>CBDFMR010000005.1:200000-2881581 GCA_965249765.1 Saprospiraceae bacterium
TTTCAGAGCATCGCTGTATAATGCCCTCCCGATAGAAAGTGTGTCAGTCCTAGTTGATGCTATGAAAGAACTTGAAAATAAGCATGCCTAAGGTACTATCTGACACCTTTGACTACAATGGTATTAAAATTCCCTTAGAGGTTTATGCTGAAAGGCGCAGAAGCACTCATGTATCTATGGGTGCAGATGCAATACTCGTTAGATTACCTTCCTCCCTCTCAGATAATCGAATCAGAGCTGAGATATTAAAAGCCATAGAATGGTCTAAAAAGCACTTCTCCAAGAAACCTAGTCTAGTCACAAAATATGAGTTAGTTGAATATCCGGAACATTTCACCCTGGACGTGATCGGAGGCAGGATTGATGTCCATCTTATGGCAACCAATAATAAGGCTTCAAGTGGTCGTATGGTTGATGGGAATATGAGACTATACATTTCACAATCATTAGTCGGAAGAGACAGAAATCGTACAATTCAGACGCTTATAAGCAGGGTACTGGCTCGAGACAAAATGTCTCTCTTTTCTTCCAGAGTAGATGCCATAAACGATAAATATTTTAATGAGAGGATTGGTAAAGTACGTCTTAAGAATAATAGGTCCAATTGGGGAAGCTGCTCAAGCAAACGGAATCTTAATTTCTCAACTAGAATCCTACTTGCTCCCGTAGATGTCATTGATTATGTCATCATCCATGAGCTATCCCACCTTATAGAAATGAATCACTCTCATCGATTTTGGAAGATAGTAGCAACTGCTGACCCCACTTACAAAAAGAAGGAGAAGTGGTTAAAGAAGCACGGACACCTGTGTGATTTTTAGATTTCTAAAATGTAGACCACAACGTCACACTCTGCATTCAATAATCTATGAAAGCAAAACCCCCAATCTTAAAGACTGGGGTCCTTTCCCTACAGTGAGATTTTTATCTAAGGAGTAGAGATTACTCTGCTACTAACTCAAAGTCAATAGAGGTCTGCACATCCGGGTGTAGATTAAGTGCAGCTGAGTAGGTACCCATCTCTTTAATTTCTTCGCTAATTTCTATTTTACGACGATCTACCTCAAGATCACATTGCTCTTTGAGCGCATTCATGATCTGAATATTGGTGACACTACCGAATATCTTCCCAGAAGTACCCGTTTTGACGCCTATCTTCAAAGTTTTTCCTTCGAGGTCAGTTGCCATGGCTTTATAATCATCGATCTTTGCCAATTCCGCTTCTTGTTCCTTTGATTTGATTTTATCAAGCTTCTCCTTGTTGGCAGGATTAGCAAGAATCGCAATACCTTTAGGAATCAGGAAATTTCTTCCGAACCCAGCTTTTACTTTTACGACATCATGCCGAAAGCCTAATTGCTCTACATCTTTTAATAGTATAATATCCATGACAGATTATTTAAGTAAGTCAGTGACGTAAGGAAGCATCGCGAGGTGTCTTGCTCTTTTAACAGCTACAGCAACCTTCTTCTGATACTTTAATGAATTACCGGTAATTCTTCTTGGGAGAAGTTTCCCTTGTTCATTAATGAACTGTATTAAGAAGTCAGGATCCTTATAGTCTATATGTCTTATTCCAAATTTTCTAAACCTGCAATACTTCTTTCTTGTCTTGCCGATGTTAGGATTACTTAGAAACTTTATTTCCTCTCTACTCGCCATTTTTCAATTTTTTTTGTGGATTATTCTTCTTCACTTGATGCTTCGGGTCTTCCTCCCAATAATTCATCTTGAAGAGTCTTCAATTCTTCCCAGTTTCCTGAGGCTGCCATGCCAGCTTGTCTTGGCCAAGTAGTAGGATCATGCGGAGCAAAAGTAGAACTTGCACCATCTAAAATACCTCTCAGCGTATCAAAATTAGAATCTGCCAACTTGGAATATGTTGATACTCCTGCTTCCACCAAGGCCTCGGATATCTTCGGACCTATACCCTCGATCTTCGTCAAATCATCATTGGCTTCCTTGGCAGGTGTCTCGGTCGTTTCTGCAACTACTGCTGGAGCTGGCGTTTCATTGGTGGTTTCTGCAACTGCTTCCTTTACAGGTGCCTCGATCGTTTCAGCAACTGCTGCTGGAGCTAGAGCTGGTGTTTCAGCTACTTCTTTCTTTGCAGATGGTTGGGTTTTCTTTTCACTTTCCAACCTAGCTTCAAAAGCTGCTTTTTCCTTCTTTTCCTCCTCCTTCTTTTGTGTACCAATAAGACCATTTCTCTTATCATCGTTGTACTTCACCCCATATCTATCTAGCTTGACTGTGAGAAACCTCATGATTCTCTCATCTCGTCTGAGTGCCAGTTCTAGTTTAGGGATGATAGCACCTTTGTCACCTTCAAATTCTATACAATAGTATACACCTGAAGATCTTTTGCGTATGGGGTAGGTAAGTTGCTTCAAGCCCATTGAATCCAAATGGACTATTTTTAGACCTTCGTCTTTTATAAGATCTTCGTAGGTCTTCGCTGTCATTTTCATTTCATCGCCAGACAGTACTGGATCGACGATGAAAGTCACTTCGTAATTTCGCATTAAGAGTGAGTTTTACTTTGTCAATTAAAAAAGGATCGCAAAGATATGATTTCGCATCAAATATCATAACAAATATTTTTACGATTTTTGTAGATTGTTAACTCTAAAAAAAATAGATGAAAGGTAAAAGTATGTTGATTTTTCTGCTGGGAATGTTCTTGATGTTTTCATGTAAGAATGATCCTAAAGGAGTACAAGTCTCACTTGAATCAGGTAAGAATGCAAGCATATTCGGTGATAAAATCGACGATTCGAATGTATTGTCTGTTGACGAGGTTATCGCCAAACTGCAGAATCAAGATTCACTTACTGTAAAAGTAGGAGGTACAGTAACTGGAGTTTGTCAGACAAAAGGATGCTGGGCCAATATTGTTAATACCGGATCAGAGGGAGGTGAAGAGATGTTTGTCCAATTTAAAGACTATGGATTTTTCTTGCCTAAGGATTGTTCTGGTAAAGAGGTAGTGATGAGGGGAAAGGCTTACAGAGAAACGACCACTATAGATGAGCTCAAACATTACGCTGAGGACGAAGGACAGAGTGCCGAAGAGATTGCAAAAATTACAGAACCTGTTGTGGAATTGAAGTTTATGGCAGACGGAGTACTCTTGTATGAATAAAAAAAAGCTAGCGTCCCGGTCACTTAATATCTTATAGGGTATCTGAATTCATTAAAATAAGTGACCGTCGCGCTAGCCCATCATTATAGAACAACTTCCGCCTTTTAAGACGAAGGGCAAATACAGAGTCACATATTTCAAATGTTAAAATTTCGGATCTTCGTGATGAACTTATATTTGTATTAGAAGTTTATCGAGGTCGACGTTTTGTTCGATGAGATCAATGGCCTTTTTTACTTTCCACGGGGTATTCCGATTTATCTTCACTTCTATTCTACTGATCTTAATTACTGATCCATACGTATCAAGGTCAGTCCTGATCAAGGGTATTTTGTATTTCTCAATAAACGCCATAGAATTTTGATCTATAAATCCCTGGCCCGTTGCCACGATCCCAGAAAGAGGATTCTTGATCTGATGATTGACCTCCATTATTTTCTGGATTTTGAGAATGGCATCATTCATTGATCTGGCACCAACTACGAGCAGAAGATCTCTTGATTTTTTGAGAACTTTTAAATCAATCAACGATCCGCCCAAAATATCTGCCACCCTATTAGATGATGATTCAGCATGATAGGTGATGGTGCCGCCGACAGCACTGCATATTGTAGATATAACGGGAAATGCAAGTGTCTGATCGTATGGAAGTAAGCCCAGAAGGTCATAGGATAGAGGCTCCAGCCATTTTCTTAGGTAAGATCCGACCATCTCTGTCTTATCAGGCTTCACCTTGTTTATAATAACACCAATAATGGGAACATTCTCTTCCCTAAAAATAGATGTTGTCATGTTGAACATATCAATGCTACTACCGATACCCGCTTCCAATATCATCACGACACCAGCATTCAATATCTTAGCGACCCTTGCATTAGATAGGTTAGCAACGCTACCCACACCTGGGTGCCCTGTCCCTTCATATATTACCAAGTCATTCTCTTCTGATAGTTTTTCTGCCGCAGCCAGGATTCTTTCTTCAAGATTGTATTGAGCTGGATTATCCAGAAACATCTTGGTAGCACCACGACCTATGATCACTGGGCTGTGTAGGTCGGGTTCTATATCAAAATGAATCAGGTCGGCAAACAGAATGGCGTCCTTATCGACCTTGAGATTACCGATGTCGACGAACTGCTGCCCTACTGGCTTGCAGTATCCTACTTGCAATCCTTTTTTCATAAAAGCAGAGACAAGACCTAGTGTTGAAGTCGTTTTACCAACATGCTGGTTCGTCGCGGCGACATATATGTTTTTGTATAGCATGGAACCCAATTATTGCATTAGGAATTAATGAAATCCTAACTCAAGGTATGGAAAGAGTAAATAATCAACGCATTGTCCATATGTTTTTGGAATAAAATGACCATTCATTTGAGTAAGTTTTCTTGCAAAATGGCAATGAACTTCTGTCATCTTAATTCCATTTTTATCAAATAACATGTTGTCAGTTGATTTTATCACGTTCCTTGCATGATAGATTTATCTCGGTATGGTTTCTAATGCAATGCATTAATTGGGTGGAATATTAATATCAATTAAGTTAATTACGATCTTATTTTTGCAAAATCTTTGAAATGAACTTAATCATTTTTTAACCATACCATTTCGATAATGGTTGAAACAAGATTATGTGAATTACTGAATGCATTAAGATTTTTTTGCAGATTGTCTGCATGGCAAAAAATTTTAAACAGATGAAAGGAATAGCAACTATCATTCCCGTAGTAATTATAATTCTTTTCGCTGTCAAAGGTGATAAGAACGTCGACTATGTCAAGAAACTGGATGCAATAGTCGATGGCATCACCATGGTAGCACCTCCCAAACCATTCTCAGACAAGGCATTGGAAGATTTCAAAGCATCGGAGGCTGATTGGGTGGCATTTGTACCCTATGGATTTACACAGGTAGGATCATCTGATGTCGTCTTTGACCTTGAATGGCAGTGGTGGGGCGAGCGATCTGAGGGCATCGAAGAAAGCATAAAAAGAGCTCATAATGCGGAATTAAAGGTCATGCTCAAACCACAAGTATACATGCATGGGTCTTGGGTCGGCAACATGGATTTTGAGGACGAAAGTGATTGGCTCAATTGGGAGAAAGGCTACCGACAATATATTATGAACTTTGCTCAAATAGCCGCTCACCAAGATGTCGAGATGTTCTGTATTGGGACAGAATATGTCAAAGCGGTGAAGAAGAGAGAAAAATTCTGGAGAGATCTCATCAAGGAGGTCAGAAGTATATATTCTGGCCAGCTAGTCTACTCGTCCAACTGGGATGCCTACCAATATGTGCCATTTTGGGATGCACTAGACTATATAGGAATCAGTAGTTATTTTCCTTTGACCGACCAAGTGACCCCAACAGTAGCAGAACTTAAAAAAGTCTGGAAACCAGTAGAAAAAAAGATTCGAAAATTTTCCAGGAGACAGGGTAAGCCAGTTCTTTTCACAGAATATGGCTATCTGACGGTAGATGGGTGTGCTTACCAGTCATGGGAGCTAGAGAAAAAAATCAACGATCTCAACACTAACCAAACTGCTCAGGCAAATGCCATTGATGCTTTGTTATCTACATTCTATGAAGCCGATTATTGGGCCGGAGGATTTCTATGGAAATGGTTTCCTGATGGTATGGGGCATGAAGGTTATGTGGATAAAGATTATACTCCTCAGGGCAAAAAATCACTTGATGTATTGAGGAAGTGGTATGGATTAGGGAGTAGTGACTAATGAGGTAATGAAAACTATAGACTTGTTTTCGTCGAGAGGTTGAAAACCTTCGACTCAAAGAAAGGTGAACAAAAGGTCTCTTGACCTCTTTGAAGGAATGTGGTAATGAAAATTAAAGAATTGATAAGCAATAGAAAATGAAAATTCTAAAGACAGTACGTGGACTAAGAAGACATCTAGATCAACTCAAGGAGGATGGAGCTTCAATAGGATTTGTTCCCACGATGGGTGCCCTACATCAAGGTCATATCTCCTTGGTAAAGAGAATGATCGAGGATAATGACGTGTCGGTCTGTAGCGTATTTGTAAACCCTACTCAGTTCAATGAGAAAAAGGACCTGGCTAGGTATCCTAGGACATTGAAAAAAGATGCTCGATTACTCCGAGAAGCTGGACTCGATTTTTTATTTGCTCCAAAAGTAAGTGAAGTCTATCCTAAGAATGTGGATACCAGTCTCAAGTTAGAATTAAGTGACCTATACAATGTAATGGAAGGAAAGTTTAGACCTGGGCATTTTGATGGTATGGCGCAAGTGGTTAATCGACTTCTTGACATTACTACACCGGATCGACTGTACATGGGTCAAAAGGATTTTCAACAATTTACGATTGTCAGGAGTATGATGAAGCAGCTTAGGCTGAAAACCAAACTCGTTGTCTGCCCCATAATAAGAGAGGAGGATGGCTTGGCTATGAGTTCTAGAAATGCGAGACTTACTCCATCTTATAGAAAGAAAGCTACATGTCTTCATAAGACTCTACTATCTGCAAAAGAAAGATGTAAAGCAACTTCAATAAAAACCGTCGCAAAAAGCAGTCTTAAAATCATAGAAATGTGTGGATTGAAACCGGAGTACTTTGATATCGTAGATGGTAAAAGCCTTCAGTCTGTCAAAAAAATCACTGACAGCTCATTGATCGTTGCATGTACTGCAGCTTGGGCAGGTAATGTCAGACTTATTGACAACATGGTGTTGAAAGGAAGACTCTGATAAGTACTTGCCGTGAACTAATCCCCCTGATTTCGCATTATGTAATGCGTAAATATTACTTTTGCGCCCATGCTAATTCAGGTACATAAATCTAAGATTCACAGAGCTACTATCACAGAAGCCAATCTCAACTATGTGGGTTCCATTACTATAGATGAAAACCTCATGGAAGCTGCCAACATATACGCAGGTGAGAGAGTACAGATTGTGAATAACAACAACGGTGAACGACTCGAAACCTATGTTATAGCCGGTGATCGTGGATCTGGTGTTGTATGCCTCAATGGAGCGGCTGCTAGAAAAGCAGAAGTAGGTGATGTCGTGATCATCATTTCATATGCCTTAATGACACCGGAGGAATGCACAAATTATACCCCTGTTGCGATATTTCCAGATTCCAATAATCAGCTGAATCAAAGCTAACATTGAGTAAGTATTTGATCAATGCATTGAAAGTCGCGTTGTTCTTCGGCTTTGGTTTTTTCATTCTATACCTCGTCTATCAAAAGCAAGATGCAGCTTATCAAGAAGAATGCATCCTTCAAGGTATAGCAGCAAAGGACTGCTCTTTAATAGATAAGGTAATACTTGACATTAAAAGCACGCGTATATTATGGCTGGTCATCGTGTTGTTTGCATTCATGGTTAGTAATCTCTTCAGGGCATTACGTTGGAACCAGATGATCAATGCATTGGGATATTATCCTAGATTGATTAATTCCTTTGGTACGATCATGATAGCTTACTTTGCCAACCTTGGCTTGCCTCGGTCAGGTGAGGTCTTGAGACCATTGACATTGAGTAAATATGAAGATATCCCTTTCGAGAAACTTATGGGTACCCTTGTTATAGAAAGGGCAATCGACGTTATAATGTTTGCCTTGTTTATTTGTCTGGCATTGTTGATTGAAGGTGATACTATCTGGACGTACCTGATTGACAATGGAGATTTTGGATCTAAGTTTGGCTTCCTTAGTTCATTGTGGTTTTGGTTAGTGGTCGTGTCCTGTCTGATCGGGTTGTTTCTATTTTCAAGATCAAAAGAAGGCAGTGTCTTTGGCAAACTATGGAGAAAAATTATAACATTTCTTGAGGGACTCAAAGAAGGACTTTTATCGGTCATGCATCTTAAAAATCCAAAATTATTCATAGGGTATACGGTCGGCATCTGGATCATGTATTACCTGATGACCTATTTATGTTTCTTCTCATTTGACCCGACATCATTATTAGGACCGCTGGAAGCCTTGGTGGTTTTTGTTTTTGGGACCATGGGATTTGTCATTCCCTCTCCCGGTGGAATGGGTACCTATCATTTCCTAGTCAATGAAAGTCTGACCCTCTACGGAATATCTCAAGGTGATGGATTTTCTTTTGCCAATATCGTCTTCTTCTCTGTTCAAATATTTGGGAACGTAGTATTCGGAATAATTAGCCTTATCTTTCTACCCATTTATAATCGGAAAAAGTGAAGACAGCCAGTGACAAAATATTGACCTACGAGCAAGTGGGAGAAACCATCCAGAAATTAAAAAAGGAGGAAAAGACAATCGTATTTACCAATGGATGTTTTGACCTACTCCATAAGGGGCACATTTACTACCTTGAGGAAGCAGCGTCACTGGGTGATGCATTGATCGTCGGTGTCAATTCTGATGCATCGGTAAAAAGACTCAAAGGCGAAGACAGACCTGTAAAGGATGAGGATACGAGAGCTTTATGTCTGGCCGCAATGCAGCATATACATTATGTAATCATCTTCGAAGAAGACACACCGTTATGGTTGATCAAAGAGATCAATCCAGATATTCTAGTAAAGGGAGGAGACTGGTCAGCAGATCAGATCGTAGGATCTGACCACGTATTATCCTATGGAGGAAAGGTCCAGAGTCTAAGTTTTCATGATGGTGAGTCTTCGACCCAGTTGATAGATAAAATGAAATCATAATGGAATTCAAGATAATAGATATAAAAGCACATCTCGATAGCATTGCACCTCCTGATTATCAAGAGGATTATGACAACGCTGGATTGATTGTCGGAGATCCTGATCAAGTGGTGGCGGGTGTCCTTGTATGTCTGGATTCCATAGAGGGTGTCATAGATGAGGCAATAGAGCTGGGATGCAACATGGTCGTTGCACATCACCCGATCATTTTCTCGGGTCTCAAGTCATTGACTTATGCGGATTATATTGAAAAGACGGTAATAAAGGCCATTAAACATGATGTAGCCATTTTTGCTATCCATACTAATCTAGATAATGTCTTAAAAAATGGGGTAAATGAAAAAATCGCCCGTACCCTAGGCATGACGAATGTTGAAATCCTTGCCCCTAAAGAGGACTCAGGCATAGGCTCTGGTTGCATTGGCTTACTAAACTCACCGATGGATGAACGTGAATTCTTGAACCATCTTAAAAAGACCATGAAAACCGATTGTATCAAACATACCGAGCTAATGGGAAAGCCCATAAGTCGTGTGGCTCTTTGTGGGGGGTCAGGCAGTTTTCTACTGGGTGAGGCCATATCTCAGAATGCTGACATTTTTATCTCTGGAGATTTTAAGTATCACCAGTTCTTTGATTCAAACGGGAAAATAGTCATCGCAGACATTGGTCATTATGAGTCAGAACAATATACAATCGATCTCTTGAGTGGCCTTTTAAAGGAGAAATTTCCTACCTTTGCGACCCATTGCACAAAAATTAATACAAATCCTATAAAATATTACTGATTTATGGCTACTAAAACCAAAGAACTTAGTGTCGTAGACAAGCTTACGCAACTCTATAGCCTACAGCAAATTGACTCGAGCATCGACCAAATTGCTGTACTGAAAGGTGAATTGCCTATGGAAGTAAGTGATCTCGAAGACGAGCTAACAGGCCTCAAAACTAGAATAGCAAGACTCGAGGAAAACGCGGCTGATATAGATGCCGAAATAACCAAGCATAAGACCAACATCAAAGAGTCACAGACGCTCATCAAGAAATACGATAAGCAACTTAAAGATGTCAAGAACAATCGTGAGTATGACGCTTTGACAAAGGAAATCGAGCTTCAAAACCTTGAAATCCAGTTATCGGAAAAGAAGATCGGTGAAGAAAATGCTAAGAAAGCAACGAAAAATACAGCACTTGATGCATCTAAAGAAAAACTAGCTTCTCGTGAGAAAGATCTGGAAGCAAAGAAGGTAGAACTAGAAAAGATCATCAAGAAAACTGAAAAAGAAGAAAGAAAACTGAGAAAAGAGTCAAAGGTATTTAGAGATCAACTAGATGACAGACTTGTAGGTGCTTACGATAAGATTCGTACCAGCTATCGCAATGGTCTGGCTGTTGCAACAGTAAAAAGAGATGCTTGTGGAGGATGCTTCAACAGAATACCACCACAGCTACAGATAGAGATTAAATCTCGTAAAAAAGTAATTGCCTGTGAGCACTGCGGAAGAGTGCTTGTCGATGACGAGATCGCAGGTATAGAAACAGAAGAATGATTCTTTAAAAGAAAGTTAAAGTAAGCCTCGATTTTGTGATCGGGGCTTTTTTATGAATATTCATCACTCAATTAGCGTTAGAAAGTACGTGCAGAGAATTTTACTTGTAATAATTATTATCATGTCAGTGCAGATGGCCTCTTTGACGGCCTCTCATTTTCATGAAACGCCCGCCATTCGTCAGGCCTACAAGGCGACGATAGAATTGAGGTTTGATGATGCCCACTCTATCCTTGATCAAATCAAAATAGAAGACCCTGAAAACATGTTGGTTATCCTCATCGAGGACTACATCGATTTCTTCACCGTCTTTATCAATGAAGACAAGAAAGAATTTGACAAACTAAAGAAAAACAAGAAGGCTCGCATCAAACAGATAAAGAAATACGGTGACAAGTCATCACCATATTATCTCTTTTCTCAGGCTGAGATTGAGCTACACTGGGCTGTAGCTCGTGCAAAATTTGAAGAGTTTCTCACCGCCTCAGGAGAGGCGTACAACGCATATAAACTCTTAAACAAGAACGTAAAGCTACATCCAGATTTCATTGCAAATAAGAAGAGTCTTAGTGCCATCCATGCGTTGGCTGAGACGATCCCTGGCTTGTTTAGATTTGTATTCGGAATAGATGGCTCGATAGAACAAGGTACAAGGGAAATAACAGAGGTCATTAAATATACTGAGGAGAATGATTTCCTTTTCAGGGAAGAAGCAGCGGCCATCTACGCATATATCTTGTATTTTCAAAACAACAAGAAGGAGGAGGCGTGGCAGTATCTTGAGCATGCTGGTCTTGACCCTACTAGCAGCTCCCTTGTCAACTTCCTCATGGCGTCATTTGCTCTAAAAGTCGGTGAGAATGAAAAAGCACTTGACATTCTTCTGACCCGACCCATGGATGGAGGTCGATTGCCATTCTACTATTTGGATTTTCTAGAAGGTCGAGCAAGGTTATACAAGTTAGATCCCAAGGCAAAGGTCTATCTCGAAAAGTTTCTCGATAACTTCAAAGGTCGCCACTACATCAAAGAAGCATATCAGAAGCTGGCATGGTACGAGCTATTGATTAGTGAAGATATTGCTGCGTACAAGTACTACATGGCACGTTGTCAAGACCAAGGTCACGATCTTGTAGATGAAGACAAGCAAGCCCTCAAGGAAGCCAAGGATAAAACGATCCCCATACCCGACCTTTTGAGAGCGAGACTATTGTATGATGGTGGATATTATGAACAAGCTTATAATCTATTGGCCCGAAAATCCTATGTCCTGGAATCACATGAATCGACCGAGCTAGAGTATTTCTATAGACTGGGGAGGGTAACTCATGCACTGGGGAATTATGTCGATGCCTTGTCATACTATGACTCGACGATCGACAAGGGTGAGAATGACAAGTCGCACTACGCTTGTAATGCAGCCCTACAATGTGGCCTCATCTACGAGTCACAAAGCAAGAAAGGTCAGGCCAAAAAATATTTCAAGAAGTGTCTCGCCATGTCTCCAAAAGAGTACAAGAACAGCATTCACCAAAAGGCCAAGTCAGGGCTGGAGAGGATTGGCGAGGACTAGGTTTTTCATGTGCCTGAAATAGCAAGAATCAGGGCAACCCATCAAGTCTTCACATTATTGGCGATAACGAATAATGTGTATTTTATCACACTATTGGAATGAAAAGCATACAGTTGCTGTATAATACTTTATTAATGGAATTCAAACGAGAAGAATTGTATCAAAAATAACATCAAAGTAAAGCATTGACATTACTATTACGTTTTTGGAAGAAAAAATACGAGAATTCCCAAAAACATTATTATGTCTTGTATTGGAAGTGATTGATTGTCTACTGATATGGGCCATCCTCAACCCTAATCTTCGGACATTGTCCCCGTGGTTAATCTTCTAACTCGGCGTACCTGCTCTCCCTCTCTTTTAAGGAGGCAAATGCTTCTGAGTAGGTTGTACCACCTTCTTGGAAGCAGCGCAATTTCTTATTATTCTAGATTGCGTTGCCTCTTGTGCCGGGCTATTTGATCTTGCTTCACTTTCTTGGACAGCGGCCGCTCCTGCATAGATTTTACCGCCTCTTCTGAAGCCTGACTGCTCTTCTTGTGAAAATCGTTTAAATATCCGTCTGCCCTCAGTGATTTCTTGTATTTCATCTGATATCGTTCTTGCTAATTTAGATAACGCAATCAAAATTCTCCAATAAAACTAATTAATCAATCTGTCAATGAGATATAGTTAATTCCTCGTAAATCAATAACACAACTAGTATCAATATTGGACTTTCGACCATTGAAATGGATACATAACAGGTTCAAGTGTTAAGTTTATCAAAACAAAATTGCTGAAATATGCACTTGAGTCAACCTGCAAATATTCATCCAATGGTTACAATGATGATAATGCGACGACCAAAACGACAACCAAAAATAAACAGCCCTATAAATCAATGACTTACAGGTTTTTTTGTAGCGTGAGAGTGACTTGAACACTCGACCTCCGGATTATGAATCCGACGCTCTAACCAGCTGAGCTACCACGCCATGCATAAATATTCCCAATTCTCATCGGGAGTAAAAATCGGCGCAAATATAGTCTATTTGTTATTTTGACGCAATCATTCCAATACTGATATCATACATTATCTTAATAGATTATTGATAGCTTTACAAAAAAAATAGACATTGGTATTTCCCATAGGTGACGATCAGATAAGAGGTGGACATAAGCCTTATTTTGCGTATGGCTTCATAGCACTTAATGTAGCAATATTCCTTTTACAACTAACCTCTCCAGGGCAGCTTGTCTGTGAATGGGCAGCCATTCCTGATGAGATACTCACCGGCAACCGATGGATTACTGTGCTTACCTCTATGTTTATGCATGGCGGCTGGATGCACCTCATCGGAAACATGATGTTTCTATGGGTTTTTGCAGACAACATCGAAGCGACCATTGGTAATTTCAATTTTATGGGTTTCTATCTCCTTGGTGGACTAGCGGGATCTCTAGCACATATATTTTTTAGTACCGGCGGTGTAGGAGCTGTTGACTGTTGTACTCCTTGCTCTAATCTCAACCCTTGTCCTACAACTGCAGTGGCAGGTCAGGTGGTGGCTTGTGCGAGGTACATCCCAGCTCTGGGCGCCAGTGGTGCTATCTCGGCAGTGCTGGGAGCATACTTGGTTATGTTTCCAAAATCCAATATCAAAGTGTTCTTCTTCTTCCGAGTCATATACATGTCTGCTTTTATATTCTTGGGGCTGTGGTTTGTTCAACAACTCATTCCAGGTCTTAGCGGCGGTGGTGGTGGAGTCGCCTGGTGGGCACACATTGGTGGATTTGTCTTTGGAGTCTTGGTAGGTTTAGTAGCTAGAAAGTCATATCTAAAGACTGCCAGTCCAACATCACCAGCGCCACCAGCTCTTCAGAAAACACCTGTGGACGACGACGATAGTTACGTTTAGTCAATCTTAGATTATATGGCGAATACCATAGGTTATGGTATACTATATGGCAATACCACATGTTTTTCCGTCTTTAATACTTTCTTAAACCTTCTGTTAAACAAGTTTTAATCCGTTTTCAAATGATAACCTGCCTACCCTTCTATCAGTCTTAAGGGTACATGACATTAAAAACATATAGCTTGTTTTAATTTGTATTTGATCAGCATTACTAAGGGTCTTTCAGAAGTGAAAGGCCCTTTTTATTTGGGGCTTTTACATTATTAAAGCGGATATAATTGTTGTAAATTTCCCGCAAATAGAACTAGACATGCAGCCAACCAGTAAAGTCCTCAAAGACAAGGCGACGCCTCGTGGAAAGTATCCGCATCTCAAACGAGTAGGTGATTTTATCTATGTCTCTGGAACGAGTAGTAGAAATCCTGATAATACTATTACTGGAGCTCAAGTAGATCACCTAGGCACCGCATCTCTCGATATCAAATCTCAAACCAAAGCCGTCTTAGAAAACATTGATTCTATCTTACAAACTGAGGGGGCTAGCCTAAAAGATGTCGTAGACGTTACTTCTTTTTTGGTAAACATGAATGATTTTGGAGAATATAATGAAGTATATGGTCAGCACTTTGATCATACCGGACCTACTCGTACCACCGTCGCGGTTCATCAACTCCCCCACCCTCATTTACTGATCGAAATTAAAGTCATCGCCTTTAAACCTCAATAGAATTAATTCTACAATCCAGAAGCATGCACTTACTTAATTATATTAATGGCAAATTAGTCCCACCCCTTGTCAAGAAACATCTTGATAATTATGAGCCAGCGACCGGTGAGATATATAGTTACATTCCTGATTCTCAGGCCGACGACGTGGAGAATGCATACCAGGCTGCTAAAGATGCTTTCCCAGGATGGTCTGCCCTTTCCATAGAAAAACGATCAGCCTATTTGCACAAAATTGCGAATGGTATAGATGCCAGATTTGATGAACTCGCTGAGGCTGAATCAAAGGACAATGGAAAGCCTCTCGCCTTGGCAAAGCATATTGATATTCCAAGGGCCGCGGCCAATTTCAGGTTTTACGCCAATGCAATCACGCAGTTTGCCTCGGAATCACACGAGTCATATGGATCTATAAATTATACGCTTCGACATCCTATAGGTGTCGTAGGCTGCATATCTCCATGGAATCTACCGTTGTATTTATTTAGCTGGAAGATAGCACCGGCATTGGTGACTGGGAATACGGTGGTGGCTAAACCATCAGAGGTCACTCCCCTGTCTGCCTATCTCCTCAGTGAGATCTGTAAAGAGGTGGGACTTCCACCCGGCATATTGAATATAGTCCATGGTAGTGGTCTAGGAGTAGGAGAACCCATTGTAAAACATCCACACATCAAAGCCATCTCATTTACGGGTGGTACAAAGACTGGCGAGCGGATAGCCTCCATTGCAGCACCTATGTTCAAGAAGCTATCCTTAGAGTTGGGTGGGAAAAATCCCAATATAATCTTTGCGGATTGTGACTATGACCGCATGCTTTCTACCACCGTAAAATCATCCTTTGCCAATCAAGGTCAAATTTGTCTCTGTGGGTCAAGAATTCTTGTAGAAGAGTCAATCTTTGAAAAATTTAAGGACGACTTTATAAAAAAAGTTGATCAACTGACCATCGGTGATCCTTCAACAGATGTTAATCTGGGGGCTGTCGTATCGAAAGGACATATGAATAAAATACTTTCTTGCATCGAGCTTGCCAAGGAAGAAGGAGGCACCGTTCTCACTGGCGGGCACCGAATCATCCTAGACCCACCTCATGATCAAGGATACTTCGTAGCACCTACCGTGATAGGAGGGCTTGATGGTAAATGCAGAACGAATCAAGAGGAAATTTTTGGTCCTGTTGTTACCATCCAATCTTTTTCTAGCGAAGAGGAAGCACTTGCTCTTGCCAATGGTACACAATACGGGCTATCCTCTACGCTCTGGACTTCTAATCTAAGTCGCGCCCATCGTATGGCCGCCAAGATAGAAGCAGGCATTGTATGGATCAATACATGGTTGTTGAGAGACTTGCGTACTCCTTTTGGAGGTATAAAGAATTCCGGAGTAGGTAGGGAAGGTGGTTTTGAGGTCTTGCGTTTCTTTACGGAGCCTAAAAATGTGTGCATCAAATATTCTTGATGAGAGAATGGTCATCATATAATCGTATCAATGCTCACGGGCATCTACTTCCGTATCCTGAGGACATCCCTCGGTTTATGCGTGATAAGAAATATTTTTGGGTAGATGCGGACAGAAAATTCATGTGCCAGAATGACTGGAAACGACCGATCACCGACAAGAGTTTTTTTCTGAATGAAAAGATCGAGTGGTTAGCGGAAAACAATATCGATCATGAAGTCCTGATTACGCTTTCTCAGCTTTATTGCAACGGTCTGGGTGAAGATACCTGCGGTGATATTATCCGCTTTCAAAACGACTTCCATGCTCGTGTACAAGCTGAGCATCTTGAAGTCTTTACTGGGGGATTTGTGGTTCAGCCTGCCCATATTGATCAAGCATTGAAAGAAATCGACAGATGTGTCCATGAGCTAGGGCTCGAGGTGATGTGCCTGCCAACACATTTTTTAATGGATGATACATGGGTATCCATTGCTTGCCCAGAAACCATGCCTCTCTTTGCCCTTGCTGATGAGCTCGGTCTGGCCATAGAGGTTCATCCTTATGATGCACCCAAGATGATAAAGCTCAGAGACGAATACTGGAGATTTCATCTCATCTGGATGTGTGCGCAGACGGCTGACGCCTTTCATATGTTTACTTCTCGTGGTTTTCATCGGATGTATCCCAATGCTCGAGTGTGTTTTGCTCACGGTAATCAGTATGGTCAGATCAACATAGGTCGACGAAAGCAAGGATATTACGGAAGGCCTGATTTATTTAAAGACGCTACTGATCCTGAAGACAGCCTTGGCGTCAATAATCTTTTCTTCGACACCTTGGTCCATGACGTTTTATCTTTCCGCCTGATGGTGGAGCGGAGCGGTGTGGACCAGATAGTCTTTGGACTTGATGACCCCTACCCTCTGGGTGAGTTGGATATAGGACATGACTGTTATCCGGGCCAAGTGCTTGATGAAGCGGTTGAGTCTGGTTTTATTACTGTCGAAGATCGAAGTTTGATCGTCAAGAACAATGTCGTTAGATGGATTGACGGCTAGTTAACCCACCGACATTTCTATTACTGTTTTTATGTTACATAAATTATGTAACATATTTTATGTAACAATCCAGCTCTTTACTATCTTAGTTTCATGAATCCATTTTTTATATATCAATATGGAGGGCCTCACTACTTCTGTGATCGAGAAGAAGAACTAAAAAACCTTCTGGATGCCGTAAAGAATCAAAGGCCCATTGTACTCCACTCAAAGAGGCGGATGGGTAAAACTGGCATCATCCATCACCTACATTATCATCTTCAGAAGAAGCGACAGGTATGCATTTATGCCGACGTGCTAGACACCTCATCAGATACTGATTTTGTAAATACACTGGTCAATGCAAGTCTCAAAAGCATCTCCAAAAATCGCAACACGGTAATAAAAATCGTCAGTGAATTCTTTGCCAAATATCAACCCAAGTTCAGCTTTGATACCCTGACTGGAAACCCCATTGTACAGCTTGACATCAATAAACCTGAAGAAGTCAAAATGTCAATGGATCTTCTATTTGACATGCTGAGCAGTACAAAGAAAAAGATCCAAATAGCCATCGATGAATTTCAACAAATCAAAGAGTATAAAAGCACACAGATTGATGCCACACTGAGGAAGCACCTTCAGTTAAATCCCAATATTCACATCATATTTTGCGGAAGCCAGAGACACATACTTCTCGATTTATTCAATGATCCCAAAAGTCCAATGTACAGGACAGTCCAACAAATGTCTGTTCCTGAGATTCCCTATCCGGCATATATGGATTTTATCCAAAAACTTTTCTCTGAAGGGGGACAAAAGATTGATGAGCGGGTAGCCCACAACATTCTTCAATGGACCAAGGGTCACACTTTCTACGTACAATACATTTGCAACAGACTGTATTCACTAGATAAAGTAGAAATAACAGAAACCGACCTCGAAAAAGTCAAAAGACAAATTCTTAATGAGCTTGAACTCAATTTCCTCAGTTACAAGAAGATATTGTCAAAAAATCAATTCAAAGTATTAGAGGCGATCGCTAAAGAATCGTCAGTACGTACGGTAAGAACCTCAGAATTCACAAAAAAGTACGATATTGCTATCAGCTCAGCAGATCAAGCCCTGCAGTATCTTGTCAAATCCGAAATGGTATACGAGGAATTGACAAAAGATGGCTCAGAATACTCCGTCTATGATCTATTTTTATCAAGATGGCTTGAAGCATAACACAACACAATTATTTTACAAAATTGAACCTTAACAAGGATCACCAATGACTTTTGAAAACGACATAGCATTTGCACAAAGGATGGATCAAGAAGACCCACTACGGTCTTTCAGAGATCGGTTCCATTTGCCATTGAATTCTAACGGGACACCATATATCTACTTTTGTGGAAATTCACTTGGGCTACAGCCAACGCAAACAAAATCATACATAGAGGAAGAGCTTGAAGACTGGGCACGCCTCGGAGTAGAAGGCCACATACATGGGCGACATCCATGGCTCCCTTATCATGAGTTCCTCACTGAGAAAATGGCCGCGGTAGTCGGTGGCTTACCTAGCGAGGTAATTGTCATGAACACCCTCTCTGTCAACCTCCATATCATGATGGCTTCTTTCTATCGCCCTACTACCAAGAGAAACAAAATTCTCGTTGAGTACTCCCCTTTTCCATCGGATCGATATGCCGTAGAATCTCAGATTAGATTTCATGGTTTTGATCCATCAGAATGCTTGATTGAATTGCGGCCTGAAGAGGGAACAGAATATGTGTCACGTGACCACATTCATGAGACATTGGAAACTCACGGTGAAGAAATAGCCTTGGTCCTGATAGGTTCTGTAAATTACTACACTGGGCAGGCATACCCATTAAAAGCAATAACCGAAGCAGCCCATGCTAAAGGATGCAAAGTCGGTTTTGATCTGGCCCATGGTGCAGGCAACCTAAAGTTAACTCTTCATGACGACGGACCGGATTTTGCTTGTTGGTGCAGTTATAAATACCTCAACTCCGGCCCCGGCAGTCTATCAGGTTGTTTTATCCATCAGCGTCATCATCATGATCCTGATATCAAGAGATTTCACGGTTGGTGGGGTCATAATAAAGAAGAAAGGTTTAAGATGGGTGACACATTCATGCCTATCAATACTGCTGAAACCTGGCAACTGAGTAATCCACCAATTCTATCAATGGCAGCTATCAGGGCTTCTTTAGACATTTTTGCAGAAGCAGGAATGACCGCACTATCCGATAAGGCATCCACTATGACCGCATATCTGGAGTTTCTACTGATGGAATTGAAATCTCAAAAAATAAACATCATCACCCCTTCAAATCCTGGCGAACGAGGATGTCAGTTATCGATCCAGATTATCGATGCTGACAAATCTATTTTTGACAATCTGACGTCCAAAGGAGTAATCGCTGATTGGAGAGAACCGGACGTCATCCGCATTGCTCCTGTCCCTCTTTACAACACATACAAGGAAGTGCTAACTTTTTGCCAACTATTAAATAATTGCCTCAATGAATAAGAAAGTAATAATTGCAGGAGCCGGCTTGTGTGGTACAATGATCGCAATCAAGATGGCACAACGTGGTCACAAAGTAGATTTATTTGAAAAGAGAGATGATCTCAGGATAAAAGAACTAGATGCCGGTAGGTCGATAAATCTTGCCCTCTCTGACAGGGGATTGAAAGCACTGAGAATGATCGGTATTGAAGAAAGTGCAAAAGCACTTACCATTCCCATGTATGGGAGAATGATACATTTTGCCGATGGGCAAAAAAAGCTTTACAGGTATAGCGGAAGAGAAAGTGACTTTATCAATTCCATCTCTCGACCAGGTCTCAATACGCTATTGCTGGGCAAGGCAGATGAATACGAGAATCTTACTATTCACTTTTCATCTCCCTGTACGCGAGTTGATCTTAGCCAAGGGATCGCTCATTTTTCTTCTCCTGACCAAGGCCAACTGGAGTATAAAGCAGATCTGATAATTGGTGCTGATGGTGCTGGATCTGCTGTAAGAAAGTCTATGTCCAGATTGTCAAACCAACTTCGTTTTAGTTTCTCCCAAAATTTTCTAGAAACAGGATATAAAGAACTTTCCATCCTACCAGGTACAGGTGGGTCCCACCAAATAGAAAAAAATGCCTTGCATATCTGGCCAAGAAAAGGTTTTATGCTAATAGCTCTACCCAATCTCGATGGTAGTTTTACGGTTACTCTATTCTTACCATTTGATGGTGATAATGGTTTTGATGCTCTTGATACTGACCAAAAAATAACTGCTTTCTTTGAGGCCAATTTCCCCGATGCATTGCAACTCATGCCTCAGTTACTAGAGGATTATCATCACAACCCAACAAGTTCTCTAGGTACGATCAAGTGTTTTCCATGGACGGCATACTCTAAGGTCCTTGTCATGGGTGATGCTGCCCATGCCGTCGTCCCGTTTTATGGCCAAGGGATGAATTGTTCGTTTGAAGATTGTGTGGAACTAGACAAAAGTCTTGACATGCATAATGATGACTTCGCTCAAGCACTAAGTAGTTACCAGCAATCAAGAAAGAAAGATGCTGATGCTATAGCCGACTTAGCAGAGGAGAATTTCTACGAAATGGCTGCACATACAGCCGACCCTGTTTTTAATTTTAAGAGGAAGTTAGAGTTGGCAATGGAACAGGCGTTTTCTGATTACTATTCTAAGTACAGTATGGTCACATTTAAAGAAGATCTTCCCTATAGTGTAGCCTTGAATCAAGGTCGTAAACAAGACATGATATTGCTCGATATAGCCCGACGGTTGCTAGATACAGAGGACTATTCTATCTCAAATGTCTATTTTGAATTAAGCCAAAGGATGGAATAAAGAACATTGTAACTACTTTTTACTTTATACTTATCTTTAGTCCATAAATATATTATACCATGGCCGTAGCAAGACCTTTTAACCTCCAAAAATGGATAGATGAACACCGTGACGAGTTAAAGCCTCCTGTGGGTAATAAAAACCTGTATAAGAAAGCCGGAGATTATATCGTCATGATTGTAGCTGGTCCAAATGCAAGAAAGGACTACCACTATAACGAGACTGAAGAATTGTTTTACCAGCTTGAAGGAGATATCAATGTACGTATACAGGAAGATGGAAAAGCTGTTGATGTTCCCATCAAAGAAGGAGAAATGTTTCTGCTTCCGGCAAAGGTTCCACACTCACCTATGAGATCAGAAGGGTCCATCGGATTGGTAGTCGAACTGAAGAGAAGTGCTGAAGAGCGGGATGGACTCATGTGGTTTTGCGATCAATGCAATAACAAATTACATGACACCTACTTTAAATTGACGAACATAGAGACGGACTTTCTCCCCAGGTTTCGCGATTACTATGGCGATGAGAAACTAAGAACCTGTAACTCATGTGGTACCGTGATGGAGACTGATAAGAGATTTGTTGACTTATCATAGTAAATGTCAGATAAAATATACTTCGCCTCTGATTTTCACTTAGGTATCGACGCTCTCCATTCCTCAAGTGAGCGAGAAAAAATTATTGTCGGTTGGCTTGATGAAATAAAAAAAGACGCCACCGCGATCTATTTACTCGGAGATATTTTTGACTATTGGTTTGAGTGGGACAATGTAATTCCCAAAGGATTTACTCGACTGATAGGCAAAATTGCTGAGCTAAAAGACAATGGAATCGATGTTGTACTGTTTACTGGCAACCATGATATGTGGATGTTTGATTATTTCCAGAGAGAATTTGACATTCCTATACACCGCCGACCGTTATCCATAGAACTTCAAGGTAAGAAGATGATACTCGGACATGGAGATGGACTGGGTCCGGGAGATCACGGTTATAAATTTATTAAGAAAGTGTTTTCCAATAAAATCTGTCAGTGGTTGTTTGCCAGGCTCCACCCCAATTTATCACTATGGCTGATGAAATATTTTTCTGGAAAAAGCAGATACCATAATCCTGCCCCCGACAAATTTTTAGGTAAAGAAAAAGAATGGTTGGTTCAGTATGCTGAACAGAAGACAAAGACAAGTGATATTGACTACTTCATATTTGGACACCGCCATCTTCCTATTGACTATACATTATCTAATGGCCATAGCAGATATGTTAATCTTGGGGATTGGATATACTATTACTCTTATGCCGTATTGGAAGGTGGAGAATTACAACTGAAGTTTTATCGCGACGACAATAAGGTTGTCTTTCCTTAAGCGTGTAGAACAAATTGCACTTTTAGAATATAACGACAAATTTGCATCTTGTATGTTAGACTTAATCACGGACCTTGACATCCGTACAATTTGTTTTACACACCTTCCCTAGTCTCTAGTGGGTCTTCAAATCTTCAAATTACCACATCCCAAATCAACTACTCTTCTTCATCGCTATCCAGCAGTAGTTGTCGCTGATCCAAAAACATATACCACTTGATGATCTTTCTCATGTCACTCACATGAACTCTCTCATCATCGTAGTCAGGCAATATCTGGGCGAAATAAGCCTCAATGTCTCCGGAAGATCCCTTTATACTCACTGGGGGTATCGTTTCTGCCTTGTCACGCATATTGGTAAAGACATCCTTGAGAGGGACCGTATCCAGTTGGGTATAGATCGATACGGTTTCCAAAGGAGTAAACTGATGCTTCCTTACCGAGCAAAATCGTGTTTTACCGGTATCCATGTCTCCGACGACTATTCCATTGGTACGTGATGCCACTATGTTGTATAGTCCAGACATACCACTTACTGCCACTATTTTATCTAATTTCATATTACTTGCTTAAACCGGGATTGCGGTGAATAAATTCATCATAGAGCAAAGTATGTCTGCTCTCGATAGGTACATTCCATCCATTAATAAATAAATGAGAGATGACTGTCTTCATCTCAAAAGGATCGCCATCAGCGATAAATAAATTGGCGACCTTGCCCTTTTCTAAACTTCCATACAGATCTCCTAGGCCAAAAATCTCGGCTGGGTTTATTGTAATGGCTTTAAGAGCTTCTTCTTTACCCATGCCGTACGTTGCAGCAAATCCCGCATTGAAAGGAAGGTTCCTGACATTCTCAGCCTCGTTGGTACGCAGAGCTACTTTCACACCAGCTTTTGCCAATACGGAGGCGTTGCGATAAGCAGAATCATACTTATCAGATCCTCTTCTAGGATTTGAAAGCACGGGACCCACAATACATGAAAGGCCGGCTTCGGATATTTTCTCTGCAACCCTCCAGCCTTCACTCACACCTACTAAGATTGCATTGACATTGTGTTCTCCGATCCACTTGATCGCACTCAAGATATCTTTCTCTCGATTGACATTTATCATGACATTTATCTTACCTCTGACAACAGGAAGCAGCGCATCCATCTGTGGGTTGTAGTCGTTTCTTGTCATTCCACCAGCTTTACCAATACTGTCAATTCTAGCGTAAGCAACAGCCTTGTCCCATATGTCGGATAGTTCTTTAGTAGATTTCTCTTCTGCCTTCTTGATGTCTTCGTCTGATCTTTTGTCCCATCGTCCACGCTTCCCAGTCGACGGATAATTCATCACCACCCCTTTGAATCCGGCATACATCTGCTCCGGAGTATATCCGTGAAGATTGATCAAAGCTGCAGTTCCGGGAAACCTTCCTCCTTGAGGTACAGCCATGACTGTTGTCACACCATTAACTCGGGTGACCGGTATGTTTACAGAGCTCGGATTTACGGCTGTAAGTGCTTGCATATGAGGGATAAAATTCCCTAGTTCGTTTTGATCTTGTGTAAGTGAAACAGAACCCACCTCAGAGAGTCCAAGTGAGGTTCCCGAGTCTATAAATCCAGGGTATATATACTTACCCGTACAATTAATGACTTTTGTATTTGCACCAAGTGCAATGTCCCCAATATCAGCTATCAACCCATCCTTGATGAGTAAATCTCCTTCTATATTGCCATTGGTGACTGTAACCAACGTGGCATTCGTCATTAAGAATTCCCCGTTCTGCGATGGTGTAATCTGCTGCGCACTACCTTGAGTCAAAACAAGAATACATACACACATGCCTATCATCGACATGCTATTTCTCAGTATTAATTGTGACTCTCTCAATAGATTTATCATAATTTTAATTTCTGCAGTAATTCTAATTCTTTGAATCAAAAAGGTATTCATAAACTCCTTGCATGCAACCTTCTGCCTCATGGTCATGACCATGTCTGTTCTCACCATTGAATGTGGGTGCTTCTTCATTAGGATCGATATCTACTCGCACATCAGCAACATCATTTACAATATCGAATCTCACAATGCCGTCCACAATGGTCATCTGCGGTATGGTATAGATAGATAACGGATGACTCTCGAAGATGGCAATATCTCCATCTTTCCCCACTTCTATCGATCCTACTCGCTTGTCTATACCTAGCTGTATGGCAGGATTGATAGTTATTAACTTTAAAGCATCATTGTCAGACAGATTGCCATATCGCTGCGTCTTGGCAGCCTCATGATAAAGGTGCCTTATGAGTTCTCGAGAATCCGAGTTGATGGACGTGACCACGCCATTCTCAGTAAGTATGGCTGCGTTGAAAGCGGTAGAATAATAGACTTCAAACTTATATGCCCACCAATCAGAGAATACAGAAGCATGAGCACCGAAGGCTGCCAACTCAGGGGCTACCTTGAATCCTTCATTGACATGTTGAAAAGTAATATTGTGTACGCCATAATCACCAAGAACATTCATCAGCATAAGTATCTCGTCCGCCCGGTACGAATGGCAGTGAATTAGTATCTCACCATTAAGAATGTCAGAAAGTATCTCGTTTCTGTGATTATACACTGGTGGCGCTGATACCTTTCCTGCCTTGTAGTCTACCCAAGATTGCTTGTAAGTCTGAGCACCACTGAAGGCAGATCTGAAAATCTGCTCAATCCCCATACGGGTACGAGGTGTAATATTTCTTCCTTCACCATGGACACGCATTGGGTTTTCACCGAGGGCAAACTTTATAGTCCTAGGTGCACCTTCCATTTTAAAGGCATCAGGATCATGAAGGCCCCACCGATGCTTTATTGTCTGACACTGACCACCAATGGCATTGGCCGACCCATGCATCGCATGGGAGATACTCACTCCTCCCGCTAGAGCTCTATACATTCCTACGTCATAGGGATTAATGGCATCGCCCACCCATACTTCAGCAGTAACAGGATTTGTTGCCTCATTTACAGCATCTATCGCAAGGTGGGAGTGGGCGTCTACAATGCCAGGCATTACATAATTGCCTTTTGCATCGACCACTTTTGTGTCCGATCCGACACTAAGGTCTTTGCCTATCTTGGCTATTTTTCCATTTGTAATCAAGATATCCGTGTCTTCAAAATTCCCTTTGGTAATCGTAAGCACGGTACCGTTTTTTATAAGAATGCTTCCTGCTGGTTGTGCTATAATTCCATAGCAAATAAAAATTCCGAAGATTGTATATATGATTTTCAATTTTCCTTTTCTTAATATTCTGGATTCACTTTGCTTCCCTCGATAGGAAAAGATCCAAAATCACCAGCCGTGGCACTTCCTTCCATCTCATCTCCATCAAACTCTAAGGCTATTTCTACGGTAAATGAAAAACCACCATCCTCTATGTCGAATTTATAGTTCATCACATTGCCGTCCAATTCTACATCTTCAATTACGGTTGGCGGCATATTCTCACTACCAGCCATTGACACCTTATAAGTGTCTCCTGTTTTTTCAATGGTCATAGTCTGAGTTTCACTACCCGTAGGTCCTTCTACCGTGAACTCCCATTCACCATCAATCCCCGAACTGTCTCCATCAGATTTCTTCTTCTTTTCTTTTACCTCGTACTCCTCTTTAGCACCATCGACGAAGACATACTTGATTTTTGATTTCTCATCAAAATATGGTTTGGTCGTAATGATCACGTTGGCAATTTTACCTATTTCTAAGGTTCCTACTACACTAGATATTGACAGTAACTTGGCTGGATAAGTAGTAAGCGCACTAAGAGCTGCTTTCTCACTCAGACCTTTTTCTATCATCCTTCTTATAGAGGCATGTACGTCCTTATGTTTTCCTTTAATAAAAGAAAAGCCAAATGGTATTCCAGCTTTCTCAAAGGCAGCGGCCTGACTTACATACTCATCCACAGATTTACTTTTCCGCTCTTTGAATAACTTTATTTCTTCTGAGTCCTCTTCTTTGTCCTTTTTCTCATCTTTCTTGTCTTTGTCGATCTTTTTATCCTTCTCTTTATCCTTTTTTTCCTTCTCGTCTTTCTTTTTCTTCTCTTCCTTCGGCAAGTCTGTAGATAACAGGACGGGAATGTTCTTCGATTTAATCTCATCCAGGTTGCGCCATCCTTGTTTCAATTCTGCCAAGACGATATCGAACCCCAGTTCGTCATATAATGTCATCGCACGATGCACATCAAGTGACTTGGATGTTCTAAAAAACACGGGTAGTCTCTTTTCGATCACAGGATACATCGCCTCTATGGTCTTGCTGTAAGTAGGTCGCACCATCCCAGATTTATTTATTGAATACTTACCCTCATGCTTCTTTGCAGATTCTGCCTGGTGATAAAGTTCGCGCCATTTAGCCATGATGCCTATGATCGTCGCGGGAAACACTCCTCTTGATGAAGAAAACTGAGCGTACAATGATGCATTCTCCATGAGCAATCGACCACTGATATCATCCCCATGAGTAAGCATAATCGCTCCCTGACCTGGCAGCATATTTCCTTGAGGCACGACGTGACATATTCCGAAACCACTCTTTCTTAAATCAGACATTGTCTTCTTATTTACGTCCATGAGGTCAGTGACTGATCTTCCCGGAAGAATTCCCGCTACATCATCGGAAGGGTTCCCAGGATCTTTGACATCTGGTCTTTCTTCTTTTTCTTTCTTCGGTATACCACTGTGAGACATGGCATCTATTAATGCTGCATAGGCATACATGGAGTCTCCTTCAATGTGAATGGCATCATAAGGACCTATCAGCCCTCTGCCAATTCCGGTTATGAGACCATCTTCAATGACTATGTTGCCAAAAATAGGTTGAGCCACCGGGCTTGCTATTATATGCACTTCTTTGATGACGTAACTGGAAGATATATCCTTGGGCGTATCACTATTCTGAGCACTTATAACTCCACTAGATGCAATCCAAAAGAGGGACAGGAAGTTTAGGAAATATTTGAGATTCATGATTGTTATTGTGAGGGGTGAAAATAGTTAGAAAATTTGATACTTATCAAGGCGTTTCATTTACTTCAAGTTTTCGCTTATTCTTCAACAATCTAGGGTCACTGATATTTCACAACAAGCACACCTAAACTTGATTTCATAGTGAAACTCGTTCAATCTTTCGAAGACGATGTCATTTATGCATATGTTTCATTCTCTTCTTTATCTTGATACAAAGAAGCAAAATCAAGGCTGTGCAGTATTTGCCTGAATCATGACAGCTCTCACACTCCCAACCAAGACGTCTGCCTTTTTTAGTTTATGTGTTCTTCAACGCTTTCTTCTGCATCATCCATAGCTGAGTCTTTCCGAACTCGTGGTTGGCTTACCTTCCACCCAGTGCCCTGTTTTCTTTATGGCAAAGCCTTCAAGGCAAGCTCTCCAACCTCATTACCGCACAATCTAACTCCTTCTAAATTTCCTCAACATTCAGATCTTTTAATCATTGCCTGCTTAGATAAGAAGTAAGATTAACGCGTATAATTATGGATCCCCTACACCTACATTCAAGTCATCATTTTGCGTACATATATATTAAACATAAATTTAATATGTAATTCCGTACTTTTAGCGATTGTTTGTCATCCAGGTTGGTTATCAAAAATTCAAAGCAACATAAATTATTGGGCGGTCTTCGAAATCAAATTCTGGTTTTGGCGGCTTTTGCATTTATGTTGTATGCCAATACACTAGGGCATGAATACACACAAGATGATGCGATAGTCATCTATGACAACATGTACACAACTCAAGGGATCAAAGGCATTCCCGGTTTATTGACCAAAGACACTTTCTTTGGGTTTTTCAAAACCGAAGGGAAAGATAAACTGGTATCAGGTGGAAGGTATCGGCCTCTGACTCCGGTGATGTTTGCAGTAGAATGGCAGCTCTTTGGTCATCGTCCATGGATAGGACATATTATCAATGTTTTAATATACGCCTTGACTGTCATAGTGATTTTTCTTGTTTTGAGACTCCTATTGCAACGGCAATTCCCCGATCACTACCACGTCATCTCATTTATTGCTGCCCTCATCTTTGCAGCACATCCTATACATACTGAAGTAGTAGCCAATATCAAAGGAAGAGATGAAATCATGGCTATGATATTTAGCCTCTCTGCCTTATGGGGAAGCATCAAATACATAGACCTAAAAAAGAACAAGTACCTTTTGATGTCCGGGGTTTTCCTTTTTCTTGGATTGTTGTCCAAGGAAAACACCATCACATTTCTGGCCATCATCCCGATTTCCTTACTCTATTTCAGAAAGATAAAACTGGCATATTCTATAAAAGCAACCCTTCCTGCTATTGTCTCCACCATACTATTCCTTGGTATAAGGACGAGTATTCTGGGAATGGACATGGGAGGAAAGCCGCGAGAATTACTCAATAATCCATTTCTTAAAATTGTGGGCAGCAATTATGTCGATTTTTCTTTTGCCGAAGTATTCGCAACCATTACGTTCACCCTAGGGAAATACCTACAGCTACTTGTATGGCCCCACCCTCTCACCCATGACTACTACCCAAGGTATGTTGGCGTCATGCAAATAGGAGACTGGACGGTTATTTTATCATTGCTGACCATGGGAGTACTCCTATGGTTGATATGGTACTTCAGAAGAAAACATCTTATAATAAGCTATGGTATTGTCTACTACTTCATCACACTCTCCATTGTATCCAATATTGTATTTCCTATAGGCACTAATATGTCTGAGCGATTCCTCTTTATGCCTTCACTGGGATTCACCATTATCGTAGCTTATCTGTTCTCTAAGTTCTCCAACAAATATGGAAAGCGCATGATCTGGATCACCACTTGTATTTACTTGACATTGCTTTCGTTTAAAACGGTCACAAGAAACATGGTATGGCAAGACAATTATACCTTGTTTACAACTGATGTAAAAACATCGCTCCGTAGCGCAAAAGTCTTGAATGCAGCTGGAGGAAGTATCATTGAAAAGGTAGGCAGTGACAATGAGAGTATTGCTCGGACAACACAACTCAACACTGCGCTCACCTATCTTGATTCTGCTTTGAAGATTCACCCTAACTATAAAAATGCCTACTTGCTGAGAGGGAACGCTCATTATCATTTAAAGAATTACGAAGAGGCGATCACGGCTTTTAGCAATGCCCTTCGTCTTGATGCAGGTTTTTCTGATGCCAGAAGTAATCTAGGGGTTACTTATCGAGATGCCGGAAGGTACTATGGTGAAGAAAAAGGTGAGCTTAAAAAGGCAATTGTATTTCTACAAAAAGCTGAAGAAATCAGCCCCAATGATTACGAAGTATTGAGATTATTGGGTGTGGCGAATGGCATCGAGGGACGTCACAATGAGGCAATCAAATATTTTGAAAGGGCGAAGGACCGGAGACCCAATGATGCAGGAGCATTTGTCAATCTTGGAACTGCGTACATGTATTATGGCGATTCTATCAAAGGTCAAAAATATTTAGATCAGGCATTGCAAATCGACCCCAATGCGTTAAAGAAAAAGCAATAGAAAGGTGAAGAGAATATTCATATTACTTATCGTATACCTTGTGCTGATCACAGGTTCGGCTCAGAACGGACGTATAGTTTCAAAGGCTGATATATGGGTAAAAGAGCAAATGAGCAGAATGACACTAGAGGATAAGATAGGCCAGATCTTCATGATAATAGCTTACAGTAAGGGTGACAAAAAACACTATGGCGAGATAGAATCTCAAATAAATAAATACAAGATAGGCGGAATATGCTTTTTTCAAGGCGACCCAGTAGAGCAGGCACGGATTACTACTCGGTATCAAAACCTTAGTAAGACTCCTATGTTGATAGCCATTGATGGAGAATGGGGGTTGGGCATGCGATTCCCGAAGAAGGCGATGAGTTTTCCTAGACAACTTACCCTAGGTGCCATTGAAGATGACAACCTCATCTATCGCATGGGAACCAAGGTTGCAGATCACTGCAAACGCATCGGAGTCAATGTCAATTTTGCTCCTGTCGTTGATGTCAACAATAACCCAAAAAATCCTGTGATCAATAATCGATCATTTGGAGAGAACAAATACAATGTAGCTGCCAAAGGATTTGCCTACGCAAAAGGAATGCAGGACAACGGAATCATGGCATGTGCCAAACATTTCCCTGGTCATGGTGATACCTCGGTTGATTCTCACTATGATCTTCCGATTATCAGGCACGACAGAAACCGACTGGATAGCTTAGAAATCGCCCCTTTCAAAGCACTTATCAACCAGAATGTGGGAAGTATCATGGTCGCCCATCTAAGCATTCCATCTATCGATCACAGAAGTAACAGACCTACTACCTTGTCTGACAAATGTATCACCGACATTTTAAAAAATGATTTGGGTTTTCAGGGACTCGTATTTACAGATGCGATGGATATGAAAGGAGTTACTAAACATTTTAAAAATGGCATGGGCGAGGCGGAGGCTTTCCTTGCCGGAAATGACATCATCTTACTTCCTAATGACATTGCTCTTGCAATAAAAAAAATTAAAGGATACCTAGATGGTGGTTTGATCACCAGAGACATGATTGACGGTCGTGTAGAAAAAATCCTTCGAGCCAAGCACGCACTAGGATTACATCAAAGAGCCGTCAACCGAGGACTATCGTCCATTGGTAAGGATATACATGATACCGACAGCCGGGCTCTTGTTGAAGATCTCTATATTAATGCAATTACCTGTGTAGCCAATAAATCTTCGATGATCCCTATACATGATCTCACTACTCAGAGAAGCGCTTCTTTATCAATAGGCACAAAAAATATCACCACTTTCCAAAATCGACTAGCTTCCTACATGGATCTCGATCACTTTAAAATGTCAAAAGATTTTTCGCAGAAGGTAAGTTCTTCCCTGATTAAATCACTTAATAGTTATGATCGCATATTCATCAGCCTTCATGACATGAGCAAGTATGCAAGTAAGAATTTTGGAGTGACGGCCGCGACATTGACCCTATTGAATGAGTTGAAAAAAAATAGTCAAGTTATACTGACTGTATTCGGTAGTCCTTATTCATTAAAATACTTCGAAGAGTTTGACCATATTTTACTTGCCTATGAGGAAAATGATGTCGTGGAAGATATAGCTGCGCAAGCAATGGTAGGTGTCTCATCTATCACAGGCAAGTTGCCAGTTACAGCATCTCCAACTTTTCATTATGGAAAAGGCATTCAATGCCCTTCTCTCAATCGTCTAGGTTATACTTTTCCTGAGCGTATGGGATTCAATGTAGACACCTTACGGAGAATAGACTCTCTAGTAAACGTGATGATAAAGATGAAAGCTGCACCTGGGTGTCAAATCATATGTGCAAGAAAAGGGAAGGTTATTTATCAGCAAGCATTTGGGCATCATACATATAATAAGAATAGGAAAGTAACCAATAATGATATCTATGATGTCGCTTCACTAACCAAGGTGATGGCTACTACCCTTTCACTGATGAAACTTCAGGATCAGCAGAGATTCAACGTGAATAATTCCGTTGTAGATTACATTGTAGAAGCCGATACCACGAATAAGAAAAACCTCATCATAAAAGACATCCTTGCTCATCATGCTGGACTGAGAGGGTGGATTCCATTTTACAAATACACACAGACAGAAGGACGATATCCTAAACTAAAAGAGGAGTACTATCGCAAGGTCATAGAAAAAGACTATTCTTTACAAGTCTCAGACAACCTATTCCTCCGCAATAATTATCAGGATACCATCTGGAAGAAAATATTTGATTGTAGCCTACGACCAAAAACCAATTGCAAGTACAGCGATCTAGGCTTCTACATAATGCATCGGATGATACAGAACGTCACCGGCGAATCTGTGTATGCATACGCAAAGAAAGAAATATACAGTCCGCTACAGTTACACAATACCGGATTTCTACCTCTTGCTTTCAAGAGCAAAAATGAAATAGCCCCTACGGAAATAGATAAGTACTTTAGAAATCAAACTTTGCAAGGCCATGTGCATGATATGGGAGCTGCAATGCTGGGTGGTATCAGTGGTCATGCCGGCCTGTTTAGCAATACGTATGAGATGGCGGTCCTTGGACAGATGTTACTGAATGGAGGCACGTACGGTGGTGAGCGTATTCTCAGTCAAGAAACTATAAAGTACTTCACCACGAGACATCCTCGTTCTACACGAAGAGGTATAGGTTTTGATATGAAGGAACTCAATCTGAGCAAGAAGATGAACATGTCCAAGGAGGCCTCACCTAATACTTATGGTCACCTAGGATTTACGGGTACATGTATTTGGGTTGATCCTGATAGTGAGATGGTTTTCGTCATATTGTCAAATCGAACTTACCCATCAATGAAGAATAATTCGTTTGGTAAGGAAAATTTCCGACCTAAGATTCAAGAAGTGTTTTACGATGCTTTGGAAAATTAAATTGTACCTCTGCAATAAGTAGAACCATAACATTGAACTTAAACTACAAAATAGCGGCCAGGTATCTCTTTGGGAAAAAATCAACCAATGCGATAAACCTGATTACCTGGATTTCCCTTCTTGGGATCTCTCTGGGTACGGCTGCTCTCATTCTTGTTCTTTCTGTGTTTAATGGGTTTGAGGGCTTAATTTCTGGATTACTCAATAATTTCAATCCAGATATTAAAGTGGAGATTAAAGAAGGGAAGCACTTTGAGATTGATGACGGTGTGCTTACAACCCTCAAGAGTATCTCTCAAGTAAAAAACGTATCCAAGGCTCTCGAAGAAATTGCGCTTTTCGAATATCATGGCACACAAGAAGTAGGAGTGATCAAAGGTGTCGACGAGTATTTTAAAGATGTTACACGTATAGACTCTACCATTCGCTATGGAGAATTTATCTTGAAGGGAGACGACATAGATTACTCCGTACTGGGGACCGGACTGAGTAGTAAACTAGGTATCAATCATGGAGATGCCCTGACACCAGTTAAGGTGTATATGCCATTGCGTAAAAAGAAAGGACCCCTTGCCAAGGACTTTAAAACAATGTTCACCTATCCCTCAGGGGTATTTTCAGTTCAAAGTGACAATGATTTTCAGTACATGATTACTTCATATGACTTTGCATCACGATTACTTGATAGCAAAAGCAAACTCTCATCACTAGAGATTGACATAGAAGATGACGCTGATATTGACAAAGTAAAAGCTGAGATAGAGAAAATAATGGGTGATGATTTTATAGTAAAGAATCGATACCAGCAGGATGAGTCTTATCTCAAGTTGATGAACATTGAAAAATGGGTAAGTTATCTAATCATGACTTTAATCATTCTCCTGGTCGCCTTCAATCTTATTGGTGCCTTGTGGATGATAGTGCTCGACAAGAAGCTTGATGTCGCTATACTGAGGTCTATGGGATTTACTAAGGAGAGAGTAAAAAATCTATTTATCCTTGAAGGACTCATGATATCTGGTCTCGGACTCGTGCTAGGTATTGTTATAGCCATCGTGCTCTATTGGGCCCAAAGGAATTTCGGGATTATATCAGTACCTGATGGATTTATTATTGATGCTTATCCTATACATCTAAAGTGGACGGATATATTGATAGTAGCTATGACAGTCATGGTTCTTGGTTATTTGGCCTCAATATTGCCTGCTTTCAGAGCTGCCAAAATCCCTACATACGTCAGAAGAGAGTAACATAGCACACATATTCACTCCAAGGGGTCATGCCCCCTTGGAGTAATTTGGTAGCCTCATGGAATTGTTCCTGGCGCATAAGTCTTCGATTTTCCTGAATCACTTCATTACCTTTACTGCCATGAAAGAATGGGAACTTGAATTTGAGTGGCTCCGTATCAGGCATTACGTCAAAGGCACCATGGGGACGGATTCGTTACCTGATATAAAAGCGATACTGTTTTTGATAGGTATCCAAGAGTTGGGACAGGTGAAGAAAAAATTTAACAAGGAAGAGAAACAGGACTTGATGCATGTTGCGATCTGTTCACTATTGGAGGATGAGGGATACTACGAATTTATAGGTAGAGATGATGATGGCTGGCCACATTGGGAAAAACAAAAACATCTAGATATAAAAGGCGTGGATAATCAAGAGGTTCTTTTGAAGAAAAAGATAATTTTGTACCTTGATTCCGAGGTTAAACAAAAAATAACATGAAGCACTTAGTATTTGCATTCGCCATAGTATTCTTATTCTCCTGTAAGCAGGATGATGCGACTTATGCATTAATAGAAACAGACTTTGGCAATATGAAAGTAGAGCTGTATAATTCTACTCCACAACACAAAGAGAATTTCATCAAATTAGTGAAAGATGGGTTTTATGATGACCTACTTTTTCATAGGATCATAAGTGGTTTTATGATACAGGGCGGTGATCCGGATTCTCGAGGTGCAGATCTTAGTCGGCAGCTCGGTGGTGGTGGACCAGGATATCAAATTCCGGCAGAAATAGGAGCACCACATTTCAAAGGTGTGCTGGCAGCTGCTAGAAATAACAACCCTGAAAAGAAGTCTTCAGGATCTCAATTCTATGTCGTTCAAGGAAGTCCTGTTTCGGACCAAACATTGACTTCACAGGCAATTCGTAAAGGACTGACCTATAATCAAGCACAGATAGACAAGTATAAAGCTGTGGGCGGAGCCCCTCATCTTGATGGTGATTATACGGCATTCGGAGAAGTCGTAGAAGGTCTTGATGTTATAGATAAAATCGCTGCCGTGCAGACTGGCGAAAGCGATCGACCAATAGAAGATGTCAAAATGAAAATTACAATACTTTAATAAATATGCCATCAAGATCGATATTTGGAACCATTTTTCTGGCCATTCTTCTAGCATCATGCGGGATACCCATTGCACAATTTGCTATTGCTGATGAAGTAGAAGTGAGAAAGGCACCAGCTACAGTTACATTTAGCAATTTGACTCCGGAGGCTGACAAATACTTATGGGAATTCGGCGATAGGAAGACTTCAACTGAAAAGTCTCCCTCACATACCTATTATCTATCCGGGAAATATCACGTAATACTGCATACAATCAAAGGCGGAAAGAAAAGCATGACACAGAAAGACATCATCATACAGGCACCCGATAAATGCCTTATTAATATGGAGACCTCAGAGGGGAATATGATCATTGAACTTTATGATGGCACTTCTGGACATAGAGATAATTTTATCAAACTTGCTGAGACAGGCTATTATGAGAACACCCTGTTTCATAGGGTTATAGATGGCTTCATGATTCAGGGCGGTGACCCGGATTCCAAGGGCTCAAAACCTGGAGAAAGACTAGGTTCCGGTGGACCAGGATATCAAATACCCGCCGAGTTTGATGCGAGTTTTGCACATGTCAAAGGAGCCCTCGCGGCAGCAAGGCAAGGAGATGCCGCCAATCCGGAAAAAAAGTCATCGGGATCCCAATTCTATATTGTCCATGGCTCACCAGTCCAGTCTGGAATGCTCGAACAAATGGAGATGAGAAAAGGAATCACCTATACCGACGATCAAAAAGCAGATTATGATGAAAAAGGTGGTACTCCCTTTCTTGACAATGAGTACACCGTTTTTGGACGAGTCATTGAAGGATTAGACATAATAGATAAGATTGCCTCTACAGCAACTGACAGTTCTGACAGACCTCGTGAGGACATCAAAATACTATCTGTCACACAGCTCAAATAATGGCCATATCGCTTGGCGTAGATATTGGAGGCACAGGAATGAAGGCCGCTCTGGTTGATACGCTTACTGGCAACTTGCTATCTGATAGGTATCGCTTGCTCACTCCTCCCGGAGCTAAACCAAATGATATCGCTGACGTTTATCGTGATATTATTCATCATTTTGATTGGAGTGACAAACCTGTCGGCATTGGATTTCCAGCTGTGATCGATCGTGGGATTTGTATCACAGCTGTCAATATTGATAATTCCTGGATAGGCATCAATGTTGAAGATCTATTTAGCACAAACAGTAATTCTAAGTGTTCGGTCGTTAACGATGCCGATGCAGCAGCGTTGGGCGAACTTTCCTTTGGATGCGGGAAAGGCAAGACCGGAAAACTACTCATGATAACTCTGGGTACGGGAATTGGATCCGGACTTGTATCCGATGGTAAGTTAATTCCTAATCTAGAATTGGGGAAATTGCCATTCAAGGATAAAACTGCAGAAGATTATGTATCCAATAAGACCAGAAAGGTCAAGGATCTTTCCTGGCAGGAATGGGGATCTTTGTTAGATGATTACTTGACAACAGTCAATGAAATGATACGACCCGATCTCATAGTAATAGGCGGAGGAGTAAGTAAGAAGTGGGAAAAATTTCAAGATTACGTATCTCTTTCCCATGTCTGTCCAGCAAAATTGGGTAACAATGCCGGAATCTTAGGTGCGGCCTTGGCAAATTGAAGGCCACCTAGCTCGGGTATCACGAGGCAGCCTTCTTCGTTTTCAATGCTGAAAACGCAACCACTATACTATTATAAGCTGTATCAATTACGTTTATAATAATGTAAGCTCCACTTTTGGAACTGTTTCTGTACAAAAGTGACGTAACATGATCTATGTTTTTAATTAGGGGCCATTTCCCCCTACACATAGGGGGGATTATTACCCTTTTTATTAAAAGAGCGACTATTTCTCAATATAATTTCCCATTTTTGATCGTCACCCGACACTCACGTCGGCTTTTACTAACTATTAAAAATATCATAGAATGAGTTTTATTATAGACCAAATAACCCGGCAACATTTTTCACCAAGACAGCTCCAAAGCCTTGATAATCATATGATTGATCTCAAACAAGCCAAGGTGCTTTTTGATGATTATCATACAAATCACTCTTCTGGACCTGTATCAACTAAATGCGTTTTTGTTTCACTTGATTCTTTAAGGTCATATTTAACGTTTATTGATATAATGAAAACTCAAACCGGTGTGAATCCCTCTGGAGTGAGAATATATTTTGGTTCTCATCCTTCTGGAAGTGCGCATCCTTTTGCGGGAAAAGAAACCGTTTTTATAACCCCTACGATAAATGATGCAGAAAACAAATCCTTCATTATAACAAACAACGGTGGTAGGTTAGCTTGGGTCAAGATCGAATCTGTACTAGGTAATCTGCCTGTCCAAGGAGAAGTAAATAGCATTTTAGATGAGTCTCAAGCTGTGCCACCTCCCGGAGTAAATGCCACCTTTGACTAAGGTGTAAAATAAAGCGAGTATCTATAATTAACGATATAAATCCCGATACAAGTAAAAATCGGTACCTAGAACAACTCTAAGAGTACGATACTCTACATCAAATAAAAATTGAGATGTTTAAGCCACACTTTTAAAAAATATTTCCAAGTAATGTTTAAGGTCTAACTTACTTTAATATTCAATGAATTACTTACGAGACAGTATTTTTATTTTAGAAGTTATATCATTTGCCTTAATGCTATATTACGGCTCCGTTCACAAATTGACTCATTCGGAGAGAATATTTCTTATTATTCTCTTTATTACTGTTCTTGCTGAAGGAGTGGGAATGGCGCTGAGGAAGTTTTTTTCTGTTGCTAATAGCAGTGTATTATTCAATGTTTATATTATTAGTTGGTTTTCTCTTCTTTTTTACCTCTACTGTACACTTATAAAATCAGCGTATTTAAAAAGGTATACAATGTATTTTTGGATTTTTTATCTACTAAGCTCTATTATATTGTGGTTATCAGTAGAAAATTTCTTCGAACAATTACAAGGTTATGGTTACGTTATTGGAAGCTTGTTACTAATTACAGTCATAATGTTTTTCTTGGTAGAAAAACTCCGCAGTAATGAGGTTCTAGTCATTTCAAGAGAATTATTTATTTGGATTAGTGTTGGCATATTAATTTACTCTGTAGGAAAAATACCATTTAGGGTAATCAGTCATCTATTTACCGGTATAGAGGGTACTCATCCATTATTTTCCATAAGGTATGTGTTGCCCATACCATTGTATCTGTGTTTTATAGTAGGAATCATATGGACTGGAATAATGAAACGATCGTCGTAGTTATTGTATCAACGATCACCTTAATATTGCTTGTCATTGTTGTGCTCATCCTATTTTACGAGTACAATCGACGTAAGACACGTTTATTATTAGAGAAAAAACATTTAGAGCAAGCTGTCCTTCACTCCAAAATGGAGATACGAGAGCAGATACTCAGAAACATAGGCAAAGAACTCCACGACAATCTCGGACAGTTACTTTCAGTGGTAAAACTAAATTTGAATAGAATCAACAAAGGAAATCTTGATGAAAGCATAAGCCTCGTGGGACAATGTGTTGATGAAATGAGAAGCCTTTCTAAGGTGCTAGACCCAGACAGCATTAGTAGAATGGGACTTATTGATTCCTTAAAAATTGAAGTCCAGCGACTTAATAGACTAAATCTGATAAGTGCTAGTCTTGACATAACAGGTCAAGAGTCAGATTTAGCTCCAAGTGTTGAAATAATACTTTTCAGGATAATGCAAGAATCTATATCTAATGTACTGAATCACGCAAAGGCTTCGACTCTAGATATTTTAATGAATTTTAAGAAAAATTTACTGAATATTACCATTGAAGATAATGGCGTTGGTTTTGACATAGAAGAAATAAATAATATGGGAAGCGGGATGAGCAACATGATGTATCGTGCAGAAACGCTCAATGCTGCAGTAGATATTATTTCTACGAAAGGCCAAGGAACCACAATAAGTATAAACTATAAAATACCCTAGAATGGAACAACAGAAAGTAGCTATAGTGGACGATCATAAATTATTTTCTAGTGCCCTCTCTTCTATGATAGATGATTTCAACGATTATCAAGTTTTATTTGAAGCCAAGAACGGACAGGACTTTCAGAATAAGCTCAAGGATGTAGATGTAATTCCTGACATAGTCTTAATGGATTACAACATGCCGGTGATGAATGGCATCGAAACTACTAAATGGACAGCTACTATTTATCCTGAGATTAAAGTACTTGGACTTTCTATGGATAGTGATGAGATAATTGTCATAAGGATGCTAAAAGCCGGTGCCAAGGGATACATTCTAAAAGACGTCTCTCCAAAAGATTTTAAATTAGCATTGGACGAACTTACACACAAAGGATATTACCATTCTGATCTGGTAGGGGAGACTATGATGCACGCTCTTACAGAGCCATTCGATCCTATAGAATATCTGAAGAAAAGAGAAATAGAATTCTTAAAACACGCAGCCACGGAAAAAACCTATAAGGAAATTGCCAAGGACATGTACTTAAGTCCAAAAACCATCGATGGTTATCGGGAATCTCTTTTCTCGAAGCTCAATATTAAGAGTCGTACAGGACTAGTTCTTTACGCTATAAAAAATAAGATAATTACTCTTTAGGAAGAGTATTTCTTGCCACATACCCTTTCTTAGGGATCCTTAAAAAGGAAGTGTAGAAGATTCTATTGTATTAAGCTGCCTCATTTGACTTTATCCTACTACTACTGAAATATCACTTATGAAAAAAAGAGAGAAGCACTTATAGTGCCTCTCTCTAATCCATATAGTTCTATTTTAGTCAAGTTTGACAAGTGAAAGAACGTGCCTCTCACCCTTATCTGAAAGTCTTACGACATATTGTCCAGCTAACAGATTACTTAGATCCAACTCGATCTCATTTACCCCCGATACAAGATCTTCAGAATTACCATAAACTTCTTTCCCTAACATATCAAATATTTGCAATCTAGCCGTTCCCTCAGTATTACTAATAATATATACACTGGCATAACTTCTTGTTGGGTTGGGACTAGCTGAGATATATACAATGTTGGATTGTGGGCTATTGTCGACAGTAGATCTACTTTCTATGTCCGTTTCTTTATTAAAAGTCCTACCAAATGGCTTCTTGTCAAAACAGTCGATGGTAAACGAACAATGAGTGACACATCCGTTTGCATCTGTGATAGTCAGATAGACTGTAATTTCATTAAAGCCAACATAGAGTAACAGTTGATCTGTACCTTGTCCACCTTGTATAAAGCACACTCCTTCTACTTCCCAATGATAGGTATAGGGACCAGTGCCTCCAGTTGCTTGACCGTACAATATATTTTCATGCGAGTTACATAGAATCGTTTTCTCCTCAGGCTCTATTTTACATATTAAATCATCAGCGTTATCTATGGTAATCACTTGTACGTACACGGTAATATTTCCACATGCATCCGTTACGGTATAAGTTCGTGTAAAGACATTGCGCTCGTCAGATGCATCTTTGATCGTAATATCAAATTCTGAATGGTCAAATATTTCCAAATCCTCATTTTGAGGTAATCCAGTACAATAAAGTGTGATGTCGGCTGGTGGATTAAGGATAACCGGTGCCACATCATCAATCACTTCAAGGTTTAGCACAAGTGATGAGGTATTACCACACTCATCCGCAAAACTCCATCCAAAGTGTTCTATTGCAAAGTAGCCATCAGCCTCACAGTCGTTACTGAATGAAACCTCATTTTCGTATTCAGGTGCAATAAAATAATCGCATTTATCTTGTCCATAAATGGATAGTAGGAATAGTCCTTCCATTCCTGCGACAACGTCATCATCTGAAAGATTAACAACGTTATTATTAATAAAATGATAGATCCATCCATCTTGTATTAACATTTCTGGTGCAACAGTATCGTTGAGAGATATCTTCTGCTCGATCGTGGTTATGTTTCCACATCTATCCTGAGCTGACCATGTTCTTAGTAATACAAGTCCATGTTCGCATTCATCCAAGGTATCTTCAACCATACTTACTTCTACCGTTTCCTGAGAACATTCATCATAGGCTAATACATTTGGAAGACTGTCATCTGCACAAATGAATTCATCCACACCTGAGATAATCGGAGGCACATCATCAATGAATGTGATTTTTTGCTCAAAGTTGAGAGTATCTCCACAAGCATTGAATACCCTTATATTCCTAATTATGGTTGAGATATTATCACATTGATCATTGGAACTTTGCTCAATAGATTCTATTACTATATCTATGAATTCTATATTTCCTTCTATAAGCAGCTCAGGAATATCATCGCCACAACTCAAAGTCATGAACTCCTCAAAGTCTACTAATGACATGGACGATTCATCGTAGACTCCAACGAAAATCTCAAAACTTTGGTCGCCACATTTCGTTCCTACAGACCATGTCACCAGATAGTAATTGTATGGCACACCATCAATACACAATCCCTCCCCTATCATCTCTTCAGAAATTGTCATCTCACCCGTAACAAGACAACCTTCCGAAACATATATGTCATCCAATAAAAATCCAGACATTGACGGTATATCCTCTATTTGCGAACTTGATATGACAACTGTATCACCACTTTCTAAGTCTTGTAACAATGGATTGTCAGTCAAGAATTCCAATGTAAAATCAGAGTGAAAGTAAATGGTTTGATCAATGGTAGCGTAGTTTCCGCAACCATCATAGGCCATCCAGGTCCTTAAAACATACTCACCATCACCACATTCCATTTCTTTGATTTCATCAGAGTAAGTTGTCCTCCCTTGTGAGCAATAATCTAATCCATATACACCATGGGCGTCTTCTAGATTTTTGACACAGATCGATTCCTCGTATCCAATGAACTCCGGAGGTGTATTGTCTTCTAAAATTGCTGTAAATTGAATAGATGAAGAATTCCCACAAGCATCAATCACTAACCAAGAGAACGTCCTCTTCTCTAAGAATCCAGCATGCTCACAATTGGTTGCTGGGCTGATATCCTCTACACTAAAGGTTATGAATATCTCTCCCAAGCAAGCGTCGTCTGCTATTATAGAAGTCTCGTCTAATTCATCGAAGAATGTCGGATATCCTTCATAATGGCATTCGTAGAATAATTCGTAACCGTTCTCAACTTCTAAAAGCTCTGGATGATTAAATGAGAGCTCGGCAGGAGTATCATCAACCAATGTAATTACTTGAGTTGCTTCCGAAGTATTTCCGCAACAATCTGTAGCTACCCACTTCCTAATAACTTCCCTGCCATCAAGACATTCGTTTGGTAATTCGCTTTCTGTATATTCTACTTCAGCACATTGACATTCATCTGTTGCAAAAACATACTCTCTTCCGTATGATTCACCACAATCTATCGTGATATCATCAGGTACATTATGAAGGACCGGCGAGATTTGGTCTATGAGTTCCATATATATAAATAGTTCCGACTCATTTCCACATTCATCAACAGCAGTCCAAAGACACTTATATCTTCTTATGTACCCATCTTCCTTACAATTACCGATAGATAGTAATTCTTCTGAAAAATCGACGATAACTAAACCGCACTGATCAAATACTGACACATCATTTTCACCTCCTTGCGGGAGGTCCCAGTCAGGATCCATTCCATAACACTGAACAAAAAGTGTATCACCATTTTCTAATCCCAATAACATAGGATTAGAGAATTCGATTTCAGGGTCCGTTGTATCAATAATGGTAAATGTCGCCGCCGTTTCACTTATATTTCCACAAAGATCTGACACGGTAAAAGTAACGGTCACAGTACCTGTCATTCCACAACCATCTGATAATTCTGTAAAGTCATTAGTCCAAGTCACTTCTGAGCAATCATCTGATGCCATAGCACCTCCTCCTATTGTTGCCAGCCAATCTTGCAACTCCATTATATTTCCTGAACCATCGCATTCCACGATCATGTCATTCGCCGGTATTTCTATAACGGGATCGGTAGTATCAGTTATAGTAATGTTCCGACTATGATAAAGTACATTTCCACAAATGTCAGTAGTTGACCATGTTTCTACATATATGCCGCCACAAGGGTTGTATTCTCCTGTAATTACACTTTCAACACTTCCCTCTATGAGACAAGCACCACTCTCATTATTTGTATAGTCCAAGAAAGTAGATGAAGGGGGAGCTAATGAACAATCTATTGTTATTGCCGATGGTAAAGTCGTGTAAACTGGTGCTGATGCCGGATTTACTGTTATTGTCCTACTATGGGATAATGAGTTGTCACAGTCATCTGTTCCACTCCATGTCTCGGTATACGTACCGCCACATTGGTCATGACTTCCCATGATCGTCGATGTGATCGTTCCCGCATTAGCACATGAGCTTCCCTCTTCATTGTCATAATCTAGGTCAGTCGGGCTTGGTGGTGCTGCTCCACAGTCGATCGTGGTGTTGCCAGGCAGACTTACAAAGCTTGCCGCTGATGACGGACTTACTGTTATTGTCCTACTATGGGATAATGCGTTTCCACAGTCATCTGTTCCACTCCATGTCTCGGTATACGTACCTCCACATTGGTCATGACTTCCCATGATCGTTGAGGTGATCGTTCCCGCATTAGCACATGAGCTTCCCTCTTCATTGTCATAATCTAGGTCTGTCGGGCTTGGTGGTGCTGCCCCGCAGTCAATAGTGATGTTGCCCGGAAGATTTGTAAATATTGCCGCTGATGACGGACTTACTGTTATTGTCCTACTATGGGATAATGCGTTTCCACAGTCATCTGTTCCACTCCATGTCTCGGTATACGTACCGCCACATTGGTCATGACTTCCCATGATCGTCGATGTGATCGTTCCCGCATTAGCACATGAGCTTCCCTCTTCATTGTCATAATCTAGGTCAGTCGGGCTTGGTGGTGCTGCTCCACAGTCGATCGTGGTGTTGCCGGGCAGACTTACAAAGCTTGCCGCTGATGACGGATTTACTGTTATTGTCCTACTATGGGATAATGCGTTTCCACAGTCATCTGTTCCACTCCATGTCTCGGTATACGTACCTCCACATTGGTCATGACTTCCCATGATCGTTGAGGTGATCGTTCCCGCATTAGCACATGAGCTTCCCTCTTCATTGTCATAATCTAGGTCTGTCGGGCTTGGTGGTGCTGCCCCGCAGTCAATAGTGATGTTGCCCGGAAGATTTGTAAATATTGCCGCTGATGACGGACTTACTGTTATTGTCCTACTATGGGATAATGCGTTTCCACAGTCATCTGTTCCACTCCATGTCTCGGTATACGTACCGCCACATTGTTGGTCATGACTTCCCATGATCGTCGATGTGATCGTTCCCGCATTAGCACATGAGCTTCCCTCTTCATTGTCATAATCTAGGTCAGTCGGGCTTGGTGGTGCTGCTCCACAGTCGATCGTGGTGTTGCCGGGCAGACTTACAAAGCTTGCCGCTGATGACGGATTTACTGTTATTGTCCTACTATGGGATAATGCGTTTCCACAGTCATCTGTTCCACTCCATGTCTCGGTATACGTACCTCCACATTGGTCATGACTTCCCATGATCGTTGAGGTGATCGTTCCCGCATTAGCACATGAGCTTCCCTCTTCATTGTCATAATCTAGGTCTGTCGGGCTTGGTGGTGCTGCCCCGCAGTCAATAGTGATGTTGCCCGGAAGATTTGTAAATATTGCCGCTGATGACGGACTTACTGTTATTGTCCTACTATGGGATAATGCGTTTCCACAGTCATCTGTTCCACTCCATGTCTCGGTATACGTACCGCCACATTGGTCATGACTTCCCATGATCGTCGATGTGATCGTTCCCGCATTAGCACATGAGCTTCCCTCTTCATTGTCATAATCTAGGTCAGTCGGGCTTGGTGGTGCTGCCCCGCAGTCAATAGTGATGTTGCCCGGAAGATTTGTAAATATTGCCGCTGATGACGGACTTACTGTTATTGTCCTACTATGGGATAATGCGTTTCCACAGTCATCTGTTCCACTCCATGTCTCGGTATACGTACCGCCACATTGGTCATGACTTCCCATGATCGTCGATGTGATCGTTCCCGCATTAGCACATGAGCTTCCCTCTTCATTGTCATAATCTAGGTCAGTCGGGCTTGGTGGTGCTGCTCCACAGTCGATCGTGGTGTTGCCGGGCAGACTTACAAAGCTTGCCGCTGATGACGGATTTACTGTTATTGTCCTACTATGGGATAATGCGTTTCCACAGTCATCTGTTCCACTCCATGTCTCGGTATACGTACCGCCACATTGGTCATGACTTCCCATGATCAGGTGATCGTTCCCGCATTAGCACATGAGCTTCCCTCTTCATTGTCATAATCTAGGTCAGTCGGGCTTGGTGGTGCTGCTCCACAGTCATCGTGGTGTTGCCGGGCAGACTTACAAAGCTTGCCGCTGATGACGGATTTACTGTTATTGTCCTCTATGGGATAATGAGTTGTCACAGTCATTGTCCATGTCTCGGTATACGTACCTATTGGTCATGACTTCATGATCGTTGAGGTGATCGTTCCCGCATTAGCACATGAGCTTCCCTCTTCATTGTCATAATCTAGGTCTGTCGGGCTTGGTGGTGCTGCCCCGCAGTCAATAGTGATGTTGCCCGGAAGATTTGTAAATATTGCCGCTGATGACGGACTTACTGTTATTGTCCTACTATGGGATAATGCGTTTCCACAGTCATCTGTTCCACTCCATGTCTCGGTATACGTACCGCCACATTGGTCATGACTTCCCATGATCGTCGATGTGATCGTTCCCGCATTAGCACATGAGCTTCCCTCTTCATTGTCGTAATCAAGATCGGTCTCTGTAGGTGGTGCTGCTCCACAGTCAATAGTGATGTTGCCCGGAAGATTTGTAAATATTGCCGCTGATGCGGAAAGTACAGTTATGTCTATACTACAAACCACTTCAACGTCATCAGAACTATCGCTTGTTCCGTTATCATCTATTATCGTGATATCAAGATTCACATTCCCACCGCATGATCCCGGGTGAATAAAGTTATAATCAACGGTAATTTGTCCGCAATGATCATTTACTACACCCTCACCATAGCTAAATATATTGGTAGGTACCTGATCACATGCGATACTAAAGTCACTTGGACAAGTCACATCTAAAGAACAGCAACTCTCAATTGTAATGGTCTCAGAATCAGAATCACTGTCCCCATCGGAATCGGTTACGGTCAAAGTGACCAAAAAAGAGTCTGTTGAATTATAGGTATGGCTAGTGGGATTAGAGTTATCGGTATTGCCATCTCCAAAATCCCATAAATAAGTAACGTACGGCTCTGTGCCTCCAATAGTCGTTGAGTTAAAAGTGACGGTTTCAAATCCTTCCCCCGCAAGACATTGCTTAGAAAAGTCAAAACCAACCACTAATGGTACGTTGACCACGAAAGTGTCTATTACAGAATCGAAGCATTTGGCAGGCTTCGCAGCATCACAATCTAAGACATTTCCCGGGCAGACTTCGCCACCTGAGGCCGGCCAAAGAATATGAGCATCATACAAATTTACTTCTTCATCACACTCCCAGATAAAGACTGGATTAGGTGCACACAATGTCGTATCTTTCATTGGAGGCAAGAAGTCATCAAAGCAATAAGTAACGTCAGCAATCGTACTGCCTGACTGTATTGTTCCACTAAAATAGATCCCGTCTCTACCACTATTGGTTCCGTTGGTAAATTGGATACACAAGTAAGCCATGGCCGGTGGGGAATCACAATCTGATGTCATTACTGGAGTCCCTTCTAAATCCCTTGCTAGGAATACATCACTAATTACAATGTCACCTGCCGAACATGGAGGATTATCATAGCAAGGGCTATTAGACTGAGCAAATAGAATATTATTACCTGTAACAACTAGCAATATTAACACGACGAAGCGTGAAAGGGTCAAGAGTAAATCTCTGACATTTAATCGTTTTGGGATGGTCGATGGGCTAGACAATTTCGTTGTTCTCATGATATTAGTTTGTGTTAGTTAGTAGAATCAATCAGATCTAGTATTCATTACACAAATCTGATGGAAATTGAACAACACAAAGATCGGGACAGACTTACGTGAAAGCTAAAAGATAAAACCCAAATGGGTAGGGTGATATGAAGGTATTAAAAAGGGTGTTTTCCCCTTTATTGGATGGTGTATCCCAAACTTTCGCATAAAGGAATTAGCTTAGAGGAAACCTAAAAACAAATTCAAATGGATAAGGCTAAGCTTAAAGCGGAATTTAGCCAACTTTTGAATGAGATAGAACACCTGGAACAAACAGCTACCAACTTTTACGATTACGAGAAGGAATTGCTACGGCTCCATACAGAAATGGGCGCAAAGATTCTGAAAGAATCAGTTGGCACATCGACGGATTATCGAAAAAAAAAAGATCCAAACGACCCTCGGTAACTTGGATTTAAAGAGTGCTCATAGATTTGTTAAAGAGGTAAAGGGAGTCAAGATGGCTCCATACTTTAAAGACATAGTTTGCTACGTAGGACAAAGTGAGTGCTATGAATCCAGTTCAGCCTTAATAGAGAAGACGATGAGCATAGAAGTGGATGATAATACGATACATCGCTTGTGCAATGAGTATGGAGAGAAAAGTGAATTATTGGTTGGCTGAGGAAAGAACAACAGAGCAAGGCAATCCAGAAGTAGGCTCAACAGAAGTATTATATGCGCACTGTGATGGCGGCATGGTATTGACAAGGCCGAGTGAATGGAAGGAAGTCAAGGTGGTGGGTCGCATATATTCATCGGGAGACTTGATGAAAGTCTATAAAGACAGAGGTTACATATATAATTCAAGATATCCTTTCCATTTAGGAGGTCATGAAAAATTCGAGGATCAGATGAGTGATTACCTAGATGATTATGAGCATTTAAAAGAGCGCCTTGTCGTAATAATAGACGGAGCTCAATGGATGGAAAAGTGGGTCACTGCACAGTATCCCAAAGCCACGCAAATATTGGATTTCTATCATGCGATGGAGCATATTGCAAAATTTGGGAAGCTGTCAAAAACAAAAAAAGAGCGTATAGGATGGGTGGACCAAATAAGAGAAATGCTTTTAGAAAAAGGTGGTCAGGCAGTAGTAGATGAGATAAAGAAAATGCATCTAACTAATAGCAAGCCAAAGGTTGAAAGGGAAAATCTACTTGGCTATCTGGAAAGGAATTTATTTAGAATGAACTATCCAGCCTACAGAAAGAAAGGATTACAAATAGGAAGTGACGCCATGGAAGCTGCACATCGTACATTGGTACAGAAAAGATGCAAATTATCTGGTCAACGTTGGAGTAAAAAAGGAGCAACGAACATCATACGATTACGCAATCTCAACATGAATAATCAATGGTATCGACTCACCAATCACTTATAGAAATGTTGCATAAAACGAAAATTTGGGATACACCCTTATTGGATGGAAAACAAAAAGTGTCCTGCAATTTCTTGCAGGACACATACGAGAGTTTTGGTTATTAACCCGAAAAAATCTCGGGACCTACCTTACGGCAGGTTGGGATCAGTAATCGGGATTTTCTTCTTCCGAGAAATATTCTATCATTGATGATAATTCTCGATCGAGATGTAATTCTGGTTGTATCTCAAAAAGGATAGCGTTTTGATCAAAATCCTCAACCAGAGCTTCTTCTAATATTTCTAATCCTTCCTGTTTCTCACCTTGCATGATATAAATGGCACCTCGGCAATACAGGAGATCAGCACTAAATGTATATTCCTCGGCTTCATCTAGAACCTTGAGGGCATCATCCAGTTTTCCTTGTCTGATAAGATAGATGATGAAATCTCTCCATGAGTCAGATTGCTCTGGGCCTGTCTTTGTAGCACGAGTAAAGAAATACACTGATTTCTCAAAATTCTCAATTGCTACGTAGGCTTTTGCCAATCCCATATAGTATTCCTCACATCCTTCTTCTATAGATATAGCCTTGTGATAGGCATTGATTGCCTTGAACCACTTGCTTTGCTGAGCATAACAATTACCTAGATGGAAGTAAATTTCATCGTTATATGGATCCAATGTGAGAGCCTCAAACAAATGGTCCTTGGCCTTAACGGGATTACCCATAATGATCAGGCAAGATGCCATTGGGACAAGTAACTCAGGATCAGGTCCAAAGGTATTATTGGCCTCGTCATAACATGAATAGGCCTTCTTGTAGTTCTTTGTCTGAAAGCAAAAGTCGGCACAATCCAAATAGCCATTTTCAAAATTCTCGTTAATAATAAATGAATATTCGAGTGCAATAATCGCATCACGATATTCACCGAGACTTGCAAATGCATGGCCTAGGTTGTACCAAGCAAGATAGTTATAAGGGTTGTCGTCTAAGATTCTTTTGTGTAGAGCTACGCTGTTGTGATAATTTCTTGATAACTCGACGCTGAGTAATAATCTTTCTAGCGATTCGGCGTTATCAGGATCCAAATTGACAGCCTCTACGAGTACCTCATACATTCCGCTAAAATCCTTATCCACCTCGCGGATAAACGACTCGCAGATAAGAATATCCACTAGGTTAGAGTCCATCACGACGGCCTTTCGTAGTTCCATTAAAATCTCTGCAGATTGATCAGTATCACCTGACAAAGCCAAGATTTTTGCCTTGAGTACTTTAACTTCAATCTCAAACGGAGCAACCTCCTCTGCCTTATCGAGATAAGCCAAAGAGTCGTTTACTTTTCCTGTCCTAAGGAGGATTCGAGATTTAGCAATAAAAAATTCTGATCTGTATTCAAAGTGACTCAAAGCAATATCGACAACGTCGAGTGCTTTGTCAAATTGAAGCTCTTCTTCGTAGAAGTTTATGAGTTGGTTGCAGTCGCGCTCCCTTAGATACTTTTGATTTCCATCGACCGTATCTTTTTCGAACTCAGCAACAAGATTCATCAGCGACAGATCACGTTTCGTTCTGTGTTCCATGTGTTTTGGTTACCGTACGGGGATTATAATTTCGGTGGTAAATATAAATAAATTGATTCCATGCCTTCTTAGCTTCTACTTATTTTTATCCACATAATGGGATGTTATTAGAATTAATAATAATACTTGCAAGTGTTTGATACACAGCATCTTATATATTTTACTAAAACTATGCAATATGTAAAATACTCGAAGACATGAGATAATGTATTATTGATTTATCCCTTATTTACCTTCAAATATTTTTCAAATGGGCATCTTTTTTCTTCGTGAAATCAGGAAAACACCCAAAAATATAAGAATTCCGGCTATCGGTTTCTCCCATGAAAAGAACTCTTTTGCAGTGATTAATGCCACGGTGCTGGCCACCAATGGCTGCAGATATACGTATGCGCTTACCACCATTGGCGAAATGGAATTGAGGGCATAGATGTTTAGCAGATAGGCAAAAAATGTCGTAAACAACAAGACATAGGCTATGGCCCACCAAACACTTTTAGAAAATCCACTCCAATCTACATCTTGAAGATCTCCAATAGTTATCGGTAGAACGAACAAAAAACCAAACATAAAAACATAGGAAATGACGGTGATGGGATCGTATTTCTTCAATAAGTCCTTAACCAGTAGCAGATAGATCGCGTACGAACTGGCATTGATGAAAACCAAAAAATCACCTAGAGCAACATTGGTCCCACTTCCTGATTCCTTACCATAGATAATAAGGACTCCCGCACCGATAGCTCCTATGACAATCCCCAATAGCTGAATCAATGTCATTTTGTTTTTGAGAAAAATTACCGATAATAGTAATACTACAAAAGGTATGGTCAACATAATCAGCGACGCATGAATAGGAGTCGTAAGACTTAATCCTTCAAAAAAGCAGAGTTGGTTTATCGCGGTTCCTGTTAATCCACAGAGCGCAATCAAAGGAAGATCTTTAACTTTTACCCATTTTCTAACTATCAAGGACTGTAGAATAATGAATAGCAGGGCGCCTGTTCCTATCCTCAGAAAAATAAATCCCTTGGGTGTCAGGAACTCTCCATCCAGTACATTCTTTGCGACTGTATAATTTATACCGTAAATGAGTGCTACGGTTATTAAGGCTAGATGTGCTAAATATTTTTTCGCTCCCAAGGAATATCTTCTTTGGGAGCGAAAATAGATAAAAGGAAGTCTCTAACACATGTATGTTACATAAAACGAAAGCATAATTCTAACCCGTTTTTTATCGCTTGCCTTTTTTCTCCTTAGTTCCCTTCATTCCCTTCATTCTTTTAGATTTTGCCCTGTCCAGAACCTTACCTCTAAATCTACGATCGATCATAGGGATGATGGCGACTTTCTCTACAGGAATCGCCGACATCATCTTTTTATAATACTCCTTCTTTAAATTGAGCACTTCTTGTTCCATAGAAAACATGCGATCGATCATCTGCTCTGCTGCTGCTGCTGCAGTAAGGTCCTCTCGCTGGGGTTTAGAATCCGGTGCGTACTTTTCTCTTATGTCTTTTTCCTTTTCTTTGAACTCCCTGTAAATTGGCCAAAATTTCTCTGCCTCGTTTGGTGTCAGTTCAAGCTGGTCAGTCATAAAGGCGACATGCTGTGCTTCGAAACGATCTTTTCTATCTTTACCCTGATCTCTGTTGTCTTGTGCTGATAGATTCATGGTAAAGATCCCTATCAGTAACACTAGTAATATTCTCATTATTTATTCATTAAGGTTTTAAAAAATATTTTCCAATTCTTCTTGTGTGAAATCATCCAATAAACTATCTAGTCCGTAGTCAATTTCTGCCTCATCCAAGTCCCCGATTTCGTCCACATACAGCTCCAGTAGTTCGTCTTCCTCGAGGTCTGCCAAATTATCTTCCAGCCAATAAAATGAGTCCTCCTCTGATAATGTAAATGGAGTTTCTGAGGATTGATTATTGTTCACCCAAAGTGCTGCAACCAATAAAAAAGAAGCTGCTATACCTGTAATCCATCTCCATTTTATAATCCGTGCTCCGCTGGCAACTGACCGTCTCATCACGCTTGATTCTAACGATTCAAAATAGTCATCAGGCACCATAAATCCATCTCGCAAGATGTCGCCATTGACAAGTTCTTCGTCTATCCTTCCTTTGATGTCATCGCTCAGCTTATCAAAGTAATCACGAGGTACTATAAATGGATTTTTATCCTGACTAGACATGAGGTTCATTTTTAATGTAAGATTCTACTTTTTTCACTGCATGATGATAGCTTGCCTTCAATGCCCCTACACTGGTCCCCAAAACATTGGATATCTCCTCATAAGGCATATCGTCAAAGTATCTCATATTGAAGACCAGTTTCTGCTTACTGGGTAATAGAAGCAATGCTTTCTGTAGCTTCAATTGTGCCTCATCACCATCAAAATATTTATCAGCCCGTAACGTCTCTCCAATACCATCTACGTCTTCTAATGCACTGGTCATATACCTTTTCTTTCTCTTCAGAAAGGTCAAGGTTTCATTGGTTGTGATCCTATAAATCCAAGTGTACAATGATGACTTTTTCTCAAACCGATCTATAGATTTAAATATTTTGATAAATACTTCCTGAGCCACATCATCGGCATCTTCATGATCTAGTACCATGCGACGAATGTGCCAATAAACCCGTTCCTTATAAGCCTTTACCAGAGATGTAAATCCCGTCTCAAAAGTTGACCTATTGTCGATCAGCTCTAGAATGGCGATGTCATCATATGGATCAATTTTCAATCTCTCAATCATTTGCCTATTTGACTCTTTGTTAACTTAAAGGTTTAATCGTAAGTATTATTTTATCAATGAGAAGGATTTGCAGGTGGATTCTTGATCTATGGGGGTTTGAATTTGAAGGAGAATTTCCTCACCATATCGCTAAGAAGGTCATTATTGTAGCACCACATTCGTCCAATTGGGATTTCGTCATAGGTCTATTATACAAGATAGGTCATAATGTAAAGACCAATTATCTAGCTAAAAAATCTCTTTTTAAAAAACCATGGGGTTGGTTTTTTCGGTGGTTAGGTGGGGTTCCCGTAGATCGTACCCAGAAACACTCTCTAGTAGATCATATTGTAAATATTTTTAACTCTAAAGAAGAATTTACCCTTGTCATAGCACCAGAAGGAACTCGAGCAAAGGTAGCCAAGTTCAAAACAGGATTCTATCACATAGCTAAAGAAGCGAAGGTCCCATTGGTGATGATAAAATTTGACGTAAGAAATAGAAAATTTGTTATTGCCGATCCTTACCATCTTTCAAATGATCAAACACATGACATCAATTTTATTGAAAACTACTATCGTGGAACCATTGGAGTCAATCCAGATAACAGCTTCATATGATTCATTGAATGAACATTGCCGATCGTATTCTATTCTTATATTTTCATACTTTCATTGTTAAGCTAATTCCATGTATTCTAAGAAAGATATACAACGTCTCGCTTCTCTTACCGGAAAACTGCTAAAGAGTAGCCAGAATGAAAAACATATCTTTGACTTGCGGACAGTCCTGCGCTTCCATGAATGGAAGTATTATGTCGACAATGACCCTCTCATAGCTGATTTTGAATACGATCAACTTTTTAGCCAGCTTCAAGAAATAGAAAAAAATCATCCAGATCTCATCTCGCCTGATTCCCCTACCCAGCGTGTAGGAAGTGATCTGTCGACAGATCTTGGCTCCGTCGAGCATATCGTCCCACAACTATCCCTAGCCAATTCATACAATTCTGACGACCTATTGGATTTTGATAAGCAATTGAAAAAACTTCTGAGCAAAGATGAGAATGAAAAACTCGTCTATACAGTGGAGCCAAAATTTGATGGAGGAAGTATAGCCTTAATATATGAAGACGACTATCTGGTGAGGGGGGCTACGAGAGGCAATGGCGCAAAAGGAGAAGACATGACTCCTAATGCTCGGGTGATGTCTACAATTCCCTTAAAGGCAAATTTTACAAACCAAGGAATCAGAAAGGTAGAATTGCGAGGTGAGGCACTTATCAGGAAAGACAGATTTGCCAAACTCAATATAGAACGTGAAAAAGCCGGTGAGACTATACTAGCAAATCCGAGAAATGCGGCCACAGGTGGGCTACGTACCAAAGACCCAAATGAAACTAGACGACGAGAAATAGAGGCTTTCATTTTTCATCTAGGATATGCTGAGGATAACATCGGGAACAACATTACAGATCAAAGGCCTTCGCATTTCAAAAATATCAAGTTACTGTCTCGATTAGGTTTTAAGGTACCACAATCAGAGATGAAACTGTGTCAAGGTATCAATGAGGTTATCGCTTTTTGCAAGAAGTGGGAGGCTAAAAGAGAATCTTTCGACTACGAGATAGATGGGATGGTCGTCAAACTTGATGACATTCACCAACAAATAATATGTGGATCAACTTCCCACCACCCACGATGGGCAATCGCCTATAAATTCAAAGCCAAACAAGCGACTACTACATTGCTAGATGTTGAATATCAAGTAGGAAAAGTAGGGAGCATCACTCCTGTAGCAAAGGTGGAGCCTGTCCATCTCGCTGGTGTGACCATTTCTTCGATCTCATTGCATAATGAAGAGTTTATAGAAAGTAAGGACCTGAGATTGGGCGACCAAATCGTCATAGAGCGGGCCGGTGATGTAATACCTTACGTCGTGAAATCCCTTCCTGATCTGCGGAAAAGCACAGCTGTTAAAATTATCTTCCCAAAGAACTGTCCTAGTTGTGATACACAACTCATCAAACTTGAATCCGAGGCGGCATGGCGATGTATGAATCCAACGTGTGAGGTCCAGATATTACAGCGTATGATATTCCATGTATCAAAAGATGCCATGGACATCGATGGATTTGGAAAATCCTATGTAGAGAAATTCTATAGTCTAGGTTGGTTAAGGGATATGAGTGATATCTACAATCTCGACTATGAGGTGATCGAACAACTTGAAGGTTTTGGAGAAAAGTCAGCAACAAAACTTAATGGTTCCATTACAAAGGCCATGAGAAATCCGATTCAAAAGTTACTTCATAGTCTTAGTGTTCACCATCTAGGAAGGCGAGCCTCACAGTTGATTGCGGCCGAGATAGACCATGTACTCGATCTCAGAGAATGGAACACCGAACAGTTTACTGAGATCAAAGACATAGGCCCCGTGGTGGCTCAAAATGTCATCTCATATTTTGCTGATGATGTGAACATAGAGATGCTTAAAAGGATGGAGTCTTATGGTGTAAACCTTACGCAGCTTGACGAAGATAAGCCTCTACTGATTAATGAGGATGCACCCCTCGCTGGCAAAACCATTCTATTTACTGGGACGCTCACGCATATGGGTAGGAATGAGGCTCAAAGGAAAGCTGAGCTTGCTGGTGCCAAAAACATCAGTGCGATCAGTAAAAACTTGAATATTCTGGTCGCAGGAGAAAAAGCCGGGTCCAAGCTTAAAAAAGCTCAAGCACTGGGCACGGTAGAGATAATGACTGAGGATCAATTTATAGAACTTGTAGGATGAAAATAGTAGTTTACATTTGCCTTGCTATATTGCTATTGTCATGCAATTCCGATAAGCATCCTCAACCCATTACATCACCCCCTTCTCCCAAAACCTTAATGAAAAAGAAAATCACTCCTGAGAAAAGAGATGGTTGGACTCAGATCACGGCATCCTCAGGTATACAAGTCGACATTCGGTATGCAACCACGGATAACTTCACAAAGAAGCAAATTTATCCTTGCGGTGAATGCTGGCTAAGAGATGAGGTAGCTCAAAAAATTCTACGTATACATCATGATATCAAAAAACGATATTCGGTTGGATTAAAACTCTACGACTGCTATAGACCGAGTCCTGCTCAGCAAAAACTATGGAATGCTGTACCAGGTAAACGCTACGTCACACCTCCAGACAAGGGCTCGATGCACAACAAAGGTCTTGCCGTCGATGTCACATTGGTCAATGAAGCTGGAGATGAGATAGACATGGGTACGGGCTATGATCACTTCGGAATAGAGGCATATCATTCTTATGATAACCTTCCTGACGATGTCGCTAGTTATCGTTCTTTTCTAAAAAAGCTGATGGAGTTGCATGGTTTTACTTCTATCATGACCGAATGGTGGCATTACTCATTTCCTCTAAAGGGTCGACCATTGGAGAAATGGGAGTGGTTGTGTGAATAACAATAATGGGGCAATGAGTTGTTGAAATCAAGGACCTAAAGGGTCAAATAAATGAGATTAAGAAGCGTTTAATCAAATTAAGTGCATCATTTTTTATTTTTACGCCGCTTTCAAGAATCATTTACACAATAGAATATGGATAACAATCAAAGATCTGATGTAAAAGCAGTAGATAGTCTTGCGCAGAGTTATCAAGATCTGAAGTTAGAAATAGCAAAAGTAATCGTAGGTCAGGATGATGTCGTGCAGTCTGTTATCATCTCCTTATTTAGCAATGGTCATAGCCTTCTTGTAGGAGTACCGGGGCTGGCAAAAACCCTACTCGTCAGTACCATAGCCGAGGTATTAGATCTCGAGTTTAAAAGGATACAATTTACTCCTGACCTTATGCCTTCTGATATTACGGGGGGCGAGATTCTTGATGAGCATCGTAATTTCAAGTTTAACAAGGGTCCTGTATTTGCAAATATTGTCCTAGCTGATGAGATCAACCGTACACCCCCCAAGACGCAAGCAGCACTCCTCGAGGCTATGCAGGAACGGTCAGTGACTGTCAGTGGCCAACCGTATAAGCTCCCGAGTCCATTCTTTGTTCTAGCGACACAGAACCCGATAGAGCAAGAGGGGACATATCCATTACCAGAAGCTCAGCTTGATAGGTTCATGTTCAACATACCTCTGGACTATCCTTCATATGATGAAGAAATAGCAGTGGTAAAAGCTACTACTAGCGAAAATAATTATCAATTGAACCACGTACTTACCGGTCAGCAAATCCAGGAATATCAGCAATTGCTAAGAAAGATTCCTATTGCAGACAACGTGCTAGAGTATGCCGTAAAATTAGCTACACGTACACGACCTGGTCGTGATGCCGCAACAGATAAGGTAAATAACTACATCTCATGGGGTGCAGGACCGAGAGCTTCTCAATACCTGGTCTTGGGTGCGAAATGTCACGCCGCCATCAAAGGAAAGTACTCACCTGATATCGAAGATGTTCAGGCCATCGCCAATTATGTATTACGGCATCGTATTGTGAGGAACTACAAAGCTGAGGCAGAAGGCATTACAGAAGAAGCCGTGATCGAAAGTTTGTTCTAGAGCTTACACCAATAAAGGCGACAAATTCATCTTCTATTAGAGATAACAGTATTAAAAACTGTAAATTTATTCGATGCGATTATTAATGTATCTGATGGTAGCTATGATTATGGCTTCATGTAAAAATGAAGTCCCTCATTCCTTGAAGGTGAAGCCTGTGGCATTGGGTGTGATGAATGAGATTGTTGTTGTCTCTGATATGAAACTGTGGGAGAGCGAAGTCAAGGATAGTTTTCAGTATTACTTTGCCTCGGCATATCCTATTATGCCTCGGCCTGAGCCATTCTTTGATCTGAGACATTTTACTGTCGAGGACCTCCAAGCTGAGCCCTTACGCAAGGAATTACGTACTTATCTAGTCCTCGCTGACCTTTCAGATGCTGATTCGCCGACAACAAAAATGTTCCGGCAGGATATAGGGGAGGACAGATATAAGGAAGCCCTCGCTGATACCAGCACCAATAGCTCTATAGGTCGGGATAAATGGGCTAGGAAGCAGATTGTATTCTATCTTTTCGGCAATGGGCGTGACGAACTTTACAAAGCAATACGAGACAACTTTTCATCCGTCGCCAAGCGTGTCCACCTTCACGATACTGAGCAACTCAATGCGCTCGTCTATGCCAGACCTCGCCACAAGGGATTTGAAAAAAGAACATTGGAGCTCTATGGGGTGACTATGAAGATTCCCGGAGAATACCGAGAGGCAAAGTATAACGAGGAAAATAAGTTTTTATGGTTGCGTAAAGACGAGAAGAACGCAGCGATGAGTATCATCATGAAAGAAATAGATTACTCATCTCAAGATCAATTTACACCCGAGTATATGAAAGGTCTGCGTGACGAAATAGGAAAGCAGGTATCAGGAGATAGTCCAGGATCATACATGATCACCAATGACAAAGATCTGCCATTGTATGACTATACCCGCGATCTTAACGGACAATACTGTCGGGAACTAAGGGGTGTCTGGGAGATGGTCGATGAATTTATGGGAGGCCCCTTTGCTTCATATCTTATCCACAATAAAGAGACTAATAAGCTTCTTTTTATAGATACATGGGTATACGCTCCAGGCGATGACAAGAGAAACTTCATGCAGCAGATGGAGCACATTGTGAAAGGGGCAAAATATTAGATTTAGCCTAATAGGTCTACGACCGCTCACTTACATAGTGAATGTACCGGAACACGTAAACAGTTCTGATTGCACTTTTACCTGGAGAATCAAAGACAAAGTCTCGTTCTCTAGACTGCCCGTTCCCTCGAGAGTAAATAGCTCACCGTCAACTACGACTACCTGAGAATCAACTACAATCATATTTCCTTCAATGTGACATGCTATTTTCGCATCAGGCTCAGTCGGATCAAAAAAAGACATTTCTAGTATTCCACTACCTGGTTCAAACACGAAAGTAAAGTCATCAATACCAAAACCACAGTCCCAGTCCACAGTATTCCATCCACCCAAATACTTAGTACGAGACTCTACGTCGCATGTCGTGCCCTCATATCCCGTAGGACAATCGCAATTGCCTTCTATACAATCACCTCCATTATTGCAGATAACGTCATCGCAAGGATCATCACTACAAGAGCTAACCACTACTAAAAACGTCATTAAAATAATTCTTCCAAATATTCTAAAATTACTCATGCTATAATTTTTGCTGATTATCAATCTATGCTGTTACAAGCTCTCATATCTTCATAAACTTGTGTAACGAATAGATATCATCCTTTTCTTGATTCCAAATATTGGCTAGAATCGAAACATTGCTGTTTCTGCTATACTCCGTCTGTGGTATCCACTTTGCTCCTTCCATTTCTTTCGGCCCACCTTTTCTATTTCCTTTATGATCTCGTTGCGATCAAGATCCAGTAACTCGTCATTTTCATCTACCCAGTAGATGGCATTTTCTTGTGGAGGTATTACCCCCTCTATCTGTTTTTCCTTGAGCATTTCCCATATCTCATATGTGTCATAGGCTCCATCTGCTCCAAAGCGGTCTATAGGACTTTTTACCTGATCCAATAATTGTGGAACCTGCTGAGCATCTCCATCTCCTTTGCTGTTTTTTGTCAGTACCTGTGCATGTATATATCCGGTCTTTTCATCTACTCCCAAATGTAGCTTACGCCACGTCCTGCGCTTATTATACCCATGTTTACGTACCTTCCATTCCCCTTCTCCATATACCTTGAGTCCCGTTGAATCAAATACTATAAACATGGGGCCCTTTGTTTTGGGAACATCCATTTTTACTTCCACTTGTTTTGCCCTACGGCTTATTTGACAATAGCTCGGAACGCTCAATTCTATCCCCATCATGCCTAACAATGAACTGGCAAAACCCTCTAATTGTCGGTACTTCAACCCAAATACTACCTTGAGCTGTAGCAAGCTCCTCATGCATTGCCCAGAATATTTATACTGGGCTCCTTTTTGATTAGGACCTTGGTAATACCAGCAGCCTAATAAGGCCTCATCAAACCATATATGTTATGTCTCCTCGTTTTACAAGACTCCTATTGTATTCTCTCCAATTTGTGATCTTATACTTGTCTTTCTGCCTTCTTTCTTGTTTTACACCAGCCTTAGTTTGTTGCTTTGGCATGTGTCTTGCTTTGTAAGGTTGGTCTCTCAAAGATACTATCTCCATCTCTTTTATCATCCATTCATGCAACAAAGCCGATAAAAGCCACTAAAACATTTTTAATTAATTACCCAATCATTCACGATACAATATTCCCGAAATGGAATTATCAAGCTATTGCCTGCTAGCAAATCGGGAAGTTATTTTTCGTACATCCCTAGGGATATCAAGCTGAAACTGATAGTCACTTACGGTTAATGACCCCAGTGATCCCTGCGATAAAGTTTTTCCATCCATCGAATAGACGTGATAGTTAACCATTCCAGGATCATGAGAAAACCTCAAGCGTATATTTAGTCTATCCTCACTTGATTGATAAGAAACAGAGGATATGGCGTCAGAAAGGGGGTTTGCAACACTACTGATAATTTCGGTAATGTCATCTTCAACATAGCCATTTAAGAAAGTATATTTTGAGCCCTGCTTATTCCACACTATAGCCACAACAGAATAGTCACCTAGGTTTTCAGGATCAGTAATGTCAAAGGATGTAGAGACCATATAATCCAAGGTGAGATCTACCCCACCTGAAGCAATCAACTTTCCAAAAACATCATCTGTTCCATGATCTCTGAGAAGGTATCTATGATCAGCATTATCACTCTTTCCTGATTGATCCCATATGACATGGTCCTTTACAAGATAGACTCCCACGTATATGTCACTTTGCAGCATGTCAAAAAACTTAGTTTTAGTATCCACCTGTATTTTACCATCGATGTATCCTGCGGTAATACCAACACCAGCAACCCTAGGAAATCCATTTGATAAATCTATCAATTCTCCAGCTTCGATTATTTTCTGAGAAACATTACCTGGTGAGACAAACATGTCATCATTGTTGAAGAAAAATACAGGTTGTCCTGATCCGCCGAAATTACTATTCCATCCGGTTGTTGTTGATTCATCAATCCACCGCTATAATGAACACCCATGACGATTACCCTTTTCTCTTCATTGGCATCTACTACGCCTTCCATCATATCCCAGCCCCATGTGCCACATTTTGGACACCAGTCTGCCGTCTTCTTCGTGAATAATGACCACTGATCATTAGTTACATCCTAGGCATTTCCAATAACAAGAAAAGAAGCGAGAACAAAAACCTGAAACAACCTAATCATATTACATTTATTTATAATGTGAAGATTAAATTTTGATATTAAACTCCACTAAAAAGATCCTTCAGATGTCTTGTATAGCACAGCCGTGACGACTTGTCCTACTTTGCGTAGTGTAGATTTTGAAATAATACCGATGTCATCTTTATGTGTATGGTGGTGGTCGCCAAATCTTCCATCGTCGTGAGGTATATTTATTATGTCGATCATCGGGATACGCGCAATTGTGTTAACATAATAATGATCATCTTCAATGGGACCTGTCAGAACGGGTTGGAATTGAGCACCACTTCCCATTCCCTTGGCAAGCTTCCATACTTTTTTCATAAAGTCGCCATCAAATTTCATTGAATTCCTCTCAAACCCAAATCGAGCATTATCGGCACCCACCATGTCGAGGAGGATTCCATGACTAGCCTTATAGCCTCTTTTGTGAAGATTTCGTGACCAATATTGACTTCCGATGCACCAGTTGTCTCCATTGATACCTTGATCTTCAGCATCAAACAATATAAAGTCGACCCCTAGGTCTATGGGGTTCTCACTAATAATCCTTGCCAACTCTAGTATTAATCCGACTCCACTGGCTCCATCATCAGCACCCATTATTGGATCCTTCTGTTTGCTGAGATCCTTGTCTTTCTCGGCGATCAATCGTGAATCCCAGTGTGCTGCTATAAGTATTCTACTGTTCTTCTTGTGATTGAATGTGGCGATGATGTTGGTTGAGGGTTGGTTTGATTTTCCTAAAAAACTAGCCTTAAAATCCTGCACTTTTACATCGGCGCTATAAGATTTAAATTTGTCAACCAGGTACTCCTTACAGAGTTTATGTCCTTCCATTCCGGGCACTCGGTGACCAAAAGCCAATTGTGCTTCAACGAAACTATATGCAGAATCTCCAGAGAATGCGGGAATTTTTACAGGTTCGATTTGAGTGGTCTTAGCAGGGTCGTTAGAAGAATTAGGTTCATTTTTACAAGCACCCAACATTATCAAAGCAAGTAAAATCACACACGTCAGGTATCTATTTAGTAAAATTTTTGTACTCATTATTTTCCTTTGACAGTGTAAATGTTAGTCTATGCTCCAGCTTGATCCATCAGCTCCGTCCTTAACAACAATTTTTTGTTTAGTCAAGGCATCCCTGATGAGATCGGATGTTGTCCAATTTTTATTTTCTCTGGCTTCCTGTCGAATGTCCAGTATCAAACTCATGAGGCCATCCACAACGTCACCACCACCAGAAGTACTGGTTTCATCCTTTAAACCCAGAACCTCTTCAATAAATCTTCTATAAAATGATTTCAATTCACTGATGGTTTCTTTTGAGACTTCATCATTTGAAATTTGCCCTCCCTTAATTCCATTAATAATGGATACCAATTCGAAGAGCGTTGCGATGGCTTTAGGAGTATTGAAGTCGTCATTCATATCCGCAACAACATTCTTCATTAAGGTTAATATCCGCTTATCACTTTGTCCACTTGTGTCACCTCCAGTTAACCCATCCAACGTTTTGGCAGACCCCATCAACTTTTTATATCCCTTACTCGAAGCCAGCAATGCCCCGTCCGTAATATCTACGGTTGATCGATAATGTGCCTGCAACATGAAGAAGCGGATTTCCATCGGACTGTATCCACGACTCACGTGAGGACTTTCTCCAGTAAACAACTCCTCAGGAGAAATTGTATTTCCGTCGCTCTTTGACATTTTACGGCCATTCATTATAAGCATATTGGTGTGTAACCAATACTTCGCTGGGGCACATTTACAGGCTCCCATATTTTGGGCAATCTCGTTCTCGTGATGAGGAAATTTAAGGTCATTCCCACCACCGTGAATATCAAACTCCTTACCCAAATATTTTGTACTCATAACCGAGCATTCAAGATGCCAACCAGGAAACCCTTCACCCCAAGGTGAATTCCATCTCATGATGTGCTCGGGTTGAGCCTTCATCCATATTGCAAAATCTGATGGATGATTTTTTTCTCCCTGACTTTTTAACTCACGCGTTTCCTCCATGAGGTCATCTATGACACGACCTGATAATTTTCCATACTGATCAGTGTCCTTGGCATACTTGATAGTGTCAAAATATACCGATCCATTTATCTCATAGGCATAACCATTGTCCAATATCTGCTGCACCATCTCTATTTGTTCAAGGATGTGTTGCGTAGCTCGTGGTTCAATGCTCGGACGTAGATTATTGAATATCCTCATTATATCGTGGAAACCATTAGTGTACTTCTGTACAACCTCCATGGGTTCAAGTTTTTCTAGTCTTGCGCCTTTGGATATTCTATCCTCTCCATCATCTAGTAAGTGCCCCACGTCAGTGATATTTCTAACGTATCTTACTTTGTATCCGGTATAAATTAGAAATCTATAGATAACATCAAAGCTTGAGAAAGTCCTTACATTTCCCAGATGTACATCACTGTATACTGTAGGTCCACAGACATACATGCCGACATAACCCTCCTCTCTAGCTGTAAAATCTTCTTTCTGTCTACTAAGACTATTATATATCTGTAATATCGAACTCATTCCGCAAAAATAATGAGATTATTCACTCTCAATTGTACTATTGAGATTAAGTGTGGCTTTGATAGGATAATGGTCTGAGAATTTTTTTCTGAGAACCTTATGAGACAGAACATCGAACCTAGGATCGACAAATATATTGTCTATTCTCAGCAGAGGTATTGAACCGGCATATGTAGTCCCGATGCCATTGCCTTTGTCCTTAAATGTATCTTTCATTCCGTTACCTAATATGCTTACAACATTGGATAATGGTCCGTCATTGAAGTCACCACAGATGAGAACTGGGTGGTTGACCTCGTTCAAATGCTCCCTGATTCTCTTGGCTTGAGCTACTCTAAACTGGTTGAATCGGACATAGCTTGATAGGATGCTCTTTACTCCCGACCAAGTCTCTTTTTGTTGTAAGTCTGGATCTTCTATTACTTTATCAGCTATGCCAGTAATATAGTTTGATTGTAAATGAAGATTATAAACTCTTATTGTGTCGATACCGGTGAAGACATCTACCCATTGCGTCTGATATGCCTTTTTCTCGTAAATTATTTCACCTTGATCAATGATAGGATATCTTGAGAAAATGACAAGACCGTTTCCCCCAGAATAGAATTTTTCATGTTCTGAATAAACAGCTGAAAATACTCCCTGAACATACTTCCAAGATTCCTGAAGACATATTATGTCCAAGTCTCCAAAGCCCTCAATGAACTCCCTGAACTTCTGTATTCGTTTGTCATTTTCCTTGCTAAGCTTAGTAGAGGATGAATAATAAGCCTGACTATTGAAGCTTGCTACCGACAATGTTTCTGAAGGTTTCAATGTCTTACTTGAATTTATATTTACAAAACTCATGAGCGGACCCCAGCTGAGTAAGACTGTAAATACGGAGGCCCACATGTATTTGGGTTTAACAATCATCCAAAACAAAATAAATCCAATAAGAAATAGAAGAAAGATAGGATAGAACATAGCTATTAATGATAACATTGAGCTTGCACCTTCACCTAGCCATGAGGATAGACATGACAGGATTACCCCTACAATAATCATGATATTTATAAATAATAGAGGTTTGATGGTCCATTTCACTGCCTATTCTTTGCTTGCTTTTTCAAGGATGTCTTTTTCTTGAGATGAAAGAGATTCCAGACCGGTCTTCTTGATTTTATCTAAAATCATGTCCACAGTCGGTATCATTTCTTCATCTGATTTTCTTTGATTTCTGTGTGAAGACATGACGACCACCTTGGCTCGTTCGTGTTTTTTCCGATAAGTATGGGTATCAGGCTTCCTCCACAGCAGTTTCTCGCTCAGGTCGTATCCACTATATAGTAATCTCACAAACATCAAACCCATAAAAGCACCTCCGAGATGTGCAATATGACCACCGGTATTACTCATATTACTAATAGAGACAAGATCGAGAAAAAGTAAGACGAGAACAACATACTTGAGCCTTACCGGGCCTAAAAGAATAAGGTGAATGACGTGATCGGGTGCAATCAGGCCTGATGCAATAATGACCGCCATCACACCAGCTGACGCACCATGCGCATATCCAACCATGGATGGTATGAAGTATCCGAATATGATAAATGCCAGTACTCCTCCAGCAACTCCAAGGATAAAAATTGTCAACAACCTACGGTCATTGATGAGGTCTCCTACAATCCTACCAAACCAATAAAGCATTAGCATATTAAAGGCAAAATGAAGTAAGCCTACATGAGTAAACGCATGGGTGATAAAAACCCAGGGTCTGAAAATATTTTTTGATACATCAGAATGTACAGACAGGTATTGGATAAAAGTGTCAAAAGCCACAGCATCTCCCTGATAAACCATCATCAACGTAATTTTGACAAGATATATCATAACAAGGGCAATGGTGTTGATTACAATTAGTCTGGAAAGGATGTTTCCAGATCTAAACACGGCTTTTATATCTTCTACTATGCTTTGCATGTCAATACGAAGGCAAGATAATAAGTAAACGTTTTTTGGACGACCGAGTGTCTGTCATAAAGGGTGATTTCCACTATTCTTTTGATTACCTAAGTTTTACCATTCCCCAATAAAATATCATAGCTGCCCCACATAATGCTCCTCCCACGTGTGCGTAATGTGCAATTCCAGGTGAGAATCCACCAACTCCAGAGATGATGCCGAAACCAATGAGCCCAAGAGCAAGATACTTTGCTTTTATTGGGATGGGAGGAAAAAGCAACATTAATTTTACATCGGGAAACATCGTTGCGAAGGCAGCTAGAACACCATAAACGCAACCAGAGGCACCCAGTAACTTTGTACTAAGAATTGCATTGTAATTCGCCGCTACAGGATCAGTATAATTGTATCCTTTAATATACTTGGAGAAACCCTCATGCTGGATGGCTTCCAAAAAGTCAGCGGGAATCTGACCCTGCAAATTAATGACCTCAATCATTGAAATACCATAATGGAGCAAAACTGCCGCCAAACCACTGCTCAAATACAGAAAAATAAATCTTTTGATTCCTAAAGAACGTTCCACATAAGGGCCCAAAAAAAACAAGCCAAGCATGTTGAATACCAGATGCTGCAGATCCCCATGCATAAACATATGCGTGATGATCTGGTGTGGCATAAATCCAGATGATGTTGGATAATAAGTCGATAAATGAAGCCTTAGATCTAAAGGCAACAGCTCTGTGGCTACAAAAAAGAGCACATTGAGAATGATGAGATGCTTTACAGCGGTAGTAATTCTGACCATAGCTTATTCAAAACGCTTTGAGAGCTCATCAAGTTCTAGGTTGATGAAACATTTTCTACCACCGGGGCTTTGATAAGGATTTTCACAAGCGAATAACTGATCAACAATGTCAGATAATTCCACCTCACTGAGCGGAGATCCACGACGTATACAGGTTGTCCGAGCGATCGATGCGGCAAGAGCCTCGTGAACTTGAGTGTTCATGTCACGATTCTCAGAAAACTGCTCGAGTAGATTCTCTATTATTTCTTTAGGTTCTGATTCATTGGTCATGCCCGCCGGAACCCCATGGATGATGAAGGAATTTTTCCCAAAATCCTCTATTTGGAATCCCATCAAATTTATCTGCTCCAGAATGTCAGTCAATACCGCAGCTCTTGAGGGATCCAATTCGATGGTTTGGGGAAACAAGGTCTTCTGCACAAGAGGCTTTTGTTCTGTGAGTGCGGACATACATCTTTCATATCCGATTCGTTCATGTGCAGCTTGTTGGTCGATAATTAAAAATCCAGATTTTATTTGTGTAATGATGTATATATTATGTATTTGAAAAGGTGTTTTGTAGTACGCTTTCTTTTCATCGATTTCTAGCGGATCGTCACTCGACAAGCTAGGGATAATCACCTGCTTTTCATCATTCTTTTGCGTTTGCAGTCCTTCATAAATCTCTGCCCAACTTGATTTGCTCGGCCCTTCACCCGAAAATTGAGCCCCACCCATATTAGCGGGAGTGCCCATTGAGGATTTAACGATTCTTGTGCCTGGAATGGCAGGTGTTTCAAAATCTATAACGGGCGTGATACTATACCTACCTAATGCATGTCGGCATGCGACTCTAATATAATTGTAGATCAGCCTCTCCTCTTCAAACTTTATTTCTGTCTTTGTCGGATGTACATTAATGTCAATACGAGATGGATCAATGGACAGATCTAGAAAATAAGTGGGATATATATCCTTTGGCAAGAGAGCCTCATAGGCAGAGCGGATGGCATGATGGAGGTAGTTGCTCTTGATAAATCGTCTGTTGACAAAGATAAATTGCAGTCCCTTGGTTTTTTTCCCTCCCTCTGGTTTACCGATAAAACCACTCACCATCAAGTCGTCAAGTTCTTCAGCGATCGGGATAAGATGGTCGTTGATCTGCTTGCCAAAAATATTTACTATGCGCTGCCTGGCATTGGATATAGGAAGGTGATAAACCTCTGCATCATTGTGATGCATTGAAAAGAAAATATCGTAATGAGTAAGCGCAACCCTATAAAACACATCCATGATGTGCTTCATTTCTACAGGATCTGATTTTAAAAACTTTCTTCTGGCAGGGACCTTGTAAAATAGATTTCTCACAGATAACGATGTGCCTGACACGGAGGATACAGATTCTTGCTTTTCAACCTTTGAACCTCTAATAAGTAATCTAACACCTAGTTTATCGTCAGCTTTTTTTGAGATCAGTTCTACATGAGCAATAGCCGCAATAGATGCTAGAGCTTCTCCCCTGAATCCCATCGTCTTTATATGGAACAGATCATCAGCCTTTTTGATCTTAGAGGTTGCATGTCTTTCAAAAGCCATTCTAGCATCAGTGACTGACATCCCGAATCCGTCGTCAATGACTTGTACAAGTGTTTTTCCCGAATCCTTGATAATGAGCTTAATAGAGGTGGCACCCGAGTCGATAGAATTCTCAAGAAGTTCTTTGACCACTGAGGCAGGTCGCTGGATGACCTCACCAGCGGCTATCTGGTTGGCAATGGAGTCTGGTAGTAGTTGAATAATGTCTGCCATGCTAACCTGATAAATTTTCTATGATGGTTATAAATTTATCGCTGGTCATAATAAAGTAGGTAATCAACACGAGCATCATGATAATAACAATGAGACGAATTACTGATGTGGTTGATTCTTTTCTACTTATGCTTGTACCCATTCGTGATCTGGTCTGAAATCCCGACTTTATTCGTTCTTTGGCCAACTCTTGATCAGACAGCGAATCGCCATCCTTATACCGACGTAACCGATTCTCCAAATCCTCTTTTTCGGGATCATAAAACCGGGGTATAAACTTGAATTTCTGATGCCTCGTCTGCTTTCCAAAACTGAATAAACCCATGCCTAAGAAACTTTACACAATGATACAAAGTATTGCCGACGAAAGTGAAGATGATCAAAGTATCAATCAGAACCTTACATATTCATAAAGACATTAACATTTAATAGTAATTTAGTGCTTTAGAAAAATCCTTTTAATGATTACTCAACATGAGTGACCAAATAAAGCATGAATGTGGTCTGGCAATGATCAGGCTTCTCAAGCCGCTTTCCTTTTACAAGGAGAAATACGGAACTGCGCTCTATGGCCTGCATAAATTGCATCTACTTTTACAAAAGCAAAGAAACCGAGGACAAGACGGTGCGGGCCTTGCCACGATTAAGCTGGATACAGGACCCGGTCATAGATACATCAGTAGGAGAAGAAGTATTGATTCCAATTACATCAAAGATCTATTTGAAGGAGTATTTGAACACTTTGAATCCCTGTCTGAGGAAAAAATGAACGACACGGAGTGGCTCAAAGAAAATATGCCATATACTGGTGAAATTCTTCTAGGACACCTGAGATATGGAACCCATGGGTTAAATACGGTAGAGACATGTCACCCTTTCTTACGACTCAATAATTGGATAAGCAGAAACCTCGTTGTAGCAGGAAATTTCAACTTGACGAATGTAGACGAACTTTTTTCCGAATTGCTCACCTATGGTCAATATCCTAAGGAGAAATCGGATACCGTTACAGTCATGGAAAAGATTGGTCATTTTCTCGATGATGAAGTCCAGCGTTTGTTCAATTGGTTTAAGCCTGAAGGCTATGACAATCAACAGATCAATGAGTTGATCGCTGAGCACATGGATGTTCGTAGATTGTTACAACGAGCTTCAAGAAAATTTGATGGAGGATACGTGATGGCGGGCATTATCGGTCATGGAGATGCTTTTGTGCTACGTGATCCGTCAGGAATAAGACCGGCTTTCTATTATCACGATGACGAAGTAGTAGTCGTGGCATCTGAGAGACCTGCCATACAGACGGCATTCAATGTCAGATATAATGAGGTAAAAGAACTGTCTAGAGGACATGCTCTCATTATCAAGAAGAACGGGAGAGTAAGTGAGGATTCCTTCAAGGATCAGTTACCTCGCACCGCATGCTCCTTTGAGCGTATTTATTTTTCGAGAGGAACCGATAGAGATATTTATCTTGAAAGAAAGAAACTGGGCGAGTTATTGGCACCACGTATTATCAAGGAGGTTAATTATGATTTTGAGAATACAGTGTTTTCATTTATTCCCAATACAGCAGAGGTTGCCTTTCTAGGAATGGTTGAGGGAATACATAAGGAGTTGGCTAAAATCAAGAAAGATAGAATCGTAGCCTTGGGTTCCAGTGCCACTGAAGAAGACATCGATGCAATACTGAACGTCCAACCGAGAGTCGAAAAGCTAGCAGTCAAAGATGCCAAGATGCGCACATTCATCGCTGATGACATCAGCAGGAGTGAGTTAGTGCCATTGGTGTATGATGTTACATATGGCATTGTAAAAAATAATGTAGATACGCTGGTCTTGTTAGATGATTCAATAGTGAGAGGAACCACCTTGAAGAATAGTATCTTGAGTATTGTATCTAGACTCAAACCTAAGAAGATCATCATCGTCTCGTCAGCTCCACAAATTAGGTATCCCGATTGTTACGGGATAGACATGTCTAAGATGAAAAATTTCGTCGCATTCAACGCGCTTGTGAGCTTGCTCAAAGATGATGGCAAAGAATCACTTATCGAGGAAACTTATATGAAATGTAAGTTACAAGAGGAACTTGACGGTGCGGACCGCGAAAATGTTATAAAGGCATTATACGATGAATATTCTCAAGAAGAAATATCCGATAGGATAGCGGAGATCGTCAAACCTGAGGGCATTAAACCAGAATTAAAGGTGATCTATCAGACAATTGAGAACCTACATGAAGCATGTCCCAATAACAATGGAGATTGGTATTTTTCCGGCAATTATCCTACACCTGGTGGTTACAGGGTTGTGAATCGTTCATTTGTAAATTACTTTGAGAAATTAGACGTAAGGGCCTACTAGTAGGATTAATTACACCTTTCACTGAAATTCAACTTGTTATATATAACGAATATTTGTAATTTTACCATGAAATTAATTACAAATACCCATGGGTCGTTTATTTAAAATAGTATTATACGTCATTATTTTGGTCTTTGTTTACTTCTGGGTAATGACCGTTGCCAAGTCGTGTAACAATGATAGTATCAACGATATGGAGGTGCTTGAAGGGGATGAAGTAATAGAAGAAGAGGATGATTTTTTTGAGTTCTCAGATGACAAGGATAAAGATTCAGATGAATTTGAGGATGAAGAAATCAATGACTCTGATGGTCAATACCTCTCTGGAGATCCTATAGATTATGAAGCACTGGATGACGAGATAAAGAAAACGGAAACTCCTCCTACTAAGAAGTCCACCGTAAAACCTAAAAAGCGAGTGGCAGCACCAGTAAAGAAGGTTCCTACAACAAAAACTACTACTAAGTCGTCTTTGTATGGCGATTACCTTGTCATCGCAGGTAGTTTTAGAGAAACATCCAATGCTAGTATTATGAAGAGCAAGCTAAGTAAGTTGGGCTATCCCTCAGAAGTTGTCAATTTTGATGAATCATCTCTCGATGTTGTTATTGCAGGCCGATACAAATCGAGAAACGAAGCGGATAGAGCTTCATCAGAACTCTCAGGTAAGGGAATTGATAATTATGTGCATAGAAAGCAACTGTAGTCCACAATGGGTACGTTCGTCAAACCTTCGTCCTTGCATTCTTATTTCTGTAAACTTAATAGAATGGCTAAACTCTCTTCTATTTGGCCCCCCTCTATTTTGCTTTTAGAATATCGATGAAGATTTTCTCTTGCATCACCCTCCCTCAGAATATATTGCACCTCATCACTATGCTTGGCTCTTTCTATGTCCTCATCAGTCGGTAGGGAATGGCACCCCGCCAGCAGACCTATATCATTGCCCGTTAACACTTTACTCTCCTTGACATGGTCTGGCAGTGAATTATATCCAATAACATCCTTGGTCACCTCCTGTATGATTGTATGGATGGCCTCACCACTGGCTCTGGCATAGAATGCTCTACCCATCCGCCCCATCAAGTCAATCTTGTGAGGATCTATGCGATCTCGATCGTCTATGACTGCTTCTGCAATGTGTAAGGCTACAATCTCACAAATGATCAGATGCCCTGCTCCACCATGTGTACCCAAGCTGATGATGTCCTTTACCTTGCACTCCATATTGACGGGGGACTCTTTTACACGAGGAGCTGATACGTGTATTGATTCAATCGGCGTGAGTCCTGTCTTGTCAAACTCGCTTTCATCGCTCGGAAACTGGACCGAACTAACAGCCATCTGTCTAACTATGTCATAACTTACAACATTGATTACCGCCTCCCTGGTGTCTTCTACATTTTTCAAGGTATCCTTTGTCGTATTGTCAACTACTCTTCTGTTGGAAGAAAATACAGCAATAGGCGGGTTGGACGAAAAGACATTGAAAAAGCTATAGGGTGCCAGATTAGCTACTCCATTGGTACCTAGAGTACTTACGAAAGCTATAGGTCTAGGTGACACTGATCCTAGCAAATATTGGTGAAGATCTCTAGTAGGTATTTCCCCGGGGGTGATAATTCTTTTCTTTTCTTGATTGTCCGTCATCTGATACTAGTTGGTTTATTGTAAACTAAAGGTGCAATTTTTAGTTTTTATCTTGAGACATTCTTGACATAACTTTTCATATATGATGACGAAAGTTCTATATGTACTTCTTGCACTAGCCGTAATAGCTTACATAGCTTATCGCTTTGTTTTTAATCCAGTCGCAGAGACAGGAACCAAAGCTCCAGAAATCGAAAGGAAGTTGATCGATGGTACAGATTTTAATATTTCTGATCTCAGAGGAGAATATGTCCTAGTTGACTTTTGGGGATCATGGTGCCCTCCATGTAGGAAAGAAAATCCTATGATTGCATGGCTCCATGATAAGTATTCTGACAAAGGTTTGAATGTCTTGAGTATTGCCGTAGAGAAAAATGACAGAGGTCACGCCAGAGCTATCAAAAAGGACAAACTCAGTTGGCCCCTTCACATTTTAGAAACGAGCAAACTCGTACTCTCTTCACCTTTGGCCAGAGCCTATGGTGTCACCGATTTACCCTCAAAATTCCTAATAGACCCTAAAGGGAATATCATTTTATCAAACCCCACCATCAAACAAATAGACGACTGGCTTTCTGTACGTCTGACTGACTGACACGAAATCTTAATAATTTTGCTTTTTTTGCGCCATATTGGCTTATTTAGGCCATTGGCAAACATATTGATAATCAATAGAAGTGATCAAAAAAGTAATAGACAGGATGACCAAGAAAGTTGACACTGAAGAAATGGTGGAAGAGCAACCCCAGAAAGCAAAGAAGAGAAAGAATAAGAAGGATGACCAAATAACGGAGCTAACAACTCAGGTTAGCGAACAGAAGGACAAATTCCTACGTCTGTTTGCAGAGTTCGACAATTTCAAGAAAAGAAATATCAAAGAACGCCTAGAATTGATGAGCACCGCTGCAGAAGATACCTTAAGATCTCTACTTCCCATTTTAGATGATTTTGACAGGGCTAAGAAGGCGGCTGATGATGAGAATTCTGAAGAGTCGTTTAGCGAAGGGGTGTCACTTGTCTATAACAAGCTACATTCAACGCTCTCAAATAGAGGACTCAAAGCAATGGAATCCAATGGAGAGGATTTTGACCCCGAAACCCACGAGGCTATTTCTGAGATACCGGCAGGGTCAGATGATATGAAAGGAAAAATAATAGATACGGTGGAAAAGGGGTACTTTCTTAATGAGAAGATTATACGTCACGCCAAAGTAGTCGTGGGTAAATAAACAATATGGCTAAAAAAGATTTCTATGAGATTTTAGGTGTATCGAAGGAAGCCGATGAGTCGACTATAAAAAAGGCGTATCGTAAGACTGCGATGAAGTACCACCCGGATAAAAATCCAGATAATAAGGCAGCTGAGGAGAAGTTTAAAGAAGCTGCTGAGGCCTATGAGGTTTTGTCCGATGCTGACAAAAAGGCTAGATATGACCGCTATGGTCATGCAGGAGTAGATTCTTCATTTGGAGGAAGGGGTGGATATACAATGGATGATATCTTCAGCCAATTTGGTGATATTTTTGGTGATGCAGGAAGCCCCTTTGAGAGTTTTTTTGGAGGAGGAAGGAGAACTACAAGGAGAGGAGAGCGTGGATCCAACATCAGAATAAAGGTGGCACTCACCCTCGAAGAAATAGAAAGCGGAGTAAAGAAAAAGATAAAGGTAAAGAAGCAAGTCAAGTGTGATACTTGTGATGGCTCGGGTGCCAAAGACGGTAACTCAATCACTACTTGTTCTACATGCCGAGGGGCAGGCATGGTAACTCAGGTCAAGAGCACCTTCCTAGGTCAAATGCAGACAACAGCTCCATGTCCTACCTGTAGTGGTACTGGACAAAAGATAACAAATGCTTGTCCTGCCTGTAAATCCGAGGGTAGAACTTATGGGTCTGAGACGATCGAAATAGATATTCCAGCGGGAGTAGAACATGGAATGCAATTGTCAATGAGAGGGAAAGGAAATGCCGGAAAGCAAGGTGCATCAGCTGGAGATCTCTTGATAAACATTGAATTAAAGAACCACGAGCATTTTAGCAGGGATGGGATGAACATCATCTATGACTTGTTTGTCAATTTTGCTGATGCTGCTTTAGGTACATCTGTAGAAGTACCAGTACTCAATGGGAAAGTCAAAATCAAGATTCCGCCAGGTACACAAGCAGGTAAAATATTTAGACTAAGAGGGAAAGGGTTGCCATCAGTTCAATCTTATGGAAAGGGCGATCATCTTATCAATGTCAACATCTGGACCCCCAAGGCACTAAATGACGAGGAAAGAGAACTAATGGAGAAGCTAAAAGACATGCCCAATTTCAAGCCCAACCCAGGAAAATCTGAAAAGGGATTCTTCGAGCGGATGAAAGATTACTTCGATTGATGAGAGCAGTCGCGACAATAGCTTTTTGTGTTGCACTACTGATTGGATGTAAAGAGCGACCCTATTACAGTAATAAAATACTTGTCGATAAGCGCGGATGGGAGTACGATAATGAAATATCCTTTTCAGTAGATGTAAAGAATATTAACGAGATGTATGACATCTTCTTGAACCTAGGCCATATAAGAGATTTTGATTATCAAAACCTATATCTCGATATTTCTACAACCTATCCTGACGTCAACAAATCCAAAGATCGCCTATCACTTCAACTGATGAATAAGATGGGAAAATGGAACGGAGACTGTGGCGGCCAGATATGCTCATCAGAGTTTGTACTCAAAGAAAATTTTAAGTTCAAGGAGAGTGGAGCGTACATTATTGGATTTTCTCAGGGATCCCGTACTCCTATCTTACAGGGAATTCAGTATTTGCAATTGGAGATGTATCCCAGCAAGGAGTCTAGGACAGGTGACTAATGACTATATTTGACATCACAATAAAACACCAATAGATTGTTATTACTAATACTGTTTTTTTTACTGTCAATAATTTTTTCTTTCATGTGCTCCGTCTGGGAAGCAGTCCTACTAAGTATCACTCCCTCATTTGTAGAGATAGAAAAAGAAAAGGGATCGGACTTAGGTAGAACTTTGCAAGAATACAAAGATGAAATAGATCGGCCGCTCTCAGCCATCCTGACGCTCAACACAATCGCCCATACCGTAGGTGCTATTGGAGTGGGCGCCCAAGCTGGAAAGGTATTAGGAGGCAGTGATGTGGAGATAGCAGGTATGGCATTGCCGTTTAGCTGGGAGACCATTATTGCTGTTCTGATGACATTGGCTATTCTTATCTTATCTGAGATTATTCCTAAGACACTCGGAGCAAATTACTGGAAGGGTCTTGTTCCATTTACAGTAAAATCCTTGAAGGTTATTTCGGTAATACTTTTTCCATTTGTATGGATAAGCCAGCTGATAACCAAGGCTCTAAAAAAGGACAAATCAAAAAGTGTACTTAGTCGTGCAGACTTTTCAGCGATAGCTAGGGTAGGAGAGAAAACAGGAGCCATAGCTCCAAGCGAATCAAGAATCATTGATAACCTTCTCAGGTTTTCATCAATACGTGTAAAAGATATAATGACGCCTCGTACTGTAGTGAAGGTAGCTAAGGAGGATATGACAATAAGGGACTTCTATGAAGAGAATAAAAAACTACGATTTTCAAGGATTCCCATCTTTAAAGAGTCAAAAGATCATATTGTAGGTTTTGTAATGAAGGATGATATCTTATCTAAGATAATAGACAAAGATGGTGACCTGAATCTCAATAGTATCATGAGAAAAATCACGGTACTCAATGATAACCTCAAAATCCAACAGGCCTTTGACTTGTTGGTCGAAGACAAAGAACACATAGCATTGGTTGTCGATGAATTTGGAGGTACAGCCGGTATTGTGACCATGGAGGACATCATGGAAACTTTACTAGGAATTGAGATTGTTGATGAGTTTGACAATGTTGAAGACCTTCAGGAATTGGCACGCAAAAACTGGAAGAAACGTGCAGTTGCCATGGGTATTATCTCAGGAAACGAGGAGACGACCAAGGTGACTTCCTAACCACTAAGTTTTGTGTTGAAAATAGTTTTAATACTTGTTGCAGTGTACTTTATTTTGATTGCTTGTATACATGCAATAGAGCACAAGTCCGTTTTCAAGAATGTTTCTAGAAATAATTATGGCGACAAAGAGATAATAGGGAATCACCAATTGTTATCTTTTACTACATACGACGGAACGGTCCTTAGCGCAGCGAGATTTTTCCCAAAACAAAAACGGGGAACCACCTTGTACTTTCATGGCAATTCAAAAAACATCAGCCATTGGCAACACTATATCCTTCCATTTACTGACTTAGGACAAGAGGTTATCATGCTTGATTATAGGGGATTTGGGTTGAGTGAAGGATCTCCCAGCGAAAAAAACATCTACTCCGATGCCGAAGAGTTTTATCATTGGGTCACAAAAACATTTGCAATCGAGCATCTTTCGCTAGCGGGACAATCACTTGGATCGGCAGTAGCAAGCAGATTGGCTGAGATCGTCGATCATGAGCGACTTCTACTCATTTCACCTTTTCATGACATTGCTGATGTGTTTAGAAGAAGGACGTGGTTTTTATGGTCACCTTTTGAGTTTAAGAACACGTTTTCAAATGCCACCCATCTGGAAAATTATCATGGTCCACTGTTTGTCGTTCATGGAGCGAAAGACAAGCTCGTATCTATAGCAAGCGCAAAGAAATTACTTGGATATCTGGGCAAAGAAAAGGAATTGACCATCATCAGGGACGCTGGTCATCGGGATCTTCAAAAGAAGGAAGCCTATTATTCATTTTTAAAAAAGGCCTTGTACGATGAGTAGAAGAAACAAATTGGGCAAATTCGCTGAGCTTGCAACCTTCGCCAATGTTTACCAATGTTTTGACATGGGTAACTCGGTTCTGGTAAGCAACGCTCTCCCTTCTGTAGATATTAGAGGAAAATGGAGAAGCGAGCATTTCAAGAATGACAACCCTATCGTAGTAGAACTGGCTTGTGGCAGAGGAGAATATACAAATGCACTAGCGTCGAGATATCCGGAGAAAAACTTTATCGGCATTGATATAAAAGGAGCACGAGTACATAAAGGTGCCAGAATAGCCCTGGAGAAAAACCTAAACAATGTAGCTTACCTTAGAGCCCGTATTGAGGTCATTAATAAATTTTTTAATGACGGTGAGATAGATGAGATCTGGATCACATTTCCAGATCCGTTCCTCAAAGCAACAAAAAGCAACAGACGGCTAACGTCATTTCATTTCCTCGAGGTTTACCATAAGATATGTAAGTCAGGAGCCATTATACATCTCAAAACCGACGATGATGTATTGTATGAGTTTAGCAAAGAGTCGATTGATGAGTACCCACATACATCGATAATAGTCGACGAGAAGGACATTTACTCGAAAGTTCTTGTCCAGCAGGATCTCGACATTAAAACCTACTATGAACTGGACCATTTAAAAAATGGAAGGACAATAAAGTACTTACAAGTTCAACTGGACTGATTCTAATTCTCTGAGGGCGTAGACTTTTTATTAAAATGATCCCAGCCTTGTGCTTTCAAGTCGTGGATGTTGCCACCTGTTGTGTGTAGCTTAATGCCATCATCCTTAGGTGTCATCTCACCTATGATAAAAACATTAGGCATGAAGCGAATTTTTTCGAGATCAGATTCGTCGATGGTGAAGAGGAGTTCGTAATCTTCGCCGCCATGTAATGCACAGGTAATGGGGTCCAGCTTGAAATCTATAGCTTTCTGCTCAGACTCTGGGTGTATCGGCACTTTGCCTTCTTCGATAAACGCTCCCAGGTTAGATTGCTTGCAGATATGAAAAAGGTCGGAAGCCAGTCCATCAGAGACATCGATCATAGCTGTGGGCACAACATTATGCTTTTTAAAGTAGAGTATGGCTTCCCGTCGAGCTTCGGGTTTTAGAAACCTTCCGATGATGTAGTTTTGCTGTTCTAGGTCGGGCTGTATCCCGGGATTGGACATGTAGATCTGTTTTTCCCTTTCCAGAATTTGAAGACCTAGATACGAAGCACCCAGATCACCCGTTACACATAAGATATCACCTAAATTGGCGCCACTACGTCTTACAACCTTTTCTTTAGGCACGCTCCCAATGGCCGTAACACTTATTACCAGACCTTTGGTAGAGGAGGTAGTGTCACCGCCCACAAGGTCAACATTGTAAACCTCACATGCATGGATAATTCCAGCGTATAGCTCTTCGATGGCCTCTACAGAGTAGCGGTTGGAAAATGCTATAGATACGGTGATTTGCTCTGGCTGCCCGTTCATGGCATAGATGTCAGAGAGATTGACACAAACGGATTTATAGCCGAGATGTTTGAGGGGTGAGTACATCATATCAAAGTGAATTCCCTCCACAAGAAAATCTGTAGATACAAGCATATACTTATCTCCAGTATCTATGATGGCCGCATCATCACCGACACCCAAGACAGTACTTTCATTAAACTTTTTTAGAGAACCAGTGAGTCGATCTATTAAACCGAATTCCCCCAACTGGTTGACATCTGTCCTCTTACCAAATTCATCCATTTGTCAAAAGTACGTATTCATATCAAGATCACGATCTACCATTTCCCATAGACTATCATTAGATGGATATGATTTGATGAGAAATTTCTTGTTATCATCTACAAAGATCAGGGAATGGCTCATCAAGTCGATGTGTCGATCCTTGTTCCTCCTTCTGGCACCATATTTTACATCTCCTTTTACTGGGTGGCCGATGTGGCTCAGCTGGGCTCTAACTTGATGAAATCTACCGGTCAGTAATTTGACGGCGACCAGACTGTACCTATCCCATCGTTGTAAAACAGCATAGTTAAGACTACATGGTTTACTATACTCAGAAAATGTTTCTGAGACGTAAGCTTTCCGGAGTTTCTTATTAGGTACTATGTGATGGTCAAGTTGTTGAGAATCTTTTTCCACGGATCCTTCGACAATGGCGAGATACAGTTTTTCGATTTTTCTATCTCTGGAAGCTTGCATTAGAGTATTAGCTGTGCGCTTTGATTTAGCTAAAAGCACCAGGCCCCCGCACGGTCTATCAAGACGGTTGATAAGATGCAATGTTTTGGAGAAATGCGGTGATAATATGCTTATCAATGAAGCGTCTCTTGTGGAATCATCTTGACATGGCATTCCAACTGGCTTTTCTGCTATCATGTAGTCATGGCAGTCATGATTTATTATGATTCCTTTGATCGTCATGATTTCCGCTTAGACTCATTATCCACTTCCTCGTATTCGGTATAATCAGAATCAAAAGTGCTATCGTTTTGCGAGATTCCTTTCTCTTTGAGAAAGAAAAACTTATAAACGAGAAAAATAACAGCAGCGGTAAGTAGAAATTTCATCTATACTAGCTTCAATAATCAATGTCAAAAATAACTCTTATTCCTTTAGGCAGGTCTATGAAGACCATTATTACCATACAGAATGACTGACATTCTACGTTCTTGTTGGAGATTAATATGCCCAACAATATTATTACATTTGTGAAGCATGTTTAAAACAGCTGATTATCAGTTAAATAGTCAATATCGGAAATGTGTATATGTTACAAGCGACGAATTTTCTTATTCATGCACAGGTCATTTTACTTACATGAACTTAAGTTTTATTTCAACAAATCATATTAGATGAATTCCTTTCAAAAGGTGTACAGGTATACTGGTCTTGCCGTATTCATTATTTCATTTATCGTATTTGCGCTTACAGCAGAAAGAACCGGTAGTTTATGGGATTGTGGAGAATTTATATTAGGATCATATAAACTACAGGTAGTTCACCCTCCGGGTGCCGCAATATTTGTCCTGATAGGTAGATTATTTACATGGGTGGCGGAGATTGTCAGCAATGATCCGGCTGATATTGCTTTTGCAGTAAATCTTATGTCAAGTTTATTTACAGCTATGATGGCAGGTCTAGTCTCTTGGATCACCATGTTATTTGGCAAGCTACTCTTCATTGGTAGGAAGTCTAATGATACGCTTACATCACCGGAATTACTAGTCCTAGGAGGAGCGGGTCTAGTAGGGGGGCTTACATCGGCGTTTTGTACGTCGGTATGGTTCAGTGCTGTTGAAGGTGAGGTTTATGCTATGTCCACATTTTTTACTGCACTTACTTTTTGGGCAGCTGTCAAGTGGTATTCATTGCCCGATTCCAAATCGGCGGACAGGTGGCTCGTCTTTGCTGCGTTTTCGGGTGGGTTGTCTATAGGAGTCCATCTCTTAAGTATATTAACCTATCCTGCAATTGCACTATTGTACTATTACAAAAAATACAAAAAACATACAATTCTAGGTACGTTGATCAGCTTGGCCATCGGAGTAATGGCCATCGTCTTCGTTATGAAAATAGTAATAGTAGGCATTGCGGCACTATGGCTCAATATGGAGTTATTGATGGTGAATAGCTTTGGGCTGCCCTATCACACAGGCATTATTCCTGTAATACTGCTGGTATCTGCACTATTCTATTTCGTCTTCAAGTATGCCCATAAGCATAGAAAGCATGGTCTGCAAATTATAACCATGGCAGCCCTCATGACCGTTGTGGCTTTTTCTACACTTGGAGTTGTTGTGATCAGGGCGAATGCCGATACTCCTGTAAATATGAATGTACCTAGTGATGCGATGAGGCTGTTACCATACCTCAACCGTGAGCAATATGGAGAGAGACCCTTGCTCAATGGTCCGCACTATGGCGCCCAACCCAGCAATCTGGCTAGAACTGACCGATATGGACAACTTAATGGAAAATATGAATACACCGAGGAGAAATTTGATTATGAGTATAAAGGATCTGATAAAATATTTTTTCCCAGGATAGGCCACACTGATGGTGGGAGACCGGCATTGCATAAACAATGGAGGAAGTATCTCAATGGAGGTAAAGAGGCAAAAGGGAAACCGGGCCAGGCATATAATCTGGGATTTATGTGGGAATACCAGATCAAGTGGATGTATTTCAGATATTTTATGTGGAATTTTACCGGAAGGCAGAATAGTGACCAAGGATTCTACCCATGGGATTTGAAGAAGGGGCATTGGGCATCCGGTATTGGATTTATAGATAACGCTAGACTATATGATGCGTCAGATTTCCCCGATGTACTCAAGAGCAAAGCAAATAATAAGTACTATTTTGTTCCTTTTATTTTGGGTCTAATCGGGCTTTTCTTTCATTTCTTTCGCCGGAAAAAAGAATTTATGCCCCTACTGGTTTTATTCCTCATCACTGGAATGGGTATCATCATTTATTCAAACCAACCTCCCAATGAACCCCGTGAAAGGGACTATGTCTTGGCAGGCTCATTCATCACCTTTGCCATATGGGTAGGACTAGGAGCATTGGCTATTTATAGTCTATTGATTTCTAAGGCAAAGATGAATGGTATGCTTCCGGCTGCTATCGCCATAGGACTTTCAGTTACAGCCCCTGCTCTGATGCTTTGGCAAAACTGGGATGATCATGATAGATCCGAGCAATACGGGGCTAGAGATTTTGCCGCAAATTTCTTGAATAGTTGTGAACCCAATTCTATCATATTTACGTATGGAGATAACGATACTTATCCACTGTGGTATGCGCAAGAGGTAGAAAATATAAGACGCGATGTGAGGGTTGTAAATCTCTCACTCATTACGGTAGACTGGTATATCGATAAGCTGCGGTCGAAGGTCAATGACTCACCTCCCATCAATATGTTCTTTAATGAAGACGACTTGAGAGGAAAGAAAAGGAATCAATTGTTTTTCTTCGATAGAAACAATAGAGATGCCAATCGACCTACTGATATATTTTCTGAATTTAGTAACATTAAGAAGGACGCATCGATAGTCAAAGGCAGGAGAAAGAGCGAGCCTGATCAGTATACTATGAGGACGAGAAACCTCTACATACCCATCACTAAGCACCGTGCCTTGAATTCGGGAGTAGTAAACCCATCTGATACTGGGAGAATAGTGGATCGTATAGACATCAAGTTTTCTCCGTCATCCAATTATATAACTAAGGATGAACTTGCGATCATGGATATTATCGCCTCTAATATTCATGACAGGCCAGTATATTTTGCCGTGACGTGTAATCCAGAGAAACTTTTAGGGCTAGGAGACTACATGCAATTGGAAGGGCTAGGCCTGCGGGTGATACCAGTAAAATCGAAAAGTGATAAAAATCTCTACATCTATGGCAGCGGAAGGGTTGACACTGACAAGTTGTATGAAAATGTGATGAATAAATGGAAGTGGGGAAATTTTGATAAAGTAGAGTCACATGTGAGTCCCAGTTACGGAGCAGGTCTCCAGGCCATGAAGATGGTTATACTTAGAGCTGCAGCAGATCTAGCTGGTAGAAAGGATTTTGAGAAAGCTGGAAATCTAGCTGAGCGATACTTTGAGGGTTTCCCTGCCTTCAATTACAAGTATGATACTTCGATCTTTCCTTTTATTGATATATTGATTACATCAGGTAGAGTGGATAAAGGAAAAGACCATCTAAGGAAGTTTGCCCAGACAATGGCAGACCAGCTAGCCTTCTATGAGGGTCTGGACGACAAAGAGTTTTATAGCTTTAGAGATGACTTTTCAATGGCCGTAAGGGGAGCTGATGAGGTAGTCAGAATTCTACCTAAAGTCAATGATGAGGCGTTCAAGAAAGAGATGACAGATCTTGTGGGGCAGTATGATTTGAGTAAAGTAAAACAACGATAACTTATCAATAGTAATCAAAATTCATGAAGATAGTCATAGGTAATGACCACGCAGGATTTTCGCTCAAGCACGAAATAGTGGATTATTTACAGAAAAAAGGGCATGTTGTTATTGACAAAGGAACGGGCTCCAAGGAGTCGGTAGATTACCCGGACTACGTCCACCCCGCTATGGTAGATATTGAAAGCAAAAAAGCTCAAATTGGAGTCTTGATTTGTGGCAGTGCCAATGGGGTAGCTATGTCCGCCAATAAGCATAAGAAAATAAGGGCGGCGGTTGCCTGGAATACGACGCTTGCAGCACTTGCTAGACAACACAACAATGCCAATGTCATATGTCTGCCAGCACGATTTATCAACTCGACAATGGCAAAGCGTATAGTGGGTAAATTTATCAGCGCAAAATTTGAAGGAGGTCGTCATTCACGACGAGTAAAAAAAATATCCCAATGTTAGCAAAGAAGTTTATAGTCCATCTTGTATGCTTGTTCCTGGTAGCAACATCAGCCATGACACAGTATATAAGTGACGTTGTATTGCCAGATTCTACGGTTACGATGATTAATGACACAATGATCAATAGTGTCAGATATGCCAATACCATTACTGCTGACGACCTGAGAGCGCATTTGACAGTACTCGCCTCTGACGAGTATGAAGGCAGGGAGACGGGAGAAAAAGGGAACGAGATGACCGCAAAGTATATAGCTGATCATTACAGAAACATAGGCTTGCCAGCAGTCGTTGGGGACTCGTCTTATCTGCAGCCTGTTGCTTTTACCTGGTCGAGCTGGGAAAAAAACGAAATGTATATCAATGATACTCGATATAGACATCTATGGGACTACTTGGCTTTCCCCACTATGAATAAAGGAGTAGACAGTATAGTTGCAGACGAAGTGATTTTCCTAGGATATGGTATAGATGATTCTGAGTATAGTGATTATAAAGGAAATGATGTAAAGGGTAAAGTAATCCTCATCTTCAAGGGGGAACCCATTGATAAGGATAGCATTTCTCACATTACGGGAAGTCGGGCATTGTCACCATGGTCAGAAGACATCACTTACAAGCTAAAGGTGGCTAAGCGTCATGGTGTCAAGATGGTTCTTATCATCGAAGATCAGATAAAGAAGCTTCTTTCTGAGAATAGACACAAGGTTCTAGGTGCTTCTATGGAATTGGGGGATAAAAGCAAAGAAATTCTTCCTTACGCTGACCATTGTTATGTGTCAACGACGATAGCCCAAGCCATCTGGGGAGATAAGGAGAAAAAAGTTCTTAAGTCAAGGGATCGGTCTAAGAAAAAGGGCAAGGCTTGCGATGTCAAGGTAAAACCCGATTTTAAGTTATACTTCAAGAAGAAACTAAGAACACTGGAAAGCAACAATGTGCTTGGGTTTATAGAAGGTTCAGACAAGAAGGATGAAGTAGTTGTAGTATCAGCCCACCTTGACCACTTGGGAAAAAGGGGAGATGACATCTACAATGGTGCTGATGACAATGGCTCAGGAACAAGTGCTGTATTGGAAATTGCAGAGGCCTTCGCTCTCGCTAAAGAAGGAGGCCATGGTCCTCGGAGATCAGTTCTTGTACTTAATGTTACAGGTGAAGAAAAAGGACTTTTGGGTTCAGCGTATTATGCTGAGAATCCAATTTTTCCCCTTGAGAAAACCATGGTCAATGTAAACGTAGATATGATCGGCAGGACAGATGAAAAGTACAATGACATTCCCAATTATATCTATGTTATAGGATCTGATAGAATCAGTACGGACTTGCATGACATTAACAATAATGCCAATAATCTTTATTCTCAACTCATCTTGGATTATACTTACAACTCAGAGGATGATCCCAATAGATACTACTATAGATCTGATCATTACAATTTTGCTGAAAAGGGAATACCAGCCATATTCTATTTCAGCGGTGTTCATGAAGACTATCATCGCACCACGGATACGGTAGATAAGATTATGTTTGAAAAGATGGAGAAAGTAGCAAGACTCATTTTTCACACCGCATGGGATCTTGCCAATCGTTATGAAACGTTGAGGAAGAATGAGGATGTAAGACCTTAGTACCGGACTAGGTATTTCTAAATCTCTTAATGAATTTTACGATACCAGCAGGAAGGATCCTATTCATTGTATTGACGAAGCCGTTGTATCTTTTCATGTCGCCACCATCCATTCCTTTGCGGGCTTTGAAAGTTGTTGTAATTCTGTTTTTGTCATCCCTTTTTAATTCACTGTCAGGTCTTCCATTTGTATAGTAATATAAAGCGAGCGACTTTCTGCTCCTGTCTTCAGGGCAAGAGAGCGGATCAGGGTGTCCATGCCATGAATCGCCAGTTGTGGAAAACATAGCCATCCTATTAAACAAAGGAAGAATCTTTGCTGAGCACTTACTCATGTCCCTTTCCCATAGTTCGAAGTGACCGCCATATGACTCCTCCCAGTCCTTGTTGAGGTAGATCAGGAGGTTGAGACGGCGATCAAGATTCATCTTACGATGTTTATGGAAATCAACATGCACCTTGAGAAAGCCTCCCGGTTTTATCTGATGAAAACCACCACCCTCAAAATATGGATCAGGAATCAGTCCCTCCTTGATCCCAGCCAGCTCTTGTAAGAATTCTAAGAAAGGCTGTGAGTTGAGATAGCGTACGAGTCTCTTGGTGTGTGGACCAAATCGATACTCGCCTTTTGTAGCTAGCTTATTCTCATTGGGATTTGTGTAATGAATTTTATCCTCTAGCTTGTTGATGTCAGGAAATTCATCCAGTACTTTACCTAAATACTCAGGATCTAAGAAGTCATCAATGTATATACTAGGAAATGGATCATTGGACTGATACTCAACCTTATGAATATTTGCTGTATTTGCTAAGTCCGCAAATTTTGGATTCAACATTGTGGTATCCATGTCAATCATCTATTCCGTGCATCATTCGATTCATAAATCCCTTCATGAAGATCATTACTATTCCTATAACAACAGGTACAGCTGTAAAAATGAGGAAGAATACTGTCATACTATTGTTCTCGACGATGGGATCAATGAAACTACCTGTAAGCCCTGCAGCAAAATTGGCAATGAAGTTGGCCATAAAGAAAACACCAAACATCAGCCCTATCAACCTCACAGGAGCTAGTTTACTCACGTAAGATAGCCCGACTGGTGATACACATAACTCACCTAAGGTGTGGAATAGATAAGCCAAGATCAGCCAGATCATACTTATAGAAGCGGTCTTTGCGCCTTGCGGAATAGAGGCACTACCCCAGGCAAGGAAGGCAAACCCTAGGGCAACCAAGAACAATCCAATGGCATACTTCACAGCCCCGGACTTGATAATCTTCATGTCCCAAAACTTGGAAAACAGAGGAGCCAATGTGATAATAAAAAAGGAATTCAATATGGCAAACCAAGACGCTTGTACTTCATTCTGATCAACACTAAACTCTCTCCAAAGCATCCAGATTATAATTCCCCAAACAATCACAAAACTAAAGGCCAATACGGTATTGGCAATCGAAATTTCCGAGAAAGTAACATTGAATAGCTTAATGAGAACCCAAGTGATCACCAACATAGGAACCACAGTGAGGAACGTGTTAAATATCTTAAATGTCATGGCGGCTCCACCCACAAGAGATCGGTCGGTATAATCTGCTGCGAAGATGGCCATAGAACCGCCGGCTTGCTCAAAAGCCCACCAGAAAAATATGATGGCCAAAGTAAACATGACGATAACCCACATTCGATCTCTTTCCACTTTAGTCAATGTCGGGTCTGACATGATATAGTAAATTATTGACACAAAGGATGCAAGTAAAAGTGATGGCATGACCGTTGTAGAAATAAATGACAAAGTTGTCGAGTCGTCTTTAATTGGGTTTACCAAATAAATAAGCACCGCGACCAATGTAAACAAGACAGCCGCTACGGTCATTCTCTTTCCTGAATTATTGGCCGTTGTATCCACGGTATCGGCTACTCCTAAGTCAGCTACGCCATCATCGGTAGGTGACAACCCCACATTTCCAAAGATCTTTCCTGACAACCAGAATTGAATTGCTCCTGCCATCATGAATATCATCGCAAGTCCAAAACCATAGGACCATCCAACTTTTTCTCCGATGTATCCACATAGTAATATTCCCAGAAATGCCCCGGCATTGATACCCATATAGAAGATGGTATAAGCAGCATCCTTTTTCTCGTCATCATCATAGAGCTGTCCTACCATAGATGAGATATTTGGCTTGAATAAGCCATTCCCCAATATCAAGGCAGTCAGACCAAAGTAGAAAAACATAGGTGTCTCGAATGCCATAAACAAATGGCCGGCAGCCATCGTAAACGCACCTATAATGATTGCCTTTCGATAGCCCAAAACTTTATCAGCTATCACTCCACCAAACAATGGTGTAAAGTAGACCAGACCAGTATAGAGTGCATACAAGTGGAGGGCTTCACTACGCTCCCATGCCCAGCCTCCTTCCATGAGGCTCCTGGTAAGGAATAATACGAGGATGGCCCGCATTCCGTAGTAAGAAAATCGCTCCCACATCTCTGTGAAGAACAGTACAAATAATCCTGCAGGGTGATTTAATACCTCACCTTTAAATTTATTACTCATATGTATTTAATATCTAATTGTTGTAGTTCTATATTATACCAATTCAAAACCTTCAGCCTCATCATTGTCATCAACCTCAATATCTTCAGCTCCATGTGTAAGTCGCTTTAATGGTTTTAAAAGAGCTATGACCCCAATTCCAAAAAGCACTGTAAATATTGTTATTCCAGCAAAGATTGTATACTCTCCATAATCTGAAGCACTTTCACCCAATAAACCAGCTAGCTTGTTACCAAGACCGGTTGAAGCAAAATAAAGTCCCATCATAAGAGATGCGTATCTGACGGGAGCTAATTTAGTGACAAAAGAAAGAGATACGGGAGACGAACATAGCTCTCCTATGGTATGGAAAAAATAGGCTAAAACAAGCCAGTACATTGCTGAAGACCCACTGTTTTCATAGTCTCTAGCAGCAAAAACCATAAATATAAACCCTAATCCCATGATAATGGTACCGGTAGCCATCTTGAATAAAGAAGAGGCCTCCTTATTTTTAAACTTCCTTTTAGCCCAATAATTTGCAACTGTCACAGCAAAAAGAATAATAAATCCAGCATTCAGACTTTGGAACCAAATCGTAGGGACTTCCCAGCCAAACAACATCCGGTTGGTCTTTTCATCGGTATACAGGTTCATCAAGCCACCTGCTTGCTCAAAGGCACCCCAGAAAACAATGACAAGAAAAAATGAGAGCAGGACAACTAAAAACCTATCCTTTTCTATCTGAGATCGTAAACTTCTATATATCATCATTAACATGCCAATGACCACGGACAAGAATGTAAATAATGCAGCGTAAGCCCAATGATCAATTTCGGATAATACGTATCCGCCGTAGTAAATGGACGCAACAATCAGTCCTACAACTATTAATAGATGTTTAGGAGAAGTCGCTAAGTCTGAAAACAATCTACTCATGGTAACCTGGTCCTTCTTTTCTTCTTCTGATGTTTTATTTCCAACATGAGTGAGAAATTTTTGCCCCCATATATAGACGCAAAGACCAAACAACATACCGATACCAGCAAGACCAAATCCAGCATGCCAACCCCATTTCCAAACGACCAACCCGACGATGGTTGTTGCAAGCAAGGATCCTAGGTTAATTCCTATATAAAATATACTGAACCCTTTGTCTCGGCGCTCATCACCCTCGGCATAAAGCCCGCCCACCATAGTTGAAATATTTGGCTTTAGCATACCAACACCAAGAATAACCAAGATTAAACCGGTATAAAATGCCCATAGTGCATCTATTGCTAATATTCCGTGTCCAGCAACTAGAATCAATGCACCTATAAGGACTGATTTTTTTTGCCCTAATATCTTGTCGGCAATCATACCACCTGGGATAGACATGACATACACGAGCATAGTATACCACCCATAAAGTTTAAGTGCTTCCGCGTCAGTCCATCCTAAGCCCGCTCCTCTGTCATCACCCACTAACTCGGCTGCCATATATAATGACAACAAGCCACGCATTCCATAGTATGAGAACCGCTCCCACATTTCCGTTAAGAATAATACATACAACCCTTTGGGGTGACCAAATAACTGAGGTTGATTCTCTAACACGTCGTTATTCATTTCTACTTTTTACAGTTGTGAGTATTTCCACTACGAACTCTAGTACAACGGCCGCAATGGGTCAATTGTGAGCACCGAAAATAGGTCAATTCTCCGTAAATCGACGGAATGAGTTAAGAATTTTTACCCAATGGGGTGATTAGGAGGAGCCTGAGTAAGCGAAGAGCCTTACTTCACCTTGCCTTCCAGAGGATACTTGAGACCCGTGTGTTTTTTGAGGACGGCTTTTACTGACCCAACAGATACGGGCGATTCTATCAACAAAGGCACCTTGTTTTGATCATCGGATACCCATATCGACATTTTTGTGTTTTCGTCAAAAACCTCACCAGCGACGACTTCTGGCATGAACTTCATGGCACGGTATTTTCCCATGCCTTTGATTTTTTTCTTTTTTTCTATACCCATAAACTCTAAGTCTAATGGAAATAATTCCTTGTCAAAAAACAATTTGACGGGAATTCTAGAGCCCTTATCGACATCTGTGTAGTCGATATTTCTAAATAAGTATAATATAGATAGCATGTCCTGCATGCATTCGTCAAATTCAAAATCATAGGATTCGGCGGTTTCCCGTGTTTTACCATGGATGGCTTCAGCTTTATAATTGGCTTGATCAAAACTGATGCTATCAAAGAGCCTGTATTTCCCCTCTACTATATCACGCTTAAACTCGATAGGCAACAAGGTTTCTTTGTCTACTCTGCTGTAAAAATAGTCTCTTACCTTGAAAAAGTTGTCATAGGAGGAATAGGTCTTTCCGAACGCACTGAGCTCATAATCACTCTCATTTTCCTTTACTCTAAAAACTACCTCCCCAGCGGGAATCCAGACAAACTGCCAGTTGTAGTATAGCTTATAAACCAACTTTTCGTCCGCTTGAAATGCGTTGTTTTCTGTATGACAAAGAGGTATTTCCTTAACCTTGACGGCCTTTTGTATTCCGAAGGCTGACAATCCTAGAAAGATGATCGCCAGATAGATGTATGTCTTTTTACCGCTCATTTTTTATCAATTTGTATCGAAAAGAATCCACTAAATCCGTACTCAACACTAAGTACATTCCTACAATGGACGGAATTATAAGGTTTATAATCCATAACATAAATGTAGACGCAAGAATTCCTAAGATGTTATCAGTGTACACAGACCATATGATCAACGCAATTTCGCCTCTGGCCAGTATTCCCAGGAGGGGCGGTAGGGGGAAGAATGATTGTAGTAAAAATATGAACCAGATTCCTGAAACAGCAATAAACACTGGTATCTCAAGGTCAAAGAAGTAAAGTAACAAGACATACTGAGTAGTATAAATTGCAAACCGTAACGCTGAAAGAAATAGGCCATTATACCAGTATTTAACCTGGAGGTGCTCGATTATGTTTAACTGTTTTTTAATCTTATTTAACAGGCCATTAGGAAGTTTCGTGGGGCCAAATTTTAGAATTTTCTGTCGAAACATGACAACAGCCAGCACTGCAATGACTACTGCAATTGTCACTCCTACCATTACATCCATGGATGATTCGGTGAAAGGATATAAGCTTAGAAAATAGAGTGCTCCCACTGCACCCAAAACCAGATTTACCATATTCTGGCAGAGACTAGAGGCCAGCGTAGCCATAATGCCTTCCCATTTTTTATCATAGGGGAGATAAATAATACGCCCTCCATATTCACCTACACGAGCAGGTGTTACCATCCCCATAAACACGCCGGCAATAACGCACTTGAGTGAAGACAATGATGGAAGATCAGCGAACGGGTGCAAAAAGGACCTCCATTTTTCAGATTCGAGAATCCAATTGAGAGGCATCAATAGTAAAGCAATGATGAGATAAATAGCATTTGAAGTTTCCAGTGAGGACTTGAATAATTCCAAGCTTTCATTGGCACTTTCCCGATTACACCCCTGATACAAAACATAGCCGAGAAGTCCCACGAGGATCAACTTAATGATAAGGTTGACGAATTTGAAATTCTTCTTTTGCATTGAGAACGAGGACATGGTCAAACTTAGGCAATCTTACCAGCAAATACACAGCAAGACGAGTAGACATTGTATTTTTACCACTGAAGATGAAGACATCTTATAAAATACTAGGCGTTGATCCAGGGACCAATATTCTAGGCTACGCCTTGGTTGATGTGATAGGCAAGGAATATTCACTCGTTGACATGGGCGTGCTCAAGCTTGCGTCATATGAAGATCATCAGACCAAGCTTAAGGAAATCTTTCTTCAACTGCAAGAGATCATAGAAACTTATCGCCCCAAAGTCATGGCTCTGGAAGCACCATTCTTTGGAAAAAATGTGCAGTCCATGCTAAAGCTCGGAAGAGCACAAGGTGTGGCCATGGCCGCTGGAATGACGATGGGTCTGGGAATCGTAGAGTTTTCGCCAAAAAAAATCAAGAAGTCAATCACAGGAAATGGCAATGCTTCCAAGGAGCAGGTATCAGCCATGTTAGAGACATTGATGAAGACTAAGCTATATCACAAGCACCTCGATGCTTCTGATGCGCTCGCTGCCGCTATATGTTGTTTCAACCAATCCTCTTCTCCTATGGCCAAGGGGAAATCTTATGGCAGTTGGAAGCAATTTGTCAAAGATAATCCCGGTAAGGTTTCTTAAACCTATGTTCCTTTTATTACCTTAAGGCTAAGATCAAGGCATCCTGCAGAATGAGTAAGGGCACCTGATGAGACAAAATTAACACCACATTCGGCAACTTTTCTGACAGACTGGAGGGTAATTCCCCCCGAAGCTTCTGTTTCGAATTTCTCCCCGACGATGGCAACAGCCTCACGTAAGATGGGTAGTTCAAAATTGTCAAACATGATGCGCGTCATACCTCCCTCTTCCAATGCTTCATAAAGTTCTACAAGGTTCCTTACCTCCAATGTGACATTGAGGTCAAGAACACTTTCTTTTTTGTATTCCTTTACTTGCTTGAGAGCTTGAGTGATGCTGCCGCATGCATCTATGTGATTGTCCTTGATCATGATCCAGTCATACAAGCCTACTCTATAATTGTGACATCCTCCTATTTTCACAGCCCACTTTTCCAGAAACCTCAATAAAGGTGTTGTCTTTCGAGTATCTAATATCTTTACTGGTAGTCCATCTACTTCTACGGCAAACCTACTGCTCATGGTGGCTATCCCGCTCATTCGTTGCATGAGATTCAACACGAGGCGCTCAGCCATCAAGAGTGCCCTGCTATTGCATTCAACATAAAAGACTTCATCAGCATAGGAGATGTCACTCCCATCAGTAATCAAAACTTCGAACTCGGCCTTGGGGTCGACTTTCTTGAATATTATCTCTGCTAGCTCTACTCCCGCAACGACTCCTTCATCTTTTACAAGCAATCTAGCTCTTGAAGTGTCATCCTTGGGGATGCAAGCAAGTGACGTGTGATCGCCAGATCCTACATCTTCTCTCAGGGCCTCATCTACAAACCTTTCAAGTATCTCAGGTGATATATTTTTCATAGAGCTGAATAATTTGATGCAATAATCGATATTCGAGGGTACAAAAGCAATTAATGCTAGGTTATTTTGGTTTTAACACCATTGTAATAAAATGAAATTAAAACAACATATAGTTCTAGTCATTTTCACGATTCTCATTTATGGGTGTAAAGAAGAATCTAATATTCCACAGGTGGGTGATATAGATGTAAGTCATTCAGTATATAGAACCGAGGTTTCTTTTGCAAAGACTGATAGTAGTCGGGCGCTGAATAAAGTAATGAAATTAAAAAAGGATCACCCGACCTTTGTTGATTTACTAGTTACTCACATTATTCCATTAACAGTAAAGGATGGAGAAAAGACGATGGATGATTATTCGTCTTTTTTCGGCTCAGAGTCTTATCGTAGATTGTGTGATACCATTGATTACCTATACACAGATTTTGAAAAGGTGGATGATCAATTCGATGATGCATTTAGGTATTTTCAGTATTACTTTCCCCAAGCTCATATTCCTAACGTTTATACGTTTGTATCAGAATTTGGGCAACAGCTATTTTTGTTTCGGGATGAATCAAGACGAGATTGTGTGGCCGTAGGACTAGATATGTTTATGGGAAGTGAATTTGAGTACAAAGATATTGATCCAAAGAATCCATCCTTCTCTGATTATCTCACTCGCACTTTTACACGAGAGCACATCGTTCCCAAAAGCATGTATCTTATTATTCAGGATATTCTTGGCTCGTCCCAGGGAAATCGCCTTATCGACATGATGATACATGAAGGGAAAATGTACTATGCCCTTGATAAAATCTTGCCTCATATCCCCGACTCAATATGGTTGGAATATAGTACTGATCAATGGAAGTGGGTAAACGAGAATGAACTAGAGATGTGGTCTTTCTTCCTCCAGGAGGACTTGCTTTATAGGTCAGAATCGAGGGTTATCGATAAGTATATTAAACCTCGCCACAATTCACCGAAAATGCCTGATGCAGCTCCGGGACGTACTGCTAATTTCATGGGATGGAAGATAGTGGAGGCTTTCATGATAAGGAATCCGAATGTATCCTTATCAGATCTATTAAAGATTTTTGACACACAGGAAATTCTTGATAAATCGAGGTATAAACCACCACGAAAGAACTAGAATGGATGACCTATCTTTCCGATAAATATCGGGACCTTACTCTCCACATGCCGCAGAATAAACAAGAAAGGGCGATTGAAATCAATGGTTGACGGCACTGATGTGACACCGACACCTACGGTAGTGACGGCAGCTCCTTCGACTCCTTTTTCATCTACCTTGAGGAATACGTCATGCAGTACTCTAGTCAAGAAGATATTTCCAGGGGCTTGTCCCATTGAAGTAAAATCAGCACTATGAGTGAATGCTGTAGCCATTCCTAGGTTGCTCAGAAACGGCTTGAGTTCGATTTTCTTTTTAAGTTCAAATTTTGGCAGCCATACCATCACTCTTTCGTCCTGAAGTCTATCGTCAACTAGGTCTGTGTACCAGGTTGAGAGATCGGCTGCAGACCTATCGGTGATAAAATCTACTGCAGATATAGACTCATCAGGCAACACAAATGTCATTGCATATTCACCACCCTTTATTTTCAGGTCTACTGCAGCAAAGTCGTCTCCTATGTACTGGCTGCGGATGTCATCTGATGTCATTTTCAATAGAGTAGTGGATGTTCCATCTTCCTGGGTAAAGTTGCCTTGGCTAGTCAGCTCCTCAATAAAGCCTATTTCCCAATCACCCAAAAAATACAGTGCATTGATAAGGAACATAGCTTCATCGCTACTGATATTTTCCAGAACGGTGGGTATTCGTCCCTCTGTTTTTTCATTGGTCCAATTATTTATGGTCTCCACAGCTTCTGGTGTGCTGAAATCTTCAGTGTGATTCTCGGCTAGGTAGTATTCCGATAGATTGGTAAGCATGTTGCCATTTACTACGATCCTATCGGGGTCATGAAATATTGCATTGGCCACCTCAAGTTTTGAAAATTTATTAGAGTTGTCAATATTTAGTGTCAAGTCATGGATGGAGGCATTGGCTTCGTCTTTGGAAAATTCAGCTATATGTAAGACACTTTTCATTTCGTCAAAAGTCTGCGTCTCCGTCCCATTCAACGTCATGCCCAACGCAGAGTAAACACTATAAGGTGAAAGCAGGACGTTTTCATCATTGTCAATGGACTCTTTTAGCAGGTCAAAACCGAATTCAATAACTGACTCATCGATATTCTGTCCATTTTTTCTGCTAGGTCTGTCGTCTTTTGAGCAAGAGATGAGAAGAGTTGAAATAATTAGCAATGTGACGATTTTGTTCATTTTCACTTTTTTTAATATAGACGCAGTATTGAGCTATCTGGGTTGGAATAAAACATGCTTATTGAACTAATTATAGCACATAATTATTAGACAGAATGGTACAATACTTGTAGATAGTACAGGTGTTACCTTTAGAATGTCAGATATAAACAATAGATAATTATGTCCAATAGAAGTATTCCAGTCGTTGACTTATCAAAATTTGTTCACGGAAACGAAGGACAAAGAGCGGAGTTTGTCAAGGAGTTAGGTACGGCCTTTCATGAGGTAGGCTTTGTAGGTGTTGCAGGCCATGGCATTCCTGCCGAATTGATCGATGGTTTTTTCAGTTCGTCAAAGGCCTTCTTTTCTTTACCGGTTTCACAAAAAAGACAATACGAGATTCAAGGCCTGGCGGGTCAGCGGGGTTATACCTCCTATGGAAAAGAGCATGCTAAGCAATCTGAGGTAGCTGACCTAAAGGAGTTTTATCAGCTAGGACAATATTATGATGACACTAGCAACCCGACAGTGTCTGAGGTGCCCATCTTCAATACTACGGGACACGAATTATATAAGACCTTTGAGAAAACAGGGGCTCACTTGCTCAGAGCAATAGCCATCCACCTCCACCTGGACGAGAATTATTTTGATAGTAAAATTGAGAATGGTACAAGTATCTTACGTTCCATTCATTATCCTCCGATTACGGAAGAGCTAGAGACCGCTATACGGGCAGAAGAGCACGAGGATATCAATCTAATAACTCTGCTTGTAGGGGCATCTGCAGGAGGTCTGCAACTATTGAATGCTGAAAATGAATGGATCGATATTATGCCGGAGGATGGTGAGATAGTGATTAATGTAGGTGACATGTTGCAGCGATTGACTAATAACTATCTGAAGTCGACGACACATAGAGTCATCAATCCACCGAAGGAATTATGGCACGTACCCCGATTGTCTATACCTTTCTTTCTCCATCCACGAGCAGAGATGGACCTTACGTGTCTCGATGGTTGTATATCAGAGGAAAGACCGTTGGCCTACGAGCCAATCACAGCGGGTGGTTATTTAGATGAGCGGCTACGAGAAATAGGACTCAAAAAATAGCCTTGGTATATCACTTGTCATAATTAGTCGAATACCCTATTGCTATCCGATGGGTTATATCGTACCTTTAATCCCTAAACTATAATACATGAGTACGTTTTCATTGTTTGGATTCCCTGGCGGACCAGAATTAATTATCGTTCTTTTTGTGGTGTTGTTACTATTTGGAGGCAGAAAAATTCCAGAATTGGCAAGAGGACTTGGAAAAGGAATCCGAGAGTTCAATAATGCTAAGTCCAATATAGAATCTGAGATAAAAGATGGAATGAAAGAACTAGAGACCAAGGAAAAACAATCTTAGTTTTTACCTGTATATCTTGAAATTTCCGATTCCCATTCTCTGAAGGAAGTGTTTCAAAGACACAATAATAACCTCCAGACCATATTTACTACTTCGAGCAAAGTTTATAGACGATGCTTCTTCAAAGTACTTGGTTGGACAAGTAACTTCAGCTATATCAAAACCTTTAAATATTATCTGTGACAGCATTTGATTGTCAAAGATAAAGTCATCAGAATTGGCATTGAAGTCAATGGCTTCTAATACCGTTCGGCTAAAAGCCCTGTAGCCCGTGTGATACTCAGACAACTTGTAACCTATCATCAGATTTTGAAATAATGTCAGACATCGATTAGCTATATACTTATAAACAGGCATTCCTCCTCGAAGCGCTCCTTTCCCTAAAATTCTTGAGCCCAAGACCACAGGGTAAAGGTCATCTCCGATAATATTTACCATGCTAGGAATGAGTTTTGGGGTATACTGATAATCAGGATGTAGCATTATGACTATATCAGCATCAAGAGACAGTGCCTTATTGTACAATGACTTTTGATTGCCACCATAGCCCTTATTATCCTCGTGTTTGATAATGTGCTTTATTCCTATTTCTTTGGCTTTGACTATCGTCTCATCTTTGCTAGCATCGTCACATAATATGACATCATCAACCAAGTCAAAGGGAATTTCAGAATACGTTTTTTCAAGAGTGAGAGCAGCATTATATGCCGGTAGGACAACTACTATTTTCTTCCCAAGGTACATGGCGGTAAAGATAATTCCTCGCTAGAGTTCTTCTATTCTTTTTATCAAATCTCTGATATGCGAGTCACTAGAGTTATAGGATTGGCTTAAGGTAAGAGCAGTGGTCGCGTACTCCAGCGCTCTGTTTTTGTTGTTTCTCAAGACTTCAATCTCTGCCATTGTCATGAAATACTCAGATTCTTCTGGATCTATTTTAAGCAGCTCCTTCGTTAGATTGGCGCATCTTTTGAGATTTTTGTTGTCAGGGTTTTGAGACAAGGACACTATAACTAGACGATGGACGATTTTTTCATTATAGTTGTTGAATTTAGTAAGGTACCTCTCGGCAAGATTGGTATATTCTTTGTTTTTTCCTTCCAGATGTAATCGATCAAGATAGTACTCATAAGCAAGTCGACTGCCATTTTCCTTGTCCATTATCTGCAATAAGCTTCTAGCTTCTTCCAGACTAGGTCTAGGCATCCGTTGAAATAACGTCTTATTTATAAGGATCCTTGAGGTCATTAAATACTGATCGATTCCTATTACTTCCTCAAACCTAGCCCTATTATCTACAAAGTACTCAAACTCATCCGACTCAGTAGAATTCAGGAAGTCGTTAATAAATCTGATATTTTTATCGGTAGACCAGTCTATTTGAGTTGATAAATATTGTCTTGCCGTTTCCTTATGACTACCGTCCATCAGTTCCATCCTGAAATAGGCTTCACGATAAAGACCTTCTGGTGATGCCGCATCCGTTGCCCCTAGTACATGTAGTATTTTTTCATCGACCGCTTTCCTCGGGGTATTAGTTTTAGAACTAGTGGCTATGTCTGGCGTGACCTTGACATAGGGTTTCTTCTTTGTAGTTTTAGTCTCGCTTCTTGATTTTGTTTTTTTTTCAAAGGGGGAGAAGTGTACCGCAGTTGCCTCTGACAAGAAATATCCATCGGTCTCATTGACGAGCTTTGCTTTGCTCAATAATTCTTCCGAACTGAGAACCTTGTCAACCTGAAATCTCATATTCCCCTCATTATCAAGGAACATGATAGTGGGTAGAAAGACCACGCTGTACTTACTTCTCAGTCTTGTGCCCACTTCGTGTACATCCATGTTTACTTTGATATTTACAAAGTGACGATTAAAATATTTCACGAGTTGTTTGTCTTTAAGATTCTCATCTAATCTTTTGCAAGGAATACACCATGGTGCATAAGTGTCTACAAAGACATACTTCTTCTCCACTTTTGCCCTATGCAAGGCTTTATCAATGTCATTGTACATGAAGGTAATTCGCTGTTGACCTGACAGTGAGCTAGCTAAAATAAGGCAAAGCAACAATCCTATATGACGAGCAGTAATCAAGAGCCTTAGGTAGATTCTATATATCGGATCAGTCCTTCTATTCTCTTGGTGTCAGTGCCATCTTCTTTGGCAATTTTTAATGCCTTCTGTGCAGCATCGAGCGCTTTATCCTTCTTCTTGTTTTTTATTAACAATTTAGCATACAATACATGATTGGCGGGCAGTGATTCGATCTTAGCCAGCCTTTTGGCATATGACTCGGCCTCACTCATCACCTTGTACTTGTTGTTAAAAGAAATCTGACACTGACCGATAAGTTTCTTCAAAAGATCAGGGTCGTTTTTGGCATATTTTTTAAAATACTTATTGGCAGTTTCAACAAACCTATCTGGCATTTTCAACGATCGGCAATACTTAAGATTGGCTTCATATGAAAACAACTTGTGGTCTCGATGGTGCTCTTTTATTTTTTCTATTGCTTCATCTACCAAGCTCTCAACTTCATATTCGATTGCCTTATCCACCGTCTTCCATGCTGAGATCTGCATCTTGTCATAGTAGGCGTCTTCTCCATTGAGTTGAATAATTTCATTCTTACTTTCCACATATTCATCAAACAGACGACTATCAGCCTCGATCAATGCCTCATAGATGAATGCAGATCGTTGTTCTTTGGTAATGTTAGGATCAGACTTAAGGTAGTCATTGGCAATCTTTAGGGATGGCTTTCCTGCATTGTTCAGTGCCTTCACATAATCAAGAACTAGATCGTAACTACGATCACCCTTTTCATAGGCTTCTGCAAAGTTTCCACTTTTATCATTTTTCCTGATTGCCATTTTACCCATATCAACCAGAGCGTTGGCTTTCTTTCCCCCAACAGATTTATGAACTAGTTTTTGCTCACCGTCGATAAAAAACAAAGTAGGGTATGCATTAACTGAGAACTTCTTTTTGAAGTTTATGCTCTCGTTGGCTTCCATATTGAGCTTTACGTTGATGAAATTCTTGTTGAAAAAATCACCAACCACCTTTTGTGTAAACTCATATTTGGCCATAGCCTTACATGGTCCGCACCAGATTGTATAGGCATCAATAAAAATCAACTTGTCCTCTTTGATGGATTTCTCCAAAGCTTCCTTGTAGGTGCCATGAAAAAAGTCAATACCTTGAGCGAAGTTATCTGAGCCAAGTATCATAAGAAGGCTAACAAGGAAAAATGTTGTAGTTTTCATCAATTGTATATTGTACATAAAATTAAACGTAATTGACTAACAAGAATTTACATCTTGTCAATTTTAACATTATCCTAATACAATAGAACGATAAATAATCAATATCGGTATGGCAAATTTAAGGCCTTTATTCATAAACCATGTTGCTCAAACGAGTATGTTCCCTCTACATATAGAGGTAGATCGTGCCTCAGGGATGTACATACTAGATACGTCGGGAAAAAGGTATTTAGATCTCAATTCAGGGATCTCGGTCAGTTCTCTAGGACATTGTCATCCTGCTGTAAAAAAGGCTATCAAGGATCAGACAGATCAATATCTGCATACGATGGTTTATGGCGAGCACATACAATCTCCTCAAGTAAGATATGCCCGACTTCTTACATCGCTACTTGCTGATAGTCTTGATTCCGTCTACTACAGTATGTCTGGATCTGAGGCTGTAGAAGTAGGTCTCAAAATCGCACGTAAATACACTGGAAGACATGAGATTGTAGCTGGACGGATGGCCTATCACGGTAGCACTTCCGGATCTGAGAGCCTTAGGAGTGATACAGAATTTTTAATGAAATATGCACCCCTAGTGCCTTCCATCAATCATATTACTTTTAATGATGCCAGTGACTTGTCTATAATTACAGATTCTACGGCTGCAGTCATCATAGAACCGGTGCAAGCCGAATCAGGTGTAGTAGAACCCACCAATAATTACTTATCTACCTTGAGAAAACGATGCAATGAAGTCGGTTGCTTACTGATACTGGACGAGATACAGACTGGCTTTGGAAGGACGGGTAGCATGTTTGCTCACCAGAAGTATAGTGTTGTTCCAGATGTTTTACTGCTTGGAAAAGCCATGGGAGGAGGCATGCCTATCTCAGCCGCCGTATCCTCGAGAGAGATCATGCAGACAATAAGTACTAACCCAGGTCTGGGACACCTGACTACTTTTGGAGGTCATCCAGTATGTTGCGCAGCAGCACTTGCTTGTCTTGAGGTGCTTCAGAGCGAAGAATATATCTCATCGGTAGCAAGGAAAGAACAACAGTTTAGATCAATGCTCCATCATGATATAATAAAAGAGGTAAGGTCATCAGGTCTTATGATGGCGGTAGAAGTCACACGGAGGAAGTATTTACGACATGTGGTTGACCACATTATCGAGAAAGGGGCATTGGTAGATTACTTTTTATTCAATGACAGGTCATTTAGGCTTGCTCCACCATTGATTATAACCAATGATGAGATCAAAGAGGCTTGTCATATTATATTAAATGCGATGGATGTTGCGCAGAAAAGATATGCATAATTTATTATAATTCCTTTCTTAGGCGGGCTACTGGAATGTTTAGTTGCTCCCTATATTTAGCTACAGTTCGTCGAGCAATGTTGTACCCTTTCTTGCGTAGCATATCCTTCAGTTTTTCGTCACTGAGTGGTTTTCTTGACTTTGACACTTGTATGAGAGAAATCGTCTGAAACCCTTGCAGGGTAAGGGTTTAGTTTTTTTATAGTGTAAATTGTATTGCGAAGACAGTTTGTTTTTCTAAGAAATTATTAATATAATGTAGTTATTATGGCTACAATTCGTATTGATAAAAAGAAGTCCGGACACTATATGAGTCTGATTCATTCCTATCGCGATGAAAACGGCGTTGCGCGAATGAAAACCCTAGCCAATTTGGGCAAGGCAGAGGACTATAACCCTGAGACACTTAAGAAAATGGGATCCAGGCTGTACGCTCTAGGGGGTGGCAATCCCTTAGACTTGATGGGTACTGAGGTGGAGGAAGTGGGCAGGTTCAATTTTGGTTATGTGCAATTAGTTGACAGCGTGCTGCACACATTTAAGCTGGACCAGGTCTTTGCCAGAATAAAAAGAAAGCACCACCTGACCTTTGATTTATACGAAGCGGTGTTGCTGATGTTGGTCGAGCGCTTTAATGTTCCCAACAGTAAACTGGCTAATTATCACAATCAGGCTGAATATTACTCGGTACAAGACATAAAACTCCATTGGTTGTACCGTGCCTTGGATAAGCTGGACCAATATAGCCACGCCATACAGCAAAGTATATATATGACCGGTCGCAATTTATTCAATCAAAAATTAGATATTGTTTTTTATGATGTAACGACTTTTTATTTTGATAGTGATGTAGAACAAGAAAACACATTAAGAAAAAAGGGATACTCCAAGGATGGTAAAATAGGAAAGACTCAAGTGGTATTAGGAATGCTCATGGATCGTAACAAGCAACCGGTGGCCTATCATATATTCGAGGGAAACACTGCCGAAGTCAAGACGATAAGTAAAATACTGGAACAGGTAAAAAAGCAATATAGTATCGACAAGGTCATCGTAGTAGCTGACCGAGCCATGTTATCAGAACAAAACATTGACCTGATCAGTGGGCAAATGGACTTTCCATTCATATTTGGTGAAAAGCTAAAAATGATGAAAACGCCCGCCAAAGAAGCATTGGTAGATAAGAGCCGCTATAACAATGAATGGGTGTATCAAAAAGATGGAAAACCAATAAAGCTAAAATACACTACACTAATGTACCAGGGACGGAAAGTGATCTGCACCTACAGTGAAAAAAGGGCACGCAAAGACCGTCATGAAAGAGAAAAACGCCTAATAAAGGCACAGTACTTCATGGACAACCCTTCCCAGTTAAAAAAGAAAGCCTCTTACCATTACTTGAACAAAACGGGCAAGGACAGCTACCAGCTCAACGAAAAAAAGATCAAGCAGGACCAAATGTACGATGGCTTTTTAGCCATCAGTACCAATGTAGACAACTTGAGTGTTGTGCAAATATTAGATCAATACCGTCACTTGTTTTTAATCGAACAAGGCTTTAGAACCATGAAAAGCATCTTGGAAGTCAGACCAATGTTTCATTGGACAGACAAAAGAATCCGCGGCCACATTGCTATGTGCTTTATGGCCTTGGCACTATTAAGACATGTCGAGATCAGACTTGAGAAAAACAAAACACCGCTCTCAGAGCTTACCATTCTAAAAACACTCGACAGGATGCAGTCTAGCAAGATTACCCAAGATGGAAAGGACTTTTACCTACGCAGTGCTATGGATTCAAACCAACAAGTACTGATAGATAAATTCAAATTGAAAAAAATCAAACCCCTCAATTACAACAGCCTGACAATCAGATAGTTATAGACAACGTATTGCGAAAACGAAAAACTTAACTGCTTGATAATCAAATGCTTATGGCTAAAACGTGTCAAAGTCAAGAGGCTTGTCATATTATATTAAATGCGATGGATGTTGCGCAGAAAAGATATGCATAATTTATTATAATTCCTTTCTTAGGCGGGCTACTGGAATGTTTAGTTGCTCCCTATATTTAGCTACAGTTCGTCGAGCAATGTTGTACCCTTTCTTGCGTAGCATATCCTTCAGTTTTTCGTCACTGAGTGGTTTTCTCTTGTTTTCTTCATTGATGATATCAGATAGAATATTCTTTACGCGAAGAGTTGATACTTCGAGACCCTCATCCGTTGTGAGGGATTCTGAAAAGAAGTTCTTTAGACGTTTGGTTCCAAATTCTGTCTGTACAAATTTGCTGTTAGCAACACGACTGACAGTGGAAATGTCAAGACTTGTAATCTCGGCAATGTCTTTTAATATCATAGGTCTGAGTTTTCTCTCGTCACCACTGAGAAAGAAGTCATACTGAAATTGCATGATAGAGTACATGGTACGGAATAAGGTGTCTTGTCGTTGTCTTATAGCATCGATAAACCATTTAGCTGAGTCTATCTTTTGCTTGATAAACATGACGGCCTCTTTTTCTTTCTTAGTGCCACGTCTTCCCTTGGTTGTATCCTTGTATGTCTTGAGCATCTCCTTGTAGTTGTCATTGATCCTCAGGTCGGGTGCATTTTTGCCATTCAACCTCAGGTCGAGCTCTCCGTCTATATTGGTGATGATAAAATCAGGGATGACATAGTTTAGTTGGTTGTTTTTGCCGCCCTGAACAAAAGCACTTGCAGGTTTTGGGTTTAGCCTAAGGATTTCATTTATTGCATCCTTGAGCTCAGAATCCGAGACAAAAAGATGCTTCTTCAATTTTATGTAATGCTTTTTAGAAAATTCTTCAAAGTGACTTTCAAGGATCTTCAATCCCAGTTCCATGCTAGAGGGGTCATTGACTGTGGTCTTCTTTTGATTATGTTTCAATTGAATGATGAGACTTTCTTGTAAGTCCGACGCTGCCAATCCAGGGGGGTCAAAATGCTGTATCCTCTTGATCAATTTTATGACGTGTTCCTTATCTGTCTCTACGCTCTGTGAAAACATAAGGTCGTCTACGATGGCGCCCGGTTCTCGACGCAGATATCCGTCCTCGTCAATTGATCCAATGATCTGGTCTACAACGAGTTCGTCCAGTGGGTCTTCCAAATCAAGAAGCCCTACCTGAGATTGCAGGTGCTCATGAAATGATTTTTGAAGAGCCATGGGGATGTTTTTGTATTCTTCAATGTTAGAGGTTTCCACCCTCATCTTGTAAGAGGAAGGATCATCTTCTATGTACTCATTGATGTAATCATCAAGCTCAAAAACCTCTTCCTTATAATTCTCATCTTCTTTGTTCTCGGCTTCCAGATCAAAGACTTCATTGTAATCTTCTCCCTCATCTAAAGCGGGATTGGATTCTAGTTCTTCTTTGATTCGTTGATCCAACGTAGCTGTCGGTATCTGTAATAGTTTCATCAGCTGTATCTGCTGTGGAGACAGCTTTTGTAACATTCTGTGACTTAAATTCTGCTTCAGCATCTTCTTCTCTATTTCTCTGTTATAAAAACATTTTTACATTATACATAGTTGTTGTTGCCAAGCTCCTTATATTGAAACTTAGTAAGCAAATATATACATATTATGATAATATTTAATATGAAAGTTGCTGAAAACCAATACTAACTAAAAGAATAAGGTAAATCATGACTATCAACGAACGTATAGCAGCTCTGAGAACAGCGATGAAAAATCAGGGAATAGCCGCTTACATCATACCCAGTGCTGATCCCCACAATAGCGAGTATGTGGCAGATGCATGGAAGTGTAGAGAATGGATATCAGGCTTTACTGGATCAGCAGGGACTTGTGCCGTGACAATGAGTGATTCTGGATTGTGGACCGACTCAAGATATTTCCTTCAAGGAGAGGAAGAGCTTCGCAGATCAGAGATGAAGCTTCATAAGATGAAAAATCAGTTCAAAGCTGAATATGCAGAGTGGCTGGCAGAAAATTTAGACAGTGGATCTGTTGTTGGAATTGACGGTTACATGATCTCTCCGGGGTTGTACGATAGGTTTAAATCCATATTTGATAAAAAAGATATTAAGATAAAGACACTTGACTTGATCAAAGAGGTATGGTCAGATCGACCGCCTTTGTCTCGGGAGTTGGTTTTTATTCATGAAACCAAATATACGGGAAAGTCCAATACTGAGAAGTTATCGGAGATCAGGCAGAAAATGGAAGAAAGAGGGACAGGTCACCATCTTGTTACTACGCTTGATGATATAGCTTGGATTCTAAATCTTCGTGGCAGGGATGTTGATTTCAATCCTGTTTTTATATCCTATCTAGTCATAGATGGGAAGGGAGCGCATTTATTTATCGACAATAGCAAAGTCGACAATGAAACCGAGAATCACTTATCAGTTGCTGGTGTTGATCTCCACCCTTATAAGGACATTGTTGCTTATCTCAATCACTTAACTGAAGGAGATAAAATACTTGTTGATAAGGGCAACTGCAGTCTCGAATTAATGAGGGCCTGTAATGCGGAAGTAGTGTATGGGGAGACCATAAGTCGTCACCTCAAGGCCGTCAAAAACAAAACCGAAATTGCTCACACCAGACAGGTAATGGTTAAAGACGGGGTAGCATTGTGCAATGCTTTTTTCTGGCTGGAGAATGAGCTTAAGGAAAGAAGCGTCTCTGAATTTGAGTTGGCGGAAAAGCTGGCTGCCTGTCGTAAAGAACAGGGAGATTACTTTGGAGAGAGTTTTGCCGCGATCGTAGGATACAAGAGTAATGGTGCGATAATACACTATCGACCCATGCCGGGCACATGTGCGGATATTGAGCAGGAGGGTATTTTATTGGTTGATTCAGGAGGACAGTACTTTGACGGCACGACTGATATTACTAGAACGATTGCTCTATCTACACCATCTGATGAGGTTAGAAGAAATTTTACGCTCGTATTGAAAGGCATGATAGACCTTTCAATGATCAAGTTTCCCAAGGGAACAATCGGAGGACAACTTGATTCCATCGCCCGACAACACCTATGGACATATGGTCTCAATTACCTTCATGGAACAGGTCATGGGGTGGGATTCTTCCTCAATGTTCATGAACCACCACAGGGATTTGCGAGCCCCGGTTCTCAGCGAGGAAACACCAGGCATGTACCAGGAATGATATCATCCAATGAACCGGGATACTATAAAGAAGGTGAATATGGAATACGAATTGAGAATCTGGTTGTCTGTGTCGAAGAGGACGATGGGTATCTGAGTCATGAGACTGTAACCCTGATGCCTATCGACCTCAATCTTACTGATATCGACCTGCTCACCAATGATGAAAAGTCATGGCTCAATGATTATCACAAAAAGGTGAACGAGGCACTATCTCCAGGATTGAGCAATGAAGTCAGAGAATGGCTCGGGCAAAAGACAAGAACAATTTAGAAAGAATATAAATCGCGACCTCCACCGACGATAAATTCAGGAAATAAGCTTTTCTTTGTGTCAAACAATCAAGACAATGAGCGGGGAAAATCCACAAAATTGGGGTAAGAAAGGATCATGTCTAGGCAAGTTCGCCATTGGGCTAATCCTTTTTATAGTAATGTTGATCTACATATATAATCACCTACATAATGCGGCCGGCTAGGATCAGAAACTGACCAACTGACCAAAGCTTTTTACCCGAGATGCAATCATCTCGTCGCTCAGACATTTAAGCCGACCTATACTGAACTCTTCTACACAATACGATGCCATGACAGACCCATGGACGACTGCCTTCTTCATGTTATCAAATGATATGTCATCAGTTTTTGCTAGATAACCAATGAAGCCTCCAGCAAAACTGTCGCCAGCTCCAGTCGGGTCCTCTACATTCAGCAATGGAAGAGCCGGTGCATAGAATACCTTGCCCTCATGAAAAAGCATGGCTCCATGTTCTCCTTTCTTGATTACGAGAAACTCTGGTCCCATGGCATGAATCTTATCGGCTGCCTTCAGCAGGGAATACTCACCCGAAAGCTGACGAGCCTCCTCATCGTTTATAGTAAGAACATCCACCTTGGAGATGGCTTTGAGTAAGCTATCCAAGGCTATATCCATCCAAAAATTCATAGTATCCATAACTACCAGTTTTGGATTATCGATTTGCTCGATCACCCTTAGCTGTATTTCGGGAGTAAGATTACCCAGCATTATGTATTTACTGTCCTTGTAGGAATCTGGAAGCTCGGGGTCAAAATCATCAAGTACATTGAGATCTGTAGTAAGGGTCTCTCGCTGATTCATGTTTTCGAGATACTTACCAGCCCAGAAGAAGGTCTTACCATTCTCTACGATCTTGAGTCCATCCAGGTTTACGCCGCGGGCTATAAGTTGATCGAGCTCAGATTGAGGGAAATCACTCCCCACGATAGATACAAGATTTATATTATCGGTAAAATAAGAAGCGGCCCAGCTTATATAGGTACAGGCACCCCCTATGACTCGATCGGCTTTTCCGAATGGTGTTTCAATACTATCAAAAGCTACAGTTCCTACAGTGAGAAGACTCATGGATCATTGTTTTTTATGGACGGCAAAGGTAGAATTTATCGGTATGAATGCTTGATAAAAACGATCAATTATCAAGAGTAGAGATGTATCGGTTTATACATCTTCAAAGCTCACGAATTGAAATTTTAGCGAATGCTATAATGATATTTATACGACGGGGCAGTCTTGCTATACAGAGAGGTGATAACATCAAATCAGTTTCGCAATTACTTGACCATGCGAGCATTCAAACTACAAATAATTATGTCGGCAATGTCAACAGGGAACAACTGTCAGGAGCGCTTGAGTTGCTTAGGTATATATTATAACCTGAGTTCGATTATTAAGGTCTTGATAATCAATAATTTAAAATTAAATTAAAGGGATGTAATTTTCATAAAAAGAGGAATAGTTCGCAGCTTGATAGCTGATTATCAATTAATTAATTGATAAATATATTCCTCATGATTCTTAAAGAACAAATTACGCAAATTTTCTGTGTTGTCGATTAGTTTATGAATGAGTTTGATCACAAAGTTCAGGACCAAATGATAGGAAATTCTCCTAAACGAAAATCTCGAATGAGCTCATCTGAAGTTATTTCAATTATGATCTTGTTTCAATTAAGTGCTTGCAGGAATTTTAAATCATTTTATCTTTTGTACGTCAAAAAGCATTTGAAGGCAGAATTTCCAGGAACGGTGTCATACAACAGATTTGTTGAACTCCAAAAACAAGTCGTATTGCCTTTGGCGGTATTCGCTAAAACATGTTGCTTGGGCGATTGTACCGGGATATCTTTTATCGACTCTACACCACTTAGAGTTTGCAATAACAAGCGGATTTTTAATCATAAAGTATTCCAAGGAATCGCTACAAGAGGAAAGTCTACGATGGGATATTTTTATGGTTTCATCCTGCATCTAATCGTCAATGAAATTGGACAAATAGTTGATTTTCAAATCACTCAAGCCAATGTCGATGATCGAGCACCGCTAAAACAAGGAAATATTTTAAAGAAAATATGGGGCCAATTATATGGAGACAAGGGCTATGTGAGTAAGAGCTTGTCAGCCATTCTATTTGACGACGGCATACATTTTATTCGAAGAAAATACCTCGAGGCTTGCCTCGGGGTTGAGAGGAAAGTTTGAAAACCTAAGGTTTTCAACTAAACATCAGAGAATTTCGGTTTTTGACCTTCAGGTCAAAATGAAACCAGCGAAATACCCCTATGGCTCTGCCTCGGGGATAGTTGGTTTCAAGAAATTCGTTTATTCGAAAAAATATAAAAACCCAACTGATGAGTCTAAGAGACAAAATAATGCTTAGAAAACGATCCATAATCGAGACTATCAATGACCAACTCAAAAACATTTGTTTCGTCGAACACTCAAGATATCGATCGTTTCACAACTTTGTCAATAACATATTAACGGCTATCATTGCTTACTCGTTTTTGCCTACTAAACCAGCTGTCAAATTCTACGAATTTCAACCAGATCAGTCCAATCAAGCTTTGCTTTTTTAATCGAACTCAGGTTTATAGTTAATTGAGGCTTTGTTGCATGAATAAATCATCAAAAAAAAAGCATAGCTATGGCTTAATAGCTATAGGTTTAAGCCACCTTTTTACAAACAGGCATACCAAGGCCTGTCATTATATTTAAGCATGCTACTTTTATTGCAACTTCACTTTGCTGGGTTTCGAACCGACGGGAGTATTGCTGTGGGCCAAATATTGTCTTGAATCGAAACATTGCTGTTTCTGATAAACTCCGGCTGTGGTATCCACTTTGCTCCTTCCATTTCTTTCGGCCTTTCTTTTCTATTTCCTTTATGATCTCGTTGCGATCAAGATCCAGTAACTCGTCATTTTCATCTACCCCTAGATGCAGCTTACGCCATGTCCGGCGCTTATTATACCCATGTTTACGTACCTTCCATTCCCCTTCTCCATATACTTTGAGTCCCGTTGAATCAAATACTATAAACATTGGCCCCTTTGTTTTGGGAACATCCATTTTTTCTTTCACTTGTTTTGCTCTACGACTTATTTGGCTATAGCTCGGAACTCTTATTTCTATGCCCATTATTCCCAATAAGGAGCTGGCGAGTCCCTCTAATTGTCGGTACTTCAACCCAAATACTACTTTGAGTTGTAGCAAGCTCCTCATGCATTGTTGTGAATATTTATACTGGGCTCCTTTTTGATTAGGACCCTGGTAATACCAGCACCTTAATAAGTCTTCATCAAACCATATTGTAATGTCGCCTCGCTTTACAAGGCTCCTGTTGTAATCTCTCCAGTTTGTAACCTTGTACTTGTCTTTCTGCCTTCTTTCTTGTTTTACACCGACCTTAGTTTGTCGATTTGTCATACATCTTTGTTTGTAAGGTTGGGCTCCCTAAGATACTATATCCTTCTCTTTCATCCTCTATTCATGCAACAACGCCGAAAGGAATTGCATTGGCGAGATTTTTGGTTAAAAATCGTGATAATGCACATATATAGACCCTCTTTTTCTCTCATATCCTCATTGACGGTTCAAGATTATACTCACCATCCATTTTCTTGTTAACTATTCTAATAGAAATAGCGTTATTTTGATGTAATGAATTTATTCTTGTCACTCATGCTGTTTTTTTCCTCTCCATTTATGGAGACAGTCTCAGAACATGACTTACACATAAGTAATACTGAGATCCATTATAAATCTGAATTAGAGGAAATACAGTTAAGTACCAGAATTTACATAGATGATCTGGAACTAGACCTTAAGGAGTACGACGCAGATAATCTTTATCTATTTACGGAGGAAGAAGCAGCGGATGCGGATTCTTATCTATACAGTTATATCTATGACAATGTTTCAGTTTATATCAATGGCGAAAAGGCGGAATTTAACTTCATCGGAAAAGAGGAGTCCGCTGATCTGATGGCAGTATGGTGTTACTTGGTTATAGAGCACGTGGAGAGTATTGAAAAAATAGAAGTAAATAATCGCATTCTTACAGATATCTACGACGATCAGCAAAACATCGTCTCATTCAAGGTTGACAAAAAACGTAAGGCACATTGGCTTTTTGATAATAGTACAACCTCAGGAAATACCAGACTCTGATTTTATGCTCAAAGCAATTGTCAAGTTTCCCATCAAACTTTACCAAAAGCTTATTTCACCCTTGCTTGGTCCTACGTGCCGGTTCCAACCCACGTGTTCTCATTACATGGTGGAAGCCATAGATGAGTGGGGAGTATTAAAGGGGTTGTATCTCGGTATTCGTCGCATTCTTAAGTGCCACCCTTGGGGACCAGTGGGTCATGACCCTATTCCTAGAAAAGAAGATTCCTCACAAGAGGGTAGTGAGGACGTAGTTTGAAAATATCTTCTCTTCGAATGGATAAGGGTAGGCAAATATCTAATCCGAGTACAAAATATATTAACCTCGAGCTCAACTGCAATCGTTAAGTCACACTCATGGAAGTTAGATGTGTCAGATGTACCAGCGGGAGTTTACTCAGTCAGGATAGATATTGACGGTGAAATAGAACATAGAAAGCTGATCATACTTAATAAGTAAAGCTTTATAAGATAAGTTAGTTTGATTTTACGACTCTTTAGTCGGTAGTCGTATTAATCGGTAAAAGGAATTCCTTGGAGAAGGAGTTCCTTTTTTTTAATTAAGTAGGATTACCAAAGTATAATTAGAATTGTACGATTTCTATATTCAACGTTTATAATTAGAAACATAACTCTCAGTCTGTAAATAGATCAGGGCGATACTCTCGTTAGAATATCGCCCTTGGCTGTACGACTGCAATCAGTCGTATCTATGACTCATTACCACGTAATACGGGTAAAGTTGGATGGTAGGAGTTTACTTCAACAGCAATTCCTTGTCTCCAACCATTTTTCTCATATTGATTAATGCGTAACGCATCCTGCCCAGGGCAGTATTGATGCTAACACGAGTTAGTTGTGAAATTTCTTTGAAGCTCATATCGGCATAATGACGAAGAACAACTACCTCTCTTTGCTCAGGTGGAAGTTGGTCCACTAGCACTCTGACCTTGTCATACATATGATTCTTGACCATAGTTGTCTCCATGTTGTCATCTTTATTCTCGAGCACATCGAAAATGTCGAATGTTTCTGTAGCTGACACCTTAGTGCGACGTTTGGATCTACGGAATTGATCTACACACATGTTGTATGCAATACGCATGGCCCACTGAGAGAATTTACCCTCATGATTGTATTTACCCTTTCTTAAGGTCTTGATAATTTTGATGAAAACATCCTGAAAAATGTCATCAGCCATGTCCCTATCCTTGACAAATAGGTAGATAGACGTATAAATCTTATCTCTATGTCTGTTCAGTAAAATTTCGAAGGATTTTTCGTCACCATTAAGGTATTCGGCAATTAATGCCTGATCACTTAGCATTTTCACATTCATAACTAGCGGTTAAAAATCAGTTTAATTAATCTGGTTTTAGCTTAGTGTAAATGTTTATGCTATAGTATCTATTTTAGGTTAACGAATAAGTATTGATTTTCAAATATAATAGAATTATCTATATCTATCTGAAAGATGTCACAAAATAGGCCAAATATTATTCCCGATCCAGTGCTTGTATTCCGTTAACAATTGTTTAACGAATAAAGTCTGGTGATTGTTATTGCTGATTCTTCGTGATTTTACACGCATTGAGACTTGGCTAAATGTTACCTTTGCTCTTTATTTCAATACTATACTTTTCAATATACCCAGTGGCAAAAGCAAGAGGAAAAAAGGATGTTGACACCGGTAAGTTTATCCATATCAAGGGTGCAAGATCCAATAATCTAAAAGATATCGAGGTCAAGATTCCTCGCAACAAGCTGATCGTTGCTACTGGAGTGTCAGGCTCAGGCAAGTCATCATTGATCATGGATACGTTGTATGCCGAAGGACAGCGTCGATATGTTGAGAGCTTAAGTTCTTATGCACGTCAGTTCCTTAATCGGATGAAAAAACCTGAGGTAGATTTTATCAAAGGCATATGTCCTGCTATAGCCATCGAGCAAAAAGTCTCTACAAGTAATTCTCGATCTACGGTAGGATCACTTACAGAAATCTATGACTACTTAAGATTGCTGTTTGCCAGAGCAGGAAGGACTTACTCACCAGTATCAGGAAAAGAAGTGAAAAGGCATGCTGTATCTGATGTTATGGACTATTTAAAGTCCTTGCCGCCTAATAGCAAAGCAATGCTATTCATACCTCTGCAGAAAAGATACGAACGAAAAGTCTCACAAGAGCTAGAGATGCTCTTACAGAAGGGTTATACAAGACTTTATACCAATGATCTTCTCGTAGATGTAGATGATGTCATAAGCAGTAAGGAGAAATTTCTCACATCAACTACCACCAAGTTGAAAAAGGATATAAAAGTGCTTATCGATCGCTTTGTTGTCAATGATGAGGAAGAAAACTTGAAGCGAATTGCCGACTCAATCCTGACTTCTTTTAAGGAGAGTGAGGGGGATTGTATCGTCAAGGTGATCGATGGAAAAGAAAAGTCTTTCAACAATCGATTTGAATTGGACGGCCTTACATTTCTGCAACCGACGCATCAACTATTCAATTATAATAATCCATACGGGGCTTGTCCAAAGTGTGAAGGATATGGAAAGGTACTGGGAATAGATCCGCGAAAAGTTATTCCTGATGAAAGTCTATCAATTTATGACAATGCCATAGCTTGCTGGCGAGGTGAAAAGGGTAGCCTCAGAAATAAGAAATTGATAAATGCAGCTTCCCACCATGACTTGCCTATCCACCGACCATATAAAGATCTCAGTGACGAACATAAAGAACTGATCTGGAGTGGATCTGAATATTTTGGAGGCATTGATGATTTCTTTGCGGAACTAGAATCTGCAACGTACAAAATTCAAAACCGGGTACTCTTGGCAAGATACCGTGGCAAGACTACATGCAATGTGTGTAAAGGAGGTCGACTGCGTAATGAATCGACCTATGTGAAGCTTGGTGGAAAGGATATTACCGAGCTTATTAATATCCCTATTGATGAGTTGAGGGAATTCTTCAAAAAGTTAAAACTGAACAAGCATGATGCTCAGATAGCCAGGAGAATCCTCCTTGAAATCACAACTAGATTAGATGTCATGATACAGGTTGGTCTATCTTACCTTTCTTTGGATCGACTTTCATCAACCCTTAGCGGTGGCGAGACTCAGCGCATCAATCTTACACGTACGCTGGGCAGCAATCTTACCAATTCTCTTTACATCCTTGACGAACCAAGTATTGGACTTCACCCCAAGGACTCGGAAAAGCTGGTTGAGGTACTGAAGAATCTGCGACAACTCGGGAATACCGTTATTGTTATAGAGCACGAGGAAGATATCATCCGTAATGCAGATTTCATTCTTGACATGGGTCCCATGGCCGGTATTCATGGCGGTGAGATATTATATTTAGGTGACTACAAGAAGTTTGTCAGTGGCAAGCATAAAAGCCTCACTGCACAGTATTTGACAGGTAAAATGTCGATTCCTCATAATAACAATGTGAGGCCCATCATCAATAAGGTAGAGATCAAAGGTGCTCGCCAACATAACCTCAAAGACATAGATGTCACCATTCCTCTTAACTGTATCGTGACAATAACAGGAGTCTCAGGGTCAGGAAAAACTAGTCTAATAAAGCATATCATCTATCCTGCTATCAAGAATGAAGTGGAGGATGATTTCAATATACCTATGGGAAAATTTACGGGTATATCAGGTGATATGACGATGATTGACCAAGTAGAATTCATCAATCAGAGTCCCATCGGGAAATCCTCAAGATCCAACCCCGTGACCTACGTCAAGGCTTATGATGCGATCAGAAAATTGATGGCTGATCAGCAGATGTCCAAGATCAGGGGATATCAGCCAAAGCACTTTTCATTCAACGTAGATGGTGGTCGATGCGAAAACTGCAAAGGTGATGGAGAGATCACTGTAGAGATGCAATTTCTTGCTGATGTCAAATTACTTTGTGAGGATTGCAAAGGGCAACGATTTAAAAACGAAATCTTGGAAGTGACTTACAATGGAATAAATATCTATGAAATTCTTGACCTCAGCATAGAAGAAGCAATCACGTTTTTTAAAGAAAGAAAAGAAATAGTGAGAAAGATCAAGCCACTAGATGATGTCGGTCTGGGATATGTAAAGTTGGGTCAAGCATCGAGTACTTTATCGGGAGGAGAAGCACAAAGAGTAAAATTAGCGAGCTATTTAGGTATTGAAAACGCATCTGATAAAATCCTATTTATCTTTGATGAACCGACAACAGGACTTCACTTCCATGACATCACAAAACTCTTAGATGCATTTAATGCATTGATAGAAAAAGGACATAGTATCATCGTTGTAGAGCATAACCTTGAGGTTATCAAGACGGCCGACTATATCATTGACCTAGGTCCCGTAGGTGGTAAGAATGGAGGATACCTTGTTTATGAAGGACCAGTCAAAGGGATTTTGAAATGCAAGGAAAGTGAGACAGGGAAGTACCTTAAAGAAAAATTCTAACTCATGCTCTGGCTTATATTTATTCGAAGAAAATACCCCGAGGCTTGCCTCGGGGTTGAGAGGAAAGTTTGAAAACCTAAGGTTTTCAACTAAACATCAGAGAATTTCGGTTTTTGACCTTCAGGTCAAAATGAAACCAGCGAAATACCCCTATGGCTCTGCCTCGGGGATAGTTGGTTTCAAGAAATTCGTTTATTTCTACCTTTCGATATACTTCCGTTACATATTGATTGTGTAGAAATAGTTTTGAAAAGGAACGTATTATGAAAGATAGAGTGGAAAAATTATTGGAGAACCTACCATAATCACAGCTGCCCAATCGTGATGTGATGGATTTATTTCTCGAATGCAGATGCGGGGATAAACGCTCGCTCCAGACTATGATAAGCCGAACTTAATCTATTCTATAGCCTATCGCCAGTCGGATACTGTTTAGCAGGGTTCTATCAAGGGAGTTATCAAAATAGATGGGGATGCCTACTCCGGCTCCCAAGCTAATGCGATCACTTATCCTGACATTAAACCGTAATGGAAACTCCAGATACTGGTATGCGCGCCTGCTCTCTGGTTCTCCCTTCAAAACTATAGATTCATTTACAAACTGTGCACCTATGGTAAAATTCCATTTCTCATCACTTAGCAGTCGATAATCAAAGCCCACTTTCAGTGCATAAGAACCAGAAAAGTTTGTAGCCAAGCCAAGAGAGGAATAAATGCGATCAGTAAATCGAGACTTATAATGAATTTCAGCCTGTAAGCCTGACAACTCAGAATAATTAGCGGATAATTCGATCTGAGAAGAAAAAGGTCTAATGAGATCAGCCTGCTGACCTTCTATAATCAAAGAACAAACAAGAAAAACAAGCGTAAGCGACACAGACTTCATAATTTCTGAATTTTATTGGTTCAATGATACGTAGTTCTGTATTTTCAAAGAAAAGTACTCGACTTTTTAACTATTTTTTAATTGTGTCTCCTCAATCATGCCAGTAAGATTTAGCGAGTGCAATTGATAGTCTGTCGAAAAGTCTATTTCCGAAGTATCTTCTATTGAGTTTATAGCAGAATTCATTGAGATAGTTCTGTAAGTATTTCCCCTTTACCATATGATGAATGCCTAGTAGCCATCTTTTGGTATTACTGATTGCTATATGCACCCATTTTAGGGTTGTGACAGTTGTTAGCTTATCCGATTTCTCACGAATATCCACTTCCTCATGGTCTGCTATATTGACATAACTGGTACTCTTGTCACTGAACACTAATGTTTTGCTGTCTAGATTTTCAGATACTATAGTATCTACTTCATGTGCCTCGTGTGTATTAAGTACTTTCATTTTGAAATACCTGCATTGGTTTGATCTCATACCAGTCTCCATATCTTCCAATGGTGTTGACTCTGCCATCACCGCTACATTCTTTTTGTTCTGGGAACCCCTACCTCGTTTGGGTTTTGAGCCCTTTCTTATCCCATGGGTAAAGTAACCCTCATCAAATTCAACTGCCCAGTCCAGACCATATAATGCATCTCGGCAGCCCATCGCAGTCCTAACCTTATGCATCATCCGCCATATCGGTTCATATCTTTTATGACCCATTTGTTTCTGCATCTCTTTTGCCGATATTCCCTTCTTGGTCATGCTCATAAAGGCTATACATAAATACCATTTCCTCAAGGGCATATTGCTATTCTCCATTATTGTGCCACTTCGTAGTGTGGTTCTGAATGAACAGTTCTTACATTGCCACGGCCTCTTATTTTTTTACCAGTAATGTTCTGTGCAAATACATTTCTTACATATTACTCCCTGCTTTTCACGCTTGGTCTTGAAATCAAGTTTGCAACTGCTCTCATCTGGAAATCTTTCAACTAACTTCAATATATTCATATCAACTTTTTGATACAATTTCATGCTTCCCGTGAAGCATATTTGCACTTAGGTATAATTCGGGATACACAGTATTTTTTAAAGGCGGATGGCAACAGTTATATTATACGGGATAGGAAAATGTACGAAAAGACGGTTCCTGCACTTCCCACACAGCTTCATTATCTATATATAGACTCTTCATGCCGAAATACCGTTACTGACGGATTTAAGGAAAACAGCTTTAGGCTAGCTTTTTACTTTGACGGAACTCAGGACTGGAAAAACCTCCGGAAAGCGAAAAAGAGCAGGGCGCATCGACAAAAATCGTCTCTTATAATCCGTTCATTACCAATATTTAACACCTAAAAGTGGAAAACCCCTGTGAGAAAGGGGAATTTTCCTCGTGACTACTTACTTGGAATTTTTCTTTCTTTGGCGACATATTCTGGAAGCTCGGGTTATAAGTAGAGGCCCTAGAATTTACCTGACTTATAGTGGTTAGATCCAGGCCAGTCGTTTTACGGTCGGTCTTGGTTTTTTTTCAAAGTATAAATGAAAAAAATGGAAGCAGCCTGGGTGTAGTGGCGAACAAATATATCGGCAGCCACCAGCGGGATTTGGCCTTAGATAAACGTTATTTATCAGAAAGCCGGAGGATAATAGTACCTTTAATTTCAAATAGAATATGCTCTGGTTTATTTTTATTCTGCTCTTTGCCGTACCCTTACTCAAGATATTTTCTGACCGTAAGAGAAGGAAAACCAGAAATTCAAAATTCAAAAACAAGTTCGACAAGTACTGATTGTCATTCTTACCTTTATGCAGTGATTGAGATTTATAAAACACAAGAGGGGATTGACTTAAAATCTACTTATGATAAGGAGGACGTGTCTGCTTCCGATCATTTATCGTTCACAGCAGGCAAACCACCATTCTTAAGAGGCCCCTATAGTACGATGTATCTCTCGCGCCCATGGACCATAAGGCAGTATGCGGGTTTTAGCTCTGCAGAAGAGAGCAATGCTTTCTATAGAAGGAACCTGGAAGCCGGACAGAAAGGCCTCTCGATTGCCTTTGATCTTGCTACCCATCGTGGATACGATTCCGATCACCCTAGAGTTACTGGAGACGTGGGCATGGCTGGTGTAGCCATCGATACGGTTGAAGACATGAAAGTGCTGTTTGATGGCATTCCGTTGGATAAGATGTCCGTGTCTATGACTATGAATGGGGCAGTGATTCCTATCCTAGCATTCTTTATAGTAGCCGCTGAAGAGCAGGGAGTAGATTTGGGAAAGCTTAATGGTACCATTCAGAACGACATCCTAAAAGAGTTCATGGTAAGGAACACTTACATCTACCCACCAGCACCTTCGATGAGGATCATTTCTGACATCTTTGCATACTCTTCGAGGCACATGCCTAAGTTTAATACAATAAGTATCTCTGGATATCACATGCATGAGGCTGGTGCTCCCGCTGACCTTGAACTGGCGTATACACTAGCAGATGGATGGGAATACATAAAGGCCGGCATAGGAGCTGGATTGGAAGTGGATCAGTTTGTCCACAGGTTTTCCTTTTTCTGGGGAATAGGTATGAATTTCTTCATGGAAATTGCAAAATTGCGAGCAGGTCGTCTTCTTTGGGCCAAGATTGTAAAACAGTTTAATCCAAAGAATCCTAAAACCATGGCCTTACGTACTCATTGTCAGACATCAGGTTATAGCCTTACTGCCCAGGATCCGTATAACAATGTGGCACGTACGTGCATTGAGGCCATGGCTGCTGTGTTGGGAGGCACTCAGTCCCTTCATACCAATTCATTGGATGAGGCGATTGCCTTACCTACGGATTATTCGGCCAAGATTGCTAGAGATACTCAGCTTTACTTGCAGCAAAATAGTGGTCTCTGCAAGGCGGTAGACCCTTTTGGTGGGTCATACTATATGGAATCTCTGACTGACCAACTTGTAGAGAAAGCCTGGGCGCATATCACAGAGGTAGAAAAGCTCGGAGGAATGACCAAGGCGATAGAGGCAGGACTTCCTAAGATGAAAATAGAAGAGGCAGCAGCACGTAAGCAAGCACGTATAGATAGCGGAGAGGATAAGGTAGTAGGTGTTAATTATTATGCCATGCCTATTGATGACAAACTGGATATCCTAGAGGTCGATAATACCAAAGTAAGAGAACAGCAAATTCTACAATTAGCGGAGATCAAATCAACAAGAAATCAAGAGGACGTGACGGTAGCACTTCAAAGGCTCAAGGCGATTGCAAATTCTGATAAAGGTAACTTGCTTGAGGCTGCCGTGTCTGCCGCTCGATCAAGAGCAACCCTCGGAGAAATTTCTTATACCATGGAGGAAGTATTCGGTAGATTTGTTGCTGAGCATCAGACCATAAAAGGAGTATATTCTGAGGCCATAAAGATGAATGCTGATTTTAAAAGAGCAAAAGATTTATCGGATGAGTTTGCCCGACAAGCCGGGCGACGCCCCCGTATCATGATCGCCAAGCTGGGTCAGGACGGTCACGACCGTGGTGCAAAAATCATAGCTACGAGCTTTGCCGATATAGGTTTTGATGTGGACATCGGACCCTTGTTTCAAACTCCCCAAGAGGCAGCCCGACAAGCAGCAGAAAATGACGTTCATATTTTGGGAATTTCCTCTCTTGCTGCTGGTCACAAGACCTTGGTTCCGCAGGTAATAGATTTTTTCAAGGAAATAGAACGCGAGGATATCATGGTTATCGTAGGTGGCGTGATCCCCCCACAGGATTACGACTTTTTATTCGATAAAGGAGTGGCTGCAGTTTTTGGACCGGGTACGGTCATCGCCAAGGCAGCGGCTGAGATCCTTCAGATCATGCTGAAAAGGTATGTGTAGTAACTGACCACCTTACTTCTCCTCCATTTCGCTTACCTTATTTATTATCAAGCTAGTGATAATGGATAGGATACAGTAAGACGTAAAGAACAATGCCCCAGGCGACAGCCGAGAATAGTTGACCGTTTCTACCGCATAGCCACCTTGGTTTCTTCCGATCTCTCCCAATTGTGATGTAACGAGACCATAGAAGCCGATATAAGCCATAAACATCGCAACAACAAATACATCGGCCATACTCCATTTTCCTAGGTAGAATATGACGGTCCTTGCGAGTTTACTATGTCGGACCTTATCCACGTACAAGTACAGTGTGCTCAGTATTAACTTGATAAAAGGAAAGACGATGCTAAACATCAGAATCAATAAACCCACAATCTTCAGGTCTATTCCATGACCTTCAAGTAGGGTACGTGTCACATCGAGAATGGACTTGCTCTGAAAGTAAAGCACTTGCTCGTCGAAGTTTATTTGATTGCCCAGTATGTTGAAATTGAAGTCATTGAGTCTGGCGTCAATGTCAATCATGGGAAGTGTAACCCCTAGTACGAGCATCACGATCGAGATGGAAGTGAAGGTGACGACTAAGTACTTAAATCCTATAATCTTATACAGGAGGGCTGCGATAATGACTCCCAATATCAAAAGGATGTACAAGAGCTTTATTTTCGATACAATGGCTGATTCCTGCGTTGCAATTTTTTCTTGGATTAAGGACGAGGCAGATGGTGCATCATCAACTTGATACTTATTATAGAGTATTTCTCGAGGATCTTTATAGCCGCTCTCCTCTAGTCCTGCAAAGAGCATGTTGTCCAGTTCGTCTCTGATGTACTTCTTGATCGTGGGCTCGTTTTTCTTTAACTCCTTGGATATCTCTGCAGCAATTACTGGAATTTGGCTTTTGATGTCCATGTTCTTGATGAAGTCTTCGATGCTTCCCTTGAACATTTTAAGAAGCATCTTATTCCCAGTGCTGCCGTTCTTCTCTGTTTGGGCAAGAACAGTTTCTATAAGTTTTCCCCCTTCAAAATATTCCTTGTAGATATCATATAGGTACTTCTCTACCTGCTTGTCCAGCTCAACATAAATTTTAGGATCTATCTCAAATGATTCTAGCTTATCACCAAAAATATTGAGCGCCTTGTCTTTCCATAGATCAACATTAAAAAGACCATAGTTGATACGATGTACCTCGGCATAATCTTCTTTATACTCGTTTTGTATAGTCTGCAATCCATGCAGTTTCCACCCTTCAAAGGCACTATACCCGACTAGGGCAAGAAGTAAGATAAAGAGGATGTTTTTCATGATTGTATTGTCACTCTGTCAGTAATACGTTACTTTATCGTTCTAAGTAACAAATAATGTCTAAAGTCTGCAATTAAATAACAGTGAGCTTTCGGTTTATAGTAATTATAATTCTGATTTTATTTTCAGATTTGACATCAGCGCAGAGAGTTGTCAAAGGTGAAGTTGTGGATCAATATGGAGAGCCAGTTGCATTGGCAACTATAGTAGATTGTTGTTTACCACAAACAGGTGTTTACACAGATCTATCTGGAAAATTTGAAATTGTTACTTACTGCGATTTTTAATCATTGCCCATGTGACGTTCGTTTCAAAAAAGCTTCATGTTAAGCAATTTGTAAGTGGTGAAAGAATAGTTCTCATTGAGCACCCAAGTGAATACATCCCAGTCGTTAGAATTCAAAGCTCTCAAATTTTATCCTCTGAGGAGATAGAAGTTCCTCTTATGGAACGCTCCACCCAGATCAACTCCCTCCTTAATCACAGCCCCTGCATACTTATGCACTCAGGTGCTCCTAATACGGATCGCATTACCATCCGTGGTATTGGAAATAGGTCCCCTTTTTCTACAACTGGGCTACGTGCTTTCATCGATGGTATTCCACTCATCAATGGAGTAGGTGAAACGAGTATAGAGGACATCGACTTAGGCATTATTGATAAGATGAATATTTATAAAGGCCCCACCTCTAGCTTACGTGGCGCAGCACTCGGTGGTATGATAGATATGAAGACCAGAGTCATTAAGAATGGAGATGACCCATTGGCCGAGCACCGAAAATCGCATAGCAGTTTTGGGGGTAGATCATTTCAGACGTATCTGAACTCCAACATAGGACATAACAATCACATTTTAGTAGGCCATGCCCATTATCACTCAGATGGGTATAGAGATAATAACGAGTATGACAGACACAATAAATCTCTTATAGGAAAGCACAACAGTGCAAAATTTCTTCTGTCAGGGATCGCCTTGTTTACCGGTGTAAAAGCCTTTATCCTAGGTTCGCTCAACGAAACTGATTACATATCACATCCTCAGTTGGCTGCTTCAAATTGGCAAGCAGTCAAAGGAAATGAGGACTATCAAAAATATTTGTTTGGCCTCAATGCAAAAGTGCCACTAACCTACAGGACATCATTGGAAGCATCTACATATTTAGGATTCTTTGACCAACGAGAGATTAGACCCTTCAATACCCTGGAAGACGATAGTGGATATGCTGGTGGTCGAGTAAGATTGAACTATGCCCTTTCTCGACAATCGCTGGACATCAATGTTGGTGGAGATTTCTTTTATGAAAAGTATGATCGTAAAACACTGGCTCATCAATCTCAGCAGGCACCTCTTATAGAGCAATATGTTGACAGAAGAACAGTCATCAATACATTTTCAGAAATCGAATACGGTCCACTATACGGCTCGGCTTCCAGAAGGTATTTGCCGTCTATATCCGTAATGGTCCCTATGAGTTTATTGTCTCCTTTATCTAAATATATGTTGGCACCGATGAGTGGAGAGCCGCCTGGACCGGTAACAGTTCCATTGATCTTGACCGGTGATCCAATTAAAAAGCTAGTAAATAATCCTAGAACGATGAGTGTAAAAAAGATGTGCTTCTTCATGACTATTATTTTTGTTTGATCAATAATTCATCACTAGGATGATGGCTTTCACATCATTGCATAAACCAACTCTGCTTTTTTTTGAATGGTTTGAGTGAGTGTACTAATTCTTGTAAGAACGTCTTCTGGAACATCTGTTATCTCTACCTATCATTATATTCATGGTCTGAAGTATGGCTTACAATAACCACACCGACCTGCAGATGATTTCCCTCTTCCAAAAGAATTTGGACATAGCTGTGCTGTCGGCACTTTATCTAAGATATACGCATCATATTTATGGTGTCTGTCTTAAGTATTTAAAGAATCAGCAGGATGCCAAGGATGTTTCTATGGAAATCTATGAGCTTCTGATAAAGAGACTTCCCGGAAAAGAAATTGACGATTTCTCAAAGTGGCTTTATGTGGTTTGTAAGAATCACTGTTTTGAAAAACTAAGAAGGGAAAGCAAGAAGCTCCCCAAAGAAACAGCGGCAGCAACTATGTATTCTGAGAACATTTTTCATCCTGATGATGTAAAGAGAGAAGAAGAACTGATGAAGATGGAAGGCTGTCTCGAAAAACTCAAAGATTTACAGCGGAGATGCGTAACTATGTTTTATCTTGACAAGAAGAACTATGAGGAGATTGCGACGGTTTTAAGCTTGGAGTGGAATAAAGTCAGGTCACATATTCAGAATGGAAGAAGAAATTTAAAAATTTGCATGAATACTAAATGAAGGATTACACTTCATATGATTCCCGAGACTGGGAAAACTTACTAGATAAGTACCTGAATGAGACAATCACCCAAGGGGAACTTCATGCCCTTCAATATAGAGCGTTGGATGACCCTTTTGTTGCTGATGCGCTGCAAGCCTACCATTCTCACGAACCTGATAAATCAAGATCAGATATCCAGCAAATTATTGACAAGGTTTCGGGAAAGGAAGAGAAAAAGAAACGACGAGTCATCCCCATGTGGCAGATTAGTGCTGTTGCGGCATCCTTGTTATTTGTAGCTGCGATAGGATTTTTACTAAGACCTGATGGTCAGGAGAAGTCAAGTGATGCGGGGCTAGTGTCAGTAGAGAGTGGGGGTGAAGACTTATATGCTGCGAGAGAATCTAATGTAGCCTCCGAAGTAGAGGACACTACTATTGAGCTGGTTATAGAACAACACGGAAAGGGAAAGGACTTAGATGCACTGGTACATGAGGACAAATCGGCCATCGGGGTAGAGATTATTGAAAATGATGTCGAATCTACAAATGATGCTAAAGTGATAATCCGAGGAAATTCCTCTGATGAGCCTTTGTATGTAATCGATGGAATTCCTGTGGACGCGGGAAGAATGAAGAGTATGGACAAAGAAGAATCACATGATGATGACTCAAATGTTGAAGTTGAAAACACAAGAGAAAGTACAGCTGCCAAAAAGAAGGAGAGCAAAAGAGCCCAAGAGGAAGACACTGCCCTTGATCAAGTACAGACACCATCACTCAGCAACAGTCTCAACTATGTCGGTCAGGTTACGGACCAGAACGGTTCGCCTTTAGTCGGAGCCAGTGTGGTAATGAAAGACAGCAGTATTGTATTAGGGGGTATCACGGACTATGATGGCAATTTTAATATGGAAGTGCCTCGAGTGGGCAATTACTATATGGAGGTAGATTATACGGGCTATGAGAAGTTTCATAAAGACGTGAAGATCGATTCAGGGAATAATTTTTCCAATGTGATACTACAGGAGGGGGCTATTCTAAGTGAGGTGGTCATGACTGGATACTCCATACCAACTTCGGAGCTAAATTTTGCTCCTCAAAATGGCTATACGCAGTTCGAGAAATATATAAGTCAAAACATTAGAAAGCCATATGGTAGCACCTTAGAACACTTGGTGACCATCCGATTTAATATAAGCACTGACGGGAGCCTTTCAGATTTTCAAGCCAACGATTCTAGCTGCGAGTCCTGCAATCTTGAATTGATCAGACTTCTTAAGGAAGGACCTAAGTGGAGAGTGAATGAAGAAGTTAACTATCCGTACAGTGCTTTCTATTCTTATGAGTTTTGATTAGACGTAAACTTGGCATTTCACCAAATCTTGGCCATCGAAGCTTTTCGCCATTGGCGGTATAAGATGGATATGTTCTTGGTAGAGGGTGTTCAATTAATGTAGTTTTATAAGGGGGTATGACCAACAGATGTGAACCTTCAAAACATTGATACCTGCTTATAGCATGATGGTATGTTCGACAACTTTCAAGCAGAATAGATTATTTGCCAAATTCTTCTTAGTAATCATTCTGTTTGTAAGTACATCCTTAGTATTAGGATCTCAAATCACATCTGAAAAAAATGATTCTAGTGTCGAAACTATCTTGAAATATTTGGAGTATAGAAAATCTCCAGAAGGCAAACGAAAAATAGAGTTCCAAAAGGAATTAGAGGAGTATCAGGCTAAATATAAATTAGCAAAGAAAAAATTCTCAACAAATTCAACAATTCTCCTGATCTTTTCGGTGTTTATTGGAGTTATTACAGGATCGGAATTTTATCGCTTCTTTTAATCTTATGATAAATTTTTTAAGATTCTTAGCAATAATAAATGTGATACGATATCGATATATATCAAGAAAGTACACTTATTGAACTTTGAAATGATCGCACATTCGACTACAGATTAAGGTGACATGACTAAAACTATCCAGTACATTGTAGATAAATACCCTTCAGACAACCCAATTTCCCTTAATTTTGAGTTTATAGATTGACTGAAAATTAATCAGATGAAATATGGACAGATACTCTCATGGCTTATTATCTTTGTTTTTGGATTCTATTTGGGATCTTCTTTTTCTTCAAAGAAAAATGCAACGGAAAGCCAGCCCCAGGAGGAGCAACATACGCTTCCTGAGGAATCCAATCGAAGAAATGTAGACCCGGTAAAGGTCATCACAAATACGGAGCAGGCGACCATTGACCTGTTTGAGAATGCAGCGTCTTCAGTAGTTTTCATTACCACCAAAGGTTTACAGCAAGACTATTGGTCACGCAGTGTATATGAAGTTCCCAAGGGCAGCGGATCTGGATTTGTATGGGACAATCAAGGACACATCGTTACTAATTACCATGTCGTGAAAGGCGCTCAGTCACTCGAGGTTACATTGGCTGATCAATCCATTTGGCCCGCAGAGCTTGTTGGTTATGAAGCACGAAAAGACTTGGCCGTGTTGAAGATAAATGCCCCAGTAGATCTCTTAAAACCTATACCCCTAGGCTCATCCAATGACCTCAAAGTAGGTCAGTCTGCTTTCGCTATCGGGAATCCTTTCGGAATAGGTCAGACATTGACCACAGGAATCATCAGTGCACTGGGGAGGGAAATAGAGTCTATAGCCCGTATAGCTATCAGGGATGTAATACAGACGGATGCGGCCATTAACCCCGGCAACTCTGGTGGACCCTTGCTTGATAGCTCAGGTAGATTGATAGGTATCAATACCGCGATCTACAGTCCATCAGGGGCATCAGCTGGTATTGGATTTTCTATTCCTGCTGACATGGTCAACTGGGTAGTACCCGACCTCATAGAGTATGGTGAAGTACGGCGACCTATACTGGGAGTAGAATTGGTGGCTGAGCAATACACTCGTCGCTGGGGAGTAGAGGGGGCAATGATATTGGATCTCGAGCCGGGGTCGCCTGCCGATAAGGCAGGATTGCAACCCACAAAGCAGAGTCAGCGAGGAAACATAAGATATGGAGATATCATAACCAGAGTCGGCGACAAGGATGTAGGGAACAACGAGGATTTGGTTCTTGCTTTGGAAAACTACTCACCGGGAGATACAGTGACAATACGATATGTGAGAGATGAAAAAATCAATGATGTAGGTGTGGTTTTGGGGGGCTCGTTTTAGATCTTCCGAATCATTATTTTTGAAAAATTCAAAATAAGTACTATATTAAGTACTATATTAATTACATTATGCATGAGAGTAGTAAATTATACGGAACTCAGGCTCAACTTGAAGCAGTGGTTAGACTCAGTAGTAGATGATGTGGAAGAATTGATTATTAAGCGGAAAGACCAAAAAGATCTGGTTTTAATTTCCTTAGAAGAGTATAATTCATTAGTAGAAACAAACTATTTATTGTCTGGCAATAATCGAGATGTCCTGCTTAAGTCTATTGAGGAAGTTAGATCTGGTGATAAGCAAATTAAGGCTTTGTTAGAAGAATGAAGCTTTCGTGGTCATCAAGAGCATGGAACGACTACCTTTTCTGGCAAAAGAGCGACAAAAGAAAACTCCTTCGAATCAACGCCTTGATCAAGGAGGCGATGCGAAATCCTTATGAAGGGATGGGAAATCCTGAACCATTGAAACATGAACTAAAAGGTTTTTGGTCTAGAAGAATTGACAGGGAACATAGGTTAGTTTATACTACTATGAAAGATGAGATACTTATAGTTGCGTGCAGGTACCACTATTGATACATATCTTTTATGTCAATAATTGAAACACAAAAAGACTCGCGAGATAAGCCATCACACCCATGTATCCAAATTGAATTGCTGGCCATTTCCAGGACTTTGTTTCTCTTTTAGTTATAGCAAGTGTGCTCACGCATTGTAAGGCAAAAACATAGAAAAGAAGCAGCGACAAGGAGAGAGGAAGGTCGTACAGAGGTTTCCCATCAGGTCTAAGTTCTGCTGCCATTTTTTCTCTGATCGTCAATTCATCGTCCGTATTCCCAACACTATAGATGGTCGCCATAGTACCTACAAAGACTTCCCTCGCTGCAAAGGAGCTGATAAGGGCGATTCCTATTTTCCAGTCAAAACCCAGGGGGCGTATAATGGGCTCAATGGATTTTCCAAGAACACTTGCGTAGGAAGCTTCGAGATGTAAGGTTGCTCTTAAGTTCTCCGCTTCAGAGATACTTAATCCTAGGTTCTCAATGGTTGCATCGGCTTGTTGATTAGCGGCTTCCATGGCTGAGGAGGGTCCATAGCTTGCAAGAAACCATAAAACAATAGAGATAATAAATATAATTTTACCCGCTTCTTTGACAAAGGTGAATACTTTTTCATTCACGATAAGTAAGACATTTCTCAATTGAGGTTTTTTATAGTATGGCAATTCCATCATGAGGAATGATGACTCGTCAGATTTTAGTATCCATTTAAAAAACAAGGCACTGATTAATGCTGCAAGTATACCCAGAAGATACAATCCCATGAAGACAAGTCCTCTTTGATTAAAGATTCCAATCTTGCCTTGAGGGACGACAAATCCGATGAGGATAGCATATACTGGTATACGAGCCGAGCAACTTATAAGTGGCGCTACCATGATCGTGGTAAGGCGTTCTTTCCAGTTGGCGATGGATCGAGTAGACATGATTGCCGGTATGGCACATGCACCACTCGATACCAGTGCAACTATACTACGTCCATTGAGACCAAATCTATGCATGAGACCATCAAATAGAAACACAGCACGGGACATATAGCCCACTTCTTCCAGAAAACTTATCAATAAAAAAAGGATGGTGATCTGTGGAATAAATACCATGACACCTGCCAGCCCAGCAATGGCACCGTCTACAAGGAGGTCGGTAAACCACGAGGGTGCCATATTTGTCCTGATCGTCTGACCCAGTGCTGCAAATCCATTCTCTATCCAGGTCATCGGAGTATCTGCCCAGCTATATACCGACTGGAACATTAGCAGCATTATCAGGATGAATATCAGTGGGCCCCATATCGGATGTGTAATGAGACGGTCCACTTTATCCGTCAGCGACATATTGCGAACTGACCTGACTGTTTTCTTAGTGACTCGTGAGATGATATCGAAGCGACTCATTGTCTCATCAACTTGAGATTTTAAATCTTGGAAGTCAGTAGCTGAAGTGATAGACTTGATACTGGCTACTTGATCATCTGTGAGGTGACTCAGCCAATCATGATGGTGAGCTAGTAATTTTTGACGGTATGGATTTTCGTTATCTTCATTAATGCCTATGGCTGAGAAGACTTCTTTTTCGGTTTTGGAAAACTTATAAATGCCGTTTTCTCTGATATATTCTTCACTTTTAACGTCCTCCATGAAATGCTCTACGGTCTCTCTTAGCTTGATAATTCCCTGACGAGTATGTGAGGAAATGGGGACGACAGGTACCTGGCAAAGCTCTTGGAGTTCGCTGATGTCTATTGGGTCATCTACCAGATCTATCATATTGATCGCGATGATCATAGGAATCTTGAGATCCAGAAGCTGGGTGCAGAGAAGAAAGTGTCTCTCCAAATTTGTGGCATCTGCAACATAGATTAAAAGATCTGGAAAATTGTCGTCTTGAGGATTTGTGAGAATGTTGGTGACTATCTTCTCTTCCGTTGATGTTGCATGAAGACTATAGAGGCCGGGAAAGTCAATCACTTTTACTTTTTGGTCTAGCATCTCTATGACACCTGACTTCTTGTCAACTGTAATTCCGGGGTAATTGCTGACTTTTTGGCGGAGCCCTGTTATGATATTGAAGAGGCTAGACTTGCCGGAGTTGGGGTTTCCTGTTAAAGCTATCTTCATCAATCATTTGACTTTAATAAGATGCTTTCAGCTTCTTGCTTTCGTAGTGCTAGGATCTGATTATCCAGCTTTATATATAGTGCGGACCCCATCATAGTAGATCTTACCAGCTCTATTTCTGTGTTGGGCAATACACCCAAGGATATCAGACGTTGGTTGTATTCACCTTGTCTGATTTTCCACACCCTGCCCTTTTTACCTCGGTTTAGATCCCTCGCCGTTTTCATGTATTATTTCGCCCAGATTAAGACAGCAAATGTATTAAGAACTGAACTCGAAAAAAAATATCTTCGTAGAGTAGGGGTATTATTTATTTCATTCGTCTATAAGGAGAATTTAAAAAGCACTAAGTCATGAATCATTCCTTAATCCTAGATCGTCTCTCATCTATCGAATTGTTCCAATTTCTGGATGCTGGAGCCTTAGATGACCTGTCAAGAACATCTCAGGTGAGACATATTGCAAAGGGAGATCGAGTGTTCTCTGTTGGTGACGATATTAGATTCGTTTATGTGGTTATGTCAGGAAGTATCAAGATGGGAATAAAATCCACAAATAATAATTTCCTTATTAAAGGCATAGTCTATGAAGGTGAAATACTTGGAGAGAATGTATTCACGACCGAATCCAAGAGAAAGAAGTTTGCGTTGGCTCAGGAAAAGTCGACAGTACTAGAGATCAGGGTTAATAAATTCCATGAGCTCGTCATTGCTAATGACATATTTGCCGAAAGTGTCATGAGATTGATTATTGAGCGATTACAGATTATCCAGAATAGGATAAGAAGCTTTGTGTTTGATAAAGCAAAAGAAAGAATAGTCGGTTTTCTTAAATCTACGGCTGCTCATCGAGGTATAAAAATTGGAATCGATGAATTCTTGATCAATCATGGATTGTCACACCAGGAGATTGCTTTGATGACAGATACCTCGCGACAGACTGTTGCAAGGGTATTAGGCGAATTAAAAAAAGATAATCTAATTCATTTCAGTACCCGCAAGCCGGGTAAGATCTTACTGAGAAGTGGATTAGGGTTAGCGTAATTCATGTAAAATTGGTTTTTTAGTTTACAGCCGATGAGGTCACTTGTCGGCTGTTTTTGTTGTAACAACAAATCCCAACTTCTGGATCTCTTCCCAATAATCAGGAAAGGACTTACTTACTACATCGGAGTCGTGTATTGAAATATCACCGAGTATCGCAAATGCTGACAGGGCCATGGCCATCCGATGATCGTCATACGTGTCAAAGAAAATTTCACCTTCGATAGCGGCCTTGCCTTCTTGTATATAGAACTCCTTGCCTGACTGTTTTGACATGAAACTGGGCAAGGCAGTGAGACTTACTCCTACTTTGCTTAATTCCTGTTGCATCGCCTCTATGCGATCTGTTTCCTTCCATCGTAATGATCCCAGTCCACTGTAGAGACAGGTGATACCCTTTATTGCGCAAGCCACCATAAACGGTTGTGCTAGGTCAGGAGTATTACTGAAATCAACTTCAAGTAGTTTTTCCGTGTTTTGATTCTGCGTCAATACTAAACCCTCATCGGTCACTGTAGTTTCTACCCCAAGCAATTTGTAATACTCTATGGCTCTTACATCACCTTGTATGCTTTTTGAATTCAGTCCTTTCAAGAGAATATCATCGTCAATTACGCCAGCTTTAATCGTATAAAAGAATGCTGCTGCCGACCAATCATGCTCGACACTGCAAGATTTCATATTATATCCACCACCCTCAATTGATATCTTATCTGTATTCCAAGTGACGGAAGCACCATGATTACACATGAGGTGACTTGTCATCTGGATATAGGGACGACTTGTCACTTCGCCCTCTAGTTTCAAGATCAGACCATGAGGCAACACTGGTGAGATCAACATGAGTGCTGAGATAAATTGACTACTGATGCTCGCATCTATTGAGAGCTCCCTTACACCACTATAAGTACATGATCCAATCCTTAAAGGTGGATGATCTTCGTTTTCACCATACATTATGTCAGCACCTAAGATTCGCAATGCATCTACGAGTTCCTTAATAGGTCGATCCTTTAAGCTATCATTTCCTGTGATTGTGCATGGTTCTCCTTTTATTGCTTTTAAAGCGAGCAAGAACCTCAGGGTTGTACCTCCGTGACCACATTCATGGTGATCATTATGATGATGGATCGTGTCCTTCAGAATGAGAGTATCATCACTAAGTGATAGATTTTCTATGACTAACGGATCATCGGATAAGGCTTGAATGAGTAGCAATCTATTCGATATACTTTTAGACCGAGGAAGGGTTATCTCACCATTGAAATTGTCCTCTGAAAATCCTAAAAATGAAGTTTGTCGATTCATTGCCAGATTATCTCCACGACCTCCTCTGTTTTAGGGTGCAAGCTTCTACCTACAGGACAACTATGAGCTGATCTTTCTAGAATTTTCTTCTCTTTGACTGTATAGTCTTGCCGAGGCATCGTAATGGTGATTTCAATTCTTGCGATTCTTCTAGGATCGGAGGCCATTATTTTTTGCACATCGGCAGTAGCTCCTGTCATGTCAATTCCCTTGTCATGAGCTTTGATACCCATGATCGTGAGCATGCATGATGCCAGCGATGTAGCAGCCAGATCTGTGGGCGAGAAGCCTTCTCCTTTACCACGATTGTCGGTAGGTGCATCAGTGACAAGTGTATTACCTGATTTTGTATGAACGGCAGTGGTCCGCAGTCCTCCATTGTATATTACTTTAGATGTCATTCCTCTTCCTTAGTCTTTGCATCATTATAAGCGTATCGTTTGACTATTTCTTTCACAAGTCGATGTCTTATCACATCATCAACTGTTAAGTGCAGGGTCCTGATTCCTTCAATGCCATTTAGAAGTTCTATAGCGTGGTGGAGACCGGAACGTTGATGTCTGGGAAGATCTACTTGAGACATGTCACCGGTGATTATGCACTTGGCGCTGGGTCCAAGTCTGGTCAAGAACATCTTCAATTGTGATGAGGTGCAATTCTGTGCTTCGTCAAGGATGATAAAAGCATTGTCCAGCGTCCTCCCTCTCATAAAAGCAAGAGGAGCGACCTCGATGACACGATTGCTCATAAAATGCTTTAGTTTTTCTAAAGGAAGCATATCGTCTAGTGCATCATAAAGAGGGCGTAAGTAGGGATCCACTTTGTCTTTAAGGTCACCTGGTAGAAAACCAAGACTTTCGCCGGCTTCTACAGCTGGTCTGGTGAGGATGATCTTCTTGACCATCCGGCTTTTCAGCGCTCTGACTGCCAATGCAACGGCTGTGTATGTTTTTCCAGTACCGGCAGGACCCACGGCAAAGACAATGTCATTCGTCTCGCTAAGACCAATCATACGTTTCTGATTTTTAGTCTTGGCTCGAATGGCCTTTCCGTTTCTACCATAGAGAATATTGGAACCAAGACTACCATTGGATATTTTATGATCGAATGGGTTCTCACCCTTGAGAAGGTCTTCTATGGTTTGAGTTGTGAGTTGCTTGCACTCCTTCAGTAGCTTGACCATCATCTCCAGTTTGCCCTTTGCCTCTTGGGTAAATTTCTTTTCTCCAGAAATCTTTAGCTGATTTCCTCTGGCCGTGAACTTTAGATCTGGGTATGCTTCTTTTACCAGATTTAGCTTAGAATTTTTTTCTCCCAATAGGTCGACTAATTCTATAGCCTCGAAAGTGAGTATTATTTCGCTCAATATTTTTCTAATTTTCTCTTTCTAGTTTCTACTTATTAACGATAAGGTAGTTTACTTTGTATGTAAATGATTTTTAATCGGATCATAGTTATTAAAAATTTCATTCATTACAATCATTGTCCTGTTATTCTTTATCAAAAAATGATTAAAATTCCATAATGCCGGTCGTCACCCTTACTACAGATTTTGGATCGAGTGATCACTATGTGGCTATGCTCAAGGGGTCACTTCTATCTAAGATGGAGGGATTAAATATTGTTGATGTCTCCCATGATGTTGAAAGCCATGATATCGTACAGGGAGCATATCATCTGGAGAATACTTATAGATCATTTCCCCAAGGTACGATTCATGTCGCAGCGGTATTTAACTATTATCAACTCGCATTCAATTTTGTAGTAATACAGCGTCATGGCCATTTTTTTATAGCTCCTGACAACGGATTCCTTTCTCTGATTTTTGATGACATACGGACAGATGAGGCCTACCGGGTTGAGGTGGGGAATCATGGAGATAACAGACTTATAGAAATAATAGCTCATGCCGTAGGGTGTCTTAGCCACGGACTTACCTTGAAGGAAATAGGATCCCCGATGGAACACATTAATGTTAAAATCGGAATACAACCTGTCATTCTTAAAGATCAGATAAGAGCAACCATCATCCATGTTGATCATTTTGAGAACGTCATCGTCAATGTAAAGCGTGACGCCTTCGACAAAGTGAGAGCTGGCCGAAACTTTTCAATATTTTATAAGCAGCGTGACCCTATTACTGCACTTCATGATAACTATGGAGACGTACATATAGGTGATGTTCTCTGCTTTTTTAATAGTGCAGGCTATCTGGAGATTGCGATCAATATGGGAAAGGCCAGCTCAATTCTTAGCCTTCGGAAGAATGAAACTATTCAGATTAATTTTCACTAATGATCAGGCGAATCGTAAAACTCTCATTCAGGACAGATAAGGCTGATGACTTCTTGACAATATACCATAACGCAAAAGACAAGATTAGCTCCTTTCCAGGATGTCATGGAGTTGAGTTACTCCGAGATATTCATAAACCCAATGTATTCTTCACCTACAGCCTTTGGGAATCAGAAGAAGATCTTAACAATTATAGAAATTCTGAGCTTTTCGGAGTGATATGGAAAGCAACCAAAGCGTTATTTAACTCCCATCCCGAGGCATGGAGTGCAGAGGCTAACTGATAAGGGTCACAGTTAAAAGATGCGATGACATGAAGATGTTGATTTGATGCTTTAAAGCGCAATAGTATAAATTAATGTGCTGCTATATGAATTCTCCCATATAGAGATTACTATCCACAAATGATAAAAAGGCTAATTTTAATCATTATGATGAGGGGCTTAATAAGGAAAATGCAATATCAAATTCATATTGAATCAGAGCATTCCCCGCACGCTTGCGTCGGGTGTCTCGTGTAGTTAGTATTTTTAGGAAAGGAAGATGAACATATTGTAAAGAGCCACAATAAGAGTTTGTTGTTATACCACATTGTATGTCCTGTACATTTTCTGATACAGAGTGTACCGATGTATTGACCCAAGAAGGTTGTAAATACGATAAAAAGTATAACAGCAATTGAGACCTTCCGACACCATCCAGAAGTGAAAAAGAAGTTATGGGGCGGAAAGTTTTGGACAAGCGGCTATTATATAAATACGGTGAGTCAATATGGGAATGCAGAAATGCTTATGAAATATGTACAAAACCAAGGAAAAGAATACAAACAAATATATCGCAATCAACTGGACCTTTTTGGGTGAGAGGGAAGTGATACCCCGTCCGCTTGCGGCGGGGTAGTTCATTTCATGAGAATTCTCCGATGCTTGCATCGGGTGTCGTATAATGTTTAGCTTTAAAATATGGAAGACAGGCATATTGTAAAGAGTCACAACAGAAGTTTGTTGTTGTATCATATAGTATGTCCATCAAAATATAGGAGAGAAGTGTTTAGTAAGAAAGTTGACTAAAGAAAGTAGTGCAAATAATAAAGAGCATAACGGCCATAGAGATATTTAAAGATCCTCCAGAAGTTAAGAAAAAATTGTGGGGAGGAAATTATTGGACAAGTGGAGTGTGTAAAACAAATTGCACAAATGCAGCTTTGCTTCAATATATCGTACTGACTTCGTATGGATTATATCTTTTATTACCGCAAGGAGACCAAATTCTACAAAATCAGTCAATAGCGTCCTTTGCATACTATCTTTGCGCCCCTTGCGGTTAGATCCAATAATGAAATTGTGAATATTGGGATAGTCGACAAATCTGTTTTTCTATCAAAAAGTGCAATTTGTTCTACACACACACACAAGTGGATATAATATAAATACAGTAGGGCAGTATGGGAATTTGGATGTTATAAAGAGATATGTTGAAAGTCAAGGAAGAACATAAAAACAACTTCAGAGGAATCAATTAAGCCTGTTTTAGGAATGAGTGGGAGGCTGATACCCCCTCAGATTGCAGCGGGGTAGTTCATTAGTCTTCATTTTTATCTTTTTTTTTTTGAAAAATTCGTTTCAATATTTCTGACATATTGTAGTATCCTTTGGTGGGTGTTTTTGTGACACGAATACAGATGTTTTTGGAAATTTTTAAAGAAAGGTAGTTCGAATACTATATAAATAGCTTCGGATAGTAGAATTGCAATTCGTCAAGACAATTATCATTGTACACTTGAAGAACAGCAATCATATTAAAAAAATGCCTAATATGATAATAAATGCCTAATTTTGCGAATTGCATGACTTCAAAAAAAAAGAAACAAAAGACTGGATCTAACACATTAGTTAAATGGGTGTGGGTGAGTTTAGTGGCCGCTGTTCTCGTATTGCTTGCAGTATTTGTAATAATCTCGACGACCATGATTCCTGATGCAGAAGATCTCGAGAACCCTAAGTACGAGCAAGCAAGTATCGTCTATGCATCGGACGGACCTGAGCTGGGGAGGTATTATACTGACAATCGAGTGTGGGCAACATTCGACGAACTCAATCCTCACATTGTCAACGCACTCATCGCTACCGAAGATGAGAGATTCTACGAACATAATGGCATAGATGCTCGCAGCACCTTAAGAGCTGTTGTGTTTCTTGGGAGTAAGGGAGGAGCCAGTACAATTACACAACAATTGGCTAAGCAGTTCTTTACTAAAAGATCAAGTTCATTTGTCAGACGTGTATGGCAGAAAATGAAAGAATGGGTCATTGCAGCTGAGTTTGAAAAAAGGTATACTAAAGAGGAGATCCTTGCGATGTACCTCAATAAGTTTGATTTTACCAATAATTCGCATGGGATAAGTGCGGCATCCAAGACGTATTTTTCTAAAGATCAGTCAGAACTCTCTATCGATCAGGCGGCCATTCTTGTCGGCATGCTCAAGAATCCTTCTACTTATAACCCTAAGAAGTTTCCGGAGAACGCCCTCAATAGAAGAAATGTGGTCATGGGACAGATGAAGAGGAATGGGATGATCAGCAGTGATAAGTACAATGAACTCAAAGAGAACCCTATTGACAATTCAGGATTTAGAAGAGAGCATCACGCCAAGGGACTGGCTCCCTATTTCAGGCAGGAACTTACCAAATACCTCAAGGACCTTATAGCCGATGGGCTTCTACGCAAGCCCGATGGTAGTAATTACAATATCTATCAAGATGGTCTGAAAGTTTACACTACAATAGATTCCAGGATGCAAATACACGCCGAGACAGCAGCATGGGATCATATGACCAAAATTCAAGAAAAGTATTTTCGAGTCTGGAAGGACCAGGACCCCTGGACATATAACGCTGACAAGAAGCAGCTTAGTCAACGGAAGGCTTCATTTAATAGACTGGTAACTGAGACTGAACGGTATAAATCGATTAGAACTAGGTATCTCAATAATGTTTGTCAGTCGATAATGGATGGCATAGATAATACTCGTCTCAGAGATATTGATATCTCTAGAATGCTTAAAGAAGAAAAGAGTAAGGGCCACCTCAAGAAGCTACGTCGACAAAAGACCATAAGTGCTAGTCAGGAAAAGGTCTATAAAAAAATTATGAGTAGTGAGTATTGGCCAAGATTAAAGAAGGCTTGGGTTTCATTTCAAAAGAACGTCAAGTTTGCGTTCAACAGAAAGAGAGAAATGAGAGTGTTTGCCTATGTCGATGGCGGTGAGAAGACCATAGAAATGACGCCCCTTGATTCAATAAAATACCACCGGATGCACATGCAACTTGGATCGATGAGTATCGATCCCAAGACTGGTCAGGTGAAGACATGGGTAGGAGGAATAAATTTTAAGCACTTTCAATATGATCATGTCAACGACGGCAATAGAAGACAGGTCGGATCCACATTCAAGCCTTTCCTATATACGTCAGCCATCTCCAATCTTGCCATTTCTCCATGTCACCAAGTGAGAGATGAGAAGCAAACAATACATGCAGGTGATGCTGATTTCCCTTCGATGAAGTCATGGTCTCCGGCAAATTCTGACAATAAATATACTGGAGAGATTCTCACTTTAAAAGACGGACTTAAGAAATCAAAGAACACAGTTTCGGTATGGCTGATGAAGCAATTGGGGAATGTGGAGATAGTTCGTGACCTCGTGAGTGACATGGGTATTCCCAAGGAGAAAATTCCAAAGTATCCATCTATATGTCTAGGTACTCCTGATCTCTCGGTCATTGAGATGACAGGTGCCTATACTACATTTGCCAATGAAGGAGTATTTACCAAGCCCATCTTTGTGGAGGAGATAAGAGATAAAAATGATAGACTGCTATTCAAAGCAATCCCAGAGCAGAAAAAAGTTCTTAGTGATGATGTCACTTATGTGATGGTAGACATGCTTGTTAATAACGTATCTCAGTTTTCTGATCAGCTTTCTTCTCAATTTGGGGGAAAGACGGGAACTACAGATGATTATAGAGATGGATGGTTTATGGGTGTAACACCCAATCTCATTGTAGGTACATGGGTAGGAGGCGAGGATCAGTGGATACACTTTAAGCGTATTGGTGATGGAGCTGGTAGTGTCATGGCTCGACCATTCTTTTTTGATTTCATGAAAAAGGTGGAATCAGATACTAGCATTGACTATGACTCAGGCGCTCGCTTTCATAAACCAGAAGATCTGCAGATAGAGATTAATTGTAGTCTTTATGCGGAGCTCACAAAGGACAAGGAAGACTCAGATAGTGAAGAACCTAAAAAGACTGGTAATCTTGATGAGGAATTTGAAGAAGAATTACATTAGTTTTTAACCTTCTATTTATGACGACGATCGTTTTTCTTCCGTCCTTTACCTTTACCTTTGTGCTTGTTGTCAGGTTTTCTACGTCGTGGAGGATGTGAATTTTTGTAGAAGTCAAGTGCGATGTCTTCACCTAGTACGATGGATCCTTTTGATAGTCGTTTAAGATCAATTTTTATATTGTCTTCACTGACGTAGTGATCGGAATTCCATGTTTTGTAAGCCATTTTCATAAATGATCCTATGACAATTTTAAACTCTTCTTTCTTATCACCCTCTTCCAATGCGTCGCACTTAGCTATAAGACTTAGGATCATCTGTCCATAGTGACGATTCTTTTTGTCGTTGTCAGGGTATTGAAGTCTTTCAGGAGCCACTTTCTTTTCTGGATCTATCTCCACACCTTCAGGGGGTGTAACATCTAGATTATATTCTGCTATCCTAAATAGATGCTTCCACAACTTATCCTTGCTATCCAATGAACTTTTGCTTTGTGGATTCATCTGATGCATGAGCAGTACCACTCTCTCCACAAATGCCTGACGATCTTCTTTCTTCTCGATAGTCCGTGCATGAGCAATAAGCTTTTGCACACTACGACCATACTCAGGAATGATGAGGTGTTCTCGTTGTGAGTTGTACTCCATGTCTATTGTATCGTGTCCCATTTTATTCTACTGTTACTGATTTAGCTAAATTTCTTGGTTGGTCAACATTGCATCCTCTCATTACCGCTATATGGTAAGACAACAATTGTAAAGGTATTACTGACAATAAAGGAGTAAGCGGATCTTCTGTCTCGGGAATTTCAATACAATAATCGGCAATTTCTTTTATAGATTTGTCACCATCTGAAACAATAGCTATAACAATGCCTTTTCTTGCTTTTACTTCCTGCACATTAGAGAAGATCTTTTCATAAGCACTCTTATTGGTTGCAATGACCACTACTGGCATATTCTCGTCGATCAATGCTATAGGACCGTGCTTCATCTCAGCAGCTGGATAACCTTCAGCATGGATGTAGGATATTTCTTTCAACTTAAGCGCACCTTCGAGAGCAACTGGAAAGTTGTACCCTCTACCTAGATACAATGCATTGTTGGCATCTTTTATTTCTGACGCTATATATTTTATCTGCTGATTAAGCTCCAGCACTTTTTTTACTTTGTCAGGAATGCTCTCAAGGGCATACAACAATCTTCTGTAGTAACCCTCAGAGATAGTCCCTCGGCGGTGACCAAGATTTAAGGCCATCAATGTCAGTACTACCAGTTGACTTGTAAAAGCTTTAGTAGACGCTACACCAATTTCAGGACCCGCGTGGGTATAACTGCCACAGTCCGTATATCTAGCAATTGAAGATCCTACGACATTGACAATTCCATAGATTAACGAACCCCTATCTTTTGCCATTTCCAAGGCCGCCAATGTATCTGCTGTTTCTCCTGATTGCGATAAGGCTACTACTACATCATCTTCGTCCAGTATCGGATTTCTGTATCTTAGTTCTGATGCATATTCTACTTCTGTTCGTATTCGGGCTAGTTCTTCAAATAGGTATTCACCTATTAATCCAGCATGCCACGAGGTGCCACAGGCTGCTATGACAATTCTATGAGCTTTCTCGAGCTTGTGGATATACCCTTGCATGCCTCCTACTACTACCCATCCTTCGTGAGCATTAATCCGACCACGCATGCTTTCCCCTATTGATGACTCTTGCTGGTAGATTTCCTTAAGCATAAAATGATCAAAGCCACCTTTTTCCAGTTCTTCCAGCTTAAGGTCTATTTCTTCAACTTCAGGATTTTGTAACTTGTTATCAATGGTCTTTATCGTATACTTTCCGTGTCTATTGATAGTAATGATCTCCTCGTCATTGAGATAAATTACCTTATTAGTATACTTAATAATGGGTGTGGCGTCTGAGGCGAGAAAATACTCATCTTCGCCGATGCCCAATACTAGTGGACTTGACTTTCTTGCTCCAACAAGTTTGTCAGGATTTGATTGCTCGCAAACAACAATAGCGTATGCCCCCACCGCCTTTTCGAGAGCCTTTCTTACTGCTTCTTCCAGGGACAAATTGTCTCTGTTTTTATATTCTTCGATTAGATGTACAAGTACTTCAGTGTCGGTGTCACTGATGAATTTATGACCGAGATCCTCGAGAGCTTTTTTTAATGTACTATAATTCTCGATGATTCCATTGTGCACGAGGGCTATTGTGCCATCACCACTTGTCTGTGGATGAGCATTGACGTCGTTAGGTTCTCCGTGAGTTGCCCATCTAGTATGACCGATTCCCACGGTACCCGTAGTATCATTGGTTGACGCCAAGTTCTCCAATTCCAGTACTTTGCCTTTTTTCTTGTAGGTGTGCATCTCACCATTTATAATGCTCACACCGGCACTGTCATAGCCACGGTATTCCAGTCTTTTAAGACCTTCTAATACGATAGGATAAGCTTGTTGTTTTCCGATGTATGCAACTATTCCACACATAACAATTATATTATGGATTGGTAAAAGCTAATTTAAGTTTAAGTGGGTAAGTAGAGTGACCTGAGCCAAAGATAATACTCCTGGCTGGATTTTCAGAAGTTCCCAGAGCCGAAAGTATTAGATTGGCATCCATGGTTGAATCACTCATGAGTTGATTTACATGATTCGTAATGCTCATTTTGTACTTCATGATTATCGCACCTTGATCATCAGTAACCAACTCAAGGTTGCCCCCAAATAGCAATTCTATATTTCCAATACCGAAACTAGGATTGGCGGACAAGTTTACATCTTCAATAATCTGCCTTCCGTTTTCGCCCTCAAAGCTTGCAACGAGGTTGGACAATGGGTGGTATAATTCAAGATCATCTGGCATCAGTTCTGCTAACGTAAATTCTAGTTCTGCATAGTTAAGTAGGCGGTCACTAAAATCTCTTACACCACTAAGGTCTATCGATGTTCGTACCCCAGCCATTCCTTGGATAAACAATAGACTGTCACCCATATCTGTGTCATTGAGAAAATCTTCAACAACAGAACCTGTATAGTCATGGACAAATTCACTATGCCTTATTCCACCTATCAAATAATCAAATCTCTTACGTGTGTCTTCTCCTAATGTGTCGACGTAGAATATGGAAAGTCTATTTGCACCTACGGTGCTTTGGGTGACACTCAGATCTACGCCAAACATTGAATTGATGGTTTCTGTGCTTAAGTGAAATCCGAAAATATTTTCTACAAAGGCAGAATCGCTCGAGGCTATGTCCTCATTATCAAGCAGCATCTGACCAAAGTTATCGTCTAGTCGTATTCTGAGACTTGGTTCTACCTTTATTGTGTCGTCATTGATATAGTCATTAATCCATACAGAGTCTATTCCAGTAATCCTCATGTATGATTGAGAACCTAGTGGCATCATATCATAATCAAAGATCTCAGAAGAATATATGGAATCCAGATCTATCATTTTTTCACTGATCTGATTGACCGCAATATCATGGCTTTCCATATCGGAGCCATAGTTACCTATCGTATCCAATTTAATGATGAGAACAATGGAGTCCATAACTGCATCCTTAAAAATAGGATCAACAAGCTGCCTAGCACCGACATATAGGTCTGAGGAAGTTTTTCCAAAAAATGGTTCGTCAATAGTACCCATCATAAACGTCTGTGCGCCGGTGCCAGTACGATAAGTCAGTACACTATCACCACGGACGGTCATAGCTTTAACAGAAATCGTGTCAGTAAAATCGACCGACAAATCTTCATTTCCTAGTAGGTCTGACCCTATAACGGAGTCCTTTCTACAACTCGAAACCCCAATAAGCACAGCTGCTAATAAGGTAAAAAAAACTATCTTCAAATTCATTTGATTAATATGTCAACCTATTAAGTCATTGTAAAGCTGCAGGCTAGCTGCGACGCTTTCTTCTATATCTTCAACATAGCTTAGACTAGTACCTTTTAATGCTTTGATTGAAGAATTGACAGCGGCGGGTAGCTTCTTTGATCCTGAAATGACAGCATCTGAACTTGCTATTCCTCCATTGAGGAGTGATATTTTCTTCCCACTTTTGAATGCATTCAATTCCTTCTGGTCCAAATCATTAATCGCAGCTATGTCAAGGAATCTATTGGTAAACGTTGACTCGTAACTGTTGTTGTATGCAGAGTATACAACTTTTGAGTTTTGAAAAATAGGCTCATTGCTATATACGGTCCTCAGATATACTGGAATCAATGATGTCATCCAGCCATGACAATGAATAACGTCAGGTGGCCAGCCAAATTTTTTGACAGTTTCCATCACTCCTTTGCAGAAAAAAACCATACGATCTTCGTTGTCTTCAAATGGCTCTTCCTTCTCGCTATCAAAAATGAACTTTCTCTTAAAGAACTCATCATTATCTAAAAAGTAAACCTGCATCCTTGCTCCCGGCAGGGAGGCAACTTTAATTATCAGTGGATAATCTTCGTCATCTACAATGATGTTCATTCCTGATAAACGAACTACCTCATGCAGTCTATGCCGTCTCTCATTGATGACTCCATACTTCGGCATGAGAACCCTTATTTCCATTCCACTTTCTTGGGTCTTCTGTGGAAGCTGTCTTACTAAGTCTGAGATTTCGCCTAGTGTAGTATATGGATTCATCTCCTGGGTGACAAATAACACTCTTTTCTTACTCATATATCTATTGGTCGCCGATCGACATCGGGATTTGATTTACAAAAATGGAGTGCAAAGATACGTTTTTTAACTGTAAATCTTCGAGATGGTTGAGAATGGGCAGGGCAATCGCAAGAACACATTATAAATAAAAAACAATATGTTGATCTTGTAGAAAAAACAAGGTCATGAAGAAAGTTCAAAACGAAGCTGTCAACTTATTAGGCAAGCATTTTTCCAAACTTGAGGATCCACGAGGACGTAGAGGGCGGTTACATAAGTTTCAAGACATCCTAATTATAGGCATCTTAGCTACGATATGTGGTGCTGATGAATGGACTGAAATGGAGGATTATGCTGTGAACAAACAAGATTTTTTATCAGGAATATTGGAGCTTCCTAATGGTGTACCATCGCATGACACATTTGGACGAGTTTTCGGTTTGGTAGATCCTGATACATTTCAAAAATACTTTAGTCCTTGGATTCAGGATTTATGTGATTTATGCGGTGAAGTGGTGAACATAGATGGCAAGCAATTACGTCGTTCCTATGTAAGTACTCAATAGTCAACCAAAAAAGGAATTGAGATCATAAATCAAAAGAAGAATTGAGATCATAAACCAAAGAAGGAAATTGAACGTTAAATAAGTACGACCGTGAATAGATAATAGAGTAAAAAGCTCAATTATCAGTCAAGAGAAACAAAGATCAAGAACTAAACTACTATCGGCTAAAGACCGATAGGTTTGATTTCGCCTAAAGGCGACTAAAGTTACTTTACAGTTGTGAATTCTTCGTTCTCATTTCCATTGTTATCTTGATTTTTGATGTATCCCATTATTACTTCATCTGTTATATTTCCTGATGTAGCTACAAAATACCCTCGTGCCCAAACGTGCCGACCCCAGAATAATCTTGATATCTGTTTATTCTCCTGCATTAGTTTGTACGAACTTTTACCCTTCAAATACTGGACTAACTTTGAAATGGCTAAATGTGGAGGTACACTAACAAACAGGTGAACATGTTCTCTCGAAACATGTCCACGTATTATCTCAACATCTTGTCGTTTACATATCTCTCTTACTAATTCTCGCACCCGTATTCCAATCTGGCCTCCCAATACTTCCTTCCTATACTTTGTGATCCATACTATATGGTATTTACAGTCGTATGTTGTATGTGATGTCTTTCGGTAATTCTGTACCACACAAAAATATAAAACTAAAGTCTTCGCCTAAAGGCGAGGGATTTTCCCCCAGAGTGAGACATTAATATACCGGGATTCCGAAAAGAATTACTGGAAGAGCCCTATGTTCATTTTTTGCATGAACAGATAAATAAAGGATTTGCGCAAATAGAAAAGCTGTCAAAAAAGGTTGAAGAACTAGAAGCTGAAATCAGGAAATTGAAGAAGCTGCCAAAGAAGCCTACTATCAAGGCGAGTCAACTGGATAAGAATAAAAATAAGAATAAAGGAAAGGGGAGCCGTACAAGTGGAAAACGGAATAAGAAGTCGTCGCTAAAAATTCACGAGACCAAAGAGATCAAAATCACAGGATTAGGGGAAGGCTGGAAATTAATAGCTGGAAATTAATAGGTCATCAGAAACACATCAGACAGGATATTATAATAAGGGCCAATAATATCGAGTATAAATTAGAAAAATGGAAGGGTCCAAAAGGAGAGATCCGAATAGCGGAGCTACCTATACATTTACAAAACACCCATTTTGGTCCGAGATTAAAAGCCTTTATCCTCCACCAATATTATGAGTGTGGTGTGACCCAGCCGCTACTTCTGACCTCACTGAAAGACTATGGGATAGATATATCATCTGGACAGATCAGCTTTATATTAACAGAAGATAAACAGTCTTTTCACATAGAAAAGGCATCCTTGTTATCTAAAGGAATAGAATTGGGGGAAGAATTGCGCACTGATGATACAGGAGCAAGACATGAGTTTAGGAATGGGTTTTGTAATTGCATCAATTCCTCATTGTTTACCTACTTTACGACAACGTTTTCAAAAAGTCGTATCAATTTTCTGGAAATACTGCGTCAGTCAAGAAGAGATTATCAAATCAATGAAACGAGCCTTTCGTATGTTAAAAGAGAAAAATTTGCAAGCAAATATTACCGGATACTAAGGCAAAGTTATGAAAGTGGTGAGCGAATCTTTGAAGACAAAACGAGCTTAGAAAATTATTTTAACCGCGAGGGAATAACGGCCCAATACGTCATCAGACAAATAACAGAAGCCTTGTTAATAGGAACTATTGTGGCCCATGGATTTGACCCTAATACTGTGATTCACTCAGACGGAGCAGGTCAGTTCAATTTATTTGTCCATTCACTATGTTGGAAGCATGCCGAAAGACCTCTGGTAAAACTCAAAAGTTATAATCCAGTTCAACAATCACAATTAGTAAATAAAAAGACAGCTTTCTGGATGATGTATCAATCACTTAAAGCATACAAGCAAAATCCTGATGATGATTTAGTTGTCAAACTAAAGAAACAATTTGATTCCCTTTGCGAACCTGTAGTCAACTATGCTTCACTAAATCAGCTATTGGAAAAATTGAGAGAAAACAAAGACCAGCTTCTGGTGGTACTTCTTCGACCTAATAGTTCTTTGCACAACAATGATTCGGAAAGAGACATCCGCGAATATGTCAAAAGAAGAAAGATAAGTGCAGGAACCAGAAGTGAAAATGGCAGATTGGCAAGAGATACTTTTTTGTCACTGAAAAAAACCTGTAGAAAGTTAGAAATATCTTTCTGGGATTATCTTCAGGATCGACTTCAAAACCTTAACAATATCCCCACGCTAAGCGAAATAATGACCCAAAAATATCAACTATCCTTGGGATAACTATGCCCAATTCTCAACAGGTATTGAGTACTTACTACCGCGATACCTAAACTGTTGAAAATGTTGGACTTAACAGGTTCTATAATTACTATTGATGCGATGGGATGTCAAACAGAAATAGCGGAAAGAATAATAGAGAATGAGGCCGATTATGTATTAGCCGCGAAAGGAAATCAAGGCTCATTGTATGAGGAAATAGTTGAATCTTTTGAAAAAGTAGGAGGGAATAAATTAGCAGCCAAATACACTCAAGAAGAAAAAAAACATGGTCGACAAGAAAAGAGAACAGCTTACGTATTAGATGCCAAAGAATGGTTGAGCACTCCGGTTTACTCAAATTGGTCCAACCTGACAACTCTAGTGAAAGTTGAATCAGAAGTTCAATTTGTGAACGGCAAAAAAACCGGGACTGTAACCAGAGAACAGCGATACTATATTAGCTCACTAACTGTAGATCCAGCACAACATGCGATAGTAATACGTAGCCATTGGGGCATAGAAAACAAGCTACATTGGGTCTTAGATGTAGCATTCAGAGAAGATGAAAGTCGTATTCGAAAGGCTAATGGTCCGCAGAACATGGCTCTTTTAAGACACATCGCTTTAAACAAATTGAAAAACGAAAAAACATTTAAAAGAGGTATTAAGGCAAAAAGAAAGAAAGCTGGTTGGAACGATGATTACTTGATCAAGGTACTAGTAACTTGATTCTTGCGATTGCCCTGTGTTATACCAAGTCAAGACATAGATCGTGACATGAAATGGTATAAGGAATACGTGGGATTTGAGGAAGTGTATAAAGACAACTTATATGCTGTTATTAGAAGAGGGCATCTTTATATACATCTTCAGTGGCATGCTGATAACGAAGATGATCCACTACTCGGAGGATCTGTGATCAAAATCTTTGTGAGAGACATTGACACTGTTTTTCAGGAATTCGTTGAACGTACGACAATAAAGTCTGATGTATTAAGAATGCAGACACCATGGAATACAAGTGAGTTTGGATTCTACGATTTGAATAACAACGTTGTTTTTGTAGAGAAATTAAAGCATCTGTAACGACGAGGATATCATTTTTACACTTTCTTTACTCCTATTTTGATTTCCATCCCCTCTTCTAGGGACACGTTTTCTCCATCTACAGAATCTGAAATGACCAACTCGTTGGCGAGGACTTCGTTACGGATGTAGTCACTGAAATTTACTACAGCTTCTTCTATGACAGAATGCTTTTCTATCTCAACAGTGATCTTGTCCGTCACGTCAAATCCTTTGCTCTTCCTGATATTCTGAATGCGATTTACAAGTTCCCTTGCAATTCCTTCCTCTATCAGTTCCTTGTCCAAGGTGATATCCAAGGCCACCGTAATATCCCGATCCGACGCTACCTGCCAGCCAGGAATGTCGTCACTTGATATTTCAAAATCCTCTAGAGTAAGATCATATTGATTGTCGTCTACCTGCAGTGCATAGGAATTATCACGCTCGATATTTGCAATATCATCCTGGTCCAGAGTTGCAATCTGTTGAACCGCTGTCTTCATGTCTTTTCCGAGTCGTTTTCCGAGCGTTTTAAAATTAGGTTTAATTCGCTTCTTGATGACACCTGATGTATCGGCGATAAATTCAATTCCCTTGACATTGACCTCTGATAAAATGAGATCAGCAACGGCCTCTACTTTTTCCTTAAATTCCTCATTGAGCACGGGTACCATGATTTTCCTTAAAGGTTGTCGCACCCTGAGTCGTTCTTTTTTTCTCAAGCTAAGTACAAGAGAAGATATGCGCTGAGCATAGCTCATCCGCGTTTCAAGATGAGTATCGATACTAGCATCATCATTAGAAGGGAAATTTACGAGATGAACCGATTCAGCATTCGTCCTTTTGGCAACATTGTCCAGGTTTTGAAAGAGCCAATCTGCAAAGAAAGGTGATACCGGAGCGATCAACTTGGAGATTGTGGCGAGGCATTCGTACAATGTCTGATAAGCTGCTATTTTGTCCTCCGTATATTCTCCCTTCCAGAATCTTCGCCTGCACAATCTGACATACCAATTGCTCAGATTCTGCTCAACAAAGTTGCTGATTTTTCGGCACGCCGCCGTAGGTTCATAATCGCTGAAATCATCCTGAACTAACTTGACGAGACTATTGAGTAATGAGATGATCCAGCGATCAATTTCTGCTCTCTTACTTAATTCAATTTGTTCTTCCGCATAAGTAAACGAATCAATATTTGCGTAAAGCGCAAAGAATGAATAAGTGTTGTAGAGGGTCCCAAAGAACTTTCTTCGTACCTCTTCTACACCAGCAAGATCAAATTTAAGATTGTCCCAAGGGGGTGCATTAGAGATCATGTACCATCTGGTAGCATCAGCGCCGTACTTATCGATGGTCGCAAAAGGATCTACTACATTGCCCAGCCGCTTAGACATCTTTACACCTTCATTATCAAGAACAAGTCCATTGGATACGACATTGCGGAAAGCCACGCTATCAAAGCACATGGTTGCTATAGCGTGTAAGGTGTAGAACCATCCTCTCGTCTGGTCAACACCCTCGGCTATGAAATCTGCTGGATAGTGACTACCCGAATCCACCTTTTCTTTGTTTTCAAACGGATAGTGTAATTGTGCATAGGGCATGGATCCTGAGTCAAACCACACGTCGATAAGGTCGAGCTCTCGTCTCATTTCCTTACCAGACTCCGTCACAAGAACTATGTTGTCGATGTATGGTCGGTGGAGGTCAGAAGGTAGATTCTGATTCAAGCCAAGGGCTGCATTGGCCTTGTCAATTTCAATTTGTAATTCTTCCATTGAGCCAATGCACTTTTCTTCACTACCATCTGCTGTCCTCCATATGGGCAATGGAATACCCCAGTATCTTGATCGGGACAGATTCCAGTCTAGGAGATTTTCCAGCCAATTGCCAAACCTCTTCTCTCCTGTATGCGATGGTTTCCAATTGATTGTTCTATTGAGCTCCTGCATGCGCTCCTTGACGGACGATGCTTTGATAAACCAGCTGTCAAGAGGGTAGTAGAGTATCGGTTTATCTGTCCTCCAACAGTGAGGATAATTGTGACTGTACTTCTGCACGTTGAAGGCCTTGTTTTCCTCTTTAAGTTTGATAGAAATGTCTATATCTACATTGCGGTAATCATCTCCCTCTTCTTTGTAATCCTTGACATACCTGCCAGCAAAGTCTCCTACCTCATCGACAAATTTTCCCTGCTTGTCGACTAGGGTCAGAGAACCAATGCCATATTTTTGTGAGATCCTCATGTCATCAGCTCCGAAAGATGGGGCAAGATGAACAATGCCTGTGCCGTCTTCAGTCGAGACAAAATCTCCAATCAGCACCTTAAAGGCATCACCGTTATCAGGCTGTACATAAGGGAGAAGTTGCTCATAATCGATCATTTCAAACTCGCTGCCAACGTGGGTTGTCAGCACTTCAGCAGGTATGACTTTGTCTTCAGATGAGAAGCTGTCATATTCTTTTTCGAGTTGCTCATCTTTAAACCACTTTCCTAGGAGATCTTTCGCTAAGATTAAGTTTACAGGGGATTTAGTATATGGGTTGAAGGTTCTTACCTTGACATATTCTATTTTCTTCCCAACCGCGAGAGCTGTATTAGATGGCAGGGTCCAAGGAGTAGTGGTCCAAGCAATAAAATATACATCGCCTTCTCCTTTTTCAGAAAACAAGAATTCTGACTTTTCATTTTTTACGACTTTGAACTGAGCGACCGCTGAGGTGTCTTTGACGTCACGATAGGTGCCCGGCTGATTCAACTCATGTGAACTGAGACCTGTACCAGCGGCAGGAGAATATGGCTGTATGGTGTAGCCCTTATAGATTAAGCCCTTGTCGTAAATATTCTTCAAAAGCCACCATACGCTTTCTATATACTCATTTTTGAATGTGATGTACGGGTCATCAAGGTCTACCCAATATCCCATCTTTTGAGTGATGTCATCCCATATGTCTTTGTAACGCATGACCGTTTCACGACATTGGGCATTATATGCCTCTATAGATATTGACTTGCCTATATCTTCCTTTGTGATGCCCAGTTCCTTCTCCACACTTAGCTCGATGGGTAGTCCATGGGTATCCCATCCGCCTTTTCTTTCTACACGCTTTCCCTGCATAGACTGGAATCTGCAGAAAATATCCTTGACGGTACGTCCCATGACATGGTGGATTCCTGGTTTGCCATTGGCCGATGGTGGCCCTTCGTAGAAAACGAAAGTATTGTCCACTGGTTTTTGAGAAACACTTTTATTAAATATTTCATGGGACTTCCAATACTCAAGCATCTCCTTATCTATCTGTGGAAGGTCCAGTTGTTTGTACTCTCTATATTTCGTCATGTTTATTTGCTCATATTTAGACATAAAAAAAGCCCTGACAATCGCCGATCTGTCAGAGCATGTAATTTTTCGTTTTCCTCTGTCAATGACCGGGGTCAGGTTGAATAATTATACTATGAATGGGCGATATTCTCATTAGGATTCAAAGATATTACTCCTAGCATAATTCCACCTTATTTTTTACACCTTTCCCCCCGCCAATTCTATATGCTCCATCAAGGACTTCTCTACGGTATCTGCAATCAGTCGATAAAAGTGCTCTGGCTCATTATCTGTCTGTACTTTTTCTAGTGAGGTATAGTACCTGAGTCTTGATTCGTTATCGCCTTTGATATTGGCAATCGTGAATCCGTTACTCAGTAGGATCATGTTCATGACAAGCCTAGAAGTACGACCATTTCCATCAATGAATGGATGTATGCTTACAAGCCGCTCATGCATCTCAGCTGCTACAAGTACCGGATGCATCACATCTTTGATAGAGGAGTAATGTAGGAAGTAATCCTCCATCAATTTGTCGATAAGGTAAGGTTGAGGTGGTATGTGCCTACTCCCGGATATCCTAACAGGGCCAGAACGATACCTACCCGCATTGTCATGATCTATTCCGCTCAATATCAGTCTGTGCAGATCAAGCAGTGACCTTCGGGTGAGAGATTCTTTATTCGCAATAATTGACAACAGAAAATCTATTGCATAGGCGTGGTTTATAGCTTCTAAATGTTCAGTGACTGATTTTCCAGAGATCGTTAATCCTTCTTTGATGACTAGCTGTGTCTCTTGTAATGTCAAGGTATTGCCTTCGATCCGATTACTCTCATAAGTGTAAGACACATTGAAATACTCAATAAGCTTGCCGCTGTGCGATATTTGCGTGGGCTGACATCTTTTCCAGATTGTCTTTAGTTCGTCTAGGCGTATCAGACTTGACCTTATGTCCTCTGACAATTTTACGTCCTCTTCTTTCTTTATTTTAGTGAGATATTCAATACGAGATTCAGCAACATGGACGGCGTCATAGGCCTCTTCATATCCATCTACAATATCAAGGATTTTTTCTGATAACCACATCGTACGGAGATCATAGATAGACATACTATAAAATGCTGCAAGAACCTGTAGTTGCTTCTTAGTGGGTAGTCTTGTGCCGGATTCAAATCTACTTATGAGAGTAGCGTCGATACCGGTTTCACTAGAAACTTGATTTTTCTTGAGTGCCATCGCTATCCTAGCATCCCGTAATTGTGTGGAAAATCTTAACATGACAATATATTTCATGATAAATTTAGTCATTTTTTTTTAATATTGTCAAATCACTGACCATTTTCTACATAAGCTCTCTTGCTTAAAAGACTACACCTTTACAGTCTTCCATTTACCGCGCCTAAAGACGAGCACCGCCATTATGGCCAAGATAGAAGAGGAGATAGCAATGGTTACATATACACCAGTAGGCCCCCAGTCGCAGACTACCGCCAGGTAATAGGCCAGTGGAATCTGTATAAGCCAGAAGCATATAAAGTTCAGTACTGTAGGAGTGATGGTATCTCCTGCGCCATTAAATGCCTGCCCGATTACCATCTCATAAGCATAGAAAATATAGCCTGCACAGATAATTTTTAAAGCTAAACTTCCTTCTCTTATTACTCGAGGATTTTGACTAAAGATCGCCATGATATCATCTGCAAAAAAGAATGCTAGCAGAGAGAGAAAGCACAACAGCAACATATTATAAAATGCCGCCTTCCAGACTGATTCTTCCGCACGATCAGGTCGTCCCGCTCCCAGGTTTTGTCCCACGAGGGTAGCAGCAGCCATGGCAACACCCCATGACGGCAGAAGCGTAAAAATTATTACCCTGAAAGAATATGTGTAGGCCGCGAATGATACTTCTCCGGACTTATTTATTATCCAAGCAATGAATATCCAACTAGCAGAAGTAATTAGATGTTGGCCTGCTCCTCCGATCGAAAGTTTCAAAAGCCGCACGATGACGTCTAATTTGATCTTGATATTTCTGGCAATCAGGTGGATAACGTTTTTCCCATTCCACATATGATAGAATTGATATAGAACGCCTATAGACCTACCGGTACAGGTGGCGATGGCTGCTCCTTTGATACCCATTTCAGGGAAGATCCAGAAGCCAAATATTAACAAAGGATCGAGAATTAGATTAATGCCATTGGATAACCAAAGTGTCCTCATAGCAACATTGGCATCACCAGCGCCTCTAAATATGGCATTGTTGACATAGAGAAGCATGAGTACAATGTTGAAAGCAAGTATTATCTTGGTGTAAATGACCCCCTCGCTAATCAGTGCCTCCGAGCTTCCCATTATTCGAAGTAATTCTTCAGCAAAGAAAAACCCTATTAACCCAACGACAATCGAAACAATGATCGCAAGGAATATAGCCTGAAAGGCTGCATCACCTGCTTCCTTATTTTTCTTTTCTCCGATGCGCCGCGCAACCATAGCCGTAGCAGGCATACTCAGCCCAAGAGCAATGCTCATTATGATAAACATAAATACCTCAGTGAGTCCAATGGCGGATGTAGCATTTTCACTTCCCAGTCTTGAAATCCAATAAATATCTACTACAGCAAATAAGGACTCCATCGCCATCTCCAAAATCATGGGAATGGATAGATAGACGAGTGCCTTGTTGATACTCATCTCAGTGAAATTCTTGTCTTCACCTTTTAAAGCGCTCCATATGGCTTTGAATATTTTCGACACTACAATGATTTGAATGTGCTAAGGGTAGCTTTCTCAATCTTCATAAATATAGACCCCTTTATACTTGGGTTGGAAGGAATTCGGATCGGCAACTGCCATATCCTCTTTCCACCCTCGAGGAATAGACTCGTTGTCCAATAAGCAACCCTCAGGAATATATGGGAATATCTGATCATAGCGTTTGCTTCTATTGATCTCGACTCTCATCGTAATGTGGGTTCTATTGATCTCATCAGGATATTTGATGCCAGCTGCTGCCATCATTTCTACAAAGCTCAATACAGTTTCCTTGTGATAATTCGCTACCCTGACTTTTTTGTCATCAACATCTAGACCTTCGACCAACTCAGGATCCTGTGTAGCCACACCGGTAGGGCATGTGTTCTGGTTGCACTCTAAGGCCTGTATGCACCCTACGGCCATCATCATAGCTCGTGCAGAATAACACACATCAGCTCCCAAGGAAATGGCTCTGAAAATATGGAAGCCACTGATAATCTTTCCTGATGCAATTAAGGTGATATCTTTCTTTAGGTCGAAGCCGACTAAAGCATTATACACAAAAGATAATCCCTCTTTGTATGGGGCTCCCACAGAATTGCTAAATTCCAATGGAGCAGCACCAGTACCTCCTTCACCACCATCAACACTTATGAAATCAGGCTTAATTCCAGTCTCTATCATGGCCTTGCATATGGCAATAAATTCAGCATGATGACCTACACATAGCTTGAATCCTATCGGCTTTCCTCTTGATAAACCTCTACACTTCTTTACAAACTCTAGCAGTCCAACAGGAGTTGAAAAGGCCTTGTGAAATGGTGGAGATAAAACATCCTTATAGGGTTCTATATTCCTAATGGTTGCTATTTCAGCTGTAGCCTTCTTGGCAGGCAAGATACCACCGTGGCCAGGCTTAGCTCCTTGTGATAATTTTATCTCGATCATTTTCACATTATCCTTGACTGCCCTTTCTCTAAAAAGTTCTTCAGAAAAATTTCCGTCTTCACTACGGCTGCCGAAATATCCTGTTCCTACCTGATAGATAAGATCACCACCATGCTTGTCGTGATACGGGGAGATACCGCCCTCACCAGTGTTGTGAGCAAATCCTCCAATAGCAGCTCCACCATTGAGAGCCATGACGGCATTCTTGCTCAACGATCCAAAACTCATCGCCGATACATTGAAGATGCTTGCCTCGTAAGGTTTCTTACAATCTGGGCCACCAATACTCTGTCGAGGGTCGTGAGAAATATCGTGATGGTCAAGTGGTGCGATGCTGTGATTTATCCATTCATATCCCGGGGCATAGACATTCTCTTGAGTTCCAAATGGCGTGGTGTCTAATTCTTGCTTGGCTCGTTGATATACAATGTTACGATGCAGTCGGGTAAATGGTCGCCCTTCTGTATCCGGTTCTATAAAGTATTGATATAATTTTGGCCGTAACCACTCAGCGATAAATCTCGATCTTCCTACAAGGGGAAAATTCTTTGCTATGGCTCTTTTGTCTTGGAAGATATCGTAAAATCCTAAAACAATGGGAGGTCCTGCAATGACAAATAACCACCAGTATGCAGATGAGCAAATGAGGGCTAGTGCCACTAGGCCGCCAATGACGATCATACTTATTAATACAAACCCCTTCCTCATGCTTAGATATTTTCTTGGTTAAATGTAGAAATTATCCAAACGACTTGTGTATAAATCCAATACCCGATTCTGCGACAACAACATAGTAAATATTTTTATAATATATTTATATGATGGAATGGAAGAGTCTACTCCTTGGATTCAAATCGTATCTGCTGCTAGAGCGGTCATTGTCACCCAATAGCATCGATGCCTACATGAGGGACATTGAAAAGCTGTCATGCTTTGCTCATGAGCATCTGGATGATAGGTCACCTCTTGTCATTGATTATGACGACATACAAAAGTTTATTGTCGATATTAACAAGGCAGGTCTCAGTGCACGTAGTCAAGGACGCATCCTCAGCGGTGTCAAGGCATTTTATAAGTATCTCCTGCTCGAAGATCTAATAAATGATGACCCAACCGAGTTGCTCGAGGGTCCACGCCTTCAGCGGAAGTTGCCGGATGTTCTGAGCGTTGAGGATATCAATAAACTACTGGGTGCGATAGACCTGAGCCATCTCACAGGACAGAGAAACAGAGCTATTCTAGAAACACTCTATGCATGTGGGCTTAGGGTGAGCGAACTGGTAGGGCTAAAATTATCCAATTATCATCCCGATGTCCAATTCATCAAAGTACTCGGGAAAAACAATAAAGAAAGGATCGTACCAATAGGGGAGCAAGCTATTAAGCATATTGGATTTTATATTACCCACATGCGCAATCACATGACGGTGATACATCCTGATTCTGAAGATATTTTGTTCCTTAATCGCAGAGGTAAGATGTTGTCACGTAAGATGATATTTACGATTATTAAAGAACTGGCAATGAAGGCAGGCATTAAGAAAAAAGTCAGCCCTCACACTTTCCGTCATTCATTTGCTACCCATCTGGTTGAAGGAGGAGCGGACCTAAGGGCCGTCCAGGACATGCTTGGTCATGAGTCGATTACAACAACGGAAATATATACTCACCTTGATACTGAGTATCTAAAAAATACTATCCTATCTTTCCATCCTCGAAACAAAAAGGATCAGACTTTCGTATAAGCTTAGATGGATTCATTGAGATTTACTGTTATTTTTTTTCTGGTAGCTGTATATGGCTTACTATTATCATGCGCGAGTACTGGAAAATTGTCTGGTGGGCCCAAAGACGAAAAACCTCCTCGAGTTAGTCCATCCAAGTCATCGACCAACCATCGTGTCAATCATAGACCTGATAAAATAAAGCTAACTTTTGATGAATGGGTGATCATAAAAGATGTATACAAGGAAGTAATTATCTCTCCACCGATGCAAGTCAATCCTTCAATCACCTCTCGAGGAAAGCAAGTGACAGTTGATTTTTCAGGTTGCGACAGTTTGAGAAATGACGCAACCTATGTTATCAACTTTGGTCAGGCCATTCGTGATTTTAGAGAAGGGAATATATTGGAAAACTACCAGTTTGTATTTTCTACAGGTCCTGTAATAGATTCGCTCAGTTTATTGGGAAGAGTTGTTGATGCCTTTGATGGCACACCGGAAGAAGGTGCTCTTGTCATGCTCTATGATAATCTGTCTGATTCCGCTTTTTATAAAGAAAGACCCTTCTACTTCGCTAGAACGAACGAAGAAGGCCAGTTTAAACTACACTACCTCAAATCTGACACCTTCCAAATGGTAGCCCTTTTCAATGATAATCTCAATTATCGATTTGATGGCGGAAATGAAGAAGTGGCATTCCTGGATACAACGATCATTGTTAATGATTCACTTTTTCAGTTCTTTGAATTGGAACTATTTGCCAACCCATCTATTCTAAAGGTCTCAGCCGTAGATCTTAAGTATGACAATCTAGCCAATATCACCCTTAACGAGCCGAGCGATGACGTACCGTATAATGTCACTGGCCTAACGGGCTACAAAACGGCAATAGTAAGAGACACAATTAAAGTATGGTACGATGAAATGATCGATACCAGCTTTAAGGTGGAATTTGGATTTGACACTATTGAGGTTAGAAACGATAAGATTCCTAGAAAAACATCACCATTGTCATTCCAGTTGATATCGAATAACGGTGGATTTGGTGGGCCATTGTTTGCGGGAGGAAAATTGCAGTTAGTATTCTCCACACCAATATCCGAGGTCGATACTTCATTTATCGAAATGAAGGATACATCGGGCCAATTGATTCCAATCAATATTTCCTTGGATGAAGATGATGTAAGAGGACTGCTGGTAGATGGTAGTTTCCTTACAAACGAACCCTATACCATAACTCTTTATCCAGGATCTGTAACGGATTTCTTGGGTAACTCTTTGGATACATTGACACGAGAAATAAAAATAGCCGATCCACTCAATTTTGGTATTATCCATCTGTCCATTGATTCACTTATGACTGACGATCAATACATAGTATTGATAAAGAATAGTGTACATCCTGTATTTACAAACATCGTAATTGGGCAATCTTCATTTTCTCAAGATTTTATCAATGTAAAACCTGGAACCTATACATTGTCTGTCATTCTAGACAGTAACGGAAATGAAAAATGGGATACGGGCAACTATGATAAAAGGTCGCAAGCTGAGGATATATATCGCGTGCAGTTGGAGCCGCTAAGAGCAAATTGGGAATTGGACGTTAATCTTAATTTTACAGAACTAAAACAATAACCGTGATTCAGCATTTGAGGTCAGACAATTTGGTAAAAATATACGGTAGTCGTACGGTAGTTGACAAAGTAAGCATAGATGTCAAGCAAGGAGAAATTGTGGGTTTACTTGGTCCCAATGGGGCAGGTAAGACGACGACTTTTTATATGGTTGTGGGCTTCGTAAAACCGACTGATGGGAATGTGTTCTTAAATGACTTAAACATCACAGACCTTCCGATGTACAAGAGGGCGCAGAAAGGAGTAGGGTACTTACCACAAGAAGCCTCGGTTTTTAGAAAACTATCTGTGGAAGATAACATCGCAGCAGTTTTAGAAATGACTGGATTATCAAAAGCAGAGCAGAGGGGAAAACTAGAATCCTTGATAGACGAGTTTGGCTTAGAAAAGGTAAGAAAAAACATTGGCGACTCACTATCAGGAGGTGAGCGACGTCGTACTGAGATTGCAAGATCACTCGCTTCAGATCCAAGTTTTATCTTACTCGATGAGCCATTCGCGGGCATCGACCCGATTGCAGTAGAGGACATACAACACATTGTCGCCAAGCTAAAGCTAAGAAACATTGGTATACTTATAACCGATCATAATGTCCAAGAGACCTTATCTATTACGGATCGAGCATATCTGATGTTTGAGGGAAAAATATTGAGGTCAGGTACTGCAGAGCAGCTTGCGGAAGACGAGATCGTGAAGAAAGTCTATCTAGGACAGAATTTCGTGCTCAAAAAGAAAGTAATCAATGTGGAAGAATAGTCTTAGAGAAGTAATAATATTCTTTTGTACTATGGTCATACTTTTCACAATGGCCTGCAGAAAGAAAGAACCTCCTAAGCTAAATACAAAAGATTTAGTACTCATAGACAGCCTATTTAATGAGCGAAAAGATTCATTATATCTTTTGGGCGATTCATTGTGCGAAGTCAGGTACGATAAACTTTTTTCAGAGGTAAAAGACTCGATAAAAAAGAGACGATTGAAAGACATTGAGGAAATACTCGGATTACAACAATGAACCGGCTAATGTTCATACTAGGTCTTGGTCTATTAATACTGTCGTGTAATAAGCCAGAATTGTCAGAAGAAGACCGAAGAGAACTAATGAAAGAAGAGATAGCGAATAGATCAGAACGACTCTTGGTTGAAAAGAGAAAAGACTGTTTCCTCACCGTAGTAGAAAATGCCGAGGCTTACGTAGATTCTATTTTATTTACGGAAATCGACCTAGATTTATTGGACACAAGCATCATGCCTCGTCGTCCTGTGGTCCCGGATCGCCCTGATTACATTAGAGATATAGATCGTTCTCCTATAGAACCATTGTTTGATAGTATACCGAAAGGGTGAGGTTAAACAAGTCACTGTACCATGCCCTGGTTGAGTAGGTAAATTTTCTCCTTGTATTGAATGAGATCTTTTCTTAACCTATTCTCTCCTTGAAAACCACCCCCTAATACACGCACCAAACCTTTAAATAAATTCATACTGAGTTTTGATGGGAAAGGGCTTCTTGGAAGATTTAAATGTTTGTCTGCAAAGTAAACTTCATAGTCATCATCTTGAAACAAGAAAAGATACTTGTCCTTGCCGAATTCAATTTTCTCATCTATCTCGGCCTTGCTATTGAAGAAAATTCCTTTATGTACGCCTTTTGTAAAGTGAGTGAAATTAGAATCCGGTATAAAGTACAGATCAGTTATGTCAAAATAAGTAGCTACGGCATTGATTAATTTGAGAGAATACGCCTTTCTATCTGCTTCATGTGAAACGAGCATGTCGTGATAAAGCCTAAGTGATGTTTCGGAAGCTTTTGTTGATTTCATTAGCTTCTTTAACTTTAAGCTCTTGTTGTTTCCCATAGGTATTCTTACAACAAGAGCTCCATCTTTGAGTGAATTAACAGCCTCGTTGGAACTAATGCCTTTATCGTCCGTACTTGCTATTCTTCCACATGAACACAGCAACAAAAGCGCTGATATCATGATGCAACAACTAAGAGAATATTTCATTAACCAATAATTAAGTGATAATAAGGCTTAATTAGCACGATTTTTTTAAAATTTGCAGCTTATATTCTATCGTTTACTACAAGACAAATATATACATATGCAAGTAGCTGTAGACATCGAGGCATTAAATCAACAGATTTTTGTTGACAGTGCCTTTGTCGATGACATCAAGTCATCCACCTCCAAGGTCATCGTTGGACAGGAAATCATGATCGAGCGTCTGTTGCTCGGTCTATTATCTAAGGGACATGTTTTGCTCGAAGGTCTTCCTGGTCTTGCCAAGACACTAGCGATCAAAACCTTGGCATCTGCCATTGATGCTGATTTCAGCAGAATTCAGTTTACTCCGGATTTACTGCCTGCCGACATCATTGGGACTATGATTTACAACCCATCTAAGAATGAATTTACAGTAAGGAAGGGACCCATCTTTGCCAACTTCATACTAGCTGATGAGATTAATAGAGCTCCAGCGAAGGTGCAGTCGGCCTTGCTTGAGGCCATGCAGGAAAGACAAGTGACCATTGGTAAGGAGACCTTCAAGCTGGAGGAGCCATTTCTTGTTCTTGCTACCCAAAACCCTATAGAGCAAGAAGGTACATACCCACTACCCGAGGCACAGGTAGATAGGTTTATGCTTAAGGTTAAGATCGATTATCCTGGAAAAGAAGAAGAAAGAGAAATCATCAGAAAGAATCTACTGGGAGAAGTTCTGCAAAAAATTAATGCCGTCGTAACTACCGACAAAATATTGAAAGCCAGAGAGTCAATTCAAAAAATATACATGGATGAGAAAATAGAGTCGTACATATTGGATATTGTTTTCGCCACACGGCAACCACAAGATTACAATATGAAAGACTTACAACCCTTGATAAGTTATGGAGGGTCTCCTCGTGCAAGTATAAATCTTGCTATGGCATCAAAGTCCCATGCCTTCCTCAATCGTAGGGGTTACGTAATTCCAGAGGACGTAAGAAGTATTTGTATGGATGTCATGCGACATAGAATAGGTCTTACATATGAGGCAGAGGCAGAAAACCTTAGCCAAGAAGATTTGGTAACTCAGATATTGAACACCATTGAAGTTCCATGATGATATAAAAATGGATACAGCAGAAATCATAAAAAAGGTAAGGCGTATTGAGATCAAAACTAGGGGATTGTCAAAGCACATTTTCTCTGGCGAATATCACAGTGCATTCAAGGGGCGAGGAATGTCGTTTAGTGAAGTAAGGGATTATGCCTATGGAGATGACGTACGGAATATTGATTGGAATGTGACAGCACGCACAGGTGACACCCATGTAAAAGTTTTTGAAGAAGAGAGAGAGCTTACTTTGATGCTTGTTGTAGACATCAGCCGGTCATCGTTTTTTGGCACCCATCAGCAACCTAAGAATGAGATCATAACAGAGATATGTGCGGTGTTGGCCTTTTCGGCACTCAACAATAATGACAAGGTAGGTGCTATACTCTTCACCGACAAGGTGGAACTCTACATACCACCCAAAAAAGGAAAAAAACATATCCTCAGAATAATAAGAGAGCTCGTGGATTATGAAGCAGACTCCACGGGTACTGATATTAAGTCAGCATTAGAATATCTCAACAATGTCCAGAAAAAGAAAAGTATCAGTTTTGTAGTCTCTGATTTTATTGATAGTGGATATGATGATGCACTGAGAATTGCAGCCAAACGTCACGATGTCATAGGTATAAATATTTATGACAAGATTGAGAGGGACCTTCCACCAGTGGGCGTCATTCGTTTTAAAGATGCTGAGACGGGCAAGGACATTCTTGTTGACACTCAAAACAAAAAAACCAGAGAATCATACTTGGAGAGATTCGACAAGAGCTATGCGTCTTTCAAGAATGCATTCAACAAATCGCGATCTGACACGCTAGATATAAGTACTGACGACGATTATGTAAAATCATTATTGAGGTTCTTTAAGAAAAGACACAGATGATTAGGTGGATTCTCGTCATATCGATTTTACACTTGTATACGACTGCTTATAGTCAGGTATTTACTGGCATCAGCCTTAGCAAGGATACTGTACAAGTAGGAGAGCAACTTGGTGTGACGGTTACTCTAAAGTCATCGCAGCAAACTCCCATTAGGTCTATAGACTTCTCACCTATGATGAAACCTGAGGTATTGTACAATGCCATGTCACCTCCGGATTCTCTAGGAAATATGGAACTTCCTGAAATGGACATTATAGAATCTGTCGAGAAGCCTACATATGATTGGGTAGCAAACGAAGATGGTAAAGGTTACACGCTAACATATAATCTCAAATTTGCATTTTGGGATCCAGGAGCGTATAAATTTAATTTCCCTGCAATAAACTTAAAATCTAGAAGCCACAGAATAAAGCGACTTGAGGTCCCTCCTATAATTGTTGATTTACCCGATGGACTTGAGAGTGAGCAGGTAGAACTGAGACCAATCAAAACCATCATCAAAGAAGGGAAACACTGGACCGACTACTTATACATTATTTGGTCTCTAGGAGCACTACTTGCAGCTGGTATATTGTATTACCTGATAAAGCGATTCAATAAAATAGAGGATATTGTAGTTGAGAAAGTTGAAATAAAAAGAAAGCCATTTGAGATTGCATTAGAACAATTAGACCATCTAGAAAAGGAGGCCCTTTGGCAATCAGGACAAATCAAGGAGTATCAAAGTAAACTGACTCATGTTATAAGAGAATATCTTGAAAATCAGTACGACATTAAAGCGCTAGAGTCAACTACACATGAAATCAAAAAAGCCCTGACACAGACAAAGTTTGACAGAAAATATGAGGTCACACTTACTGAGATTTTACAAATAGCTGATCTCGTAAAATTTGCCAAAGCAAAGCCCTCGTCAGACATTCATAGTCGCTTTCTCCAAGATGCAAAGAACTTTGTCCATGATACGAAGTCAGATCAATTCATCACTAGCGAAGAAGAGGAATAACCTTGAATATACTTGACGGCATATCATTTAATGACCCTTGGTTTCTGTTGATGCTCTTGGCCATTCCTGCGTTGATAGCATGGCGGTACTTTCGAGGAGCAGGGAGCAAACCATCACTTTTATTTTCTTCAACTGATTCATTCTCTAATGGATCTACATGGAGAGTCTTGTTGTCTTATCTGATCCCCATACTTCGTACACTTGCATATGGATCATTTGTAATCGCGCTTGCTAGACCACAGACATCGGTGAAAGAAGAGGAGGTAAAGGCGGAAGGTATAGATATTGTCATCGCCATGGACGTTTCTACATCTATGCTAGCAGAGGATTTCCAACCAAACAGGATAGAAGTAAGTAAGGCTCTTGCTGTAGAATTTGTCGATAAAAGAAAATATGATCGTATAGGATTGGTGGTGTTTGGGGGGGAGTCATTTACGCAATGTCCGGTGACAACAGACCACATGATAGTCAAGAGTTTTCTCAGCCGACTCCACTGTGGTATGCTGGAAGATGGTACGGCTATTGGTATGGGTTTGTCATCTGCCGTCAATCGCCTCAAGGAAAGCGAGTTTAAAAGCAAGATCATTATTCTTCTCACTGATGGGGTCAACAACAGAGGCTACATCGACCCAAGTACAGCAGCCAACATAGCCACGGAGTTTGGAATCAAGGTATATACTATAGGCATTGGAACGTCCGGCATGACCAGGATGCCCACGGGTTTTGGAAATGGATCATTTGCCTTTAGGACAGTAAGAGGAGAGTTGGATGAAAAGCTACTAAGAGAGATAGCTGGACAAACCGGTGGAAAATATTATCGTGCCCAATCTTCAGAAGCATTGAAACAGATCTATGATGATATAGACAAGCTTGAAAAGACTGAGATTGAGATAAACGTGCTCACCAGATATTTTGAGGAATACTATCGCTTCCTCAAATGGGGATTGATATTTCTTGTGCTAGAGATCATTCTTAAGAGAACTATACTAAGAGTATTTCCCTGATGTTTAGATTTGAACACATAGAAAACCTTTACTACTTAGGCATCATTCCGGTGCTCATTTTAGTATTTCTGTTATCTATCTGGTCGTTTTCTAAAACGATGGAAAAGATAGGTAATCCTAGCCTTGTCGAGAGATTGATGGTAGGATATTCTAAAAACCGACAGAGATTATTGTTTGCCATCTTGCTTATTGCAATTGCACTATCATGTATCGCATTTGCAAATCCTCAGTGGGGTTATAAAACTGAAAGACTCAAGGTAAGCAACAATGAAATCTTCATTGCATTGGATATTTCTCTAAGCATGTTGTCAGAAGATACATCACCTAATAGGCTTGAAAGGAGCAAGCACTTTGCTCAAAAGCTTGCAAAAGAAATGCGGGGAAATAAGGTAGGTCTAATTTTATTTGCCGGAAGTGCTTACTTGCAGGTGCCGGTAACTCCTGACATCAGTGCGGTAGAGCTGTTTATCAAATCATCCAATACAAGCCTCGCAGGTACTCAGGGAACCAACATAGAACAAGCACTAGAATTTGCAGAAGAATCATTCACTAAAGATGAAGAAAATAATAAGACCATAATCTTGATTACGGATGGCGAAAATCACGAGGAAGATGCTCTTGCAAAGGCTAGTGAGTTGAAAGAAATGGGCATTACAATTCATGCCATCGGAGTAGGTACATCGGAGGGTGGTTTTATACCTATCGCCAATCGACGTACCGTTGAGTATAAAAAAGATTCCGATGGAAATCCAGTAAAAACATCACTCAATATTGAGATGATAAAAAGTCTTGGGGATTCCGGTGGGGGTAAATCCTTTTTACTTTCCAATGAGAATAATATCATTTCTGATTTGCAAGATGAGATAAATAAGATGAGTGCAAGATATTCCGAGCAGCAATCTTTTTCTGATTATCGTAGTTATTATCAGTACTTCTTGTTCATTGCATTACTTCTTATTTTGATCGAGTATTTATGGACAATTGGATTTTTCACAAAAAAGAAAAATAGCTATGTATAAGCAACTGTTTCTCATAGTATGTCTGATGGTGTTGTCCGATGTTATTTCTTCCCAGAATCCGCACAAGCTTAGAGTAGAGGGAGACAAACAGTACAAAAAAAGTAATTACTCATCTGCCGAAGAATCATACCTCAAGTCACTCGAAAAAGAGAATTCAGCCAATGGAAGGTACAATCTAGGTAATACACTTTATCAGCAGCAACGATTCGAAGAAGCTGAAGAGAACTATTCTGAAGCGGCAGGTGCTGCTGATTCTGATAAGGTCAAAAGCCAAGCTTTTCATAATCTGGGAAACACATTATACAACCAAGAGAAATTCCAAGAAGCAGCAGAGGCTTATAAAAGTGCCCTGATGCATAATCCTGATGACGAAGACACCCGACAGAATTTTATGATGGCCAAGTACAAAATGCTTCAGCAACAACAGCAGCAACAACAGCAGCAGCAAGAGCAACAACAACAAGAACAACAGGAGAAAAAAGAGGGTGAAGAAGAGCAGGAACAGGAACAACAACAGCAACAGGAAGGCGAAGAGCAAGAGAATCAAGAAGAACAGGAGCAGCAAGATGGACAGTCAGAAGAAGAAAAGGAAAATAAAGAAGGTAAGGAATCTACGGCAGAGGATGGAAAAGAACTGACAAAGGAAGAAGCGGAAAAACTATTGCAAATAGCGGAAAATGAAGAAAAAAAAGTACACGAAAAAATGAGACGTAAAAGTTCAAATAAGAAAACAGCTAAAGACTGGTAATCATGAAAGTAGTTGCCATTTTCATCATCTTTCTAATTTTGAATCAAGTCGACGTGGTGTATTCTCAGGAAGCTCGACTGACGGTGGAAGTTAGTTCAGATTCAATATTGATCGGAAATTATTTTGAATTGAAATTTACTATTGAAAATGCGGACGGTAATTTTGAGGCTCCTGAACTATATGAATTTGACTTACTCGGAGGTCCAAATGTTTCCTCATCTTTTCAGTTTGTTAATGGCAAGTCTTCTCAAAAAACAGCTTATACATATTACTTCAAGCCCCGTGTTATCGGCGTATTCACGATTTTGCCGGCATATTTAAATATGGAAGAAGTTGTCCTAGAAACACCTCCTTTAGAAATACAAGTCGTTGCAGAACCAGGTGACGGAAGTTTACAGCGGGATTCAAGATTTGCTTTTACCCAGAAAGGTCAAAAACAAGTCCCGACCAAAAAAAGTAAAAGAAAGCTACAGCGATTCTAGATGAGATATCTACTGACAGTCATATTGTTTTTTTTGTTTCTAACTGCATATGGACAAAAGGTTTCTTTCACTGCAAAAAGTGGTGGCAATCAAGTCTTGGAGGGAAGGAGGCTAAGTGTGACGTTTACCCTGGCAAATGCCAAAGGATCGAATTTCATCCCACCCGAGTTTGATGGTTTTACACGAGTGACAGGCCCTGCAAAGACGTCCTCTTATCAAAACAACAATGGAAGGACGTCTTCAAGCGAGAGCTATACCTTTAATATGATTGCACCCAAAACGGGCAGATATAAGATCGGGTCGGGGACAATAAAAGTAGGTAGTAAAACCCTTAGATCAGGACATTTAACCATTACTGTTGTAAAGGGAAAGAATGAAATTAAGAACTCTGGTTCAGCTGCAGGTAATATTACCGCCACCGATGCAGATGTATTTGTAAAGATGATTGCCAGTGATTCTACTGCTTACCTATACCAGCAAATAGTTATTGATTACAGGGTGTATTATAAACCCCATGTACAGATTAGATCGGATAAAATTAATAGTGAGTCCCCATTTGACGGCTTCTTCTCTCAAGTCATTCGGAATAACAACAATAGCGTAGAAAGGGTTATTATTGATGGCGAAGAGTATTATACCTACATCCTCAGGAGCATCGCGCTTTTTCCACAGACAAAGGGAACATTCGATATTAGCCCTGCTCGCTTTACTCTTTTTATCCCTGATAAAAGAAGACAAGGTTCGTTTTTCAATTCATACGAACGGCTTCCTGCAAAGTCGAGCAACTTTTCTATTTCTATTAAAGACCTTCCATCGCCCACACCAAAAAATTTTAGCGGTGCAGTAGGTAATTATGAAATGGCAAGTTTTTCAAGCAAGAATGATGTTACTACTGACGATGCTTTTTCATTAAAAATAGAAATCCGTGGAAATGGTGACGATAAATCTGTCGTGCCACCTCACTATGATTTTGGCGAAAAACTTGATGTCTATGATCCCAATCTTCTCAAAGAGGAAGTATACCTAAAGGAAAAGATGTTCTATCATAGAAAATCTTACGAATACCTAATGGTACCGTCAGAGAAGGGCAAGTATTCCATCGATCCTGACTTCACTTACTTCGATGTCGATAGCAATGATTACATCACTCTGACACCTCGAAAAATTTCTTTTAGAGTGAGGCCCGGTAAGAACAATTCGCTGACGCAAGACACGAAGGCTTTTGGTCAATCTGATATTGAACTTGCGGGGATCGGTCTTACAACTAAGCTGCATAAGAAGAGTAGCCCTATTGTATTTAGCTCATTATTCTGGATACTATTATCTACTCTGGCGTTTCTGTTCATCGGTATGTTTCTATATCGTAGGTTATTAGATGTTCGGGAGAATATAGATCCTTTGGTAAAAAAATCCAGACAGGCCAGGAAGGTGGCACTTGCGCATCTCAAAAGTGCTGAGTCCTATTTGTCAGAGGGCGAAAGTCGAGAATTTTATGACGAAACTTCTAAAGCCATACTCAAGTATATATCGGACAAGCTCAATATCCCTCCCTCTGAAATCAGTAAGTCCAATGTACAAGCGAAGATGATTGACCTTGAACTATCTGAGACCACTAGATCTAAAGTTATGGACATCCTCAATGCTTGTGAGATGTCACTCTTTGCCGGTTCGGCTGGAACGGATTCTATGACAAGCACTTATCAAAAGTCCACTGACATAATTACAGAAATAGAAGCAGCTTTGATTTATTAGTATTTCTTTGCACTGTCTATTAATCCTTTAATTGTTCCAATTCTCTACCTTCGCTGTCACAATGAAAATGATTTAAAAACACCATAACTATGCCTGATAAGCTCAGCATTTCTGACATACTCAAAGAGGGAGAAGTAGGTAGTACACATTCAGTGAGTGGATGGGTAAGGACATTTAGAAACAATCAGTTCATGGCCTTATCGGATGGATCTACCATCAAGACTCTGCAGGTGGTTGTTGACCACGAAAACACCGACCCAAGTTTATTAAAACGAATCACAACGGGAGCAGCTATCACAGCGACTGGGACACTTACGGAGTCACAGGGCCGAGGACAATCCGTCGAACTCAAAGCGGATAGTGTGCTCATTATAGGCGACTCTGACCCCGACAAATATCCTTTACAACCTAAAAGACATAGCCTGGAATTTCTTCGCGAGATTGCCCATCTTCGGTTTAGAACCAATACATTCGGATGTGTATTTAGAATACGGCATTCCATTGCCTTTGCGATCCATGCCTTCTTCAATGATCGAGGATACTTTTATATTCATTCACCTATCATAACAGGATCAGATGCTGAAGGGGCAGGAGAGATGTTTCGGGTGACTACGCTGGACATGGAAAACGTGCCCACAAATGATGAAGACGGTCCAGATTATAAGAAAGATTTTTTTGGCAAATCAACTAACCTCACTGTCTCCGGACAACTGGAAGCCGAATTGGGGGCCCTCGCTTTGAGTAAGGTATACACCTTCGGGCCAACTTTCCGTGCGGAGAACTCCAATACTACAAGACACCTTGCTGAATTCTGGATGATAGAACCGGAGATTGCTTTTGCTGATATTACAGATGATATGGACCTGGCAGAAGACATGCTTAAGTATGTCATTGAGTATGTCCTGGATCGCCATGAGGATGATCTTACTTTTCTTGAAAATCGCTTGACGGATGAAGAAAAACAAAAACCTCAGCATGAGAGATCTCCTATGCCACTTATCGAGAAATTGCAGTTTTGTCTTGACAATGCATTTGAGAGATTGACTTATACAGAAGCCATCAGAATCCTTCAAAACTCTAAACCAAATAAAAAAGGGAAGTTTCAATTTCCAATAGATGAGTGGGGTGCTGACTTACAATCAGAGCATGAAAGATATCTTGTAGAAAAGCACTTCAAAAAACCTGTGATCCTTGTGGACTACCCTAAGGAAATCAAGTCCTTTTACATGAGGCTTAATGATGATTTAAAGACCGTTGCCGCCATGGATATTTTGTTTCCAGGCATTGGTGAAATAGTAGGAGGGTCACAACGTGAAGAAAGACTCGATGTATTGGAAAGGAGAATGGACGAAATGCAGATACCCGTGGAAGAGATGCAATGGTTTCTCGACACCAGAAGATTTGGTACCTGTCCTCATGCAGGTTTCGGCCTGGGATTCGAGAGATTGGTGCAGTTCATCACGGGGATGAATAATATCAGAGACGTAATTCCATTCCCGCGATATCCTGGCAGCGCGGAGTTTTAATGAACAATCTTGCTCGCTGTCCTATTATGTCAGTAGCCGAGGATTTTGTATTACTCTTTATCAGATCATCGATATGAAAAAGTATTCACTCATAGCCTTGTTTGCAATGTTCTTTATGTCTATAGTTGCACAGCAGCAACCTCCTCTTAATGTGACCATCGACTGGGAGTCATATGATCCTCCGTCTACTCTTAAGGTAAAGGAAACCTTTATTAATAAAGCCAAGTATCCCGTCATCGACATTCATTCTCATCACTGGAATATGGATCCTGATAAACTGGAAACATTGATAGGACAACTCGATACGATTAATGTAGCAGTGACTGTAAATCTAAGTGGGAAGAATGGCCTGGTTCTCAAGGAGTACATGGAAAATATCAAGAACTGTAGTCAGCCTAATCGATTTGTTGTTTTTTCCAATATAGAATTGAGATCTATCGATGATCCAGACTGGACAGAAAGTACAGTAAAGCAAATTGAGTATGATTACAAGAACGGATCTAGAGGCTTGAAAATTTACAAGACTCAAGGGATGGTTGATGTAGATAATGCTGGTAATAGAATAAGAATAGACGACTCTCGCATTGGACCCGTTTGGGACAAGTGCGGTGAACTAGGTATGCCGGTATTGATTCACGCTGCCGACCCGGCATCATTCTGGGAAGCACATGACAGTCTTAATGAACGATGGCTTGAATTAAAAGTCAGGCCCCAACGGAAGCGTGAAGCGAATGACCCAGCACCATGGGAGCAAATAATTGCTGAGCAACACAATGTTTTTAGAATTCACCCAAAGACAACTTTCATAAATGCCCACATGGGATGGATGGCCAATGATCTGGAAAGTCTAGGAAAGCATCTTGATGAATTTCCCAATGTGTATACCGAGATAGGTGCCGTTATTGCAGAGCTGGGTCGACAACCACGGACAGCACGACATTTTTTTATAAAGTATCAGGACAGAGTGCTTTTTGGTAAAGATTATTTCATGCCGGTTCAGTTTGAAACCTATTATCGGGTATTGGAGACCGATGATGAGTATTTCCCATATTACAAACGTTATCATGCTTTCTGGAAAATGTATGGCCTAGACCTTCCGAATGAGGTATTAAAGAAGCTGTATTATAAGAATGCCCTGAAGATATTGCCGGATATTGATAGGAGCTTATTTCCTGAGTAATAGACGATCACCCCTGATGACGTTGATTGGAATATATCGACGACCATTACACGGTGTGTGGTTCCTAATGCGACCTCTCTGAGGTCGTTCAATGTCATGATCCATTGGTGCTAACGTAATTTCACCTCTTTGAGGTGATGATCTATTCTCTGTTCCTATGTGCGATGATTGACCACTCAATGGTCAAATTATGTTAGAGATCATAGAGATAGTGAGTACGATCTCAGGCAGGTCGCATCTGTAATCGATAGGGCAGAGAATCTAAATGTAAACACGAGGTAGGATGTTTTTTGAATTGAATTGAAGGCGACGGCAAGGTGATAAAAAACAAAAACACAAAGTTGATCTATTTTCTGTTCCCAAGTGTGATGATTGACCATGTAATGGCCACATTATGTTAACTAAATCTTAAAGATAGTGCGACAACCTCAGCAAGGTCGCATTATCATTTTCAGAACCGCCTAGAAATTAAATACCACCTAAGTGAATTGACAAAGAATAAAGATCGTTTATTCCTTTCCGTACGACCGCAACGTGGTCGCATGATTTTACTGCTTCGTTTCTCTTAATTCTCTTCTTAAAATCTTTCCAACATTAGATTTAGGTAGATTTTTCCTAAATTCCACATGCTTCGGTACTTTATAGCCGGTGAGGTTTTCTCGGCAATGTTGTATCAATTCATCTTCTTTCAAAGACTTGTCTTTCTTCACAACAAATATTTTGACGCCCTCTCCTGATTTTTTATCCGGTACTCCTATTGCTGCTACTTCCAATACTTTGGGGTGCAGTGCTACTACATCTTCTATTTCATTGGGATAGACATTAAACCCAGAAACAAGAATCATGTCTTTTTTACGGTCCACAATTCTGAAAAAACCATCCTCCTGCATAATTGCCATATCCCCTGTACACAGCCATCCGTTTCTGAGGACATGAGCTGTTTCTTCTGGTCTGTTATAGTATCCCTTCATAATCTGTGGTCCAGTTACCCGTATCTCGCCAACCTCACCTAAGGGGACCTCATCGCCATTCTCATCACAGATAGATACGTCTGTTGAAGGCACAGGAATACCAATGGTTCCTATTTGATGATTGCCGTCAAGAGGATTAAAAGAAACAACAGGAGAGGCCTCAGTAAGACCATATCCTTCAAGGAGATTGCTCTTGGTCCTTTCTTTCCAGCGTAGTGCTACAGCATTTTGCAAAGCCATGCCACCGGCACCTGATACTTTGAGTTTGGAAAAATCAGTCTTATCAAAATCTTCATGATTCATCATGGCGTTGAAGAGTGTATTGACCCCAGTCAAGAATGTAATCTTGTTACGACCAAATTCTTTCAACACCGATCCGATATCTCTTGCATTGGTTACTAAAACGTTGACACCACCAAATGCACATATAGCAAAGCAATTAACCACTAGGGCAAAAATGTGATAGAGTGGCAAGGCTGTAAGCACTACTTCGTCATCGTCTTTTAGCAGATGACTCAGCATGGCTTTCATTTGTAAAATATTGGAAACGATATTTTCATTGGTCAACATAGCACCCTTACTCACTCCCGTCGTTCCTCCAGTATATTGATGGATTATAACCGTTTCAGGACCTCCTTTGTACGCCGGAAGCTCAAAACTCTTACCATGATCCAATGCAGTCTTAAAACTAATTTCGTTGGGAAGGCTGTATTTAGGTACTTTTCTTTTGACGGTCTTGACCATAAAATTAACAAGGCCCCCTTTCATCATTCCCAACATCTCTCCTATACTTGTGGTAATGATGACCTTGATGTCGGTCTTGTCAAGAATCTTCTCAAGGTTATGTGCGAAGTTATCTGCAATCACAATGGCCTTCACTTCACTGTCTTTAAATTGATGTTCCATTTCTCTACATGTGTAGAGCGGGTTGGTATTGACGACTATGAGACCAGCTTTCAGCGCACCGAATAGAGATATTGGATACTGGAGAAGATTGGGCATCATGATGGCTACTTTGTCACCTGCTTCTAGGCCACGCGATAAAAGATAGGCACCAAATCTATCTGATAATTTATCTAATTTACTATACGGCATGGATACACCCATGTTGATAAAGGCGGTTTTCTTCTTGAATTTCTTGAAAACCTCATCATACAGATCCACCACAGAGCTGTACTCTTTGGAATTAATGTTGGCTGGTATGCCAGGTGGGTATTTATTGGACCACGGTCTACTACTCATTTCAGATCATTTAGCGTTGAAAGATACACACTTTACGTGTCAAGCGAAAGAGATGATAATACTAGTTATTATAATTTTTAAAACCCTTCTTATCGGCTCACACCTTAACGAAGATAATGCTTACAATATGAGTATAAAAGAGGATTAAAATCGCAATAAATCTTACCTTTACGCTCCTTAATTTTATTTCTTAACCACTGATTGCGAATAGACGTGATCATACAAAACTGGATTCTCATGTCTGAAGAAAAGAATCTTGAAAATAAAGATGCCTCAAATGAAGTAAAAGAGGCGGTTGAAGAAACAACCAAAACTGTCGAAAAAACAGCGAAAGCAGTTGAAGAGACAACAGAAGAAACGAAAAAAGCGACTTATCCTGAGCCGCCACCACGTACTCCACATGATGATTATGACTGGACTGTAAGCAATAAGCATACGCTGGCTTATAGTGAAGACGAAATCGAAGCTTATCTCAAAGAATATGACAGTGCTCTCTCCTCAGTTAATGAGTATGAGATTATTAAAGGAAAGATCACCGCTATAAACGCTGGTGACGTTGTACTCGATGTTAGTTATAAGTCTGATGGTCTAGTATCACTATCTGAATTTCGTGATACACCAGATCTCAAAGTAGGGGACTACGTGGAAGTTTATCTTGAAAGCAAGGAAAACGATAAAGGACAGTTAGTTCTTTCTCGTAAGAAGGCCAAGCTAATGATGGCTTGGGATTCGCTAGTGGATTCTTACAAAAACGGAACTATTATTCAAGGTCATGTGATAAGCAAAACCAAAGGTGGACTTATTGTTGACTGCCAGGGACTAGAAACCTTTTTACCTGGATCTCAGATAGACATCAAACCTATCATCGACTATGATTCATATGTCGGAAAGACAATGGAGTTTAAGGTTGTTAAGATCAATGCGGCTATCAAGAATGCCGTTGTTTCTCACAAAGCGCTTATCGAGAGTGATCTTGCCGAGCAAAGAGATGCCATCGTATCGGGTCTTGAAAAAGGTCAGGTCCTCGAGGGTCTTGTAAAGAATATTACCGACTTTGGAGCATTCATGGATCTGGGAGGTGTAGACGGGCTGCTTTATATCACTGATATATCATGGGGAAGAATCAATCATCCAAATGAAGTACTTGAGTTAAATCAAAAGCTTAATGTTGTAGTACTTGATTTTGATGACAACAAGAAGAGAATTTCTCTTGGTCTGAAGCAATTGCAACCACATCCATGGGAGGTGTTGACGGAAGACATTAAAGCAGAAGTCACTGTTAAAGGAAAGATTGTAAACATTGAAGACTATGGTGCATTTCTTGAAATCACACCTGGTGTTGAAGGCTTGATACACGTTTCTGAGGTTACATGGAGCAATCAGCCAGTGAATGCAAGAGACTTTTTTAATTTAGGAGAAGAGTATGAAGCTAAAATTGTGACCATAGATAGAGAGGATCGCAAGATGTCTCTCAGTATCAAGCAACTTTCTGAAGATCCATGGAACCAAATCACTCAAAAATTTCCAGTAGAATCTACTCATAACGGGGAGGTGAAAAACTTAACCCCATATGGTGTATTTGTAGAACTAGAGCAGGGGATTGGTGGTATGATCCACATATCGGACCTTTCTTGGACAAAGAGATTCTCACATCCATCAGAGTTTACTAAGGTGGGTGAGAAAATTGATATTACGATACTGGACATCGATGAGGATAGCAGGAAGTTATCTCTTGGTCATAAGCAACTAGAAGAGAACCCATGGGACACTTTTGAAAATGTATTCCCTGTAGGTTCTTTCCATGAGGCATTAATCATTCGTAAGGATGACAGAGGTGCCATAGTACAGCTTCCTTATGGTCTCGAGGCATATTGTCCGCCTAAGCATCTGAAGAAGGAAGATGGAAAATTCGCGAAAGTTGAAGAAACTCTGACGTTTAAGGTGATTGAATTCAACCGTGACGACAAGAGAATATTAGTTTCTCACTCGAGATATTTAGAAGACATCAAAAGAGAAGCTACTGATTCTGTAAAAGGCGAAAAGAGAGAACAAAGAGAACAAGTAAGAAAGGATGTCAAGAAGCACACCTCGAGCAGTGAAAGAACTACCTTGGGTGAGTTGGATGTATTTTCTCAATTGAAAGAGCAGATGAGTGATGCAGCTGTCGCTGCTCCTAAACCAGAGCCGGTAGTAGAAACTCCCAAAGTGAAAGTGAAAGCGGAAGAGGAGAAAGTAGCTGAGAAAAAGCCGACAAAACCTAAGAAAGATGCCAAGGGTGATGACTTCAAAAAAATAGAAGGAATCGGTCCCAAGATTTCACAGATTATCCAGGACTCTGGCATTGTGACTTTTGAAGAGCTTGCTAATACTAATGCAGAGAAGATAAGAGCAACGCTAGAAGAAGCTGGTTCTCGATACAAAATGCATGACCCTACTACATGGCCAGAGCAATCAAGAATGGCTGCTGATGGCAAGTGGGATGAGTTGAAAACATGGCAAGATGAGCTAAAAGGTGGTAAGAAATAGTTGTAGCCGTGTATAAAGTACTAATGGGAGGAAGTTTGCTTTCTCCCTTTTTTTATTCCCGATACTCAAATTTCACTAAGGCAGCACCTGTCATTTCCTTAGGAACTTCAATCCCCATAATGTGTAAAATAGTCGGAGCAATATCAGCCAAAACACCATCTACTATTGATGCAGATTTTTCCCCAACATAGATGACAGGTACCGGGCTAAGTGTATGAAAAGTATGAGGGCTACCGTCAGGATTGATCATGATATCTGCATTTCCATGGTCAGCGATAATTATCATGTCGTAATTCTTCTCGGATAATAATGGCACAAGGTCAGTCAAACAACCATCAACAGTTTCTGCAGCCATCACAGCCGCGTCGAATATTCCTGTATGCCCGACCATATCCGTATTGGCAAAATTGACGACTACAAGATCCGGAGCATTCTCAGATACATGCTTCATCAAACCATCAGCTATATCACGTGCACTCATTTGCGGTTGAAGGTCATAGGTCGCTACTTTGGGGGAGGAAACCAGCAATCTCTTCTCACCCTTAAAGGGTTCTTCTTGTCCTCCTGAGAGGAAATACGTCACATGCGGGTACTTCTCTGTCTCTGCTGTTCTGACTTGCCTCAGGCCTTGATTCTGAATGACCTCACCGATGGTCATTTTTAGATTTTCATTTGAATACAATACCGATACTGCTTCAAATCCCTTATCATACATGGTCATGGTAGCCATGTCGATATCAAGTTTCCTCATGTCTTGATTAGGATGGTCTCTTTGTGTCAGAACTTCAGTCAGCTGTCTGGGCCGATCGGTACGAAAATTGAAAAATATAACCACATCTCCATCGGCGATCCTCTGTATCTTATCTTCCCCGTCAGTAGCACAGAGCAGGGGATACATAAACTCATCTGTGATACCTTCTTGATATAATTCGGTAATAGTTGCCACGGCATCAGTTGTGGATTTATGTGCTACTCTACGAGTAAGAAGATTATAAGCCCGTTGTGTTCTTTCCCACCGCTTGTCTCTGTCCATGGCATAATATCTGCCAATAATAGAGGTCAGCGAGGCAGACTTATCCTGAGTAAATTCTAATATGTCCTTTACATAATCTTTGCCACTGTGTGGGTCAGTGTCTCGACCATCTAAGAAAGCATGGATATAAACATTTGTCAGTCCTTGTTTCTCTGACGCCCTGACCAAAGCCTTCAAGTGATTAATATGTGAATGAACCCCTCCGTCAGAGAGTAGGCCCATAAGGTGTACTTTTTTATTTCCTTTCTTGGCGTCATTAAGGAGTGCAACAAGTTCCACATTGGTGTAGAAAGAACCGTCTTCTATTGCTGAGTTGATCCTTGCCAATTCTTGATTTACGACTCTTCCTGCTCCTATATTGAGATGTCCAACCTCAGAATTTCCCATCTGACCGTCTGGCAAACCTACAGAAAGACCATGAGTCGTGAGCTCTGCATTGGGGTAATCTGCATACAGTGTATCCACAAAAGGGGTATCAGCAACTGCAATAGCACTCCGATCAGGATCAGGCCCATGACCCCATCCATCCAATATAATCAGTGCACATTTCTTTGGTAAACGCATATTAATTAACGTTTCATTAATTGAATTGATGAACTTATAATAAATTAACCATTGTTTTAGTTGTGAAGAGTAGGAAAACATATAAATCGAATCATTCTTAATAAAGAGGATTGTTCGATTTCAATAATACAATTATGAAAAACCTATTAATTCTGGCTTTGGGGTTGATGTTGCAAGTAAGCTTGCAAGCACAGAGTGATCGTGTGTTTGACCTACTTGAATCCAAGAATATAAGTGCCCTAAGTGCATTGATGGCGGATGAAGTAGAACTATGCATTGAGGAAGGACAAGATCTTATAGATAAGTCTGAAGCCCTTAAAAGCATAGAAATGCTACTCAATGACATAGAAGTGAAATCATGTGTCAAGATGCACAATGGCTCTACCAAGAAAGGTAGCTCAAGCTATCAGGTGGGCAAGTTAATTAGCACCAAAAAAGTGTACCGTGTCTTTGTTTATCTAGAAAACGAAGTTATCCAGGAGATTAGGTTTGATCCCTTTTAGTAACCTATCTGTTTCTGGTTTACCCCTAGACTAAATAATGCGAAGTCATAAATTACTGGATCCTGAGGGCATATCGTTCTCAATGCTTCAGTGAGTTCTATAACGGCTTTCCAATCGTTTTGCTTTCTTGTAAGCAAACCTATTTGACGAGAAACTCTACCGACATGTACGTCTAGAGGTATGAATAGCGATGATGGGCTGATACGTTTCCATAGTCCAAAATCAACTCCAGCATCGTCATTTCTCACCATCCACCTCAAAAACATATTGAGCCTTTTACAAGTTGATCCTCTTGATGGACTTGGGATATGTTTTTTGGTGCGTTGTGGAGCTACATCAAGACTGAAAAAAAAGTCGTGAAAGTGAGATAGGCTAGCTTCGAGATCATCGATATCAGAAATAAAAGCTTCCTCCAACGAATTATGATTGCGATAGAAGTATTGCAGAAATTCAAGAAAGTACAATGTATCGGTTGGTTGAAACGTACGATGTTTGAAATTCAAAAAGCGAGATCGATCCTTCTCAGTATGGTTGACTATGAAATCATAAGGCGCATTATCCATCAACTTAAAAAGCTCTCTTGCCTTATTGATAATTGTCTTACGTTGTCCCCAGGATAAAACTGCCGTCCATAAACCACTGATCTCAATATCCTCCCTCTTAGAAAATGAGTGTGGTATTGATATGGGATCTTTATCAATAAAACCTTGAGAATTGTATTTGAAGGTAAGGTCGTCTAAGTAAGATATAATGTCTTTACGCTCCAAGAATGTGCCAGCTGCTAGTTTTATTTTTCAAGAGTTTGCTTGACTTCAATGATGTCGTATCCTTCAATGATATCACCGATTTTTAAATCGTTGAAATTCTTGATTGTAAGCCCACATTCTGTTCCGTTACGGACTTCCTTCACATCATCTTTAAACCTCTTTAAGGTACTTAGCTCTCCAGTGACACCTTCCTTGATAGGAAATACGACTATGCCATTCCTGATGAGTCTGACATTCGTTTTACGCGTGATCTTACCTTCTTGTACGTAGCATCCTGCGATGGTTCCTATTCTGCTAATCTTGAATATTTCCCTGACTTCTACCTGAGCTACAATCTTCTCTTCTTTCTTGGCTTCTAGCATTCCTTCCATTGCTGCACGTATCTCCTCTATGGCCTCATAGATGATAGAATAGGTCTTAATCTCAACTCCTTCCTTTTCAGCAAGTTGCCTTGCTCCCATTGAGGGTCTTACCTGGAATCCTACAACGATGGCGTCAGAGGCAGATGCAAGGAGGATATCCGATTCTACAATCTGTCCTACTGCCTTGTGGATGACATTGACCTGGATGGATTCTACTGATAGTTTGATCAGAGAGTCAGCGAGAGCTTCTATCGATCCGTCAACATCGCCCTTGACGATAAGGTTGAGTTCTTTAAAAGATCCGATAGCCAATCGTCTTCCGATCTCATCTAGACTGATTCGCTTGCTTGCTCTATTGGTCTGTTCCCGATCTATCTGTGATCTCTTCATGGCAAGTTGACGTGCATCTTGCTCAGAGTCAAGTTTCTTAAATTTCTCACCAGCCTGAGGGGCTCCGCTCAATCCAAGAACGAGTACTGGTGTCGATGGTCCAGCTTCTTTAACTTTCTTTCCTCGTTCATTAAACATGGCTTTTACACGACCCGAATGAGCACCAGCGATGATGATATCTCCGTGTTTGAGTGTCCCATTTTGTACAAGGATCTTGGTTACATAACCTCTTCCTTTGTCCAATGAGGCCTCGATCACGGTACCTACGGCATTTCTGTTATAATTGGCCTTTAAGTCTAGTACTTCCGACTCGAGGAGGATCTTTTCTAACAATTGAGGGACATTATCCCCAGTCTTAGCTGATATGTCTTGAGACTGGTACTTTCCTCCCCATGCCTCTACCAGGAAATTCATCTCAGCAAGTTGTTGCTTTATTCTCTCTGGATCAGCACCATCCTTATCTATCTTATTTATCGCAAAAACAATAGGTACTCCTGCTGCTGAGGCATGAGATATTGCTTCCTTGGTCTGAGGCATTATTTTGTCATCTGCTGCAATGAGGACAACTACAACGTCGGTAACTTTAGCTCCTCTGGCTCTCATGGCTGTAAAAGCTTCGTGACCCGGTGTATCCAAGAAGGTTATTTTCTTCTTATCATCACCCACGTAGACCTCATATGCCCCGATATGTTGAGTAATACCTCCGGCCTCACCAGCTGCAACATCAGCTTCTCTAATATTATCAAGTAATGATGTTTTTCCATGATCTACGTGACCCATGACAGTGACGATAGGTGCTCGCGGTTCCAGATCAGCAGGATCATCTATGATATCCTCATCTTGATCATCGGCTTCTTCAGTATTAATAAAAGAAACCTCTCTTTTAAATTCCTCAGCTACCAACTCGATGATCTCAGCATCCAATCTCTGATTTATCGAGACGATTACTCCAAGATTCATACAAGTGGTTATTACTTCAGAGACCGGTACATTGAGTAGGCTTGCAAGCTCAGAAACTGAAACAAATTCAGTGAGTTCAAGAGCTGTTGTCACTGCCATCTCTTCTCTTATTTCTTGCTTCTCTCTCTTATCTACTCTATTCTCTCTACGTATTTTCTGTCTTTTGTTTTTTCCTCCTCCAGACAATCTAGCCATTGTAGCTTTGATCTTGTCCTCAATCTCTTTCTGAGAAACTACCTTTACCTCATCTCTAGTTTTTTTTCTAGATCCTTGACGACCTTCGAATTTAGAATAGTTAGAAGGAGCGACCTTTTTTCTTGTTCGTTTTCTCTTTCTTTTTTCACCACCAGCTTTAGCTTGCTTTTTCTCAGTATCAACCTTCTTGGCTGGCTTTTTCTCCGCTAGTTTATCAGCATCTACCTTGCCTAATATTTTGAGTCCTTGCAGTTGAGGTGTTTCTGCTCGTGTGATGACCACTTCTTCTTCAACCTCCTCTTCCTTTTTTGCTTCTTTTACCTCTTCTTTAGGTACCTCTTCTTTAGGTACCTCTTCTTTTTTCTTTGGATCGAGATCTATCTTGCCTACCACCTTTACACTTGGAGCACTGGCTTTGGCTGTTATCACCTCCGGTTCTTCAATCTTCTCTTTTACAGGTTCTTCTACCTCTTCTTTAGGTGTCTCGACTACGGGTTCAGGTTCAGGTTTTGGCTCGGTTTTCCTTTCTTCCGTCTCACTACCCGGTCGTGTCCCTATGATCATTCGGTCAGCCATCTCCTTCTCCTGCATAGATTTGCTAAACTCCTTGAGGAGCTCATTATACATCTCATCCGACACCTTGGATGTAGGTTTATTCTCTATCTCGAAATCATGTTCGATCAAGAACTCTACAATTGTAGATGTCCCTACATTCAATTCTTTGGCAATCTTTACTAACCGTTTTGACATAAAAAGTTTTACATTATACTAATATCGGATATTACTCATCAAATTCACTCTTAAGTATCTTTAATACTTCATCTATCGTCTCCTCCTCTAAGTCTGTCCTTCTCACAAGCTCGTCACGTGACAACTCCATCACGCTTCTTGCCGTATCGCATCCTATATTCTTAAGTGAGTCAATGATCCATCCTTCAATCTCATCAGAGAATTCGTCTAGATCGATGTCCTCTATTTCTATATCCTCATTGTCACGATATACATCAATTTCATAGCCCGTAAGCTTACTTGCAAGCTTGATATTACTTCCACCTTTACCAATGGCCAATGAAACCTGATCTGGTTTTAGAAATACCGCAGCTCTATCACTTGCTTCATCCAGTTTGATGCTCGTTACCCTTGCAGGAGTAAGTGCTCTCTGAATAAACAGAATATTGTTACTTGTATAATTGACAATGTCTATATTCTCATTTTTTAATTCTCTAACAATACCGTGAATTCTGGATCCCTTCATACCGACGCAAGCTCCTACCGGATCTATACGGTCATCATATGACTCTACCGCTACTTTGGCTCTCTCTCCAGGTATTCTCACGATCTTCTTCACCGTAATCAATCCATCTTCTATTTCCGGAACCTCTTGTTCAAGCAGTTTCTCTAGAAAAATACTTTCCGTACGAGATACAAGGACGACCGGATTATTATTACGCATTTCCACTCTCTTGATCACACCTCTGATCATGTCTCCTTTTCTGAAAAAATCACCTCTGATCATGTCGTTACGAGGAAGTACCAATTCATTCCCGGTAACATCATCCAAGATCAATACTTCCCTTTTCAATATCTGATGCACCTCTCCCAATACTATCTCTCCTATTCGATCCATGTAACGCTTGTAGATCTCATCTTTTTCTAGTTCCATAATTCTTGAAACAAGAGTTTGTCTGGCTGCCATGATAGCTCGTCGCCCAAAATCTTCAAGCTCTAACTGTTCATAACATTCTTCACCTATTTCATAATCATCGTCTATAGATTGTGCTTCAGAAATAGATATCTGACTTCTCTCATCCGTCACCTCACCGTCAGAGACAATTTCTCTCACCCTCCACATTTCGAGGTCTCCATTCTGAGTATTTACGATGACATCAAAATTTTCATCGGAGCCGTATTTTTTTCGGATCAATGTCCTGAACACATCTTCCAATACCCTCACCATTGTGGGGCGATCTATGTTCTTGCCAGCTTTAAATTCCGAAAATGATTCAACCAAGTTCATGCATAATAATATTTTGTATTTACATCATCAGATTATAGATATTTACCTATGTCATCAGATTTAAAATTTAATCTCTATTCTAGCAGTTTTTATATTAACAATCTCGATCTCTTTCGACACTTCTACTTTCTTTTTACCTTGTTTTTCCTCGACACTCACATTGACCAGAGAGTCGGATACAGATTCAAGTTTTCCTTTTATCGATTCCCCATCTTCAGTATTAATCAAAATGCTCCTACCTATATTCTTTTTATACTGTCTTATTAGCTTCAATGGTGTTCCAATACCAGCCGATGAAACGTCAAGAGCATACTTCTCCCCATATCGTCCATCTTCATCAAAAATGGCTTCTAATGCACGAGATACTTTTCTACATTTTTCAAAGGTCACAGCATCATCACTATCCAAAAAAACTTCAATCTTATTTCCCGCTACCTTTGTGTCAACTAAAAATAGATCATCGAATCCAAGCTTACCTATTATTTCTTCAACTAAACTCTCTATTTCTTTGTTACTCAATTCTATACCATTTAAAACAAGAGAGGGAACAATCACTGTTCCCTCTCTTGTCAAATTCTGGTGCAAAGTTAATGGAAAATTCACAAAATCCTAAATTTGACGGTGCATTCAGCATTCAACAAGGGTGCTATTAATATAATACCATGAATCTTAAAGATCTATTACATAGTGCATCTCAAGCGGAGTATCTCGATAAGGAAGAAGGAGTATTTCTTTTTGAAAATGCATTGACTACCGACCTCATGCATATTGGCAATAAAATGAGATTTAATCACGTACCCAAAAAAGAGGTTACCTGGATCATTGATCGCAATTCAAATACGACAAATGTATGCATAGCCAATTGCAAGTTTTGTAATTTTTATCGTAGACCTGGACACGAAGAATCTTATGTAACATCCATCGAAGAGTATAAGCAGAAAATCAAGGAAACATTTGAATTCGGTGGTGAGCAACTGCTACTTCAAGGGGGGCATCATCCTGACCTTGGACTCAAGTATTATTGTGATCTATTTAAAGAATTGAAGCGTCTGTTTCCTACCCTTAAATTGCATGCACTAGGACCACCGGAAATAGCTCATATTACAAAGCTAGAACTATCCAACCATTATGAAGTTCTGTCCGAATTAAAAAAAGCCGGTCTTGACTCACTCCCGGGTGCTGGGGCAGAAATTCTCAATGACCGCGTGAGAAGACTTATCTCCAAAGGGAAATGCGGTGGTAAAGAGTGGCTAGAGATTATGCGGGTAGCACACACATTGGATATGACAACTTCTGCCACAATGATGTTTGGTCATATTGAGACCAATGAAGAAAGGATGGAACATTTCATATGGCTAAGGGAGATACAAGACATGAAACCTGATCATGCCAAGGGGTTTCTAGCATTCATTCCATGGCCATTTATGGATAAAGACACTATCCTCAAAAAATTAAAAAGGGCACGAAATACGTGTACTCCTGATGAATATATCAGAATGATAGCCATGAGTAGGATAATGTTGCCCAACATCATCAATATTCAGGCGTCCTGGTTGACGGTTGGAAAAAAAACAGCCCAGATATGTCTTCATGCCGGAGCCAATGACTTCGGTAGCATCATGATAGAGGAAAATGTAGTATCGGCGGCTGGAGCTCCATTTCGGTTTACATCCCAAGGGATCCAACAATCTATCAGAGAAGCAGGATTTACACCCAGACTAAGGAATCAGCAATATGAGTACCGCGAATTACCAGAAAATATTATCCAGCAACAATTGGATTCAACAGCAATGGTAGTTGATTGATGAAGGATCTTCACAATAAAATACAAGAGAGTGTCTCCTATGTTCAGAAGCGTATAGTCGGCAAGGCAGATATAGCTATTGTTACGGGCACTGGAGTTTCCTTTGGTTCTCAAAGTCAGCTTAGGGTCAACTATCAGGACATTCCACATATGCCACAAAGCACGGTAAGATCACATAATGGCTATATTTCAATTGAAGAAATAGGAGGGAAATCGGCCTTTGTACTAAATGGTCGATTTCATTATTATGAGGGATATAATGGCTCAGAAATAACGTATCCCATAAGGGTGCTAAAGCAACTGGGTGTAAAGACTCTTATCATCACCAATGCTGCTGGTGGATTGAATGAAGGCTATAGAGAAGGCGATATGGTTGTCATAAGTGACCACATAAACCTTCAACCAGAGAATCCTTTGCGAGGAATAAACGACGACCGCTTGGGTCCCAGATTTCCAGATCTGCTTAAAGCATACGACAGCGAACTAAAAGCACTTGCTTTGACCACACTCAAGAAATCAGGATACCCTAGTCTTGAAGGAGTCTATGCTTGTCTTCAGGGTCCAAGTCTGGAGACTCCTGCTGAATACAACTACCTGCATCACATAGGTGCCGATCTCGTGGGTATGTCAACTGTGCCTGAGGTAATAGTAGCAAGGCAATGCGGCTTAAGTGTACTAGCGTTATCAGTCGTATCTAATGTGTGTTATCCTGTTGATCTATTGTCGGAAACAACGGTAGAGGAAGTAATTGAAGTGGTAAATCGGGCAAGCCCAAAGCTCACCAATCTGATAGAACAGATCATTACAATGATTTAACCAATTAGCTCGTCAGACCTCCGAACCATTATAACCATCGAGCTATAAGCTAAAATTTACACCCACACTAGCGATATACCCCTTGAGTCCTGTGCTTCTGCTGTAGCGTCCATATTTAAACTCAACACCCTTGACCATAAGATTTGTGTTTTTTGTAAGAGGAAGTTTCATTCTAGCCAACCCATCGGGAGGACCATATAATACTCCAATTCCAAACGTATGACTATCCGCTGGTGATAAATCATAATCCGAGGTATAGAACTCCTCAGAAGCACTGTGTTCTTTATATGGTCTGAAGTAGTCGGCACCATTTTGAGTATTGTACCTATAGTATGGGTAAAGCGTAAAAAATCGAGTGACTTTAACAGGGAGCTCTGCACTGAATGTATGTGCACGTATGCCCCAGTCATCCCAATAATATCGATAGTATAGTCTTGAGATTAAGTATTCGGTGAGGTGGTTGTTTACTCTTATTCCCAAAGGTACTTTTAGTCTTTTCCCTGGTAAGTTTTCTAATCCTGCCTGATCTTGATCTACAAAGTATACCCTATGAAATGGAGTCGACAACAAGCCTTCCATATAAATTCCCTCTAACTGAAAGCTGACTTGCATTCGCCTATTTATAACCTTTGACAGGACAATAGAGGCATTGTAGGACCTCCTTTTGGTTGTAGGAACGGCAACTTTTCCTCTTAACTCTGCAGGATAGTACGGTGTCCAATCATCAAAGAATGCCTGAGCACCAAGCTGAAATGATGTATTGCGATCTTTTGACTCAAGCTCAAAAGTCATTCCTCCATTTATCGAAAAGTAGTCGTACTCGGAGCTCCCTCCCACTCTGAAGCCAAGACGCTTTTGATCACTTAATGCGTATTCTATGCCCAGGTTGCTGTGAACTCTTACATCCGAACTCGAATCAGATGAAGGTATATTATCTATATTATCCGTCGATTCTGATGAGTAATAATCGTAACCAACATCTGCATTGAGAGTTGTCGTTTCTTTCAGCGGTATGGAAGCTGAAATTTTCTGAGTAAAATCTGTCAGGGCTTCTGACCCTATACCTCCAGTGACTGCACCATTGTTGCCATCCTGTGAGTAGTAGCTACTAAGGAAATTGATGTCTATGGTTTTCCAATCCGGTTTGACGTATGTATTGGCACTCACCTCGGTTGTATCACCATAAGATCGATCGGCATCGCCAGTGTTAGCAATACTTTTTATTTGGGCCTTTACGTCTTGAGTCCAGACTAAAATGACAAAAACTATTGAAAATATTACTAATTGCATCCGCAACCTCCTCCTACTTTACCTCCATTAGCTCCAGAGGCACCTTCACGGTAAGTTTGAAAATTTGTTTCAAAAAAATCTAGCTTGTTTGCTTCAAGCGCCATACACGGGTCATTGAGAAACATCTTTTGATAGCCTTTTACACTGCTGCACGAATACGTACTCAATACGACAAAAACCAGTAGGATAATACCAACCTTCTTTCTATACATGTATTAACTTATTAAAATGATCAGAATAAAATGTCTGGTCATGGCTGTCGGTTATGGTACATTCAATACCATTAAGTCTATTGACAATAGACAGTCCATCATTTACCCCCATTACAGAAATCGCAGTAGCCATTGCATCAGCAAACTCAGAATCAACACACACAACTGACACGTTCTTAATGTCTTTTACTGGCAATGCCGTTCGAGGATCTACTATGTGAGAGTACTTCTCACCATCAATCAGAGTGTAGTTTTCAAAGTTTCCTGATGTTACGACAGAACCCTCAGGGATGGAAAAATTAAGCAAAATATGAGTGCGGTCGTGGGGATCTGGAATATTAATTTTCCATGTTTTATTACCTAGCGGATCTCCCCAACTCATCAAGTCTCCGGACGCATTGATCAATCCACTTACAATACCTATCTCCTTCATGACTTCAGCAGCTCTCCTGGCAGCATATCCCTTACCTATTCCTCCAAATCCTATCTTCATTCCTTTTCGAGATAGATAAACAGAACATTGATCTCTATCGAGATGTATGTTTCTATAGTCAATGAGACCTCTTAGCTCATGTATTTCTTCTTGAGATAAAAACCGACCTTCCTGTTGGTTGAAATTCCAGTAATCGCGAGCCAGGGTGCCTGAAATATCGAATGCTCCCGCTGTCAAATCAGAAACCTTAAGACTTCTCTCGATCAGTCCATATAACTCCTTACTTACGACAATTGATGATATTCCTGCTGCCTTATTAATGCTGCTGGTTTCTGAGTCGTCTTGCCATGAAGATATTAGCCGCTCGATCCTTTCGATTTCTCCGACTCCAGCCCTTATCCCATCCCATGCTTTTTGTGGGTCTCCGTCTATAGCGGAAATCACAAATCCACAACCCATTAATTTACATGGAAAGTGATGTGCCTTGAGTACTCGATCACTTACGATAGTCTGCATATCTTACTTGGTAGTCTCGTTAAGAGAATCAATAAATTCGCTAACCAGCATATTTTTCTTGTATTCGAGATGCCCTAGCAATTTAGAGTCGACATCGAATAGCAGAATTTTGGGAAAAGATCCTTCGATATTATACTTTTCTGCCATTCTTTCATTGTGTTGCAATTGCTCTTTATCAAGTTTATTCTTTTTCTTATAAGGAAAATCCAATTCGAGGACTACCATTTTGTCTTGCGCATATGATTTAAACTCATCTGACTCAAGGACAGACTGCTTGAAATGAATGCATGGTTTACACCAGTCTGATCCTGAGAAAACCATAAGTACGTTGCCATCTATTTCTTTTGCCAAGCTTATGCTCTCTTCAAAATTATAACTCACTGACTGACTAAGAGCATAGGTAGAAAATAGCATGACTATTAATATGATATTCATTTTCATATGTTTAAAATCTTTCTGCAACTTCGCATAATGCAGAAAAATTTCTGCACAGATGTAACCGCTGCGCTCTCGCACAATATTTTTTAATCATGCCCTTGCGTGTGAATTATGATTAATAAATATCATGCTCGTTTCATGAGACTATAATTCTTTTGTTCCAAGTGAACGATATTTTGATGTCTAAATATTGTTTAGAGTTGTATTAAACAAACTTTAAAGCTTTTAATATGTAATATACGGTGGAGTATGTTTTAAGTATTTCCTTTATAGTCTTCTCATATTCATCTAATTCATAATACCTTTACTCTTTATCTCAATTTGTAACACTTTATGACTCATAATCAGGACACTGATTTTTTGGAAATAATAGGTGCTCAGGAAAACAACCTGAAGAACATAGACCTAAAAATACCACGCAACAAATTGGTCGTCATTACCGGTATATCAGGTAGTGGTAAATCATCGCTTGCATTTGATACCATTTATGCAGAAGGTCAGCGAAGGTACATGGAAACTTTCTCTGCCTATGCACGACAATTTCTAGGTAAAATGGACCGTCCTGAAGTGGAGAAAATAAATGGACTCAGTCCCGTCATTTCCATCGAGCAGAAAACTACAGGATGGAACCCCAGATCGACCGTAGGTACGACAACCGAGATATATGATTTTTTGAGATTACTATTTGCTCGAGTTGGAGATGCGTACTCCATGAATACAGGTAAACGGATGACCCGCTACACTGAAGAGCAGATCATCACTCATGTAGCCGCTGATTATCAAGGGAAAAAGATAGCCATTCTCTCTCCTCTCGTCAGATCGCGGAAAGGACACTACAGAGAGCTCTTTGAGCAGATAAGAAAGAAAGGATACACCAAGGTGCGTGTAGATGGTAAAATCGTTGATCTCAAGCCTAGGTATAAAGTTGATAGATATAAGGTGCACGATATTGAAGCCGTTGTAGATCGTATACATATCCAAGGAAATAAGAAAGATCGACTTACCTCATCTGTTCAGACAGCGTTGAAGTTGAGCCAAGATTTTCTACTCATCCTCGATTATGATGACAATGAGATAAGACCATTCAGTAAAAAGTTGATGGACGCTGAAACCGGATTATCTTATGAGGAGCCTTCCCCCAATTCCTTTTCTTTCAACTCTCCTTATGGTACTTGTGCTGCATGTAAGGGCCTGGGAAAGCTTCATACTGCTGATATTGAGAAGGTTATTCCTGACGATACGAAGAGCATTACTTTAGAAGGTATAAAGCCGTTTGGGGCAGTGAGAGACAATATGACTTTCAAGCAATTGCGTGCCATTGCCAAGAAATATAAATTTGACTTTGATACACCTGTCAAGGACATTCCTTCTGATGCCCTTCAAACCGTATTATATGGCGGAGATGACTCCTATGAAGTGGAGATCAGCTATGGTAAGCATGATTATAACTACAATCTGGCGTATGAGGGGTTGATCAAAATGCTTGAGCGATGGTATCGGGATACGACATCTGATAAGATCCGCAAATGGGCCGAGGAATTCATGACCATCGTCACTTGTCCCGATTGCCAAGGATATCGCCTAAAAAAAGAATCCTTACATTTTAAGCTAGGTGAAAATCACATCGGTGAGCTGGCTGAGATGGACCTGGATCAGTTGCATGACTGGTTTTCTGGCCTTCATAAGATACTGAATAAAAAGCAAAACGAAATCGCGCATGAGGTCATTAAAGAGATCATGATGCGTCTTGAATTTCTTCTGGATGTAGGACTAGATTACCTGAGTCTCAACAGACCGACGCGTACCCTCTCAGGAGGAGAATCGCAGCGTACTAGATTGGCTACACAGATCGGATCGCAATTGACAGGCATTACCTACATCATGGATGAACCATCCATAGGACTTCATCAGCGCGACAATCACAGACTGATAGAGGCACTTAAGCATCTCACAGAAATTGGAAATACTGTGTTGGTCGTAGAACATGATAAAGACATCATGCTCTTTTCCGACTACATCATCGACTTAGGGCCTGGAGCAGGAAAGCATGGTGGAGAGGTGGTAGCCATGGGTGACCCTAAGACTTTTAAGAAGAATGGAGGTATAACAGCTGCCTACTTAGCACACAAACTAAAAATAGAAGTTCCAGAGACTAGAAGAGAAGGCTCAGGAAAGTTCATCAGATTATATGGAGCTTCTGGGCACAATCTGAAGAATGTAGACTTGAATGTTCCGTTGGGTAAGTTGGTATGTGTCACCGGAGTATCAGGGAGTGGAAAATCGTCATTGATCAATGAGACGCTGTATCCTATATTGAGGAATGCGATCAACAGGGCTAGCGACCGACCTCTTCCTTATGATTCTATTGAAGGAATAGAACATATCGACAAGATTATAGAGATAGACCAGTCAGCCATCGGGAGGACGCCACGGTCAAATCCAGCTACTTACACAGGAGTGTTTTCGGACATCAGAAAAATATTTACTGCCTTACCGGAATCGAAGATCAGAGGCTATAAACCTGGTCGTTTTTCTTTCAACGTCAAAGGTGGTAGATGTGAGACGTGTAATGGAGCTGGCAAGAAAGTCATCGAGATGAATTTCCTGCCCAATGTGCTGGTCGACTGTGAACAGTGCATGGGACAGCGATTTAACAGGCAGACATTGGAGATACACTATAAAGGAAAGAATATCTCTGATGTGCTCAACATGACCGTAGAAGAAGCTGTTGAGTTTTTTAAGCATATACCTTCTATTTTTCGCAAGCTTAAAACCCTCGACGATGTTGGGCTAGGGTATATTACTCTAGGTCAGCAGGCGACAACTCTGTCTGGTGGCGAGGCTCAGCGGGTCAAGCTTTCCGAGGAGTTGTCAAAGCGAGACACGGGAAAGACCTTATACATCCTCGATGAGCCCACGACAGGACTCCACTTTGAAGACATCAAACACCTGCTGGTAGTCATCGACAAACTTGTAAACAAAGGAAACACGGTCATCATTATAGAGCATAACCTGGATGTCATCAAAGTAGCTGATCATGTGATCGACCTTGGTCCCGAAGGAGGTCGTCTTGGAGGGAAGATATTATTTGAGGGAACACCGGAGAAGCTAGTCAAGTCAAAAAAGAGTCATACCGCCAGGTATCTGAAGGAGGAGTTGTAGAAAAGTGTTTTATACATAACACACTCTTTATGTATTTTTGTTTTTTGCGTAAAACGATCCAAATTATCTACGTCAATTTTTAGTGATGGGTGGATTCCCTTTAGGGCTAGGGTGTGTGAGGTTCTTAATTTTCATGATGGGACGCGGAAGTAAAAGAGAATTCTGCAATGTGTTATACACACTTAGATCAGAGAATTGAATTCCTTGATGTAGATAATATGGATTCCCATATTGTTATTTGGATTACTATATCGAATCGTAAAACAGAAAGCGCCGTACCAGGAAGTACAGCGCTTTCATACTAACACCCTTATTTGTTGTTTCACCGTTAGGGGGGATTAGATCAATTGTAGATATCTTTCGTGGGATTATCACTTTGCTAGAAACCTCCATCTTCTCCAATGATTCCTAGTGCTCCTATTATCATTATCAGTAATTCCATGTTGTTCTTTATTTTTTAGATGTAAAATAAATTAGTGCTTACGTTTAACACCATAAAACTATAAAGACCAACACAAAAAAACCATGTCAATTATGCATACTTAGAGACATGCCTTATTGTATATTTTTACCTACTAATATAACATAATACTATGATATACAGTAATATAAGAACTCTAATGTCTTTACTCTAAGTCTAATAATAATGACTATGTAAAGATGATACGTAGAAATTTATTATCATATTACAGTTTTACGGACATGGAGACAGCCTTATTAAATAAATAATTAAAGAGATATATGTATATAACATTTATGGTGAATGCTTTAAGAAAGAGAGTATGAGAACATTGGTGCCTTTAATTAAACTAATCTCGGGACAAAAAATAGGTCAAATTCAGATTATTCCTGATCAAAGTGAGTCCAACTCTAAGTTTTTTAGATTGTATGATGCAGTAAGAACGAATAAGATCAAATCAGATCAGGAAGCAATAAAGTTCTTAGGATATGGGGGGAATAAAACCAAATCATATAATAAACTAAAAGCTCGTTTAAAAACACGATTGATTAATACATTGTTCTTTATTGATATTTCTTCATATGCTAAGTCAGAGTATCAAATTGAGATCCATAACTGTTATAAGAATTTCGCAGCGGTTCAAATACTTCTTGAGAGATTACAAAGAATAGCAGCTATCGAGCTTGCCGAAGCTACTTTGCGTAAAGCTTTGAAATTCGATATAAGTCTAATAGTAATGTCATTAAGTAGGGAATTGTTAAGGCATTACCAAATTTTTGACAGAGATAGTAACAGGGTCGCCCAGTATGATGTATTATTTAATCAATATAAAAGGACTCTGATTGCAGAATCAGAAGCTGATGCCATTTATATCTATTTCGTTGCAAAGTATCTCTATTCGAAAGGGGTTCATAAGGACAGTTCTCTTGAAGATTTTTTTTCCAAGCTAATCTTATTAAAGAAGAACAACGTTAACGTCAATAGTTACTATTTTACATTCTATTTTTACAGTGCTCTTTACTTCTATTATTTAATTAAAAAAGAACCAAATGAAATAATCAAGGTATGCGAAGAAGCTATTAGTTTCTTTAGTACAAAACATGGGTTTCTTCCCATGGCTGAATTCAATTTTTGGTTGAGATTAGGTCTTGCACAAATTATTCAAGCAAATTTCAGAAAAGCGGAAGAGGCATTCAGACACTGTTACAAAATGCCACTTACTTTTGGAACCCTAAACTGGTTCCATGTCCGCTACTATCTATTCCTTTCCCTCATCCTACAACACAAGTACCAGGAAGCTTATGAAATTTTTGTAGAAGGCATCACTGCTACTCGTCATTTCAAAAAACTCATGCCTATCTTCCGCGAACAATGGCTGATCAAGGAAGCTTATATTCATTTCCTCATTAGGCTGGGCAAGATAGATCCTGATAAATCAACTGCCGAGAAGAAACCTAGAAAATTCAGATTGTCTCGCTTCCTTAATGATTTACCTACCTTCTCAAAAGACAAGCGTGGCAGAAACATTTCCATCCTGATCATACAACTGCTTTTCCTCATTCAGGATAAGAAATACGATGAGATTACTGAGCGGCTGAATGCGCTCAACCTATACTGCCACCGCTACCTGAAGAAGGATCAAACTCTCCGATCCAATGCCTTCATCAAGATGCTCATGATACTGCCCGAGGCCGAGTACCACCCCATACGTGTAGAGCGATACGTGAAACGCTATCATGAAAAGCTAGTGTCTACTCCTATGGAGATATCTGAGCAATCTACAGAGATAGAGGTCATCCCTTACGAGCATTTATGGGAGCTGGTCATGGAAGTGCTGGAGAAGAATAAGAAGTTTTAGTGATTAGTATCAAGATTGTAAGTATCAAGACGACCAGTACAAATGAATATCTCTCCACAGGGTCGAGATGACAGTTCCCGATAGTTATCGGGGTCGAGATGACAGTTTACAGCCAAAAGAATAAAAGGGGCTGTCTGCCCCTTTTACTTCATAATACATATCTTCAATATTTTAGCATTTCAAGAAATGCTTTTCAGATGTTCTGAAAATTTCTTCATCGCTAAATCCATGCTTCTTAGCATTTCTTTTCCACTTGTTTACGGCTTTGTTGCATGAATAAGTCATCAAAAAAAAGCATAGCTATGGCTTAATAGCTATAGGTTTAAGCCACCTTTTTACAAACAGGCATACCAAGGCCTGTCATTATATTTAAGCAAGCTATTTTTATTGCAACTTCACTTTGCTGGGTTTCAAATCGTCGAGAATATAGCTGTGGGCCAAATATTGTCTTGAATCGAAACATTGCTGTTTCTGATAAATTCCGGCTGTCGTATCCACTTTGCTCCTTCCATTTCTTTCGGCCTTTCTTTTCTATTTCCTTTATGATCTCGTTGCGATCAAGATCCAGTAACTCGTCATTTTCATCTACCCAGTACATTGCATTTTCTTGTGGAGGTATTACCCCCTCTATCTGTTTTTCCTTGAGCATTTCCCATATTTCATATGTGTCATAGGCTCCATCTGCTCCAAAGCGGTCAATAGGACTTTTTACCTGATCCAATAATTGTGGAACCTGCTGAGCATCTCCATCTCCTTTGCTGTTTTTTGTCAGTACCTGTGCGTGTATTATTCCGGTCTTTTCATCTACTCCCAAATGTAGCTTACGCCATGTCCAGCGCTTATTATACCTATGTTTACGTACCTTCCATTCCCCTTCTCCATATACCTTGAGTCCCGTTGAATCTAATACTATAAACATGGGCCCCTTTGTTTTGGGAACACCCATTTTTACTTCCACTTGTTTTGCTCTACGACTTATTTAGTCAATAGCTCGGAACTCTTATTTCTATGCCCATTATTCCCAATAAGGAGCTGGCGAATCCCCCTAATTGTCGGTACTTCAACCCAAATACTACTTTGAGCTGTAGCAAGCTCCTCATGCATTGTTGTGAATATTTATACTGGGCTCCTTTTTGATTAGGACCCTGGTAATACCAGCACCTTAATAAGTCTTCATCAAACCATATTGTAATGTCGCCTCGCTTTGCAAGGCTCCTGTTGTAATCTCTCCAGTTTGTGATCTTATACTTGTTTTTCTTCTGCTTTTTTTGCTTTTCCCCAACCTTAGTTTCTTGCTTTGTCATGTGTCTTGCTTTGTAAGGTTGGTCTCTCAAAGATACTATCTCCATCTCTTTTATCATCCATTCATGCAACAAAGCCCTTGTTTACCAAAAACAACCAGAGCGGGTGAAGCAAAATTACAGCCGCTAACATACAGATACCTGGGTTCAAATCTATTTTCACAGAAATATACAACGGCAATAGAATCGTAGCCACGAAATATGGTAAAATTACGCTGAGTAAAGAATTTGATAAAAATCTCATGGTTAACAATCTATATTACAATCACCTCCTCCGCAGTGACCTCCCTCAAATTCCATAGAGCAACAAGAACTTCCTCCGTCTCCACATGCGGCCTCAAAGGCATCAGTACAGTGATCTGCTTCAATGGCATTTATAACTCCACACGTTATTGCAGTAGCGGCTGCTGCTATAGCAAAAACACAAGGTATGCATATTCTACTGGATATAGTGGAGGTGTAATAATTCAATATGTCATCATAGCTGACATCATTCAATGAATAATCATGAACCTGTAGACCAAACCTATCGCTTTCCGGTGTGTAAGAAGCTTCAGCGGTTACTTTGCCATCCAAGGAAGAAATATCATGATAATACATCGCACTTCCTGTAATAGCGTTATGTGTTTTAATCAACTGGCTTCCTTTATATGAAATTACCTCGTATTTCATCGCATCAATTGCATCTTCCGAAATGGATATTTTAGAATCAATTGTATTTCCATTAAAGGTTGCAGTGCCCAAATATGTGCCAACATAGTCGTTAAAAGAAAAGTCAAAATCAAATCCTTCAATATTGGTTAGCTGTATCAATTACGTTTATAATAATGTAAGCTCCACTTTTGGAACTGTTTCTGTACAAAAGTGACGTAACATGATCTATGTTTTTAATTAGGGTTTCCTCAGACACGTACAAAGGTCTGAGGAAACCCTAATTATCAGGGGCCATTTCCCCCTACACATAGGGGGGATTATTACCCTTTTTATTAAAAGAGCGACTATTTCTCAATATAATTTCCCATTTTTGATCGTCACCCGACACTCACGTCGGCTTTTACTAACTATTAAAAATATCATAGAATGAGTTTTATTGTAGACCAAATAACCCGGCAACATTTTTCACCAAGACAGCTCCAAAGCCTTGATAATCATATGATTGATCTCAAACAAGCCAAGGTGCTTTTTGATGATTATCATACAAATCACTCTTCTGGACCTGTATCAACTAAATGCGTTTTTGTTTCACTTGATTCTTTAAGGTCATATTTAACGTTTATTGATATAATGAAAACTCAAACCGGTGTGAATCCCTCTGGAGTGAGAATATATTTTGGTTCTCATCCTTCTGGAAGTGCGCATGGTTCTGCGGGAAGAGAAACCGTTTTTATAACCCCTACGATAAATGATGCAGAAAACAAATCCTTCATTATAACAAACAACGGTGGTAGGTTAGCTTGGGTCAAGATCGAATCTGTACTAGGTAATCTGCCTGTCCAAGGAGAAGTAAATAGCATTTTAGATGAGTCTCAAGCTGTGCCACCTCCCGGAGTAAGTGCCACCTTTGACTAAGGTGTAAAATAAAGCGAGTATCTATAATTAACGATATAAATCCCGATACAAGTAAAAATCGGTACCTAGAACAACTCTAAGAGTACGATACTCTACATCAACTAAACTACCACCTACTGAAAGTAGGTGGGTTGAAATATAGTCCGACTAAAAGTCGGAGTTTAAATTATTCGAGAAAAAAGTTGTCTCGATCTTTATTCGATGGTTTCCGATGGTGTTCAATATATTCTTGAACCATTTCTTCGGTAATATTTCCTGTGCTAAATGCACCAAAGCCTTTTGCCCAAAATCGTTGTCCCCAATACCGTTTTTTTAATTTGGGATACTCTTTTTGCAAAAGTCGAGAACTTCTTCCTTTCAGTTGTTTCATGATTTCACTAGTTGACAACTTTGGAGGAATTTCTATATGCATGTGGACATGATCTTTACTCACTACTCCTTTCAAAATTTTGATGTCCAATGCATCACAATCTTGAATTAGTAACGCTCGACAACGCTTTTGAACTTCTCCTTTAAGGACTGGATAACGATATTTTGTAACCCACACCACGATGTATTGTCAATCTCGTCTTTGTATGTGAACCCGTTCGATAGTCTGACATCTTTGTTTTTTCACAAAGATAATTCTAATAAATTTTTCGCACTAAAGTGCGAGGTTTTAAACCTTTAACTGAGACCAATAAAAATTGAGATGTTTAAGCCACACTTTTAAAAAATATTTCCAAGTAATGTTTAAGGTCTAACTTACTTTAATATTCAATGAATTACTTACGAGACAGTATTTTTATTTTAGAAGTTATATCATTTGCCTTAATGCTATATTACGGCTCCGTTCACAAATTGACTCATTCGGAGAGAATATTTCTTATTATTCTCTTTATTACTGTTCTTGCTGAAGGAGTGGGAATGGCGCTGAGGAAGTTTTTTTCTGTTGCTAATAGCAGTGTATTATTCAATGTTTATATTATTAGTTGGTTTTCTCTTCTTTTTTACCTCTACTGTACACTTACGAGAAATTTCTTAATGCTATATTACGGCTCCGTTCACAAATTGATCGGAGAGAATATTTCTTATTATTCTCTTTATTACTGTTCTTAGTGGGAAAAGTTTTTTTCTGTTGGTATTATTCAATGTTTATATTATTAGTTGGTTTTCTCTTCTTTTTTACCTCTACTGTACACTTATAAAATCAGCGTATTTAAAAAGGTATACAATGTATTTTTGGATTTTTTATCTACTAAGCTCTATTATATTGTGGTTATCAGTAGAAAATTTCTTCGAACAATTACAAGGTTATGGTTACGTTATTGGAAGCTTGTTACTAATTACAGTCATAATGTTTTTCTTGGTAGAAAAACTCCGCAGTAATGAGGTTCTAGTCATTTCAAGAGAATTATTTATTTGGATTAGTGTTGGCATATTAATTTACTCTGTAGGAAAAATACCATTTAGGGTAATCAGTCATCTATTTACCGGTATAGAGGGTACTCATCCATTATTTTCCATAAGGTATGTGTTGCCCATACCATTGTATCTGTGTTTTATAGTAGGAATCATATGGACTGGAATAATGAAACGATCGTCGTAGTTATTGTATCAACGATCACCTTAATATTGCTTGTCATTGTTGTGCTCATCCTATTTTATGAGTATATTAAAAAAAACAAAGAAGTCAATATGAATACATTTTAAAAATATACCTTTTTCTCCCAAGACGTATGTTTTTATGATGTATTATTTCTTCTCAGAGGGGATTTTTTTCAATAACCACTTACTTACTTGGAAAGAGACAATTCATCAGATACTCGCACTTCATAAGGCAAGGGTAGATTATCGTAACCCAAAGCCATAAATAATAATGTTTAAAAATTTAAAAATACTTGCTAGGACATTATTTTCCTTTATATTTGTAATAAAATTGAGTCAGCGGAAAGATACCTAAATGCAAATAGGGTGTACGGGATGTCTTTTTTTGTATCAAAAAGTTGATATGAACATACTAAATTTTGTTGAGCGTTTTCCGGATGAGCAGTCGTGTAAGACACATTTTAAACTCCAAAGAGAACAAGTAGGATTAGCTTGTAAAAAGTGTGGATGTACTGATCATTATTGGTTGAAAAACAAATGTCAATGGCAATGTAAGGCATGTAGTTTCAGAACCACACTTCGCAGCGGCACGATCATGGAAAATAGTTATATGCCATTTCGTAAATGGTATTTATGTGCAGCCTTTATGAGCATGTCCAATAAAGGAGTATCTGCTCTGGAAATGCAACGACAATTGGGTCATAGATATTATAGACCAATATGGGTGATGATGCATAAAATTAGGACTGCTATGGGATGTCGAGATTCAATCTATGACTTAGAAGGAATGTTGGAAATTGATGAAGGATACTTTACCACAGGTATCAGAATGGACTCTAAACCTAAGCGAGGCAGGGGTTCTCAATAAAAAAAGAACGTAGCAGTATTGGCCGAGTCCATACACTTAGAAGACATAGAAACTGGTAAAAAATCAAAACACTGTAGATATTTTAAAATGAAAGTTCTTAAAGATCACACAGCAGGGCAAGTAGACAATGTAGTTGAACAAAACCTAGATTCAAAGACAATCGTGTTCAGCGACAAAAGCTCTAGTTATGTTAATATTGCAGATTATGTTGAAGTACATATTCTGCAGAAATCTAGCAGACAAACTACTGTTACTACTCTTAAATGGGTACATATTGCAATAAGTAATGCCAAAAGATGGTTATTAGGCAACCATCATATGATAAAAGCTAAGTATCTTCAAAATCATCTAAACGAATTTTGTTACAAATTGAATAGAAGATATTTTGGACATAGACTTTTTGATCGAGTTACTATAGCTTTGGCTAAATTCTTACTAGTAAGATTCAACAGCCTCAACAATAAAATTATTGTTATGAAACTTCAAATTTCATTACCGAGCCTTATGGGTCGTGTAAGTCGTACTCTTATTACATTCGCATTATTGTTTCTTTGTCATTTTACTTACTCTCAATGCCCTAATGGTGTAGAAATAGCAGCTAACGGTAAATGCACTAATCTGAGCTGGATTGCTCCGGTATCCCCCCCAGCCCAACTTCCAATGTCTATACTTGTTGATGGAGATGGCCAGGATTTAGTAAGTTCTATGACTGTAGGAGGAACTACGACTACTGCTATCTATGAAAACCCAATCAACAGTGGAGGATGCAACAATTTCAAATTATTTACAGGAACCATCGTTATAAATGGTGTAGACTGTCAGTATATCGGGGGCGTTCTTCCTGTCAATCTTATCTCACTCTATGTAACTGCTAATGAAGGACAGGTAGAAATTAAATGGATGGTTGCTTCTCAGACAAATAACAAAGGTTTTCTCGTTCAACGAAGCTTCAATGGCCGAGAGTGGACGACCATAGGCGATGTCGGTGGGCTTGGCACAAGTACTATGATAAAAGAATATTCATTCATCGATCAGGAACCCTATCGGGGTATCAATTATTATAGATTGAAGCAAGTTGACTTTGATGGACGGGAGTCGGTCTCTGATGTTAAGCAGGTTCAATTTGATCGTGGTGAATTGAAGTTTTTTCCTAATCCTTTTCAGGATCGCCTGCAGACCGTTGGTCTCGCGGCTGAAGACAATGTGGAATTAATTCGTTTTGATGGGTTACATATACATAAGATGGTGGATAGGGATGGTGTAGTTGACACCTCGGATCTAATAGAAGGAGTGTATTTGTTGAAAGTCGAAAATGCTCTCAGGGTAAATGTATATACTGTTGTAAAGCTGTAAGTTTGGGTATATTACATGAGCGAAACTTCGTTACCCTTCAGACAGCGCCTTATTAATATCCGTACTGAATGCTTTTATAGCCGGAATAAGTGCTGAGAACAAGCCAATCAAGAGGCTAAGTCCTAATAATAATAATTCATTTTTTCCTGGACTACCTACACCAAAAGTGTACCTATATGCCTCAGACAGATGACCCCCCATGACGGTCATGGCTAGGTAACTTAGCGGAATGGCAACTATAAAACCAATCAATGCCAAAATCAATCCTTCTGATATAATAAGCCCAAACAGTGAACTTCTGGAGGCACCAGAAACCCTCATCAAGGCCATCTCATGTCTCCGCTCACGAAGAGATTTGTAAAGTGATATGAATATACTCAAGCCCGATACGATGGCTATCAGGATAGCTAAGTATCTCAAGGCCTCTGTCCCGACTCCCATCATGGCATACAAGCGGTTGATCTCGATAGCTGGTGATGCTGCCTGCATATCAGTATTCTCATTAATGTTACGAGGAAGGTTAAGAGCCTGAAAATTTGTTCTGTTTTTAAACTGAATAAGTAGCGATGTAATCTCCTTGTCCTCGTGACTGAGTAAGTCCACATTACTATTATCATGTTGATGGTCATGATTATGATCAGCATAGCTGTGATCATGGGTTTCTTCATTATGTTCATGTACTGACCAAATAGTTGATGTGTTTGTAAGAATCAGTTGATCCAAGACACTACCTGATGGTTTTAGAGTCCCTACAACAACGAAAGCTGCATGATCATGTTCCAGGTTGTCGTCATCCATAAATCCGTGAGAGCTGTGAAATTGATCACCGACCTTCAATCCCAATTTTCTTTCTACTTCGCTCCCTATTGCAACCTCCAAATCATGGTGCCAGAGCTGACCTTCATTTATTTCTCCGTTGTATAGGGCAAGCATGCCATCATTTGTGCCTACAATACGATGGGTCTTATAGCTGTCGCCTAATGACAAAGGAACAGCACTTTTGATGAGTGGGTGCTGTGGCTTGAGAAAGGGCTTTGCTTCCTTTATACTGATGTTTCCTGTGGGATTGTCTATGTGGTACATATTGCAAAGGATCATCTGCAAAGGACTTCCCTTGGCACCTATAACCAGATCTATGCCTGCTAAGTTTTTATCAAATTTGTCTTTGAGTTGATCATTGAGCTGCATTAAAAAATTTATCAGTCCTATTCCCAAGGCAAACAGAATTACCGTCAACATCAAGTTGAGGGGACGTGTAATTATATTTCGCCAGGCCAGTTTGAGCATTAGCTGAGGATTGTTTGATGATCTATCATATCCTTGAGTCGAGTGTCATGAGTAACGATAAGTAATGCAGCTCCTATCTCTGTCGCCTGTTGTCTTAATAGACCTAGTACTTTGGTACAGTTGTCATCATCGAGAGCAGATGTGGGTTCGTCAGCAAGTATAACCTTAGGCTTATTGACAAGAGCCCGAGCAATAGATACCCTCTGTTTCTCTCCTTCACTTAAGTTATAAGGGAACTCTCCAGATTTATGCGATATTGATAATTCGTCTAAAAGATGCATTGCAAAAGCACGATCTTTCGTTCCTGTAAAATTTTGGGTTATCATTAAATTATCAATGACCGTGAGTGCTCTTATGAAGTGGTTTCGTTGGAAAACGATTCCTAGGTGATCCCCTCTGAATTTATCCAATGTGCTACCAGATAAATCAGTCAAATCGTTGCCATCGACATAGATATTTCCAGAATTAGGCTTCATCAGTCCACACAAAAGGTGTAACAGGGTTGTCTTGCCCACACCAGATTTTCCCAATATCAGCGAAGTCTCACTTGCCTTACATGACATGACAGGAAATTCAAATGAATTCTGGTCATTATATTGATATGTAAGATTTGTCGTATTTATCATGGACGCACAAATATATAAATGTGTACTTACTGTTGGGTGTAGTTCTTTGATTCAATTGATTCTTTGCTAGCGGTTTCAGTCCTTGGAATAACTTTAGGCTCACTACACAATGCCCTCTCTCAAAATATCGTGAATATGGACTAGACCTAAGTACTGACTTTTACTGACCACTAGAACTTGGGTGATATTGGATCGGCGCATCTTCTCCAATGCATCCACAGCCAATTCATCAATGTCGATCGTCTTTGGATTTTTTGACATGATATCTCTGGCTGCTTTATCCGTATTCGCATCTTGGAGCATGCGACGGATATCACCGTCTGTTATTATTCCCACTATAGAATTACCATCCATAACAGCGACCGCTCCTTGCCTGTTAGATGTAATCTCGATAAGGACCTCTTTGAGGTTTGCGGATTGAGAAACAACGGGTCTGGCATCGGAATTAAATATATCTCTTACTCGTAGGTAAAGTTGCTTACCTAAATTACCTCCCGGGTGAAGACGTGCGAAATTTTCCGTGGTAAATCCTTTGCAAGCTGCAAGGGCCATAGCGATGGCATCACCCAGAGCCAATGTCGCTGTTGTACTTGCTGTAGGTGCAAGATCATTATGATCAGCTTCACGTGAAATAGGTACGAAAAGGAAAAAGTCAGATTGTAATGCCATATATGACTTTTCACTTGATCCTATAGAGACGACTTTGTTGCCATTATTATGAGCTAGGGGAATGATTACTTTAAATTCTGAGGTATCTCCACTCTTGGATATGCATAATAATACATCTTCAGGCTTGAGCATACCCAGATCACCATGGACAGCATCTCCTGCATGCATAAATATGGATGCCGTACCGGTAGAGCTCATGGTGGCAGAGATTTTTTTACCGATGATGGCACTTTTCCCAACACCCGAGACAACAATTCGCCCGGTACATTGATACATTAGGCTGACAACCTCTTCATAGGGATTTGACTGCTCCCTTAAGGTTAAGATAGCTTGAGCCTCATCAGTCAAGGTACTATGGATGATCTTAATTATGTCTGTTTTTGATTCCAATGAAGGTGAATTTAGATCGACGAATATTGAATCGTCTAATGTATGGAAAACCCTTGTCAATGTGATTTATGCGAGAGAAATACATTGTTAAAAAGAACAATAAATATCCGTGAAAGTCGTACCTTATATGCTAATAGAAGAAGAGAAATACAAATGTTGGAGACTAAGGTTAACTTGGTAGATGCGCTGAAGCAATGTTTTGGTTTTGAGCAATTTAAACTAGATCAGGAAGCCATCATTGAATCAGTCATGGGAGGGAAGGATACCTTTGTCATCATGCCCACAGGTGGAGGTAAGTCACTTTGTTATCAGCTACCTGCGCTTATAATGGAAGGGACCGCCATTATCATTTCGCCCCTTATCGCATTGATGAAAGATCAGGTCGATTCGATAAGAAGTTATAGCCAGAATGATGATGTAGCACACTTTTTAAATTCATCTTTGAATAAAGGTCAGACCAAGCATGTCAAAGAATGTATCGTTAAAGGTAAGACCAAGCTGCTCTTTGTAGCTCCCGAGACTCTTACAAAAGAGGAAAACATTGAGTTCTTCTCTTCAGTCAATATATCTTTTGTAGCTGTAGATGAGGCTCATTGTATCTCTGAGTGGGGGCACGATTTTAGACCTGAGTATCGTCGTATCAGGACCATGGTTGAGGGCATAGGTAACGGAGTTCAGGTAATGGCGCTTACAGCGACTGCCACACCCAAGGTTCAGAGTGATATAGTGAAGAACCTCAACATGGAGAACCCTGGAGTCTTCATTTCATCTTTCAACAGATCTAATCTATTTTACGAGGTCAGGCCAAAAACCTCTAAAGAAAATGCAATAAAATCGATTGTTCAGGTTGTTCGCTCTATGGAGGGAAAATCTGGTATTGTGTATGTTCAGTCAAGAAAAGCAACTGAAGAAATAGCAAAGGTACTCCAAGTAAATGGAATCTTAGCAGCCCCATATCATGCTGGTCTTGATTCTAAGACCCGTACCAGAGTGCAAGATGAGTTCTTAATGGAGGACATCAATGTTATCGTTGCGACCATCGCTTTTGGTATGGGAATCGACAAGCCTGATGTCAGATTTGTGATACACTATGATATTCCTAAAAGTATTGAGAATTATTATCAAGAGACTGGAAGAGCAGGAAGGGATGGTCTTGAAGGACGATGTGTAGCTTTTTACTCTCATAAAGACATCCTACGTCTTGAAAAATTTCTAAGAGACAAACCAGTATCTGAAAGAGAGTTAGGAGCTCAATTGCTGGAGGAAATAATAGGTTACGCTGAGACCAGCTCATGTAGAAGGAAATTCTTGCTACATTATTTTGGCGAGACATATGATGACAAAAGATGCGATAAGAAATGTGACAATTGTAAGGACCCCAAAGAAAGGATCCAAGTAAAAGACGAGCTGCATGTGGTTTTGAAAGCCGTAGAGCAAACCAAGGAAAGCCAGACAATAAAACCACTAGTAGAATTTGTGACAGGGAAGAGGACAAAGGAGATGGAAGACTTCCAATATGATAAGTTGTCATGTTTTGGGAAAGGGAAGGATAAAGATGATTTGTTCTGGTATTCTCTTTTCAGACAAGCGATACTCCATGATTTTCTTTATAAAGAGATAGAGCAATATGGTGTATTGAAACTAGGTGAGCGTGGTAGGAAGTTTATTAAAAAACCTCATGCTGCAGAAGTTCCACTCAACAGGAATTATAACACTACGGATGCTGAAGTGATTACGTCAGCATCAGGGTCAGGAGGAACATTGGACCAGACCCTCCTCAGTATGTTGAAGGCCTTGAGAAAGTCAGAAGCTAAGAAACATGGTGTAAAGCCATGGGTGATTTTTATGGATCCTTCGCTTAACGATATGTGTACGTATTATCCAATAAGCATGGATGATATGCTTAATATATCTGGCGTGAGTAAGGGTAAGGCCGAGCGATATGGAATTCCCTTTTTAGAGTTGATAGGTGAGTATGTCGAAGAGAATGATATAGAGAGATCCATGGACATGGTCGTCAAGCAGGTGGCTGATAAATCGCGTAACAAGGTATCTATTATTCAAGGGATCGACAGAAAACTCTCATTTGATGATATCGCTCGAAGTATAAAAATGTCTCTTCCAGAACTGATGGATGAGATGAATCACATAGTAGAGTCAGGTACAAAACTTAATATTAACTACTACCTGGAGGAGAACCTAGACGAGGATGTTATCGAAGATGTCTTTGATTATTTTAACGACTCTGAAAGTGAAAGCATCGATGTAGCCGAAGAGGAATTACGAGAAGATGATATATCTAGAGATGAGATCATGATGATCCGCATCAAGTATATTTCAGAAGTTGCCAACTAGTGCATCAGGAATGAAGTTAGTACGGTATAAAACGATGTAGATTTTTTTTCAATATCAAGGTGGCGGTTCTCGTGAATAGCCATAGCTATTGGCGAGATTCGATAACACAGAGATTGGAAAAAAGATCAAGTTTTATATGAAATGAACTTTGTTCTTGGTGCACCTGATCAGCCTATTACCTCATTTATCTTTCCTATGAGATGTAGGATTGATTTGCTAATTACATCGTATTCGGCGACGTTGTCACTATAATAGACAAACATTATATTTAAATCCTTGTCTGGTGTATTTATAAGGTGCTTGTTGAGGCGATATGCTTCTCTAATCCTTCTCTTTAGTAGATTTCGCCTGACTGCGGATTTGAACCGCTTCTTAGGTACACTCACAGCGAATCTAATTACCCCTTCTTCTTTTGCGATAGTAGGCTCATAGATAAGAATGAGGGGAAACTTTTTCAAAGATCGTCCAGATGAAAATAGAGACTCTATAGACTTTCTACTCTTTAGTCTTTCTTTTTTGATAAACTTAAATCGTTGAGACATAGGCTAAAAATAAAAATTCCGAACCTCGTCAGGAGATTCGGAATCATATATCCGTGAATTAAATTCTAATTCTTACTTGAGTCTCCGTTCGTCGGACACAGTCAATTTGTGTCTTCCTTTGGCTCTTCTTCGAGCAAGTACCTTGCGTCCGTTCTTGGTACTCATCCTTTCCCTAAAGCCATGTTTGTTGGCTCTTTTTCTTCTTGATGGCTGGAATGTCCGTTTCATAGCTTCTTAATTTGTATACCTTATCTAAAAAGTGTCGCAAAATTAATACTTGTCACACTAATTTCAAAATCTTTTATCCATTCATGGCTACAAGGAATTCTTCATTACTTGTAGTTCCGTTCATTTGGTTTTTCAAGAATTCCATTGCCTCGACTGGTTTCATATCCGCTAGATGGTTTCTCATGATAAACATACGCTGCAATGTCTCTTTATCCAAAAGTAACTCTTCACGACGAGTACTTGACTTGGTCAAGTTAATCGCAGGATACATTCTCTTATTGGCAAGTTGTCTCTCGAGTTGTAATTCCATGTTACCAGTACCTTTGAATTCCTCAAAAATGACTTCATCCATTTTAGATCCAGTGTCTGTAAGGGCCGTCGCTAGTATAGTCAGTGAACCGCCATCTTCAATATTCCTAGCAGCACCAAAAAATTGCTTAGGCTTATGTAAGGCATTGGCTTCCACACCACCCGATAAAACCCGACCACTTGTAGGAGATACAGTATTGTAAGCTCTGGCAAGTCTTGTGATAGAATCGAGCAATATGACTACATCATGTCCGCACTCGGTCATTCTTTTTGCTTTTTCTAATACGACATTAGCAACCCTCACATGATTCCCAGCCGGAGCATCAAAGGTAGATGCAATTACTTCCGCTTTTACACTACGTTTCATATCAGTTACTTCCTCTGGTCGCTCATCAATTAGCAACACTAGAAGGTAGCAATCAGGGTGATTGTCAGCAATCGCATTGGCGATGTCCTTGAGTAAAAATGTCTTACCGGTCTTTGGTTGAGCTACTATCAGGCCACGCTGCCCTTTTCCTATCGGCGTAAAAAGATCAATCATTCTGTTGCCATAATCTTTGCCAACAGGGTGCGAAGTCAACGTAAATTTTTCTTCTGGGAACAAAGGAGTAAGATATTTAAAAGGCACTCTGTCTCTTATCTCATCTGGGCTAAGTCCGTTAATCCTTGAAACCTTGAGGAGAGCAAAGTATTTTTCACCCTCTTTTGGCGGTCTGATGGCTCCTCTAACGGTGTCACCTGTCTTGAGTCCAAAAAGTTTTACCTGTGAAGGAGATACATAGATGTCATCAGGTGATGTCAAGTAATTGTAGTCAGAAGACCTTAAGAACCCATATCCATCAGGCATCATCTCGAGAATACCTTCACTCTCAATAATACCGTCAATGTCTACATGAAATGCTCTTTCTTTTTTGACTTCTTCTTTTCTATGTCTTGGTTCGCGTTGTTCTCTAGGCTCACGCTTATCTCTTGTATCTCTTGACTCCTCTGACTTGTCATTGTTAGATGATCTGGAATGTCTTCTATCATTTTGATGCCTGTGTCCTTTGTGGTCCCTACCATTGGAGGATTCTTCTTTTTTAAAATCTTTCGGCTCAGTCTTGAGTTCAGTCTTCTTGGGTTCTTCTTTTTCTTTAGCCACGTTATGAGATCGCGTGGGCCTATCTTCTTCTTTCTTGGCAGGTTTCACTTTAGCAGCCGGTGCTTTATTTTCTTTGATAGGAGGATCACTTAAAGCTTGATGATCAAGAATTTTATAAATAAGATCTTGCTTACTCAGCTTCTTGTATCCCTTTAATTCCAACTTCTCCGCTAGGTCCTTTAATTCAGGAACCAACATGTCATTTAGCTGTAGTATGTCGTACATCACATTGATTTAAATAAGAATAAATAATTCAAAATTTTGAATGCCTTTTCTTATGATTATGTCACTAATTTTAGTGGGAAATAGAAGTAGAAAGAAACTCTGCCTCTATAAAAAGATGTGCATTTCACCGCAAAAATACGATTATATATTTGAATATCAAAACTGTATTTTTGCCCTCTTCAATAGCCTGCAGATATTATGTTAAAGGTAAATAGAATAAGAGAAGATCGTGACAACGTCATTTCAGGTCTTAAAAAACGTGGATGGAATGATGAGAATCTAACCATCCTCGATCAAGTCATCTCCCTTGATGATGAAAGAAAGTCAACTCAGGCGGCCAATGATAAACTATTATCTGAGGTAAAGTCATTTTCTGCCCAGATAGGAGAGATGTTTAAAAGTGGCAAAAGTGATGAGGCCAATCAGATGAAAGCTCAGGTATCGGAAATTAAGTCCAAAGCTAGCGAGAATGAGAATCACATGCGTGACGTAATCACTTCATTAAATGACTTATTGTATCAAATTCCAAATATCCCACACAGCCTTGTAAAAGAAGGAGCGAGTGAGGAGGACAATGAGATAGTCAATGAGCAATCTGACAATATTCCTGAGTTGTTTGATGGAGCATTCCCGCACTGGGAACTGATGGAAAAGTACAATTTGGTAGATTTGAAGCTAGGTGTCAAAATAACTGGCAGTGGATTTCCGGTATATCGAGGTAAAGGAGCAAAACTCCAGAGAGCACTGATACAGTATTTTCTTGACGAAGCCATCACTGCTGGATACGAGGAATTTATTCCTCCGTTTCTCGTCAACGCTGACTCTGCCATGGGTACAGGGAGTCTTCCAGATAAGGAAGGCCAGATGTACTATTGTGAGAAAGACAATCTCTATCTTATACCTACAGCAGAAATACCCGTGACCAATGTATATCGAGATGTACTACTAAAAGAAGGTGATTTTCCAGTTAAAATGACAGCTTATACGCCATGCTTTAGAAGGGAGGCGGGGTCATATGGAGCTGATGTGAAGGGACTTAATAGAGTACATCAGTTTGATAAAGTAGAGATTGTAGAGATAACGAAACCTGAGAATTCATACGATGTTCTTGATAGGATGGTTTCCCATGTATCACGATTGTTGGAGAGTATGGAACTGCCATATCGTATCTTGCGTTTATGTGGGGGAGACTTAACATTTACCTCTGCGATGACCTATGATTTTGAGGTTTTTTCGGCAGCGCAAAAAAGATGGCTTGAGGTAAGTTCTGTTTCAAATTTTGAAACATATCAAAGTAACAGGTTGAAACTACGATATAAAGACAATAATGGAAAGAGTCATCTGGCTCATACTCTGAATGGAAGTGCTCTTGCATTGGCAAGGATTTTTGCTGCTATCCTTGAGAACAATCAGACGGCTAATGGAATTAATATTCCAAAGGTATTGATACCTTATACGGGATTTAATACAATTGAATAACATAATTAATTAATATAGATATGGGTTATTTTGTAATACTTGGATTGTTTACGCTGGTTGGTTTTTTAATCAGCAGTAGACTCAAAAGTAAGTTTAAGAAATATAGCCAGATAGGCATCGCAAGTGGTATGTCTGGAGAAGAAGTGGCACATGCCATGCTCAGGCATTATGACATTCATGATGTGCAGGTTGTTCAAGGGAAGGGAAAGCTTACAGACCATTATAATCCAAGAAGTAAAACTATAGCGCTTAGTCCTCAGGTATTTCAGGGAAGAAGTATTGCTGCCGCTGCAGTATCTGCTCATGAATGTGGTCATGCAGTACAGCATGCTACCGCCTACAACATGCTTGCCATGAGATCTAAGCTAGTGCCCATTGTTCAGTTTAGCTCTACAATACAGCAGTTCCTATTTATGGGAATGATAGTAGGATTAGGTGCGGGTATAGGAGGTCAGACCTTGTTGCTCATCTTGGTTGCGACTTTTGGGATGACTGCATTATTTAGCTTGATAACATTGCCTGTGGAGTTTGACGCCAGCCGCAGAGCCTTGGTTTGGCTGGATGATACGGGGGTGACTCAAGGAGCAGAGTATGATGGTGCCAAGGATGCCCTTTGGTGGGCAGCTATGACTTATGTGTCTAATGCTCTTGCATCACTTGTGATCTTCTTATATTTCTTATTACGATTTATGGGTAGCGACTAGGCAGTTATTATTGAACACAAAAAAGCGAATTACCATGAGTATGGATATTGATACATATATGAAGAAAGGCATCGCTCATATGGATGATGCCATGGAACACCTCAAGGTTGAACTCCAAAAGGTACGAGCAGGAAAAGCTTCACCTAGTATGCTTGACGGGATCAAGGTTGACTATTACGGAACACCGACACCACTCAGTCAGGTAGCCAATATCGGTGCACCTGATTCTAAAACGATAAGTATTCAGCCTTGGGAGAAATCTTTATTAGCCAATATAGAGCAAGCTATCTTTGCAGCAAACCTTGGCCTTACTCCAATGAACGATGGGGAATTTGTAAGAATATCAATACCGGCACTAACGGAAGAAAGGAGGATGTCCCTTGTAAAGCAGTCTAAAGGTCTAGGCGAAGAAGCAAAAGTGAGTCTTAGAAATGCTCGCCATAAGCTGATGGACTTCATCAAGAACGAAGTTAAAGAAGGATATCCTGAGGATTTGGGTAAAAAGAAAGAAGCGGAAGTACAAAAGTTGGTCGACGGTTTCGCGAGTAAGATAAATGGACTCATCGAGTCCAAGGAGAAAGACATAATGACGGTGTAGGGAATGCATTTCACTGCCTGCTCACTACTTCGATCTCTCCTAGGTCGGGTTTTCGATGGATTCTTGACTAATATAGTTGCACTCTCTGAGGTGCTTCCAAGACCCTCTTCTTCAGATTATTTGCACATTGTACCATTGAATATTAAAATCATGAAATTTTATAGAATCTGAGTGATCATCGTATCCCTTATCCCTAAACTCTCAACCCTAATCAATATCCCTTCACCACTATCCTGCCCAGCCTTCTCTATCGAGACTTCGATATTGTATTGCTTCAGCTAGGTGCTCTATTTTGATATTGTCACTAGATGCTAGATCAGCAGCCGTACGCGCAACTTTTAATATTCGATCATAAGCACGAGCAGACAATTGAAGTTTGTTCATAGCAGTCTTGAGGAGTGTGATGCCTGCTTGGTCCAGCTTACATACATCTGATACCATACGGCTTGACATCTGAGCATTTGAATGTATTCCATCTATTTCTTTGAAGCGGGATTCTTGTAATTTTCTCGCTTCGATGACTCTTGATCTGACCTTATCACTTCTTTCACTTTTGTACCCCATCGTTGATAACTCTTCTACAGATACTGGAGTCACTTCTACATGCAAGTCAATGCGATCGAGCAGAGGACCGGAAATTTTATTGAGATATTTCTTCACTACACCAGGACCGCACATACAATCTTTTTCTGGGTGGTTATAGAAGCCACAAGGACAGGGATTCATTGAAGCGACGAGCATAAAGCTAGATGGAAAATCAACACTAATCCTCGCTCGTGAGATAGTCACTTTTCTCTCCTCCATAGGCTGACGAAGGACTTCAAGCACAGACCTCTTAAATTCTGGCAGCTCGTCAAGAAATAAGACTCCATTATGAGCAAGTGATATCTCACCAGGATTAGGATTGGATCCACCACCGACCAAAGCTACATCACTGATGGTATGGTGTGGTGATCTGAACGGTCGCACCGTCACGAGACCTTCCTCTGACGACAGCACCCCAGCTACAGAGTGAATCTTGGTAGTATCTAGAGCTTCATGTAACGATAGGGGAGGCAAGATAGTTGGCAATCTACGGGCAAGCATAGTCTTACCGGCTCCTGGAGGTCCTATTAGTATCATGTTGTGACCTCCGGCCGCCGAAAGCTCCATTGCTCGTTTGATATTCTCTTGACCTTTGACATCTGAGAAGTCGACAGCATAGTCGTCTACTTTGTGGCCAAAAACTTCTCGTGTATCCATCTTCAAGGGAGGTATCCCTCCTTCTCCATTTAGTATTTTGATAGACTCAACCAGATTTTTTACCCCATATACATCCAGTTCATTGACTATGGCGGCTTCCTTGGCGTTTTGATGAGGAAGGATGATGCCTTTGTACCCTTCCTTTCGTGCCTGGATGGCAATAGGCAATGCCCCCCTGATAGGTCTGAGGGCTCCATCCAGCGCTAGCTCTCCCATGATAATGTAGTCTCCAAGCATTCCATTTTTTATTTGCTTGGTGGCTGCCAATATTCCTAAAGCAATGGGAAGGTCATATGCCGAACCTTCTTTCTTAATGTCAGCAGGAGCGAGATTGACAACGAGTTTTAATCTCATCATTTTATAACCCACGTTCTTTATGGCAGATTCTATACGTTGGAACCCTTCCTTTACGGCATTATCAGGAAGTCCTACTAGGTTATAAAAACTCTTTCCTGCGACAACATTGCCACCTGCATTCACTTCTACAGTGATTGTCTTGGCTTCAACACCATGGACAGAACTAGAATAGGATTTGACAAGCATACAGGCAAGATATAAATTTGCATGAACAAAAGGTGGACTTTAGGTATTTGATCAATGATGTGCGACAAGGTAGTTGTAGTTTTCTTATGATAGGAGTTATTACTTTGCCACATTTGCATAATTCATTAATAAATGATAGAGACAGATATCGTCATTATAGGAGCAGGACCATGTGGTTTGTTCACTGTTTTTGAAGCAGGACTGTTGAAGTTGCGTTGTCATTTGCTAGACGTATTACCTGAGGCTGGAGGTCAACTAACAGAGATTTATCCCAAGAAGCCTATCTACGATGTACCGGGATATACAAGTATTCTTGCAGGAGATTTGGTGGCAAACTTGATGGAACAAATTGCTCCATTCAATCCGGGCTTCACGTTTGGAGAGCGTGCAGAAGAAGTAAGGCAAGTTGGTGACAAACTTTTTGAGGTAAAGACCAACGGTGGGGAATTGCTACGTGCACCAGTAATAGCAATTGCCGGAGGATTGGGCTGTTTTGAACCACGTAAACCTCCCATAGATGAGATAGAGACTTTTGAAGGGAAGGGTATTGACTACATTATTAAGGACCCTGAGAAGTACCGCAACAAGAAATTGGTCATAGCGGGAGGTGGGGATTCGGCCTTAGACTGGACGATTGCTCTTGCCGATATAGCAGACTCGGTGACACTTGTTCATCGTCGTACGAGTTTTAGAGGAGTCCTGGATTCAGTGGACAAGGTTATGAAACTGTATGAAGGCGGGCGGATAAAACTGCTTACCGAAACCCAGGCCATAGGTGTGGCGGGAAATGGTAGGTTGGAAAGTGTAAGGGTAAAGCACAAGACTATCGGAGAACGTGAGCTTGGTGCTGATTACTTCATTCCACTTTTTGGTCTGTCGCCCAAGCTTGGACCTATAGCAGATTGGGGGTTGAATATTGAACGCAGCGCTATCATTGTAGATACAGAAGACTATAGCACCAATATTCCAGGCATTTATGCGATAGGTGACATCAATAATTATCCAGGTAAACTCAAGCTAATCCTTTGTGGATTCCATGAAGCAACGCTCATGGTACAATCAGCATTTAAGTACATTTATCCTGACCAGAAACTAAGTTTTAAATACACAACTGTTTCTGGTGTATCAGGTTTTGAAGATTGATTTTTATAGTTTCAGTGAGCATTAAGCCTTGTCTTTGAGATTTTCTTCTCGTTGAGTGATTCTATCTTGTAAATACTCTATTATTTTTTTGGCTCTTGAAAGTTTTTCATCGAGACCTGACCCAAGTTTTTCGTCATCATTGTCTTTAATTTCTTTCTCGATAGTATTGATTTTTTCTAAAGCTTCAGTCTGACGTTCTTTGAGTTTTTCCAAAGATTCAGCCTCGTCAGCTTTGTCAAAAATCAAATCTTCTGGTTTGGCATGATGTAATTCCGAATCCTTAATCTTGGTTTTCTTGGGAATAAATACGGTTTCACCTACCTGCCGTTGATTCATAAATGTAGGAGACACGATTTCGATGCCAGCTCCATGTAATGCATCTAAAGTAAGGACGTTTAATCTTGACTCGGCAGTAAGTATGGTTTTGATTTCCTCAAGCATTCCGTACACCTTGTATACGACTGAATAATCACCAAGTTCTGTTATTCTCACGAAAGGGTCCTTGAGATCGGCATCTTGAGCAGCCTGGAGTAAGGCCTTCTCTATTTTTAATCGATTGACGTCGTATCCCAGAGAAACCATACTTGAGATAAAGGTGCCGGTGGCTCTGGTGACACTTACTGGATTGGTAGCCAAATATAGATTAGGGAGTGTCTTAAGGTCTCTGTTCTCGGTTTGGATTTCTGTATGAAACAACCCTCGTTCTGTAATCCTTCCGAAGTGATCATTGACCCTGATAAAATCTCCGGGCTTGAAACTATTGATGGACCTTAACATGATACCAGCTAGGCCATTGCCAATAAAAGTGGCCGAACTAAGCGCCAAGGCAGCAGAAATAACGATACCTATGAGACCTGTAACTTGGCCTTTAAGTCCTTGATCCATGGGAAGACTTAGGATGATGGCAATAAATCCAATCAGAGCTATGGCAAACAAGATAAGTGACTTGATGATGGACCAGTCAGCCTTGCCTTTGGATTGTCTTGAAAGAAGAAAATTAGCTACATAATAGATGCCGAGTACGAAGAGGATTGTGATGATCGTAGGCCCCAAACTTGACATGAAATTCAGAAGGATATCCATCATTCCTTATCTGCTAAATCTGTCCAAATAGTATCAATGAATGTCTCGCTATTGATAAATCCTGTTCCCCAGTCTTCATATCCCTTATCAAGACCCGAGGCTTTGATTTCTTCAATGCTCTTATCTAGTCCTATCATTGACTTGATCCTATCATGCATCTCTACTATCATAAGGTAGTATCTAAGTAAATCAGACTTAGAAGCTAGGCTTCCATGACCTGGGATAATCTTTGTCTCTGTGTCACAGAGCATGAGAGCGGTCTCTACTGCCTTGAGCACTCCCCCAACACTTCCGCCTGATCCCAGATCAATAAAAGGAAAGCGGTCCTTAAAAAAACAGTCTCCCATATGTAATACGTTCTCTGATGGAAAGTATACCAAGGCATCGCCATCTGTATGTGCGTTGTGCACATGAATGAGCATTACATCTTGCCCATTGAGATGAATATTCATATTGTCCTCAAAAGTAAAAGTAGGCCAGTAGCCCTCGTCATGTGCTTTTACTTCTCTGCTGAATGCCTTCATGACTTGATCAGTGCTAAGCCTTTCCCGTACATTTTCATGGGCTATGACTACTGCACCATCACTGCTGAAATTTTCATTGCCACCTGTATGGTCACCATGCCAATGAGTATTAACCAGGTAGGCTGTTTTCTGTCCAGTCAGCTTTAATATCTCTTTCTTAATCTTTTCACTGAGAGGACCATATTGACTGTCGATCATCAAGCTGGCATCCTCGCCAGTAAAGAGTCCAATATTCCCTCCGCTACCGGTGAGCATGTAGATGTTGGCAGTGAGTTTTGTTGACGTGATCTCTACTTTTTCCCAGTCTTGAGAATATAGATTAACTGAAATAATGAGAAAAAAGACTGTGAAGAATTTCATAATTTTTTGATTTATCGGATGATGAAGCTAGCCAATTTTTATTGATTATTAATCTTACCAAAATGTTATATCACGTTAATCTTCTGGTAAAGCATGTGACTTTTCTTGATATGGCAGTTGTCAGCCTTTATACTTGAAGCAAATTATATTGATATGAAAAGATATATACCTATTGCAATTATTCTGGTGATATTAACTTCTTGTTCCAGAAAACACACCACTTACAGATACGAGGAATTGTCAGCTGATCATAGCATCATTGCTGTACTGCCTTTTTACAATCATTATACCGGTAGGATACCTGAAAAACTTACTGAGGAAGAGCTGGATGAGATCCGTACTGATGAAGCGTACATATTCCAGCAAGCTCTTTATTTCCAGTTACTTGATAAGTCAGGTATGGATGACGATCACATTAGAATAGACATTCAAGATGTATCAATGACCAATGCCTTGCTTGATAAGGCAGGCATCTCGCCACTCGAGGTAAGCAAAAGACCTACCCAAGAAATTTCATCAATATTGGGAGTGGACGCTGTGGTGAGGGTGGACCTATACAAGAATCAATTTCTCTCAAACAATGAGTCTTTTGCAATTCATTCTGCTACTAAAGTTCTGATGAATACAACTGATATCAAGCTTCCGTGGAATGCTGATAAAGGCGGCGAAGTAAGGATCTTGTCAAAGTTACTTGATAGTGAAAAAGGAGTGGCCCTGTGGTCATATCAAAAGAAATATCCCATCGACTGGAGTAGTCAGACAGATGATGTAGTGGATAAGCAACGCCATCTCAAAAAAGTTTCCTTATCGAAACAAGTAGTTACACTAAAGGTGATGAGTCGGACGAAATCGGGTTAAAAGACGTTACTTTAAACGATAGAATCGATATGAAAGCTGTAATAATATTATTGGTCTTTGTTAGCTATAATGTTGGATATAGCCATGGTCATATATCGACTGGTGATTCAATATGCATATACGATGCCATGCACCTAGACAGAGAATCTGCTACGCAGATTTCCTCATTGAGAGGAAGTGTATTAACTCAACTTGGCTTAAAGGAATAATAAATGTCTTAGCATTTAATGCCATTGTCTCTGAATTCGTACGTGTTTATCTATACTCTTTATAAGAGCGTTCTATACGTGTTAAAAATTATCAATCAAAAGAACAAATCTATATCTATCCACCTCGAAACAAGCATGTCTCCTACTCCTAGCTTAGAAGCATGGCTCTCATATAGGACCTATTCATCCTAGCGATATTCTCGAGGGAGATTCCCTTAGGACACTCTGCCTCACAAGCACCAGTATTGCTGCAATTTCCAAATCCTTCTTTATCCATCGCGGAGACCATTCTCTCTGCTCGGTGGTTAGCTTCGATTTTGCCTTGAGGAAGTAACTCAAATTGTGAAACTTTAGCTGAGACAAACAACATGGCGGAAGCATTGGGACAAGCGGCTACACAAGCTCCACAACCAATACAAGCCGCCGCATCAAAGGCCTTGTCGGCATCGTGCTTAGGAATGGGGATGGAATTTGCGTCCTGTGTATTCCCTGAAGTATTAACAGAAACAAATCCTCCTGCTGCCATTATTCTATCAAAAGGTGAGCGGTCTACAATAAGGTCCTTAACTACAGGAAAGGACTTAGCCCTCCATGGTTCTATATAAATGGTGTCACCATCTTTAAAATTACGCATGTGCAACTGGCAAGTGGTGATCAACTCATCAGGGCCATGAGGTCGACCATTAATTACTAATGAACAAGTACCACAAATACCTTCTCTACAATCATGGTCAAAAGCTACAGGATCTTTCCTGCCACCTATCAACTGCTCGTTGAGCATGTCAAGCATCTCCAGAAATGAACTGTTGGGTGAAACATCTTTCAATGTATACGTAGTAAATACTCCCTTGGTTTTTGCATTGGCCTGACGCCATATTTTAAGTGTAAGATTCATGTTTTATTCGTTATCAGTTTATTAGTGTATCAGTCTATTAGTATATCAGTTATCAGTCGTCATTTTTTCTCAAATACTTTATAGTGCCATTGATAAGCCTTATGACTTCATTTGCATCTGACATCAAACCTTGGATACGCTCATTTGCCTCAAGGGTTTTACTCAAATCTATCACTTCTCTTGAAAGTGACATGGCTACATCCATTTCTTTATAATTAGCCATATCGTAATTATCTATCTCTAGCAATTAATTAACTGATACACTGTTATCTGATACACTACTACACCATTACTTATATGATCGTGTTTTCAATTCTATATCGTTGAATACAAGGTTTTCCTTATGCAAGATTTCTTCATTGATGTCATCGCCTTTATATTCCCAGGCAGCCACATAAGTGTAATCTTCGTCATTCCTCATTGCCTCACCTTCTTCTGTACGATATTCCTCTCTAAAATGACCACCGCATGATTCATTTCTATCTAGAGCATCCATTGCCATCAACTGACCTAGCTCAAGGAAATCAGCTACCCTACCCGCTTTTTCTAATTCAGGATTGAGAGAACTGGCATCTCCTGGGATATATACATTCTCCCAAAAATCTTTCTTGATCTCCTCTATTTCCTTTATCGCTTCTTTGAGCCCAGTTTCATTTCTAGACATACCTACCTTGTTCCACATGACCATACCTAGTCTCTTATGAAAGTGGTCCACTGACTTGTCACCATCGTTATTTATCAAATGCTCAATTCTAGATCGTACACTCTGTTCTGCATTGGCAAAAACATCACTATCCGTCGGGATGGCGCCTGTCCTTATGTCATCGGCAAGATAATCAGCCAATGTATAGGGGATCACAAAATATCCATCAGCTAGCCCCTGCATCAATGCAGAAGCTCCTAGCCTATTGGCACCGTGATCAGAGAAATTTGCTTCTCCTAATACAAAGCATCCGGGAATCGAACTCATCAAATTATAATCTACCCATACACCACCCATCGTATAATGAACCGCAGGGTATATCTTCATCGGTGTTTCATATGGGTTATCATCCGTAATTTTTTCGTACATCTGGAAGAGGTTGCCATACTTTTCTTCAACCCACTGCTTGCCTCTTTTTATTATATCTTCTTCGGATGGATTTGTAATTCCATCCTGGTAAGCACTTTCCTTTCCTTTCTTTTTTATTTCAGTTGAGAAGTCTAGAAATACTCCCTCTGTGGTTTCATTATTTTCTACTCCAAATCCTGCATCACATCTCTCTTTAGCTGCTCTTGATGCCACATCTCTGGGAACTAGATTACCGAATGCCGGATAGCGTCGTTCGAGATAATAATCTCTATCTTCTTCTGCAAGTTGAGATGCTTTTAATCTTCCTTCACGGATTGCCTCGGCGTCCTCCTTTTTCTTGGGCACCCATATCCTTCCGGAGTTACGCAACGACTCTGACATCAATGTCAGTTTTGACTGTTGGGTTCCATGCACGGGAATACAAGTAGGGTGAATCTGTACATAACACGGGTTGGCAAAATGTGCGCCTCTTTTGTGAATTTTCCACGAGGCCGAGCAATTGCTACCCATGGCATTGGTCGAGAGAAAGAACGCATTTCCATATCCTCCGGATGCTATAAGTACGGCATGGGCAGAGTGTCTCTGGATCTCTCCTGTTACAAGGTCTCTGGCAATGATACCTCGTGCTTTGCCACCTTCTATGACAATGTCCATCATTTCGTGACGATTATACATCTGTATCCTTCCCTTCCCAATCTGGCGTGACATTGCAGAATAACAACCAAGAAGCAATTGCTGTCCTGTCTGACCCTTGGCATAGAAAGTTCTCTTTACCTGCACTCCGCCAAACGATCTGTTGTCCAATAAACCACCATAATCACGTGCAAAAGGCACTCCTTGAGCTACGCATTGATCGATGATATTGGCTGACACTTCTGCCAAGCGATAGACATTTGACTCTCTGGAGCGATAGTCTCCACCCTTGACAGTATCGTAAAAAAGGCGATACACAGAATCATTATCACCTTGATAATTCTTAGCAGCATTGATACCTCCCTGAGCGGCAATACTATGAGCCCGTCGAGGCGAGTCTTGATAGCAAAATGCCTTAACGTTATAGCCTTGCTCAGCTAGAGTGGCTGCTGCAGAGCCTCCTGCCAGGCCTGTTCCTACGATTATAACATCTATTTTATCTCTGTTATTAGGAGCAACTAATCTGATGTTTGCCTTGTGACTTGACCACTGCTTTTCTAAAGGTCCTTTTGGTGATTTTGAATCCAACATATCAGGATAATGAATTGATAAAGTGAACTAATGCGATGGCAGAAAATCCTGCTCCTACGATTACACAAAATGCTGTGCTTATAAATTTTATAATGGGTGTATATTTTGAATGATTGGCCCCCAGTGACTGAAAAGCGGATTGGAATCCATGATATAGGTGAATGGCCAATAAAACAAATGCCACGACATAAATGCCAGTATATAGTGGGCTCTGAAAGAGACTTACCACCATATCATAGTCATTATCGAAGCCAGCATAATTTCCTGTTTTTACCTCTATAAAGAAATCTTTTATGTGTAGTAGTAAAAAAAGAAGAACCAAGATACCTGTGAGGATCATATTTCTTGATGCCCAAGTTGATGATACTCCGCCATGACCTTTAACGTATTTGACAGGACGAGATACCCTATTTTTCAATGTAAGTCTGATTCCCATAATAATATGGAGAATAAATCCAGCTGCCAATACAAACTGCATCACCTGAATCACAATATTGGATGACATAAAGTGTGCTGCCTCATTGAATAGGTGCTTGTCAACCAGTGTCAATAAATTGATGGACAAGTGGACGACCAAAAATGTAATAAGAAAGAGTCCTGACAAACTCATGGTTACTTTCCTACCAATACTTGATGAAATAAAACTATGTGCCCAGCTCATTAAGTTGAAGTTTTCATAATTATTGATTGATCGATTTGCTTTTCATCATGTCCGAGATTGATATCTTTCATATCAAATGCGAAATGACGATTTCTTAGGATTCAAAAATATTAAGATATAATTCTATATGCTGAATATGGCACTATTTAGAATTATTCTAAGATAATTTATCATACCATATTTACTCTTTGGTGGAAAGTGTACCTTTGATAAATAAATGAATAAAGAAGATATCACCTTAGACGGCTTTCTACAGTTTTTCCCTGAGGTCGAGCTACCCATTACCATAAGTCAGGATAGCATATCAGAGTTTTCCAAAAGGAACAAACCTCTATCCAATGTCGCATTACAAGAGTTTATTTATGCATGGGATGAGGATCAATCTGATTTAGCCGAATACATACCATGTTGCCGATTGAGTAAGAAAGAGAATTATCATGCCATCATTTACTGGAAAGCTGATCTCAATAAGTATGAGTATTATTTAGTGACTCTGAGCAAAACAGGAAATTTAATAAACAGAAAGACCATTGCTAGTACCCTAGTCGAAGATAACGTCGTAAAACAATCCTTGGCACGTATCACAGAGGATGAGGTCATCCATATCATTGCTGGAGCCAATATTAATGATGACCATGACTATGACCCAAATCTCAGCAAATCATTCTCAATGGAATTATTACCCTCAGGTGAAGTGATATTTGAAGTATAGAAACATAATGAAGAAAAAGAAGAAATCACCCAAACTCAAACTGAAAAAACAGTCCCCTCCCTATTTAAAGAACTCAATCTTAAGAGTTTTAGGCAGTAAGAAGAGACTCAATGCAAAACAACTTGGACGGATACTCAAAGTGAGTAATACAGTTGATTCCATAAAATTTGCCCTAGCCTCTCTCGAAAAAGAGGGTCTTATCCGTCATGTTAAAGAGGGCAAATATAATTTGATAAAAGGCGCAACCAATATAAGTGGTACATCTAATAACTCTCGCAAGAAATCCAATAAGCTGACTGGCAAGGTAGATTTGATTAGATCCGGGGCTGCCTATATTGTGTCAGATGATTATGATACCGACATCTACGTACCTGGAAAGAAATTAAAAGGTGCCCTTGATGGCGACATCGTTCAGGTAGAGATAATTCACAACCCTCGCAGAACAAAACAAGAAGGAAAGGTCACGGCCATTATCAAGAGAGCCACCTCTCATATTCTGGGAATCCTGAGGGATGACAGAAAATATGCCAGTGTTTATTCTACAGATCCTAAGAAAAATATCATAGTCCATGTCAAACAGGACGACAAGAAAGAAGCCGAAGATGGCGACCATGTCGTAGTTAAAATCACTGATTATGGCAACAGTCAAAACAAGGCCTATTGGGGCGAAGTAATGACCGTTGTGGCGAGTAAGAATCCATCTGATCTGGCTATGCAATCCATCTTAGTTAATAATGGGTTCAACCTTGAGTTTCCACCAGATGTCCTTGAAGAAACTAAGGCACTAGAGCTAATCATTGATGATAAATTGGTCGAAGAGCGGAGAGATTTCCGTGAGATTACAACATTCACGATCGACCCACTAACAGCTCGGGATTTTGATGATGCATTATCTGTAGAATATATGGCAGACGACGTCATTGAAATAGGAATACATATTGCCGATGTGACTCACTATGTACCATCAGATAGTGCTCTGGATAAGGAAGCACTTGAGCGATCAACATCGGTGTATTTGGTGGACAGGGTTCTCCCCATGCTTCCCGAAAAACTGAGCAATAATCTGTGTTCTCTTGTACCGGACGAGGATAGGCTCACCTTCTCTGCTGTCTTCACATTCGACAAAGAACTGAACATTACCAAGCAATGGTTTGGCAAGACAATCATCCACTCAGACAGACGATTTACTTATGAGGAAGCACAAGAAATCATTGAAACCAAGGAAGGCGATTTTTCTAAAGAGGTTCTAGAGCTAGACAGGATAGCAATTCATCTAAGGAAACTAAAATATAAAGGGGGAGCCATATCATTCGAGTCACCAGAGATGCAATTTGAGTTGGATGCAGAGGGAAAACCTATAGGAATATTTCAAAAAGAGCGAAAGGATGCACATTTACTGGTAGAGGACTTCATGTTACTTGCAAATAAAGAAGTCGCCACATTTATGGGTAAGAAAAGAAAAGGAGGAGAGGTTCCTTTTGTATATCGAGTCCATGATCTTCCCAATCAGGAAAAGCTAGGTGACTTTGCAGCCTTTGCTGCAGAGCTTGGATTCAAGATGAATATCAGCTCTCCTAATCAAATAGTCAAGTCGTTTAATCTGTTGACAAAAGCCGCTAAAGACAATCCTGAACTTGCTTTACTAGAACCACTCGCCATCCGTACAATGGCTAAGGCCATTTACACTTCAGAGAATATAGGCCACTATGGACTGGGCTTTGACTATTACACTCATTTTACATCCCCTATTAGAAGATATGCTGATGTCCTTGTTCATCGGATATTAGAGAAAAACTTACTCACTAATCAAAGAGAATCAAAGGATCAACTAGAAGCAAGATGCAAGCACATCTCTGCCCAAGAAAGAAAGGCCATGGATGCCGAAAGAGAATCGGTAAAGTATAAGCAAGTTGAGTACTTAGTAGGTAGAGAGGGTGAGGTTTTTGATGCATTTGTATCTGGAATGATAGATCGAGGCATTTTTATTCAATTGGTGGAAAGTGGAACAGAAGGACTCGTTTCATTCGATAATTTTCCTGAGCCCTACTCCATTGATGGCGGAAGATTAAAGGCAAAAGCGGCTAGATCAGGAAAAGTCATCAAGTTAGGAGATAGGGTAAAAGTCAAGTTGCTCTCTATAGATCTTGAGAAAAGACAAGTAGAGTTGGAAGTTTTGATAGATTGATATAGCGTTCAATTTAAGTTACACAACGAATTGTTGGTTAGTGCAACCAAGACACTTTCTTGTCTATATATTTAGGTAGTAGTTTTACCATTCCCTCTATAGTCTTGCGAGGTGAGTCGGCCAACGTGCTATTGATCATGCCCTTCAATACACCACCGCCCATATCCATGTGTCCGCGGTGTAGGATATGAGTAGAATATTTATCAACGGGTGTGAGAGTCCATTCGCTCCAAAGTGATTTCACCTCTCCCATCCCGCTTGGGTCTTCATGTTCTTGTTTCAATTTCTCAACACTTATATATATGCTTCCATCATCTTTAGGAGAGAGAGTGCATGTGGCGAGCGACCACTTATCTTTGAGAGGCCAGGGAAAATTAAATTCAATCTCATAGTCCGCCTCATAATCTCCTCTTCTTTCAGTGACCGTGAGTCGCTCAACATTGTCATACCAAGCAGGTGTATTCTTCAGGTCGATGAGTAAGGAAACGATGTTCTCTATAGAGTAAGATATGGTCGTCTCCAGTTTGAACTGGTTAATCTTAGAATCTGGATGTGGTTGCGTCCATACTTTAATGCCTTTTTTGCTTGATTCAAGTTTCCACGAATCTTGTGCATATGATGCAGAGATTATCATGCCAGCTAGAATGCACAGTACAATTCTGTTAACCTTCATATTGGAGTAAACGCATTGAACGGTAGATCGGTTATCATAATAATAGATAAAGTTTATTGATAGTAGTAACTGCTAATATTTGCTATTTTGGCACAAAGTACTGTATATGAATCCTGTATTTACAAATGATGCGGTAGTCTTGGGAATACTAATGGTAACCTTGGCTCTGATATTTTATACTGAGTCGCTACAAACCGAAGGCTGGAAAAAATTCTATACTTTCATCCCATCTCTCCTTCTCTGTTACTTTATTCCGGCCTTGCTCAACTGGCCACTTGGTCTTATATCGCCACACTGGTATACGGATGGAATTGGTGATTTACTGACTCAGTACAATCTCACACTTGACTCTGGTATGTCGTTTGATGAAATCACTGCATTTCTCAACGATAGTGGTGTCTCAAAAGAAGAATACAAAAAATTTCAAGGTCATTCGCAGCTTTATTACGTCTCTTCTAGATACTTGCTTCCTGCTAGTTTGATATTATTCTGTCTAGGTATAGATTTTAAAGGACTGATCAATCTTGGACCTAAGGCGCTCATCATGTTTTTTACAGCAACCATAGGGATCATCATTGGTGGTCCGATCGCTTTAATGGTCATTTCCGCTATCGCCCCTGATTTCATCGGTGGCAACCCTGAAGAGGTATGGCGGGGTTTTTCAACAGTCGCAGGCAGCTGGATAGGCGGAGGAGCCAATCAGACAGCCATGAAAGAAATCTATGAGGTAGGTGACAATCTATTCGGGACGATGATCGTAGTGGACGTTGTTGTGGCAAATATATGGATGGGGTTTCTGTTGTTTGGTGCTGGCAGGTCTGATTCCATTGATAAGAAGCTTAAGGCTGACAATAGTGCCATTTCTGATCTTAAAAAACGAATAGAAGACTACCGTGCGAGTATTGCTGAAATGCCTAGTACTACCAAGCTATTTATTTTGATGGCCGTCGCATTCGGCGGTGTTGCCTTGTCTCATTGGGGTAAGGACGTTATCACACCTTTGATGTCATCATACAGTGACACGTTGGAGGGGTTAAGGCTCAATTCGCTCATGTCGAGCTTCTTCTGGTTGATCGTAATATCTACCACTTTTGGCCTGGCGTTGTCATTTACTAGATTCAGAAAACTAGAAGGTGTAGGAGCTTCTCGCTGGGGAAGTATATTTATCTACATCCTAGTGGCTACTATCGGTGTGAAGATGAATCTCGGGGAAGTATTTAAAAACCTAGGACTTTTTGCGATAGGTATTACATGGATGGCAGTACATGTCATATTACTACTTATAGTCGCAAAGCTTATCCGAGCTCCTTTCTTCTTTGTTGCAGTAGGGAGTCAAGCCAATGTAGGAGGTGCTGCGTCAGCTCCAATTGTGGCATCAGCATTCAGTCCTAGTCTGGCTCCAGTGGGTGTATTGATGGCAGTACTAGGCTATGCCTTGGGGACATATGGTGCCATAATATGCGCTTCCTTGATGCAGGCTGTGAGTGGATGACGGGCTACTTTGTCCTAGAATATTGCTTTGGGATAAATAATCCACCCTCTCCAACTCACCCATTCTCGCGGGTGTATGACAAAATGCAGGATTAAGCTGCAAGTTTGATCAAATCATCGATGATATTCCAAGCACAGCTCTTTTGATAGCATCTCAAATTGGCAATTGCCTGAGCTCCTTTTATTGACCATTTTTGACCTGAGAGTTTGAGTCGTTGTTGTATCACATTTCGATGGGCGGCCTCTATAGGTCCTGAACCTATCAATAAACCTTTATCTTTGTATGTTTTGTAAAGCATCCATACCACTCGCTTACTCTCTGAAATTGTTTGGCACTCAAGTCAATGCCCAATAGTCTCTCTAGTATTTGAGAAGCATCCTCAAATACAGACCCCTGTGATAATAAGCATATCAAAGACTGAATATACATGCTCATCTTAAATGCCTGATGTTGTAACAAATGACCTTTCTTTAGATCAATGCGCCCAAATATGGTCAATACTTTTTTTTTGCATTACGATCCTTGGGCAACTTGCCGCGGCTATTGGTTAACATACTTCGCCCTATTCGCAAGGTTCGCTCAAATAAATCCTTCTCATACTCATAGGCATCCGTCATCTTAGGTTCTATCTCCAGCCATGCATCTACTTCTGCTTCTACTGTTCTCAGGATGGACTGCTTTATTTGTTCTTTGTCCATGTCCTGTTAGGTTTTGGTTTTATCTATAACGTTGTATCTGCATTTTGTCATTCACCCACCTCTAGACATATTCAGTCATTTGGCACAATTTTAGTACCTTTGTATACATAACGCACTAGGCTCTCCCTTTAAGATCAATTGCTGATCAAAGTACCATTATATATAACATTTAGGAATAATATACCAGATATTGCTAATTTTGCGTTTCAATACTTTTAAAATAATAATGTCCCAATCTCAGAACTATGCGAACTATTAAAAGCTTGTTTTTTGCCGGGTTAATTCTAGCTTCATGCTCACTTAACGGGCAGCTAGTTATGGACTTTAGTGATGACACCAATGCTATCCCTGGATCTACTGTTGATATCGATGTAAATGTCGATGGTTTCACAGATCTGGTAGTGCTACAACTTTCTATCAATTGGGATTCATTGGTTGTAAGCTTTAATGATGTGCTCAATATAACCACAGACCTAGCTGACTTTACTGATGAAAACATAGGTACGCCAGATATGGCTGTAGCTGTAGATGATGGTCAATTGACCATATCATGGACTACCCTTGCCCCACTTGGGCAAAGCTTAGCCGATGGCACTAGGTTATTTACAATAAGATTAGATGTATTGGGTGATGACTGCGACAATACCAATTTTATAGTGACAGACATGCCCAGAGACATTGAGATTATCGATAAGGATTTTAACGAACTTACGACCTCTGAGTCGGGAGGGGAGGTAATGATCCCTGGAAACTGTGGTGGTGGGATACAACCCACACCATGTCCGCTTGCTGGAGACACGGATGGAGTAGGGGTAACGTTACCCGAGATTCTTGCGGACAATGCGACCAATGTCTGTCTTCCCGTGACCGTCACCAATTTCGTAGACCTTGAAACCTTACAGTTTGGTATGCAGTGGGACACGGATGTACTTACTTATACAGGCATTATAAATGAAGTGTTGCCTGTTGCTATTCTTCTCAATGACTCCAATGCTGCAAATGGCGATATAAGATATGTATGGTTTGATGACACTGGAATAAACCCACTTCCTCTACCTGATGAGACAGTTATATTTGATATTTGTTTTGATGTATCCGGCTCTGACGGTGATTTTTCATTGGTAGAGTTTGTTTCATTTCCTGGATTTAATATAGAATTTGCCGCATCAGTCGGTGGTGAGACGGTCGTCCAGCCCTTCTTTGCAGATTGTGGTTCAGTGACCATAGGACAAGAAGGATTTACCAATAACTTTACACTGGTTGCTTCTGATGAGACCACTGGACAAGGAGGTCAGGTGTGTGTCGATGTTTCGGCCCTTAATTTTGACAACATCGCTGCTATGCAGTTTTCAATGACATGGGATGAGACCATATTGGATTATAACCATTGTGATGTGACCAATTTCCACTCAGATCTTAATATTGCTTGCTCAGCATCCTATTTTAATTTCTTTGGTCCTGATACACTGAGGTTATCATGGATTGCCAGTGATGGGCAAGGCGTAGATATTCCCGATGAAGAGATATTGTTTTCGGTGTGCTTCGACGTGATTGGCGATTGTGATGATATCTCACCGTTTAATTTTATAAGCGTTCCTGGTGTGCCTATAGAGATCGGCGATGGCAACGACCAGGCCGTGACACCTGTAGATTTAGTTTCTGGTTCTGTAACTATTACATGTCAGAAAACTATAGATATGGACATAACTCAACCGGATTGCTTTGGCGACTTTGGTACTGCCACTGCAACAGTCAATGGTGACATGGGTACCGTAACTTACACCTGGGAAGCTTGTGCCGGTGGACCTACACTAGCCAATGGTCCTACCATCAACCAACCGGGATGTGCATGCTATCGTCTTACAGTTAGTGATGACAATGGATCATGTACTGCCGAGGTCAATTTTGATTGCCCAGCAGAGATAACTGTAACAGTAAACTCCACTGATGCTACTTGTACAGCTGGAGGCTCTATAGAAATAATAGCTTCAGGAGGTACGGGCACACTGGAGTGCATGATTGCTGATATGAACCAATGCTCCAAAGATAATTTAGCGGCAGGAGACTATACCGTTAAAGTAACAGACAGCAATGGATGTACGGAAGAAAGGACCGTCACCATAGACAATGAGGACGATATCATTCTAGAATCTGATATTAAGCATGTAGATTGTGATGGACTGGGAGCGATAGACCTCACTGTTGTGGGTGGAGTTGATCCGACCTTTATATGGTCTGACAATGTTCCTTTTGGTGCTGAAAATAACGAAGATCAAACAGGACTAGAGACAGGATCCTATACTGTCAATGTAACTGACGGAGATTGCATGGCCAATGCTGAGTACTTTATATTGGATGAAAGACCTGACTTCGTCATTACAGGTACTGTCACCCATATATCATGCAATGGAGAAGATGATGGATCGATCGAAGTCACACCATCTGGTGGTTGTCCTGGGTATGATATCGACCCCATTGATCTTACGGGTCTGGGACGTGGCAGTCATACGGTGACAGTAACAGATGCAAGCGGTCAATCTGGTACAGCTACGTTTACAGTAAATGAGCCAGATGTTTTGGAAATTACAGGATTTGTTGTAGTCAACACTACCGGAAGTGATGGTAGTATTGATATCACTGTAATGGGTGGCACAGAAGATTATATGTACAGTTGGGTAGGACCCGGTAACCCTCCATTTATGTCTTCGAATCAAGATATTAACAACCTTATCAATGGAGAGTACTGTGTTACGGTGACTGATGCTAATGATTGCTCTGTTACAATGTGTGATACAGTAGAGTTTATAAGTACTGTTATTATCATTGACAATATAACAGTGACCTCAGACTTAAATGGAGCTGATGTCTCATGCCCAGGATTTTGTGATGGAGTGATAGATGCAGATTTGATCAATGCACAAGGTGTTGTCAGTATCTTAGCCACATCAGATGGGAATCCCAATGTAACAGGGTCATCATTTCCTTTGACGGGATTATGCGCTGGTGACTATGACATTTTGGTTACAGACGAACTTGGAAATACGGGAACTGCAACCATAACGCTTGAAGATCCTCCGGCCCTCACTGCAGTGGTAGACGATATCGGATGTTCGCAACCCAATACTAGTACAGGATTTATACTGATATCCACATCTGGCGGGACCGGTGAAATTTACTATGATTGGACAGGAGGTGCTAGTCCTACTGAGCAGGATTTAAATGGAGCAAGTGCAGGCATTTATACCAACTTCATTACAGATGACAATGGTTGTGAGTTTATGTTAGAAAATATAGAGGTGGAACTTTGTATAACAGATGACTGTAATGGAGCTGAATGCTATACCGCCTTAAATGTCATCACTCCCAATGGAGATGGGTACAATGAAAACTTTGAGATATGCTGCATCTCTAACAATGACAATACATTGGAGATCTATGACAGATGGGGGAAAAGGGTATTTAGGATGGATAATTACGACAACTCCTGGAGAGGTGAGGACGAGTCGGGTACGCGCCTACAGGAAGGAGCATATTATTGGGTGTTGAATGTAAACTTTGGCAGTGGTGACAACAGATTATTTAAAGGAACAGTGACTATTCTTAGAAATCGATAGAATATTAAGACCATGAAGAATATTAAATATATAGTTAGCCTGATAGTTCTCATGATGATAGGTATAGGCGTATCGGCTCAGCAGCGTTACTTTGATGAGCGCTACGTATATACCCAGCACTTTACCAATCCTGTATTTGTCAATCCCGGAGCTACTGGAATAAATGGATACTCCCAGGTTCTATTTAATTATAGAAATAAGTGGGCTACATTTCCAGGTTCGCCAAAGACAATTACTTTTAGCTATGATGGACCATTGGCTGATCGACTGTCCATAGGAGCACTGGTGCTTACGGATGAAAATGGAGTACTTGAGACGACTAAAGGTCAATTGTCATTTGCATATGGAATAGAATCTCCGTCCAATAAGGTAAGTTTTGGCCTGTCACTAGAGTATATACAACATAAGGTAGCGAGTGGTACTTTGAATAATGAGTTGATAAATATCCAGGATGCTTTGGTGCTCAATAGGCTCGATGGCAATGCCTTCTTTGATGTTTCCTTCGGGGTGTATGGCGTATATCAGGACAAGTTTAAGTATGGCATCGCTGTACCAGCATTAATAGATTCTAAGCTCTCTGATGAAGATCAAGACTCGATAGGTCGAGAGCAAGGCTATATATTTAATTTTGGTTACTCGCATTACATGGCTGATAAAGACATAAGGGTAGAACCGTCTATCTGGGTCAAGAAGCTGATGTTTGTTCCTACGTTTGTTGATGTCAATGTCTTATTAGAATTCCTTGAGGGTGACCTTCGTGGAGGACTGACATACGGCATTGGTGCTGATGAACGGTGGGGATTTCTTGTTGGCACCAGAGTCAATAATTTGAGACTTGATTATTCTTATAATATATCTCGTAATGAGTTTCAAGATTTCAATAATGGGTCTCATGAGTTTACCATCGGCCTCAATATAGGTCGGGACAAGAAGATGATGACTGTTCAGGGCACCGAAATGTAGGACTTCGATTATTCGCTATAGGACAAATGCCTAAATAAGGTTGACCAGTTTCTTACGATTTATTCAACTTCATTGAAGAGATTACATCTCGATTCTGATTATTACTTCAAATGACTCTGTCATCTCCGGCTGTTTTCGTTTGCCTAATTTAGCTAATTTATTTTCATATTCTATTGGTGTACTTCTTCTCAAACCAATGTGTGGTTTCTCTTTCAAGTTCGCTAACAGAGTGCTTTCCAGACTCGAACTCATTTACCAACTTCCACTTGAACTCTTCTGTGCATTTTCTTTGCTTTGAAATCTTTCTGACATTGGCATTCATACATTGACTTTTTTCAAAACGGTCAACCTATATCAGGACGTACAACGTACACTTCCCTAATCCCTCTCACTCTCCACATTACCTCGGCACCCTCACTTGATATGTATTCTTCACCACGGTCAACTTATTGTCTCGCAACCAAGGGTTGTATAGCTTTAGGACTCTGTAAGAAATGCCATATTCGTCAGCAAATTTTTTCCAGCTGGGTACTGATTTATCTATAGTCACCACATAAAAGTCAGACAGTGGTGGATACATCTCATTGGCATCTACATAGAAGCCAAAATTGGAAGGATTTGATACTATTTCCTTTATAGCGATCAACCTAAACAGATATCTGCTGGTCTCTTCGTTGATATTGAGATCGTAATAACTCTCTTCACCTTGTGACTTAAGAATCTTTCTAAAGTTTGTCGGACCTACATTATATGACGCCGCCGCATTGGTCCAAGTGCCAAATCGTTTTTTAAGTTGCTTGATATATTTACACGCCGCCAATGTTGCTTTTTCGACATGATATCGCTCGTCAACTTCATCATTTATCTCCAGACCCATTTCTTTGCCTGCAGCCTTTCTAAACTGCCAGAACCCTTTTGCATTGGTTGGAGAAACGACATTCCTCAGGCTACTCTCTGCCACAGCGAGGAATTTGAAATCATCGGGTACTCCTTGTTCCATCAAGACCCTTTCCATTATCGGGAAATACTTGTTGGACTTTTTAAGATTCATCATGGTATTAGAATGCCAGTAAGAGTTGACAAGTAGTTCTCTGTCAAGGCGTTCTTTCGTATCGAAATTAGAAGGCATTTCTTCGCCTGCGAAGCTAAAAACACGATTGAGATCAACGGGCTCAATGATTTGTGGTAAATTATGTGGCTCATCAATGACCGTACTGTTTTCACCTCCATCTGTAGTATATGAAACAAAGATGAGTAAGGTAAAAATCAGACCTGATGCAAGGGTAAAAATCTTTATTCGCTTTTCCATAAGCTATTGATTTGGAGTTTTCTTATTCTCTTAAATAATTAGAACCTGAAATGTATTCAAAATATTGAATCGAAATATGATATTAACGTTTGTCTAATACTCGTGGTCTCTTAAAAATAGGAACGGTCGAACAAGGCTCACCGTACATGATGCTCTGGGCATAGAGCTGTAATTTTCTCGTTATTTCTTGATACGCTGATGCCGGAACATCTTTTTCTCCACATCCTTTTATAACGACGCGGTCTCCCTCATAACCAGAATAGTCCACCTGAGATATCACATTCTTAAAATGATGGGTAAGATAAGTTTGTCTATCCCCTTGAAAAACATCAGCGGCGATCGGAGCTGCTGCAGCACTTACTAGCATATATGCCCACATGGGGATAATGGCATCACTACTGCAGAAGACAAGTAATACCTTGCCCTCGTACTCATTCCAGTCATGTTCCTTTAATGCCAGCCGAAAATCTTTCTCTTTAAGGATAAGTTCTTTGAATAAAAATGGCTTGAGATCAAGCTCTATCATTTCTGTCTTAGGAAAATATTCCTCTAGATTGATGGTCTTGATGCCACTATTGGTAACCCTATTCACTAATGGATTAACATCATTCATTCTTCTTCACTTACAATTGATTCATGCAATTGTTCAACTTCCTCTATCGGTGCTGGTTCTCCTATTTGATTATCTACCTGTTTAAAGTCTCTCAACTTGGGCATCTCCTTTGTCGACTTTAATCCAAAGTAATCGAGAAATTTATTGGAGGTAGAATACAACAATGGCCTTCCTGGAGCGTCCCTTCTACCGTGGATTTCCACCAACTCTTTCTCAAGGAGTTTTTGTACAGAGTAATCACAGTTTACTCCTCTTATCTGTTCCATCTCTGACTTGGTCACTGGCTGTTTGTATGCGATAATAGATAACGTCTCCAAGGCTGCTTTTGAAAGACGTCTTCTATTTTGAAACTTTACGTATTGACTTATCGTATCAAAGAATGCACCCTTGGTTAAAAATTGATACCCACCTGATATCTCAGTTAGCTCAATGGCAGAGAAATCAGTGGCGTACTTTTGAATTATTAATTCTAGGGAACTCTCGATATCTTTATTTTCTACTTCTATTTCCAAGGCTTCTTCCAAGCATCTTTTTAGCTCTCGTTTAGAGATAGCTTGTTCACTGACGAAAATCAAAGATTCTATATGTAATGCTAATTTGTCCAATACGGGTTCAATTTTTTACAAAGTTATCAGAATGTTTATAACCCCTTCCTGAAAGTGTAGACCAAAATACTAACGAGAGTAAACATCCCGGCACCTAGGAAAAATGTAATTGTATTATTTTTTCTAGATTCAGTCTTTTGCCATCTATTCAGGGGAGTATCAGCCTTTTTATCCAGATACAAACCATAAAGGAAGTTTCCTTCATCATTCTTTTCTATTTCTAGTCTCACTAACTCGGCGCCTAGAAAGAAACTGTACTCCTTTGTTTCCAATACATCAAAGTCAACATCCAGGATAGTAGCATTGCAGTAGATAAGAACATTACAACTCTCTTCGCCATGATAGATGCCCACGTCAAACTTTTTCCCGCGGTAATCAAGATATGTCTAGGTGAACTGACTCATGAATATTATGGTTATAACGAATTATATGCCAGTTTAGATTCATAATTTGGAAAATCATGAAAGTAGAAGAAAAAGAAGTCTTGAGAAAGAAGATTCAGAATTTAATACTTAAGTCAGAAGAGGATGTCGTTGACTTAGAGGATTTGACGCAACCCATTAGTCCAGAAAACTCAATTGGCCGTGTCTCACGCATGGATGCTATCAATAATAAAAGTGTTATGGAAGCTGCTCTGAGAAATAAGAAGAAGAAGTTGAGCCAACTGAGAATATCACTATCAAAGATTGACGATGAGGGATTCGGTATGTGCTCACATTGTGGCAATGAAATTCAGCAAGCAAGATTGATATTTATGCCAGAAAGTTCCAGATGTATTAGGTGTGCTGATAGATAGGGGCAAAAAAAATGCAGGGAACACGTTGATTCGTAATACCCTGCATAACCCCAAAAAAACCAATTGAAAACAATTTATTTTTATCTCCTCACGGGGATTGTCTAATGCTTCTCAAAGTGCATGGGTGAATGCCCTTCGTTATATTGAGACGGTTGGATATTCATAAACCACAGAAATAGTATAAAAAATTAAAAAATTTGCTTTTCATTAACGTAAACAGCAGATTATCAGATAAATAGAGAAAATTGACAAAAATTAAAAAAATATTCATTTGTGGCAATTGTGGCGTAGAATCCCTTAAATGGGTGGGGAAATGTCCCTCGTGTAGTGAATGGAATACCATAATAGAGGAAATAATTAGTAAAGAGACTACGTCGGAAAAGAAGCACAAAGACTGGAATACAGACAACAAGGATACAAAACCAATTTCGATTTCTGACATTGTGGCTGGAAATAGCCATCGTGTTGTCACAACAGATCCAGAATTGAATAGAGTTTTGGGTGGGGGTATCGTTGCGGGAAGCATGGTTTTAATCGCAGGCCAACCTGGTATTGGAAAATCAACCTTATTGTTGCAGATTTCAGGATCTCTAAGGGATAAGATCCTCTATGTGTCGGGAGAAGAAAGTGCTGAGCAGATAAAAATGCGAGCTGAGCGAATGAATGTCACCAATGATGAATGTTACATTCTGACGGAGACCAACGTAAATAAGGTGCTTACCCAAGCTCAGTCTTTAAGTCCTTCATTGCTGATTATAGATTCCATCCAAACATTGTCTTCTCCATATATTGATTCTGCATCAGGATCGATATCTCAAATAAGAGAATGTGCGGCAGCCCTTCAACAGTATGCTAAATCTACCAATGTACCGGTCTTTATTATTGGGCATATCAATAAAGAAGGATCGATTGCTGGTCCCAAACTTATGGAGCACATTGTAGATGTAGTACTACAATTTGAAGGTGATAGACACTACTCATATCGTATTCTAAGAACAGGTAAGAATAGATTTGGGAGTACAGATGAGATAGGAATATATGAGATGCACTCTACAGGCATGAGACCTGTGACCAATCCATCAGAGATGCTTCTATCCCAAAACAAGGATCGACTATCTGGGTCAAGTGTTGGTGTGAGTCTTGAAGGGAATCGACCCTTGCTCATAGAAACACAAGCTTTAGTAAGTCAGTCGGTGTATGGAACACCACAGCGATCAGCCACTGGTTATGACAATCGTCGACTCAACATGTTATTGGCTGTAATGGAAAAAAGGTGTGGTCTTCCATTTAGTCAAAAGGATGTCTTTCTAAATATGGCTGGAGGGCTCAAGGTATCTGATCCGGCCATTGATCTTTCAGTGGTGACTGCGCTGATATCATCACTGCAGGATATTTATGTTGAGAACAAGGTCTGCTTCGCTGGGGAAATAGGATTATCAGGAGAAATCAGGACCGTTCCTAAAATTCTTCAACGTATCCAAGAGGCGGAAAAATTGGGCTTTGCCGCAATCTATCTATCAGAGTACAATATGAAAGGAATAGATCAAGAAAACCATGACATAGAGATTAAAACTATTGGTCATATGGGAGAGTTGATTGAAAAAATATTTGCCTGATTGAAAATCAATGATAGCATATCGGAAGTTTCAAATAATTATCCAGTGATATTATTTGATGGTGAATGTGCTCTATGCGATTCCTGGATATCTCATTTGGCAAAATGGGACAAAAAAAGAAAACTCAGATTTGCGAGCCTTCAGTCAGTACATGGCAATAGTGAAGAGATAAAGAACCTAATCTATGTGAAAGGGCAAGATTATAATGCTTCGTCTGCAGTCATTATGTCTTTTGCAGCCCTTGGATGTGGATGGTCAATTTTGAAAATATTACTTCTTATTCCAGTTTTCTTGAGAGATCCTCTTTATAAATTGGTTGCGAGGCATCGATATCAGATTCTAGGGAAGAAGAACATTTGTGGAATTGAGGCACGGAATGACAATAGGTTTTTATCAGTCTAGGTCTTTATATTATCAATATTTTAACGTTGTACACGACACTAAAAAGATAATAAAAACTCCCTTCTCAGCGTACATATAAGTCTATCTTTGCGACCATTTTTATGGACTTTAAAAAATCACTTCTTTTTATATTGGTACTGATGTCTACAATGGCATCCGGACAGAAAGGCTGGGAGCTTGGAGGTTGGCTCGGTGTATCCAATTACTTTGGAGATCTCAACGACAGGATCTATCTAGGAGATGTGGGACTAGCTGGTGGATTGAATGCACGATACAATTTTAATACACGCATCTGTACCAAAGGGTCACTCAGTTATGGCCGCATAAGTGCAGAGGACGCTGACTCACCCAATAACTTTGAGCGGAGTCGCAACCTAAGTTTTAAATCATCAGTCATAGATTTTACAGGAACCATAGAGTTTAATTTTTTTGAATATGTACACGGGACAGAAGATCAATATTATACGCCTTATCTGTTAGGAGGGTTTTCAATATTCCGGTTTAACCCCAAGGCCGAACTCAATGGACAGACATATTCTCTAAGGGATATGGGAACAGAAGGTCAGGCCCAGGGCAGTGAGTATGGATCCATCAGTGGAGGTCTCACCATAGGTGGTGGCATGAAGTGGGACATTAATGATAAATGGAGTTTCAATGTAGAATTTTCTTACCGCAACCTATTTACGGATTATCTTGATGATGTAAGTACGACTTATCCAGACTTGGTACAACTTGCTGCACAGAGAGGACCAGAGGCAGCTTTACTATCTGATCGATCTTTGATGGATGGCATCGGTGTTCCCGGTCGTCAACGTGGCAATAGCAAGGACAATGACACCTACACCTTCTTTGGGATAAGTATCATGAGGTATTTTGGACGACTTGAGTGCCCAAAAATTTCTGACTTTTAGTTCGTTTCCACATTTCTCTAACTAACAATTTCATATTTAGTTGGTTACATTTACTATATGATCGAACAGCACTTCCTGACCTGTCCAACCATGAGCAGGGGTTATCATGTGATTACAAAAATGATAGTTGATGCTGCAGGTGATCTACCTACTACGGGATTGTTGAACGTATTTATACAGCACACATCGGCTGCGCTCACCATCAATGAAAGCGCTGATCCTGATGTGTTGACGGATTTTGAAGCCATATTCAATGGTCTCATTCCTGAGAACCTTCCGTATCTGACGCATACGATTGAAGGGTCTGATGACATGCCGGCACACATCAAGGCGAGTCTGATAGGAAGTTCGGTGAGCATTCCAATAAGTGATGGAAAACTTAACCTTGGCACTTGGCAGGGAATTTACCTTTGCGAGTTTAGAGATCGGGCCCGTCCTAGAAACTTAATTATAACTGTTTATAGCTGATGTGGGAGTATGTCATAGAAGGGATCTTGGTAGGGATAGGACTCACTGTCCTACTCGGGCCTATCTTTATCGCCTTGACCCAGACATCGATAGAAAAAGGCGCAAAGGCCGGTATGACAGTAGGGTTGGGAATTTGGATTAGTGATATCATTTTTATCATGACTACCTGTTGGTTTATCCATACGATAAGCGACACGATCAACGATCAGATTTTTAAGATGGGTATGAGTATCGTTGGTGGATTGGTGCTGATAGGCTTCGGAATAGGAAGTATGGTATCCAAGATCAATTTAGAGGAGAAAGATACTCGGCACTCTTATAAAAGCTATGCTGGTTTTTTATTCAAAGGATTTATGGTCAATACGGCCAATCCATTCACCTTTGTTTTTTGGATAAGTATTATATCTACCTATTCCATCGGAAAGAAGGCAAGCCTTGACGAGTTGCATACTTTTCTCATTGCCATTATGGTGACTATTATCATCACGGATGCCCTCAAGGTCTTGATCGCCAAATTGCTCAGGAATTACCTGAGAGACGGGCATGTTGTATGGTTTTCAAGAGTGGCGGGCATTGGACTGTGTCTGTTTGGTCTTTATCTGATCGGGGCTTGTCTGTTTGGGTGAAACTTGATTTTTTGAATAATTGTTAGACCTTTTGTAACTACTCAGGTATCAAAGATAGTGCATTAAAGATGGAGTTACTATTCTTTATACAAGTATCGATTACTGATCGAATGATAGCGAATTGTTGAGCACCATGTTTAGTTTTAAACATACCAGATACTTTCATTTTTATCTTCATATTTCTTATAGCCCTTTCGGAAGAGTTATTATCATAGGGTAAAAATGAATATTTCAAGAAAGGGAATATATACTGTACGTATTTCTTCATTTTCTTTTGAAAGCTTTTCAATTTCTTGTTAGTTGACAAGTGTTCTATTTGGACAAGATTGCTTAGTTTTTGTTCCAGACTTTGAATAGCCTTAGAGTAGTCTATTTTGGAATGATTAATCATTTTTTGTTTTAGACATATAGCTTTTGACAATAACAGTTTCATCTGATAGGCCCATTGGTCGGTACGCTTTTCTACAAAATATTGTAACTCCCTCATCAAATGGGCTATACATAGTTGGTGGGTCTCACATTCGATATTGAAGTGGGGCTTCCAACAATCATGTACCAATATAGAGTGTTTTAATCCTTGAGGGAAAACCTATCTGATGGTTTGTTGGCCTCTATTTTCAGAAGCGTAAAGCAAGGTGTATTGATCATTTTGCCATGTCCACATCCATGCTTTTTTACCATTGAGGCGGTAGCCTGTTTCATCTGTGCCTGACAAACTATATGCAAGTAATGCAAATCGCAAGTGGTGCAAAGAAAAACAAATACGCCTCACAGCCACACCCAAAGGAAAGCCAAGAAAGAAAACTGCCTATCAAAAAAGAAAGGAATGCAAAGAATACGGACGTCGAAATCACATTGAAGAAAAAATAGGAAATGCCAAACAAGCCTATAACCTCATTCAAATAAAAGCTAAATTGATAGTCACTTCGGAATCATGGATTGCAGCCACCATCTTTGTGATGTATCTGGCCCAGTTCGCCCAACATCATGGAGTGACTTTTTGAGGAAGCTCTAGTTATTATCGAGGCAAAGCTTCTACACATCAGCAGACTTTTTGTGAAAGAGAACAGTAGTGGTGATAGATAAATTCAACGCATCATCTCACAATGGCTAATGTGAGCAGCAGCGCTGCGATGGCTAAAACGTCAAATCAATCCAACTCAAATGAGGGTGTAAAATCAAAACCCCAGCTCCATGGGAGCGATACGTATAAACACAGATGATATAATTATAGTGTCACTGCTCTGCAGTTGTATTCTATTATCAAGAATCGTTATTATCGACATTCCGCTCCTAGGGAGCTTCATGGGTGTAGTGATGATATAGAGCAAAGCTTCTTTGCATTTATAGACTAAATGTAAGAGTTAATAGCAATTCATGACTTCGTCTAAAGACGATTTGTGAAAACTAGCAGCAGCGCTGCGACTTGTCAGTAATAACCGGCTTAAATCAAACTCCTAGCTCCATAGGAGCGGCACATGATTGTCTAGTGTATCAAGAACAAAATACACTACGCTTACGACTACCTCCCCCAGGTATTATACTTTAGTATGCAATAAATGGCCCTAAACCCATCCTTCCAACTGATCTTCTTACCTTCTTCGTATGTACGACCATAGTAGGAGATTCCCACTTCATAGATTCTTACCTTAGGAATTCTGCTCACCTTGGCGGTAACTTCAGGCTCAAAACCGAACCTATTTTCCTTAAGATCTACGGACTTCACCAAGTCAGACTTCCACAACTTGTAACATGTCTCCATGTCCGTCAGGTTGAGGTTTGTAAAAATATTGGAAAGTGTAGTTAGAAATTTGTTCCCAATAGAGTGCCAGAAAAACAAAATCCGATGAGGTTGTCCTCCCATAAATCTTGACCCATAAACAACATCTGCAAAACCATCAAGAATGGGTTGTAACAGTAAGTTGAACTCTCTGGGATCGTATTCTAGATCAGCATCTTGGATAATTAAATAATTACCTGTTGCTTCTTTTATACCTGTATGTAGGGCGGCACCTTTTCCTTTGTTTACTTCGTGCTTGAAGTACTGAATATTGATATTTGGATGAGTGGTAATGTAATCTTGAGCAACCATCTCTGTATTATCACTTGAGCAGTCGTTGACAACAATAATTTCTTTTTCCAATTTGGAGATCAGTTCGACAGCAAGGACGGAATCGAGTATACTCGACAGGGTCTTTTCCTCATTATAGGCTGGTATGATTATAGAGAGAGTCCTAGTCATTGATCATATACACTTTGGTATGCAAAGCTATAATTATTGTAAATACGCAGCCAATCATGTCCCGTGATTTTTCGATCAATTAGGAATTCTCAAAAGTAAGATGAATGATATCAACAAAGACCTCATACTTGTTGCTGGTGTATAGTATCGCTGAAGGATTAGAATTGATGGGTGAAGCACCTCAGCGAGGTGCCAGTATGTTAGAGCTTATTACCCCGATCTTTAGATCGGGGTATATGTTCAGAATAATATCGCATTGGCGAGATTTTTGACTAAAAATCGTGACAATGGCTAATCGATAGAATCTTATCTAAGCCATTAAACACGATAAAACACCCACTTACCTAATTCTTTAAAGCTGGCTTTCTTACCGTACATCAAGATACCCACACGATAAATCCTCCCGGCTAACCAGACCATAAATATGACAAAGGCGATCAACAAGACAACCGATGTAATTATCTGCCAAGCCGGGGGCCCTGATGGAAGTCGAGTTGGCATGACAATAGACGATGTCAATGGAATCATGGACGACCAGACCACAAGAGATTTATCTACTGATGTCATGGCACTGATAGCCACATAAAAGGCAAAAATAAGAGGAAGCATTACAGGCAATGTAAGACTCTGTGCCTCATTGATGTCTTCTCCTACCGCCGACCCTAGAGCGGCAAAAATCGCTGCATAAGCAAAGTAACCCATGAAGAAATAGAAGATGAGAAGAGGAATGATCAGCGCCCAGTTGATATTCATGACCTCTCTTAGAATTTCCATAATTTCACCCATGTTGTCATTTACAGCCGCTTGTGCTACGTCGCTATTCCCTGCCAGATCTGCCATCGGTCCTCCTGCACTGAATCCAAACAAAGAAGTTACAATAGGCATTGCTACACTGACAAGAAGGATCCATATTGCCAATTGTGTGAGACCGACGGATCCTACACCCAGTATCTTTCCCATCATCAACTCAAATGGTTTGACTGAAGAGATGATCACTTCGACGACGCGATTTATCTTTTCTTCCATCACGCTGCGCATCACCATGGATCCGTAGATCATAATGATAAAAAACATCAAGTAGCTTATCCCCACGCCTAGACCTACTCCTACCTTATTGGTGAGTGATGTGAGTTTTTTATCGGTTTCTAGAATAGGTGAGGGGTTGAGCTTTACATCTGAGTCTAGGGCAGCAATTTTCTCGGAGTCTAACTCAAGTGACTTTATCTTATGTGCTCTGAGATGGCTTTTTATTTTTCTTGTAATCGAAAATTCCTCGTCTATACCTAGTTGTTTATCAGATAAGTAAGATAAGTTAAATTCTTTTTTTCTGATATCATCTATGGCCGGTAGTATTAAGATACCATCGATATTCTTTTCTTCATATTCTTTCTTCAACTCATCAACAGACTTGGTGCTGATGTCAAACTTCAAATTATCACTCGCCTTAAATGAGTCACCCAGTAAGCCGGCATTATCTATAACTGCAATGTGCTTAATGTCATCCGATCCCTTGCTCATTATAAAGCCCATAAAGACAAAAAAGGCAATAAATGCGAGTGGTGCAAAGATGGTTATGAGAATAAATGATTTCTTTTTTACCCTTGAAAAATACTCCCTACTTGTAACCAGTAAAATGTTATTTAAACTCATTTCAATTGCTTTCTACAGTTTTGATAAATATCTCATTGAGAGAAGGAAGGATTTCATTATAAGACTTGACATCGAATCCACGTTCTATAAGTCCTCGGAGTAAATCACTACTCCCTTCACCCGGTTTTAGCCTTACGATAAGTTCATGATCGGTGTCAGACACTACATCAAAGTCGGTCAACATCTCCTGTGGAAGATTTCCACTAAACTCTATCTTGTACATGTTGTCCTTATACTTCTGTTTTACTCCCTCTACGGTCCCCTCGAGTATGTTCTTGCCCTGATTGATCAGTACGATATCTCTACAGATTTCTTCTACTTGCTCCATCCTATGTGTTGAGAAAATGATGCTCGCTCCTTCCTCATTCATCCTGTGTATCTCATCCTTCATCAAATTAGTGTTGATGGGATCCAATCCTGTAAAAGGCTCATCGAGGATGATTAGCTTGGGGTCATGAATCACCGTGGAGATAAACTGAATCTTTTGCTGCATACCCTTGGAGAGTTCTTCTATCTTCTTATTCCACCAGTCTTCAATTTCAAATTTCTTAAACCATGCCATGATAGCATTTCGTGCGTCGGACTTGCTGAGTCCTTTCAGTCTTGCCAGATACATGAGCTGGTCGCCTACCTTCATCTTCTTATATAGACCTCGTTCCTCAGGCATGTATCCTATCTGTGTAGGATGAAGGCTGTTGAGTTTCTCTCCGTCGAGCAGTATCTCACCACTATCGGCACCAGTGATGGTAGTGATGATACGTATGAGGGATGTCTTACCAGCACCGTTGGGACCTAGCAGACCAAAAATACTTCCTTTGGGTATGTCAAAAGTGACAGAATCGACAGCCACATGGTTGTGGTATTTTTTGGTCACGTTCCGTAGGGATAAGATGCTCATGAGATTAAGTTGATTATGTCTTGCCAATATTAGGACGCAAAAATATCCTTCTCATCTTTATTCTGCGAGTCATAGGTAAAAAAAGACAAAGGAGCACATATATGTGATATTATTAACCCAGCAGTTATATAATAGGATATTATAATAAATATGAGTATATTGCGGCATGGAAAAGTTTGATTTGAGAAGAGCTACTGAAGCCGAAAAGCAAGCGATAAAAAAGCGAGCCATTGCGATGCACACGAGTAGAAAGAAGAACATTGAAATTATAGAGTGTCTGGGCGTGAATAAGAATTCAGTTACAAATTGGATAAAGGCCTACAAAAGGGATGGCGAGAAAGGCTTGGTTTCAAAGACACGAGGATTAAAGCAAGGGGATAATCGTCTGTTGGATAGAGATCAAGAGAAGCAAGTGCAAAAGTGGATAACAGATAAAATGCCAGATCAAATGAAATTACCCTTTGGTCTATGGACAAGAAAGGCTGTACAGGAATTAATAAGGAATCAATTTGGAATTAAGATTGCGATACGTACTGTGGGAGATTATTTGAACCGATGGGGTTTTACACCACAAAAGCCTAAAAAGAAAGCTTACGAACAAAATTCCAAAGCAGTGAATAAATGGTTAGAAGAAGAATATCCAGCGATCCAAGCGAGAGCAGAGAAGGAATCTGCAGAGATACATTGGGGAGATGAAACAGGCGTCAAAAACGAATGTCAATATGGAAGGTCATATGCACCAAAAGGGAAGACACCCACACGGACCATCATGGCAAAGAGATTATCGATGAATATGATATCCAGTGTGACCAATCAAGGAAAAGTAAGATTCATGATATATAAAGGAGGTATGAATGCACAGATGTTTATCAAGTTTCTCAGGCAACTTATAATATCAATTTAGGTATAATATAAGGTGATAATTTTGTATATTTAACAATGGGAAAAAAGTCAAGAATAATAATTAGACAAGGCGACAAAGAACTTTCTAAATGGCTAAATAAGACACGTCATACAAAGTTTCAAAAACGTGTTCGTATGTTGATTTCTTTGAAGAAAAGTGAAACGATTACACAACAAGAAATCGCAGATGATATTGGTGCTGACATAAGTACGGTACAAAGATGGTTGAAAATCTATCGAGAATTTGGGATAGAAAAACTTTGCAAATCCGAGACTCGTAATAAACCGTCTAAATTGATTACTGATGATATACTAAATTGGCTAGGATCAATACTTACCAATAGCAGTGCCCTTGCAAAAGGATATAAACACATTCAAGTTATGATAGCTGAAAAATTCAATAAAGAAATTCACTATCATGCTTTGTATTATTACCTCCGTAAACATTTCAAAACTAAATTAAAGACTCCTAGAAAATCAAATGGCAGTAAAGATCAGCAGGCAGTAGATGCCTTTTTAAAAACTGCCTAAAACCATGACAAATATTAGATCTAGTCTTAATAAACGAATTTCTTGAAACCAACTATCCCCGAGGCAGAGCCATAGGGGTATTTCGCTGGTTTCATTTTGACCTGAAGGTCAAAAACCGAAATTCTCTGATGTTTAGTTGAAAACCTTAGGTTTTCAAACTTTCCTCTCAACCCCGAGGCAAGCCTCGAGGTATTTTCTTCGAATAAAGATAAATGGGAAAGCATAAATATCTACTATCAAGATGAGTCTAGGTTTGGCCTAATGACACATATAGGAAAGTGCCTAACGGCTAGAGGAATAAAGCCTATTGTCAACTACCAACATAAATTTGCCAACACCTATTTATATGGATCATATTCTCCCATTACTGGAGATAGTTTTGTTTATGAAATAGAAGGAGTAAGCAAAGAAATATTTCATCAATATCTACAAAAACTTTCTGAATACAAGCCAAACGAATATAAAATATTAGTCATTGATAATGCAGGTTTTCATTCCATCAAAGACTTCAAATTACCAGACAACATCTACTTGTTAGCCATACCGCCATATTCACCAGAACTAAACCCTTGTGAAAAAGTATGGCAATATCTCAAAGACAGGTATAAAAACAATACAATGAACTACCCCGCCGCAAGCGGACGGGATAGTTCATTGTATTTCACCTGCCGATAAAGAAGCTACAATCCAACCGATGGAGGATGCGGGATTCATTTATAACAGCAAAGACTTAGGGTGTACAGTGGGGCGGTCGTCCCCCATTTCTTGCGTCACTACCAGAGGAACATTTTGCGCTTGATCATTTCTTTAGTCGGGGCATTGAAGTTTCAGAAGTCGACAAAGTAGAAGACAGCATTGCCAGTGATCACTATCCGGTGTGGATGAGCTTTAGGGTTGAGTAAGCATCAAGAACAAAAAGAAAAAGGGAATCAAAATGATTCCCTTCATTGTGGTCCCACGAGGACTTGAACCTCGGACCCCTTGATTATGAGTCAAGTGCTCTAACCAGCTGAGCTATAGGACCGCGCTTATAAAGCGGTTGCAAATTTAATAAATATGAATTATAGAACAACACCAAACATCAATCAGTTTCCTGACCGCAAGAATCTCCAGCACCCTCTCTATTCCACCATTCTGAACTCAAAATCGAGTCATCATCATATTACGAAAATTGCATATGGCATAATTTCTGTTTCTATTAAATCTGTTATGAACATCGAGCAGATAAATAGAAGACACTTTATAGAAACAGATATGTACTATCGAGTAGGTTACGGGCTTACTTCAAAGCTGCTCAAGTATAAGAATGGCATCATGCACATCCATGTTGTTATTGGAAAGAAATGGGATAAATCCTATAGCGCCACCGCCATGGAAATGGCACAGTGCTGGAAAAAATCCTACAACGAACTGTCCAAAGCAGTTGCGTGTAAGGTATTCATCGTCGATACCAGAAAATACAACTATAAGCAGTATCTAATCCATCGTGGAATGACCCCCGGATACGATGCTCAGAAAGGTATTATTTTTCAAAAGAACATCCTCAATTAGTAGTTCTTCTCTATGGGCTGACTATTTTTGGACCATGAGGTGGATGCCCTTTCTTTTACTATTGTTCTCGTTCAACTTGATGGCTCAATATGATCACGAGCATGTCTTCAAAGATTTGACTGGTAATGACCTTCGCAATGCCATCATTAATGACTTCAAACCAGTAAACTTTCTGTCATATAGCGCTGCAAGAGAGAAGTTGTACACAGAGGTTTATAATGAATCTGATACAGTAAAAGGCATTTACACGGAGTATGGAAAGTTTCTCAACCCTTCATCGATAGATCCTATCTCAGATTTGCTCCAGGGATATGGTATCAATGCAGAGCACACTTATCCACAAAGTAAGGGGGCCGATTTCGGCAATCCGCGAAGCGATATGCATCACATTTATCCCTGCAGGGCTGCTGTAAATACGGCAAGAGGCAGCAACCAGTTTGGAGAAATAAATGACAAGCAAACGACGGCATGGTATTATCTAGATGGTCAGATGTCGGGAATTCCTCCAGCGGGTGTTGACAATTATAGCGAAAGCACTTCTAATAGATTCGAACCTCGTGAAGATCACAAAGGCAATGTAGCTAGAGCAATGTTATACTTCTATACCATGTATCAGACGCAGGCTGACAATGCTGACCCTAATTTTTTTTGGTCCCAGGTTGACCAATTATGTGACTTGCATAGCCTAGATCCCGTCGATTCACTGGAATGGGCCAGATCCTTTATGATAGGAAGTTACCAAGAAAACAAGCCTAACCCTTACGTACTGGATTGTAGCCTGGCAGCCAGAATGTACTGTGGAGACATAGATCAGATGTGCAGGGAAGTAATGCTGACGGACATACAAGACCCTATATATGATAAAGGACTCAAGGTCTTCCCCAGTCCTTCAGATGGGCAATTTAGTATAGTAACTACTGGTGGATTTGCAAAAGATACTGAGATACAACTATTCGATATCTATGGCAAACTCGCATTATCTGTGGCAATGGATAAATATTCACCGATGCGACAATTTGATGTAAATCTCGAAAACGGATACTACATTCTACTCGTTCATAATGAAGAATCGATAATATCACGACCTATAATTATCACAAAATGAATTTAAGAGCTTTTATACTTATCTCACTGGCATTGATGATGTTGTCTTCATGTGGCAAGGACGTAGATGGTGATAATGATCAGGAGATCAAGGACTATATTCACCTCAAAGGATATGAGTCAGAAATGACTAGCTCCGGGCTTCATTATGTTATTGATGAACCCGGAACTACAGACAAACTGGATGTCAATAGTACAGTAACGGTACATTATACGGGTTTCTATCTTGATGACTCTGTATTTGATTCTACGGATGGTGGAGATCCCGCTACCTTTCCATTGGCCAACACCATAGAAGGTTGGATCGAGGGTATTCCATTGTTTGGAAAAGGAGGAAGAGGTACTTTGTTTATACCGTCTAGGCTTGGATATGGAAGTTCTCCACCATCAGGTGTACGGGAAGACGCTGTACTGATATTCGATATACAGCTATTAGATTTCAACTAGAATTTTCAACTGTTGGACTGTGTTCTGTTTCGACCCAAATGGAAGGGTAGGTAGACAATTATAAACAGGATAAGTGCAACGAGTTCCCCGGCAAGAATATACCAAGGCCAAGGTCCCATAACGTCAAGTAAAGTAGCTGAAGGAGGCTTGGCCATCGTGTACATGTAGTTGGCACCCGTGAGCCAATTGAATATGGTAATACCTATCATGAATACATTCGTCGCAACAAAAGCATTCCAGAGGTCCCTTAGAGTCACCCTGAAGCCGTAAACAAAAATGCAGTAAAAGGGAAGGACAACTAGCATTGAATGGAGAACCCAATACATGAAGTAACTATAGTGAGGAAAGTCAAAATCTAGATCGGGAGTAAGATTTGCCTGAACTGTACCCGCTATGATCATGAAATAAATTATCCCAAACCACTTCCGATTTCTGAAGTACATCACTATCGGAGTTAAAAGGCCTAATACCCGACAGACATGCAATGGCAGTTCATCCTGTATAGTAAACACACCTTGATCATAAGTAATGATCATCCTCAACACAACCGCCACTGCCGGCAGAAGAGCAATGAATGTACCCAGAATGGTTTGCTGGCGAGTGGATAGATAGTTCCGTGCAATGAATATGAATGCCCACCCTAATAAGGCTACAACCAATAGTGGCATCCAATGAGACCACGTATATGCCTCGAAGATTTTTTCTGAATTGTAAAAGGATTGAAGCAACACTACTTTGATATTCGGATGCTTAAGGTATGATAAATTCAATTAACTGGTAAACAATAGCACTTAACGTGTGTAGAACAAATTGCACAAATTAGTAACTTAGGGGTACCCAAACATAATTTGTCATGGAATCAAAAAAAACAAATCGTCGATTCCATCCTTGAAACAGTAAGAAAGGAAATGTCGGTCTTCATTGAGGAAGAATCAGATATTAGATGTCCTATTGAGTACGAGCTGCGAGTTACTAAAATCGCACAAAATTTTGCTCGTAGTTTAATAACTGGCGCACAGGGGAAGCTCCCCAAAAGTCGGAATGCAAAAAAAAAGTACTGACATCCTTTGGCAAAGTAGCCTTGAGGAAGGATCATGCTTTGTGTTGCTCAACGGTTAAGTTTGCGATCACTCAATACTTACAGGTGCTCCTTTGTTTGTTAGGTCAGTCAAAGATATTTGATGAAGCGTCGCTCATTTGTAAAAAGTTATTACATATAGATATCTCCAGCCCACAGATTCAGCGAGTTTGTAGGTTTTACGGAGGTCTCATAGATCCTTTGGTGGAAAAGAATATAGAGGACTACATCCCTAAATTGTCAGGGGTATCGAAACAAGACAGAGTCTATGTTATGGTTGATGGTTCATTTTTGCCCACCCGAAATAAAGAATGGAAGGAAATCAAATTGGGCAGGATATTTAATGAGCAAAAGGTTATCCCAATACATTCAAAGCGAAATGAAGTCGTTGAATCTATCTATGTAAGTCATTGGGTAGTGTAGATAAATTTTTCCCAAAACTAGAACGTCATTTAGTTCCGTATAAAAAGAAAGTAATCATAGCCGACGGAGCAACATGGATATGGAATTGGGCAGACGATAATTACTCAGGAGCACTACAAATACTAGACTTTTACCACGCAAAGGAAAAAGTAGTCCTATTCGCCAACCAACAATTTAGAAGTGAACCAAGGCGCAAAGAATGGATAGCTCTTATGTGCGATGAACTCATGCAACATAATGTAGAGGGGGTAATTAGTACGGTTAAATCAATGCGCTCAACTGGAGAAAAGGCCAAAGAAGCTAAGGCCAAGCTGATCAAGTACTATATTGACCACGCGGATCGAATGATGTACAAAACATGCAGAGAACAAGGGCTTCTAATAGGCTCAGGCCCTATTGAAGCAGCCCATCGAAGTGTACTGCAACAAAGAATGAAATTATCTGGACAGAAATGGTCTGTAGAGGGCGCTAATGCAATAGCTAATTTACGGTGTTATCAAAAAAGCGGTGCTTGGGACATGATCGAAAAAATAATTAAAGCTGCTTAGTGCAATTTGTTCTACGCACTGATTATGCTTGTTTTTCCGTATTCAAAACAAAGTGAAAGAATGAAGAAGAAGTTCTTCAATAATTTATCTGAGACAGACAGACGACATTACGCTTCTGTGGAAGCGGTAAAGCTGGGTCATGGAGGAATAAAATACATTAGTGAATTATTTGGTATAGACGTGAAGACGTTACGTTCAGGAGTAGAGGAATTAAAAAAAACGAATTATGCCCCGTAGGCCGTGTTCGACGATCAGGAGGAGGTCGCAAAGCGGAAAAGCAGGAATTTAATCCGGTCATAGTTGAGAAGTTTGAAAAGATAATTGAAAGTCATCGTGCGGGAAATCCGATGAATGAACATATCCAATATACCTATTTAAGTAAAACAGAATTAGTAGCCAAGCTTGTGGAACAAGGCGTACAAAGCAGTAGATATCACGTTGGTAAATTGTTAATTGCCCTTGGGCTATCGAAACGAAAGATAGCTAAAACAGGAACACACAAACAAGTAGAAGGGCGAAATGAGCAGTTTGAAAAAATAGAACAATTAGTAAAGGATTATACCCAGAATGGGCAGATAGTAATCTCAATAGACGGCAAGAAAAAGGAGCTATTGGGTCAATTGAGTCGAGCAGGTAAAGTTTATTGTAGCGCGGCACAAATAAGTAATGACCACGATTTCCCAAGCCTGTCAACAGGGAAAGTGTCTCCTTTTGTCATCTACGACAAAGTTATAAATGAAGGATATATGTTTTTGGGTCAATCGTCAGACACGCCTGATTTCACTGGTGGTTCTTTATATGAATATCTAAATAATTATGGCCAGAAAAGACACGCTAACGCCAAACAGGTTCTTGTCTTATGCGATTCAGGTGGTAGCAATGGCTATCGAAATCATCGCTTTAAAGAGATGGTGCAATGGGTGGCGAATGCCACCTGTTTGGATATTAGAATAGCCCATTATCCAAGTTATTGTTCCAAATATAATCCGTGCGATCGCAAACTTTTTCCACATGTCACAAGAGCGATGGCTAGGGTCATGTTGGACAGTATAAATACAATGAGCAAGTTGATTAAATCCAGAGCCAAAACTAAGCAAGGACTAAAAGTTTCTGTACGGCAAATAAAAAAACAATATCAAACAGGGATAAAAGCCACTAAAACATTTTTAATTAATTACCCAATCATTCACGATACAATACTCCCGAAATGGAATTATCAAGCTATTGCCTGCCAGCAAATCGGGAAGTTATTTTTCGTACATCCCTAAGGAATTATAAATTTCTCATTCCAGACTCTATTCACAGTGTGAAGCAATATGGAACCAATCATATAGAACGAATGAACGTAAATCTAAGGATTCACTTGAAAAGATTGAATAGACGGACAATATGCTTTTCAAGAAGTAAAGCTATTCTGAATGCTTGTTTGATGATATACTTTTGGAGTTGAGCACAATTATGAAAAGATATCGTCCACAGTGTGTGTAAAACAAATTGCACAAATGCAGCTTTGCTTCAATATATCGTACTGACTTCGTATGGATTATATCTTTTATTACCGCAAGGAGACCAAATTCTACAAAATCAGTCAATAGCGTCCTTTGCATACTATCTTTGCGCCCCTTGCGGTTAGCTCCAATAATGAAATTGTGAATATTGGGATAGTCAACAAATCTGTTTTTCTATCAAAAAGTGCAATTTGTTCTACACACGTCCACAGTGAAGGAAACAATATGTGGGGTAAAAAGCGTTAACTTTATAAGACAAAAAGCAGAAAACATGGAAGGGATATTATATCTGATAGATGAGCATAATAAAAAGAAGTTTGTACAAATCGATCTGGAGAAATATGGGTCTATAGTTGAGGATATACTAGATAGTCTGGAAATAGAATCACGAAAAGGAGAAGAATCATATCCGTTGGAAGAGGTTATATCAGAGCTGGAGGAGAAAGGGAATCTGGATAAGTATGTATAGGGTAGTAATTATTAAATCGGCGATAAAAGAACTATCTAAACTTCCTGCAAGAGAAGCAATACGACTTACAAAAAAGATCAATGGACTCAGGGAAAATCCACGACCGAAGGAATGTGTAAAGCTGACGGGCAGTAAGAATGAATATCGTATCAGGGTTGGAAATTATCGAGTTCTCTATACAGTCGAAGATGCAGTGTTAATGGTACAGATTATTAAGGTTGGAGACCGAAAGAGCATTTATAAGAAGTAGGCTGCTCGTACCTCGCAGAATATATAGAGATGATCTGTTCCGTTAGCGCTCTACAGATCAAGCAGAGAAGCGGCGTTCGTCGAACTCCCTCAGCATATATCCTGCCAGTCCGCCTATCGGCGGACACGGTACAATCAGCCATCACACATCTCTTTACTTTGATAGAGCCTTGTCATGATATATGCGTTTTCGGTCGGCTCCTCACACGGCTGTTTTACTGTCTCTCGCAGAGTCACGCTTGCGTTATGCTGAAGCTTCACTCCAGTTCCCTACGGCGTGACACAGCGAGATCCATCACAACCTGGATTATATGTGGCCTGCTGACTCACTCGGCTTCGTCAGCTAGCTCATTTTACTTCAATAGACTAACATAACGTGAGTTCGGTAAGTACTCAATAGTCGAAAAAAAAGTAAATTTGGGAAAATAAACCAAAGAAGGAAATTGAACGTTAAATAAGTACGACCGTGAATAGATAATAGAGTAAAAAGCTCAATTATCAGTCAAAAGAAACAAAGATCAGCAATTAGTATACCGGGATTCAGAAAAGAATTACTGGAAGAGCCCTATGTTCAATTTCTTCATGAACAGATAAATAAAGGATTTGGGCAAATAGAGAAGCTATCAAAAAAGGTTGAAGAACTAGAAGCTGAAATCAGGAAATTGAAGAAGCTTCCAAAGAAGCCTACTATAAAGGCGAGTCAACTAGATAAGAATCCTAATAAGAATAAAGGAAAGGGGAGCCGTACAAGTGGAAAACGGAATAAGAAGTCGTCGCTAAAAATTCACGAGACCAAAGAGATCAAAATCACAGGATTAGGGGAAGGCTGGAAATTAATAGGTCATCAGAAACACATCAGACAGGATATTATAATAAGGGCCAATAATATCGAGTATAAATTAGAAAAATGGAAGGGTCCAAAAGGAGAGATCCGAATAGCGGAGCTACCTATACATTTACAAAACACCCATTTTGGTCCGAGATTAAAAGCCTTTATCCTCCACCAATATTATGAGTGTGGTGTGACCCAGCCGCTACTTTTAACCTCACTGAAAGACTATGGGATAGATATATCATCTGGACAGATCAGCTTTATATTAACAGAAGACAAGCAGTCTTTTCACATAGAAAAGGCATCCTTGTTATCTAAAGGAATAGAATTGGGGGAAGAATTGCGCACTGATGATACAGGAGCAAGACATGAGTTTAGGAATGGGTTTTGTAATTGCATCAATTCCTCATTGTTTACCTACTTTACGACAACGTTTTCAAAAAGTCGTATCAATTTTCTGGAAATACTGCGTCAGTCAAGAAGAGATTATCAAATCAACCAGACGAGCCTTTCGTATGTTAAAAGAGAAAAATTTGCAAGCAAATATTACCGGATACTAAGGCAAAGTTATGAAAGTGGTGAGCGAATCTTTGAAGACAAAACGAGCTTAGAAAATTATTTTAACCGCGAGGGAATAACGGCCCAATACGTCATCAGACAAATAACAGAAGCCTTGTTAATAGGAACTATTGTGGCCCATGGATTTGACCCTAATACTGTGATTCACTCAGACGGAGCAGGTCAGTTCAATTTATTTGTCCATTCACTATGTTGGAAGCATGCCGAAAGACCTCTGGTAAAACTCAAAAGTTATAATCCAGTTCAACAATCACAATTAGAAAACAGAAAGACAGCCTTCTGGCAGTTGTATCAAGCCCTCAAAAAATACAAGAAAACCCCTGATGATGATCTGGCATTGCAATTAAACGAACAATTTGATACCTTATGCGAACCAGTGATTAACTATTCTTCACTAAATCAGGTATTGGAAAAATTGAGAGAAAACAAAGACCAGCTTCTGGTGGTACTTCTTCGACCTAATAGTTCTTTGCACAACAATGATTCGGAAAGTGACATCCGCGAATATGTCAAAAGAAGAAAGATAAGTGCCGGCACCAGAAGTGAAAATGGCAGATTGGCAAGAGATACTTTTTTGTCACTGAAAAAAACCTGTAGAAAGTTAGAAATATCTTTCTGGGAGTATCTTCAGGATCGACTTCAAAACCTTAACAATATCCCCCCGCTAAGCGAAATAATGACCCAAAAATATCAACTATCCTTGGGATAACTATGCCCAATTCTCAACAGGTATTGAGTACTTACTGAGTTCGGGGTAAAACAGCTGACAATCAAATAGTTGAGTAAACAAAACGGTAAGTACTCAATAGTCGAAAAAAAAGGAGATTTGGGAGTATAAACCAAAGAAGGAAATTGAACGTTAAATAAGTACGACCGTGAATAGATAATAGAGTAAAAAGCTCAATTATCAGTCAAAAGAAACAAAGATCAGCAATTAGTATACCGGGATTCAGAAAAGAATTACTGGAAGAGCCCTATGTTCAATTTCTTCATGAACAGATAAATAAAGGATTTGGGCAAATAGAGAAGCTATCAAAAAAGGTTGAAGAACTAGAAGCTGAAATCAGGAAATTGAAGAAGCTTCCAAAGAAGCCTACTATAAAGGCGAGTCAACTAGATAAGAATCCTAATAAGAATAAAGGAAAGGGGAGCCGTACAAGTGGAAAACGGAATAAGAAGTCGTCGCTAAAAATTCACGAGACCAAAGAGATCAAAATCACGGGATTAGGGGAAGGCTGGAAATTAATAGGTCATCAGAAACACATCAGACAGGATATTATAATAAGGGCCAATAATATCGAGTATAAATTAGAAAAATGGAAGGGTCCAAAAGGAGAGATCCGAATAGCGGAGCTACCTATACATTTACAAAACACCCATTTTGGTCCGAGATTAAAAGCCTTTATCCTCCACCAATATTATGAGTGTGGTGTGACCCAGCCGCTACTTTTAACCTCACTGAAAGACTATGGGATAGATATATCATCTGGACAGATCAGCTTTATATTAACAGAAGACAAACAGTCTTTTCACATAGAAAAGGCATCCTTGTTATCTAAAGGAATAGAATTGGGGGAAGAATTGCGCACTGATGATACAGGAGCAAGACATGAGTTTAGGAATGGGTTTTGTAATTGCATCAATTCCTCATTGTTTACCTACTTTACGACAACGTTTTCAAAAAGTCGTATCAATTTTCTGGAAATACTGCGTCAGTCAAGAAGAGATTATCAAATCAATGAAACGAGCCTTTCGTATGTTAAAAGAGAAAAATTTGCAAGCAAATATTACCGGATACTAAGGCAAAGTTATGAAAGTGGTGAGCGAATCTTTGAAGACAAAACGAGCTTAGAAAATTATTTTAACCGCGAGGGAATAACGGCCCAATACGTCATCAGACAAATAACAGAAGCCTTGTTAATAGGAACTATTGTGGCCCATGGATTTGACCCTAATACTGTGATTCACTCAGACGGAGCAGGTCAGTTCAATTTATTTGTCCATTCACTATGTTGGAAGCATGCCGAAAGACCTCTGGTAAAACTCAAAAGTTATAATCCAGTTCAACAATCACAATTAGTAAATAAAAAGACAGCTTTCTGGATGATGTATCAATCACTTAAAGCATACAAGCAAAATCCTGATGATGATTTAGTTGTCAAACTAAAGAAACAATTTGATTCCCTTTGCGAACCTGTAGTCAACTATGCTTCACTAAATCAGCTATTGGAAAAATTGAGAGAAAACAAAGACCAGCTTCTGGTGGTACTTCTTCGACCTAATAGTTCTTTGCACAACAATGATTCGGAAAGAGACATCCGCGAATATGTCAAAAGAAGAAAGATAAGTGCAGGAACCAGAAGTGAAAATGGCAGATTGGCAAGAGATACTTTTTTGTCACTGAAAAAAACCTGTAGAAAGTTAGAAATATCTTTCTGGGAGTATCTTCAGGATCGACTTCAAAACCTTAACAATATCCCCCCGCTAAGCGAAATAATGACCCAAAAATATCAACTATCCTTGGGATAGCTATGCCCAATTCTCAACAGGTATTGAGTACTTACTCGCGGTAATCTCATTTGACTTCTCTGATACCTTGACTTGACCAAGCACCATATTATTTGCGTTGGCCCAAGCACTGACCATGTAAATGGCTGCTTTATCGCCTTTTGTATCATAGGAACGACGTAATTGCTTGCCATCTATGTTCACCACTTCACCGCATAAATCACATAAATCCTGAATCCAAAGACTAAAGTATTTTTGAAATGTATCAGGATCTACCAAACCGAAAACTCGTCCAAATGTGTCATACGATGGTACACCATTAGGAAGCTCCAATATTCCTGATAAAAAATCTTGTTTGTTCACAGCATAATCCTCCATTTCAGTCCATTCATCAGCACCACATATCGTAGCTAAGATGCCTATAATTAGGATGTCTTGAAACTTATGTAACCGCCCTCTACGTCCTCGTGGATCCTCAAGTTTGGAAAAATGCTTGCCTAATAAGTTGACAGCTTCGTTTTGAACTTTCTTCATGACCTTGTTTTTTCTACAAGATCAACATATTGTTTTTTATTTATAATGTGTTCTTGCGATTGCCCTGTGGTATAACAGGGATGATATTTTGCAAGTTTGATTCCATGTTATTATCAAGCCTAACTCACCATCTTCACGCCTACGAACAAACTAATAATGCAGACAACAAGGCTTGCTATTATATAAGTTGTCAGTGTTAGGTATTCTCCAGCTTCCAATAGTTTATAGTTTTCTCCAGTGAAGGTAGAGAATGTGCTGAAGCCGCCACAGAATCCTGTCATCAACAGCAATGCCCTTCCTGAACTTAGTCCATTTTTCAACTGCACGCCAATTAATGCTCCCAGAATAAGGCAGCTTACTATATTGGCGAGTATCGTACCCATCGGAAAAGTGGTCGAAAAACCCCTCATCACATGAGTAATAGCGTACCTGCATATGCTTCCTAGTCCACCGCCAAGGAATACAAGCATGATATTGATCAAGCTCATGAGGTAGACTGTCGCTGTTTGTTACGAGAAATGAAAAACAAGATTGCCGACAAGATAGTCGCTAGACCGAGAACCAGAATTAGCAGATTTAATGTCCCTATATTTTGCAACTTGACTACAACAAAAATGAAAAACATATTGACCATCAGGAGTACGCTAGTGGATTGCATGTGGGTTAAGCCAGCGTCAATCATAAGGTGATGAATATGTGTGCGGTCGGGATGGAAGGGGGATTTGCCCTTCAATAATCTCATGGTAAAAACCCGAAGCGTATCGAACAATGGCAATATCATTATGCCGATCACTACTGAGGGTGCCGCTTGAAAAGCGTAAGGAGAGTCTCCAATCGTCCTATGAAGTTCGATAAACTGTATCGCTAATATAGAACACACCAGTCCCAGTAACAGAGAACCTGTATCCCCCATAAATATCTGTGCCGGGGTAATATTATATCTTAAAAAAGCAATCGACGACCCGGCAAGCGTAAAAGCAACGATGGCAATATCAATCCTATCAATGTTATAAAACCATGTTCCCAAAACGACCGAAATTAATATCCCCAAGCTAGCACTTAAGCCGTTGATGCCATCAATGAGATTGAATGCATTGATGATGACCAAAATTGTAAATATGGAAAGTAGGATGCTGGCTATTTCGGGAATCTCATATACGCCAAAAATACCGTAGAGGCTAGTCAATTTGACATTGGATTTAAAAACAAGAATCGCCGCAGCAAATAATTGCCCCAGAAATTTCTTGGATGGAGCAATAGGATCTATGTCGTCCTTGGCTCCTATCAAAAAGATGATTATAAAAGCACAAAGAATGTATTGCAGGTCTTCGTTGAAATATGTGAATGGGGTCCATAAAATGATCGAGAATATCATTCCAGCAAATATGGCAATACCCCCCAGGGAAGGCGTACTGACAGAGTGTGAGCGCCGTTCTCCTGGTTCGTCCACCAGTCCTTTCTTTCTCGCCACACTGATGATAGACGGAATCGCCAGAAAGGTCAAGGTAAACGAAGTAATGAATGCTAAAATGATATCAAACATATATGCAATGCAAGTATCGCAAATATAGAGCCTAATTACATAAGCCTTTGATATGTCTTGTTAAATCAGTCCTTATCCAACTCTTTTTTCAACTCATTCCTTATCTCTTCTACTCCTTTCAAGACGTCGTCCAGTATTCCTTTGAGATCGTCTTTAATATCTTTATCAAGGTACTCCTTGAGTCCTTCTACTGCTTTCTCCAAGACATCTTTAAATTCATCATTGAAGATTTCAGACAACTGTCCAGTTTCATTTCTCAACTCATTAAAGAGATCATTGCCATATCTGTGGTAATAGTACTTCATGACCGATCCCCAGTACTTCTTCCTCTCACCATCTGTCAGGTCGTCTTTGTACTTCTCGTAGCATTCTTCTGTATACTGTTTAAATTCCTTATCGTTCTCGTCCCACTGTGTGTCTGTATAATCTTTCTTTTCTTCTGTGATCTTCGCGATAAATTGATCATATGATGTCAAGAATTTTTCCTTTGATGAGCATGGGCCCATCTTACAGAACGACAACGTGGGTATATGAGACGTGGTGGCGACTCAAGAACTCAATAGAAATCTAAACTGAATGCTTATGTAAATATTGAATAGTACTCTGGCCCCTTGCCACCATGATCGTCATACACGATGTGTGTGCCTGGCATGTGCCGCTATCCGAAAGATAGCAAATATTCTAGAGGGTGCAAGTCCCTTGTACGCGAGGTGTGTAGAACAAATTGCACAAATTAGTAACTTAGGGGTACCCAAACATAATTTGTCATGGAATCAAAAAAAACAAATCGTCGATTCCATCCTTGAAACAGTAAGAAAGGAAATGTCGGTCTTCATTGAGGAAGAATCAGATATTAGATGTCCTATTGAGTACGAGCTGCGAGTTACTAAAATCGCACAAAATTTTGCTCGTAGTTTAATAACTGGCGCACAGGGGAAGCTCCCCAAAAGTCGGAATGCAAAAAAAAGTACTGACATCCTTTGGCAAAGTAGCCTTGAGGAAGGATCATGCTTTGTGTTGCTCAACGGTTAAGTTTGCGATCACTCAATACTTACAGGTGCTCCTTTGTTTGTTAGGTCAGTCAAAGGTATTTGATGAAGCGTCGCTCATTTGTAAAAAGTTATTACATATAGATGTCTCCAGCCCACAGATTCAGCGAGTTTGTAGGTTTTACGGAGGTCTCATAGATCCTTTGGTGGAAAAGAATATAGAGGACTACATCCCTAAATTGTCAGGGGTATCGAAACAAGACAGAGTCTATGTTATGGTTGATGGTTCATTTTTGCCCACCCGAAATAAAGAATGGAAGGAAATCAAATTGGGCAGGATATTTAATGAGTAAAAGGTTATCCCAATACATTGGCTTTGTTGCATGAATGGATGATAAAAGAGATGGAGATAGTCTCTTTGAGAGACCAACCTTACAAAGCAAGACACATGACAAAGCAACAAACTAAGGTTGGGGGAAAGCAAAAAAAGCAGAAGAAAAACAAGTATAAGATCACAAATTGGAGAGAATACAATAGGAGTCTTGTAAAACGAGGAGACATAACTATATGGTTTGATGAGGCCTTATTAGGCTGCTGGTATTACCAAGGTCCTAATCAAAAAGGAGCCCAGTATAAATATTCACAACAATGCATGAGGAGCTTGCTACAGCTCAAAGTAGTATTTGGGTTGAAGTACCGACAATTAGAGGGTTTTGCCAGTTCATTGTTAGGCATGATGGGGATAGAATTGAGCGTTCCGAGCTATTGTCAAATAAGCCGTAGGGCAAAACGATTAGAGGTAAATATAGAAGTTTCCAAGTCAAGCGGACCGCTATTTATAGTATTTGATTCAACGGGACTCAAGGTATATGGAGAAGGGGAATGGAAGGTACGTAAACATGGGTATAATAAGCGCAGGACGTGGCGTAAGCTACATTTGGGAGTAGATGAAAAGACAGGATATATCCATGCACAGGTATTGACAAAAAACACCAAAGGAGATGGAGATGCTCAGCAGGTTCCACAATTATTGGATCAGGTAAAAAGTCCTATAGACCGCTTTGGAGCAGATGGAGCCTATGACACATATGAAATATGGGAAATGCTCAAGGAAAAACAGATAGAAGGTATAATACCTCCACAGGAAAATGCAATGTACTGGGTAGATGAAAATGACGAGTTACTGGATCTTGATCGCAATGAGATAATCAAGAAAATAGAAAAGGTGGGTCGAAAGAAATGGAAACAGCAAAGTGGATACCACAGACGGAGTATAGCAGAAACAGCAATGTTTCGATTCAAGGCAATATTTGGTCCACAGCTATATTCTCGACGATTTGAAACCCAGCAAAGAGAGGCTGCCATAAAAGTAGCTTGCTTAAATATAATGACAGGCCTTGGTATGCCTGTTTGTAAAAAGGTGGCTTAAACCTATAGCTATTAAGCCATAGCTATGCTTTTTTTTTGATGACTTATTCATGCAACAAAGCCGGATGCATTTATAAGATTATTTTTTTTTTAAAAAGCTCTGGTATTATTTGTAATACCAGAGCCTAAATATATATTTTCTATAAAGCTATCTAAATATATCAATTGAATACTAAAGTGTAAAATTCGCTCTGATAAACATGTATCTTCCTGTAAATCCAAATTGAGATGTTCTTCTTGAATATGGGAATGAAGCATTTGATTGACCACCTTCTCTATTCTCAGTAGGGTATATATCCAATAAGTTATTAGCTCCTAATGACACTCTGAATTTATCATTAAATGGATAGTTTACTGATAGATCCGTTATCAATTTTGCATCATAAATTGCATCATCTGATACTTCTGTACCATCGACTCTACTATCTCCTGAGAAATCATCTGGATCAGTAACAGAACCGTACCACACATTTCTAAGGGAGATATCAAGACCGTTAGCCAGTGACAATGTATTAGATAATGATAATTTGCTTCTAGGTTGAGCTAGTGTAAGGAAAGCCTCTTCTTGTCCATCAAAAAAATCACCTGAAAGTCCTGCATTTGCAATCTTTTCTGGCACCATGATATTTTCTACTTCATTTTTCGAAAAAGTAGCAGCAAGGTTATTGTCCAATGATAATCCACTTTCCATATATAATTTGTAACCCAATACGATATCTATACCTTGAGTTTTAGTATCAATTGCATTTGCTAAGAATCTTGCTTTACCAGCACCTGCAGCATTGAATAGGCTAACCAGTTCTGGGTCTCCACCATCTGTGAATGCTCCAGAAAGAATGATTCTATCATCTATCTTAATTTGATAAGCATCAATCGTCAAGCTAAAGCCACCTACTTTTGCAGTAGCACCTATGCTTATACTTTGTGAAGTCTCTTCTTTTAGTTTATCGATTCCGATCAACTGTGCAGCTCTACTTTCGTTTGTAAATAGTCCTTCTTCTTGTGCTACTCCATTTGCATCAAAAATAGTACTACTCCTGCTGAAGAATTGCTGATGAAGAGATGGGGCTCTAAAGCCAGTAGAGTATGCAGCTCTTATGGAAATATTATCAGTAGCCTTTACTCTAGAGGCTAACTTGTAGTTGAATGTATTTCCAAAATCTGAAAAATCTTCATACCTAGTCGCTAAAGCAAATAATATTCGATCCGTCGCATCTAATTCGAAATCTGCATATCCTGCAATACTGTTTCTCGACTTAGAAAGTGCATTTACTGGAGTGAATCCACCAAATACTTGAGCCGTACCATCTAGTGATTCTCCTTGTGCATTTGTTGCTCCTCCGACACCACCTATAGTAGGTATGCCATTGTTGTCATATGTTGCATAAGAATTTTCAGCTCCAGCAGTAATACTAAACTGTTCTACTCTGTACTCAGTACCGAATGAAGTTCTCAATCCAGACATTACTTCGTCAAATTTTCTTGAGAAATCAAGGTTTGAAGTATTTTGAGTAAATCTGAATGCTCCTGCCTCAAATTCTGAAGGAGACGCTGCACCCAAACTTGCATTTGTAGAATTGACAACTGTCATCTTCATATCATTAGATCCGTAAGTGTTTGAGAAATCTACATCCCACCCATTGTATGTTCCTCTAAGACCAAAAGCCAAAGATTTGTCAACAATATTTGACTGGATGCCAGGAAGGAATCCGTTTACATTTGCGGCAGTATTACTCTTAGGTCTGTGTGGCTCTCTCAAGAATCCAAAAGCAAGACCTTCTCTAGAACCTATACCACCGAAAGCGTATACTTCTGATGTCTCACTCAATGGAATAGCCATATTCAAGAAAGCTTTTCCTTCTCTTAGTTTTGCTGTTCCTACTTTGAATCTGTAATCACTTCTGGTCTGACCTCTAGCAGCCAACTCTAGATCATCTAGTGCATTGTAGTCTTCATTTGTAGCTGCATCTATGAAGCTTTGTGGTAGTCCACTAATGATAGAAGCGTAATCATCAGCTGTCATATCAGCGATAGTCCCTGCTGGATTATTTTCAAGATAGACTCTCTCTGCCGTATTATCTATATCAAATAACATCTCCAGATTCGTTTCATTTCTCAAAGCGGGATCTCTAGTACCTATAGATCCTGTTAGATTGATGAATCCACCTTTCTCTCCAATTGGCAATCCATAACTTGCATCTATTTGCACTTTCTCACCATCGATTCCACCTTCTTGGTGGTTACCAAGGCTACTCGTATTTGCACCAGCAGTAATACCTAACTCTAAGCCATCCGTCTTTTCTTTGAGTACGATATTGATTACACCTGCGATCGCATCAGATCCATATTGAGCCGCTGCACCATCTCTTAGCACTTCTATTCTTTTGATAGATGCAGATGGGATAGCATTCATATCTGTACCAACTGACCCTGCACCTACAGTTCCATTGATATTGAGAAGTGATGAATTGTGTCTTCTCTTACCATTGATCAGGACTAATACTTGATCAGGACCAAGCCCTCTAAGTGCGGCAGGATCGATGTGATCTGTACCATCCGATACCGTCTGACTTTGTGATGTAAATGATGGAGCTGCAACGTTTAAAATTTCATTTATAGATACTTGTCCACCTCTTGAAATGATTTCAGAAACATTGATTACATCTATAGGTACTGGAGAATCTGTATTCGTTCTTCCGAATGCCCTTGTTCCTTTTACCACGATTTCGTCAACCAATATTCCACTGATCAACTGAAAGTTTACTGATGTATTTTGACCTGCGGATACCGTCACAGTCTGTTCAGCATTATTGTACCCAATATAATTGGCAACAATCTGATAAGTACCAGGATCTAGATTAAGCTTGTAATTTCCGTTTATGTCAGTGGTGGTTCCTGTGCTTGTATTAGCTATACTTATCGACGCACCGAGGAGTGCTTCGGATCCGTCCATTACTATTCCAGATATGGAGCCTTGTTGTGCAAACATCAATATACTACACAGGACAGAGATGATTGTAAGTGAATTTTTTTTCATGTTTTAAAAAGTTTTGATTATGCATTATTAAATTGGATATGTCGTCATAGCTCAAACATTCTTGGTAATTTAGCACGATGGTCTCTCTTTCTCGGCTAGATAATTTAGATATTTTTTTTTGACTTGATCCATCCTATGATCCGAAGAGGTGAGTACTGTCTTTTGATAGGTCATCTTATCTATGAAATCATCTTTGAGTACTGTCTTTTTCTGTTTTTCAACTTGAGTGATAATCTGTCTTCTTGGAGAAGTGAAAAGATACCCTTTGATATTTGAATTGAAAGAAATGCTTGATCGTTTTGTCCAAATATTTATGAACATTTCTAGGATGGCATCTTCTATCAATTGTATATCTGAAGTGAGACTAGTCCCATAGTTGTAAAGGGAATCAATATGCAAATGATAAACCTTGTCGAAAGCAGTTTTATCTCCATTTTGGATTTGTGTCCAGATGTCTAACTTTCCCTTTTTTGCCATTTAGTATCTGATCTTGTATGGCTAAGATAATTAAATTATGTAGATTAATAGGTTCACTTTATCCAAGATGTCAACATGTTATAATTATCCGCATGCCTTAGATTTTTCATGGCTAATTTTCTTGCAGTTGCTGTTTTTTAGGGCGACCGCACCAAAACATGCAATAAATTCGTAATATGTTAATTTGGTAGTATGAAAAACTACCAAGACTTATTTACGACTGTACCTGATCCGAGGGTACAAGGACGATGTCTACATAGACTTTCGGATATTTTATTCATTGCCTTATGTACGGTGATATCCAATGGCGAGGATTGTATGGATATGGTATCATTTGCCAAAGAACGAGAAGAATGGTTAAAACAAATAATCGAATTGCCAAACGGAATACCATCAGATGACACATTTCGTAGGGTTTTGCAAATGGTTGAATCAGAAGAGCTTATGGAAATATTAAGCAAAGATGGGTCATCATTTCTAGATAATTATCGAGATCAATTGATCTGTATCGATGGAAAAAAGATCAAGGAAGCAAGTCCAACAAGTAAAGGAAATCAAGGGCTGTATATACTAAGTGTCTGGGCAAGTGATAATGGAGTTTGTATTGGACAACAGCGGGTAAAAGACAAAAGCAATGAAATTACTGCAATACCAGAGTTATTGGATAAATTGGAAATTAGCGGTAGCACTGTGAGCATAGACGCTATAGGCTGTCAGATATCCATTGCAAAAAAGATAAAAAAGAAAGGAGCTGATTATCTACTTAGCGTCAAGAATAATCAGAAAGATTTGAAAGAACAAATAAGTGAGAGTTTTGAATTTATGAAGCAAGCAGATCATGACGAGCAATGGGAATATGGACATGGTAGGTATGAGACAAGGAGTTGTACCATACTTGCTGTAAAAGAGGCTTTGAGTCCCGACTTACTGGAAAAGTGGGCAGGTGCTCAAACAATAATTAAGGTCACAGCAACACGACATATTGATGCTATAACAACAACATCATCAAGATATTACATATCAAGTCATAAAGAAAAATCGGCTATGCAGTATAACGCCATGGTACGTAATCATTGGAGTATTGAGAATCATCTACACTGGCATTTGGATGTTACTTTCAACGAAGATGCTAATAGAATTAGAACGAAAAATGCACCGGTAAATCTCAATATTTTGAGAAAAATCGCCCTGCAGAAAGTCAAGAAAATGAACGACAAAAGTAGTTTACAAAAAAGAAGGTTTAGGGCCTCTTTGAATTCTCAGTATCTCTTACAATTACTGATTACTTAATTTGGTGCGGTCGCCCTAGCTGTTTTTGCGGTTTGTCTTTCATATCTAAATCCATTCTTACATTGAGTCATTTTTAAAGATAAGATTTTGTATAAGTTAGCTTCTTAAATTAATGTCTCACTCTGGGGGAAAATCCCTCGCCTTTAGGCGAAGACTTTAGTTTTATATTTTTGTGTGGTGCAGAATTAGCGAAAGACATCACATACAACATACGACTGTAAATACCATATAGTATGGATCACAAAGTATAGGAAGGAAGTATTGGGAGGCCAGGTTGGAATACGGGTGCGAGAATTAGTAAGAGAGATATGTAAACGACAAGATGTTGAGATAATACGTGGACATGTTTCGAGAGAACATGTTCACCTGTTTGTTAGTGTACCTCCACATTTAGCCATTTCAAAGTTAGTTCAGTATTTGAAGGGTAAAAGTTCGTACAAACTAATGCAGGAGAATAAACAGATATCAAGATTATTCTGGGGTCGGCACGTTTGGGCACGAGGGTATTTTGTAGCTACATCAGGAAATATAACAGATGAAGTAATAATGGGATACATCAAAAATCAAGATAACAATGGAAATGAGAACGAAGAATTCACAACTGTAAAGTAACTTTAGTCGCCTTTAGGCGAAATCAAACCTATCGGTCTTTAGCCGATAGTAGTTTCGTTTCGTTTTTTTGATGTAATAGTGGAATTGCAGGTAACAATGAAATAGAGATCAATACGATTAAAAGTCTGTACATAAGAGAGAGATTTAATTTGTGCATAAGTTAGTTAAAGTTGTGTGTAAAACAAATTGCACAAATGCAGCTTTGCCTCAATATATCGTACTGGCTTCGTATGGATTATATCTTTTATTACCGCAAGGAGACCAAATTCTACAAAATCAGTCAATAGCGTCCTTTGCATACTATCTTTGCGCCCCTTGCGGTTAGATCCAATAATGAAATTGTGAATATTGGGATAGTCGACAAATCTGTTTTTCTATCAAAAAGTGCAATTTGTTCTACACACGTTAAAGTTTGTTTCAAATGTATTAATCATTCTTTTGTTAATTTTGTCCCACTACAACAGGCATTGTAGACCATTGTACCTTTTTCTACGATGAACTTAATAGATCAGATAGATAAAAAAAAACTTCCCCATCACATTGCGATCATCATGGACGGCAATGGCAGGTGGGCCAAGCAGAAGGGTAAGCCTCGTGTATTTGGTCATAAAAATGGTGTTACTTCAGTAAGGGAAGTTACCGAAGCATGTGCAGAACTCGGTATAAATCATCTTACTCTCTATGCTTTTTCTACTGAAAACTGGGCCAGACCTAAAACAGAGGTTAATGCGCTCATGGGTCTCCTTGTGCAGACGCTCAGAAAGGAGATCGAGACTTTGATGAAAAATGACATTAGATTGAATGCCATAGGTGATCTTGAAAAACTACCTAATAAAACACACAAAGCGCTCATTGAAGCAATCGCTGAGACAAGTCAAAACAAAAGGATGACCCTGACATTGGCGCTAAATTATAGTGCCCGATGGGAGATTCTCGATGCGACCAAGAGAATTCACGAAGACTTGGCAGAAGGCGTACTTCAAGATCTAAATGAAGAATCCTTTTCAAAATATCTGACAACTCATGACATGCCAGATCCTGAGTTGCTCATTCGTACCAGTGGTGAGCAACGAATCAGCAATTATCTTCTATGGCAAATAGCGTATACAGAACTCTATTTTACAGATATCTTCTGGCCGGAGTTTCGAAAGCCTGACCTCTATCAAGCCATCCTCACCTATCAGAATCGAGAAAGAAGATTTGGGAAAACGAGTGAGCAGTTAAGGTAAGAATTGGTTAGTATCATGTACTTTTCATAGCTATTCCATAGCTCTAAATATTATCCACCCATAGAAGACTCCTAAGACTATCAAAGGAAGTAATCCTAGTACAAGCACCCAGAAGTAATAAAATAAAACGACATGTTGTAAAACCTCCCCAAAATCGGCTAACTCAACTGAACTTGACGATGACAGCCCAATCAAGATAATTCCTGTTGCAATTATAAGCACTGCCTTGATTCCAGTAATAACGCCAACTTTGACGAACCTTTTGTTTCTAACAATAAGACCTCCTGCATTGAGTCCCAACCTATAAATAAGAAATATTATCCCCAATATCACAAGTAGTGAAATGGGAGTTACTCTACCGATTAAGTCTTGTGAAAAATTAATCAAAGATTCCGGAGGACCTGCTTTTAGTACATGTTCAATTATTAAGTACCCAAAAATATATGCTATAAGCAAAATGACTAGGACCAACCTCCCTCCTATCGCTGAATTTATTTTACTATTTTCTCTCATCATTACTTAGCGTGCTTTACCTTAACAAGGTCTATTCACAAGAAACAAAATTTACTGTCGCACTGGATTTAAGCTCTCGTATATATCGCTTAAAATAAAGTTAATAGCCCCTAAAAACATGATAGTGTCGATAATCGTTATAATTTTGTTGTCGCTTTAAAATACCAGATGAAAAGAGTACTAATATTGTTGCTTTTTCTTGTTTCTAGCCTGATCTCTTATGGTCAGGACAGCCTTTCTGTAAGGGACTATTCTGACCGTCAAGATTATGAGATCGGTGGTGTAGATGTGATCGGTGCTGAGAGTCGAGATAAGAATGCGATCAGGTCCATCACGGGTCTGACGGTAGGCAAAAAAATAAAGATTCCCGGACCTGATATCCCCAAGGCAATAAAATCCCTTTGGCGGCTACGTTTGTTCGAAGACATTCAGATCTTTCAGACCAAGACCCTCGGTGACGTTGTTTTTCTTGAAATAATACTCAGAGAACGACCTACACTCGCTAGGTACACCTACCGTGGTACCAAGAATTCTCACCACGATGATCTCAATGAGATCGTTCAAGGCATACTTACAAAGGGCAGCATAGTCACTGATGATCAAAAAGAATTATGTATAGATCGTATCAAGGAATTTTATCATGATCGAGGAAAGCTGGACTGCAAAGTGTCAGTACAAGAAATTCTGGATACCATTAAGGAAAATACAGTAAGACTGGTCTTTGACATAGATCGTGGCGAGCGGGTAAAAGTAGAAGACATTGTATTTGATGGTAATAAGGAACTTAGTGATGGTAAGCTCAGAAAAGCCATGCACAACACTAAGAAGAAAGGTACCTTCTTAAGAAAAACCAAGTACGTCAAATTTCTATATGAAGAGGACAAGAGAAGCGTTATTACAGAATATAACAAGCAGGGATTTATCAATGCTCGGATTCTTGGAGATTCTTTGTGGAGAGATAAAAAAACTGGAGACCTACAAATAAAAATCTTTGTTGAAGAAGGCAATCGCTTTTTCTTCAGGGACATAAGCTGGAAAGGGAATAGTAAATATTCTGATGATCAACTTGGCGCTATTCTAGGAATAGAAGAAGGCGATGTTTATAACCCTGAGTTATTGGAGAATAGACTTCGGTTCTCATTTGATGGCAGAGACATCTCTTCCCTGTACATGGATGATGGGTATCTGGGGCTTAATATTGATCCGGTAAAAACTGCCGTTGGCTCAGATAGCGTAGATCTGGAAATTCAAGTCGCCGAAGGACCACAATTTACCATTGACAAAGTAATCATCAAAGGAAATGATCGTACGCATGAGCATGTCATCAGGCGTGCCATACGAACCAGACCCGGACAAAAATTTAGTAGGGCCCAAATAGTTAGATCTCAAAGAGAGATCATCAATCTAGGTTACTTTAATCCCGAAGCACTGGACTTACAGACACCTGTCAATCCACAGCGTGGAACTGTAGATATAGAATACACGGTAGAAGAGAGACCATCTGATCAGCTGGAGCTATCAGCAGGGTATGGAGGAGCAAGTGGTCTTTTGGGTACACTGGGTGTGACTTTCAATAACTTTTCTGTTGCCAACATTAAAAACCGTGAGACATGGTCACCACTTCCACAGGGCGACGGACAGAAGTTATCTCTCAGGGTACAGTCCAATAGCCGCTTTCTCAATAGCTACAATTTTACTTTCTCAGAGCCATGGTTAGGCGGCAAGAGGCCTACAGCCTTTACCCTTAGCGGTGTACATACGGCATTTGACTACAGCAGCTTGGGGCTGGGTTCATTGAAGATCTCACAGCTTTCCATCGGACTGGGTACGCAACTTAAGTGGCCTGATGATTTCTTCAGTTCTTCTACTGCACTACGACTTGAGTTCTTGCGACTCAATGACTACCAGCGAGGAGAGTTCTTTGTAGAACAGGGCGATCGACTGCTCAATATCGCTCACGGTAATTTTAAAAACTTCAGTATTCGACAGACATTTACACGTAGTTCTGTATCAGAGCCCATCTATCCTCGACGGGGATCTAGAATTAGTCTTACCATGCAAGTCACGCCACCCTACTCTCTATTCAGGGGAGATGACTATTATCTGATTGCTGGTATAGAGAGAGATAATTTAATAAAGGAAGAAAATGCACGTCGTGGAAGTGGAAATCCATTGTCCTCTGCTGAAGAGGACGACTTTATCACGAGTCGTGAGCAAGCAAAGAAATTTGAATGGCTCGAATATCACAAATGGAGAATCGATGGAGAATGGTTCTTCAATTTTGCCAGTAAATTTGTATTCTATGCTGGAATGAAAGTGGGAATCATAGGAGCTTATAATGATGATAGCGGATTGTCTCCGTTCGAAAGATTTGAGCTAGGTGGCGATGGACTCTCCAATCAAAGTGTAGGAATTACAGGAAAAGACATAATATCTCTGAGAGGGTATGAGGTAAGCGACATCAACCAAAACAATCGTGGAGGTGCCACAGTTTTTGACAAGTTTACCTTTGAGATTAGATATCCACTATCATTAAATCCCAATGCTACAATATATTTATCAACCTTCTTGCAAGGAGGAAATTCATGGGGAAGCTTTGATGAGTTTAACCCGTTTGATCTTCATCGATCTGCAGGATTCGGCATGAGGGCATTTCTGCCAATGTTTGGGCTGCTGGGGTTTGACTATGGTTTTGGAATAGATCGAGGGCTACCTGATGGAAGTGGTTTGTCAGATTATGGGAAGTTCAGCATCATTTTGGGATTTGAGCCGGACTAGCTAGAGAACGAATCATGTTTACATTAATAAATTTTAGGTCTAGACATTCTGCAGTGCAGAGTTGATTAACTAAACCAAGATTATGAGAAAGCTATTTATAAGTATGACACTCCTGTTATCAAGTATCGTGTGTCTCAATGCACAGGATTATAACATAGGGTTACGTGCTGGTATCAATTATGCTCAGTTTCTGGGAGAAACAGAGGCAAATGAATCAATAGACTTCAGCAGTGGTTTCCATTTTGGTTTGAATTTTCAGTGGAATTTTACGGACATTTTTGGTGTAAGAGGTGAGTTTTTGTACATACAGAATGGATCACAAAGTCATTACGATAGCACTGGTACTTTCTATTATATTTTTGAGCCATCGGGACTACCAACAGTTTATGATAAAGGAACCGGTAAATTTGATCTGGATATTTCCAACGCCACCCTTTCTTTCCCCATCACTGCCCATGTCCAGGTAAGTCGAAAATGGGAATTATTTGGTGGCATCTATACGAGTCTCATCGTAGGTCCTCGTGGGAGTGGTGAACTCGATTACCGATCCTTTGACACGGAAGTGGGAAATTTCTTCCAAGCCCACGATTATGATTACAATGACGATGTGGCAGGCGAGGCCAACTTTATATTAGAACCCGTTGTAGTCAACTTGAATGGTGACCAAATAAGCCTTCCGAGAGCTGTCGGCGCATATTATTTTCTTAAGTCTAAAGATGGAAGCAAAATCAAGAAGTTTGATGCGGGGCTGGTTGCTGGTGGAAGTTACTATCTCAATCCGGGTTTTTACATAGGACTGAGGGCAGAGTACGGATTTATGGATCTTACGAATGACAACTTAGATTTTTCTCTCAATTCTCTTGATGCCGAAAACAATTTTATAACCCGATCAGACAATGATACACACTTCGGGATACAGGTGTCTTTAGGGTTCAAATTTTAAGGGGAAACCTCACCTTTTACGCCACTTTACGCCAAAGTGTTTTCATTCAAAGTAGGCGCTGCAGTCAATATATCTGATGAAGCCTTATCAGCATACATAACAAAATTATCCTTAAACATTTTTGCTAAAAAAGCAGACTTGGCATCATAAGCCCCTTTGTCGGTCCAGGTATTACGAGGGTTCAGAATATCCTCGGGAACGTCAGGACATGATACCGGTACATTCAGGCTAAATAGTGCCAATGGTTGGAATTCTCCTTTACTAAGGTCTCCATTGAGCGCTGCATGAATCATAGCTCTGGTGTACCTAAGCTTGATACGGCTACCCACTCCATAGGGACCACCAGTCCATCCTGTATTTATAAGCCACACACTCACATCATGAGACTCCATTTTATTACCCAACATCTCAGCATACTCCGTTGGATGTAGAGGTAGAAAAGGGGCTCCGAAACATGCTGAAAACGTAGCCACTGGGTCTACGATTCCTTCTTCTGTTCCAGCTATCTTAGCTGTGTAACCACTTATAAAGTAGTACATAGCTTGTGCGGTAGTAAGCTTAGCGATGGGAGGTAAAACACCAAAAGCATCACAGGTCAGAAAGAAAATATTCTTAGGATTCTTTCCTTTTGACTCCGGCTGAGCATTGTCAATATGATATATGGGATATGATACCCTTGTGTTCTGAGTTATCGTGTCATCTTCGTAGTCGGGAACGTTTGTACCTGCCTTGAAACCGATATTCTCAAGAATAGCTCCCGGTTTTATCGCACGATAAATATCGGGCTCTTTTTCTTCAGAGAGGTCAATGGTCTTGGCATAACATCCTCCTTCAAAATTAAATACGGAGTCATTCGACCAGCCATGTTCGTCGTCACCAATAAGCTCTCTCTCAGGATCTGCTGAGAGTGTTGTCTTTCCGGTACCAGACAACCCAAAGAAAATGGCTGTATCTCCTGTCGAGCCCACATTGGCCGAACAATGCATCGGAAACACATCATGTTCCACAGGTAATAAAAAGTTTAAAACAGAAAATATCCCTTTCTTGATCTCACCTGTATATCCTGTTCCTCCAATGATGACCTTCTTCTCTGTAAAATTGATGATCGCAAAATTGTCATTGGTTATTCCATCTATTGCGGGGTTCGCATGGAACCCAGGTGCACAGAGTATATTCCAGTCAGGAGCAAAAGAAGTCAGTTCCTTTTCATCTGGACGCAAGAACATGTTACTGACAAATTGTGCACTCCATGGATATTCTGCAACGATCCGCACATTTAACCTATAGGTTTCATCAGCACATGCCATACCGTCCTTTATGTATAAATCCTTGTCAGACAAGTATTGCTTAACCTTGGCGGCCAAGCTACCAAATACTTCCTTAGACACAGGTTGATTTATAATACCCCAGTCTACGCGTGATGAGGTTATCTCATCCTTCACGATATATCTATCCTTGGGTGATCTGCCAGTGAACTTTCCTGTTTTTATTACCAAAGCTCCATTATCGGCTAATACGCCTAAGTTTTTATGGAGGCTATGAAAGACAAGGTCTTCTGAGGATAAATTCCAAAATGCCTTGGCACTGGTATTTATTCCAAGATATTCTAAAGAAGAATACAGGTTGTGTGATCCATTCCCGGTCATAGTATATGTATTGGTCCTGAAATCGAATTTCGCTACTGCAAAGGTAGAAAAGCTATCAACAATGGCTAACTAAGACAGAACAATTAACAAGCTTATCAAGAATGGTATGAGAAAGAAATGATGTAGTAAATCCGGTGTTTATGTGTGGTTTTTCTTTAAAACCGAGTGCTTAATGTGATTTTGAGATTTCTTCCCGGGGCACTGACACCGGAAGCAAAAGGACGGTAGTGCGTGTCAAATATATTGTCAATTCCTATAGAGACTGAGTATCCTTTTTTTTGATATCCTAGCTTGAGGTTCCATGATGTCCAAGCCGGTGTTCCGTCTTCCGTAGCTAAGTCTAGGTTATCGGTGGAGTCGCCATATTCATCAACCGGTTTTTGTCCGTTGAATTTAACCACCATCCCTGTTGATATAGATGTAGAAAGTGAATAGTCTAGTGATACTCTTCCATAAATAGGAGGGATATGGGAGAGTGGAGACTCTTTGCCTCGTAACATGGCTCTTCCCCTAGTAAAATTTATTGAAGTATTAAATTGTATTCTTTCCAGAAATCTCATCTTGGTGTTGAATGACATTCCGGTAATATATCCTGACTGTGCATTGACATTGGCAACCGTTTTCAAGACTTCACCATCGTCTATTATCTCATCGTTTCCATCAGGTAAATTGAATGATGACCTCACTATAGCATCATAAAGTCGCGTATAAAAAGCAGTAAAAGAAGCTTGATAATTTTTATTCATCTCTGATGTTCCCAAAGTAAATTCGGTAGACACTGAGCTCTCTGGGTCTAGGTCTACATTGGGTATGGTTACCTCCCCTCCCTTCACTCTGATCTTAGCCATGTCGTCGATATTGGGAGATCTAAAAGCGGAAGCCACAAGTGCTCTTAATGATACTTTATCATCGTTGAAATTCCAGCCAATACTTCCTGTCAAAGCATGATTTGTGCTTTTCAATCCATTATAGTATTCCTGAGGCCAGTCTATTAAATCGGAAGTGAGATACTTGATATTCAGTGTAGTTGTGCTCAACCTTAGTCCCATGTTGATTCTATGCCTTTGGTCTGAAAAAGATTGAGTAATATATGTATACAGGCCAGAAGTAATCATGTTGCTTCCTGCCGAAGGATACCTAGTAAGTTCGTTAAAATTTATCTCATTGCCGTTGATGTTTTCACTGTAAGCCTTTGAGTCTACAGTATTGTAGTTAATATCAAATCCGTAATTTAAGGATGATTGATGCCACCTTTTATCAAGGTCAATGGTTACGGCATATACGTTTAGATCTTCTTCCTGTCTTGCTCTTCTATCAATCTGGTATCCTCTGTCAATCCTATCTTCCTCTATAAATTGATACGATGGTATGATCAACAATCTGTCATATAGTTTGGTGGGATTGACGTCATTAAACTTCACAGAAGCCAGAAAACGAGTTTGTGGTCCATAGAACCACTCAGCAAACTTTAACCGCCCATCACTCTTCTCTGTAAGGCGATCATATCGAGGTACATTGCTGCTAGTTGAATATTGAATATTAGACGTAAAGTAAGAACCTTCTTTTAGATTAAATCTCAGCTTGTGAAGGATATCATACTGGCTATATCCGGTACCTACCTGGAGATCAGGATTCTCATTTTGGACAATCATGTCCTCTCCATCCGTTGTGCTAATAAACGTCGGTCTTTTTCCAAAATCGGGGAATTTATCACCTCTCCTGCTTCCGGTCCTCAGGTCCTCTAAATCAGAATAGGAAAAGCTTAACAGGCTTGCCAGTCGACGTCCTCCAAGGTTGATGTCCACATGACCTGTTTTCTCTTCATTGGCACTGGCATATCTCAAGTAAGCATTCCCAGCTATAGTCATCTTACCTTGAGAAAATTTTGGATCACGAGTCTTGAAATGAACCACCCCTCCCAGAGCGTCACTTCCATAAATTAACGACCCTGGACCGTATATGACTTCCATTCGTTGGAGCATCGCTTGGTCCACCGTGATGGCATTCTGAAGGTGACCATTCCTGTAAATGGCATTATTGAGACGTATACCATCTACAACGAGTAAAACTTTATTGGCTTCAAAACCTCTTATCACGGGACTACCACCACCCATTTGTGATTTCTGAATGTACACATTGCTAGAGTTCGCCAAAACGTCTGCAGAAGTTTGAGAATTTCCTGATCGTATTGCAATCGTATTTATGGTTTCTATTTGATACGGAAGCTCATCTTGTCGCGCTTCGTTTCGTCCTACTACGATGATTTCATCTAATAATTCTGTTGTTGTTAATAGTGTCACAACGTATGATGATAATTGAGCCTCTTCTTTAGTGATTGTCCTTTCCTCAAAGCCCAGAAATCTTATTGTTATATGGTCATTATCCATCACTGGACTGATATCCACCGTACCTGACAGATCACTGATCGCGACAAAAGAATAATCCTTCTTAAAAACCTCTACACCTGTAAGCGCAACGCCACTTTCATCTTGAATCAGAATAGTCTGGCCGTAAATCGATTGACTAAAAAAGTAAAGAAGAAAGACCGTGCTAAGTAGTGCGAGGCAATTTGATCGTAAAACATGTCCCTTCATCAATCTTGGAATGCTTGACAAAAATTTTCCCATTATGATAATCCTCAATTATTCTCTTGGCAAGAGATAGACCTAGGCCCCACCCTCTTTTTTTAGTTGAATATCCTGGTTGAAAAACTGTATTGAATTTGGAAATAGGAATGCCCTTACCCGTATCCTCAATATCAATGCAAACATAATCATTTTCATCGTAGGTCCTTGCTGAAATTGTACCGTGATTATCCATAGAATCCAGAGCATTGCGAATAAGATTCTCGATTACCCAATCAAAAAGATGCTCGTTGATCATCGCCCACTTTTGGCCTAGAGCTCTGGTAAAATCCAATTCCAAACGGCTTGGTTTACGGCGATGCATGTACAACCTACACTTTTCCAATTCCATACTTAGGTCTATACGATGCAAGCTGGGTGTTGATCCTATTTTGGAAAATCTCTCAGCAATCAATTCGAGTCTCTTAACATCATTTCCCAGCTCTTTAATAATGTCAGACTGATCAAGGGAAAGGTTGGATAGTTTGAGGTGTTCAATCCATGCCATGATCGCACTGATGGGGGTACCTAATTGATGCGCAGTCTCCTTTGCCATACCAGCCCACACTTTATTCTGCTCTGCTCTACGTGAGGTGTTGAAAAGGTAGTACCCTAAGCCTACAAATAACAGAATTAATCCCACCTGTACCAATGGGAAATATGTAATTCGCGTATATAAGAGACTGTTGTTATAATAAATTTTCTCTGCGTACCCGCCTGGACCATCGATCGGCTGATGTCCATTATTAATAGATCGAAGTTTTTCACTTTCGAGAAAACTAGAATCTAGTTCCGTTCCTTCCGGATAGTTTTGCCCATCGAGTTGTCCAGACTCGTTCTCAAGGATAACTGGTATATTATCTATAAGTTGGACAATATCTAAGTATAGAGATTGATCGCTATTTAAATAATCTTCATCTTCTTTTCCCAACGATTTTTGAGTGCTTCTTAAAGCTTCAACGAAGAGTTTTACATTTTTTTCTTCGTTTTCTGCCAGCTTATCGGCTAGATAATTAGAGTAGAACAGAGTAACCAATAGAATAAGAATTCCGGCAACAGCCAGTATAATCTTCCAAGTAGACTTCTGCTTATAAATGTCCATAGGCAAATAAAGGTATAAGTTAACGATAAAACACTTATTGATAGTTTACCTTTATCAAGAAGTGAATTAAATTTTTTATACAGCTTGGATAACAAAGGTGACATCAGACAACTGACTCTAGATCAGATAGAGACAATCTTAAAAGATAAAGGATTGCCAAAATACCGCACCAAACAAATCAACGAATGGTTGTGGCAGAAAGGAGCTAGGACTTTTGATGAAATGACGAGCTTGCCTTTGGATTTAAGGGAATGGCTCGATGACCATTTTGTCATAAATGCAATTCGTACTGACAAGATACAACGGAGTAATGATGGGACTATCAAAAGTAGGTTTGTCCTTCATGATGGATATAAGATAGAGTCTGTATTGATTCCAGTTCCCTTTGACGATCGCTATACGGTATGTGTGTCATCACAAGTGGGGTGCAGCCTCTCTTGTAGTTTTTGTGCAACCGGACAGATGAAGAGAGAGAGAAATCTATATGCTGCTGAGATAGTAGATCAAGTAGTCGAGGTAAATAAGCAATCGTTGGAGCACTTTGATCATCCTCTGACAAATATCGTATTCATGGGCATGGGCGAACCATTGCTCGCTTACAATGAAGTCATGCAAAGTGTGGAGCATATCACATCCCCAGATGGTCTCCAAATGTCACCCCGAAGAATCACCATCAGCACAGCCGGCATCGCTAAAATGATAAAGCGACTGGCAGATGACCATCCCAAGGTTAAGCTGGCACTGTCCCTTCATGCCGCCGACGACAGCAAGAGAAACGAGATCATGCCTATCAATGAGACCAATAACCTAGCAGCATTGATGGAAGCCATGGAGTACTTTTTTTCAAAATCGAAAAATCGTATTAGTTATGAATACATTGCGCTAAGCGGTATTAATGATGGCATTGATGATGCTATGAAGCTTGTCAGGCTGTGTCGTCGTTTTCCAGTCATGGTTAATATCATAGAATACAATCCAGTGATGGGGGCGACATTTGAGAAATCACCTGAGGACAAGATCGATCGATTTGCAAAGTACCTTAGGGACCATGACGTCATGTGTACTGTAAGAAGGAGTAGAGGCAAGGACATCGATGCCGCTTGTGGTCAACTCGCAAACAAAGGTTGATCTTGTAAATGCTAATTTTTCAATGATTTTTCAAACTCTCACAAGTTCCTTCTACTGGTATTCCTGATGACTTGATATCATCGAAGTGCCCTTGAATATTAATAATTTTATCATAGCCATCTCTCTTCAACCACGAACACATTATTGTTGACCGATAACCGCCTTGGCAATGGATGTGATATTCCTTTTCACTATCCAAACTAGAAGACGTCCCACTGGGTAAAAAATCTAGTGGAAAGCTTATCGCTGTAGCAATGTGTGTTAAGTCATGCTCAGCCGGTTTCCTTGCATCTAGAATATGTATGGTGCCACTATTTTTAATGCGGTCTGTGAACTGAGATACACTAATGGTAAAAATATCGTCGTTAATCCCACCGCTAGATGACCATTTCTCGAACCCGTCTTCCAGATAGCCCAGTACATTGTCGTATCCTACACGTGCCAATCTAGTCACTGCTTCCTTCTCTTTTCCCTTAGGTGCAATGAGGATAATTTTTTGATTGATATTTTCAATCATAGCTCCAACCCACGGAGCAAAACTTCCATTGAGGCCGATAAACAAGGATCCTGGAATGAAGCCCTTGTTGAATTCTTTATTATCTCTTACATCTAATACGAGTACGTCGTCGTTTCCAGCCAGTTCCTTAAATTTATCTAAGCTAAGACCTGTTACTCCCTTATCAAGTACCTCATCGATAGAAGTATAGCCTTTCTTGTTGAGGGATACATTCTTGGCAAAATACTGAGGTGGTGCCATCAAACCATCGGTTACTTCTTTGATAAATTCATTACGAGTCATGTCAGTCCGTAAAGCATAGTTGCTTTTTTTTTGTTCGCCTAGTGTACTCGATGTCTCATTGCTCATGTGCTTACCACATGCTGATCCCGCACCATGAGCAGGATAGACGATCACATTGTCAGGGAGCGGCATTATCTTGGACCTGAGGCTGTCGTACAACATTCCTGCTAACTCATCAGTACTAAAGTTTGTGGCTTTCTGAGCAAGGTCTGGGCGTCCCACATCGCCAATAAAGAGGGTATCACCAGTAAAAATGCAAACATCATTTCCGTCGGTATCTTTCAATAAGAAGGTCGTACTTTCTGGGGTATGACCTGGTGTGTGAAGTACCTTAATGGTCAACTTCCCTATTTTAAACTCTTCTCCATCGTGTGCAATATAACTGTCATAGTCGGTTTCGGCAGTGGGTCCATAGACGATGCTGGCACCTGTCTCACTTGCAAGATCAACGTGACCTGAGACGAAATCGGCATGAAAGTGAGTTTCAAAGATGTACTTTATCCTAACTCCTCTCGCTACAGCTCTTTCTGTATATGGATGAGTTTCTCTCAATGGGTCTATGACAGCCGCTTCACCTTCAGATTCGATAAAGTATGCGCCTTGGGCGAGACACGACGTATATATCTGTTCTACGTTCTTCATATAATTAAAGATATATGCTTTAGTCTATTAACACGTCAAAATCAATGTTGTAGAAATCTGTAAAAATCTAAACTTTAGATTGAAAATAAATAGGAGAATGATAAATTTGCATCGCTTTAAAGAAAGCGAAAGTAAAATATGCCTCCTTAGCTCAGCTGGTTAGAGCGGCGGACTGTTAATCCGTAGGTCCAAGGTTCAAGTCCTTGAGGAGGCGCCCATTTTTAAAGGGGTTTCAAGAGAAGCCCCTTTTTCTTTTTGTCCAATCGGCATACAAAATCGGCAATCACCTACTTTTGGCAATTTTCCATATAAAGATAATAAATAATAATTTGGAGTATAATAGGGTTAATAGGGGTGTGTAAAACAAATTGCACAAATGCAGCTTTGCTTCAATATATCGTACTGACTTCGTATGGATTATATCTTTTATTACCGCAAGGAGACCAAATTCTACAAAATCAGTAAATAGCGTCCTTTGCATACTATCTTTGCGCCCCTTGCGGTTAGATCCAATAATGAAATTGTGAATATTGGGATAGTCGACATATCTGTTTTTCTGTCAAAAAGTGCAATTTGTTCTACACACTAGCAGTGTGGTTGTATGACATTTACAGGACCTTCATTGGTTATCTAGATTCCGTTTACAGCATCGCTTATCGATCAGTTATGATTATATCCAATACGTCAAGACATTCATCGTTCAAGGGGTCATGACACCTTGGAGTAATCCCTACCCAAATTATATAAAGACTCACTAAACATTATGACTTATACCTGCATTTTGTCATACACTCTAGCCTTGGTTGTAGTCAATGCTTATAAAGCATGTCAGAAATATATTTTTTTAGCAGTTAGTGACTGAGATTTTTGCGCAGATTAAACTTTAAGCCAATGTAAAAGTTTACTCCAGGATTTAGAATTTCCAATGATTTGAACCTTGAAAGATGATCGACATAACTGGTATTGAATAAATTCTTAATTCCGGTCGTCAACTCGATTGGATGCTTAGTAGCCATGACAAGTTTTAAGCCAATATTTATAAGGTTATATGCATCAGTTGTCATCTCAAAATCTCCTGTTCTGTTTTGTTGGAATTTGTAGATATGCTGAACAAAGATATTTCTTAATTGAAGCTTGTCACCAAATGAGGTTTCGGCGCTTACCGTAGAGCTTAACTTTGCCTGAGGTATGAGGGGAAGGGATGTTCCGTCTGCGTCTTCGGCAAAAACCGTGGAAAAATTACTTTCTAAATGCATCCAATGAATCTTGTGCGGATGAAAGTGAAACCCTGCTTCACCACCATATAAGTAAGCATCAGATTGAATGTATGTAAATGCGGGATTGTTTTCAATTATTGTACTTGTAGGTGCTAGATAAATATAATTTTGAATGGCATTGAAAAAAGGATTTATAGAGAAGCTTAAGTGATCGGTTTGATAATCAAATGAAAGATCTATTTGAGTGGCTTTTTCGCTCGATAGGTTAGCATTTCCTATTATGAATCGATTTTCTCCGTGATGAATGCCATTTGAGAGGAGTTCGGTTGTGTTTGGGGATCGAAAACCACTAGACAGGTTGATTTTGAATTTTGACAAATCTAGCTTATACATGGCACCTCCAGAAAACGTTATCCCAGAAAACGATCTATTAAGCGCAGGGAAATCACGCTCATCAGTTATCATCTGTTTAGTGTCAATGTTTCGATAATCGACCCTTAATCCGCCCTGAAATTGTAGGCGGTCATATTTCAAGTTACCCAATGTAAAAACCCCAAAGTCGTTTGTATTGGCGTCTGGAATTAAAAGTTCTTCACCATTATTTAAATTTGATTGTACCATTCCTTGCGAGCCAAAAACAAAATCAAGGTGACGATAATATTGAGGTGTATACCATTTAAAGTTATAGGTGAGCGTGTTTAACTTTAGACCGAGTGCATGGGCTTCAATGTCATCTTCGTATTCTTTTCTATAATTATTGGTGTAGCCTGCTGTAAATTCCAATTTTGAATCTCCGGAATAGACGGTGTTTTCAATACTTAAGTTGTGATTGTTGATTGTCTGATAAGGCAGTATGAAATCTCGATCTGAAGTATTGACTAATAAGGCTTCTTCTACTATGCCGTAATTGTTTTTTATGAAACTATATCTAACATTAGAGATCCAATTATTCTTGTGAAGACCTATCGAACCTTTAATCGTTTTTTCATTAAATCTGGTATTGAATACGCGATCAGAAATTTGCAGCTTGTAATCTGCATGAGACGAATAGCCACCATATACATTGTATTTCAGTCTTCCCGTATTAACCTTTAGTCCTGCTTTGTTTATGAGCCCCTGGGTGTTTGATTGAAAAGCAGACTGTACAAATCCATGAACAGAATTGTGCTTTGCATACCTGTCGTCTACGAAATAAAGTACTCCACCCATGGCATCAGACCCATAAAGCAATGATGCCGGCCCCTTAATTACTTCTACACTTTCTATTCCGACCTCACCAATACCCAATCCATGTTCGTCTCCCCATTGTTGATTTTCTAGTCTGATACCCTGAGAATAGACTACGACTCTATTTCCAGATAAGCCTCGGATTACTGGCTTGCCTATGCCTGCACCTGTTGTTATTTGGTCAACACCAGGAATATTATCTATGGCTTCAGATAATACGAGGGGTGCTGTCCGTTGTAATTCTTCGATATTCTTTCGAGCGACACTGGCTATGTTCTCTCCTTGAAGTCTTCCGGCAGGGGCAGAAACCAATACTTCTTCCAATGCGAAGTGTCCTTGCTCTAAATAAAATGTCTGTTCATCGTGAGTGCTGAGGTTAATGGTTTTGTCTATCATCTCATACCCAACATGTGTAATTTGAATGTGTAGGTTTTTTAGATGGTAATCGGGTATATTGAAAATTCCATTTTCGTCAGTTGTGGTTCCGGTTTTGTAGTCTACAAAAAAGACTTGTGCATATGGAACGGGCTCGTTGGTTTCCTTATCAAGAACGTTGAGGGAAACATCTTGAGATAATACCGATGTTGAGACGGTCAATAAAAGGAATAGTCTTAATATATAGGTCATGGTCACTCTATGTTAAGCGACACAAAGTTAGTCAATTATTTTATAAATGCAACAATGTTGCAACAATGGGGTGTATGATATTTTGCAAGAGCTTAGTATTTATCTTCATTTCGTGATTGTATCGCTCAGATGATTCTAAGCCTGATGTAAAATCATTTTATTATGAATTAGTCATCCCTGTGTCATGACATTCATCGTCCAAGGGGTCATGACCCCTTGGGGTAATCCGCTCAAACCGAAATTCCAAAATCAGGCAAAAAAATGACTTAAGCTGCATTTTGTAATACACCCCAACAATGGCCAATAAAACTAAAAATTACTTAATGTGTTCAACAACACAAAGGGCGATAAAGGCGCTAAGATTTTATAAATGAACCAACACTTGAGTACATTTTATTTGCACTTTGAAACTGGATAATATAATACCCGTCTTGTAGCAATGACACATCTATAGACAAGGTGGTTTTACCAGTTAAGATTATTTTTCCATGGATGTCAAATACCCTATAATTATAGTACGCAATGTGTGTGTCAGTTTCATAGTGTATCACGGGAAAAGTAGGATTTGGGTAAATTCTAATTCTTCCTGAACTTGACTCTTCCACCGCTGACACCTCACAACTCACCAACTCTGTATCTACTACCCCACAATCTTCTTCCATTTCCAGATAAACATATTCTTCCTGTACAGGCTGTCCGCAGATAATTTGATCTTTCATTCTGCGTCTCATTTTCTTGAGCATTTCATTATTAAGACTATCGGGCCAGCCATGCCCGAGACCTGTGACGCTATGCAAACTATAGGGCTTATCTAATTGCTTTGCTCGACACGCAAGATCGTAGCTACCGCTGGTCGTGATTGAAGTAGGGCAGTTGAAATACGTTCCTGTCTTGTAATGTACAATACTGTCACATACACCATGGCCTAATAAGAGTGGGATGTTGTCCGAGGTGTCAAATTGATCAAGCGTATAGATAGAACCAGCAACAGAAATGATGCCTGCTATTTTTCTTCGAGGCACCCACAGACCTAGTTCATCAATGAGATGATTAAACTGAGGGAACGATTCCCCCAACCACTCTTGCTCGTCTTTTGCTAACATCCCATTGAGTATCACTGGTCCACCTTGGCTATTTCCTAGAAGGAAAAATAACTGGTATTGATACCATAAGATTCTGGATCGTTGTATAAGAGATTCATCGCTTTCTTCATATCCTGAATGGCCCGATAGTGGGTTCTTGCTACCTCTTCCTCTGGGGTATTACATATAGGTAACTGAAAATCTTTTACATCTTGTCGATACTGAAGCGCCGAGGCGGAGTATCCATAGTAGGCAAAATTATCTCTTACATAAGCTGCTGCAAAGATTGAAATGGGATCAGCTAGAGCAGTATTGGGTCCAAAGCCATGGACGTACATGACATGGGGTCTTAGAGGCAACTCTCCTTTGAGTGCATCTATAGGATGTTGTAGTCTTTAGGGATGCCCTCCTCGTCCAGGCAGGACTGGCAGTACAATATGGGTTCAGAAAATACGCTACTGATACTACTGGAATCTATCAGGTAGGTGTCTTCATCACAATATGATTGTGCAGTTGAGAAAAGAACGGTGAGCAATAGAAAAAACAAAGGGAAAAACGGCACATGGTTGCAGGATGCATAAGAATCTAAATGTAGGGAATTAAACGGACAAAGTCAATCAGCATTCCTCCTGATTGACCTTGCTCTATATCTCGACTATAATCAGATGTCGGATTTATATTTTTGATTTATGTGAAGTCTTAAACTAAGATCACCTGTGGTTCCGCATCTGCTCAGGCAAGAAAATCTTGGGTTGTGTTCGGCAAAGATGTAATCATCTTTGCCATAAGATGGTAAGGTGGATTCATTTCTTTAATTTTTATTCGATAATCAAATGTATATTATTATTTGCATTTATGCAAGGAATTCGACGGTTAGTACTGAAAGAATTTACTTGTACAGAATTACTAAACTACTATCGGCTAAAGACCGATAGGTTTGATTTCGCCTAAAGGCGACTAAAGTTACTTTACAGTTGTGAATTCTTCGTTCTCATTTCCATTGTTATCTTGATTTTTGATGTATCCCATTATTACTTCATCTGTTATATTTCCTGATGTAGCTACAAAATACCCTCGTGCCCAAACGTGCCGACCCCAGAATAATCTCGATATCTGTTTATTCTCCTGCATTAGTTTGTACGAACTTTTACCCTTCAAATACTGGACTAACTTTGAAATGGCTAAATGTGGAGGTACACTAACAAACAGGTGAACATGTTCTCTCGAAACATGTCCACGTATTATCTCAACATCTTGTCGTTTACATATCTCTCTTACTAATTCTCGCACCCGTATTCCAATCTGGCCTCCCAATACTTCCTTCCTATACTTTGTGATCCATACTATATGGTATTTACAGTCGTATGTTGTATGTGATGTCTTTCGGTAATTCTGTACCACACAAAAATATAAAACTAAAGTCTTCGCCTAAAGGCGAGGGATTTTCCCCCAGAGTGAGACATTAAAATGATATTTTGTATATGCTGCAATATCCAAAACATGTAATAATAGATGCGGGCAAACAGTATAGTGTGAAAAATATAATTTGGTGCACATCAATACCGATTTAGACTGGATAGTATGTGAGCTATAGTTCTGGGACAAGCACAACGAAACCATATTCAAGGAATAACTTACCTAAGCACAAGTTTTTTACTGCACAACAATCTGCCCATTTTTTCTATAGCAAGAATGTATATGTCGGGTCTTAAATTGGAAATATCCAAAGCCGGCAATCCACTAGTTTTTAGAAGAATGCCATCTAATGAATAAATGTGGAGCTTGTCGCCATTTTGTAGGTCGTTTATGTAAACAATGCCATTCGTGGGATTTGAGTAGATCGCCATAGCAGCGGATGAAGTCTCTGTAGTGCCTGAAGTTTGCTCATACTCATAGGCACCCACATCAATGGTCAAATCCTGGACTCTAAGTTGTGATGATAGTGGGTGTACGTAATCCTTGTGTAGGGACGATGATATTCCCAGATATATCCAAGAGATCGGCGGAAACATCTATGGCTGGTGAAGAAGATTCTAAGTTATAGTCATAGGACGATTCGTCAGACAGTTGAGCCATATCGATGCTATCAAAAGCCAGATTCCCCTCTTTCACATCAACCATACCATCAATGTCAATCCCCTCACCGAGAAACAAATTGTTACCGATAACAGCATACTCAGTGCCCGACTCAATGTCGACAAAAGTTGCCCCAGCTTCCCTTTTATTCGAAGAAAATACCTCGAGGCTTGCCTCGGGGTTGAGAGGAAAGTTTGAAAACCTTAGGTTTTCAACTAAACATCAGAGAATTTCGGTTTTTGACCTTCAGGTCAAAATGAAACCAGCGAAATACCCCTATGGCTCTGCCTCGGGGATAGTTGGTTTTAAGAAATTCGTTTATTGACTAGGGTATTAAAGACAACATATAGATTATGATCGCCACCATTATTCAATCCTTCGAGACCGTAACCGATGAGGTTTTTATTTGGAGCAGAGGGTCCTTGCATCAGACTGTTTCCCATGATGACTGTATTGCCACCATTGGACACATCTATCAACCTACTCGAGGTTCCTGCCTCCTCATCCATGATGCGATTATAAAGAATGAAATTTTCTCTAGCTCGCGACTTCAGGTTATGACCTATTATGGCATGATGTGAGTAATTGAAACGAAAGGTCAGTGATGCTACCCGCCCTATATATAAGTTGTGGCTAAACCCATCTCCATGGCCATTTGAATCAAACTCGCAATTCTCGATTACGATGTCTCCATCACCAGGATTGGATGTAAGGATTCCGTTTTCATTGTTTCTAAAAACGCAGTAGGATGCTCTCATTCCGACACCATCTAGACGAATGCCGGCCCCATTTTTATCAGGAACAACAGCTCCGGAGAACTCGATATTTGACACATGTATATCGTCGCCAGAAAGGACCCATATTCCTTTACCGAGGATGTACTGACCCTCAGCAATGAGATGAGGTCTGCCAGTGACACCTAGAATATAAAGGTCATCTTCTTTCCACTGTGCCAATGCATCTTGTCCCCGATACTCATGACCTTCTATATATATGGTGTCCCCATCGCTGAGAACGTTGGCCAGATATAGTGCATTAGGTGATGAATATTGCGATGAAGGACCTATTGTATATGATCCAGAATGAAGTAAAACACCATAACATAAGACAACCCCAACTGTCAATACCAACTTATACATACTTCTCAATGTACGAAAGATCACTAAAATATCATTGACCAAGTCCTTAAGAAGGCATATTTTTGCACGAAATAGATAAAAAATGAAAATACTCAAAATTATAGGCTGGATATTACTTGTGCTTCTTATCCTTTTACTCATACTTTCATTCGTCATGCCCAAGGATGTTAAGATTGAAAAATCGATTGAGATCGATGCCCCTGCCAATATGGTACATAATGTACTGAACAATCTTAAGACGCATGAGGTGTGGAACCCATGGAAGAAAAGTGACCCGACCATGGAATATGTCTATGGCGACGTCACCAAAGGGAAAGGTGCTTCCTATCAATGGACCAGCGAAAAAATGGGTAGCGGAACCTATACGGTTACCGAAAGCAATAAAGAAGAAGGGATCAAATCAAGAGTCGATTTTGAAAAAGGCGGCGGTGACCAAGCACTATCTGTAGCAGCTGACGGGAAGAAGTCAAAAGTTACTTGGGGGTTTGAGACCAAGATGTCCTGGCCATCAAATCTATTCGCTCCATTTATGAAGATGGGGCTAGGTAAGAACTTTAAGTCAGGCCTACGGTCACTGAGAGATTTTGTAGATGCAAGGAAAGAATCCAAAGAATACAATGGCTTCAAGATTAACGAAACAGATTTGCCTCAAAAACATTACGTCATGAATAGACAAGAAGTCAAGATGAGCAATATAGGCCAATACTATGGAGCAACCTTGGGAGCATTGTTTGGAACTGTACAGAAAGCTGGTGTCGAAATGGACGGCATGCCTTGCGGTTTGTTTTTTGATTGGAATGAGACGGACATGACTACGGATATGGCGGCAGCAATTCCGGTCAAGGAAGAAATGACCATTAAAGATGCGAGCAGTCATTCAATACCTGCTGGTCCCGCCTTGCAAATAGACTATTATGGGGATTACAGTGGGACAAAAGATGCGCATGACGCTATGGATACTTTTCTTGATGACTATGGATTACTTAAGAATTTTCCAGTAGTAGAAGAGTATGTAACGGATCCTACAACAGTTACAGATCCATCAAAAGTCTTGACCCGGATCACTTATTATTTAGGTAACAATTAGAGTCATTAACTTGACCTCATCGGTAGGGAATGTAAGACGTAAGATGAACTTGATGGGGAAGAAGGGGATTCCTTTTTTCTTTCTCATTGATTTTGAAATGGTCAAGCCTGTTGTATGCCCGCTTCTTTATCTGACTCATGATATTGAATTCTGTATGGATGAGTCATGTCATGACCCGTCCAAGAAGATTGTAGATCGGCTCAAAAAAAATCCTATCTCTTTTGAGCAATATGGAAATGCTTTCGATAAGGTGAAGGACGAAATTTCTTATGGCAACAGTTACCTATTGAACTTGACTTTTCCTACCAGAATAGAAGGAGAATTGTCATTGGAAGAAGTGTACAGGTCGTCATTTGCAAAATTCAAACTCCTGGTAAAGGATCAATTCGTTGTTTTTTCTCCCGAACCCTTCGTAACTATAAAGGAATATTTTATTCATTCATTCCCAATGAAGGGAACCATTGATGCAAGCTTACCACATGCGGAGGAGACGCTTCTGGCTGACAAAAAAGAAATGGCCGAGCATTATACGATCGTTGACCTGATAAGAAATGACTTGAGCATGGTTGCTACAGATGTCAAGGTAGAGCGGTTTCGGTATGTGGAGAAAATACAGAGCAATGACAAGAGCTTATTGCAGGTGAGTTCACACATTAAGGGTAGACTCGGTTATAATTGGAAGTCGGAAGTCGGCGACATTCTATTTTCTATGCTTCCCGCGGGAAGTGTGAGCGGCGCCCCAAAGAAGAAGACGACGGAAATCATCGCGGAGACAGAGATGGATGATCGAGGATACTACACTGGGGTGTTTGGTATATTTAATGGTGGCAGTCTTAGATCAGCAGTAGGCATCCGATACATTGAACAAAGAGATGGGAAATTCTTTTACCGAAGTGGGGGAGGGATCACAAGTATGTCTGACGCCCGTAGCGAGTATGAAGAAATGATAAATAAGATCTATGTCCCTACTCATTGAGACCATCAGGATAATCAATGGCGGGGTGGAAAATCTTGAATATCATAATGCCCGCATGAATGAATCAAGGAAGGAATTATTTGATTCGAGAGAACTGTTGGACCTTAGTCACTACGTTCAATGTCCCGGATATTTTGGACAGTCATTGACCATGTGCAGAGTCCTATATGATAAGTTCATTAGAGAAATAGACTACGTAAACTATGAGTTGCGATCGATTAAAACCATACAACTAGTCACGGATAATGACGTCGTATATAATCATAAATATGCAGATCGCTCTTCGCTGGACAAACTCTGGCATTTTAGAAAAGCAGCAGATGAAGTCCTCATTGTAAAAGAGGGACGAATTACCGATTGTATAAATTACAATGTTGCTCTTAAATCGAGGTCCAAGTGGTATACACCGGCTTTTCCCTTGTTAAAAGGTACAGCTCGTCAGCGCCTGATGGACGAAGGCCAATTGGAAGAAGAAAAAATCATGATTGAAAATCTTGGAGATTACAGTGAGATTGCCCTGATTAATGCAATGACAGACCTGGGGGAGATTGTTGTAGATGTTGATAGTATTGTTTTTTGACCAACTTTTGAACTCGTAAAAAATACTTAACTGCTCGGTTCAAATACACGGAACGTCCACCTCTGGCCCCTCAATCCACGGAATGTTAATTAAATATTAAAGTACGATATTTTTCGTACTTCGGTTTGTTGGTAAAACAATTTTGCCCTATACTTGACTACGAATCGATTCGTACTTATATGAAAATTATTAATATGCCAGTGCTAAAAAACATAAAACCCACGGAATCAGAGCTAGAGATTCTACAGATTCTTTGGGATGAGGGCCCGCTTTCAGTAAGAGAAGTAAACGACTTACTCATACAAAAAAAAGAGCAAGGCTATACCACGACATTGAAACTTATGCAAATCATGAATGAGAAGGGATTGACCGTAAGGAATACGGAAGCCAGGTCTCATATATATACGGCACGAGTAAAAGAAGCGTCCATTAAAAATGGGCTATTGGACTCTTTCATCAGTGCAGCTTTTAAAGGATCAGCCGCCAGCCTGGTTATGCAGGCACTGGGAAGTCAATCAGCAACTAGGGAAGAACTCGATGAAATAAAATCTCTCATCAGGCAACTAGAATCGGATAAAAATGAAGAGCTATGATTTCACAATTATTTCAAACTGAATATATCGATGCAATTGCCTGGACACTGATCCACTCACTCTGGCAAGTGACTTTGATTGCATGTGTGCTCGCTGCGGTATTATACTTTAAGAGAGGCGCCACCTCCACGTTTAGATACAGAATTTCCGTTTTCTCCATGATGGTTTCTGTCGTAATAGCTTACATCACATTTTGGTTTAGATTTTCAGGAGGCGCGGAATCCATTATTTCGACCGGTCTGAATAGTGGCATAGAAGTTATATCTATAGGAATGATAGAGGCTCAGAGAAGCTGGATACAAGCCATTTCCGTATATCTTAGTGAACATGCTTCTATTGTAGCTAATTTCTGGCTGCTGGGCATTGTTGTTTTTTCAATAAGATTATTGGGCGGAATTATTTATGTACAGCGATTGGTACGCGGAGAAAAGCAGATCGCAGACCCCAAACTGAAGTATGCCTTCGTCAAGATCAAAGACACTATCGGTGTGAAACAGGATGTTCTGTTGTCTGAGAGTTGTCGAGTTGCGGTACCTATGGTGATAGGTTTTATAAAACCTGTTGTTTTATTTCCGATCGGAGTGATGAACAGACTGTCTATTCCAGAGGTTGAGGCCATACTCGCACATGAATTGGCACATGTCAAGAGGAATGACTACCTGGTAAATCTAATACAATCTGCCGCAGAGGTGATATTCTATTATCATCCCGCCATGTGGTGGATAAGTTCCATGGTTACTTCAGAACGAGAAAACTGTTGTGACGATGTCGCAATCAACCAATGTGGCAGTTCTCTTACCTATGCTCATGTTCTCGTGAAACTTCAAGAGCAAGAAATGATGCGAGCGCCTCAACTAGCTATGGCATTTTCAAGAAATAATAAAGGACTAAAAACTAGAATAATGAGAATTTTAAACCAACCTATTAGAAAATCGAAATTTAGAGAAAAACTCATTGCGGCAGTTTTGCTTTTTACGGCAGTGTTGGCTTTTTCAAGTCATGGTAATGTCGTAATCGATGCTGTAGATAATATTAAAGACAGAATAACGGCACATGCGGATCATGAAAACAGGTCGATTGAATTGAACTACTCGATAGCAGCACTCGATACATTGCCCAAGCTCAAAGAGAGACGAAAAGAGAGCATTACTATTTCTAAAAGTACGGATGATGAGGATGTCTATATAGAGATGGAAGATGGTGAAATCAAGAAACTAAAAATTGACGGTGAGGAGATCGACTCGTCGGATTATGACAAGCATGATATTTTAGTTGAAGAACTCATTCCTGATGCTCACGGCCATGGTAATTTCTTTTACCACTTTTCTGATGATGATCATCCCATGATGTTTTTTGCAGATTCAATGAACATGGCATTTGAGCACTTAGATTCTATAGGCAATTGTTTTAAATCACTCCAACACCTTGACAAGGATTTTGAATTGAACTTCGATTTTGAAATGCCGGAAATGGGAAGGATTGAAGTTTATCCTTATGGTGAATTAAAAGATTTCGATTGGGAGGAATTCAATGAAGAGCATGGAGAACGGATGGAAGAGCATAATTTTTCACTTGAAGAAATGGAGGAATTGCAAGAAAGATTACATGAGACACTGGAGCACGTAAGGCCGGGTGTGAGAGCGTATCATTTTGATCGCGAGGATCACCCTTTTGCAGATGAAGACAATGGGTATTTTTTTGAGGGAGGCAAATTTTCCAATAATATCTCCCGTGAATTGAACCGAGATGGACTTCTGGAAATAGGAAAAGAGAACAAGGTAGAATTGACTGGAAAGCACCTTAAAATAAACGGAGACAAGCAGCCAGAGAACATTTATAAAAAATATAAGGGACTGTACGAACGTAGTACAGGCATAGACCTTACCAAGAATTCTAAAGTGGAACTTTTAATCACTGGAAAGAAAAACAAAAGATTATTTGACTCGTACTAATAATGTGTATAATTTCCTCATGTCGAGGTGTGATAATAAATAACTAATTAAAATTGATCTTATGCAAATCAAGAAATTTATACTCCTTGTCCATTTGTTGTCGATCTGTCAGTTTGCGACTTCTCAAGGGATTGTGAAAAAAACCTTGTGTTTGACATTACTAAATTGTCAGAGGATGCATTGATGGAGACAGAAAGGATAACACTAGAGGGAAATGAAGCCCTAGAATATATATAGAAGTTTAGCAAGGATGATGTGGACACCCATGTTAGAGAGTTTAGCAAGGATATTGGACACCCATGATTTAATGGGAATAGATGTCGGAGAGAATAAGGTAAACTACCACGTCATATCTACGGCTGCGGAAAACGATCAAGTCAAGGAAGTATCAGGAGAAATAACCGTATTGAAGAAACGAGATAAAGTAAGGGAGTTTAGATTTTTTGATGAAGACCTTAAAGCAAAGGCGTTCCTTGGAGTGCGGATAGTAGATGGAGATCGGAATGTACTGGTTGAAGAGATTATTCCGGGGACTGGTACGGAAAAGGAGGAGATAATTGCTGGAGATAGAATAGTAAGTCTTGATAACGAACCCACCGTTCATACCAAGAGTCTCGAGTATAAGGTTATCCAAAGAGAACCCGATCAGACCGTTACTGTAGGAATAATGAGAGAGGGTAAAGAATTGAAAATAGAGGCTGTATTAGGAGAACACATGTTTGACCTTGAAAGAGAGAAGATAAAATTCATGAGGGGTAAGCTACATTGTAAGAAAATGAAAAGTATAAGAGAAAAAGTAGCTTCCATAAAATTTTCTTCTAACGATGTTACTCAATTACAAGAGGCAGCCATAATTCCGGATACTGAAGAAGAAATCGTTGTACCCAGAAGTAACCTAGACCTGGAAGACTTTACGATTTTCTCCAACCCATCTGATGGGATGATTAATTTGTCATTTGTATCCAATGATTCTCCGGTGATTGTACAGATAACTGACGTTTCTGGAAGAACGATCTATAAGCAAGTAGATAATGAATTTACTGGTAAGTACCAAAAGCAGATAGATTTAACAAGAGAGGGCAGTGGTACATTTATATTGTATGTGATTCAAGATCAAAAGGTTAAAGCTGAAAAGCTAGTGCTGAGCAAATAGATTTTATATCAAGTTAAGCGCCTCGTGACTATGTTGCGGGGCTTTTTTTGTTAGTACTTAGACCATCATTTACCTGGGCAACTTTAGGGGCTTTCGAAATAGCCCTATTATTCATCTATAAAATGTGCGTCTCTCTTGGGCTCAGAAAGCTTGGCTTGATTGTACTCCTTTGATTTGTTTTTTGGAATACTCAACGACATCCATTCCTCACCTTTGAGAGTGAGACCAATGAATACGATCTGGCCTATATGATAAGAGTAATGAGCGAGTTGGCGATTGATGGCTTCTGTGACAGTATGGCTCATGTTGCGAATATATATTGTCATTGAAATATTGTCACTATCTATTGAGGGTACCTCTATTTACTACTGAATTAAGTTGAAATTAAATTATTTTGGCTTTAGACAAGGCAAATTGAGGGAACATAGCCTTTGCTATTCGACTGAAATTTAACGAAGTATGAAGTCAAAAAAAATTAATTAGAAATCTCATTGGGATTTTGTTCAACTAGTGAATGGGGTATATAGAGGTACCCTTGAGTCAAGTGCGTTGAAAAGGCACATCCAGCCTTCTTCCCATTTTTGCAACAATTCATTTCTTGTCTTGACTACGGGTTCAAATTCTTTGTCACGCTGCCGCCATTCTTTCTCGCTATCGGTAGTCAAAAAATCTGTCCATCGGGACATCATGTTTCCCCAAAGATGGTTGACAATCTCGGCTATAGAATTTGATTCTGCACCTATTTTTTCAAAGAGTTGTTCATCACTCAACTGAGCAAATGTTTTTTCTCCAAGACCCTTGTAGTAATAGAATTCTTTTTTGACACTGACCGTAAAATTCATCTTCATGATATAGGGCCATCATCAGGTTCTAGTTTCACCTCTGACTGAGCTGTCGACAGAGGAGTAGGCTCACTTTTCTTGGAACTGAAAAATTTACGATGAAAAATAAGAATGCTTATAACGCCAGTAGATATGGCGGCATCAGCTAGATTGAAAACCGGAGAGAAAAATTCAAATCGATTTCCACCAACTCTGGGAACCCACTCAGGCCAGGTACTTTCAAACATAGGAAAATGAAGCATATCTACAACGTGACCGTAGAGAAATCCTGCATATCCACCACCCTCGGGAAATATTTCAGCAACAGGTGGGTGGAATGTTGATTCTGAAAAGATAAGACCATAGAACGCACTATCTATCATGTTGCCCATCGCTCCGGCAATGATCAAGGAGAAACAGACCAACAAACCTATCGAAACTTTTTCTTTGATCATTCCTCTGACCAGATAAATAAGAAATCCGATCATGATCAATCTAAAAAGACTCAGAAGTAGCTTGCCGGTATTTCCGCCAAACTTCAGTCCAAAGGCCATGCCTTCATTCTCGATGAAGTGGATTCTGGCCCATTCGGCACCAAGCATATTAAACCCACCACCAATATTGAAAGATGTTTTTATGTAGATTTTCAACCATTGATCCAGAATCAAGACCAGGGTTACAACCAATATGACAATGTGACTACGCTTCAATAGATAGATTATAAAATTGGGACAAAACTAAGAAAAGCTCCACAGGAACAGGCCTTATTTCTGCAGTTGCTTAGCTTCGATGCTGAGTGTGGCGTGTGGTACGGCTTTGAGCCTTTCCTTAGAGATCAACTTTCCGGTGACACGACATATACCATACACTTTATTCTTAATACGAAGGCGGGCATTTTCAAGATGTTGAATGAGCTTTTTTTGGCGCAAAGTCATGGTTGCAATCCGTTCTCGCTCTGCAGTACCTACACCATCGTCAAGACCTTTAACCTTGGCTATATCACTATTTGCCAAGTCTTGAACCTGATTTGAATAGAATGCCAACTGATCATTGGCATCAGCTAACTTCTTCACTATCAGTCTGTCAAACTGTGCTAATTCTCTGTCTGTGTATCGTGTTTTTTTACCTGCCATAATTATCCGATTATATGACGATGCAAATGTAAATAATTTAAAATCAAAGAGAAAGAGATATTTATTATATATAAGGGAATAGTTCCGGCATGACATTTCTGGAAGTAGATATATCTTAACTTTAAACCCGTCGGATATCTGTAACAAACAAGACGATAATTGATGAACCTATTTGATATCCAAAAATTAAAAATGACAAACATGAAGAGGTTTAATATACTTTTTGTTGTACTTACCATAACATTATCGACACAGGCACAAGTTGATCCGTATGAGAAAATACATGCCCAGATAATTGAGGACATGGAGTCTGAGGGTCAAGCAACATACCTGTTGTTTTTTAAGGAGCAACTGGTCATGCCCAGGAGAGCAGACCTCTCGAAAGAAGCAAAAGGTCATTTGGTATATCAGTCATTAATGGATCACGCTCGGACATCACAGGAGGAAGTCATTAATCACCTAGTGTCTTCTGACATTAACCATCAGTCATTTTTCATAGCAAATGTTATCAAGGTAACATCGGAAATGGGAGAGTTGGAGACGTTGGCGGCGATGACTTCAATTGAAAAAGTTATTCCTGACCCTAACGTGAAATTGGAAGAACCAGACAAATCAGAGGCCATATCCCTAAGAGAACCTACTCCTGAGTGGGGTATTCAACAAATAGAAGCAGACAATGTATGGAGCCTTGGCTATCGAGGTCAAGGTGTTGTTGTAGCCGGACAAGACACTGGCTATGACTGGGACAACCCACTACTCAAGCCCAAATACAGGGGTTGGGATGGTACAGATGCTGATCACAATTATAACTGGCATGATGCCATCATGGAGATAGATCCGTTACATGGTGACACCTTGATTACACCCGATACTAATCCATGTGGTTTAAACAGCCCGATTCCCTGTGATGACAACGGTCATGGAACACATACGATGGGCACCATGGTAGGACATGATGATAACAATGCCATAGGCGTAGCTCCCGATGCCCGCTGGATTGCGTGTAGAAATATGGAGAGAGGTTACGGAAAACCCTCCACATATATAGAGTGCTATGAGTGGTTATTAGCGCCATACGACCTTGATGGCAATAACCCAGACCCTTCACTGGCCCCCCATGTGATCAACAATAGTTGGAGCTGTCCCGAACTAGAGGGTTGTAATAGCACCAACTGGGATATGATGAATATTGTCATCAACAATCTGCGGGCTGCAGGTGTCGTTGTCGTCGTGTCAGCAGGTAATAGTGGCAACAATGGATGTGGATCCGTGAGTACGCCCTCCGCCATGTTTGAAGGTAGTTTTACTGTCGGAGCATCAACACCTATCGATTCCATTGCAGGATTTAGCAGTCGTGGTCCAGTTACGGTTGATGGTAGTTTTAGGCTTAAGCCGAATGTAGTAGCACCAGGTGTGGCGGTGAGATCTACAACTTTGGATACGATGTTTGGATCATGGAATGGAACGAGTATGGCTGGTCCTCATGTTGCCGGAGCAGTGGCGCTTATCATTTCTGCAAACCCTGGTCTTGCCGGTCAAGTTGAGGCGATAGAGACTATATTGGAAACAACGGCGGTACCTATCGAGGCTGTAGATACTTGTGGAAGTTTTATAGGATCAGATATACCTAATGCAACGTATGGTTATGGAAGGATAAACGTATTAAAAGCTGTGGAGATGGCCTTGGAGATTTCTTCAACCAATGAGGGTGGTGAGAGCGATGTCCTTTCCGTATTCCCCAATCCCGTGAGTGATTACTTGAGAATTAGAACAAAGCAAAATAGGACAGGCACATTTAGACTAATTTCTGTAGATGGTAAATTGATAAGATCGGTTGACATTAGTGTAAGTGGAATTACAAAAATGGACGTGCGGGATATAGCGACAGGAGTGTACTTTCTTGGTGTTGATGACGGTGAGCAAGCACGGTTTATTAAGGTTGTAAAGATTTAGAAGATACGAAAGGTGTCACCGCTCGGCGGTTCTTGTCATATAGAATCATGGAAACTATGACATATCGCTCCTCTGGAGCTGGGACGACAACCATTTAGTAAAAGGAAAAAGCACGCACAACCATACTACTGCAAAAGGGGAAAAACAGCACCATACTGTCGGAGCTAAAGCAGCATCGCTACGAAATGTTTTTAGTCTAATGATATAATGAAAACATAAAGCTCCATCGGAGCGACACAAGAATCAAAGCCAGGCAAGTGTCACCGCTCTGCGGTTCAACCAATTAATATTTACGAAGTATTAAAGACATACCGCTCCTCTGGAGCTAGAACCAGCTTTAACTTGGGTATATGAGATAATAGACTTTGCAACATTGCAGAATGAAACAGCAGCATCGCTGCGAAATGTCATTATCCTAATGATATAATGAAAACTTAAAGCTCCATCGGAGCGACATCCCTAGGCAATGGCTACTTCTTGGCATTCACTCTCAACCAAGCCATTTCTCTATACTTTTTATTCACTTCTGCAGCGGGGACGCCATAATACGTTTTACCTCCTTCCAGATTTTTAGACACTCCTGTCTTCGCTAGTAAGACGGCACCTTTTCCTATACGTGTGTTTTGTGCGATTCCCACTTGCCCATAAATAGTCACATCGTCTTCAATTATCGCCTTTCCTCCAATTGCCACCTGACCGGCCATAAGACAATTTTCTCCCACAAGCACTCCATGTCCGATGTGCACATGACAGTCCAACTTACTACCTTGACCCACAACCGTATCACCAGAAACACCTCGGTTAATGGTCGAGCAAGCACCTATGCTCACATCATCACCTATTACTACTCTTCCACATGTAGTCCATTTGTGATGCTTATTATTTTCCTTTTTATAGTAGAACGCATCTGAAGCAATGACACTGCCCGGTTCTATGATTACTCTATTTCCAATGATGGTTTCATCACCGATGTAACAATTTGCCTGAATGTGGCAATCCTCACCGATCGATACATTGTTCCCGATAACTACCCCAGGCTCAATGTGTGTGGATGGATGAATCGTGACATTGTTTCCTCGAGATGCGTCAAGTCTCTGTCTGGGTGAAAAATGATCTGCTAGCTTATTATACTCTACAAATGGCTGAGTACTGACAATGAGAACCTTTCCTTCTATGGGGTCTAACTTCTTATTAATGATGACGATTGACGCCTCAGATGACAATGTTTTACTGTAGTATTTTTCTACATCTACAAAGGTTATATCTCCTTGAGTGACTTTATGTATTTCATTAACACCTTTTGCTTCGATATTCATATTTCCTATTACCTCTGAATAGTTGATAAGTGAAAGTAGCTGGCCTAGCGGGATGGGTGATTCAAACTTCATGTGGTCCTTATTGTGTTAATGAGCTTCTAGCCAATTTTCTCCAGTTCCTATTCCGATAACAAGTGGTACTTTAATGGCTGGCATCGCATTTTTCATTTTTTCTTCTACTATTCCTTTAACAGCATCAAGCTCAGGTTTTATAACATCGAAAACAAGTTCGTCATGTACTTGCATGATCATCTTGGATTGGATTTTTTGTTCCTTGAACTCCCTGTGGATGTTTATCATGGCGATCTTTATCAAGTCTGCTGCCGTACCCTGAATGGGAGTGTTGATGGCTATCCGTTCGGCATTAGACCTTATGAGGCCATTCTTAGAGTTAATGTCTCGCAAGGTTCTACGACGACCTCCAAGGGTTTCTACGTATCCATTCTCGCGAGCAAAATTTACGATGTTGTCCATATATGACTTTAGTCCAGCGTACTGAATGAAGTATTGTGCAATTAACTCCTGAGCTTCCGAGCGCTTGATACTTAGCTGTCGCGAGAGGTTCGTTGCTCCGGCGCCGTAGGTGATACTAAAGTTTACCGTCTTTGCGTTTCGTCGTTGGTCGTCTGTGACAGCATCATAATCTACATTATATACTTTAGCGGCTGTCGCTCTATGAAAGTCATTTCCTTTGATAAAAGCATCCATCATTGCAGCATCATTGGAAATAGAGGCGATCACACGCAACTCTATTTGAGAATAGTCTGCTGCCAGGAGTATGTGATCTTTATTTCTTGGTTCGAAAGCCTTTCTGATTTCACGACCCTCGTCATTTTTTATAGGTATGTTTTGGAGATTAGGATTTTCCGAGCTTAAGCGGCCTGTTGCTGCCCGAGCTTGATTGAAATTACTATGAACCCTACCAGTACGAGGATTTACAAGCAATGGAAGGGAATCCACATAAGTAGACTTGAGTTTGGTCAGCTTACGATAATCCAGAATATCATCTACAATTTCGTGGTTATGAGCTAGCTCATTGAGCTTAGTGACATCTGTAGAATATTGTCCCGACGACGTCTTTCGCCACCTATAAGGGATCTTTAGTTTTTCAAATAATACTTGACCCACTTGGCGGGGTGACGATATGTTAAACGGGACACCAGCCTTTTTGTAAATTTCTTTTTCACGCTTCAGAATCGACTTGGCAAGTACCTTGCTGTAGTCATTGAGGAAGTCAGGGTTGATACGCACACCTTCGTATTCCATATCAGCAAGTACTATAATCAAGGGTTCTTCAATCTCATTGAATACCTTTTCTGAGTGGTTTTCACTCAACAACTTTTCCATTTCTTCACATATCTGGAGCGTGAGATCAGCATCTTCGGCAGCATACTCACTCACTTTTTCAACAGCTATATCTCTCATGCTTAGCTGGTTTTTTCCCCGCTTTCCGATTAGGGCTTCGATGGGCACCATCTTATAATCAAGGTAGGACTCAGTCAGATAGTCAAGCTTATGGCGGAGGTCGGGTTCTGAGAGATAATGCATGATCATTGTGTCTTTAAATGGTCCCGCTACATTTACTCCGCACCATTTCAGAATGGTAATGTCGTATTTTATGTTTTGACCTATTTTGGTCTTGCTGTCATCTTCCAGGATATCTTTAAATTCAGCTACGATGGCTTTGGCTTTGGCTGGATCATCTGGCACAGGGACATAGTATCCTTCATTTTTTTTAATGCTGAAAGCTATTCCTACGAGTTCCGCCTGGTGAGCATCTAAACCAGTAGTTTCTGTATCAAAGCTGATCACATTCTCTTTGCTCAGAATTTTGATCAATCCTTTCCGTTTATTGGGAGTATCTATAAGTTTATAATCATGTGGGGTGTTCTCGATGTTGTTTTTTCCAATGGAATATTCTTTGGGTTCATTTGTATTTTTAGTCTTCGAAAGAATATCCACCTTAAACAAGCTCTGTTGCTCGCCCTCTTTCGACTCCCCAAGTACCTGCTGCGCTAGAGTACGGAATTCAAGTTCTTTGAAAAGAGGGGATAGGGCATCACGATCTATTTCTTCAATCTTATACTTTTCAGCGTCAAACTGAATAGGGACATCTAGCTTGATCGTCGCAAGAAACTTTGACATTCTACCCTGATCTGCAAAATTCTCTACATTCTCTTTCTGCTTTCCCTTGAGCTTGTCGGTGTTTTCTAGAATACCTTCGAGACTCTTGTATTCTTTCAGCAATTTCACGGCCGTCTTTGCACCGATACTCGGTATACCAGGAATATTATCAACGCTATCACCCTGCAGGGAGAGTACGTCGATCACCTGGTCAACACTTTCAATGTCCCATTTTTCTAAAATTTCCGGAACACCTAGAATATCGATCCCCCCCCCACTTCTTGCTGGTTTATACATAAAAATATTCTCAGACACCAGCTGTCCATAGTCTTTGTCAGGAGTAACCATGTAGACCTTAAACCCTTCTTTTTCTGCTTGTTTGGACAAGGTGCCTATCACATCGTCAGCCTCATAGCCCTGCATGGTAACTACGGGAATATTGAACGCTTTGATGATCTTTTGTATGTAAGGCATCGCAATGGTGATGTCTTCTGGTTGAGATTCTCTATTGGCTTTGTAGTCAGGAAACACCTCATGTCTAAATGTAGGGGCACGAAGGTCAAACGATACAGCTAAATGCGATGGATTTTGATTTTTTATAAGATCCCATAGAGTTCTTACAAAACCCGTTATAGCACCTGTGTTGATTCCTTTGGAGTTGATAAGAGGGCGACTGATGAATGCGTAATGAGCACGATATACTAGAGCGTGACCATCCAATAAGAAAAGCTTTTTTTCCATAGCCGATAAAAGTACATGGAGTATAGGGATAAAAAAAGCGTATCAGAATTCTAATACGCCTAAGCGGTAGTGGTTGACTACAGCTTTAAAACCCATAGGCTAAGCCAATGGATGTATAACTTTGTGTATCTGTGCTTTCAAAGTCAGCACTTCGTAGCCCAAACCCCAAGCCTACACCGATTCCATTCCATACTTCAAATGCGAAGCTATTCAACCAGGTGTACTCAAATAAATCAGCTTCATAATTGGATCCATCGGGTAAAGGAATGACTTGTTTGTCACTACTATATGGAAAAAAAGTAGTGAAAGTAGATGACCAACTCACCTTCTTGCCACTGACAGAAAAATCTCTTGTATAGTCGGCTCTCAATTTAGCACCCAGAGCACCAGCGGACTCTACGCCATCTACACCAGAAAATGCTAGATGGTAGTTGAGCGGATGGACAACAACTGTCATATTTTCTATAGGCAACAAAGTTCCTCCTGCTCCTATGTCCAGGGTTCCGGGATCAAGAAAATTTTCAACAGAGGAGTTGAGTTCTCCCAGACTTGATAGGGCAAACTTGGGATGAATCTTATATCCCGCTAATGAAGATAGATTGAGAATATCTATCGTACCGTTGTCAAAAAGGTTATCGTCATCGTTGCTCTGATCACCAGAGCTCAGATCGATATCTTGCCACGCCTTAGTGACTATGCCTTTATTGTTCCAGAAAGTTTTCTCAGTTACTTTATTTATAAAACCAGATAGGTTGGCATTCAGGGCCGTCGACGTAGCATCAGGATTGGGGTTAGATATCCAATTATTGGAGCTATTAAAATCAAAGCCGATCATGCCGCCATATCCTGATACCCATCCTGATAGGATGTCGAGCTCTTTTTGGATTTCATCTAACTCACCCTTGAGCGCTCCGATTTGTCCTTCAAGTTCTGCAACCTCTGCCGCCTTTTCTGCCTTCATGGCATTGAATTCATCAATAGATTGGGCATTACTCATATTTACCAAAGCAAATAGAGAAAAAGAAATTAGAATAAGTCTTTTCATTTATTTAAAAGTGATTTGTTGCTTAACTGTTGAGTATTTCTACTTTTTCTGTTGTCATCTTACTCAAGGGGACTATTACCACTCCATTGCTATTAGATAGCGTAAGAGAAGACTTGTCAATGGCTTCTACCTTACCTGTAACGCCATCTATTTTCACTACATCCCCTAGGTTAATTTTATTTTTTGAATAAAACGAAGCTAGGTAATTGGCTACAATGTCTTTAGACGCAAAGCCATATCCGAGAGCAAAGGCGAGCACAGCACCTCCTATTATTAAAGAAAGATTTTGTGCCAAAAAGCTCGTATTTATTTTAGCTTGACCCAGTGCAAGAATTAACACGTTTATAAAAAGAAAATAGAAAATAAAAGATGCGATAATATTGGCAGATGGAATGTTGAGTGACTTACAAGTAGTTTCAACAATGTTCTTTATAAAATTAGAAACCACTATTCCAAAGACAAGAACAAGTAGAGCAGAAAATAGATTTGGAATATAATGGAAAATGCTAGATACCAACTCAGATACGGCGGGCATATCGAGAATGTCAGTAGCCAATACCAGTGCAACAAGCATTAAAAAGTAATATGTGATTTTGCTTATTAGACTAGATAATTTGATTTTGACTGGAGATTTAGCAATAAAGTCTACTTCATTGACACTATCACTGATTCTATCAACATTCAACTTTCTCAATAACTTGCCTATGATAGATGCGACAATCTTTGAAATTATGTATCCTAGAATAAGAACTGCTATGGCAAGTAGGAATTTTGGCAATGCCGACGTCAAACTATCAAGAAGCTGTTGCAGTAAATCACTCATACTTAAAATGAATATAAAAAAAATGATTAAATATTAGTCTGGGGAGTTCGGATATTTAGGTCTTTGTCGAACATTATCTTGAATTTTATCCGGAGCATCACCGCCAGACATACTGGTAAATATTCCAAGAACTCTAGGAATATATAATTCGATAATATCTCCGATAAATCGAAAAATACTCATGGAGTTATGTACGTCCTTTTTTACTCGGTCACTACGTTGAGCATCGAACCGGGAAGCTTGTTCTATTTCCAATTCTTTAAAATTATTTGCTCTCATTACGGTGCTTATTTATAAATCAATCTGTTTATACTTGTTACTGTGTATTTTTTTAAATTTTTGTTTTGCTCGTTTTATTTTCATTTTTACTGCACTCTCGGTTTTTTCAAATACTTCACTTATTTCTTTTATGGACATATCATCCTGATACTTCATAAGCAATATCGACTTGTCTTGTGCAGGAATCTCGTCAAGAACAATCTTCAACCGCTTTACGCTCAATGCTAGTAAATACTGGTCCTCAATTTCCTCTATTGGATCACTCGCTTTCGTTACATCTTCTACCAAGGTGGAAGGGTCCTTCTTCTTTTTTCGTATCCAGTCTATACAGTAGTTGTAGGTTATGGAATAAATCCATGTAGAAAACTTTGACCTGCCACTAAACTTGGAAAGATTCAATAGAATCTTCACAAATATTTCCTGCGTTGCATCCTCAGCATTGAACTCGTTTTTCAACAACGAAATACACTTTCCGTAAACTTTACCTGAGTAGCGCTTATATAAAAGGTCAAATAGACCCGGCTTCTGAGATATGAGATACTCCGATACCACCTCCTCGTCGGTCATACCTTCATAACCTTTCGAGACCAAAAACTGATTAAGCAAATTGATATACATCAATATTCTATGTTGTTATTTGCTTATGCTTTGGACGCAGAATTATGCAAAAGTTACTCATTATATATTATGAATATATGTAATGTGATGGTCTTTTTGACCAATCCACACTAAATAGTTGACAAAAGTGTGGTTTCTTTGGACAAAATATAAGCCGATGTCGCGAATATATACCATTTTGATATTCTTAATAGCATGCTTTGGTGTAACTGGTCAATCAGATGGTGATGCCCTTTTTATAAAATCTATCTATGATTATACGCTCAGTCAAGGATCTTGCTATGATTGGTTAACAACCCTTAGTACAGACTATCCTGGTAGATTGGCTGGATCTCACCATGCCGATGGAGCGGTATTGTACACTCAGGATATCATGAAGCAGATGAAGATGGGTGACATCAAGCTACAAGAATGTGAGGTCCCTCATTGGGAAAGGGGAAAGAAAGAAGTAGGGGTCATGATGTATAATGGTGGAGCCGACACCTTACGAACCTTGGCACTAGGAAACTCTGACGGGACGGGTAAGTCGGGAGTCATAGGGGAAGTGATAGAGGTACAGTCCTTAGATGAAGTCGAAGTATTGGGACGTGATAAAATAGAGGGAAAGATTGTCTTTTATAACCGTCCGATGGACCCTACTCAGCTGCGTACATTCAATGCCTACGGAGGAGCGGTAGATCAAAGGGTATGGGGCCCTTCTAAAGCAGCTGAGTATGGTGCAGTAGCGACATTGGTCAGATCTATGACATTGAGGCAAGATGATTTTCCTCACGCGGGTACGATGGTTTATAAAGATGAGTACCCGCGCATACCCGCCCTGGCCATCAGCACCAATGATGCCAATAGGCTGAGTGCCCAGCTGAAAGAAGGAAAAGTAAATGTCTATCTTAGAAATTTCAGCAAGAACCATCCACCGAAAACCTCTTATAATGTAATTGGCGAGATTAAAGGCAGCGAATTCCCTGATGAAATTATTGTCATAGGTGGTCATCTTGATTCATGGGATGTGGGTGGTGGTGCTCACGATGATGGAGCCGGTTGCGTGCATTCATTACAGGTGATCAAGACGCTACTTGGCCTTAATTATAAACCCAAAAGGACCATCAGGTGCGTCATGTTTATGAACGAAGAAAATGGCCTGAAAGGAGGTCTGAAGTATGCGGAAGAATCCAATGAAAAAGGAGAATTTCACCTTGCTGCCCTTGAGTCTGATGCTGGTGGATTTACACCAAGAGGGTTTACATTCGATGCGGATACCTCCGTCCTTAAGAAATACTACAAGAAAGTCAATGGGTGGGAAGACATACTGGCTGCGCATGGCTTGTACTTAAAGATAGGCGGATCTGGCGCGGACATAGGACCGCTGAAAAGTCAGAAAGGTCTACTCATAGGGTTTAGGCCCGACTCGCAACGATATTTTGATTACCATCATACTGAGATAGATAGGATAGAGGCAGTCAATCAACGGGAGCTAGAGCTGGGAGCTGCGGCCATTACCAGCCTTATTTACCTTATCGATAAATATGGATTACATTGACAAGCGAGATCAACATTGGGGGAAAGAACTTTATAAAGTTTATTGATGAGGCTGAAATAGCCGGAATCGTGAAGACAATGGCAGCAGATATCTCTGACCTATGTCGACAAGATAACCCACTTTTTCTTTGCCTACTCAAGGGGTCATTTATGTTTACCGCCGACCTACTAAGAGCTCTTCCGATGGAAGCTGATGTAGAATTCGTAAGGGTTTCCAGTTATGTGGGTATGCAGACTACTGGAAAATTTAGAGAATGGGAATGGGACTCAGACAACGTCAAGGGAAGAAATGTAATCATCATCGAGGATATAGTAGACACGGGGCTTACGTTGCGTTACATATACAACAGATTACAAGAACTGGAAGTCGAGTCTATAAGAATAGCTACCTTATTGCTTAAGCCTAGTGCTTATAAATGGGATCAGGAGTTAGATTTTGTAGGGAAAGAGATAGAAGACAAGTTTGTCATAGGCTATGGGCTTGACTGGGATGAGGTGGGCCGAGGATTGCCTTGTATATATCAACTAGATGAGTAAGTCTCTCCCTTCATTTTTTATATAAGAGTCTTAACAAAGAATTGATTTTATACTATTTTTGCGTTTCTTTTTGACCCATGGTGTAATCGGTAACACACTTGGTTTTGGTCCAAGCATTTAAGGTTCGAGTCCTTATGGGTCAACTTTTAAAGCCTCACAGAAAGCTAACACAGAGCTAGGTTGATGCCCATTGTCACACCAATGTAAAATATGATGCGATTCCATACGATAATGTGTCATAGATAGATTTGTATGGAAGGTAACAGCGATCTTTGGAAGTAGACAAATTCATCAAATTCATCAAAATCATCAAAATCATCAAAATGAAGAATACAACTCTATCAATCGCATTCATAGTTCTTGCTGTGAGTTTGAATGCGCAGATCAGACAAATATCAGTAGGTGCCGAGTACAGACAACAGACGTATATTAATCTAAGTACGGGAGAATCATTTAGTCTGGACAATGAAGCCTGGGACATTGCTTTTACCGCACAAGGCCAGCAGGATGGCGGCGTATTTATCAATGAGTCATCGTCGCTCTCAGGTGCACCCATAGAATTGTATCATGCTGAGGGTTTGACGTGGGAAGATCCCATCACGGACACTTCACCTTACGTCGATAGTGTAAGAATCCATAACAACGAGAAAAACTGGTTGTATGGTGCATTTAATGACCTTAGAAATGTTTCTGATCCCTTTGACTACGGATGGGGCGCATACAATCCACAAGCACAGCAGGTAGAAGGCAGTCTGGTTTTCGTCATAAAAAAAAGGAATGGTACATTGATAAAATTTCAAATATCTGCTCTGGACATCAATGGATACCAAATCAGATATGCGGATCTCGATGGATCCAATGAGGTTAGCAAAACCGTATCTAAAGCAATAGATAATGGAGATAAATTAATACACTTTTCTTTTGACACTAACGACATTGTTACAATTCCATCTGATTACGATATTATATTCCAAAGATATACCCGACCCTTAGATGATATGCAAGGTGGGCTGCTTGAATATGTTGTTACTGGTGTTATGCTTGCTCCAGGAGTGGAGGCCGTCATAGCTGATGGCATCGATCCGGCTGATGTGGATGAAGAAGATTATGCGAGTGATTATTCTACCTCTCCTATTGCTATTGGACATGAATGGAAATACTTTGACTTCAATCAGGGCTGGGTTATGGAAACAGACGAGGTTTATTTTGTAAAGGCACGTGATGGTAAGAAGTATAGATTATTGTTTCTTGATTTTGAAGGATCAAGTACGGGTACTACTACGGTCGAGATTGCATTTTTGGGAACAAGTGCTACGAACGAGGAGTTATCTTGGTCGTCATCAATAGAAGTCTACCCCAATCCCTTCATCAATCAGATTTCTGTCAAAGGAGATGAATCATTTGCTTCAGCGTTTCTAGAGTTATACAATAGTAGTGGACAGAAAATTGTCTCCGGCCAAGCAAATAGCGGCACCCTATTTTTATCTGCTGGATTACCAATGGGTACGTATTACCTAAGCATAGAGAAGGACGGAAAAAAAATTATCAAGAAACTGGTGAGGTAATTTAAGGAAAGCGGTGATCATGATAAAGCATATAGTCTTACTAAGTTTTGTGACCTTACTGGCTGGACAGCTTAGAGGTCAAGTGAATGGTGAAGGAGATGATACCATAGCATATAGCATAGCGCTTGATGATTTTGTCATAACAGCACAGTATAGACCGACACATTATAAGAAGGCTGTACACCAAGTTTCTGTTATCGACGAAAAGTCAATACGCGATCATGCAGCGACAAGATTAGATGAAATCCTCAAGACCAATGCAGCAGTAAGGCTCGAGGAGGACAATGTATTTGGCTCTCAATTAAGGATGAGAGGACAGTCAGCAAGCAATGTTGCCGTACTCGTAGATGGTGTTCCTGTCATAGGAAGGCTTGATGGCGCGCTGGATATATCACAACTCTCGCTGCAGAGTATCAAGCGTATTGAGATGGTAGAAGGACCTATGTCCAATTACTATGGCAATAATGCGGCAGGAGGAGTTATCAATCTTATTACACAAAAATCTCAACTCAATGTCTGGTCGGGTGAAGTAAAATTAAAATACGAAACCATAGGCCTTACCGACATATCAATGGGTCTGTCACATCAGATGGGCAAATGGAGAATCGGACTTTCGGGAAGATATACAGACTATGACCAGTATGCTGTCGACAGTTTACGACTGGTGGACACCTATACCCGAGAAAATGGGTCCAATTATACTCTATCTAGATACCCCTGGAATCCCAAAGAGCAGTATGGAGGAGGTGTGAGTGCAACGTTTCGCCCGGATGAGAACAACAACCTGACATTGAAGTATGACTACAACAAAGAAGAAGTTGGTGATTTTGGTACAGTAAGAAGGCCACAGTTTGACCCATATTCCAATGATGCCTTCTACATGACACGACGCAACGATGTGGCATTTTTATACAAAGGCATTTTAAGAGATAAGTACTATGTTGATTTTACATTGGCCAATAATCAATACGATCGTGTCGTCGATGAAAAAAGATACTACATAGAGACCGGGTCTTTTGATGATGAGTTGCAGAGTAGTGATAGCCTTAACTTCGACTCATGGTTTTCAAGATTGACGGTAAGCAAGCAGCTCAATCCACACCTTGATCTCTCGGTAGGCTTCAACTATAAGAGAGAGCAAGGGATGGGAGATCGCATACTCGTTCCCGGCACATCAGACAGTACGAGAGCTATTCTCCATGAGAAAGCCATCTACACAGACCTAAAATACACATGGAGTGATTTCCAGCTGGGGCTATCCGCAAGGTTGACCGATAACAGCAGTTACGATATGCACTTGACGCCAGCTGTTGTCGCAAGATATTCTCTGGATAAAGCCTGGACTCTTCGTGGATCATATGCCCATGGATATAGAAGTCCTTCACTCAAAGAACTCTATATAGAATTCATAGATATCAATCACCACATTCTCGGCAATACGGAGCTTAAACCAGAAAACTCTAAGGATGTCCAATTGTCACTTGACTATGACGACGACGGCGCCTTTACCTTTGGTATTAACATGTATCAAACAATCGTGAGTGACCGAATTGCTTGGTTTGAGTTTGATCAACTGAAGTATAGATATGAGAACGTAAACGAATATAACACAACCGGCATAAAAGGAAAGCTTGGAGTGGGGTATGGCCCCATAAGATATAGTGGATCGGGAAGCCTGAGTCGATGGAAAGTAAACCTAGTAACCGGCGATGGCAGCCATACGGGAAATGTCTTTGATATGTATCACAACTTGATCGTTGGCACAAAGGACAAACTAAGTTCATTAATGGTAAACTATAGATACATCGGAAGCCAGCCCGTCTTTGGTGAAGAGTCAGATCAAGCGATTCTCAAAAAGCAAGAAGCCAATCATTTTGTGGATGTGTCAGTAGGGCGGTTTTTCCTTGACAAGAAAATTAACATAAGGATCGGTGTGAAAAATATAACTGATACGAGACTAGCGAATATAAGTGGGACATCCACCAGCATTATGCACAGCGACAAAGAGTTTAGAAATACCAGCCGAGGCAGAAGCCTTTTCGTTCAAGGGGTGTACCGTCTTTAAATAGCAGCACTGAAAAGTAGTAATTCACAAAGATAGAAAACAAGGAAGTTGTCCTATCGGGTATCTAAGACAGCTCTTTCTGTACTAAATAATAAAACGCCGCTCTATTTTTTTGATGAATTCTTGACATTTTATCATTAACACTGCCTGGATTCAAGTAGTATTATCCAACTGATGTGGAAACACCCATCCCTATTCAAAGATTATTATCTTGGACATTCATAAAACACAACAATGAAGAATTACATTTTATGGGCACTGCGGATTGCAGTTGCCATCATTTTGATCCAAACACTTAGATTTAAATTTTCTGCACACCCGGATAGTGTATACATCTTTACAAAGGTAGGTATGGAACCTACAGGTAGAGTATTAATAGGAGTACTTGAGCTTATTGCGGCGATTCTTATCCTTGTTCCAAAGACGGTTTGGGCCGGAGCTTTGCTTACGATCGGTATCGTAGGGGGAGCGATCATGATGCACTTGACACAACTGGGTATAGAAGTTCAGGGAGATGGGGGAAGCCTGTTTTATATGGCGATAGTAACGGTACTTATGGGTGCAATAATTTTATGGTATTATAGAAAAAGTATACCGATTTTTGGAAGTAAACTATAGCTAGTCAAAAACAAATTGCCCTCCTGAGTGATTTAACATAGACACAATTTAAATCAAGTAATATGTCAAAGAAAATTCTGGCGTTCGGTGTCAGCAGTAGTAGGAATTCCATCAATAAGAAACTAGCAACATGGTCTGCACATCAGGTGTAAGATGGAGAAGTGACCGTCCTCGATCTGAATGATTTTGAAATGCCTATATATAGCGTTGATAAAGAAAGGGAAGACGGGATTCCTTCATTGGCAACAGAATTTAAAGAACATATCAATGCAACGGATGGAATTGTCATATCATTTGCCGAGCACAATGGTGCTTATTCTGTGGCCTTCAAGAATATAATGGACTGGATATCAAGGATGGACAAAAGTACTTGGGCCGATAAGCCTATGTTCTTAATGGCAACATCTCCTAGAGGTAGAGGAGGAAGCACAGTACTTGAAATAGCCGTAAGCAAGTTTAAGTATATGACATCTTGGAATATAAGTTCGTTTTCTCTTCCATCCTTCATGGCCAACTTTGACGATGAAACAAGAATAACTGATGGCGAATTATTATCTTCCTTTCGGGCGCAGCTTGCTATTTTCGCAGACACACTATAGACAATATTAAATTAACAAGATATGACGATAGATCAAATACTGCAAAGACTAAAGGATGGAAACGCCAGATTTATGGAAGATCATCTAGATGGAAAACTACAGGATAGTTCACGAAGGAATGTCCTTGTAGGCGGTCAGGAGCCGTATGCTATTATACTTAGTTGTGCTGACAGTCGTGTTGTACCGGAGCTAGCCTTTGACTCTGGACTAGGAGAATTATTTGTCGTGAGAGTGGCGGGAAATGTTGCTAATACATCATCTATGGCAAGCATAGAATACGCTGTGGCTCATTGTGGGTCAAGTGTAATTGTTGTATTGGGTCATCAAAGTTGTGGAGCCGTTACGGCAGCCGTAAGTGGTGGGGACAATGGGCATAACCTCAATCACCTTCTCGCCCATATAACACCAGCATTGGCGATGTCTGATGAAAACTCTGACATCAACGATGTGGTCATGACAAATGCAAAGCTTGTCGCTAAGGAGCTTGCTGCTCGATCAGAAATAATCCGTGATGCCGAGAAATCCGAAAGTGTAAAGATTGTGCCAGCTTATTATCATCTTGATACGGGCAGGGTAGAATTCTTGTAGGACGGTGAATAGTTTAATAAATAAATTCTATACGGCATTCAATAATCTTGATGCAGAGACGATGGTGGATTGCTACCACAATGATGTCTATTTTAAAGACCCTGCCTTTGGAGTATTGAAGAATGAACATGCCGGCAATATGTGGCGAATGTTATGTAAAACTCAGAAGGGAAAGGAGTTTAGGGTTAAATTTTTTGATATAGAAGCTGATGACCAGAAGGGTAGAGCACGATGGGAGGCTCATTATGATTTTAGCAAAACGGGCAGACGAGTGCACAATGTCATAGGTGCACAGTTTGAATTTAAGGATAGGAAAATTATACGATACATCGATGATTTTGACTTATCCCGTTGGTCGCGTCAGGCACTGGGAATTAAAGGATATGCGATAGGGTGGACTTCCTTCTTTAGAAAAAGACTCCAGACCCAAACGAGATCATTGTTGCAAAGATCTGAAGAGAAATAGTTATCATAAGACTCTAAACTATAATAATGAAGAAAGTAAGAAAGGAGTATACCAACGGAGAAATTACTGAAGTGTGGCAAAATGATGTCTGTATGCATTCTGGCATTTGTGTGAGGGAGCTATCGTCAGTCTTTGTGCCGCGAGAACGACCTTGGATAAATATGGTGGGTGCTAATACAGAAAAGATCACCTCTACCGTAAACAAATGTCCATCAGGAGCTATAAGTTATTATTACAATGACCAAGGGCCCGATCCTGATCCTGATTCTGGCGAAAGTGAAACGACGATAGAAATCACTAAGAATGGCCCTCTTCTTGTTAATGGCAACATTATCATTAAGGATCTTGAGGGAAACGAAACTAAGAGATCAAAAGTCACGGCCTTATGCCGTTGTGGGGCCTCAGAAAATAAACCCTATTGTGACGGCGCACATAAAAAGATTGAGTTTGAGGGGTAGAGGTATATTAAATTTACCTCAGCCCTGAATCATATTCCTTTCAGTTCTGATGCTCAAGCGCACGCAGTAAATATTAACATATTCGATGGAGTATGATTGCCCTGCGTTTGTAACTTTAACCGATGGCAAAGAAAAAACGTAAAAAGAAGCCAACGTATGGTCAGGGTATAATAAAGCCACGGAAAGTTGAATCCAAGGCATTGTCACCATTGTTAAGTGAAGATAAAGAGAAGAAAATTGCAATAGCCTTAATAGTAATCTCTTACATCATTTACGTTGCATGGGGCATTTTGAGTAATGGTACATGGGATGATGATTGCGTAGGAAGATACTACAATACCATTGATGCCTTCAATAACCCCAAACACTTTATCGACCTGTGGAATCGTCCACTTTTTGTTGTGTTGTTTGCCCTCCCTCTGCAATTAGGAAAATTTATGATACCGGTAATAATGCCTGCTTTTAGTGCCATCAGTGCATGGCTACTTTACAAGAGTGCCAGAATGCTTGGACTTCGACATGCCTTGTTGGTTGTTCCTTTTTTACTATTTCAAGCATTCTTTATTGGTATTGGACGCGATGCAATGACTGAGCCTTTGGCCGTGACCATTATATCAGCGGGGATATACTTCTCACTTAAAGAGAAGTGGATGGCATTCGTATTGGTGGGATCGCTTTTACCACTTGCCAGGACCGAGTTGGCGGTGTTCCTTGTTTTGTGGGCCGTGGTTTTACTATTAAAGAAACAGTGGAAGTTGGTACCTTTTTTGGCAACGGGAATCGTATTGTGGAATGTGGGCGGCTGGATTATAGACGGGGACCCACTTTATTTGTATAATGCCATATTCACCAATGCAGCGGAAGAGAATCGATACGGACATCAGGCTTTCAACACGTATTTCAGCAGATACTTTTACCTCGTAGGACCGGTAGTTTTTTTCTTTTTAATTCAAGGATTGATAGATAGGATCCTAAAGAAGGATTTCTCCTTGTTGATTTTAATTCAGTTTATAGTAGGTTTCTGGATGTATACGATTTTTGCATGGAAGCTTACAATAGGTCAGTCAGCAGGATTCTTGAGGAATTTGCTTCCCTTGTCGCCTATGGTGGCATTGATTGCTCTTTATGGATATAATTTTTGGTTGAAAGGAATATTGTTGAAAAAGCGGAAAGTCCTAGTGATTTTACTTGCAGTCATCACAACTGCAATTACGGCAGTTTTCTGGAGGAATAATATCAAGTTTCATCACAAGATTTCAGATGAATTTGATTTATACAACATACCCATTGTAGCAAGTTTGTTTTTGATAACGGTGTTGATGATGTTTCTTTATAAAAAAGGAGATAATCGCATAATGCGTGTTACTTTGATGGCGGTTGTTGCTGTCTTTTTAGTAGGTCATACTCTTGTCACTGAGCCCCCGAATGCCAACATGAATTCAGAGAGGTACTTAATAGAAAAGGTGGTGGGACTTCATAGTCGTCTCGGACTTGATGAGGCTCCTGCCAATTATATTAATCACCCATGGTTTTATTGGTCATCTGGAATAAATAGAGAATCATCAGGGTATTACACGATGACAAAGGAAAATCTTAAAGGTGCTCCTGTGGGTTCGGTAGTAATATGGGAGAAGCATTATGGTAATAGACTTCAAGGAGATGTTCCATTAGGTAATCTGACTGGAGACAAGAGTTATGTTCAACTTGCTCAGATGTACGCTGATGACATGACAAAAGTCGTGTATCTGTTTCAGAAGAAAGATGGAAGGAAGGATGATTTAACGTACTATAATGAGGCAGTAGCTAAATCCGGCACTTCTATTGATCTGCTCATTAGAAGAGCTAACTACTATATGGGTAAACGAGAATATCAAAAGGCACAGGCAGATGTGAGTGCTGCAAATAGCATCGATGACAATAGCCTTGTGGCCTTGATCACTCAAGGACAGATTTACAATGCCACAAAAAACTACACAGAATTGAGTGCTGTAGCAGACAAAATTATCGTGATTAACGATGAGGTTCCTACGGCATATACATTTAAAGGCATTGTCCTTTTTGGGCAATCAAATTTTAAAGCGGCAATTGACCAGTTTAAACTCTCCTTAGAGAAGAATAAGGAACAGTCGGGCGTAAATTACAACATAGGAATCTCCTATTTGAGACTTCAGAACACTCAGGAGGCGTGCAAATATTTTCGATTGGAGAAGGCAAAAAAATCTCCACACTCGAGTACCGATCAAATGCTAAAACAACACTGTGGAGAGAAATAACATCAAGACAGAGGATCACTGCTACGGTTAGCCTTGTAACTTCCTTTACCAAACTTGGTGCCATTGAACTCTACTTTTCCTAAGAGAGTCGATCTTTCCTCTTTGGTGAGGTCATTAAATTCCATGCACTTGTGTGAACAATAACCCTTGTAGCGGTCAGCACATTTTTTACACTGGATAAAAAGGATATGACATGCGTCGTTGGTACAATTGGTATGGTCATCACACTGATCGCCACATTGGTGACAATGAGCGATGACTTCTTCAGAAATACGTTCGCCAAGACGCTCGTCAAAAACAAAGTTCTTCCCAACGAATTTATTCTTTAGGCCCCTTTTTTCTACTTGTCGGGCATACTCTATTATACCTCCATCAAATTGAAATATATTTTTAAATCCCTTGTGCTTAAAGTAGGCACTGGCTTTCTCACAGCGAATCCCGCCGGTACAATACATGACAATTTTTTGTGCTTTCTTGTCGGCGAGCATATCTTCTATTATAGGAAGAGACTCCCTAAACGTCTCTACATCGGGCGTGATGGCACTCTCAAAATGTCCTACTTCGCTTTCATAGTGGTTGCGCATATCTACTATGGCAGTTGCTTCATCATCGGTAAGCTTGTTAAATTCTTCAGCGGTGACATGCTGACCACGATCGGCAGGGTTAAAGGTCTTATCATTAAGTCCATCGGCAAGGATTTTACCTCTTACTTTTATCATCAGCTTGAAGAAAGACTTACCATCGTCTTCTATAGCTATGTTGTGTCTGATGTTGTCGAGAAAAGTGATCTTGGACATGGCCTCTTGAAAATCTTCGTATCTATCAGCAGGGACGGATAATTGTCCATTGATCCCTTCATGAGCGACATAGATACGACCGAGGGTTTCGCAAGAATCGAGTAACATATAGAAATGATCCCTGAAAAACTCAGGATTACCTATGTGGGCATACTTATAAAATGAAAGAGTGATACGCCTTCTGTTGTCGTGAGACAATTTCTCCTTGAGTACGTCACGGTTGACTCGATTGTATAGTTTATCCATAATCGCAATTGCAGTTTACGATGATGTAAAGATACGATTGAAAGCAAAAAGCGGATAAGAAAAACTCTAATTAGAATTGATCTCAGTAAGGAGGTTGTATGTCAGCTGAGCATTGGCAGGAAAATGAATACCATGAATACCGGCTAGTTCCGCACCCATGACATTTTCGATTTTGTCGTCAAACCAACTATCCCCGAGGCAGAGCCATAGGGGTATTTCGCTGGTTTCATTTTGACCTGAAGGTCAAAAATCGAAATTCTCTGATGTTTAGTTGAAAACCTTAGGTTTTCAAACTTTCCTCTCAACCCCGAGGCAAGCCTCGAGGTATTTTCTTCGAATAAACTAATTTCTCCGTCGGCCAAGTTGGGTTAAGGGACTCCAACTATTATATTCTGCTTGATAAAATTTTGTATCGGGAGAAAGATTATAGGTCGTTTTTTGATAAGATGGACCTTAATCGGTCAATGATCAGAATAGATGTTATTAGAGATAGTATTAGAATTAAGACCTTGACAGGGATCGAGGAGCTAAATCCCTACTTGTTATAACATCTTAAGATGAAAACTTAATTAAAAATATTTAACGTCATATTGCTGGCCAGATCATCAGACTCAACTAGCTCTATATATTATCATTACTTCTTTCATTTCTTTTAAAGAACTGAGGAATTGGGACTCCACCGGCAATGCCTATTCCAAGACTGGCTATTAATATTAGCACTATGTAGAGCAGTAAACGAAGATTACTTTTCATTTTCAAGCTATTCGTTAAACGCTATGTGATTCCCGTCAGCATGTACGATATGATTTATTACTGCACAAGCAATTATTCGGACGTTTTACTTCAAGAACTCGATGCTCTTATCAATGAAGGATGTCAGTTCTTCACCCTTGAGCATGTTTTGCTGTAACCTTGCCAAGTTGTGGAGATAGAGAGCAAAGTCTTTTTTACGATCCGCTCCTTTCATCTTTATCATTTTCTCTGCAATGAGAGGATGATTGGAATTGACGACAACATTAAAGCTATCAGGAAAGTCACCCATCTGCATACCCTGTAGGGCTTGCATCTCTTTCATTCTTCTCATGAATTCTGGACGTGTGATCATTACGGGACTATCACTAGGGGAAAGCGCCTTCATTTCGAGGTGGCCCCCCTTCAGGTCTCCTAGAGCCTCGGTAAACAAATCTTTGATCCGATCTTGTTCCTTCTCAGATAATACGGATTCTTTTTTCTCATCTTTCTGCACCAGATTGTCCACAGTTTCCGAGTCTACTCTTACAAATGTAACCTTGTCGAGTTTTTGCTCCAGATGCTGCATGAAGTGATTGTCGATTACCGTATCCAGCTCCAGAACATCGTAACCGTGATTTTGGGCAGAGACGACATAGCTGTGGTGTTCCTTGGGTGCATTGGTGTATAACATAACCACACGATCATGTTTATCGGTCTGAGTAGGCTTTATCTTTTCTATATATTCATCAAAGGTGAAATACTTGTTCTCGATAGTTTTGAGGAGACCAAATTTCACCGCTTTGTTATGAAACTTCTCTTCCGACATCATACCATACTTTACAAACACACCTATCTCATTCCATTTTTCTTCAAAAGAGGCTCTGTCCTTTTTGAATAAGCTGGCAAGCTTTTCAGCAACCTTCTTGGTGATATAGCTCGTGATCTTCTTCACATTGGTGTCGCTCTGGAGGTAGCTTCTTGAGACATTAAGTGGAATATCTGGAGAATCTATCACACCGTGAAGTAATGTCAGAAATTCAGGCACAATTTCCTTGACATCATCGGTGACATAAACCTGATTGCTGTACAATTGGATTTTATTTTTCTGAACCTCCAGGCTGTTGTTGAGTTTTGGGAAGTACAGAATACCGGTAAGGTTAAAAGGATAATCTATATTTAGATGAATCCAAAAAAGAGGTGGTTGGCTAAAAGGGTAGAGCTCGTTGTAGAAATCCTTGTACTGATCTTCCTTTAATGATGCTGGTCTTTTTTTCCAAGCAGGAGCAGTATTATTAATGAAATTGTCTACCTCAGTCTTTATCTCTTTCTTTTCCTCGCCTTCCCCTTCCCAGGTAGACTCTGTCTTTGTTCCAAATCGAATGGGGACAGGTAAAAACTTGCAGTATTTCTTGAGAAGCTCTTCGATACGAGCATCCTCTAGATACTCCTTGGCGTCATCTGTGATATATAGAATGATATCTGTTCCACGTTTAGCTCTAGATGCCTTTTCTATTGAGAAAGTAGGACTACCATCACATGACCATTTGACCGCTGATACACTCTTTTTATGAGACCTTGTGATTACATCTACTTTTTCGGCAACCATAAATGCAGAATAGAAGCCCAGACCAAAGTGTCCGATGATGCTAGCATTATCTTTGTATTTTTTTACAAAGTCCTCAGCTGACGAAAACGCTACCTGATTGAGGTATTTCTTTACTTCGGCCTCACTCATGCCCAATCCATGATCACTTATGGTCAATGTCTTTGCTTTCTTGTCTACTTTGACCTCGATGGTGAGATCACCTAGTTCTCCTTTGAAATCACCTTTAGAATGTAATGTTTTGATCTTGGATGTTGCATCGACAGCATTAGAAATTAACTCTCTCAGGAATATCTCCTGATCCGAGTACAAAAACTGTTTGATGATGGGGAAAATGTTTTCTGTCTGTACTGATATATGTCCTGTCTCCATTCCTTGTTATTGATTACAGCTCTCCTTGATCAAACCGTGTGCCATCACGGTTTTTATGACATTATGGCATGAGGGATAAAAAGAGAATAGGAGATCAAATTGCGAGGATAACTAGCTGGAAATGGATAAAATGAATGTTTAACACATTTATTTTTAATCAATACTAATTTTATTAATACTTAAATGCAAGTAATTCACATTCCCTATATATGGTATGAAAACGCAATATGTTTTTAATTTTAAAAAACGTCGATATTGGCAAGAAATATGCTTCTGATATGTCAGCGTTCAGATTTTTTAAGGAGAATGCTTAAGCGATGGCCGATCGGGGATTGTTTCGGTCATTTTTTTATTACTCACTTTTTACAACACCTAATTTGGACAAGTTTTCGCAATAGACATATGACTTGTCTATCTTGATATATGTAGTTTCATATTTCCCTGAAATCCATTCGGCAAGATAAATGTTCTTCTTACTCTCCTTGGCAAACTGCTGTATCTTGGAGTAATCCGTTTCCAGACTTACCTGGTGTGGCTTACTACGACTGTCGAGTTTTATTATACGGAATAGCTTATCACCCAATGGACTTGTAAGCTCTATCGGTGGTGTAATATCCCCTACCTTCATATCCTCGATCGCAAAGAATATATCCGATGGCAAGTCTCCTGTTTCGAAGTACGTTCCACCTGTCTTAGGGTTCCTGATACGACCATTGTAGTGATAACTCTGAGCTGTCTTATCTGAGAAACGGGTAAGAGCAGATTCAAAACTGATGGAATCCACGACAACCAGATTCCTAATAGAATCAAGATACCTCTCGCCGATTTCCAAATCCTTAGCCGTTACTTCGGGCCTAATGAGGATATGCTTAGTATGAATTCTGTTTCCTCTTCTCTCTATCATTTTAATCAAGTGGAGACCAAAATCAGTCTCTACAATATCAGAAATCTCACCATTCTTGAGGGAGTAAGCAGCCGCCTCATAAGGGGCTACCATTTGACCTCTATTGCTAAAACCAAGGTCCCCGCCTTTGTCAGCTGATCCGTCTGCTGAGTACTTTTTTGCCAATTCTTCGAAGTCTTCTCCTTGATCGATGATTCTTGATCGCAAATCAGTGAGCTTGTCAAGCGCTTTTTGATGCTCTTCAGAGTTGACTGGTGGCTTGTAGACAATTTCACTTATTTCTACCTCAGCGTTGAGGAATGGCAAACTATCTCTTGGGATTTCATTATAAAATTCTTCTACTTCCTTTGGTGTTATTTCAACCTCAGTGATGAGTTTACGTTGCATCTTTTCAGAAAGAATCTGCTCACGTTGGTCACTTCTAAATTGCTCCTTCATCTCTGCAACTGTAGCTCCATAGTATTGCTTAAAAAACTCTTCGTCGCCATTCATCTGTTGCAGAATAGAATTAAATCTGAGATCCAGCTGCTGATCGACTTCTGTCGTAGATATTTCGAGACTATCAATCTTTGCTTGATTTATAATTAGCTTTTGAGCTACTATTCCTTCTAGGATATCACACTTGGCAGATTCCTCCATGAACGGTTGAGATTCTTTGAAGTAAGCGTATTGCTCCTCTACATCCGATAATAATATTATCTCACCTCCCACTCGTGCAATGATCTTGTCGACAAGTTGTCTTTCCTGGCTCTGCCCGGGTAGAGTAATGCCTAATAGTAGCATGACGATAAACTTGTTATATATATTCATTTGTTGTCTTCAATTTATTTATCGATAAAATTCTTGTACAGATTCATCTTATAGTTTTCAATGAACGAAATCTGTTTTTGATGCCGCAAGATATCCTTAATTCTTTCACTAACCTCCTTCTGTGGAAGGATAGGATCTTTGTCTGATTTCTCGAGCAAGTATAGATAGTAACTTTTGTTGTCAATGGATATCGTCTTTAAAACCTTTTTCTTGAGATTAGATAATTTGGTATCTGGAGGGATGACATCAGTGATCTCTTGAGGCCTGTACCATTTCTCATCATCAGTCAGAGAGAATATTGCCTCGTTCTGAATCAAATAGGTCACTTCATCACTGTATGATGATTTCCATTTCTTTTCCAAGTTCTTGAGTCCTTCTGCCTCTTTGTCTATTACCGCCAGAATAAGTCTGTAGAGATAACCTTCATATCTATAATTTTCTTCATGAGAGCTGTAATATTTGTCGATCTCCTCCTGAGAAATACTGCTACTCACAAATTCAGTCTTAAGCTGATTCTCATAATTAAGACTAAGCAATGACTTTCTATATGATTTTACGAGCGAATCGATTCCTGACGTTGAGGGCAGTTTTTTTTTTGCTTCATTTAGAAACAAGGCATCAGTAATCCAGTCTTGGACATACGCATGTCTTATTACCTGACTATCAGCCGATGTGGCAGACTCAGGATAGATATATTGACAGTCGCTCTCATACAACTTCCTGTTACCCACTTGAGCAAGTATTGATGAGTCATCATGGCGGAGCATTTCACTGGAGTCCTGACACGATATCAAAATAAGACTGATAAAGGGGATTATTGTCGAATATCGATGCATTATTCTTTTACCAATGATTCAAATACTTTTTCGTTGATTCTGACTTTATATTTTTTTCTCAATTCTGATATCCATTCTTTCTCGAGATGATCTTGATAATCTGCAATAATGTATCCCCGTGCCTCTTTCATGGTTTTGGCGACAGGAGGTAAAATGTCCTTGATGATCATGAAGGAAGAGGTGCCTAGTTTTCTATCCTTATTATAAGGTGAGAGACCTCCTTTTTTAAAGGGTATCACTTCGATTAATCGGCTACCTTTTTCGTGGATTTGTTCCTCTGTACTTACGGTGACGTCGTCAGAATGATGCTTTACAACATCTTCCGGATTGTTCTTTCTTGAATCCTTTCGGATTTTGTTCAACACGTTCTTATCAAGACTGTTAATCGTATACTTGGTTGTAACTGCTCTTTGGTCCCATTTGTAATTCGATGAGTTTTTCTTGAAAAAGGACTTCAGACCTATTGTGTCACTGGATGCTTTATCCCATACTTGCATTTTAGTAGCCTCAAAGAGTAAGATGCCCTCAGAGTATTCCCTCATCAATGCTTTGAATTCAGGGTACTTGGTTTCCAGATTTCCTTCTTCGTACGATATCGCTTTTTCATCAACAAAGGAATTATACAACGAGGTTACATTTTCATCGATGGGAGCTTTCTTGTCAAATCGTAATCTTGTACGACTGCTCTTCTTACAATATTGAGCAAAGTCATTGACAGAGTATTTCAGCCCTGCATTGTCAAATGAAAACAGGCTTTTCGATTTCATCTCAGGCACTTGCCATTTGTAAGAGTAAAACTGGTCATCAAGCTTGCTGATAAAGTCCGCTAGAATTTTACGATCTTCATGAAACTTACCTTCCTTCTTTATGTTCTCTATCATCGCCTTACGAGCTATATCTGATCTCTCTGACTTAGAAATCTTTGGGCGTATATGCCCCTTGATACTTTTAAAATCTGAAAGGTCTTTTTTCTTAAGTCTCTTGATAATGTGATACCCAATAGTTGTCTCTACTACATCTGATATCTCGCCATCTGCATTTAAGGCAAACGCCGCATTTTCAAAGGCCTTGTCAAATTTATTGATGCCGAAATATCCAAGACGACCTTGTTTTTTTGCTGTTTGTTTGTCTTCCGAATGTCGAGTTGCAACCTCTTCAAATGAGGTCCCGGATGCCAGAAGATCCTTGACCGTTTTTAATCTCTTCAGTGCATTTTGGTCTTTCATGTCACTCTTGTCCTTTCGTACAAGCACATGTGCCACATCTATCTCGCCATAAGCTGGGCGACGGCTGTTAACTTTGATAATCTGATAGCCAATTTTTGAAAGGAAAGGACGAGAATAATCTCCCGATTTTACTGTGTACATGGCATTTTCCAATTCATAAAACCCATCGGGCATCATAGCCGTATAATACCCCAGGTAGCCACCATTCTTATTGGAATTATTATCCGTTGAGTATTCGCTAGCTAGCATGGTAAAATCATCACCTTTTTTTAGTCGGTTGTAGACCTCGATGATCTTCTTCTCCGCTGCTTGCTTATCTTCTCTTGATACTTTTTTACCCACACTTATCAGAATGTGCGATATCTCGACATCCTCTTGCATACGATCGTAGACTTCTTTGATCAACCTATCACTTACCTCCTTATCAGATAAGTAACTATCTGCCAGTTTGTTGCGATAGCCTGCAAGCTCTTCTTGTAATGAAGTGACGGTGTCGAGACCCATTTCTCTTGCTTTTTCAACTTTTAGTTTGAAATTGATATATAGATCCATGTACTCCTGTAGACTTTTTCGAGAGTAGTCAGCATCCTCGCTGTTGTTCTTGTTGTATATATACTTGAATTCAGATACGTTGACGAGAAATCGTCTCCATGCCTGTGACTTTTTCAGTTGACCTTGTTGTATATATCAAGATATAAGACCTCAAATAATCGGATCCTTTTGAGCGTTAATACTAACAAAGGCAAATCCTAATACTATAAGATGTTTTATATTTTTCATGTCTTTTTCAAAAATTTGCACAAATTTAGAAATAAACCTCCACAAATAGGGGATCGAGGGAAGTAACGTAATACCGTCGCCATCTATTTTCAATTATGAAGAAATAGACGATTTACTCGATTGGATATTCTACTCAGTATTTCATAGGGAATGGTTTCGTTGGCTCGTGCCAGATCTTCAATGGGTATATGGTTACCAAAAATCTCCGCCTCATCACCAATTCTTACATCTGAGACATTCGTGACATCTACACACGTCAAGTCCATGCTGACATTTCCTATGATCGGACACAGAATCCCTCTTACCATGACATTGTAAAGGCACAGTACTTCATGGACAACCCTTCCCAGTTAAAAAAGAAAGCCTCTTACCATTACTTGAACAAAACGGGCAAGGACAGCTACCAGCTCAACGAAAAAAAGATCAAGCAGGACCAAATGTACGATGGCTTTTTAGCCATCAGTACCAATGTAGACAACTTGAGTGTTGTGCAAATATTAGATCAATACCGTCACTTGTTTTTAATCGAACAAGGCTTTAGAACCATGAAAAGCATCTTGGAAGTCAGACCAATGTTTCATTGGACAGACAAAAGAATCCGCGGCCACATTGCTATGTGCTTTATGGCCTTGGCACTATTAAGACATGTCGAGATCAGACTTGAGAAAAACAAAACACCGCTCTCAGAGCTTACCATTCTAAAAACACTCGACAGGATGCAGTCTAGCAAGATTACCCAAGATGGAAAGGACTTTTACCTACGCAGTGCTATGGATTCAAACCAACAAGTACTGATAGATAAATTCAAATTGAGCCTGACAATCAGACAACGTATTGCGAAAACGAAAAACTTAACTGCTTGATAATCAAATGCTTATGGCTAAAACGTGTCAAAGCAAGAAATAAACCTCCACAAATAGGGGATCGAGGGAAGTAACGTAATACCGTCGCCATCTATTTTCAATTATGAAGAAATAGACGATTTACTCGATTGGATATTCTACTCAGTATTTCATAGGGAATGGTTTCGTTGGCTCGTGCCTTTCGTTTCCACTCTTCCTCATTCAGCATATCCAATGGCAAGGGTAGCGACAATGGTGTTCTTATCAGCACGGAAAGCTTGATCGTAGCCGACAGACTCGCCGTTTTCTATCTCCCGTAACTGAATAATGCTCGATGTCAACGAATGGACCTTCTCCAGTTTTCCCGAAAGATCTCCACTCGTGTCAAGACCATAGAGACCTAGTCCCAGCCTTACCATGTCAAATTGATACTGAGGAAACCTAATAATACCAACAGAATTGAGGATGTGGCGTAGAGGACGGTAGCTAATTTTCTCGGAAAGTAAGTCTGTCATTTTGATATACCTCTGAATCTGAATCTGAGTAAATTCATCATGATTCTCATCATCGCTTGCCGCAAGGTGGCTGAATATTGATTCCAGTCTAATATTTGAACTGTCGGATAAAATTGAAAGTACATCCTCTATGTCGTGATCTTGGATTCCCAGTCGGTGCATACCTGTATCAACCATTAAATGCACCTTTAAGTGTTCTCCAGTCGAGTTCACGATTTCTTTTAATTGAGATACGCTATAAACTTCTGGTTCTAGGTCATATGCAGCAAGATGGGGATATGAAGGTGGTTCTGGATTGAGAACAATAATTCTTGCATCGATTCCTGCCGTTCGTAATTCTATACCCTCAGAAGTCTTGGCTACAGCCAAAAAATCCACGTTCTTTTGCTGAAGACTCTGTGCTATTTTATAGGACCCACTTCCATATGCATCCGCCTTGATCACAGCCATTACTCGGGTATCCTGTGATAGGAAAGAGGTATACGTATCTATGTTGTGACCCAAGGCTTCTAGGTCAATGACTAGCTGTGTACGATGAGTGTGTCTTGTCAACTTATGGCTCACCCTTTCCAGACCAAAGGACCTTGCACCTTTTATTAATACTACTGCTTGATGAATAGATGGGATATCATGTAAAAGGTCATCGGTCGACGCATATCTGTATATCGCGGCTTTAGGATATTGAAGCTCAGATATTTTATCTCCCACGAGGAAAATCTGATCCTGAGGATACTTATCGAGAAGATGTGAAATAGAACTTAATAGAAGCTTCTGGTCAAGACCCATGTCTTCCATGTCAGATATGATGAGACACTTTTGGTGACCATTATTGAGACGACTTTGTAGCTGAAGTGCAATTTCCAATGATTCCAAATCAGCACTATACGCATCATTAATAATTACGGAATCATTGATAGCATCTAGCACTTCGAGTCTCATGCTTAAGGGATAAAGAAGTTTTAATTTGTCTCTTATTACGTCTTCGTCATAACCGAGAAAACTCATAGCTGCAGCACATAATTCGATATTCGATGCAACATATGGATGGTTTTCATTGCTTGCTGGAATAAGGTGACTTGGACAAGTGAAGATCGACTTGGATGGATAATACCGTCTTACTTTTTCTTCCCATTCTATCGTGCAAATGATACTCTCAGCATCCTTTGCCAACTGCAGTTTTTCCTTCAGCTTCTCTTCACGACCAGTAAATCCACTGTCATGAGCTGACCCTAATCCTGTGAATATCATTACGTCAGGAGAGATAATCTTCGCGAGACTATCCATTTCTTCCTTCCTAGATATACCCGCTTCGAATATGCCAATATTGTGATCAGTGGTAATTCTCAAAACGGAGATCGGAACACCTATCTGAGAATTGAAACTTCTAGGACTACGAATGATTTTGTAGTCGTCCTTGAGCATTGACCAAAGCCACTCTTTGACGATGGTTTTTCCATTACTTCCTGTGATCCCCAAGACTTTTAACCCAAAAGAATGGCGGTGATGAGCTGCCAACTCCTGAATGGCCTTCAACACATTTGTCACTTTGATCAATGTAGCATCACTAGGTAGGTCTACAGAGTCATATACACAGAATACTCTTACGCCTTGATCATAAGCTTTCTTCACGAAATCATGCCCGTCTCGATGTATACCTTTTATAGCTAAGAACATTGCCTGATAACCATAAGATATTCGCCTGCTATCAAAATAAATATGAGCAGTATTGACGAATCTGTCATCTGGTCCGATTAAAGAACCATCAACGATTTTTGATATTTCTATGGCGCGATACACTTCTATAAGTCAAATCCAATGTCTCCTCTAAAAGTTTTACCTTCAAAATCAATGTTGGAAGCAGTTTCATAGCAAGTTTTAAGGGCAGACTCTTTATCATCACCCAGAGCTGTGATAGCTATCACACGACCTCCATTCGTCACTATTTCATTGCTTTCTAATGTAGTTCCTGCCTGAAAAATAAGTGCATCATGACGAGCATCAATGCCATTTATTATTTTCCCCTTCTCATATTTTCCTGGATATCCTTCTGATACAAGCATAACAGTCGCCGCCGTTTTATCAGAAATCTTAAGATCTATGCTTTCAAGGTCTTGGGTTGCTATTGCGCTGAACAATTCTACAATATCTGACTGGATTCTAGGAACAATTGCTTCTGTTTCTGGATCACCAAAACGACAGTTATATTCTATGACATATGGATCGGAGTCCACCTCTATAAGACCTAGAAAGATGATCCCTCGGTAAGAAATGGCCTCTTCCATTAGTCCATTGACGGTAGGGATAATTACCCGTTCAATGACTTTTTCCATCATTTTGTCATCAACGAATCCAGGAGGAGATACAGCCCCCATGCCACCGGTATTGAGACCCGTGTCTCCTTCACCTATTCTTTTGTAGTCCTTTGCAACGGGGAGGATTTTCCAATTTTTGTCATCAAAAGCTACAAAAACCGAAAACTCAATTCCAGAAAGGAATTCTTCAATAACCACCTTATTGGAAGCTTGACCAAATTTTCCATAGAGCATATCGCTAAGTTCTTTTTTGGCATCATCTAAAGAATCGAGAATAACAACACCCTTACCTGCGGCCAAGCCATCGGCCTTTAAAACATAAGGTGGGTTGGATTTGTCAAGAAACAGATTACCTTCTTCTAAGGTGTCAAGACTTACTTCCTTGTATTTGGCTGTAGGGATGCTGTATTTGTCCATAAATTCCTTCGCAAATGCCTTGCTACCTTCTAAGTGAGCACCTTTTTCTGAGGGACCTACAACTCTCACATGACTGAGATGGCTTCTTTCTGAAAAGAAATCAGATATCCCATCGACCAGCGGTTGTTCAGGACCCACGACAATCATGTTTACCTCATTGCCGATGACAAATTTCTCAACTTCTTCAAATTCGTGGATGTCAAGGTCTACGTTTTGCCCATAATTAAGCGTGCCTGCATTTCCAGGGGATATGAACAATTGATCCACCTGATGGGATTGCGAAATCTTCCAGGCCAGTGCTGACTCCCTTCCTCCTCCCCCTAACAGCAATATCCTCATATAGACGATTTAAAAATGACAATAAATGTAACAAGGAGGCTAGTATTGAACTTAGTAATATGAATATATTTGAAAATGATTACACCCAGTTTCTACCGTAGGATGAGCATTTCGAATTACATGGTTCAATTAGGGCGGATAAAATTGTTGTCCAATGTTGTTGCAACAAAGACAGTTTCGAGAAAATTATCAATGATTTTGGATTCGAGAAAATTCGATGTAGGGCATTAAGGTTTATGGTAAGAAATATAAAATTTATCGGTTTCGATCAAATTGAGGAGTCAATTAGAACCCTTTAGAAACAAGGACACACATTATAGAAAAATCTAATATATTAAGATTTTAGTATCTTTGGTATCAAACAAAATCGTTCAGTTTGATAGCTTTTATTGAAGGAGAGGTCAATCACCTCGAACCCACCCATGTCTACATTAACTGTGGTGGAGTGGGATATCATGTAAATATAGGACTACACACTTTTTCCAGGATTGAAGGGATGTCACAAGTGAAACTATTCACCTACCTTCATGTTACTGAGAATTCCCACAGTCTTTATGGCTTTTATGATGAAGCTGAGAAAAAGATGTTCACTTATCTAATATCCGTATCAGGAATTGGCCCCAATACAGCTCGGGTGGTACTGAGTTATATGACCTATGATGAAGCTCGATCGGCAATTATAAGTGAAAATGTCGCTGCTTTCAATAAAGTTAAAGGCATAGGGCCAAAAACTGCTAAGAGAATCATCCTAGATCTTAAGGATAAAGTGTTTAAGGAGATGGGAGAAGGAGAAATAATATCGACGGTTTCTCACAATACCATACGTGATGAGGCGTTATCTGCTCTAGTTGCCTTAGGTTTTCAACGAAAAATTGTCGAAAAACAAGTTGATCAAGCCCTAGCTGGTAATCAGGCTCCCGCCGAAGTTGAAGAATTGATTAAAATTGTGCTCAGAAACATGTCATAATTTAACAATCCAACCACTTATTTATATACTCAGATCATAGTATAGGACGTTTTAAGAGAATGTTTTTTAATGAGAGATAACCTAGGATATTTGAGACTATTGAATTTTACCAGTGCTAGTGCCAAGATAAGAGTACTGCTGACCACGACATTCGTGTCACTGACCTTGATAATATGTGCCTCTCATACAGGTGGATATAACATAGATGATTCATACATCATCAGTATTGAGGCAGCAGATACCATTCCGTTGAAAGATCGTCATGGAGACTTTATCAACGATGACACCTACAACCCTTTTGACATTACTCCCAGCATAATCACCCAGGAGGTCGAGTATGATCCAGAGACGGGCAATTATATTATTCTTGAAAAGATAGGTGACGAATACTATCGTACACCATCCTATATGACTTTTGAAGAATACATGGACTGGAGAGCAGAACAGCAGGAACGAGAATATTTCGCCAAGCTTGCAGGGATCAATACCGGAATAAAAAGTAGCTCAGGAAAGGTGGATCCGATGGCTCGCATCGACGTTGAGAAGAATTTAGTGGATCGCCTTTTTGGAGGAACAGAGGTTGATATTCAACCACAGGGAAATATAGATTTGACATTTGGTTTGGACTATCAGAAGATAGATAACCCCACGATTCCTGTAAGACAACAAAGACAAGGCCCGTTCTTGGATTTTGACATGGACATTCAGATGAATGTTGATGGACAGATTGGAGAAAAACTTAAGTTGGGATTCAACTACGACACACAAGCTACATTTGACTTTGATAGAAAAATCAAGCTTGAGTATGATACGGAGGCGTTTTCTGAGGATGACATTATCAAGAAACTCGAAGCGGGGAATGTCAGCATGCCTCTCAAAGGACAGCTTATTCAGGGAAGTCAGAATCTCTTTGGTCTCAAGACGGAGCTACAATTCGGGAGGCTCCGAGTCACGGGACTGGCATCGCAACAAAAATCAAAGCAAGAAGAACTAGTCATTGAAGGTGGAAGTCTTGTACAAGAGTTTGAAATAAGACCGGATGAATATGATGAGAACAGACACTTCTTCCTCAGTCACTATCATAGAGATAATTTTGAAAGGGCGCTTGCAAACCTTCCTAATATCAATAGTCAGTTTAGAATAAGTAGAATTCAGGTTTGGATTACCGGAGATAGAGATATCAATGTAGAGAACACAAGTATGATCTGTGCATTGTCAGATATCGCTGAATCTGACCCATCTAAATACACTCAAGACAATCCTGTTTTTACTCCGACATTTGGATTAGGTGCAGAGTTTAGATCTGTGAACAGCGACACTTTGCCTGATAATAGGGTAAATGGGCTTTATGACCTACTGGTCAATGATGAACCGACTAGAAATATTGTCAATGCCGCAACGAACCTAAGGACAGTATATCAAATGAACCAGACAAGGGATTTTGAGATATTCAGGGGGAGAAAACTGTCACAAGGAGAATTTACATATCACCCGGAACTAGGGATCATTTCCCTTAATGTAAGACTCCGACCAAACCAAGTCCTCGCGGTTGCTTATGAGTTCAATTACACTTATAATGGTGAGACGGTATATAAGGTAGGAGAGTTGACCGAGGATGGCTCAGCAAGTAATCTTGATGAAATGGAGAATGTCCAACCAGACAACCTACTCTATACCAAGATGCTTAAGAGCACAAACCAAAGAGTTTCGCTCCCACAATGGGACCTGATGATGAAGAATGTTTATCCCTTGGGTACAGCTCAAGTAAATCAGGAGGACTTTCAATTTGATATCTTTTTTGAAGACAATACCGACGGATCACTCAAAAGGTTTTTACCAGAGCCTGGATTTAAGAGAAAACCACTCTTAGACGTGTTTAATCTTGATCGACTCAATTCACAACTTGATCCACAACAAGACGGAATATTTGATTTTGTTCCTGGTATTACGATCATCCCACGTAGTGGAAGTGTCATTTTTCCCGTATTGGAGCCTTTTGGAAAATCATTGAATGATCTACTGGGACCAGCATTGGCTGACAAATATGACTTTCAAGAGCTATATGACAGCACACTTACTGCGTCCCGAGAGCTCCTACATAAAAACCGATTTGTCCTTAAGGGAAAATACAAATCAAGTATATCATCGGATATTAGTTTAGGGACATTCAACATACCTCAAGGTTCTGTAACAGTAAGAGCTGGAGGAGTTATCCTGAAAGAAGGTATTGACTATGAGATAGATTATGGCATCGGTAGGTTGAGAATCATCAACGATGCTTATCTCCAGTCAGGAACACCGATCAGAGTTTCCTTCGAAGACAATTCTGTATTTAGTCTACAACAGAAGACCATGTTTGGGTTACGTGCAGAGTATGAGTTTAGCAAGAATCTCACGATGGGAGCAACCTATATTAGACTCTTTGAAAGACCCTTTACTAAGAAAGTAAACTTGGGCGATGACCCCATCAATAATAGAATATTTGGGCTTGACCTCAACTATAGTACGGAATCAGATTTCATTACGAAGGCAATTGATAAATTACCGTTTTATAGTACGAAGGAAAAATCTTCATTAAGCTTTTCTACTGAACTAGCAGCAATCAAGCCTGGTCACAGTGGGGCTATCAACCTTCCAGATGAAGACGTAGGAGTGGTAAGTATTGATGACTTTGAAGGTGCTGGCAGTTCTATTCCCTTGGGTACACAGACCAATCAATGGGTACTTGCAAGTACGCCTCCGGCTTTCCCAGAATCACAACTCGCAGATAATCATGAGTATGGAAAGAATCGTGCAAAACTTAGCTGGTATCAGATAGACAATACAGCGCGACGAGGTGGAGACGTTGCAAGCCCATACGCAAGCAATGTTGATCCCGATAGATTGTTTGGAAGGCAAACTCCACAAAATCAATTTAGAAGTCTATTCACGTTCGACTTGTCGTACTTTCCGGATGAGAGAGGACCATATAATTTTGACACGGAAAATTCATATTGGGATGAGTCGTCACGGACGATTAAATTGGAGAATCCAGAGGATCGATGGGGTGGTATCATGAGATATCTGACCAATAATGATTTTGAAGCATCAAATGTGGAATACATTGAATTCTGGTTACTGAATCCATATATAGATCCCAGTACACATGAAACCGATGAGGAAGGTTACTTATACTTCCAGTTTGGCAATGTATCAGAGGATATATTGAAGGACAACCTTCAGTTTTTCGAGAGCAGTATTTCTGTAGATCCTACCGAGATGCTCCCCGAGGCAGAGACGGTATGGGGTAAGATTCCCTTGAGAAACCCCATCAATAATGGTCTTGTAGCGGATCAAAATGGAGGTTCTGCACAGGACGTAGGATATGATGGCCTTACAAATGCTGAAGAGGCCTTGTTTTTTGAGGACTATATCCAGGAAATGGTAATGAACCGTGATGTTCCTGCTGATGAGATAGGGGCGGACCCCGCTGGTGACGACTGGAAGTACTTTAATGATGATAGTTACATCAATGAAACCAGCCTTGTACAACGATATAAGAATTATAGCAATCCTCATGGTAATAGACCAGATGGAAACAATGAGGAGAGAGGAGGACAACCATTTGGTGAAGGAGAGGATCTAAACAACAATAAATCCCTAGAGCAGGGAGAGAGTTACTATGAGTTTGAAGTTCCCATATTCCATAATGGATCAGGAGAAATTGATGTGACCAGCAACCAATATATAAGGCAGGAAAAGGAAGTCGATGGCAACAAATGGTATAGATTCCAGATTCCTATAGTTTCTGGAAGGGCTGTAGGTGGAATAGAGGGATTGCGTTCTATACAATTTGCTAGGATGTACTTGACAGGATTCTCGAAACCAAAGACCATGAGATTTGCGGAGTTGGAACTTGTCAGAAATCAGTGGAGAAGATTGGATCCGACTTGTAGGGCAGGTGATGTTGGACCAGAATTCTCAATTGACGATGTAAGTTTTCAGGAGCATTCCAGTAAGGAACCCTTTAATTACGTAAAGCCTCGTGGAATTGTACAAGAGGAATATTTCAATTCATTCTCTAATATATTACAAGATGAAAAGGCATTGTCTTTACAGTTCTGCGGATTGGGAGATAGCTGTGAAATATCTGTTTACAAGCTGACACAGCTTGACCTTAGGGTCTTTGAGAACATGCAGATGTTTGTCCATGCTGAGGATCATCAAAACAATATGGTAGACAGAGATCTTTCAGTATTCCTAAGGGTAGGTAAGGACTTTAGAAACAACTATTATGAATATGAGATCCCACTAGTGGTATCCGATTTCACATTAATGGGTGCTGAGGCTGAAGATATAGTCTGGCCTGAAAATAACATGTTTGATTTTTCACTTAAAGAATTTACAGAACTCAAAAAAGAGCGAAACATTCAGGGTACACCAAGGGAGATATACACACGAGGAATAGATAGAGATGGTGATGGGGAAGATGATGCGTTTGTAAAAATCAAGGGAAATCCGAGCCTTGGATATGTCAAAGGGATACAGGTAGGGGTGAGAGAAATAGGGCCGAGTGTAAATGACACTTACTGTGGTGAAGTCTGGATTAATGAGTTGCGAGTAAGCGGGCTACAAGAGCGAGGTGGCTGGGCAGGACTGGCAAGGATGGAGATGAAACTGGCTGACCTAGGAGATTTCACAGCTGCGGGAGGATATAGCAGTATTGGTTTCGGCACACTGGACCAGAAACTTGATGAGAGAAGCAAGGATGAAATCATTGACTATGATCTCGCTACCAATTTACAGCTCGGAAAATTCTTTCCTAATAGCTGGGGGCTACAGATACCCTTTTATGCGCAGTATGCTAAGAGTATAAAAAATCCCGAATTTGACCCATACGAGCTTGACCTTACTGTTGCTGAAGCAAAGGAGTCTGCTTCCAATCCAAGTGACGTAGATGAACGAGCACAAGATGTAACCACCATCAAGACCTTCAATTTTGTCAACGTAAAAAAAGGATCAGGTGGTGGAAGCAAGAATAATAAAGGATCAGGAAAAAAGTCTGGATCACCAAAGCCATGGAGCATTAGTAATATCAGCGCAAGCTACTCGTTTACTGAGATCAATCATCATGACCCGCTCATCAAGAAGGATCAGACCCGAGATCAAAAGCTGGGACTGGATTATAATTACTCGACCAAGCCGCTCTATATTCAACCTTTCAAAGGTCTTAAAGGGGGAAGTATGAAATGGTTGAAGGAATTTAATTTCAATTTTATTCCCAATTCATTCAGCTTCAATACACAGGTGAGAAGATTGCAAAATCAAAGGGAATTCAGATTACCCGAAGATCCCATATTTGCATTTAATGATCAGAGATTTGATTGGGAGAGAAAATATGCTCTACAATGGGATCTGACCAAGTCGCTTAAGTTAAATTTTAATGCTAGTAATACCTCTGTCATCGACGAGCTACGACAAGTGGGTATAGCTGATACTCCAGATCAGAGAGAGTGGGTAGACGAAAGAGGAGATACTGTAACCAGTAGGGTACGTGATGATTCTAAGTATGTAGGCGAATATTGGAAAGACAAGTTCAAGAGTGGAGGTAGGAATAAAAATTATAACCATCAGCTTAAATTAGTCTACTCAGTACCATTTAAGCATATTCCTGTTTTGGATTGGATGTCTGTCAAGGCTCAATACATTGCAGATTATGGGTGGTCGGCAGCACCATTGTCGTTGGATACCCTTGGCAATGTCATCCAGAATGGACAGCAAAGATCGATCAACGCCACTTTTAGTTTCGATAAATTGTATAAGAAATCCGGATACTTGTCGTCGATCCAGTCAGGCAAAAGCAAGAAAAGCAAACGGAAGAGAAAGAGAACATCCGTCAAGGGTGCAGATGAGGCGATCAGAGCATTGGAAAAAGATGGGACGAAAAAAGATGAAAAGGAAGGTGCTGGGAAGGAGGATCGGAAGAAAGGAAACGAGGGACCATCCACGTTAGAACGAGTATTAATCAAGCCATTGATGGCATTGAAGTCTATAAGATTTACCTATAAAGAAGACCTCTCTACGGTGGTGCCAGGATTTACGCAGGATCCGCAGTATTTAGGGTTGTCTAATGGATTTAAAGCCCCAGGGTGGGCATTTGCAGCTGGGTTGCAACCAAATATAACGTATGGCGATGAGAACAACTGGCTCTTTGATGCTGCTGGTCGACAATGGATAACAGATAATCGATTTCTCAATCAGCAGGTTTCACAAAACAAGAATCAGACATTTGACCTGAAGGTAGCCTTGGAGCCATTTGACGATCTTAAGATCGACTTAGATTTTAAAAAATCCTATCGTAAGGATCATTCCGAAGATTTTAAATTCTTTGTTGATCAGACCAATGGTCAAGCCGGATTCAACCAACTGGCATTGACAGATGTGGGTTCATTCGATATGACATTCTTTGCATTGAACACATTATTTGGAACAGATATCAACGAGCTATTCGATGTATTTTCTACTAATAGAAAGATTATATCAGAACGATTACCAAATATTTCTGATCCACCTGCTCCTCACGCTGAGGAAACCGGTTATAGTCAAGGATATGGTGGTAAGAGCACGAGTGTTATCGTGCCGGCCTTTATCGCAGCCTATACAGGTGAAGACGCAAATCAAATAAGCCTTGACTTAGAGGCTGATGTAAGGAAGAGCACTTATTTCCCTAAGCCCAACTGGACATTGAACTATAATGGCCTCAACAAACTGCCTTGGTTCAAGGACGTCTTTAGTAGCTTTTCGATTACTCATGGTTACAAATCGACACTCAGGGTCAACAACTTCTTTACTGAGCAAGAATATGACATTGCTAGTCCATTTGATTCATTAAAAGTTACGGATCAAAACTACTACAGTAGATTAGAGTTTCCGCAAGTGGTCATTGATGAGCAATTTGCTCCTATTATTGGTCTTAAGATGAAGACAGTCAATGATATTGATCTCAGATTTGAGTGGAAGAAAGCAAGAAATTTGGCGTTGGAAATAGCGCAAGATCCTGCTCAGCTCAAAGAGACTAATACAAAGGAATATACCTTGGGATTTGGATACACTCTTCAAGGTATCAACATTGGATTTCTTACGGGTGATAAGGGTAAAAAGAACAAGCGCAAAAGACGTGATCAGGAAGATGAAGCCGAGGAGGACGAACAAGATAAGAATGGGGGTAATAGGAGAGGAGGTAAGGTTAGCTCCACGAGAGGGCGCACACTGACGATAAGTTTTGACATGTCATATAGAGATGATGTATCTTATATTCATAAGCTTGATGGTGGAGCCAATGCACAACCCGACAGGGGACTCAAATCATTGAGACTAAGTCCCTCAGTAGACTATGATGTTAATGAAAACTTCTCCTTGAGAGCTTTTGTTGAGTACAATCAGACCAAGCCATACTTGACTACTTCTTTTCCGATTACAAGTATACGTGGTGGGTTGACTGCTCGGTTTAATCTCAATTAGGAAATTTGCTAGATGCTAGTCAGTGACATTCGGAAGTTGGGCCATTTTACCCTGATCTTCAGATCGGGGTAAATTAAAGAGAGGAATCGCATTGGCGAGATTTTTGACCAAAAATCATGACAATGCGTTTTTACAGACTAGTAACGCCCTAACTAACAACGAGCTCTTCTAATCTTTCTCAATCACCTCTTCCACATCCTTAAAGATCATCTTGTCTTGGTACTTCACCTTAGCTAAGGTGGCTTTGGTTGTAGATTTTTTACCATCTCTCAGGTATGTTATAGTCACTTCATCACCGTATTCTTTTGCTTTTAATGAAGCAAGTAACTCTTCGATAGTCATGACTTCAGCAGCATCTACCTTAGTGATAATGTCACTCACCTTCAAACCAGCTCTTGCTGCAGGAGTATTTTCCATCACTTCGAGAACGGCAACTCCGTTGTCTGCATTTTCTATCATGACACCTAATTTGGGCTTGTGATCAGATTCTACATGCTTGTTATTGATCTTGGCTCGGATGTTTATTTCCTCACCAGTGTCGTCAGACATCACCTCTACATCCATGTCTTCGATATGCAATGGATGACCTTCTTCGTCTAGGATGATAACCTTGTATTTATGACCATCACCTAGTTCTATCATTTCATTTTCTTCTGTGATCCAGATGTTGTCGCCTTCCAGAGAATTACCTTCTCCATCAATTACGATTACTTTTACCTCTTTCTCACTGTGATCATCCCCACGAACTTCTATTCGCTTTTTAATTCTTTTTCCATCCGCTTTGCTCATCCACTTTTCCAAATCCTCATCTGAGATATCATCGTTTACCTTTACAGTTTTTTTAGTCGTTTTATTTCCATCAGCATCAATTACTTCTTCGATAATGATGATCTTTTTTTGTGTGGTTTTTTCAGATTGGCATATGCCGTCGATGGCCATTCCCATCATAATAGCAATTACTAGAATGGAAAGTAGTTTGTTCATAAGTGTATTTATTTAATATTCGTTCAAATTTATAACGCTAGATCCAGAACTCGGTAAAACTAAATGGTTAAATCGCAGTTAAAGTCTTGATTATCAAAGACATCTTTTATTAAATTATATTTATTATCTGATAAGAATCGGTAAATGAGTAAGAAGGTTCAAATTTATAATCCATATGGACGATCATCATTCTCATGAGTGCTTCACTCATCGGGATTATTTTTTTACAAATCTTTTGGATCAAATGGTCAGTAAGCCTGGATGAGAAGAATTTTGATGCTAAGGTGACCCGAATGATGGACCGAGTGAGGGAAAGAATTCTCGAAGACGTCAAGACTTATGATCCCTATACAAAAAACTACTTCAAGAGTCCGGTCACAGGATCTTTACTTAATAACCCGGGTACACTTACCGAGCCTTTCCTCAATGGAAACGAACGGTGGCATGAACAACAACTCAATTATGAACTCAATAGTCTCAGGCTACTATTTGATCCGTCCTTTGCCCTAGAAAACATAAGCCCACAACATCTTGATACCATCATAAAGCAGGAATTAAAAGACCAAGGTATTGACCTCTACTATGACTATGGAGTGTATAGCAAAGAAATGGAAAGTTATGTTATTCTCAATGGGAATTTCGTCGCTACCATCGGTGATAGTAAAGAGGCTTCGATTGTCGAGAAACATCAAGGACTACATAACTCAAAATATAAGATCAGCTTGGTTGACATTAAAAACACGACCAAGGGGTTTCTAACTTTCTTCTTTCCGAGTAAGACAACTTGGTTATGGTCGTCTGTATGGCCTATTGTCTTGAGTTCTATTCTCTTTACCGGACTTATCCTATTCTGCTTCGTCTACACGATTTATGTGATCTTTAGACAAAAGAAGATCTCGTCCATGAAGACTGATTTTATCAATAATATGACACATGAGTTCAAAACACCTATAGCCACCATATCTTTGGCGACTGATTCTATCATCAATCCGATAATCATTGAGAATAAGGAGAAGGTAGAGAGATTTGCCCGTATCATCAAGGAAGAGAATAAGCGCATGCTCAACCAGGTAGAGAAGGTGTTGCAGATGGCACTCATAGACAAGAAAGATTTTGTTCTAAAGAGGGGAGATGTCGATATGCATGAAATAATCTTGCAAGCTGTCAACAACATGAACTTGACGGTTCAGAAACGGGAAGGTAGTATCATCACCACGCTGAAAGCTAAGGATGCTGTTATACAGGGGGATATCACCCACCTATCAAATATCATTCACAACTTGCTTGACAATGCGAATAAATATTCACCTGATAAACCAGAACTCGAGATATCTACGCGGAATACTGAGGATAGACTGGAGGTCATCGTAAGTGACAAGGGAATGGGAATGTCGAAAGAGGCTGTAAAACATATTTTTGAGAAATTCTATCGCGTTCATACTGGAGATATACATGATGTCAAAGGATTTGGACTGGGATTAACCTATGTAAAGGCATTGGTGGATACCCATGATGGAGAAATAAAAGTGACTAGTGAATCTGGAAAAGGGAGTAACTTTATGCTCTATTTTCCGTTGAAATTAAGTGACCAATAGCGAGAAGTAGACTCTAAAGTGTTAAGAGAAATAATCATTATGGTAGAAACACAGGATAAGATATTGTTAGTTGAAGATGATCAGAATTTTGGTGATGTACTAAGATCCTACTTGGAAATGCATGATTATCATGTGACACTTGCCACAGATGGAGAGGCTGGTCTTCAAGCATATAAAAAGGACACTTTCGCATTATGCATATTTGATGTGATGATGCCCAAGAAAGATGGTTTTACATTGGCTAAAGAAATAAGAGAGAACGACACCGACATTCCTATTATCTTCTTGACCGCAAAGACACTAAAAGAAGATGTATTGAAAGGATTCAAAATAGGGGGTGATGATTACATCACTAAGCCTTTTAATTCTGAGGAGCTACTCCTCCGCGTACAAGCAGTAATGAGAAGAAGCATAGGGAAACCTGATCCTCGCGATGATATCAAGGAATTCACTATCAGTAAGTACCATTTTAATTATCCGCTACGCATCTTAACTTTTACATCAGAGGATGAAAAGAGAGAGGACAAGCTTTCGCCAAAAGAAGCACACCTCCTCAGAATGTTCTGTATCTATAAGAATGATGTGTTGCAGAGATCAGAGGCATTGACCAAAATCTGGGGCCAGGACAACTATTTCACTGCCCGAAGTATGGATGTCTTTGTTACAAAGCTAAGAAAATATCTTGCTGCCGATGAAAATCTGGAAATTGTAAACATCCATGGCAATGGTTTCAGGTTGATTGACAAAACAGAGGTGAGCACCTAGCTAGTCTTCTACGATATTATTGTCATCATCAGATGGTTCTGCGATGACATCATCGTACTTATTTTCTTCTACTGTCAATATCTTATTATCATTCCCATATGGACGTGCGCCTATCAATTTGATCACATCAGATTTAAGTAATACTTCTTTCTCTAGGAGTTGCTCTGCTAGGGCATTGAGCTCTTTTCTTTTCTCTGATAGCAGACTTTGAGCTCGCTTGTATTGACTCTCGATGAGTTTTCTAACTTCTTCATCGATGAGCTTAGCTGTTTCATCAGAATATGGTTTATTATAAGACTCCTGTGACATAGCGTAGAAAGAAACGTTCCCAATTTTACTATTCATCCCATATATGGAGATCATTCCGTAGGCCATCTTAGTCACTTGATCCAGGTCGTTTTGGGCTCCAGTAGATATCTTGTCAAAGACGATTTTTTCAGCGGCCCTTCCACCTAATGTCATACACATCCTGTCTTCTAGTTGCTCAGTACGGGTAATGTATTCCTCCTTAGGGAGATACTGCGCATAACCTAGTGTGCCGATACCCCTAGGTACGATTGTCACCTTGACCAGTGGTGAGGCATGCTCTAGGAACCAACCACAGATGGCATGTCCTGCCTCATGGTATGCGATGATCTCTTTTTCTTTAGGACTTATGAGTTTGTTTTTCTTTTCCAGTCCTCCTATGACTCTATCGAGTGCATAGTTAAAGTCATCTAGTTCTACAGAGATTTTTCCTCTTCGTGCAGCAACGAGGGCAGCCTCATTACATACATTGGCTATTTCAGCCCCAGCAAATCCCGGAGTCATCTCAGCTAGGATGGCGGGTTTTACGTCTGGAGAAATTTTTATAGTCTTTAGATGTACTTTAAATATAGCCTCCCTACCTACTAGGTCAGGTCTGTCAATACCTATCTGCCTATCAAACCTTCCTGGGCGCATAAGAGCGCCATCGAGAATATCGGGACGATTGGTTGCACCCATCAGGATTACTCCTTTATCAGTACTAAAACCATCCATCTCTACGAGCAATTGGTTGAGGGTGTTTTCTCGTTCATCATTACCACCTTGCATGGCTCCCCGCCCTCGGGCTCTTCCTATTGCATCTATTTCATCGATAAACACTATACAAGGTGCTTTCTCTCTTGCTTGCTTAAACAGATCTCTTACTCTCGATGCTCCTACACCTACAAACATCTCCACGAAATCAGATCCTGAAATGGAAAAGAATGGAACGGCTGCCTCTCCAGCCACCGCCTTGGCAAGTAAAGTCTTACCTGTACCAGGAGGACCGACGAGGAGTACACCTTTAGGTATCTTACCTCCGAGAGCTGTGTATTTCTTTGGGTTTTTAAGAAAGTCTACAACCTCCATCACCTCTACTTTGGCCTCATCCAGTCCAGCAACATCTTCAAATGTTACAGTCACCTTCCCACTGTTGTCAAAAAGGGTCGCCTTTGATTTTCCAATGTTAAATATCTGACCACCCGGACCGCCAGCTCCACCACTCATCCTTCGCATAATGAATATCCAAATTCCTATTAGTAATAGGAATGGCAAGACCCAGCTCAATAATGGTCCTAGCCAATTTTCTTTTGTTTGATAAATGGGGTCTAATTCTACCCCTTCGCTGCGTAACTTATCAAGTCTTTCCTCAAAATATTTTACATCACCGATTTCTAGTGAGTAGTGAGGTTGAAGAGAGTTGAGCTTATTTTGCTGAATCTCTTTAAACTTTTCCTTGTTCAGACTTTCTTGCTTGATAAAGACATTTACCTGCTGTCTGTTGATTACTAAAAGGCTGTCAACATCACCTGCTCTTGCCAAATCTTCAAACTTTCCAAATGAAATGGTCTTGGTCTTATTCGTTAGATGAACAGAGGCATTAATGGCTAAAATGGCTAAAATGATGATACCGTAAATCCAATACGAATTTACTCCCAGCTTCTTCGGTTGTTTATTATCGGGTTTCTTATTGTCCATGCAGAGGTTGTGTAATGCAATAAACGATTTTCCTTGGAAATCGTTGCAATAGATCAGATATTCTGGTACTCTGTAATGTCACCATCGCTCCATAAGTCCTCCAAATCGTAAAACTCTCGCGTGGAGGGGTGAAATACATGGACAATGGTATCAAAGTAATCAATCAACACCCAATTGCTACCAGAGATGCCTTCCATACTCAAAGGACGGACACCAATATCACCTTTTATTTTCTTTTTTACATTCTGAGATATAGCATTGACCTGTGTGCTAGAGTCTCCTTCGCAGATGATAAAAAAATCTGTTGGTCTTTCTTCAAGTCCCCTTAAATCCAACAGCACAATGTTCTTTCCTTTAATATCCTGAATTGCATCAACGATCAATGTGTTCTGGGCATCCTTCTTATTAGAAGCTATAGATTTATAATTGGTCAAATTGTAATTCTTATTTTAGCCAAAGTTACTATTATTTAGATTTTGCCTTACACTTATGCAAGAGAGAAATATTGTTACGTTTGACGAACTTTCCTCCACCAATTCTTATCTCAGTGAAAATTGTAGTAGTAAGAATGTCAAAGAATTTACCATAGTCACTACTGAGCATCAATCTGCAGGTAGGGGACAGATTGGTAATACATGGCATAGTGCTAGGGGTGAAAACCTATTGTTATCCTATCTCCTCAAACCCACATTCCTCCAGGCCCAAGATCAGTTTTATTTATCCATGATTATAAGTCTGGGGATAAGGAAGAGCCTCGAGTCAAATCTGCCAAATAAGGCAGTAACCATAAAATGGCCTAACGATATTTATGTCAATGATAAAAAGATATGTGGATTGTTGATTCAGAATCACCTCACCGGAAAAATCCTCAACCTCACCATTGCAGGAATAGGAGTAAATATCAACCAGACTTCTTTTCCGGACGAATTACCCAACCCAACATCCTTAAAACTAGAAATGGATAGGTCATTTGATAGAGAAATGTTGTTAACTGATCTATTGGATCATATTGATGAGTACTATTCACTACTAAAAGATGGTAATTTGAAATCTATCAAGAGTGAGTACGTGAGTAACCTGTACCTCAAAGGAAAGATGAGCTCTTTTGAGGTAAAGACCGGAGGAATATTAAATGGAAGGATTGCGGGCGTTTCTGATATAGGCCGTCTACAAATAGAGAAGGACGAAAAGATATACGAGTTTGGATTTAGAGAAATTAAATACATGTAAATCACTATGATTAGATCAGCCTCCATACTTACCATAGGTAAAGAATTACTTATAGGCCAGGTACAGGACACAAACTCGACTTGGCTAGCCCAACGACTAACGACACATGGTATTCAATTGGATCGGATCACTACCCTTGACGATGACTATGACAGGATTATTGAATTTCTTCAAACTAGATTTGGTCAATCTGATCTTGTGATAATAACTGGTGGTTTAGGCCCCACAAATGATGATATCACCAAGTCAGTATTATGTGATTTTTTTAATGATGAGTTGGTTTTTCATGAAGCAACATATCAGGCAATGGTTTCCTTGTTTAAGAAGTATAACAGAACACCTATGCCGTCTCATAAAGTTCAGGCAGCGATGCCAACAAAGGCAAGAATACTGGAAAACAAGATGGGTACTGCTCCAGGGATGCTATTTGAGAAGGATGGTAAATTTATCCTAAGCTTACCGGGGGTGCCATATGAGATGAAATACATTTTTAACGAGTCCTTTGTTCCGATTGTAGAACCTCTTTTTGAGAGTCAGTCGATTTATCATACGACTCTTAGGACGGTGGGAATAGGAGAGGGCATGCTAGCCAAGGAAATAGAAGACATTGAGACTAGCCTTCCTGATCACATCGATATGGCATATCTGCCATCCATCGGTCAGGTAAGGATACGATTGACAGGTATCGGATCGTCAGATGAGTTGGTAGAGCACGATATTCAGTCAATCAAAATAGAAATAGAAAAGAGAATATCGGGTTATATATATGGCTATAATAAAACCACTCTTGCCGAAGCCGTAGGTGAGCTCTGTGTCGACCATTCCTTAAGCTTGGCCTTGGCCGAGAGTTGTACTGGGGGACTTGTGTCACAAATGATCACTTCAGTTCCCGGGTGCTCAAAATATTATAAAGGGAGTATAGTCTCTTATTCTTATGAATTGAAAGAAAACCTACTTTCTGTGGGCCGTGATGTTCTCGATGGGCATGGTGCAGTGAGTGAAGAAACGGTAGTAGCCATGGTCAAGGGATGCATTAATAAATTAGATGTTGACATTGCACTGGCTATATCAGGTATCGCTGGACCTGATGGAGGTACTGAGGATAAACCTGTGGGCACCGTATGGATGGCTTGTGGAGACAGGGGGAATGTTGTTACTAGAAAATTGTCCCTATCTAAAGAAAGAAATATCAATATTCAATACAGCGCAATCGCTGGTCTAGACATGATTAGAAAATTCATAATCGCATAGATAATTCGTACTTTTGCGGAAATCTGTGAACATGGCTAAGGTAGAACTCATAATGCCCAAGATGGGAGAAAGTATCATCGAAGCGACCATACTCAAATGGGTCAAGAATGTAGGTGATAAGGTGGATATGGACGAGACCATACTGGAGATAGCTACCGATAAGGTGGATTCCGAAATTCCCTCTCCTGTTGCTGGAGTAATCGAGCAAGTTTTATTCCAAGAGAATGATGTAGTGGAGATAGGTAAGGCCATTGCTATAATCGCTACAGACGGGGAAGAACCCGCACCTAGTCCTGCAATCAAAGAAGAAAAGAAAAAGGAGAAAAAAGCAGAACCTGTCAAAGAGGCTGCGCCGGCACGAGCAACACCTATGCCTAGTGCTTCTACCGCAGAAGTGGTATCGTCAAATGTGGCACCTAGATCTGGGGATAGATTTTATTCTCCCTTGGTAAGGAACATAGCCAAGCAAGAAAACATTTCTCAGGCTGAGCTTGATACAATACAAGGTTCAGGTGCCAATGGCAGGGTTAATAAGAAAGACATTCTACAATACATAGAAAATAGGAGCAATGGTCATACAGCTGCACCAGCTACATTTCATAAAGCATCACCACCTTCTATGGCTCCACAATTTACATTTTCCGGTAAAGGGAATGTGGAGATCATAGAGATGGATAGGATGAGAAAGCTCATTGCAGACCATATGGTTATGTCCAAACAAACCTCACCGCATGTCACTTCATTTGTTGAAGTTGATGTCACGGATGTGGTCAATTGGAGAAATGCCAATAAAGAGCCGTTTCAAGAGAAATATGGACAAAAGATCACCTTCACCCCCATCTTTATTGAAGCGGTCGTAAAGGCTCTTAAAGATTACCCATTGGTCAATGTGTCAGTTGATGGAAGCAATATTATAGTTAAGAAAAATATTAACATTGGAATGGCGGCTGCTTTGCCATCAGGAAATTTGATTGTCCCTGTTATCAAGAATGCAGATAGCCTCAATCTTGTAGGTCTAACTAAGTCCGTCAACGACCTTGCCAATAGAGCCAGGAATAATAAGCTCAAACCAGAAGATATACAAGATGGGACATTTACCTTGACCAATGTAGGGACCTTTGGTAATGCCATGGGTACTCCTATTATTAATCAACCTCAAGCTGCGATACTCGCTACAGGTTCTATCAAGAAGAAACCTGCCGTGCTAGAAACACAATATGGAGACGTAATTGCAGTTAGACACATGATGTATCTTTCCTTATCATACGACCATAGAGTGGTTGATGGATTTTTGGGCGGCTCATTCTTGAGAAGAATTGGTGATTACCTTGAGGCATTTGATACGTCTCAATCAATATAAACCTGGATTGGACATTGTGAGATATAACCTGAGAAATAGCATAATACTTCTATTCATAATGATGGCCCCATCATTAGCCCATTCTCAAAAGGAAATACTCAAAGAAGCTGATAGCTACTTCAAACAAGGAAAGTTTTACGAAGCTCTCAAGCTTTATAATATCTATGATCGGATTCAGGATGATATGAAGGCTATTTTCCGACGTGGCTTATGCAATTATAACCTCAATAGTATGTCCAATGCCAAGTCTGATCTTTCTATGGCATATCGCTTGGGTAACAGAAATGAAGACATTCTTTACTATCTAGGGCGGACCTTCCACGTATCTAAAGAATATGTCAAGGCCGTTGAGTTTTACAAACTCTATCTCGCCAAGATAGGTTCTGGACACGAACGTAGGCACTTGGTCATTGACTACATAAAGAGATGTGCATATGGGCTTGATCATTTTCATGACGATTCTAGAGGATTTGTGGAGAACCTGGGCAGTGTGGTCAATACCCGATATGATGAAATAAATGCTATACAATCTCCCAATGATAAAAACAAATTCTATTTCTCTTCTAATCGTATCGGGAGTACTGGTGGTCTTAGAGATCAAGATGGATTAAAGGATGATGTGAATGGCAGTTATAAGTTTGATATATTTTTCTCCACAACAGAGAATGGCATTTGGTCATATCCTGAAGCATTAAACCCTCTCATTAATTCTTCACGCAATGACCTTATACTGGACTTTAATCGTGATGGAACTATCATGTACTACTCCAAATTCTTTTTTTCTGAGGAATCTACAATTTTCACGGATACATTTAGAGTAGCAGAGGAGATTGATATCTACCCTGAGCCCATGATCAGTCCTGTAGTGGGAGAGTTGGGAGACGGACACCTTACCATCTTTAATGATTCTACATTTGTTTTTTCGAGTAGAAGAAAAGGAGGATATGGGGGTTATGATCTTTATACTGTAGGACATCGTAATGGGTCCTGGACTGAGGTGTTGAATCTAGGTCCGGCTATCAATACTGCGTCTGATGAAATATCAGCTTCGGTTTCCAACGATGGAAAAATTCTTAGTTTTAGTTCTGACCGACGTGAAGGACATGGGGGATTTGATGTCTTTGAAGTTATGTATGACTCGTCGTCAAAGTCTTGGAGCGCTGTCAAGAACATGGGATTGCCCATAAATTCTCCTGAGGATGATATCGATTTTCGATTGTCTAGTGACGGGATGACTGCTACATTTTCATCAGATAGAAAAATCGGCGAGGGAGGTTATGATCTTTACATCACATACCTCAACACTCAGGCCAAAGCCCAGCTGGTAGATAATACTTCTTTACCCTTTTACGATGATGCATTTCAGGAGTTGTTGATTGCAAGTACACAGAGTGATTCTATGGTGATAGAGGATGTTGTAGTAGTTGCTGACAATGTTCCCAGAAGAGAAGTGATATTGTCTCCTCTTCTTTATGGGGATGACGACAATGTGCTGACTCCTCAGAATATCTTTGAACTTAATAAACTGAAGGACATACTATACATCTATCCTGAACTAAGGCTTAGATTTTATAGCCACTGTATACAGGAAGGGATGGCTCCCTTTGACTTATACTTTTCTATGAAGCGTGTAGAGAAGATTAAAAACTATATGGTCAATCAGGGCATCAACCCAAGAAGGATAGAACTGACCGCTTGTGGTTCAAATTACCCTTTGGTGAAGAGTCAGTTTGGGGGGAATGCAGTCTCCTTGGCAGAAAAGCTTAATCGTCGCATTGATGCCAGTATCATTGATGTATCGTCACTTCCTATCAATCCGATCGATAAGGACTTATCCATTGCTTCCTATCTGAGAGAAGAAGGTGATGCCCGACTCAAGAAAGCGATCAAAGGACTCTCTTATCGCGTACAGGTAGTCAGCACTAAGCAGATGTATCAAAATCGTCTGATTACAGAGCAGAAAGACGTTTTGATAGAATCCATAAATGACCTTTATGCTTATACCATTGGTCTTTTTTCTACATATCAGACAGCCTACAACCAACAAGAACGTCTCAAAGAGAAGGGATACGAAGGTCTTGAGATTATACCCTATTTTGATGGTGAAAGAATCCCGTCAGATCGATTGATCGAGTACGCCCAGTCCTATCCCGATTTGCTGGTTTTCTTACAGCAGAGATGATCAGTTTGATTCTTTAGATTTGAAATAAATTCTCTGTATCCCATATTAGAAAACATCCGCCACCACCTGCACCACACAACTTAAAGTAGCGTTTATTATGAAGGCCTTCTTTCCATAAGTGTTTAACTTCCGATGGAATCAGAAAATCCCAATGGTCTAATTGTAACTCACTGAGTTGGCTCAGGTTTTCAACAAAGGTCTCCTTATTTCCGGATAGCAACGCTTGGATCATGAATTCGTTATGTCGAATTATTTGGTGAGAGAAATTTCTGAATGAACCACTTGAATTGTATCTTTTCATATACTCCAGTACCAGATCTGCGGTGATTCTCGATACTCCACTGTGATAAAGCTCCATAGCTCCTAAAATGTCAATGTCTATTCGAGATACTAGTTCTGCCTCTCCATTTTCATGAATAAGAATTGCTTGATCAAAATAGGAGACCAAGGGGTCAAGACCTGAGCTTTTCCCATGAAAGAAATCTTCAAAAGCAGAAAGTATAGACCTGATTTCCTCTATTGTCAGCAAGGAATTAGCTTGACAAAACCTGTCAAAAAATGAAGCACATAAGGCACCCGAACTTCCAAGTCCTTGACCTATTGGAATATCAGATGCGTAAACCCACTTACCGCTTCTCAGTTCTTCAATTCTCTCTACGACAAGTGAAATTCCCAATCCATTGACTAAAATCTGATTTTTGCAATGAGTGATAAAATCTTCCCAATCTATATCAGCTTTCGATTTTTCTGTCCAGTGACCGCTTACTTTTCTCCATGGCAAAGCAAGCGCCTTAGACCCGTGGAGAACCTCATACTCCCCCACAAGCATTATTTTACCATGAAATGATTTTCTATGTGCTGACATTGCTTGTTAGCTCCTTACTTTTGCTGAAGATATCAATCTTTAATCACCTACTACAAGATTAAAAAAATTCATAGCTTTGCCACAGAAAAATTCTTAAAGTAATGACTGATAATACTCGATCTTCGGGAAAATTCTGGATGTACTTTCTACTATCCTTATTGGCTTGTTTTGCTTTCTTGTGGATAAAGCCTGAGTGGTTTTGGGTAACTCTTCCCTTTCTATTTACTTCATTTGCCTATGCCATGGACTGGGTATAGGAAGGTTAGTAATTATCGATGACTAAACCAAAACCCGAGCGGGACTCAACACTGACTCCAAGCTCTCAAAACGATAATCGAGAGCAGAATAATAGTCCAATACCATTGGCAATACAGCTTTTATTTTTCCTTCAGCCTTAAGGCTGTCGTGCATTACAATAATGGAACCCGGAACTGCATGTAAGATTATATTTTCAAAACATTGATCTACTGTAAGTGTAGGATCAAAATCACCACTCAATACATCCCACATTATTATTTTATAATCTCTGTTCAGCTCTTTTGCTTGAGCTGGTTTCAATCTCCCATATGGAGGTCTAAATAGCTTCGTATCAATAAGTTCATCGCAATGCTTCACATTCTTTATATAGGTATTGAGGTCAGTTTTCCATCCATTTAGATGACTGTAGGTATGGTTTCCGACGCTGTGTCCAGAGGATGTAATTCGATTATAGACCTCAGGGTTTTTCCTGACATTATTTCCAACACAGAAGAAAGTAGCCTTGGCACTGTACTCTTCTAAAGTATCCAACACCCATGGTGTGACATCAGGTATTGGCCCATCATCAAAAGTGAGGAAAAGTACCTTATCATCACCAGTGACTTTCCATAGAAATCTTGGAAACATCGATTGAATAAACAATGGAGTCTTTGTCAGGTACACTGTTGAAATTTATCGTTCAATAAAAGGGTTTATCTTCGCCATTTTGAGACCAATAGTATAACGAATAAAATCCTATTACGTTGCTAAGTTAAGCAATTTATATATTACATATTTTGTTAATACAATTATTTGTATGAAGAAAGTAAGAGTGAGGTTTGCCCCAAGTCCTACCGGACCGCTACACATTGGTGGTGTAAGGACAGCATTGTACAATTTTCTTTTTGCCAAAAAGAACAATGGTGACTTCATCTTGAGGATCGAAGACACTGATCGTACGAGATATGTAGAAGGTGCAGAATCTTATATCCAGGATTCATTGAAGTGGTGCGGTCTTTCGCTGGACGAAGGACCTGGCATAGGAGGAGGTTTTGGTCCGTATAAACAGTCAGAGAGAAAAGATTTATATCACCTACACGTTAAATATTTGTTGGATGCAGGTCATGCGTATTATGCGTTTGATACACCTGAAGCACTGAGTAATAAAAGACAAGAAGCAGAGAGCAATGGGGTGTCATTTAAGTATTCGGCGTCTTCAAGAATGTCAATGAAGAATAGTCTCACTGTCTCTAGTGATCAAGTTGCGGATTTAATAGAGTCAGGCAAGTATGTTGTGAGGCTTAAAATAAACCCAGGAGAGAAAATTATATTTAGTGATATTGTCAGAGGTGAGGTAAGTTTTATGAGTGACGAGCTCGATGATAAGGTGATATTGAAAGACGACGGATTGCCCACATATCATTGGGCCAATATAGTTGACGATCATACGATGGAAATAAGTCACGTGATCCGTGGAGAGGAGTGGTTGTCGAGTACCGCTCACCATGTAATTATGTACAGGATGATGGGATGGGGAGTGCCACAGTTTGCTCACCTTCCATTGATACTAAAACCAACAGGGAAGGGCAAGCTGTCTAAGAGAGATGGAACTAAATTTGGTTTTCCCGTTTTTCCAATTGAGTGGCGTGCAGACGATGAGCCTTTTGATGGATTCAGAGAAAGTGGATTTTTACCTTCCGCACTCATTAATTTTTTAGCCTTTCTCGGGTGGAACCCCGGCACGGAAAAAGAGATTTTCTCACTGGAGGAATTGATAGAGGCATTCTCGATGGACAACATAGTAAAGTCGGGAGCAAGATTCGATTTCGATAAAGCCAAGTGGTTTAACCAAGAGCATATCAAAATGAGATCATCAGAGTCTTTGTTACCCCTAGTTCAAAGCTTGTATGCCGGTCAAAATGTTGATGTTCCTGACTCTAAGGTGTTTTCAATTATAAATCTGATGAAAGAGAGGGTGGATATAATTCCTGATTTTTATAACAAGTGCACATTTTTTTTCCTACCTCCACAGGAGTTTGATGAGAAAATGGTTAGAAAAAAGTATAAACCTGATCAACACGAACTATATGGAAGTATTTCTAATCTTCTGCGTCGTATTGATGAATTTGATTACAATACTATAAAGTCTGAAGTTTCAAGTTTTATTGATAGCTCGGATTATGGCTTTGGCGATGTGCTGCCTGTACTTCGTCTTTCTGTCTGTGGTACCATGTCAGGTCCTGATATTTTCAAAACGATGGAACTTATAGGTAAGGATGAGTCATTGAATAGGTTGGAAAAGGGACTGAATGCCTTTAATATTATTATCAACAAATAGATTTTTTCATTATGCCAAAGAAAATGAAGAAAGAGGGACAATCTAGCGTCCATGACAATCTTTCAGGATTCAACATCAAAATAAGCCCATTCGGTCAAATGGAAACCAGTATTTCTATTGATCACCTCAATGAGTTTCTCAACGAAAACGTAGAAGACAAAAAGCTCACTAAAGCTGAAGAAGAGTAGAATTAGCCTGATTTGCTTCTAAATATTTAATACCTTAGTTCCTGCTAAGTTAGCCCCACCGATATTGTACTAAGTCATTGGTTTATTACTACTATGAATCGACCTGGAATAATAAAATTCTTCTTTCTTTACCTATGTATAATTCTTGGGATTTCAGATTCCAAGGCTGCCATTATGGTTCAAGATACGATCCCACCTGTTATAGTCATTCCTGCCCAGGATAGTATTAATGAGTGTGGTCCTCAAGCGGATATAGGACTTATAGGTTGGTATAGTACCGCAGGAGGAGCAGTTGTGACGGATGATGGTGTTGTAACCTTTTCTGCAGATCTTACACTTCTCGAGGTACAAATGATATTAGAATCATCAACTGACACATTATGTGGGGGCACCATGAATGTAGGCGTTGTCTTTGTTGCAGTAGACGATTGCGGCAATTCCTCAGCTCCTATGCCTGCATCTTATACTATAGAGGATACCGTGGACCCTGTTATAACACAGGACGCCACGATGATCACTGTAGAATGTACAGAGAATGCTGAAAACGATTTAATCTCGTGGCTGAATAGTCATGGAGGAGCACAAGCCGAGGATGAATGTGCTGACAGTGTAGTATGGACAAGCTATATATGGACTGACTCCAATGGAAATAATGGAATAGGAACTTTCAATAGTCCTCCTTATATTCCTATCGATAGAAGCAAATGTGATTGGGATGTCAATGTTTCATTTCTGGTTGTCGATGGTTGTGGCAACTTGGCCATTACTACAGGTAGCTTCGAGATATTTGATACGCTATCTCCTGCCTTTGAGATGATGCCCAATGACACGATCGTAGACTGCCATCTTGTTCCAGACCCGACTCCAGTAAGAGCTCTTGATGCTTGTGATGGTTTACTCACTTTGACTTTTAGTGAATCGAATACACAATTACCTGACACAACATTATGCCAGCATTATGCTTATCAGATTACCCGTTCATGGAGTGCGACTGATGCCTGTGGGTACTCTATTTCTCAAGAACGCAGCATTCAATTGATTGACACCCTTGCCCCCTCACTTGTTCCTCCTGATGCCGTTACTGTAGAATGTCATCTCATTGATAGTTTGTCAATCACAGGTATACCCACTGATGTTTCTGATTTTTGCGGATCACTGACAATTACGTATTCTGATTCGATTGTGGGGTCAGGATGTAGTTTTGAGATCATTAGAAAATGGAAAGCCATCGATCCGTGTGGAAATGCTACGGAAGTGAATCAGCAGATGACGATTGAAGATAATACAGCACCATTTATTATCACTCCTGCTGTCGACATTTCCATAGAATGTGATTCATTGTTAAATGTTCCAGCGACATTCAATGATTGGTTGGCAGACATGGGTGATGCCTTGGTTGATGATGGGTGTGAGAGCTTTCAGTCATTTGCCGCTATTCCAGGTTCCTATAATATCAATGATCAAAACACTTTTCCAGGTAATCATCCAGGAGAATTGGATCCAATTTCTTGTCCGTCGGCTTTGCCTGGATTTATTAGATATGAAAATGTAGATTTTGTTTTCTATGATGACTGCGGAAATGCTTCTGTGACGAGTGCTAATTTTGGAATATTAGATACCATTTTACCATCGATCACGAGTTGTGTGGATACCATCTGGATGACAACTGCTGATGGTCTGTGTGATGGTCTGTTTACCGGCGTACCTCCTGATGTAGAGGACAATTGTGGATCGACTACTTCGCCACTAACGTTTGTAGATAACGACCCCATTGCGTCATCGGATCCTGGAAATAATGAGCAGATAGTTGATTCAGTATTTTTAAAGTTTGGTCCGTTCAATATAAATACTACTCAGGCAACTGGCAATGTAAGTTTGACAATATCATTGAATAGCATGGATAGCGATGATCCCAGTGAGTATTTTTTTATAATCGACGAAGAGGGCAATACATTGGATATAACACCTAATACATTGTCACAATGTGGAGATACGACTCTTATGATTACAACCATTACGGCAACACAAATTAATGACTGGGCTAGGGATGGATATATCGACATATTACTTGCCCCCAATATGCCTGGTGGATCAGGAGTTCTCGGGATCAATGATGTATGTATTGGATCATCAATCAGCTCTACCTTAGAGTTTGACGTAGATATAATATCTCCTCTTAGTTATGAAGTTTCTCTTGATGGTGGAAAAAGAAGTATTCTATCTCCAAGCATGCAATGGGATACATTGTTAAGTGAAGGTATTCATAATGTCCAGCATATATTTAGAGATTGTGCAGACAACGAATCATATTGTACCCAGGTCGTCGTTGTGAACGACGAGGAGGTTCCGTCACTCATTTGCCAGAGTGATGTCAGCATGTTTACCGATGATGAAAATTGCTCTGTGTCATTTCAACTCTCGACAGATATCGACTTTAGTGACAATTGTGGAGGTTCGTTGATATACAATCAGAGTTTACCGTTGGATACGTTGCAAGAATTTATAGAATTTTCACTTAATAGTTCTACCGGCACTTACATCGCCAATAATGTCATATTTAATTTTGAGAGTGTTTCTCCTTTGATCTACTCTGATTCAGATCCGGTATTAAAAGTCATACTAAATGGTGACATTAATGATATAGGTGAGAATTTTGAAGTTTTAGGCGAGGATGGGAATATATTGGGCGAGACGGTCACATCACCGCTATGTGATCAGTCAAGTATTTTACTTCAACCTATAGCATTGTCCAAGTTTAACTTGTGGGCCATTGATGGTACGATAACTCTTGCTCTCTTGTCCAATATTGATCCTACTGTAGAGGGTGGGGGAATCAACCCCTGTATACCGATAGCACAAGATGGAACAGATGGAATAAGTAAATTGAGAGCCGAACTCTCCTATAGTGATGCTAGTCCCTATTATTTTTCGACAGGTGCAACGATCATAGCTGATACAGATTTTCCCAGTAATGGTGGAAACCCTTCATTGAATTTTAATGTTGGGGAGACAGATGTTTTCTATGTTGTCGAGGATAGCAATAACAACAGAGATACATGTCAGTATCGTATTACGGTAGTAGATGATATTTCTCCCATCGTTCGGTGTAAAAATACTGTGATCTTTATTCATCCTGATGGTCTCCAAGAGTATTTTCTTTCCCAGGACGAGGTCATAGAATCGGTCAGTGACAACTGTGAGATAGATTCGATTTCGTTATTTCCGACTGTCTTTTCTTGCGATGATATCAGTAGTACTGTCATCGTTTCGATAAAAGTTTGGGATAGCTCTGGAAATATTGATTCTTGTGATTCGCAGTTAAAAATCGATCCTACAGTAATTATACCCACATTTTCCGTTGGTATTTGTCAAGGCGATACACTTCAGTTGTTTGCCAATGTACCTCCATCTGTTCCCAATGCATATTCTTTTAGCTGGACAGGTCCGCAAAATTTTATGTCCAACCTCGAAAATCCATTCATCCTCAACCCTAATGCCACTTATTCTGGAACATATACGGTGGAAGTTGAGGGTTTTGGAGGGTGTATATCAGTTGGAAATGTAGAAGTCCTTGTAGAGCAATTGGTAACTCCAGAGATATCTACTGACTTGACAACCATATGCCAGTCTGAAGACTTACTACTTCAGGCTACCAATTTTACAGGAAGTGTAACTTATGGATGGTACGAGGGTTTATTTCCCAATGGTATACTATTACAGACAACTCCAGGGCCGAGTCTTCTTTTGAACCCTACAGCAGGACAGCATTTCTATTATGTCATCGTTGAAAGCACAAGTTGTGAAACCAATCCTTCGACAGAGATTGAGATTAATGTAATTCAAGAACCAGGTGTATCAGTACAAAATTCCTTTATCACTATTTGTGAAGAGGAAGATTTACAATTGGGAACGGACGAATTTGATCCTGCCTATGACTATAGTTGGACAGGTCCCGATAATTACAGTTCGGACGGACAGTTTCCTAACGTGATAGAAAATATTAGCATAATAAATCAAGGTGACTATTCTCTTGTCATTTCTGTAGGATCGTGTGTGTCTGATACTGCTGTGGTCAATGTAGTAGTATTTGATAGACCAGAAACTCCGATTATATCGGGTGAAACAATTTATTGTCAGGGGAACTCTGTTGTATTTACTGTCAACAACGTACCCAGTGCAGACCTTTATACCTGGTATCATGATGATGTCTTTTTCTCATCAACATCAAGCAACAACCTTGTCATACCAGGAGCATTAAATAATCTTTCTGGAGAATGGACGGTTGTTACTACCCAAGGCATATGCATATCCGAGTTGTCATCAGAGCATCAGATAATCGTTGAAGATGAAATCCTTATAGGAGCATCTAATTCTGGCCCCGTCTGTGTTGGAGATTCTGTGCAACTGAGTTCATCATTTATCCCCAGTAGTATGTATCAGTGGGAATCGCCCTCAGGAATCAAGTATAATTCCCAAAACCCATTTGTCGTTGCAGAAGAGGGATTGTATTCTCTTACTGTGACAACCACTACAGGATGTGAAAGTACGACCGAGACAGAAGTGAATCTTGACGAAGCTCCGACAATAACCGCTCTTAGTTCTGATGCGATGAATTGCACGGATGGAGCAACATCGGTTACTTTTTTTCCGAGCATTGTCCCAGCTGGTAGCTTCACCTATGAATGGATAGGCCCAAATAACTTTTCGTCTGATGAACTCAACCCTACTATTGACAATTTTACCAGTAACCAGAACGGCAATTATGTGTTGATTGCTTATAACGAACAATGCCCGTCAGAGGCGGTGGCAATTGAAATTAATGTCTCAGATATCCCGGCTATCCCATCTATACTCGGAGGAGGTTTATATTGCCAAGATGATGAAATTATGCTTTCGACTATTGAGCTTATAGGTGAGGTTAAGTACAATTGGGAAACCCCGGCTGGACAGGTAACCTTGACTACAAATGATTTTGACGTAGCAAGCGATGCCTCATTATTGAATGATGGATTTTATATACTTACCACCGAGATTGACGGTTGTGTTTCACCGCCATCGGATACGTTTTGGATTGATGTGGTTGAGAGTCCCCCGGCACCACAGATTGCTGGTCGAGCAGTATTGTGTGAGGGGGATAGCCTTAAGCTTTTTGTCTCTGACGTTGCTGGAGCAAATTACACCTGGTTTTTTAATGGGCAGGATATTTTCAATGATTCACCACAGCTATTAATCATGGATGTTGATGAATTCGTAGCTGGTGATTATACAGTGATGATGACATTGGGAACTTGTATATCTCCAATTTCATCTGTGTATACGGTAGAAATAAGCCCTCAGCCACAGACTCCCATGATTACGCTAAGTAATATCTCATTTTGTATAGATGATAATTCGTCCTTAGATATATGCATTGATCCCGGAACAATCACACCGGGAGCTACATATACTTTTGATATCAATGGAACAGAAATTAACACTCAGGACAATTGTATTACAGTTATGACTTCTGATCCTATTGTTCAAATAGGAACTAATGAGGTTTCAGTGACAACAGACAGTGGTACATGCTTTTCTGAGGTCTCCTCGATACTTGAATTTCAAGCATCTATGGCACCTAGTGAGGTAGCCATGATTATTGATGATCTAATATCAGTCTGTGAAGAGAGCAATGCGATCTTGGCTGCCAATGTAGATATCGGAGCGTCTTCTATATCATGGTCATCACCAGATGGAGACATTATCTTCCTAGATCCGGAAGGGACAGAGACGGGTATGACAGGTCTCAGTTTAGGCGAGAACACTATCATCTTGAGCCTAGACTTTATGGCCTGTAAGGCATTTTCATCAGATACGGCTATAGTCATACTTGAAGATTTTCCCATCGCAGAAGACGACCTGCTTAATGTGAATTATAACTCTTCTGATGCGATCAATGTGGTTGATAATGATTTTACTTCATCAGCCTATTCCGTAGAGATAGTTGAAGAGCCATTATGGGGAACGATAGAGATCAACGGAGATATTGTAACTTATACAGCTGACCCTCGCTTTAGTGGAATTACATCATTTACATATAGACTGTGCAGTATAGAATGTCCTGACAACTGTGATATAGCAACTGTAATTGTGGAGATAGGACTAGAAGAGAATTGCTTTGCTCCTTCTATAATCACACCCAATGGGGATGGACACAATGATGCCTTTGTCATTCCTTGTTTGAGTGGATCAGACAACAATAGCGAAGTCAAGATTTTTAACCAGTACGGAGATGAAGTTTACGGAGCGTCGCCATATGAAAATGATTGGGAAGGAACATATCAAGGTAGTGATCTTCCTTCTGGCACATATTTCTATGTTATCAACTTTGGTAATGGAACAAAAGATATTAGTGGATTTTTAATTATCGAACGATGAGAAGAAATTATCTTTTCATGAGAAATCTACTTTTGCTTATTCTGTTAGGGATATCCTCTAAGACCTGTTTGCATTCTCAGCAAGAACAACTCTACACTCAGTTTATGTTTAACAAGCTAGCTCTCAATCCTGCCTATGCCGGAAATGAGAAGGTGACATGTGTTAGCTTGTTGCTTAGAGATCAATGGCACGGTTTACAGGGAGCACCCAAGACACAGTTGATCAGCTTGAATGCCCCTTTGATGTCACAGAAAATCGGTATTGGAGTTAACATAGCTCGCAATACCATTGGCATTTCACAACGTCAGACATTGGATTTTATCTATGCTTATCGTATCCAGCTTAGTAGTGGGACCTTTAGCCTGGGTGGGCAAGGATCTGTGAGAAGATTTGATATAGACTTTACCGATGACAGGCTGGTAGCTATTCAGCCCCTTTCGGCAGATCCGTCGGTCGATGTCACTCGATTGAGCAAGTCACTGATCAATTTTGGGTTGGGGTTTTATTATAGCACCAATAGCTATTTCCTAGGCGCATCGATTCCGCGATTGCGTAAGGGAGATATAGATTTTGATGAAACGGACAACAGCTTCTCATTAGAAGCTAGACATGTCTACCTCATGGCAGGTGGAGCATGGGCACTCAATAATCGGTGGACATTCAGACCGCAAGCACTTGTGAGAGTTGTTGAGAATTCTCCATTTGATTTTGACCTTAATTTTGGATTTCAATTGGACGAAAAGTATCATGTGGCCACATCTTTTAGAGCTGGAGGCAATGATGGATCTTTGATAGAGTCACTGGATTTTATTTTTGGACTTCAGTTAAATGAGCAGTTGATGGTTGGATTTGCTTACGATATTACCTTATCTGATATACGTGAGTATCAGGATGGCAGCTTCGAATTGACCATGGGATATTGTTTTAATAAAACTAAGAATGCTGAAGAAGTGATCAACCCCAGATATTTCTGATTTGAAGAAACTAACATTCATATTCGTAGCACTATTGATAGGAGTCATTGGTAATTCTCAAGTCATTATTGACACTAACCTGGTGAGAAACTCTGCCATAAGGAATATACCTGAGATCAATAATAATCACAGTCAGTTTTCGCCGGCATATGCGGACGGTGGCATCATATATATAGAGTATAGGCAGAATAGAAAATCAAAGGACCTTACTAGAACGGAGAAAGCATTTGAGATAAAGTATATCGACAATCTTGATCAGACGATTTTTGGAGTGCCTGCATTGTTCTCAAAGGACCTTACCTCCCCCTATGTCGAAGGCCCTGGTTGCTTTAGTGAAGATAAGTCGACTTTCTATTTTACCAGATCGGCAATGAGCGAGACTGGTGCTAAAAAAAGCGCTGACCGATTGATCAGGCTTAAGATAATGAGGTCTGATTTTCAAAATGAGAATTGGTCCACACCACAAGAAGAATTGTTTGCTATTGGAGATTTCAACTATTGTCACCCAAGTATTAGTAAAGATGGGAGTGTGATGGTATTTGCCTCTGATCTTCCGGGTGGGTATGGGAAAATGGACCTTTACATAATGCAACAGACCGATGAAGGATGGTCATCACCATTTAATCTTGGTGAGAATGTCAACTCATCAGGCAATGATTGGTTTCCCTATATTCACGAATCAGGTATCTTGTTTTATGCCTCCGATGGCAAAGATGCTAAGCGTCTTGATCTAGATATTTATGCGCTGACCATAGATGATAACAAGCTTTCTCAGTCATTTAGGTTACCTCCACCTATAAATACTACTGCGGATGATTTTGGCCTTGTTGTTGATGATAAAGCGATGTCGGGATTTTTGTCATCCAATAGGATCGGCGGTAAAGGAAGAGATGACATCTATCAGATATTTATGCCAGCGGGAGCCATATCGAAGCTTGATGATAAAGTTGATTCGATCTTAGTGACATTTTTTCTAGAAGATAGGCATGGTCGAGGAATTGATGGAGCAACTTTACAGTTGGGACAATTATCGGATGATGCAGGCCAGCTCAATCTTGATGAATACAGAATAGACATATTGCCATCTGCCGACAATAAGGACGAATTGTTACTAAAACTCATGCCAAAGGGAATAGAGGGATTCAACCTTAAGACCAATGAACAAGGCATGGTAGAAACTCTTATTCCAGTGGATAGTAGACTAGTAGTTAGTGTGGTCAAAGATGGCTATAAGCGAGTGTCATCGTATTTTGAGACAAACAAGCAGCGAGAAGTCGTCATTACGATGGAAAAACAGCCAGTCAAAAGGAGAAGTACCAAGCCAACCGACATATTTATTCCAACGGAGAAGGGGGTCATTGTTGTTTTTGATAACATATACTATGACTACAACAGTGCTGTAATAAAGACGGGAGCAGCCCGAGAGTTGGATGCGCTTATTGATGCCATGAAGATTAATGATAGGATGAGAGTACAATTAAGTGCTCATACTGACTCCAGGGGAAATGAAGTCTATAATCAATTGCTTTCTGATAAAAGAGCTCAGTCGGCTCGACAATATTTGATCACCCGCGGAATTTCTGGACATCGTATTGTTGCTTTGGGATTTGGAGAATCGAGATTGCGCAACCATTGTTCCAATGGAGTAAATTGCGCCGAAGAGGAACACAAGTTCAACCGACGAACAGCGGTAAAGATTATAGACAATTGACGGCGCTAAATCCTATATTGCGCATCGATCAATTTTAAATTATGGAAATTAAGTTTTGTGGAGCAGCAAGGGAAGTAACGGGCAGTGCTCATTTAATCACATTGGACTCAGGATATAAGTTGTTGTTGGATTGTGGATTGGTCCAAGGTAAAGGAAAGCATGTATGGGACAAAAATAATTCGTGGCACTTTGATCCAAAGGAAATTGACTGCCTCATATTGTCACATGCTCATATTGATCATTCAGGAAGAATTCCCCAGCTAGTTAAGGAAGGGTATAACGGAGATATTCATTGTACTCATGCGTCTCGGAGTTTATGTGTTATCATGTTGCTGGATAGCGCCAAAATTCAGGAAAGAGATGTGGAGTGGTATAATAAGAAATTGCTCAAAAAGAGAAGGAAGAAGAACAAGGAGTTGAGAGTTCCACTATACAAGACAGAGGATGTAGCTCCTTGTATAGATTTGTTTGTAGGATATAGTTATGACCGTTGGCATCAGATCAATGATCATATCTCCGTCCTATTCAGGGATGCAGGACATATTCTTGGAAGTGCATCTGTGACTTTGAAGATTACGGAGAATGGTAAAACGACGACTATAGGATTTACGGGGGATGTGGGCAGACCCAATCGTCCAATTCTGAGAGATCCACATACCATACCTGAGGTTGATTACGTAATCTGTGAATCTACCTATGGAGATAAGGATCATGAGTCTATCCCAGAGCAGACTGATAAGTTGCTCCAAATTATCACCGAAGCATGTATAGAGAAAAAAGGGAAGTTGATCATTCCGGCATTTAGTGTGGGGCGTACTCAGGAAATAGTCTATATGCTGGATAAAATGGAATCCGCGGGAATACTACCTAAAGTGCCTGTCTATGTTGATAGTCCTCTTTCAGTGAATGCTACTCAGGTTTATGGTTCTCATTCTGAATGTTTTGACGAGACGTTGAGAGAATACATACTCATTGATAATAACCCATTTGGGTTTAATGACCTGAAATATATACGGGCAGTTGATGAATCCAAGGCATTAAATGCCTCAAAAGAAGCATGTGTAATTATAAGTTCTTCAGGGATGATGAATGCAGGTAGGGTAAGACATCATATGTTTAATAGTATTGAAAACCCCAATAATACTTTTCTAATTGTGGGATATTGCTCACCCGATACAGCAGGTGGAATGTTAAGAGACGGAGTGGAGTCGCTGAAGATTTTCGGAGAGTGGAAAAAGGTCAACGCAAAGGTAGAGGTGATGGATTCGTTCTCAGCGCATGCAGATAGGAAAGAACTCGTTGAATTTCTTGCCAATCAAAAGGAGGCAAAAAAGATCTTCTTAGTCCATGGGGAGTATGGTACACAGAGGCTGTTTGAGCAGTATCTGGGAGAAAAAGGATATGATGAGGTCTATGTACCCGACCTAGGTGAGGTCGTTGTTATTGATTGATTTTATTTCGTTAGTGGTTAATCTAAACCGGTCTCAACTGCCCACTTTCTAATTCTTCGATTCCTCGACTCCTCGATTCTTCAACATCTCCGCTGTTCGCAATATGCTTGAGTGTCAATGGCTGAACAAGGTTGACGAAGAAAACCTACTAAACCTTTTAACCAAAATATCAATATAATACCAATCGAATATTCTTGACCGTTGATCGATAAAAACCACCCCTTCATATAGTACCTTGTAAAATTATAGTACTTGGTATTGCACAGTACTATATTTTCCTGTATGTTTGTTGTATGAAAATCGAAAATGCAAAAGCACAGATGAGAAAAGGAGTACTAGAACTATGTGTTCTGAGCATTATTTCCAAGAAGGAATCTTATCCATCTGATATTATAAAGCAACTTAAGTCATCTAATCTTATTGTAGTGGAAGGTACCATGTATCCTCTACTCAATAGATTGAAGAATGCGGAGATATTATCATATACTTGGAAAGAATCAAATTCAGGTCCTCCAAGGAAATATTACCAGCTTACAGATGAAGGAGGAGATATTCTAAAAGAGATGAAAGCGACCTGGAAGGAATTGAATCATGCTGTCAATCAATCTACAAAAAACGTAAAGTCATAATAATGAATAAGATAGTCAATATAAATCTGGGAGGTTACCCTTTTATCATAGACAACGATGCGTTCAGTCATCTTGATAAGTACATCAGTACCATCAGACGTCACTTTTCTTCATCGGAGGGATGCGAAGAAATCGTCTCTGATATAGAAGTACGTATGGCTGAGATTCTTAATGAGACAGACCCCAATCGCAAGATCATCACCAAAAAAGAACTTGAAGAAGTGATCAAGATCATGGGGACACCCGAGGATTTCGGTGCGGCATCAATGGATGATGATATTGAAGTAGAGACTCCACGTTCGTCAAAGTCCAGAAAAAGAAGAAGATCTGGAAGGAGACTTTTTAGAGACGAGGATGACAAGGTCATAGGTGGTGTTTGTGCTGGCTTGGCCTCTTACTTTGGATTCTCAGACCCTTTGTGGATGAGATTGATCTGGTTGGTCTTCATTATATTTGGAGGAATCGGATTCATGCCATATTTGATCTTATGGATCATTGTACCTAAAGCCAAATCCGCTGGTGACAAGCTCGCCATGAAAGGGGAGCCGGTTAATGTCGAGAACATTGGACGTATTATCGAGGAAGAGATAGACAATCTTTCTGATAAGGTTACCGAATTTGGCAAAAGCTTCGAGTCAAAAAAAAAAGGATTAGTCGATCGGGATTCTTCGGCATTCGATCCACCATATCGAAAGGGTTTTCTTTATTAGGATCAATAATCGCCTGGAAATTTAGAATCCTCAAAGCAATTCTGAAACCCTTGCTTTGGTTTGTTGCGATCATCTTTCTAATCACCTTTGGTATATCAGTAATTGGTGCTCTGATAGGAATGGTTACTCTATTTCCTTTTGCACAATATATTGGCCCTGACAATTTCTTTCTTTCCTATGGCGGCCTTCTTAGTGGATTTGCTACAGTTGGGATCCCACTTGTTGCCTTACTCTTCTTTCTTCTTAGAAGAATCTATCCTTACAAATTGAAAGCTCACATGCCAGGAAAGGCTTGGTTTGCTTGGGGAACAGCGCTGGTATTTTTTGTGGCATCTATTGTGTGCACTGGAATGCAATTTCAAGACAGTTCTAGCTCAAGGTCTCAGGAAGACTATGTCGTTGATGCGGATCTTATAGAACTAGAAATGACTCCTCACCAATCAAGTTTTATCAACCTTGGAGACATACAAATTAAAGACAGACAGCTTTATGGTCATAATGTTTATGTGAGTTTTGTTCCAGGTACTGAGAAGCATGTGAGTATACATAGGACCTCATCCGCTCAAGGTGTAAATAAAGAAAACGCTGCTCAAAACGCGCTCTTTCCTGATCATGAAATCAAGCTCGTAGACAATAAGTTTGTAATACCTGCTTATTACAAATTGCAGAGAGGGGAGAAGTTTAGAGGCCAAGATTTGCATTATGAAATCTTGGTACCTATCGGAAAAAACATAAAAGTCAATAGACATCTTGCAGGTCATGCAGACATGAAGAAAGATAAATCAAAAGATTTTCCTTATGGTATATCAAATATTGTATGGATATCTACTAAGGATGGTTTTATAGCACAGGAATGGATCAAAGAAAACAACTTTGAAAGAACGATAGAGGATTTGAAGTTTGAAAAACTAAACATAGAGGGGCAGTTTAATACACGTATAGAGTTTGGACATGATTATGAGGTTAAGATTATGGGAAAGGAGAGCATTGCCAATTCTGTCGAACTGGTAGAGTCTGGAGGAACGCTCTCCATTCTTTCTCAGGAGGACATTGATGACGACATTAAGCTTAAGATTACTACTCCGATACTCGACTACTTGTTCATGAAGAATACTGGAGATATGAAGATCGAGGGTTTCAATGTAGAGAATATGAAGATCATAAAAGAGTCGAGGTCAGACCTCAGGTTCTACTCTAATGCCAAGACTCTTGATTTGCGGTTACTCAGTAGAGGTGATGTGGTATTGATAGGCACTGGCAATCTCCTGAATCTACATATGGATAATCGAGCCAGTATCGATGCAGAACGGTATGTTGCCAAAACCGCAGAGTTGAGTGGTGACAATCACTCCGAGTCATCTATCAATGTAACAGAAACATTGTATTATCCTGAAGATTTTGACATGGATTTCCATATCTATGGTGACCCGATGATGAAGGCCAGGGAAGATTCATCTCAGGAAAATAACTAAACCTTCTAAACCAATTAAACTATTATTATGTCTTTACGACCCGGTAGATTGAGCACAGTCTGCCGGGTTTTTGTAAGAAAGAAATATCCTTTTTATAATGTAGATTGAATAGTATAATGGAGTCTGATTGAAACAGGATTTTCACTATATGCGGCTGGGATAATTGAGCCTTCATTAAGGGCGTCAAAGAGACAATTGCTACTTTCTGCAAGATATTCAGGACCAAAGTAGATTTTAATTGCTCGAATTTTCCCTATTTCATCAACTTCAACCAACATCCAATAACCATCATACACAAAATCTGGTTTTATCCCACTCAGTGGGATAGGTATTGGAATTAGTTCGCATTTATCAATGAAGCAATACGAGAGGATATACTCTAGGGTAGAGATAAATTCCAAATCTGATTTTACTTCAAGTCGGGGAACAGGATGATGGTATGATTCTATTTGTGGGTTGAAATCAGGAGGTGGGTGCCAACACACCCTAGTATTTAAAAATGATGACTGGCAGGATAATATAATTGGAATAGAAGCTAAGGAAACATATAGTAAAGATGTCAGAAGAGAATTGAGAATAGTGTTCCCCAAAAAAATTGAAAGGTTCATGACATTAGGATGACGACCTTAGGAAAATTACACACTTCAATATCGCACCACTGAGGATGTAATAATTAGAATGTATAAATCGTCGTCTTTGATAAGGGCGACGTTCACTCAACAATCCAACAACTCTAACCCTCAGCAACCAGCTCCTTTCCCATATAAGCTAGCACACTTCCTTCAGCAATCTCTTCACTCTCCATAGCTGCTGTGATAAGTTGCTTTCTCTCATCGGCATGAAGGATCAAGACAGGAATCGATCTTTCAGTACTTCGAAGTTTGGATAGGTATTCCACAAGATCCTGACTATTGTTTATTGATAGTTCGTGGATCTCTGGATAGTCTCTTGCGACTTCACTGAAATTAATGAAGTCATCAGAAGATGAAAAGAGACCATTAGAGGGAGCTTTTCCTTGGATTTTTTCGTCACTACTCACGAAGCGATAAGCGCCATTTTCTCCAAACTGCTTACCAAATTTTTCAATACTATATCGATTTACTTCAGGACTTCCGGTCATGGCAAGAAGATATCCCATCTCGTTGAGCTCCACATTGTCTTTGAGATCATCGGTATATATATTTGTCATGTAGGCTTTTAGTCCTTCATTATTGGCTTTATCGACATTGGCTTTATTGGAATCTACAAGGATGACGTTCTGCCCCTTGTCATATATATAAGTGGCCAGAAATCTTGAAGCTTTATTTGCTCCGATGATCAGCATGCCATGACTTTGTTCCACCATCACGCCGAGCAGACGAGCTACCAGTCTTGCAGTGGTGGCATTGAGGAGAACAGTGCCCAGAACAATCATGAAGACCAAGGGTGTAATGTATTCGGCTCCGGCGAAACCCTGTTGTACTAGCTTGGATCCAAACAATGACGCAATTCCAGCTGCCACGATACCTCTTGGTCCAAGCCATCCAATGAACAACTTTTCCTTTTGGCTGAGTGTAGAATTGTGAGCGCTTAAAAATACTCCTAACGGACGCAGTACCAATATCACAAGTAAAAATAGTGTTGCACACCGCCAATTGAGCAGAAGCTCCAGATCAGACATATTAATATTAGCAGCAAGTAGGATAAAGAGCATGGAAATCAGGAGCAGAGACAATGATTCCTTGAAGTAAAGAATGTCTTCTATGTTGGGCACATCAATATTGGTAAGTACCATTCCCATCACGACGATGGTGAGAAGTCCCGAATCAGGAACGAGGTAGCCTGATCCCACAAACACCATCAAGACAAAAGCCAATGTAAATACATTGAGCAAGTAGTGTGGTACCCAAAGGCGCTTTATAATTTCCTTTAGTGCGAATGCTGCCAAGCCGCCCATAGACAATCCAACAAATGTTAGCGTGAGGAAATGTTTTAATGCTTCTTCGGTAAACGAGGGATCACCATGCGCTCCAAGGCTGCTAATAAACTCATACACCAGTACGGCTACCAGAGCACCTATAGGATCGATCAGTATCCCTTCCCATTTGAGGATGTTAGCCACATCTCTCTTCAACGGGACATTCCTTAGAATTGGCGATATTACGGTAGGTCCAGTAACGATTATGAGGCCTGAAAAGAGAAATGAGAGTGGCCAGCTCAGACCTATTAAAAAATGTGCAATCACCGCCCCTCCAAAAAATGTAACTGCAGACCCTAGAGAAATCAATTTTAGTATGATAGGACCGATTGTCTTTATCTCACTACGCTGGAGGGTTAATCCTCCCTCAAAAAGAATAATGCCAATCGCTAATTCTACAAAGTAAAAGAGATTTTGACCTGGGAATAAACCGTGGTCCGAGTTATATATAGGATCAAGCCATTTGCCTTCTTGCCCTGTCCAGAAAGGAGCAAAAGGACCCACAGCCAGTCCCACAAGTATCAGAGGTAGGATGGCTGGTACCTTAAACCTCCAGGCGAGCCATTGGGCAAATATTCCAAGAATTATAATACTGGCAAGTTCGATCATTGCTTTATGAATATGACGGGTTGAATATAAAACTAATTGTTGTCACAAAGTTCCGATATGATAAGAATTAGACGTGTGTAAAACAAATTCCACAGATGTCAAGATCCGTAATTAAGTCTAACCTACCTTCAGGGCACAAAAGGGTACAAGATTCAAATTGTCATTTTATTCTAATGTGCAATTTGTTCTATACGCAATTAGACCAAGTCACTTAGAAACATCATCTCTGCATTCTTCCGATGGCAACGCAAAGATTTTTACTTTTGCCGCTCAATTGTTTCAATGTCACTACGAGACGAGATAAATAAAAGAAGAACATTCGGCATCGTATCCCACCCGGATGCAGGGAAGACAACGCTCACTGAGAAGCTTCTGTTGTTTGGTGGGGCCATTCAAGTAGCCGGTGCAGTGAAGTCCAACAAGATTAAGAGACATGCTACGTCTGATTTTATGGAGATAGAACGCCAGAGAGGTATTTCGGTAGCTACTTCAGTCATGGCCTTTGAATACAGTGGAAAAAAGATCAATATCCTGGATACTCCTGGCCACAAGGATTTTGCCGAGGATACATTCCGTACACTGACGGCAGTGGACAGTGTCATTGTAGTGATCGATGTTGCTAAGGGTGTTGAGGAGCAGACAGAGAAGCTAGTCGAAGTATGTCGCATGCGTAAAACGCCAGTCATAGTATTTATCAATAAGATGGATAGGGAAGGGAAGGATGGATTTGACTTGCTAGATGAGGTGGAAACCAAGCTTCATTTAAAGGTAACTCCACTTAGCTGGCCGATCGGAATGGGACAAAGGTTTAAAGGCGTGTATAATCTATATAAGAAGAACCTCGTTCTCTTCGACCCCCATGGCGATCAGACATCAGAAGACTTGATAGCATTTGATGATTTGGCTGATGATACATTGGCAGATCATATCGGTGATGCCGCAGCCGATGAGTTACGTGAGGAGACGAATGTCATAGAAGAGGTATATCCCAAATTGGATGTAGAAAAATATCAGCAAGGTGAATTGTCTCCAGTTTTCTTTGGATCTGCAATCAATAATTTTGGTGTGCAGGAATTGTTGGATTGCTTTGTCGAGATCGCTCCTTTTCCACTGGAAAGACACGCTGAAGAGCGTTTAGTAAAACCCTTAGAAGAAAAATTCACGGGCTTCGTATTTAAGATTCATGCCAATATGGACCCTAAGCATCGCGACCGTATTGCATTCCTTAGAATATGCTCAGGTGTTTTTCAACGTAACACCAACTATTTTCACGTGCGACAAGAGCGTAAGATGAAGTTTTCCAACCCTACGGCATTCATGGCTTCTAAAAAGTCTATTGTCGATGAGGCATACCCAGGTGATATCGTCGGACTATATGATTCCGGCAACTTCAAAATAGGAGATACCATGACAGAGGGAGAGGCCTTGCATTTCAAAGGTATACCGAGTTTCTCTCCTGAGCAGTTTAGGTATATCGACAATGCTGATCCGTTAAAATCTAAGCAACTAGAAAAAGGAATCAGACAATTGATGGATGAAGGTGTTGCACAGCTTTTTATCAAGAAAAGCAACAATAGAAAGATTATAGGAACTGTGGGGGCGCTGCAGTTTGATGTGATACAGTATAGACTTGAGCATGAGTATGGGGCATCATGTAGTTATGAGACAGTAAATCTTCATAAAGCATGTTGGGTGAGTTGCGAAGATGGTGAGGCACTTAAAGAATTTCTAAAAAGACGGCAGCGTGATATAGCTGAGGACAAAGACGGAAAGCTCGTCTTTCTCGCAGAATCTGCCTGGGCACTCAAGATGGCACAAGAGAATCATCCAGAAGTGGACTTTCATTTTACGAGCGAATTGTAGTTGATTGAGTTAAATTTGTTTGATTCGATATCTCAACAAAACTAGGGACAAATAATCTACAAAAGAACGAAACCCACAAAACCAATAGAACTAATAATACCAGTATGACTACTTTTCAACAGATAATATCTCACTGCAAAGAATATGGATTCATCTTTCAATCAAGCGAAGTCTACGACGGACTGAGTGCTGTATATGACTACGGTCCCAATGGTGTCGAACTCAAGAATAACATAAAAAACTATTGGTGGAAAAGCATGGTGCAGATGCGTGAGAATGTCGTAGGTCTTGATGCAGCAATACTTATGCATCCCAAGACATGGAAGGCATCGGGGCATGTAGATGCATTCAATGACCCGCTGGTTGACAATAAGGATTCAAAAAAGAGGTATCGGGCAGATGTATTGGTAGAGGATTATATCGCCAAGATAGAGGCTAAGAATGATAAGGATGTTGCAAAAGCTCGAAAACGATTTGATGACTTTGATGAGAAAATGTTTCGTGAGACCAATGGTCGTATCAAGGAAAGACAAGAAAAGATGGATGCTGTTGCTTCAAGACTAGCACGAGCAATGGAAGCAGGAGACATGACCGAGCTGGGACAGATGCTCGAGGATCTTGAAATCACATGTCCAGTGAGTGGTTCACGAAATTGGACAGATGTACGACAATTCAATCTAATGTTCTCCACACAAAGGGGCAATGTTGCTGGCGGGGAAGAGAAACTCTACTTACGGCCAGAGACGGCTCAGGGAATCTTTGTCAATTTCCTCAATGTACAGAAGTCGTCAAGGCAGAGATTACCTTTCGGAATTGCGCAGATAGGCAAGGCTTTTAGAAACGAGATAGTGGCTCGGCAGTTTATTTTCCGGATGCGGGAATTTGAGCAGATGGAAATGCAGTTTTTTGTCCAGCCGGGTAGCGAACTGGAATGGTATGATTACTGGAAGCAGACCAGGATGGACTGGCACAAGTCACTCGGCACCCCCAAGGAGAAGCTTAGGTTTCACGATCATGATAATTTAGCTCATTATGCCAATGCGGCGGTAGACATCCAATTCCAATTTCCATTCGGCTTTAAGGAGTTGGAAGGTATACACTCGCGAACAGATTTTGACCTTAAGAGTCATCAAGAACTGTCGGGAAGAAAGTTGCAATACTTTGACCCTGAGAAAAATGAAAATTATGTCCCTTATGTTGTAGAGACTTCTATAGGCTTAGATAGGATGTTTTTATCGCAGTTGAGTATTGCCCTGCAAGAAGAAACGGTTCCTGATGCTGAAGGCAAGGAATCAACAAGGACGGTAATGAAGCTTCCTCCAGTATTATCTCCTGTGAAGTGTGCAATATTACCATTGCTTAAAAACAAGGAGGAGCTGACGAGAGCAGCGCGGGATGTATATGACAATCTGAAGGTAAACTTCAATTGTCAGTATGAAGAGAAAGATGCTATTGGAAGAAGGTACAGACGTCAAGATGCCATCGGTACGCCTTATTGTGTCACCATCGACTTTGATACATTGGAAGACAATACGGTTACTGTGAGGGATCGGGATACATTGGTGCAAGATCGGATAGGAATAGGTGAGTTATCGACCTATCTGAGTGATAAAATATAGCTTATAAGTTGCATTTGGTTTCGTTGAATCCATTTTCAAATTAAAGATCTTCAAATTAATTTTTGCTATCATCTTCCATATGACTATTGAAACCTATAGGCTGAAATCCTTTTTTCTTATCTTCAGGAGCATCGTCATCATAGTCTTCCCAGTCGCTGATGTTGTTGATAAAGATTTCCATGTGTCGCAAAATAAAACCTGGTTTGAGTTCTTCCGGCCTTAAGATTTCTACCATCTGTGGCGGCTTAGGCTCGCCGTATCCTTCGATATGTGGATTGACGGTCATCACCATGATTTTTCCGTTGAAAAGCTGCTGATAGATCAAAGCACCATCTGATTTAATCATGGTACGCTTGACCCCTGAGTCATCGATACTCTCGTGAAGACCTGAGCTCGATCTGCCAAGGTCAAAGATGATTGCTTCAAGGTTCTCTACTTGATCTTTGACCTCTATTTTTCCGCCTATTTTAGTACTCTTTTCGATTTCCTCCAAAGTTTCAATGATCATGGGTTTGATCTTCTTTGGCCAGGATTTTCTGTATTTGACGGTGTTCTGCAGGAGATTCTTGTAGGCTTCAACTTTTACAGGCAAACTTCCTAGTTCCATTTTTATCTCATTTTTCTTTAATCAAGCCAAATATAGTATTAAGACTGTCTAAAGAAAGAATCAATAATAACTAGTGCATCAGGAATGAAGTTCGTACGGTATAAAACGACTTATATTTTTCAAGATCAAGGCGTCGGTTCTCGTGAATAGCCATAGCTATTGACAGGGTTCGACAACACTGAGATTGGAAAAAAGATCAAATTTTATATGAATTGAACTTTGTTCCTGATGCACTAGAGTCGGCTTGTCAACAAAAGATCAAGACTAGTATACTTAATTCCAAAGCGCTCGCTCAGATATTCATTGGTAGAGCAGCCTTTGTAAGTATAGCATCCGTTACGTATTCCTTTGCTATTGTGCAGAAGGGATTCTAAAGAGTGCGCAGCTCCGACTCGCAAAAGCATTGGAGTAATGATATTGCTCACTGCCACTGATGCTGTACGCGATATTTTAGAAGCGATGTTAGGTACACAGTAATGGATAACACCGTGCATGGTAAAAGTAGGCTTGCGATGAGTCGTCAGTTCTGAAGATTCTATACAGCCTCCTTGATCTATACTCACATCGATAATGACAGATCCCTCTTTCATCTTACTGACCATTTCCTCTGTCACTATAATAGGGGCTCTGCCTGTTTTAGAGTGAATCGCTCCTATGACTGCATCTGCACTTAGCAATTGGTATGCTAGATAAGCCGGATTTATAGAAGATGTATGCAATTGCCTTCCTACATGAGATTGCAGGCGCATCAGTTTTGAAATGTCATTGTCAAAAATCCTAACTGAAGCACCCAGGCCTAATGCTGTTTTAGTTGCAAATTCTCCCACAACGCCTGCTCCTAGGATTACCACTTTGGCTGGTGGCACACCAGATACTCCACCTAAGAGAGTTCCCCTACCTCCATTAGTGTTGTTGAGGAGTTCGGCCGCCGTAAGCATAGATACCATGCCAGCCATCTCGCTCATAATCCTTACTACTGGAAAGGTACCATCATCTCCATGCAAATATTCCATAGCAAGGGCGGTAACTCGCTTTTTCTTCAGGGAGACTATATAACCTTCATTTAATGTGGGCAGCTGGATAGGACTGATGAGAAGTTGGTCAGACTGCATCATGTCGATTTCATCAATCGATGGAGGAGCAATTTTCACAATGACGTCTGACTTATAGACCTCACCCGTATCATTGGTGACCATCGCACCAGACTCTGAATAATCATGATCAGAAAAATTGGACTCATCACCAGCTCCTTCTTCGACTATAACCTTATGACCATAACCTACTAAAGTTCGGATGGAATTAGGTACCAGCCCTACACGATTCTCACCATCAAATATTTCCTTAGGAATGCCAATGACCACATCCTTCTTTGAAGATTTCCTTTCGAGGGTTTCCACCTGAGTCTTGTATTGTTCCTCGGTGAAATACTCAGAAAATGAAAACTTCTTAATGTCTTCTCCCATTGCTTAGAATATTAAACATTGAAGTTATTAACAATACTTTCCTTAATCAATTCATTAAGATAATGTAATTATCCTTTCTCCGGTGAGTAATGTCTCAATGTCTATGGTGTGATAATTATCAGGTTCCATACCAGACATCCTTTCCGCCCACTCAACAAAAGTATAATCGCCTGAATACAAATATTCGTCCAAACCTATTTCTAGGCATTGATCACAGGTGCTTAGACGATAAAGGTCTATGTGGTAGATTCTTGAGTCGTCCTTTGTTTTATACTCATTGACAATTGAGAATGTCGGACTTGTTACATCTTCATCACATCCGAGTTGCTTGACCAATTCCTTGACTAAAGTGGTTTTGCCGGCACCTAATTCACCATTCAATAGGATGACCTTATGATGAAGAGAAGAAATGAGATCGGCAGCCAAATCAGGCAGTTTCTCTATATTATGGAGATTGAATATTGGCAAGAGTTGTTAGCATTTTATCGGTGCAAAGATAGTGTCCTTTTAAATCTTTATTGTGAACCGTAAAAACCCTCTATTTGTTGAAGAACAGGACCGATAATTGAGGGCAAATTGGACATTGAATTATTACAATTTCACCCTTTAATTTCGTACTTTTATAACTTGAATATTTAAGCTTGCAAATATTATTCTTTAATCAATAGTCAGAGGCAAATCACGAGGACCTTGTTGCAGGAAATTACACCCACTGCACTGACATATAATATTAACTATGACGGAGAAAAAGGGAAACTATAGTGCTAATAATATACAAGCACTTGAAGGACTAGAGGCGGTCAGGAAGAGACCTGCCATGTACATTGGTAGTACTGATCACAAGGGCCTTCATCATCTGGTGTGGGAGGTAGTTGATAACTCCATTGATGAGCACTTAGCAGGTTACTGTGACACCATTGATGTTGTGATACATACTGACAACTCCATTACCGTGAAGGACAACGGGCGGGGGATTCCGGTCGGTATGCATGACAAGCTGCAGAAATCAGCCCTAGAGGTAGTAATGACTGTTTTGCATGCCGGTGGAAAATTTGATAAGGATACCTATAAAGTATCTGGCGGACTTCATGGTGTGGGTGTGTCATGTGTCAATGCCTTATCAAGTCAACTAAAAGCTACCGTACACCGTGACGGAAAATATTATACTCAGGAATACAGCCAAGGGAAGCCAACCACCGAAGTGGTAGAACAAGGAGACTCCGACATTAGAGGGACTTATGTCACCTTCAAGCCTGACGCTGAGGTCTTTGATGAATTGGTTTATAGATTCGATACATTGGGCAACAGGCTCAAGGAACTTTCGTATCTTAACAAGGGCCTCAAATTGAAGCTTACTGATGAGAGAGAATCTGGTGAGGATACTGAATTTAGGGAGGAAGATTTCTACTCTGAAGGAGGATTGAAGGAATTTGTGATGTACCTTGATGAAAGCAGGACTCCCCTCATCGAGACTCCAATTCATGTTACAGGTAAGGAGGAGAATGTTGAAGTCGAGGTGGCCCTACAATACAATACTGGGTTTTCAGAAAACATCTATTCATTTGTCAATAACATAAACACTCGGGATGGTGGAACCCACGTAAGTGGATTTAAACGAGCTGTCAATCGTGAGTTTACCAAGTATGGAAACGACAATGGGTTTTTCTCTAAGTTGAAGTTTAGCATTAGTGGTGAGGATTTTAGAGAAGGACTGACAGCCATTGTATCCGTAAAAGTACCGGAGCCACAGTTTAAAGGACAGACCAAAGGGGAGCTGGGAAATGCCGAGGTGACAGGAATCGTATCAAGAGCAGTAGGTGATGCACTGAAAATCTATCTCGAGGAAAACCCTAAATTATCCAGACGCATAGTAAACAAAGTAATCCTCGCCGCGACAGCTCGGCATGCGGCCAGAAAGGCGCGCGAATTGGTTCAGCGGAAAAATGTTCTCACCGGGACTGGACTACCAGGGAAACTATCAGATTGTAGTTCCAAGGATCCTATCGAATCTGAGATATTCCTTGTAGAGGGTGATTCTGCAGGTGGAACTGCTAAGCAGGGTAGGGACAGATTCTTCCAAGCCATCCTTCCACTGAGAGGTAAGATCCTCAATGTTGAAAAAGCCATGGAACACAAGATTTATGAGAATGAAGAGATAAAAAACATGTTTACAGCGTTGGGTGTGAGTATCGAAGAGAAAGATGGAGAGCGCATTCTCAACATGGAAAAACTAAGATATCATAAGGTCGTTATCATGTGTGATGCAGATATAGATGGTAGTCATATTACTACCTTAATATTAACTTTCATGTTTAGATATATGAAACCTCTCATCGAGAACGGTCATGTATTTATAGCTGCACCTCCGCTCTATCAGGTAAGGAAGGGAAAGAAATCCGTCTATTGTTGGAATGAAGAAGAAAGAATCAGCGCAATAGAAACCTACTCCAATGGTAAAGATGACTCAGGTGTAAAAACACAAAGGTACAAGGGCCTTGGAGAGATGAATGCTGATCAGTTGTGGGAAACAACGATGAATCCAGAAGAAAGAATTCTTCGTAAAGTGACCATCGAGGATGCAGCAGATGCTGATAGGATATTCTCAATGCTCATGGGTGATGAAGTACCACCACGTAGGGCCTTCATAGAAGCCAATGCTAAGTATGCCAATATCGATGTCTAGAGTCTTCTTTGTTATCATGTGCCTGATGATCAGTCAGCTTGTTTATGGGCAAGAGGGTGTCGTATTTAGAGATATAGATTCATGGCAAGAGGCGCTTGACTTAGCTGGAAAAGAAGAGAAGCTCATATTTCTTGATTGTTATACCTCATGGTGTGGTCCTTGTAAAATGATGGAGCGCCAGGTATTCAATCAAAAAGATGTAGGAGATTACTTCAATAAGTATTTTATCAATGTCAAGCTCAATATGGAGAAAGACCTTGGTATACAAATAGCGGAGAAGTATAAAGTAAGAGGATATCCTACATTACTGTTTATTGAATACCATGGGGAGATTGTCCACAAAATCGTAGGTGCCGTAAAAGATCCTGCTATGTTTTTGGAGTTTAGCAAACTATCTCGTACACCAGGGGAGAATCTTGTAGACTTGGCTCGAAAGTACAATACAACGGCTGCCCCAGATTTTTCCCTTGTCAGAAAATACCTTAGAGCACTCAATTTATCAAAAGACCGCCGGAAGGCTCAAAAGGTCGTGAAGAAATACCTTGATACCCTTGACCCTATTGCACTGTTGACCCCAGATCATTGGCAGTTTGTCACGATCTATTTGAAAGACCCGTTATCGCGACACTATGTCCATTTATTAGCCAATGCGTCCACCTTATACGACCATAGACCAGGAGAGCTAGTGGACCAAAAATTCTATGATGACTTTGACAAGGCAGTCGGTACTCTTGAGAATGATGCTAAGCTACATCCCAATAATAGCTCAGACGAGGATGAAAAAAAATTGATAGAACTACTAGGGACGTATAAGTTTAACAATAGCCGGTCACTATGGTCGCGACTCGTTGCCCTTCGGTATATTAAAATGAAGGAATGGGACTTCTTGTTAGCTCACATTGATGATGTGACTCGCAATGGATTATGGAAGGAAGACAAAGGAGGAGATCAACGGATATTCGGTATCGTAAACATGTATATGGGAAAGGTAAGATCTGAGAACTACCTCAGAAAAGCGCTGCCTTGGTTAGAGTATCTTAGGGAGAAGGATAAAACAAAGATATCATACCTCACCACACACATTAATCTACTGCATAGAATAGGAGAGACAATTGAAGCTCAAAAACTGGAAGAAATAAGAAGAACCTTAGTAGGTCAATAGCTGTGTATGCATAACAAATTGCACAAATGCAGCTTTGCCTCAATATATCGTACTGACTTCGTATGGATTATATCTTTTATTACCGCAAGGAGACCAAATTCTACAAAATCAGTCAATAGCGTCCTTTGCATACTATCTTTGCGCCCCTTGCGGTTAGATCCAATAATGAAATTGTGAATATTGGGATAGTCGACAAATCTGTTTTTCTATCAAAAAGTGCAATTTGTTCTACACACTTTTGTTATCCACATGATTCTCCTTGGCAAAATATGACTATACTACATTATAAATTAAGGTAGCAGATAAGGTGTCACCGCTCTGCGGTTTTTGTTACTCAAAACATGATAATGACGATAAACATATCGCTCCTCTGGAGCTGAAGCAGTTTTAATCTATGAGTATCAGGCAACGGACTTCATTTTCTTTCAATGGATCGAGCCTGTATTAAATTAACATCTCCATGTGCATAACAATTGCACAATTCAATTATACTCTCATCGTGAGCAATATGAGCCTCACTCACCCTACACCCTGCGACTAACGATGGATATAGCTCCCCAAAGTCATTTTGTTATCCACACGACAGCCGTTATTTTAAAATATAGACAATCAAATAACGTACCTTTGCGCAAAATTTTAAAAACTTAGATAAGATGATTACGGACACTCAAGTTAAGTACAAAGTAAAAGACATCGCCCTAGCAAACTGGGGAAGAAAAGAAATCGAACTTGCTGAGGCAGAAATGCCCGGTTTGATGTCACTAAGAGAAGAGTATGGTGATTCTAAACCCCTTGCCGGCGCGAGAATAGCCGGCTGTCTTCATATGACAATCCAGACTGCAGTATTAATAGAAACATTGGTGCATTTAGGAGCGGAAGTTACATGGTCTTCATGTAATATTTTTTCTACTCAAGATCATGCCGCAGCAGCCATTGCGGAGTCTGGTGTTCCTGTTTATGCTTGGAAAGGAATGAACGAAGAAGAATTTGAATGGTGTATCGAGCAGACATTATTTGCTTTCCCTGATGGCAAGCCCCTCAACATGATATTGGATGACGGTGGTGATTTGACCAACATGGTCTTAGATAAATTTCCTGAGCTGGTTTCTGGAATCAAGGGACTGAGCGAGGAGACAACAACTGGTGTACATAGACTTTATGAAAGGGTAGAGAATGGTACTTTGCCTATCCCCGCGATCAACATCAATGATAGTGTGACCAAGTCTAAATTTGACAATAAGTATGGGTGTAAGGAGTCATGTGTGGATGCCATTCGTAGAGCTACTGATCTTATGATGGCAGGTAAAGTTGCTGTCGTAGGTGGTTATGGAGATGTAGGAAAGGGATCCGCTGCATCACTGAGAGGAGCTGGTTGTCGTGTGATTGTTACTGAGATAGATCCGATATGTGCACTCCAGGCTGCCATGGATGGATTTGAAGTAAAAAAGATGATCGACGCTGTCAAAGAAGCCAATATAATAGTGACTGCTACGGGTAATTATAATATTATCAAAGAAGAGCACTTCAGAGCGATGGAAGATAAGACAGTGGTATGCAATATTGGCCACTTTGATAATGAGATAGACATGGCTTGGCTCAATGGTAACTATGGAAATACCAAAGACGAAATAAAGCCGCAAGTGGATAAATACACGATAGATGGAAAAGACATCATCATATTAGCTGAAGGGCGCCTTGTAAACCTTGGATGTGCTACAGGTCATCCATCATTTGTAATGTCAAACTCATTTACCAATCAGACATTGGCACAACTCGAGTTATGGCAAAATACCGACAAGTATGAAAACAATGTTTACATGCTTCCTAAGCATCTTGATGAGAAAGTAGCTCGATTACACCTTGCTAAGATCGGTGTAGATCTAGAGGAGCTGACACCCGATCAAGCTGAATACATCGGTGTGAAGGTAGAAGGGCCTTACAAACCTGAGTATTATAGATATTAATACCAGCAACACAAAAGAAATGAACTACCCCGCCGCAAGCGGACGGGGTATCACTTCCCTCTCACCCAAAAAGGTCCAGTTGATTGCGATATATTTGTTTGTATTCTTTTCCTTGGTTTTGTACATATTTCATAAGCATTTCTGCATTCCCATATTGACTCACCGTATTTATATAATAGCCGCTTGTCCAAAACTTTCCGCCCCATAACTTCTTTTTCACTTCTGGATGGTGTCGGAAGGTCTCAATTGCTGTTATACTTTTTATCGTATTTACAACCTTCTTGGGTCAATACATCGGTACACTCTGTATCAGAAAATGTACAGGACATACAATATGGTATAACAACAAACTCTTATTGTGGCTCTTTACAATATGTTCATCTTCCTTTCCTAAAAATACTAACTACACGAGACACCCGACGCAAGCGTGCGGGGAATGCTATGATTCAATTAATATCCACTAATCCAGGGAAAATTTATGGAGAGATGTCTCTTGATGACGGTATGACCGATGCGTTTTAAGGAAAACTGTATAACGGCCATTTTGAAGATGATAGATTATGGATCGAGTACAAGTATTCTACAGAAGGTGAAGAACAGATAACAGAACTGGTCTTTAAACAAGACGGTGATAGGTTATATCAGGGTAGTTCACAATTGATTGAAAAAGACGGAAGGTTTACCATTGATAGAAATGTCGATGTAAGCTTCGTGGGTCCTTTTTTAAGGTGTTGTGCAAATAGCTGCCTAGTCCCATCACATGGGCGAATATCTCCTGCTGTCACATGCACATTCACCAGTGGTTTTTCAACACAAGAGAAATAGTAAAACTCACCTTTTACAGTGAGTTTCTGTTTTTATTGCGTACGCTTCCTTTGCTGTCTCTTCGCGATCATCTACGCCTAATGTCACTCGGACATTAGCTTTACTACGTAAAGTTCGCTTGATGAGGTCATGAGCATGACCGAACGATTCCCGATCCATCTTGGATCGGGATGAAGACCCGTGTGGTCTTCAAGTAAGGAAACCACGAAGTGGAGTATAGTTTCGAATCCGCGTGAACAACATCCCATTAGTAAAAAGACCTCAACTCAAAATTTGAGTCAAGGTCTTTTCTTTTCGAGGTCGCGAGCGGATTCGAACCGCTGTACAAGGTTTTGCAGACCTCTGCCTAACCGCTCGGCCACGCGACCAAATTATTGGACGGCAAATATAATGCATTTTACAATTCATATTTACCAATAAAGACATAACCGTATATCTTTGAAAACCAAAACACTAGTATCATGAAAGTCGTTCATTGTTTTCTCGTCCTTTTTCTATCAGTTGTAGTCGGTTCTTCTCAAAACGACATTAGCGAACTGCTCATGAAGAAGATTCCTGGCATCAGTGTAAAAAAAATTAATACTGCGGATCACTATTTGCAAGAGTATGAAATAATGATTGAGCAACCACTAGATCATGATGATACTAGTCAAGGCACATTTAAGCAAAGGGTTTTTCTGTCTCACTATGACAAGAAGGCTCCCGTGATATTTGTCACCGAGGGATACAGCGCCCGTGACCGTCAATATGAGTTATCTGACATGCTGAAAGCAAATCAATTAATCGTCGAGTATAGGTTTTTTGGTGAATCTGTACCTAAAAGTAATTTTGACTACGATTTCCTCACAAATGATCAGGCGATGGAGGACTTGCATCGTATCAGGAATTTATTTGGGAAAATATATTGTAAAGAATGGATCTCTACTGGTATCAGTAAGGGCGGAACAACATCTCTCATTTATCGTTCAAAGTATCCAAAAGATGTCAAGGCAACTGTGGCTTATGTTGCTCCGCTACCAAAAGCCCGGGAAGACGAACGTTGTGATGACCATATTCTCGCCCAAGGCAGTGATGATTGCCAGTCGGCCTTAGCCATCTTTCAGAGGAACGCCTTGCACCAACGAGAGGATATCATACCTATGGTTGATAGTCTAGCACTGGCCGATAGCCTTACATTTAATAGGGTGGGAACGGCGGCTGCCTTTGAGTATGCTGTACTGGAATTTACCTTTTCTCTCTTTCAGTGGGGACACGACTGTGCCAAGGTAACGGGAAATGAAAGTCCGCAAGAGACATTTGAATTATTGAATACGGTCGTCGGATTTGACTTTTACTCCGATAAGACCATAGAGTACTTTGAGCCTTCTTTCTATCAGTTTATGAGAGAGAATGGATACTATGGTTTCATTCACTATCATATCAAGGATCTAATAGAAGAATTGGAAGATTTTGACAACGACACCTTTGGACCAAAAGGAGAGGACCTGAGTTTTAATGCTGATTATTTGAAAAGAGTACGGGTGTGGTTGTATCATCATGGTGATAAGGTGTTATATATTCAGGGAGAAGAAGATCCGTGGTCTGCATGTGGCTACGTGCCTCATGAAAAGCAGAATGCCCTTTTAATGACTAAGAAGGGTGGAAATCACACGACAAGAATTAAATCATTTGAAAACCGTGAGAGGAAAAAAATATACAAGATTCTGGATAAGTGGTTGAAGTCTGAGGTTACAGAAATATATGAAGACAAATAATGCTTGTTTTAATAATAATTGTCAAAACAATTAATCTTTGACCGTGTTTTCTTCTTCCCTAAAGATCTCCTCCTGCTGATCGATGCTCTCATCGTGGATTACTGATATTAAGTTTTTCAAAAACTCCTCCCTCAGTTGATTGGAATGGGCTTGAGCTGTACATCGTTCAATGATGTCATTCCAGCGTTTCCTTTGTAGAATAGTCATATTGGTATCTCTTTTATACACTCCGATCTGCCTTGAAATGTTCATTCTATTCGCCAGCAGGTGAATGATCTCATCATCCAAGTGGTCGATTTCCCTCCGTAGATACTCTAGCTGGCTCTGCATTGGCTGATCGTCTTCAAAGTCCTCTCTCAGTACTAGTCCATTCAGGAGTTTCTCCAGTGCTTCAGGTGTTATCTGCTGAGCTGCATCACTCCATGCGCTATCTGGATCAATATGCGACTCAATCATCAGGCCATCAAAGTTAAGGTCCATGGCCTTTTGGGCTACCGTCTGTAGGATATCCCTTCTCCCACATATATGACTAGGATCATTGATAAGCGCTAAGTCTGGTCGTTGCCTTTTAAACTCGAGAGGTATCTGCCATTGGGGTCGATTCCGAAATCGCTTCTCTCCTACAAATGAAAAACCTCTGTGAATCCCGCAGACATGTTGAACACCTGCCTTCTCGATACGTTCTACGCTACCCAGCCAAAGTGAGAGATCTGGGTTTATCGGGTTCTTAACCATGACGGGTATATCCACTCCCTTTAGGGCATCTGATATCTCTTGTACAATGAACGGATTTACGGACGTACGGGCTCCGATCCACAAGACATCGATTTTGTGCTGGAGACATTTTTCCACATGTGATGCCTTGGCTACTTCTACTGTGACGGGAATACCCAGTTCTTGGCTCACCCGAGATAACCACGGAAGCCCCTTTTTCCCTACTCCTTCAAATGAATCTGGTCGAGTGCGTGGTTTCCATATTCCAGCCCGATACAGCTGTACACGATCGATTTTTTTCAATGCTATAGCCGTATCCATTACTTGCTCTTCTGTCTCAGCGCTACATGGACCTGCAATTATATATGGAGAGCTTCCTTTCTTTTTAAACAAAGTTCTTTGATTATTCGATCAACAATATTGTGTTCTTTACCCTTTGCTTAATGAAGTTATTCATTATTTGTTCAGCACTGGTGTAGAATGAGGAATTTTTATTGTGAAATACAAGAAGAAAACTACCACTCCAATAGTTATGAAAGCAGCTACCAGTGAATAATCCGCTACCCACCCAAATGCTGGGGCCATCGTTACAATAAATATTGATTTCAAAAAACTCTCGACACTCAGGGCGGTGGTTCTTTCATCCTTTTTTATAGCACCTGATATTACATCCACAAATATTGGCCTCCTTATATTCTTGACAATAAATAAACCTACCACCCCGACTGTGGCAATAATATAGAGTTCACCCCTTAGGGAAAGTCCTATCAACAACAGTAGAATTACCATAAGGGCCAATGATCTATTCATCCATTGGGTTGCCGGGGCATATTTCATTACCTTATATACTACTCTTGATCCATAAGCACTTATAAGATACATAGTTCCATAGATGATTGCCAAGGCCACTTCTAGTATTCGATCATGGTCATCACCAATGGCTATTGCTCCTATAAAACTTAAGACCAATATTACCTGGACATAGTCTTTCGTAATAGTTACTGTCCCATCAAAGATGGCCCCTGACAACAAGGTTTTGTTTGATTTTAGATTAGAGCCTAGACTGTTCATCTTTGTTACCATTTCCTTCCATATTGTGCCAATACTCAATGTGTCCATAGTCCTATCATTAAGGTAAGAGGGGTAAGAAAGGACGAGAATAAAGTCTAGCAGATAGGGCACAATGCAAATAAGAAACAGCTCTTTGGGGTCTCCCAACCAATAGGCCAGAAAAACCAACGATATTGATGAACTCGCCGACCCTAACATTGAAAATGACCGAGTACGACCATAAACGTAAGTCCTGTGCGTAAACCATGACTTGTGGTCGAGATAATCAAGGATCATTGCCTTGTGACACCCAGATCTAAAAGCTTCTCCAAGGCCGTAGAAAATAAATGCAAAACCATACTGTATGAATGTGGTCGAAAAAAAGAAAATAACGAAGGATACAATGTAGAATATAAAGCCCGCTGCCAGTGTGTTACGCTTTCCATATATATCAGCTATTACACCGCTTGGTATCTCAAATATGTAAACGACACCCTCTCTTATGGCATATAATAAGCCGATCTCAAAAAATGAGACCTTATCATGTATCAACAGCAATAATAGAACTGGCTCAAAAAATCGCAGATTCTTCAGCAAGCCATAAACGCAGAATTTCCAAATCTGCTTATCATTATTGATCACCCTATAATCCAAGTATCTAAATTAAGAATCAAGGAGCCAACATTGTGATAAGAATATGGTTTTATATTGCACAGTCAATGAATAAGAAAAAACCACTCACTAGTTCTGTGGGTAATGCAGTTTCCCTAGACTTCAGATCCCATGGCAACGGTGAACCCATTATGATCCTTCACGGTCTCCTAGGCAGCAAGGACAATTGGAACACTTTGGCAAAAAAGTGGGCCGGTCTCGGATACAAGGTTGTTTTGCCAGATCTCCGCGATCACGGCCGCTCACCACATACCGATCAAATCACCTATCAGCTTATGGCTGCAGATACCATCAGGCTTATTGAAGATCTTCAGCTCGGCGCCGTAACGCTAGTGGGTCACTCCATGGGGGGGAAAGTGGCAATGCAGTTGGCGTTAGATATGCCTGATCTTGTTCGGGACTTAATAATTATAGATATTTCACCCAAAGAGTACTTACTTGGTCATGAGGTTATCTTCAATGCCTTATTGGGCTTGGATCTAAGCAACCTACATAGTAGAACCGATGCTGCGGACCACCTTAAAAAATATATTGAGGACGAGGGTGTTGTTTTGTTCCTTTTAAAAAATCTAAGCAGAAAAAAAGCGGGCGGCTTTGTGTGGAAAGTGAATTTACCTGTGATAATAGACAATTACAATTCCATCCTTACTTCCATCGAATCTAAATATCCATACAATTCTCGATCTCTATTTATCAGAGGAAGTAAATCCCCATACATTGCCGATGAAGATTTCTCCATTATACGCAACTTATTCCCTCTGGCTGAGATTGTAACAATAATGGAGGCTGGACATTGGGTACATGCCGAAAAGCCACAAGAATTGTTCGGTGTCATTAATGACTTCCTCAAGTAGTTAATAAATATTATTTCACCCCATACTTTCGTTTTATAAGACATTGCACAATAAACATTTAAGATGAAAAACATTCACATAAGCAAAAAAGCACGACTCGTGGCTATTGTCCTAGTATTTTTCATGGGTACTGCTGCCATTACAGTGAAGAACGATAAGCTGTATGAAATATCAAAAAACATTGATATTTTCGTCAATATATACAAGGAGATAAATACCAACTATGTCGATGACCTCGACCCTTCTGCACTAATGCGCACAGGTGTGGATGCCATGCTGGGTTCACTAGATCCTTATACCAACTACATTTCAGAGGCACAGGTAGAGCATTATCGTATCAATACGGATGGTCAATATAGCGGCATCGGGGCCGTTACAGGTATTGTTGATGGGGTCGTTACCATTATGGAACCCATTATTGACGGTCCTGCTTATAAGGCGGGTCTACGTGCTGGTGATCAGATCCTAAAAGTAAATGGCGAAAGCACGAGCGGTAAGAGTCGTGAAGACTTAGATCGAGTAGTTCGTGGTACAATCGGGACTGATGTGTCCTTTCTAGTGAAGAAGGTCGGTGGAACGACTGAGAACGTGGTGCTTACCCGAGCTTTGGTGGAAGTACCCAATGTGCCCTACAGTGGTATGGTTTCCGACAATGTAGCTTATGTTGCTTTGTCCACATTTACCATGAATGCCGGTCAAAACATTGCAAAGGCCTTGCGAGATCTGAAATCACAAAACCCGGATCTACAGGGGGTCATACTAGATCTACGTGGAAATGGTGGAGGTCTTTTGAGAGAGGCTGTCAACGTAAGCAATGTATTTGTTGGAAAAGACGAAGTGGTGGTCAGTACCAAAGGAAAGGTCAGGGACCGAGATAAATACTATAAGACTCGGGGTGCTGCCACCGACGAGGGGATAAATCTCGCAGTACTAATAAATAAGAAGTCCGCTTCAGCATCAGAAATTGTCTCGGGCACAATTCAGGATCTTGACAGAGGTGTACTTATAGGACAGCGTTCATATGGAAAGGGTCTCGTGCAGAATACCGCAGATGTAGGATACAACTCGAGAGTAAAGTTGACAATATCAAAGTACTATATCCCCAGTGGCAGATGTATACAGTCTGTTGAGTATGAAAACGGAGAACCCAAGGACATACCTGATGATCAGCGGGCGGTTTTCTACTCACGTAACAAGCGAGAGGTTCTCGATGGAGGGGGCGTGTCTCCTGATATTAAATTAGATGCGATCAAGACGCCCGACTTTGTTAAGTCTCTGCTAAAAGATCACATGGTTTTCAAGTATGTCAATAATTATGCTCGAAATGTAGACAGCATAGGAGCTTTGGGAGAATATCAATTCAGCGATTATCAAGATTTTGTGCGTTTTGTCAACACCGAAAATTATACTCCTGACTCTGAATTGACAAAGAAACTTTCTACAGCTAAAGAGGCTGCAGACGATCCTGCTGTAGTGTCTCAGCTCGAGTCACTCATCGCTAACATTGGAAGCAAGAGTGCCACCTATTTACAGGAGTATCAGCCGTTCATAGTATCCGCCATTGAGAAAGAGATGGCAACTAGGTACTATTTTCAAGAGGGCAAAGCGCAACAAAGATTACGCAATGATCCTGAAGTGGAGGAGGCAATAAGAATCCTTAATGATGATAAAGCCTATAGTTCTATACTTAAAAAGGGATAATCTTGAGTAGAATACTGTGTATTGAAACTTCATCCGAAAAGTGTTCGGTTGCATTGTCTGTTGAAGGAGAGATTGCTGCCTCGTGTATAGCAAATGATGACTTTTCTCACAGCAGAGAGCTAACACTTCTTGTAGACACTTGCCTGAGGCAGAGCGGTATTTCCCTAGAAGACCTTAACGCAGTTGCTGTCTGTAGTGGTCCAGGCTCATTTACTGGTTTAAGGGTAGGTCTGAGTGCTGCTAAGGGATATTGCTATGGTCTAGGTGTTCCTCTTATAGGTGTCAGTGCCTTATATCTACTTGCGATGAGTCTACGGGCTCGGGTAAAACCCAATGATTTGCTTCTACCTATGGTAGATGCTCGTCGATCTGAAGTTTATGTTGCCATATACGATGGTCATCTGGAGGAGCTTGAACGAGCGCATCCCTTAATTCTAGGCGAGGACTCATTTTCGTCATATAGGGATGGTAGGACGTGGCATGTCGCTGGTAGTGGTGCCAAAAAATCTATTGCTTTACTTCAATACGATTCATTAATGAAAAGTGATGCTCATCTATCGGCTTCATCAATGTGTGATATCGCCTATCAGAAGTTCCTGGATTCTTCTTTTGAGAATATAGCCTCTTTTATTCCTCAGTATATCAAAGAACCAAATATTACTACTCCAAAAAAAAACTTGCTCGCCTAGGGAACTAACACTTAGTATACAGGTTATTATATATATAATTTTTATATATGTGAAGAGTGTTTTATTGCACCCACGACAGTCTTTTCAAAATTGGTACAGTTTTGGTTTATATAATGCCGTATTGCAAGAACATTCAAATTATTTCCTATGAGAAACAAGAAAAACGAAACTGTTATTCTTAAAAAAGGAGGGAAGGAAGTTCAATTAGATTACGCAGATTTGAGGAAAGCAGTACTTGTCCTCAGAGCTGTAAATCATAAATTGCGTCAAAGAATCATCGATATTCTCGAGGATTCGGAGACTATGACTGTAACCGATATATATATCAAGTTGAGATTGGAACAGTCAGTAGCTTCCCAGCACCTCGCCATTTTGAGAAGAGCAGGCGTTGTTTTTACCGAGAGACAAGGTAAGTTTATTTACTATTCGTTAGACAAGGAAAGGCTCGCTCAGATATCAAGATTGGTAGAAGAGCTTGTTGGGTAAAAGATTACTTTAACCACAAAAACTGATAGTATTGATTTAGAGTAATTTACACTAAAAAACCAACCTGTCTTTATCATAAGACGACATAAGAAACCGCAATCCTTATATCAGGGAGTTACAAATGACAATTTTTTGTAATATTTCTTTGATATAAGGATTTTTTATTTCATATTTGCTCTCAAGGTCACACTACAAAATAGGAAATAAGAAAAACTTATGAGAAAGACTAAGGTTATTTTCAATGCAGAGAAACTGCATGTTTCGAATGAGCTCATGCGTGCTCTGGCCCATCCCCTTAGACTTAGGATATTGAAATTTATCGACGACAGCGGAAATATCAATGTGAATAAGATCTACAAAGCACTACAAATCGAACAATCTATTACTTCACAACATTTAAAGATTCTGCGACTAGCTGGAATTGTAAATGCTGAGAAAAGTGGAAAGCTCGTTTCGTATAAAATCAACTACAATGTAGTTGAACGTGCTGAGAAAGCAGTAAACAACTTTTTAGGAAAATCATAATACTACCCCTAAATAACTAAAAATGCCGAGGAGTTTTCCTCGGCATTTTTTTTATTCTACGACTCAGTCCTTAACTATCTAATCAGGGTCAAGTCACCCATCTTATATACCTCACCACTCTCGTGGCAATAGTTGACAATTGCCCGGATCTGATAGACATATACCGCCGATGACAACATGCGCCCTTTAAACTTACCATCCCACTCTACGTTATCACCATCTGAGTAGTAAACCATATTTCCCCATCGGTCAAAAATCTCAAACTTCTCTATTTATATTTCGGCTTGGTCCACCAGACTAAATGCATAAGTATCATTTTGCCCATCATTGTTGGGACTAAATACATTAGGTACATAAAATGCTTTGTCAAGTGGTGCCTCAGACTCCACAATGATTTCCTCAGTATGAGTATCACACTCTCCTATAACAGAGACTTGATATACACCCGTTTCACCAACACTAATTGCTGCCCGTTCACTGCCTGTTGACCACAGGATGTCGTAATTCTGGCTTTCTTGGACCAATATTTCCAATGAGGCTGTTTCACTGTAACATGTGATGTCCTCAGAGAAGACACTTATACTCAGCTCTTCGATTTCCTCTATCGTAAGCTGCTGACTCACTTCGCAATAGTTGGCATCTTGCACGATCATCTCGTAGTTATCAGGAGCCAGATTTATAAATTCCGGATCGTTGGTGAAATTCACACCATCAATAGAATAATTATACGGAGGCAATCCTCCACCCACGTTCTGGAGTGTAATAACACCCTCATTCTCATCATGACGAGTAGGTAAGGGGGAATTGCACCCCAAAACCTCTCACAGAACCGTACGTGAACCTCTCGATTCATACGGCTCTTCAACTTCATAGTGTATTACCGTTCTTCCTCCGAAATATATCAAAGTTGACAGCAGAGTTATGAAATTGTCTACCCCTTCACTCATCCAAACTTTCGAGTGGATTAATTTGGCACTTTTCGCTAATACGAGTAGATCCGCCACTACTCCATCGCTTCGGTATTTGACCTTCAATATATAGTCGTTCCCTTATCATCGATGGGTAGATTCCCCTGTTCCGTAGATAAGCCTTTCTATGGCTCATGCCGCCTATATACTGGCTGGCAACCTGATCTACTGCTAAGGTTTTAGTCAGGTCTATTCGCTTCCAACGAACATACTTCTCTCTATCCCGCCAAAACATTGATTATCGACAGCGTCTATCCAGCAGTATTCATAGTAATCAAAAAAAATGACCTCCTTACTGGGTTATTTTCGACACTTCATCGGACGGTTCACTTTCGTTCATCTTCCATAGAAACACCTTGATATAGTTCACTTTCGTGCCATACCGTTTCCAGATCGCTCAATACCAATCCCTTGAAAGGACAGCACCATCTGGGGGTTTCAAAAGTTGTAGCAAACTTATGGGAGGTCCACTCATATTTCAGAGCCTCTCCATCTTATCTACAGTTTTGTTACTCCATAATTCAAAGAACTTATTTAAATTAGTGCCCTTGAGTAACGCATGGCACACAACCTGTCGATAACGCCTCTGCATCAAATACCACTTCGTCCAACTCAGTAATCACTAGCATCTCCGAGTAATTGTAGTTGCTCGCATCTTGAAAATATAGGGTGTATCCGTTGTTGTCTGTAAGCGAAGAAAAATCGCTACCAGGAACATAGGTGATACCATCCAATGAATAACTAAATGGACCTTGGCCTCCGTTTACATTATTTACTTCTATCTTTCCATTGTTCTTTCCGAAACAAGAATTAACCACATCAATGTCATAGGTGATTTCATCAAAGAAAGAAATGTCGACATTGTTAATGGAGTCACACCCTTGAGCTGATATAAGGTTTTGCACAAAAACAGTGTCTCTTATAATTTCCTCATTTCCAATCATTATAGACTCTCCATAACACAGCATGTCTGACATAAACGTCTCTATAATTAGGCAATCATTGTGGATTAGAAAATCAACCGTGGCTTCATTATCACAACCCCTGAGCTCCACAAGGACAAAGTTTACATATGGCCCATCGCCAGAGTTTAGATCGGTAACATTAACTTCCAATTCATAGTCCTGTGACGGCACATCTTCAAAAAGATATTCTCCCAAGTCGTTTGACATAACAGAATCCACTCGGACTCCGCCATCCACCAGATATATCTCTACTCCATCCATTACGCTGTCACCTGCATCGATAGTACCGTCTTCGTTCTCGTCAAAAATAAATTATTTTGGCTTTAGACAAGGCAAATTGAGGGAACATAGCCTTTGCTATTCGACTGAAATTTAACGAAGTATGAAGTCAAAAAAATTAATGCCTCACTCTGTGGGAAAATCCCTCGCCTTTAGGCGAAGACTTTAGTTTTATATTTTTGTGTGGTACAGAATTACCGAAAGACATCACATACAACATACGACTGTAAATACCATATGGTATGGATCACAAAGTATAGGAAGGAAGTATTGGGAGGCCAGGTTGGAATACGGGTGCGAGAATTAGTAAGAGAGATATGTAAACGACAAGATGTTGAGATAATACGTGGACATGTTTCGAGAGATCATGTTCACCTGTTTGTTAGTGTACCTCCACATTTAGCCATTTCAAAGTTAGTCCAGTATTTGAAGGGTAAAAGTTCGTACAAACTAATGCAGGAGAATAAACAGATATCAAGATTATTCTGGGGTCGGCACGTTTGGGCACGAGGGTATTTTGTAGCTACATCAGGAAATATAACAGATGAAGTAATAATGGGATACATCAAAAATCAAGATAACAATGGAAATGAGAACGAAGAATTCACAACTGTAAAGTAACTTTAGTCGCCTTTAGGCGAAATCAAACCTATCGGTCTTTAGCCGATAGTAGTTTAGTTCGAAATCTCATTGGGATTTTGTTCAACTAGTGAATGGGGTATATAGAGGTACCCTAAAGCCAATAATGCTGCCTGACACCATTGACAAAATGGCTTCTATCGTGTCCTGCACATGTCATTATTTCCGTCAAAATTGAATTATTCAACTATGGACATATATTTGATAACTATTCTACCGTAATATACTTAAAATGACGTACGATAATTTTACCATAAAAGCGCAGGAGATTATCCTCGAAGCGCAGAAAATTGCAGGACATCTGGATCAACAGGGGGTAGACACTCCACACTTGATCAAGGGAATCATGCAAGTAGATGAGAAACTTGTTGAGTTTCTCTTGAAAAAGCTAGACATCAACCTAACCCTTCTAAGACGAGAACTTAATAAGGAGCTGGAAAAATACCCCAAGGTGCAGGGTGTCGAGAAGCAATTTCTTACTCCTTATTCTAATGCTGCTCTGAGTGCCGCAAAGAAGTATCTTAAGGAATTTGGTGACGAGTTTATATCTGTCGAGCTCATCTTGATGGGAATCCTCAAGGGTAAGAACAAGGCATCTAAAATCCTTAAGGATCTGGGTGCAACCGAAAAAGGACTCAAGGCGGCTATTGAAAATCTCCGTAAGGGTCGCAAGGTCACTGACCAGCATGCCGATGATCAGTACAATGCACTGAATAAATACGGCATAAACCTCAATGAACGGGCAGAAACCGGAAAGCTCGATCCTATCATCGGACGTGACGAAGAGATCAGGAGAATCCTTCACATTTTATCGCGACGAAAGAAAAATAACCCCATCCTTGTGGGTGAAGCTGGAGTGGGTAAGACGGCCATTGTCGAGGGGATTGCTTGGCGAATAGTAAAGCAGGATGTTCCTGAGAAGCTCGCCTCAAAACAAATCTATGTACTAGACATTTCTGCATTGATTGCAGGAGCAAAGTACAAGGGAGAATTTGAAGAGAGACTCAAGGCAGTAATGAAAGAGGTGAAAGCATCAGACGGTGAGGTTATTCTTTTCGTTGATGAAATACATACTCTGATAGGTGCCGGTGGTGGCAATGGAGCCATGGATGCCGCTAATATACTCAAGCCTGCCTTGGCGAGGGGCGAACTAAGAACAATAGGCGCTACGACACTTGATGAGTATCAAAAACACTTTGAAAAAGACAAGGCTCTGGTGAGAAGGTTTCAGACGGTCTACATAGACGAACCTTCTATAGAAGACACCGTGTCCATCCTCCGTGGTATACAAGACAAGTACGAAGTTTACCATAAGATAGATATCCTCGACGAAGCCCTAGTCGCTGCGGCTGAGTTGTCAAGTCGCTATATCACAGATAGACAGCTTCCCGACAAAGCGATCGACCTTATTGATGAAGCTGGAGCAAAACTTAGACTAGAGCTCGACTCTGTCCCAGAGGAGGTTGATGAGATGGACAGAAAGGTAAGACAGCTCGAGATTGAACGTGAGGCCATCAAGCGAGAAAAAGACGAAAAGAAACTTAAAAATGTCAACGAGCAAATAGCCAATACGAGGGAAAGGCTTGACTCGATATCCGCAGCTTGGAAAAGTGAAAAAGATGTGGTGGATAAAATTCAAAACATCAAAAAAGAAATAGAATATCTAGAGCATGAAGCGGAAGTTGCGGAGCGAGAGAGTGACTTTGAGAAAGTAGCCAAGCTTAAGTACGGCGATCTCAAGGCCAAAGAAGAGGAACTTAAAAAGGCCGAGAAAGAACTCGATAAATTACCGGAAGAATCGCGCTTTACCAATGAAGAGGTTACTGCCAATGACATAGCAGAGGTCGTGGCAAGGTGGACGGGTATACCCGTAACCAAGATGCTAAAGAGTGAAAAGGAAAAACTACTTCGCCTCGAAGATGAAATAGGTAAGCGCCTCATCGGTCAAAAAGAAGCCGTCACGGCCGTCTCTGATGCGATACGTAGAAGCAGGGCCGGACTAGGTGATCCTAAGCGTCCTATTGGTTCGTTTATCTTTTTAGGACCAACTGGTGTAGGGAAAACAGAACTTGCCAAAACACTTGCCGAGGTCTTGTTCAATGATGAAAATGCAATAACCCGTATTGACATGAGCGAGTATCAGGAGAAACACTCTGTATCGCGTCTTGTGGGTGCTCCTCCCGGATATGTAGGATATGATGAGGGTGGTCAGTTGACGGAAGCTGTAAGACGGAGACCCTACTCTATCGTTCTATTAGATGAAATAGAAAAGGCTCACCCTGATACATTCAATGTCCTCTTACAAGTCTTGGATGATGGAAGACTGACTGATAACAAGGGTCGCGAAGCCAACTTTAAGAATACGCTTATCATTATGACTAGCAACATGGGAAGCAGCACAATCCTTGAAAACTTTGAAGACCTAGGCGCTTTGGGAGAGGAACACCGAGCTGATATAATGGAAACAACCAAGCTGGAAGTTTTTGAGGCCTTGAAAGAGAACCTGCGTCCTGAATTCCTCAATCGGATCGACGAGCAGATAATGTTTTTACCCTTGACAAAGGAGGAGATCAAAAAGATAGCTGTATTGCTACTGAAGAAGGTGAGAAAAAGTCTTGCCCGGCAAGAGATCTCTATGGATTTTTCAGATACTGCGATGGACTTAATTGCCGATCTCGGTTATGATCCTCAGTTCGGCGCCCGTCCTCTAAAGCGGGTCATCCAAAAGGAGATTATCAACGAAATGTCAAAACAAGTGCTCACAGGAGAGTATGCTGCCGGTGATACCATCTACATTGGTACTGACGCCAAAGGATTTACATTTAGTGAGGATAAAACTGAGTCAAAGGAGAAACCCAAGGTGGTGAAGAAACCTAAGAAGTCTGGAAAAGAAAAGGATATAGCAGATCTAAAGAAGGCAACAAAAGATCTTAACGATACAATTGGAGATATAAAGCCAGAGGATAATTGATCTTCGAGACACAGTTACTAATATAATTACCATATGAAAAACACAAGTATTTGTCCCAAGTGTCGCTCCACTAATATCATTTGTGTTCCAGGGCCTGCAAAAGTGGGACACTCAGCCAACAAAGTTCCTACGGGTTGGTTTACCAGTGGAAATGTGGATCGCTTCGTCTGCCATGGGTGTGGTTTTACCGAAGAATGGATTCCCTGGTCCAAAGACCTAGATAAGCTCGCAGAAAAGTTTGGGCATTTAGATGGGGGATCCGACTACGTGTAATCTAGCCTTTCCATTTAATATTACATCCAGCACTAGGATACTGCTTTTCAGGTGCAGGTTGATTATCAAGCATTCCTGTCATGGCATCACGTAGGTCTGTGCCTGTGAGTGGTGTATCATTTCCTGGTCTAGATCCATCAATCCTTCCCCTATAATATAGTTTCATCTCATTGTCGAAAAGGTAAAAGTCTGGTGTACAGGCTGCGTCATAAGCCCGAGCAACTGCCTGACTCTCATCATAGAGATAAGGAAACGGGAACTGTAATACCTTGGCTACGATGCTCATCTTGTCAGGAGCATCCTCGGGATAATTTTTGACATCATTGGAACTGATCGCAATGAAGTTGATGCCCTTTGCTGTAAATTCATTGGCAAGGGAAATGATCGCTGAGTTGACGTGGATTACATAGGGACAGTGATTACACGTAAAGTATACAACCGTACCTTTCCCTCCTTTTGCGTCTAGGAGACTAATACTATAATTCGTAACTGTGTCGGGTAATGTAAAACGGGGAGCCACCTTTCCGAGTGTCATCATTGTTGATTCTGTCAGTGCCATCGTATTTTTATATGTTTAATGTAGTCATAATAGCTTCCTTTACTATATGGTTTAAGAAAATGCTTTTAATGCCGCCTGTACAGAACCCCAGAAGTTTATTTCTACTAAATGGTTGCTTACTTGCAACTTTCATCTATCCCCAACACATACCTATTGATTACATCAATGGTCGTTGCAGTACTGGCTCCCTTAAATCCTGAGATGTTTTCATCATTCATATGATCCATTGCATATTGAGTCATCTGACTTGAAAGTGGAATATAGGACCAGTGCCATTTCTCTTCATTATATCCGTGGGGTCTTTGGTTTCCTTTGGTGGTGTATGGTCTACAAAATCCATAGTCAGCTGCGTGAGATTCAAGCCAGTCAAACAACTTCAGCCCATCGCCTGACTCAAACCAAGAGTTATCAAAGGCATTAAGGTCAATGTCCGTACCCCAGTGATGACGAGATGTACTCGGCATAGAGTTGTACTCGAGTATTTTTATTGCTCTGGAAATATCATTTGTGATATCGGTATGCGCATTGGTGCCATCTGATAGGGTTGTCTTTCCCGTCCACTTGCGCTCCCAAATATCTTTTTGATAATCAAAATTTCTTGTCGCTGACTTTATCACCAATTTGACGCCATCTTTCCCCGCAGCTTCATGCATTCTCTTGAAATCGACTAGGGCTTCCTTCCTCATAAGCATTCCCTCTCTATCTGCCAAACTTTCCGGAATCCTTGCAAAGTCTTTGTGATTTTCAGGATCAAAACGTCCCATTAGGTAATCTACTGATATCTCCATCTCTGGTTCTTTTTGTCTGGATTTCTTTGCCTCAACAGGACGAGGCTTCTCTACGTTCTTCTTGATAGGTGTCCCAGTCTCATTCTCCTTACACCCACATAATGTAATGAACAAAATAATAAGGGTCAACATATTAATTAAGACAACTCTCATTCAGTGACTTGTGCTGAAGGTTGATACCCAAATAATCCATTTTCTTTAACGAGAGAAGCAAGACCTGAGGGCAATTTGTCTTCCCACCCATCTTCATTGGCACGTATTGCCTCTAAGACTTTATAAGGAAAAATACCCAAGAGGTCTTCTTTGTAGTTTTCGACACCTACTATCTGCTTACTATCAAGGAGGTGCCTATAGAGAAATTTGATCCCATCGGGAACAGGAAGGTTTTGTGAATCCAAAACATCCTTGCTGTCTTCAACTAGTGCTGGATAGACGTAAATCTTTATGTTACGATTAAATAGCTCGCCAAAGGCCACCAAAAGTCTTCCATCTTGATTGTTGTAGTATTTATCATTGATGATTTCTAGAAGTTCGTGTGCTCCTATTACTATTCCCAGTTTTGGGATTTTATAATCGGTGAGATAGTTTATTAGCTTCTGATGATTACTACAATTACTTACGATCACCCGCTGTCCCATGGCACAGAGTAGGTCCGCTCGATCTAAGAAGTCTTTATAATCCAAGTTCTCGTCTGATGTAAGGTTTTCGATCGTCAACTCAGTGATCATGTAAGCTTTATCTCCGTCGACATCAGATTCGCCGATAAACTGATTAAAACTTTTTTCAAACGCATCATCCGTAACAATGGTGGGGGGTCTGAAGTGTCCCCTTACTACCATCAATGCTTTCTTGTATAAAAACTCCGAAGCATGGATGGTGTTTTTATTTTCATCAAAAATCACCACTTCACTTAAGTCATACTTGACAAGGTATAGGGCTAAGAGTCTGTTGTCCACTTCTTTAAAGTCAGGACCTTTAAGTCTCATAAGATCGACCCTCACCCTGTCCTCTATTCCGTCGATCAGTGACCTCACCATTTTTTCAGGGTCCTGGTGATAAAAAAATGAAGTGTAGACCATATTGACACCGAGCACTCCTATGGCTTCTTGTTGGAGTTTATTGTCATTGTCCGTCATCTTTACGTGTAGGACCAGCTCATTAAACCCTCCTTGTGGTGAAAGTTGGAACCTGAGCCCTAGCCATCCGTGTCCCTTTACGGTCTTGGTATAATTTATCGCTGCTACGGTATCGGCAAAGACAAAGAAGCAAGTCTCTGGACGTGTATGGTGAAGTCTTTCTTCCATCAACTCCATCTCATGGTCCAGCATTTTATAGACCCTAGATTCACATACATATCTTCCCGACGCCTCACCGCCATAAATTGCGTCCGAGTAGTTTTTGTCATAAGCCGACATGGTCTTGGCGATGGTTCCTACGGCGGCGCCAGCCTGAAAGAAATTCCGAGCTACTTCTTGTCCTGCTCCTATCTCCGCAAAAGTCCCATAAATACTTTCATTGAGATTTATCTCTAGTGCTTTCTGCTCTGTTTTGAGGATTTGTAATTGATCCATGATGTAAAAATAGTCTATACCTCTTTTTTATAATCAACCGATACTTGATTTTATATTTTACATCAGCTTAAGAAAATTCATATATTCCGTTATTAACATAACTACAAAAGCAATATTATGAAATTTTTACTCTCGTTTGTTCTATGTGTTTTCATGTCGTTCTCCCTTTTCTCTCAAGCCGAGGAGGTTGCAACCTACAATAGAAAAGGTGCCTTCCTTATACAAACCGGATCCGGACTCTTTAATCCATTCTTTACCACTGGATCTGGAGCAAGTATATTTTTTAATGAGGGGGAATCCATAACATCCATTAGTGCAGATCTAGGCACATTTTTGTCCAATAACACGGCATTGCGATTTGGCCTTGGTTACGTCGATGCCGGATTTTCAGATATAACGACTCTAAGCGCAGGCATCAAACAATATATTAATGGTAACATCCCTCTAGATTTAAAACTTTCACGATTGAGTGCTAGTGGCGATTCTGAGTATCTTGCTAGTCTACATCTCGGTTATGCCATATCACTCGCAGACAACATTCTGTTAGAACCCAGCTATGGCATCTACATCAATCTTGAAGACACTGACAACAATGTTACAGAATTGCGCTTCGCATTCGCCCTTCTTATAGATTAAGCTTCACTGTTTTAACCGTAACATCCAAGGGATCATGGCCCTTGGATGTTCTGGCTTGTCTACAACTTAAACTCTATGCCCTGTGCAAGGGGAAGCTCCGTACTATAGTTGATCGTATTGGTCTGGCGTCGCATATAGGCTTTCCATGAATCAGATCCCGATTCGCGTCCGCCCCCAGTCTCTTTTTCGCCACCAAAAGCACCACCAATCTCTGCTCCACTTGTTCCAATATTGACGTTGGCTATACCACAATCCGATCCCGCTGCCGACAGAAACAGCTCTGCCTCTCTGAGATTTGTGGTCATAATGGCGGATGACAGCCCTTGAGGTACTTCATTCTGGATAGCAATCGCCTCGTCCAGTCCTCCTTTGTATTTTATCAAATAAAGGATCGGCGCGAAAGTCTCATGATGAACGATGGGCATCTCGTGAGCAATTTCTGCTACACAAGGTTTGACATAGCAACCGCTCCCATAACCTCGACCTGACAATACCCCACCTGAGACTAAAAACTTTCCTCCTTGGGCTTTTACTTTTTTTATTGACTCTAGGTAAGTGTCTACGGCCCCTTGGTCTATAAGGGGGCCTACGTGGCTCCTAGGACTCAGTGGGTCACCTATAACTAGTTGCTTGTAAGTTTTCTTAAGAAGAGCCTTGATTTTATCATAGACATCCTCGTGTACTATCAACCTTCTTGTGCTTGTACACCTTTGACCACATGTACCGACGGCGCCAAAAACAGCACCTGTCAACACTAGGTTGAGATCAGCGTGAGGAGATACAATGATGGCGTTGTTACCACCTAGCTCAAGCAATGTCTTTCCCAATCTATCTGCTACGGTACGTCCGACTATGCGACCCATCTTCGAACTTCCTGTTGCCGAAATCAATGGTACCCTTCTGTCCTGTGTCATGTACTCCCCTACTTTGTAATCACCTGTCACTATACAAGATACACCTTCTGGTATTTTATTGGCCTTTAGTATTTTCTTGAATATATTCTGGCAAGCCATGGTACAAAGCGGAGTTTTCTCGCTTCCCTTCCATATAGATATATCACCACAAACCAGTGCAATCATAGAATTCCAAGACCACACGGCCACAGGAAAGTTGAATGCGGAAATTATCCCAACAATACCCATAGGGTGCCACTGCTCATACATGCGGTGTGATGGCCTCTCTGAGTGCATGGTAAGACCGTAAAGTTGGCGAGACAGGCCTACGGCAAAATCACAAATGTCTATCATCTCTTGTACCTCCCCCCAGCCTTCTTGAAGGGACTTGCCCATCTCGTAAGATACCAATCGACCCAATTCATTCTTGTGTCTCCTTAATTCGTCTCCATATTGCCTAACGATTTCTCCTCGTTGCGGTGCTGGTATTTTCTTCCATGTTGTAAATGCCTTCTCGGCTGATTTTACAACTCTTTCATAGTCCGACTTAGATGTAACAGATACGCTTCCAATATATTTTCCATCCACAGGTGAGAAGGAGTCGATATAAATTTTCGATTTATACTCTTTAAGTCCTGTTGATGTGCCTTCGTTTTTCTTTTTTAATCCGAGTTTTCGGAGAAATGATGTATCCATGTTGATATAAATTTTCGCAAAAATAGAAAAAGACATAACGTAGAATTGAAATATTAGTTTCAAGTGTGAATGTATACATTTGCATAATGGCAAGATTTGCAGCTAATGTTGTGTCCTATTTGTTTCACCCTCTCTTTATGGTGATAATAATGCTAGGCATTGTGCTCCTTGTCAACCCTTACGGTTTCAGTATACAAGACGAAAAGGGGTTGGGCCTTATATTCATTTCTGTGGCTGCTCTGACGGTTTTATTTCCACTTGTGGGCGTCTTTATGCTAAAGAACGTTGGTTTCGTTTCATCGATGAAAGTTGAAGAAAGGATGGACCGCATCGGACCTTTTATCATTACGTCAGTATTCTACCTTTGGCTATATATAAATCTTAGAAATAACTTTTCCCTGCCTTCTATATTTGTGCAGTTTATACTAGGTACGGTCATCGCATTGTTTCTTGCGTTTTTTATCAATAATTTTTCAAAAATTAGTCTCCACACGGTGGGGATTGGCGGGTTGTTGGGTGGATTGTTGATCATGAGATTTGGCGGAAAGAGTGATCAATTTATATTAAGCCTTGGCAATTGGGGAAGCTACTTGGTCCATCTTGATTTGTTGATCATAGTAGTTATTTTTATTGCTGGAGCCATCGGGACCGCAAGGCTTTATCTCAGTGCTCATCGCGAATCCGACGTATACGGTGGATATCTGGTGGGTTTTATATCACAGATTATCGCTCTAATGATTTTTACGTAATGGAAAGACTACAAGCTATTGTTAACGACGCCTGGAACAACCGTAACCTCCTAGAGAAAAAAGACACCAGAAACGCCATAAGGTCCATCATAGATTTGTTAGACAGAGGTGAGGTGAGGGTGGCAAGTCAAGATGGCGACACCTGGGTGACTCATGAATGGATCAAGAAGGCCGTAGTTATGTATTTTCCTATCCAAGAAATGGAAACTATCGAGGTGGGACCATTTGAATATCATGACAAGATTCCTCTAAAAAAGAACTACAAAGAGTTAGGTGTAAGGGTTGTACCTCCTGCCGTAGCAAGACATGGCTCATTCTTGGAAGCCGGGGTAATTATGATGCCCTCTTATGTCAATCTGGGTGCCTGGGTAGGGTCCGGAACGATGATCGACACTTGGGCGACAGTAGGCTCTTGTGCTCAGATCGGTCGCAATGTTCATCTCTCAGGAGGTGTAGGCATCGGTGGTGTACTCGAGCCCCTACAAGCTACTCCTACGATTATTGAAGATGATTGTTTCATTGGTTCGAGGTGCATCGTTGTAGAGGGCGTAAGGGTACGAAAGGAAGCTGTACTTGGTGCTGGTGTGGTCTTGACCCAGTCCACTAAGGTTATAGATGTCTCCAGCGAAAAAGAGGTTATATTGAAGGGGGAAGTGCCAGAACGGTCTGTAGTGATTCCGGGTAGTTATGTTAAGCGCTTCTCTGCCGGTGAGTATAACGTCAATTGTGCCCTCATCATAGGGAAGCGTAAGGCAAGCACCGATAAGAAGACATCACTAAACGAAAGTCTAAGAGAATTTAAAGTCTCTGTCTGACCCAACCCAATATTTCCAAATCTGGTCTTTACAATAAAAAAGACGATGAAAAAATTAGCACTTCTGATCGGACTGGTTCTTGTTCTTCAATCATGTTCTGATTCTACATTTAACCCTGTGGGCGACAATGTGTTTCTTCATGAGGCCATTCAGGCTTGTGGTATGGAGACTGACAAACAATTTAATGAAACTCCCCCTGAATGGGCTGAGAGGATCTTGATTATACTTGATAACAATGGGGTCGATGTTGACGGTTCTATGTTGGATTTCAAGGAATTAGAAATATGCGAAGGGTTTTGTGGTAATTGTGCTCCTACTGGTGATCGACTTTTGATAGATGCTGACCTTAGCTTTGCTCCAACATTAGAGGCCTTAGGATTTGTGCTTCAATAGTTAGTCACAGTAGCTATATTTAATAAAGATGACAAGCAAAAGGTCGAGCTATACATTTTCCAGCCACAAGGATATACGGATACATGGATGTATGCTGACCTTAGCTTTGCTCCAACATTAGAGGCCTTAGGATTTGTGCTTCAATAGTTAGTCACAGTAGCAGTCAATAAGGGATTTACAAGTAACAAAAATGATGTCTCGTCCTACGGTAGTAAGTTGACTCTCGTCATCCACTTGTAGGCTATCCTCGACAAATGCCAGCATATCTTCTTGTTGATACTGGAAAAAAAAGTAATCACATTTCTCTCTAAATGATTGCTTCGAGTTTCCGTTGAAATAGTCCCAGTTGTATTCTTCGAAAGATGCAATATTCTCTATGAGGTCCTCAGTGGGTTCTGGGCTAACTTTACTTAGGATTGTTAGCATATATGTTAGCAATCCGAATTCTTCTTCGGTCAAGATCTTCAGATTTTCATTAGACAAGATCGTGGCAATATCAGGAGATAGATCTGCTATTTGCTGGTCTCCGGCGTGCTTTTCAATCGTCGCATCTATGTCTTCTTGACTAACAATTTGTCGCATTGGGTTCAAATGGTTCTATTAGAAAAAAACCATCTTCACCTTGCTCTTGGTAAAGTGGCATTAAAATCATTCCACTTGAGGGAGATGTGATTTCACTATTGCCAGACATGGCCAAAAGCTCTCCTTTTTCTATTCTCTGAAAATTCTTAAAACCTGGTAGCATTTTAAAGTTCTCTCCCTGTTCTATGTCATACTTGTCAACCAGCTTAGCTACTTCGGGAAGAGTGCTGGAATGCTCTATCAATAGGCTGTCGTGTTTGTTCTCAATGTGGTCTTCATTTACACTGCCTATGGTGCGCATACAATTTGTAATACAAGCTATCGCCCGGTTGATAGACAGTTCTTCGTCGTGTTGTCCTGACTCAAATACTACCGCCGTGGTGTCACGATCAAAATTATCTGTCCGGAAGTAATCTAACGTTGTCCCATGAAGTCCCTCGTGCATTCCAGTTATTACTGGCGCATGTAGCTCTATGGCAATTAATAGACTTTCTGCAGAATCAGATACAATAGAAAAAATACCACCTGTTGAAGAAGTCGTGTGTAGGTCGAGCACTACGATTTCCGTAGGGTTAATGTCATCAATGACCTCCCTCACAAGTTCAATTATCTCTCTTACGTCCTTTTCTTCGTCGCGGAGTGTTAGGGGGTCTGTAGTCATGATGCGTCTGACATTATCATCGGCCCATTGTCTATTTAAATCCTCTTTGACATACCTTCTTTTCTCTGAATAAGCCTTTAAGTTTCCTATGACACCTATAAGGCTGCCCTCGTAATTCCAGTTGGGATTGTGAGTTGGTTCAATCTCAAGCATTCGGAACATCCTTTCAAGAGCCAACACACCTGCTAGCTCGTTGCCATGAATTCCTCCGAGACAGATCAGCATCGGTCCAGGATTGTCCCCTATGTATTTTCCTATGAGTCTATTCGCATTCATTCGCTTGGTGGGCAAAGATATATTTATTGTCAACTTCTAGATGCCCACAAATATCTAGACGCCAAAGTTCTGTGAGGTATCCACTTTTCAGCAATTTTTTCCACTTTTTTTAATCGTTCTCTTTCACTTCCTTTTAACCCGTATTCCTCTATTATTGTTTCTCTTATGGTAAGGTCTTTTATTGGAAACACATCTTCTCTCCCAAAAGAAAACATCAAGACTATTTTGGCGGTCCAGGTACCTACTCCTTTGATTGAGGTCAGTTTGGTAATAATCTCGTCATCTGCCATTGATTTCCAATTAATGCGGGGGGAATTAAAATACTCTGCTACATTTCTAATGTAGTTAGCCTTTTGGTTGGAGAGACCTGCAGATCGAAGTTCGTCGTGGGTCTTATTGAGAATGTCCGTAGGTTTGTATCTTGCCCCCCCAAAAACGACCTTAAGTCTGTTGTAAATTGTCATGGCTACATGTCCTGACAACTGTTGAAAGACGATTGTCCTTACCAAGTCTTTGAATATTCCTTTTGATGGTGTTATTTTTGGCAAAGTAGTCGTCTTGATGATTCTTTTCATCACGGGATCCTTTGATAATATTGTTAACGCATTTTTATTGGGGGTCATGAGTATAAAAATAAAACCACTATGAGATTTTACCACTCCCTTCTTGTATTATTTATTTCTATTTATTCTTGGGGCCAAGCCTCTATGAACATGTCTTTGGAGGCAAATTATGATCCTGCTGATGGCTATAGCGACCTTTGGGGCTATGAGTTGGGCGGAAATCAGTATGCCATCATCACACAAGAAGATAACATTTATATTGTCGATGTATCGTCATGTAACTCTCCTGTTGTTAAAACTACACTCGCTATGCCCACCAGCAATGGCTGGAGAGATGCTAAAACCTACAACGACCATCTCTATGTTGTCACCGAAGGAAATGAGGGACTGAGGGTTTATGATCTGTCTGGAGTTGCTTCGGGTACAGTATCATTTGTTACCTCTATAACAACTGAGTTTACTCGCGCACATAATATTTTTATTGATCAAACCGCTGGCATGCTTTATGCTTGTGGTGCAAATGTAAGCGGAGACCCCAATAAGGAGTCCTTGGTGATATATGATCTGTCTACTCCAGCGAGTCCGTCACTTTCCGCCAGCCCAAAATTAGATGACATTGCAAGTGCGCCTACTGATGATTATTATGTCCACGATCTTTATGTAGATAATGGTGTGGCGTATTGCTCTCATGGTAATCTCGGTGAAATAATAATATGGGATGTTTCTGCTCCTTCTGCGCCAACCATCACCGGTAGATATAGCAGCGGAAACTATAATCATAGCAACTGGCCAGGTACTGGGGGTATGTTGTACTATGCAGAAGAAATTCCCGCAGGCTTGTCTTGGGGTGTTATTGATATCAATACTCCGTCTTCTCCTAGTCTTGTTGCTACATTCGGTCATAGCATAGAAACGACCGGCAGCTCTACTCCTCACAATCCTTATTTCCACAACAACAAACTATATTTATCCAACTACGCCGATGGTGTCAAAATCTATGATGTAAGCAGTCCGTCAAGTCCAGCGATTTATGGTTATTATGACACTTATACTGACAACGATGGCAGCGGATATCCTTCTCCCTACAGTGGTTGTTGGGGAATTTATCCATATCTATCAAATGGATGCATCATTGCCTCTGATGGGAAGTATGGACTCTATGCTCTCTCCGAGGGTGCTAGCCCTGTTACTTGGAATAGAATAGATGCTCGTATGTTGGACCGATCCAAAGCTAAGGTAGAGTGGAGCACATCGTCAGAGACCAATAATGATTACTTCGAGGTTATGAAAAGCCTTGATGGTGTTAGCTTTTTATCTATAGGCAAGGTAGATGGTACAGGTTTTTCTACAGATGTAATAACGTATTCCTTTGTCGATCGATCGTTAGATGGAAAGAAATCATATTACCGGATTAAGCAGGTTGATTTTGATGGAAGTTTTGATTACTCAGAAATCAGAGTTGTCTCTCCTTCCAGTGACGACGAATATGCCGTGTTTCCCAATCCCATAACTTCCTCGTTTACCTTGTCGTTTAAGTCTTCGGTGGCCAATGATTTCTTGATAAGGTTGTACGATACTTCCGGGAAAATGGTGTTGTCGACTTCTGTAGTTTCCTCCAAGGAAGATTTACTCTTCACTAGAGATCCCTCGTGGGTTTCTGGAAGTTATTTCCTTGAGTCGTCAAAAAACGGAATACCCTTCTACGCTAAAAATGTCATTATCGAATAGTCTCACAAGAAGCTTTCGGTAGGGATTTGGCATAATCTTTGGATTTCTTTAGAAAAAAAGAGTAGGAATGCCCTTGAGATTATTGGTTTTACTTTCCCTGGCGTTGTGTTCGTTTGCAGATTTCTCTTCTCTTGAAGAAAGCTACATTGATGCTTATAAAGAGCTGGCGGTGGTCGAGATGCACAGGACGGGTATACCCGCCAGTGTTACCTTGGCCCAAGGTCTCCTTGAGTCCAACAATGGACAAAGTAGACTTGCTGTAAATGCTAATAATCATTTTGGAATTAAGTGTAAATCTTATTGGAAGGGCAACACCTTTTTTCACAAGGACGATGATCGTGACAGATCCGGTCGTCTTGTAGAATCTTGCTTTAGATCTTATCAAGATGCCATGGACTCTTATATCGATCATTCCAATTTTTTGAAGTTGACCCCACGATATGGTGAGCTCTTTGAATATTCAATGACCGACTATGAGTCCTGGGCTAAAGGTTTGAAAAAATGTGGCTATGCAACTGATAAAAACTATGCGACAAGTTTAATAAAGAAGATTGAGGAGAACAGATTGTATCAGTATGATTTTTGGCCGTACCCTCTGAGCACTCCAATTAAAAATTAATCTTTTTATCTTTATCTTGTCTTAAGACTTTAAGACAGACCCTGAGTTGTCAGGATAGGTTGTATTCAATAAACCAATCTTGAGAAATGATAACGGAATCGACCGTTTTTGTTTGAAACCTACTCTGCAGCTTCTTCTGATGGCTTGGGTTTTATCTCAATCTGAGAATTCTTTCCTTTTTGATATTCTTCTCTGTGGTCTATTATATTGATGGCCCTATATAGTGCTTCTCTAAACGATGAAGGATCTGCTAAGTTTTTCCCCGCAATATCAAACCCTGTACCGTGGTCTGGCGATGTACGTACAAAAGGAAGTCCGGCAGTAAAGTTTGTACCATTTCCAAAACTCAAGGCCTTGAATGGAATTAATCCTTGGTCGTGATACATGGAAAGTATTGCATCATATTTGCGAAAATTGTTTGATCCAAAAAAACCGTCGGCGGAATAGGGACCATACAGCAAAATATTCTTTTTCTTCGCCTCTATAATAAGTGGCCTCACAATTTCTTCTTCTTCGGTGCCTATAGTTCCCTCGTCTCCCGCATGGGGATTAAGGCCCAATAAGGCAATGATCGGTTTCTCTACCCCAAAATCCTCGACCATTGTCTTATGAAGGATCGATATTTTTTTCTTCAACAGCTCTTTCGTAATACTTGAAGACACCTCAGATATTGGTATATGGGTGGTAGCTAAGGCCATTTTCATCTCCTCAGAAATCAGCATCATAAGGCTATTGGTGACACCCGCCTTTTGCGTTAAGAACTCCGTATGGCCCCTATGCGGGAAGTCGGCAAGTTGCATGGACTTCTTGTTAATAGGTGCTGTAACAAGACCATCGATCGCTCCGCTTTTTAAATCTTCCGCTGCCCTGTCAAGGGCTATATATGCTAGTTTTCCCGTTTCCTTACTTACTTCGCCCAGGTTTATCTTAACCGCCTCTTCCCAACAGTTTACAACATATACGGTACCGCTAGATAACCGATCCACACTAGATGTTGATCGAAACACAAAATCATGAGCCTTGACTACGTTCTTGTGATATGACAACACTTTTGAGGAGCCGTAAACAATAGGTATGCAGTGCTTGAGTACTCTTGATTCTTGTAGTGTCTTTATGATTACCTCAGGTCCTATCCCGTTGACATCTCCTATACTGATTCCTATTTTTTTCATTATGGTCTCGACTTTGTGCAAAGATAGTTTTATAGCTAATAGTTGCCTTTTATGTCTAATAGAATACTACAGGGTCTGATCAAATTTGGTCAATCAAAATAAAATCTGCACATTGTTATCTGCATGAAGGCAAAGAAGAAGTACGGTCAACATTTCCTCGTGGATGATTCCATTGCTCATCGTATCGCATCCTCTATACCTGATGGTGTGGTTACAAATAATGTATTGGAAGTAGGTCCCGGAAAGGGAATCTTATCTAAGCACCTTCTGGTTAAGGGTTATAACCTTGCAGCTATAGAAATTGATGAGGACATGATTGCCTATTTAAAGACTGATCTGCCAGAACTTGCTACCGTGCATTTGGACTTTCTGCGTGCGGATATTTCTCAGATCTTTGATGGCGAGCCGTTTATTCTTATAGGAAATTATCCCTACAATATTAGCACACAGATCGTCTTCAAGATGCTGGAGAATAAAAGTGCAGTCCCCGCCATGGTGGGTATGTTTCAGAAAGAAGTAGCTGAGCGAATTGTAGCCCCACCGGGAAGTAAAATCTATGGCATCATGAGTGTCTTAGTCAAGGCTCACTATGACGGAAAGTATTTGTTTCGAGTAAACGCCCCTTCCTTTGATCCCCCACCCAAGGTCACCTCAGCCGTGATTTCTCTGACTCGGCACGAAAGACCCCTTGGCTGTGATGAGAAATTACTAAAGCGTGTTGTAAAAATTTCCTTCGGCCAACGTCGAAAAATGCTCAGAAACACCCTGAAGGTCCTTATCAATAACAAAACTATTTTAGAAGAATCTGTGTTCTCAAAAAGACCCGAGCAATTGGGTTTATGGGAATTTGTAACAATTACTAACAAGATACAAGAAGATAATAATGACACTAGAGAATATAATAATGACTGACCTCAAGGAGGCAATGAAAGCAAAAGATCAAGTAGCCCTTAGGAGCATAAGGGCTATCAAAGCAGCTATACTCTTGGCAAAAACTGATTGCTCAGGAAAAGAAGTCGACGAGACTACCGAGACTAAGATTTTACAAAAACTTGTGAAACAGCGTCAAGACTCTCTTAATATTTACGAAAAACAAGATAGAGAAGATCTTGCCTCAGTAGAGAGAGAAGAGATTGATGTCATAAAAAAGTATCTGCCTGAACAGATGGGTGAAGAAGATCTAAAAACATTCCTTACGGCGATTATATCTAAAACAGGTGCCGAAGGCATGAAGGACATGGGCAAGGTTATGGGCATAGCTAATCAACAACTTGCGGGGAAGGCTGACGGAAAGACCATTGCATCCTTTGTGAGGGAGTTATTAACTTAGTACTAATTTTAAAGTAATATCTGTTATGGAAAAGATACATTCTGGTTCATTAAAAGAGCTAAACAAAGAGGCAAGAAAGGAATTCTGGAAAAAATTCATATCTATTAAGTCTACTTCTACTAAATCCAGGATAAGAAGTTATTTAGATCTCGTCAAGGACTATTATAGAAAGAAGTCGGAGATTAGAGAATGCTGCGGAAAGAACAGGTTGGGGATAACCTAGAAATCAACTCCACCCACAAAGGCAAAGTACGATGCCACAGCATAATGTGATTTAAGGACGATGCCTATGTATGGTTTAACCCCTCCGATTGAAATATAACTCAGATAGTAGTTTGTGTTGAGCTTGAAATAAAACTCCTCTGTGTCCCGCCGTATCGGTGTGTCGAGATAATACCCTAGCTGTACTCGCTGCGATATTGATCCGAAGAACATCTCTGCAGCGACGAAAACAGAGTAGAATGTCGACTTGTCTCCTGCGGATTTCTTGTCTGTAAAAATGTGTCTTTCAAATTCATAAATCGCTTCATTGTACTCATACTCCCCTCCTCCATGTAGTGACAGAAATGTTGCCGGCTTATATCTGGTTGATAAGCCATACGACCTCACTGGAAATTCTGGACCACCGGGTACCATTGCCTCACTCCATCCTTGGCTGTACTGTAGGTTAATTCCCCATTTTCTGTCATTCCGTGTATTAGATAGAGCATCTCTTTTTTCTTCGTCATTTCTTTCTTGAATAAAAGCTTTTTTTAAGCCCATTTGGAGCATCACTACATTGATTCCGCTATTGGGTACCGTCGTACGTCCATTTGAAAAATGATTGAAACTAATCGAAGGGATGACAGACAAACCCTTGTGGAGAATTCTTTCGTATGAAAGCTTAAATCTAGTCGCATTGTTGATATGAGAACCAATGGCATTGTTGTTAGTATTGGTGTTTACATCATACGTTTTCGTAAGATAGGCAACACCTGTTGACAAATGAAGTTTTAGGTTACTGTTCACTCCTCGATGAAGGTAAAATGCCAAACCTGGCGTGATCGCCCAAGCACTGCCCAAAACCTTAGCATCACCAAAATTGACACAAAGCAGATTTAACTCCGTATCTGGTCTACCCCAAAACTGTTTCCATCCCTTTTCTCCTGACGTGGTTTTTGAAATGGTCAATTCCGCCCCAAGGGAAATGGTAGGAACATCAAAGAATAGCTCTTTCTTATGTTTAAAGATTCTTCCCCCGAGAAGATCGCCCTCTATTTGGAAGTTTTGAGATTGAAGCTGAGTATTAATAGATAGACTGAGAATGACACTTATGGTCAGCATCGTTGATTTCATCTTCAACTTTTGAGAATATCTCGTATAAACTTTTCTGATGCCACCAGGTCGTCATGCAAGAGTCTGTCGTTTCCTAGCTTCGGAACATACTTTCTATAAATTCTAAGAAACTCCTCGATTTTAGGTGATGACTTTATTGGTTTCCTTAATTCCAGCGCCTGCCCTGCAGTTAGCAGTTCTATAGCGAGAATTCTATATAGATTATTGACAACCCGATAACATTTCGTTGCTGCATTTGCGGCCATGCTCACATGGTCTTCCTGACCTTTACTCGATGTAATGCTATCCACGGATGCCGGCGTGCACAATTGCTTGTTTTGACTTACTATAGAGGCCGCAGTATACTGTGAGATCATGAGACCAGAATTGAGACCTGGATTCTCAGTAAGGTAAGCGGGTAGTCCGCGGTCACCGTTGACAAGATTAAATATCCTTCTTTCGGATATACTTCCTAGCTCTGCAAGAGCAATTGCACAGAAATCCAATGACAAAGCCAGTGGTTGTGCGTGAAAGTTGCCCCCCGATATAATTTTGTCTTTTTCAGCAAAAATATTTGGGTTGTCTGTGACGGCATTTATCTCTCTTTCTACAATTATACTGATGTAATCCAAGGCATCTGTTGTCGCTCCATGTACTTGCGGTATACACCTGAATGAGTACGGGTCTTGGACCCACTCCTTGGGTTGTTTCATTAGTTGACTTCCGCTGAGATACTGTCTTATTTCCTTGGCTACAGATCGTTGTCCTCTTTGGTTTCTGATGCGGTGAATATCGTCATCAAATGGAGTAATACTACACGAATAAGCATCTGCACTCATGGCACCTAACATATTAGCTAATCGCAATAATCTCATTCCGTGTATCACTGTCCATGTCGCATAAGCAAGAGAAAACTGTGTGCCGTTCAATAGTGCAATGCCCTCCTTTGCTTTAAGTGCTATAGGAGCTATTCCTGCCTTTTTCAACGCTGTAGCGGCCTTCATCTTTTTACCTTCATAATAACAAGGTCCTTTGCCCAATAAAGGAAGACTCAAGTGGGCAAGGGGGGCGAGATCTCCAGAGGCACCTAGTGATCCTAGTTCGAAAATTACAGGTGTGATGCCTGAATTGAAATGCCTTATCATGATCTTTATCAATGGTAACCTAACTCCAGAATAACCCAGCGATAGGTTTCTAATTTTCAGATACATCATGAGTCTTACTAAGTCAGATGGTACCTCTGCTCCTGTTCCACATGCATGAGACAAGACAAGGTTTTCTTGAAGCTGATCAAGTTGCGCATCGCTTATCTTTATATTGCACAATGACCCAAAACCCGTATTGACACCATAATAGACCTTGTCTCCATTCTTTAGTTGGTCATCAAGATATTTTCTTGAAGCTACTACCTTGTCACTGGCCTTCTTGTCAAGCCTTAAGCTTATCTCGCTCTCTAGAACTTGTGCAAGTCCTTGAGGCGTCTCGTTGTTCAATCCTATATTTCTATACTTACTCATAATCCTTCAAGATCACAAAATTAGAATTTTCTTGACTGTCTTGTGAATACGCGCCCAATCGCCTAATTTCTATGTTAATTCCCCCTGGTCTAATCTGTTATTTTACCGTTAAAATAGTAGTTTGATTAGTACTGTTTTTATGTGTATTTCATTGGTAATAAGGGAATTAGGAATAAACGTTGATAATGTGCCATTTAACACAGGAAACTTTTTATCCAGCATCACGGTCTTAAATAATAAAGCTCCTTACAAAATCGTAATTTTGGTGGCTTCTATAAAAACTTAAAACAATGATTATGTTGAAAAGAATATGCTTTCCTCTGATAATAATGCTAATGATGGCCGGGGCAGTAACGTCTCAGCGAGTAGCCATAGTAGATATAAACTCAATCTTACAGTCTCTGCCTGATTACAAATCCGCTGAAGCAAGCCTTGATAAAGTCGCCTCTGAGTGGCGTCAGGAAATCTCCAAGGAGTACGACAAGATAAAGAGTATGTACAATAAGTATCAGGCTGAGCAAGTACTGCTTAGTGATGAGGTTAAGAAACAGAGGGAAGATGAGATCGTCGCTAAGGAAACAGAAGTAAGAGAGCTGCAGCGTCGTCGATTTGGTGCAGAAGGTGACCTCTTTAAGAAAAGACAAGAGCTAGTAAGTCCGGTGCAAGATAAAGTATTTACGGCTATAGAGGATTATGCTTACGATAGAGGCTATGACCTGATTCTTGACAAGAGTGGGAATGCGGGTATTCTCTATACATCTGATGAGTACGATAAAACCGAAGATATCAAAAAGCGATTAAGGATAGACTAATTGCAGTAGTTGCAAAAGTTTATTTTTGCGGTCGATTTATTAATTAGAAAAGTGAAAATTATAAACATGAAAAATATTATAAAACTGTTGTCTATGGTAGCTTTTGTTGCGTTTACTCAGGTGGTCAATGCACAGAAATTTGGCTATATCAACACCCAAGAACTCATACAGCAGATTCCTGAGGTAAAAGAAGCCAATGCTAATATCGAGACCTTCCGGAACCAGCTCCAAAAGAAAGGTGAAGATATGATCAAGTCTCTACAGACAAAATATCAAGATCTTCAAAGAAGACAAGAATCTGGTGATATCGCTCCTAAGTTATTGGAAGCAGAGGCCGCAAAGCTGAGAGAGGAAGAGCAAAAAATTGCTCAATTTAATCAGGGCAGCCAACAAAAAATTATTGATAAGAGTGAGACTTTGCTAAAACCTCTAAGGGACAAAATTCAACTTGCCATAGACAACGTAGCCTCGGAGCAAGGATACGCATATATATTTGATGCTAGTCTCGGCGTACTCCTTTATGCTGATTCTGCCAATGATGTAAGTGGTCTGGTTAAAGCTAAGCTAGGTCTTTAAGATTCCTTGTCTGATCAACGGCCGATAGGAATATTTGATTCTGGTATTGGTGGCCTCACGGTCGCCAATGCCATTTCTCATTTATTACCCAATGAAAAACTGATATACTTTGGTGATACCGTGCATCTGCCTTATGGTGAAAAATCCGCTGATGCCATAAGGTACTATTGCATCAAAATTTCAAAGTTTCTTCTCGAGCATAACTGTAAAATGATCGTCATAGCCTGCAACTCGGCATCTTCGGCAGCCTATGATACACTCCTTGATTTCTTCAGTAAGGGTACCATCTTTGTCAATGTAGTTGACCCCTTGGTAGACGTGGTGCTGAGGTCCGAGAGAGAACGGGTGGGTATCATTGCAACCAAGGCGACTGTGAATAGTCGAGCTTATGAAGAAAAGCTGATTGCTGCAGATAAGTCCCTATGCGTATCCTCCCTCGCTACACCGCTTCTTGTTCCCATGATAGAGGAGGGTTTCTATGAAAACAATATCTCACACTCTGTTCTGGACAGATACCTTCACGATAATCGACTGAAAGACATTGATTGCCTCTTGCTCGCATGTACACATTATCCGCTCGTAAAAAAGGAAATTCAAAAAATCCTCACTGATAAAGTCCTTGTTCTGGACTCTGCTGTTCCTGTTGCTCATAAAGTTAAAGACCTGCTTGAGAAAAATTCCTTGCTTTCTGATCGAAGAGCCGGAGAAAATCAGTTTTTTGTGTCTGACTATACGCGGTCATTTCAAGAGACAACTCGGTTGTTTTATGGCAGAGAAGTTAATTTGAAAGAAGCATCGATATGGTAGTATCTTGTAAAATGGCAAAGGTTCTAGTCATATTCTTGGTGTCTTTCTTTCTCCATCCGCCAGACTTGATTTCGCAAACTATAATTGATATACAAAACCCATCTTTTGAAGATATTCCGCATGCTGGCAATATCAATTCCTCTGGAAAACGTTCCCCTGTTCCAAAATCTTGGTTTGATTGTGGGGTTATTCATTTTCCTTTCGAAACTCCTCCTGATATTCATCCAGGTGGATTTTTTGATGTGACACATGCCCCTAGTCATGGGAATTCGTATTTAGGTCTAGCCATAAGATGAAATGATACGTGGGAGTCCGTGTCTCAGAGACTGGAACAGCCTCTAAGAGCTGACAGGTGTTACATTATTACCGTAGACATGATGATGGCAGAAAACTTTTCTAGTCCTATTTAGGGGAAATAATTCTTCCGATTTTGAAGACTTTACTACTCCGGCTGTCCTCGTTCTTTGGGGTGGGAAAGGTTATTGTTCACAATCAGAGTACTTAAATGAATCCGATCCTGTAGACCACCATGATTGGCTACCATATAGATTTCTCCTCAGACCTTTAAAAGACACCAAGTTTCTAACCCTCCAAGCCTACTATATAAAGAAAACCTTAGACGCATATAATGAGCATATACTTGTAGATAACATCAGTGAGATTGTAGAGGTCGGGTGTCCTGTGGAGTGATTTGTCGTTATGAAAAACGCTCATTTCACCACACCACCTCCACCCTGTCGTTCCTAATCCACTTGCTCCATTTCTTATTGTAAGTGTGGACACGAAGCGTTTCCTTCTCTCCTTGAGTGACAACAGGATACCCTCGGTTGACCCATTCGAAAATGCTGCCGTAAATGTTAACCACCTTGGTGAATCCTCGTGACTTTAGCTTCTCTCCCATCTTCTCGCTGCGATATCCTATAGAGCAATAAACTGCGATGGGGATCTCTTTGTCCAACTTTTCTATAACTGACCACTCGGGGTTGTCGTACCCAATGTGTAGAGCATGACATATATGGCTGGTCTCATATTCCGCCTTTTCTCTGACATCTAAGAATACGTATATGTCTTTATTTAGGTAAGCCTCATCAACATTAATAGTCCTTACCGACTCCTCAAGATAGCGATCTATTTCTTTGGCAAATGCTGCATCGGGAAACGCCGTGGTCTGACCAAATATTGCCGTGGGAATCGTCAACAGAACTGCAATGAGATTTACGTATTTCATCTATTGGGGGTTTTCATGATACAAGAGCTCTGGTCCACTGCCTACATGATCTTCTATAATCTGCCCTTCACAACAATGTTGTTTTAATTCGATAGCTATAAACGCAGACACCTGGCTTCTCACGTGGTGCGGATACAACACATGTACATTGGGTCCAGCATCAAGAGTAAAGTAAAGAGGATTGCCCGTTTCTTGCCTGTACTGTCTTATCTTATTTATGATGGTCAATGTCGCAGGCTTCATCAGCATATAGGACGGGTCGGAACACATCATGAGCGCATGTAGGGTAAGCGCCTCGTTTTCTACAATTTTTCCAAACTCCATTAAATCTCCCATTCGCAATACTTCCAACATCTTTCCCATCCTCTTGTGCGCCTGATCATATCTTGATGTGGCGTAAATGTTGTCATTCATCAACGCATGTCCTGCCGACGAAGAGACTTTCTTCTTCTCTCGACTCACAATAAGGATGTCATCGTGTATTGTCCTGAAAAGCGGATTAGTCAGAGGATAAGGAATCGCATATTCGTCACTACTTTCTTCAAGGTATCCACATCTACCCCACTGGGCCATAAATGGAAAAACGGACCTCGAGGCACTTCCACTGCATAGTCTAGAGAGGAGGGATGCATCACGCAAAAACAGTTCGTCGGTCCGTTGTTGTTCTCTCAAGCGATCATCAATAGATAATAAACATAATACAAGCGCTGACATACTAGATGCTGATGAAGCAATGCCTGCAGAGTGAGGAAATGAGTTTCGACTGTCTATTTTAAGTCTGCAAGATTTTAAGTATGGCAAGTGTTCCACAAGTCTACCGATCACTTTTTCTATCCTTGTCAAAAACCTTGGAGCTGGCTGGTCTTCAAATAAAAAATCTAGACCCGTCGATGAAGTGTCATATTCTATCGCTGTAATCGTATGCGCTTTAGAGAGGGTAAAACTGATGGAGGGGTTTTGGGGTAGCTGGTTGCCGCGCTTTCCCCAATACTTTATCAACGCAATATTGGAGGGACTGTTCCAGCTTACCATGCCGGACAGTTCTTCTTCTCTATAGTCAGCTTTTCTTGTCGTCATCTAAGTTGTTAAGATACTTCAAATCTTCTTCTCTATCTACCTCGAAAGATATGTCAAAATCCTGTAGTACTGCATCGAGAATTTCATATACCCCTTCAGTATATCCTTCTTTGAGATCATAGCTGTACAGTTTGCTGAAATTGTGCCAATAAAAAGCAGTAAACCTGCCTTTGACACCCTTCAGAATGTTGTACATGGTTTCATCCGTTTCCTTCTCTATCATCTTGATGAGAATCTTTCCCTGAAGTTTGGTCAATTTCTTAAGTGGTTCCTCAAACTCTGCCTGCAACTCTTCGGCCAGTCGCTCGGTAACTTTCTTTCTCTTCTTCTTAGAATAGTTTTCGTGAGCATATTCTAGCTCCCTGTAGATTCTTGTGGCCTCCTTGGCATAAGGATATACTTTGGTAGCATACCTTCTCATCTTTAGGTACTTTCTGTAATCCTTGTCGCTTGCAAACTTTCTTGGTGAGGTAATAGAAATGTCCTCTAGGTCGGCTAGAATCACCGTGTCTCCATCTATTATCATAGCAGAATATATGTTACCCCTGATCCGTACTCTTGTTACTTCTGGCTCTTCATATAAAATCGTATCGTTTACGTAGCCTGCCGTACTGGAGGCCAACGAGTCAAATGATATGGTGTCCTGTTCCACATGGATTTTTCTTATTACTGTATCCTGGGCATTTGCCCAATTCATAGTTAATAAGAAGAACAGTATTTGTAGTATATATCTCATTAAAAGAACCTCTTTAAAAGCAGTAACGAAGTACAACTATTATTGTTACTTATACAATTGTTTTCAAAGTCTTAAAGTTCTGTATGACTAGGATGTTCCTTGAGTTTTATTACTTCCCACTCCCTCCTCAACATTGCGTACTGATACTCGCTGCCCCATTTACCTTTGAAAAAAATATTGTCGATGAAGTGTCCCTCTCTCCTAAAACCCACACTTTCTAGCAATCTTATAGATGCTGTATTCTCTACATCAACGATCTCTACAACGCGATGAAACCCTTTGATACTAAATAGATGATCTAATATTGCCACCAACGCTTCTCTAGCATACCCCTTGTTATGTTGTGTGTGTGATATTGTAATTCCTACCTCACCAATTCTGGGATCATGTTTTTTCAACATTATGGCACAATCTCCTATCAGCTTATTCGTCTCTTTATTCTCTATTCCTAGTTGTATCCATTCCCCAGAGGTTCCGAATTTTTTTTCCTTTTGGTTTTTGATAATTTGGTTGGATTCTTCGCGGGTATAAACATCAAACCCCTGATACTTTGTTACTTCAGGATTGGAACGATAGAAATAAAAGTCCGCCAGGTCGTTTTCCTGTAAGTTACGGATCAATAATCTTTCTGTGTCAAGAAACAGTTTGTTCAAAATCGATATTATAGTGATTTCAAATATGGTAATTACTTTAATAATCTATCCCTTGTTTCAAACTAATGGCTGGTTTTCCTAACTTGGCGTATGCCTCATTTAACACATTACAACAAGAAATTATTGGTTGCTGGATGCGATGAAGCCGGTAGAGGTTGTCTTGCCGGACCTGTTTATGCGGCAGCGGTAATATTGCCGCCTCATTACAAAAGCAATGTTTTAAATGACTCTAAGCTTCTTTCCGAAAAAAAGAGAATTTTTCTTGAAAAAGAAATAAAGGAAGTTGCTATTGCCTTTGCCGTTTCCAGCTGCACACCGTCAAAAATTGATGAAATCAATATTCTCAATGCTTCTTTACTTGCCATGAAAAAGGCCATCAAGAAGCTTCACCTCTTGCCAGACCACCTCTTGATAGACGGCAATCGGTTTTCGCCTATCAGGGGGTATTCTCACTCTTGTATGATCAAGGGCGATGCTCGATTTTACTCCATTGCTGCTGCCTCCATTTTAGCAAAAAACCACCGTGATAGATATATGAAACGGCTGGCAAGAAAATATCCTTTGTACGGTTGGGAAAAAAATATGGGCTACCCCACCCTAGAACATCGTACCATTATTAAAGAACTCGGGCATTGCCCTGCACACCGATTGAGTTTTTCTCTTTATGGAAAAGGTAATCAGTTGAAGTTTTTCTAGTTTCTCAGAAATGGGTTATTCTCTATTTCGTGACCTATGGTTGTCACCGGCCCATGTCCCGAGTACACTGTTGTCTCATGAGGTAGTGTAAAAAACTGTTCTCGAATGCTATTAAGAATTGTCTCCATGCTTCCTCCTGGAAGATCCGTGCGGCCGATCCCTTCTCTAAAAAGAACATCACCTGCTATCAATTCACCCGATTCCTTGTTGTATAGAGAAATACTTGCCGGAGAGTGTCCCGGAGTATACAACACAGACAGGCATGTTTTGCCAAATGCTATTTGATCACCTCCTTTGTGAAACAACTCTATGGGTGGTGAGGGATCATAGGAAATGTGGTACATCCTTGAAACATATTCTTGCATATCCAATACTGGCTTTTCTCCCTCATGCGCCTCCAGTTTTAAATCATACTTCATTGCTATAAACGCATTGCCTAGTACGTGGTCTATGTGACAGTGTGTGTTGATTAACCTCACGGGTTTGAGGTTATTATCTTCAATGTATTTGAATAGCTGGTTGCGTTCTTCTTCATTATTACACCCTGGATCTACGATGACACACTCGTTGCTTTGATCACTCAGCACATAGGTGTTTTCATAAAAATCATTAAAAACAAATGGTCGTACGATCATGGATTAGAAGACTTTTCCGTTATTATTTAAAGTATAGATAGAATAAATGTCTTAATTTGATTTTTGTTCGACTAGGAAACATGAGAATATCTAATCACATACTGTTGGTCTTGATGCTTACTACGGTGGGAAGCACCCTCCCGGGTCAGAGCATCAATACAACATTTGGTAAAAACCGAGTGCAACATCACGATGACTTCGAACGCTGGAACAAGTACGAAACTGAAAATTTTATAACGTACTGGTACGGAAAGGCCAAACTCATAGCTGAGCCTGTTATGCAGATGGCCGAGATGGACCACAAGGAAGTACAGGGCCTGATGGAGCATCGATTTAATTCAAAGATCAAAATCCTGGTCTATCTGGATGTCACGGATCTCAAACAAAGCAACATAGGAGTAGAAGACGCTTTTATTAGCTCGACGGGGCAGACGAAAATTGTGGGAAATAAAATGTTTGTCTATTATGACGGAAATCACTCCCACCTGCGTAAGCAGATCCGCAAAGGTATAGCCTCCGTCTATATGAATTCTATGTTGTTTGGCAACAGTTTACAAGAGGTCGTTCAAAATGCGGTTTTGCTCAATCTGCCCAGTTGGTATAAAGAGGGGCTTGTGTCATATATCTCGTCTTACTGGGACCTCTATAAAGAGGATGAGCTTAGGGATATTCTTGAACAGAATGACGACTACTATGGCTTTGAAAAATTGTCTGCCGAGTATCCCAAAATTGCCGGACATTCCATGTGGAATTATATTGAGCAAAATTTTGGGCGATCCAATATCTCTAACATTCTATACCTAACACGTATTAATCGTAATTTAAAGAGTAGTTTCCTCTATGTGCTAAGCGTCCCATATGAGACCATAGAAAAAGAATGGACTGCGTATTACAAATCATATTATCAAGCTGAAGCCTCAAAATTTGATTTAAGTGCGGCTCACATTGACTTAGGTAATAAGCCCCACCAGCCAATTAGTAAACTGAGACTAAATCCAGATGGCAGCAAGCTGATGTATGTCTATAATGATCTTGGAAAGTACAAGATAAAAATCATGGACTTGGGCAAAGAGACGAGTTCTGATTTGTTTTCATATGGATATAAAAATTCCTTTCAAGAGACCGATTACAATTATCCTCTTTTTGCCTGGAACCCCAATGGCAAGGATGTGAGTGTCATTTACGAAGACCGTGATGTCATAAAGCTTCGCCGTATTTACCTGTCTTCTGGTGACTACGACGAACAATTAATTCCTGAAAACTACCACAGGATATACAGCTTTGATTATCTGTACGATGATGAATATGTTTTTGCAGCAAGCACGGATGGCTACGCCGATTTATATAGATATCGTCCCGAAAGTAGAACGTCTGACAGGATAACACACGACTTCTATGACGACCTCGATGCTTCCGTTGTAGTTTACGACGGAAGCAAGGGTATCTTGTGGTCTAGTAATCGAGAATCAAATATTTATGGCCTTGAGTTAATAGACACAATTCTTCCTCTTGAGAGTTTCGACATTTTTTTTATGCCTTTAAGTGGGAAAGTAAATCGTCTACAGAGACTTACTTATACACCCCTTGTCAATGAGAGGTATCCCCATCTTGCTGATGACTCTTACCTTACTTTTTTGAATGATGAAACCGGTATAGTAAACCGATATGCCAAACGTATAGGAACTGAAGACAATGGCTACCCCAATAGTAATTTTCCCCGGAATGCAATAAGACATCACTCGGTGGCTTCATCGGGATTAAATGTTTATACGTATTATGAAGATGGTGCCTATAGGACCTTTCTAGACTATCCTGTGTGGGACCAAGCTTCTAATCCTCATCATACTTACACTGCGCAAGTACCTCTTGTGTCCGAGAAACATGTCATTGTTCCTGAGATAAAGGAAGAGAAAATCATTGATGATGAAATGTTGTTTCAATCTCCCTTCGGCGATCCTGATCGTATCGAGGAAATCAAAGAGTTTGATGCTCCCAAGGAATCCACTCTACCCTTTTCCGGAGCACTTTATGACGACAAGCACAGAAGTGTTTCTAGGTTTAACATTTCTCGAGCTATCCCTGCTAATTTGAGTTTTCGTGTAGATAACTTCACGACAAAAATGGACAACGATGTATTGTTTGAGGGTCTTGAGAGTTATGCCGGTGATGACAAGAAACTTACTGGTCAGCCCTTGGGCATTCTGGTTAAAGCCACCATTAAAGATCTTTTTGAAGACTACGCCATCGAGGGCGGCGTACGACTTCCTACTGCATTTAATGGCTCTGAATATTTTCTTGTCTTTGAAGATCGGTCACGTAAGATTGATAGAAAATATGCTCTTTATAGAAAGTCCGTAACGGACAATATTGATGAAACCGTCAACCCTATTCAGAGACGTCGAAATGCCTCATTGCTGGGTTTGTTTCAATTGAAGTACCCCTTTGATATCTATAGAAGTGTAAGGCTGACTACCTCCTTGCGTTTTGATCAAAACTATCTTCTCTCTTCTGATGCTGTTTCTCACAACAGTCCCTTTATCAATGAAAAACGTCTTAGTCTTCGTGGAGAGTATGTTTATGATAACACCCGCCAGAGAAGTGTAAATATCTATGAAGGAACACGTTATAAGTTTTATCTGGAGGGTATAAACCTTTTTAATGTAAACCTCACCGACAATTTTGAGATTAAGCCAAGTTTAGGATTTACTACTATCCTTGGCGCTGACTTTAGGCATTATATTCCTGTCTTTGAAAAAGCAACGCTGGCTTTCAGGGCTGCTGGAGCTACGTCTCTAGGGTCTGATAAGATGCTATACTATCTCGGTGGGATGGAAAATTGGATGTTCTCTAAGTTCAATGAGCAAACATCCTTGCCTAAGAGTGTTTCATTTGCATATAAAACCCTTGCGCCACACCTCCGAGGATTTAAGTACAATATCCGTAACGGGTCATCATATATGCTGACAAACGTGGAATTAAGATTACCTGTTTTTCGCCTTTTCTTAGGTGATCATATAAAGTCTGGCTTCTTTAGTGATTTTCAAGTTGTTCTTTTCTATGATGCTGGTTTGGCTTGGCATGGTCTATCCCCTTTCGGTGATAAAAACCCAATCAATAGTGCATCTGTATCCGCACCTCCCGCTGTTTTAGTTAAGGTTAAATATTTCCGAGATCCTTTGGTGATGGGTTATGGTGCGGGCGTAAGAACTTCTCTCTTTGGATACTTTCTTAAGCTTGATCTTGCTTATGGCATCGAGACTCGCAAGGTTCAAGAGCCCATTTTATATTTCACCCTTGGTACCGATTTCTAATTCTGTACAAAGAATTGTGCCGGACCATTATTGTTTGCAAGCATTAGTATATCCTTACCTTTTGTCTTGATTATCTCCACCGCCCTTACGTCCTGATCAGCAAGTATTCCCGTTTTACTTGGATGTACTGAAACGAAACTCCCGTTGTCTCCTTGATACATTAAGCAACCTACCCCAGCATCACTTCTCGTGGTTTCTACTTCTCTCTGGTAAAAGTTGCCCGCTGTAAAAATATCTTTTCGTCCATCTCCATTATAATCGTTTACTACGATCCCATAGGATGGTGACACTTGACTCATGCGTGGTAGTATCTGCGTTGTGAATGAACCCGTTCCGTCATTTAGGAACAAGGTATGTGCAAACGTTTGACACTCATTACTAAAGCTTCCGTCCATTTTACCTTCGAGGATTTTATCTATAGTCGCTGTTGCAAATTCCTCATAAGATTTAAATTTTTTCTTGACGAAAGGCATTTGATCTGACGAACAAGATCTGCCTCTCACCGGATAGCAATTGCCGTCCTTGTCATAATAGCCCAAATACACATCATGCGTTCCATTATTGTCAAAGTCATTGACGTATACCTTAAATGGTTTATCCACGCTTGCTACATACTTGTTGTTTAGACCCATATTCCCTGCAACTAAATCTATGTCGCCGTCGCCGTCTATATCGTCAGCAACTACTGTATTCCACATTCCTTTTGTGTCTTTTAGACTTAAGTTTTCTTGCTTTCTTAAGGCTCCCTTTATTTCTTCATAAAACATAATCGGCATCCATTCTCCCGTAATAAGAAGTTCGTTCTTCTTGTCTCCATCCACGTCCAGCCATTGCGAGGTGGTCACCATTCCCATATTAATGAAGTCGGGCGCCTTGGTGTTTGTAACATCAGTGTATTTTCCTTCTTTGTTTTCCAGTAAATAACTTGAAGTAGGCACTCCATATCTACCTGGTGTTTGTCGTCCTCCAACGAATAGATCTTTATCACCATCACTGTCATAATCAAAAAAGGTGACTGTGCCTGTACTTATTTTTATCTCGGGAAGTGAATTGGTTTTTTTAAAAAATCCTTCTCCATCATTCAGATAGATGCGGTCCTGATATGCTTGTGGATTCTCAAATTCGTTTCCTCCGCTACCCACATATAGATCTAGGTCACCGTCATTGTCAATGTCTTCAAATTGTGCTGTGCCGTCTTCATAATCTATGTCAGATAAAAAGTCTTTATTGGGTACCAATTCAAAATTGGTCCCATTTCCCGTTAAGAGCTGACCCGCCTGGCCCGCTGATCCACCAATATAAATATCATCGTTGCCATCACCATTTACATCCCCTGTTGCAACTACGGGTCCGAGGCTTGACATTTTATACGGAATCAATATTTCTTTATCATAATCATTGTACTCATTCTCTATATGTCGGACTGCTGCTGTCTTCAGTTGATTAAAAACCCTTTGGTTGGATTCGTTCTTTCTGGTCGTCGTAGCCTCTTTGTGGTTAATCACAATTGATTGATTGGCCTCTATGTTGTTTTTTATCACCTTCTTTCCTGAAGGAAATGTCACGGTTAGTTCTTCAATAATGTCATCCGGACCCAAGCCAAAATGCGCAATGGGTTGGCTCGTACTCATATAGCCCCTATAGGGGGTTAAGTCGGTTACTTGTTTTCCCGATGATGTCTTTATCGTAATACGAGAATTAATGCCTTTTGTGTTTTTTCCATCTCCTTCTAACCTTACAACTATGTAATTGTTAATACCCAAGTCGTTCGACTTGTTTTGATATAGGTCAGCTTGTGAGTTCATATTGTTAATAATCAGGTCAAGATCCCCGTCGTTGTCAAAATCAGCATACGCGGCTCCTTGGCTCCATCCTTCTTTTTCAAAACCCCATTCTTTATTTCTTTTCGTAAAACCTATGGCCCCATTATTTTGATAGATGAAATTCGCAATTTTTGCGACTGGCGCCTTGATGGAAATTTCCATTGGATTCACCGATATTCTTTTGCCGGGTAAGTTTTCTGCTTCTTTGTGTTTTTGGGCTATGAATTTTTTTCTCCAAATTTCAAAATCCTTATTCCGCATTTCCTTTATTATCCCATTGGTAACAATCAGGTCCTTATACTGATCATTGTCAAAATCAACAAAGAGTGGCGTCCAACTCCAGTCTGTTTTAGAAACTCCTGCCATTTGTGCCACTTCACTGAAGGTTCCATTTCCGTTGTTGAGGTGAAGGGCATTGAACATATACTGAAAGTGATATCCATTATTAGCTAGGGTCCAGAATTTTTCTGGGTTCATTCCACTCATGTTAATCTTTTGTCTATAGTTGTTTTCTGCAACCATATCTACAGCATATATATCAAGATGTCCGTCATTATTAATATCTGCTATATCCGCACCCATGCTGAAGTTGCTCATGTGTTTGAAACAATCGGCAGCATTATCAATTATCCTTCCCTTTTGATTATTTAAAAAAAGCATGTCCGGTTCTTCGTAGTCGCACGCAACGTAAATGTCCGTAAATCCATCATTGTTAATATCACCTGCGGTCACGCTTAGCGAATAGGCGAAATTCTCGCCCATCCCTGCAGGCGTAATTTCAACAAACTTGTCTCCAATATTTCTGAACAATCTATCGGTATAATTTAGATCTATTTTTCCTTTAATGGTAGCTTTTCCTTGAAGGCTGTTGGGGGGTTGATTCGCCAAATACAAGTCAAGGTAGCCATCATTATCAAGATCAAAAAAGTTTGCCATTATACTGTAGCCATTATCGGCTATTCCCCATTCTGTCGCTTTATCTGTAAAAGTTCCATCCTGGTTGTTTATATAAAATTTGTTTTTCCGTTTATTTGGTTCGTCGAACAGAAATTTGCACACATACAAGTCATCAAATCCATCACCGTTAATGTCAACTGCTGCCACTCCCGTCGTCCATGAGCCATCGTGATGTATCCCAGCCTTCTGTGTAACATCTTCAAATTTGAAATTTCCTTTGTTAAGAAAAATTTTGTCTCTTACTTGGTTACCAGCGAAGTAAATATCTGGTAAGTTATCCTTATTGATATCTAGTATAGCAACACCCGCTCCCTGTAACATGCCGTCAAATGATACTGTGTTAATTTGGGGTGTTTCCGTTATCTTATTGTTAAATGACAGGTTCGATTGAGTTGTGGGGATCAACTCCAGAAGCTTGTAATTTGACGTATCTACGCCCGTTATTCTTTTATCTTTGGATAAACAAGAAGCCGCAAAAATTATCAAAATTATGGCTACTAAGACGAGGAACATATTTCTCATGAGCTAGTTTTATGTTAACAAACATACTATGGATTTGACAATTATACTAACACATAGAATTATGTAACATTGTGTATTGATTTTTAATTATTAATATATGTGATATTTATATATGTATATAATGTTTCGTAATTTATTTTCAAATGTATAATTCTGGTCTTAAAATCTTTGCCCCCGCTAGCATTAGCAACTTGAACGTAGGTTTTGATATTTTAGGAGTAGCTCTAGAAAATTTGGGCGATGAAGTAATCGTTAGAGATGGGAAAAAACCAGGTGTCCAATTATCTCGAATTTTTAATGGCAAATCATTGTCCTTAGATACATCTGTTAACATTGCCGCCTATTCGGCACAAGCAATGCTAAATCACCTAGGTCTGTCTAACCTGCCTGTAGAAATGACTTTAATAAAGAATATGAAGATAGGAACTGGTCTCGGTTCTAGTGCTTCAAGTGCGGCTGCGGGTGTCATGGCGCTTAATGAGTATCTTAACACCCCATTGGAAAAAAGAGCGCTTATTCCTTTTGCGATGGCAGGAGAGAGGTTGCACTCCCCTACTGCCCCCGCCGACAATGTTGTTGCCTCATTAATCGGTGGAATGACTTTAATTACCAACATAGAAGACTTTTCATTTCAGCGTTTATATCTTCCTGCTGGTCTTGTCTTGGTGATCATTCTTCCAGACAAAGTGGTTTTAACGGGGCCCTCAAGAAAAAACCTACCTGCTTCAATTGGTTTAACTTCCTTTGTTAAACAATCTTCAAGGCTTGCCTCTTTCATATTCGGATTACAAAACTCTGACTTTGATCTCATACGACAATCCCTTGTGGACGATATTATTGAACCCACTCGCAAATCAACGATTCCTCATTTTGATAGACTTAAGAATCTGGCTTTAGAAAATGGCGCTCTTGGATTTGGAATTAGTGGGAGTGGTCCTGCAATGTTTGCACTTTGCCACAACACCATGATCGCAGAAAAAATCATTGATGCTTCCAGGGTGGTATTTGTAGATGCTGATGAAGGGGTTCTTACCTATATGAGTAATGTTAATTCTCTAGGGGCCGTACGGTGTTAATGACCTCCTGCTATTTGTTTCACGTGGAACATTAATCGATAAGTACGGGACACATGTAGAATGTTTCACGTGAAACATAGTAATTATAGTATTTTCAATACGTCTAAAAATTATACAATGAACAAGCTACTATCTATTACGTTTTGCTTACTTGTTTCTCTCACAATAGGTGCACAAGAAAACACAAATCACAACCCTTTTCGTCAATTGGGGCAATTGCTGCCCACCCCCAACGAAAGTCAAACTGCGTCAGGGTCTCCCGGTGCCACCTACTGGCAACAACGGGTCGATTATGTAATGAATGTCGAAACTGACGACGATAATCAAAAACTATACGGTCATGAGGTGCTTACTTATCACAACAATAGTCCGGATGTACTAAGGTGTCTTTGGTTGCAGCTTGACTAAAACGTAAGAGCTAAATGAACGACCCCGCCGCAAGCGGACGGAGTATCAGCCAACCCACTAGGCCTCAAAAAAGGCTTAATAAAATAGGAGGACTCGTTATGCCTGAAATACTTGATTTTGTATATGAAGACGGAAGTACTGAGACAGAAAGAATACCTGCAGAGATCTGGAAGAGGGGTGAAAGCAATATAACTAAGGTCTTCAGAACAGACAAGGAGGTAAAGGAAATTATTCTAGACCCATACCTATAAACAGCTGATATCGATCATGGAAATAATTACTTTCCTCAACGTCAGGAACCTGATAGATTTGAAATCTTTCACCGAAACCGTGATAATGAAAATCCTATGCAGCGAGCAAGACGAGCACAAAAACTAGAAAAGAAATCTAGAGTAACTAGACCTTAGGGTCGCTAGAAATATCTTTTAGGAAAGCCTCAAGAACCATGTTAAACTCTTGGGGCTTTTCCATCATAGGTGCATGCCCACATTTGTCCAACATTACCAGCCGACTATTAGGGATCAATTCATTAAATTTTTCTCCAACAAAGGGAGGTGTAATAATATCTTGATTTCCCCAAACAAGTAGTGTGGGGACTATAATCTTATTTATCTTATCCTCTAGGTTGCTACGTACTGCCGACTTTGCTGTTACTACTATCCTTAAAGCTCTATTGGTATCATTAACCGTATTAAAGACTTCATCGACCATCTCTTTGGTTGCTACTTCAGGGTTATAAAACGTACTAGACACCTTGTCTTTAATGAACTCGTAATTGCCGCGTTTAGGGAAAGACGTTCCAAAAGCACTCTCATACAAACCCGAACTTCCTGTCAACGTCAGTGACTTAATCATCTCTGGATACTGTAGTGCATAGAGTTGTGCCAAATGACCACCTAGTGAATTCCCTAGAATGTGCATGTTTTTTAGATCCATTTTTTCAATGAACTTGGCAATAAATTCACCAATACTATCTAATCCCAGCTCTCTTAGAGGAATACTAAATATGGGCAGAATGGGAATAACAACATTATACTTTAGACCAAATTCGGTAAGAATACCTTTGAAGTTACTCATGTTACCAAAAAGACCATGAAGAAGCAAAATTGTCTCCTTTCCTTCATTGGTCATAATATACTCATAACCATCTACTATAACTGGTTTATATTCCACAGGCTAAATATATCTTTTGTTATTTACTCTTTCATTCATATAGAGAATAATACCGAGTAAAACAATTGCCATCGCTTGATGTATAACACCAAAAAATAATGGTATAGAACCCTTACTATTTAATACTACAATAACACCTAATGCCAATTGCACAAGTAAAACGGTCAACAAAAGAATATTAGTCATTCTAAATCTAATGTCTTCTACCTCTTTCCTAAACTTTGCAAAGATCCAAATTCCCAAGATAAGTAAAACATAGGCTATGTTTCTGTGAACAAAGTGAATAAGAGTTGCTAGAAAACTATAATCCTCATAGTTTACAAACTTGTCTACATTCCATTGGGAAGGTGACATTACTTCGTTGGGGATCATCTCACCTGAAATAGTAGGCCATGTAGGATGAACCAATGCACCTTTTATACCAGCTAGAACGCCACCAAAGAATACCTGTACAAAAACAAAAACTAAAAATAGCTTTATTAATAGTTTACCCTTCTTGTCGGCTTCTATACTCCTCATATCAAGTGAACTGTTAATCCAGGTATTAAGTAGAACAGCAAAAAGAGTTACGGCTATTGTAAGGTGTATGGCTAATTTGTATGCACTTACCCAGGGTCTATTTATCAATCCGCTTGCTACCATTACCCAACCCATGACCGCCGCTAATACCGCCAATAGTATAACCATGGCTAATCTTCTATACAAGTACTTATCTAACCATCCTTTATAAACAAAAAAAAGAAATGGTATTAAGAAAATAAAACCCATCATTCTTGCCCATAACCTATGAAAATACTCCCAGAAAAAAATTAATTTAAATTCCCTCAGGTCCATTCCTTTATTGATCTTTTTATACTGCGGTGTTTCTTTATAATGATTAAGTTCAATTATCCAGTCTTCCTCATTGAGAGGAGGAATAGTTCCAATAACTATATCCCATTTTGTTATTGACAAACCCGAACCCGTCAATCTGGTAACTCCTCCCAAAATTATTTGTACAAAAACCAATACTACACCCGCAAATAACCAATACCTAACCCATCGATTATAAAATTTCATAATACGACAAAAGTAACTAAAGACAGACATTATAAAGACCACAAACGAGCCTTAATAATAATAGTAATAATATATTTTAATTAGAATAAATACTTATTATTAGTGGTGTTATTAAGTTAATAAAAAAGAAATATTATATGAAAAAAAATAGAAATTAACATCTATTAATATGATATAATTTATTGATTATTAACAAGTTATATTATTTATTAAGAAAGTAACACAACGACTAATGTTAATAAAAATTTAATTATTAGGAGTTAATATAATTGCGCAAAAAACATATTTTATAAACATATATATATAAATATGAAATATGAAATATGAAAAACTTAATAAACGTGAAACGAATGTGGATAAAGGAAGAATAAAATGATGTATATTAAAAAGTATATGAGGAAAACAAAAATTTATAGACCTTGTAAATTAATGATTTACGCTAGGTTAAAATAGTAAATGTGTATAAATGAGAGCGGTAATACAAAGAGAGATCTCTGCCTGAGTAGTGGTAAATAACAAGGAAGAAGAATAAAACGTGGCCTGTTAATATTATTAGGTGTGCGTGAGGATGACGAGAAGAAGGACTATGTTTGGTTAATCATGAGAATTCCCCGCTGCAAGCACAAAAAAAGGCAAAAGACCGTCATATATTAAGGCAGCTAATCCACAAAAGGCAAAGCATCTTTATGAAGACGCAGTAAATTATGTAGAAGGAAAATTAAGAAAAGTAGTTACTGGAGAATTTGGGGATTAGATGAAAGTTGATTTGATTAATAATGGACCAGTAACAATCATTGTTGATTCTAAAAATAAAGAGTAATGACAATAAGGGAATATCAAGAAAGAGTAGATTATTGGATTACGAAGTATGGATATTTTTTTTGTCCTGGCTTGCATTGCCAATCAAACAGGCATCGACCTAGAAGCAGCAGTAGAAAAGAATATTCAAAAAAAGACGGCGCGAGATAGAAATAGACACCAAAGCAACCAAAAATTAAGATCATAGCTGATATATTAAATAGAATCAGGAAGAAGAAAACATTAGTTATAGCATGTCTATATATTGTATTGGTGTTCTTTGTCTCAGTATTAGGTGGTTGGATTGTACCAGACAAGAGTAGAAACACCAACGAACAACACCCAACCATATCACTACGTCCCCCATTTTTCAAAACCCCAACACTCCTATATAAGAGCGGAAAACAGATATTGTCTTCCGTACAATATGAGATCGATATAAACGACGAAGGAGCTACTCTCAAGAATCATTACGGAAACACCTCCTTCAAAAAAACTACGGACCTTGCCTATCCTGATGATAAGCCCAAAAACATAGTGCAGAAAACCTTTTGGCTAGGCACAGACAAATATGGACGTGACGTCTTGAGTAGATTAATCATAGGAATAAGGGTGTCTCTGTTGGTTGGTTTCTTAGCGGTACTCGTGTCATTGATTGTGGGGATTCCACTAGGGGCAATGGCGGGCTTTTACGGAGGCATGGTTGATCAATCGATAATGTTTTTTATCAATGCCACATGGTCGATACCCACGCTGTTACTTGTTTTCGCAATTGTACTGGCGCTGGGAAAAAGTGTTGCTATCATTTTCTTGGCCGTGGGATTGACCCTATGGGTTGATGTTGCTAGAATTGTAAGAGGTCAAGTTCTATCCGTAAAAGAAGAACAATATGTCCAGGCGACACGAAGTCTTGCGTTTTCTGCTCCGAAGATTATATTCTCCCACATTCTTCCCAATATTATTGGGTCTATTCTCGTTATATCCGCTGCTAATTTTGCCATTGCAATATTGATAGAAGCTGGATTGAGCTACTTGGGTTTTGGGGTTCAGCCTCCCGCACCGTCGATAGGAAATATGCTATATGAAAACTATGGATATGCGGTGAGCGGAAAAGTCTATCTTGCGATGATACCAGCACTAATGATTATGTCATTGGTATTGGCATTTAACTTAATTGGCACAGGATTAAGAGATATTTTTGATGTAAGATCTAAATGAGTAAGAACCTCGACATACTGGAAAAACTGGAAAAGGAACTCAATCTAAAAGAGTTACAGATAAAAAGTTTACTTACCATTACACAAGCCATCAATGACAATGTTTCAGCCGATGGACTGTTCAACATGTATCGTTCTTTCTTGAGCTGGGAGCTGGGAATAGACACCATGATATTGATCGTCAAGTCTGAAACCGGCTGGAAGGGTGCAACATCAATAAACTATGATGAGAAAAAGACCAACAGTCTGGTCAAGGTCATACTAGAATACAATCGACTACACACCATCAAACCCGATGATGACAAACTGATACAGGCATTTGACATAGTCATACCCGTTTTTCACAAAAACTATCCCATAGCCTATTCTCTTATAGGTGGAATAAAGGACAAAGAAGATCTATATAATAAGATTCAGTTTATCACGACCATCACGAATATTATTGCGGTAGCAATTGAAAACAAGAGACTATTCAAAAAACAGCTAGAACAAGAGAGGTTCAAGAAAGAAATAGAGTTGGCAGGAGAGGTACAGAAAATGCTGATTCCCGAGAGTCTCCCGTCTTTTGATCACTATCAACTAGCTAGTATATACAAGCCCCACTTTAATATAGGAGGAGACTATCTGGACTATATCAAGTTCAATGATCACAAATTTGCCTTTTGCATAGCGGATATATCTGGCAAAGGGGTAGCGGCGGCGTTACTCATGGCAAATTTTCAGGCCATGATTCAAAGCCTTATTTTCCAGTATCGGGATTTAGAGACCTTCGTCTTTGCATTGAACCAATCAGTCTATAGAATTACCAAAAGCGATAAGTTTATTACTTTCTTTATTGCTGAGGTGGACACTGAGAAAAAAGAATTATCCTATATCAATGCTGGGCATTACCCACCAGTCATTGTCACGGGAAATAAAATGATGCGTCTCAAAGAAGGATGTACGGTGATCGGTGCTTTTGAAAAACTTCCGCAGATTAAGGAGGAGAAATTGAAACTCAGCGGCGAAACGTTAATTTTGAGCTTTACGGATGGTCTTGCAGACCTAAAAAATGATAAAGAGGAATATTTTGAAGACCAGAGAATTGAAGAATTTGTACAAAAGAATAAAGGATTGTCGGTAGAAGACTTTAATAAGAAACTCATGACGGAGATAGAGACATTTAAGGGAGAAAGGGAATACCCCGACGATATAGCGATACTGACGTGTAAAATTTTATAATGTCAAGAAGAAACCAAAGACCACAAAGAGAAAAAAGCAGAATAGCTGCCGCCATATTTGCCTTTATACTGGGCACTTTTGGGGCACACAAGTTCTATTTAAGAAATGCAAGTGCCGGTATATTTTATGTGATGTTAGGTATCTTTGCATCCAGGTTGATAGGATTCCCCATTTCCATTGTGCTAGGAATATTAGACGGAATGAGACTTCTCACCATGAGTGAGCAAGAGTTTGACAGACGATACAATCGTCACATTGACCAGGAAACGACGGCACCCAGGCAGGCAAGAAGACCTACGCGGCAGAGCAGAAGACAACCACAGCGAGCTCCGGCAACAAGAAAAAGCTATAATAAAGTCAACCCGTTCAAGAAAAGCGGGATCAAAAAATATAAAGAGTACGAACTTGAAGGCGCCATTGAAGACTTTAACAAGGGTCTTGAAATTAGCCCTGATGATATAGCCTTGCACTTTAACCTGGCATGTGCTTATTCTTTGACCGAGAATAAAGACAAAGGCTTTTACCACCTGAGTCGTGCAGTAAAACTCGGCTTCAAGGATAAAGAAAAGATTAAAACTCATGACGACCTGGCATATTTGAGAATTCAACCAGAATTTGAGGATTTCGAGAATAGTGGGTTTGCAATGGAGAAAAAAAATAAACCTTCTCCCCATCTTCGGGAACAACCGGAAGGGGATGACGTTTTATTATCTCAACTCAATAGATTGGCCGAGTTGCGAAAAAAAGGACTACTTTCTGAAGATGAATTTGTCTTAGAGAGAAAAAAATTACTGAGAAGATGACCGCTAGAGAAATAATATCTGACTCTATAATGTCCGTACGCACATCGGATACTGGAGAACAGGTATTGACGATGATGAATATTTATCATGTGAAACATCTGCCGGTTGTCAACGCCAACCAATTGCTGGGAGTTATCAGCGAGGAAGATGTGCTTACACACGATCTGGATGCGGCCGTCGGGTCGTATGAGCTTTCTCTCTCAAAGCCGTTCTGCAATCACAAGGAGCACCTATTTGAAGTTTTGAAGACCATCGCGGACAGTAAACTCACGGTTCTACCAGTAGTAGATGATGACGGCAACTACATGGGCATCATTACCCAAAAGGACGTATTGTCAAAATATGCAGAAAGCTTTTCTTTTACTGAACCCGGGTGCATATTGGTTCTAGAAACCACGAAGCAGAATTACTCACTGAGTGAAATAAGTAGAATCGTCGAAGAAGAGAGTGCCGCCATACTAACAAGTTTTCTTACATCACCAGAAGACAGCACAAGGATTATGGTAACCCTCAAGATCAATAAAAATGACATTTCTCGCATCATTCAATCTTTTGAGAGGTATGATTATCAAGTAAAGGCCACATACTCAGAGGAGGAATTCATCGATGGTCTCAAAGAACGATACGACTCTTTAATGAGTTATCTAAATGTCTAGCAAATTTCCTCTATTAAGGATTTTTCTGATTGTCACGTATGTGATGTCGTGCTCAGGTCTGGCATCACAGACCGAGTATGCTGTCGTAAATAGCATCTTATTAAACGGCAATAAAAAAACCAAGGAGAAGATAGTATTGCGGGAACTAGACTTCAAGGAGGGTGATACGATCTACTTGAAGAATTTTAAGGAACGGTTATATCTCAATGAGAAGAGAGTATTGAGCACTGGCATGTTTTCCAACGTGGGCATCAACGTAAAAAACTGGGATACGGCAGAAGGACACATGGACGTATATATTGACTTACAGGAAAACTGGTACATATTCCCCGCACCCATATTCGAGTTGGCAGACAGAAACTTCAATGTTTGGTGGAACGAACAAGGCAGGTCTCTCGAACGAGTAAATTATGGACTACGGCTCGATCATTACAATCTCACAGGCAACAGAGACAGGTTAAAACTCAAGTTGCAATTTGGATTCACACGCAAGTATGAGGCGGTATATTCGCGACCTTTTATCAATGATGCGCAGACCATAGGTACGTCGACAAGCATCTTCTATTCGGAAAACAAAGAACTGGGATATGAGACGAGAGGAAATAAAACTGTTTTTTACAAGGATGATGATGAGAGAGTTCTATTGAAAAGGTTCAGGGTTGGTCAGGAAATTAAATATCGACCTACGATACATCAGTTTCACAGCCTTAGTCTGGAGTTTCATAGAAACTCAGTAGATACCGCAGTATCAGAGACCCTAAACCCGGATTATTTTTTGGAAGGAAAAAATGCATTGAAGTTCTTTTTGTTGAATTATGTATTTCAGTACGACAAAAGGGTGTTTAACCTTTATCCCGAGGGGGGATATCTATTGTGGATAAACGGTAAAAAGGAAGGTTTGGGAATTTTTGGCGAGTACAACAACCTATCGATCAGTGCGGCTGTCGAAAACTACCTGAAAGTAACCAAAGGAATTGTATTCAGCACAAGGGTAAAAGCCAAGACAAACCTGATAAGAAAGAAAGTGGCTTACGCCAATAATACGGGCCTTGGATATGGCACCAATATTATTCACGGATATGAATTATATGTCATGGATGGAACTGATTATGCCTTTGCCAAAACCGCCGTTAGGTGGAATTTTTATGAAAAAACATTTGATCTGGCAAACAAGATGCCTATGCGTCAATTCAAGTTGATGTCTTTTAAGATGTATCTGAGGATGAACGTACAGGCAGGCTGGGTCAACGAGCCCACGTATAAGAGTGACAACATATTCAACAACAGAATAAATGTAGGCTATGGACCTGCCTTGGACATCGTACTTTACAACACGTTTTTATTTCAACTAGAGTATAGCTTTAATCATTTAGGTGAGAAGGGTTTTTATCTTCACAACTCCATATCTTTTTAGTTCTAAAACAAATGAATGAAAACACTTCTATTCGGCACGAAGTATAAAGAAGAGAACAAGCCTTATATAGAGGAAGTCATTAAATGCCTTCAGGGTGGGGGAGCACAAGTAAGCATTTATGGCCCCTATGCTGATGAAATAGAGGGCAGGGTAGAGTTGGATCACCTGATGCGCATAGAGAGCAAAAATGACCTCGTCAATCATGGAATAGGTACCGTGATAAGCCTTGGAGGCGATGGTACCATACTCAGTGCGGCAACACTGATCCAGGACAAGAAAACACCTGTGCTAGGGATAAACCTCGGCAGACTAGGATTTCTAGCCATCGTAGAAAAAAGATACATTGAGTTAGCTATTGATAAACTGCTAAATGGGAAGTATACGATAGAGGATAGGGCAATGCTCAGCATCGATGACCGCATCGACATTTTTGGTGAGTGCAACTTTGCCCTGAATGACATTACCCTGCACAAGAGAGACACATCATCTATGATCAGTGTAGAGGCCAAGATCAACGGACAATATTTAAAGACATACTGGGCCGATGGGATCATCGTCTCGACACCTACAGGGTCTACAGGATATTCACTAAGCTGTGGTGGCCCCATTATATTTCCTGGATCAGGTTGTCTGGTGATCACTCCGGTAGCACCACACAACCTCAATTCACGTCCCATTGTGTTGCCCGATAACGTAGAGATTAGCTTCAAACTCGAAGGGCGCACCGAGAATTTTCTATGCACGTTGGATTCGAGATTTGAAACGATCACAGGAGACGAAGATGTTATAATAAAGAAAGCCAATTATCCTACGCGCCTCATAAAGTTGCACGGAACTACCTTCCTCAAGACGATTCATAATAAGCTATTGTGGGGAATAGATGCAAGAAACTAAAATGCTTATTCAACTTACTCATAAAGACGAGGAATGCACAGTTGATTTATCCCGACCCATCGATATTTCCATACCACTGATCAATGGGGAGCAACAGGTCAAGTGTTTCCAGGCGCCAGATTACAAGACAGGGCCATTGGTATCAGGAGATTTTATCGGTGATACAGAAGAAGGAAGCCCAGTCAATTTCTACAACTTGTTTATAAACCCTCATGGCAACGGAACCCACACGGAATGTGTAGGGCACATATCGCAGGAAAAAGAAAGTATACACGATATACTTAGGCAGTTTCACTTCATTGGAAAACTCATTTCAGTAAAACCGATAATACAGGGAGAGGACCGAATCATTATCTTAGAAATGCTGGAGAAACTGACGGCGAGTACAGAATGCCTGATCATCAGGACATTGCCCAATGACAAAGAAAAACTTACAAGAAACTATAGCGGCAGCAATCCGGCATATATATCAGCTGAGGCGGTGAAAAGAATAAATGACATAGGCGTAAGACACCTCATCATCGACTTGCCGTCAGTGGATCGAGAACAGGATGAGGGGAGGGTAGAGGGGCATAAGATTTTCTGGGGCTATCCACACAACACTCAGAAAGATAAAACGATCACAGAGCTGGTATATATTCCTGACGACGTAGAAGATGGCGACTACTTGATCAATATACAGATCATCAGCACGGACATGGACGCATCACCGAGCAAGGTTGTCTTGTATAAAATGAAAAAGGATAAATCATGAGAATTCCCCGCTGCAAGCATCGAGTGTCGCATAATGTTTAGCTTTAAAATATGGAAGACAGGCATATAGTAAAGAGTCGCAACAGAAGTTTGTTGTTGTATCAAAAAGTATGTCCATCAAAATATAGGAGAGAAGTGTTTAGTAAGAAAGTTGACTTGACACCAAAGAAAGTAGTGCAAATACTAAAGATCATCGAGAAGTTAAGAAGAAATTGAGGTGAGGAAATTATTGGACAAGTGGATATAAAATAAAAACAGTAGGGCAGTATGGGAAATTGGATGTTATAAAGAGAAATGTTGAAAGTTAAGGAAGAACAAATAAACAACATGAGAGGAAACAATTAAGCCTGATTTAGGAATTAGAGGGAGGCTGATACCCCCTCAGATTGATGCGGGGTTGTTCATTCTCAATGTCATTCGAGCCTTGGCAAAAAACAGCTCTTTGGGTTTTTCAGTGTTAGCTTTCGTGTCGGCAAAAACCAAATGTGCTGTTTGTGCGGCTGGCTTTTTTCGGTATGAAACACAACGTTATCGGCTACCCGTCGTCTCGTCCCGATAGGGCGAGATGATCGTGGTTAGCCATTGTGTGTGCCCAGCAAGGGTCTCACTGTCGAAAGATAGTGATTGTATTCTAGAGGGTGAAAGCCCCTTGCAGGCAAGTCGGTGAAACCTGTTAGTAAGTCGCAAGGTTGCTGTGAGAAATTGCAGGACTGAAGGAAGCGAGACTACAAAATCTGGTACTGACGAACAGGAACGGCATACGGAGGCTGTTAGGAGTGGGTAAGCAAGCACATCTTTGTAAAGCCCTTGACCAATAAACTCTTATCAGTAGATGCCGCAGGAAACAGATGATAGAATAGGCTCTTACCTGGGGAGATGCTAACCTTAAGAAATTAAGGAAGGAAGACAGCCGAGGTCATAGTACCAAGAGTAACGAGTGAGGATTGCTTATACCAAATACTCTAGGACTCACGACTTGGGAAGGACAGAACGAAGACCTGTTTGGAAATTCGATATGGAATACATAATAGTATAGCCATATCATAAATTACAGACTACTCATGAGTGGTGTAAAGAGCGCGATTGATTATGGGTTTTCGAACCGCCGTATACAGCCTGTCCGGCTAATGGTGGGAAGACCCGTACGTATGGTGGTGTGAGAGGCGCACCCCATCAACGACAGTTGGTGGGGCCGTCTACTCGATTATATACTTTTTATTTTCCCCCCTTTTTCTCTAATTAATTTTGCAAATATTTCCCTAAAAATTATCGTTTGATTAACTAGCCAGTCAATCGGTTCATTCCAATTGTCTTTGATCAGTGATATAAACAGGACATACTATGAAGCCGATAAAATGGTGGCCCTATCTGCACACGACCAACTGAGAATAGAGTTTTTCTCAGGGAGCATAGCGGCATGCACGTCTTACTTTGATTTGTTGAAAATAACCGAGGAGTAAAGGCAAGGAAAACGACCTCTATTGAATACTTCTACTGCGGAAGTCTACGGAAAGGCATCTAGCGTTATCGCTTTTTTTTCTTTTTCATATTTTGAATTTTGTCGCCACGCCGAATTGGTTTTTTGAATCTCTCTTTCAGTTTTTTCTTATAACTTTTTCTTACTATTTTTTTCTTACTGTTCTTGGCTGATTTTTCATGAAAGGCCGCACCAACTTCAATGTCAGTATCTTTGTCGTTCGGCTCATGTGGATCTAGAGGTTTATCTTCCTCAGGGGTGAGTCGAGTAGACACCTCCACAACTTCTGGTAATTCACTGAAAGGAATGGTGTAATTCATCAAGCCTTCAATCGCCTCCTTTAAAGCTGTTTCCTTCTCACTGTATAAGAGGATGGCCCTGCCTGGCTGTTCGGCCCTACCGGTTCGCCCAATCCGGTGAATATAATTTTCAGGATAGAAAGAAGTATCAAAACTGATAACGGTAGAAATTTTTTCTACATCAATACCACGGGCAATTACATCTGTCGCTATTAGAATTCTACTCGTACCGTTGTCGAATTTTTCTAATGACTTGGAACGGTGATTTTGCTCTTTACTTGAGTGAATTACAGAAACTTCGGATTCAAAAACCAGCGTTTCAAATAGCCTATCAGCATTTACCTTGGTAGCAACAAAAATTAAGACCTTACTATATTCTATTTTATCTTTTAGTAAATGGTTTAGCAAGTTAGACTTGGTGTAAAAATTAGGAACGGCATAAGATTCTTGGCTAATATTCTCCAAAGGTGTACCGCTTATAGAGATGGTTTTTTTGACAGGATTAACCAGAAAACCATCTATTAACTCGTCGACGTAGGTAGTCATCGTAGCAGAGAAGAGAATGTTTTGCCTTTTTAATGGCAGGTATTCAAAGATGTTTTTTAATTGAGTTTTATAACCAAAGTCAAGCATTATATCTACCTCGTCAATTACCAGCTTCTTGATTGATTTTAGACGTAACACACTGGTAAGAGCGAGGTCATATAATCGCCGGGGAGTACCGACGATGATATCTATCCCTTCTGCAATGGCACGCTTTTGTGTCTTTATATTTGTGCCGCCATAAACGCCTAGCACCCTTATGCTGATATAGGGAGTTAGTTTTTCGATTTGTTGCACTAATTGGATAACAAGCTCTCTGGTTGGGACAAGGATCAAGACCCTGGGGTATGGTTGGTCAGAAAACTTCAAATCCTGTAAGATAGGAAGCAGGTAAGCGGCTGTCTTCCCGGTACCGGTTTGAGCAATTCCTACAAAATCGAAGCCAGCGAGAATAGGAGAAAACGACTCTTGTTGAATGGGAGTTGGCTTTTCAAATCCTAGATCGGCAATGGCATTGCGTAACTGCTTTTTGATTTTGAAATCTTCAAACGAATGCATTTTGCAAGGTAGTCAAGATAATGCTGTTCTACCTTATCTCTTGCCCATTGTGTTTTTCTTAAAAACTTGAGACTAGACTTAATATAAGGGTCGTTTTTAAAACAATTGATGTTAACCATCTTAGCTAATTTTTCCCAGCCATACTGTTCCGCCACCGAACTTACCAATGTCCTCATCTTTTTAGTATAGAAGTTTCTATTTTATATGAAATATGACTATTGGAACTGCAAGATAGACCAACCTAATTACCTTCTGTAAAACCCTATGGCATGGAGCCCCTCTACCTCGTATTTACCGCCGAGATATCGACCACTGACATTACGCACGTAGATGGTAATATCACCCCCAGGAAGAGCCCTCTCTATTTTCAATAACTCCAGTGCAATGGGTTGAGAATTTCCAATACGTGAGGAACCCGTATGTGAAGCAAGAAGTGAATCCACAGAGATGACTTCGCGTACATCGTCATCTAGAAATACAAGTTCTTTGCTATTGGAATCAAAATATAGAGCAGGACGTCCGCCAGAGTATATGTCATAGGTCGTCTCTAAAAAGATGGTTGCACCTTCCGGAACTGGAATAGAAACCACTTCCTCAGCGTATAGACTAAAGTAGTCATTAGCTGCAGCGAGCCCTAGAGAAACGATCCCCAAGTCGTCCAATATTGTGTAGGCAATATTACGATTGTTACTACCTCGAATAAGGCTATCGAGGGGTACAGCAGCGGAAGCATGGGGAGTAAGAATACCGAGGGCTTTTCTATCGCCCAGATAGTTCATAGTAGAGGATATCTGGGTGTGCATATCGGGAGAAAGGGTCTCACCCGCGGTCGTCAACTTTCCGTCAGGCATTAGGCCTGCTTTCTCGATCAAGGAAAGGAGTCTATTTTGCTGACTCTTCACGGAAAGATGTGACATATTCAGAGGTCCTACTGCGGAGATGACGGTCATAATAAATAAGACGAGAGGAATTAGTCGCAAGTCGTCTTTACGAGAGATCACAAAGTAGGCCACGATGATGGATAGAAAAATGGCCAACGCCACTACGACGAACCGAGGTTCCGTAATGCCGTATTCGCTCACTCTCTTGCCGATGGCAAAAATCAAGCCTATAACCAGGGGTATCATGGAATAAAAGAAGTATTTCTTGAACAGTCGTGCTCCAGCCCAGAGATTATCAGAAGGGAGGGGTTTTATAAAAGCATATCCGAGTACGCCGATGGCAGAGTACCATAGGATGAGGTTGGATATCCAGCCTCGCGGCCAAGTAGCGCTGACAAGCACCTTGATCAGGTAGGCATAAAGAATAACCACGTATACAAACAAAACAAAAATGATCGCATATTGGACGAAGTACTTAAGACCGACATCGTTCTTGAAAGAAACGTAAGGTTTCTTAGGAAAGCGATTAAGAAAATAGAGGGGGTGAAAAACGAATGCTAGAAAAAGGAAAAGATCGATGTATATGTTGACATCATCAAAAGAGAATTCAAATAGCTTATCCAGCGATACCAGAGCTATGGAAATGGTGCCAAATAAAAACAATCCCACAACGGTCGTTTCAATGAAAAGCAGACATAAGGCGACATTGAAGTTCCAAAAATTGTCCTCTTCACCGCAGTTATAAAATGCTGCAATGCTAAAGGCAAGGTGTCCAGCAAAAAACAGAAGTATAAATCGGAGAAACACAGCGAACTCAAAAGACGAGGATTTTTCCACGGGAAAAGTAAAGAAGTACAATGCCAGTAACCCAAGACCAACAACACTGCAGACAACCTTGGCTATGAAAGAGAGGCTGTATGTACGGATAATTAATGTTAGAAGAAGCGAGTATATAAAACCAAGACCACCGATAGTTAGCAGGCGGGCTAGGGATTCCTCAGAGTAGTCATGAATGTCACCCTCAGATAAAAGAAAAGTGGCAACAAATACTACAAGAGCAAATATCAAGCTTGGCAAAAAGGAGGACACAATGGACCCCATGTTGAAACGGAATAATTTCTTGAGATTGATCATGATCCCAAGATAAGGCTAAGATTTATAGGCAAAGTATTCTTCACAGCTAACTGTCTCAAGAAAAAAGCACCATAGATTCGTCTTCTTTGGTTCTCATGACTTGTTGTTCCTTTGCAGTCTTGTCATTGTACCCACAAAGGTGCAAGCCTCCATGAACTAGCACTCTCTGTAGCTCCACAAGAAAGTCTACGCCTACATCGCCAGCATTGTCTCTCACACGATCTACGCTTATAAAAATATCGGCACTTATAGGGTCAGTGCTGATAGGAAAAGTGACAATGTCGGTATAAAAGTCATGATCGAGGTATTTCCTATTGATGCCCAGAAGATAGTCGTCACTACACAGAATGACATTGATGGTGCGATATATACGCCCCTCTTTTTCAAACAAACGATCATATCCACGAGCGACGAAGGATGAATCTTCAAGCAAGAAATCTGTATCCTCGTAAAAGATGTTGACTTCTTTTTCTACCTTTTCTGTCACAGGAAGCTCTGGGTATTATAGGTCAAAGAAAATTTCTACTGTACGACCATTGTCATGAAAATTGATGCGATCTGAAAGCTGCTTCATCAGAAACACACCTCTTCCGCCACAGCACTCTATATTTTCATTTGAGGTAGGATCAGGAATACTCTCGGGGTCAAAACCGAGGCCTTCATCAGATATCCTAAATGCCAGGCCAGTATCTGTACGAGCCATGTCTATATTGACCGACTTGCTTTGGTCCTCACCATTACCGTGAGTAATGGCATTGTTGACAGCCTCCGTGAGGCTGATAAGAATATTGGGATAATGGTCGTCACCAATATCATACTTAGAAGAAATTCGTCTTACGTAGTTTTCTACTTTGGTTATCGACTGAGCTGTGGATGGCAATACCAACATTTCAGTTATTTTATAAATATCAATAGTTTTCAAATGCTATTTACTTCCTTTAAGTTCCTTATAATACTTGTCTACAAGTGCTTTGTAATAAGGTTTGAGATCGGGAGAGATAGTTTTATAAAACTCGGTCTCAGCTTTTCTCTTCTTGATATACTCTTCGAGAGATGGGGGAATTTCTCTCTTCTTGTTGGAAGTACGTTCTGCTTTTCTTTTGTTTTCAAATTCTCGTTGTCTGTCGGCTTTTTCTGCTTTCAGTAGCCTTGTCATTATATCCTTCTGCCTCTTAAGCATCTCGGCATTGAGACGCTTATTGACGAGGTAGGTTTCTATTTTATCCATCTGGTCGATGATGTCCTGGAGACCACCGTCACCCTTGCCTTGTTCTTGAGAGTTTTTCTTCATCTCCTCCAGAGCTTTTCTCAGCGCAGCTTGTTTTGCTGCCGCTTCTGCGAATTCCTTTGCACTACCACCTTTACCTTTTCCCTCTTTCTTGCCCTTGGCATCTTCGATCATTTTTTGCAACTGCTCATTAAGTTGCCCTTGCCCCTTAGTGATCTTATCCATCGGCATTCCAGCCTTTCCTTTGCCAGGTTTTTGACCGGGATTATTTCCTGGTTTGTTGCACTGCTGGCTTCCCGGCATCATGGCACCCATTTGCTGTTGCATCTGCTGCATCGACTCAGAGAGCATCAGAGCAAGATCGTTGACATTTTTCATCGTCCGTCTCTGCTTATCGGTAGCTTGAGGTTTTTTTCTGTCTTCGAGAAATTCAATCCCTTCCTTCATGTTTTCTTTTACCTCAAAAACTTTTTCCGTCACAAAACTTTCAATCTGCGTCACTCGAGTACTAAGTGCCGTCAGACTATCTTCTATTAGCCTGAAATCATCCTTAAGTTTAAACTGATGCTGAACTAGATCAACATAGCGGGGCGTATTTAACTGAGTTCGGCCGAGATCATTTACCAGATCTTCCTGATCAAAGGAAAGGTCTATCAAGTTCTCTAAAAGCTGGCGTAAAGCCTTGATATCTTCTTCCATCTGTTCCATCTCCCCCGCTGCCATTTGCTGTTGCAAATTCCCTGCCATATCTTTCATCTTCTTAGCGGCATCTTTTTGCGACTCACTGGCCTGTTGCATTTCGCCACCTTCCATCTTTTCGCCAGACTTATTTAGATCTTGCTGGATGTCTTCCATACGTTCCTCGTTGTCATCACCCATATCTTTAGGGGGACTAAGCTCCTTATTCTTCTCTTCGAGTTCCTCCATCTTTTCCTTTACCTCTTCAAACTCCTCGTTGATCTCTTCCTGTTCTTTCTTGAGTTCTTCACTGGGCTTAGATTCTTCTTTTGTTTCCTCGCTCAGTTCTTCCTGCTTCTCGGCAAGCTCCTCAAGCTTTTCGATCTGCTCAGTTATCTCCATCTCCATCTCCAGTTGCTTAAATAGTTCTAGCAGGCGCTCAGTATTTTTCTCCATAGCCTCCTCCGAGAGTTCCATGTCCTCCATCATTTCGAGGGCATCTTCTTTATTGAGCTCTTCCATGAGCTCTTGAATTTTTTCAATCAAGTCCTCGGTCTCAGGATCCAGGGATTCCTCAAAGAGTTTTTGCAACTGCTCCTGCTTTTTTTGTATCTCTTCCTGGGGCTCATTAAATTCCTCTTGGTTCTTAAGATTTTTATCAAATTTTTCTTTGGCTTTTTTGATCTTTTCCTGAAGCTTTTTTTGTTTTTCCAGGAGGCCCTCTAGCTCTTTCTTATCCTGCCAGTCAAGTTCTTGTTGCTGAAGAAGCTTTTCTCTAAGTTTTCTAAACTCATCCTGTAAGCGCTTGAGCTCTTCTAGCGATTCTTTGAGGTCTTCTTTTATTTCTTCTTCATTTTCATTCTCCATTTCTTCAAACTCATCCACCGTAGGTTTCTCAAAACTCATGACACCCGTACGTGCAGACTTGCTGCCATTTACGCCATCATTGTCAAATGTTTCAAAGAAGAAACTTACATTTTCTCCTGGCTTTAATGAAAGCTGCGTGATATCAAAAACATGGTCAAATGAAGCCGAGGACCCAGATGTAGTAGGCAGCAACTCTGTCTGTGTCGGCTGTTTTACGCCTCTTGCATTGGTAATATTATAATTGAAAGAAACAGATCTAATGCCGTAATCATCGGAGACCTGACCTACAAAATAATAGACTTCAGTAACGGAGCTATCTTGAAAGTCCTCAACACTAATTATAGGATATTGGTCCTTGATCACATTTATAGAGTAGGCGATGGAGTCTCCTTTGGTGATGTGTTTATTAGACAGATAAATTTTATAGAAGTCATCACGGCGTAGCCTTTTACTAAAATCGAAAAGATTATTCGACTTACGATTGGCGGATTCTTCCTTACCAGAGGTAGAAAAAACATAGGACAACACATCCGTACGACCACCACTTATTTCCCAGTAGGCGCGAGTTCCCTCAGGGACTACTACGTCTCCTATATTTTCTAATTTTTCATCCTTCTGACCCGTGTATGAGGGGTAGTCCAGGTTGAGAGAAAAACTTAGAATGTGTGGCTTTTCAAGAACGGTGAGATTAAACTCATCGCTAGTTACAACACCAGATCCTAGGCTAAACGAGGTGCTTTTCTGAACATTTCTAAAAGTATACGAAAAACGACCAGGAGCAACTTTATCTAATTGGTACTTAAAATCGTCCAGCGTGATAAAAACTTTCTCAGGCAGGACATCCCCATCTATTTGGACATCCATTACATAGTCTTCGTACTGAATAATCTCTGGAGCATCATTCTCAAGGACAAAGTGGAATGGTGCCTCTCTTTCAAATGTCTTGTCGTTATTTATGATTCTATGTGTAGAATCAGTAATAAGACTCGGTGCAGCAAAAAGGATAAATAGAAACAACAAAAGTGGGGGCAGAGCATATTTAAAGTACTTGCGATTCTTAGAAAGGTCAATAGCCGATTTAAAAGGAACGAGTTTTATTTCATCAGACTTTTGCTCAATACTTGCAGTGGTGAGCTCACGATGGGCCAAGGTGTCTGCTTGCTCTCTTAGTTGTAATATATTGAGAAGTTTGTCTTTTACATTGACAAAATGATCACCAATTATAGTGGCGGACATTTGATGCGAAATAACTTTTCCCAGATGAAAATACCTAAGCAATGGTGTAGCGACCAACCAAGATATTATGGCAACACTTACCACAAGAAATGAATAGAAAAGAAACTTTCTGGTATCCTTTCCAAAGAAGAATTCGCTTTCAAGATAAGTTACAAGAAGAAAGAGCCCGAGCAGGATACCCACACTAAAAAGCACGCCCCTTATTGCCTTATTTAGATAATACTTTCTAATAAACCCATCCAGTTTCTCTATCAGTAACTGGTAATTCTTCGATTGACTCATATCCTTATTTTATCCTCATCTGACAATAAAAACACCTTCTCTCACTATATAATGCAAAACAAGGTAGAAAAGTATGAGGATTTACCGAAAAAGTCAAGACCGGGACACGAAGTAAATGTGTTGAAAATCAGGATATCTTGAAAACAACTAAGACCTGTCCTTAAAAAGGAGGTCTCCTTTGGTGAGCCAGGAAAGACTAAAAGCCCACAAGCTTCCTGTTTCCAGCCAAAACACAGGACTAAAATCCGAAAACACAGGGAAAGCCTCTTTTAGAATTAAAACGTAAATAGCAATGAGGGCTATAAACAGAAAAATGAGTATTCCACATACCTTATAGATGGTGTTCCGCTTCTTTTTTTCTCTTGTCATTGTTCCTTTTGACTGGGTAAACAGAAACAAGGAAAAACAACCAAGTAGAAAAAACAAAAGTGCCGCTGATACAAAATGAACAACACCGACCCTTCCCATATCAATGACCTCTGGCAGACATAGTGTAAACGGCGCAGAAACAGAAGTGGGAAAGAAGGCCACCCCAAGAGAAAGAACAGCCGCGACGGTCCCCAAAACATTGTCAAGAGAACTATAGCCTTTATAAGCAAACAGGCAAAGGGCAATGGCACTTAAAAAACCAACAAAAAGGTTTCTCGATAGGGTGTGATAATAAGCACTGATAGAATTTTGTATTACCTCGCACTCCTGAAGGCCTACCGCAATAGCGATAAGAGCAATCGGAAAAAGAAAGCCAAGAACACCAATGGTCCTTATCAGATATTTGACAGAGATCAGCTCAGGAGCACTACTGCTAGATTTTGTGAGGTCGAACATATAATTCCCTAAGATACAGATAATAATTTACATCTGTTTCTCAACAAGCTTTATGACCTCATCCTTGATCTTTCTTGAACGTTTTATGATCTTCTCACTGGATGATAAAACTTTACTTACAAATTTTATGTCATCAAAACCAGCGCAATTTATCTTGACATTGAGATGAGCCCCTTCTATGGCAGTCATTAGACATAATGCTCCTACACCAGCATCCGAGACCGAATTTGGATTTCCCCGTTTTGCCATTTCTTTGACAAAAGAAAATCCATCAAAAGCAACGGACATCACCTCAAGAGGCACTGAAATGGCCTCTCGTGTTGCATCGGCCATTGCTTCATCTCTCTGACGTTTTTCTTCGGGACTTTTCTTAGGCATCCTGATGGCTGCTAAAATCTTATTAAAGGCAGCAGTATCCTCGTCTACCAGAGTGAGCAGTCGATCCTTTATTTTCTGACCTTGCTCTGCGTGCACAGAAAATTCCTCCCAGCGGTCATCCCATCCACGCTTATGGGCACTAAGGTTGGCGACCATGGCACCCAGCGCGGCACCTAGAGCTCCCACATAGGCGGAAACGCTTCCGCCGCCAGGGGCAGGAGTGTCGGATGCTGCTTCATTGGCAAAACCAGTAAGAGACATGTCAACCAGGGCGTTGTTTTTATTCTCTTCGAGGAGGTATTCTATAATCTTTTTCTTTGGTTCGAAGGGCGCAAGCTCATCCAATCCAAGAGACTTGATGGCTATATGAATGAGTTCTTGTTCCGAAACTCCGACAGACCTTTGTTGCAATCTCAGAAAATATTTACCCGCATCGACAAGTACACTCTTTGGTACGAGTCCGACCAACTCCGAGCCCGTAATTCTCAAGCCACGAGCATTTGCACTTTTTCTACATTCTTCGAAAGCAAGATGCAGCGGAGTGACATTAATGTTGGTTAGGTTCATAGAGATCTGAGCGATTTTATACTCATCTATGTACCATCCAATTGCTTTGACGGACTTGCACTTTCCGGGCTTCCTAAGGGGATTTCCTCGTTTGTCTTTGAGGATTTTCCCATTGAGTTTCCCTCCCTCTCTCTTTATTCTACCATTTTCGCGTACATCGAAAGCAACAGAATTTGCTCTACGAACAGAGGACGTATTAAGGTTAATGTTATAAGCGACAAGAAAGTCTCTTGCGCCTATGACGGTAGCTCCTGCTCTGCTATTGAACATCGCAGGTCCATAGTCGGGCTTCCAATGAGAATCTTTGAGTTTATCCGCCAGACCCTCATATTCTCCAGCCCTTATGGTAGCAAGATTTTTTCTATCTGTTTTCGTCGCTGCTTCCTCATACATGAATATCGGAAACCCCAATTCTCGACCCGCTCTTTCTGCTAGCAGATTGGCATACTTGACGGCCTCTTCCATACTTATGCCCGATATAGGAATCATTGGGCATACATCGGTGGCTCCCATCCGCGGATGTTCACCAGAGTGTACGGACATGTCGATGACTTCAGAGGCTTTTCTCATTGCCAGAAATGCAGCCTCTATGACGGCTTCTGGTTTTCCGACAAATGTTACCACGGTTCTGTTGGTTGCTTTACCGGGATCTACGTCCAGAAGTTTAACTCCCGATACAGATTCTATCTCTTTGGTTATCTCATTTATAACATCCATATTTCTTCCCTCTGAGAAATTTGGAACGCACTCGAGCAATCTCTTTGCTGACATATATCGTTATTTTTTAAAGTACCTCTTGCAACAATAAGATTAATAGGCTAATATTAAAGTCGCACATTAAATATATGTCACAAAGAAAACTAATTACTTCATTTCTTATGATCTGTTTTGGTCTGATAGGTACGGCCACAGGGCAAAAAGTAACTGTGTCCAAGGCCCTGAGCATAAGGAATGACTTTTCATATGAGATTGTAGGTGTTGTTAACAACTCGATCATTCTCGTACGGGATCGTGGTCTCGAATACGAAATGGAGGTTTTCAATGAGGACATGAGCCATAGATCTACATATGAGATGGTATTTGAGAAGCGAAAGATAAATCTATTGGGTTCTGTGTCTACAGATACCAGTTTCCTCGCTTTCTATAGTTTTCGTCACAAAGATTCCATCGAGGTAAGGTGTCGCAACTATGATAATCAATGTCGTCTTCTGGATTCTCTTTTGGTATTTAAGCGAAAAAAAGTTTCCGGGTTAGGGTCGTATTTTATAGAGTTATCAGAAGACAAAAGTAAAACCCTCATTTATACGATTATCAAAAACCGATATCTGGAAAGCTCAGTTTTTGACAACAAGACATTTGAATTACTGACAGATGATTCTGTAGACCTAGATGACTATAACCTGAAGAAAGATTTTAAAAACCTAGTGGTAACCAATAGTGGCGACGTATGGGTACTGCTAGAAAAACACAACACAAAATTTAAGCGGAAAGAACACAAAGCGACAATCTTACATCTTTCCTTAGCTGAGGACAAAACCACAGAATATGATATTTCATTTGAGGAATACTTGACTACGGACGCTACAATAAAATACGATGAGACGAATGGAGGAATAATCATTGCGGGCCTATATAATGACGATAACAACAATGATGCGTTGGGTTATTATTTCTATCGATCAAATGATAACCTGGGTAAGAAAACACACAAGTTTTCTTTTGTACCATTTGGTGAAGTATATGTTGCCGAGGTGACCGGAAAGAAGGCCAACAAGGAAGAAAGACTGAGTAATTTTTCTAATCAAGATATCATTCTCACACAAGATGGTGGATTTGTGTTAATTGCTGAGATGAATAGGGAGCATTCACGACGTTCAACATACGGTTCCCCCGGGACTTTCAGAGGGGGATATGGACGAGGGTCCTGGATAGACTATAATAATGAAGACCTTACGCTGATAAACATAGACGGATCTGGAGTGGAACGCTGGAAAACCGTATTGTACAAGAAACAGTTTTCACAAGATGACGACGCGGCATATTCTTCGTATTTTCCATTTATCACCAATTCCCGACTTAGACTTCTCTATAATGATGAGATCAGAAAAAATAGTACCGTCAGCGAGTACGTCATTGACCCGTTGGGCCAAAGTGAGCGGAATGCTGTTATGAGTACCGATGATCAATCATTAAAACTAAGACTGAGAGAAGCATTGCAAGTATCGGCCTCGGAACTTATCGTTCCCAGTGAAAGAAAATATAAACTCAATCTTGTTAAAATCAGCTACTGATTAAAGATTTACGATATGCGGATTCTTTGCGAATTGGGTCAATAAGAGAGTAAAACCCGCCAACGGAGACAAGACAAAGAAAAGCGCAGGTGTACCATAGCGCATTCCAACCAAAGTTATCAACGATATACATTCCAAGCGTAGGAGCGATCAGAAATGCAAGAGAAAACTTAAGAGACATGGCGGCCATATAATTACCCATACTCCTACCTGAAGCCATATCCATTGCCACAACACCTATATAGGGGAACTGTATTATTTCTCCGAAGGAAATGCAGAAAGTATATACGAGAAAGCTTAGAAGAACGACATTGGTGCTTACCAATGCTAGGTGACCAATAATGAATAATATAGATCCATAGAGCATAAGCCTCACAGGAAAGCGGAATTTTTCTAATGCCTTGATAATGGGCATTTCAACTGTGAATATCAGGAGGCCGTTAAGCGTAAAGAATAGGCCAACCTGCATTTCTGAAAAAAGATATACCTCTTTGAAAAACACAGGTGTTGCGCTGATGATTTGCATAAAAGCAATGGTCGCGAGTAAGCTAAAAAAGCAAAACTTCATGAACAAACCATCACGATAAGCCGATGGGCCCATATCCTTCTTTCTGTCTTTTATTTCACCAACATTAGGCATAGAGGGTTTGAGTAGTTTAGTAAGAAATATCCCCGCAAAGATGCAGGTGAGGCCATCGACTATGAAAAGAAAAGAATAGGATGACATTGATATAATAAACCCACCCACTGCTGGACCAACAGCATAACCAAGATTAACCGCAAGCCGATTAAGAGAGATGGCTCGAGCTTTAGTATCCTCATTGCTGAAATAATTGATGGCAGTAAAAGTAGCTGGCCTCAATGTATCAGCCAAGGTGCTCGTTATAAAGACCCACAAGCAAAGCGAGTAGAATTCCTTGAAGAAGACCATGACGATAAAAGCTATACCCGACGTCACAAGACTGAAGAACATGGTTCGGTAGGCACCTAGGCGCTCGACAAGTTGACCACCTAGGTATGATCCGACTAGGGAGCCAAGACCAAAGCAGCTGCCCACAATTCCCGCCTCAGTCTTGGTCCAGTCAAGACTTGTGATCAAATAGATAGCGATAAAGGGAATCACCATCGACCCGCTTCTATTGATCAGAGACACAATAGAGATGTACCAGATTTCCTTTTTCAATCCGGCAAAAGACGCTTTGTATTTGGTGATTAAATTTGACAGCACTGTTGATTCGCGTTGAATCTATGTTAACATATAGTGGGAGCAAATGTTTTTACTGCAAAAAAGAAAAGCCCCGGAAACTACCGAGGCTTATAAGTGGGCGATAACAGACTCGAACTGCTGACCCCCTGGGTGTAAACCAGGTGCTCTGAACCAACTGAGCTAATCGCCCTAAAAAAGGAATGCAAATATAGAATAATATTGTTTTCTGCTCGACAAAACGCGACGACGTTTTAATCACTTAGATATACCTATGAAGTTCAGCGAATGAATTCTGAAGTCTCTACGTTATAAAACACTTACGATGGTAAAAAGACCAAGTAACTTGTCATTAAACTCGCGTGATCGTCAGACAAAGATATAGGCTCAAGAGAACCTGAAATAGAAATTTTATGACCGGTATAGTTAGACAAATCAAGAGCGTCTATATATGATTGTAAATGAGGCACACCGCTACGTTGAATCACAATCGGCTTATATAAATCAATTGTTCTTCTCGCCCCTTTAATAACCGATATGTCACTTCCACCGATATCAATCAGGATGACCGACGGCTCAATTTCGTTTTGCCTGCAGTATACATCCAACGTGTGGATGGGTACAACTTCGGTATCGATGTGATTATCTGATTTAATCAATGAGTTCCACCTCGAATTTTTAATGCTTCCAGTGTGAAACTCAGCAGTACCTTTGGTGTCATAGAGAGCAACCCTATGACTTTTTATCTGGGGTTGGTCCATTACATTGTTATAGAGAAGCTTGTAGTTGTCTTTTGAGGGTTCAAAGGAATGCACTTGGTTATCTGCGGATAGGGTACTGACCAACAAAGAATAATACCCATAATATGCACCCACATCGAGAAACGTAATATTAGTATCTAGAGATAGGAGATATTTGGAAAGAGAAAAATCCCTCTGGTCTAGTTTTGCACCATAGAGGAAGATGTCTTCTCCTGAAGGAAGACAGACCCACATGTCTTTGCCAAAATATGTTTCGCTCTGACGATAAGTTCCGCCAGGGAACATTATAGGTTCCTCGCGAGCTAAGTAGGCGATAAAATGCTTCATTGGATTAGCCAGAACACTCTTCAAATTTTTGTGTTGATGACGGTTTTCTAGTTCAATGAGCCTTTCTATTAATGTCATTGCACCTGTCCTCTTTTTTTCATGAAAAAGATGGCTGCGATCATAGATAAATTGAAGAAGAAAAATGGCCCAAGCTTATCTGTTTCAATGAGATCGTTGATGGCATTGAGTGCAAAGATGATAAGCGACGAAAGCAATATTGCCATTACAAATAAGCGGAGTTCACGATCTTGAAGGGAGTGAAATAGGTTCTCTCCAAGAATCAACGTGAGGATACAGATAGTAAGAAAGATGAGAACACCGGGGATTCCCTGTTCTACTAACACCATCAAATAGTAATTGTGAATACCCGAGTTGTCAGGATTGTCGCTGACGTAGGTCTTAAATTCTGAAAGGGTGTAGTTTTTATAATTGAAGAAAAAACTACCTGGACCAAACCCAACAAGTGGTCTGTCTTGAACCATTCTAGATCCAGCAACCCACCGATATAGCCGTTCCATAGTTGAAAGATCTTGGCCCTTGGATGTAGCGCTTACAAGGTTGCCAAAATTATCGTGCGTGATTGTTTTTTCAAAGTCTGGGGCAAATTCCAGATAGCGATTAGAAGAAGACACAAATAGGATTCCGATGGACAACACAACGAGGCCTGTAAAAATTGCGGGTTTGATTAATCTCCGAGCAACAATAAAGTATCCTAGGATGGCAATGACGATGCATAATTGCGCGGCACGAGTGTACGAAAGGTATATGGCTGCAACCCAAAACAAAATCACCCCCAAAAGAATAAAGTATCGAAAACTATATTTCCGAGAAATTCTCCAGAACCACCAAAGAAACGGAAGGAACAACACGGGTAATGCGGCATAGGTGACATGATTTCTAAAAATAGGAGACGTGACCTGATTGACCAATCTAAAATCAAATCCTGTAAAAGCATGCCTTATAAAGACATAAGCTGTCGCTATCGTAATTGTGACAACCAACAGGACGACCCATAGTTTCAGATCTTTCTTTTGTTGAACAATGACCAATGGAAGAAAAAAGAAAGGAAGCACATACCAGCATTTTGCTAGAAAGTACTTATAAGAGATGACTGGGTTAGTAGAGGTGATACAAGTAAAGAAAATCCAAAATAAGTGGAGTAAAATGAGAATAACAAGAGGGTGTCGCACAACATCAGCAGAAATCTTATAGAAGCTACCGATGAATAATAGAATGCTGATTCCCAGGAGTAATAGCATTATGGGCTCGGTGGGTAAGTCGGTACCTATGCCACCGGGTAAATAAAATTCTACCGAGAAAGGAACGACAGCGAAGAAGAGGAAGAAAATTTTCTTAAAATCGACAAGCGTTAAAAATATGATCAAAAAACCTAACGGAGCAAGCAAAATTAATGGTTGTTCCAGTGCCACACCAAGTAATGTGGAAACAATGACTAGACCGAGAAAACCGATTATGAAAAGATCACGAGTCGATTGCCCCAATACCTTATTCATCTTTAAGAGCAGACCAGTCAATGTTATTGTAAGAATCCAAAAGAATAGTACCAAGAATGGAGAGGACCGCAGATAGAATTAAGGCACCTAGCACGATGATTGATCTTTTGGGTCTTGACTTGTATACCGGCACTTCTGCTTTCTCTACGAGGTGCAGTGTTGCAAAAGGGGAATTGTACGTCGCCCTAAGCAACTTTTCCCTCTCTTTATCAAGTCCGAATTGCTGGCTAGACTCACTTAGCTCCAGTTCTTTGGATCTAACCTTATCTAAACCCTTGTTGAAGTTATCTATTTGATTTTTGATAGACTTAGTTTGTTCCTTTAATCCTGCGATACGAGCTTCCATATAAGCCAAACTGTCTGTATAAATACCATTCTTTTTATAAAACCTATTTCGTGCTTTCAATCCTTCCAGACCCGCCATTTTTTTAGCGTATAATCCGGAAAGCACTTCGCCCTGAGATAGAGTACTGAATACGCCAAATTTTTCACGAAGAGCTAGCAGGCTATCACTGAAGCTTTGTAGACTTAGATCCTTGACAGAAATGTTATCAAGGTAACTTTTGAGTAGGTTGGACTGACTTTGCTTTAATACCCGTTGAGCAATCTCGGCAACTTTATCCCGTGCTTCATTAGCCATGTCGGCGGCTACAACAGGATCTTTATCTTCTACCGATAACTCGAGAGCTCCATATTTTGTTTTTTGGGTGCTGTAGAGTTTGTCATACTTCACCCTAAGCTTATGAGCTGCTTTTTCCTGAGTACTATCAATATCATAGTGCTTGTATAGGTTAAAGCTCTCAACGAGGTACAGAAACACCTCGTTTGAGTTAGAAAGAGACAGCAATCTATCAAGATCCTTATCTTCTCCATAGAATCTGACGTTGAGGTCAACGGGTCCCACGGGAGCTGGTTTAGCTAAGTCAGGACTGGCTGAGTAAAATATGGTAGATGCTTTGTAATAGTTGTCCAGAAACAAAGAAAGGACTATACTCCCAATGGTGACGGCAAGTATGGTAAATAAAATATACTTACGGTGCCGATATGCGGGTTTCAGAATGTGTAGTAGGTTCTCGTTCATTTGTTATCGTATGACTTGACTACGCTTAGTAGTGATCCAATATTCAATAATCTCAATAGAAACGACAATACTATGGATGTAATTATCCCCAAGGGGAGACAAATCCACCAATCAATTGAATTTACAATACTGAGACCATAGAAAGTCAATGCAGAAAACGAGCCAAAAACAGCCATTTTACCATAGACTGACCACCTAAACCTAAACCCGATAATAGACGAGCATAGATACACTTGACCCAGAAGAACAATTAACTGTGTAATTAATGTAGCCATTGCTGCTCCGGCCGCCCCTTTTTTCGGTATAAGGTATAAGTTTAAAAACAGGTTGATGGCCACACCTATTAGGAAAAGAATGTTGAGCTTTTTCAGCCGATCAGAGGCGGTGAGTGCTGTTCCGTAGATGTAGGTGAGCACGAGAGTGAGCAGGGCAAGCATTAGATACTTCAAAGGTGGATAGTAGTCAGGACTGAGATTGGTGTAGATGATGGGCAACAAATCTTCAGCAAAGAAAACAAAAGAAAACACGAGTAGACATACGAGCGTCCAGAGCGCAAACATGGCTGGTTTGGCTAGATTCACTAGAGACTCACCCTTGCTTATGAGAACAGAATAAATGGGAAGCAAGAGTCCGGCAAACAGATATCCCATAATATTGCCGGCATCATAGATCCTAAATCCGGCTGCGTATATACCAGCCTGATAAGCATCGTCGTCTAGTAGTCTCTCTAGCATTACCCCATCCATTCTTGAGTAGATGGTCATCAGTATGACTACTAAAGCATAAGGGAGAGACTTATGTATTAGGTCTTTGTGGAACTTGGGAGTAAATCGAAAACCAACCTTCACTCCCTTACTGAGCAAGATCAATAGTACAGCAACAATACTTATTATCAGGGTGAATGACTGGGCTAGGGCAAAGGTTAATATGCTCACGTCAAGAACTCCCCCCCAAAGGATAAAAATCATAAAAATGATAAGAAGAAATTTGTCCAATCCTGAAATCAACCCATCAGTGAGATAGTAACCTAGCCCACTGAGGTTACTTCTCAGATACATAAGGAAGGCTGCGAATACTTGATTTAAACACATAACTAGGATGAGAGACCACACTATTTTTTGATAGCCAAGGAGGAGTGCGACAACAAAAACTACAGGAATGTATACTAGCACCAAGGCCAGCTTTAGAGACATGATTCTGGAGATATAATCATGAATATCATATCGATGCTGGCTGATATGTCGTGTATTATAAGCTTGAATTCCTAAGTCATTAAGTATCTGAAAGATGAAACACAGGTTGAATATGGCTAGATATAGACCGTATTCATTGGGCCCTACGGCATTCTGAACACCAGCATCTATGACGAAGAGATAGATGGGTTTGATGAGCAAGTTGACAGCTAAAAGAAGGATAATATTGGAAAAAAAGATTTTCTTCAAAAAAACATATTAAGAAATTAGACAATATGTAAAACGTTGTATTATATTTGCATATACATTGTCCGATTTTACAATGTGTTCCCCGATTCCGATTCTACATCCCAGTAGAGTTTTGGTTTATTGAAATTAAATGTAATAATAATGAGAATTATGACTGTCAGCAGTATGCTCGTCAGCCTTTTCCTTTTTACGGGATTTGTCTACGCATACTCATCGAATGATTCGAATTTGCATGATAACCAAGACAAGACTTACACACACGAAAGAGGCTATCCCAATAACCTTTTAACCAAGAACAGTATGGCGATCATTTGTCCGGCACCTGTGTCGGTCAATGCACCACCGGATGCTTGTGAGGTATTTGTAAATATACCTTTACCTACATCCGATGATCCCAATTGTCCACTTACTGTAATTACGAATGATTTGACAGGTGGAGCAGATCCTAGTGGTATCTACCCAGTGTCAGATTTAATAATTACATGGACAGTGGAAGATGCTTGTGGGGCAATGGCTACATGTCCTCAAATCATTAGTATTGACGATGCGTCAATCGCTGAATTTGAGTGTCCTGTTGGGTTATTTGCGACATGTGGTGTATCAGAGCATCCACCTTATGCAAGTTTGGCAGAATTCCTCGCAGCAGGAGGAATGGCTAGTGATGGTTGTGGGCTCGATATTCCCACATTCAATCTACTGTCAGAGATGTCTGATGGCATGACGTGCCCGGAGACGGTCACCAGAGAGTACATGCTTATGGATATGAATGGCAACGATGTATCTTGTACTCAGGATGTTACCATTTGGGACCTAACTATGCCCACGTTTACCGTACCGGTAGATGTTACCATAGACTGTAATGATGATCCCACTAACCTCTTACTTACGGGTGATGTTGACGACGAAAGTGATAATTGTTCTTCTGGCTTGGCTGCAGGCTTCAATGATGTCTCAGCAGCAGGGAATTGCCCAGGAGAAACAATAATCACCAGAACATGGAGCTTGGTCGATGACTGTAGCAATGTCAATAACCAAGATCAGCTGATCACAGTATCTGATATCTCAGCTCCAACGGTTATTTGTCAGGACATTACTGTGATGTTGGATATAAACGGGGAAGCGACAATTAATGCCGATGAATTGGATGGAGGTAGTACAGATGCTTGTGGAAGCACGCTGAGTTTTTCTGCCGACATCACAATATTCTTTTGCAACGATCTATCTGGAGGTCCAGTTAATGTCGTTCTTACAGTTACCGATGCATGTGGCAACGATGACACCTGTATGGTCATGGTCACTATTGAGGACCCCATTATGCCCATGCTCACGTGTCCGGCTGATATGACAGCGGAATGTGACATTACCGAACTCCCTCCATTTGCTACCCTCGATGAATTATTGGGGGCTGGAGGAATCTACGACGACAACTGTCCTCATGATCCAGCAAGCTTTGGTTTGATGTCAGAATTATCTGACGCGGGTTCATGCCCGGAGGTAGTGACCAGAGTATATACAGTATCAGATCTTGCAGGAAATGTGGCGACATGTCAGCACTCTATAGTAATTGATGATTTTACTAGCCCGGTGGTTATATGTCCTGCTGATATTACTATGGCAGGTAATCCTACAACTTGTTTAGCAACAGTTACGGTTCCTCCTGTTATTACTTCAGAAAGCTGCGGAATACAAAGCGTTGTCAATGACTACACAGGCATGGATAATGCATCCGGAGACTACCCAGTAGGAGTCACAGAGATATTATGGACAGTGACCGACCTTTGTGGCAATGTAGGTACATGTATGATGGAGGTACAAGTGCTAGATTCAGGACCACCAGTATTAACGTGTCCCGCAGACCTTACTGCAACGTGCGACATAAGCGAGCAGCCCCCCTATGCCACTTTTATGGAATTTGAGACCGACGGTGGAACATACAATGATAACTGCAGTCTTGATCCATCTAGTTTTGCACTATTTTCTGAAACCTCAGATGCAATGACTTGCCCGGAGACAGTGACCAGAGTATATATTGTAACTGATGAAAGTGGAAATACAGGGACTTGTAGTCAATTGATTGTCATTGACGACAACATCAATCCAACATTTGATGCCCTGCCACCACCTCTAGCGGATATCGATTGTGATGATTCATTTCCGGCACAGATTGCTCTTACGGCATCAGATAACTGTAGTGGCCCAGTAGTGGTTACACCTTCTGTAGACCCGTTTAACGTAAATATATGTTCCGGATACAGTGTCACATTCAGGTGGACAGCAACAGACGTATGTGGCAACAGTGTTGATATTACTCGCACATTTACAGTCTTGAGGGATTCTGAAATTCCTATGGTCTCATGTAATGATGTTACAGTAGATACTGATCCTAGCGTATGTGTTACCAATACAACACCACTACCACCGACGATCACAGATAACTGTTCTTCATGGTCCATGACAAACAGCTATAACGGTACAGACGATGCAACAGATGAGTATCCAATAGGTACTACTCCTATAACATGGACGGTGACCGATGATTGCGGCAACATAAACACTTGTGAACAACTAGTTACCGTTGAGGACAACGAAGGACCTGATATCGTATGCGATCCAGATCAGTGCGTAGTACTTGGAGGAAGTGGAACTGGATTAATACAGGCGATTAATTTGATTATTTCGGCAACGGATAATTGTAATACACTGGGATCTCATGAAGTAGGAAGAGTCAATGCTGGTCCTTGTGGTATTGCCAATGATACAGATTTTGGACCTTCGGTTGAATTCTGCTGTGCTGATGCTGGACAAGATATTATGGTTGAAGTGATTGTATATGATGGTGCTGGAAACAGTACAACGTGTATGGTGAGAGTGGCCGTAAAAGATAACACACCACCCACAATAGTTACTTGTCCTACAGACATTACGGTAAGCTGTGAGTTTCCAGTAGATACATCTGATTTGAGCGGATTCGGAACGATTGTCTTTGACATTGCAGATATCAATGATATTACAGTAAACGATGAAGTATATGATCCTACTTTCATTGCCGGCCAAGACGGGTTTGCAACGGATAACTGTATGGATGGACTTACCTTATCGGAGTCGGTGAGCGGAACACTTACCTGCAACCAAGGTACATTCTCGAGAGTTTTTACTGTGACAGATGCTAGTGGCAACTCTAGCTCATGTACGCAAGCCATTACGATTATGGACCTACATCCATTCTTAGAATCTGATATCACATGGCCGCCAGATATTGTTTTGGACTTGTGTCCTGATACGGATGTAACGGAGATAATGTCAGGGTTCCCAATGTATACAGAAGGACCTTGTGATCTTGTATCACATAAGTTTGACGACCTCGTATTTGACAACCCCAATTCTGGATGCCAATTCATCAGAAGGACCTGGGAGGTTTTGGATTGGTGTCAGTACATACCCAATGACCCCCAAAGCCCGGGGATTTGGTACCATACTCAAAATATTACGTTAGAAAATCATATAAATCCACAGTTTGTTACAGGATGCACTGATACCGTTATTTGTGCCAATGAGGTGACATGTGATGGAGATGTAGTGCTTATGGTCACGGCCAACGATGATTGTACCGATTCATTGGATTTGATGTTTTGGTGGGAAGTAGATCTTGATGCAGATGGAAGCATTGATGATAATGGCAATGGTAACATTCTCACTGGCACTTATCCTCGTGGGGATCATGAAGTTACCTGGTTTGTAGAAGATCGTTGTGGCAATGACACAATGTGTACAATCGCGATGACGATAAGAGATTGCAAGGCACCTACTGCTGTTTGCTATAATGGCCTGGCCATACCTCTGATGCAGATGGACATGGGAGCGATGATAGAGATCTGGGCAGAAGACTTTAATAGATACAGTTCTGATAACTGTACTGCGGATGAAGATCTGACCTTTGCCTTTGGTTCCGGTGGTTCTCCCCAGAATATGATTTTTACATGTGATGACTTGGATGAGCAGGTAGTAGAGATGTGGGTGACTGATGAAGCAGGCAACGAATCACATTGTGTAACATACGTTGACGTACAAGACATGGATTCGATTTGTCCACCTATGACGATGGCAAATATCCGGGGAACCTTGTACACAGAAGACTTTAATATTTTGAGTGAAACAGAAGTCAATATCGAGAGTGGAGAAATGTCAGACTATTACATGAGTGATGAGAGTGGTGATTTTGCTTTTATGGAAATACCCATGCATCAAGACTATGACGTGACTCCGTTTAAAGATGGCGACTTTCTCAATGGAGTAACGACACTTGACCTCTTACTCATCCAGAAACATATACTGGGACTTGACAAGCTGGTTTCTCCATATAAGATAATCGCAGCAGACATTCATGCAAACGAAAAAATATCAGGAGTTGACCTCATAGAATTGAGAAAACTCATCCTCGGAATATATGATGAATTACCCAACAATAGATCATGGAGATTCGTCAAATCAGACTTTGAATTTGAAGTTCCGGAAGAGCCGTGGCCATTCGAGGAAATTGCCTCCTACGAAGATCTTGACGAAAACAAGATTGCAGATTTCATTGGTGTCAAAATAGGAGATGTCAACAATTCTGTAGACCTGTTCCAAGGACAGCAAGTCGAATCAAGAAGCTCAGCAACCATAGTAGCTGATGATGTTACTTATGAAGCTGGAGATGTGGTCAGGATAGAATTGTTCATTCAGGGCAAGAAGCTACTCACAGGAATGCAGATGGGCTTACATTTACGAGACATGGAACTACTTGACATAGAACCTGGAGCACTGGATATAGAGGAGTATAATTATTCCGTAACACAGAACGAAGATTTATTGATCAACATTAGCTGGAATAATATCCACGGAGAGGCTGTCCCAAAACCGTCCTCGCTATTTACGTTGATTCTTAAGTCAAGAAAAGACGGATTTTTGTCTGATGTTATGAGACTCGACAATTCAGTAATAAATGCTGAAATGTACGGCGAAAGTCTTGTGCCTGAGGACATCCATCTTAGAGTAGGAACAGAGGTAAATGAATTATTGTCACATACTAATCCCAATCCTTTCAAGGACAGGACGACAATATTCATCACCTCAGAAAGAGAAGAGAGCATTATTCTTCAATTACACGATGTCAGCGGAAGATTACTATATGAGACAGATATGGAACTTCATTCAGGAATGAATGAAGTGATTATCGATAAGGAGAAAGTCAAAAGCCATAGTGGAATTATTATATACACGCTGAAAGGAAACACCATGCACCATTATGGAAAGCTTATCAGAGTGAAGTAACAGCTGCAGTATATCATATTAGATAAAGCCCGGCATTCATAGTCGGGCTTTTTTAATTTCTAGTTATTGGGATGGTTGAAATCCCACGCCTTTAGGCGGGAACTTTAGTATCTTAGTGAGATGGCAAATTATAGGAAAGGCTCACATACGAAGTATGACATAAAGATACACATAGTGGGTGACGAAATATCGGAAGCCAGTAATGAGAGGAGAAATAGCAAAGCGGGTAGGACAACTAATTAGAGAGATATGTATGACAAATGAGATACAAATAGTAAAAGGCCATGTATCGAAGGATCATGTACACCTACTACTAAGTTATCCACCGAAGATAAGAATAAGTAAAATAGCACAATACATAAAAGGGAAAACGTCAAGGAAACTACTCCAAGAGTATACAGAGCTTCTGAAGATGTTTTGGGGACGCCACGTTTGGGCTAGAGGATATTTTGCAGTTAGTAGTGGTAATGTTACGGACAAAGTAATAGAAGAGTACATATCAAATCAGGATAAAGAGCCAAAGAATGATGATTTTAAAATCCATGATGATTAATAACCGGCTTACAGCCGTAAAATGAAATCTACCGGCTTCAAGCCAGTAGTAGTTTAATCAAAAGAATTCCTCGAGGCTCTGCGTCGGGGTAGTTCATTTCTCCAAATTATGTGACGCAGAATCTATGTGCTTGTCCAGGCCCTTGATCTTAAATCGCATCGTGACTTCTCCTGTATTTTTGTCGATCTCGATTTGTTGATCCTTAAATGAAGAAGTGCCTCCGGTCATGACTTCGAGCATGCCTGATAAAAACTTCATACCCTGGTCCATCACTTCGTTGAGTTTTTCACCGGGATGTTTAGATAATCCATTATTTTTTCCATGAGTCTGACCCATTTGGTTGGATTCTCCAAATGATTCATTTTCAATAACAAGACTTTCTACGTTAGCAATCTCTGAAGAATCCTTATCTGGCTTTTCATCATTCGCATTAATATCATCATCAGCAATAGAACCAATCACATTTCTTCCCTGTTGTAAATTATCGCTAATGTCCTTGACAAGATTCGCAAACTTCTTAGCGTCGACAAAAATATCGGCCTCTCCTCCATCCAATATACCACTTGCCATGCCTGATTTGAATCGTAACCGATCCAACATATTGCTTTCTATGGAGCCCTGACTAACTAAATTTATTACGCGAATATTCCTCTTTTGCCCTATTCTGTGTACACGACCAATGCGCTGTTCTAATACTGCCGGATTCCAAGGCAGGTCAACATTTATGATTACAGATGCTTCCTGTAAATTAAGACCCTGTCCACCGGCATCAGTAGATAGAAAAATACGCGTTTCAACGTCTGTTTTAAATTTTGTGATTATCTCCGCTCTTTTTTTAGACGATAAACTTCCATGTAAATATTCATACCTCAAACCACAAGCATCCAATTCCGCAGCAATCAATTGATGCATGCGCTTCCATTCACTAAATACGATTATTTTTTCATCAGAAGCGACAATAATTTCTCGCACAATTGTCATTAACTCATCTACCTTAGTATCGTGTCGATTTTTCTGATCTACAATAAAAGTGCTGTCACAGACCATACGCATGCATGACAAATTGATCATTAATTTCCGCCTGTCATTTTCATTTAAAAATCCTGTAGCTTTCCATTTATTTACAAGTCTTGCAACCGTCACCCGATATTCTTCATAATATTCTACTTGCCCTTGAGACATAGGAACAAATCGATTCATGTCTATTCTTTCGGGCAGATCTTCCAGTACTTCATTTTTCTTCCTTCGTATAAGTCGATCAGACACCAACTTACCGATCTTGTCCAATTTTTGATACCCTAGCAGTTTGCCATTTTCATCCCTAATGGTATGATTAGCAATAAACTGATGTAATGGACCTAGCTTATAAATATCTACAAACTGCATGACCGAATATAATTCTTGTAATTTATTCTCAACAGGTGTTCCACTTAGGGCCAGAGCATACGTGCTCTCAAGCCTCTTAAACGCACGCGAAGTTTTTGTATCCCAATTTTTTATTCTTTGAGCTTCATCAAGAATAATCAGGTCATAATCGGAATCATTGATCCAATCTAAATCATTCCGAGCCATCCCATGACTGGTTATAGAGTAATTTACCTCATGTAAGTATTGTTGTTTTCTTTTGTGGATCATTCCCTCTATAACATGAACCTTACTTTCTGTAAACTTTTTAATTTCATTTAGCCATTGTATTTTCAACGATGTTGGACAGATTATCAAGACCTTTTTTATTTTAAGATATTTAAAATAAAACTCCGCCATACATAGAGCCTGAATCGTTTTCCCCAATCCCATATCGTCGGCAATGATGCATCTCCCACGTTTAATAGCAAAATATACTCCTTCTCGCTGATAAGGATACAATTGGGTTTTGAGCAATTTGTCCAATATCTTCATTTGCCCCTTAGTAGGAATAACACTATCAATCAGCTCAATTCTCTTGCTATATGAACGAAGGTCTATTATGTAGTCCAAGGCATCTGGGTAAACCCGTAAATCCCATCCCCTTTTCTTTCCAAGGGAAATAAACTTATTTATTCCCTGTATAACTTCTTTCTTAATAATCAGATCATGGGTAAAGAATTTTTTAGCATTGTGCCTAATTTCCTCACGATTTTCCATACCGATTTTTAATTTGATCTTTAAAGCACCTAAATAGTCGATATAAATAGAAGAATAGTGGGGTTCTTTTCCGTTTCTTACAGCCGTTTTATATCCTCGTTTTTTTTCAACGACCATACGAACAGACTCGAGATGCTTGCATGTACCTAGTTGGTTTATCTTGAAGTCGGCGCAAGAGCAAAAACTTCTACTATAGCGGTCATCTCTGAAAGCTACTTTATGATATGAATCATACAGGGGATTGTGTACCTCATAGTCTGAAAAGAAATCCTCATCACCAATGTTTACAATGTCAAAATTTTGCTTTTCAGCAAATTGTCTTCTTAAAGCCCGTTGCCAGTCCTCAATACTCATATCCTCTGGTTTTGTGTAGTACGAGACTTTAGCTTTCTTTTTTTTTCTTTTATTAAGTGTCATTTTTTTCTTGACTAGGTGGCATCAAAGGTATAAAACAACGTCGCAGTTACATCAAGTCGCTAAGCCTGATTATTAGTGTTCTTTGCCTTCTTTATTACCCTCAAACATAATATAAACCAATCCCAGTAACAATAACCCGCCGATGAGCCAGTAACCCCATGAAGTAGCAGTTTCTATCGGACTCATATCCCCCACGGCAGTAAACGCCGCCCAATAAAAAGGATGTGCATTGGGATTCTCAGAGAGGTAGTCGAGCTTTGCTTGTCGCAATGGTTCGGTAAGAAAAGAGAGATAAATAACGCATTTGTGCTAGGCCGAAGCCTTATAACGGCAATATTAAGAAAAATGGAAGGAATAGGAAGGTGTCAGTACAAATTCATGAGTGATATTTTTCTACTCATGTTGACACTGCCACATAGGGCAAACTTTGTTCAGTTGGGTAGATATGGGCAAATGTGTGAGCAGAGCTATAGGTTAAATTTTGGAAAGCCCTTTGATTTTATTGATTTCAATATTAGACTTATCGATAAGCATAGTAGTGGAGAACTAATACTTGGATTTGATCCGTCCTATATTACAAAGAGTGGAAAACACACCCCGGGATTGGGATACTTTTATTCTGGAGTAGCGGAGCGTTATAAGCATGGATTAGAGATAGGCAGTTTGTGCGCAATAGACTTGGTACAGAATACGGCCTATCATATAGAGGCAACCCAAAGTCCTTCAGCCCGTAAGGGAGGAATGGAAGCAGGCCAGACACTGGTTGATCACTATGCACAGTGCATAGTAAGGGTAGGTTCACGAGTTGACAAACTGAGCCATATACTGGTAGTGGATGGATATTTTGCTAAGAGAAAATTTATTGATGCTATAAAAGAAAAAACGTCAATGGAGATAGTCTGTCGATTACGAGATGATGCTAATCTAAGATATTTAGTGATAAAAAAGAATGACAATGTCGTAGGATGGCCAAAGCTGTACGAAGGGAAAGTGGACGAATACAATATAGGCAAAAGACGATTACAACTTGTTTGTAAAGAAGATAGAATGGAAATCTATGAGGGGGTTGTTTTCAGTGTAGGCTTAAAGCGCAAAATAAAAATAGCCTACACAGTATTCTACGACAAGACAGGTCAGCGTGAAATGCTTAGGAAATAGTTTTTAACTTATCAATAATATAGTCACCCTTCCTAATATAATGTGTTTTGTGATATTTCAAGCTACTTATGGTTTCCCTTCTTTTTCCCCCCTTACATTTTATTCGAAGAAAATACCTCGAGGCTTGCCTCGGGGATAGTTGGTTTCAAGAAATTCGTTTATTCTAGCCGATCAATAAAGGCTAGATTAATTTGTTCTATACTATGGAAAATATCATTACGCAACGGCCCATATACTTGATTATATAGAATATTTACATGACGTTCGACGTGTGCTTTATCTTTTGGACGACCAGAACGTGTGGCATTTAATTCTATGCCATAGTGAGAGGAAAGCTGAATACACAGTTCCGAAAATTTGGGCTCATATCGATCTGCTCGGGTAACAAAGCTCTTTAGATTATCACTCAAAAGTACTTTAGGTACACCGCCAATAAAGAGCAAGGCTTGATTAATGCCCTGGATAAAATCCTCTTGACGCTGACTGGCCACAGCCACGGCAAACATATAACCAGAATATGGCATCGTACACATCAGTACTTCTGAATAGATTATTTCCCCTGTCTTCTTGTCAACCCAACTTGTTTTTTTGCCTGCATAATCAACACTTAAAACATCTGCCGCTTTATGCTCCAGACGAAGGGTTACATCTTGACGGGCCTTGTAAGATTTTACTTTTTTGCAAAATCGGCTGTAGCAAAAACCATCCGCAGACTCCAGCTTATATTCTTCCCAAAGTAACTGTAAGGTCACTCCAACTCGACTAAGCTCATCAACCAATTTTGGTAGTCGTGCAGCAAATTCCGCTTCACGATGATTATCTTCGGATCGACTGGGTCCATATGCCACTTGTTTTATCAAGGCTTCTTCTTCAGTATCTAAATCTATTTGAGCCGCTATGATCTTGCGAACGTAGCCCCGAACAGTATTACGTGACACCCCCACAAGTCGACTAATCTTCTTCAAAGGGACTCCTTGATTATAAAACTTCATGATCTGTCTAATTTTCTCCATTCGTGTAGGTTTGTAGGCCATTACTTGTCTGTTTTTTAACAAGTAATCATCCTATTTCCAAATCCACCGAATCACCTGCTCAACCCGTACAATGCCGGGGGGGTCAGCTTGGGAGAACTAGGGGGTCAATCTAATAGAGAATCAGGGGGTCAGCTTAGGGAGAATAGACACCATCTACCACCGATAAAATAGTCAATACCTAAATCGACATTACCTCCATATCATTTAAAATTTTCTCCTAGCAAAATCGGAACATTTGCTTCGGCAAAAATGTAAAAAGCGGGAGTAGCGCCAATTTCTTATTTGATTATCAACGTGTTACGTGTCGTGGCGTTCATATAAGGTCTATATAAGTTAATATTCCACATTTATTAGAAAACATAAGGTATCCAGTATTTGAGTTATCATATAGATTCGATTCAACTTCCTCTAAGTATTTCGAAATACCTTAGTCAATTGGAAGTTATCTAATTTCAATCGTATATATTTACTTTTTCGCCATAGGTTCAAATATCAAATCTTCATAATTGAGAGCTGAACACAATTGAATAAGCCTTAAGCCTTAAGCCTATCATTGAATTTCTTATTCACAAGCAATCCTAAGTAATAAACCATCTTCATAATTGTTTAACTCAACTCTACATTCAAGTTCATATTATACTGGATAGATAAATTGATTGGTTGTACAAAGTAACTTTCAAATCATCTAAAAATCCACAATTTATTTGGCCAAAATTGTTGTCGTATATTGTGATAGACCCAAGTCCAATATTGTATTTCCCCGTGAGAGTCTTTGGGGTTCGTATGTAGTTTCCAGAAGGGTTAGAAGTACATGCTGCAATTCTACAATGGTTTTGAACAATTGCCTTGCAAATGTCATTCTTTGGCAGATAATTTTTAAGACTGGATGCCCAAGAAGTCATCTTAATAAAATTAAGGGGTTTCAATAATGTCGTCCAATCTGCCTTGTTATAACTGGTTTTACTTCCATGATGTGGTGCTTTAATAACATCGAAAGTAAAACAAGACAAAGCAAAAGGGGTATATTTTTTGCGCACAAATTATTCAGATCCAACCGAAAATCAATTATGGGATATATACAACACCATCCGTGAAGTTGAATCAACCTTTAGGTGTCTAAAAACTGACCTGCAAATTAGACCCATTCACCACCAAAAAGACGAGCGAATCAAAAGTCATATCTACTTGACAGTTTTAGCTTATCAACTTGTTAATACGATTCGATATATGCTAAAGCAACATGGTCTCACATACGATTGGAGAAACATACTTAGAATATTGAATACCCATACTATCCAAACTGTTGTGCTTCCTACGGATAAAAAGGTGATTCATATGCGCATACCTTCTAAGCCCATTGAACAACTACAGCAAATTTATTCTGCCACCCAATGTAAGCACACTCAAACCCCTACAAAAAAATATGTAGTGTACCACTGATTTTCTAAGTCACTGAAAATCAATAAACTAATTTCTCCGTCGGCCAAGTTGGGTTAACCAAATGATTAATCAAGCGATAGCTAAGCTATTTTTAAAAAATTATTCATGCAACAAAGCCTATCGAGGGACACAAACACCATGGTAGGGCATCTCAGGTTGAAAAAGAGCTCAGTAGCTTCTGGCGTATCCTGAAAGATTAAATTGTCACCTTCGACATTAGTGTAACAAACAGAAAGTCAATACGGTCTAGTCATATGACTCTTCTAAGTATAAGGGTCAATGATTTTATAAAGATTACCGTATGTTTGGACAAATTATTACTGTGAGTAAGCAAGAAGAACGCAATGCCAGGATATTTGAGGAAGAACTCTTTCCTCACATAGATGCATTGAAGACTTTTGCTTATCACCTTACCTATAACGAAGAGGATGCCAATGATCTGGTCCAGGAGACCTACATGAAGGCACATAGGTTTATAGATAAATATCTCGAAGGAACTAATGCCAAGGCATGGTTGTTTAAAATCTTGAAAAACGCTTACATCAACGAGTATCGTAAGAAGAGTAAGCGTCCAAAGAGAGTTGATTACGAGGAGTTGGTTACCTATCACAAAGGTGACTCAGATAAAGGATCGAGTTATTACGACCTTAGAGAGGAGATTTTTGACAGTATGATGGGTGACGAAGTAACGACAGCCATTAACTCTTTACCTATTGATTTTAGAACTGTTGTGTTGTTGTGTGATGTGGAAGGATTTACTTATGAGGAGATTTCTAAAATCATTGATGTTCCTATAGGGACCGTAAGATCGAGACTTTTCAGAGCAAGAAACATGCTCAAGGAGAAACTCAAGAACTACGCCGAAAACCTCGGTTATGAAGACATGAGGTTGAAGCGAAAAGGAAGCGAAGAAGAATAAAATTTTGTGTTTAATCTTTATAAGATAGCAGATCATAAAGCATTTTTATTAAAACAGCTCGATGTCGTTGTTTTTTTTAGTCGAGTAAAACTCAAACTTGTGTCCTATGAAAAACCAAGAAAGAATGGACGACCTCAGGCATAAAGTAAATATGTACTTCGACAACGAACTCAGCCAGGAAGACAAGCAAGACGTCCTCCGTAGGGTAGACGACGACCCTCGATTTCAGCGGATTTTCAACAAGGAAAAAACCTTCCGCGATTTTATAAAAAACAATGTTACAAGACCGGCTGTTTCCCCAGATCTTATCCAGACCATAAAGGATAGGATCAAGACTTATTAGCTAGTCATAAATTTATTTAACTACCATCACAAATGTCGATGGCTATATCTCGTTGCGAAGCGAGATGGTTAACTATTTTTACCTCCACAAGATGTTCATTCATGATCGATAAACTACAAGCTATAAAAGAGAGATTTATTTATTTGGAAGAAAAACTTTCTGACCCCGAGGTGCTGAAAGACATGAAGCAGTTTTCTAAGATCAATAAGGAGTACAAGGGTCTCAGAGAGATTGTAGAGACAGGAGATAAGTATGCAAGCGTACTAGAGGGAATTAAAAGTGCAGAAGAGATGCTCCGAGACGAAGATCCAGAAATGAAGGAAATGGCACAAGGGGAAATAGAATCTCTTGGAGAGCAACGTGCAGTGCTGGAAGAAGAAATTAAGGTTCTCCTGATTCCTAAAGACCCGGAAGATAGCAAAGACGTCGTATTCGAAATAAGATCAGGAACAGGAGGTGATGAGGCCAGTATTTTTGCCGGTGATTTATACAAAATGTACACCAAATTTTTTGAATCGAAAAAATGGAAAACAGAAGTTGTTAGTGTCAACGAGGGCACGGTAGGCGGGTACAATAAAATCGTACTGGAAGTTTATGGTAACGAAGTATATGGTTCATTGAAATTTGAATCGGGAGCTCACCGAGTCCAACGCGTCCCCAAAACTGAATCACAAGGGCGAGTACATACATCGGCAGCGACTGTGGCTGTCATGCCTAAGTTTGAACTTGAAGACATAGACATTAAAAAAGACGATCTCAAGACGGACACCTTCCGAGCGAGTGGGGCAGGAGGTCAACACGTAAATAAAACAGAATCAGGAGTGAGATTTACGCACATTCCCACAGGTATCGTATCGGAAAGCACCGATTCTCGGTCGCAGCACAAGAATAGGGAGATAGCCATGCAGCGTCTTTTTGTCAAAATTCAGGAATCAGAAAAACTCAAGCACCAAGCAGAGCAAAAAAACAGAAGACAGTCACTTGTAGGTTCTGGAGACAGGTCTGATAAAATACGGACATATAATTACTCACAGAATCGAGTGACGGACCATCGCATCAATCTCACCTTGTATAAACTTGAATCAATCATTCAAGGTGATATAGGTGGCATTATCGAGGCCCTGCAATTGGCAGAGAATGCAGAAAAAATGAAGGAAGGAACACTCTAGATTTTTTTTTATAAAAGTATAAGACGATCGTTCTCCTGTCAAGAGATTCAACCTGATCACATAACTGCCCAATCTTAGGTGTTCAAGATTTATCTTTCTAGCAAGGACACCTTTGTCGATACTTTGCCCAGCAACATTATAGATTTCATATTGGATATCTAGTCCAAGGGAATTGCCTACGTGTAGATAATCCTCAACAGGATTAGGGAACATCACAAGTGACCTTTCTCCCAAGTGGTCGATACCTGACACAAGATCCTGACCATCACAATCTTCGTCGACACCATTGTTTACAATCTCATCGGCACCAGGATATATATCGGAATTGTTGTCGTCACAATCACCGTCATTTTCGCTAAACCCCGGAGGGGTGTCACAAGACTCCGTAGAGTTGTCTGTATCGCCATAACCATCCATATCGGCATCTGCATAATAAGTTATAATAAATGGATTATCTGTAATCTCAATTGGGATACACCCACGTCATCTGTCCACATAAGGGTTCCGACCCCAGAATCTTCATCATACTCGAGCCACAAGGGAACGGACTCTTTGAGGTCATTGGTGATCTGTCCACATAAAAGAAATGGGATTAAAAGAAAAATGGTGAATGACAAAATGCAGATACAACGTTATAACCTGAGTTCGATTATTAATGAAGTCTTGAAAGAGATCTCCAATATCAAAAATATAAGATCCAAGAGTCAGCCAGCAAGAAAGGCTAAACAAATAGCCATCAATTACTATGAACAACATGAAGATCGGATGCTTTACAAAACATACATAGACAAAGGTTTATTGATAGGTTGAGGATCTATAGAGGCCGCCCATCGAAATGTGATACAACAAAGACTCAAACTCTCAGGTCAACAATGGTCAATAAAAGGAGCTCAGGCAATTGCCAATTTGAGATGCTATCAAAAGAGCTGTGCTTGGAATATCATCGACGATTTGATCAAACTTGCAGCTTAATCCTGCATTTTGTCATACACCACATCTTATCACTTTCCACATTTTACCCACATCATTTATAACCAAATTCTATTTTTGCACCACCAAATAAAATTAGTATCCAACAACTGATACCTACAATACAATCCGTTCAACGTCCCGCTACTATTCCTGTCGACCAAGAAATGCTCACTCATAATATTTCTTGTCACTTGATCGAGGGGTCGGCCCAGCCCATTTGTAAGATCGAAATGGTGTTCCCGGGAGGTAGAAGAAGTGAAGTGATAAAGTCAGTAGCCAGAGCATGTAACCTGTTGCTTGTTGAAGGTCAAAATGAAAATGGTACACTATGGTCTGAAGTCTTTGATTATTATGGTGCATATATCAAACCGACAGCGGGAATGGATCATTCTTCCATTGCACTTTATTGCTTATCAAAGCACGTAAAGAATGTTCTTGGACCATTTGTCGAGATGATTTTTTCATCTAACCTTCAAGTTAATGACCTGGAGACATATAAGAATCAACAGATCGAATTGCTGTCTCAAGATCTGGCCAGAAACAGTGTAGTGGCGTATCGGGAGATCACTGAAAAGATTCATGGAATAGATCATCCTTATGGTTATAATTCCACAATCAATAGTACATCAGGTCTCACCCTCGGCAATATATCTACATACCTTGAAGGGAATTACAACTTATCAAATTGTTTTGTCTTAATAAGCGGTCAAGAAACTCGCAAGGCAATGAAAATTCTCAACCTACACTTGGAACAGTTGACCAACACCGGAAGTCCTGTAAAATATGCTATAAAAAAAGAGCAGCGGCAGGTGGGATTGTTCAGGATGAATGGAAAAAATGGAAATCAGACTTCCATCAGAATAGGAAGACCCTTATTTACAAGAATGCACGATGACTTCGCCACTTTTTTCCTTCTCAACACCTTGTTAGGGGGCTATTTTGGGTCACGGCTGATGAAAAATATACGTGAGAAGATGGGCATGACTTACGGGATATATTCCATCCTTGAATCTATGGTGGAGAATGGCCATTTTTTCATTTCAACCGAAGCAGCACCCAGAAATATTGATAAAATTCTAGAGACCATCCAATTGGAAATTTCAAAGTTGCAAAATGACTTGATCGGGGATGGTGAATTGTCAATGGTAAAGAATTATTCCCTTGGTCAAATGCTCAGTCTATTAGATGGCCCATTGCGGTACTCCGAAATGCTAAAGACGGTCTTACTCAATGGACTAACACCCGATTTTGTTAGAGATTTTGCTGAAAAAATGGAGAATACAACCGCTCCACAGATAATGCAATGTGCACGAGACTATTTAGATAAAGGTGGTCTAACAACTGTTATTGTCACGTAACCCGTTTTTTAGGCACTATTTATGATGTGTTATTAGTTTGGTAAGTACAACTACTATAAAGTTATATAGGATTGCTGTAACTTTGCGTGCTCAAAATTACTGAGCGGAGCAGTCATTCTTGTATGTAAAACAGATCAGAAACTGGTAGATGAAAATATTTAGCCTCTTCACTCAAGAACTTGCAGTCGATCTCGGCACCGCCAATACTTTGATCATTCAGAATGACGAAGTTGTAGTTGACGAGCCATCTATCGTAGCCATAGATCGAATGACCAATGAAATAATCGCAGTAGGGACACGTGCTATGAATATGCACGAAAAGACTCACAGTGAGATTAGGACCATCAGGCCATTAAAAGATGGGGTGATTGCAGATTTTCAAGCCGCTGAAGCTCTGATTCAAGGATTGATCAATATGATCGGTGAAAAGAAGAGGTTCTTTACTCATTTAAAAATGGTCATATGTATTCCTTCAGGTATAACCGAGGTTGAAAAAAGAGCTGTCTTTGACTCTGCGGATCATGTTGATTCCAAGGAAACATATCTTATTCATGAGCCCATGGCTGCGGCTCTGGGGATAGGCATTGATGTGGAGGCTCCCGAGGGAAGTATGATTATCGATATAGGGGGAGGTACTACAGAGATTGCCGTAATTGCTCTTTCCGGTATTGTCACTAATCAGTCTATCCGGATAGCAGGAGATGAATTTACAAGCGATGTTGTGGATTTTATGAAGCGTAAGCACAATCTACTAATCGGTGAACGAACTGCAGAGAAGATAAAAATACACGTGGGTTCTGCTATGACAGAATTGCAAAATCCCCCTGAAAGATATGCCGTTAACGGTAGAGATTTGCTCACAGGAATCCCTAAGCAGGTATTTGTAGGTCACGTAGAGATCGCAGAAGCACTTGACAAGTCTGTAGCTAAAATCGAAGAGGCAATTTTAAAGGCCTTGGAAGATACACCACCAGAATTAGCTTCTGATATTTTCAAGAACGGTCTTTATCTGACTGGTGGTGGTGCGTTGTTGAGAGGGCTCGACAGAAGGGTTTCTAATAAGACCAAGCTCAACGTCTTCATTGCGGAAGATCCACTAAGAGCGGTTGTGAGGGGAACTGGATTAGCTCTGAAGAATAGTGATCGCTACTCGTTTTTGATAAGTAGGAAAAGTCTATAAGACTATAATATTATATGCAAAACCAGATTTTGCTCATCGCCAGATACGGTGCTGCAATACTCTTTGTGGTATTGGAGATTATTTGCTTTTATCTTATCGTCAATTACAATCAAACTCAAAAAGGTATATATATTAACTCAACAAAGTTGTTTTCGGCGTATCTCAATAGAGAGTCGACTGAGATCGGGGATTTTCTCAAACTGAAAGACATTAATGATAGCTTACGTATCGAAAATGCTCACCTGATGCAGCGGATAATCAATGCACCAGAGTTAACTCTTACGGTAGATCCGAAAATAGATGCCGACAGTAGTCTTATTAATTACTTCATCATTCCATCCGCAATCTGCAACAAAACACTACACCTTAGGAACAACCACATCACCCTGTGCAAAGGTAGTGATGACGCTATAACGAAGGACATGGGAGTTGTCACAACTGATGGGCTTGTAGGAATAATTAAAAATACGTCCCCTCATTTCTCTCAAGTAATGAGCCTGCTCAACTCTGATGTCAGGGTGAGTGCACAGATTGGCAGCACGGGATTTCATGGGAATCTAGTATGGAAAAGTACTAATACATCGATTCTCAACCTAGAAGCCATACCAAAACATGCCGACATACAAGTAGGGGATACAATTTTGACCAGTGGCTACTCTACTATTTTTCCAAAAGATCTCCATATTGGCATTATTGATAATGTTGATATTCTATCCGGTGACGACAATTACACCATCGGAGTGAAGGTGAATACAAACTTTGAAGACCTGAACACTGTCTACGTCTTAGGTAACAGAAGAGGTAAGGAGCAACGTGCGCTAGAACAATAATTACGTGCAGAAGACAATCTACATACAAGTTCTTAGATACATGCTGTACGTATTTCTACAAATAGTAATATTGAAGAGGATAGATCTGTCATATGGAAATTTTGATTTTATTCACGTTTTCATCTACCCTTTGTTCATTCTACTTTTGCCATTAAGTTTTGTTCCATTACTTGTTTTATCCCTGGCTTTTTTCATGGGGATAACTATTGATTTTTTCTATGATTCCCCAGGAGTTCATGCCAGTGCTATGGTCTTTGTCGCCTATATAAGAAAACCCATATTGTCATTTCTCGAGCCTCGAAAAGGATATGATTTGATCAAACCTCCTTCTTTACAACAAATGGGATTATCTTGGTTTGCATCATACATTTCCATCATTTTGTTCCTCTTTTTACTATTCTATTTTAGTGTAGAGGCATTCTCTTTTATATATTATTTTGATATTGCAATGCGTACTATTTTTAGTTTTATCGCGTCCTTGATTATAGTATTTCTCCACCAACTCATAAGTAATACCAGAAGGTGATAGACCGTGATATAAGAAGCAATATTGTACTTATCGTATTTTTTGTGGCAGCCATCAGCCTCATAGGTCGTGCTGCTCAAATTCAGATACTAGGTAAAAGTGTACTGGTAGCTACCAACAAATCATACATTAGTAAAAAGACGCTGTATCCTTCACGGGGGTTAATAAGAGATCGTGATGACAAGGTATTAGTCTATAACATTCCTATCTATGATCTTCATGTTACTTACAATCATGTTTCGCCAGATATAGACACTGTCCTATTTTGTGATTTGCTTGAAATTGACGAAAAAACCTTTGTAGGAAATCTAGATAAAAATTGGTCATCACATAGATACCACAAGTCTATACCGTTCACCTTCCTTTCCAAAATAAGTCCCGATATCTATGCTCGATTTCAAGAGCATTTACACAAATTTCCAGGATTTCAGCCCGTGCTTAGAAGTATTAGGTCTTATCCGCACAATAGTGGCGCACATTTTCTTGGATATCTGGGAGAGGTAAATCAGAAAGATCTGGACCGCAATCCTGAAACTTATTCTGTTGGAGATTATATAGGTGTGAGTGGACTAGAAAAGACATACGAGGATCATCTGAGAGGAAGTAAAGGAATAAAATATGTCTTAAAAGATAATCTGGGAAGATCGGTGGGAAGTCTTGACGATGGAAGGCTGGATTCTATGTCTACGTCTGGATTTAATCTCAAAACGGGCATCAGTCTTGATCTCCAGGCTTATGGTGAAGAGTTGATGAAAAATAAACGTGGTAGCATAGTTGCTATCGAACCAGCTACAGGGGAAATCCTTTCATTGGTAAGCTCCCCTTCCTATGATCCAAATCTTCTATGTCTAGATCAAAGGAGAGATAGCTCTTTCAGGAAATTGATGCAAGACACCATAAACGAACCCTTTCTCAACAGATCAGTCATTGCCCAATATCCACCTGGGTCTATATTCAAGCCGATATTTGCACTCATAGCTCTTCAATCAGGTATTACACATAAAGACCGAACAATTTACTGCGATGGAGAATACGCTGTCAATGCAAAAAGGGGCTATACTCAGGGTTGCCGAAATCATCCAACTCCTTATAACCTTCCCACCGCTCTTCAGTATTCATGTAACTCTTATTTCTACCAATTGATGAAAGAGTACATTGAGCAATTTGGCTATTATAAACCGGAAGAGGGGTTGTCTCTCTTAAATAAACACCTCAAGGAATTTGGGTTAGGAGATAAGTTGGGCGTCGATAGTTACTTTGAAACGAGTGGGTACATTCCTACTCCAGAGTTCTATGACGACTTATACAACTATGTAAGATCGGGGTGGAAATCGACTTACATATTGTCACTGGGTATTGGGCAAGGTGAGCTTCAGTTTTCTACAATTCAAATCGCAAATTTAGCGGCCATCCTTGCAAACAGAGGATATTACATTACTCCACATCTTGTCAAAGATTATATTGATAGCAATGAGGATGTATTGCTGCAATACCGTGAAAAGAAATTCGTAAGTATCGATAGGGAGCATTTTGATCCTATTATTGAAGGAATGGAGCGTGTGGTACATAGTGGTACAGCCCAAATGGCTTATGTCCGCGGTCTACCAATTGCAGGAAAAACAGGTACGTCTCAAAATTCCCAAGGAGAAGATCATTCCGTATTTTTTGGCTTTGCACCCGTTGATAACCCCAAAATTGCCATCGCTGTATATGTTGAGAATGCAGGAGGAGGAGGTACTGTAGCTGCTCCTATCGGTGGCTTAATGATAGAGAAGTTTATCAATGGTAACATCTCTCCGAATACACAATGGAAAGAAGATAGGATAAAGGCCGTTAATCTTTTAAAGACAGAAAGATGATTATATCATGTATAGTAGCGAAGTCATCCAATAATGTCATTGGATTTGAGAATGACATCCCGTGGTATTTACCCGCTGATCTAAAACATTTTAAGAAAATTACAACTGGCCATCATATATTGATGGGAAGGAAATGCTACAAATCTATAGGTCGACCACTGCCCAACAGGACAAACATGATTGTCACTCGTGATCCATTTTTTGTGTCTACAGGTTGTATTGTCTGTCATAGCATAGAAGAAGGACTAGAGCAAGCTCATCAGAACGGTGAATCCGAAGTCTTCGTCATAGGCGGAGGAGAAATTTATCGGCAGACAATGGGATTATGGGACAAACTCTATCTCACTGAAGTAAATCTTAAAGTTAAGGGGGACGTGTTTTTTCCAGAGATAGACATGGGTGAATGGAAAGAAATTTCACGTCAAGAGTTTCAACGTGATGAAAAAAATAATTTTGCTTATAGCTATATCGAGTTCATCAAAAAGCCGATCGATTAGCTATGTTAGGTTTCATAAGCGAAGAAATACTTCATTACATCTGGAAATTCCAGTTGTTCAATCATAGTGGCCTTAAGACGTCGAAGAATGAAGTCATATCTGTTAAAAAAACTGGCACTCACAATTATGACTCTGGTCCGGATTTCTCAAATGCACATATTAAGATTGCCGACAAGCGGTGGGTTGGTCATGTAGAGATCCATATAAAGTCATCAGACTGGAATCAACACAAACACTCCCTTGATAGAGCTTATGATCAAGTGATTTTGCATGTCGTCTGGGAAAATGACAAGGACATATTTCATCCTTCGGGTGAATTGATCCCTTGTGTTGAAATCAAGGGAAGAGTTTCCAGATCCATTTTTGACAAATACCTTGCATTAAAAAACAACGACAACTGGATCCCATGTGCAAGCCAGATCAATGAGGTCAATACCCTCCATGTCAAAAGTATGGTTCACCGAGCTGCCATCGATCGTCTGCAGATTAAGACTCAAGAGCTGTTTTCCCAGTGGGAAGCAAGCAATCAGGACTGGGAAGAAACATGTTATCGCCTTCTTTGTAAGTACTTGGGCGCTCGAGTCAACACCATTGCATTTGAAGCCCTGGCTAAGTCAACTCCCTTAAAAGTAATTCAAAAAATACGTCATGAGCCACTTCAAGTCGATGCTGTGTTATTTGGGCAAAGTGGTCTATTGCCCACAAGGCCCTCAGAGGATTATCCTCGACATTTGATCAGTGAATATTCTTTCTTAAAGTCTAAATTTGACTTGTCTCCCATTAATCCTGCCATTTGGAAATTCTCTCGCATGAGACCACCCTCATTTCCCACAGTAAGGATATCTCAACTTGCCTCAATATTGAAAAAATACAATGGTCTCTTCAGCAAACTGCTAGATGCGTCTGAAATAAATGAATATGTCGAACTATTTGCCGCGATACCAGATAGTTATTGGACGACGCATTACAGATTTGGAACCGTTGTCGAACAAAAATCCGCAAGTCTGGGAAAATCTACGATAGACGTGCTTTTAATAAACTGTGTTGTACCTATGCTGTTTATGTATGGACATCAAATGGCAGAACCATATTTTAAAGAAAAGGCAATGACATTGCTTGAAAAAATAAAAGCTGAGAAAAACTCCATAATTAAGCAATGGAATAACTTGGGCATTGACAGCAGTACTGCTTTAGATTCTCAAGGTCTACTTCAGATGAAAAGAAGCTATTGTGAGAAATCAAGATGCCTCGAATGTGGTATTGGAAATCAAATTCTAAAGATGTCTAATGCAAGGAGTTGATTTAGGACGGATACTTCTTTCCCCCTTTTCCTTACTTTATGGAATGGTGGTAAGTGCCCGTAATATGCTTTATGAGTCAGGTCTTCTCAAGTCAACCTCGTTCAGTTTACCGATAATCAGTGTAGGCAATCTCAGCGTAGGTGGCGCAGGAAAAACTCCTCATGTAGAATACTTGGTCAAGCTCTTAGGTCCTTATCTGCTGTTGGGAATATTGAGCCGAGGATACAAAAGAAAAACAAAAGGGTTTCGTATTGTGGCAACTAATGATAATGTCCTTGCCGTGGGTGATGAACCTTTACAGTACAAAAGAAAATATCCAGGTCTCACAGTAGCTGTTAGCGAAAGTAGAGCTCTTGGAATACCACAAATTCTCAAAAAGCATCCCTATATAAGGACCATCTTGCTTGATGATGCATTTCAGCACAGGTCTGTCAATCCCAATGTTAATATTCTTTTGACCGATTACAACCATCCATATTCGAGAGATTTTTTATTGCCTGCTGGCAGATTAAGAGAATGGCGATCTTCAGCTGAAAGGGCTGACATCATAATTGTCAGCAAATGTCCTTTTAGTTCTACAGATATCGATAAAACCCGCATTGAAGATGAACTCAATATTGGTGATCATCAACAAATATTCTATACTTATTACAGATATGGTCAAGCTTATGACCTGTTAAATCCCAAATTGAGAATATTGCCTGATAATTCAAGAAATGTCATCCTTCTCAGTGCCATTGCAAATACAAAGTATCTGAACCAATATCTAGATTCCTTCAACCTTAGAGTAAAACCAATGGAATATGAGGATCATCATATCTACGGGAAAAGAGACATGGAGAATCTTGTGAAAGTATTTGAGAACTTTGGTGACCCTCATGATACAATCATCCTTACTACAGAGAAGGACGCCATGAGGCTCGACATGCATAGAAATTACATTATAAGACAAGAACTACCTATTTTCGTACTCCCTATAGAAGTTGAGTTTCACTTTGGCGAGGGGTCGCGATTTGATGATCTCATCAAATCTTTATTATTGGACTTTAAATCATAGCATTGAGGAAACACCTGATATTTGCGATACTCCTTTGTACTGTACAATTGCTGGAAGGGCAATCCACATATACTTTGCCCGGGAATGAGCCCTATCATATTGTTGATAGATATGACATTATGTATGGTTTTGAAGGAATTCATACATCTATAAAATACTTCCGCAAATCTGATGCTTCTCACTTGCTCTTTCATGAAGATCAGACATCTGTAGATCGCTATGATCTTGATTACTTACGAGAAAGCAACTTCTTGTTTATTGAAAATGAAGTAGTAGACTCAAAATACAGTCCTGCATCCAAGTCATATATAGATAGCAGTGGTGTCTTTTATAGATTGGAGGACGATAGGAATAGCAACGTTACAAAGGATTCAGAAAGAAATGGCTTCCTCGGTTATTTCTACAAGAGGCCATCATCATTCTATTATTTAGAGTCGGATTTTCTGAAACTATCAGTCAATCCTATTATCAATTTTAGATATGGAAACGCATCAGAGGATGAGAACGTCATTTTCCAGAATACACGGGGTTTACAGCTGGAAGGTCTGATAGATAACAAGGTTTATTTCTACACTGACATTATTGAAAACCAAGGTAGATTCAATAATTATATAGAAGAGCGTATATCAAAGTTTGAAGCTATTCCTGGATATGGAAGCTATAAGGACTTTCAGAGTTCTATATCTGACAGGCTCAATGGATATGACTTCCCTTCTGCCACTGCTTATGTAGGTCTTCCTGTTTCCCGACATATCAACATTGAACTAGGGCATGGGAGACATTTCATAGGGAATGGGTTCAATTCTCTATTGTTAGACGACTATCATCATAACTATTATTATCTCAAGTTTGACACTCGTGTTTGGAAGCTACATTATCAAAATATCTTTGCTGAGCTCAACCCCGTGAGTGCAAGACAAAATCCTGGAGATGTCCTTCTTCCCAAGAAATACATGGCTGCTCATTTTTTGAATTTCAAACCAAGGAAAAGTATTGAAATTGGACTTTTTGAGTCTGTTATTTTTAGTCGACCAAACCAGTTTGAGTTACAATACTTGAATCCTGTGATTCTATTTCGTACCGTAGAGTTTTTTCTGGATAGCCCTGACAATGTTATTATTGGACTGAATGGGAAATGGAATTTCCTCGACAAATTTTCGTTATACGGCCAATTTGTATTGGATGAGTTCAAGCTCAACGAACTCAAGGAGGGTTCAGGATGGTGGGGCAATAAATACGGAATTCAGCTAGGCTTAAAGGCGATTAACATTGCAGGGATTGATCACCTTGATGCTCAGGTGGAGTATAATGCAGTGCGACCCTACACATATTCCCATAGAGATTCCCTAGAAGGATTTCAAAATACCGTGGCCAATTACAGTCATTTCAACCAGCCTCTTGCCCATCCTTTAGGAGCAAATTTTGAGGAGTTGATATTAAGTATCAGATATAGGCCACTCAATAAACTATTTCTCTCAGGAAAGTTTACCTCAGCCCGATATGGAGACGATCCCGAAGGACATAACTACGGTGGAAATGTTCTTTTGATGAATCAAACCAGAGTATCGGATTTTGGCAATGAAATCGGGCAAGGTATCAGTACTAAGGTGACCTCATTAGAGTTCAACGCTTCCTATCAGGTCTTTCATGGCATGTTCATTGATGCAACACTTTTAAACAGAATGAAAGACAGTGCAGTTGACGATCTTGATTTAGATACTAAATACATAGGCTTTGGACTTCGAGCCAATGTTGGTAATATTAAATTGAATTATTAGATAATACATGAACAAGGGGGGAGAAATACAAGATCTCTTGGAGAAGAGGATATTAGTGATGGATGGCGCCATGGGGACCATGATTCAATCTTATAAGTTAAATGAAGAAGATTATCGAGGTACGCGATTTGCACAGTGGGAAAAAGATATCAAAGGAAATAATGATCTTTTGTCCATTACTAAACCAGATGTTATAGCGGCAATACATAGAGAGTATCTAGAAGCTGGTGCTGACATAATTCTTACCAACACATTCAATGCAACTTCCGTTAGTCTAGAGGACTACTTGATGGGGGATTTAGCATATGAAATAAATTTTGAGTCTGCTAAGATCGCAAGAAAGTCCGTGGTAGGATTTAATTCTGCTACTCCCAGATTCGTTGCCGGATCTATGGGCCCAACTAATAAAACCGCCTCTATGTCACCGGATGTCAATAATCCCGGGTACAGAGCCGTGGGGTTTGATGACTTAATGGAAGCCTATTATGAGCAAGCAAGAGGGTTGATGGATGGTGGAGTTGATATTTTGATTGTAGAGACAATATTCGATACCTTAAATTGCAAAGCGGCACTCTATGCCATTGACCGACTGTTTGAAGAAAGAAAAGAAAAGATACCTGTCATGATCTCTGGTACCATTACAGATGCAAGCGGTCGCACCTTGAGTGGCCAGACTGTTGAAGCTTTTTACATTTCTGTCAATCATATAGACCATCTATCTATAGGACTTAATTGTGCGCTAGGTGCTGAGGAACTAAGACCACATTTAAATGATTTATCAAGGATAGCTACCTCATTTATCAGCGCCCACCCTAATGCTGGATTACCAAATGAATTTGGTGAATATGATCAAGGACCAGAGGCAATGAAAAATTATATCAAAGATTTTGCAGAGGCTGGCTTGGTAAATATTGTGGGAGGGTGTTGTGGAACGACTCCTCCTCATATACGTGCCATGGCTGATGCCGTTAAGGGGATGACACCAAGGAAGAGGCTTAAACCAAGTGGACTAACATCTTATGCCGGGCTTGAACCTCTTATAGTAAGGAAAGATCTAAATTTTATCAATATTGGAGAGCGGACCAATGTAACGGGCTCTAGAAAATTCGCTAGATTAATAGGTGATAATAATTATGAAGCTGCTATAGAAGTAGCACGCCAGCAAGTGGAAGGAGGTGCTCAGGTCATCGACGTTAATATGGATGAAGGTATGTTGGATTCAGAGGCAGCAATGACTAAATTTCTTAATCTATTGATGGCTGAGCCAGACATAGCTCGTCTTCCAATAATGCTCGACTCCTCTAAATTCTCGGTGATCGAGGCCGGATTAAAATGTGTTCAGGGAAAATGTATCGTTAATTCTATTTCATTAAAAGAAGGCGAAAATCAGTTTCGATATCAGGCCAATATTATCCGTCGTTATGGAGCAGCGGCCGTGGTCATGGCATTTGACGAAGATGGGCAAGCAGATACAATAGAGCGGAAAGTGAACATCTGTTCAAGGGCATATGACATATTGGTGGACGAACTAAGGTGGAAACCAGAGGACATTATATTTGACCCCAATATTTTTGCTGTAGCTACTGGCATTGAAGAACACAATGAATATGCCATCAATTTCATCGACGCCACAAGACAGATAAAGTTGAATTGTCCAGGAGTTAAAATCAGTGGCGGAGTGAGTAATATATCTTTTTCTTTCAGAGGCAATGACGTTGTGAGAGAAGCCATGCATTCCTCATTTCTTTATCATGCTATAGATGCTGGAATGGACATGGGTATAGTAAATGCTGGAATGATAGAGGTTTATGAAGAAATCGACCCTACACTTCTTATAAAGGTGGAGGACGTGTTGTTCAATCGTAAGCCTACTGCCACCGAAAGCCTTGTAGCTTATGCAGAAAATGTCAAAGGAAAAGGGAAGACGCTCGAGAAAGACGAATCCTGGAGACTTGAAGATGTCGAGAGCAGGTTAAGTCATTCATTGGTCAGGGGAATTGATGAATATATAGAAGAAGATATATTAGAGGCATTTGATAAATACGGAAAACCCTTGTCCGTTATTGAAGGTCCATTGATGGATGGGATGAATATTGTGGGAGATTTGTTTGGTGCTGGAAAGATGTTTCTACCACAAGTGGTAAAGAGCGCAAGGGTTATGAAAAAAGGTGTGGCCGTACTTATGCCTTATCTTGATGAAGAGAAGCTGAGGCAAAAGAAGTCTGAGAAGGGAAAGATACTACTGGCAACTGTAAAGGGGGATGTGCATGATATCGGTAAGAATATCGTAGGAGTAGTATTGGGATGTAATAATTATGAGGTTATAGATTTGGGCGTAATGGTGCCATGTCAGAAAATTCTTGACGAGGCCAAAAGACTAAATGTTGATGTCATTGGACTCAGTGGTCTGATTACGCCATCACTGGACGAAATGGTTCATCTAGCAGAAGAACTCGAGAAAACGAACTTAAAAGTTCCACTTTTGATAGGTGGGGCGACCACCTCAAGAATACATACTGCGGTAAAAATAGATCCTAAGTATTCTGGTCCTGTGATTCATGTGTTGGATGCCTCTAGAAGCGTTCCAGTGGTCAGTACCCTTCTGAGTGAAGAGGAAAATACAGCATCCGACCTCATCCTTGAAACTAAGAAATCGTATCACGACTTGCGAGAGAAAAGAAGAGATCGTGACCAATCTAAGGTCTTCGTTGATATAGAATATGCACGAGCAAACAAGCCAGTTCTAGACTGGAACACCTATCAACCCCCTATTCCAGGATTTACAGGAGTAAAGGTGTTTCATGAATACGATTTAGAAGAACTAGTTCCTTATATAGACTGGTCGCCATTCTTCAGTAGCTGGCAGTTGGCGGGAAAATATCCTTCAATTCTAGAGGATTCTCTTGTTGGTGTTGAAGCTAAAAAGCTACATATGGACGCTTTGGAGATGTTGGATCACATTATCACTGAACACTGGATTACGGCAAAAGCCGTCATTGGGATATTTCCAGCACAATCTTTGCAGGAATCTATTATAGTGTATGATAATTGGGAAGAGAGGAAGGTTGTCACGCAGTTAGATCACCTCAGACAGCTGAGGAAGAAGGCTTCTGGATTGCCCTATTATTGTTTGAGTGACTTTATTGCTCCAGAGCAATCTAAAGTGGAGGATTATGTAGGTGCTTTTGCTGTGACTAGTGGTTTGGGTATTGAGGAAAAGGTCAAGGAGTTTCAAGAAAATCATGACGATTATAAAGCTATTCTCCTGAAGTCATTGGCAGATAGATTGGCAGAAGCACTAGCGGAGAGAATGCATGAAAGAGTGCGACGAGAGTTTTGGTCATATGAAGGCGAAAATATGTTGACTAACGAAGACTTAATCAAAGAAAAATACGTTGGTATCAGGCCGGCCCCGGGTTATCCTGCCTGTCCTGTACACAGCGAAAAAAGAAAACTATTTGACTTGCTTAATGTAGAGGAAAATATCGAAATTTCGTTGACAGAAAATTATGCGATGCACCCTGCAGCATCGGTATCAGGATGGTACTTTAGTCACCCGGAGAGTAAGTATTTTACAGTAAAACAGGATTGAAAGTAATGATGAAATATATACAAATTGTAGGACTGCTAGTAATATTTTGCACTCTTTGCGAGCCCGTTTTATCGCAAACCAACGCTGAAGAAAGAGCAAGGACTGAACTAAACAGAAAAGGTTTGGATGAAGCTGCTGTAAGAGAACGGTTGGCGAAAAGAGGAGTTGACTTGGACAATATTAACCCAGATAATCCAGGTCAAGTGTTCGCTGCTGAAAAAGCACTCCGTGAGGTTATTGCAGAACTCGAAGCTGAACAAGTGTCAAAAGGTACTACAAGGGACACTATAAAACCACTCGAAGAGATTTCAGATCAGCAGGCAAAAGAATTGGCTAGAGGTGGCGAGGACATTTCAGATGCTATTAAAGAAGGTGCAACACTTGAGGAGGCCGTATCTGAAGAGCTCATTGAAGGCCAAGAAGAAAAACTTCCTCCTTCAGAGATCTATGGTCAACATATTTTTAGAAGCCAAAGTATAAAGCTCTATAGGAAATCAGAAGATGTCAAACCCCCCGACACCTATATATTAGGTGTCGGAGATAAAATTGGAATTTCCATTTGGGGTTATTCACAAGAGAACATCATTTTTGAGATAAATTCAGCTGGGTTCATAAAACCAGAAGGAATTCCTAGAATTTATCTAAAAGGTATCAAGTTTGGCGAGGCTAGAGTATTGCTTGAGAGTCGTTTTTCAAATTACTATCGCTTCAGACCTCAGGAATTTGAAGTTACACTTAACTTTGGAAGAACCATAAATGTCAATATCGTTGGTGAGGTCTTTAATTATGGATCATTCAATATTCCTGCCATCAATTCTGCTTATAATGCGCTTGTCGCTGCCGGTGGACCGAGTAACATAGGTAGTGTAAGGAAAATACAGCTTCTGAGAGCTGGAGAGGCACCCAAGATAATTGACATCTATAAGTATCTTCTCGATCCTAATATCCAGGAAGATCTTTATTTGGAAGAAAACGATTTTATTAATGTACCTACTTCAGAAAGGATTATCAACGTAAAAGGGGCAGTAAAAAGACCATTTAAATACGAGCTTATAGGAAATGAAAATTTACTTGAATTGATAGAATTTGCAGGAGGCTTAAACTCCAATGCGATAAGAAAGAATTTTCAAATAAAACGTTATATAAATGATGCTGAAGAAATAATTGATTTAAACTATGAGAAGCTAATAAAAAGCGGAAGAAATTTTGACTTACTAGATGGAGATGTAGTATTTGTGAATTCAATAGCAGTTGAGTTTCAGAATAGAATAAGCATCGCGGGGGCCGTAGATCATCCCGGAACATATGCTATAGTCGATAATACAAAAATATCTGATGTGTTAGCTCGCGTAGAATTAAGCCCAAGGGCATTAACGGATATTGCATTTGTAAAGAGATTAGATTCTGATAAAAAGGGATTTAAGTATTTGTTTATAAATTTAAACAACGCAATCAATAAAAATCCCTCTGATGACATCGTCTTAGAACCTGAGGATCGAATTGTCATTTACGAAAAATCCAGATATTCTGATTCTTATTCTTTTTCAGTTACAGGAGCTGTCAGAAGTCCAGGTCGGTTTGATTATGACGATAGTGAGCAATTAAATGTAGAAAAAGCTCTTTTTTTGGCAGGTGGTCTGAGGCCTGTTGCCACAGATCTTGCATTTATTAAAAGAACGTCTCCTACCAATAAAAAGGAGATCGAGTATATAAAAATTGATCTAGGTAATAAAAGCATTATATCTGAAACATTTTTGCAGCGCCTAGACGAACTAGTGATATATTCCAAGGAAACCTATTCTGATGAAACATTTGTGAGTATTGAAGGTGCTGTTAAAGATCCTGGCAAATTTACATATGGCAAATCTTTGACCGTAAAGGATGTGGTTATTATGGCTGGCGGATTTGAGCTCTTTGCTGCTCCATATAAAATTGATGTTTATAGGTTGAGTTTTGATGATAAGAGGAAAACTCAAACTCTTGCTGCCCAAATTGGGTTAGATCAGAATTACGACTTTGTCAGTACATCTACATTTGAACTTCAACCCTTTGATCAGATATATGTTAGGACGGCCCCAGAGTTTGAACTTCAAAGTACTGTTCATGTTACTGGCGAGGTTGTATTTGAGGGACCATATGCAATCATAAAAGAAAATCAACGAATATCAGATTTATTAGAACAAGCAGGTGGGCTAACCAATGAAGCGTTTCCTGAAGGTGCTAGACTAAGAAGAGATGCTCAAGACAAAGGATTTATTGTAATCAAATTAGACGAAATAATAAAGGATAAGAACTCTCATTATAACATCATACTTCGTAAGGGCGATGCTCTTTTTATCCCGAAACGGGATGATATTGTTACCATAAAAGGTGCAACTAGGGCATATGATCTTTATGAAGAAAGAGTCACACTTTCTGGACCCATAAATGTTTCATTTGCGGGGTATAAAAACGCTATGTACTATATTAATAATTTTGCAGGTGGCATCACGAGGCATGGCGATAAGAGTAAGATTACAGTAACTTATCCCAATGGAGAAGTTCATCATACCAGAAGGTTCTTGTTCTGGAAAAGATATCCGAAAGTGATGCCTGGTTCAATAATAAAGGTCGGTTATAAAACGGTAGAGGAAAAATCAAATTCTGGAAATGACATCAAAACGAATTGGGGTCAAATTTTTGCTGATTCTATAGCTCAGGCCACCGCAATTCTTTCCTTAATATTATTAGTTCAAAGGATCGATTAATTGTAAATATTGTACATCGGTTATTCAAAATTGAGTAATTTTGTTACTCAAATATGTTAGAAACCTTAATATCATCAAAAACGCGAATTAAGCTCTTGTTGAAGTTCTTTCTCAACTCCAACACTACAGCCTATTTACGAAGTCTAGAGTCAGAATTTGGAGACTCCACTAACTCCATACGTCTTGAACTTAACAGGCTTGAAAAAGCTGGGATGCTCAAGTCCTTTAGTAATGGAAATAAGAAGATGTTTCAGGCCAACATTAACCACCCTCTGTACAAAGAAGTTAATAGTATCCTTCTTAAATATATTGGTTTTGATACCATCATTGAGAAGGTAGTCAATAGGCTTGGACATGTTAAAAAAGTTTTTGTTACTGGGGAGTTTGCCAAGGGCAATAACCACGAATTGATTGACTTGGTGTTTATTGGTGAAATAGACAAAGTGTTTTTGCTTGAATTACTTGAAAAATCTGAAAACTTAATAAATCGAAAAATAAGATACGTGATATATTCGCTGTCAGAATGGTTATCTAGAAACCTGGGCAACGATCAGGAGAAATTTCTTCTGCTTTGGGAAAGTGATGAATTGTAAAGAGTAATGTAATGTTAAGAGAACTACAAGATAAGTCTAAGGCTATATCCGTGATCGGATTAGGTTATGTGGGTTTACCCTTGGCTTTAGAGTTTGCAAAGAAATACCGTGTCATTGGTTTTGACATAAATGAAGAAAGAGTGCAAATGATGCGTGACCGCATCGACCCTTCTAATGAACTGGACTCTAGTACGTTTGAAAATTCGGATATAAAATTTACCTCAAATCCAAAAGAACTAGTCGATGCACATTTCCACATCGTTGCTGTACCTACTCCTGTGGATAGACACAAGGTTCCTAATCTGATTCCAGTTCTAGGCGCATCTCATACGGTGGGTAACAATCTTAAAAAAGGAGACTATGTGGTATATGAGAGTACGGTCTACCCTGGGTGTACTGAAGACGACTGTCTGCCAGTTCTTGAAGAGTTAAGCGGGTTAAAACTTGGGATTGGCTTTAAGCTTGGATATTCTCCTGAGAGAATAAACCCTGGTGACAAGGAACATACTCTGACAAAGATTTTAAAGATAGTATCTGGCTCCGACGCTGAGTCTTTGGAGGTGATTGCAGCTGTCTACGGAAGCATAATAACTGCAGGAATCCATAAAGCCGCTACTATCAAGGTTGCCGAGGCTGCCAAAGTGATTGAGAATACTCAAAGAGATCTTAATATAGCTTTGATGAATGAACTCTCAATGATATTCGACTTGATGGATATCGATACAAAGGCCGTACTAGAAGCAGCAGGCACCAAGTGGAATTTCCTTAAATTTTCTCCTGGATTAGTGGGCGGTCATTGCATCGGGGTAGATCCATACTACCTCACATATAAGTCAGAAAAAATGGGCTACTCACCACAGGTCATTCTAAGTGGAAGGTCTACCAATGATGGAATGCCTGCGTTTATCGCCGGAAAATTGGTACAAGATATTATCTCGGCAGGGAAAAACCCCAAAGACGCGAAAGTGCTTGTAATGGGGATTACTTTTAAAGAAAACGTATCTGACATCAGAAATTCTAAGGTCTCAGACTTGATCAATGAGCTTGAAAAATTCTCACTTTCTGTAGACAAGGTTGATCCTCACGCAGCAGCAGAAGCGGTGAAGCAGGAATATGATATTAATTTGCAAAAATTGCCTGGAGATGACTATGATGCTGTTGTGGTGGCAGTAAATCATGACGAGTATAAGGACCTTAGTATGGATTACTTCTCTTCAATTAGCCGTGGTGACAACATCATACTATACGACTTAAAAGGGATTTACAATCCAGATGATAGCGAATGGCAAAAGGACAGTGGAGGTTTGCTTGTAAAATACTGGAGAATGTAATGATCGGTGTAGGAGAATCATATCAATGGTATGCTGTCCGTACGAAGTACAAATGCGAAAAGTACGTCGCCAATGCACTTCGTCACAAAGGAGTAAACTATTACTTACCTCTCGTGAAGGTGACTAAAAAATATACAAGGAAAGTTAAAACCTATGACCTTCCACTTATGAATTGTTTCGTATTTGTTTACATAAATAGAAATGATTATATAAAAGTCCTTGAGACGGAATATTTGTCCGGATTCTTAAGAATAGGAAAGGAGATTTCTTCGGTAAAAGAAGAAGAAATCACATTATTAAAGAAAATAACTGGAGAATACAACGAAATAAAAGTGGAGACTCTCAATCTGATTGAAGGCTCTCCTGTAGAAATAATAAGTGGAAACCTAATTGGGACTAAAGGAATATTGGCCGAAAAAAGGTCAAAAAAATCTTTTGTTGTTCAGTTAGAATCCATCGGGTATCAATTGCAAATACAAGTTGACCCTTCTCAACTTGTTCCATTGAAGGTGGTTCTAAGTCATTGATACCTTGTATTGAAACACATATAAGGTGAGTTGTCGCGACTTATCAAGGGCGAAGCCTTATCATCATTAAAAAAAAATTATCATTTGAAAGTAGCAATTGTTGGTTCAGGATATGTCGGTCTAGTATGCGGTACGTGCCTTGCCGAAACGGGAAATATTGTAACCTGCATTGATATCAATCAAGATAAGGTAGATAATATGAATAATGGGATCGTACCTATCTACGAGCCCGGGTTAAACCTTCTCTTTGATAGAAACAAACAACAAGGACGGTTAAGATTTACCTCCAATCTCAAGGAAGGCGTCGATTCAGCTGAAGTCATTTTTCTTGCACTACCTACCCCACCTGGTGAAGATGGATCTGCTGATCTTTCCTATATACTAGATGTCGCCAATAATCTGGGTGAACATATTTCCACCTATAAAGTCATAGTAGATAAAAGTACCGTTCCAGTTGGTACGTCACAACGAGTCACGAACGCGCTCCTAAAGAAACTTGACCCTTCGCTATTTGACGTTGTATCAAACCCAGAATTTTTAAGAGAAGGAGTGGCCGTTGATGATTTTTTGAAACCTGATCGCGTTGTGATAGGTACGTCTTCTGAGAGAGCAAGAGAGGTAATGCAAAAACTGTACGCTCCTTTTGTAAGACAAGGAAATCCCATCATTTTTATGGATGAGAGGTCTGCAGAGATGACCAAGTACGCGGCCAACTCGTATCTAGCTACTCGCATTACATTCATGAATGAGATTGCTAATCTCTGTGATAAGGTAGGTGCTGACGTAGATATGGTAAGAAAAGGAATGGGGAGTGACTCAAGGATAGGTAAGCGATTTCTTTTCCCAGGTATAGGCTACGGTGGTTCTTGCTTTCCCAAGGATGTTCAGGCTTTGGAAAAAACCTCTAGAGACAATGGTTATGAGTTCCGCTTATTATCTAGTGTTATTGCCGTGAATGATGATCAAAAGTTAGTATTGGCTAAGAAAATTTACGATCATTTTTCAAATGATTTGACTGGAATAAAAATTGCTGTTTGGGGACTTTCTTTCAAACCAAACACAGATGACATTCGAGAGGCACCATCATTATATATAATTGAAAAGCTCTTGAGTCTAGGTGCTAGTATTACAGCTTATGATCCTGAAGCAATGGATAATGTAAGACTGGTACTTGGCGATAGGATAGATTATGCCACCAAGCCAATGGAGGCTGTAAAAGGTGCTGATGCCTTAGCAATCTGTACTGAATGGAGCATTTTTAGATCACCTGACTTTGTTACCTTGAAGGCTAGTCTCAAGACTCCAGTAATTTTTGATGGTCGGAATCTATATGATAAAACAGATATGAAGGAAATGGGAATTAATTACTTCAGTATTGGTCGCCCTATAAAGTAATGTCGATTCAATCAAGTAATATCCATCCAACATTTGAGAATCTAATCTCTCGTGCTCAGAAAGAATCATTTCTCAATCAAAAAGGTGTTGTCCTTTGGTTCACCGGATTGTCGGGATCCGGAAAATCTACCATTGCTCAAGCATTGGAAAAAGAGCTTTTCAGAAGAGGTTTTCATGTACAGACCTTGGATGGAGACAATGTTCGGACAGGACTTTGTTCTAATCTTACCTTCACATTAGAAGATAGATCTGAAAATATCCGACGTGTAGCAGAGGTAGCTAATCTATTCATGAAATCGGGTATAATTTGCTTATGTACATTCGTTTCACCCACTCGATCAATTCGTAAAATGGCTTATGATATAGTAGGTGAAAATGACTTCCTTGAAATTTTTATTGATACTCCATTGGAAGTATGCGAAAAAAGAGATGTAAAGGGCCTTTACAAAAAGGCTCGTAAAGGGAAAATAAAAAATTTCACAGGGATAGATTCTCCTTTTGAAGCTCCTCAACATCCATTTACTACTATAAAAACAGAACAAAGAAAGATTAGTGACTGTGTCCATGAAATAATAACTGCATTAAAACTATGAGAGAATCTAGGCTTAGAAGCTTACTTAAGGGTATATCATGGAGGATAATCGCAACTGGTGCGACGATGACCATTGCCTACATAATAACAGGAGAAGTAGCTGAAGCCCTAAAGATTGGAGGAATAGAGTTCTTTGGAAAACTAATAATCTATTATATGCATGAGAGAGCTTGGCTCTTGGTACCAAGCGGAACTTTTAGAAAATTAACCAACAAAAGTAAATGACTGAAACTACAAATTTTCATACTAATCACTTGAAAGAATTGGAATCGGAATCCATCTTCGTTCTGAGAGAAGTTGTTTCTCAATTTCAGAATCCAGTGATCCTTTTTTCTGGAGGGAAAGACAGTATTCTTATGACATACTTGGCCGTAAAGGCATTCTATCCAGCCAAAGTTCCATTTCCACTTCTTCATGTTGATACGGGGCACAATTTTCAAGAGACTTTGGACTATAGAGACATGCTTGTAGAAAAGTATGGTCTTAGATTAAAGGTAGGTTATGTTCAGGAAGCCATTGATAATGAACTTGTCACTGAAGAGACTGGTGTAAGTGCAAGTCGAAATGGACTACAAACTTTTACTCTTTTGGATGAACTAGAGAAGGGGAAATACGATGCGGCTATGGGAGGTGGGCGAAGAGATGAAGAAAAAGCAAGAGCAAAAGAAAGGTTCTTTTCCCATAGGGACGAATTCGGCCAATGGGATCCTAAGAATCAACGTCCTGAATTATGGAACTTATTCAATGGAAGAAAAAACATGGGAGAACATTTCCGTGTATTCCCTATTTCCAACTGGACAGAGCTTGATGTATGGCAATATTTGGCCGAGGAAAAAGTACCTCTACCGAGTCTCTATTTCGCACATAAGAGAAGCGTTATAGAAAGAGATGGAATCCTACTTGCGGACTCTGAGTATATTCCAAAAAAAGAAGGTGAAAGTGCATTCAATGAGCAAGTGAGGTGTAGAACAATAGGTGATGTTACTTGTACGGGGGTATGGAGGTCGGAAGCAAATACTGTTGAGAAAATTATAGAAGAAATTGCAACGACAAGAATGACAGAGAGAGGAGGTAGGTCAGATGACAAGCGCTCCGAGACCAGCATGGAAGATCGTAAAAAGCAAGGGTATTTTTAAAATAGAATTGAAGAAAGAATAAAATGACTAAATCAGACACATTGAATCATCAAACTGAATTACTCAGATTTACAACTGCCGGATCAGTAGACGACGGAAAGTCAACTTTAATCGGTAGATTGCTTTACGATAGTAAATCAATTTTTCAAGATCAGTATGAACAGATTGAGGCTGTCAGTGAAAGACGTGGTGAAGAAGGTGTAAACCTTGCGCTTCTCACTGACGGATTAAAAGCAGAACGAGAACAGGGAATCACCATAGACGTTGCATACCGCTATTTCTCGACACCGAAAAGAAAATTTATTATAGCTGATACCCCTGGACATATTCAATACACTAGAAATATGGTTACAGGAGCATCGACTGCCAATGTCGCCTTATTACTCATCGATGCAAGAAATGGAGTAATAGAACAAACCAAGCGTCACGCTATAATAGCTTCATTGCTTCAAATTCCCCATGTTATTGTTTGTATCAACAAAATGGATCTTGTCGATTATACCGAAGAAGCATATAATCTTATTCATAACGAATTTGAAGCATTTGTTTCAAAGCTTGACGTAAATGACGTAAGCTTCGTTCCAATATCTGCCCTGAAAGGAGATAATGTAGTAGATCGAAGTAAAAAGATGCCATGGTATGAGGGTCCAACACTTATGTATTACCTTGAAAATGTTCATATCTCATCTGACCATAACTTTATTGATTGTCGGTTTCCCGTTCAATATGTTGTAAGACCTTACAGCGATGAATTTCATGACTACAGAGGTTATGCTGGTCGTGTCGCGGGGGGAAGTTTCAAGAAAGGCGATGAAGTAATGGTTTTACCTAGCGGATTCACCTCTAAAATCGCAAAAATTGATTCTTTTGATGGTGAAAAAGAGATCACCTTTCCTCCTGAATCTGTTACACTTTTACTAGAGGACAACATTGATATCAGTAGAGGAGATATGATTGTTAGAGCCAACAATAAGCCGGATGTGTCGCAAGACATTGAGGTCATGATGTGCTGGTTTGATCACTCTAAACCACTGCTGGTAAAGGGGAAGTACACAATTATGCATACAACGCAGACGGCACGCTGTGTGGTTAAAGAAATACGGTATAAACTTGATATTAACACCCTACACAGAGACTTAGATAATTTATACGTTCAGAGTAATGACATTGCCCGTGTTTTAATAAGGACTACTAAATCTTTGTTTATTGACGAGTATCGTAAGAATAGAATAACGGGGAGTATCATCTTAGTTGACGAAGGAACCAATAACACGGTTGGCGCCGGAATGATAATTTAAAAATGAAACCAATTCTAAAGTCAGTTCTAGTAACGGGAGGTGTGGGATTCATTGGTTCCAACCTTGTAGAGGCCTTACTCATGGATGAACGCATTGGCATGGTTAGAGTTCTTGACAACCTTAGCAATGGGCATTTAAAAAACTTAGAAGAGTTTGCCGATAACAATAACCTCCAGATATGTATTGGAGACATTCGAGACTATGAAACGTGTCTTAGTGCGTGTGAAGGAATGGACTTGGTCTCTCATCAGGCAGCGCTGGGGTCTGTCCCACGTAGCATTGAAGATCCGTTGACCTCTAACGAGGTTAATGTTAATGGTACGCTGAATATCTTTCAAGCGGTCGTAAAGAAAAATGTAGAAAGATTGGTGTTCGCTGCATCTTCTTCCACTTATGGTGACAGTCAATCATTGCCAAAAAAAGAGGACAACATTGGTAACCCCTTGTCCCCTTATGCAGTGACAAAATATGTCAATGAATTGTACGCTGATGTTTTTTCTAAGACATATAATTTCAATTACATTGGTCTGAGATATTTTAATGTTTTCGGACCAAAACAAGACCCCAATGGACCTTATGCAGCTGTTATCCCTTTATTTATGGAAGCTGCCTTGTTGGGGGTATCCCCTACCATCAACGGTGACGGATCATATTCGAGGGATTTTACTTTTGTAGAAAATGCAGTACAGGCAAATATCAAGGCATTATTTACATCAGATAATAATGCACTAAATCAAATTTACAACGTTGCCTTGGGTCAAAGAACTACTCTCTCAGATCTATACAGTATTATCAAAGATGTTACAAAATCTACTGCCGAACCGATCCATGGATCTGAAAGAACAGGAGACATTCCACATAGTTTAGCTGATATTTCCAAAGCCGTTTCACTTTTAAGGTATAGTCCTAATGTGGGCGTAAAAGAAGGACTAACTAAAACTTATCATTGGTATAAAAAGCAGATTCATAATGCCTAATAATATACTAATAACAGGAGGAGCGGGATTTATCGGATCTCATGTTATCAGACAATTAGTAAAAAATCATCCAGATAAAAAGGTAATTAATCTTGACCTTCTTACCTATGCCGGGAATCTGGAAAACCTTCGAGACATAGAAGATTGCAAAAACTACACGTTTGTAAAGGGAGACATCTGCGATCAGGGACTGGTTTCTGATTTGTTTGCCTCTTACAATATCGATACTGTGATTCATCTGGCCGCCGAGTCTCATGTAGATCGATCTATTAGTGACCCACTTGTTTTTGTCCGAACCAATCTCATTGGCACGGCAAATCTTTTAAATTGTGCAAGACAATACTGGACGGGGAATTATGTTGACAAACTCTTTTACCATGTTTCGACTGATGAGGTATATGGTTCATTGGCTTTGGGCGAGGGTATGTTTACTGAGGAATCGGCGTATGATCCCAAGAGTCCATACTCTGCATCGAAAGCGGGGTCCGATCACCTCGTTAGAGCTTTTCACCATACTTATAAAATGCCCGTGATCATTTCGAATTGTTCTAACAATTATGGCCCAAACCAGTTTCCTGAAAAGCTAATCCCTCTATTTATTAATAATATAATTCACCGCAAACCTCTTCCCATTTATGGAAAAGGTGAAAATGTACGAGACTGGTTGTACGTTGTGGATCATGCTAGGGCAATAGAAAGAATAATGCTTGAGGGCAAGCATGGTGAAACTTATAACATAGGAGGGCACAACGAATGGTCCAATATCGATCTGATAAAAGTGCTTTGTAAATTGATGGATCAAAAACTGGATAGAAATTCCGGCGACTCTGAGTCTTTAATCACCTATGTGACTGATCGGGCAGGACATGATCTTCGATATGCCATCGATGCAGCAAAAATTGAAAAGACCCTAGGATGGAAGCCCAGTTTACAATTCGAAGAAGGTCTTTCTAAGACCATTGACTGGTACCTAAATAATCAATCATGGTTGAGTAATATAACGACTGGTCAATATCGTGAATATTTTTCTCGTCAGTACAAAGAAATTGACAACTAAACTTAATATCGAAACCGTAATTCCCAACATTGATCTTTCTTTGACTCAAGATCGATATTGGAATATTCATACTTATCAGGTAAGCGATTTAAAGAAATTTGTCCTGCGTTCTATTGATAACATTAAATCACCCAGTCGTGTTTTTAAGTCAGCCGAAGAGCAATTTCACGATGATTGTATTTCCGAGGTCCATAGAAAGAGTTATGGTCGACCATGGAGTCTAGGTCACCATTTTTTTGACTTCTTGATGACTCAGGAAATAAAGCCCAATACTAAAATATTGGATTTTGGCTGTGGCTCCGGTAGACTAGGCATTCATTTGATAGATTATCTTGATAATGGTAATTATTACGGTATAGACTCTCATGTCAATAGCCTGATGGCCTTTGCTGACTATGAAATTCCTAAAGCCAACCTTGAAGACAAATCTCCACGACTATTATTAGATGACAATTTTCAATTTGATTATTTCAAAACCAAATTTGATCTCGTCGTAGAGACAAGTGTCACCCAGCATATTCTGGATAATGGTCATAAATTGAAGGCATATAGAAATATAGCTGGTGTTCTGAAACGAGGAGGAAAATACGTAGTCACACCACAGCTCAACAACTCGACCACTCAGCAACTCAACCCACTTGGATTGAAACTCAGAGAACAGGTAACATCTTACTTCGAGAATTTTACTTCAACTAAATATGAAGGCAAAACCTATTGGTCCATATTCCAAAAAACTTAATAGTAAATGTCAAAAGAGTTAAATATTCAAATGGTTGACCTCAAATCTCAATTCCAAGAGATAAAAGAAGAGGTCAACGCTAATATTCAAGGAGTCATCGATTCATGTACTTTTATTAATGGGCCTATAGTGAAGACCTTTCAGACCAATTTTGAGAAGTACTTGAATGTAAAGCATGTAATTCCTTGTGCCAATGGTACCGATGCTCTACAAATTGCTCTAATGGCATCAGGTCTTGAGCCAGGTGACGAAGTTATCGTGCCAGCATTTACATATGTAGCCACCGCAGAAGTTATCGCCCTCTTGGGATTGAAGCCTGTGATGATTGATGTTGATCCTGATACATTCAATATAACCACAGCCATAGTGGAGAAGGCCTTAACATCAATGACAAAAGCTGTGGTACCGGTGCATTTGTATGGTCAAAGCGCAGAGATGGAGGGCCTGATGAATCTAGCAGAGAAGCATGGATTTATTGTCATTGAAGACAATGCACAAGCAATAGGTGCAGACTACATAAAGAGTGATGGTTGTTCCCATAAGACAGGGACCATTGGACATATTGGATGTACATCTTTCTATCCATCAAAGAATCTGGGTGCTTATGGTGATGGTGGTGCTATCTATACCAATGATGATGAATTGGGGGAAAAACTAAGAATAATCGCCAATCACGGCCAAACAGTTAGATATTATCATGATGTGATTGGCTGCAATTCCAGACTGGATTCGTTTCAAGCTGCTGTTCTTGATCCTAAGTTAAAGAGACTTGATCAGTATTGCACGGCCCGCCAAAAGGTCGCTGATTATTATGACAAGGCATTTAACTCCGTTGACCACTTGGAAACTCCAGCTCGTGCCCCCCACTCTACCCATGTTTTTCATCAGTACACACTCAAAGTAAAGGATGGTCGACGAAATGAGTTGCAGGAGCACTTGAAATCACTGGGTGTACCGTCGATGATTTACTACCCGGTGCCGCTGTTTAAGCAAAAAGCATTTTCTGCTTTTTCAAATGGAATAACTTCATTGCCTGTTACAGAGCAACTGTGTAAGGAGGTGATTTCCTTACCCATACATACCGAGATGGTAGATAGTCAATTGACATATATAGTGGAATCAGTGATAAAGTTTTTCAGATAAAATGATTGAAGAATTGAGGAATCGAAGAGTTGATAATCTTTCATGAGTCATACTTTTTATTTTGAACGAACCGAAGTGTGGAATCTCTCAAGAGAACTAGTAAATAAAGTCTACACCGCTTCTAAGAGGTTTCCTCCTGATGATAAATATGGTCTCACCAGCCAAATAAGACGGGCTTCTGTTTCTGTTTCTTCAAATATTGCAGAGGGTTTTTCTAGGAGGTCATATAAGGAGCAAGCTAGATTCACAGAAATATCTTATGGTTCATTAATGGAAGTACTTAGTCAATTAATTCTCGCCTTTGATCAAAATTTTATTAACTCCGATCAACTTCAGGATATAAGACACCTCATTGACAAAATGTCAAATAAACTTAATGCTCTAAAAAATACTCAAAGAAATCGGGTTGAAGAAGAGCATAAGGAGTACGGAGTATCTCGATTCCTCGATTCCTCGATTCCTCGAGTGGACGAATTTGCCGTTTCGTTGAACCCGGAGCTGATATCTACAGAAAGCTACTTTTACCACTTCACCACCATCATAGACGACGACTGCAAAATAGGTGTAGGAACAAAAATCTGGCATTTTACACATATCATGTCTGGTTGTACGCTTGGAGAAAACTGCAACCTGGGTCAGAATGTGGTGGTATCACCTGAGGTGGTCCTTGGCAATAATGTCAAAGTTCAGAACAACGTCTCCATCTATAGCGGAGTGATCTGCGAAGATGATGTCTTTCTTGGTCCTAGTATGGTTTTTACTAATGTCATCAATCCTCGTAGTGGAGTCAATCGACGTGGTCAATACTCAAAAACGGTGGTTAGAAAAGGGGCTTCTATAGGAGCCAATGCTACGATAGTATGTGGAAATGATATAGGTAAATATGCGTTTATTGGTGCGGGGGCTGTAGTTACCAAGGAGGTCTCAGCATATGCTTTAGTAGTAGGAAATCCTGCCAAGCAAATTGGCTGGATGAGTGAGTATGGTCATCGTTTGCATTTCAACGAAGCAGGTAAAGCTAGCTGTCCTGAAAGCGGAGGAAAATATATTTTAAAAAATGACACAGTTATTAAAACCGAAGATTCGTAGAATTGCGTTATCGATTCAATATGCTCCTCCATTTAAACATTAAAAACTGACTTCATCAAACTTCTAGCAATCATCGGTGCCCGACCTCAGTTTATCAAGCATTTTTCGCTTGAAAAAGCTGCCATGGGAAAATTAGAACTTGTTACTGTACATACGGGTCAGCATTATGATAAGAACATGAGTCAAGTGTTCTTTGACCAATTGGGCATGAAAAAACCCGATTATAAGCTTGACTTAGGGGGTGGAAGTCATGGTGAACAGACCGGGAAAATGCTTATAGAAATAGAAAAAGTAATCTTCTCAGAAGAGCCTGATGCGGTACTTATCTATGGGGATACAAATTCTACTCTTGCTGGTTCGTTGGCCGCATCAAAACTTCATATTCCATGTATACACGTAGAGGCTGGTCTTAGAAGTTATAATAAGAAAATGCCCGAAGAAATAAATCGTGTAATGACCGATCACGTTTCTGATTTACTCTTGGTCCCAAGCGAGATGGCTGTGAGAAATTTAGAAAAAGAAGGAATTACAGATGGGGTACATGTCGTAGGTGATATAATGAAAGACCTTGTGCTATACTGTCAGAAGAATAGCCTCTTGATAAATCCAGAAATTGATGGAGACTACATATATGTAACTTTACACAGACCATACAATGTAGATGATCCCTCTCGCTTAATAAACATCATAAACCAGTTAAATCATTTAAACTATAAGGTTATCTTCCCTGCCCATCCCAGGACAAAAAATCAATTAGTTAAACATTATCCTCAAATCTTCAAATCTTCAAATCTTCAAATAATTGACTCTCAACCCTACTTCGAAAACCTAGGATACCTTGCCCATTCTACTGCACTCATTACAGACAGTGGTGGCATGCAGAAAGAAGCTTATTGGCTAAATAAAAAGTGTATTACGATAAGAACAGAAACTGAGTGGAAAGAGACACTTGATGGAGGTAGTAACAGCCTTGTTTTTGACAATTTAAATGAAATAGAAGATAAACTAAGCATTGACAACAGTAAATGGAATCCTGATTTATACGGAGATGGACAAGCAGGTGTAAAGATCGTTGATCAAATTCTTTCTTTAATATGATTCCTCGAGAAATCAAATCCTCAAATTCTCAAATCCTTCAGAATGAGTCTCGATTAAAAATCTATTCTTCATCTCTTGAGCAAGAAGGAAATAGAAGAAAAAGATATATTTCATTGGATCCAACTGAAAAACTCAGACAGCTTTGTTACTTAATTGAATTGAGTGGTTTACTTGGTTCTAACTTGTTATTAAAACCAAATAAAAGATTAAAAATAAACGGAGTGTTTATTAAATGAATCTATTCGACGACTCTATATTAAAAGTACTGGCTGCATTCAACAAGACGAAACTCAAGTATATTATCGTAGGTGGTTTTGCGACCAACTTTCACGGTTATCGTCGAGTAACGGGTGATATAGATTTCTGGATCGAAGACAGCGTAGAAAATAGAAGAACCCTGATTCGCGCTTTTGACTCTATCGGTTATGGATATTTTGAAGAACTAGAAAATGTGGAATTACTTCCAGGTATATGTGAAATCTTACTAGATCATGGCATATATGCTGATTTCATGAATACCATAATGAACCACTCACCAGAAGACTTTTCGGAATGCTTTAGATTGTCCAATGTCATCCAAGTAGAAAATATACCCGTCCGTTTCTTACATTTTAATAGTCTTCTAAAATCTAAATCAAATAGCCCTCGACTTAAAGACCAGTTGGACTACCAAGAACTCTTAAAAATTTCTGCAGAAGAATAAAATGTCAGAGCTCAAATCCTCAAATCCTCAAATCCTCTCTTCAAAATCTTTCGCCCTCATAGGTGCTGCTGGATATATCGCTCCACGTCACATGAAGGCAATAAAAGACACTGATAACAATCTATTGGCTGCTCTTGACCCCAATGATTCCGTGGGCATAATCGATAGTTATTTTCCTGGGGCAGCGTTTTTCACTGAATTTGAGAGATTTGATCGTCATTTAGAAAAACTCAAGAGGCAAGATCAGCAAATAGACTATGTAAGCATATGCAGCCCCAACTATCTTCATGATGCCCATATTAGGTTTGGCTTACGGTCCGGGGCAGATGTAATATGTGAAAAGCCCATTGTTCTAAATCCCTGGAACATTGATGCATTAGAAGAAATAGAGAAAGAGACAGGAAACAATATCTACAATATACTTCAACTAAGACTTCATGATAGTGTTATCGCATTAAAGAAAAAGGTAGATGAGGGGCCTAAGGATAAAATATATGATTTTGATCTAACTTATCAGACCTCTCGCGGTAATTGGTATTATACAAGCTGGAAGGGAGACATGCAAAAATCAGGAGGAATAGCCACGAATATCGGAGTACACTTTTTCGATATGCTTACTTGGGTGTTTGGTGATATCAAAGAAACTGTAGTACACCAACATACTCACGATCGAGCTGCTGGGTACTTGGAATTAGAAAAAGCTCGGGTAAGATGGTTTCTGAGTATTAACTATGATACATTACCTGTTGAAATAAAAGAAAGAGGGCAACGAACCTATCGTTCTATAAATATTGATGGTGAAGAATTAGAATTTTCTCATGGTTTTACAGAGCTCCATACAAAGAGCTACGAAGACGTAATTGCTGGCGGTGGTTTTAGAATTGGTGAATCACGTAAAGCTATTGAAACCGTTTATCAGATAAGGCATCAAGAGCCTATTGGATTAAAAGGAGATTATCACCCCTTTGCGAAGATTGCATTGTCTGTGCATCCTTTTCTTGTCAATAAAAATCATTTATAGCTCTGAAAGAACTAGATCATAAAATAATAGTAGAAATTTCTCTATTTAAGGATCAACTGCTTCAATATAAAAAAGAGAATAAAAAAGCATTTTGTTCTTCCTCATTTCAATCTCACAGTATTCCTTTGCTCAAAATAATCAGTGAACTTGATAATGAAACTCCTGTATATTTTATCAATACTGGTTTCCATTTTCCCGAGACGATACAATATCGAAATGAGATAGCGGGATTATTAGATTTAAACTTGAAGGTCATTTCGTCAAATATTCCTAAGATCAACCTGATATCAACGGAGAATAAATTTCTTTTCTCTACCGATCCAGATTTATGCTGCCAGTTAAATAAAATTGATCCTATAGACAAAATAGCTCCAAACTATGATATCTGGATCAGTGGCGTGAGAAAATCACAGAACTCAAACAGAAGCGATTTTTCTTACGAGATGAATCACTATACTGGTGTAGTAAGATACCACCCAATGATCAATTGGAATGAGCAAATGATCAACTATTATTTATCTACGAACAATATTCCACCCCACCCTCTTGAGTCTCAGGGTTACAGCAGTGTTGGGTGTCTACCATGTACTTCCAAGCCTAAAAAAGATCCGCGCTCTGGGCGTTGGATAGGCTCACATAAGACCGAATGTGGTCTTCATTTAAACTTAAAATCTTGAAAGTACTAGTAACTGGGGGATTGGGGTATGTTGGCTACAGCTTGGTTACTAAACTTTTATTGACTGGACATGAAGTCATAGTATATGATAATCTATACCGTAAAAATATTAATCTATTATTCAATCAAGAATTAAAAGGACTTCCCTTGAGCTTTGTTGAAGGTGATATATTGGATAATAAACGTCTCGGCTTAGCATGTCATGGTGTAGACTGGTTGTTTCACCTAGCCGCAAAAGTAACTTCTCCATTTGCCCAAGGAGATTTCTACATGTATGATTATGTCAACAATTGGGGAACTGCAAACATCGCAGAACAAGTCCAGCAAAATGACATCAAAAATGTAGTTTATCTTTCAAGTCTTGCAGTGTACGGTACGGAAAAAGACCCTACCTCGACTCCAAAACCAATTTCCGATTATGGCAGATCTAAATACAATGGAGAAAAGCAACTCTCCATCTTACCTGACGAATACAAGGTTTATATTTTAAGATGTGCCAATACTTTTGGTTTCAATCCTAGCATAAGATTAGACACAGTCTTGAATAAATTTATTTTTAGAGCCTTGAGCAACCAGAAATTATTAATAAATGGGAATGGTACTCAAAAGTGCTCTTTCATTCACATAGACACACTTACCGACCAACTCATGGAAATATTTACGGAGGAAGCCAACCCTACTATATATCGTCTTTCCCAATATAACATGAGTATAAACGAAATAGTGGCTTCTATTCAGAAAATTATTTTTGGTACTGAATACACATTTATTGATGCTGAAAAGATGATGCCCTCCATAGATTTTAAGAAAGACCTTATTGTTGAAAACAACCCATTACTCTTTAATCATCAACTACAAAAATTCATTGACCAATGGGTACAACCAAAATAAAACAATGAATTACGTATGAAAGGAATAATTTTGGCTGGAGGATCCGGCACACGACTTCACCCGATTACAAAGGGGATTTCTAAACAACTGATGCCCATCTACGATAAACCAATGATTTATTATCCGCTTTCTATTCTTATGCTCGCTGGAATAAATGATATCCTAATAATAACCACTCCGGAGGACCGTGCTCAGTTCGAGAGACTCTTAGGTGATGGAACGCAACTCGGATGTAATTTTAGTTATGTAGCACAAAAAATTCCCAACGGCCTTGCCCAGGCCTTTGTACTTGGTGAAGAGTTTATCGGTACCGATAGTGTCGCCTTGATTCTCGGGGATAATATATTCTATCGAAGTGGTATGACTGCTTTTCTCGAAGACTGCAATGATCCAAAGGGAGGAATTGTCTTTGCCTATCCTGTTTCTGATCCAGAGCGATATGGTGTAGTAGAATTTGACGAAAATTTCAAAGCGGTTTCTTTAGAAGAAAAGCCAAAAACACCTAAATCTAACTACGCTGTTCCTGGTCTTTATTTTTATGACAACAGTGTCGTCGAAGTTGCCAAAAATTTAAAGCCCTCTGCAAGAGGAGAATATGAGATAACAGATATCAATAAGCACTACTTAAACAATGGAAAACTGACAGTAAAAATATTTGATCGTGGCACAGCTTGGTTGGATACAGGAACGTTCGAATCACTTCATGATGCTTCGCAGTTTGTTCGTGTAATTGAAAAAAGGCAAGGGTACAAAATTGGCTGCATTGAAGAAATTGCATTTCGAAAAAAATTTATTACCAACGCTGAGCTTCTTGCTCTTGCAGATGATGTGTCTAAGAGTGGATATGGTATTTATTTAAAGAACTTGACCGCTCTTACTTAGTCCTTCAATAATTATTAAATGAACAAGAAAGAAGAGAAAACAATATTGATCACAGGTGGAGCTGGTTTTATTGGATTCCATTTGATCCAAAAACTATTGAATGAAGGGTTTGTCGTTATAGGGTTAGATAGTATCAATAATTATTATGATATAAATCTGAAATATGACAGATTGAAATTACTAGGATTCAGTAAAGAACAAATTGAATATGGTAAAATATCGACCAGTTCTAAAACCTCTCTATCTTCTTTCATAAAATTAAATCTTGAAGATCGAAGTGGACTTGAAAGCTTATTTAAATCTCACCAAATTGACTTTGTTTGTAACCTTGCTGCACAGGCAGGTGTTAGGTACAGTATTACTAATCCACACACGTACATCGAGAGCAACATTGTTGGATTTGTAAACTTAATTGAGTGCTGTAGATATTTCACTATAGAGCATTTTATTTATGCGTCGAGCTCTAGCGTTTATGGGTTGAATAAAAAAATGCCTCTATCAACTAATGATCCTGTAGATCATCCCATTTCTCTATATGCTGCGACAAAAAAGAGCAATGAACTAATGGCTCACACTTACAGCCATCTGTATGACCTACCTACTACTGGTCTAAGGTTTTTTACTGTTTATGGCCCTTGGGGAAGGCCTGATATGGCGTTATTTTTATTCACTGATGCAATCCTAAATAATAGACCCATAAATGTTTTTAATAAAGGAGATATGCTTCGAGATTTTACTTATATAGACGATATAGTTGAAGGGTTATATAGGGTTATCAACAAAAAACCCACTGGAAATGAAAATTGGAATGCAGAAACTGGAAACATATCGGTTTCAACTGCACCATACAAAGTATATAATATCGGAAATAGCAACCCCGTTAGATTAATGGACTTTATAAGTGCTATCGAAGAGTCATTACATAAAAAAGCGGAGATAAATTTTTTGCCAATGCAGCCAGGAGATGTGAAGATGACATTCGCGGACGTCAGTGACTTAGAAGAAGATCTCAATTACAAACCAAATACCTCCATCAGATCTGGTATAGACAGTTTTGTATCATGGTACAAGTCGTACTACAATAACTAGTAACAATATGAGCCATCAACAATACAACCCAGAAGATTATATTACACTTAAGGATATTGTTCTGAAAATCATAGAATACTACCATGAAGTGAAGTCCTCCATTATTTGGGTTGTTATAGTAGGCTTGATTGTCGGAAGTGTTCTAGCATTACAATATCTACTTCAGCCAGCTCTTTACCAAGAAAAATTAACGTTTATGATGGACGAAAAATCTGGAGAAGGTATAGAGGGATTAGGTATCATAAGCAACCTCTTGGGAGGGGGTGGAAAAGGAGATGAAAACTTAGGAAAGATATTGGAGTTATTTGAGAGTAAAAAGATTATTCATAACACCCTTTTTGATACAATTCAAATAAACTCAAATTTTGATTTTCTAGCAAACCATATTCTCGATCAATATGGATCAGAAAAACTTATAAAAGACTATCGTAGATTTGGTATTCTTGACTATAAGGCAGCATGGCCCAAAAGACTACTCGATAATTCTGGTTTTCGATTTCCGCACGACGACTTTGAATTGTTTACCAATGAAGAAAAACTCTTCCTGCGTTTACTATATGAAAAAATAAACGGAAATTCTGACGTAGGACTAAAGCCACTTTTATCTTCTGATCTCAATGAAGATTCTGGCATCATGACTCTCAACATGAAGTCCGAGTATGAGGATGTAACACTAGGTATTCTAAACAATATATATATTCAATTAAGTCGTTTTTTTATCGAAAAAACCATAGAAAAACAAAAGAAAACATACGACATTATAAAAACAAAAAAAGACTCTATTTTAAATGTTCTCAAAATCTCAGAATATCAATTAGCTGACTTTAAGGACAGAAACAGAAGTCTAGTTACTGTGAAGGGATATCTCAGGCAGATCCAACATGAAAGAGATGTTCAGATAAATAATATAATGTATGCAGAAGTTGTAAGACAAATGGAGGCTACAGATTTTGCTTTAAAAAACAAGACACCTGTTGTACAAATCATCGACTTACCTGGAACACCAATTATTCCTCGAAAAGAATCATTTCTAATGGGTCTTTTACGTGGCTTTTTCTATGGATGTGCGATTGTGATTGCAATACTAATAATAAGAAAATTCTTTACAGATATTGTTTCTAATTAATTAACACAAAACCTTTTATTATGAAAATCTTCAAACCTCTTAAATTGATCTTTCTTCTATTCCTATTTGGGAATTTCCTTTATGGACAATCAGACGCATTGATTAAAGATTCCTGTTGTACTGTCAATGGACAGGACACTTGTTATGTTTTTACTTATAATACTTCTGATCTTCTGTTATCTAAAACACTTATTGTTAATGATGAGAATGTCTCGCGAGAATTAAATTCCTATACGCAAGGAGGTCTTTTGAAAGATCATGAAAATCAAGCTTGGAACGGTTCACAGTGGGAACCTACTGACAAAATTGCCTATACCTATAATGCTTCTCTAGGTCTTCCGACTTCCGTAATTAACCAAATCGCTGATGGAAGTGGCGGCCTCGTCAACTCTACCAGAACCCTTACTTCTTACAATTCTTCTGGTCTTGTTAAAGACATCGAAAATCAAGCTTGGAACGGTTCACAGTGGGAACCTACTGACAAGGTTGCCTATACCTATAATGCTTCTTTAGGTCTTCCGACTTCCGTAACTAACCAAATCGCTGATGGAAGTGGTGGCCTCGTCAACTCTACTAAAACCCTTACTTCTTACAATTCTTCTGGTCTTGTTAAAGACATCGAAAATCAAGCTTGGAACGGTTCACAGTGGGAACCTACTGACAAAATTGCCTATACCTATAATGCTTCTCTAGGTCTTCCGACTTCCGTAACTAACCAAATCGCTGATGGAAGTGGTGGCCTCGTCAACTCTACTAAAACCCTTACTTCTTACAATTCTTCTGGTCTTGTTAAAGATATCGAAAATCAAGCTTGGAACGGTTCACAGTGGGAACCTACTGATAAGGTTGCCTATACCTATAATGCTTCTCTAGGTCTTCCGACTTCCGTAATTAATCAAATCGCTGATGGAAGTGGCGGCCTCGTCAACTCCATAAAATCAGAATTCTCTTATAATTCTGCTGGACTATTGATCAAAGAAAAATACTTTTTATAGGATGGTAACGAATGGGTTCTTGATTCTGAATGTGAATACTCTTACAAAGCATCTTCTAGTGATGATGATAATGACGGTGTTTCAAATGATGTTGACAATTGCCCTCTAGTCGCTAATGCTGATCAGGCCGACAATGACGGTGATAATATCGGAGACCTTTGTGATGATGATGATGATAACGACTCTGTTCTTGACATGGATGACAATTGTCCTTTAGTCGCTAATCCTGATCAGGTCGATAGTGATTCTGATGGTATAGGAGATGTCTGCGAAATGTCTTCTTTGGCAAGTGAACTTAAACATTCATATTCGATTTATCCAAATCCAGCTAAATCTCAAGTTAGAATAATCGGGCTAGGAAATCATGTAAAAACCATTAGGGTGATAAGCATTTATGGAAAACTTGTTTCCATAATAGATTCTTCAGAAATATCGTCTGACAACATAATTATCGACATGGAATCCTATAATCCTGGTTTCTATATTATCCAAATGGTACTAAGTGACAACAGCTTTGTGGTTGATCACATAACAAAGTCCTAATAATTGAATAAATATTTCATTAAAATTTATGGGGAAAGGAACACAGGTACAAATTATCTCCACAAACTGATAGACAGTAATTTTGATTGCACTATCCTGCGTGGAACAGTACCAAGTTCCTTTCCTCTTGTAAGTAGAAGGATTGTAAAAGACCTATACTTTCATAGTACACGGAGAACAAATTTAGGTTGGAAACACTCTATTCCTGACCTTGACCTAATAAAACAATATTACGAACTAACTGATCTGCGAATTATATGTCTTATAAAAAATCCATATTCTTTTGTACTGTCCCTTTTTAATAGACCTTATCATCAAATTGGTCCTAGACAAAACTCTATGCTAGAGTTTGTAAATACACCATGGCAGACTGTACGTCGAGAAAATTTAAGAAAAAGAACTCTTGAATCAGTTGTCCAACTGTGGAACTTAAAAGTGAGAAGTTATTTCCATTTAAAGGACTCTTCTCTTTGCCCTGTTACAATTGTATCTTATGAAAGTGTTATTAATGACGTCGAAAGTGCTCTAATTGCCGTTTCCAATAAGTTGAATATTTCAATTAGCAGAAATAGAATAGAAAATTTCAATGAGTCTACCAAGAAAGACCATAAGGATTTCAACTATTACCGTAACTACTATTTAAAAGAGGAGTGGAGAAAAGAAATCAATCGAGAAGAAGTAGAAGCCATCAATCACTACTTAGATTTATCACTAGTTGAAAGTTGCAACTACAATATAGTATCATATTAGGCTTAAAGGAAATAGAAAAAAATTCTTTTCAGCACTAAGCTGGAGCTTCGGTAATCAAATTATCACAGTAAGTTTAAACTTGATTTTCGGTATTGCTCTTGCTAGAATTCTTAGTCCTTCAGAATTTGGAATCATGGCCATGATAACAGTTTTGACCAATTATGCTCAATTATTCCAAAATTTTGGATTTGGCGCTTCCATAGTCCAGAAAAAAACTATTCATACAAAAGATCTTTCTACTGTCTTCTATCTTCAAATACTACTTAGTAGTGTAATCTGTTTGATATTATACAGCTGCCGTAATTATATCGCTTCTTTTTATAATCAATCAATATTATCTAGTCTTATCATACTTGTATGCATAGGTGTATTCATTCGATCCTTAAACATTATACAGTATTCTCTATTAATAAGAGACATCAAGTTCAAAAAGCTCTTTTTTATTAATCTCATTTCGATTTCGATTTCATCTTTATGCGCACTATATTTTGCATTAAAAGGTTACGGAGTTTGGGCGCTTGCTTACAAGTACGTTTTATTAAATCTAATTTTAAATTTACTTTACTGGTTCACTTCCAATTGGTCACCCCGTTTTGTGTTCAGTAGACAATCATTAAATCATGTTATAAACTATAGTGTTCCGCTTTTTGGATCATACTCTCTAAATTATTGGGCGCGTAATCTGCATAAGTTATTGGTTGGAAAAATATATGGCGACTCACTACTAGGAATATACAATAGGCCATTTCGCCTTATTCTTAGCCCAATAAATCAATTGTCTATTTCATTTACTCGGGTACTTTTCCCCACAATGTCAAAAAGACAACACGATTTAAATTTTCTCCGACAAGTTTATTTTAAGAGTGTAGAAGGAGTTACATATATTATACTACCATTAATGATATGGATCGGTATATTTTCTGAAGAAATAATTCAATGTTTGCTAGGTCAAAAATGGGTAGACGCGGTGCCCTTTTTAAGAATTTTTTCAGTTATGGGTATATTTATATCCTATCGGACAATTCATACTACCGTTTTCAGGTCAATAGGAAAAACATCCAAGTTATTTCGCCTAACACTTATAACAAAAGTACTGACCATAACTTCTGTATTACTTTCTATATATTATAGTATATATCTAATGGCAATCATATATATCGCAGCAGAAATCATAAGTGAGGGTATAATTTGGCAGAATGTATTAGGAGAGTTAAAAACAAGCACTACCAAAATGCTGGTTCAATTGTGGAAAATAATCATTTGTGCTATAATTTCTTCTATGTTACTGCTCTTTCTTAAACATATAGTACTTATGGGATACTCCGCATATCTCATACTAGTGTTAACATTAGTGCTAGGAAGTTCAATATATTTCTTTCTCAGTTATATACTCGGTGTTCCCTTAATAAAATCAACATTAAAAAGTCTAAGATAAAGTAAATCTCTTGAGTATCCTTGACAAATTGAACCGTACTCTACAATTCAGGTCTTATAAAACAGACTTATCGGCAGGTAAATGCTCTTTAAATATTACCGAAAACATTCTGCTCTTCTGCAATCCTAGGGGTGGTTCAACATGGTTAATGGAAATTCTATCATCAATTAATAACACTGCAATAGTTTGGGAACCATTGTTTAGAGGAAAAATTGATACTACAGGTAAAACACCAACACAAACTAGAGCGGGTTTAGAAGTATTAAACAATCTTAATTTTTGGTATTCTGAGTATATCGCTCCTTCCGAGGAAAGACCTGATGCCTTTAAGTTTTTCAACGACCTATTTTCCCACAAATATCTCCATAGGTCAATATACCACAAAAACAGTATTAAGTCATTACAGAATGCTGACACAGCCATATTCAAGTTTTGTTATGCCAACTTGATGACTCAATGGCTAATAACCAATTACAACTACAAATCTATAATACTTCACAGACATCCATGTGCGGTTGTGTCCTCCCAGCTAAAGCATAAAGGGGGTTGGAAAAACCATGAATCACTTGATCGATTTTCGATACCAAAATGCAATAATCCTTCGCTGTTTCAAAAACATGAGAATATATTATTAAAACTACACACCACAGAAGAGTGTTTAGCTGCTATTTGGTCATTAAATTTTTTAGCTACACACGAGCAAGGCGACTCAGTGTTAACAATTCATTATGAAGATCTTCTTTTAAACACGAGGGAGTCCCTAGAGTTATTGCAAAAATACATCAACAAAGACCTAGACATTGATAATATATTGTCCGTGGCACACCTTCCTTCAAAAACTAGTAATAAGAGTAAAATAATTCCAGAAAAACAACTTAGTTCCTGGAAAAACAATCTATCAACTGAACAAATCGAAAACATACTTAACACTGTTCAAAGATTCGGTATAGACACTTACAATTACTCTTTAATACCCGATTCCCATTAGCTTATTAGCCGTATATAACCAATGCTCTAGTACTGTTATACCACTAGAAGCCTTTGATAAGGTTGACAAGTGTTTCGAAAAACGAACTATTAGTTTTTACCAAAATCAGGATACGATACAAAAGTTAAAATTGCCCTATGATTTACATCTCGATGGTATAAAATCAAAATTTTACTTATCCAAAATAATAGAGTTGTTCTTCTATATAAAAAAGGTCAACCCACAACTCATACATATACATCATGGGTTTTCTGGATTCGTTACTACACTTATAAATCATGTATTAAACAAGAAACTTGTGGTAACGATACACAGTAATTACCATAGATACAAAAACAAGGAGGCGTTCTTTTATAAACATATGCTGAGAAATGCTGATAAAATTATTGCGAATTCCATAAATACACTTCAATCTATTCCCTCAGAATATCATGATAAAACCTCAGTAATTTATAACGGAATCGAGATAAATAAGATAATCCAAAAGAGTAAGTCAAAAGAAAGATCAACACAGCTAATTACAGTCGGTAGGCTTATTAAAATTAAAAACCAAGTTTCCTTAATCAGGGCGCTGTATGAAATAGTCAAGCAAAAACCAAATACCTTTTTAAATATAATTGGGTCTGGTTTAGTGAAAGAAAACCTAATTGCCTTAACACAATCATTGAAACTAGGAGATAATGTTGTTTTTCACGGAAGTCTCGCTAGACGTGAAGTATACCAATTACTTAGTACATCAGATATATATCTAATGCCTAGTAGGTCGGAGGGGTTTTGTAACGCCCTTGTAGAGGGAATGTGTGCTGGTTTACCATCTGTGATTTCGGACATACCAATCTTTCGTGAAATATCTACAGATGAGTGTAGTTTATATCATCACCCTGATGATCCAAAAGGTATAGGTAGTCATATTTTGCGTTTGATCGATGATCCTCAATTACAAAAAACCATGGGTCAAGCAGCTAGAAATCGTGCCATTCATGAATTCTCGCTTAAGAAGAATGCCCTTTCTCACAATCTACTTTACAGTAACATCTTATCCTAGTTTTTCTAACATATCATCCTAGATCAGGATCCACATTGCTTTCTAAAATGCTTCACTCTTACAAAGATATATTTGTAAGCTATGAAGCCGATTTCGTGGATGGGATTGTGAAAGGTAAAAAGTTTTCTATAGAAAAGAATTGTTTAGAAAAAAGAAACCTAAAATTCTCATCATGGAATTTAAGTACGAGTTTTCTAAAAGATCTTGGGCGGGATAATACTCTAAATTATAACCAATTCCTTCATCAAGTACTCACTTACAATAGTACCACTGAGCGGGTTTTAATATACAAAAATGGAAAATATAAACAGTACATTCCAAAATTACAAAATCTCTTTCCTCTAGCTCGAGTTATATTCATTACACGAGATCCGCGAAGTTTATATTTATCCCAAACCAGATCTACTTCCTCCATTACCGGAGAGGCTATGACTCCGTCAGATTCTGTTTTATTTTCAAAGCAATATCAAATGATAGAGAACTTAGTCAATAAACATCGTGACACCGTTCTAAAAGTGAAATATGAGGACATTGTGCAAGACCCTAAGTCAACTATAAAAACTATACTTAATTTCTTAGATGCATCCGTTGATATTTCTTCTAAGAATTATGCCGAAGGTATACATAGAACACAAAAACATTTGCATACAAATATCAAGGACTCTCCTAACGTCAAACATCAACATAAGTGGAAGTCCTCATTAAGTGAAAAAGATAATCAAACTATAAAGTATTTTGCCCATAAGGCAATGAAGGCAAATGGATATATTAATGATGTCGAACGCCTGTCTGCCCCATCAGTGACTCGTTTGTTACAATATTATATTAAAGGAAACTTCTTAAAATATATTTGGACATGGATAAAAATCAGATTCCAAATTAACAAATCTCATTTACTTTTACGTTGATGATAAAGAAGGGTACTTTCATTTGCGGATTCAGAAAGTGCGGAACAACCACTCTTTTTGATATACTAAGCACTCATGGCGATTTTGATATTCCAAAATTTAAAGAACCACAATTTTTTTGCCTATCACATCAAACCATTCTAACCAATATCAATTGGTACAAGAAGCTATATCCCAATACAGACAACATACTGGATGGCAGTACATTGTATTGTCAGTACCCACAATCTTTAACTCGGATTAAGGAACATGTTGATAATCCTAAGTTTTTAATCTGCTTGCGTGATCCAGCTAAACGAATGTTTTCAGCTTTTTGGCATATGAAGTGTCAATTGCAAAAACCAGAAAAAAGAACCTTCCTTGAAACTCTTGAAAGCCTAAAACATGTTCACACGCAATTCGAAGAAGAACAGTTATTACAACAATTAAATAAGGAAAAGAGAATCTCCCTGGACTACCTCGGTCCGCAGTATCATAGAACTCGGTTTAACTGCAATTTTGACACCACCGGTATATCAAAATTTTCGTTTTTCCTATACCTTAGTGAATCCAATTACAGCGAACACCTAAAAAACTTGGAGCACTCGTATCTACCGATTTTCCTTGAAGATCTCCTCAAGAATACAGAAGCAACCTTATATAAAGTCCAAAAGCACCTTAACATTCATTTAGAGGGGGCTGTACTGCCTAATAATAAAAACAAGACGCGAAAAAAAATACCATTGTTTCATTGGGGCAAACGTGCGCCAGCAGGAATCAAGAATTTTTTTCGGTCTCTTCAATCAGCTACTCCAAATATGACGGAAGATGAATACAATTGCGCGAGAAACCTTTTGGAGGATGAATACAATTATTGGATACCTCGAAACCCACATTTATCAAATCTTTGGAAATACACTTACTAAGTGTCCAGTTTCTTAATAAGACGAATTATTATATTTCTATCACTGCTTGATTTAGCTGTAGTTGAAATTCCTAAAATAAATATTGATTTCGCCAAGTACTCTTTATATTCAAATTCTCAATCCAAAGTGGATATCACCGACTTTATAGATAAAGACACGTCTGATCATACGGCCTACTTTCAAGCAGCCTTCGATTATGCTAATAAAAACAATATCAGAACCGTTTATATACCTTCAGGAATATATTTTTTGGACATGGTCCACATCTATCCTGGCCTTGAAATAAATGGTGATGGTATTGGCAAAACTATTTTGAAAAAGATACCTCGTGCGAGAAAGTTTTCAAGGATGTTTACCATACAACATCAAATTATTGACTCAGAATATGACACATTATACATTCATGGTCTACAATTCGATGGATCGCGAACCCAACAAGGCGAATACAAAAAACATCAGTTAGGACAACAACATCTAATATTCTTAAGTGCAAGCAATAAATCAAGCTATCAACTCCATTCCAAAATAGAAAACTGCTTGTTTCACGATGGTGTAGGAGACGCTATATCATTATACAAGAACACCGTTACATCAGTTATAAACTGTGAAGCACGCGATGTTTTTAGAGGAGGTGTGACACTTACTGGTGGTAATTCATTTTTAGAAATATACAACTTTAAAGCATGGGGTGAAACGCATGATACCGGGATTGATATAGAGATAGACGGTAGAGGGTTGAATGGTTCACTTAAAGCAGATATTGAAATTGAAAATCTTTGGATATCAGGTGATTTTGATATTAGCACTGGAAGAGGTGGTTCGTTCTTAGGCAATAACATCTACTGTGATGGTCCTCCCGTACGTGTCGCAGGCGGTCCTATCTATATTGCCAACTCTACATTCAATTGTACATACTCAAAATATTGCTATATCAACCTTCCTAATTCAATTGTTTTTGATAATTGTCAATTCTACATTAAAAACAACAATATTAAGTCCACGGGGATTCAAACTGCCTTCAACATATACTGGTCAAAAAACAAAAGAAAACCCCCAAATAGACATTTGGCATTTTACAGTTGTTTGTTTCAACTGACTGACCCCGCTCCAAATAAACCAAAGTATGGCATTGTTCATTCGCCAAATCACGTCAAAAGAAACAATAGCTTCATACTTGAAGACTGTCAGTTCGTCGGTGATTTTGATGCAGATATGCTCGTAAGGTCGGGTGGTAATTACCAAATAAGTAAACACTCAACAAACTCACACTTTCTGTTACATTATCAAACAAGTAGGCAAATCGATTTAACCGTAGATAGCGATCTTACTAATAAGTTCACTCATAATATTAGTCTTAAAGAAGCCAACAAGAAAACGGCAATTCGTCTACTCTCACAAAATGATCATAAGGTTAAAAACCTAAATGTTATAATTGAAAAATGATATGTCTGCTTACTAAATGAGAGTGTTGAGAATAAAAATCCCTCGAATCCCTAAGTCCGTATTCTCACACCATATGATAGCATCTGTGATCTTCCTGATCATGATCTTCTTGCTTCCTTTTACAAAACTTTCAGTTCCGTCCCTGGGAAAATATGAATTTACAATATCAGATGCTTTGCTTGTTGTTCTGGCAATATACTTTTTAATGCAGGACATCCTACTGTCAAAAGTGTTCTCAAAGTATATTTATACTTTTCTGTTTTTCTTTTTCTGCTCATCTATAAACATTGTTGTTGTCAAGTCCAGCATGAGTTGGACGTATGGAATCTTTCCATATTTGTTTGCCTTTATTCATATTTACGTGGTATTTGCCTTCTTTAGTCAGCATAACAAATTAAAAACTTTCAATTTATTATGGTGGGTCTTGTTTATATCATTATTCATTTCTGCTTTACCCGTCTATTTTCAAATATTTACAGGTTACAAAAATCTCATATTCTGGGATCGTGTAGGATGGAGGTATACCTTTCTAGCGATTAATCCTAATCAGTTTGGTGTATATCTGATTTTATTTTTCTTCATTCTTACAATGATTACTTTAAAATTCTTCCGTAAAAGGCTTATGCCTATAATATTTCTCAAATTATTTTTCATAATTCCAGTACTCTTCTCTGGCTCTAAAACTGCTCTTTTTGCAGTCTCATTAAACCTCGCAATACTCATCTTAATACTCTTCCTAAATTCCTCGACAATTAAAAGAATAATATTTATACCCTGTTTTGTTATTTTTGGAACTTTGATGATTCCCCTCGTAAGTACGCTAACAGAAGGTCAGGGTGGTCAAATTGATAGGGCCATAAAAATATTCTCTCTTATTCAAAACCGCGGGACCGATGTTCTTAGTAATAAAAGTGCAACAGCCGTGTCTATTGACGATGGTAAGAGGCTTTTTCGAGAACACCCCATACTTGGTGTTGGACTTAATAATAAGAAACACTATGAGGGCAATAAGAACGAAATACATAATACATTTATAAAAGTATTAGCTGAAAGTGGTATAGTTGGTTTTATAGGATTCATATTAATATTGATGCTGCCCTTGGTGTATATTGTGTTTTCTCGTACAGACAACATCTTCAAGCTTGTTTGCATCTTGTTTTACTCTATATTTGGCGTAATGAATATCCCACATATGCTGTTTCGCCAACGGTGGGTATGGTTTTTCATGGTTATATGTTTTGTAATAGCAACAACTAATCACCTTGGTAAAGAAGAACATCAAAGACTGAAAATATTAAATTGAGTATTTCGCACAAAAAGAAAATACTATTTATACTTGGTTACTCTACTCCTTTAGGTGGTGCGCAAAGGAGCCTTCACGCGACGATCTCTTCTTTTGATAATAGCATAGACTCGTTAATTATTGTGCCAGATAAAGGAGAAGTATACGAGCTATTTGAAAATCAAAATATTCAAATCGTCTATCCTGGATATAACCTTAATCTTTATGGTAAAGTAGCCAAGGGGTGGTCACTTGCCAAGAAATTTAGAGTATTCATACTTGAATATATTTCATACACATACCGTCTTCGCAATATAATTAAAGCCTATGGCCCTAATGTTATACACTTTAATAACACACGTTCCTTTTTACTCTCATTTTTAGCCACAAGAGCTCTATTTAGTGTTAAAAAGATTATTCACTTCAGGGGTAGATTTTCTTCAAAGAATAAATGGGCATATTTCGCCCAAAAGTATTGTGACTATATAATAACAGTTTCTCAAAACATAGCAAAAAAATGTGTCTTACCTAAATTCAGACACAAGACACACGCCATTTATAATGGTGTTGACCCCGATAAAATAAGTAGTCGTGCTAATTTAAAACTTGGTGACAATGGTCAGTTAGTCATAGGCATTTTTTCAAATGTCGTACCATTCAAGGGATATCACATTTTGGTAGAAGCACTTCGTTTAGTTTCTCTGAAGAACTATAATAATAAAATACGCGTAATCTCTTTAGGTAAAAAACCAAAATTTGAATCTGCTTATATCAATCATGTAGAAGGATTAATATCTAAATATGAACTCGAAGCTATCATCGAGTTCTGTGGATTTAAGAAAAACCCCTTCCCCTACTACAATTCAGTAGATATAGTGGTGCTGCCCTCTCTTGATTTTTCAAGTATTGATATTAAAGGAAGAAACATCAAAATTGTTGGAAACGAAGGATTACCTCGAGTTCTACTCGAAGCAATGTCATTCGGTAAGCCTCTTATAGCATCAGATATTTCTGGAGTAAGAGAAATAATCGAAGACAACGTTAACGGTTATATTATTGACCCGGACAATCCCCTGCAGCTTGCAGAAAAGCTAATTTATCTATACGAGAACAGACGCCTCATTGACAAAATGGGCCAAGAATCTCTGTCCATTTTTAATAATAAATTTCACATTGACCGACACAACAAGCAATTTATGAATTTAATTTCCTCGATATAATGTGTGGTATAGTAGGGTCGATTAATTTAAAATTTAATATAGACGATTCCTACAAGTTGTTGATGCACCGTGGTCCTGATGCGCAATGTGCAATAGTTGTAGATAATGTTATACTAAATCATCTCAGACTTACTATTCTCGACGCAGTTGGTGGAAAACAGCCTATGTCACTTGACGATCGGTATAATATCATATTTAATGGTGAAATATATAATCATCTAGATGTAAGATCTGAGCTTAATCTTAACTGCAAAAGTCGCTCAGACACAGAAACCATCCTGCGGGCATATAAAAAGATAGGACCTAAATGTCTGAATTATTTAGACGGAATGTTCGCTTTAGCCATATATGACAGTAAACTTAAGGAACTTTTTCTAGCCAGAGATAGAGCTGGAAAAAAACCCTTATACATATACAAAAAGAATGATCAGTTATTATTCGCAAGTGAACAAAACGCGATAAAGGGACTTGTTCCAGTCGAAATTAACAACGTTAATGTCAATGACTATTTGCAGGGTGGTTTGCTTAAGGAAAACACCCCTTATCTGGATGTTGAGGAATTGGCCTCAGGGACATATGCTATCATAAACACTAAATCCTTAACTGTTGACACTTTTGAATGGTGGAGAATCAATGATTTCTATACTAATTCTTTAGACCATTCATATGACCACGCTAAGAGTCATATAGACAATGTACTTAAGAACGCTATACAAAAAAGAATCGATTCGTCTGACCTTGAAGTGGGAACGTTTTTAAGTGGTGGAATTGATAGTGGCTTAGTTACAGCCATTGCATCCGCAATAAAACCGGACCTTAAAGCATTCACAATATCGTTTGATGGTGTATTTGATGAGTCGGCATTGGCTAGACTGGTGGCTCAGAAATATAACGTTACTCATAGTGTTATACCTATTTCATTTGATAATCTGAAGGAGGATTTTGTATCAATCGTAACAAACTATGGCGAGCCATTTGCCGATAGTTCTTCAATTCCAAGTTACTATGTGTCTCGTGAAGCTAAAAAACACTTAACCGTAATTCTAAACGGAGACGGTGCAGATGAACTTTTTGGAGGTTATAGAAGATATGTACCCTATGCCAGATATAACATGTATCAAAAGGGTCCGCTAATCAGTGCTGTATCTAAACTGCTTTTGTTAGCACTTCCACATCCCATCAATAAAAAATCGAAATACAATTATATATATCGGCTACTAGATATACTTACAAAAAATAAAGATCAAATATATTGGTCATCAACATCAGATACTTTTTCTGGTTTTTTTGATAAATTTCATCGTTTGCCTACTGACAATATATCTAATGTGTTTACATTGCTAAAAGATGAAAAGTCTCTTTCTGGACTACAGTTACAAATGAATCTTGATTTTGACATCTTACTCGGAAGCACGCTCTTAAAAAAAATGGACATAGCAACAATGACTAATTCTCTTGAAGGTAGAAGTCCTTTTCTCTGTAAGGATTTACTGGAATATGCTCCGAGGATTAAAGACAGCTTCAAAGTAAAGGGAACTGTTACCAAAAGAATCCTACGAGATCTCGCCAAGAATTATCTTCCTGAGGAATTAATAGATCAACCTAAAAGAGGATTTGAGATACCTCTTAAGAGTTGGATTGACAATGATTTAAAGGATTTTGTCAATCTCTACTTGAACAAACGAGATCGATTTATTGATAATTTTATTAATCCCACTTTTGTAACGGGTCTTCTCCGTTGCCAAATAGATGTTTCATCTGAGAAAAGAGCAAAAATGTTGTACAAACTTCTTGTTACCGAAATATGGGCAAGTCATATGTGAGATTCATGAACCGTAGGCCAAAATTAATCAGAGTCGTAACTGTTAACAGATCACTTAACAAACTTTTGGAAGGACAACTCAAATTTATGTCTAACTATTTTGATGTAATAGGTGTGTCTGGTCCAGATGACACATCAAATATTCAAAGAGAAAGAGAGGGAGTCCGAATTGTAGATTTAAGCATGACGCGGAGTATTTCTCCATTCAAGGATATAATTTCCATATGGAAGATGTTTTGTTTATTTAGAAAGGAAAAACCTGACATAGTTCATAGTCATACCCCAAAAGCTGGTCTTGTCTCCATGATAGCAGCAAAACTCTCGGGTGTGCCTATTCGTCTACATACCGTTGCCGGTCTTCCCCTAGAGACATCTCGTGGGCTCAGAAGACGGGTCTTACTAGCAATTGAAAAATTAGTCTACAGCTTAAGTACTGTGACCTATCCAAATTCATTTGGTATTAAACGTTTTATCATCAATAATGGCTTGGCCAGCAAAGACAAGATAAAAGTAATTGGACATGGTAGTTCTAATGGCATTAATCTGGATCTATTTAAAAAATCAACTAAACTTGAAAAAGCCGCCATCTTACTTAGAAAGGATTTAGCGATAGCTCCGCATGAGAGGGTGTTTATTTTTGCTGGTAGACTCGTAATCGACAAAGGCATTGAACCACTTATAGAGGCATGGAAAGGTCTCGTTTCCACGCATAAAAACATCAAGCTTGTTTTTATTGGATCTTTTGAGAAAAAGTCGTCCTTACTGTCAAACAAAACTTTAAAATACATTGACTCGTCCGATAGTGTTATTTATGCCGGGTATAAGAAGGATGTAATTCCTTATTTTTGCATGGCGGATTACTTTGTGTTTCCCTCGTTTCGTGAAGGACTTCCTAATGTATTGCTGCAGGCCGGAGCACTAGAATTACCTATAATCGCTACAAATATTAATGGTAACACAGACATTGTGGAGAACAATATGAATGGGTTGTTGGTTCCTCCCAATGATATAAGTGCACTTCGCTGGGCAATGGAACAGTTCCTAAATAATCGTTCTTTAGTAAAAATGATACAGATAGAATCTAGAAAGCGAATAGTAGGAAAATACTGCAGAACTGTTATTCAGAATGAATTATTAGAAGAATATAGAAATTTACTTACACGAACAAAGTGAAAGAAACTCTCATTCATACATTGAACAATTGTTACAAGGAAAAAAGGTCTCTATTGGCCTACAATGTTCAAAACCTGTATCACCTGGCAGCAATTCATCAGGTTACATCATTACTCCGCTTACCGGTTATTGTTCAATTTTCATCAAGGTATGTAACTCATCTTGAAAAAAGAATTGGTTTCGATGTACTTCAGCGCAAATACAAAAACTCATATATATATTTTCATCTTGACCATTGTCAAGATTTCAAATTGATTGAATTTTGCATACAGTCTGGTTTTGATGGTGTTATGTATGATGGTTCCGCTTCGTCGTTAGATGAAAACATTAAAATTACGAAAAAGGTTATGGCCTGCGCTCGTCATACTGATTGTATTGTTGAGGGAGAACTAGGGGAAATCGGGGGTGTTGAAGATGGGGTCGGTTCTGAGGAGATGTCTTATGCCAACCTTTCTGAAGTAAAAAAATATGTTGAAGAAACAGAAGTTCATTTACTTGCTCTTGGTATCGGTAACGCTCATGGGTTCTATAGAACTCTAAAAAACATAGACACTTCCATTCTAAAATATGCCAAAGAAATAATTGGAGGAACGCAACTATTTGTATTACATGGCGGATCGGGATTACCCGATAAAATTATCCGTGAATCAATAAACAATGGTGTAGTTAAAATCAATTATTCTACTCAGATAAAGCAGGACACTAATATTGCGTTACAAAATTATCTTAAAAGGGGTGAACTTTTTAATGAAATTTCATTTGAATCAGAAATGATAAAAGCGCTTAAACCCCTATTTGAAAATCAAATTCAAAAATATACTTCATATTGAAGAATTATTTAGTAGTCAATCTTGGATTAAAATCAATTCGACTTATTGTTTTCGATGAAGCTGGGCAGCAAGTTTTTGTCAGATCCAAGCCCGTGTTTTCTAGACTTACTGTTGATAATGTCGAACAAAATGCCGAAGAGTGGGAGTCTCATCTTAATGAACTCTTGTTGGAACTTAAAGACCAAACATCCTTAGCTTCAACAATCACACATATAACTTCAACCACAAGTTCATCTTGCATCTTTGGGGTTAATGAAGTCGGTGAGCCTACAACCCGGGTTATGATGGTATCTGACAAGAGGTCAAAGGTTCAGGTAAGTGAGGTATTGTTGTCTACTGCTTTTAGGAACAATTCCGTAAAGTACGGTTATAAGTGCTCGACTTCTTCAACGGTCCCAAAAATCTTATGGTACAAAGAAAATCACCAGACGATATATTCCAACACGTATAAATGGATAGGTGCCAGTGAATTTATTCATAATTTTTTTATTAATAAGTTTGTAACTGATCCACTAAATGCTGGGAAGGCTTTTTATAACGGAAGTGAATACGACAATGATATATTTAAAGAATTAGACATTAACGTCGCTGTCCTACCAGAGGTTGTCGAAATTGGATCTGGGTTTGACTTACCCAATACTGTTTCTTCTAAATATGGTCTACCTGAGACCTGTAAGTTTGTTATATCTACTTATGATGCAATTTGTGCAGTCATAGGCTCTTATGATGGTTCACATAGTACCGCCTGTGATGTTTCTGGTACAGTTACTTCTTTAAGGGTACTCTCCGATAAAACTGTAATTTTCAACGATGATTCAGTACTATTGTCTCAAGAATTAGGGTATGAAAACAAACGGTTAATAGGAGCATCAAATAATATGGGAGGGGGTATTATAGAGTGGTGTAAGCAAGCATTTTATGATGAAAAAGACCCCAATGTTTACATTTCTATGGAAAACTCTGCCCTTAATTCCACCGTCGGTGCCAAAGGTGTTATTTTTCTTCCATACCTGTTGGGTGAAAGAGCCCCTTTTAAATCGTCGGATGCTAAAGCTACTTTCTTTGGAATAAGTCGTTATAGTAAAAAGGATGACCTGACTAGAGCTGTGTTTGAGTCAACTGCATTTGTAACTAATGATCTTCTTAACCTCATCGTAGACGCCGGTATTGATATTGATTCTATAAGTGTAAGTGGAGGTCTAGCTCGTTTTGATATTGTCAACCAAATTAAAGCAGATGTTACGAACCGCGTAGTTAAGGTTCTTGAAAACTTCGAAAGCACATCGGTAGGCGCATTTATACTAATGTCGATTGCCATAGGTAGATATAATTCTATAGAAGAAGCTAGTTGCGATGTTGTCAGAATAAGAAAGTCAATAAATCCATCATCCAAAAATCATATTATTTACAAGTCCTTCTTTGATCTATACAAAAACCTCAATCAAACCCTATCAGATAGTTATACAAAACATAAAGATCTTCTTTCGAAAATTGAAGGTTACTCGCTAGAAACTATTAGCAACTTATGATAAGAATTAAACCTCCCATTTCTTACGGAAAAATCACCTCGCGTATTCTTAAGGGGCATATTAAAGGAAAAAACGTTGCTCTAATATGTTCTAACTCCGTATGGCAAAAATCTTATATCAGTTCCGTGGTTGAGGAGCTCGAGAAAGATTATGAAGTATCTAGTTTCACTCACCTGCGACCAAACGCTCCTTTCAAAGACATACAAGTGGTTATCGATCATTATAAAGGTAACAGTCCTTCTACAATAATAGGAATTGGAGGTGGATCCGTTTTAGATGCCTGTAAGGCTCTTTCCGTTTCTTTCGGTAAACAAAACATTAGTGACCTTTTCTATAAAAAGGCGCCAATGCCGGACAATAGCATTCATATGCTTGCCATACCTACAACTGCCGGCACCGGCGCAGAACTTTCATTTGGTGCCATTATCTACGACGACGTAAATAATGTAAAAGGTGGAATTAGAGGTCAGGTTATTCAGCCAAATGCTGTATTTATAGATGTTTCTCTTTATAAAACTGCATCCTCCAAACTTATTGCCGAAGTAGGGTTTGATTGCCTCACGCACGCAGTAGAAACATATATTTCTTTAAAGAGCAATCCCCTAACTAGATATCAGTCAATTGCGGCTATCAAAACTATTATCAAATGTTTGCCAACCGCAGTAAAGGGAAGTACAAACTCATTGAGATCAATGGCCATTGCTTCTTCTTTAATGGGAATAAATCTGGCATATAGTTCTACATGTTTGCCCCATAGAATCCAATACATAATTGGACCTATGACCGACACCAGTCACGCACAAGGATTAATAGCCCTATACAAAGGATGGCTTCACCTTATTGGTGAAGACAAGAAAAAATCTGGTCTAACTGAACTCGAGAATGACCTGTCCCTCAATAATGACTTCATTGACATTGTGACCAATTTAAAAGAGGAATTATGTATCAACTATACTTTATCTACCCTAGGTGTAGATCCGCATAGTTTAGATATAATTTCTTCCAAAGTCAGTGGTTCAGTGGAAAACGATCCTTGTTATAAGAATATTAATACAATAGAATATATATTAGAAAATTCATTTTAAAATGGTAGGATTAGTATTGGCAGCGGGAAGAGGCAGTCGTCTCGGTAAATACACAGATGATATTCCTAAAAGTTTATTGCCATTAAGCCACAACGGAGACAGTCTCCTTGATTATAATCTTAAGATTCTTCAGAATATACCTGTGCAAAAAACTATTGTTATTACTGGATACGAGTCCGAGAAGATAGAAGAAGCCACAAAGTTGTACAACAATATACAGATCTTGTATAACCCCTTTTGGAACTATTGTAATGTGTTGGGATCAATGTACATGGCCCTCGACAAAATCAATGACGATTTTCTCTTTCTACATGCTGATACTCTAATGGAGGTCGCTGCATGGGATGATTTAGTTAATTTCAATTCTGGCGACATTGTTTTACCTTTTGATAAAAAAGAATGTGGTCTCGAAGAAATGAAACTGATTATAGAGCGAGATAAAGTTATCTCTATTTCAAAAGAAATAAAACCTAAACTTGCTAGTGGTGAATTCGTAGGTATTGCTCGATTCAATAAATCCACTATTCCATTTATTAAATCCACAGCGGACAGATTATTTAAAACTGGAGAATTAAATCAGTATATGGAATCTGTTCTTCAAGAAATTATAAATGTAAATGAATTTGATATTAGACCTTTAAATATTTCTAAGTACGATTTCGTTGAGGTCGATTTTGAGGAAGATTATGAGTGCGCTAAAACGCTGTTTGGCCGATGATACGATTGATTCTTAACGTTGTCAATAAACTCAGAAGGAGGGAGTCCTTTGTAAAAAGGGAGTCCTTTCTGGCTGATGTATTGTTTTGCGATCATTTTTCAGTACCTATAGTAAATTTCGTTTCAAAGTACAGGATAATTACGCCAAACATTATTACAATTCTAGCGTTGTTCGTTTCTTTAATAGCAATATACTTTTATTGCATAGGCGGTCATAAAAATCTTCTAATTGGTGGACTTGTTTTCTACTTCGCTGATATACTTGATGGAGTAGATGGAAAACTCGCAAGAAAGATTAACATCAAATCAGAATTTGGAGCTAAGCTTGACAGGTACTCTGACAGCTTTCGAAAGGCTCTTGCCCTAGGCAGTTTAATTTTTTCGGATTTGGATCACAACAAGTACATATTAATATTGCTAGTTCTAGTTCATTATTTATTGAATTATATAAGGTATGAACCAAATATGATCCATATCAAACAATGCAGGGCATCAGGTCTGAAATCTATATATCAACCGTGGGATGCAATGTTTCTTTTACTCGTTATCGGACCTCTATTCAACAGTTTTTATCATATTCTTCTATTGACAATAGCACTTCAAATAATAAAAATATTATTTCATAAATATTTAGGTTACACTTCACAATTACTATATGACAGATAAGAATAAGCCCAATTTCAGTAAGGAAATAAAATATTGGGACAATTACTATAATCAGTATAAAGCGCCTGAAAAACCAAGTAGTTTTGCTACTCATTGTCTTCCGTACATCAACAAAGAAAAAATATTAGTTGAATTTGGTTGCGGAAATGGAAGAGACGCAAATTTTTTCGGCGCTAATGGACTCAACGTAGTTGCTGTGGATCGGTCCCATGCCACCATTCTGAATAATGAAAAGAAAAACCAACCACGTGTTAGGTTTGTTGAAGGTGACTTTACTACTATTACTAAGGATGTTGTAAAGGGTGTTGGTACAATATACTCAAGATTTACTCTTCACAGCGTAGATAGAAACGGTTACGATAACGCACTCTTGGCCGCCTATGATATTCTAGATAAAGAGGGCCTCTTTGTACTAGAGGCAAGAACTATTAACGATCCTCTTTTCGGAATAGGCAAACCTTGCTCAAACAACGGATACGTGCAAGATCACTATAGAAGATTTTTAAATATAAAAAATGTTATTTCGGATTTAGAAAGCCTGGGCTTTCTAGTAGTTTATGCTGTAGAAGATTATATTAGTTCTTGGTATTTAGACGACCACGCCGTTGTATTAAGAATATTTGCTAGAAAATAGATAGTGTATAATGCTAGTTATATAGATGATCCAAACTTCATAAAGGCTAAGGGGGTAATGGTTAATTTACTTCTTATTCATGACGCAATATGTAAAAAACATAAGTTAAAGTATTGGATAGATTATGGCACTCTACTAGGTGCTGTTAGACATAAGGGTTTTATTCCTTGGGATGATGATATAGATGTATCAATGCCCCGAAAAGATTTTAATAAATATTTGGAGATAGTTCAATCTGAGATACCGGATAGTGTCGTGTTTCAATCAAAGGATACAGACCGGCGGTTTAGGAGAAACCTATTCCGATTACGGGACAAAAACTCACAAATTGAAAGGCGATTTAATGAGGGAGAATACAGGGGTGTCTTCATTGATATTTTTCCCATCGATCAGTTAAAGTCTAACAGATTATTTCTAGAAAATATTATAAGACACTATTTCTCAATCGATCCTTTTAAAGAAGAGTATAGAGATTTTAAACGAATGTGTTTTCATTATATATTGAGTCCTCTATTAGTATTCAAGCCATTAGTGCGTCATTTAAAAGAAAAATATATTTGGGATGATACTGGAGATATGTATTCCTTAAACTGGGAGGTAAATGTACCATATAGATATAAAAAAAATTACTGCGATGAACTTGTTGAAATAGAGTTTGAAAAATACAGATTCTATGCTCCAAAGGATTTTAAGTCTGTCTTAACCGAGCTTTACGGGAACTATATGGAACTGCCCCCTGAAAATCAACGGATTCCAAGACATCATACTAAAATAACCTTTTATAACTAATATCATTTGGGTAATATAATAATCACATCGGCAGGTCGAAGAGTATCTCTTGTAAAGTACTTTCAGAAAGAATTACATTCTATTTTTGGTCCAACCGCTAAGGTTTATACTACAGACCTCAATCCTTCATTAGCACCGGCCTGTAGAATTTCTAACGGTAGTTTCAAAACAGGCTCCTTTGCAGAAGAAAACTACATTGATTCTCTATTGACGCTTTGTATGGCTAATAATATATCACTTATAATTCCGACAATAGATCCTGAATTACAGTTAATGGCCAAACACATTAATATATTCAATGACAATTCCATAAGTGTTGTAATATCTGATATGAGCTTCATAAATAATTGTAGAAATAAAAGAAAAACGAATTTATTCTTTACACAAAATAAAATACAAATTCCTCGCTCCATATCAAAAGACAACTTGACATTTCCTCTATTCATTAAGCCCATTGATGGAAGTAGCAGCAAAAATCTGTACATTATTCACAATGAGGATCAAATTTCTACGCATCTCTATAACAACAAGAAACTTTTGTGGATGGAATATTTAGATCCAAAAGAATTTTCTGAATATACTGTTGATATGTATTATGACCGAAATTCTCATCTAAAGTGTTCTGTTCCAAGAGTAAGAATATCTACAAGAGATGGTGAAACCAATAAAGGTCTTACGTATAAAGACCCTATAATATTAAATTTCCTCGAAGACCGACTAGCATATATCGACGGAGCGAGAGGTTGTATTACTCTTCAACTATTTAAGAGTAAATCAAGCGATGAAATATTTGGAATTGAAATAAATCCCCGCTTCGGTGGTGGATATCCTTTAGCTTATTTGGCAGGTGCTAATTATCCAAAGTGGATAATTGAAGAATACCTACAGGATAAAACTGTATCACGTTTTGATAACTGGGATTCAAACAAACTTCTTTTACGCTACGACCATGAAATGACAATTGATAATTACAACTATCTTCAATAAAGATTGCTATATAGTATTTGACCTAGATGATACCTTATATAAAGAACGGGACTTTCTCTTTTCTGCCTATCAGAGAATATCTGATATTGTCTACAATGAAATTGGTGTAAATGTTTATAAACAAATGACATCCTGGTACCTACAGGGCTTAAGTGCATTTGATGAACTATTGTCTCACCATGATACTATCCTAACAATTCCAGATTTAGTTGCCATTTACAGAAATCATATACCAAATATTTCATTGTCACCGGAAACACTTGCGACCCTGGAGCTCTTAGTGAGGCAAGGGTACTCACTTGGTTTAATGACTGACGGAAGGTCTATAAGTCAACGGAATAAAATTAAATCACTGAAACTAAATAGTATTTTTAATGATATTCTCATATCAGAAGAATTTGGGTCTGAAAAACCTAATCAGTTGAACTATTTACACTTCGAAAATAATTCTTGTTATAATTATTTTGTTTACGTCGGAGACAATACATCTAAGGATTTCATAACACCTAATAAACTAGGCTGGAAAACCATATGTCTATTTGACTACGGCGTCAATATTCATAAACAGAATTTTGGACTTTCTGAAGAATATTTACCACAAGTAATAATAAGCTCAATTCTCGATCTACAACACATTTTTATTGGTTAATTCACATATTCTAATTAGGGTATGCACACTAGAGAATTCTCTTTGGAAAATATTTGAAGAGCACTTACTTTTTATGAGTAATTATTTTGAGGTACATGCCGTCAGTTCTCCTGGGGATTTATTAAATGAAGTTGGAATTAGGGAAAAGGTAAAAACACATGCAGTGGTCATGCACAGGGGTATTACGCCTTTTAAAGATATCATTTCTATTTATAGGCTCTATAAACTCTTTAAAAAATTAAATCCAACGATTGTCCATGCTCATACCCCAAAAGCGGGCCTAGTGTCAATGCTAGCAGCAACATTGTGTGGTGTGCCTCTAAGGTTATACTCAATAGCGGGAATACCTTTTGAAACATCTTCAGGTATAATTAAATACTTTCTAATTCTAATCGAAAAAATTATTTATAATTTTTCGCATAAGGTATATGCGAATTCTTTTGGTCATGAGGTTTTAATAAAAAAAATGAACCTCATATCTCATGACAAAATAAAAGTTCTTGGGCAGGGTTCTACAAATGGTATCAATCTAGAATATTTCAAGACTTCGCCAGAACTTGTCCGAAGGGCTTCCGCAATAAGAAAAGCACACAATTTTGAAAATGAATTTGTTTTTATTTATGTAAGCAGGTTGGTTCCGCACAAAGGAGCAGAGGTAATGCTCAAGGCTTGGAGAGAATTCTCGTCAATATATCAAGACGTAAAATTGTTAATTTGTGGTAGACATCAGCCAAACACTCATCCTTTATCAAAAGAAAGTTCCCATATCCTTGATAGTGATGAGTCTATTGTGTTTACCGGATACCAATTAGACATTAGACCTTACTACCTTGCAGCTGACGTAAATATTCTACCTTCATTGCGTGAAGGACTGCCCAATGTGTTATTACAGGCTGGAGCTATGGGCCTGCCGAGCGTATGTAGTGATATACTAGGCAATACTGACGTGATCAAAGATGGAGTCAATGGAATTCTCACAAAATCGAATTCTATAGATCATACCTTAGCCGGAATGAAAAAAATATACCTCAACGCACAATTAAGGTTACGGTTAAAGTCTGTTGCAAGATCCTCGATCAAGTCAAAATATGAAAGAAAACAGCTGTTAAATGAATATCTCAAAGAATACATCAATCTTTTAGACCAAAAAGGAATTACGCATGACCTCAGAATATAAGCTCATTCTTCCTAGCAGAACAGAAAAGCCTCGAAAAAATGGAATAACGTCCGTTCATGATGTTATGTTAACCAGGAGTCAATTAAATGCGATACTCAAGGATCATCATGATTTTCTCGATGTGGCAAAACTAGGTGTAGGTTCAGCTTACATTACTCCATTCCTGAGTGAAAAGATAAAGCTCTATCAAGCTCACGAAATAGAAGTATATTTTGGTGGTACTTTGTTTGAAAAATTCTACTACCAAGATAAACTAGGAGGTTACCTAGAATTTATAGATGCTCACAATATTAACACGCTTGAAATTTCCTGTGGCACAACTGAAATAGATCTTAAAAAAAGAGTCGAATTAGTCAAAAGACTCAGTGACAAATATTCCGTTCTCTCTGAAGTTGGATCTAAAGATACCGACAAAATAATGCCTCCTAGTCAATGGATAGATGAACTCAACACATTGCTCGAGGCAGGATCAAAATACGTAATAACAGAAGGAAGGAATAGTGGTACTGCCGGTGTTTATAGAACAAGCGGAGAGTTAAGAACTGGACTTGTCGCAGATATAATCGCACAAGTCTCAGTAGACAAAATTATTTTTGAAGCTCCAACATCAAAATCTCAAATGTTCTTTATTAACCAAGTAGGTTCTAATGTCAATCTAGGGAATGTAAATCCTAATGACCTTCTACTTTTAGAATCTCAAAGGCGCGGTCTCAGAAGTGAGACCTTTTTCCTTGATTAACAATACAATGAAGAGTAATAAATCTGATGAAACAACTATTGTCTTTATTAGGCACCTTCAAACATCTTACAATAAAAAGGGTTTGCTTCAAGGTTCACTTGATATTTCGATTGAACCACCATCGTTAAAAGATTTTATTCTAATACAATCAAATATCACTTGTTTGAACAACTTCAAATTTGATAAGGTTTTTTGTTCGGGTCTGAAACGCACACATGAGACTGCCGTAATTTATGGGTATAAGGACCCCATTCATGAACCAATGCTTAATGAATTAAATTTTGGATCCTTCGAGGGTAAGTCAAAAGAAATTTTTAAGAATCAAGAAGAGTATTGTCTTTGGCTCAACAATCCATCTGAATTAATACTTGGCGAATCATTATCTGGATTTTTCAGTCGTATTGACTCCTTTATCAAAAAAAATAAAAATTTATGTTGCTTGGCATTCTCACACGGTGCTGTTTTAAGATATGTCATGGCAAAACACATAATGCATGATGTGTCGACAATGAACCACATACATATCGATAATAATGCTATGTTTTGTTTAACTCTTTAGTGAAGCTTAAAAAACTCTTAGATATTTGTAGTATGTGCGCTTTTTTAAAACCGATTTTATAACTACTAGACTACTAAATGAATCTCAGCGCATTTGTAATACATAGCAGAAGAACTGGTCTTGGAATAATTCGTTCGTTGGGCAAGAAGGGTATTAAGGTATATACCGCTGATACCTACAAAGCAGAAGGGTTTTATTCTCGCTATACAACAAAAGGTTTCGTCATTCCCGAATTAATACTAGTTGGTAACGATGTACTTGTTCAAAAATTTGTCGAATTAGCCTCTTACATTGATCCAGAGAACACAAAGCCATATTTATATACCGGTAGTGACGATTATTTAATGTTTTTTGTAAAAAACTGGAAAACACTCTCAAAGTATTATCGTTCCACCTTTGAGACAGACCTCCATATATTAAAGTCGTGTCTTGAAAAATACAAAATGTACAAAATTGCCGAGCTAGCAGGTGTAGCTATTCCTAAAACACTATATAGTCCATCATCGGCATCTGAGGTTAAGAGCTTTCCAGTTATTATTAAACCCTCTCTTAAAAAGACAGATAAAATAGATGTTATTAAATCTGCCTTTCGAATTAAGAAGGCGAAATCACCTCAAGAACTAGACAAGTACATCGGAATTTTAACATCACTAGGAGTTAAATATGTAGTGCAAGAATATATTGAAGGTGAGGATGCAACACTATATACTGCAGGAATCTATGCTCATAATGGTGAATTAGTAGCAGCTGGTACAGGTAGAAAAATAAGGCAGTATCCCCCAGGCCTTGGAGAGTGTTCTTTGGGGGAATTGGTTGCTGAGCCTGAGTTAATTAAATATGCAGGAGATCTGGTGAGACAGGCCAATATCACTGGTATCTGTCAAATTGAATTTAAGAAATGGAATGATAGGTTCTATCTAATAGAAATTAACCCTAGACCTTGGAGTTGGATATCTCTTATGGATTACGCAGGACTCAACTTGCCATATATTGCAATACAGTCTCACGAAGGGGTTAAACTGGAAAGCCCTATATTGCAAAAAAGAAACAAGGGTTCTTGGATGTTCCCAGTTATGGATTTCAAATACAATTTTCTGATTCACAAAAACACATCGTTTTTTGGTTTCTTTAGAGATGTTTTAGTGTCAAAAAGGCTTGCGTTCTTTAAGTTAACTGATCCTTTGCCCATATTTATACATGTCTATTTTGCGTTTTTCTACGAATATATTAACCCATATCTCAAGAGAAGAAAATCCAAATAATTATCGCTATTCACTATTGCGCCATTTTGCTAGAAATTATAGAACTTGTGAGCCTCACTAATCACATGTCTACAACTTAAAAGAATCATCGTCTCTTCCCCTAAAAAGCTGCGTTCTCTACTCGACAAACCTTTGATTGATAGCTTTATATTCTCAATACTTAGCTATGGGTTAAGGCTGTTCAATAATTTAGTCATTTTTGCTTTACTTGCTAGATTTTTCCCTATTCAAGTCTTTGGTATTATATCTCTGTTTATCGTCTTAGTAAAGATATCTGAAGTGTTTATGGATCATGGACACAAATTAATTATAGTAAAAGAGTTGTCTAAAAACCCCAACCTTCTTGTTGGTGAGTATCTAGTACATAAGATTAGCATTAAATTAGTCACATTTCTTTTTGTCTTCTGTCTCCTGCAGTTTTATGGTTACACAAACGATTATTGGGGTTATAGCCCTATTGTAATATGTCTAGTTTCATTTTCAGGGTTATGTTTAGCCCTAACAAACATTAATGTTTCAATATTTCACTCTAACAACAAGTACATTTATGAGACACTTACCCTAGTTGTTTTCTCCTTTATTCTGGGTTTAGCACTTATTGGCTCTAGGTTTACTTCAAGTGAAGTCACATTTCTTTTCGGATATATGGTAGGCTCTATGCTTATGCTTCTTGTGTCATCTGTCTTACTTAAAAAGAAAATTAAGAATATATCTTTCAAATCAATTCTCTCTAAAATAAACGTTAAAGGGCTGGTAAAAGAAATGAAAATTGTTCTTCCCTTTTCTTCCATAGTGATTATCGAAGCCCTATTCGGGCAATTTGACATTTTGCTCGTCGAAAATTACTGTTCAAAGTTAGATTTAGGACTCTATTCTGGTGTGAAAAAAGTCCTTGCTGGATTGGGAATTTTAATGCTAATTTCATCGAGTGCTCTGATGCCGATGTTAAGTAGAATGAGTAAAATTCACACGCTGAAAGCAAAGCTTAAAATTCTGGGAATATTCGGGTCCGTCACAATTCTTGGGACCATCCTCTTTGTTACCTACTACTTGTTCAATGATGTTATTATCGAATTATTACTTGGCCACAAATACGCTATAATATCTGAATGGGATACTCAAATCGCACTTCTTACTCTTTCAATGTACGTAAGAATTGTTCCAGGTATATATTTAGTTACATCAGATCACGAATATAAACGACTATTTATTACAAGTGTTGGTTTAATAATTGGTACATTATATTTCCTACTGTATCTACCAGGAAATGATTACAAATTCGCCGTTAAGGCCATAACTCATGTCAAGGTAGGTGTCACAATATTTTATGTGTTGATATTTCTTTTAGTATTGTTCGGTAATCGTATTAGAAAATTACATCCAAGTATTGGCTAGCAAACGTATAATTGTTTTGGGAATGCATAGATCGGGTACATCAGCTATTGCCGGATCTCTCCATAACGGAGGAATCAGTATGGGCACAGAGTTATTGGGTCATAACGAACATAATTCTAAAGGGCACTATGAGGATAAAAATTTCATAAAGTTTCACAAAAGTATTGCATCTTCTAGAGGTCTTAATGATTGGAAGAGCTATAGGCATCTTTCGGGTATACGGTGGACCCATGAAGAGGTTTCTCAGGTAGAAGAGTTAATAAACTTAAATGACTCGAGTTCGTGTCAATGGGGTATTAAAGACCCTAGAATGTGTTTATATCTTAAACATTGGAAGAAATCACTTAGTGGTGCCTATTGGATAATTGTCTACCGTCCTTGTGAGGAAGTGGCTAATTCCTTATACCGTCGAGAAATAAAAAATTTACTAGCTAAAATCAATTTCAGAGATTCTCAAAAACTCGAATCTCTGTTATCATATACCATGTTTTTAAGAAAAATATATTTCAGACGTATGTGGTCATTCTACAACTCTCTCATTATTAATGAATTTAGTACTGGTAGTAACAATTTTTACATCTCACATCAATATATTAAAACAGATCTTGAACTACTAAGGAAGTGGTTAGAGAAAAGAGGATTAGTAATTTCCGGTCATTACGATGATTTTTTAGATCCCATGCTAATTAATCAAAAAAATAGATCATACAAATCTTTTGGAGCGATTTACTCAGAATTTGAAAAGAGAAGGAATGAATCAATGGCATAATTTCATATCACTTATATTACTTCTTTTTGTTACAAGTTGTAACACCTCAAAGTCACCGACTAACAAAGGTAACTATCTCGCATGCCATTCAGAACTCATCCCTGAATCCATAAAAAGACAATATATATCAGGTTATAACTCTCCAAATGACGGAGGAGGGGGAGTGTTATTACTTCAAAACATTGGAACTAATAAGATTGACAATGGCATTTACTTCAGAGCAAAATCCTCAAACAAAGTTTGGAAAAGAATGGTCTCTGACACACTTAAGATGTCACATTATAACGTCGACTATTCCGGCAAAATCGATGTCACGAAAAGAGTACAACAAGTAATTGATGCTGCTCATCACGAAAACATCTCCGTAATTATGTTCGATGGACCATCCTACCTCTTAGGTACAGTTGATTTTTTTCCTGGTGTAGAGTTTCTTGGAACAGATAGTACTTGGATTCTCAAGAAGCCTTCATCGGGGAAATTTCACAGACTTTTTACCTCAAAAAAGAACCAACACAACTCATCCCGTGACTCCGATGTGCTAATATTTAAAAATCTCAATATTGACGGACAGTTAGCTAAGAATGGACAATACCAAAATTATGAATTAGAACACCATGAAATGATTTTCCTTGCAGCACATAAAAATTCAAAAGGAAGGCTACGGTCTGTGATAGATAATTGTCATTTCAAAAATGGTGTAAGTGATGCAATACATGTTTATCACAATGTACATGCTAATATTACAAACTGTACTGCGGAAAATATCTTCAGGGGCGGAATTGTTGTCACTGGTGGAAATTCAATAGTGAAGGTCAAAGATTTCAAGGCTCATGGTGATATTCACGTAACTGGAATCGATGTTGAAATAGATGGAAAAGGATACAACGACTCATATGAAATCGATGTTGAAATGGAGAATTTAACTCTTGCTGGTGACTGTGATATTGCCGTAAGAGCAGGAAATTTTGTAGGAAGAAATATTAAATGTCTGGGGCCACCACTCTACTTTGCTGCACGTAATGGGAGTATATATATAGAAAACTCAACCTTCTGGTCTGACTTTACAAAACCATCCAGAATTGTTATACCAAAATCCGTTGTATTTAATAACTGTACATTTAATTTCTCAAACTCGTCCAATGAGAATTTAAAAAATCTCTTTGGACTACAAATACAATGGAATTCTCCTGATTATATAGCTAGAAACAATAGTGTTTCTTTTGAAAATTGCGTATTTCAACGAATAAGTAACCAGAAAGATGGGTCGGCACTAACGGCTTATCTCTATAACAAAGCAGATAAGCGAGAGAACAATAACGTCATCAACGTTATTAATTGTTCTTTCAAGGGGAAAACCTCTTACGATCTTTTTCTAAACCAAGGAGGTACCGTAAATTATTTAGACTCCAACTCTAAGAATATGGAGATAATGTATCTTGGATCCGCAAATAATTACAATTACAATATTAATGTGTCTGGCGTGAAAAACGATTTACTAGAACAATCGATAAAATACGTGGATAACCGAAACAATACAATAAAAGTAAACAATTCTCCGCTCTTGAGATTTAATAAAGTCGGAGGTCTTTCAAAATCAAAGATAGTTAAACAGTAGCAGCTTGAACCACTTGGAACCACATGTGTGTATTCTGATCCCAACGTTTAACCAAGCAGAATTTATATCCAATGCACTCTTCAGTGCCATTAATCAAGATTATACGAATACAAAAATTATAGTCTGTGACGATTGCTCAACTGATCAAACATTCCAATTAGCCGAAGGAATTGCTAATCAGCACAAAAATGTCTTTGCATATAGAAACGAATACAATTTAGGTAGAGTAGAAAACTATCGAAAATTGCTCTACCTCCTTTCTTCGGACCAGTATTGTATAAATTTAGATGGAGATGATGAATTCCTTGATTCTCAATTAATTTCCAAATCAGTTAAACTGCTTAGCTCTAATCCAAAAGCTGTTTTTTGCCAATCTCGTCAGATAAGAAGTCCAAAAAAGCCTATTAATCCGACATTTACTAATAACAAATATCAGGTATACAATGGCATTAACTATGTGGTAAATATTTATGCAACATCTCGGTCAAATCATCTAACAACTCTTTATAATAGACAAATTGCTATTGACAGCAATTTCTATTCTCAAGACATCATTTCTAGTGATGCAGAATCAACACTAAAAGCGGCCCTACATGGAGATGTTATATTAAGAGAAGATATTGCTGCTTTATGGAGACACCATGGAAATAATGAAAGCGGCACTTCGGACGTGGAAACCTTGTTACATAATTATGAAACCCTAACCAATAGTATATCTAAAGAATTGCTTGACAGGGGTGTAAGCTTAACCATTATAAGAAAATGGAAGAAGAAAATGGCCATTCAGTACCTGTTCCCTATTTTCAAAATTGCACTCAAGAAAAAAACACAGCGGGTTTCTTTAGGCTATATAATGAAGCATATAGGAGCATCCAGTCTATTTATAGGTTCATATCCATTAAAGTATCTTCTCGTAAAAGCGAATATCTTATCCGAACAATATCTCAACACAAAATATAAGACATGATCCCATTATCAATACCACATTTCGATGGAAACGAATTAAAGTATGTAACTGAATGCATTAATTCTGGCTGGGTCTCTTCCGCTGGATCTTTCGTGACACAATTTGAAAATAGACTTGCTGAATATGTTGGATCAACATATGGCGTTGCTGCAGTAAATGGAACAGCTGCATTACACCTCGCCTTACACATGATAGGTGTAAAAAATGGAAACTTTGTCATTATTCCAAACATCACGTTTATTGCCTCGGCTAATGCTGCAGTATACACAAATGCAAGGCCCATATTTATAGACATTGACCCTGAAACATGGCAATTGGATCTTAGGTTATTAGAAGAATTCCTTAGTGAAAATACCGAACAACGTGAAGGAAAATGTCATTATGGGAACAAGGGTTGTATTGCCGCAATTATGCCTGTACACGTTCTAGGTAATTTGTGTGACATGGATAATCTTATGAAGATTGCAAGTAAATTCAACCTTTCCGTGATTGAAGATGCCAGCGAGTCATTAGGAAGTACATGGAATGGACAGCATTCTGGTACTTTTGGAACGATGGGAATATTTAGTTTTAATGGAAATAAAATAATTACCACCGGAGGCGGAGGGGTAATAGTTACCAATGACAAAGATCATGCTATAAGAGCGAAACATCTATCTACACAATCAAAAGTTAATCCCGAGACGTACTTTCATGACGAAATTGGTTTCAATTATAGGCTTGTCAATGTCCTGGCGGCTATAGGAGTAGCCCAAATGGAACAATTAGATGAATTCATCAAGAAGAAGAAGAACATCGATCAATTCTATCGCAGCAGCCTAGCCAATATCGGTGATATTCAATTCCAGGAAGTGAATGACAAGGCAGATCCTAATTGTTGGTTATTCACTTTTTATACTGAAAAACAAGAACAAGTATTACAAGCACTAAAATCTAATGATATCGTAGCACGACCTTTTTGGACTCCTATGAATCAACTTCCAATGTTCAAAAATGATGTCTATATCACTAAATCGGATTTCTCTCATGAAATTCATAAAAAATGTTTGAGTATTCCAAGTTCAGTAAATATAACTCGAGAAAGCCTCACTAAAGTAACAGATGTGATTAAAGATGTTTTTACCTCGTAAACTAAAAATAACCTGCGTAGGGTGTTTGAATGATGGATTTTATTTAATACTATTACTCACTCTTTTTTTTAATACAATCAGTCAAGCTCAAATTGACACTGTTTGTTCATATCAAGAGATAATAAATTATAGTAATCTAGAAAATGATAGTCTTTATCTTGAGGCAACAGAAACAGCCGGTTTGTTTGTACGACAAACTCCTGAACTCGTCGCAAATGGTGGGACTATATTACATTCTATAATTAATAACACATCTTGGAAAAGGATTATTAATGACAATATATACTATCCCGAATGGTGGCCTATTAACCCTAATTACACAACCCAACAAATACAAAAAGCAGTTGATTTATCACCCTTTGGTTCCACTGTGAGACTACAAACCAACAAAACATATACTATAGACAGAACTCTTGCGTTAAAAAGTCAAACTCACATCCTTGGAAACAATAGTACTTTGCGTAGGAAAAACACGTTAGTTGCTCGTCTCAAAGTTTCCGCCAAACCAGGCGACTCCTTACTTGTTGTAGAGTTTCCCAATGCATTATCAATAGGATTGGGAATCATATTGACCGACACAACATCATTTTTTAACGGCTTACATCGATTTGACAACAATGTTCACGAGGAAAACAAAAGACCACTTGTTACAGCCATTAAAGCTGATACTATATTCTTTAAAAATCTACTCAAATTACCCAGAAGTGGAAATTTAGATTCAATCGGATATTATCCAATTGGAACACCAGTGTTCCACGCCAATTCAATGGTCAAGCTCTATCCACTAGGTGCAGATAGCATTAATATTAACGGTGTTATTTTTGATGGAAACAACCCCACTCTCAATTACGACTGGCGGCTTTTTGGTACAATAAATCTTGCGAGAAACACATCTCATCATATTTTTGAGAATTGTGTTTTTAAAAATATTCCTGGGGAGAATATAACTTTGGCCAAAAACAGTATTGTGCGCAACTGTGTTGGTCGAAATCTTTATGGAAGTTTTGTTCACATCTCTAATCCTTCAGGAATGAGTGATGTCCTTATAGAAAACTGCGATGTTGATAGTGTCTGTCTAAGTACCCAAGAATACTCAGGTCATTGTGAAGGTGCAATAGTGTTTTCTAATTCAGTTCAAGGTTTAAAGTTAAAAAACTGCAACTTTCGCAATGGACTTGAAGGCATCTTCGGTAATATGCTCTCTGATGATTCACTCCTAATAGTTGAAAATAATAGTTTTTTCAATTTTAATAAAATAATAGAAGTAAAGGTAGAATTCAATGACTTTTTTTGCGATATCCAGATGAGAGATAACACTTTCAGCAATTGTGGAGTCACACGTGTGTATTCTACTGGTATAGGCTCAATTTCCAATATTCTTTTTCATAATAACATATTAAACAACTGTTCTTTTGTCTTCAGTCAAACAAATGAGGTAGAATTTTCATATAATGACGTATCTATTGACGCAACTAGTTTTATTATTTCTTCAAACTCAGAAATATCTCTGAACAAAAATGATATATACAGCAACGATAATAATATACAGGATTTGTTAGTATTAGCAAATGGATCTCTCCGTTGCAATTCAATTCATCATATCAACGGTACGGCAATAATCGGAAAACTCAATTCAAAAGTTTCGCTAGACCATAATGTCATTATTGCAGCACAAACGTATTCATTGGATGGGCATCATATTATTTATGACAATTATCTGCATGGCAGTAATATTCCCGCTTTTAATACTTCTGATAATACTTATTTAGCAGAATATTCTGACGCTCGGAATATTTATAATTCCTGGAATTTTACTACCTGTTCTTCAAATAATATAACATCGGTAAACGGTTCTGCTCTCAATAAAGCAATGATATACCCCAACCCCACATCGTCTATAATTAAATTAAAAAACTATCATCCCCCCTCCAACACGTACTACAGCATATACACTTCTACCGGGAAATTATTATTCTCTGATATTAGTTTAACAAGCAACACTATCTCAGTAGAAAATCTTAGTTCGGGTTTTTATGCTTTAAAAATAATTGAGAACAATCGAACATTTACGACAGTCATAATAAAAATATAAATCGTGCTTTTAGATATCAATTCATTCATTCAAAAACACATTACCAACAGACTACAGAGCCTATTTCTTCAGGACATTGTAAAAAACAATGAATCATTGTATCAGCGAATTCAAAGCGCTTCTATTCTCGTCATCGGTGGAGCCGGTACCATAGGTTCTTCGTATATCAAGGCGCTACTTAAGTTTAATCCATCTAAATTATATGTTGTTGATACCAACGAAAATGGATTAACGGAGCTCACCCGTGACCTTCGAAGCAATCCTGAAATTAAAGTACCTGAGACATATCGCACTTATCCGATGAATTTTAGTGATGAAGTTTTTGAAAAAATGTTTAGAACTAAAGGACCGTTTGATATAGTTGCCAACTTTGCCGCTCACAAACATGTCCGATCTGAGAAAGATAGATACTCCATAGAAGCCATGTTAGAGAACAATGTTTTCAGAGCCAAAAAACTGCTAGATTTACTTCTCGAGTTTCCTCCAAAAAATTTCTTTTGTGTTTCTACGGACAAGGCGACCAACCCAGTAAATGTAATGGGTGCCAGTAAAAAACTCATGGAGGAAGTAATCATGTCATACGCTGACAAAATTCCAATAACAACTGCCAGATTTGCCAATGTCGCATTTTCTAACGGAAGTCTTCTCTATGGATATCTCGAGAGAATCATGAAAAAGCAAACTATTACATGTCCCTCTGATGTCAAACGATTCTTTGTTTCTCCTGAAGAAAGTGGGCAGATTTGTATGTTGGCTTGCATTCTTGGTGAGACGGGTGATATATTCTTTCCTAAGCTTGAAGAGAAACAAATGATCAATTTCAAAGAAATAACAGAATCTTTCATAAAAGAGCTAGGATATGAAGTTGATCTCTGTGCCAACGAAGAACAGGCTAGATCCAAATCACTCACCATCACAAAGGACACCATCAAATATCCAGTGTACTACTTTAAAACAGACACTTCTGGAGAAAAACTCTTTGAAGAATTTTATGCTGACAATGACATAGTAGATTTGAATTCTTTCAACTCACTAGGAGTAATTAAGAACTCTGTGAAGAAAAACATATCTGATGTAGAAACTATGCTTGACAGGTTGAGACAATCGCTCAAAAAAGAGAGTTATGCAAAAGAAGACATTGTAAACATGATTTCTGAATTTATTCCTGACTTCAGTCATATCGAGACCGGAAAATCACTGGATGACAAAATGTAAACAGTCTTTCCTAATTTATAAACCAACATAGTTGTACATATCTATTAAACGAATATTTGATCTTGTGTTTTCAGTCTTAGGAATCGCAATTGTCTCGCCTTTATTCATACCTATAATGATAGCCAATAGGTTAACTGGAGAAGGTCACATTTTCTATTCTCAAGAACGAATGGGTCTCCACAATTCCCGGTTCAAGATTCTAAAATTTGCAACAATGCTTAAAAATAGTGCAAATATGAAAGGGGGCTCTATTACATTAAGAAATGACTCACGCATAACCCCTGTTGGAAAATATTTGAGAATTACCAAGTTGAATGAGTTGCCTCAATTACTCAATGTAATAAAGGGTGATATGAGTTTTGTTGGCCCCAGACCTTTGATGCCAATAAGTTTTGAGAAATATACAAAAGAGGTTCAGCAGGTGATCTATAACTGCAAACCGGGAATTACAGGAATCGGGTCCGTAATCTTTAGGGATGAAGAAAAACTCGTGAGTGATGCAAAACTCCGAGGAGAGGATCCAATGGATTTTTATAAGAAGAAGATATTTCCCATTAAGGGTCGGTTAGAAATTTGGTATCAAAATAACCAAAGTATTGTGACTGATTTGAAAATTCTCATTCTCACATTTGTTGTGATTTTCTCGCTCGATTCAAAACTCATCTCATTCTTCTTTCCGAATCTTCCAATAAAAAACAACCATCCTATTTTGTGAAATTTCTGAATCTTTCAAATTTAACTTGGCATCATAAATTGGCCGTTTTATTCTTATCTCTTTTCGTTCTACTGTTTTTTGTTTCTAAAACATATTGCCATTTTTCTGGCATTAAAATTACCTATTCAAATCCTCTGTGTCGCATCGCACCTTGCGATGTATTTGGATTGCTTGGGATTTGCTTTTCTATGATTGGATCAATTCGAGATACATGGAAGCCTCCTAAAGTGATCCTTTACTATGTCTTATTTCTCTTACTTATTCTGCCCGGTGTATTTCTCACAACTTCTACTTCTTCTTTTACTACATCCTATCTTATATTATTAGGTGCCCTTATGATCGTTTCATCTCTTATTTACACATTTCGAGAAGCCAAATTGCTCAATAGTCTAATACTTATGGTAGTCATTGGTAGTATCATCGGAACTATGATAGGCTTTTATGACTTCTTTGCCAACCACCTGGGGTTGCCCAACATATTCTCACCTCGGTCCTATATTCAAGATGGCCAGGTTATTGAAATCAAGAACGATTTATTATCTGGATTTAGAAAATCCGCGCAAGCGGGTAGGGAGTTTTATATCATGCTTTGCGTTGTGGTTCCAGTTTTTATCTCCTCTTATCTCAGTCAAATGGTTAAACATAAAATTCTTATTTTATCGGCAATATTCTTACTCATCCCGTTTATCATTTTCACATTTAAAATGTCCGCTGTTTTATCGTTGGTTACAAGTTTGGGGTTATTATTGATTTGGGTCCGTGAAGAAAAAGTCAAACGTTTACTTGTCTTTATTACTTTAATTCTATTGGCGTTTTTTATGTTGGTTAAAATTGTTAGCCCTGGTTTGATTAAATATGGTGAGCGTAAATTTAATACTAGGATTGCCATATGGTTTGACTCATCTAAAAGACATGAAAAAAGTACTGACAAATTCTTATTAGAAAATTACTCTGGTGCACTTCATGCTTTTCTTGATCGTCCACTAACTGGGGCGGGACTTGGAAGTTTTCCTGGAAAATATAGCAATCACGAGATACATAGTTCTCCTGTGGCGGTAATTGGCGAAACGGGATTACTGGGCATCATTGGATACTCACTATTTCTATTCTGCTTTTTTAGCTACTTTATAAAGTCTTACCGGTCCAATACCACTATTTATTCAGATTTTATCGTTAGAATGACTCCCTTTATTGCTGGTGCAATTTTTATATGGGGTTACGACATTCATTTGAGGAGTCGAGCCTTCTGGATTCTACTTTCAATAGTGACTATAGTTTATCGCTTACATCGAAAAGAACAGATGCTAATACTAAATTCCAAATCGTCAACTTGACCCGCTTGAGTACATTTTCGTCGTCGTTTATCATTATTGGGGTTGTTGTTTTGCTTTTTATTGTCTTTTTTCTTTGTTCTTATCCAAGCGTCATAATAAACGCTGACGAGATTAGTTATCTTAATCAAGCAATTGAATTTTCCGGGACTATAAGTGAAAACTTGACAGTCTTTGGCCAATATCCGTTAGGAACATCGTTTCTGTATTCGGCTTTCTGTTTCGCCTTGGGCATTGAATATATTTACAGCTTTAACCTTCTTTTATGGATTGTCAACTGGGGGTTGCTTTGGGTCTGCCTGAGAAATTTTGGATTAAATCCAATTTGGTCTTTGGTTTACGCACTCCACATACCTACCCTATTCTCAACAACAATGCTAATGAGTGACTTACCATCTCAGAGTATTATTTGTGTGTTCCTATTTACGGTTTCCAATGCTGGAATAAATAAGAAGTGTAAGGTTTTTTTTGCGTTTACTCTCATCGGCTTGAGCCTTTGGTTTAGAGAAACAAATATGTTGTGTATGATTCCATTAGCAATATTTCTGATGTCTTCAATTAGAATGTTGCTTCCTGCGTTGGTCGGTTTTATTCTTGGTGTTTTACCTAGGCTCATTTCTGCCAGTATGGTCTATGGAAACACCCTTTACATCAAAGACCCTAATGCTACATTTGATTTCTCAATGTTGTTTTCTAATACTCTTGTCTTTATTGTCTTTGTGTTGTTATTGTCTCCTTTATCAATTTTTGCTTTCTTGCCAAGATTCTCCAATCATATGATCAGGTGGCTTTACGTAGGGTTAATGATTCACTTAATTACCTATTTGGGTTATTCGTACAATGGTGGTGAAGACGTCGTCGGTAGAGTCTATTTATATGGTCGCTTTTTTCTACCTATCGTCCCTATTTTCATCCTTCTAATATCTTATCAACTTAGAAATATTCCATGGAAAACTGTATATACCGTCTTTCTAATGTGCACATATGTCTTTGCTTTGTTCGTGACATATTTTTTACGAACAAAGGCTGAGAGACCTATGAATTCCCTTAGGTCTAACTTGTATGAGCATCGCAATAAGGACTTAGTTACGAAGGATATCCCAGAAAACTTAAAGTTGGTAAACCATTTCAGCTTGCGTGATTTTAACATTAAATCCAAGTCTCATCCGACCGATACCAACGATCAACTCTATGTAGAAGTTCTTCAGGTTGGTGATAAATCGATGACGGATAAAGTTCCTAAGAATGACAATTTCAATGATTTGAAATTAATTTTTGACGATACTGGAAAGTACACTATGAGGTTGTATGAACGAAAAGAAAAATAGCGTAAATGCCTAACAGCAGATACATTACCATCCTAGCCGGAGGTATCGGTTCCCGATTCTGGCCAAGCAGTACAGAAGAAACGCCCAAGCAGTTTTTAGATATTATAGGAACGGGTAAGTCATTGCTCCAGATGACATATGAAAGATGCTTAGGTGTCGTACCAAATGATAATATCCTTATTTTAACCAACCGTCGTTATAGGGATAAGGTAATGGCCCATCTATCTGAAGTGCCTCTTGAGAACATCCTTCTCGAACCTTCTATGAACAACACGGCTCCAGCAATTGCATATGCAGCCTTGCACATCAAAGCCCGTAACTCTATGGCTTCATTTGCTGTTCTACCATCTGACCACGTAATCCAGAAAGAAGATGAATTTGTAAAACGACTGCACGATGCCTTCTCCTATATAGAAAACAACAACGCCCTTCTTACCCTGGGCATCACTCCCACCCGTCCAGATATTGGCTATGGTTATATTGAAGTACATCCAACTCAATTCCTCGATTCTTCGATTCCTCAAAAAGTCCTTTCATTTAAAGAAAAACCACCAATCGAAATAGCTAATGAATACCTAGCTTCAGGCAACTACCTCTGGAATGCCGGTATGTTTATCTGGAAGGTTAATGACCTGATTGCCGCCTTTGAAAAACACGCTCCAGGAATCCTCTCGACACTTGATGAAGACCCTTCTATCTTTAATACAGAAGGTGAGAAGGAATATATAGAAAGAGTATACCCTTCAACCCAGAACATCTCCATTGACTATGCTATCTTGGAAAAAGCAACCAATGTAAATACGATTCCTGCGGATATTGGTTGGAGTGACTTAGGGACGTGGTCTAGTTTATACGCCTTTATTGATAAAAGTGAAAACGGTAATGTACATTCATCGAAGAACTTCCACATAACCGATGTTAAGAATTCTCTGTTGCATTCTGATCAATCTAGGCCCATTTTGGTAAGGGGATTGGATGGCTTTGTTATCGTCGATAGTCATGCTGGACTGCTTATATATCCGCTATCCGAGGAGCAGGAGTTGAAGAACGAAATTAAAAATATGAAGAAAAATAAGCTGTGATGAGTAACCATAAACTGTATTTTTGAACAACCTTATGACTGCTACCCCATCAAAGAATATTGGAATTGTAGCAAACACTACCTGGAATATATACAACTTCAGGTTGAATGTTATTCACAAGCTACTAGAAAGCGGGTACAATGTTTATGTACTTGCTCCTGTAGATGAATACATCGAGTATAAGGAAAAGTTTCCTACAGTCAGACATATAGCTCTCAGAACTCTCACCAGAGACGCAAAACATCCATTCAGGGACCTTATCTTTATCGAAGAACTAAGAAGAAAGACAAACTATCTAAAACTCGATTTATTGCTATGTTATACCCACAAGCCAAACATCTATGGTGCTCTGGCGGCTCGACTTAACAATATTCCTTCAATTGCCGTGGTTACTGGTCTGGGATATCCTTTCCTGAGCCAAGGCTGGATAAAGTTTATCGTTAAGTCTCTTTATAGAATCACCTCACGCTTCCATTCCAGTTTCATTTTTGAAAATGAAGATGATAAGACCTTATTTGTGGATGCTGGTATTATTTCTGAATCAAAAGGGGTCTCAATAAAAGGTTGCGGAGTAGATATTGATCACTTTTCACCTGATGGTTCCTTCCCTAAAAATGGATTAACACATTTCACCTTTATAGGTCGATTGCTCTATGACAAAGGCATAAAGGAGTTTGTTCAAGCTGCTGCAGCTATAAAGAATAAAGGAGGTAAAGCTAAATTTGTGATCGTCGGAGAGATAGACAAAGACAATCCGTCTTCAATAAATCCTGATGAGTTAGCACAATGGATGGACGAAGACATCGTTGACTACAAGGGCTATGTCAAGGACGTGAGGGGAATAATATCTTCTTCGGACTGTATTGTCCTGCCCTCCTATCGAGAAGCCATAGCTCGCTCTCTGACAGAGTCTATGGCGATGGGTAAACCAGTAATCGCAACAGAAACAGCGGGATGTAGAGAGGCGATTGACGATGGTCAGAATGGCTTCCTCGTTCCAGTAAAAGACGCCGTTTCTCTTGAAGAAGCTATGACAAAAATAATGATTATGGATGAAGATAGTCTCAAATCCATGGGTCTCTTAGGGAGGAAAAAGACAGAAAAAGAGTTTGACCAACGCATCATTGCTGACCAAATTGTCAAAATAATAGACTCAACACTCGATTGACCAAAAAATCAATTCTTCTCCTCCCTGTTCTCTTTCTTCTCTCCTATCTTTTTTTCTTCCCCTCTTACATATTTTCGATTGATGAGGTAAGTTACTTGTCTCGAGCTTTAGCTTTTATTAATGGCCAAACTGTTTTTAATATTCAACCTATTGATGGTTCGTCGATACCCTTGAGTGTCGCCAACTACCCCCTTGGAACCAGTTCGTTACTGACCCTACTTTTGCCTCTGGGAAAGAAGGCTGTTTTCTTATCCGGTCTTCTATATACAATTCTTTCGTATCTGTTAATCAGAAAAACTCTTGTTAACAATAATCTTGGTACAGCTCTACCAACAATTCTATTCTTCCTATTTCCCCCCCTTCTTTTTTTCTCTCGAAGCCTCATGAGCGAGATGCCCAGTCTTCTGATTGTTTCTGCACTATGCTATTGCGTTTTCTCAGACAATAGAGGGATTAAGCACGGTCTCTCTATAGGGGTCCTCGGTGGTCTTTCCTTATGGTTTAGGGAAACCAACTTCTTACTCTTCATCATTCTAGTTATTCCCGTTCTTTACGAAAAAAAACAACTCTTCTTTCCAATCTTGGGTGGTTTGATAATCGGATTACTACCTCGACTATTGACAAGCAAATGGGTTTATGGAAGCATGTTTTACCTGAAAGAAATAACAGATTTTAGTAGTCACAATCTCATTCCCAACTTACAGGTTTACTTGTTCGTTGTACTGATCTTAATCCCTGGGGGAGTTTTCTTCCTATACAAATACGTTAAACGATTACCCTACAGTTTGTCGATCTCTCTGGTACTTTTTATGATAATTCATTTGTTCTTTGATTACAACGCCAGAGACCATAGTAGCTTTCTCGTTTCTGTTTTCTACAACGGCAGGTATTGGATACCCACCCTACCTTTGTGGATGTACCTCTATGGTTTTTTAGAGAAAGAACTATCAATCCTGAGCAAGAATGGACTTATCATATTTTTTGCTTTCGCCACAGGCATTGGAATCATTGGATTAAATTACCACCACCACCACATAGGGCAAGAATTAATCAACTGTAATCAAGAAATTGGTAAACTTGTAGGTGATACTCCTATAAAATATGACTCTAGAAACTATAAGCTCTTTAATCCTATAATGCCATATCATCCAGAGTACTTAACGAGCGCCAATGGTTTAAACCTGGCACCCTATTTCTCCGTTTTACATGAAAAAGAAGACCAATTACCCCTTTCCTCTAATAGCCTCACTAAAGCACCTCTAGGGCCCAACTGCGCGTGCTCACATGGATTAGTTTTTAGATTGATCTCCCACCAAAAGTAAATTCCGAATTTCACCTAGCTCTTTTTCTATTCTCTTCTTCCAAGAAGGAAGTATTCCAGCAACTGTTTCCCGAGCGTTTAGCGCGATTTCATTCTCACCGTTTTCGGTTATCACTTTCAACAAAGAAGCTTTTGCAGAATTTTCATCTTTGCTAATGATACAGTTGCGAAGGTTCTTAAACACTTCATTTGTTTTCCCAGTAGGTCTTGTTACTATAAGTCTTCCTGCTAAACTAGCCTCCCACATACTATTACTCAGATTGCTATGATCGTACATGAAGAGGCAGATGTCATGATTCTCATATACCTTGCAGATTTGATGGTGCTCAACTGGATCTAAAAAAGTAACCTTTTCCTCAATACCTAATTGATGAGCTAGTCTCTTCAAGTTTTGTTTCTCTTTGCCTTTCCCTAGAATTGTCAACTTGGCATTAAGCCTTTGATGCAGAATATCGGAGAAAAATCGGATGGCCAAGTCGTGTCTTTTCCAGTAAGTCAATCTTCCTGTTGATAGGAATCTAATCGGTTCCATTCGGGATAATCCAGTGACGGGTTTGATACTGAGCAATCCTTCCTTTAGCTTAGTGTTGATTCCGTTGTAGTACATCAGTAATCTCTGCTCTGGATTAATTTTCGCAACTGCTCGATCAAATCCCGTTCCATCTTCTGTACATACTATCAGGTCACACCCCCTTTTAGCTTCTAGGTGCTGATAATAATATCTCGTGTAGATTTGCCAGAAATTCCTCTTTTGCAGGTAGTCAAATAGCAGCGACCCAAATATTCTTCCTACCGAAAACATGGCTAGTTGATTTCCTATCTCTCGTGCTACATTCGAATAAATAGCCATCCCATAAACTGCGCTAAAACGACTTTTCTCCATTTTGCGTAATGCCTCCTCTTTCATTCTTTTTAATGAAGTATATTTCCACAAATAGTGCGCTCTGCTTTTAAGAAACATGACATCAATGAAAGACCCGTTGTCAAACGTTATGCGACGTGAAAGTTTCTTACTAAAGATGATTGCCTCGAAAGAATCTTCTTTACTTAACCCCAAGTATCTGAAGAACTCGTAAACGGCCGGCATTATTCTCGGTTCTCTACCATCTTCTATCCACTCCTCCATTGAGAACATATCTGACAAGATTAGCAATCTCATTGTGTTCTGCTTTCTCCAAGTTTGACGACCTCGGTAAGATAGAATGCTTTCAACTTACAATATTCTATAACCGTGGGATCAAATGAGTTGTTGTGAAAATTCATGCAAATGTGGGTATTGTGAGGAAGGTTTTCCAGAAAAAATTTCATTATCTCAATATATCCTTTTCCTATCCTTCTTGATTCGTGCAATGCACCACTTTCCATCATTACCAATGGTGTTTCTATCCATGAGTAAGCCTCTTCTTTATCGAAATCATAAAGCTTGTAGGGAAACCCGGTTCCACACCTAAATCCTATCCTTTTGTTCAAACCCATTGATGAATCAGTCATCATACTCGCTTTTGTCAATAACGTCGGCGACCTTTTCCAGTTCCATCTTAATAGGTGCTGTCTGCTATGCTTGACCTTACCGCACATCACTTTTTCGAGCTTGGTCTTTTCTTGTCTAAGCATATGATCTGAGTACGGTGTGTTGTAGCTAGGGTGAAGCCCAATCTCATATCCCAGGTTCAAGGCCTTATCAATGATTTTATGTACCCGTACATGACTAATCGCGTAGTTATTGTCATACTTAGACGTTCCACCACTCATCAAATAGATGATTTTCTTTTGAAATCCTGATTCTACTCTCAATAAAAAATCAAAAGAATCATATGGGTCCTTTTTATTTCCGGAGTTCATAGATCTGTAATGAGATATCGATTTTTTGAGCTGAATCCAGCCTCTACCATGAACAATGGTCGCTCCCAAAGATCTAATAAATTTATAAGTAGGTTTGAAGCGATAAATAAAATCAACATCATGAGACAAGGAGTACGTGGTGGTTTTGCGAATCTCTCTTTGCAAAAGAACTTCAAAAAAAGCGACTACCAGTTCATCAACGACGGGTGTTTTTTCGATACCCTCTCTAACAAGAAAATGTTTTTCTTCTTCTAACCACCCCCTATCGTGATTATCTTCATTATGTGCAAATATTTCCTCGAACCTTGATACATGATAGAATATTGCTTCGAAAATATCGAAGGCAAAAGACTTCTCATTAATAAATTCCTGAATAGGTTTGTTTGTCAATTCAACAGATCTCACTGATCTATCTCGATGCATATATGTGTTGCAAAATGCATTCTGAGTAGTTACATCCACCAGTGCATGTGGCGTAGCGGGAACGTAATATCCCTTTTGGTTTCTATTTTGGGTGCCATAATAAATAGCAGTCTCGATTCCTTGGCTTTCGGATGGGGTTAGATAGAAGATACTTCCGTTGGGTTTTAATGGATGGTTGTCAATGTAGTTGACAACATACTCCAATCTAGGAGAAGATAATCCAGGTTCACAAGTTATACCGTATCTCATTTACTCTTTCAATATGGAATATGCAAGGCTCAGAATCTTATTACGTATTTTACTTATTACAAAATATGGTTGTAGTTCTCCTCCAAAACTTCTAAACACCCGCTCTATTTCTTCTGTCATGCTGCCCTCAAAATCAAAGGCACTTACCCTACTCGAAGCACGTTCTATTGCTTTATCTAAGACCAGTTGTACTGCGCCTTGGGGTTTTAGGCTTTTATCAACTCCCTGAACCAAATTGTATGCTTTCCCATTGTCATACACTGTCATATTTCCAGTGACAACACTACCCTTGTCATCCACTGCAAAATTCATTTCGACTACTCCCTTTTCTTCGCAAACCTTGACGATTTTTTCAAAATACTCATGTGTAAAGGGGGTCTTGATGTTCTTCCTTTGGAAGGTTTTTTCATTTAATTCATATAGTCGCTTAGAGTCCACTTCCGTATCAATGGTATAGCGCTGTTTCGCTTTTAAAACATCACTCCTAACGCTTCCTTTGTAATTCTTTCTAACTGTTTCCATATCGGCTATATCGCGTATCAAGTGGGTATACCTCACGGTTTGCCTAAACCCCTTCCAATATAAAGGCATCCAATTGGTATAGCTAGTATGAAACAGCTGGTTGATCATTGAAGCCTCGGGTAGCTTCTCTAACAGTTTAAAGGTCGCTTGCTTTTCAAAGGCATATCGACGATCATTTTTTGACAAGCCCTCTGGGTAGTTAAACACGATTCCTAGGCTAGGTGTTAATAGCGGTTGAAGCAACATGTTCATGTTATATCTCTTGAAAAACACATAAGGCCAAACGGCTTCTACCCTCCCCGATTTATCCTGAGCAACAGCAACATCCCACCCAAGGTCCCCTGATACTACATCTAACCACCAGGGTTGGTGGAATATGGGAGTGTCCACATGGTCTCTAACAAAATCACCATACTGTTCTTTCCTACTCATTGACCCACAAAATACTAACTATTGGATCGTCAGCTATCTTTGTTCCCGTCTAAAGCATACCTTCGTTTTAAATGAAACTACCCGGATACGTACTACATATTACAAGTTGGTATCCAACAAAGGTCAACGCTTTTGATGGAGATTTCATTCAACGACATATAGAGTGTCTTAGAAATTCTGTAAACCAGGAGGTGATTCATATTCAAATAAATCCTGGCCACAAGAAATATAGCCCTGAAATAATACACGAGATTAGAAACGGAGTTTCTACAACAATTGCTTATGTAAAGAAAGTACCGTTATCAATTAGAGGTGTTTATTATAAAAAAATCTTTCGGTATGTTTTTTCTAAACTGAATAGTAGCAAAGGGCTCCCTGGGATCATACACTGTCACGCTACGCTTCCTGCCTCAATGCTGGGGCACTATCTTTATACACGATATGGCATTCCATATGTTATAACTGAGCATTCTACAATATTTGACCCTGATAACAATGTAAAAGGGAAAGGCATTAAACTCTGGTTGGCCAAAAAGTGGCTCGACAGTGCATCATACATTTTTCCAGTATCTGCAAATTTGAAGGGGCAAATGAAAAATCATACTGACAACACAAGGTTTTCTGTCGTACACAATGTTGTTCCTAGCTATTTCTTCAATACCGAAATGAAGCCAGATATTTCCATTTTACGTATCCTTCATGTTTCCTCTTTTGATGATCGTGCAAAAAACATAACTGGTCTAATACGCGTTTTAGCTAATCTAAAAAAGATGGGAGGGGAATTTAGGGCGACGTTAATCGGTAGTTCAAATATTCAAAATGTAATAGATAAGGTGAATTCTTGCGGGCTAATGGATTCGATTTCTGTGAAAGGGCCAATGGATCATAAGGAGATTGCAATTGAAATGTCTAACAATGATGTTTTTGTTCTGTTTAGCAATTTTGAAAATCTTCCTTGTGTTTTGTTAGAAGCTATGGCTTCTGGAGTGTATATAGTCTCTACCCCAGTTGGGGGAATACCAGAAATTGTATCTGGAGATGACCTAGGTGTCTTGGTTGATAGATCTGATGAAAAGGGATTGTTTTCATGCTTAGAATCAATGCTTGAATCACAACTTGATTTCGACAGATCTTATTTACGAGACGTTGCGGCTGAAAGATATTCACAGGCAAAAGTTGCAAGTCAATTCACAAATCACTACAGAACATTAGTGGTCCATTAATATGTCACCATTTTTTACAATCATCATCCCCACATATAATCGTGCTAATTTGTTGCCACGAGCAATCCAAAGCGTTTTAAACCAAACATTTGAAGATTGGGAAATGATTATTGTGGACGATGGGAGTACTGATGAGACGTCAAAAGTTGTTGTCCTAAATAATGATCTACGAATAAAATATTTTCGACAAAAAAATGGCGGCCGCGGATCTGCGAGAAACCAAGGTGTTAATCGGGCTTCTGGTCAATACCTTTGTTTTTTAGACGATGACGACTACTATTTGCCAGAGTTTCTGTCGTCGATATATAGAGTGGTCTCTGTAACGGATTATAATCTTATAAAATGTGGTGCCTATTGGGAAAAGGACGAAAGGCAAAAAGAAGATTTCTTTCTTTCTAACGAAACACCTTTATGGAGGTCTGTTTATTCGTGTGGGCTATCTCCTGCTCAGTCTTCTGTCAAAATGGCTGCAATAGAAAATATCCGATTTAAAGAAATACAATTCGCTCAGGATTTGGACTTCTTCTTCCAGGTTCTCTTAATCGATTTGACTAGCTTCTATGAAGTAGGTAAGTACCTAACTGTATTATCAGAGCACGATTCCAGATCACATTTAACTATTGAGGATGTCGTGATCCATGTGAAAGAGTACCGAGATCGTCGAAGCATTGTAGAGTCCTTCGAGAGTGCACTTCAATCGAAATACGGATACTCCCTGTCTAGGAAACTTCGGTTAAAGAGAATGAGTATCGACTTGAGGCTGGTTTGTTCTAAACTTTATAGAGTCAAGAGTTTTAGGGTGGTTCCATATTTTCTAAAATATCTTTCTTGTGTCACGGTCCTTCAATATTTAAAAGTCCTAAAGTCTCCTTTGTAAAGCTCATATATTTTTTGTTCTACGTGACTATTCAGATTTACAAAGGAAGAATACTCTCCTCTGTGTCTGGGTTTTATATCATAGTTTTCGATATCCAATTTTTCCAATACCGCCTTAATATCTTCTTCGAAATTCTCCAACTTACCGATAAAGTGCAAATCTTCAACGGGAACTAAGGCTGTTTGCCGTCTTAGGTGCTCGTCGCATCGATCAAGATCGATTGTACCCAACCATGACACAAATTCGTTGAAGTCCTGCAATCGTTTGAGTTGCTCTCGCTCAAAGCTATATAAATTACTATTCACTACTTTGTTGTTCCATGCACTGATTAATCTTTTTATTGGGTGTCGTACAAAAGTGAATTTAAAATACTTAATATAAAGAAACGGTATGTAGTGTATCGGTGCACCATAATAATATGATGAGTAATATTGTCTTGAGAAATGATGAATCGTTCTACTTCCAGCTTTCGCCACTCTAAACCACATAATCTTATGTTTAAAGTAGTAGCTGACATAATACTGGGGCCTGACGCCACACATGGCCATACCCCTTGTGGGATAATATCTAAGATACTTTTGTAATAGCTGGTGGTTATCTCTCAAAACAACTTTAACAATAACTTGGGGTTTTTGAAAAAACTTCTGGCCACTTGCTTAGCTTGAATAATCTTCCTACTTGGCTTTCTTTTCACCCCATTTAGTTCTTTATGGTAATGTATATAATTTTTAAAAAAGTAGCGATTAACTTTAACAGGTAATTTGTTATTGAGGATGAACTCATACCAATTTTGAAACCTAGCCGTTTTACTCAGATATCCCTGTTCTGCATTCCATATTGCATTGGACTCATGAAGTCGTCTTACAACCTTGTACTGACTAGGAAATAATTTTACTTTTCCATATATACAACTCATATAAATAATATTTAGCTCTTGTCCTCTTTTGTGCTCTGTACACTGAATCTTGTTACTGCGAAGAAAGTCCGTCCTGTAGGTAAAGCCTGAAATTTGTACACTACCATACGTATTTAAGATTATGGACTCAAGAGCTTCTTTGGGTTCAACCACTCTTGACACAGCGTATTCTTCTAGGGGGTAATGTTGCGCCATAGTTGATTCTTTCAATATCCTGATGGACTCATACACCCCGTCCAAAAGTTTATTCTTCTCAAAGTAATCGATGGTTTCCTCAAAACGCTTATCCAGGTAATAATCGTCGCTATCCAAAAATGAAACAAACTCTGTACTCACCATACTGAGACCGAGATTACGACTAGGTCCTGGACCTCGATTTATTCCTCCCTCGTGCCGACATACTCGTAATTTGCTATTCTTTCTTGCAAGTCCATATAAAATGTCCAAGGATCGATCATCTGAACCATCATCCACCGCAATTATATGGCTTACATTCTTACATGAGAGAATAGAATCAATACATTGATAAAGGTACTTTGATGAATTATATACGGGTACTATGACTGTTACGCTCAAACCTCTTTTTGATAGGGCTGAAATTTACCATAAATTTTAAGCCCATTATACTTATTCTTGTGATATGAAACCTCGTGTAACAGTAATCTCTTCGGGTTCTCATGGGTTATTTTCATCCTTGAGGGAGTCTATAGAATACAAAGAGCTTATTTTGGCATTTGCATTTAGGGATATCAAGGTCAAATTTTCTCAAACAATTATTGGACTGACTTGGATAGTACTAAAACCTCTCCTGTCTCTTGTAATACTAAGCTTTGTCTTCAATAAAATTGCTGGTGTCGACACTGGCGAGATTCCTCATTTGGTTTTTACGATGGCTGGGTTAGTAGTCTGGGGCTATTTCGCATCAGTAATTACCGACGCTGGAAACTCGTTGCTTGAGAATCAGAGTATGATCAAAAAAATCTACTTTCCTAGAATTATATTGCCGTTAAGTAAGTCGATTTCCGCACTTCCTGAGTTTTGTGTATCTGTAATTATTCTTCTTCTGTTGTTGTATTATTATAATATATCCCTGACAAGAGATATCTTCTTCTTGCCTTTGGTGATTTTGATCGTTCTGCTCTTCGGCTTGTCGGCAGGGATTTTCATTTCAGCCATTACGATAAAATACAGAGATTTCCGCTTCATTACTCCATTTTTAGTAAGAATAGGCCTATATGTAAGCCCCGTCGCCTACTCTTCAGCGATGGTTCCTGAGCCTTACTCTGATCTATATCACTTAAACCCATTGGTCAGTGTTATAGAAGTCTTCAGAGCAAGTGTGCTAGGCACAGACACCTTCTCAAGTTACATATATGTTTCTTTAGCCCTTTCCGTTGTTTTTTTTGTGTTTTCTTCGATCTTCTTTATTAGAATTTCCAAAAACATCGCAGATACGATCTAGTAGCTATGTCTAAGAATGCCATAACGATACAAGGACTTTCCAAGACCTATGAGATTAACCCGTCTCAAGGAAATCAACTCAGACATGCGATTCCATCTTTTTTTAAATCTCTGGGGACGAACTCTAAAATTCACGCACTTGATAACATATCGTTGGAAGTGCCTGTAGGGCAAGTTTTGGGGGTTTGCGGACCCAATGGTTCTGGTAAAAGCACTCTTCTAAAAATATTGTCAAAAATAACACCCCCAACACGTGGTAGGTGTACACTTCAAGGGAGGGTGTCATCATTGCTAGAAGTGGGTACAGGATTTCATCACGAGTTATCTGGGAGAGAAAATATTTTTCTCAATGGAGCCATTTTGGGAATGACTAAAAAAGATATTCAGCAACAGCTAGATTCCATTATAGTCTTTTCCGAAATAGAAAAATTCATCGACATACCTATAAAACACTATAGCTCTGGCATGCAGGTTCGACTTGCATTCAGCGTCGCCGCTCATCTAGACGCAGAAATTCTATTGCTTGACGAAGTACTTTCTGTAGGAGACATTCACTTTCAAAATAAATGTTTAAATAAAGTGTCTTCTATAGCTCAAGACGGCAAAACAATTGTGCTTGTCAGTCATAACCTCAGCGCCTTAAAGACTTTTGCACAAAGAGCAATTCTTATGTCTTCGGGCCAAATAGTTGCTGACGGTAATACCTCTAATGTTTTGTCATCATACATTTCCGCATTCACTCACACTGATACTCGCCTCAAAATCACACCTGTCGTCGAAGAACAGAACCTCGTACTAAACATAAGTCTAAATAATGACGAATCTTTATCTTTTTCAAAGATTGTAGTTTTCATCCAAGATTCTTCTGGACAGATTATATATAAAGTGAGTTCCTCTCATCAACTTAATTCGCCTTTTTTACTGACCAAGTCATCCAACTTACAGTGCACTGTTTCAAATCATCAATTATATTCCGGTCAATATAGAATACTATATAACTTATCAGTAGATGGCAAACAATTGGAACGTAGGACGGCATCAGCTACCTTTGTTATACCTAGAACTAGCTGGGAACCTTTAAGGCCCGAAGGAATCCAATCACAAAATGTATGGAAAATAGTATGTCGTTAGTATGATCGTTTCCCATCAACATAAATTCATCTTTATAAAAACTGCTAAAACAGCAGGTACAAGTATAGAGATAGCGCTGGGTAATCTCTGTGCCGATGGAGATATCATCACCAAGGTCGGGATAGATGAACAAAAGAGAATATCCTCGGGTCACCGAGGGCATCAAAACAATCATATTCCATTAAAATATTATACGAAAGGAGATTGGGCAAGGCTTCTGGTATTGGGAAAAAGACTCAATTATTATAATCATATATCCGCACTTGAACTGAGAAGAAAACTTGATCCCATTGTGTGGAAAACATACTTTAAATTTTGCTTTGAACGCAACCCTTTTGACAAAGTCGTATCAAATTATTTCTACACAATCAAAGAGCACAACATCTCTACTATATTCGAGTATTTAAAATCAGGCAAGGCAGGGAAAATGAAAGGACTTGACCTATATTCTAACGGATCGATATCTTTAGTAGACAAGGTTTATAGATATGAAGAGTTGAATGACTCTCTTGAAGAAATAAAGAATAAGCTCAATCTTCCTGGACCAATCAGCTTACCTGATCACCGTTACAAATCTGAATATCGAACAAATAGGAAGCATTATAGAAAAATACTAAGTGAGGAAGAAAAAGAACTCATCGAGGTAATATTCGCCCGAGAGTTAAAATTATATAATTACTCGTTTTGAATATTCTTTTTTTAGCACCGATTATAAAAAATCACGGCCTTGAGATAATTTACTCTGCTCTCAAGAAAAAAGTAAGTTTCTATATTGATCCTGACCTTTTTTGGTTGTCGGAAATACACTTTAATATTATCCATATTCATTGGCCCGAATATTTTTTTTCGTGGTCATGCCCACAGGCGAACCAACTAGATCTATTGAAAAAGCGACTGCAATATTGGAGGAGTAAAAATGTAAAAATTTTATTTACTAGACATAATGCTTTGCCTCACAGGCCTTGTGGAAACGGAAAAAGACTCTACGACCTGGTTGTCAAATATTGCGATCACATGATACACTTGGGTAATGAGAGTATGAAACAATACTCCAGCACTTCCGCCTGCAGTCATTCGGTAATACCACACGCGGCTTACCCTCTCGATGAAGTAAATACCTCTATCTATAAACTACCTTCTCTTATAGAAAGAATAAACAGGCCAATAATCATGGTTCCAGGTAAAATCAGATTTTACAGTGAACAAGAACAAATAATAAAAGCGTTCAAATTGCTTAATAAACATGCTTCGCTACTATTTTTAAGAAAATTTAGACATGCCGTTCCATATTTTAAGAGTAAACCTATATCATACATCAATTCTAGGATAAGAAATCTTATACTCTTCCTCGAAGAATTATGGAACACAAGGTTTAGTAATATTTATTTTCTAGGTGGCTACATAGAAAACTATACTTATCAAAGCATACTAAGCATGGCAGAACTCATTATTTCCCCAAGAAATAACGTACTGAATTCTGGCGTATTAATTCTTGGTCTGTCTATTGGAAAGGTAACAGTTGCGCAATACTATGGAAACATGAAAGAAATTCTCTTAGCGACAGGGAATCCAGGATTCACCCAGTATAATTATACAGAAATTCACAAGGCCATGAACGAGGGCATTAAGCTTGCTTCAACCAATCACGGAAGTGCGAATAAAATCTATGCACAGAATCACTGGAATGTAGAAAACATTTCCTCTCTGTATCTCAAGTTGTACAATAACGTCATTAACGAATAACAACGAATTTTCTATTTTCTATCTGTGAAGGTTCTAATACGCCATAACCAGTAGGAAAAACAATATCATAGTGATATATACCATTTGGAAAATCCGCAACACTGACAGGCAATTGATTTCTTCCAATTCTCGGTTTTTGATAAGTAGACTCCAAAACGATTTGTCCCATAGAATTATATAAAATTATATCAATTTTATCAGGTGCCTCTCTACCACCCAGAATCAACACTACTTCAGCCTCGTCAGCTGCTGGAGAGGGCACAACACTCTCTGAAACTATTTCAGTACGATCCAAAACAGTAAAATCAACTTGATAACTCTGGTTTCCAGAAAAATTTCCCGATGCATCTCGACCCTGGGCATATAGCGTATAATCTCCTGGGTTTAGGTTTGGTGTAAAAACCAACTCTGCTATGTTGTCCAAATCACCAGAAGAAAATTCGCAAAATTGTCCCTTGGTGTCAATTGACCACAAATCACCATCAGGCATTTCAAGAGCAAGCTCGAAAATATCTGCATCTGCTAAAGGTAAAAATGGATTTTCTTCAATAAGTGTCAATTCTATAGAAGGAGTAGAAGAAATGATGTCTCCATTCTTGATATTGGCACCATCAAACTTAACATCAAGCAAAGGGTTTATTCTGTCTCTTTCTACATAAAACCTTGTTATTCCTATATTGTCGAAATGGTGCTGCTCTCGATGTATGAACTCTTTATTATAGTTTACAATAAGCCGATATTCACCCCCTAAGACTCTAGTGTCCTCCTCAATACAGAACTCCTCCTGTTCCTTCCATATAAAGGAGGTGTCTCTTTGTATCGCTACGTTAGCCTCATCAATTATTTGGTAGGTTAAAAATACTTGATCCGTGTGTCCACAATTTGACTGATCTATTGTAACACATTTTGTATATACTTCCCCTTGTTGTAGTGTCTCGAGTTCGGGTCCTTGTGTATCCTGATGTGGTAATACTGAAAGGTCTCCTACGACAACAAATTCCACTTGAAGATTATTTACCAGTGGTATACTTCTGTTCTCAGCATCTCTAAACTCCAATTCCAGTACTATTGAATTCGATCCAATTTCATTTAAGCTACTAAAGTCTATTGTACCGCTTGTTAAGTCCTCACTTAACAGCACATCGTTGCCCATTTCGTTTTCAACGTAAACTCGAGCAATAACAGAATCTAATTCTTCTAGTTCTGAAAAATCAATGACCGCTTTATTCCAACCTTGTGACTTACCAATAATAGGTGTTCTTAATGTTCCATAAGAACCTGCCCTAAGTGGGTCAGAAATAGTTCTTTCAACTTTTCCATCCAGATCGGATGACAGATCTTCAAGAACGGTGTAAATGCCTTTTCTATATACAAAAACATAGGGTAAGTGCTTTTCTTGAGTAAGAGCTCTAACTTTTTTCGCTCCATAAGACTCCAGCTCCGAAAATATATTTCTGCCATATTGAATAGAGTCCTGAGCCCATTCGCTTATCTTAAAATCGTGATGGTCTTCTGTAATCACTGAATAGATGATAACCAGATGGTCTTTTGTAATGGCCTCAAGGAGAGTTAAGAAATTTTCTCTGCTCTCGGGTGTGTCTAACTTATATGCATACATGTTATTTGAAGAATTCGTCGTTCCGAAATCTCCATGTTCACTTTTTTTAAACGCCGCGTCAAATGGGTTTTGAGCATGAACTCCAATAAAAGAACCAAGGTTTGAGGGGTTTAATGAGCCCCAAGAAACACCATTGACATATATCCACTCCTCCTCTTCGACATCACTACCCAAATCAAATCTAAAATCCCATATCTCTCGGGTGAACTCTAGACGCTGATTGTATTCATTAAAATAAATTCGATCAAATTCATTACTTAGAAGTTGAGGCATGCTTTTTTGAATCCAGCTAGCTTCATTATCGGCCAAATAGGTAAATGAACTACTCTTCCACTGATAGCCTACTCCCTCTACTTGCGCCGGGCTTACTCTCCAGTAATAAACTTTCCCTTCTTCTGGAATGATCTCGGGATCCCACTCTATCAAGCCTCCAGAATTTTCAAACTCTGTACGCTTCTTCCATGGACTATCAAATGTATATACCGTATCTATCTCAAAGACGTAGGTCTGCTCTTCCAAGAAAAAATTACTAGTCGCTGCCCTTAGCACAAAAGGGCACTCGTCATTTACTATTCCGAACTCTAAAGGGTAAATGGGGCGAGCTCCGTTATCAAGAACGTAGAAGCAAAACCCTCTCTCCCCTAATGGTGATCTTAGTTCATTGTTTTGCTCGGCAGCATCTAGTGGCAGTTCTGCGATCTCATCATCGGTGTCGACCCTAATTACCAAGACGTGCTTCCCTAAAGAATTATTGCCTGGTGCCGTGATGGTTCTTTCAATTGTCTCATGGTGACCGGGAGCCTCGATTCGTAATACTTCTGAATATACTTCCTCTCCACCTTCATTTTCTATAGCTATGCTTACATTGATAGAATCCTCTACTGCCGTCCCTATATTGACCACATCAAAAGAAACATCCATCGTCTCATCCTGTGCTCCCACCACCTCCGGATTGATCTCAATCGACTCATAGTCTACTACATAGTCCGGCCCTTCAAAAGGGTGAAATTTAATCGCTGGATCGCCATGGAATGTAAGCTGTTGCATAAGTGATCGAGTCGCTAGCGACTGATTCCCTTCGTTGTTCAATATAGCTTTCTGGATGATGTTACCTATATGATCGCCATAATTGGCATTGCCGAGATAGTCGTATAGTTTCAATCCTGATATGTATTGTGGGCTGATATATGCTGTGCTGGAGCTCGCTAAAAAAGCAATAGCGCCTCTCTCGGGTTCGATGACAAAATCTTCACTCAGTCCCTTGCTGGGAGTGTGTATGTTTCCCGAATGACAGCCCAAGGAAATGATCATTGGAAAGCGACCGAAATTATCATACTGACTGGGGTCCTCTAAGCTAAAGTCAAAAGTTCCCACTGCCGAATGACCAAAAAATGTAATGATCGAAGTTCCTGCATTGATATGATTTAATATCTCCGTTGAAATCGACGTTTGTATTGGGTCAGATGAAAACTTTCTAAATGTGATCACGTCAGCTCCAAAACTGTTATTAGCGATAACATTCGCCATATTAGATAAGTATGTAAACAAGATCTGCTGGATATTGGCATCGCCACCGCTAAGGTGAATGATCCTTTTCTTCCACAATTGATCATCGATGGTTTGATTTTCGTTATCACTAGACTCATGAAGAATGATCTTGTCCAAGTATTCTTTCACTTGTATGGGTGTACGGGCCGCCAGTCTTCCGATGGGTATAATCGGAGTAAATGTAGTGTTGCTAGAAGCCAGTAAGTTGTCTGATCCGGGATTGCCAAAGGTGGGTACATAAAACTGCTGGTTATAAAGCTCTTCAAAATCCTCGTTGGTACGGGAAGAAAAATATTCCCTACCCTTTCCAATGATAAATGCAAATTGGGGTGTTGCAAGCTCTTGGGCATAATGCAGGTAGTTTCTTACGGCTATGGCGTGACGCTCAATACCATATGCAAACTGGTCGTACAGCTCCTCAGACGAGGCGACGAAAGTTGTAAATCCTCCCCCTTGCTCACTTGATCTATAGTCCGCATATTCTTGAATCCAGTCCATGCCTCCATTCTCTGGATCGTTCATGAGCATCTCAGAGGTAAGTATAAGATAGTTATAGTCCGGTGACGAATAGTCATCGAAAACCCTTCTTTCAATATCATCAACAGATTCTACTCCGTTACTTTCATTGACTAAGATCAACTCGCTTTCCTCTGATGAGGAGGGTGCATATAGCTTGACCACTCCTCCGTCTATCACAGCATCTATTCTTTCTCCTGTTGTTATATTGTAGAAAACCACATCACCACTTGTGTCGAAATTTTCAATCTCATAGTATTTCATTCCTGCGCTTCCTTCCAGTCCAAATCGCATGTAAGATTCTCCATTCATCGTCCATTGCCTGGGATATGTTATTTGGGCATGGCTGATGATAATACGATCGTTGTTATCCGCTGTTCCACTAAGGTTGACATTGGTGCTGCTAGCAAGACCAGATGATGGAAACTGAAGATAATATTGTCTGACAAGCTGGTTGCTGTAACTGTCGGTCGTCTGAAGGTCTCCATTAACAGAAACCTCTACCGCGTGAGAACCATTGTTTGATCCTGTCCTGATGGAAATTCGTGCATCAGGGCCATTGGCGTAAACCATGTCGGTATCAAAAGCAAGATTATGAGACTTACTAAATGATCCAGCAAAGCCCTCGCTTACATCAAAATGTGAATATCGAACATGGTTTGACCCGTCATATGTGGGCTTATTGAATCTGGAAGAATATATTTGATCTTCCGTATGTAGAAAATATGGCTCTACTGTTGGTGGGTTGGCTGGAATGTTGTTGGCTAAATCAGCATACCTTTCATTCACGCCCGTATTCAATGTTAAAAAATAAGATGACGTGTCAGTGAAAAAGCTGTACTCTGGATTTAGTAAATCCTCCTCCCAGTCTTCATATAGAAATTTATCAAGATAGGTGCGATTACGCTGACCATAAAACTCCAGATAATCACTAGGGCCAAAATTGCCCTCTTTTGTCGTATGTATTTTTACTTCTCTTCCTTGAAAAAACAACTGGAGATCCCTCCCCATCATATCACTTGGACTAAAACCCTCCGCTACCAAATCATCATATGTGACTCGATATATTCCATTTTCAGACAGTTTTAGCTTATAATATGTCTTTGAATAATCTATCCACTCGTTTCCATATAGAATGGTGCCATCTACGTCCATCTGCGCTTCGCAAGGGTTTGAAGGTTGAAGAGAAAGCACTGTACATATTCCAAATATCGCGTAGAGTTTTCCTAATTTGAATTTATTCATACAAATTATATTTTTCTTTAATGTGTTAATTATTACGAATTAACCTCTTAGTCATTAACAGTCTTAGAAACGTGAGTATAAAAATAAGGTAATTTGATAATAGAAACTAGTTTTGTAGATGACATTTGGTGTTAATTTACGGAGATTACCCTATAACTTGACCAACTAGCCTAGCGATAATCCGGACTACCATCAACTAATCCAGAATTATCACGAAGCACTTTATTCTATTTTACAACCACTAATTTTATTCAGAAGGACTGGTATCTTTACATACTAAGAGACAACAATTAGATGGAAGCTAAAATTACAAAAAATCTGTTTTCTAAACATCTCTTTTGGGATGTTACACTAGAAAGTGTAAGTTTCGAGGAACATAAAGACTGGTTTATTGTGCGTGTTGTCGAGTATGGCACGAAGTCAGATTGGACACTTTTAAAACACCTGTACCCAATCTCAGAAATCCTGAGTGCATGTCAATCTTCCCGTTCTCTAGACCCAGTTGCATTGAACTATGTAGCTGCAATAACCAATTCTCCTCTAAATTCATTTAGGTGTTACAATCTTCGGCAGTCAGCCCAGCATTATACCAATTAACTAAGAATCTTATGGCTCTTGAAGAGTTTCAGGATCTTAGGTTGGTTGGTGGCACGGCCTTGGCCTTGCACTTAGGTCATAGATTGTCGATAGACATAGATTTGTTTGGATGCATTGATTTTAGAACACATGACATCAACCATATTTTATCTCAATTTGGTGATGTGCAACCTTTGGCTCAATCAAAGAGCATTCGGGTATTCCGTATAGATGATATCAAGGTAGATTTCGTCAACTATCCATATAACTGGCTACATGACGCAATTACTTGTGATGGCATCCGTCTTGCATCCTTATCCGATATTGCTGCCATGAAGTTAAATGCAATCACAGGAAGAGGAAGTAGAAAGGATTTCGTCGACCTATACTTTCTATTGACCTCTGTTTTTTCTTTTGAAGAAATGATTAAATTTTTCACAACAAAGTATCCTAAGGGAAATTTGTTTCAGTTAGAGAAGAGTCTGATGTACTTTGACGATGCTGAGAAAGAACCAATTCCAGAAATGATCATCGATATAACATGGCCAGAAATAAAATCATTTATTATGCATAAATATAAATTCTAAATAAAGATTCATCAACTTATGGTTAATACTAAGCTTATGCTAGTCACGTTAAGATGAATGAATTTCTGGTGTTTTGGATCCTTGTCATTCTAATAGTACAACTTTTGTATTGGCTGATTTTGGCAGTGACATTTCTGGTGAAGGAAAGAAGTCATTCCACAAGACCTCTTCCCGTATCTATAATCATATCAGCTAAAAATGAAGCCAAATACCTTTCTTCTCTAATCCCTAAGCTTTTTAATCAGCAGCATCCCACCATTGAAGTTGTCGTCGCCAATGATTTCTCTACAGATGATTCTACAAAGATTCTCGATTCATTCTCAGGTCAATTTCAGAAACTTCGCTGGTTCGTTCCTAATAATAATGCACCCGGCAAGAAGGCAGCTCTGACCGAAGCAATATCCCTGGCAAACAACGACACCCTACTCTTTTGTGATGCTGATTGCTCACCGGCTAGTATGTCGTGGGCAAACATCATGAGCTCTCGTTTTTCTGAGAAGACTTCTATCGTCCTGGGTTATGCCCCAATGATAAAATCATCTGGAATAATTAATATTTTTTCTAGAGCTGAAACATTTCTCACTGCCGTGCAATATCTGGGAGCAGCTCTTCTCGGAATGCCGTATATGGGCGTGGGTAGAAACCTAGCTTATAAGAGATCTCTTTTTAAAAACGTGGGATTTAAAAGCCACCTAGATCACGCCTCTGGAGATGACGACTTATTTATCGCGGAAGTTGCGAATTCTAATAACACGGTAGTTTGCATGGACTCTGATTCCTTCGTATATAGTCCATCCGAAAGGACACTTTCTTCTTATATATCTCAAAAGAAACGACACTTGTCTACGGCCACACGCTATGGACTATTCCATAAAGTTATGTTGAGCATTAACCCACTTTGTCATGTTCTTTTCTGGATTTTTGTGGCACTACTTTGCTATTGTGGTTCCTTTGCTATTGTTCTATACATCCTTCTAATACGATGGTTGCTCTTTATGGTGATACTACTTGTGCCCGCCCTTAAACTTAAAGAAGCCAATCTTCTTTCATTATTTCCCCTCTTAGACCTTTGTCTATTACTTTATTACTTGTACTTTTCGATACACTCCATTAGAGGCAAAGAAAGTGGCTGGAAATAAAGACATACTCAACAAATATTTTGATTTCACTGATGTGCAATTGTCGCAATTCGCGCATTTGGAATATCTATATCGGGGTTGGAATGATCGCATAAACGTTATATCAAGAAAGGATGTTGATAACATATTTAGAAGACACATTCTACACTCTCTTGCCATAGCCAAGTTCTTATCCTTTGATAAAGGTTGTTCTGTGCTCGACCTCGGAACGGGAGGTGGTTTACCTGGAATACCTCTAGCTATCATGTTTCCTGACGTAGCCTTCTCACTTATTGACGGTACTGGCAAGAAGATAATGGTAGTCAATGAAATTATCAGAGCACTAAAACTTAAAAATGTCAAAGCATCCCATCAACGAGCTGAAGATTGTAAAAGCCAATTTGATTTTGTAGTTACTCGGGCTGTAGCGCAACTTGACGTGCTGTGGTCATGGTGTAGTCCTTTGATTACTAATGGTAAATCATCGGGTATATACAATGGCTTGATCGCCCTCAAGGGAGGAGATCTAAAGAAGGAAATCAACAAGGTGAAAAATGTAAAGGTCATCACGACCAATGTATCTGAGTACTTTGACCATCCCTTTTACAATGAAAAAAAGTTAATTCATGTCAGTAGGCAAGGCCATGGTGGATAGTAAGTACCGGTCGATAAGCGTCTAATTTTTTCCTCTCTATGATTAAAATGAGCAACTTTGCATCATGACCGATATTTTTGAAACCATCATATTTACTATTGGCAACTATCAGTTGGTACTAGGTCAGTTGCTACTTGTTGTGGTGATCATAGGACTTGGTTTTTGGTTGTTTCGCCGTATGAAGGGGCTCTTGGGTGCTGGTGCTTTGGCGAGCTATGATGTTCCCCCTAAGCAGCGTAGCCGACTTATCAAGTACCTCAAATATCTCATCTTACTTATCTGTACTCTGTTGCTCATATTGACCCTAAAGTTAAATCCACTGCTGATCGCAGTGGAGGGTTATACTGTAAGATTAAGTCTATTAATAGAAGCTGTGATAATAGTTCAGTTTGCTAGATTGCTAGACTGGCTCATCTCCAATATTGTTATCCACAAATATTATGTAGAACGTGATGAAGCGCTTGCTAAGAAGAAGAGGAGCTTCACTGAAAACGAGTCCAATGCCGCAAGGATTGTTCAATACATCGTGTACGCTGCTGCTGCAATCCTAATATTAAGAAATTTTAATCTAGATTTTGAGCTTTACCATCTGAATTTTGCCGACGATAAATCAATGGCCTTTAAGCTCTCCAATATTGTAGGGGCTGTTCTCATTCTATTGGTCGCTCAACTGATTGTCTGGCTAATAACCCAAATTATTCTCTATAGCGTCTATCGAAGAAATGACATAGAAGTGGGAGCTCAGTTTGCCATCAATCAACTCCTCAAATACCTCATCTACGTCATCGCATTTATCATGGCCTTGTCCAAGCTGGGCATCGACATGACTCTTATTCTAGGAGGGGCGGCAGCATTGTTGGTGGGTATTGGTTTGGGTTTACAACAGACGTTCAACGACTTTTTTTCAGGGATTGTGCTACTATTTGAGCGGTCAGTCTCTATTGGTGATATTGTAGAGATCGAAGGAGAGGTAGGGAGCGTCCAACGTATAGGTCTCCGGTCTTCAATTATTGAAACCCGTGGTAGTGTATCTATGGTAGTTCCTAATTCTAAGCTTGTCAATAACAACATCCGTAACTGGGCTCACTTTGATGACAAGGTGAGATTTAGCATCAAGGTAGGTGCGGCATATGGCAGTGACACTTCTCTTATCAAGGAGCTCCTCCTTGCGGCTGTCAAAGACAACAAGCACGTCCTCGACATGCCTCGTCCATTTGTAAGGTTTCAAAATTTTGGCGATAGCGCTTTAGAGTTTGAACTTTACTTTTTTTCAATGGAGCACATCACCATTGAAGACATAAAGAGTGATATCCGCCTGGAAGTCGATAGGCTCTTCCGCGAGAACATGATTAAGATTCCTTTCCCACAACGGGAATTATGGACCAACAAAGTAGACTCTACAAGTCAGGAGAAACCTCTTCTTAATTAATTACGTTGAAATCGTAGGACAAAATTGTCTGCACCTACGCCTTGGGATAATACGTTTCTGTCAATTGTCAGCTCATCCTGATCCAAAGTCATTTTCCCCAGCTCTTCATTATCAAATATCAAAAATTTATCTACTCCCATGGCTATTATAGAAAATTTATAGGTGCCTGCAGGAAATGCTTCACCACAAATGTGGTTTAGTGAGAGTGCGTTGTCAACAGCAACATCTTGACTATCGAAAAGCCATGCCGTTTCTCCCTCTACATAATCACAAGAAAATCCTCCTATTCCACCAGATATATTCACTAGATTCCATTGTCCTTCCAATCCTGACGGTGGTTGATCACAACACTCATTCTCAGTGCATTGAGAGAACAAGAAAACCGTTAGTATCGTAAAAAGTATGTGCTTCATTTCCTTTTATTTTATAGACGCTCTTCTAACCAACTTGGTTGGTTCTTTTGTCAATAAACTACGGTATAATCGTCATTAAGGTTTTATTCCTTTACCCTATTCCAGATGTCAAGATACATCTTCCACCCTTCGGTGGTTTTTCGCCAAACAATGACGTACTTACCCTTCCAAGAGTCAACACCCCCTTCTTTATTCTTTGACTGTCCTTTGTAGTATCCATAGTCGTATGCATAATCCCTCAGAAATTTTATCTCAGACGGGATAATCTCGTGAGCCACAATGCTTCCTCCCCCGCTTTCCCATTTCTCTCTCACCGCCTCTCGGCCGTCGATGATAAGTGCATCGTTGGGAAATATCTTGCCATCCTCGGTGTATGCATTCGCAATAGCTTCGTAGTCAGCAGCTATCAGGTCTTTAGAGAACTTTTTTACGAGGCCAAGGATCTTTTCTTTCTCTTGATCATTGCTTTGGTGTGATACTTTGGTGCAATATATTTTCCAACTGGGATATGAATAAGACTCCGTCGGTGTGACCCACTCTCCCAACCAATTAAATCCGTCAGTAGAGATGTCAATGAAGTTGATCTTATAAAATCCATCCGTGCCATTGGGTGCCTTTTGCTCTCTGTAGAGAATAATATCCCCATCCTCATTCTTATTGCCTTCCCATACCGGTAGAGTGGTGCTCGGTCCTGCAGAGCTGTAGTAATGTACGTACCAGCTGTTACTATCAGCGATATACTGTCTTATACTTCCAGAATGTTGTCCATCCTCTTTTAAGGTTTCATCCTGTACAGCCATACCGTTCATAATATACTTGTACCTCCACGTCATCATGATGGTATCGCCCCATGTCTGATCCACATTTCGGCTTACAGACTTACACTGACACTCGCCTATTAGTGGCGCAAAGTCCAATAATTCTTGAGGAGCGTCTGGGTTAGGTAGTCCGTAAGGGTGATCTGGTGAGGGTTCGTATAAATACTGTGAGTACATACTGACCACTAGCAAACAAAAAAGGAATGATAGGAATATATTTTTAACATGCATACTGGTGATTTTACAATTGAATAACGTCCTCAGATTCGCTGTTGTGATCAACATTAATACTGCATTGTAAAAGCATCGACCTTATCAAAGAACTCGTCCAGTTCTTCATATTCCTTGATTCCGGTTTTCTCCTCTTCTCCTCCATTCACCCAAAATTTCCTTACTCCCTTGTCTAATAACTGCTCAAATGAGTATTGACTGTTGATTGGATTATAAAAAGTCATTTCTTCGACTTCAACGATCTCCGCAATATTTCCTTGCAAATAATACGCTCCTGGTAGTCTCTCTGTATCGCCAGACACTTTGACAAAATATTGGTTGTCTAATCTTATGCTGGGAGGAATCCCATCAAAACAAATGGTGGATGGAATAATCGATGAGTAAAGAATCTTTAGATTTTCTTCCTTAATCTGTGCAGGCGCCTCTATTACTGTATTAGGACCACTGACCCACTCGGTAATGTTCTTAATTACTTCCAGTTGATCACCTAAGCTCCCCTTATCGTCGATTAAAAAGCCCAGCCAGTCAACACCCCTTGCCGCAAAGTATCTTGCATCGGTAAGATTAGAAATCTGACTAGCATAAATGCTGATCTTTTCTGACATGTGATACTCTTTTCTTTAAGAACACAAAGGTACTATCTGGCGAAGTAAATAATTTAGTAATCCGTATACTCCATTATATTCACATTGCGATATGATGAAACGAGCATGATATTTATTAATGGGGACCTCTATATACCCCATTCACTAGTTGAACAAAATCCCAGTGAGATTTCTAATTAATTTTTTTGACTTCATACTTCGTTAAATTTCAGTCGAATAGCAAAGGCTATGTTCCCTCAATTTGCCTTGTCTAAAGCCAAAATAATTTAATTTCAACTTAATTCAGTAGTAAATAGAGGTACCCTAATCATAATTCACACGCAAGGGCATGATTAAAAAATATTGTGCGAGAGCACAGCGGTTACATCTGTGCGTAAAATTTTCTGCATTATGCGAAGTTGCGGAAAAATATTAAACATATGAAAGAGACTGAGAAAACATATTTTGACCGAGTACACGAGGTGACACTTAGTATTCCATATGGGCGGGTATCTACTTATGGCGCTATCGCTGATTACTTGGCACTAGGGTCCGCTCGAATGGTAGGATGGGCACTCAATCACAGTCATCATATTTCCATTCCCGCTCACCGTGTTGTCAATAGGAAGGGAGAGCTCAGTGGAAGAAACCAGTTTCCCACACCTACAATGATGCAGGAGTTGCTGGAAAATGAGGGTATAGAAATAAGTAACAATCAGGTTCAAAATTTTGAAAACCTATTCTGGCACCCTGCAGATGAGCACTAAGATCCACCTTATATCCGGTCCCAGAAATTTATCGACCGCCTTGATGTATTCTTTTGAAAACAGGATAGATACAGACGCCATAGACGAACCATTCTATGCATACTACCTCCGAAAAACGAATGTTGACCACCCCGGAAAAGAAGTTACATTAAAGGCACAATCCCATGACCCGTCCGTAGTAAGGAAGCAACTGGACGTCTTCACATCCCCATATCTCTTTATTAAGAACATGGCTCATCATATGGTTGATCTAGATTGGGGATTTATCCTGCCGTGGAAAAACATCCTCTTGATACGCCACCCCCGACAACTTATAGCATCGTTTGCGCAAGTAATAGAAAATCCAACGATGCAGGATATAGGCTTAAAACTAGAGGTTGATATATTGGAATACCTGATTAAGCAGAAAACACATCCTGTTGTGATAGATTCTGGAGAAATTCTTAATGACCCTGAGTCTGTCTTAAAACAACTTTGTATAGCACTTGACATTCCGTTCTCAGAAAGAATGCTGACATGGAATGCCGGCTCTCGAAAAGTAGATGGTGTGTGGGCTCCCTATTGGTACAAGAATGTACACCTATCTACTGGTTTCTATAAACAGAAATCCAGCACGCGCGAATTTCCGACTAGATTAATGCCCCTCTTGGAAGAGGCAATAGTTTGCTATGATAGATTATTAAACTATACAATAACAGCGTAGAGATATGTTACAAAGATTTGATCCTCGAAATAAAGACATCAAAATTTGAGTCGGTGACCGCCTTTACGATAGGGACGATGCCAAAGTTTCTACTTTTCATAGGATCTTGTGTTACCTACTGGCACTCCTTTTCTTGTACTCAAATATATTCATTTACTCATTTGTTTTTGGGTTGGCAGACATACTCTTTGGCAAGTTTGGCTTTGTGCAGTGGCTTGGAGCGACTTGCCAATGTGTATGGCTTAGCGTTGGTTTTTTATCCATTGTTTTAATTCTTCTTTGCTTGGTAATGCAGTTTTATACTTGCTTGCAAAAATCTGTTCGTTATTTTCCGATAATGTGTATTCTACTATGGCTTCGCTCTTGTTTTGACAAAGGATTATTCCAATAGTCGGGTTTTCTTCTTCCATTCTAATTTCTCGGTCATAGTAGTTCACATACATTTGCATTTGACCTATATCTTGGTGTTTTAGCTTGCCAATTTTCAAGTCAATTAGAACAAAGCATCTTAAGATCCGGTGATAGAACACAAGGTCTATTCTAAAATGTTGCTCATCGAAGCTTATACGCTTTTGTCGTGCTACGAAGCTGAATCCTGTACCCAATTCGAGAAGGAAATTACCCAATTTGTCTATCAATTCCTGTTCTAAAGCGCTTTCGGAATAATCGGATTTTTCTGGTAGTCCGAGAAATTCCAATATGTAGGGATCTTTTATAGCATCTTGTGGCTTGTTGATAAGCAAACCTTTCTCGGAAAGTTCTTTTACCTTGTCCTTGTCTCTACTTAGAACAAGTCGTGTATAAAGGGCAGAGTCGTATTGTCTATTTAGTTCTCGTACACTCCAGTTATTCTTTTGAGCTTCTATTTCATAAAATTTTCGTTCATCTTTGTCATCTATCCGCATTAGCTTTATGTAATGTGACCAACTCAACGAGAATTTGGCAGACGATGTCTAACCTTTTGAAGATTCGTCAGACAGTGTCTGACCTTTTTGATATGAGAGATAAAAGGATTTCATTTGTTTGAGGTTAGTGGTTGAAAACCCCTTTCCAAACTCCTTGGTCAGCATTTCCGAAAGTCTTTTGAGTATCTGCTTGCCATATTCTGCTCGTTCTTTACCCTGCTGTTCTTCTTCCACGATTTGCTTGCCTATTTCAAAGTAAGTCAGCACCATTGTTTGGTTTACGGTACGGACTACCTGTTGACGGACCGTGCGGAGTAACTCGGCTATATTATTGTAGAAATTGGTATTTGAAAGTTTTTTGGTCATAAGTTCGTTGCTTCTTTTTAATTAACTGTTTTGGAGTGACTTGCCAATGTGTAAGGCTATGCCTGGGCTGGTTCAAAATACTCCTTGATTTGTTCGGGATAGTTTTGATAGATTTCTCCGTTGAGTTCTATGCCGTTTGATTTTTTACTTCTTCTTACTCCATCAGTCCCCCAAGTTCCCCATTGTTTGAAGAAGAAGGCAGAACCTTGTTTTTCACATTGTTTTTTAACATTAACAGCCCATTCTTTTTTCATTGGTCTGGCTTTATGTCCACTTTCCCCACCTACAATAACCCAATGAATATCTTTTAAATTTAGCTTGCCCACATCTTCCAATAATGGTTCTACTGAAAGAAATCTGATTGTTGCATCTATTTCTCTTAGGTAATCAATTCTGTTAGTCGTTTTCTTGCTTTCTACCGTTACACCAAGCCACACATTTTTGGGCAGCTTTTTATTTTTGAAATACTTTGCCATATTTTTTTCTCGCTTGGTAAGTATTTGATAGGTGTGCTGTGGCATTTATCACATCAAATATTTCATCGAGATATTTGTAGGGCATTTCTTCGTGAAAAAGATCGCTCATTGAATTGACAAAATACTTGGTGCTTCTTTTTGGATAGTGGTTGTTTTAACCTTGTCGGCATTAAAGTAAACTCAAAGCCATTTTCATAACCTGGTGTTCCCATTGCTTGCAAGCGTTTTGTCATAGCAATTTCTACAACCTGTTGTTACCTTGTTGCACCCTGTGGTGGGATTCCACGTTTGTTCTGTCCATTCGATTCTTGATTGGCTCATTCTTTATCTATCTGTTTTGCATCATCGCCTTTATCTAACCTTGTTTGGGCATTTTTTGCTGATACAATCTTTTGTCCAGTTTGTCCTTCTATTTCTTTTCGTGTATTGCCGGCAATTTCTCCGCCTTTATGGGCTACTTTTTTGTTTTGCTGAAAGGTTTTGGGTTTTTTCTTCTTGGATATTTCGGTAGTTGTTGCTTCTGCGAGCATATTGAGTACTAATTCCAGATTACTCATATTGTCTCTCAGGTTTTCTTTTTTCAGGCTTTTGAGTTTCTTGTAATTTTTGACTGAGAGCCCTGTCCACGCTTTGGTTATTTCATCGGTGAGTATAGCATATTCCAACCCCTTTTTTACGCCACGTTCGTCCCATTCATCAGTAAGTTCTTTGCGTACTTCTATACTTTTTAGCCGTTGGTTTATCCACTCTTTGGAATACCCTTTTTTTAAGTAGGTTTCCATAGCACGGTCAAAGGCCAGTTCAGGGTCTTGGGTTTCATCTATACGCTCTGCACCTACTTTGGCAAGCCAGCGTTTAAAGGGTTCTGCTTTTGGCGAAGGTATGGATTGGATTAGCCGTAAAAGCTGTGGTGTATCCGCTACATCGGTTATTCTCATTTTGCCGTCAGTGGCAATCATTTTCAACTGTCCGATATTTTCGGACAGTTCACTTCCTTCGTCAATGAGCTTCTTTTTTAGGTCGCTCCAATATTTTCTGGGACGTGGATTATCCGCTAGTATAGCTATTACATCAATAATAGAAAAATACCATTTTTCTTGCTCGTCATCCCAGTGAGTACGCACGCTGCTGTTTTGGAAGAGTTGTATGTTTTTGCTGGTCATTGGTATCATTGATTTTGACTTCCGAATACTTTCCCTACCAAATCATTATTTGGCATAACTGGACTTGAGTCTCCCTTTAAAAGGCCTGTATCTGCTCTACTAAATAAGGATTTAAGAATCAAATTTCTCTCTTCTTTCTCAATAGCAGAATCATTCAGTAATGACAAATACACATAAGTAAGTTGTTCTCTTTCTTCTGCGTCTCTCTGCAAGTGAAATGCACTAAAGGCTATTTTATAAAACACCCTTATACCATATGCCAGAAAAGAAATAAATGTTACATAAATTACGGACCACTTAATAGCTGTTCCTACATCTCCATTTGCAAAACTCTCTATCATACCATCAGGTGTTTTCCAAAGTAGAAAATAAAGTGTGATAATTCCAATTGCTACAAGACCCATTAACCATCTAATTGCAATCCAACCTTCTTTTTTTAGATCAGTAGCTCTTGTGTTCCAATATTCTGCTGGCTTTTTTAAACGTAAAAGTTCTTCGTAGGTATGTTCTAAGTTTTCAATTTTTGTTTTAAGCATAGTAAAATGCTGCTTAGATGCATCCAGTACTTGTGGTATACCATCTTCATACTTTTCCCATCCCTTGGTCTGTTGACTCAAAAATTTGTGAATGGAGGTAATACTTATGAACTTTTGCGAGAAATTTATTTTAGGATAATTTAATGCTACTTCAACAGAATTGAACCAGTTCGCATCCGTGTATGAAGCAACAATTTTTCTTATTTCGGTTGTTGTCATAGTATTCAAAAATTTATCACCCTTTCCACTACACCTTGAATTTTAAAATCTTCGGTAAGTATAATGGGTTGGTGTTTCTTATCTGTTGAATTGGGTTTAAGTATCACCATATCACCTTGGTGGTAGTATTCTTTTATGGTGGCTTCATTATCAATTAGAGCGACAACTCTTTTTCCATTCTCAGCAGATTGTTGTTGTCTAATCAATACCAAATCGCCATCGTTAATACTGGCATTGTTCATTGAGGTGCCGGAAGCTCTAAGAATAAAATATCGCTCTCCATCTTTTAATAGCTTTTTGGATACCAGTATTTCTGCTTCTATATTCTCTACTGCCAGTATCGGCAACCCACAAGCTACATTACCCAATAAAGGAATCTTTACCGTTTGCTCTCTTTCTGTTTGCTGAGTGGCTTTGTTAGATAGTATATATCGACCGTTTGGCTTCTTTTCCAAATAGCCCTTTTCTTCTAATGAAATAAGGATTTGCGAAGCCGAACGTGGTGATTTATAACCCAATAGAGCCATTAACTTTCTTACACTTGGGAATGTGCCAACAGTGTTGAGCTCTGACCTGATTAACCGCAAAGTATGTATCTCTTTTGAAGAAAGCATACGCAAATATACAAAACGTATCTTTTGTGTGCAAGTCTTAACTATTCTCCACCACCTTTATCTCATCTTCCGTCAAGCCATACAATTCATACACCATTTGGTCTATTTCACGATCTGTTTTGTCTATTTCTGATTTTAATTCATCTTTCTCTCTTTTTTTTCTTTAAAAAATTGTTCCACGCTGCTTCTTCATTTAGGGATAGTTACGATTTTCTGTTTTTTAATTCTTTGAGATTTTACATCGTAAATTCATATTTAAACCAGTTTTGCAATTTTCTGCTAACCTTTTCTAATCCAAATTTTGATTTTACAATCGATGTAGGAATTTGTTTTTCTAATTTCTAAAGTTATTCGCATTTGCAACCAATAATTTTGTTTTGCTATCATTCGATATTTTTTTGAAAGGAATTTTTTGAAGAATTGAAGATTATTTACACTTATTTATCCGCCAGCCATATGTTTGTTCGGAAAACTTATATCTAAAAAACCAATTAATGAGTTTAGAATTAATAATTAACTGTCCTTGATATAGGTTGATTTACCTGTTCATCCGCAAATACTATAAACACTTACTGCTGGGGCAATAAATTCCTTGATTATCTAAAGATGCTTCAATTATTTTTGTCATACCAGCAACCATAACTTATAGGTTTACAGAATAATGTTCGGCAACCTTCTGATAACTATTTCCAATTTATGTGATAAACGGCTTGATATAATCTTTCTTTCTGTACCTTGTTATGTTGTTAGTAAAAATATCTTTGGGTCAATACTCTGTTACGGTTTCTTTTTGAATCATCAGTTTGGGGTTTTCCCATCCGTCACACATTTGCATAGTTGGTAAATTGGGTTTTTTATTCCCTGTTCAAAACTTAAAGCGTCTTAATATGTTTTTTGATTTTTCAATTTTTGAAACTATTGAATCTTTCTTGAGTCTATAGAATCAAGACTTTTTAAATTAAGAAAGTATTAATTTTCTGTGAATACCAAATTAATTCAAATGCACCTTGCTCTGACAATTATTCGAGTTGTTTTTTGTTCTTTTTTTGCTGCTTTTTCTTTGAAATGGTGATTATTCTAGGATAGCATTTGCAAAATGTATCAGTAAAGACGTTTACATTTGAATAGTCAATTACTTATAAAACCAAGTGTAGTTATTGCTAATCAATTCAAGTAAGTGTTTCGAGTATTTCGCACTTAAATATTTTTTCCAATTATAAATGATAAGCCAAGTATTGGTTATATATGAAACGCATTCCTTGCTCTATAAAGGGAATAAAAATGTCATAATTGCCAGATTTTGCACTCTCAAAGTTTTGATTCCAAAAATTAATTTGATTTTGTAAAATTTTATGTCTTGCATATCCTGAAATTTGAAACATATGGCGGATTCCCAATCACCACATCAAAGCCACCTTTGGCAAATATTTCAGGAAATTCCTGTTGCCAATTAAAGGCTTTGTCGCCTGCTACTTCGGGGTCGTCTATCAGGGAATTACCACATTTTATATTATTGTTTAGGGTGGTCAGCTTTCTGCCTTTTTGTGCTGTGCGAAGCCATAGGGAGAGCTTGGCTATCTCTACACTTTCTTCGTTAATGTCAACTCCAAAAAGGTTGTTTTCAAGAATGGCGTTTTGCACTTCGGAAAATACTAATCCGTCACCTAATAGTTTGGCTTTTAGTTCGTCTATGTATTTGTGTTCTTTGATTAGAAATTCAAGAGCTTGGTTTAAGAATGCACCACTACCACAAGCAGGGTCACAAATTGTGAGTTGGAGTAGCCATTTTCTGTAAGTGTCCAACTTGTTTTGCAGGGCTGTAAGAGTGGCTTTCTTTCTGCCCTTGCGTTCTTTTTCGTAGTCGGTTTCCTGTATGCCGAGTTCGGTTTTCTTTTCTTCACAGAGTTTGCCTACGGTATTGTCTACTATGTATTTGGTAATGTATTTTGGGGTGTAGAATACACCGTCCTTTTTACGCTTGCTCTTGCTTTTGTCAATTTCCGTTCCTTCTAATTGGGCTTGGATATTTTCAATTTCGGTAAGCGAATGTTCAAAAATGTGTCCGAGTATGTTTACGCTTACTTCACTTTCAAAATCGTAGTTGCTCAGGTTGAGTGTATGCTTATAGAGGAGTTCATCGTCAATTTTTATGTTGTCCAGAATTTCATCCTGTGCGAATAGTCCACCATTGTAAGCGAAAATCTCGTATTTCTGTCCACGGTATCCCGTGTTCATATAGCCAAAGTACTTTTTGAATCGATCGTACAGTGGTTGGTATTCATCATACTTATCTCGAAGGTCCGTCCATTGGTTAACAATTTCTCTTATGGAGTTTGGCGGTAATAGCAATCTATCTTCGGCAAAAAATATAAACAGAAAACGGTCGAGCAGTTTTTGAGTTTTCTTAAATAGCGTAAGTTTATCGTATTGCGAATTGTTCTTTTGTATGCTATCGAAAATCTCATTTCGGAATTGCGAATAATCTTTGTAGAGTTTCTTGGTTACATTTTCTTCCTGGGTAAGCGATTCGTCTTTTATCTGTTTGGGAATTCCTTTGAGCAGGTTTTCAGCAGCAAGACACAAATACAGAACTTCAAAATCGGTCTTGTTTAGTTGAAAGAGATTGAATTCTTCAAAGTCCACTGCATTGTCAATATAGAAGCGTAGTTTTTCAAAGTTGGACGTAATTACATACACGCAATCGGACTGATTGTTCTTGTAGCCGAATGCTTGTGTTTCTACTTTGGCAAGGTCAACGGTGTTGGTTCCTTTCAGTTCGATTACAGCAAGAGCTTTGTCGTCTTGTAAAATTGCTCCGTCTGTTTTCTTCGCTCCTTTTAGGTTTTTGAGTTCGGTGGTTAGGTTGAAATTCGGAGTTGGGTTCTTTATATAACCAAGCACGTTAACAAATAGGTCAATTAGAAATTCGCCTTGATATTGTTCTTCTTTGGAGTTTCGTATGTTCTCCTGTATGGTTGGATTATGAAAGTGTGCCGTGTATTTATTCCAAGCCTGTTCTACCTGTCGGCTGTCAAGTCCTTTCAGGTATTTGTTTAAAACAGAATTTTGGAATAGAGTCATACTATCATTCTTGCGTTTTGCAAATTTACTTTCTTTTTTAGCGTTGGCTAAAAATCAGGCTCTTTTGGTTTTTCGTATTGTGCTTTGCGGGTCAGCAAAAACCAAATGTGCCTGATTGCGGGTTGGGTCACGCTTGTTAGGTAACAGGGTATATAATGGCGGAGTCTTTCTATTTGAAAAACATCTCGATAGATTATTTGCCTCCGCTAAGGCTCTTGCTTTTGAAAATTGTCCGTCGCGATCATTCGTCAAAGAAGCGGTGTTTTCGACTTTGCACGCCAACGGTATGAATAAAGACTCACACATCAGGCTTACTCTTACACGAGGAAAGAAGATCACATCAGGAATGGACCCACGACTCAATACCGATGGCGGAACGTGTCTTATCGTACTTGTAGAGTGGAAACCTCCGGTTTATAATAATGACCAAGGCGTCAAAATTCTTTCTTCAACGATCAGACGGAATTCTCCGATGCACCTTGATTCTAAAATTCGCCATAATATTCTGCTCAATAATATTCTCGCAAAAATCCAATCCAATGTTGCTGGCAAAGATGCTGTCCTCATGTTGGATGCATATGGGTTTATTTCTGAACTCAATGATACCAACATATTTCTGATGAAGAATGAGGTAGTCTTTACTCCCCATGCTGATGCGTGCCTTCCTGGAATTACAAGAGCACTAGTGATGGACCTTTGCAGGGAAAACAACATTCCTCTAATAGAGGGAAATCTGAGTCTTTACAGAGGCCTATACAGCAGACGAGGTTTTCACTACCGGCTCAATGGGTGAGTTGACTCCAGTAATTGAAATTGATGGAAGACAGGTTTCCACTCTCGTCGATGACAATCGGCTACTGCCGAAGTTAGTAGGACTGTTTTGAAAAGTGTATACCTAACCATCTTGTCATGGTAGAGTAGAACATTTAATCATCAATTATGGGATATAGGAAGGACCCAAAGGGGCAATAAATTAGATTCCATCTCAGTTTAATAGTCGATATGATTTTCAAACCAAATCCAATATATGGACATACTTTACACTGAAAACTCTTTACTTCAATTTATCTACGGCGAAAAAACATTGAGTGAGTATGCAGATCTTGATGACAGCATGAATGCTGATCCTGTATTACGAACTACATTCAGAGATTTATATGATGATGTGGCGTCTATGCCAGATATATCATTGAGTCCTTCTGATACCGCCGTATTGAGTATTTTGAAGTATAGTAGAAACGATTCTGTTCGAGCCCTTTGTTAAGTCATTGAAGCTTGAGCACAAAAGAAATCCTCGCTATTGGGTGGGGATTTTTTTTTGTACATCTTCCCAAAAAATCGATCAATTTATAGATAACTTATTATCGGGTGGTTGTGCTGCACGGTAGATTTTACATTAGATATTATTTTTGTATCTATACGTTCAATTTAAAACAAGCTCATGGCAGACGAAAAAGAAGCTAAATTAAAAGCACTCAATCTTGTAGTAGACAAGCTTGAGAAGACATATGGTAAAGGCTCAGTAATGAGACTCGGCGACAAGCAAGTCGTCAATGTAGAAGCCATACCATCAGGGTCACTGGGACTAGATATTGCTCTAGGTATCAATGGATTCCCAAGAGGAAGGGTAGTAGAAATCTACGGTCCTGAATCATCAGGTAAAACCACACTGGCAATACATGCTATTGCTGAGTGTCAGAAGCAAGGTGGAATCGCGGCATTTATCGATGCAGAGCATGCCTTCGACCGGGCATATTCAGAATCCTTAGGCGTAGACACAGAAAATCTTCTTATATCTCAGCCAGACAATGGAGAACAGGCCCTTGAAATTGCTGAAAATCTAATCCGTAGTGGAGCCATAGATATCATTGTGATCGACTCCGTTGCAGCTCTGGTTCCCAAGAGTGAGATAGAAGGTGAAATGGGTGATTCTAAGATGGGTCTGCAGGCCAGATTGATGTCACAAGCAATGCGTAAGCTTACGGGGACCATAGGTCGCACCGGTTGTTGCTGCATTTTTATCAACCAGCTGAGAGAAAAAATTGGAGTGATGTTTGGTAATCCTGAGACCACTACTGGGGGTAATGCTCTCAAGTTTTACGCATCTATCCGGCTTGATATCAGAAGGTCGGGTGCTGCCCTCAAAGACAAAGAGGGTAACGTAATAGGAAATCCTACAAAGGTAAAGGTGGTGAAAAATAAACTAGCACCGCCATTCCGCTTAGCCATGTTCGACATCATGTTTGGAACCGGAATTTCAAAGGTAGGTGAGATCGTAGATCTTGGTTCTGACTTGGATATTGTACAGAAGAGTGGAGCATGGTACAGCTATGGTGGTACCAAAATTGCACAGGGACGACAGTCGGCAATTCAGTTTTTGCGGGACAATCCCGAAGTAGCCACGGAGATAGAACTCAAGGTGAAGGCTCATTATAATCCCAATATCACAGCTCCCAAGGAAGTGGTTGAGACCGTGGATGTGAGCGAAGACGACAAGGAGTAGCTAAGATTAGTCCCTGGCTGTTAAACCCGGATTATTTATTGGAACTTCGTAATGAGGGTTGAAAGGTCACAGAAATAAGGCTGTTTGGAGATTTTGGCATAGCATCGCTATGGTGAAATCGAAAACAGCAATGAAAAGCTTATTTCACAGGCCTTTCAAGTTGTAATAGATTTTCTAATGCATAATCCGGGTTAAACCACAAATAGAAAAAATGATTACAACAAATCCCGTCATTATGGCGGGGTTTGTTTTTCTAGGAGAAGTTCAGTGTTCCACTCCTATCACATCTGAGAACTAAAAGTGTAGGAAAAACATTATTACGATTAGAAACTTAAATCCCTCTTCAATTCCAATCGAATGTCTCAAGCATCTTTCCTACATCTGTCATCAGAAATTCATAGACTGGCTTGATGGAATCTCTATCGACCGTACTATTGAAATAAAGTGAACCCCTGAGAAAATGACTAGTGGTGTCTGTTAAGAAAAATTGCACCGGAGATGCCACTGGGCCCGACAACTCAAACATGATTCCCCCTGCCCCCTTGCTATTTCTAATAACCAATTCATCTATGTAGTCCGCTTTGATATTGTGCTTCCCTGTAATTTTAAACGCATCTTGGACCAATTCATCAAAGTGCTCACGATTATTTACCGGATAGTAACTACAGTGAATACTAGCTCCTAGTTCTTTAATCTCCAAGTCAAACCAACAGTCGCTCGGTGGCTTCTCGTCAAAGAACAATTCCTTCCTGACAACTTTTGCAAACCCAGGTTTATCAAAAGTAAATTCACAGTAATCTGTGGTGAATTTTTCAAGTACTCTGTCGGGAAAAACTATGCGAGGAAACATCCTGGGTTTTGGGGTAGGAATGCTTTCCTCTTTGCATGAAATGACACAGATGGCCACTAGTATGATCATCAGCCATCTCATAGTGCCAATAAGTTTATTTTTTCTATTCTTTTATCAGATACCGAAACAACTTTAAATCTAAAGCCATCAACATTTATCTCTTCATCGACTCGAGGAATGTGACCTAGAATTTCCAACATTAGTCCAGCCAATGAATCGGCCTCCCCTCGTATGTCATCAAACACAGACGTGTCTTGGCCAATAATTCTACCAACATCATTGAGCAGTGTTTTACCCTCAAAGATGAAATTGTTCTCTCCTATCTCTATGTATTCAACTTCCTCATCTTCATCAAACTCATCCTTTATCTCTCCTATCACCTCTTCCATTATATCCTCCAATGTCACTAAGCCCGCACTACCTCCATACTCATCGACAACGATCGCCATGTGCGTTCGCTCCTTCTGGAATTCTTTTAACAGGTCATCGATTTTTTTGAGCTCCGGTACATAAAGGACATTGTTTCTGATCAATGATTGCCAATCAAAGTCTGATGCTGCATCAGTATATCCTAGCAAGTCCTTGACATAAAGTATTCCTTTGACATTATCAAAGTCTTCCTCAATGATGGGTATACGAGAATAACCAGAACTTTTCGCTTCTTTCATGACTTCTTCAAAGTCTACGTTGATATCCAGAGAAACTACATCTACCCTGCTCTTCATTATTTGCTTGACGGTAACATCGCCAAACTTGATGATACTCTTCAGCATATCTGCTTCATGATATGAGGCTTCACTTTCCAACACCGTCAGGTCTATCGCCTTATCAAGATCTTCCTTACTGGTTGAAGATTGTATGTTCTTACTCTTATCAACTCTCGCCTCCAGTCGGCCGGCCCATGAAAGCATAATTTTCGATAATGGGCTCGTGATGGTGTTGAGAATACCCAATGGTCTCATCATTTTTTTTGCGAACTGTATATTATTGATCTTTGCGTAGAGCTTAGGTAAAATCTCTCCAAAGAGTAGTAATAAAAATGTAGTGCCCAGTACCGCAATTAAGAAGTTTAATCCACTCGCTATGTAATCTGTAGACCACTGCTCCTGTCCAAGTATGGACTTTATTTTTTCTGCTGCCGGATGTAGCGCTTCTCCCCCGATGATGTGTCGTAACATATAGTCAGAGAGTATAACAATGGCAATATTGATGAAATTATTACATATGAGAATGGTTGCCAGCAGTCGCTTGGGTTCAGATAATAGTTTTAGCAGCCTATCAGAGTGGTCGCTTTCCTCTTCCTTAAGCCCTTGTATCTCTTGGGGTCCAATAGAGAAAAATGCGACTTCAGATCCAGATATCACTGCTGAGCACATCAGAAGTAGGGTAGTAAATGCAAGTGCTATTAGCACTCCTAAGTCCGCAATTAGAATTGGGAAAAGATGGAGTATGTATAATAAACTATCCGGGTCAGCTTCCAATGCAAGGAATTTGATTTATCAATGGCGTCGTTTCATTAGAACGGTAGGTCATCTTCCGCAGCTGGTGTGCTTTCTGGCGCTCCCTGTATTACACTGGGAGTTGATAACGATGATGATGGCTCGTCAAGTGCCGAGGGAAAACTATCCAATCCCCCTTGACGGTCCTCTCTTTTTTCCAATAACCTAAATGTGTTGGCAACGACCTCTGTGCTATATCTATCATTGCCATCTTTGTCTTGCCACTTTCGGTGAGTCAACTTTCCTTCAATGAAAACCAACTTTCCTTTTGCCAGTTGCTTCTCTGCCCTTTCTGCCAATCCTCTCCAAAGCACTACATTATGCCACTCGGTAAGGGTTTGCCATTCATTATTTTTGTCTTTATAGCTTTCATTGGTAGCTACTGAAAACTTTGCAACAGAAACTCCACTGTCTAGCATTCTGACTTCAGGATCACGTCCTAGGTTTCCAATTAGTATGACTTTATTTATCATTCTCTATTAATTTACTTAAGTATTCTTTCAAGAACAAATCTACGACTTTTGGCACTGCCAAGTACTCTATGTCTTCTTTTCTTACATAGCGGTAATGATCGGGCATCTTGTCTACATCTTCTCGATAAAACGTCCTGTAAAACTTGATGTCCAATCTTTGATGTGTTAGCTCTCGCTTATACGTAGCTATCAATTCAGTATTCCCCTTTGGCACTTCTGTTAGTTCCGGAAAATCACACAGACCCGCCCATATATCACCGGTATTTCTTTTCTTCATGACAACCCCTTGGTCCTGTACTGTGACACTATATGTGATATTGCGGTTTTTCTTTTTTAGCTTTTTTGTCTTCACGGGATACTCAAGTACTGCTTCTTGATTATACGCTTTGCAGATTTTCGACAATGGGCAATCGTTGCACCTTGGGTTTTGTGGAGTACAACATAGTGCTCCGAAATTCATAATTGCTTGGTTGTAATCTCCTGGCCCAACACCAACAATTGCTTTCTGTGCAATTGATCTAATCCGTTCTCTTCCCTCCTTTTCATTTACAGGATCCGTAACACTGTAGACCCGAGCATAGACCCTTTCTACATTTCCATCGACGACAGGATACCTTTCACCAAAAGCAAAACTGGCTATTGCTGCGGCGGTATATGGTCCGACGCCCCTTAGCTTGATGATCTCGTCGTAAGATTGAGGAAAACTACCTTGATCTACAATGGTCTTGGCTGCAGAATGCATATTTCTTGCCCGAGAATAATATCCTAGTCCTTGCCATGTTTTCAGCACATCATCTTCTGGGGCGTTCGCAAGTGTCTGTACATCCGGATACCTCTCAATAAATCGATGAAAGTAGTCTGTTCCTTGGGCTACCCGTGTTTGCTGGAGTATGATTTCAGAGATCCAAATGATATAGGGGTCCTTCTTCCCCGACCAGGGTAGTGGTCGTGGGTTGTCCTGCTGCCATTTGAGGATTAAATTAGCAATACGATTTTTCATCAACGTTAAAAGTAATGAACCAACCTTACTAAAAAACAATAGCCCCGTCAAGTGACGAGGCTATCTTATTCAAGTTTCATTATTTTCCTTATGCTGATCGTGCTAGCTCAACGCTGCCGTATCTGTCGATTACCATCTTTTTCAATGCTTTTCTCGCAAAGAAAATTCTACTCTTAACGGTGCCTAGTGGAAGATCTAAGTCATCCGCTATTTCCTGATACTTAAATCCTTCATAATGCATCATGAAGGGTTTCCTAATATTATCATCGAGGCTCGCTATCATTTTCTCGAGCTCATCCATCATGATATTCATTCCCGCTTCATTTTTTATCGATGTACTCCCTGAGTTGATGTAGTAAAGATTGTCAGTGGAGTCAATGACGGTGTTTCTCTTTATCTTCTTTCTGTAGTTGTTGATAAAGATGTTTTTCATAATGGTAAATAACCAAGCTTTGAAATTAGTCCCAGTACGGAACTTATCCCTATTGGTCATAGCCCTAAAAGCAGTATCTTGAAACAAGTCTCTGGCGTCTTCTCCATTCTTAGTCAAATTGAGTGCAAAAGACAGCAATGACTGCGAGACTGTGCCAAATTGATTATCAAATTCATTACTAGACATAGCTGTTTTCTTTGTTGCGTTCAAAGATGCGTTTTTCTTAAACAAAATGCAACAACATATTAAACAAAATAGTTCTGTTTAATCAAACAAGCCAGTTGTTTTTAACACAATTCACTGACTAATAGTTGTTTATATAAAATATGAATTATTTGTTAATTCAATTAAAAATGAAACGGGACACTTTGAATGTCTGTGCAATTCTAAATAAAGGGTATTCGTAAATCTATTGTTGTGCCTTTCGTAGCAATATGAATCCAATAATCCCAAAAAAGATATTGGGAAGCCAAACCCCCATCATGGGGCTCAGAGATAGGTTATTACAGAATGTTTCTGAAAACTTGGATAACACAACAAAGGCCGCTCCTATTATTACTCCGACCGCTAGATGAATGCCCATTCCACCTCTTACTTTTCTGGAAGCAACAGCCACTCCGATAAGAGTAAGGATAATGATTGTAAATGCATCGGCTGTTCTCTTATATAGCTGCACTTCAAATTTCTTAGCTGCACCTATGCCTCTGGATTTTTCGATCTCGATAAACTTTCGTAGATCTGATGTTGTCATCATCTCCATCTGCTTAGTGTGTCTTACAAAGTCATCTGGAGAAAAATTTAGTGTCGTATCCTTCTGACTTTTCTTGAATAATCTGAGTTCTTCGCCATCATCGTTAAACTCCCGCTCTTCATAATTAATCAATGTCCACCGGTGAGGGTACTCCTTTAGTTTTAATCTATCAGCTTTGAGTATATAGTTGATTTGATGCCGGTCATTAAATTTTTCTATTCTGAAAGAGTGAGCACTTGAGTCTCGATCACGATAGTATCTAATAAAGACCTTTTCCATTGGTGAAAGGTAAAAGTGAACGTTACTAGACATCGTTTTCCTTTGCGATTTTGAAAAATACTTGCTCTCAAACTCGTTTTTAATCTTGGTGCTTTTAGGAATGACATAGTTGCTGCCTACCCACAGCAATCCGGCAATAATTCCTGCAGCGACCATGTATGGGACCAATATCCTCCTATAACTCACACCAGCGCTGAGCATTGAAATAATTTCTGAGTTCTTTGCCATTCTCGAGGTAAAGAAAATCACTGCCATCATTGCAAACAAAGGCCACATCAGTCCATTGATCCATGGAATAAAAGGAAGATAGTATTCAAGAATAATCTCCTGGAGTGTAACTGGATTGTTGATAAATTTATTGATCCGCTCACTGACATCAATAACCACGGCTACCATCGTCATCAACAGCACAGTAAAGAAGAATGTGCTGAGATATTTCTTGATGATATACTGGTCTAGCTTTTTAATCATAGTCTCTTGTTGAGCCTTGGCATCATCTTGTCCTTCCAGCTATAAAAAGTGTCCTCTTCTATTTTCTTTCGCGCCATCCGTACAAGCCATAGATAGAACGATAAATTTTGCAATGTTGCTATCTGTGCCCCTAGTAATTCTCCAGTTCTGAATAGATGATGCAAGTAAGCCTTGGTGTGTACCATACTCGAGGTCGAAGGTGATAGAGAGTCTATTGTCTCAAAATTGTTTTTCCATCGGGCATTCTTAATATTGATCATACCCTCTGATGTATAAAGTAGTCCATGACGAGCATTGCGTGATGGCAACACACAGTCAAACATATCTATACCTCGGCTTATACTTTCCAACATATTTGCAGGTGTCCCCACTCCCATCAGATAGCGTGGTTTTTGCGGCGGCAGAATATCCGTTACAATCGACGTCATCTCGTACAAGTTTTCATGTGGCTCACCTACCGATAGCCCTCCAATGGCATTGATGTCCAAATCCTTGCTAGCGACATACTCGGCTGAGGCTTTCCTCAAGTCATTATATGTGCTTCCTTGAACGATCCCAGCAAGTATCGTACTATGATTGTACTTGTCATTGGTGTTCTTAAATCTCTCTATACATCTATCCAACCACCGATGGGTAAGGTGCATGGAATCACTCGCATACTTATAGTCACATGGATAGGGCGTACACTCGTCGAAGGCCATTATGATGTCAGCACCTATCTTCCGCTGAACATCAATGGCATATTCGGGAGTAAAGAAATGCTTTGATCCATCAATATGCGACCTAAAAGAGACTCCTTCTTCGCTGATCTTTCTCATTGCTGCCAAAGAGTAAACTTGGTATCCCCCACTATCAGTAAGGATGGGTCTATCCCAAGCCATAAATTTGTGCAAGCCTCCAGCTTTTTCCATTATTTCTTGACCTGGACGAAGGTAGAGGTGAAATGTGTTTCCTAAAATGATGTCAGCATCTATGACAGTACGTAACTCTTCGTTGTGAATACCTTTAACCGTCGCTAGTGTCCCTACCGGCATAAATATGGGGGTCTTTATTTCCCCATGGTCGGTCGAAATGACTCCTGATCGCGCTTTGTCTACTGTATGGTTGATTGTGAAATTCATTCTCTATCTATAGTGCCTTGCCAAATCCATTCGAGCCAAGATACCTATCATCATCGAAAATACCAGAAGTGACGATCCGCCTTTACTGAGGAATGGGAGTGGTATGCCAATAACGGGCATGAGCCCCATAGACATACCGATATTGACAAAAATATGTACAAAAAAAATGCCTGCCACTGCGTAAGAGTAGTTTGATATAAAGTCATTTTTAGCCCGTCGCGCTATAATGATCATTCTGGATAGTAGTATAAAAAACATAACGATGACGCTGACAATACCGATAAACCCTTGCTCCTCACCGACCAGGCTAAAGATAAAGTCTGTCGTCTGCGCGGGGACATAGTTGAGGTTAGTCATATATCCTTCAAGAAATCCTGCACCTTGCAGGCCTCCAGATTCTATGGCATTTCTAGACTGTAATACGTTGTAAAGTGATCCCCGTGGGTCACATTTGTCTGGACGAAGCCATACGTTGATCCTATCTTGTTGGTGTGGTTTAAGTATATGATCAAAGGCAAACCTTGCGCCAAATGACATAATAGTTGACAAGACTGTGAAGACCCCGAAGATTACTGCGATACGTTGGTTTCTCTGTAGTAAATTGTAAATAATAAGTGCAGCCACCAAGGAAACATTAATGTAAATCACGGGTGACGACAATCCATAGTTATAGAAATAAATACTCCCGGCCGACCATAAAACCCCCAGGGACATGGCTAGCCACGGTTTAGGGAAATTCTTAAACAGCGCCATTGTGGTAACAAGTAGACTGGTGAGTACTACAGACTTGGGGGAATAGACTAAAGACAGTATAAGTATGGCGATAAGTATGGCAACACCCAGGTATAGAATAGAAGAAAGACCCCGGATAAAAAAGAGCAAAAGAAAGGAGAGAAATACGAGTGCTGATCCTGCATCTGGTTGTAACGCGATCAGAAGTATTGGCATTAGCAACAACCCAAAGGACAGTGTTAGTGTTCTTTTCTCTCTAATGTCACTGTCGTAAAAGCTGAGAAAACTGGCTAGTGCCAGACAAGTGCCTAGTTTGGCCAACTCTGCTGGTTGAAAGGAGAATCCAAATAAGCTAAACCAAGATCGGGCACCTTTGATCTCGACACCGAAAATCAATACTGCCACTAATAGGAAAATACAAAATCCATAAATGGGCAATGCCAGCGTATACCATAGCTTCCAGTCTATCGTCTGTATGACTACAAATACTATTAGGGAAACTACTACCCAAATGCTGTGTTGTCTAATAAGCGGATTAAAAGAAAAAACCTGCTGTGAGGGATCATGACCCGCAGAGTACAACATCAGCCATCCGATGAGTACTAAGCTTCCATACAATGTAATGATTACCCAGTCGACACCTTTGAAATAGGTGGTTTTCATTAATAGCTATTAAGAATATCTCTCTCTTCTATTTTGTCGACCACCGGGATTGCTAAAGGAAATTCATCTTTTATTTCTTGAAGAAAAATCTGCATGTCTAGCTTTCTGTTCCATCCACCGACCTTCACCCTGTAGTATGGGCTTTCATGTTTCCACTCTTGGTTGATGTGGGGATACATCCTCCTAAACTTGTCACGCGCTGCTTCTGATTTTCTGCGATCGCCTGTAGTAATTATCTGTATCCTCCAGCCATCTACTTCTGTCGTCATATGATTCTGCCTCATATAATTATTCATCAACTTAGTGATGGCTTCTGTCTCATTCACATAAATATTCTGCGCCTGCATTGATGACATGCTGACCACACAAAAGACTATTACTCTTCTAATCATTGCTTATTATTTCTATGCCTCCACTTGTTCCGATCCTTGTAGCTCCCGCATTTATAAATGAAAGTGCCTGCTCTCTATTCCTGATTCCTCCTGAGGCTTTTATTTTAACGCATTTATCGAGATGACCGTACATCAACTCAACAATTTCTAACGCAGCTCCTCCAGATCCAAATCCTGTACTTGTCTTTGCAAAGTCTGGTTTTCGCTCATTACAAATATCACACAATCTTTTGATTTCGTCATGGGTCAGATAACACGTCTCCAAAATAACCTTAATGACCTTATCATTGCTATGTGCCTCGTTGACCATCGATTTCAATTCCTCATCGATATAATTCCAGTCGTTTGATTTCACAGCAGCAACATTGACAACTATATCGAGCTCGTCTGCACCATCTTCTATAGCAACTTTCATCTCTTCTATTTTGACCTGTGTAGTATGGTGTCCCGTGGGAAAGCCGATCACAGTACATGTTTTTACTTTTTCATCGGTCATTAGCTCGCTGGCCTGTCTCACAAAGTAGGGAGGTATACATGCTGAAGCAAATTTATGCGCTATGGCTTCTTTACAAAGAGCTGATACCTCCTCGCTTGTTGCATATACTCGCAGCATTGTATGGTCAATATATGACGCAAGATTCTTGAGATCACTTTCCATGGCAGTGCTTATATTTCTTTCCGCTGCCACATGGGCACGGCTCATTACGACCTACTTTTTTTTCTTCGCGTCTAACGGTTTCTGGCTTGGCTCGCTCCCCTTGCCCAGCTGCTGCCGCTGCTGCCTTCATGGCTCGTTCTTCTCTACTTGTCCTCACCTTGCTCAGATCGGTACGTTGCTCTCGAGCTTCTCTCGCGTCTTTCGGATTGCCCACAAGAAGTTGTCCCTTCATTAAGTAAGAACACACATCATAGTTTATGGTATGGACCAGCTGCTCAAACAAGTTGAATGCTTCCATCTTGTAAATGACCAATGGATCTTTCTGCTCAAACGAGGCAGATTGTACAGACTCTTTGAGTTCGTCCATGGCTCGTAAGTGCTCTTTCCAGTTATCATCAATAAGTGCCAGCGAGATGGTTTTCTCGATATCTCTCATGATAGAGCCTCCTTCTGTTGCGATGGCTTCATCTATCTCTGCCGCTATTGGAAGAGGCTTGGGTCGTCCATCAGAGAATGGAATAGCTATCCTTTTATATCGATGACCTTCATTCTCATTGACTCGCTCTATGTAAGGCATTAACAGATTCTTAATATTGTCTTCTCTACGAGCATACAGCTCAAAGACCTGCTTCTGATACTTTGAGATCACTTCAGCCTCACCAGCTTCAGTAAAAGTCGCAGTATCTAGATCAGGGTCAACACCGAGAATACGCAAACTGTCATTTCGGAACCCATCATGATCACCATTGCCGTGACTATCAAGAATGATACTTTCTGTTAGCCCCTCGAACATGTTGTTGATATCCACCGAAAGTCTTTCCCCCATGAGAGAGTGATCTCTTTTCTTGTATATAGCTTCTCTCTGAATATTCATCACATCATCATATTCCAGTAGTCTCTTTCTTATTCCAAAGTTATTCTCCTCTACTTTCTTTTGTGCCCGTTCGATAGATTTTGTCACCATAGAATGCTGGATCACCTCGCCTTCCTGATGTCCCATTTTATCCATCAGCTTTGCTATTCGCTCACTTTGGAAAAGTCTCATTAGATTATCCTCCAAGCATACATAGAATTGTGATGACCCAGGATCCCCCTGTCTTCCTGCCCTACCTCTGAGCTGTCTGTCCACTCGTCGTGAGTCGTGACGTTCCGTAGCTATGATGGCGAGTCCACCTGCTTTCTTTACCCGGTCCGATATCTTGATATCTGTACCCCTTCCTGCCATGTTGGTGGCGATGGTTACGTTGCCTGGTTTTCCGGCTTCGGCTACGATCTCGGCCTCGCGTTGATGTTGCTTGGCATTAAGGACATTGTGTTTAATGTTTCGTAGTCCCAGCATACGACTAAGGAGCTCTGAAATCTCTACAGATGTGGTTCCTACGAGTACTGGACGTCCTGCCTTGGTCAACCTATCCACTTCTTCTATCACAGCATTGTACTTCTCTCTGGCAGTCTTGAACACTAGGTCATCCTTGTCATCACGAACAATAGGACGATTGGTAGGAATCACGACCACATCAAGCTTATAGATTTCCCACAGCTCTTGTGCTTCAGTCTCAGCAGTACCCGTCATACCCGACAACTTATGGTACATACGGAAATAATTCTGTAAGGTTACCGTAGCATAAGTCTGGGTGAGGTCTCCCACCTTGACGTCTTCTTTAGCTTCGAGAGCCTGATGCAGTCCATCTGAGTAACGTCGTCCTTCCATCATCCTTCCTGTCTGCTCATCGACAATCTTCACCTGACCATCAAGAACTACATACTCTTGATCTATTTCAAACAAGGTATAAGCTTTGAGCAACTGGCTAGTGCTATGAAGTCGTCGTGACTTGATGGAATAATCCTGAATGAGAGACTCTCTCTCCTCTGTAAGTTTTTCTCCACCCTCATGTTCTCTCGCTTCCAAGGCTTGCATCTCTACAGCAATGTCAGGCATGATATAAAACGCAGGGTCGTTTTCTCCCTTACTCAACCACTCTACACCCTTGTCCATCAACTCCACTTGTCTGTTTTTCTCGTCAATGGTGAAGAGCAATGGCTCATCTGCAATGGGCATGTTCTTATTCTGCTCTTGCATATAATAATTCTCCGTCTTCTGCATCTCTACTTTGATGCCCTCTTCACTGAGAAATTTAATGAGTGGCCTATACTTGGGATAGGATTTGTGAGCCCTATAAAGTGCCAGACCTGCTTCACCTTCATTGTGTCCGGTCTTTCCGGCTGCAAACAATTTTTTCGACTCTGCCAGGTATTGCTTCGACATGGTTTTCTGAACTTCAACCATTCGTGACACCTTGGGTTTGAGAATTGCATATTCCTGCTCTTCACTTCCTTGTGGTACCGGTCCGGATATGATGAGGGGAGTACGAGCATCATCGATAAGGACAGAATCTACCTCATCGATCATTGCAAAATGATGCTTGCCCTGCACCATTTCAGCTGAAGATCTGACCATATTGTCTCTCAGGTAATCGAAACCAAATTCGTTATTGGTGCCATAGACGATGTCACATTCGTAAGCTTTTTTTCTTGCGTCGGAGTGCGGCTTATACCTGTCTATACAGTCTACTGTCAGGAATAAAAATTCAAAGATAGGACCTATCCATTCACTGTCTCTACGAGCAAGATAGTCGTTGACTGTAATTACATGAACTCCACCTTCTAGCCCATTGAGATACGCCGGCAATGTCGCAACCAAGGTTTTTCCTTCTCCTGTAGCCATCTCAGCAACTTTTCCGTCATGGAGGACCTGACCACCTATAAGCTGTACATCATAGTGAACCATGTTCCATGTGATATCTCCTCCAGCTGCTTTCCATTTGTTGGACCACAATGCTTTATCACCATTGATTTGGATGTAGCTGGCCGATGCTGCTATGTCTTTGTCGTGTTGAGTGGCTTCGACCTCAATGACTTCGTTGTCCATGAAACGTCGGGTTGTTTCCTTCACTACAGCAAAGGCCTCAGGTAGGATCTCCTTGAGTACATCTTCAAGGTGCTTATCCTTTTCTTTTATCAGCTCGTCTATTTCGTTGAATATCTGCTCTTTGAGATTGAGATCTACTTCCGCTTTTGCTTCGGCTTTGGCATTTGTAATATCTTCGTCGATGCCCGTGAGGTGGTCCTTGATACGAGATCTAAACTCAACGGTCTTATTTCTTAGCTCATCATTACTGATATTTTTTAACGTCTCAGCGTAGTCATTGATTTGATCAACGACAGGAGCATATTGCTTTACATCGCGGTCATATTTCGTCCCAAAAACCTTCTTAAATACTTTCAGCATAATGTCATTCTGATTTATATCACATGGCCCCTAAGTCCCATAAGATCAAAGGTACTAATTCCATACCAACGAGGAATTTGTGTCATTATGGCATAGGGGGGTCAGAATGTACTTGCTTCTCTTAAAACATGGAGTCAAACCTCGTATTTAATCTTTCGCATAAAATGGCATTAATTTACTATTTTACTCTATTGGATCCAGACTATATATGATGACGTCCCAAATAAAAAGACCTAGAGCGCTATCAAAGAGTGTATCAAGACAGTATCGATGATCCTCAGAATTTCAGGGATGACGAAGCAAGAGTTTTTCATTGGTCAATACCATACGACAAGACCCTGCCCAACCCTGAGGTTGTTGAAGAGGTAAAAAGGTGTTCTTCTACTAATTGCTTTCAGCAGATTAATCTACTTTAAGTTAGCAGTTTTGATTCTATCCTAATTTCTCCCTCTAAAGTCTTGTGTACAGGACATCGGCCGGCAATTTCAACGATGCGGTTGCGCTGATCGTCTGTCAACTCGCCTTCTAGCTCTATGATACAATCAAAGTGCTCTATGCGGCCTCCTTTATCCTCACACGTGTCACAATCTTCCACATATCGGCGACTATAATCTATATGTACTTTGGCTTCTTCTAATGGCCATTTCTTGCGGCGAGCATACATGTGCATCGTCATCACCTTACATGATGCCAGTGCAGAAGAAAGCAATTGATACGGCGACGGACCAAAATCATTGCCGCCCACTTCCTCCGACTCATCAGCGAGAATTCCATGCTTACCTGCCATGATCTCGGTAGTGTAACCCTCACCATCCAAACGAGCAACTACTTGCCTGTCTGTTTTGAGTTCTTCTTTCTGGGGTATGTCGATATAGCGCACCAGCCATGAACCGACCAGCTCACCTACGTAGTGCGCGTCACTCTTTTTAGTCAGCATGTGATCAGCACCATCAAGAGATATAAAACTTTTGGGGTGGTAAGCTGCATGATATATCTTAGCTGCATTCTCTATTTCCACTACCCCATCCTGCGGTGAGTGCATTACAAGAATAGGCTTACGCAGTTCTTTCAGTATCCCAAACATGTTCTGGCTCCGCAGGTCATCGAGGAATTGCTTCTTGATGGTAAACTTGCGTCCTCCTATATCGACATGGGCTATACCCGTCTCCTCTATTGTCTCGATTTTATCAGAAAGGAGGCGTGTGACATGCTCTGGTTCTGAAGGGGCTCCTACTGTTGCTACTGCCTTTATGGATTCTATCTGCGATGCCGCAAATATTACCGCTGCACCACCAAGCGAGTGACCTACAAGCAATTCTGGTGCCATGTTGTGTTCTTTAAGATATTTTGCAGCCGCAAGAATGTCTTCGATGTTGGAAGAGAAATTTGTGTCCGCAAACTCTCCTTCACTCTCACCCAATCCTGTGAAGTCAAACCTCAAGACAGCTATGCCTTTCTGCATAAGGCTACGACTTATATGGCGGGTCGCCGATAGGTTTTTATTACCCGTAAAAACATGGGCCAATATTGCAAACGCATTGACATCGCCATCTGCAGGTAGTTCCAATTTGGCCGATAGCTTATATCCATTGGAATTGATGAATTCTATTTTTTTTGAAGGCATAATTATTGGTGTGTGATAGATTAAATTTAAGACGATTATACATATGGAGACCATTCATCTGTAAACTGAAGATCGGATATCCTTTACTTCTTTTCCTTTTATCGATCTTTTGACTACCTATATCGTGTTATTTTGTCTTTGTAGAATAATACGACGATAATCATAAAAATGAACTCAACGAACCACAATAAGGTTTTGCAATACAAATATCAAGATAGTCTATCCCAGGCTTGGTCTTCGGTCGTGGCAAATATCGCGCTATTCGTTATTTTTCTCTTTTCCTCATCTTTTGTCTACCGCGGTGGATTTTGTTTTGTTGCAGGACTCATCGTTGCTCTTGCGCTGTACAAATATGATTGGTCTAGTAAGACAATTAACTTGTGTATCATCTCCTTGTATCTGGTGCTCTTTGTTTTTGAGCTATTACTTTGCGGTATCCCAGATCTTCTTCTTCCTTTAGACAGAGGATCTTTCATTGGCAAGGGGTTTTTACTTGATGCTTTTGTCGGAATACTTCCGTACTTGTACGTGGGTTGTAGACTATTGTTTGTACTTCCACTATTCCAACTTCACCGTCACGCTAATGGATTTTTCTCACAAAAAATCACCACGAACTTCCTCCACCCCCACTAAAGCCACCACCAGAACTTCCTCCACCAAAAGAGCTTGACGAGCTATCAGCTACCGGAGGAGTGGTCATGCTGCTCTGCATTTTGCTATAGCCTATGTCATTATAACCTACTTGCTCTTCGCCTTCCGAATAGTACCAGTCGGGTGGCTTGATAGATAATGATGAAAGAAGCTTTGTAAATTCTTCATCTATTCCAAAAGCCACGATGTAAGGGTATACCTTCTCGATATAACCGAGATCTTCATCAGTAAGGTCGCTAAGCTGTTGATCATTCATAGAGGATAGAGTTCTTTTAAAATTTATCAATCGATTGTGAAGTCTTTCGCCACGATCCGATTTCTTGGGTGTGACAAATCTTGTGATAAATGCTATCAAGCCAAATATTACAAAGCCAATCGCAGTAATAATGTGACCAAAGTATATGAAGATCGCCGCACAGACGAGAGCAAGCGCTGACAAGAGTATAATTCTCCATCCATGAAACATCTTTATGGCTTGATCATCATATAATCCAGGATCTATACCATTGCTTAGCATAGATTTTGCTTTTGCAAATTTTGAAAAGAACTTATACTTGAGATCATCTAAGAAAACAAGGTCATCGTCTGCAAATAGATTCTCGAATAGATATTCTTCATAATTAGGACGTTCTCTTGGGATGGCCTCTATCTTCTCGAGATAGATGTCGTCATCAACGTATTTTACCTTCATAAGGCCTTCTTTTCCCCATTTGGGGAGTAGAGAAAGTAGGTCTCGATCATTGGCACAACGATCGTAGAATGTTCCCACTTCAGCTGATGTCATATGTTCTGGTGGATGAGTCGTAATCTCCCTAACAAGACTAGAAGCCCTCCTGCCTTTCCTAAAGAACGCAAAAATTAATGCTCCCAATCCCAAGAGGGGAAGTGGCAACGTGCCTAGTCCTCTGAGCCAATTTCTCTTTTCTGTAACTTTCTCGATAGGTACTTCAGTACTGATTGCACTTTCAAAAAAATATCCTTTTGGAAACTTGATACCCACCGTCAGTGCTTTCCCTTTACCTAAAGTTGTGAGCGACTTTCCTTCTATGGTATTTTGATCTTTTTGAGCAATGGTCCCATAAGACGTATTCTCTCCTACATCGCCACTAAAAACCTGGATATCATCAGCCGACAATTGAATGGCCTTGGGAAGATGGATCACAAAGTTCGCATTTGTGATGTCTGTATCCCATTTAGGACCGATGATTGTCCAGTATAGCTCTTCGTGGTCTTTGAAATGGAGCAGTCCGTTGTCTGCTTTAAATGAAATCCTATATTCTTGCTTACCGTTTACGTACTTACTTTTATCACCAATCTTGATGATCTTGTTTCCCCTACTCGTAGACGTTGTATACTTCATGCCTTCTATATCAATGTCGCTGACCTTGATCGATTGTGAGTGAGATCTGAACTTTCCTTGGAGCGGAATTTCCCTGATGATGCCATGTTTCTTTTCTTTGAACCGGACAGCAATGGTTTCATTCAATAGCATGGAAGCGTCTTCTTTCAGACTCATCTCTACCACATATTTATCAATGACAAAGGCTTCTTGAGAATGGAGGTAGGGTTGGATCAAGAAGAGAAGAAAAAGAACAGCACATGTCAGTCTACGTAAGAACATATTGTTAATTTTAGCTTGACTTCATTATTAACTAAACCCTGGATTCAAGTAACAAATGCAACACTTGATTGATTGTCTAATTTGTCAGCAAAAACTTCTTTGGGTGTATTGTACCCAAATCTTTTTCTAGGTCTGTTATTTAATATGTTTTGAACTTCAATTATACGTTGTTTTGTGATCTTATCAAAGTTGTAATCTTTTGGGAAGTATTGTCTGATAAGACCATTTAGGTTTTCATTTGCACCACGTTGCCAACTGTGATAGGGTTTGGCAAAATAGAAGTCTATATTCAGTTTATTTGCAATGTTTTTATGGTTGGCAAATTCTTTGCCATTGTCAGAGGTGATGGTATGAATAAGAGGCTGCCAATCCTCCAATAATTCTGTTGTTTTGGACTCAATTTCTATAGCTTGCTTACTTAATACTTTATCCATTATCAGTATTCCTGTAGCCCGATCATTGATGGTCAATAATGCTTGTTTGTGCTTTTTTCCAATGACTAGGTCGATTTCTAAATCCCCTATTCTTTCTTTGCTATCCACTATCGGTGGTCTTTGATCTATACCAACTCTGTCCACCAGAATCCCTCTACAGTCCTTACTGTGGCCTCTCTTGCGATATCTCTTGCCCCTGTTTCTTAGATGCTGATACAGCTGGCCACCCTTCTTTTTATCTGCCCAGATGAACTGATATATTCTTTCAGTACTGACACAATTAATTTCTTCTAATTTAGCCCTTCCCGCGATCTGTTCCGGGCTATAGTCCTTATTAAGTAGATCAATAACATAATCCTCAATAGCTTGATTCCAGTGCTTCTTTTTGGGCTTTGCTATCTGGCGTTCAACCGCTTTTTTATGTGCTAATTCAGCTCTATAAACCTTAGATCTCTGATCAGTGTTTCTTTTTATCTCTCGACTAACTACTGACTTGTCTTTTCCAATAAACTCAGCAATCATCGAAATTGACATCTTCTTAGCAAGGCAAATTTCAATATCGTACCTTTGTTTCAGCGTTAAATGACCCATTCTTTTTTGAGATTTTTGCAACCCAAAATTAGAATGAAATTTTTCGCCGACCAGCCAACAGGCTTTTGGCCTAGGCCAAAAGCCTGTTGGCTGGTCTTTTTTTTACAAACAAGAATACCGTTGCATTAACTACTTGAATTCAAGAACATTAAAGTTAACCACTTGACAAAATATCAGTCTTTCTTAATTTTTCTTGGGTGTATGACAAAATGCAGGATTAAGCTGCAAGTTTGATCAAATCGTCGATGATATTCCAAGCACAGCTCTTTTGATAGCATCTCAAATTGGCAATTGCCTGAGCTCCTTTTATTGACCATTTCTGACCTGAGAGTTTGAGTCTTTGTTGTATCACATTTCGATGGGCGGCCTCTATAGATCCTCAACCTATCAATAAACCTTTGTCTTTGTATGTTTTGTAAAGCATCCGATCTTCATGTTGTTCATAGTAATTGATGGCTATTTGTTTAGCCTTTCTTGCTTGCTGACTCTTGGATCTTATATTTTTGATATTGGAGATCACTTTCAAGACTTCATCATCAAGCAGCAAGTCCTTTTGCTGGTCAAGCCATAGTTTTCTTTTTTGTTCATCACCCATATTGGTGTTTGGCTAAGTCTTCTATTTTCTCTACGGCATGGTAATAATCAAGAATCTGGATGGCTCCTGGGTAGTTGTCTTCCACCCACCGCCATATCCATTTGGCACCATCTGCTACAAATACCTTTGGGTTAGTTATCATTGATAAATGCCTTTCTACCTTGGGTAAAAAATCGTCAACACTCCCTAAGTGACTGACGTATACTGTATCAACTATCTCTTTTCTATTGACCTGAATATCAATGTTTTGACTCTCGTGAAATACACATGCCAGCTTATTCTCCTTCCACTTTTCTTCTCTAGTGAAAAGCATGCAAGCATCGACCATCACATAGGTGTGTTCATCCTTGTCTTTGGATGGTACAAGTTGGGGCATATACTCCGTATGGTTCGCTTGTACTATAGGGTCTATCTGTGCTCCATACCACTCGCTTACTCTCTGAAATTGCTTAGCACTCAAGTCAATGCCCAATAGTCTCTCTAGTATTTGAGAAGCATCCTCAAATACAGACCCCTGTGATAATAAGCATATCAAAGACTGCATATACATGCTCATCTTAAATGCCTGATGTTGTAACAAATGATCCTTCTTTAGATCAATGCGCCCAAATATGGTCAATACTTTTTTTTTGCATTACGATCCTTGGGCAACTTGCCGCGGCTATTGGTTAACATACTTCGCCCTATTCGCAAGGTTCGCTCAAATAAATCCTTCTCATACTCATAGGCATCCGTCATCTTAGGTTCTATCTCCAGCCATGCATCTACTTCTGCTTCTACTGTTCTCAGGATGGACTGCTTTATTTGTTCTTTGTCCATGTCCTGTTAGGTTTTGGTTTTATCTATAACGTTGTATCTGCATTTTGTCATTCACCCTATAAGATTATTAATGGACATGGATATAAAATAATAAGTACTTTTAGCCCATGAAATTTAGTGTTTCTTCAACCGATTTATTGAAAAAATTGCAATTAGCAAGTGGTGCTATTAGTCCCAATCCTGTATTGCCAATTTTAGAGGATTTTTTATTTGAGTTAGATGACAAGAGCCTAACTGTTGTAGCTACTAACCTAGAGACATCTATTATAACTAAGGTCGATGTGTCTTCAGAGGAAGGTGGTAGATTGGCGGTACCGGCTAGAATTCTTCTCGACACCCTCAAAGCATTACCTGAGCAACCGATAAGTTTTGTGGCAGATGTCGAATCTGGAAACATTGAAGTGACATCAGCGTATGGTAAGTATAAGTTGGCTGGTGAGAATGCGGAGGACTTCCCTGAAATACCCATGGTAGAAAACGCAGAATCCATTGGAGTAGACAGCATAGCCTTGATCAATGCCATCAACAGCACCGTTTTTGCAACAAGTACTGACGAGCTCAGGCTTGCAATGACGGGTGTATATTTTCAGGTTGACTTCAACAAGGTCATATTTGTAGCTACGGATGCTCATAAGCTTGTAAAGTATACCTACAATAATATTGAAAGCGAAATAACCGCATCATTCATCGCTCCTAAGAAAGGCCTTCATTTACTTAAGAATGCGCTCGACGAAAATGGATCTGTAAAAATGTCATTCAATAAAAACAACGTCTTTTTCTCGGCAGAAAATCTTGACATTGTCTGTAGATTAGTTGACGCCAAGTATCCTGATTACAATGCGGTCATTCCTGTTAATAATCCCAACATGCTTGCCGTCAATAGAATGGATCTTCTCAACTCATTGAGACGTATTTCTATATATGCCAATAAGACAACCAATCAGGTAGTTCTAAACATTGCAGATGCATCCCTGACAATTTCGGCTCAGGATCTTGATTTTTCAAATGAGGCTACGGAACAGTTGTCTTGCCAGTACCAAGGCGATCCGATGACCATAGGGTTTAATGCTAAGTTCTTGATAGAGATGCTTTCAGTACTAGAATCTGATGAAGTGAGATTTGAATTATCAACACCGAACAAAGCAGGTATTTTGGTCCCAGCCGATGCCAATGATCACGAGAGCTTACTTATGCTAGTCATGCCCGTGATGATGAGTAATTAATCCTTATGAATGTAGGACTGTTTTTCGGTTCGTTTAATCCTATCCATAATGGTCACTTGATCATTGCTAATCACTTGATTAATTATACAAAGCTAGATCAGGTATGGATGGTGGTCTCGCCACATAATCCGTTGAAAGACAAGAAGTCGCTGGCAAAAGACTATGATCGTCTCCATTTGGTCAATCTTGGCATAGGGGACAACACCTACATCAAAGCATGTGATACAGAGTTTTATATGCCTAAGCCATCATATACAATAGATACGCTGACTTATCTGAAAGAAAAACATCCAGACAAATCCTTGTACCTGATCATGGGTGGCGACAATCTGGCCTCATTGCATAAGTGGAAGAACTATGAGAAGATATTGAGCGACCATTTCATTTATGTATACAAGCGACCAAGCAATGAACTTGGACAATTTGAACGCCACGAGAATATCAAAATAGTGGAAGCACCCCTTCTTCAGATTTCTGCGAGCTTTATCAGGAAATGCATTGCTGAAAATAAGTCAATAAGGTATTTGGTCCCAGAGAAAGTTTTTCATTATCTGGAAGAAACACATATTTATAAAAACTTGTCGGTTTAAATACTTAAGAGTCTTCAAAGAACAATATTGTGTATAAATATGTGTTATGGTGAGATGACAATTACAGCAAATTGAATAGGATAAGTAACAATATGAACAAACTACTTGCCATTGGGATGGTCATGGTTTTTACAACTATGGTTGCAGCCCAAAGCAACATTGCCATTGGAGAATGGAAATCTTACTTACCCTATCAAAGTGGAGTGAGACTTACGGAGAGTCCGGATAAGGTGATATACGCAACCAAAGAAGCGATCATGACCATTGATAAGACAAATGACGAGTATAACTTCTTATCGAAAGTGGAGGGCCTTAGTGATGTGGGGATTCAAGAAATAGAATATGATCTTATTCATAATCAGTTGATCATTGCTTACACCAATAGTAATATAGATATCGTGGATGGCAATGATGTCATCAACCGATCGGATATAAAGAACAACCTTAATTTTCCCGATAGATCAATCAATGACATCATCATCAAGGATGAAAAATGGGCATATCTGGCAACTGCGTTTGGTATTGTTCAGTTTGACTTGATTAATTATGAATTTGGCTTTACAACTATTACGGACGTAGAGGTCAATGCACTTTCGTATAACGACAATTACATTTTCGCTGCTACGGATGATGGGCTATATCGAGGTGAGGTCACATCTGGTATTAATCTAGGGGACTTCGGCAATTGGGAGATTATGGGTGAGGGGACAGGACTTCCAAGCCTATCTTTAATAACGGACACAGAATGGTTTGATGGTAAGCTCTATGTATCTGTCGATACGATTCTCTACTCTTCTGAGGATAATTTGACTTTTGATTCTATAGCAACGACGCCTACTGGCTTTGATCCGGTATATCTTACTTCCGGACATCAGTACCTCATGTGGGGTTCTAAGGATCCATTCGTTGAAAGTGAAATATTGTTTCTTGCGATGGACGGCACACAGGAATGGGGTCAGAGTGGATGCCCCAATAGAACCACTGCAATCCTCGAGGATAACAATGGTAATATATGGTATGGCGATGAATGGAATGAGTTAAGGAGAAGCGATGGACCACACGATCCTTGTATACGATTTACAACAAGCACGATCAACGGCAATAGCATTTCTGAGATAGCTTTTGAAGACAATGTTGTCTATGGCGCTACTGGTGGGGTCTCAGAGATATTTACAGTACAGGCAAATAGAGACGGATTTTATATTCTTAAAGACAAAGACTGGTCATTTATAAATGAGCAGAATCATCAAGGTATTCGTAATAGTAACTTTATCAATTTTTACACAATCCTACCTGATCCTGCAACTGATAAATTGTTTATAGGAAGCTATGGAGCTGGACTAATGGAGTATAATACAACTACCCAGGAGTCTCAGTTTTTTACAGTAGACAATTCATCATTACAAAAGACTCTAGGGGATTCTCATACGACAAGAGTTTCCGGTTTGGCGTGGGATGACGGTGACTTGTGGATCTCAAATTTTGGAGCGCCAGAACCCATTTCTGTTTTTACAGCCGATGAGACATGGCATTCCTTCAATGTTCCGGGAAGCAAATACCTTGCACAAGTTATTGTTGATCAGAATGGATACAAGTGGTTCATGATCGTGGGAAGTGCCGGAGGAGTACTCGTTTATGATGACAATGGTACTGTCCAGAATCCTACGGATGACAGACCTCCACGTATCATCAGCACCGGCAACAGCGAACTCAATTCTAATATTGTCAATTGCCTAGCCATGGATCACAATGGAGATGTATGGGTGGGGACCATTGAAGGACCTGTCGTATTTGATTGTGGTGGCTCGGTCTTTGAGTCAGACTGTCGAGGATCTAAGAGATTGGTGCTGCAAGATAGCATTGCTGCCTTCCTACTAGAAACTGAGGAAATAAAAACAATTGCCATTGATGGGGCTAACAGGAAGTGGTTTGGAACGCGGAATGGGATTTTTGTTCAATCTCCAAGTGGTGAAGAGCAGATAGCACATTATAGCGTAGACAATTCTCCATTATTTGACAACAACATTATCGACATGAACTTTAATGATATATCAGGAGAGATGTTTATCTCCTCTGAAAAGGGACTGCAATCGATAAGGACTGAAACATTAGGTTCTAAAGTAAATAGACATGAAGAACCCGTCTATGCTTTCCCCAACCCAGTGAGACCTGACTATAAGGGACCTATTGCCATCAAAGGACTGGCCCGTGATGCAGATGTCAAAATCACCGATATAGGAGGAAAATTGATTTATGAAACCACAGCCCTAGGAGGACAAGCGATCTGGGATGGCAATGATTATAATGGACAAAGAGCAGCATCAGGAGTATATTTAGTGTTTAGTGCTGGTGCCAGTAGTTTCGATACGCCCGATTCATTTGTAACCAAGATTTTGATAATCAACTAGAAGCAGTGCTTCTCTCAATAACCTCTTGATAGTAATCAAGATAAACAGGCAATATCTTTTTTATATCAAACTCTTTGGCTCGTTGTAGAGCATTCCCACTCATCTCTGACAATAGATGAGGATTGCTAAGAATCTCGACCGACCTGTCAGCCATTCCTTTTATATCTCCAAGTTTGCACAGATAACCAGTGACTCCGTCTTCATTGACCTCCGGTAAGCCTCCTACATCTGATGAGATTACTGGAACCTCACAAGCCATGGCCTCAAGTGCGGCCAGACCAAAACTCTCCTCACCAGACGGGATTAGAAACAAATCGCTAATTGCTAATAATTCTTCAACAGCATCTTGCTTACCTAGAAACCGAATATCCTCATACAAGCCCATCTGACGGCATAAATCTTCTAACCTCTTTCTTTCTGGCCCATCACCTATGAGGAGGAGCTTAGATGAAACTCTCTCATGTACTTGGGCATATACCTTTATTACATCTTCGACCCTCTTAACCTTTCTGAAATTTGAGGTGTGAACCAATATCTTCTCTCCATGCGGTGCAAGGGCTTTCTTGAAATGATCTTTGTCCGTTTTTTTGAAACGTGAAAAGTCAATGAAATTATAGATAACCTTGATGTCACAATCAATATTGAAAACATCTCGTGTTCGTTGTTCCAGATATTGTGATACAGCAGTGACGCCATCTGAGTGGTTGATACTAAACTTGACTACTGGCGAAAACGACTTGTCCTCACCTACGAGTGTAATGTCAGTTCCATGAAGTGTGGTGACTACCGGGATGTTTTTACCCAGATCACGGAGAATCATTTTTACCATATATGCAACTGCAGCATGCGGTATAGCATAGTGTACATGCAGCAAATCAAGATTTTCAAATTGTACCACATCTACTAGTTTACTCGCCAGTGAAGTCTCATAAGGGGCATATTCGAATAATGGATATTCTAGGGACGTTACCTCATGATAATAAATATTCTCCTGGAAACTACTTAGTCTCACTGGACGCTTGTAGGTAATGAAGTGAATATTATGTCCCTGTGCTGCAAGACCCTTTCCCAGTTCCGTTGCAATAACCCCACTACCACCAAAAGTGGGGTAGCATACAATTCCTATATTCATTTACTCGATTTAGTAGTACAGTACAATTTTGAACACCTCATCAGAACAATCTGTTGGCGATTTCGTTGATGTTTCCGTACAAAAAGTGAAAATAACACAGAATCTATCAATTCATGAATACATACTCCATTAGTGATATAGAGCGAATGTCAGGGGTCAAGGCACATACATTACGTATGTGGGAGAAGAGGTATGGATTTTTAAAACCCCATAGATCGAGTAGCAACGCCAGGTTTTATCGAGATGAAGATATTGAATTGTTGATGAATGCTGTTTTTCTAAATCGTAAGGGCTTTAAAATTTCGAAGATAGCCTGTCTTTCTGAGGATAAAATAAAGTCGCTAGTATCAGATTATCGGTCAGAGACCCTAGGTAAGGATCAGTTGGGTATGGAGCATTTTTTGGAAGCGATTGACAATCTGGATGAGAGAAGATTTCTAGAGATATTAGACAATTACATAGAACAATCGGGATTAGAAAATGCCATGTGTCAGATGATCTATCCCCTGCTTGACAGGCTTGGAATCATGTGGATATCGGGATCAATAAGTAGTGTACATAAGAAATTTGTGTTGAGTTTGATGAAAAGAAGGATCGTTTTGGCCATCAACAACGTCAATAAAAAGGGCATATCGAAACCTGTATTTATTCTATTCTTGCCTGACAGGGAGACTTATGAAATGAGTCTCTTGTATCTACACTATATGCTGGTCTTATGGGGGTGTAGAGTAGTTAACCTAAGTACAGGAATTACCACGAATGAGGTAAAAGATGTCTGCCGTAAAACAAGATCAGACTTTGCTTTCACCATTATCAATCATTTGCCAAAAGACACCTCACTTCAGGATTATGTCAACGGGCTTGCTGATAAAATAAAACCTACCAAATTATTACTTACCGGATATGCAGTTAGAAGTGAAGTCTTATCTCTTCCCGACAAGGTTCATATCCTTGACGGTCTAGCAGCTGTTAAAAAATATATCTAAAACTTTACTTGGCGATTCTTATCTCTATCATCTCACTTGCCCTGAGGTCAGACTTCATGAGATTTTTTTGCCGTTTTCCTTTATAGACGTAAGAGATCGCCATAGTGTTAGGTGGTTTTTTCCCGACGCTTTCAGCATGCAGAATTAGGAAATTCTTTCCTTCTTCATTAAGTTGTAATTTGATCTTAGTTGGCTTGCTTTCAAGCGAATGATCTTCCATTATCCAGTCTCCATTAAAATTGAGAGCAATAATGTCCCCATCTTGGATCATGTGATCATATAAATTCAATTCCAGTACCGATGAGTCTACTTCGATCACCTGGGTATTTGTAACGATGGTCCGATCGTTTAACTTGTCTGGAATTTCTTCAACCATTTCATCCGAACTTACAAATAGATCACTGTCTCTCAATTTTTTTGGATACATGATCTTAAAAATGTGAGGCAACTCTACAAAATGCAAGTAAGGCATGCCGAGCTTGTCTATTATATGGTTCATCTCAGGTGCGTATCCGGAACCATACGCATTGACGCAGGTGATCATCTCTATATTGTACCAGAAAAAATTCCGACCATACAATGAGTAAGAAGAGTCGGCGGGAGTATAATTGGCATATTTATTCCCAAATCCTAATAGTCGATCGATGCTCTCAAATATTTTTTTCTTATGAATATTTAGATTCGGAGCCTGAGAGTATGGAGAAGCATTGAGTTTGATGCGAAGCTTGTCAATAATTGTGGTCACATGACTTATTCGCTCCTTTAGTTTTTTGTCTTTGGATTCCTTTACTGAATAGGCAATGTTCACCAGTTCGGCATGAGTTTCATTAAATAGCTGATACAATTCTAGGTGTGGGCTTTCCACCTGGTTTGTAGTAAGCTTTCTTAATTCCGATGCTACCAGCTCCCTTAATTCCCCAAATCGATCGAAAAGTTCAACGGCTTTTTCAAGTTTATCAAAAGTTGTGTTTAAGGCATCCGTCTCAGATAAATCATGGGAACTGATGTAAGTAGAAATACCATGAAACAAAATATTGCTTTTATTGCAGAGGGCATTAATTTCCTTGGCCAATGAAATTAAGTTATCGGATGCAACCCTTTCAATATTGGGATAAGCCATGCACTTTTTAAAAATTGAATTGGGTGTACCCTCAGGTGACATTCCAGAGTCATCAAACACATTAATTTCAAACATGCCGTATTGTGATAACCCGATACTATGTTGAGGGAGATCTATATATTCATTGACATCTTGATTAAGAGACATCAGCAAATGATTTATCACAAGCATTCCATTGATGCTCTCATTGGTAAACTCCACAAAGTGATTTAAAACATCAATGCGTTCTTTGTTGGTATAGCCAGATTGACTGTAAACAGAGAAACCATTCAATGCTAAAAACAAAACAAGGAAACCGTGCTTCATATCATATTTATATTAATATGTAAAGGTAGGATATATGCAATAAGCCGCCCTATAAATACTTAGATTCTTAATGGCATTAATGGATCTCAGTCAATATTCGTTTAATTTTGTCTCTTAAATTTTACTTAAAAGTGGCAACACCAAAAACTGTGGCCTTTCACACCCTAGGTTGTAAACTCAACTTCTCAGAAACATCTACGATCAAGAGTAGATTTGAGGATAAGGGCTATTCTGTGCTTGGATTTGACCAGGGTGCTGACATTTATGTCATCAACACTTGTAGTGTCACCGACTTTGCTGATAGAAAATGCAGGTATGAAGTGAGGAGAGCGCTGCGGTTTAATCCCGAAGCAAAGATAGTCATCATCGGCTGTTATGCTCAGCTCAAACCCGATGAGATTAGGAACATCCCAGGAGTTGATCTGGTTCTCGGAGCAGCTGAAAAATTCAACATCATTGACCATCTTGAGACCATTGGAGGCATGCCAGGTGAGGCAAGATCCTTTGCCGGAGACATCAATGATGTCACTAGTTTTATCTCTACCTATTCGAGTGGATACAGGACTAGATCCTTCCTTAAGGTTCAAGATGGTTGTGACTACAAGTGCTCGTTCTGTACCATACCTCAAGCTAGAGGAAAAAGTAGAAGTGATAGTATTCGCCATGTATTAAGTCAAGCATCGGAAATCGCTGGCCATGGAATAAAGGAAATAGTCCTTACAGGAATCAATTTGGGAGATTTTGGGACAGTAGATGGAAAAAGAGGAAAGGAAGATTTTCTAGACATGGCACGAGCTCTGGATTCGGTTGAGGGAATTGAGAGATATAGAATATCATCGATAGAGCCTAATCTCCTCTCGCAAGATATTATTTACTTTGTTGCAAAATCAAAAAAAATCTTACCACACTTTCATATTCCTCTACAGTCTGGATCGGACAAAATTTTGCGTTTGATGAGTAGGAGATATGATACGGAATTGTATCGTAAGAAAATAAGCACAATCAGGAAATTGCTGCCAGATGCTGCTATCGGTGTTGACGTTATTGTTGGCTTTCCCGGTGAGAGTGATGAAGATTTTAAACTGACACATGAATTTCTTAAATCAGTTGACGTGTCTTACTTCCACGTTTTTACATATTCCGAAAGGAGAAATACTAGAGCGCTGGTGATGCCTCAGTCAGTCCCCATGAATATAAGACGGGAACGCAATGAAGCCTTGAGAAATCTTTCACAAATCAAACAAAGCAAGTTTTATCAGCAACATAATGGTGATGTACGGCCTGTACTATTTGAGAAATCAAAGAAAGATGGTCTGATGACTGGTTGGACGGATAACTATATCAAGGTAGAAACGACTCTAGTCAATGAATTAATCGGCAAAATACGACACGTACAACTATCTACTAACAATAGCAATACTATGATGGCCAGCATTGTAGAAGAAGCACAACTTCCCTCTTAGAACAAATAGCCTACGTGAAAGGTAAAGTAGTCTTGTTTAGAATTGGGTTCCTTGTAGTAGTAGTTTATTAAACCAGCTTCATATTCTAGATCAAAGGTAATCTTACCATAATCAAGACCTAGTCCACCTAGAACACCAATGACGGCATCATTAATTCGCCTATGACTAGCACGTCCGGAAATGACATCAGACTGATATAAGTAAGTGTAGTCCAAACTTCCAAGGACTCTACCTCTCAGCCTCATGTCTCTGGAAAATTCTTTGATCGTCATGCCTGCTCCTATTCTTCCTTTGAGGATTTTGAGAGATTGTTCATGACCAAAGAATGAGTCACCTGCACCGAGAAGGGACATTTGAATGTATTGTCCACCAATGATAAACTGCGGCTGATCCTTAGTGATACGCGCATCTATACCTATTAAGAAACCCATCTGCGCATCTCCATTGGTGGTTGCGGCTGCATCTCTATTTGAAGAAAAGACCAAGCCCGCATAAGGGTTGAATCCATCTTGCGCTATCACGAGCAATGAAGTCATTAAAAAAGCTATTGCGAGGAAACATCGTTTTACCATAAGGGTGATATTAAATTTCTTATTCAATAATAGGTTAACTTTTTTTTCAAAGATTATTTACTTTCGCTTTCTCTAAAACAACAATATGTATCCTGATCTCTCCTATTTTTTTTACGATTTATTGGGAACGAATGTCGACAACTGGACCGCGATATTCAAAACATTTGGTCTCTTTCTGGCTTTGGCATTTTTCGCCAGTGCATATATACTGAGATTAGAATTCATTAGAAAGGAAAATGAAGGAATTTTAAAACCTACGATTAAGACAATCGAGCTTAAAAAATCTAGCGTCATATCATCCACCCTAATCAATGGATTGATAGGTTTCTTCTTTGGATGGAAAATTCCAGCGATCATTTTGGCTTTTGACGCATTCAAGAATGACCCGTCCTCGATTGTATTCTCAGGGGCAGGAAATCTTCTTATTGGGGTACTGGCAGGCTTAGCAATTGGTGGCTATGCTTACTATGCTGGTATGAAACAATACACAAGCCGGGGTGAAGGAAAAAAGCAGGTAAACCATTTTCCCCATCAGATGATTGGGGATATAACGGTTGTTGCCGCCATCAGTGGGGTCTTAGGATCTAGGCTTTTATCCATTGTAGAAAATTCTCAGCCATTCTTTGAAGATCCGATAGGCCAGATATTCTCGGGAAGTGGTCTTTCTATTTACGGAGGCTTGATTGTGGGTTCTGCAGTTTGTATTTACTATATCTACAAAAAGGGACTGCCAGTAATCCATGTCATAGACGCAGCAGCACTTGCTATCATTATGGGCTACATTGTAGGTAGAATGGGATGCCACTTCTCAGGTGATGGAGACTGGGGTATTGCCAATGCCGCAGCCAGCCCAGGATGGTTTTTCTTGCCAGACTGGCTATGGTCTTACGAATACCCCCATAATGTTATCAATCAAGGTATCGCCATCGAAGGGTGTGATTGGAATTACTGCAATAGACTTTCTCCTGGAGTTTTTCCGACACCACTTTATGAGATTATCATGTCTGGTGCCATCTTTGGAATACTTTGGTTTCTTAGAAAAAGAATCAAGGTAGGAGGAGTCATCTTCTTTTTATTTGTTGCTCTTTATGGTGTAGAGAGATTTTTTATTGAGTTTATCAGGGTAAACGACAGATACGGTCCTATGGATTTTTCACTCGCCCAGTATCTATCTATTGCGTTCGTAATTCTGGGAGTAGGGGCAATCTTCTACTTGTATTCGAGAAATAAGGTAAAAGCGTAGAAGTTAAGTGCCTTATTCCTACCATTTTCCCGCATAATCGAGATCATGATCTGAGAGATTTTGTAGAAACCACCTCTTCAATCTTGTTATTTGACGAATATGAAGATAGTCATGCCCCAGCCAATTACTCAAAAACCGGAATGCACTCAGTTGACCAAAATGTTGATGGTCAAGGTACAATGTCCAGTCTTCACCAACTTTTGTTTTCAACCAAGCTATTGATTTTTTCCGCTCCTCTAGAAAATCATCTAGCACTTGATCAAATTCCTGTTCAATGTATTTTCTCGATTCTACCCATACACTAGGATCAAATGGTGGAAGTGGAGTGGAAGGATCGTTGAGGACACTCTTGACTCTAACCCTAAAATCTTCCTTTTCTTCATCTCTCAGATGACACATGATTTCTAGTAAGCACCATTGATCTCGAGATGGTTTCCACTTGACATCCATTACATTGTCTTTGCTGAGTAATCCACTGAAAACGGTAGCGTTTTCTTCAAGCCGTAAAATGACGTAACTAACTTTGTCCTTCATCGTATACTTTTTTTAATGTCTGATAAATAACATCTGATGACTTTGACCAGTCAAACACCCTCACTCTTTCCCTTCCTTTACTGATCAACTTTAGTCTTGGTTTCTCTATTAATAGTGTCGACATTGCTCCTGCAATATCATCAATGTCTAGCGGATTGACGAGCAAGGCAGCGTCAGATACGACTTCTTCCATGCTGCTATCTTTGCTCGTTATCACAGGCACATCGCAGGCCATGGCTTCGAGCACTGGAATACCAAATCCCTCAAACAATGAAACGTAAATGAGACCCTCACTTGCTGCAAGAATCTCCCTCAGCTGTAAGTCATTGGGTTGGATGTGGATAATATCACTTTTAAATGGACTGGAATCTAATGCGTTTTCAAATTCCTGTGTCCGCCAGGCCATTCTGCCCATGATAACAAGCTTAAAGTTGTTGTCCTCATTCTTTCTTCTAAACAAATCAAATGCCTTGATTGTACGGGCAACATTTTTTCGTGGATGGATAGACCCGACATAAGCAAAATATTTTTGACCTGCACTCCACTTGTTTCTCACAAGGATTTTTTCCTCTGAGGTGAGGGAGGTGAATCCTGGGGGCGTTGCGTTATAAGCAACAGTTATCTGATCTGGTGAAATCTTGTATTGTCGGACCATGTCACTCTTTGTAAATTCCGATACGGCAATACTGCGTCGAGACTTTTGATGAAAAAGAGGAAAGTAGTGCTTATAATATTCTCTGGTGAGGAATGGAATATGCTCAGGATAACGGATGTATGCAAGATCATGAGTTACGAGGACTGTAGGCACCGATGAGCAAAGGCTCATGTAAGTGTCTGGAGAAAGAAAGACGTCAACTTGATGCTTCTTTATAGCCCGGGAAAGTGATATTTCAAACCACCAATACCAAAGTATCGGATGCCGAGCCGGAGGCCCTATAACTACTGGAGTAACATTGGAGGCATAGACAAAGTCTTCATGATAAGGACGATCGAAAAAAAGCACGAACTCATCATCGAGATGATTTATCACCATACGCGAGAGAGTCTCATGTGTGTATCTGCAAATACCCTCCATGCGATCTTTGAGCAAGACACGTACATTGACGCCTATTCTCATCAAGTGGTTCTTACAAATTCTAATCTTGCCAAATCCCGCTTGGCCGGAAATATTTTATCAAGGATTGATGTAATGGGAAGGAGTACAGATTGGATTCTACTAGATAGCCGACTTTCCATTTCACCTTCTTTACGCGATGATCGATTAAAGGTATTTCTGATTATTCCACAGACCCAATAACTAGTTTGGATATTTATAAATGAAACAGACCTTAACTCAAATCCTTCCGCGTTACATATACGTTTATAATATTCTATAGGCCTTCCCATGCATAGTTCATCCCCCGTGAGGCGATTTTCGATTCGTTCAAAAAGGTAGACTTTATTATCGCTGACTCGACACATTTCACGTAAGATATCCTTCATCATTTCTTCGTCCGTATTATGTTGGAGAACAGTAGCTGAAAAAACTAAGTCGAAACATTGATCTGATAAAGGAATAGTCTTTCCATCGGTCTTGTAAAATGATAAGATTGGTGATTCCAAGTTTTCCGAGGCGATGTTTATCATTTCTTCTGAGATATCTACGCCGACCAGCTGTAATGGTTTCTTGGTTAGAATTTTAGCTAGGTTACCACCCGGACCACTTCCCAATTCCATAACCCGTTGATTTCCCCATCCTACTTCATCTATCAGGGCTAAGAACTTGGTTCTCTTATATCTATAGTATGGACTGTCGTCTCCAGCCAGAACATTATGACCTTTACGATTCTTGATACGTCTGGCAACTTCAGACCAATAAACTTCTGGATGATAAGATGATGACAATAAATCAATTTTAGAGGATAAATATAAGCCTCTTTTTAAGAGACAAAGCCGCCAAAGAGGTCATCATATTCAATTGTCTTTACCGACCAGTCATATTTGATCATATCATCTTTAAAAGATTTCTTTTTTTGCGGCCATGTGTCTATCACTTCCTTCAATGATACATAGAGCTCGTTGTCATTGTGAAAAACAATCGGTAGTTCGGTGTCGTTAAAATGCTCTAGGTAGGCAAGACGATTTGGAATGATCGGCAGACATCCAGAGTAGACCGCCTCAACAAAGGAAATTCCAAAAAAATCTTGATTGCTGGTCATAGGTATGATGTCTGATTTTCCGAGCAAGGCGGCGTATTCTCCTCTGGATGTGACGGGTTCCCAATGAATTGTGTTATCAACCAAGGCCTCTTTTGATATATGAAATATATCAGGAACGGAGCGAGAAGAGTGACCACATACTACTAGTTTAAATTTACTCCCGGCATCTTTTAGTTTTACTAAAGTAGAGAAAAATAGATCTGGGTTTTTATCGTACTCCCATCGATGATTCCACAGAATGACAGGGATGTCATAGTTGCTTACAGAGGACTGGTCTAGCGATAACAGATCTAATCCCAAATGGAGCACTTGTGATTTAGCTGATATTTCTTCAATGCTGTTCAGGTTTTGGTGATCTGGAAAATTCCTTAAGAAGGACGCTAGGGATCTCAAGAAGATATCTTTATGATAATGAGAATTGAAGAATGTATAATCAGACACCAATGCAGATGTATAATTTATCCATGCGTAGTGATTGTCCCTGCCAGTGAGATTGTCCGTGTCAGAGGTTGACTTTGGGTAGGTAAGTTGGTTTTCATGAAAATAAGTGATTACGGGACACGATGGACGACCGAGTGACCTGAATAGCGCCACGTCAAGCATGTCAGAGCAGATGATCAGGTCGTATTTTTTGTCAAGAGTGGAGTATTCTTCTACAAGTGTGACGGCACCGCCATGCATGCGCCATTTCCAGTGTCTACCTGGTAGGAAGATTTTATCTACATTATGGGATGATTGGGTTGCATACCCCTCTATCCACTGCTTATGACTTCCGGTATAGTATGGTTCTACAAATAGGATGTTCATAATTCGATTCCTAGTTTCTTTTGAATTTAACTCAATTAATTCATTAGGATTCGTAACGAGGGTGTTTTATGCACAAGAATCAAGAACTCCCCTTCGTCGCAATAGCCTACTATCCAGTAAAAATGGAATTAACATTGACAGAAGTTCTTTGCCACTTTCTCAAATGAATAGTCATATTATTCCAAAAATATAAGGACAATGCATTGATTATTTACTCTTTCCATACCTTGAGATAGGATTTCATTAATTCCCAATGCAATAATTGGGTTTAATAGCATATTCTTAAATTACTTCATTAACTAATACTTCTAAGTGAATCAGTCTGATGTACTTATTATAGGAGCAGGAGTGGCAGGACTTACCCTTGCTATCAAACTTGCTGAAAAAAGAAAAGATCTATCGATCACTGTCCTCACTAAAACCAACAGTGGGGAAAGCAATACTCGATATGCACAAGGAGGTGTTGCGGCGGTATGGAACCACAGTGTTGACAATCATGAAAAGCATATTGCTGATACACTGGATGCAGGTGATGGCCTTTGTGATAATGAAGTTGTGAAAATTGTCGTGGAAGAAGGTCCCAAAAGAGTAGAGGAGATCATCGGCTGGGGGACTAAATTTGATAAAGAAGATGATGGGACTTATGACTTGGGAAGGGAAGGGGGTCATTCTGAAAACAGAATCCTGCATTACAAAGACATCACAGGATGGGAAATACAACGATCCCTCAACGAGAAAGTCCAGGAATACAAAAATGTCACGATTCATGAACATTATTTTGCATTAGACATCATAACACAGCATCATCTCGGAAGAAATATCACAAGACTAAGTCCGGATACAGAGTGTTATGGTGCTTATGTTCTCAATAAAGAGAGCAACGACATTGAAACATTTCTCGCCAAAACTACAGTCTTGTGTACTGGTGGAGCTGGACAGATATATCAAAACACCACCAATCCCGTCATAGCGACCGGTGATGGAATGGCCATGGTCTATAGAGCGAAAGGCAGGCTTGCTAATCTTGAGTTTGTCCAATTTCACCCTACAGCACTTTTTAATCCTGTCAACGAAAACCCAGACTTTCTCATTTCAGAAGCTGTACGGGGATTTGGTGGAGTATTAAAGACACCGGATGGCAATGAATTCATGCAGAAGTATGACGAGAGGTTGTCATTGGCTCCTCGTGATATTGTAGCCAGAGCCATTGACAATGAGATGAAAATCTCTGGGGCAGAGCACATGTGTCTTGATTGTACTCATCTGGACCACGAAGAATTTCTGGAGCACTTTCCCAATATTTATAACAAGTGCAAAAGCATAGGCATCGACATATTCAAGGACATGATCCCTGTGGTACCGGCTTGTCACTATGTATGTGGAGGCATTCTCGTAGATACTTTGGGCAGGACGTCTATTGCTAATCTATACGCTGCTGGAGAATGTACCTGCTCAGGACTTCATGGTGCCAATCGGTTGGCATCAAATTCCCTCCTAGAAGGGATGGTCTATGGAGAGCGGTGTGCTAGAGCCATTGCCGAGTGTATTGATGGTTTAGAGATTAATCATAAAATACCCAACTGGGACGCAGAAGGCACCCTTGACCCCAAGGAAATGGTTCTCATTACTCAGAGTTGGAAAGAACTCAAGGAGATAATGAGCTACTATGTAGGAATTGTAAGAACCAACGTCAGGCTTAAAAGGGCACTTGATAGGCTGGGACTCCTGTATAGAGAGACCGAGATGCTCTACATCAATACGACGATTTCACCACAGTTGTGCGAGCTCCGAAATTTGATCACCATAGGATTTCTGGTAACCAAGGCTGCTGAGATGCGACGAGAGAGTAGGGGATTGCACTACAATACGGATTATCCTGATCCATATGATTATAAGGAAACGACGTTGATGTAGATATTAGTGGGTTCCTAAATCAATGATGTTTGCGTAATCTAGACCTCTGAAATCTATTGGTATTTCTTTTTCTTGACTGATATATACTTTATAGCCTTTTGCGTTTATAGCCTTTAAAATTAACGGAGATGGCAGCACCTCGTATGCTATAAATTCAGTATAAAACATGGTTTCAATGGGGTGAATAGTGTTAAAAATGACCTTCTTCTTGTCAAGAACACTTTCATTTAGATGTTTTACATTAATCAACCACTGTGGCGTCGGTTGGAATAAGTCGAATGGTTTTATTCTTTCCAATGAATATCTGATAGGTAGTGTAAGAAGTAAGAAAACAAGTAAGGGCGGTAGAAATTTGAATCGTAGTTGACGTTTAATCGAACCAAGATAAACAATGAAATAAGCAGTTAAAATGAATATTGCAGGAGCAGTAAATATGGTATAGGCCTGCATTTTAGTTTTGGCCAACTAAAAGAACACAAAGGGAATAATTATCCAGATTAGTAGTATCCAATACTTGTAGTTGTTTTTCTTTTTGACTGTAATCCAAATCAACCATATTACTGGTAGATAAATTAATTCTCCGAAAATTATTCTCATTCTGTCAAAGTGATAATAGATGGGATGACCATGAGGTTTAAGGACAGATGTAAAATGTAGCAGATTGTAATTGCCTTCACGAGCTGCCTCCAATGGAAATGAATTGTGGATATACAGTTGCCAAGGCAGCGTGGTTACAACTACCGTAAGTAATAATATTAGAAAAGGTCTAGCTATCTCCTTCATCGTCAACTTACCAGATTGGAGTAAAGCCAAAATCGAAATGGGTAAAACTATCAATGCAGGAAGCCATTTCGACAGAATGGCCAGGCCTAAAAAAACACCACATAGAAAATTGAATATTCCTTTGTTGGTAGCGGCAAATTTTAGAGCGCAATAAACAGCGATGGTAATAAAACCCAAAAAGAATATATCAATATGATCGGTGGCTTGACGTCCTCCTGAAAGCTCAAGAATGAGACCATTAATAGAAAACAAAAAAGCAGCAATGATTGCGACTTTTTGACTAAAAAGATGCTTACCAATCTTGTAGGTAAATACTATCCCCAGCGAAGAGAGAATAATGGACGGAATACGGACAGCAAAGGCAGATTTACCAAAAGTCCAAAGACTGAGGGCCATTGCCCAGAGAGGGACGGGTTGCTTGTGAAGCCATATATGGTTTCCGGCCCAATTTTTATAGTCATATTCAAGAAGGGGAATTGAATATAGCATTGGCTTGAAGGGATAATCTAATAAGTTTTTGGCTACTAGTGCATGGTATCTTTCATCCCAGAAATGAAGAAATGGATCAAATGCTACAACAACCCTGAGGGATATTCCGAGAACAATAATAGACACAAGACAAAAACTCCAGTTTGCCTTTTTGTAGAACCTGAAACAAACAAAGGCAAAAAGTAAATAGATCAAAATGAAAGCAATTCCGGTGTAATGTTGATTAGACACTAAGCAAAATCTTTTATCTCATTTCCCACTTTCTGTACTAGTCCCGGTTCATAGCCACGTGAAATTCCATAACGATATAGTTTTTGAAAATCCCTGGCATCTGCCATGTCAAGATTAGATATTCTTACCTTTTTTGAGAGGATATAATGTAGTGCGTGCTGATATTCTTCATCTTCGATCATGGCCATGGCCTTTTTTATACAATAGGCACTTATTTGTCGTTTCTTGAGCTCCGCAATGATTTTGTTTTTACCCCATTTTTTTATCCTGAACTTTCCTCCCACATAGGATCGCGTAAAGCGCTCCTCATCGAGGAAATCCTCGGCTATCAACTCAGCCATGATGACCTCCAGGTCATCTCCATAGATTTGATATTCGATCAGCTTATACCTTACCTCATGATGGCATCGATCTCTATAAGCACAAAATTTTCTAAGCTTATTTAACCCTTCTTCTTTGGTTAGCTTATTTTTTCGTGACTTCTTTGTGTCCATCTACGTCAATGTAGTATATTTTTTAAAACACTTCATAAATCAAAACACTGAATATGAATTTTGACATAGCTAAGATTTCTGACAAAGTGGCCGACATGACCATCGCATTTGCCCCAAAAGTTTTTCTTGCAGCCTTGACTCTGCTTTTAGGATTTTGGGTAATCAACCGTATCGTTAGGATTACTGAGGGACTAATGCATCGACATGGAATGGATATCTCTCTTTCTAGATTCTTAAAATCACTCTTGAGCGTTGCTTTGAAAGTCCTATTAATATTTTCGGCAGTGGAAATTCTCGGGTTTAAGACCACGTCATTTGTCGCCATTTTGGGTGCCTTAATGGTGGGCATAGGCATGGCACTCAATGGTAGTCTGGGCAATCTTGCGAGTGGGGTGATGTTGATGATATTTAAGCCTTACAATGTAGGCGACCTCGTGGAGTTAGGCGGTGGAAGTGTAGGCACAGTAGAAGCAATTAATGCTTTTAGCACATCTCTGGCAACACTCGATAATAAACGTATATATGTTGCCAATAGCAATGTAACTGGTAATACCATTACCAATATATCTGGCCAAGGCATAGTGGGTGTGGAGCTCACCTTCGGGATAGGATATGATGATAGCATAGATAAGGCAAGAGACGTTATTCTTCGAGTAGGAGAATCCTGTCCGTACATTCTTGATGACCCGACTCAGGGAGTTGTCGTTGCAGAGCTGGCAGATAATTCTGTAAATCTGGCTACGAGACCCTTTGTCAAAAGTGAGCATTACTGGGACACCATGTTTTATATGCAGGAAAATGTCAAGAAAGAGTTTGATAAAGCCAATATCGGAATCCCATTCCCACAAATGGATGTTCACGTCAAAAACTAATTCTTAGGTATATGGAACAGTCCCGTTAGACAGGTTTAGGCGGGGTAAGTAAATAGAATGGAACAGCATGGATGAGATCATCCTGTTTTGGTCATTTTTGGATCTTATCTGGACAGATAAATACTCCTATTTCTTTCAAGCTCCCTAAAGAAAGGATCATTCAGATCATCAATAAACCTGATGGCCTCACCCGTAGACTTCATCTCTGGACCGAGTTGCTTATCTACATTGGGAAACTTATCAAAGGAGAATACCGGCACCTTAATGGCATAGCCTTCAAGTTTTTTGATCATTTCAAAATCCTTCAATTTCTTGGTTCCCATGATCACGTGGGTAGCGATTTTGAGGTATGGCACTTGATACGCTTTGGCAATAAATGGAGTAGTACGTGATGCACGAGGATTAGCTTCTATCACGTAAACTTCCTCCCCTTTTATGGCAAACTGGACATTTATCAGACCTCTTATCTTCAATGCAAAAGCCAACTGACGTGCATAATCCTTCATCTTCTCAAGTACCTCGTCAGACAAGCTAAAAGTAGGCAACACAGCGGAGCTGTCACCACTATGGATACCGGCCGGCTCTATGTGTTCCATGATGCCCATAACATGCACATCATCTCCGTCACAAATGGCATCGATCTCAGCTTCTTGAGCCCTTTCCAGAAACTGATCAATCAACACCTTATTATCAGGCATGTGTTTAAAAATGCTCAAGACATGACGCTCTAGCTCGTCGTCATTAATGACAATACGCATTCGCTGACCACCCAAGACATAAGATGGTCGCACCAATACAGGGTACGATACTTCATGAGCAACCGCTATCGCCTCATCTGCGTCTTTGGCTGTTCCGTACCTGGGATATGGTATTTCAAGTTCCTTGAGAAGGTCAGAAAACCTTCCTCGATCCTCAGCCAAATCCAATGCATCATATGACGTTCCTAATACGGGAATTCCTTTTTTATGAAATTTCTCAGCAAGTTTGAGAGCCGTCTGACCACCCAATTGTACTATGATGCCTATGGGTTTTTCAAGATCGATGATTTCCTCGATATGCTCCCAGAAAACAGGCTCAAAGTAAAGCTTATCCGCAATGTCAAAATCAGTGGAGACGGTTTCCGGATTGCAGTTAATCATAATGGACTCATAGCCAGCCTCCTTGATAGCCAGTAGACCATGGACACAGCAGTAGTCAAACTCTATTCCTTGACCTATACGGTTAGGCCCAGAGCCCAGTACTATGATTTTCTCCTTGTCAGAAACTACGCTTTCATTTTCTGTATCAAATGTAGAATAGAAGTACGGAGTTTGTGCCTCAAACTCAGCAGCACATGTGTCAACCATTTTATAGGTTCTTATGATCCCTAGTTCTTTTCGACGCTTTGTAACATGTTCTTCTTTAACACGCATTACCCATGCTATCTGTGCGTCGGAGTAACCCAGTACTTTCAACTCTCTTAGAAATTCCTCAGTCAGATCTTCTGGAACATTAAATCGTTGCAACTCATTTTCTTTCTGTACCAACCTTTTAATCTGCTTTAGATACCAAGGGTCTATAAGCGTCAGTTTATGAATAGTTCTCAAAGGAACACCTAACCTCAACGCATCCTTTATTCTGTACACGCGATCATCACTGGGGACTTCTAGTCTTCTGAGAATGTCATCTGTTCTTATCCATTCCTTCTTGTCAGCTCCTAATCCACTTCTGTTGTTTTCCTGGCTTTGACAAGCTTTTTGTAAGGCCTCAAGAAAAGTTCGACCAATGGCCATTACCTCACCTACGGACTTCATTTGAAGACCTAGGGTATGTTCTGAGCCATAGAATTTATCAAAATTCCATCTTGGCATTTTTACTATGACGTAGTCCAATGTCGGCTCAAAGTAGGCCGAAGTAGTTTTGGTAATTTGATTTTTAAGTTCGTCAAGGTGGTAGCCTATGGCCAGTTTAGCAGCAATTTTCGCTATTGGATATCCGGTGGCCTTGCTTGCCAGTGCTGAAGATCGGGACACTCGAGGGTTTATCTCGATACAAATAAGTTGCTCGGTTTCAGGGTTGAGGGCAAACTGTACATTGCATCCTCCGGCAAAATTTCCAAGAGATCGCATCAGCATGATGGATTGATTTCTCATTTCTTGATATGCCGTGTCTGACAATGTCATGGCTGGAGCCACCGTGATGCTATCTCCTGTATGGATGCCCATGGGGTCTATATTTTCTACTGTACATATGATGACCACATTGTTATTTGCATCTCTTAGAAGCTCGAGCTCATACTCCTTCCATCCCAGCACAGCTTTTTCCACCAATACTTCATGTGTGGGTGACGATTCTAGCGCATGACGTAGTGCATCATCGAATGTATCGGGCTTCATGACAAAGCCTCCTCCTGTTCCACCTAATGTGTACGAGGGTCTAAGAACGAGTGGAAATCCGATGGTTTGTGAAGCGTCTTTACCCTCAAGAAAGCTATTGGCAATAAAAGATGGAGCAACATCTAGTCCCAGACTGATCACGTGTTGTTTAAAGGCTTCTCTATTTTCTGTGAGCTCAATGGCATCAAGATCAACCCCTATTAGCTTTACATTGTATTTCTCCCACAAGCCTACTTTTCCAGCCTCAATTGCTAGATTCAGTGCTGTCTGACCTCCCATAGTTGCAAGAACAGCATCTATCTTCCTCTCTTTGAGAATTGATTCTATACTTTCTATTGTGAGAGGTAGCAAGTAGATGTGATCAGCGGTCACAGGATCGGTCATGATGGTGGCCGGATTAGAATTGATGAGGCTCACCTCTATTCCTTCTTCCCTTAATGATCGAGATGCTTGACTTCCTGAGTAGTCAAATTCGCATGCTTGTCCTATAATTATTGGTCCGCTTCCTATGATGAGGACGGATTTTATCGATTTGTCTCTTGGCATCAGGCTGGCTCTTCTGGAATCACCGACAAATATAGATATTTGACATCTATTAAATCACTTGATAAAAAAGATATGTTGAAAGTCTTAATCTCAGATAAGGTTCACCCACATTTGATAGATTCACTGAGGAAGATGTCTTTCGACGTTGATTATCGACCTGATATTTCCTACCCTGACACCTTGAATATTCTTCCGACCCTCACCGGGATCATTATTAATAGCAAGACGGTCTTGCATCGACCCCTGCTGGAGATTGCTGAGAATATGAAATTTATTGGTAGACTGGGGTCAGGGCTTGAGATAGTAGACTTGGATTCTGCTGCCGAATTGGGCATCCATGTTTTTAACTCTCCTGAGGGCAACCGAAATGCTGTAGCAGAGCACGTCATCGGAATGTTATTGGCACTATCCAACAAGCTGATCAAGGCTGATAAAATGGTGAGATCCTTTTCCTGGAATAGAGAATTATGTCGGGGATTTGAGATAGAGGGCAAGACCTTTGGAATCATAGGCTTGGGAAATGTGGGTTCCAGTCTCGCTAGAAAATTGTCTTCTCTAAGTCTAAATGTTATTTCATACGACAAATACAAGGAGCAATTTGACGAGGACCTACGTTGGGTGAGAAAGGTTGATCTCCAAACACTGGTTAAAGAATCAGATATAATCAGCCTCCATGTTCCTTTGACACAAGAAACTTTTGAAATGATAAATGAAAAATTGATATCGAATTGTAAAGACGGTATAATTATCATCAATACCAGTAGAGGAAATGTACTCAGGACAAGGGACCTACTAGAGGGTTTGAAAAGCGGAAAGGTAGGTGGCGCATGCTTAGACGTCTTTGAAAATGAAAGACCTGAACTATATTCGACAAGAGAGTCAGTGATGTACAGGGAATTATTTGACTTAAACAACGTCGTCCTCAGCCCTCATGTCGCAGGGTGGACAAAGGAGTCTCTTTTTAAAATAGCAAATACGCTAGTTCTAAAAATAGAATCGATAAAGGCTTCAATAATGACTTAATTTGAAGATACGTATGGCGATAACATATATATGACAGGAAACCATGAGGGTTTTGAAAACCAATAAGATTTCTTTAACATTGTGTGCTTCATTCACACGAATGGAAGCTTGCGTATATTTTAACGAAAGATCTTTTTATTCTGAATTAAATCTGATCAGATGAGGAATGTTTTACTAACTACCATTTTACTACTATTTGTTTCATCACTAGCGATCTCCCAAACTTCACTTGAAGGTAAGGTGACCAACGCTGCGAGTGGGGAGACTCTACCCTTTGCTACCATTAAGTTGCTCAAGAATGAAGTATTCATGACGGGTACTGATACTGATCTTGATGGTAATTATAGTCTTGCTGGACTGGAACCCGGGACTTATGAAGTCGAGGCTAGCTATGTGGGTTTTACACCCCAAAAGCAGGTTGGTGTTGTTGTTAAGGGTGGGAAATCAAATAGATTAGACTTTCAGATCACTGAAGGAGTACTCGCACAGACGATCGAGATTGTAGACTACAAAGTACCGCTCATAGAGCAGGACAATACAACTTCTGGTAAGACAGTAACAGCCGAGTCTATCAGAGCTTTGCCCACAAGGAGTGTAGCAGGGATTGCCGCAACGTCCGCTGGTCTTTCTGCTACGGAGGGAGGTGCAATATCGGTCAGAGGGTCAAGGACGGATGCAACCTACTACTATATCGATGGTGTGAGGGTAAGTAGTGCCGCTATGATACCTACATCAGAAATAGAACAGATGCAGGTAATTACAGGAGGTATCGAAGCTCAGTATGGGGATGTTACAGGAGGTATCATTTCTGTTACATCAAAAGGACCATCACAAAGATTTTCCGGTGGTATAGAAGTAGAATCATCAGAACTCCTTGATGCTTATGGATCTAATCTATTTAGTGCCAACGTATCAGGACCCATAATGAAGAACAGTGAAGGGCGTTCAATCGTAGGCTTTAGATTAGCTGGTCAGTATAGAAAAGTTGATGACAACAGCCCCTCAGCATTTGGTGTTTACAGGTTGAGTGAAGATAAGATCGCTGCGTTAGAAACCAATCCTGTTACTAGAATCAATAATTCCCTATTTCCTACAGCTGAGCTATTGACCAATGACGATATTCCATCTACTCTAGATGCAAGGCCTAATGATGACCTGACTCAGATAGACCTTACGGGTAAGTTGGATGCTCGCCTAAGCGATAATATTGACATTACCTTGTCAGGAAGTTATGATGACAATCAGAATAGATTTACACCGAGTGGTGCATGGTCACTTTTAAATTGGACAAATAATCCTTACAACTATACCAAAGGATACAGAGGTAACTTTAGATTCCGTCACAAGCTAGGAAAACAAGGATATGGCGGAGCCCTTACTGATGAAGAAAAGGCTCAGAAAAACACCTCACTACGAAATGCACATTATTCATTGCAATTAGGGTATCAAAAAAGATTTAGCAATAGGGAAGATTTTCGTCATGAGGACAATCTCTTTAGATATGGTTACTACGGTAAGACAGAGAGATCATGGATGCCGATTGCCGCCCCAGTACAAGATCCGACATCATGGGGTGGTATGCCGGTTCTGGATATTAACGGTGTCGCTTGGGATCACCAAGCGGACCTTAGGGCGGACGCCGATGAGGGTTTTCAAGCGGATGAAAGTATAAATGCGGTGCTTGCAAGGTATAATATGAACAATGGCGACCCGACCGATGACTTGAATACAGCCTGGGGACTTTATAGCAACGTAGGTCAGGTTTATAATACATTCCAAAAAGGCGAAAGCGACCGTTATACATTTAATATTACGAGTGGATTCGAGTTTTTACCAGGTGGTTCCGAAAACGGGAAGCACAACATACAACTTGGAGTCACTTACGAGCAAAGGCTTCAAAGATTATATTTTGTTGCACCTGAGAGACTTTGGGTAGCAGGGAGACTTTTGGCCAATAGTCACATTGCCGGTATAGATACGACCGATGCCATAGGAACTTTTACACAAGATATACCTGGTTTTCCTGATGCTGAATTCATGCAATACCAGACGCTTGTTGATATGCAAAATTATGGTGGTTTCAACCAGAGAGTAAGAGAAGCCTTTAATTTGTCAGTTAATGACTACATAAATATAGATGAAATTCATCCTGATGACCTTAGTCTTGATTTGTTTGATGCTTCTGAGCTCACTGATCAAGGTTTAATAGTATATTTTGGTTACGACTACTTAGGTAACAAGATAGGTGCCGGTACTAAGTTTGAGGATTTCTTCAGCGACACATTGGCCAATGGAAATAAACTCTTTACGGTAGCCCCTCTTCAACCAATTTATGGAGCTGCATACTTACAAGATAAGTTTACTTATAAAGATATCATCTTCAGAGTAGGTCTGAGATTGGATTACTATGATGCCAATACCAAGGTGCTTAAAGATCCATATGCTCTTTATGAAATCGAAACAGCATCGGGTCATGCTCAGCGCACGGGACAGACAATGTCAGAATCTATCGGCGATGATTACAAAGTTTATGTGGCTGACCCTGAATCGGATCAAGTAGTAGGATATAGACAAGGTGACCAATGGTTCTTACCCAATGGCACAGCTGTGAGCAGTGGCGATTTGCTTTTTGAAGGTTTAGTTTATCCATCATATGTAGGCAGAGACCAAGGGAGAGAGTTGAATATTAGAGCTGATGGATTTGAAGTTAATTCATCCTTTGATGACTATGATCCTCAACTAAATTGGATGCCTAGATTGGCTTTCTCATTCCCGATATCAGAGGATGCCAATTTCTTTACCCATTACGACATCCTGGTGCAACGTCCACCATCTGCCACTGCAGCTACGGCGTTGAGTTACTATTACTTCGAAGACCCCAATAGAACCCCAGCTAATAATCCTAATCTCAAACCAGAGAAGACCATTGACTTTGAAGTAGGCTTCCAGCAAAAGTTGAGCAACAGTAGTGCTCTTAAAATGTCACTGTATTATAAAGAGTTGCGTGACATGATCCAGCGTAGGGTCTATCGTAACGTTGCCGTTCCCGTCAATCAGTATGAATCTACAAGTAATATAGATTTTGGAACCGTAAAAGGATTTTCGTTGGGTTATGATAGAAGGAGAACAGGTAATCTTTTATTCAATGCAACTTATACCTTGCAGTTTGCGGATGGCACAGGATCGGATGTAAACTCGTCGACAGGTATCAATTCAAGAGGAAACATTCGTACCTTATTGCCACTGAGTTTTGATGAAAGACACAGATTCACCGGTACCATAGATTACAGGTATTCGGAAGGAAAAAGATACAACGGGCCTAGAATAGCAGGGTTTGATATCTTCGCTAATACTGGAGTCAATTTCATTGCAACAGCGGTTTCGGGTCGACCATATACGAGACGCTTGATTCCTACCGTGTTAGGAGGAAGTGGATATGTAGGGTCAATCAATGGTGCCAGACTGCCATGGCAATTTGACCTCGATTTAAAACTAGATAAGAGATTTAAACTGAACCTCGGTGGTGAAGGGAGCCGGCCATTGCATGCCAATGTTTACATAAGAGTAGAAAACCTTCTAGACACTAAAAATGTAATAGGTGTTTATGGGGCGTCAGGAGATCCCGATGATGATGGATTTATCGTTTCTGCCAATGGACAGGAGCAGCTTGCCGCCACACAGGCTTCTGGAAAAGATCCTTTGCTATATCTGACTTCTTATCAATGGAGAGTGCTCAATCCTGGAAACTATACACTTCCTAGAAGGATATTCCTGGGGGCCATATTTGACTTTTAATAAAAAATAAAATACACAATCATCTTATGTTAAGTAAAATGAAAATCGTAATAATTGCCTTGTGCATTTTCGTAGGTTTTGAGGCTTCAGGACATATCAATCCTAATGCACGTAAATCTACAACAAGCAATACTTTTATCAATTTTAGAGAAGATTGTACTGCCGCAACCACGCTTACTATACAAAACATCAATAATGTTCGCGCGACCTTGTTTGTCGGTGGTGACGTATGGTGGGATTTGCAGAATGGTGGATATATCGTTCCAGTACCGGAGGTGATCTCTGATGGAGTTTCTTCGATTTTTGCCGGAGGTGTTTGGATTGGAGGTCGAGATCCTGCAGGAAACTTAAAGATAGCTGCCGGACCCAATGGTGCATATTCTGGTATCAACGGTACTGATTGGTATCCTGGTCCACTAACACCAGATCTAGGATCGACATCAAAAGATACTTGTGAAAACTGGGATAGATTTTTCGAAGTACAAGGAGAGAATATTCTCAAAACAGTAGCTTTATGGAACAATGATGGACCAGTGTTGGAAGAAGATGTAATCCCTGAGGACGTTAAATTCTGGCCTGGAAAAGGGAATCCCTTTTGGCTGGATAAGTTTGACTTCCCACTTCCTACATCAGGTCAAGGTTTGGGTAATTTCTGGGATGAAGACCAAGACGGCGACTATGACCCTAGAAGGGGAGATTTTCCATTAATTGACATAAGAGGATGTGAACCGAATGACAGAGAAGAAGCTGTTCAATTGCTGCCCGATGAGATGATTTTCTGGATATATAACGACAACGGAGGGCCCCATCCGGTATCTCAAGGAAATAATATCAGAATGGAGGTACAGGTACAGGCCTTTGCCTATGCTACCAACGATGCAATCAATGATATGACATTCCAGAGGTATAAACTTATCAATAGAGCCACTACAGATATACTAGATTGTTACTTTGCCATGTGGGTGGATCCTGATCTTGGATGCCATGAAGATGACTACATAGGTTGTGACTTAGATCGAAGTTTAATGTACATCTACAACGAAGATGTCCTAGATGGACAACCCGGATGTTCATGTGCAAATGGTGTAAACACTTATTGTGATGAGGTGCCGATTTTGGGAGTGGATTACTTCAGAGGTCCTCTTGCACCTAGGGTATGGTGCCCAGATGATCCGACAATGTTGTGTGAGCCCGAGCCTGGAACTGGAAATGTAGATACTCTAGTAGAAATCGGCATGTCAAGATTTATGTATTATAACAATAACATTGGTCCTCAACCGCCGGCAACAACAGACCCGGATACGGATGATGAGTTCTATGGTTACCTAAGAGGATTCTGGAAAGATGGTAGTCCACTTACTTTTGGTGGAAGTGGATATGATATTAATAGTACGGAAACGGTTAGGTATGCTTTTACTGATAGACCGGATAACTCTACAGGGTGGTCCATGTGTACGTCAAGCGTCACTAGTGGAGATAGAAGAACACTTCAGACAACTGGTCCCCTTCTACTACAGCCAGGCGCTGTGAATGAGCTAATTATAGGTGCTGTATGGGTGCCAGACATAGATTACCCATGTCCTGATATTACCAGATTATTGAATGCTGATGACCTCGCTCAGAACCTTTTTGATAATTGCTTTGACATTAAAGATGGTCCTGATGCACCTGATGTAGCTTTGGTAGAATTGGATAGAGAGGTTATTATAGTATTATCAAACGATACTCTCTCATCAAACAACAAGTTTGAGTCATATGAGGAAATTGATATCAATGCTCCGGTAGGAGTAGAAGATAGCATCTATAGATTTGAGGGCTATCAAATTTATCAATTGGCCAGTCCTACAGTGACTGTTCAGGAATTGAATGACGCATCAAAAGCTAAGGTGATCTATCAATCAGACCTTGACAATGACGTGGTGAAATTATACAATTGGACGAGTACCAATAATCCTCTACCCGGTGGACCAAGGGTGTGGGCTGATGAATTGAAAGTAGATGCTGCCAATGCTGGAATTAGAAAGAGTTTTAGAGTTACTCAAGATGCCTTTGCTACGGATGATAAAAGATTGATCAATCATAAGAAGTATTATTTCATGGCCTTGGCTTATGCTTTTAATACATATGATGAGAACAATTTTAATTTGAATGACGAGACTGGCCAGCCAAGACCATTCTGTCAAGGTCGTAGAAATATAGCCACATATACTGCAATTCCTCGACCTATTCTATATCAGGATCAGAAAGTACAGTTTGGTGACGGCCCTGTCGTTACTCGATTGTCGGGCGAAGGTGTTGGATCAAATGTGGTAGAGATGTCTGATGATATGTATAATAGGATATTAGATGGTACCACTGATGGCAAAATAAGTTATAAACCAGGTCTTGGACCTGTAACAGTGGAAGTTTATAACCCTCTGGATATCGTTAGTGAGAAATTTAGACTGTCGATAGATGGAAACTTTCTTGGTGGTGCTTTCTGTGGTTTAGATGAAGGTGCAACATGGAAGCTGGAAAATCTTTCTTCTGGTGAAGTTATCAACTCTGATGCTACCATAGACCAGCTCAATGAGCAACTGATTAATAAGTATGGATTTTCAGTAAGTATCGCACAATCGGGCAATCCTGGAAGCCTTAGTAATGAAAACAATGGAGCTCTAGACATTTTAGTTGATTATGAAAATGAAACTGGTAGCTCTTGGTATTTTGGTATTCCTGATGGTGGTGGCAACTTAGGTGAGCAATTGGGTTCCCTGGGAGGAGCATTGAATTTTCTAAAAACAGCTGACGGAGAAGCTGATGAGGCACGTGACCCCAATCAGGCTTTTAGTAGTATGGGTAATGGAAGTTGGTATCCGTTTATTCTAGCTGATTACAGAGTTCCAGGACCAGCAGAAATACCTTTTTATATCACTCCAGCATGGAAGGACAACAAGGGCCACAGTTTCTTACAGAGTAGGACAGGTCTCGATGATCTCAATAATGTGGATATTATCTTTACATCTGATAAGAGCAAGTGGAGTCGATGTGCTGTAGTAGAAACAGCAACCCAAGATCATATTTTAGCTGGGTTTGCTACAGTAGGTAATACGGGTCAGTTCGACTTGAGACAAAGCCCCTCGGTTGACAAGAATGGGCAACCAGATGGTGATGGCATGGGTATGGGATGGTTCCCTGGGTATGCTGTAAATGTCGAAACAGGCAAACGTTTGAATATTTTCTTTGGAGAAAATTCAACCTACAATGAAAACTATCTTGAATACCTCGACAATGGCGAAGCAATAGGAGCTGACATGATTTTTAATCCTAGTAGTCAGATAGTCGCTGATGTAGTTAATGGTCAAGGTGGTCTTGGGGTTTGGAACATTGTCGCTGGTGGAGGTCATATGATTTATGTGACACGTCAAGAATATGATGAATGTGCTCAGATCAGATCGAGTCTAGCACCAGGACAGTTATTTACCGAGAAATTTGATGCACTTGAGTTAGTGACATGGTCATCTATGGCTATGACCAGAGGTGCTACTCTTTCGTTGGACAATGGTCTGATACCTAATGACCTTACCGTGAAACTAAGAGTTGAGAAGCCATATAGTAGAGAGAAGATAGTAGAGTTTGGTATTTCTAGTTGCAAGACTATTGATGCCTTGCCAGTTTATGAGTTGGATTTCACAGGATTCCAGCCGACAGATCCGCTACCTGAAGAGTTTGATAATATCCTGTCAGAGGTCAATGTGGTACCAAATCCGTACTACGCTTACTCTGCATATGAAACATCTCAGTTTGACAACTTTGTCAAGATTACCAATCTACCGGATAGATCTACAGTTACTATCTATTCACTAGATGGTAAGTTTATCAGAGAGTACAAACGTGACGAGATAGAATTACCCAGTGCTGGATCTAATCCTGGAACAAGAAGTCATCAAACAGCTCCCGACGTAACATGGGATATGAGAAACTTCGCTGGTATTCCTATCGCAAGTGGAGTTTATCTTATACATATCAGTGCACCTGATTTTGGTGTTGAAAGAACCATTAAGTGGTTTGGAATAAATAGAAAATTTGATCCCACGGGATTATAAAAATAACTTCTGTACCTGAGAGATTTATTCTCTTTGGTACATTTTATCTGAAAACGGAAACTAATTAGAATGATGAGAAACTTCTACAACATAATAATACTTCTATGTATCAGTCTTATGACTACAGATGCATGGTGTGGTAATCCTGATAGACAGGGTGAAGCAGGAGCCGGTGAACTACTATTTAATCCATGGGCCAGAAGTGCGGGTCTCCATTCGATGAATACATCATCGGTGTTTGGTGTAGAAGCCATGCGTGTCAATATTGCGGGTATGGGGAGAATAGATGGCTCAGAGCTGGTAATAGCAAATACCAGACTTTTTGAGGGTTCCACCTTGAAGCTCAACTCACTGGGTTATGTTACCCGTGTTGGTGGCAGTGGTGCATTTGGACTTACATTGACTACAGTGGATTTTGGAGAGATTCCTATTACGACTACTAATCAACCAGAAGGAACAGGTGGCTTTTTCTCACCGAGTTTTTTCCAGCTGGGTCTGGGATACGCTTATACTTATGAAAACAAAATCTCAGTCGGTCTACTAGTACGCGGAGTCACGGAAAGTCTACCTGATGTATCAGCCTTTGGACTTGCCTTAGATGCGGGAGTACAATATGTTTCCGGCGAGAGAGATGAATTTAAGTTGGGTATTGCGTTGCGTAATATTGGAGCTCCTATGTCATTTGGTGGCGAAGGACTTTCATTTCAGACGAGCAATCCTGAGGGTCCACCAGATTACTTGATTACTGTTGATCAGAGATCAGAGGGCTTTGAATTACCGTCTACTCTCAATATAGGACTGTCATATGATTACTACGTTCAGGATGATATATTTATCAGAGGACTAGGAAATTTTACATCTAATGCATTTTCAAGAGATCAGATAGGAGCTGGACTTGAAGGTTATTTCTTTGAGAAATTCATGTTGAGATTAGCTTATAAATCCGAATTAGGATCATCTGATGCAGTAAGTGGTAACAATATTTATACAGGTTTGGCAGGAGGCGCATCTGTGTTGGTTCCTCTCAAGAAAGATAGTGATAATAAAGTAGGATTTGACTATGCATACAGGGTTACTGATCCGTTTAGAGGTTCGCACAACTTTTCGGTAAGATTGCTGTTCTAACCAAGCAAGTATTGACCTTGCACTACTAATTGCGTATATTTATACGCAGAAAAAGAGCTAATGAAGGCGTTTCTATCTTATGATAGAGACGTTTTCTCATTTTAATAAAGTAGATAAAAACTAGGAAAATGAGTCAGTTTAATTACCTCACACAAGAGGGATATGACAAGTTAAAAGCAGAGCTTGATGAGCTAAAAACGAATGGTAGAAATGACGCTGCAAAAGCCATAGCTGAAGCCAGAGAAAAAGGAGACCTGTCAGAGAATGCCGAGTATGACGCGGCCAAAGATGCTCAAGGGATGCTCGAGATGAAGATAAATCAACTCGAGAAAGTAATGGCTAGCTGTAGAATAGTTGATGCGTCGCAGTTGGACAGTTCTAAAGTGACCATTCTGTCCAACGTCACTATAGAGAATTCCAGAAATGGCAAAGAGACCACTTACCAGCTCGTGTCTGAAGCAGAAGCTGACATTAAAGTAAAGAAGATTTCAGTAGACTCACCTATAGGGAAAGGACTATTGGGAAAGAAGAAAGGAGATATAGCAATGATAGATACTCCAGGAGGGCAAATAAAATTTGTAATCAAGAAAATTAATCTTTAATGTCAAGCGCCTTTAGTAAAATAGTAGCGGGAGAGATTCCTTGCCATAAAATTGCAGAAGACAACAGATGTCTGGCTTTCCTTGATATAAACCCACTGAGAGAGGGTCATACTCTTGTCATTCCTAAGGAGGAGGTAGATTACTTGTTTGATATAGAGGATGATCTTTTGTCTCACATGATGATATTTGCAAAGAAAGTATCCTCTGCCATCGAGAAAGCTGTAGAATGTGAAAGAATCGGTGTCACAGTCATAGGACTGGAAGTACCTCATGCTCACATTCACCTTATACCTATCGATGGCATTATGGACATGGATTTCTCAAAACCCAAGCTGGTGCTAACCCCGGAGGAATTTAAAGCCATTGCAGAGAATATTTCTGCGAATATCTTATTATGATACTTCTTACCAACAACTCTATTATTCAACAACTCAAGTAGGTGTTTCCTATTTACGATGTCATAGTAGTAGGTGCAGGTCATGCAGGATGCGAAGCAGCAATAGCAGCCGCCAATATGGGCTCAAAGGTATTGCTCGTTACGATGAACATGCAGACCATTGCACAAATGTCGTGTAATCCTGCGATGGGCGGGGTAGCGAAGGGGCAGATCGTCAGGGAAATAGATGCATTGGGAGGCTATAGTGGATTAGTCACTGATCATACTATGATACAGTTCCGGATGCTCAATAAGTCAAAGGGACCAGCCATGTGGAGCCCACGAGCGCAGAGCGATAGAATGCAATTTGCTTCATTATGGAGGTCGATGCTCGAGGCACACGAGGGCATAGATTTTTGGCAAGAGATGGTCACAGGTTTAGTGGTAAGTGACGGCCGATGTACAGGTGTGAGGACAGGCATGGGGATCGAGATATCATCTAGATCCGTCGTTCTGACCAATGGCACATTCCTCAATGGACTTATATATATCGGGGAGAAGCAATTCGGTGGCGGCAGGGCAGGGGAGAGAGCAGCCACCGGTATCACTGAGCAACTGCTGGATCTCGGTTTTACATCGGGCCGCATGAAAACAGGAACACCGCCTCGCATTGACGGGCGCACCCTCGATTACGGAAGGATGGATGTGCAACATGGGGATGAGAACCCACAGGGATTCTCATTTACAGATACGCCTACTCTGGATGATCAACTGCCCTGTCATATGGCTTATACCAATCCAAAAGTGCATGAGACACTCAAAGAAGGATTCCAGAAATCACCCATGTTCAATGGTCGCATTCGAGGTCTTGGTCCGAGATACTGCCCATCTATAGAAGATAAGATCGATAGATTTGCTGATCGCGATCGCCACCAGCTTTTTGTAGAGCCCGAGGGTAGAAATACTTGTGAGATCTATGTCAATGGATTTTCATCCTCCCTACCGGAAGACGTGCAGTATAAAGCAATAAGGCAGGTGCCGGGCTTTGAAAATGCCAAGATGTTTAGGCCCGGATACGCCATAGAATATGATTTCTTTCCGCCGACGCAGCTTCGCATCTCTCTGGAAACTAAGCTGGTGGAGAATCTATTTTTTGGAGGGCAGATCAATGGAACTACAGGATACGAAGAAGCGGCTTGCCAAGGATATATGGCTGGCATCAATGCGCACCTCAAGATTCATGACGAGGAGCCATTTGTTCTTAGTAGGTCGGAGGCTTACATCGGCGTGCTTATCGATGACCTAGTCAATAAAGGGACCAATGAACCGTATCGCATGTTTACGTCGAGGGCAGAATATAGGATATTGCTGAGACAAGACAATGCCGACCTGAGACTCACCCCTCGAGTAGCGAGCCTCGGTATGCAGGGGATGGATGCTAGACAGAAAAGAGTAGAGGACAAGAATCATGGAATCGAGAAATCTAATCGCTTTATAAGCGATTACAGCGTGGTGCCGGATAAGATGAAAACGTATCTGGAATCACTGGAATCCTCTCCTCTGCGACAAAAGGTAAAGATGGTAGACGTTCTTCTACGCCCAGGCGTGACCATTGAAGGATTGCGGTCTGTGGATGAGGGCATTAATGAATTTTTTAGCGAATTTGATGACGAGATAATTTTGTCAGCAGAGGTAGGCATCAAGTATGCTGGCTACCTTGAAAGAGAGCAAGAACTTGTCGATAAGATGAATAGGCTGGAAGGTGTAAAACTTAGTGAAGAACTGCAATATGACAAGCTGGGGGGCTTAAGTGCTGAGGCACGAGAAAAATTGAATGAGATGAAGCCTTCTACCATTGGACAAGCCAGCCGTATCAGTGGTGTGAGTCCATCGGACGTATCCGTGCTCTTGGTGTATATGGGACGATAGATAGGCGCTCCATAAAACCTTCAATTCCCCCGTCTCCAAGCCCTCAAAAAAATAAAAATCATCCATTTGGGGGAAGCCCTAATTAGGTTAAAAGGTAAAGATTTAGTGAGTTAATGGGTAGGCCCCAGAGGGTATGGAGACTTCTATGAATAATGGTGTTTTAAAAAGTCGGAGGTCAAGGGAGCTTTCATCTCTTGCCATCGCGCACCCTTTGATTCCCTAAAGAGGGATCTTCACATGATTCTGTTTGAGTGAAGGGATTCTTCTCGACCTGCGGTAGACAAGCTTTAGGGAGTTAGAGGCTAGCAACATTCCGCCCCGCTGAGGCTAAGCATCACAAAGGCGCACTGTCATCTCGACCTTGTGGAGAGATACTTTAAGTTGAGACAGCCTGTCTTGATACCTTGTACATTGATCTTGATACTCAAGCTGCCTAGATCATGCTACTCTATAACAGCTCTCTATCACCTCCGCCAGTTTCCTATCTTTCTCAGTCACTATACCACCGGCATCATGGGTCGCTAGAGATATGGTCACCGTATTCCAGACGTTACTCCACTCAGGATGATGATCCATTTGCTCTGCATGGAGAGCGACTTCTGTCATAAATGCAAAAGCTCCTTTGAAGTCGGCAAACTTAAAGGTAGCTACAAGCTTGTCGTCAACCTCCTTAAAGTGACCAGTCATGATTCTCGAGATTACTAAGACAGGATTTCAAGAGGTCTATGCTCCCCCTTATATCCGACTTATGTGACATTTCTATTACTTGATGAAGGTAGCGACACGGAATGGAAATGGCTCCTGCTATACACCCTCCATTTGAATATCTCTGAATACCTCCCGTGTCGGTTCCCCCTGCCGTCAAGATTTCCATTTGATAATCAAGGCCTAGATCGGCTGCACAATTCTTCATATAGGACACCATTCTTGTATCACACACCACGGACCCATCCATTACTTTGATGGCAGTTCCTTTTCCCAATTGCGACACTTGCTCGTGAGGGGCCGATCCAGGAAGATCATAGGCCATCGTCACGTCAAGGCCTATTCCCCAGTCAGGGTTTATTCCAGAAGCAGCAGTCATCGCCCCTCGGAGTCCTATCTCTTCCTGTACTGTAAACACACCATAGATGTCATGGTCGACCTGAGTTTCTTTCATTTCTCTCAACGCTTCCAGCAGAATAAAAACAGAAACTCTATTGTCGATGGATTTAGAATTGACACAATCTCCCATTTCTATCAACTCACGCTCGCGTGTGATAGCATCACCTAGGCCGATCATTTCCTTCACTTTTTCGACGGGCAGCCCCGTGTCTATAAAGTAGTCGGTCGTCTTTGGGCTTTTGCTTTTCTCCTCTTCGGTGAGGACATGAATAGGCTTGGTACCCATGACCCCCATGATGTCTTCCTTGCCGTGTATGATGACCCGCTGAGCAGTTAACGTCTTAGGATCAAATCCTCCGAGCGTATGAAACTTAATAAACCCTTCATCATCAATAAAAGTCACAATGAAACTTATCTCATCCATATGTGCAGCAACCATCACTTTCTTATCACTAGTTCCTCGCTTGATGGCATGCACACTGCCCATCGCATCTATTACTACTTCATCTACCAGAGGGGTGACCTCATTTACTATTAACTCTCGGATTCGGAATTCAAATCCGGGTGCACCGGGAGTCTCACATACTTGTTTGAGTAATTCAACGTTAATCATTAACTTTGATTTAATTTGGCGCTCAAGATAATGTTTTTGTTCTTTAAGATGACTGCCAATTGCGCGACCCACTTGATCTAGTATCCTACTTATTGTAGAATAAAATAATTGAAGAGCGCAGATGAATTTGCTCAGAAATCTTGCTGGTGAAACGGTCATTTATGGAATGAGTCATATCTTTCCCAGGGTCTTACATTTCGTAGTATTTACCGTCTATCTCACGTATAAATTTCCGGACACCAAGGATTTTGGCATTTACAATGACCTCTATGCATATGCTACAATCATACTTGTGATCCTGATTTACAGGATGGATACTGCTTTTTTTAGGTTTGGAAGCAGAGAGGAAACCAAGGCAGATTCTTACTCTTCAGCATACATTCCGCTCATATTCACGACAGCGATTATTGTCCTGCTAGGTATATCACTCGCTGACCCGGTCTCCCGACTCTTGGCATATCCAGATAAACCCTACTATGTGATTTGGTTTGCTTTGATCCTTGGATTAGATGCATTGGTGGCATTGCCCTATGCACGACTGAGATTGGAGAACAAACCCTATAAGTTTTTATTCTATAGACTCTCCAATGTGATTCTAACTCTGCTTTTTGTCTTGTTTTTTCTCGAAGTATGTCCACGCCTCACTGACAGCGGTGTAGCATGGATAGATATGATAAACAATCGACAAAGCAAGATTGACTTTGTTTTTTTGGCCAATCTACTTGCCAGTGCTTCTGTACTATTACTGATGTTGCCCGAGATTACCAGGTTGAAATGGAAAATTGACTGGCCATTATGGAGGCGGATGTTTCTTTATTCACTTCCTCTTGTGGTTGTTGGGATTGCAGGATCTATTAATCAAGCGTTTGCAGTTCCCCTCCAGAAGTATTTTCTTGGAGATAGTTTCTCAGAAAACTTAACTGCTGCGGGAGAGTATGCGGCTCCTGCGAAACTCGCACTTTTGCTTAATTTATTCGTGGTGGCATTCAATTATGCAGCTGAGCCTTTCTTTTTTAGCCATGCTCAGAGAAATGACGCCAAGAAAATGTATGGCTCCGTGGGCCTCTTATTTACCATTTTTGGACTGCTTGCTTTACTCGGGATAGTAATGTACATGGATCTAGCGCAGTACATCATTGGACCAGAATATCGTGAGGCCATGTTCATCGTACCCATATTGCTGTATGCCTATTTCTTACTGGGATTGTACTATAATTTCTCTATCTGGTACAAGCTTGCTGACAAGACGATCTATGGCGCTGCTATATCAATAGGGGGAGCATTGATTACCCTCGCCCTGAGTATTTATTTCTTACCCAAAATAGGATACGTTGCATCGGCCTGGGCAGCGCTGGCCTGTTACGGATTTATGACGGTCCTCGGTTATGTAACCGGAAGGTATCATTATGTGATTGATTACCCTGTAGGTAAAATGATGATGTACTTTCTAGTTAGCCTTGTACTCGTTGCAATTTCGTTATTCTTCAAGGAAAGCATCTCCAACAACGCAAGTCTACTCCTAAATACAGGGCTATTGTTATCATTCCTTTTATTAGTCTGGAAAATGGATGGAGAATTGATAAGATCGTTGAGGAAAAGATAGGGTTTTTAATAGGTAAAGGTCATTAAATAGTCCCTTATGTCAACCCAGTTAAAGATTACGACTAGGGTAATGAACAGAAATGTAAAAGCAAGAAATATTCTTAACCTCTTTATGGATAGATCTCGTTTTTCCCTTCTTGTCTTGTATCGCGTGCGACTAGAGTATGACATGCTGCAAAAATATAAACTATTGGTTAACGACCTTTGAGAAATGATTAGGTAATTATTCTCATAACATTTTACCCCGATCTTCAGATCGGGGTAAGTATAACAAAACGGATCAGCATTGGTGAGATTTTTGACCAAAAATCGTGACAATGCTTACCAACGAAACCCTCGTTTTGACGACAAAGAGAAATGCCTAATCACATATCATTATGTAATTCCCAATAATTCTGATCCTCAATTTCGTCTAGAATCTGAAGGTAATTTGAGTAACGTAAAAAGCTGATCTCATCACTTTCCAATGCCACCTTTACGGCACATTTGGGTTCATTGCGATGGGTACAGTTCTTAAACTTACATTCTGAAGAAAATTCGAAAAACTCTTTAAAATTGTGAGCTACATCCATGATTTCAAGGTGATTAAAACTTAGAGTCTTGATTCCCGGGGTATCAACCAAATGTCCACCATTTGGAAGGTCAAACATCTGTGCAAAAGTTGTTGTATGCTGCCCTTTACCTGTATAGTCTGACAACTCTTTTGTCTTTAAATCCTTATGAGGTAAAAGACAATTGATGATAGTAGATTTCCCTACACCGGATTGGCCAGCGATAAGAGTGGTTTTATCAGAAAGTAGCTTGTCTACTTCTACTATATTTTCTCCGGTCTCTGCCGATACAAGAATAGTCTTATAGCCTATTTTCAGGTAGAGGTCTCTTAGCATATGGTATGTTGCCAGATCTGCGGCGCTGTAAAGATCCTTCTTGTTAAATATGATTGTAACGGGAATGTCATAAGGCTCTGTCATGACAAGAAATCGATCTATAAATCCTTGCTTAAGTTTTGGATTGCTAATGGTTACAATGAGCATCGCCTGGTCGATGTTACTGGCCAGTAAGTGAACGTTGTGCTTTTTTCTGGGGGATTGTCTTAAAACATAATTGGTTCGAGGTAGTATATCTATAATCGTTCCTATGTTATCCTCATTAGACACCATCTCTACTTTTACATTGTCTCCTACAGCAACAGGATTGGTTAGGCGTTGACCATGTAACCTGAACTTGCCTTTAATTCGACATTGGATTATAGTCCCATTATCAAACTTTACGTTATACCAATTTCCAGTAGACTTAATGACAATACCTGAGGAGCTCATAAAGGTTAGATGCTTTGCTTCACCCGATGAATAGCGGCAGACATATCCATGATGAGCTCAGGATCATCCTCTATGGCATTTCCTACCACAATGACATCAGCCCCCGCTCGGGCATTTTCTTCGGCTTTTTCTGGAGTAGTGATACCTCCACCTACAATGAGAGGAATTTGCAACGCCCCTGAGACATTTTCTATCATTGACTTTGGAATAGGATTCTTGGCCCCACTGCCCGCATCCATGTAGATCAACTTCAATCCAAGTAATTCACCCGCAATGGCGGTACTCATGGCTATGTCGTCCTTGTTAGAAGGAATAGGATTGGTATTACTCATATAGGTGACGGTCGTAGATACTCCGCCATCGATCAGCATGTAACCTGTAGATATAATCTCGAGGGGACTCATCTTGAGAAAAGGAGCTGTGATGACATGTTTACCAATAAGCAATTCAGCATTTCTCCCTGAGATAAGTGAAAGAAAGAGAAGGGCATCGGCTTTATAACTTAACTGGAAAGAATTACCAGGAAAGAGAATCATAGGAATATGACATGTTTTTTTTATGGACTCGAGTACCATATCTAGCATATCATTCACTACAAGGCTTCCTCCAATAAAGAAGTAATCCACATGAGCATCTACGGCTAGTTTCAATACACGATCTAGCTTACCCAGTCGCACTTTATCAGGGTCAATCAGTACTGCAAATTTCTTGACACCTTCTTTTTTTGATGATAATATATCCTTGTATACTTCCTTCATATCTATACCCAAAGATAGGCTTTATAGCGTCAATTATCATTTGATTGATCGGACCTGATTATTGGAGTGGGGAAGTGTACCTAAAAAGACTATTTAATCATCCACTATAAGTCTTTTAATACTTCTCGAATTATCCTCAAATAATATATCGACCAAGTAAAAACCGGGTTTGATACCCCTTACATTTACCATCTTATTTCTAAAAAGCACCTTCCGCGACGTTCCATTTATGTTATAAATATCAATGCCTTGTATTGCTTTATTGCCTGTAATAATTTGAAAAAAGTCATGTGTAGGATTGGGAAAGATCAACACTTTTGGTGAGCTTGATAAATCTTCAACTGCTGAGGTAATGCATTGGACGGCTGATAGCCAATTATATCCAGTGGTAAGCACATCATCTCTATTTGGAAAGTCTATTGTGTGGCCTACACCATTAAGAAGGTTGGTTTCAACACAAGCTCCTTCATCTATCAAAGCATCACGCAAAGGAGCGAAACCCACATTAGGGTTATCAGCAGAACCATGTATGATATAAACCGGTTTGTCTTTTGCGTTGCTTTGAACTGCTGATATCTCACCTACTGTAATGGCAGCACCTATAGGCATAAAACCAGCAAACTTTTCTGCATTATTGAGTCCATATGTATAGGTTGTTTTTCCACCCCATGAGAATCCCATAACATATACCTTGTCGGGGTCAACATTATACCACTGCTGCATTGAATCTAAAACAGTAGAAGTAAATGCTCTATCAATAGGATCATCTACCTTCCCATCTGCTCCACCATCAGGGCAGATAAGCAATAATCCATTGGTTTCTGCAAAATTGATCAAGGTGTCACACCATGATATTGAATTCCACCTGTTTGTGTTTAATGGGTGAAGACCAAGCATCAATGGGTTTGCCGTGGATTCATCATAAGATGATGGTATATAAATAGAATATTGCTTATTGGGATCGGTTTGAAAATCCAATGTAACATCAATTCTGGTTTGTGATGAGACAACACAGGTATAGATTACAAATAGATAAGTTAGAATCCGCATATAAGTTTGTTGTAGTTTAAATAGCGCACCGCCAAGGCACTAAGGTCCCTTTAATAAATACAAAAGCCCCGATATTATCGAGGCCTTTGTAGTATTGCTGACAAGAGTTATAGTCAATTCACAACAAATTCTTTCGATATCTTATTTCCTTCACCATCATAATACATCATTATATAAAGTCCTGATGTAAGGCCATCGAGATCAATGCTTTGATCTTGAGTAACACTTTTGACTTCTTTAACCACTTGGCCTGAAGAATTGAGAATCACCATTTCTCCATTGACAGTAACATCAAATTGCACATTTACTCTATCTGTTGCAGGGTTGGGAAACAGTTTCATCTTACCTACTTTATTTTTGGCCGAACCACTGATTACCTGGGCATCGGATTTAGACCTACTAGAAAGATTAATATCTTCTTCACTTCCCTTTAAGTCACTTCCACCCACTATGTATAGGCAATAGTCCTCAGTCTCACCATCCCAGAATTTTTCACACGGACCTGAAGGCCATCCTCCTTTCTTCATCGATACCCTCATAGTGGTATAGCCATTCCAGATATTGGTAGGAATACCGAGATTCCCATTTATAGTACCGGCACTGGATCCATAAGCAAAGTACTCGCCTGAGTCAAAGAAGTCTCCATCCATATTCCAGTCAACCCACACTTTCCAATAAACGGTTGTTGGACCATTGGGACCAAATCCGGGAGAAAGGCTTATTCCACATACTTGGCCGGGAGTGATCTTAGTACATAGATTAGTATAGTCAGCGTATCCTCCATTATTACCTGAGTAATTGTTGATCGTATGGAACCCTACATGGTTGATGTAGGCATTCTTAGTGCTTACTCCTCCTGGAGAACAACCAGAACTCTCAACCGTGATATCGAAAGAACACCAAGCTCCATTGCCACATGCATCAGTAGCCTCGTATGATATAGTTGTAGTGGATCCTTTTGGGAAGAACGAGCCACTAGCGGGCCCACCAGTTTGGAAAACATTGACACAGCCCGGGATTTCCATGATGTATTCTAGCGCTTGTGTGTTATACTGGTCATTCCAGAGTCCATTGTTTAGCATTTCTACATAATCCTGCTGCCCGAGATAGTCATTGGGTTGATTGGGATACCAATTGGAATACGTCAGAGGATCACCATTTGCCCAGACAAAGGACCCCTCTTGACCGGCATCGTTGAGTCCAATGTAAGCACTCTGAAGAGTCAAGATATTGGCCAAGAAATTATTTTCAGTAGCAGAGTTAATCGAGGCCAAATATCCACCATGAGAAGCCGATATCGCTTGTGCTGTTGGCCAAAGTGCTGGTTGTAATGAGCAATAGTAATAGCTACCACTCAATTCGCCCATGTACATAAATCCTGGAATAGGCTCTCCATGAGCGCAGGACTCGCTACAGCATGTTGTGGCCTCAGGATCACTCCATGTAATGTATGCTCCTGATCCCGAGCAATAGACCGTAACACCATCTGGACAGTCAAAGTTGATCGCGTCATCGACGGTCACTTTAAAGCTGCAAGTTCCGACATTCCCACAGGCATCTGTCACCTCGTATGTAACTGTAGTAGTACCTTCTGGAAATACCGAGCCGCTTGTAGGTCCAGAGGTTTGAATTACCGAACTACAAGGAATTTCCATAATGAACTCCAAAAGTTTCGTGTTGTACTGATCGTTCCATTGACCAGTGCTCAGCATTTCTACAAAATCTTGCTGACCCGCATAGTCATTTGGTTGACCTGGATACCAGTTGGTATAAGTCACTGCGTCTCCATTCACCCACTGGAAGCTTCCTTCGCTACTTGCATCTGACAAACCGATGAATGCATTTTGATTGACAAGTAGATTGGCTAGGAAGGCATTTTCAGCGGCGCTATTGACGACGGCTAGATGACCTCCATTTGAATGACTTAGGTACTGAGCCTGTACCCAAGATTGTGGATCCAAAGAGCAATAATACAAATGTCCATCAAATGCTCCCATGAAGATGAATCCAGATATAGGCTCTCCAGATGCACAGTCATTACATCCAGAGGTGAAACTTGGCTCATCCCATTCTACAATTGTGCTTCCAGAAGCCTCACAGTTAACAGTAATATCATCAGGACAATCGATAATCACGTTGGGTTCAATAGTAACATGGAAAGTGCAAGTAGTAGTATTTCCGCAAGGGTCGGTAGCTGTATACACAATAGTCGTTGTACCTACAGGAAATACGTCACCTGAATAATAATTGGATGTAACATTAAAAAGACAATTGTCTTCAAACGTGGGCTCTTGCCAGTTAACTGGCTCTCCAATCCATCCTGTAATATCCGCAGGACAATAGACAGAAACTGGAGCCTCATTATCGCTGAGTTCGATTCCTTGTTCACAGGAAGCCGTTAGATTTGGATGATTGAGATCGGCAGCAGTCCACACTCTGATAAAAGAAATGGTACCTGGACAATCACCATTAATTACCTCAATGTCTTGATAAGTAATAACAGGTGGATCACAATTGGGATCTCCAGCTACGGCTGTCGCTGTTCCTGTATTTGAAGATGCAATATCAGTACCAGGACATCCCCAGAAATCATCAGGACAAGTAATTATCGGAGAAGACGTACAACAATTATCTGTAACAGTAATGAAGAACCAACAAGTAGATGTATTGCCACAAGCATCAGTAGCAGTATAGGTCACTTCAGTTGTACCTATTGGGAAAGAATCTCCGCTATCATAAGTTGAATCAATTGAAGAAACCTCGCAATTATCTGTGGCAATGGGATCATTCCAGGTGACTATGGCTTCACAATTATCACCAGAAGCTACTACCTGATCGGTAGGACAGGAGGTGAAGATTGGTGCTTCGTCATCAATAAGTGAAATGAATTGATTACAACTTACTGTCAATGTGGCATTGTTGGGGTCAGTTGCCGTCCATATTCTCTTGATTTCTTTCTGACCTTCACACGGACCTTCAGAGATAATCTGGTCCTGATAAGTAATAATCGGATCGGCACATCCCATACCAGGTGTGACGGTGGGATAGCCATGAACACCTACTCCTCCACCAAAATCGCACTCAACTGATGTTGATGAACAACCAATGGGGGTGTATGGATTACCAGATTCATCAATATATTCAATGAACGCACCCGTAGAACAGTCGATAACTTCAATATAATCCGTAGAAATAGGATTCGCCAAATGGTAACTGTCTAAATCGTTGCAGGTTATACCTGAGAAGTTGAGTAGCGTAGAACTTTGTCCGGTATTCATGTCAAAGACTAAAAGACTACTCGATGTACAATAGTAAATGATTCCACAGTCATCTACTGTGACACCTTTTGCTGTACCGGGAATGGTATATAGTCCCAATTGATTACCATTTATATCATACTTGGCAACTAGATTGCTTCCGCTTATCCAGAAATAACCTTGTGTACTATGTGTTAGATCTAGTGTTGTACTTAGTGAAGTAGAGAATAAGATAGTGCCCTGTCCAGTAGACAAGTTTAATTGTAGCACCTTTTCGTTACTATTCACAGCATATAAGTTTCCATTTTCACTAAGGTCTAAGCCTACTATAGCACTAGGTACACCAATATTACCGATCAATGAATAAGCTGCTGTTGCGTAATCACCGATGTATAATTTACCAGAAGCAGCAAAGTAAAATTCGTCTTCGTCATTGGGGTTGGTGGCTATACTATAGAAAGGTCCAGGCGCATTAGCCAATGAAATGCTGGACATTGTTCCGGTCCCAGGGTTATATTTAAATACTTGATCAGCATCATCACTTATTCCCATGAGTCCTGATGTCACTTCGTCGACCAGACAATTTTCACATTGTGTAGATCTTGCATCGGAACAGAGGGTAATGTCAGCTGGACAAGTAATTGTAGGTGGGGCCGAACAACAAGTCCCTTCGATAGTTATAGAAAATGAACATTGTGATGTATTCCCACAAACATCAGTGGCTGTATATTGAACCGTAGTAGCTCCAATGTTAAAAATGTCTCCGCTACTGTGTGATCCGGTGAAAGAGATCAATTCACAATTATCTGAAGCTGAAGGTTCAGTATAATTGACGATACCCTCACATTCAGAACCGACTTGAACCGTAATATCCTGTGGGCAATTAGTTATTTGTGGTGCTTCGTCGTCCTTTAAAAGGATAGTCTGAGTACAATCCGAGACGAGCCAAGGATTACTATTATTTGGATACACTGCTGTCCAGACGCGCTGGAGAAAGACCTGCCCGGTACAAGGTCCCGTAGAAACAATATTATCCACATAGGATATGACGGGTTGCTCACAATTGACATCTCCTGGTGTTGCCGTGGCCCACCCAGTAGATGCTGGCTCTGTATCATCGCCAAGACAACCAAAGTAGTTTGGTGGACAAACAATGACGGGAGAAGTAATACAGTCTGCAAATTCGGAAGTTAGGGACAAAGATTCAACACTGCCATCATCATAACACAGATCGATGAGTGAAGATTTTCCGGATAAACTAATTCCAATGATAAATGAACAAAGGAGTACACATACTCTTTGAAGTACAAAGTGTTTCATAACATTTGTTTTGATTAATCAATTTGAGTGATGAATGTTGTTCTGAGCATGAAAACCCTCTCTGATCAGCGATTGAGATACATTGACCCAATACAAATTAATTGCATTTTGCCGAAGAATCCATTGATTGAGACGACGATGTTCAGTAAAGGGTTGCTTATTAATTATTAATATTTTGTTAATAAATTTTATAATCAAATATATTATTGCCAATGTACAATTATAGAAAGTCATTGCTTTGCCAACGAAAATCAAGAGTTTGGTCGAAAATATCACTTACATTTAGTCGATGTTACAAGCAAAGGCCCTTGCCATATTGAAGTCTGGACGTAATGTATTCTTGACGGGATCTGCTGGCACGGGGAAGACTTATCTGATCAATCAATACATTGACTACCTCAAGAGCCATGACATTGATGTGGCCATTACTGCAAGTACTGGAATTGCAGCTACTCATATTGGTGGACAAACAATTCATTCATTTTGTGGTATTGGAATCAGGGATGCGCTCACAGGCAAGGAGCTGAAATCAATCAAGGAGAAGAAATACATAAGTAGCAATCTTACTCAGATTTCTGTGTTGGTAATTGATGAGATTTCCATGTTGCATCTTAAACAGCTGGAATTGGTAAGTAAAGTGCTTCAATACGTAAGAGAAGATACCTCACCCTTTGGCGGTGTACAAATAGTTCTCTGCGGTGACTTTTTCCAAATGCCCCCTATATCAAAAACCGGTGAATCAGACTATGAAAAGTTTGCCTTCATGGCTCCCTGTTGGTTGAGTGCTTCCTTCACCGTTTGTTATCTAACAATACAATACCGACAATCAAGAAATGAACTCATGGATGTCCTTGATGAGATCCGGGGGAATCGGGTGAGTCAATCAACACATGAGCTATTGAAACGCACAATGAAGCCGAAGCGGAAATTAAGATCTTCGACATACCTATACACTCATAATGTGGATGTCGATGCGATGAATCTCAAGAAGCTTGGCGAGATCCATGAGGATGAGAAGAAATTTCTAGCGATCACCAAGGGTAACCAAAAGATTGTTCAATCTCTAAGAAAGTCAGTCTTGGCACCTGAAACATTAAAACTTAAGAAGGGAGCTGTAGTCATGTTTGTAAGAAACAACCCTGATGAAGGATACTTAAATGGGACAATGGGCACAGTTGTAGGCTTTGATCTAGTAGATGAGACTTCCTTGCCAAAAGTCAAACTCAAAGGCGGTAGAACCATACTTGCTTCTACCGAAGAATGGAGAGTAGAGGACGTCAATGGGAAAAAGCTGGCATCTTACGAGCAGTTTCCACTACGTCTGGGCTGGGCGATTACAGTCCATAAAAGTCAGGGCATGACTCTTGAAGAAGCTGAGATGGACTTGAGTAAAACCTTTGAGGCTGGCCAGGGGTATGTGGCCTTATCAAGATTGAAAGATATTGGGGGACTGACACTTCATGGATATAATGACACGGCTCTTCGGGTTAACGATCTTGCACTCAAAGCCGATAAGAGATTTCAAGTGTTGAGTGCAAATGTCGACTTGAACCTTCCTGAGGAAAAATTAGAAACTGAGTTTGAAGTGTTTATTCTTAATAGCGGAGGTAGACTAAAAGCAAAAAAAGGAAGAAGGAAGAAGTCCAAGAAAAGCAAGAAAAGAGCAACTCATGAGGTCACCACTGACCTCGTTCTTCAAGGAATGAGCATTGATGACATTGCACGTGAGAGAGAATATACAAGAGGTACGATCATAGGCCATTTGCTGAAGATAAGAGAGTCGGGTAGCGAAATTGATCTTGACTACCTCAGACCTAAGAACGAGCTCATTGACACGGTACAGAAAGCAGTAGAAAAACTTAAAGAAAAGGACAAAGATGCACTGTTGACTGACAAGGGAATGATAAGATTAGGTCCTATCCATTCTTACCTCAATCGTCAACTTGACTATGACATGATCAAACTATGTCTGATATTTGTAGAATAGAGGTGTCTTAAATATTAGCGGATATCGTTGTCTTTTTTTTCAATCAAAATCAGCCTCACGATTTGTCCCGATTCTATGATCGCCTTGTGCAAATCACCATCAGAAATATTGATCATATCTCCCTCACTGAATTGGATGACCTCTTCATGAAATTCTATTTTAAAAGCCCCTTCTATGACATAACCGATATGAGCGCTTGCACACCATTCTTGCTCATGAAAGTTTTCATCAAACTCTACGAACCGGAGTTTATAATCATCGACCAAGATTGTTTTTTCTTTTACTCCTGGAGCCAAGGTCCATTGATACCTAGTGAAATCTATTTTTCGATTCATACTGTGAAAACAAGTATTATAATGTTTTGTTGAAAAGTAATGAATTCGATGAAATGCCAACGTGAAAAATTCAGTTTTGAATCAGGAGTGGCGTATATCAACGGGGCCAATATGTCTCCAATACTCAAGTCATCTGAATCAATTGGAAGAGATGCGATGGTGAGAGGAGGTAATCCCCCAAAAGTCTCACCAGATTTTTTTTTTGAACCAATAGCCCAGATTAAAAGATCATTTTCTAAGCTAATTAACTGCGACTGGCAAAGAATTGCTGTCATGCCATCTACGGCCTATGGTATTTCAACGGTAATAAAAAATATCTCATTGAGGCCCGAACAAAACATAGTCCTTCTAGAAGGTCAATTTACAAGCAATGTCTATCCATGGATGAAACTGGCTGAAAAAACTGGAGCCTCTATAAGAATGATCACTCCACCAGATGCATGGGAAGATCAAGGATCGTTGTGGACGGAAAGGATTCTTGAAAGTATTGATGCACAGACAGCCGTAGTTTCCATGGGTATGGTCCATTGGACTGATGGACAAGATTCGACTTGAAAACTATAGGAGAAAAAGCGCGGAGACAGGGATCTTATTTCATACTGGATGGTACACAAGTAATCGGTGCTGCTCCTGTAGATATAGACGAGCTAAAAGTGGATGCGCTTGTTTGTGCTGGATACAAGTGGCTGCTGGCGCCTTACTCGATAAGCGTTTCATACTTCGGAGAGCGATTTGATGGTGGCGATCCATTGGAAGAATATTGGATAAATAAAGTGAAGAGTGATGACTTCGCCAAATTAACCACTTATCAGGACGAATACCGAAACAAGGCCCATAGATACTCGATGGGTGAACAAAGCAACCTAATCCTTGCACCGATGATGGCAGAAGGTCTTCGTCAAGTGCTGGAATGGGGAGTGGAAAATATCCAGAAGTATTGCAGGAGTTTGATGGAACATACAGTTGACGAGTTAAAGGAATTGGCGCTATCGGTAGAGAGTTCTACTGATTTATATGGACACATCTTTGGAGTGAATCCCGAGGGCCTAATTGACCTCGATGTTCTATTTAATGAATTTGAGAGAAACAAGATATATGTTTCGAGAAGAGGAAGAAGCATTAGAATCTCGCTGCATGTATACAACGACTTGGGTGAGATGGAATTGCTAGTGCAATGTTTTAGAAAAGCATTGGGAAAATAGACACGGTGTTTATTGAATAAATGTATTCTTTTCGCTATGCCTGATTTTAAACAGCATCAAAGCTTTCATTAAGCTGGCTTTTTCCTTGGCCTCATCAGCCTTGGGACCATCGAAAATCTTATCAATGGTCTGAGTCCAGATTTCGTACCACCTATCAAAATGATCCTCCGTAAGTCTCTCTAGTCTATTAATCCCAATGTGTGCCTTTACTGGGTTGCCAGTGTAGGTAGGCTGAGAAAACAATATTGTGTTCCAGAATCCTGCAATCTTCTCAGTATGCTCGTCCCAATTGAGATCCATCACATCATTGAAGATATAGCCGATCACATCATCTTTTCTTACAACACCGTAAAATGTGTCTATAAGATTATAAATGTCTTTATAGGTCTCGATATCTCTTTTCATGAAATCAAAACAAGCTTTAAGCTTATAAGTTTTAAGAGATTTATTAACTATTTCTATGTAATTTGTACTGCCTTTAAAATAAGTAAAGGACTCAACAACCGCATTCAGCTAAGTAACCAACAACTTCATCATGGATACACAAAAATTTCTTCTTGCAACGATCGTAGGTTCAGTAGTCGCTTTTGCTGCAGGATTTCTGATCTTTGGTCTCGGCCTAGCCAGATACATGGAAAAGAATATTGCTCAATCATCTGAACCGAATTTAATGTGGATCATAGTAGGACATGTGCTCATGGCCGCAGCTATAACTTACATCTTTCAGCGATGGGCGGGCATCAAAACTGTAGCTACAGGAGCCAAGGCTGGAGCAATCATAGGATTATTGATTGCCCTTGCAAGCAACCTCATTTGGCTAGGTGCTTCAGGACTATTTACTGGCGGCCTTACTGCGGCTATTGTAGACGCACTGGCAGGTACTGTAATTTGGGCTGTTACCGGTGCTGCTGTAGGTTGGATGCTTGGACGAGGAGAATAAAATGAAGAATAATAGGTTTGGGGCAACCCCAAGCCTATTTTCTTTTTTAAAAGTTACATGTGGGCCATAATATTTATGGTCACGCTATTCGGATCTTTTATCCAGAATCTACGTATTCTTCATCGGTCAACGGGTATATAATTTCACAACCAGACTTGACAACTTTGTCGTACAACTCTCTGATATCCTCTACATCAAAGGTGATTGACATATCATTAACTGAATAAGAACTGTCTTCTTTTTTGACAAGCGTAATTTGAGCATTTGGGTTAGACTCGGAAAAGAAAGTTGCAACCCACCCCATGTCCATTGCTAAGGTCATTCCAAGAAAAACTCCATAGAAGGACTTGCTTTTTTCCATCTTTGACGTATGAATATTAGGAACAATTCTGGATACTCTCATGAGGACTAATTTTCTATTAAAAACCTTACTTAGTAAGACTATACTTAATCCAATTTACCAAACGGATATGCATTGGATAGGAGATATTCTTTAATGGTCCCGAAAAAGCTTGTCCCATTCGCATAATGTATTTTCTGAAATTTCCAGGACTAGTCATCCATTTATTGATGAAGATTTTACGACCTTTTGAAGTTTTTAATCGCCTCGTTGTTTTACTACCAAAATGGTAAACTTTACTCGACCCTAATCCTTTAAAATACCTAACACCTGTCTCCAATAACTTGTGTGCCAAATCAGGATCAGAATACATTCCAGGACTAAATTCGATACTAAAACCTCCTATTTCATCCCACTTGTCTTTATGTAGCACTACCGGAGGCCAGCTACTTCCCATCCAGTCGTCTTTGACTAGGTCGTCATATTGTTTCAACAATAAGTCTTCCTGGAATTCATCTATGCTCGAGCCATAGTCACTAACTATGACACAAGGGTTACCGGTATCTATGGGTTCGATCAGGGTCGAGGATAGCATGAAATCTTTACTCTTGATTTCTTCTATCTCTTTCTTAATAATTATATCCCATTCGGGCAATACATACATGTCGTCATTCATGTAAATGATGTGTTCCGACTTGACAAGTTTTCTTGCCCTGTTGACAGCATGACATATTCCTAAATTTTCAATAGAAGAAATGAAATCTACATCATTGCCTGTATTTTCTTTGACCCATTCTGATGTTCCGTCTTTACCTTCGTTTATAAAAACGATGACTTGATTATTACAAGAGGAATGTTTCTCGATACTCTCAAGACACTTTTGGAGATAAGGGAGGTTGTTCCAGGTAGGAATGATTATGGAAAAATCATAAGTCAACATTGCGTTACTTGTTTTACCAATCTAAGTTAGAAATTAAGTAACTCTTCAATCGTTGATGACAATCTAGCAGATGCCATGAATTGATTTTCCAGCTCAGCACTAAACGGGATAGGCGTATCTAGACCACTAACTCGCCTCACAGGAGCGTCGAGGTATTCAAATAAATTTTCGCAGAGATACGATGATATTTCCCCTCCAATGCCACCGGTATGTACGTCCTCATGAAGAACTATAACCTTGCTCGTTTTTCTGACTGATGCTTTGATCGTATCCCAGTCGATCGGCGATAATGTTCTCAGATCAATGATTTCTATATCCGCAGTTGTTTCTGCTGCTGCTTTTATAGCCCAATGAACGCCTAGTCCATAGGTAACGATAGTCAGATTCTTGCCTTCTTTAAGGACATTTGCCTTTCCTATAGGTAAGGTGAAATTGTCCGTGGGGATCTCATCAGAGATCTGGCGGTACAATGCTTTGTGCTCAAAGTACACCACAGGTCCCTCGTATTCAATGGACGCTAGCAATAATCCCTTGGCATCGGCTGGCGTAGAAGGGCAGACAACCGTAAGGCCGGGGGTATGCGTAAACCAGGCTTCGGTGCTCTGTGAGTGGAAAGGCCCTGCGGCTACACTTCCACCTGTAGGCATTCTTATTACCATATCTGGTGCATGGCCCCATCTGTAGTGAAGCTTTGCAATATTGTTGACTATTTGATTGAAACCACAAGTCACAAAATCCGAGAATTGCATTTCGACCATAGACTTATAACCCTTAAAGCTCAGTCCTATGCCGCACCCAAGGACAGCACTTTCGCATAATGGAGTGTTTCGCACTCGATGCTTACCGTATTTTTTCATCAGGCCATCGGTTATCTTAAACACCCCCCATAATCGGCTATATCTTGGCCCATTATGATTAGATTATTGTGCTTATTCATTGCTAGCTCCAGTCCGTCAGCGATAGCGTTGACATACCTCTTGTTTTCTTTCTTTTTCTTTTTTGGATTAATGACCTTTTGCGAAGACATGACATGATAAACATCATGGATTTCCTTTTGAATATCAGGAATTATTTCTGCTTCTTCATCTGCTCGTTGCCATTGTAGATTAATTTCTTCCTTAATCGTACCGCTTGTCTCTTCAATATATTTAGAATCTATAATGTCTTGGTCTAGTAAGAATGCTTCAAAGTTTTTTACTGGATCTTTCTTTGCCCAATGATCCATCAGTTTTTTCGGGACATACTTCGTTCCTGAGGCTTCTTCATGCCCTCTCATGCGGAAAGTCATACACTCGACAAGCCAGGGTTCTGGTTTTTTTCGGATGGACCTAGAGATGGAGTCTATAGTCTTATAGACTTCAAGAATATTGTTACCGTCAATAGTGATAGATTTCATCCCATAGCCTATGCCTCGATCTGCCAGTTGCTTGCATGCATACTGTTCTGTGGTAGAAGTCGATAGACCATAGCCATTGTTTTCGACTACAAAAACGACAGGAAGCTTCCATACCGCTGCTAGATTTAGAGCTTCATGAAACTCACCCTCACTTGTGCCTCCTTCTCCGGTAAATGCCAATGATACTTTTTTCTCTTTGTTTAGTTTATTTGCGAGCGCTACACCATCTGCTAAAGACCATTGAGGCCCAAGGTGCGAAATCATGCCTACTACACTGTAATCCAACGAGCCAAAGTGGAATGATCTGTCTCGGCCATTGGTGAAGCCACTTCTCTTGCCCTGCCATTGTGCAAATAATCTATAAAGTGGAATGTCTCGGCTTGTGAAGACACCTAAATTTCGATGCATTGGAAAGATCAACTCGTCGGCATCCAAGGCCTCAGTACATCCTACGGATATTGCCTCTTGTCCTATGCCAGAAAACCATTTCGTTATTTTTCCCTGCCTGAGTAGAATGAGCATCTTCTCCTCAATAAGTCGAGGTAGGAGAAGTTTTTGATACAGGGATTTCAGCTGAGAGGAGGAGAGTTTACCTCTGTCATAGTTGATAACGGATTTCTTCACTTTTGCCTTCGCTCGTTTGTTTGGGCAAAGATAGTTTTTGGTTTAATTTGGCAACGCTGAATGCGTTCTTATTCGATCTTGATGAAAGACTTAGTTTCTCTGCCGATTTCATTCTCGAGCGTAATAAAATACATTCCTAAGGGATAGTCAGAAAAATCTATAGTTGATTCTGAGGAATTCAGAAGGCCTATATCATTTACCAGATGCCCAAGACTATTATATACTGAAGCCCTCTGGATGGTAGCATAATCGGTTATATTGATAGTAATGGTTGCGTAGGTAGGGTTAGGGTAAACCTCCCAGTCGGAAATGGGGGATTGGTCATCTGTACCTACACTAGGATTAAGCAAAAACTTGATCTCGCCGAGCCCGGCACAGGTGGCATTCGAATCCCAAGTATCTTCAATGGTGAACAGAAAGTATCTTCCTTTGGCAATGAACATATCGAGCGTATAAGTACCGGTATATTTCCAGGAGCCCGGTGCCTGTTCAACGGTGAATGGACCTATTGTGGACCAATTGATCATGTCTGTTGAGTAATCAATTATCACGTCTTTCACACCGTTTCCAGTTTCACCCCATACATTGTGATTCCAGATGTAAATGGAATCTACATTATATATATGGCCCAGATCGTATAGTACCCAATGACGATCTCCTCTTGACTCAATGGGTCCTACACTTGTCGTACAAGATTTCCACCCTTGGAGTACAAATGGGCTATGACCATCATTAAAGCATTGACTACTAGCTGTATCGGCATTTACCAGAAACAGCAATGAAATAAGTAAAATGAGTGTGTATGACTTCTTCATAGTTGTAGACTAGATTATTACAGTAAAAATTCCATTGGTGGTATTCCAGACCCTGTATTATAAAATTCTCCGATGTTAGGTAATATCAAGGAAAGGTCATTGGGTGATATTCCAAACCAAAGGGCCAATTCTGCAAAATAGAGATCTGCACTGGCAGTAGGTACGACGACAGAGTTGTTCCAAATTTGATTGCCATTCAAAGCCAAGCTGGGATAGGAACCATACATTTCTTTTCCTTTAACGGCACCACCCATTACCAATGCATTTCCACCCCACGCATGGTCTGTTCCATTTCCATTTGAAGTAAGCGTACGTGCAAAATCTGATATGGTAAAAGTGGTAACACAATCTTCGGCCCCTATTGATTGCAATGCAGTATAAAACTCTGACATCGCATTATTCACTTGCTGAAGTAATAATCCTTGTGTATTTAATAATTCATCATGGTTGTCGAAGCCTCCGAGTTGAACAAAGAAAATTTGTCTTTTTGCTCCAAGTTGATCCCGTGCTGCAATAGACCTGGCTACCATTCTTAAGTCTTGTGATAAACGTGTATTTGAAAAATCTGTTGTAAGATCCACACCCTCTATAGCAGCATTGAACAGCTCATTGCTATCCACACTTCTTTTAAGGACACTGCGGTATGAGTCTTTGAATACGTCTTCATAAGCTTTGTTCATCATGTCTGTCACATCCTCTCTTACCAGATCAAAGAAAGGATCTTGTATGGTCCATCCTTGAATGGCAACACCACCTTCACTTGTAATTGCATAGGGTGTCACTGTATCCCCTCGTTGGAATACATTATTTCCTCGTAATGAAATGTTCATTGAAATATCCTGATTGGTGTTCATAGATTTCAAGATATCAGCCATTTTTCCTCCCCAGCCTTTTATAGTTCTAGATTGAGGTAAGGCCGTCTGCCAGTGCATCTGCTGATCTGAATGAGAAAATAAACCGAGTGGAATATTTGCCCCGCTTCCTTGTACATCTGCGACGGTTACTGGTTCTACCAATGTGCCCACATTATTTATAATGGCAAGATTTCCTTGCTCAAAAAGTAATTGGAGATCAGGAAGAGCAGGATGTAATCCATAATCTTTGCCGTCGGAAGTGGTAGGGTTTATCGGCAACAGATCTTGCTGGTTGATAGCTTGGTTAGAACGTATTGAAGAATACTCGTTGTATTCTGCGGCTCCTCTAGGGACGACCATATTAAATGAGTCGTTGCCACCGTTCAGTAGAATACACACCAAGGCCTTATAGTCGTCGCCCAGCGTGGTACTCCCTATCAAGGAGTTCATGGCTTTTAAGTTGATAAGAGAAGAAAATAATGTGGTAGAACCCAATGCTACACATGGAGCGCTTCCTAAAAATTGCCTTCTTGAGTATTTAAACTTTGTCATAATTATAGGTTGACTCGGGGTTACTTCATTATTACAAAATCGGGATTGATCATGACCATAAACAAGGCGTATCTTGCCTTGGCCTCAAGGTCAAGTAAAGAGCTGTTCATAGAAGAAACCATCTTACTTTTTGTCTCTTCAGTAAGCTGTCCATTGGCCAAAAGAATGTCAAGATAATCTACTAATTCAGCTGGGAACTCCACTAAACTCAACCATAATGGATCAGTAAGATCGGCTTCATAATATTCCGTGTCTGCCACATAGGCATTAACATAGCCTTCGTTGATAATGTTAGGTAAGTCGACATTATACCTGTCATTTATGTACTCTCTTAGCAATCCTATCATCATCCAGTTCACATAATTAGCCGAGGTTGATGTATTCAGTATTTGGTATTCAGGGCCTACGAGATCCAATGATTCAAAGTCATCATCAGGTACGTAATCAGGCATATAAAAATTAAATACAGTAGAGGAAGACATTGGATGCTGACCAGTCCACTCTTCATAAAATGCGCTAGAGTTCCAAAACTCTTCGCTTTCAGCCTGTGCTCGAAGTCCTTTAAATAGTTGGATTTGTCTCATGAATGGTTCGCGCAATTGACCCTGAGTATCATCTTGTAACCAATAACATTCCATGGCTTCTGGGTCGAGCAAAATTGCTTTGACCACGGCTTCTAAGTCTCCTCTGATTCCTTGACCATTGTCATTAAATTTTAAGGTTATCCGACTTATATAATCAGGAGAGGGGTTGGATTTCACTAGCCGTTGGATTAATCTAAGACATACAAATGGAGCTGTATTGTCGTGATAAAAAAGATGAGCAACGGCATCCTCAATGTCTTTCATCCCGGATTGTCCACCTAGGATTACATGATTACCTACGATGGTCTTTGGACCGGGTTCATGCCATATGGGATACATGGTCATCGGGTCGAGTAGGGAATATACTTGAAACGGAAATCCAAATTGCACAGGATCAGAATTGTTTTCGTCCGCCCATTGGCTGCCACTAAGCCCCGTAAACACCTTGGCAAGTTCTGTTATGTCATCATTGTCATATGTCGGGATCCATTCTCCGGTAGCAGGGTCAATTTTCCTAGATCCATCCTGATTGAGTTCGTATAGTCCTATTGTGAATAATTGCATGATTTCTCGTGCATAGTTTTCGTCGGGGTGGATATTGAAATCAGGAAGTGTTCGGGGATTATTTATATGACTTAGGTAATACCCCATAGAAGGATGTAGGGTCATATCCATCAAGAGGTCATGGTAATTTCCAAATGCGTTGCTTACCAATACGTCATAATAATTGGCAATGCCCCAGGGATAAGATTGTAGATCAGACCTGTCAGATACAACAAGAATTTCACTGAGCGCCAGTGCAACCCTTTGTCGCAGCTGGTCTGGTGCTTTCATTGTGTTGTCCCAGAAAGAATACCGCCACATAAACTGATTGGTGTTGAATACATTGTTACATTCATCACCCAGATTAGCCAGACATTCATCATATAAAAACAAGACAACATCAATTGTTGATTGAGTATGAAAGGTAGGTGTGGAAGAGAGTTGCTCGTCGACCCAAAACTCTATCCCATTTTCAGCTACGTACTGTATATCATCAATGGTCGCTCCCATAGAAGCATGAGCAAGGAATCTGGAAGCTCCTTGTATGTCAAGATCTAGTCCGGTCCCGTTAACCGAATGTATTCCATTGGACTGCGGATCGCTACTCGTCACTGTAACATCCTGAGACTGGCCAGCACCCACGTAGTCAGAGTATACCTGAGCATCCGAATGAAATGACATAGTTAGTGCCGTGAGCAAGAATGCCAATATTTTTTTCATCTGCTTAAAATTTATCAGTGGCTCCGCCGAGTACAGTAAACATATGGAACCTCTGCGTTCTCCCAAGAAATTTTTTATCCTGCCAGGCTAGCATTCCCTTGTGTGATATTATGATTAATAAATATCATGGTCTTTTCATGGTACAATTAATGAAGAGAAAGATATAGAAGTTGTCATAAAATAACGAATTAACAGCAGCCCTACTGGTCAAAAGGTCATGTGAAAGGCATGCCTCTACATGATTAGACGGGATTTTTACCTAAAAGTTTAAATGTAGGTTAATCACTCTTTGAGGACTTCTTTGATCTGGTATTTCTCCGTTCCTTATTTTTCACAAAAATTAATTTATGTCGACTCTTGGCACTGTCTCTGCGCTCTATGTCGAATTTTCCGATGGATTTTATCAAGGGTGTAAGCTTCTGAAATCCATAATTCCTGGAATCAAAATTGGGTTGCTTTTTCAGAAGCAAACTTCCTACATCACCTAAAAATGCCCAGCCATCATCGTCAGAAAGATCAGTTATGGTAGTTGCGATCAACTTAATCTCTTTTCGCGTGATTTTGTCGATGTCACCTTTGTCTGGATTCTTGTCATTGTCTGTTTCCTCTTCTTTGGTCCTACTCTTGAGTATCTCCAGATAAATGAATTTGTTACAAGAAGCGATAAAAGGATTAGGCGTTTTTTTTTCTCCGATACCTATTACTTGTAATCCAGCCTCTCTCAGCCGGGTGGCCAATCGGGTAAAATCACTATCACTAGAAACTAGGCAAAACCCTTGTACTTTCTGAGCATATAGAATGTCCATTGCGTCAATGATCATCGCTGAGTCGGTCGCGTTTTTTCCTACAGTATATCCGTACTGCTGGATTGGGGTGATGGCATTCTCAAGCAGTACCTTTTTCCACTTGTTAAGATGAGGCTTTGTCCAGTCTCCGTATATTCTCTTTATCGTGGGATTTCCATATTTGGCCGTTTCTTCCAGCATATCTTTGACATACGAGGAAGGGATATTGTCACCGTCGATAAGTACTGCGAGGTTAATATTCATCAATGTTGATTTGAGCAGAGATCGTCCTCTGGTCCAACAAGATAACAAACACCCTGACCTTTTTTTTATTGATTAGCTTAACGTTGTTGTTAAGGCTTCAAAAATGGAAGAGGATCTACATTATTTCCGTTTTCTATTACTTCATAGTGAAGGTGAGGCGCCACAGATAACCCTGATGATCCAATCTCGCCTATTTTTTCTTCTTTGACCACTTTTTGATCTTTGGTCACGCTGACCTTTGAGAGATGATGATACCTGGTAGAGTAAATTTCATCGTGTTTAATCTCAACATAATATCCATGTGATTCGTCATAGTCGGCCGCAACAATTATTCCATCGGACGGGGCTATCACTGCAGTCCCGTGACTTGCTTTGATATCTATACCCTTGTGTAATTTCTTTACATGTGTGATAGGATGCATTCTCATACCGAAGTTTGATGTGATTTGCACTTCTGCATATTCTAAGGGAGCAATAGTAGGTGGATCTTGATGAATATCTGAAAAGAGAAAAAAACTAATGAGTAAGAAAGCTAGTGTTGATAACATAATGACTTTGTTTTTATGCAGTAAAAAGAAATAATCGGTTTTTTTTAATTCAGCGTTGATATTAACGTTGAGACCTCTTCTAAGGCTTCGGTACCTGACAGGCCCGTATCTAATAACTTTTCATATTCTGTCGTAAAATGATCGTAGTATTCCTCTCTTAAGTTGTAGTTTTTTAATCCGTTCTCCTTGAGTAAGGCAAGTATCAGCGTATTTAAAGTGCCGGATAAGAATTCTTTATTACCATTCATAGTTCATATATACATAATTAAATTATGCCTAAACAAATTATATATTCAAATTTCTATTTATTTACAATATGTCCCTAAGAATATCAATCGACAAGGGTCTTTTAAAACCGTCAACATGCAGAGAGTAGTATTGCAAGAGTAGATTAACGAGGTGCGGCGGACTGATCTGATGTGGTTCAATTCGATTTTCGATATTCATGAGTTGAATGGCGTTGAGTAGCATTATACTTGACGGTTTGTCGAGCGTTGTATTATCAACAATCTCATTAGAAACAAACTTACCCTCCTGGAGATTAAAGAGATTCCTCCGTTCTGAGAAATTATTGGCAGGGTAGAATCCAAGATACCTCGTGAGGCCAAGCATAAATCTCCACCCTATCTCATTTAGATTGTCACCTGCAGCATCCAAGTTTAATAGAGACGACTTTATAAAATTATAAAGCTCTGTATTCGCTTCCTTTTCTTTTATTGTGTTTCTACTCAATTCGATCATCAACATGGCAATGGCGGATCTCTTGACATCCAAAGAGATTTTTTGATAGATCGTGTCGTAACACGCTTCTTTTATCCTAGCCAGTTTATCATTGTCCTTATCATATGCGACAATTGAAAGAATATTCATGGGATGGTAAAGGCTTGACCTGACTTTTGATTTAGACGACCTCACACCACTTATAATAAATGACCTGAGTCCTTTCTCTCGGAGATATATGTCGATAATTACGCTGGTTTCGCTGTATTTCATACTCCGGAAAACGATGCCTTCACTCTTGAAGATTTGCATGCAGTAAATCTAATTTTAAATAGGCGAAATCGAGCTGATCTGATTAAAATTCCCAACCATCCAGTGGCTCTTGCTTGTATTTCTTCTTTATGGCGACACGTTGTAAGTGTCTTTCCAGTATAAGTTTGGCGAGTGCCTCATCAGTAGGGATATGCTTTTGGTGTTTAAGGGCAAATTGGATTTTAGATTCCAAGACATCAAGGCGGTACATGTAACTAAATAATAAGGCAGGGTCTTGATCGAGCAAATCTATTACCCTCTCCTGGATGACCGTGAGCAATTGATTCTCTGTAATCTTATCGTCATAATCGATCTCCAGTGTCGTCAACAAAAAACTATTTTCTTTATTATTCATATTACCATCCACTACCAATACAGGTAGGCCTTTTGTCTTAGTAACCGTAAATTTAATGCGACATGCGTCAAATAGTTGTCAATATTGAAGAATAACTTACACAATGTATGGTGATTGCGTCTTGCACGAGAGAAATGAATATTAATGAAAAATAAAATGTTTATGATGATAAATAGTGAGTCACAATTAAGAGAAATCTATGGTTACCCCAAAGGCAGGGCCAGAGTAAAGGTCTTAACATCCCTGGAAAAACACTCCATCTACTACATTACCCACTCATCATTTATCGTCATGTCTACGGTAGATGAATCTGGAAGGATGGATGCATCACCACGAGGAGGCGACCCCGGCTTTATCAAAATATTAAACAATCAGAAAATCATTATCCCTGACTTTAAAGGAAATAATCGCATTGACAGCCTGACAAATATTATCGAAACGGGAATCATAGGTATTCTTTTCCTGATCCCTGGCATAGATGAGACGCTCAGGATAAATGGCAAAGCTCAAGTTACAACTTCAGAAAATTATCTGACCCACTTCTCTGACTTAGACAAGCCACCTATTTCTTGTACAGTAGTTTCAATTGAAGAAATTTTTCTACACTGTGCTAAAGCCTTTATGCGATCAAAGCTGTGGGATGAGAAGTTTTTTTTACAACCTGCTGATTTTCCTTCTATAGGACAGATGCTCAAGGATCAGCTTAATCATGCCGATGAAGCTGAAACCCGAGAGGAAATGATCAAACGTTATCAAAAGGATATCTGAGATTTGTAATGCTTATTCTATAATCGACTTGTTGGACGATAGGACTTTAGGTGCTTTCATCAATAAACCCCAGGATCTTGTCTACGTATTTCCGTGAGTTGTGTAACCGAGGCACTTTATGTTGACCTCCTAGTTTGCCTTGTAATTCCATCCACCTTACAAAAGTGCCTTGAGGGAGAGACTTGATGATTGGTGGTTCAAGAGCCATTTCTTTATACCGCTTAGCTTCGTAGTCGGAATTGAGATTTTTTAATTCACGATCTAGTAGGTCACCAAACTGTTCCAACGAATCCGGCTCAGAATTAAATTCGATTAGCCACTCATGCCCTCCCTTTTTAGCACCTTCAAGATATATAGGAGCCACCGTGTAGTCACTTATTCCGACGCCAAATTGAGAACTGACCTTCGCTATTGCCATATCTGTGTTACCGATCATTACCTCTTCTCCGAAAGCATTGATAAATTGTTGGGTACGTCCAGAAACCTTGATCTTGTAGGGACTAAGGGAGGTGAATTGAATGGTGTCTCCAGTCATATATCTCCACAGTCCACTACAGGTACTTATAACAAGGGCGTAATCTATTCCCGTTGTCACTTTATTTAGACCATAAAGAATGGCACTGGGATCTGAAAGCTCGGATACAGGAATAAACTCATAATAGATTCCATTATTGAGTAACAAGAGCATACCTTCCTCCTTGACATTATTTTGAATGGCAAAATATCCTTCAGAGGCATTGTAAGCTTCCAAATAATTAAAGTCTGGTCGAGGAAAGTAATCTTCAAACTGTCTTCGATATGGTTCAAAACCAACTCCCCCATGTAGGTATACACGGGCATTGGGCCAGATACTTGACATGGTGTCTACACCATACCTCTCGAGAATTTTTTCAAATAAGACCATCGTCCAAGTAGGAACACCACCAAAAAGAAATACATTTTCATGATCTATTTCCACACACATGCGCGATATTTTTTCTTCCCAATCAGGCATAGTCGCTGTCTCAAAACTAGGTGTAAAGTACGGTCTCGCTATTCTGGGCATTAGGTGAATCATGAGGGCAGAAATATCTCCATATAATGTTGAGGGGAAAGGCTCGTATTTACTCATTGACCCTCCCATGAGCAGACTTTTATCACGGAATATTCCTGCGTTTGGAACTTGATCATATACAATGCTCGCCACGTCCCAGTTGGTCCTTTGAATATTTTTGTTTAGAAAGTTATTAGTAATCGGGATGAATTTGCTTTTATCGTTTGTAGTACCTGATGATTTAGCAAAGTACTTAACCACTCCGGGCCAAAGAACATCTTTCCCTCCCATCATCATCGACTGTATGTCATCAGCTATGTCCTCATACTTTACTATGGGTAAGTTGCTTAAATGATAGTGAGGTTGTGAAGAATCGGTTAAGTTGAAGCGTCGACCATATTCCGTCTGACTTAGATGACCCATCAAGTATTCTCGGATGTTTGTTTGAGTAAGATGAGGATGAATGGCAAAACCGTCAACCTTTCTTTTTATAGTCCTCAGATAGAGTGACATAATTTTATTGAAAGATGACTTGTACATTGTTCCTAATTGACATAGGAAGATAGTTAAGCAATCATAGGATTGCAAGGAACGGTTGATATTTCGAATCAAACATATATTTATGGATAGAAGTAATCTGTTGATAACTTTATAGTTTTGCCCACACATGTCCCAATTCAAACTCAGTTCCACGTTTAGCCCGACAGGTGACCAGCCTGTGGCCATTGAGTCTTTAGTTAAGAGCATACAAGCGGGTGATAGGGCGCAGGTTCTACTTGGCGTTACCGGATCAGGGAAAACATTTACCATGGCTAATGTTATAAGCCAGGTAGAGAGACCGACACTTGTTCTCACGCACAATAAAACCCTTACAGCACAGCTGTACAGTGAGTTTTTAGAGTTTTTTCCAGACAACGCTGTCGAGTATTTTGTATCATATTATGACTACTATCAGCCGGAGGCTTTTATCGCATCGACTAACACGTACATAGAAAAAGATCTCCAGATTAATGAGGAGGTGGATAAACTACGATTAAGAGCAACCTCAAGTTTGCTGTCTGGAAGAAGAGACATCATTATTGTAGCCTCGGTATCCTGTATATACGGTATGGGAAATCCTGAAGATTTTAAGTCAGGAATCATCAGAGTCAAGAAAGATCAGATTATTTCTCGAAACACATTTCTATATAGTTTGGTTGAAAGTCTTTACTCCCGATCCGAGACAGATCTTAAGCGAGGTACGTTTCGAGTTAGGGGGGACACAGTAGACATCAACCTGCCTTACTTGGACTATGGCTTTCGAGTTGTTTTTTTCGGTGACGAGATAGAGAGAATAGATCGTATAGAAATAGAATCAGGCAAGAAGATAGAAACCATCGAGTTTGCTGCCATTTTTCCAGCCAACCTTTATGTTGCACCAAAAGACAGATTGAAGGAGATTATTCGTGAGATCGAAGATGAGTTACATCAACATGAAGAGTTTTTCCAAAGGGAAGGTCGCCTACTAGAAAAAGATCGAATAAAGGAGAGAGTGAACTTTGATATGGAAATGATCAGGGAATTGGGTTATTGTAGTGGCATCGAGAATTATTCAAGGTTTTTTGACCAGAGGCGTCAAGGGACGAGACCTTTTTGCTTGCTAGATTATTTTCCAGACGATTACCTCATGATCATCGATGAGAGTCATGTTACTATTCCTCAGGTAAGAGGTATGTGGGGTGGTGATAGGTCACGAAAACTAAATCTAGTAAATAATGGATTTAGACTTCCGTCAGCTCTAGACAATCGACCTCTGAGTTTTGACGAATTTCAAAACATGTTGCATCAGGTTGTCTATTTGAGCGCTACTCCAGGAGACTATGAACTCCATCAAACTGAAGGTGTCGTTGTAGAGCAGATCGTACGGCCCACGGGTTTGCTCGATCCACCAATCGAGGTGAGACCAAGTATAAACCAGATAGACCACTTACTTGAAGAGATAGATCAGCGAACAAAGATTGACGAAAGAGTACTCGTGACTACCCTGACCAAGAGGATGGCAGAAGAGCTGGCAAAGTATCTTGTCAAGCTCGATATCAAAGTTAGATACATTCATTCAGAGGTAGATACAATGGAACGAGTTGAAATATTACGTGATCTACGATTAGGAGAGTTTGATGTCCTTGTAGGCGTAAACCTACTTCGAGAGGGCTTGGATTTACCCGAAGTTTCACTTGTAGCAATAATAGATGCGGATAAGGAAGGGTTTTTACGTAATCACAGATCTCTAACGCAGACAGCAGGAAGAGCCGCCCGTAATGCTAACGGGAAGGTGATCTTTTATGCTGATAAGGTTACAGGAAGTATGAGAAATACTATAGATGAGACCAATAGGAGAAGGGCCGTTCAGATGGCTTACAACGAAGAGCACGGAATCACACCAACTACAGTCTCTAAGAGCAAGGAGGACATTATGAATCAAGGTTCGATTCTTGATGTGAGAGTAAGGAAGGCCTATATCGAGCCTGACGAACCAAGTATCGCTGCGGATCCAGTTGTTGGTTACATGTCGAGAGATCAGCTGAAAAGACTGGTTGACGAAACTGACGCAAAGATGAAAGCTGCTGCAAAGGACCTTGATTTCATCACTGCTGCTCAGTACCGTGATGAGTTATTTGCTCTTAAGAAAAAATTAAAGTCTGGAGTCTGACTAATTTAAAAATGTGCCAATTTGAAGATACTCATCATAGATAATTACGATTCGTTCACCTTTAATCTGGTTCATCTAGTAAATGAAGTCAGCACATTAAGGTCCGATGTCGTAAAGAATGATGAGATCGACTTGTCGCGAGCGGAAGAGTACTCTCACATTATTTTGTCTCCTGGTCCTGGTCTTCCATCTGAGGCGGGAATGATGAGAGAGGTCCTAAGAATTTTCGGAAAATCAAAACGTATCCTGGGAGTTTGTCTCGGTATGCAGGCCATTATTGAATGCTATGGAGGTAAACTAGAAAATCTACCTCACGTATTTCATGGAATTAAGTCTGATGTTCAATTGACAAGACAGTCATCTATTCTTTTCGATGGGGTTCCATCCACATTTTCGGTTGGACGATATCACAGTTGGGTAGCAGATGTCGACTCACTGCCTACCTGCCTCGAGGTGACTTGCATAGACAATCAAGGTACAATAATGGGTGTAGAACACAAATCTCATTCAGTCTATGGGGTGCAGTTTCATCCTGAGTCCTATATGACGGAGTTTGGAAAAGAGTTGATGACAAATTTCCTTACGAAGCCACTAAGCTAATAATTATACATGGCACCGGCAGTTGTAATTTGCTGTTAATGAATTGTTAAACCAATTTCAACCTTAAAACAAAGGAAACTTGCCGTCGTTCTTTTGAGACAAATCATTCAAAACAATATTCAATGAAAAACCTGTTCGCATATATTATAGCCAGCACTTTAGGAGGTTGTATTGTATTGGCAGGATTCTACATACTTGATGGCAACGCACAAATTCCTCAAGAAGAAAATATAACACCTCGATATGCTTCTGCAGTTTCACCGGCTTCGATGTCTGTAGATTTTGTAAAAGCATCGGCACTAGCTACTGAAGCAGTAGTACATATTTATGCCGAGGAGAGTAATGCACTCGCTCAACAACGCGCGCAGGAAGGCAAGAAGAATAGAAGAATGAGTCCGTTTGAAGATTTCTTTGGAATGGATGATTTTTTTGGCGGGGACTTATATGGCAGAAATTTCTATCGTCCCAAGAATGGCACGGGATCAGGAGTGATCATCTCTAATGATGGCTACATCGTGACGAACAACCACGTCGTTGGATTCGCTGACTTTATCGAAGTAACACTTGAAGACGGAAGAAAACTCCAAGCAACGCGAGTAGGCACTGACCCATCGACGGACTTGGCAGTAATAAAAATTAAGGAGAGCAATTTAGCTACTTTGAAATACGCGGATTCTGATCGGGTGAGGGTAGGAGAGTGGGCTATAGCCGTAGGTAATCCTTTTAATTTGGCTTCGACTGTGACGGCTGGCATCATCAGTGCAAAAGGTCGTGATTTAAACCTCATTAAGGAGAAAGGTAGTATCGAGGAGTTTATCCAGACCGACGCTGCGGTGAACCCAGGAAATAGTGGAGGAGCACTGGTAAATGTAGACGGAGAATTGATAGGTATCAATACAGCTATTGCTACACCCACAGGAGTGTATGCGGGATACTCATTTGCCATTCCATCAAACCTAGTTAGGAAAATTGTCAAAGAGATAATTGAAGAAGGGAATATAGACAGAAAGGTGAGTCTAGGGATAGGAGGTTATAACATGGATGAGGATTTGATGAAGAAGTATAACCTTTCTGTTTCTGAAGGCATTTATGTAGAGGAAATAGAGAGAGGCAGTGCTGCACAGTATGGGGGACTCTTACAAGGGGACATAATAGTAAAGGTCAATGACCGAAAAGTAGAAAATTTTGATCGATTGAAAGAAGCGATGAAGTTTACAAAAGTTGGTGATACGGTAAGTGTCGTAGTTGTAAGAAATGGTAAGCAAAAGACTATTCCTGTAAAATTGCTCAGGAAGATGTAACAAATAAATGCCATAAGGTGTTATGTAGATAAAAGTTGGTTTTTCGTTTTGTTTTGATGCGTCTGCCCTTCCCTAGGGCAGGCGTTTCATTTTTATACCCTTTGTGTCTACATTAAGTTCTGATTACATTTGAAGGTCATGAACATTATTCTACAATCGCTGAAGGATTTTATTGGCCTCATTTATCCGAAATTGTGCATCTGCTGTCGCAAGGAGAATCCTGCCAAGGATCAAGTTTTTTGCGTAGAGTGTTTTGCATCGATGCCATTCACTGATCATTTTGATGACATGCCCAATGACTTTACTCGTCACACGGAAGGAAGGATAATGTTGGAATCTGGAGGAGCCTTACTCCATTTGTACAAGGGGAGCAATGTGCAGAAGATGTTGCACATGATGAAATATAACAACAGACCGATTATAGGTAGGAAGCTAGGTGAGTTGCTCGGATTTAAAATCATGAAGAGCAACCATTTTGACATTCCTGATATGATCATCCCTGTCCCACTCCATAAAAAGAAGAAGAAGATAAGAGGGTATAACCAGAGTACCCTCATTGCCGAGGGAATCTCAACGGTTATAGGTGTCGAGGTGAGAGAAGATATTCTGCTTAAGACTAAAGACACGATTTCGCAGACTACAAAGGGACGGATGGAAAGATTGACAAGTTTAGAAGGTACTCTGTCTACAAACACCTCTATTGACATAGAAGGCAAGCACGTCATGCTCGTAGATGATATCATGACTACGGGCGCTACACTGGAGGCTTGCACTCACGAACTACTACAAATTTCTAACCTGAGGGTGTCAATGGTGACTGTTGCACTGGCACGCTAACTAATATAAATAAGAATATATGCCATCTTCACATGACATACTTGATGCCATTAAAGCAGAAGTTAAGAGACGTATAATTGACGAATACATTCCTAGGATCGAAAAGTGCTTGCATATCCTATCGAACGATGAAATCTGGCGTCGACCCAATAAATCATCAAATAGTGTTGGAAATCTAATATTGCATCTGTGTGGCAATGTTCACCAATGGCTGGGTAATGGAATCGGCGATCTGGAGGATGAAAGGAGGCGAGATGCTGAGTTTGATGAGCAGGTATCATTGGAAAAAGAGGAACTTATGGAGCATCTTGCCAGTGCTCGACGTTATGCCTTTCTATTATTGGAGACATCCAAGAAGAAGACATTTTAAATGTAAAAAAGGTACAGGGTTTTGATGAAAGTGTCTTGAGTATCCTTATCCATGTAATCGAGCATTTCTCATATCATACTGGACAAATTGCCTTTTATACTAAGTTACTCAAGGATAGAGACTTAGGATTTTATGAAGGACTTGATCTTTAGGGATATGATCATTTGACCAAAGTACCAATAGATTCTCCCTCAGTTATTCTCTGAAGATTGCCACTTTCATTGATGTCAAAAACGACGATAGGAAGATCATTTTCTTGACACATTGTGAATGCAGTCATGTCCATGATGTTCAGATTTAGGCTGATAATTTCACTAAAGCTTAGCTCATCGTACTTCGTTGCATTAGGATCTTTCTCAGGGTCAGCAGTATATACGCCATCTACTCGAGTGCCCTTAAGAATAACGTCAGCATTTATTTCGTTGGCTCTGAGTGCTGCAGCCGAATCCGTTGTAAAATAGGGGCTCCCTGTTCCACCTGCAAATATCACCACTCTTCCTTTTTCCAAATGTCGTATGGCTCGGCGCCTTATATATGGTTCGGCAATCTGTTTCATTTCTATTGCAGAAACCAAACGAGTGTACACACCCTGGCTTTCCATGGCTCCTTGCAGAGCCATCCCATTGATGCAAGTCGCGAGCATCCCCATATAATCTCCTGTTGTTCTTTCGATTCCGCATTCTGTCGCTTGAAGACCCCTGAATATATTTCCACCACCTATCACGACCGCAACCTCGATCCCTTTCTGAACGATAGACTTGATTTCGGACGCATAATGAGAAAGCTTTGATGATTCGATACCGAATGATTGGTCTCCCATCAATGTCTCACCGCTTAGTTTAAGTAATACTCTTTTGTACTCCATTTCGTTTTTCTATTAGGCATAAAAAAAGAGCGACTAAAAAAGCCGCTCTATTTTTTTTAACCAAGTTTTATATGCTTAAAGCCCGTGACCGTGAGATCCGGATCTTTGCTTTTTAAGTAGGACTGCACATTCTGACTACTGTCTTTTACAAATGACTGATTGAGCAGGGTGTTCTCCTTGAAGAACTTATTTAGTTTTCCCATGGCTATTTTTTCAAGCATAGCTTCTGGTTTACCTAATTTTCTCGCAACTTCCATGCCTATTTCTATCTCCTTGTCTATCACTGTTTGATCTACACCGTCTTTATCAACGGCTACAGGATTCATGGCAGCTACTTGCATTGCTACATCTCGGCCAGCATTGAAAATATCTTCGCTTGCTTTATTAAGACCTATAAGCACACCAGCACGGTTGCCCATGTGTATATATGGACTTACCATTTCTGCCTCAAGTTTCTCATAAGCAGCTAACTCTAGTTTTTCACCGATCACACCTGTCTGCTCAATTATTTTTTCACCTATTGTTATGTTTCCTATGCTTTGTGATAGTAATCCATCTTTGTCGGCTGGAAAGTTAGAAAGAGCAATTCCCGTTATTTCTTTGGTAAGGTTGATAAAGTCCTCATTTTTTGCAACAAAATCTGTCTCACAACTCAATCTTACAATTACGCCTTTGGTTTTATCGTCACTTACTTGAGCAATTACAACACCTTCCTTAGCTTCTCTATCGGCTCTTTTGTCAGTAAGCTTTTGTCCCTTTTTTCTTAAGATTTCAATTGCCTTGTCAATGTCACCTGCAGATTCTGTAAGTGCATTTTTACAATCCATCATCCCTGCTCCTGTGGCGTCTCTTAGACCTTTTACATCGGTAGCAGATATTTTAACTTCACTCATCATTATTTATGAATACTTTTTAAATGTTTCTAAATCAAAAATTCTTTAAGCTTTTGCGTCGGCTTCAGTTTTGACTTCTACTTCTTTACCTTGCTTTCTTTCATCCAGTCCTTCCTTTATCGCTTCTGTGATATACTGAGTTATCGCTGCGATAGATTTAGAAGAATCGTCATTGGATGGTATAGGGTAATCTACTTGATTAGGATCAGAGTTTGTGTCAACCATGGCAAATGTTCTTATTCCCAGTTTTGACGATTCGGCGATAGCGATGTGTTCGTGACTTATGTCAACGATGAACATGGCTGCAGGAAGTCTATTTAGATTTGAAATTCCGCCTAATACTCTGTCCAGCTTAATTCTTTCTCTATCCAGGGTAAGCTTTTCTTTTTTTGTCATGCTTGTGGAATTACCATCAGCAAGCATTTTTTCGATGGTCTTCATCTTTTTTACAGATCTTCTGATTGTAGAAAAGTTAGTCATCATCCCCCCTAGCCATCTATCGGTGACATAAGGCATATTTACACTTCTAGCTGCATGGGATACAATGTCCCGAGCTTGCTTTTTTGTTGCCACAAACATAATCTTACGTCCAGATTTCGCCACTTGCTTGAGAGCTGCTGCAGCTCTATCCAGACATTCGGAAGTACGATTGAGGTCGATGATGTGTACACCTCTTCTTTCCATGAAGATATAAGGTGACATTTTAGGGTTCCACTTGGTACGCATGTGTCCAAAGTGTACACCAGCGTCTAATAATTCTTTATGTGAAGGTTTGTTCATTTCAATTCAATTTTAAATAGAGCAATAAAAATTAACGCTTGGAGAACTGGAAGCCTTTCCTTGCCTTAGGCTGTCCATACTTTTTACGTTCTACAACTCTCGCATCTCTCATTAGGAATTTTCTATCCTTTAGAGGCTTTCTGAAATCTTCATTGACCTGTACCAGTGCTCTGGAAATGCCCATCCTTATTGCTTCAGATTGTCCTTTGAAACCACCGCCACTTACGTTGACATTGAGGTCAAATTCTTTTTCTACGTCCACTTCTTTTAGTGGATCAAGAACATTGTTCTGAATATGTAATTGAGGAAAATATTCTTGAAGGGTTTTACCATTGATAGAAACTTCACCTTTCCCCTTTTTTAGATATATCCGGGCTACGGAAGCCTTTCTTCGTCCAACAGTGTTGATAAACTCCATAAATTAAAATTTAAATTCTTGTGGCTTCTGAGCTCCATGAGGGTGCTCGTCTCCAGTATAAATAAATAATTTTTTGATCATTTGGCGTCCTAGTTTATTTTTAGGCAGCATTCCTCTCACGGCCATGCGAATAACTTCCTCAGGCCTCTTAGTAAAGTACTCGTCGGCTGTTCTCGATTTTTGACCTCCAGGATAGCCTGAGTAAGACAGATAGGTCTTAGCCATTCTCTTATTTCCAGTAAATCTGAGCTTGTCGGCGTTGAGCACGATGACATAATCACCTGTATCTACATGGGGTGTAAATGAAGGCTTGTGCTTTCCTCTCAGCACCGCGGCGATTGATGAAGCAATCCTGCCTACCACCTTGCCATCACCATTGACGACAAACCAATCATGGTTAACTTCTTCTTTTTTTGCTGCCTTTGTTTTATAACTTAAAGTATCCACAATTTCTTTATTTTCTTAGTCAAATAATGACCCTGTTCAAAGGGAGCGCAAATGTATATTTCTTTTGTTTGTATTCCAAGCAAAAAAGAGACAATTTTTGATTGGTTTCAGTCGTAACTACTTGAAAAACAGTGGAATTTTCGCACAATCAGAAAGTAGCCGAGGAATTTAGTATACCATTTGTAAAGTCAGCCCTAGAATTCAATGACTGCCATTGTAGGCAAGAAACCTTGACATTGGCAACCTGAGTACTGGATTATACGTTTTTTCCATCTCTGCGTTATTGAACCTCGCCAATATCTAATATTAGTCGTAAAATTAAATTTCGATAGATGCAGTGTTTAAATCACAAATAAGAAAATTCGTATTTGCGATTTGGGGCCTAATCGCAAATATAAATATCTATATTTGCACTTATGAAGACTATCAAGATTGGCGATTTTAAGTCTGGAAATTTGGTACAACAGAATGATTATAAAAGTTTTAGTCCTAGTAAGATTTGTCAATCCTGGGTTGTGTCAGATCCAAAAACAAATAAACTTCTCTCAGAGGCAAATAGAAGTATTGGATCATTGGATGCCTTTTCATTTCTCGTGCCAGATATAGATTATTTCATTAGGATGCATATAACTAAAGAGGCCACAACATCGAGTAGGATAGAAGGGACACAGACCAGCATGGAAGAAGCACTATTCAAGGAAGAGGATTTAGAACCAGAAAAACGAAATGATTGGCTGGAAGTAAATAACTATGTGAAGGCAATCAATTTTGCCATAGCCAAATTAGATGAGTTACCACTTTCGAGCAGACTGATTAAGGAGACGCATGGACAATTACTGGAGAGTGCCCGGGGAAAATATAAATTGCCAGGACAATTCAGAACAAGTCAGAATTGGATTGGTCCGTCCTTGAAGAATGCGGACTTTGTCCCTCCTAATCATGAGCAAATAGGAGAGTTCATGTCGGATCTGGAAAAATTTATCAATGCTGAACACATTGGATTAGAAATCTCGGTACCTCATTTAATAAAGGTTGCCATCGTTCACTACCAGTTTGAGACCATACACCCATTCTTAGACGGCAATGGAAGAATAGGAAGATTATTGATTACCCTATACTTAATTGACAAGAAACTACTTTCTAAGACAACTTTATATCTATCAGATTTTTTTGAACAAAATAGAAGAGATTATTATGAAAAGCTAACTTCTGTGCAAAAATTCAATGACCTAAAAAGCTGGATAGATTTTTTTCTTATCGGTATCATCGAGACTGTAGAAAAAAGTATTGATACTTTTAGAAAAATAATTCAATTAAGAGAGAAAGTTGAGTTCAAGGTATTACCCAAACTAGGCAGAAGATTAAATAAGTCAAAAGCATTGATTAATTACATGTATTCACACCCAGTTCTTGACGGAATGCAGATAACACGATTTTTAGGGCAGCACCCTTCTTCAACGAATAGACTGTTGAAGGATTTAGAAAATGAAGGAGTACTTAGAGAACTTACAGGTTATAAAAGAAACAGGATATACGCTTTTACTGACTATATCGATTTATTTAAATAGCCGCAACTACCCTAATGAGGTGTAGAATTTGAAATGTATTCTAATAAAAAATATTGATTCAAAACTTAATTACACAAACTGCTTATATGGTCAAAAGCCTTTTTGTACCCATATTTAGCGGCCTTTCTCATGTCCTCACAAGCGAGGGCATCTTCATCCATTTGGACATGTACGTTGGCCCGATTGTAATACGCTTGGGCTAGCTTTTCATTAATCTTTATTGCTGCATTGAAATCCGCCAAGGCGCCCTTCGTGTTTTCCAGCTTTAATTTTGCAATTCCTCTATTCACAAAATTGTCGGCATTCTCCGGTTCCAGTTTGATGACTGCTGTATAATCATCCACGGCTTCTTCATGTAGGCCTAGTTGAAAAGAGCAGAGGGCTTTATTCTTTACAGCCCCTTCTTTACCAGGGTTGAGCTCTATGCAAGATCTGAAATCATCATTTGCACCTGCATAGTCTTCTTGGACCAGCTTGCAATATCCCCTATAGTAAAAGGCCTCATCGTTTTCAGGATCACTACGTAGGGTACGTGAAAAATCGGAAATAGCGTTGTCGTATTGCTCATTTTTGAGATAGGCCTTACCTCTATTAAAGTATGATTTTATTCTCCCTGGCTTGAGATTGATGCATTGTGAATAATCTGCCACGGCACCCGCATAATTTTTAAGCCTGTTTCTACATATCGCTCTGTTGTAAAAGGCGTTGAAACTCTCAGGGTCTTTTTTGATAGCTACGGTATAGTCCTTGAGGGCACCTTCACAATTTTTTAATTTCATGGCAGCGGTTCCACGATTGAGATAGGCCTTAGCCAGACTGGGGTCCTTTCTTATAGCTTTAGTAAAACTCTTTATGGACTTTTCATACTCTTTTAGCTGTAGCTCCGTATAACCCCTGTACAAGTACGACTTGGCGTGAGATGGGTCGAGTGAAGCAGACTTGGCAAAGTCTTTTCGTGCCTTATCATAGTCTCGCTTATTGAGATGTACATTGCCGCGATTATAGTATGCCTTTCTATATTCTGGATTGAGGGCGATGGCTTTGGTATAGAATTTTAACGCATTGTCAAATTCTTTGGCCTTAAAAGCCTCTACTGCTTCGTTAAAGAATAATTTGGATTGGCGGTCACCATCGTCCTGGGCTGTGATAGATGTGAGACCCAATAATAACACCAATGAAAGGCTAAGAAAAAATCGCATCGTAAATTGGATTTAGTGAAGTAAAGATACTTTATCGATATACTTTCATTGGGTTAGTGATGATCTTTAAACGCTAGAGATTGTTTGTAAATTATATTATGCTCATTATGAATATGTTAATGACTTTTTTTACGAATCTTTGATCTGTACCTTAATAGTGGTGGGGAACTTATATTTACGGGAATAAAATGGAGGACAGAAAATCAAATCTAAATACTGAAAGCAGAAAAAAAGATCATATAGATCTTGCTTTCGATTCTGTGGTACATCAACAGCAAGTAGATGATCGATTCTTATATGAACCCATGTTGTCTGCCCACCCACAGGATTTGACACCATTAAATTTTTTAGGAAAAACCATGTTAGCTCCCATCTGGGTAAGCAGTATGACAGGGGGAACTGAGAAAGCGGGGATTATTAATAAGAACTTAGCTCGAGCTTGTGGCGAATTTGGTTTGGGGCTGGGGCTGGGTTCTTGTAGGAGCCTATTGCATGATGACAACCATCTAGAAGACTTCAATGTAAGAGAGTACATGGGAGATCAGCCGCTTTATGCCAATCTAGGTATTGCTCAGGTGGAAAATCTGATTAGCGATGGAAAAACCAATTTGATAAAAGAGCTATTGATCAAACTGCAGGCAGACGGACTCATCATCCATGTCAATCCATTGCAAGAATGGTTTCAACCCGAGGGCGACTTTATTTCACACGTGCCTATTGATACAATTAAGCATGTCCTCGACGCTGATCTAAAACTCATAGTAAAGGAGGTAGGCCAAGGAATGGGAAAGGAAAGTTTAAGGGCATTGATGAAGCTGCCTTTAGAGGCTATAGAATTTGCAGCAATGGGAGGTACGAATTTTTCTAAATTAGAATTGCTTAGATCACATCAGGAAGAGTCATTTCTGTCGATTGCAAATGTGGGCCATACCGCAGAACAGATGACGAGCTTTGTCAATGATATATTAGTGGAAGAAAGTGTATCATGCAATCAATTTATTGTGTCTGGTGGAATAAGGGGATTTCTCGATGGCTATTATTTAATCAACAAAGTGAATTCATCAGCAATTTATGGACAGGCTAGTTCATTTCTTAAATATGCAATGAATGATTATTCTACACTTAGAAATCACGTAGAGGATCAAATTAAAGGCTTGCAGATTTGTAATTCTTATTTAAGATTGAAAGAGCAGTGATTCTATAATGGATTTGATTCTTAATACATGACTCATCAGAAAAAGATATCTGGATTCTCCAAACTCTCTAAGAGGGGTAAGATCAAATGGTTGGTTGAAAATTTTTTCAAGGACCCTTCTGCAGTTAAGAGGGAGCTGATCTCCTACTGGCACAGCAATGAAGATCAGCAAAAGATACTTGACGGGTTTAGTGAGAACACGATTTCTAATTTTCCTATGCCGTATGGCGTAGCGCCCAATTTTGTTATCGACGACAAAACTTATTGTGTGCCAATGGTCATCGAGGAGAGCTCTGTGGTAGCTGCTGCCGCCAGTGCAGCTAAGTATTGGATGTCCAGGGGAGGTTTTCGCACACAAATTATGGGGACAAGTAAGGTAGGTCAGGTTCATTTTAAATGGAGTGGTGGCTTAGAGGTACTTAAAGCAAACTTCGATTCTATCGAAAGGGACCTCAGAGAGTCGGTAGTTGACTTGGTCAGTAATATGGAGAAACGAGGAGGAGGAGTGAGAGAAATTGCACTTATAGACCTTACCAATGAAAAAGCTGACCTGTATCAACTGAAAGTAAATTTTGAAACCTGTGACTCAATGGGAGCCAATTTCATCAATTCGGTTCTTGAGAGGTTTGCTGGAGAATTAGTAGGACATCCGACCTTGGCAAATCAAGGAGATATCGAGGTGATCATGTCTATATTGTCCAACTATACTCCTGATTGTCTTGTAAGAGCCGAGGTGACTTGTCCTATAGAAGGTCTTGGATCATTCCCAGACGATATGTCGACATCACAATTTGCCAAGAAATTTGAAGATGCCCTAGCTATTGCCCACGTGGACCCTTACAGGGCTGCAACGCATAACAAAGGAATCTTTAATGGAATCGACTCTGTTGTTCTGGCGACAGGAAATGATTTTAGAGCTGTGGAAGCTTGTGGACATTCTTATGCTTCTAGAAATGGCAGATATACGAGCCTCTCTCATTGTGAGATTAAGGATGGGACATTTCGATTCTGGCTTGACATTCCACTTGCTCTCGGCACTGTAGGAGGATTGACAAAGCTGCATCCTATGGCAAGACGTTCTTTAGAATTGCTTGAAAACCCATCGGCTGAGGAATTGATGAGTATCGTCGCAGCGGTAGGATTAGCACAAAACTTCGCTGCGGTGAGGTCTCTAGTGACAACGGGTATCCAGCTGGGTCATATGAAAATGCATCTCAAGAATATTTTGGTACACTTTGAGGCAGACAAGGGGGAGAACAAGGCCGCTCATGAGTATTTTGAGGACAAAGTAATATCTTTCAAAGACGTAAGGATGTTCCTAGATCTTCGCCGAAAATCTCATGTCGAGAACTAGTTATTGATTTATCTCCGACGTTCAATATCATATTTTGAAAAAACTAATAGTTAAAAACTATATATGATGATGCCTTTATTAGTATTTTCGTCCTTGAATCCTAGGAACACAAAACGTTGAGCCATTAAGCAAGAATTTTACGCAAGAGGAAAGATATTGCTTACCGGAGAATATGCGGTTCTCGACGGGGCAGAGGCTTTAGCACTACCTACCAAATTTGGTCAAAGAATGCTCGTCAAGAGCTCTAAAGGATCCAATCTCGTATGGGAAAGTCTTGATAAGGATGGAGAATCATGGTTTAGTGCCGTGATATCGTTGTTTGATTTCAGTGCCAGCAAGACAGAAGATACCATTACGGCCAAGCGTCTCGAAAAATTCTTAAAAAATGCCGTCCGGCTCAATTCAGAGTTTCTTTCTAAATGGAATGGCTTCAAAGTTGAAACTCAGCTAGAGTTTCCGCAAGACTGGGGTCTGGGCTCCAGTTCTACACTCATACACCTTATGGCTCAATGGGCCGACATCAACCCAGTAATGCTAGCGCTCAATTCTACCAATGGATCGGGATATGATGTAGCCTGTGCCGGATCTGATGGTCCTATTGTTTATAAATCTGATGACGAGTCAGTAAGTTTTTCTGAGGTAGACTTCAATCCTTCCTTCAAGGACAAGCTATACTTTGTACATCTTGGTCGTAAGCAGAATAGTGAAGAAGAAATAATCCAATATCTCAAGACTGCCAAAAAGAGAAAGGCTCTTGTTAATAAGCTCTCAAGTATTACGGATCAAATTCTAGAGGCTAAGAGTCTTAGTGAATTTGAGAAGCTCATAGATCAACATGAAGAGATCGTGTCGGAGTCGCTCAAAAGAATTAAGGTAAAAGATGAGCTGTTCTCAGACTATTGGGGAAGCATGAAGTCATTGGGAGCATGGGGAGGAGATTTTATTATTGCCACTTCCTCAAAATCGTCAGCAGAGACAATTTCATATTTTGAAGAAAAAGGATTTCCAACGATTTTGCCTTACAATGATTTGATTCTGGAAAGCGAGTAGTAAAACCTACATACATTTTTCATTCCCATTAGTAAAACCTTCACCTACCATTTCTGTTATCTTTGCACACACAACAGAAAACGATGGATACTACTACAAAATCACCAATAATGCTGTACACTGAGCAGACTCCCAATCCTGAGTCTCTCAAGTTTGTTACCAATAGAATGTTATATAATGGTACGGCTGACTTTAGAGAAGCCACACTAGCGAAGGAGTGGTCACCATTGGCAACACACATTTTTGATTTACCATATGTAAAGGGAGTATACATCTGCAACAACTTTGTCACTATATCTAAGGAGTTTAATTATGCTTGGGAGGACGTCATGTTGAGAACCAAAGAGTATATCAAAGAATACGTCGAGAATGGGGGGGTAGTGGTAAAGGAGGGATTTGCAAAGGCAATGAAGACAGAGGAGGAAAAGAACCATGTGGAGTATCAGTATACGGGAGAGGAAGCCGAACTTGTAAAGAAGATCAAAGAGCTTATCGACACATATGTAAAACCAGCAGTGGAGATGGACGGGGGCAATATTGAGTTTAAATCATTTGACAAAGGCGTGGTCACCGTCATTCTTCAGGGCTCGTGTAGTGGATGTCCTTCCTCTACAGTCACTCTCAAGTCGGGAATTGAAGGAATGCTCAAGCGTATGGTTCCTGAAGTGACAGAGGTGGTATCTGAGATGGGATAGCAATATTTATCCTTCCCTTGGTCACAATAGTGCATCAAGAACAAAGTTCATCACATGTAAAACTTGATCTTTTTTCCAATCTCAGTGTAGTCGAACCCCGCCAATAGGTACGGCTATTCACGAGAACCGACGTCTTGATATTGAAAAAATTATACATCGTTTTATACCGTACGAACTTCATTCTTGATGCACTGGTCTATTAAGTTGAGAGTTTTGTTTTATTTTTTCACAGTTTTAACATCAAGCCTGTACCTTCACAGCTGTGGACTTTATGGAAAACATACGGATTGCTCTTAGGTCAGTAAAAGCCAATTTTCTGCGATCATTCCTTACGCTTATCATTATAGCAGTGGGCATCACCTGCCTGGTAGGCATCTTGACTGCGATCGATGCTGTTCTATTTTCTATGAGTGATAACTTCAACCGACTGGGAGCTAATTCTTTCTCCATTTTTCCTAGCAATGAAAATATACAAAGCAACAAAGAGGGGAGGTCTCAAAAAGAAGCCGATCCCATCTCCTTTCGGCAGGCCATGGAATTTTCAGAGAAATATGAGTTTGGTGGTGCAAGAAGCTCAGTTGATTGTTACGGGACAGGAAGCGCAACCATCAAGCATGGAAAGGAAAAAACGGACCCTACAGTGAGGGTGGTCGGCATAGACAATAATTATCTGTACGTATCAGCATTTGAACTCGAGGCAGGACGAAATTTCAGCATGACAGAAATCGAAAGCGGTGGTCAAAAAGTGATTCTTGGTAATGATATTGTAGAGACACTGTTTGATGGAAAGCACAAAGAGGCTATAGGTAAGACAATAAGTGTAGGCACTGGCAAATACAAGGTAGTAGGGGCATTAAAAAAGAAGGGAAGCTCAGGTGGTAGCTCTAATGATCGCCGAGTCTTCATTCCATTATTAAAAGCCAAAATGCTCTATGGCCATGCTAAAAAAAATTATGCTATTACAGTCGCTGTATCCAATTCCAACCTTGTTGATGATGCCGTGTCGGACGCTATAGGGGCTCTGAGGAATGTCAGAAAACTTAAAGCAGCGGAAGCCAACGACTTTGAAGTACGGAAGAGTGATGGTATACTAGAGACTCTCAAGGACATCACCCTAGAACTCAGATGGGCGACAATCATAATAGCTTTGATGACACTGTTTGGGGCTGCGATTGGATTGATGAATATCATGCTCGTGACAGTAACGGAACGTACCAGAGAAATCGGTGTGCGTAAAGCTCTCGGAGCATCCAGTAATAATATACTCACACAATTCCTCACAGAGGCTGTAGTCATTTGCCAAATGGGCGGGATACTAGGAATCATCCTTGGCATAATTGCTGGGTTTATCGTGACGATCTTTGTTAAAGGTCATTTTATCATTCCTTGGAACTGGATATTACTGGCTCTTTTTGTATGTCTTGTTGTAGGTGTAATTTCTGGTCTTTATCCGGCGCTGAAAGCTGCTAAATTGGACCCTATAGAATCACTGCGATATGAATAAGAAATCTATTATAGTCACTGCTACTTCCTTTCTGACAATCTCACTTACAAACAGGATGGCTCAGATTCATCATGAGCATCATAAGAACGAATTGGGCATTGCACTGGCACCTGTATATTTTATTAACGAAAAAGAATCATCATTTGGATTGCATATTCATTACATACATCACCTTGATGATTCTGAATTTGGTCTAGGTCTAGGTTATGAGCGGATATTTGATGAGCATGAGCATAATACGATTGCTGCAACGGTAAACTATAGATTCACAGACAGACTAAGCCCGGGCGTTTCACCTGGAATCACCTTTGAGGGAGGAGATGAAAGTGAAGGGAATTTTGCATTGCACCTTGAATCGGTCTACGAGTTTTAGGTAAATGATTTCCACGTAGGCCCAGCCTTTGAGGTTGCCTTTGACAAGGAGGACATCCACCTGAGTTTAGGACTACATATGGGCTATGGATTTTAAACCGCCCACGGGCATCAATGCTCCTAATGATAATTAATCTAAATGAGCGAGAGAAAATAGAAGGAGAATAGTGATCCCATTCTCCTTTATATTAAGAACCGAAGCCTGTCATTTCTTTGCTCTAGTTACATACATCAGGTCTTTCCAGTTCTCCATTCGCACATGTTTCCTTCATTAACAAAATGGCTTCAGTACGGCTTGGTTGCATGAATGGATGACAAAAGAGATGGAGATAGTCTCTTTGAGAGACCAACCTTACAAAGCAAGACACATGACAAAGCAACAAACTAAGGTTGGGGGAAAGCAGAAAAAGCAGAAGAAAAACAAGTATAAGGTCACAAATTGGAGAGAATACAATAGGAGTCTTGTAAAACGAGGAGACATAACTATATGGTTTGATGAGGCCTTATTAGGCTGCTGGTATTACCAAGGTCCTAATCAAAAAGGAGCCCAGTATAAATATTCTGGGCAATGCATGAGGAGCTTGCTACAGCTCAAGGTAGTATTTGGGTTGAAGTACCGACAATTAGAGGATTTTGCCAGTTCATTGTTAGGCATGATGGGGATAGAATTGAGCGTTCCGAGCTATTGTCAAATAAGCCGTAGGGCAAAACAAGTGGAAGTAAAAATGGATGTTCCCAAAACAAAGGGCCCCATGTTTATAGTATTTGATTCAACGGGACTCAAGGTATATGGAGAAGGGGAATGGAAGGTACGTAAACATGGGTATAATAAGCGCCGGACATGGCGTAAGCTGCATATAGGGGTAGATGAAAAGACCGGATATATCCATGCACAGGTATTGACAAAAAACAGCAAAGGAGATGGAGATGCTCAGCAGGTTCCACTTGAGTTTGACAGTTTGAGGTCAATTTTGGGCAATAAACGAGCTAGAGGGTTAATGTTTATTGAGTTAGTCTTCGATTTTCGAAAAAATCGGGTAGTGCGAAAATAGTTGTTTTAACCAAATTGAGCCTGTATTTTTGCATCCATGGCCTTTCTCAGAGCTGAAAAGAAGAAATCGGGTACTTACCTACGGATCATCCAGTCATATAAGGTTGAGGGCAAGTCAAAACACAAGACCTTGTACTCACTTGGAAAGCTTGAAGATTACTCGTCTCACCAGTTGGAGAGAATCGCAAGAAAGATAATGGAGTTGGCTGGTGGCAACTATGAAGACCTGTTTGGGGATACCTTCCATGAATTGGGGAGGTACAACTATGGTTATGCACTGGTCATTGGTTCTTTGTGGAATAAATTTGATTTTCATAAACTGGTGCGAATAATCAACCATTAGAAAAAATCGATGTAAATTTTATTATTTCTGAGCCTTTAGCAAGTGGCGCATTAGTATGTATGTTAAAAGGAGAACATGCCATTATCGAGCCTAAAAAATCTTATCAATATCCGTACCAGATAGGACTTAGCCGTAAAATTGCAAGCGGTAAAACTACGTACAACACTGAATTTAATGCTCCCAAAGAACTAGGATTGTATGTGCTAAGAGTAGTGGGTGGCGAACAGGAAATTGCAATCGCTCACTTTTCTGTTGGCAACAGAAATGGAATCATACAAACTAATAAAAACACTTACCAACCCAATGAGAAAATGACAATTGATTTTTCTATTTCTGAGCCTTTAGCAAGTGGCGCATTAGTACGTATGTTAAAAGGAGAACATGCCATTATCGAGCCTAAAAAATCTTATCAATATCCGTACCAGATAGGACTTAGCCGTAAAATTGTAAAAGGTAAAACTTCTTACACCACAGAAATGAATGCGCCTAAAGAATTAGGTTCATATGTGCTAAGAGTAGTGGGTGCAGAACAAGAAATTGCTATTGTTAGGTTTATGGTGGGACCAAAAGGAGAAACTCCACCCTCTGAAGGACAGGATGACTCATCGACATCTACAGATGACCAAGATGATTTTTGCAAAGAATACGCAAGAAGAACAGTTGAACAGGCCAAAGAAAATCTTCGTCGAGGTTGCTATCCGAAATCTACAGGACCTGGAAAACGATGGATTGATGACTATGAAGCACACTATAACTGGTGCAAAGGAGTTTCTCCTGCATTAGCTAATAGTGAAAGAGATGCTAGAGATAGATTATTAGATCAATGTAAAAAATCTGAATCGAATACCTGCAACCTCACAGGCACTTGGTATTCTAAAGTACAAAGGCATGAAATCAAACATGTAGGCAATCGGGTTACAGCGACATATTACAAAAGAACAACTGGTGAACTGATAGGAAGCTATAGCGGTACTATGAAAGATGGTGTTTTAGATGCAAGCTGGACATCACAAAACTATAAAGGAACATTACGATGGAGGTTCTCTTCTGATTGTAAATATGTAGATGATATAAAGACTACGGTAGATGGCCCTTCGACTGTAAAACCGGAAGTCCCCAAGGAAAGAGGACCAGATACAGGAATTCCACAAGAAGAAACCAGCAATCCTCCTAATACCACCGACGTCGACGACCCCACTAACCTTGGCAAGACATGTGCGGACTTTTCAGGTCCGACCGTGTATATAGAATGTCGCAAGCCACGCAAGGGGGATTATATCCGTGTTCCTGTCTATTTCTGTGGTGCCCGAGACTTGGCCAATATGGACTTTTATGTTACGTACAATACATCGACCCTCGACTTCCAGTCCGCCACCAAAGGCTCACTCAGTGGAGGAATATTTGACTACAAAAAAGTAGCTGGTCAGGGAAAGGTCAATTTTTCTTTTGCGACCGGCGGCTCAGGCGCCAATGGTGATGGCACACTAGCGATCTTATATTTTAAGGTGCTAGCCACCAGAGGCAGCAGTACGATCTCGGGCTATGTATCCACAGCGCAAAATTCTGATGGAAATAATCTCCGTGTGCATGGTCGCTATATGAATGCTTGTACGACGACTGTTGTGCCACCGCCACCGGTATATGTTCCGGAGGATGAAGTAGATCCAGAAGATCCTGATGGTCCCTTTAATGACCCCGAAAAGTCTCCAGGGGGATGTGACTGTGATGGAAATGGCTACCCGGATTCTTATGAAGCTAGGGCTGCCGTAGCCTTCGGTGTCGGCAAGAGCCCGGCAGGATTCAGCAAAGACTGTCTCGATGTCAATAGAAATGGAAAGACCAATTCTGAAGACGCAAGATTGATTCTTCAAGGGGCAACAGGCAAGGGGATATGTGGAGCTGCTGTGAGAAAAAAATGGGGTGTCAATCCCGGTGGCAGGAATGACCAGACTGGTGGTGGGGAGACTGGAAGTACAGGTGATTCTAGCGGGGGTAATGAGACCGGAAGTAGCGGAACTGTGGGCACATGGGTGCTTGATGAAGCCGATCCGACGAAGTATTCCGAAGTGAGAGATCTTTTACGAGAATATCTCACGCTTTCGACTGCGTGCCTTAGAAAAACTAGTGGATATGAAGGATCACATTACGATGAGTATGGTAGGAAAATGGGCGGTAAAAAAGGAGAAAGACTACCTGCCAATGACCCAGCTGGAACACAATTTGTCACCTCGGAATATTATTTATGGAATTTCCCTAGAAACACAATTAAGACGAATAGGATCTTTCATGCCGGCTCTTATTACTACTCCCTTCACCAATTCGTAAGGATGAGATTGCAGGGAACGTCACTCAGTCGATTAAGCGCAGATAGTTATTGCAGAAGGATAAACTAGAAAAACAAATATGGAAAAATTACTGTATTCAATAATCGGATTTTTAAGTGTAAATGTGATGTGTCAGTCACAGTCATTGTCCATTCCTGATGTATCAGGGCCATCAGGAGGAACTGCCTCTATTGCAGTACAAGCCTCCAGCTTGAGCAAATTATCTGCGGCCGACTTGGAGATAAAATTTGACCCAAATGTGCTATCACTCAAGGATGCAAAAATGGGTGACATTTCTAATGGAGGTCTGATAGAATCCAATGAGATAGTCCCCGGCGTGGTACTGGTAAGTCTTGTCGACGGCGGAAGTATTTACGATGACGGTCAATTGATTAATCTGGTCATGAACGTAAAGGGAGCCTCTGGTCAGTCAACTGATCTTAAAATTACCGGCAAGGCCTATAACAGTGACCTGGTTGATATAATGGTGGACTTCACGCCTGGAAAATTTACCGTGACTGGCGGTTCAGGCTGGATGAAGTATCTGATTTACGGACTGCTGGCATTATTGCTGTTAAGTCTCATCTTTTGGCTTATAGGCCGCAACAAAAAGAAAAAGGAAGCTAGAAGAGAAAGCAAGGCAGGCACGCATCGAAAAACGTCGCCAGGATCGTATGCAAGCCGAAGTTGAGCCGGAATCTCAAAAACAAACTGTACACAAAGCCACTTACGTAGAAACAACAACGACAGCATCAGAACCAACTGAAATATCAGATGAAGAAGCAGAACTCAGGGAGAAGCTGCGTAAGATCCAGGAAAAGAAACAACTGGATGCCGAGGAGGCAGAACTGGAAAGGAAACTTAAGGAGTTAAGGGATAAGAAAGGTAAAGACTAGCACGCCAGGAACAACAACGTTGCCACGGCAATATAATAGAAATTATTGACTAGAATTATACTGTTCAAATGTCTTTTTTCTTTATCAGAAAAAGAAGAATACAATCGCTGAAATAATGATTTTCTGACCAGTAGATTCATATCAAAGATTTTCTGACCAGTAGATTCAGATCAAATGTTAAGTATCATGAAGGACTCATTATCTCCCATAAATTGATAATCAAACTGCTGTCCATTCTGATTTTTTGCAGTACTCATAAGACTTTCGATAGCTGTCATCTGATCTACATTAGAAGCAGTAGTGAGGGTAGAACTGCTGTTAAACCAAAACTTAAATGGCCGGTCAGCTTGTGAATTTGGACTCATGTGGTTCTCGTCCCCGAGTCTTGAATCAAGAACTAATTGGAGTACCTCAAGATGTGGATTGTGATGAGAACCGTTTCCACAAAAAATATAATGATCTGAAGTTATTCTTTTACAAAAATCCAAGTCAATATTATTCTTAGATCCATGATGCTGCACTTTCAGAACATTGACATGAAGACCTCTTCCTGCCTTTAGCTTTCCTATCAATTCCAGACCACGAATAATATGTGATGAGTGGCCATCACCTGTAAGAAGTATTTCCTTGTGTCCTTGATACAAATACAGCATTATAGAAGCCAGATTTGATTCCGTGACTTTGTCTATATTTCCCAGAACGGTAGAGTCAGAAAGATCAAGTCTGTCCTCATCATCAGCCATATCCGCCAATAGTTCATTTACTTTAGTTCTGTTGTCTTCTATCCATCCATCCCAAAAATCTCTGAGATCCTGAAGCTCTTCGAGGGTAGGTCCTATAAGTTTTATCTTCATCTTCCCAACAGAAATCGTTGGCTGACCGTCTCGATACATTATAAGTTTTCCGCCATGATGATGATTCAAAGGAATACCTAGTTGTGCTGCTCCGATCTTCTTAGAGAGTTCAATGCCCTGAAGCACGCTGGTGGCAATTTCAGCATACTCATAGTGTTGAGCAGAGTTTGAACTTGCCATGACTGAACTGTAATTAGCCAGCATACTTTCCAGGGCTCCGGTATTTTGATCTATCTGTTCTGAGAAGGCATTATGCCATATGCCCCCTATCTCAGGGGGACGAGGAGATTTTGGATTCGCAATTGCCCTTCCTAGTACATCGGTATGGTGATCAAAAACTCTCCAGTCTATGACAGAGTTCAAAAATTCGAGTATTCCCATAATGTGGTCTTCATCTATATGAGATACACAGATTAGGTCCAGAATTTCCTTAGCACCTATAGAGTTACTAAGTTCTGCTGCCACATGTTCCCTAAAAGATTTGCCTAAACCACCGTCTACCAGGATATGTCTGTTTTTTCCGGTGCGATCAGGAGATGATATCATGAGGCAGTCTCCTTTTGAAGATTGAAAGATTTTTATTTGCATATCAGATCATTCTTTTTATGGTAAGATCTTTTCTCTCGAAAAACTTTCGAGCCTCTTTGATACATTCTTTGGGATTGATAAGTCCAAATCCTATGTCATTTTTCCAGCTATAATTCTCGCCTGTCAGTGGCTTACTCGTTTTACGCATTATCCCTGTAATTTGGGCTGCAGTTAGATTTGGCTCTACGCTGAGCATAAGAGCTGCTACTCCGCACACGAAAGGGCTTGCCATGCTTGTCCCTGTCATAGAAATCCATGGATCATTTTCTATATAAAATCCTTTTGCAGCAACTATATCAGTGCCAGATGCGATAATTTCAGGTTTCAAACGCCGATCCATCGTAGGCCCCTGACTGCTACTTGGATTGATCAATTCCTTGCCTTTATTGTAGTTGCCTACTGAGATGACATTTGCAGCACATGCAAGAGTACTTACAGATGATGCATCGACATTACTTTCTTCTGAAAAGTATGATGGAAATCTCCATGCTTCTCGGTTTCCCACCCGTCCCAGTCTTCTCGGGTCATCACGTTCTATCCATGCATGATAATTACCATCCCGTATCTCTATTCCCCTGAGGCGTATTTTCCAGTCTCCGGCCGGGATACCTATAATTTGTTCGTCATTTAAATTTGGGCTTAAATATATCCCGATGTAGTTCTTACCGTTAGAAGGGTGGAATAACTCGCTATAGATACTTAGAAAGCTCCCGTCTTTCAGTTGTTGATTTTCTATATACTCGTTGGGGTAGATAGGCCCTAGCCAGTTACCCTTAGGGGGTTTAATTTCTATGGAAAACCTATCTTGGCTTTCATACCATATTTCCAGCTCATTTTCTGATATATCCATAAGGCCGTTCCCTACTACTTTCCAGCATATTTCTGTAGAAAGACCCTGATGCGTTATTTGACCTGAAGTATGGATTCTACCCATAATATATCCCAGATCATCCTCATGCAATTTACTTTCCTGTCCGGCATTTCCAGCGGCAACGCTGACGATACGTCCGGGTATTGTCAGCTCCCTGTCTATCCACCTGTTTATTGCACTGCTCCCGTCGTGGGCATGGCCATTAGTTCCCAGGCTGATATTTATAGAAATCGGAAGCTTGTGTTCTGTTGCTGAATTTAGTAAATAAGTGATAGCATCGGCCAGCCTGGATGAATCGTAAAACGACATTCGTCTGTCGCTTTCTTCCGGATCTAAGGCAATAGTAACGCCAATGATTTTAGCAAATGGACATACACCAGAGTTACCGGCTGCAATACTGGTAACATGAGTGCCGTGAGAAGCAGCGGCCATTTGCGACTGGGGTTCCAGGTATCGAGGATGCAATTTCGCATCTGACTTCAAGGCCTTGTTAAGCATTTCTTCTGTAAACTCAGAACCATATGTAAATCCATCGGGGGGAGGTCTGAACTCTGTCCCTTGATCCCATATTCGATCAAATCTAGTGTTGCCGTATTCGTCTAAAAAATCTTCATGTGAAAAATCAAATCCTCCTACATCAATGATACCTATTATCACAGCTGAGTCATTGTCTTTCCTGGACGCCAATATTTTCTTTTCTTGAGGTTTGTCAGATTCAGAACTACTTACGAAATGTCTGATCATTTTCAACTGCTGTGGGCTTTCCACACTGACTATATTGGGATCTGCACCAAGTTCATCAATACGAGAAATCGGAATCTGAAGAACAGCCTGGTTTCCCAGACGGTTGGAAATTTTTATCCCACTGACCTCATCATCTTTAAAATCAGGTTTCAGATCTACAAATACATTTACATATACACCATCGGGACTTTGTTCTTTTTCGAAATCTCCTTTCTTCAGATTACCGGTTATACTTCTGACAGACTCAAAATGGCTTTGATCGTTACGGCAGACTTGTTCTCTTACTTTTTGTTTAAGGGCAATGTTGCCTTTAAATTCTGACCTAATGCGATTGACATCAAAATTGCCATTGGCAATCATCTTAAGTTGTGGAGCCAGTTTGGATTTTCTTACTGTTCCATCATCACGCTTGTAAGTTTTAGACATAGGTCATTGATATTTACCAGTTATCCTTTCCCTCTTATATTTCGCAATCGATGTACCTAAGATAAGATTAATTTCTTTTTCCAAAACTCAACACGGCCATCTTTATCTGAATGCATGGATAAAAGAACATTGATCACTTAACCCCCATTAACATTACGCTGACAGTGATGTTCTTTAAAAAATCTCGGCTATCGCTGTGAATATTGACCACATTGTCACTCCTATATATAGCCTGTTTCTATTAGTTCAGGCCGATTTGATCATTTTAGAAATCGAATACTATGAAATTTAAGTTCAATTTTCTTGTGGCCATACTGCTTCTTTCTTCGGTAGCCTATACCCAGTCGCCAAACATGTTTAATTATCAAGTTGTCGCTAAAGATGCGACCAGGGTAGCTCTGGAATCTGTGCCCATCGGGCTGAAGGTGTCCATCCTCAAAGATAACCCGGGCGGCGATGTGGCTTATGCAGAATCTCATACCGTAACCACGGATGATAAGGGCTACTTCCACATGATCGTGGGCTCAGATCATTGACATGGACGGTGATGGATTTAACTCAGACGATGACTGCGATGACAATGACCCCAATATCAATCCTGATGCAGATGACATTCCCAATAATGGCATCGATGAAGATTGTAATGGTGAAGATGCTACAAGTGCTATTTGTGAAATAGGAGATGGCTCAGTATCCATCTACCCAAATCCTACAACGGGGAGGCTATTTATACTGACTTCAGGACATCTTAATCTGGATATTGGCTTATTTGAGTTGACAGGAAAGAGGGTGCTTCTGGACAGTAATAAAGATGTGCTTGATTTATCGGACTTGAGCAAAGGAGTTTACTTGCTTCAACTGACGGATCGGATCACCAAGCAGACAGTAGTTGAAAGAGTAGTTCATTATTAACATAGACAAGGACAGTATAAGTGTTATAGATTAAAGGAGAAAGCCAATTGGGTTTCTCCTTATTTTCTTTCTTTCGACTTTGTTTTCTACCCTATTCGATCTTGTACCAAGAGGGTTTCAAAGGACAGTTATATCACCGGAAACTACATTCATCTTGGAATGATCATAGAATTTTATCAGATAGACGTATACACCTCGTACTAAATTCTGAGAAGGATTCCATCCATGTGTCGGATCATTTATATCAAGCTTGTCAGCATGATATATTAAATTCCCCCATCGATCATAAATTTTCATGTCATATTTAACTGCGGTGTTTCCTGAGGCGTAAAAAACTGAATTAGAAGTCAGGCCCTCGGTTGTTACTACATTTGGAATGTAATAGTTCTGTTCAAGGAAACTCACATTGATCTGTGCTGTGTCACGACACCCATTATCATCAATGACCTCTATAGTGTAGACTTGATCTTCATTTGATAATATCATTGGATAGGGGCAGTCATAGCAATCTACAGCTGCGGGCGGTGTCCAGTTATACGAAACGACGCTTCCTTCATATGAAACCGGTAAGCTAATGTTGTTTTCAAAAATTATATCCGTCAAATCCTGAGTGGATACCGTTGGTCCAGTACTCATTTCTACATCTAAGATATATTCATACAGACACCCATTAAAATCATATAGCTCTAGCAGATATGTGCCTTCTTGATCCAGGATGATTACATCTTCTACAGGGAGGTTGTCAAACATTGCAGACTCTACACTTGTACCAAGTTCGATGGTAAATTCCTCTCCATCACATAACATATAGTAATTGTTTATCTCCCATATTTCTGACTCAATGAAGTCTAAATCAATTACGTAATGAATAGAATCACAATTAAATGTGGAAAATAGTGTGTCTAGATATATCCCTGGAACACTATATTCTTGGCCCATGAATGACCAACTTTCATCAGGGCATAAGGTGATGTCAATAAGAGAATCTTGTGATTCAGGTGACAGTACAATGGTAATATCATAATATGCAGAATCGCATCCTATAGCTGACCTTATCGTATCAGTGTAAAAGCCAGGATTGGAGTAATATGTTTGGTTAAATTCAACACTATCACCATGACAGCTTTCAAGGGATATGCTCTCTTGGAGTGGATCTGGTTTGATGTCTAACGTCAATGAATATCGTACGGAGTCACAGAAATCGTAGGTTTCTAAGGTCTGATTATATTCTCCACCCATATCATAAACTATCCCATTCAAGTTTAGAATTTCTCCCGAGCACAGAACAGTGTCAATACTTATACTTATTGCATTATTTACGACATTATATTGTCTATAGATGCTATCACAAAGTATCTCGGTCTTTATTGTATCAATGAAGCTATCATCGGCACCATAGGATATACCATTAAACGATAAACTATTTCCATGGCATATCTCGAGAATGCTCGTGTCAGCCACAGAGATATGATATGTAAGGTTCACAATTACTAGGCTGTCGCATCCTGTATGGGATGCCCCTTCGTAAACAATGGTATCGTGTCTATTATTAATGTCAAATCGCTTGCAGTCCAAGTAGATAAATTCGTCTTCATCACAATACGTTAAATTAATTATCTTTTCGCTTTTATCGATAAAATCTAGACTCACTTCAATTATAGAATCGCAACCGTTGTGAGCAGCAGATGTAAGAGTAATCTCACCATAGCTATTGTCGAAATTAAATACTTCTCCTTCGATAACAATTTCCTCATTCGGACACAATATATCATCGTACAGAAAAAAAGTATTATCTAATGTGTTGAAGAATACGGTATCTGGCTCATTATTCTGAAAATAGTTAAAACATTCGTTAGAATCGGGAATAAAATATAAGTCTCTATAAACTATATAATATTCTTTGTTTGACCCATTCACGCTTATATTAGAGCAGTTAAAAGAAACATCAAATTCCTGGCCAAATGTGATAGTACTTATTTGACCGAAACCACCGAAAGTGCCCAGTGAAATGTCTAGCGATAATGTTCTTTCCCAGATTTCAAAATCCCAGAATAGCTTATCGCTAGTTAAATTGTCATTAAATATAACAGCAGATATTTCTCCATAGCAAAGGGATGTACTACCGATAATTTGACTTGGATAAATTTCTACTTGATTCCATGGTGTTAAACACATTGTAACAGTGTCATTCGGGCTTGCCGTTTTGTTCAGTACGTAGTAATAAATTAGTGTATCTGTCTCGTCCCTGAGTATATGATCATCAATGCCAAAAACTTCTGTAAAGTCCTCGTTATATACAGTACCTCCGAATAAAATGATTTCTTCCCTGATATAATCACGTATTTGTTCTGTTTCATCACACTCAGTTTCTAACCATATTTTTTTTGAATCGAAACATTGGTCAGCTAAATGCAGGACCACCGAGACCGTGTTGTTGGGGAACATACAAGCCGGATGACTTTCTTTTATAAGGTCAAATCCATAATAGCCTGGAGATAAACCCGTCGGATCCAAATGAATTCCATTAAAATCTAAGCTTTCGTCGGCTTCAATGATATAGCCATGCTCGCTATAGTAAACATTGAGCAAAGTGTACATATTTATAATTGCGTTATTACATGCTATGATGGTGTCTGCTGACTTTATCTGCCAAAAGGTATCAATGGGGTTTATTGTCAAGTTAAAACAAGACTTTGCCACACAAGTGGTTCCGGGAATGGAGTCTATGAGGCAGAGAATTCCACCAGCATTAGTAGATGTTGAAAGTTCATTTCTAATATTTCCCTTGATAACCGGACTGGATGATTTTGTAATTGTGTAGTATATACTATCTAAATCATAAGCTACGTAACTATTTATAAAATCGAAATCAAGTACGAATTTTCCGCAAGCAGTAATGTCATTTATATCACTAATAAATGGTGTTTCTCTGATCTTAATGGAAATAGTATCTCTAACGATACAATTTATCGTATCTGCAATTAATTCCAGTACGCCAGACTGATTGATAATGTCCCCGGGAAAATAGATGTCACCTGTAAGAATATCTCTATACCTACGATTAAATGGTAGGTCTACGCCTTCAATATCTCCGAGTTGATAGGGGTTGCAGTCTTCGATATCTTGTGCAATAAACAAATAGGGATGTGGAACAATATTGATCTCCAAAGAATCCTCAGAAAAACATTGATCGATGCCATCATATACATAGAACTTGGTCGTTGTGGTAATACGAGCTCTCGGATAAAGTCTTATACCCTGGCCATTTCTTTTAGTATAATATGCAGCCCAGGGACCTATATTATCGCCACTAATTTTTGGTAGGATATATTCATGACATACGGATATATTACCCTGGAAGTCTATTTCCGGTGGGTTCTGAATGACTGTTACGAAAAAACATTCTTCAAACCCATTGATACCATCATAAACGAAAAGCTGTGTACCATAGAATACTGTATCACCAATATTATAGGATTGACCTTGGGCGTTCGTTTGATCATAATACTTGATGTCGAATGACAGATTCATCCCATCTGGTACAGGCAATATGAAGTAATGACAAACTATGGTGTCATTGATGTTTTCAAACTGACCAATAGTATGACCATAGAATAGGAATGTGAATGTTAAACAAGAAATGATATTGCGGAGTAATCTCATAACCATTTTCATCTAGCACGGTCTCTAAATAAGCAAATTAATGATAATATAACCAGAAAAGCCATAAGTACCAAAAGATGTCGGAGCCTCCACCATGTGTAGTGCCATAATTTATTCGTTGTTGTGAGATGATATTGGAGCTATCATTCTGGATAAAAAGAAAACGGGAGTCAGAAAATATACTGACTCCCATTGAATTTTAACTTTTACTAAACGGGTATTCTACCACTCAACCTTTACTTTACAATCACCTTTCCTGAATTTCTACGATCTTTCAATACGACGTCATACAACAATATTCCATCCTGTGTAGTAGCTAGGTTATATTGGAATCGATTGATGCCTTTACTAAGGGAAATTCTTTCTTGGACAATAGTCCTACCCAGTGCATCTGTCATGGTTAGTATTCCATCCTGATTATTGTCACTGAATATTTCGAAATTGACATAGTCAGATACAGGATTGGGATAAACCGTAATATCATTTACCACCTTGCTTTCTATATTTTCGTATTCCTTATTTCTAAGTGCTACTTCCAATCTCACCATATCTATTTCAGGCTGGTTTGAAATGGCAAACTGATCAGCAGAAGGATTAATTAGGTCTCCTCTCATGATGGCTACAAAGTCTTCTACATTCAGAGAATCATTGAGTGTAATGTATTTTTCTAATGGCAAGTCTTCACTAAATGGGTCAAGAGGATCGACGAACTCATAAGCCCGACTGATTACAACCCAGTCATTCTCAGCAGGAAAGCCAGAAATTTTACTTTGGGCAAATTGCAGAAGATTCATAAGGTCTTCAAAATTTATAACTCCATTTTCATCAGTATCTGCGGCGATAAGAATGTAAGGATTCTCTATGACGGCCTGACCAGTCAGATGTCGGAATAAGGTAGATACATCACTGTTGTTTATTCTATCCTGAGTCATCTCATCCTTGTCGGCAAATAGCATGTACTCTCGATACATAGACATCTCTTCAAAGATGTATTGTCCATTGTCATCCGACATGGCATGATGCATGATTTCATTTAGTACAATAGATGTGTCTACACTCACAGTAATGGAAGAGTCATGTATCTCATGAAAAACCCAGTAGCCCGATGAGTTGATAAAACTATCGACCCTCATTATAATGCTCGTGTCAGCATGGATGGTATAAACAGTGTCTTGCTCGTGAAACATTACAGAGACCTCTGCATCTTCGACATCATCATCAAATTGATCTCCTATGCGACCATGTAGTGAACTTATCTCTTCATAATCCGGCTCTGGCTCGCAATTAGGAATATTAGCGCCGTTGTTTTGAATTTCAACATCAACCGTACAGTAGGCCTGATTGCCCTGGGAGTCCGTGACCCACATATTTACAGCATTATTTCCTATTTCTGCACAAGTAAAGGTCTTGTAAGTATGAGTGACATCTTCTGAGAAAGAAAATATGAGCGGGTCGTGGCCACATTGCGACGAACTCCCCCAGTCCAGATCCTTGGCCCAGATGGTGACCATCCCTTCTTCTGAGATACCATCGTTGTTGTTATCTACTGGCATCAATGCAGTGACAATGTGCGCCAGACAATAGACATGAGGTTTTTTATTGTCGGTTACAACGACATCTGTATAGCAGTATGATTTATATCCACAACCATACTCGATGGTATACTTTACAGTGGTAGTACCCAAGGGGTATGTTCCTGATATGTCGGCACCATTTTCATCGGCATAAGGCGAGTTATTGGTGACGCCAAAGTTACCTCCACAGCTACTCTCATGGATATATAGCGGGTCGACTTCGACGTATTCGTTGTAGCAATTGTGAGAACTTACTTCTACTACTTCTTGGCATTCGACAATTGGTGGATCAGACTCACTCACTTTGATTATCTGCCAGTAAGTCCAGATTCCATAATTACCTCCTGTTGTATATTGGCACCAATCTATTACCGTCCATACTCTGACAAGTTTCTTGCAAGTGCTACTGAAGTTAAACCACATGTCATCGTAATTGGTAGCTACCATACTGCATGGCAACCAATCCCATGTTGGCCAACCGCTCCCGGAAGGTAGGTAGTCAGGATGAGTGTGGGGGTTACAACCTTCTAATTCAGTGTCTTCCGGCCAGTCAATATTGGCTTCGGTAAAATGACCTGATGAAGCTACGTATAAATGTTGCGTACATGAATGAGCATAACCATTGTAGTCATATACCGTCCATGTTCTATAAATGGTCCCTACATTACACATGTTGAGACTATGAGTAACCACAGGTGCACCGGCGTCATGGTCTCCGTTATAGTCGTGATAATAGGTATTGCCATAGATAGATAGATCCCATAGCTCGTCATTACAATCAAGCCAATAATCACTTGGGCATTGGATGTAAAACGATTCATCGGCCTCCGCGGAAGAGGTTAGAGTAAAGGACAGGATGGTAAATAGGCACAACAGTAGCACCCTTGAAGTGTACAATGTAGTTTTCATATTGAGTTTTTAGTCGATTAAATAGGTATTATTCAAGCTAATACATATTAATGTAAAATTACATATGAAAATCAACATATTTCAGTAAACAACCCATAATTTTAGAAAATCAGTGAAAACCCTGAAATTGTCGTTCGTCTAGTTATTGGGTTTTCATTATGCGAAATTGGCACGAAATTACCTTGAGCATTACCTCATTAAACGTAATGTTTAAAGATTTCATTGGTCTCAGTCGTTAGTTGAACCTATGGACTATCAGTTCAAGACTTTCAGTTGCTACACACTTTTGTAACTTCATTTTATGAGTGAAAGACATAGGCGTGGAGGTCACACAGTAACTTGGTTGACAGTACATATAGGTTGGGTTACAAAATATCGTTATCATGTTTTGAAAGGAGATATTCAGACAAGGTGTAGAGATTTGGTTCGTCAAATATGTAAATCTGCAGATGTGAAGATTTTGAAAGGAGTAATGAGTAAGGATCATGTTCACATCCATATTGAGTATCCACCATCTAAATCTATTAGTAATGTGGTAAAGGGTCTGAAGGGGAGGAGTTCTCGACGACATCAAGAGGAATACCCTGAACTTGGTAAGAGAAATTATGGCAGGCATTATTGGGCGATAGGCTATGGTGCCTGGAGTACGGGAAATGTAACAGACAATATGGTTGAAGAATATCTCGAACATCATCGTAAGCCAGAAGACCAAGGAGGAGATAATTTTATAATTGAATAAGAATTTCATTCTTATACCGCTTTTTAATAAACCTATGTACTTTTAGTGCATAGTGTTTTAGCTCAGTCAATTTTGATTGGTGTAAGTATACATCATATTCATATCACAGGCAAATTGTGTGCTTTGTATTTAGTATGGTAAGTAACACAAAGGAATGTCATGCGGATTTACAAGCCCCGAAAACGGATCGCTTGTTTACAACCAGGATAAAAAAACAGTATCGTTCCATAGTAGTACGGGTTGGCAAGACGTCACAACATCGAGTTAGTTGATCGAGTCAATCCCAAATACTCTACCATCGTATTCTATTAAGTTGGAATCTGGTGTTCAGAATCCCGTCGCCATTTTGGATTTATCGGAGCCTACAGGGAGTGTCAATCTCAATTCATTTGATCAATATTCCATATTGTCAGTCCAGGAGCCTTCAAGGAGGATGTTAGCCATGATAGATGATGGGTTTTGTTATTTCAATGGTCGTGAATGGAAGTCCGTAGCTATGAAGACCAATGCACTTTTATCAAGCGGAAGCTCAGCTCTAGTTATTGATGGAATCACGACGGGCGGAGGAAGTAAGCACCTAGACTCATCACTGGAAATAAACAATAGCTCCAAGGTTCTTCGAGTGCCAGTTGTAGTGGCATCTGATATCAACGATCCATTAGAAGGCCTTCTCATTTTTGATACCGACCATGAGGAATTGATGATCTATGATGGGAGCAACTGGCAGATGTTTTGAATAACTAGCTATATCCTACCACCCCGGCAAGAAATTCAAGCCGAAGGTAGCCCTGCCTCCTTTCCTCAGTGGGAAGGCAACATGAGGCTCGAGGATCATCGCTCCAAAGAGATTTACCCTTAGCGACAGACCCGCACTCTGCACGATGGCTGGCTTCAGGAGTTGGTTAGAGTATTGGAACTGTCCATTGGCATCAAGTATGGGGTTGCCATCTTCATCACGTATGACAGCATTGAGTAATTCTCCATCAGAGAAATGGCTAAACTCATCAAAAGCAACGCCCGCATCATAGAATAGAGCGAGATCTGTAAACAGATAGTTAGACCCGATCAATGCAAGTCCTCGCGGTCCTGTAAATGGCAATCTTAGTTCTACACTTGTGAGTGCCATCTTGGAACCGAGCATTTGGCCAAAATCCAACTGGACGTCTTGTATGATATCCGTAGAAAATATCGAACCATACCCTCTGACAAACCCCATGTTACCCACAAAAAATGGATATACAGAATTGGTCTCTTTTTCAAATCTTAGATAGCCCGTTCCTCTTACTGCAAGGGTAAACGGCTTCATCCTAAAGTACTTTCTGGCATCAGCAAGCACACTCCAGTAATCATCAGTACCCATGTACTTATCTACTCCCAATCTGTAGCGATGACCTGCGAGGGGTGAGGTGACACCAAAAAAAGAATTATCTCCTACTATAGCTGCATTGACATTTGCTCCTATTCCATTGACGAGCGTATAATACTGGTTGAGAACGATCTCATCACCAGTGGGAATCTTCTCTCTTTCTTGCAGGACAAGATTATATCCACGTCCATCATACAGATAGTAGTCCTTGTACTCGTCCCACCTAAAGCTTCTGAATGATCCACCTACTCCTCCTTCGACCCTCAGCGTTGTAGAAAAAGGATAGTGAGTAAAGACATTTAGTCCCTCGTCAAAAACCCTGACGATATTCAGCGTACTGAGCACTGCATCAAAGTTGTTTCCATTCTGATCTTGAATAGTGGTGTTCTCTATAGTCTGATATCCTGTTCTAAGTGGAATGTGAGAAATACTGGCTCCCCAGGCAAGTCTGTTTTTACGATTGATGTAGGCAAACTGACCTCCCACATCGAGGATTTCACCATTCAACGCCAGCTGAGCAAGCATCTGATTGTTACCCAGGATGTCGGAAAATATCATGTTTATTCCACCTTGCAGTCCCGAGTAATTTCCAAATGTATTGGAAGATCCTACAGACAATCCCGTTCCTCCGGCGATGTAGTCAAGTTTAAACTTGTTCTTAAATTTTGTTCTTTCTAATGAATCAACCGAGACCATCTGATAGTTGTCGATGTCATGAAGATTCCTATTGACTATGTCTAATCGATCCAAGTCGGCTATGGGTAATGTTCCAGCTGAGAAATCCAGATCTTGAGGATCAACTGATTTATTAAGTAGTTTGTCGGTGCTGGCTTGATATATTGTGTAATTATGATCAAAGTAATGCGTATAGAGTACACGGTCTCGTTTTCTCGATACTGCTATTGCAGGAGAGTACTTGCTGATCCCACTGATTCCTGTGTAGAGCTCCGTCATCTGCTTTACTTCTTCTGTCTCGGAAGTGTAGTGGTATAGATTGCGATATCCATCTCTGTCAGACAAGAAGTAGATGTTGTTCTCATGGTCAAAACTGGGATTGAGATTGTCAGCACCATGAAATACATCCACAATATCGATGGACTTCGTTGCCATATCCATAATGGCTAAGTCATAGGTGTACTTGCCGTTGGTCCTGCCGGATTCCAAACTCCACTTGTCATATGAGAATACAAGCATGCTTCCATTCGACGAAAAATTTGCCTGTATCTCAGAGTAGATGTCATCAGTAAGTTGCTCCGTGTTCTTTTTCTTAAAATCGTATGAGTATAAATCAGGCTGACCATCTACCAGACCTGATACGACGACGATACCTCCATTAGGTGACCACGTAGGAGAGGTAAAAGCTGGCAATCCGGGGATGCTGATTTTTTCAAGTGTTTTACCTGTCAAGGCTTCTTTAATGACTAGAACATTCTTGCCTTCGTCAATCCCTATAAAAGCAAACTTCTTGCTGTTTGGTGACCAGGTACCGGCAGATTCCAGTGCATTGAAATTATCGAGATCTCCATCTTTTACTAGACTGGCAACCTTATTTAGGATCTTACCTGTCTTTGCATCAGCGAGGAACAAGTCAGTAGAGAATAGGTCTTTCTCTGACAAGAAAACAACGTATCTTCCATTGGGACTTAAAGATGGGGAGACATTGATGCGACCTGAGTTTTCATCTGAGAGAAGCTTTTTTCCTAGAGTATTGTCCTTTTTAGTTTCTCCAATATATGGCTGATAATAGGTCTTCAAGGCGGATTGCCATTGCCCACTCAAGGTTTCCAGGTTAGTATTTAGTGTTTTTTCTACAGCCAGGTTTAGACCATATTGAGCAGTGTTATAGAAGAAGGGTTGGATCACGTCATCTCCGTAATATCCCGCTAAAAATGACCATGCCGCTTGCCCATATCTGTAGGGAAAATACTTTGGGCTGTCCATTTTCTGAAGAGTCGGCACATCATCGTTGATGACTGCGTCTCTCATCCACATGGCAGTAAATGGATCTATACGGCCTATCGACATGTACTCTGCCATTCCCTCTACCAACCACAGTGGAAGCATCGCAAGGTTCCTAAGTGATGTGCTGTCACCATTGATGATCATATCAAACTGGAAAGCATGGACGAGCTCATGTCCCAATACATGGAAGGTCTGTTGATTGGAATATGTAAGAGGCATCACCACACGATTCTTTAATCCCTCCGTCACACCACCGGTGCCTACGCCTATGTTTCCTGAGATGGCATTCGTCTGTTGAAACTCGGCATGATTATTATAGAAGATGATCGGATTATGGTAAAAAGTGTCTTTTACTACTTGCTGGTGAAGGTCATACCACTGTTCGGTCATTTGAGCAACGTGGTCTACCACTTTGTCATTTTTTAAGTAATGATACATGTCGAAGTGCGGTGTCTCAACTACCTTGAAATCAAAACTTTTATAACGTGGTTTATTCTTGCCAAAATACTGAGCGGATAAAGAGCCGACGATAAATAAAAACGTGAGTGTAGATAAGACTCGTGAGAATAATTTGAATTGATTCATTGTACGCAGTTTACTTGCATATTCAACATTATAGACTATTCCTTATAGTATGTACCGTTGAGCAATCTTAAGTTAATAATATATTAAAGTATCGAATGTCGTCATTTTGTTAAATATCACTAGTGAATGATTATAATTTTCTGTCACGTTTGCATTCATATTAGTTACCTCTAGGACGTTTAGAATCAAGAGTGATAAAGTGACACATTATTTCAATAGTAAATCAAGAAAGAATGATTAGACTGTACTTATTGATCCTTGCTGCAATGGTCGTATCTTGCAAGACCAAGAAAATTCCTATGTCAAATCAAAATTTGCTTACTCAGTTTGAGCGTCACGAGAATTATTCCGCCACTTATTTTGAGACGATAGATTTTTATAAAAGTCTTGCTGCTGTCTCAGATATTATTTCGATTTCTGAGTATGGTATGACCGATGCGGGATATCCACTACATGACGTCGTGGTAGATATGGACGGAAAGTTTGATCCGCAAACATCAAGATCGTCTGGGAAGGCCATACTTTTTATCAATAATGGCATCCACCCAGGGGAGCCGTGTGGTGTAGATGCTTCGATGATGTTGCTCAGAGATATTGCTAATGGAAAAGTGGATCATGGTCTGTTGAAGAACACAGTAATCGTTTTGATCCCTGTGTACAACATCGGAGGAGCGTTAAATAGAAATTCGCATACTCGTACTAATCAGATTGGTCCCGAGGCATATGGATTCAGGGGCAACGCTAAAAACCTCGACCTCAACAGAGATTTTATAAAGTGTGATTCCAAAAATGCTCAGAGTTTCAATCAACTGTATAACAAATGGAACCCTGATGTATTTATAGACAACCATACATCCAATGGGGCTGATTATCAATATGTGATGACATTGATAGCCACACAAAAAGATAAGTTAGGTGGGAATTATGCATCATATATGCAGGATGTCATGCTTCCTGATCTTTACGATTCTATGAAAGGTCATGGGTATGAAATGACGCCGTACGTCTATGCAAGGAATACACCTGACGAGGGCATCGCTGGATTTCTGGATTTGCCCAGATACTCATCAGGGTATGCTGCCTTGCACAATGCCATTTCCTTCATGCCTGAGACCCATATGCTTAAGCCATATAAGGATAGAGTATGGAGCACGTATTATTTTATGTTGACGATGATAAACCATATGTCGGTCAATAGTGACCAACTGATGAAAGCTCGAAACAAGAGTCTCGTAAGTCAAGTCTCGGCAGATAAGATGGACATTAATTGGGCCATGGATACTGAACGGGCTGAAGAGTTTTTGTTTAAAGGCTATGACGCCAAATATAAACCTAGTGTAGTATCAGGTCATTCACGCTTGTATTATGATCGTGATGCTCCCTATGAAAAAAAGATTCCTTTCTACAATTCTTACAAGCCATCAGTGACCATTGACAAGCCGGCAGCATATTACATTCCACAGGCGTATTCTGAGATCATAGATAGGTTAAAATGGAATGGAGTCAAAGTAGATCAAGTGACAGAAAATCAGACTAAGGATGTCATGTTTTATTATATCAAAGATTACAAAACGGTGGATAGTCCATTTGAGGGCCATTATTTACACAGTGCCGTCGACGTGACCAAAAGGACGATAAAACTAGAAATGAGAGGTGGTGATTATATTGTGAACATGGGTCAAGCCAAGGATCGGTTCATTATGGAGACGTTAGAACCTCAGGCACCCGATGCATTCTTTGCGTGGAATTTTTTTGATGGCATCTTGATGCGAAAGGAATATTTTTCACCTTATGTTTTTGAAGACCTGGCCTCTAAATACTTAATGGAAAACCCAGAGCTAAAGAAACAATTAGAAAAAAAGAAGGCCAGCGATCAGGATTTTGCTGAGGATGCCTATGCCCAGCTCAATTTCATCTATGAGAGGTCACCAAACTATGAACCCACGTTTATGAGATACCCCGTGGCCAGAGTGGAATGATGACCTGTCCAAGTGGTCATGACCACTTGGACAGGTCATCATTCCAAATAAATCAACTTATTACATTCCTGTCTATCCCAATTTCAGCGCCGCCAATACACCTCCCATCAAAGCACAAAAAAGGAGAACATATAGGCCATCGATCAGAAATAACTTGAGTGATTTTTTCTGATACAAGTAGTTAATGGCTAAGGCAGGTAGAGCAAATATTCCTGCAAGTTGAGCACCATGCAACATGCCATGGGTAAATGTTTGTTCGGCTAGGTCATGAAAGTGAACCATCTGGCTGATTCCAAAGGCCAATACACACATCATCAAAAATGCAAGACCATGGGTCATAGCTATGCCACTTTTCGCTTGCTCATCAGTGATGCCAGTCTCTGCTTGCCATAGTTTTCCGAAAAGAGTAGTGTACCATCCAAAACCAAGTAAAAATGCTGCAACAGCGGCGATTAAAATTTCTACGTAAGCCATTATTATAAGTTTAGTTAGTAAATAGTGGTCTTCAATATAAGAATTTCTGATCAATTTTAGATGCTATATCACAGCGGGATGTATGACAAAATGCAGGTTGAGGTCATTTTTTTTATTGGGCACATTTATAAATTTGGTTCGGGATTACTTCAAGGGATCATGACCCCTTGGACGATGAATGTCATGACACATGGGATGTCGTATATCACAACAGATTGATGTTACATAAGGCTTAGAATCATACAAACGGTACAAGCGAAATCTAGATAACTATGAAGATCCTGCATTTTGTCATATACCCAATTTAAGACATCCCGTGTACCCTACTTGGATTTAGGTATCTTTCCGCTGACTCAAAAATTAATTAAGAAGAGAGAAAACCCCCAAGCACTTTAGCCATACTCACTTCCAAACACACTCCCGATTATTATCTGTGGTAACTCTCTGCCTACATTGCAATCTGGCAGATAGGCAGGAATCAAAGTAAAAGGGTTAAGCAGTTAATCCTCGAGGATTTTCAGAAATGCTGGGAATAGAAAACCCCATCCACAACAGCGGACGGGGTTATATAAGTGGTACCTCCAGGAATCGAACCAGGGACACCAGGATTTTCAGTCCTGTGCTCTACCAACTGAGCTAAGGTACCATTAGGATTTTTTACTTGATCCATTACAAGGCTTCTATTGCATTCTAAAGCGCCGCAAATTTAGCCAAATTTTAAAATTGGATAAGGATTCTGATAAATTTAGTGTGCCTAACAAATTGCACTTTCCTTGTACTCAGGCCGCTGCGGCTATAATCCTGCTTACAGTCGACCATACATTACTTTTTTTGTAGCACCTTAAGTTTGCAATAGCCTGGGCTCCTTTTATTGACCATATAGTTTCAGTCGTTGTTGAATGACGCTGCGATGTGCTGACTCTATTGGTCCTGATCCTATCATCAAGTCTTTTTCTTTATAGGCCCTATACTGCATTCGATCTTCATGTTCTAAATAATAAGTTTAATAATTTTTGTTTCGCCGTTTTTGATTCTTCGTTTCTAGGTTTGATCTTTTTTATTGCTGCCATTATTTTTTCGACTCCATTATCTAATAAAAGGTCTGATTGGTCTTTGACCCAGGACTTTCGTTTTGCATCGTCTTTAAATTGATGATTAGCGAACAACACTAATTTTTCTTTGGCATGATAAAATCTAATATTTGGATAGCTCCTGGGTAGTTGTCCTCGGCCCAGTTCCATATCCATTTTGCCCCATCACCTATTATTATAAGGCACTAAAAAACGCTCGAATTTCGGAAAAAACTCGTTCACCCTCCCTAAGTGACTCACATATATTGATTTGGTGATTTCACGTCTATTGCATTGAATATCAACTATATCACTTCCATAAAATACCCGACCTAATTTCAATTCACGCCATTTGTCCTCTCGGGTAAATAACATCGAACCATCAATCATTACATATGCTGGAGTTGATTCTTCTTTCGTTTCGATCTGAGGAATAATAGATTCACAATTGCCTTTAATTAATCGATCTAGTTAATTCCCATAGTGCCACAAACTCGCTGTATTTGTGGTGCTGAAACCGATAAACCTAATAATTTATTGAGCAACACTGAACCTTCTTCAAATGCCACTGATTGTCCAATTAAGCACATAATACCTTGTATGCGTTCCGAAATTCCAAACTTCTTTGTGCACTTGCACAAAACATGGCCTTTCTTTATCTCAAGCTTTCCGAAGCTTGTTACTATCTTTTTTTTTGATTTCTACTCTTCGGAATTTTGCCACTAGGCTTCTGTATTGTAGCACACATAAATCGACGACTCTATCTTGCCTTCTGTCTCAACAAATTGTGTTAATTCTTCACGTACTGCTTCTAGGATGGAATCGACTAACTCTTTCTTTGATTCCATGTTATATTTGTTTTCACTAAGTTACACTTTTGTGCAATTTGTTATGCACACATAAATTTACGTTCATAAAATTAACTATGCGAATTTATTCCCTTACCAAGGTTCTGGCACTACCCCTCGTAATTATCTTCGTTTATATCCTATACCTAGCCAAGGACAATCCATATAGTGAAAAAACATGGTTACTCATTATTCCTACTGTTCTTCTAACGGCCCTATACGTATTTCACGGACAGATCAACTATTGGTATCTGAAGAGAAACCCACCACCACTTGATAAGCCCATAGTTGAGTGGCTCACTAAGTACAGCCGATACTATAACTCTCTGGGGGGAGATAGAAAGAAGCTATATGAAGAGAGGCTGGCCCTGTATCTTGAAGCTAGAGAATTCACATCGATAGGTGTGGAGAAACGAGGTGTGCCAGATGACATCAAGGGAATCATAGGGTCGATCCCAGTCATGATGACAATGAATGATGAGGATTTTTTACTCGGAGATTACGATAGAGTATTCTTGTATAAGCACCCCTTCCCAAGTCCTGAAATGAAGTTTCTGCATACTGTGGAGACTGACCATGAAGATGGCGTGCTCATCTTTTCAATGGAGCATTTGATACCGCCTTTGGTTAATGCTCGTCAGATGTATAATATAGGTTGTCATGGGTATGCCGTAGCGTATCTGCAGCAGTATCCGACCAAGTCTATCCTGGATGTAACAGAATCTCACATTCCAAATTTGGAAAAAATAAGCGGATTTTCTATGGAGAGAGTAGAAGAGATTCTAGGCTACAAATTGACCGACTTGCGTCCCATGGCGATTAATTATTATTTCACGTTTCCTGTGGATATGAAAAGTGTAACCCCTGACCTCTATCAAAAATTGGATGCTATCTTTGGGTTACATGTTTGACGACTACCTACATACATCTCTAGGAACAATCCTGTTGACAAGTAGTCATAAAGGTATCACTCACCTTACAATATCGGATTCAACACCGGCTGACATCAATCCCAATGACATCACAATAGAAGCTAAGAAGCAGCTTAAAGAATATTTTATTGGGGATCTCAAAGAATTTTCTGTTCCATTGGATTATCGCAGGGGTACGCCCTTTAATAAATCTGTTTGGAAACGATTGCTACGTATACCTTATGGCCAGACTATATCCTACAAAAAAATTGCCATTGATCTGAACAATATTGACGCAATAAGAGCAGTAGGTCATGCCAATGCTATCAACCCAATTGCCATCATGATACCTTGTCATCGAGTGATAGGAAGTGATGGTTCATTGACAGGTTACGCATATGGACTTGAAGTAAAAAGGAAATTACTGGCCCTTGAGAATCCAAGAACATTTGCAGAACAAGGGTCCTTGTTTTAATAGTGTGGAACAAGTAGACAAATGTTTTACTTTTGCTTGATTAAGCACAATACCCGACTATGCATTTATTTACCATCATTACAATTCTTGTTGTCGTGTCTGCGGCTTTCGCTTACATCAATGAGCGATTTGTAAAATTGCCTTACACTATTGGAGCTATGGTGATAACAATTGTGATGAGTATGGTACTCACCATATCTGGTTGGTTGGAGCCATCTCTCACCAATCCGCTCAAAGAACTTATCACGCAGATAGATTTCAGTACGGTATTACTGGAGATATTGCTGAGCTTTTTACTCTTTGCAGGTGCACTGCATACCAATTTTGACCAGCTTAGAGTGCAGCGTGGTCCTATTCTAGCATTTGCAACATTTGGTGTACTGGTATCAACGATGATAGTTGGGGTACTCATCTATTATGTACTCCAGATGCTCGGAATTGAAGTTGGCTTCATCTATTGTATACTATTCGGAGCACTGATTTCTCCCACGGACCCAATTGCCGTCCTTGGAATTCTCAAAAAAGTAGGCGTTCCCAAAAAACTGGAAACCAAGATTGTAGGAGAATCTCTCTTCAACGATGGGGTAGGTGTGGTCGTTTTCATGACGCTACTGGCTGTAGCGGAGGCGGGTGTCGATGAAATTACAGCAGGAGAGATTGGTCTTCTCCTGCTTGAGGAAATAGGTGGAGGTATTGTTCTTGGAATGGCGCTGGGTTATGTTGCGTTTAGACTCATGAAGAGCATAGACGATTATAGTGTCGAAGTACTTATAACGATCGCAATAGTTATGGGCGGATATCTACTTGCTCAATCATTGCATTTTTCAGGTCCTCTGGCAGTCGTTGTCGCAGGCCTTATTGTAGGTCATGACACAGTGAGAGATACATCCATGTCAGAGTTGACGGAAATCTACATTGACAAATTTTGGGAAACTTGGGATGCATTGCTCAACGGGATCCTTTTTGTTCTCATTGGATTGGAAATCTTGATCTTACCTTTTGAGAGCAGTTATGTGATAGCTGGATTGATTGCCATTCCAGTGATCCTTCTGGCGAGGTTTTTCTCGCTATCTATCCCCATAGGCGTTTATAAAAAGAAGCTAGAGTTTGTCCCCAATACTGGTCTCATCATGACCTGGGGAGGCCTGAGAGGAGGTATATCGATTGCACTGGCACTGTCGCTAGCGTCAGACATGCCTAGCCGAGACCCTTTTATTGTGATGACTTATATCGTAGTGATTTTTAGTATTGTGGTCCAAGGGTTGAGTATCGGAAAGGTTGCCAATAAGTTCATCGGTGATTATTCTGTTGAAAATCAAGAGGGGACTCATTAAAGATTTCACTTATTTCTCTGTAACAATCTCAAGATCAGGAAATATTGTTAGATTGATTCGACAAATCACCAAAATATTTTCAAAATCACGCAGCGTTGTTCAGACTGGACGTATTAGTATTAATAGTACTAAAGGAGTGAAATGATAAGGTTTCTTTTAACGTTCTTTTTTGCAGCGAGTATTCAACATTCTTACTGCCAGTCATTAGAAATATGTGACAATGAGGAAGATGATGACCTGGATGGTCTAGTTGATCTCTATGATCCGGATTGCGAATGCAATGACCAGGTATACAATGCTTTCTGCGAGATCAACTGTGAATTTGTTCCTGACCAATTCCCCAATTTCATCATGGAACAGAAGTGGATTGCTCAACTAATTAACCCGCTGGATGTTGTTTATAGCAATCTCTTATCAGGAGATGTAGATGATGACCAAGATGTTGAAATAGTGGCGATAGCTAGAGCTACTACAGGGAATAAGGACTTCTACATTGTTGTATTAGATGGTCTAACCGGACTTGAAGAAAATCGATTTCTCATTCAGAACAATGCTACCCAGACTCAGAGTATCACTCATGGTATCGCTATGGGTGATGTAGATCTGGATGGTAAGGCTGAATTTTTTGTAAAATTTTCAAATTATAATCTGGCAGCCTACGATGATGATGGCTCGCTTATGTGGGAGTCTTCTAGTAGGATTGACGAGGCATTCACACCTGGATTGGCGGATTTCAATAGCGACGGAGTACCCGAGGTGTACGTCGACGATTATATCTTTAATAGTCTTACGGGGGCGGTATTAGCGAAGGGAATAAGTGACTCTAAATCAGGCGCTCTTTTTACGGTAACTACCAATTCAATAGCCGCCGACGTATTACCCAATCCAGGGCTAGAATTAGTGGATGGCAATATTGTTTACATAGTTGAGATTATCAACCCAATTACTCAATCTGGAAACACAATGGTGTCAGTTGTTGCTGATTTATCAGTTTCGGAAGGATTTACTTCAGTTGCTGATATAGATGGTGATGGCAATCTTGATGTAATTGTTCATCGAGATTCTGCTATTCTACCAGGAGGCGGAGGTCTGTGGGTATGGAATCCTAGGACCACAGGTCTTATTGCTTCTTTTACTTCAGGAGAGTCGGCGAGTGTTCCATTTGTTGGTGATGTGAACAGTGATTGCCAGGCTGATATAGGAGTTGTAAGTAAAAATATTCTTAACATATACACTTATGACGCTTCGGCAACCTTAAGACTTTTATGGTCTTTGGTTATTAAGGATCGTTCTGGTGCGACGGGCATTACGATGTTTGATTTCAATCAAGATGGCAAAAATGAGCTAGTTTATAGGGATGAGGATTTTCTTAGAATCATAAACGGAGAAACTGGAACTACGATAACTACATTTCCAGTACGCAGCACAACTTTTGTAGAATATCCTATTATTGTAGACATTGATAACGATAAGCAGGCAGAAATTCTCGTTCAAGGTTACAATACCCAGTTGATAGGTGAAATATATGCTTTCGAATCAGCAGATCAACCTTGGGCACCGACTCGAGAAGTCTGGAATCAATACAGTTATAACGTCACCAACATAAATGACAATCTGACTATACCCAGATCACCACAGAATCCAGCCGTATTCATTGATGGAACTGATGACTGTCTTAGCGCAACTTGCCCACAACCCTATAATGGATTCCTTACTCAGGCTACTTTCCGTACCCAGAATGGATGTGTTCAGTTCCCTACTGTAGATCTGGAAATAAGCCTGGAAAGTTCTTTTTGTACATCTGAAAATGAAGTGACAATATGCCTAATAATAACTAACCTGGACGATGACATTTCGTATTATGACTCCGTCAAGGTTTCTTTTTTTGGATTGAAACCATTGGTATCTGACAATCTTTTTCTAGAGGAGACAGTGGACTTAAATCTGGACCCTGGAGAAGAATCTCCTCAAATTTGTATAGTTGTACCATCGGGTTCTAATGGGAATTTATACTTCGTAAGTATCAATGCGGAAATCACTTCAAGTTCTATCTCGTTTCCAGAGAATAGTAGTTATGAGTGTAATTATGCCAATAATATTGACTCTATAATTCTGATTACCAATATGGGAGAATTAGATCTAGGACCTGACCTCGTCTTATGTCCTGGTGCTCCTATTGTACTTGATGCTGGTGATGAGTTCTCTTCCTATTCCTGGAACACCGAGGAAAACATTTCTTCCATAGAGGTCAGTCAACCTGGTGACTATTCTGTTGTAGTTACTGATATCTGTCAGAATACGTTGAGTGATAGTATATCAGTATCCGTAGCTGACATAGATATTCTGAAAATACTGGGCAACAGTATAGAAACATGTGAAGAATCTGCAGTATATGTGTCTCTCTATCAAGGGGGATGGCCGTATACGGATGTTTTGTGGGGACCAAGTAATATTATAGACTGTCCGACTTGCGAAAACATTATGGCACAAGTCGATAGTAATACTGTTATTACGGTATCGGCAAACGTAGGTGGATGTGTGTACAGAGACTCTTTGTTAGTAGAAATTAAAGAAACCGTTACAACTGAATTAAATGAAACAATTTGCTATGGTGACTCGCTACTATTTGGTGGATCATATTATTTCAATACCGATGTATATGGTTACAATGTTGGTCTTTGTGATTCCGTATTTACTATAAACCTCGAGGTAGGAGAAATGATCTCAGACACCCTTGATGCATCCATTTGTCCTGGCGATTCTATTAGCATTGGTCCTTTTTGGTATGATACTTCAGATAATATTTTAGTCAACTTGACCTCTGCTACTGGATGTGATAGTAGTGTCTTATTAAGACTAACTATGAAGGATTCTATCAATACGGCTCTGGATTTTACACTCTGTGCAGGAGATAGCTTGATTGTCAATGGATCAGTATACTCTGAGGCTGGAAGTTACCGAGAAACAATAACTATTCCCATGGGATGTGATAGTATTGTTGACTTTACGATAGACGTTGAAGCTCCAATTTTAGAATTTGAAAGCCATCAAATATGTCAAGGAGAGGTAGTGAAAATTGGTAACCATATCTTCAGTACAACAACACAGGATACATTGGTATTACAGACAAGTACTGGCTGTGACAGCATAATATATGTTGATGTGATTGTTGATGAAATTTTTTATATGGATGAAGGTATGAGCATCTGTAGTGGAGATAGTGTGGAGATAAATGGTATATGGATATCCGATGCGGGTGAATATCCCCTGTATTTATTTTCACAAAATGGATGTGATAGTACCATTAGTATAGACCTTAATGTAAATGAAACGTATTATATAGAAGAAAACCTTGACATTTGTACAGGGGATAGTGTTCAAATATATGGCGTGTGGGTGTCAGATGCAGGTGAGTACCCTTTGTTTTTAGTTTCGCAAAATGGATGTGATAGCATCATTAATATTATTGTCGAGGTTGAGTCTTTAACAGAAACCTTTTCAGAGGTTTCTATTTGTGCAGGAGACTCTGTCTTTGTCTATGATGAGTACATTACGGTGGATGGCGTATATGTAGATACCATTCCTGGTGTTGATTGTGATGCGATTATAAGTACAACGGTAATTGTTAACCCGCCCTCATTTACTACTGAGGAATTATTTTTGTGTCCGGCGGATACTTTATTTATCAATGGAACCCCTATCCATGAGGGAGGCTCTTTTCCTTACAATTATTTTGATGAAAATGGCTGTGATTCTGTGCATACATATATCGTCACTGAGATACCAGAACCTGGATTGCCAGTGTTGGAAAAAGATTGCGATAGCGGTGTTACGATGGTATCTATACCAGATTTGGCAGACTGGAACGTAAAATGGAGTAATGGCTCTGAAGATATAGAAACTGCATATGACGTTGCTGGGCCAGCATCCGTAGAATTGTTTAATATTTCAGAATTTTGTGAAGTAGAATACTTCTTTTACATAGGTGGAATACCGGCTTTGAGTGATTTGCCCACGTTACCCGACATAACGATTGGTTCTGATGAGTTTTTGCCACTTAACTTTGATCTGGACCCCGACCAATGGCAAATAGAGTGGTCGTCGGAATACGCTGAGATAGATTGTCTTGATTGCGATCATATTTCAATATCATCAAATGTAGACACGGAAGTTTCAGTGACTTATATACACTCTTCTGGGTGTGAATTTGAGGATTCATTCTTCCTTACTATCAAAGGGCAAAATGATATTTATATACCTAATATTTTTTCTCCTAATGGAGACAATACAAACGATATATGGTCTGTGTATTTGGATAATTCAACTAATATTAATCTTTCCATTTTTGATAGATGGGGCAACCGAGTTGCAAGTTGGAAAAACAGCAGCATAGTAAAATGGGACGGAACCATGAATGGTACTCCTGTCGTGGAAGGAATATATGTCTACTATATAAGTTATATGGTTAACAAGCAGCAAATTGAAATTGCAGGAGATATCATGGTTATCAGATAATACTTGAGAGAATTCTCAGAAAAAGAATCCCACTTGTACGGTAAGAAAATCTTGCTTTGACCTAGATTCCTTGTTATAGAGATTTATCATACCGAATTCATATTCGATATCGAATGTAATTGCTTTAATGTCTACCCCTATACCAGTGACTAAGCCCAGTACAGCATCGTTGATAGCACGATGTGTTTTTCTTGTGACTATTGCCTCACGATTATAATCTAGTATGTAATCAAGCGACCCTAGGATCTTGGTCCTGAGAGATCCCAAGTTTGCAATTGGAAAAATACTAAAGCCGAGTCCGGCTCTCCCTTTTAACAATTTTATACTCTCAGTATGATCCCAATAAGATGACTTGTTAGTTGAGATCAGGTCAATATCCATATATTGACTTCCAATGATGAAGTACATTTTCTCGCCTGCGATTCTAAAGTCGGCACCAATAAGATACCCCTTTTGTGATGTTCCCGAGGGAGTAACAATCTCATCTTGATTAGAAGCATGGGCTAATCCCGCATAGATATTGAGTCCGCCTTGAGCGCATAAACATAGAGTAGAAAATACATAAAGCATGCAACAGAATAGTGGTTTGTACATATTTACCTGAATTGAACCCAGGAGGTTGACTACGAAATGCTAGTATAAGAACTTTAGTGCGTAATCCATAGCCGCTTAGCTATTGAATCCGATTTAATTTAGAATAAATTCTGCGACCAACCGGAATTCAGGAACAACAACATCGAAAGTAGATTTATCATCAACGTTCATCATCGAGAATGATCCGGCCATCTTTCCTATGGAAGTCATGAGTGGACACCAGGAGTTATAACTATGACTCTCCCCGGGTTTAAGGATTGGTTGTTTTCCTATGACGCCATCACCTTTTACCTCTCGCATTGTATTGTTAGAATCATAGATTTTCCAATGTCGGGCAAGCAATTGTACAGTCTTGTCAGATGTATTTAGAATGGTAATGTAATATGAGAAGATATATTTATTTTGAGAAGGCATAGAGACTTCCCTCTCATAATAAGGACTCACTGTTACGCGTATTCCATTTGTCACTAATGTTGCCATATCTAAGAAAACAAAAAATCTTTTACAATGGTTTCGGCGCCCTTCAATGCAGTGTCTAGATCATCATTGAGTAGGGTCGTGTCAAACTTATCAAGATACTTCATCTCTCTCTTTACCCTCCGTATTCTCTTTTTAAGACTCGCTTCTGTTTCAGTTTTTCTATTCTTCAACCTTTCTATCAGGATTTCTAATGACGGCGGTCTAATGAAAACAGCAAGGCATTGTTTTCCATATTTTTTCTTGATGCTTCTTGCACCCCTTACATCAATGTCAAAGACGACATTCTTTCCAGTATCCCATATTCTCTCTATTTCGGATTTTAATGTTCCATAAAACTGATCTTCATACACTTCCTCCCATTCAACAAGTTTTCTCCGTCTTCTCAAGGATTTAAATTCATCTGTTGTAACAAAGTAATAGTCCCTACCATGTTTTTCGTATCGTCTTTTTTTGCGTGTTGTTACAGAAACGGAAAAGTCTAAAAAGTCGAATGTGCCGAGGAGGTGCCTCACAATGGTAGTTTTTCCCGCACCTGACGGAGCGGTAAACACAAGCATTTTTCGTTGAGAATCAGGGAGCATCATTTGACTGGATTGACGTCACACTACATTGGCGACTTGCTCTTTGATTTTCTCAAGTTCGTCTTTCATAGAAACTACTAGCTGTTGTATTTCTGAATCTTGAGCCTTTGCTCCGAGCGTATTGATCTCACGTCCTATTTCTTGCGAGATAAAATTGAGACGCCGGCCTTTTTCAGGTTCGGCGATGATGAGTGCTTCAGTAAAATAATCACAATGCTGCTGGAGTCTAACTTTTTCCTCATTGATATCAAGTTTCTCAATGTAGTAGATCATCTCTTGCTCGAGCCTATTCCTATCCAATTTTTCAGACCCTAGATGTTCATTAATGTTTTGTTGCAACCTGGACTTCAACCTCTCTAATCTATTCCTCTCGTATTTAGATACTCCTTTCAGATTGGTTACAATGTTAGCTACTCTCTCGAGGAGATCCGTCTTCATGGCTTCACCTTCCACGTTTCTGAAATTATTGAGATCATCGATTGCTTTCTTGGTGAGATCCTGTACCAATGTCCATTCTTCGTCATCAAGGGAATCATCCTGGGCTTTGATTACATTTTGAATTCGGAGAATTGAGGTCAGGATAGCGGATTGATCAAGGTTTAACTCGTCACTTAAACTGGATATTTCTTTATGGTATTTCTTAAAAAGTGGAATGTTGAGTCCATATTCATCGTGGCCATCTTCAGAATCAATGGTGACTACCATCTCAAGTTTACCTCTCAATGCTCCCGCGATGACCGCTCTACGTAGAACTAATTCACGATCCCTATAATTGGATGGAACCTTCATCCTTACGTCGGTAGATTTTCCATTCAGCGATCTGATTTCTACAGATATCTTTTTATTCTGATAGTCTCCTACAGCAAGACCATAACCTGTCATCGATAATAGCATATACTAAAATGTTTGTGCAAATATAGACAAAGCAAGTGTAGCTTATCGATGCGCTCCTGAGTACTATACGATTTCTTATATTCTACTGATTAAGAAAGACTTAGCGGAAAACATTATTGCAAAAAAGAACAATGATTCCTCTTTAAAGTCTAGAAATTTGCGAAATTTGCGACTCCTTAGAATTAGGGAAATACAATTATAATCAACTAAAAATCAACAAATAACGATGAGAAAAGCTGATTTAGTAGCTAGCATCGCCGAGAAAACAGGTGTTCCTAAGGTAGACGTACTCGTTGCCCTAGAGACCTTTTTTAAAGAAGTAAGAGGATCATTGTCATCAGGTGAGAATGTTTATATAAGAGGATTCGGCTCATTTGTAATAAAAAAGAGAGCAAGGAAGATAGGTAGACACATAAAGAAAAATGTCGCCATAGAAATTCCTGAGCATTTTATTCCTGCTTTTAAACCGGCAAAAATATTTGTAGAACAAGTAAAGGAGAATGTAGCAGAACTCCCAAATGAAGAAAAAACAGAATAGAGATCTATGCTTAGTAGATCTCAGGTTCTGACCATCGCATCTATTGTGGTTCTATTTTTGATACTATACCTTGGATGCGACAGAAAACCGAAATCACAAATACTCGCTGAAAAGTCACGAGTAGAAAATTTTGAATCAACAAGCTTTCAATCATTGCTCAATAGTGCAAAGAAGAAAATGGGACAGAGAGCCTATGCAATGTTTGAAGGATATAACATCGAGTTGACAGATGCTAACGATGAGGACTTGCGGATAGAAATATTGAAACACATTTCATCTGAGTGGTTTAAGGAAGGCTACCCTGCTTTGTCAGGTAACTATGCTGAGGAGGTAGCTGGCCTTGAGGAAACTGATGAGTCTTGGGCATTAGCGGGTACGACCTATGCTTTTGGTCTAGGTGAAAAGTATGACCAGACAGAAAGGGAGTATTGTATGGGTAGAGCGGTAAAAGCCTTTGAAAAAGCCATTTCTATAGATCCTGGTAATATTGATCATAGATTGAACTTGGCCCATTGTTATACGCAGATACCACCAAAGGATAATCCGATGCAGGGTATTCTTATGCTGGTTCAGCTCAATAAGGATCATCCTGAGGATGTGAAGGTCATAAATCAATTGGCAAGATTGTCTATTCGAACCAATCAGCTTGAAAAAGCATTGAATAGACTCACTAAAGCTCTGGAACTTGATCCTGATAATGTTGTGAGTAATTGCTTGATGGCTGACCTTATGAATAAAATGGGAGATCGTCTTGGTGCTGATAGATACGATTTGAGATGTAAAGAATTAAATACTAATAAATAATATACATATGCCTTGCGGTAAAAAGAGAAAACGACATAAGATTGCTACTCACAAGAGAAAGAAGCGTCTTAGAAAAAACAGACACAAGAAAAAGAATAAATAATTAATCACAGCCCGGGAGCGCTTTGCTTTCGGAGTGGGTATTGTTGAATAGCGTTCTGATTTTCTAGACTAAGGCTCTGCTCTTAGAAAATATTAAAAAGTTTACCGAACTAGACTTCCTTTCGACTCAGAATCGCTTAATAAAATTCTTTTAAGCCTCATTTCAGAACTCATTCTGGACCGACTACAGCTGTACAAAAACAATTAACTGTGGACAAAGAGTTAATAATTAATTCTTCTCCCACAGAAGTAGAGATTGCACTATTGGAAGACAAGAGGCTCGTGGAGCTTCATAGTCAGAAAACCAATAACAATTTCTCTGTGGGCGATATTTTCGTTGGGAGAATTAAAAAACTGATGCCCGGCCTCAATGCGGCATTTGTCGATATAGGTCATAGAAAGGATGCATTCTTACATTACACAGATCTTGGACCACAACTGAGATCACTCCTTAAGTTTACCAAAGAATCTATAGCCGACACCTTAAATACACATCGGCTTGATGCATTTGATCTTCAGCCTGATATCATCAAAACTGGTAAGATAGACCAGGTACTTGATAGGAGGGAAGCCGTCCTTGTTCAGATCTTGAAAGAACCCATATCTACTAAGGGACCACGCCTCACCTGTGAGGTTACAATTCCTGGAAGGTATCTTGTCCTGACACCGTTCAACGACACGGTAGCAGTATCTAAGAAAGTGTCAAGTAATGAGGAAAGGACAAGACTAAAAAATCTTGTTGAGAGCATTAAGCCTAAAAAATTTGGAGTCATTGTAAGGACAGCTGCTGAAGGTAAGAAAGTCGCGGATCTGCATGAAGAATTGCGGAATCTTGAGGAAAAGTGGAAGACAATACATAGCCAGTTGAGAAATGCTACTAATCCCGTAAAGCTGCTAAGTGAGATTGATAAAACTACCTCCTTGCTTCGTGATATTCTCAACGATTCCTTTAATAAGGTTGTGACAAATGAGAAGGAAGTCTACATGGGTGTGAAGGCATTTCTGGAAAGCGTAGCTGCAGATAAAGTCAAGATAGCTTCTATGTATAGAGGTCGACGTCCCATTTTCGATCATTTTGATATTACCAGACAGATAAAGGCATCTTTTGGTAAGACATCAACCATGAAAAGTGGTGCTTACATTGTAATCGAGCATACAGAGGCCATGCATGTCATCGACGTCAATAGTGGTCCTAAGATGCAGAAGAAGAATCAAGAGGATGCCGCCATTGGAGTAAACATAGAGTCAGCAAAAGAAATTGCACGTCAGATGAGACTCAGAGATCTTGGAGGAATTGTTCTTATTGACTTCATTGATATGCGTCGAGCGGAGAACCGTCAAAGACTGTTTAGGGAAATGCGCGATTTTATGAAGAATGATCGTGCTCAGCATACTATTCTTCCATTGAGCAAGTTTGGCTTGATGCAGATTACCCGACAGCGAACAAGGCCTGAGGTAAAGATTGATACAGCAGAGGTTTGTTCTTCATGTAATGGTTCGGGCAAGGTAAATGCAACAGTACTTGTGATAGAGGACATTCAGAGAGACATAGATTATATAATACAGACACGTCCCAAAACTAAGCTAGAGTTGTATGTCCACCCCTATGTAGACGCATATCTAAATAAAGGTTGGAAGAGCAAAAAAATTGAATGGTGGCTTGAAAAGAAAAAATGGATTTCCATTAAACCAGATTATGATTACCACATCAATCAATACAAATTTTTTGATGGCAGACAAGATGAGATTAGACTTAATTAGATGATTTTTAAACCTGACCTAAAGGTCAAGAAAATCAGTCGTTGATAGTGAAATTTTTAAAGAACATAGACAAAAATGCCAAGGTGTTGATAGCACCTCTTAACTGGGGTTTGGGTCATGCATCTCGCAGCATACCGATTATCAGAGAAATCCTTGATCATGGTCACAATGTAGTCCTGGCGTCTGATGGATTGGCTCTAGATCTCCTCAAGAAAGAATTTGTTTCTGTTCCGTTTTATGAACTGCCTTCATATAATGTCGATTATAAACACAAGTCCATGTTTCTCAATATGCTGAGAGGAGCACCAGGGATACAGAAAGCCATCAACGAGGAATTCAGAACTACACAGGAAATTATCAATAAGGAAAATATTGATGTCATTATATCAGATAACAGGTATGGTGTCAGATCTGCTCTGGTTCCATCATATGTGATTTGCCATCAGATAGGTATACGTACTGGAAACGGGATGCTTGATTCATTAGCTCGAAAGTGGCACATCAAGATGCTCAACCGGTTTGATACTTGTCTTATCCCTGATTATGAAGACCGCAGCCTTGCCGGTGAAATGACAAAAAAGGAAACCCTTAAACATGCTGAGTACATTGGGCCGCTCACTCGATTCGGTGGATCGGATGATAGTGAAGAAAAGTACGATATCATTGCGATCTTATCTGGGCCAGAACCACAACGGACCCATCTTGAAAACGATATCATAAAGGTGCTGGAAAAGGAGAAGTACAAATCCTGCCTTGTAAGAGGAACCGATCTGCCACTGGAGGCCAAAGTATCTCATGCGGAATTAGAGGTTTACGATTTGTTGGCAACTGATGACCTTAATCACAAGATCAATGAATCTTCACTTATAATAACGAGATCTGGCTATTCGAGCATTATGGATCTCACCGTACTTAGAAAAAAGGCCATACTCATTCCTACTCCTGGTCAAACAGAGCAAGAATATCTGGGCGAACTTCACGCCAATGACAAGGGCATTTCTGTAGTCCAGCAATCAAAGATCATTGATCAATTGTCAGATAGGATTAAGGAAATGAAGAAGTTAGAATAGGTAATAGATGAAAAAGGGGCATGTTCTCCCACCCACACCCTTAAAATTCCCTAAAGGGGCTTAGTTTACAAAAAAGTATGAGAATAGCGTGGGGGTGTTCTCCCTTCAGAGAGTCAGAGGGCAGAAGAACGCGTATTACGATCAGCTTTTGCTTATTCGCTTATTCACCTCATTCATAGCTCTATCTATGCCGATGGCACAAAACGATTTAACGGTGTCAGAAGCTTGTGGTATAATCGTGCGAAGACCATCAACCTCCTTGTCGCTCCATTTGCCTAAAACAAAGTCTACTTGACGTCCTTTAGGAAAATTGTTGCCAATGCCTACTTTCAGTCGGGCATAGTCAGCACCGATGAAATTATTGACGTCCTTTAGGCCATTATGACCACCATCAGAGCCTTTCTTTCTCAACCGTATCTGCCCAAAATCGAGATTCTTGTCATCGACTATGACGACAAGGTTTTCCTTCTTTACCTTTTTCTTCTGCATCCAGTATCTGACAGATTTTCCGCTGAGGTTCATGTACGTTGATGGTTTGATCAGTATGAGTGATCGACCTTTATACTTTCCTTCTGCAACATCAGCTAATTGGTCGTTCTTGAAACTGATACCCAACTCATTGGCTAGGAAGTCAACGATCTCAAACCCAATATTGTGTCTGGTGGCATTATAGTCAGGGTGCATATTGCCGAGTCCTGCAATTAAGTACTTCATATGAACAGGAACATTTTCTTTACGTTTAAATAATGACTTTATCCAATCTATAAAAAACATAGAACGATTATATCTATTTTTATGTTCGCAAATTTAATGACTCATGCCGAGACCCGACTACAATTCTTTTCCACAATACTATCATAGGTATGTAGATCAAGTAGATACAGAGGATCTAATATCGGGGTTGATGGAAAATAAGTCCATACTTGTCTCCTTTCTTAAGAGTATTCCTAGTGATCGATGGGAATACAGATACGCTCCTGACAAGTGGACCATTAAAGAAGTATGCATGCATGTCATAGACACGGAACGGGTGTTTGCCTATCGGGCTCTGGCAATCAGCAGAGGTGGCAAAACTCATCTTCCGTCGTTTGATGAGAATGCCTATGTGGCAAATACTGATTTTTCTCATAGGTCATTTAAATCTATTATTGGGGAGTATAAAGATGTAAGGAATGCTTCCATAGCTCTTTTTGAAGGTATGAGAGAAGATGATCTAAAGCGGTCAGGAGTTGCTAGTGACAATGACTTTACCGTACATAGCATTGGGTTTATAATAAAGGGCCACTGCACTCATCATATGAATGTCATTAAAGAGAGGTATCTGTCTTGAGTTTTTATCGACATGATGTAGTCAATTTTGTTTCTAAGCTGAGTGCTCGACGTAGCTTCAATATAGTACAGCTCCTATCGTCCTTCTATTTAACAAAGTGGACGGGCAAAGCGAGACAGTGGGGTAGACCCATGACGATATCATTTGAGCCTACTACGGCGTGCAACCTTAGATGTCCTGAATGCCCAAGTGGCTTAAGGTCTTTTTCTAGAGAGACGGGCAATTTGAAACAGGATTTTTTTCGATCTACAATTGATCAATTGCACAAGGACCTTCTATACCTTATATTCTATTTTCAAGGTGAGCCTTATATCAATCCAGGATTCCTAGACATGGTACGATATGCTTCAAAAAAGAAGATTTATACTACCACATCTACCAATGGGCATTTTCTCAATGACGAGAATGCAAAAAAAACCATTGAATCGGGACTTGACAGAATGATCATTTCGGTAGATGGGACTACACAAGAGACGTACGAGAATTATAGAAAAGAAGGTACTCTAGAAACGGTACTACAAGGCGCAAGGAATGTAATCAAGTGGAAGAAAAAACTAAAAAGCAAGACCCCTCATACCATCTTTCAATTTCTCGTTGTTAAGCCCAATGAACAGCAGATCAATGAGATATATGAGCTTGCAAAGGAGATAGGTATAGATGAGGTAAAGCTCAAGACGGCTCAAGTCTACGATTATAAACATGGGAATGACCTTATCCCTACTATTGAGAAGTACTCGAGATATAAAAAGGAGAAGGACGGTTCTTACAGTATCAAGAACGAGCTTCTCAATCATTGTTGGAAGCTCTGGCACGCATGTGTGATCACTTGGGATGGATTAGTAGTTCCTTGTTGCTTTGATAAAGATGCTATTCACAGATTAGGAGACCTCAAAGAAAATTCTTTTGATGAGGTGTGGCACGGGGAGAATTATGTTGGTTTCCGTACCAAATTACTCCAGGGTCGGGACCAAATCGATATTTGTAAAAATTGTACTGAGGGATGTAAGGTGTGGGCTTGATTAAGCGTACGAATCTCAGGCTTCTTAAAATATGAAAATCACATTATCACTAAGCGTAATATGACGATTTGAGTTCATAACGCTTTGATTTGCAATCTTTTTTGACGTACTTTATTGTTTCTGATTTTTATGGGTTAATATTTAATTCGCCTTTAGAACAATGGGGTTCTTTTCTGGCGAAAATTGGTACAATTTTTTCATTGTATATCGCAGATTCATTGAATGTATAAAAAGGTTATCATACAGGGCAGATTGGTATTTGCAAAGAGCAGCTTTGACAAGGTGATTACTATGTATGAGACCCGTGAGACCAATTACTACAGAGGGGATGTCCTTTTCAAGCCTGAAGAGATCTTTCAGCATGAGAGAAACATGATCCTTATTCCTCGTCATGTTGGTCAGACCACAGAAAAAACTTTTAGAAATACTACCGCACTGGTAGCTTATTGTGCTCAATTTGCACTCGACGGTACAGTAAAAGCCTGGCTTCTAGATGAAGGAAGAATACTGCATGCAGAGGTCATAGAACCAGATAGTGATAAAGTGGCTGTTCGGCAATATCTTAAGGGCAAGAGCCTAGTAAAGCAGAAAGGGCGACATAAAGAAGCAATAACCGCCTTGAATAAGGCAATTGAGAAATATGACCGACATGCTCAAGCTTATGAGAGACGCGGAAAGGTAAATCTCTTGATGAATAAATATCATGATGCCATACGGGATTATGATAAAAGTTTGTCCATTGATGATACCAATCCACATGCCTTTTACGGAAGGGCCAAGGTGAATCTTATCAATGAAAACTATGAAGATGCCATATCAGACCTTGAGCATGTCCTCAAGTATAGTGTGGCACTGCAGCCCATTTACTGGAAGGCCAGAAGACTCAAGGCGGAGACTCATTTAAAGCTAAAACAGCACGATAAGGCCGCTTTTGATCTCAAATTTTTTGCTGCAAGAAAGTTTAAAGATGACGACCCTAACAATAGGTGGAAGAAATGGGCTTTCTTTAATTATGGCGTTCTACTTTTAGAAAAAGAAGATTTTGATGGTGCCTTGAAAGCGTTTGAAGAAGCTGCCAACATTGAAAACGGGCTGGGTGATATTGAAATTTCCTCCATTCTACGCAACAGAGGTATCGCTAAGAAAAAAGCTGGAAAGAATGGCTACATTAAGGATATCAAAGAAGCCGCCGCTCTCGGTGATGCAGATGCCAAAACTCTGCTTCAAGAAATGGCATAGCAATACTTTTATTGAATTTTTCGTCTTAAAGAAATAACTAGACACTCCCAATCTATGCGGATATTGGTTTTTGTTATTTTTTGTTTTGCGTCTATGAGCGTCAACGCTCAGTCTGACCTTATTTATCTCAAGGATGCACCCAAAAAAGTAAAAAAGAAGTTTAAAAAAATATCAGAAGAGAGTCGTAAAGGCAATACCAAGGAAGCAATAAAAAAATGTTATGATCTACTCAAAGATTTTCCTAATCTGATCGAACTCAATTTGCGAAGTGGAGCATTGCTTTACAACAAGGCTGACTATGCAGCAGCAGAGGGCATGTTTAAAAAATCTGTAGAGCTGGATGCGGATTTCGATCATCGAGTTTACTACTCTTTAGGGATCAATCAATTTAAGCAGGAAAAGTTTCTAGAGGCAGTGACTTACCTTGAGGAGTACCTGGAAAGAAGCAACGAGAAAAGCAGGAATATAGCCAAGGCAAAGAAGATGATAAGCAATGCTAGATTCATGGCTGATGCAATCGAGAATCCGGTAAAATTCGAGCCTCACAGGCTTAATGGTGGTATCAATACAGGGGGATCAGAGTATCTTCCAAGCATTACATTGGACGGTAGAACGATGATTTATACGGCAAGACTGGGACATCAAGAGGATCTGTTTTATGCATATATCGAAGATGGAGTGCCGGGTGAGGGTTATCCCCTAGAAGTTCTAAATACAGTCTATGACGAAGGTGCATCAAGTGTTGCCATTGACGGTGAGATGATTTTTATGGCATCTAATGACAAATTGCAGTCCTATGGATCATTTGATATTTTCTATTCTGTAAAGAAAGATGGAAAATGGTTGCCGCCATTTAATCTAGGAGAGCGGATCAATTCTCCCACGTGGGACTCACAACCTTCGATTTCTCCGGATGGACAGACACTTTATTTTAGCAGTTCAAGACAAGGAGGCTTTGGCGGAAGAGACCTGTACATAAGTTATCGTACTGCATCAGGAAAATGGTCGCCCGCTGAGAATATGGGAGAACATATTAATACGGCTGGAAATGATGAATCTCCATTCATTCATCCTGACGATCGGACACTTTACTTTAGATCGAATGGGAGACCGGGAATGGGAGACTTTGACATATATTATACCAGAAGAGGTAAAAGTACGGAGCCTTGGGGTGAGGTTCACAACATTGGATACCCTATAAATACCCAAGGTAGTGAAGGAGCATTGACGGTGGCTCCGGATGGTGAGACCGCATACTTTGCAAGTGATCGACACTATAAGGGTCTAGATCAAGAACCCAACCTGGATATTTTTCAGTTTAAGTTACATGATCATGCAAGGGCGACCCCGGTAACATTTGTCAGAGGCATGGTGACCGATGCTGCGACGGGAGAGGAGCTAAGGACTAAGATTGTCATCAGAGACCTGAACACTGGAGATGCCATTCATGACCTATCAAAGAGACAAGTAATAGGCTTCCTTCTAAGTCTACCTGTAGGAAGTAATTATGCCTTCACGGCTGAGAAGGAAGGGTATTTGTTCTATTCAGATTTTTTTTTGCTGGACAGTGTTCGTACCATTTCATCGCCATATGAGATTGATATCAAACTACGTAGGGTCAGCAAACAACCTGAGACCACTGTAGAGGAAACACCAGTAGTCTTGAAGAACATCTTTTTCGGTAGTGGTTCATCCGTGTTACTTGAAGCTTCGGATTTCGAGATTAATACATTGCATGCACTGCTCACAAATTCTCCTGACCTTTCTATTAAGATCATAGGGCACACAGACGACGTAGGATCTGAAATCGACAACAAACTGCTTTCTGAGGCAAGGGCTAAATCTGTATACAAGGCATTGATAGCCACAGGCATCTCCTCTGCAAGGTTGTCATACTTGGGCAAAGGAGAAGCGAGTCCTATTGATGATAATGAGACAGAAGATGGAAGGGCAAATAACCGACGAACGGAATTCATCATTACTCATCGTTAACTCCTCTTATTCTATCAGGTAAATAGAATCGGCATTAATATATCTTTGCACACTTCATGGTGCGACGAAAAAAAATAGTAGAAGGTGTTAGTATAACAGGCATTGCCGACAAGGGGATGTCGATCGGCAGAGACGAGGAAGGTAAAGTGTATTTCGTTGAGGGAGTAGTACCGGGAGACGTCGCAGATGTTCTTGTGCTAAGAAAGAAAAAAGGCTTCTCCAGAGGCGTTGCAAAAAACATTACACAATTGTCCCGACATCGTGTCCAAGCTTTTTGCGATCATTTTCCTACATGTGGAGGTTGCAAATGGCAACACTTGGACTATGCCATTCAACTTGAGCAAAAAGAGCAAATAGTCAAAGACGCCATGTCCAAGATCGGCGGCCTAGATCAAAACTTAGTTACAAAGATTGTAGGTTCTGAGAAGACTCGCTGTTATCGCAACAAGCTTGAGTACAGCTTTTCCAATAAACGTTGGCTGACAGATGAAGAAATAAGAAATAAAGAAGAGATCATTCAAGAACCTGCATTGGGGTTTCACAAAGCAGGAGCTTTTGACAAGATAGTACCTATCGACAAGTGCCATCTTCAAGATGATTACAGCAATAACCTCAGGAACTTTGTGGACGATTATTGCAGAGACAACGAGCTGTCGTATTATGACTATCGAGAACATCAGGGATTGATGAGAAATATGACGGTCAGGAATACAACAGTTGGTGATTGGATGGTTCTGTTTTCCTTTGGCAGAAATGAGAAAGAGAGTATTAAAAATCTCTTGGAGAATTTATTGGAGAAATTCTCCAAAATCTCATCTCTGCAGTATGTCATCAATGAGAAGGTGAATGATACCATCTATGATCTCGAAGTGATAAACTATTACGGCCCCGGATATATTGAAGAGCAAATGAGGGAGGTGAAATTCCGAATAGGTCCTAAATCTTTTTTTCAGACCAATACTACTCAGGCTAAAGTTCTATTTGATATTGCAATAGGTCATGCCGATATTACCAGTGCCGATATAGTTTACGACCTATATTCCGGTGTAGGGAGCATAGGCCTTTATCTTGCCAGATCTTGTAAGAGTGTGGTGGGAATAGAAACTGTAGCAGAGGCAGTACAAGCTGCACAGATCAACCAAGAATTGAATGGTATAGAAAATGCCACGTACGTATGTGGTGATGTAAGGGACATCCTCAAGGATAGCTTTGTTGATACATATGGATCACCGGATGTGATAGTAACTGATCCTCCGAGAGCTGGAATGCACCCCGATGTGGTAAAAACACTTCTCGAGATAGGAGCATCCCGACTTATATATATCAGCTGTAATCCAGCCACTCAGGCCCGAGATCTTTCATCATTGAAAGACCGCTATGACGTGACAACCATTCAGCCCGTAGATATGTTTCCACATACGAGCCATATAGAATGCATCACTACATTAAGGTTAAAAACATAAGCTGTGTATCCCGAATTATACCTAAATGCAAATATGCTTCACGGGAAGCATGAAATTGTATCAAAAAGTTGATATGAATATATTGAAGTTAGTTGAAAGATTTCCAGATGAGAGCAGTTGCAAACTTGATTTCAAGACCAAGCGTGAAAAGCAGGGAGTAATATGTAAGAAATGTATTTGCACAGAACATTACTGGTAAAAAAATAAGAGGCCGTGGCAATGTAAGAACTGTTCATTCAGAACCACACTACGAAGTGGCACAATAATGGAGAATAGCAATATGCCCTTGAGGAAATGGTAATTATGTATAGCCTTTATGAGCATGACCAAGAAGGGAATATCGGCAAAAGAGATGCAGAAACAAATGGGTCATAAAAGATATGAACCGATATGGCGGATGATGCATAAGGTTAGGACTGCGATGGGCTGCCGAGATGCATTATATGGTCTGGACTGGGCAGTTGAATTTGATGAGGGTTACTTTACCCATGGGATAAGAAAGGGCTCAAAACCCAAACGAGGTAGGGGTTCCCAGAACAAAAAGAATGTAGCGGTGATGGCAGAGTCAACACCATTGGAAGATATGGAGACTGGGATGAGATCAAACCAATGCAGGTATTTCAAAATGAAAGTACTTAATACACACGAGGCACATGAAGTAGATACTATAGTATCTGAAAATCTAGACAGCAAAACATTAGTGTTCAGTGACAAGAGTACCAGTTATGTCAATATAGCAGACCATGAGGAAGTGGATATTCGTGAGAAATCGGATAAGCTAACAACTGTCACAACCCTAAAATGGGTGCATATAGCAATCAGTAATGCCAAAAGATGGCTACTAGGCATTCATCATATGGTAAAGGGGAAATACTTACAGAACTATCTCAATGAATTCTGCTATAAACTCAATAGAAGATACTTCGGAAATAGACTTTTCGACAGACTATCAATTGCACTCGCTAAATCTTACTGGCATGATTGAGGATACACAGAAAACATAATATGGTTAATAAAAGAAAGACATTTAAGTAATGAGTGAAGTTGAAAATTTTTCAGAATTTGAAAGGGAAATACAGCCTTACAAGAAAGTAATGTCTGAGGCTGCTGATATTATATTGGACAAGGAGGTGTCTGACTTTCCAATATTCATTATACACCAGCATGAAGTGGAGCTGGGTATCCCGTTGGCAAATCGGGACACGGTAAAAGGGAATTGGTCGGTCAATGCCTCTAGTTTAGAGGAGATGGTCTCCAAATCAGTGATAGAAGAGGCAAAGATCGATTCGTTTAAAGAGGCTTATAAAAACCCGAGGGAGCATCTGTGTTTATTCACGCTTAGTGAGCTAGGGGCACATTTTATTTATGTTCCACGCAACGGTTGATTTAATGTACATTACCCTGGTTTTTTAATAGATATATTCATTGTCACATAAATCAAAGAAAGATACTGAAGCATTAAGTTCCTTGCGAATAAGCAAGATCATCTTGCCTATCCTCATTGGCCTGGGAGTTGTTTTTTATCTGATGTATAGTCAACTGGATATGGATCTGCTCAGAGAAGTGTCTTGGGATAGCCATGCTTGGTTCTGGATATTGATGGCAGTCATTCTCTATGTAATAAGACACCTGTTTTATGCGTGGCGATTGAGGATATTGACAGGCAAACTGTTTAACTGGTGGAAAAGTATAGAGCTTATTTTCATCTGGGAATTTGCATCAGCAGTGTCACCGACCAGCATTGGAGGGTCAGCGGTCGCCTTGTTTTTATTGGCACAGGAAAAACTCTCTGTTGCCAAGACAGTGGCCGTAGTTGTCTATTCTATGGTGATCGATACATTATTTTTTCTAGTATCCCTTCCGTTAATTTACTTCCTTCTAGGACCTGCTGTCCTCAGGCCCAAGGCCTCTAATTTTTCTGACTTAGGAGGATATGGCGTTACTTATTTCAGCGTGATAGCCTTTATGATGATTTACGGTGCCTTGTTTTACTATGGCATTTTCGGGAACCCCAGACATATAAAGCGATTTTTCCTTTGGCTCTCCATGAGAAAAATATTAAAGCGGTTTTCACGCAGTTTACGTGGTATTGCCAATGACATAGGCATCGCCTCAGCCGAAATCAAGAACCAACCCAGCTCGTTTCACATCAAGACGATGATCAGTACAGCAGGAGCTTGGATCACCAGATTCTTGGCGATCAATTGCATAGTAATAGCTATAATTAAAACTACCTCACTGGACTTCTGGAATCAGTTTTTGCTCTACGGTCGTGGGAAAGCAATGCACACCATTACACAGTTTAGCCCTACACCTGGAGGATCAGGAGTTTCAGAATACCTCTTTGGAGGTTTTTACAGTGATTTTATACCGGTAGGGATAGCGATCCTGGCAGCACTGATCTGGCGGTTGATTACTTATTATCCCTATCTCATTGCCGGAGCCATCATTATCCCCAATTGGATAAGAGGAATCATCATTAGGCGTAAACGAGGAGAACTTTAATTGTATTCGTGGGGTATCAGTTTTAAGTTTAACTTTTTCTTAGGGCTGTGGAAGGACATTATTATGTTATTACCTCTAGATTTGTAATCGTGAAAAGACCAATATATATAATTCTCTTTCTGATGTTACAGCTGAGTATATTTTCTCAGGAGGTGCACCTAAAGGACAATATCTGGGGTGTGCTGAGTATGGTCACTTTTACGTCAGAGTATAATGAGGACTGGGGAATAGAAATCCAGAAACCCAATTTGAGTCCTGTAGCCATGAGGTTGAATGGTAAAGAGATTGAAGTTTCTGGCTACATCATTCCTTTGACTGGCAAAATAGCGCAGAGCCACTTCATGCTTTCTGCGTTTCCTTATAACATGTGTTTTTTCTGTGGAAAGGCTGGGCCTGAAACCGCCATGCAAGTATTTATGAAGGACAGTAAAAAAGTAAAATTCTCAGAAGAGAAAGTAAAAATAAAGGGTATCCTCAGGATCAATCCCAAGGATGCCAGTAGCTTATTATATTCACTTGAAGATGCAATATTGATCGATGAATAAAACCCTTACTCTATTCTTGTTTTTGACATTTGCTGGATCTGTAACCATACAGTCTCAAGAAGAGGTGCCCGCACCCAAGGAGAATGTATGGAAAACGCTGTCCAAGATCACCTATATCAAGGAATACAATGAGATTATGGGATTCAAGATCGACAAGCCTGTTTTTAGCGAGGACATAAAGGCGTTAGAAGGTAAAGAAGTCACTGTCAAGGGTTATATCATTCCAGTTGAAGGTTACAAGTCTCACAAGGAATTCATTTTCTCAGCATTCCCTTATAACATGTGTTTTTTCTGTGGTGGAGCTGGACCTGAGACCGTCATGGAAGTCGAAGCCTTGGAACCGATCAAGTACTCAGCAGAATCCGTGACAATAATAGGAAAGCTCAACCTCAATGCCGACGACATCAATCGACTCATGTTTTCATTGACCGACGTCACATTGGTGAAGGGTTGATTACATTTTTATGATTTTATCTGACAAGATATCTGACCATCATTTAAGTCCGACGTAACAGTAATAAAATAAATTCCTCTTGGTAAATCAATACCCAAGCGAACATTACCTTCATTTTGAGTTATATAAACATTTTCTTCCAATATTATTCTTGCCCGAGTATCATATAGCCTTACCTTGATCAAGTCAAATTCATCACGCTGTAAGTAATAAAATTTGGTGAATAATAATAATTTTATTAATATTGTAGCTGAAAAGTAATGAGACACAATTTAAACAATAATTTACTCAATAATTCGAATAATAATTTATTCGGAATGGGGAGAGTTATGGTTTAGATATTAATATTTAATAAAAAACTAAAAGGTCTTCCGATAATCGGAAGACCTTTTTTTTTGTTCAAAATTTAAAAAATGAAACAAACACAAACAAATAATAATAAATCACCCCCATGATAGGTTTTTTTCACGAATGTAAAAACCTGCCTATTTGCAGGCTTTTTTTATGCGTAAAATTTTAATTAATAACATAACAATAGTCCGTGAAGGTTAATGGGACACACATTAGTAAAACATATAATATAAAAAGATAAATGCGTACATTGGATATTCCCAATGCAGTTTTCAAAATCGACAGAAAATGGAAACTCAAGACGCATTTATCAGAGGTCAAGACCTCATAGAAGTAATATTACAGAAAATGCCTAATATTTCGAAATGGCAATTAGAGTTTATGAAAGGAATCTTCCTTTTAAATCTTTCGATGCATGGCCGATTCAATTTCATGCAAATGGGTAGAGAAGGATCTTTTAATGAGCAGACCTATAGGAATAATTTTGAGAAAGACTTTGATTATATGTCTTTCAATTCCTCTGTGGTCGTACAACAAAGTAGTGGAGATGTTATAATTGGATTTGATCCTTCCTTTATTTCTAAAAGTGGTAATAAGACACCTGAATTAGGCATGTTTTACTCTGGGTGCGCTTCTCGCTGCAAGAAGGGTTTGGAGATTGGTGGGTTGGCCGTCATAGATTTACATCAACATACCGCATATCATTTAGAGGCGATTCAGACGCCATCATCCTTCGAAGATATGACCTTAGTGGATTATTATGCAAAATTAATTCTCGACAGAGCCACAGCTTTGACTGCCCTGAGCCGCATATTAGTTGTAGATGGATATTTTGCAAAACAGAATTTCGTGAATCCCATATGTGATCAAACGGATTTAGTTGTAGTATGTCGTCTTAGAGATGATGCCAATTTGAGATATCGTTTCAATGGTAAGCAAAGTGGAAAAGGCCGCCCTAAGAAATACGGAGCTAAGGTGGATCTTTCCAAAATAGATAAGCGTGTTTTTAAAAAAGAGTGTGATGACGCACAATTGACAATATATTCAGCGGTAGTATACTCCGTCTCTCTAAAGCGAAACATTAGAGTTGCCTATACCGAATTTAAAGATACCCATGGTAAAGTAAGAGCTACTAAACTGTTCTTTAGTACTGATGTCAATATAAATGGAATAGACATCGTAAAGTATTACAAAGTTCGATTCCAAATTGAATATTTGTATCGAGATGCGAAGCAATTTACAGGACTACAGCATGGACAATCCAGAAGTCTTTCGAAAATGAACAATCACTTCAATATCAGCCTCACCTCCGTGTCCATAGGCAAAGTACTATTAAGAGATCAAATTCCTAAAGACGAAAAAGTCAGTCTGTCAATAGCTGATATATGCACTGAATTGAAAAATAGAAAAATGATTTATAGAGTTTTTTCAAAGTATGGTCTCGACCATACCTTTATAAAAGTCCACCCTAACTATCATCAACTACTAAATTATGGTAAAATCGCCGCTTAATTCCTTAACGGACTATTGATAAATATGTTCGTAAAAACTTCTCCGGCATGTGCAACTATTATATGTGCATCCAGATTGCTCATATTATCGAACAACTCTTTGTCTTATGCAAAAACCAAATCATGTAGGATTGGAAAACCTTCAAGGGTATGTGGAAGCAATTGTGGGCAACTCTATTTTTACTGCCTTTGGAATTATTTTCTCATTGTCAAAAATTAAAACTCAACTACCGATACTGAATTACAACCTGTGAAAAGTAATAGTGCCTATGGCTATTGTGCCTGGAACAAATTCAACAAAATCTACTATGAAATATTCAAGGCTGGTGATTCATAAAACCATTTTGGTTATTGGGACATTGATCCCTATAAACAACCTCTCTTTTAACTCTGTAGCTCTGAATCGCTGACATTTCTTATTCCAGTCAATGGAACTTCACACCACTTGCGAGCGGTAGATTCCTGCGCTGAGACATTTGCAATAAAAATGAATGAACTGGGAAAAATGAGTGCTAATATTAAACGTCGCATAAACGACAAAATTGATAGTCAAAGCTATGCAATTCAGTCAAATATATATGACAAGTATTCTTCTGGCCTAGACTTTCTCTACTGCCGACTTAAACATGCCCTTCCAGCACACTCTTACCAATATTAAAATTGCAATGAAGAATATGATGAAGTAGTGGAATGGAACAAAAGTGATAGCCCAAATCCGAGTCCTGTCCAATACCCACATCACACCTATTAGTGCGAGAAGTAAAGTAAGTAAACTTGTCATCCTATCAAATCCCGGAATGGACTCAAAGGTGATATTCCTTCTGATCAACCATAGTGTGACAACCATACTGAGAATGGGAAGTATCTGTGTATAGATATTGATATCCATGACACTTCGTCTTTCAAAGAAGAACAAATATATGCTAAGAGTAATAGCAAAAATTCCAGGTATTGAACAAAGATATATTAGTCCAGAATAGATGTATCTCCAAGGGGAGAGGTGTCCCTCGTCTTTAGCAAATATATCAAGTAAATAAGCGGCAATAGGTAGAGCCAAAAAGTAAAATATCGTAGGCTGTGGATTATTACCTACAGCTTCAAAAAAATCTCCAAGTGTCATAGTGAGTATTTGTCCAATTATAGATTCATCATTAAAGCCATAGGGTCCTCAAGCAATTGCTTTACTTTGACTAGGAAAGTAACTGACGTACTGCCATCAACTACCCTATGATCATAAGAAAGGGCAAGATACATCATAGGTCTGATCTTGACTTCACCTTCGATGGCTACTGGCCTCTGTTGAATGTTGTGCATGCCGAGGATGGCAGCTTGTGGTTCATTAAGTATAGGTGTGCTGAGCATAGATCCAAAAATGCCTCCATTGGTGATGGTAAAAGTACCACCACGCATCTCATCTAGTGAAAGATTACCCTCTCTTGCTTTTGTGGCGAGGTCTTTGATCTTAAGCTCTATTTCATGAAAGCCTAGTGACTCTACATTGTGTACAGGAGGAACTACAAGACCTGTAGGTGTCGAGATGGCAATTGATATATCGACGTAGTCATGATATATGAGTTCGTTTCCATCAAGACGTGCATTGACAGCGGGCATCTCGAGTAGAGCGGTCGTACATGCCTTTGCAAAAATGGACATGAAACCCAGTTTTATTCCATGCTTCTCAACAAATCGCTCCTGGTACTTTTTTCGCATCGCGATGACAGCACTAAGGTCAACCTCATTGAAGGTAGTGAGCATGGCTGTTGTATTCTTCGCTGATACCAGTCGCGATGCGATTGTACGACGCATCCTACTAAGCTTCTCTCTACGTTCATTTCTGGAGAAGGGTATAACAGGAGCTGTCGGCGTGATTGATGGCGATTTATCAATTGTACTATTACCTGCATCAATCTGACTTTTGGCGGTGACTGCATCAGATTTTGTAATACGGCCATCCTTCCCCGTTCCAGTCACATTCTCAGGCTTAATACCTTTCTCTGCCAGTATTTTGGCTGCTGCTGGTGAAGGATGTCCAGTTGCATATGTTGTCAATGGAGGATCCTCAGTTTGTTCATCATTTTGTATTGCGACAGGATCCTGACTTGCTTCTTCTGCAGGAGCAGCCATGGATGTATCTATTTTCGCTACAAGAGCACCGATTTCTAGGTCGTCTCCTTCGGCAGCAACGTAGATCAATTTCCCTGAGGCCTCTGCTGGAAATTCAAGAGTAGCTTTATCAGACTCAAATTCACATATCGGTTCATCAAGCGCAACATATTCACCATTTTTTTTCAACCACTGGGAAAGTGTAACTTCGGATATAGACTCTCCAATTGTAGGAACCTTCATTTCGATGATGCTCATTGATTAGAATTTTCTCAAAAGTATAAAGCAAGCTATCTTTATCCCAGAATTGAGTGTATTTAAAGAGGGGAAGATTAGATTCGTCTAAAATCGTTCTTAGTGCGAATTATGTTTAATATATTTTGGATCATTTTCTGTCTATATTATTGAAACACAAATGAAAAGACTTTTCTGTTTCGTTCCCATACTCTTCGGTCTTGTACTAGTGCCGTCAGAATAGAAGGAGAGATCAACCTCGATGGGATACCCAATGAACAATCTTGGGATAATATACCAGAAGCAACAGGTTTTATACAAAGGGAACCGAGCTTAGGAGAACAGCCCGAGCATCAAACCTTTGTAAAAGTGGCCTACGATGACAAGGCGGTGTATGTTGCAGCTAGAATGATTGACAGCTCTCCAGAGGACATTCTTACAGAGCTTTCGAATAGAGATAATTTTGGGAATACAGATAAATTTGGTGTCTTCTTTGATACCTATCAAGATGGTATAAATGCCTTTGCGTTTAATTTGACTGCATCTGGGGTCCAAATAGATGCAAAGCACTCAAGCAGTGGTCAGGATTCCGTTTTCTGCAATAAGATTTTCAACCCAGGAATCTCAGGAATGGAATGTCCAGTTTTACCGAGACAATCATCGGCTGAGAGAAGATTCTTATTGGAATGAAATTGATCCTGAGGTGAATGGTTTTACCACTCAGTTTGGTAAGATGGATGGCATAGATGGAATAAAGTCTCCGGTCAGGCTCTCTGTTACACCCTATATAACGAGCTATCTAGATGTAGCAGATATTGATGGGAATAGTGAGACAAGTACTGCATATACCGCAGGGATGGATTTAAAATATGGTATCAATGATGCATTCACTCTTGATATGACTTTGATTCCAGATTTTGGTCAGGTAATCTCTAATAACCAGGTTTTGAATCTATCCCCGTTTGAGACTTTTTTCTCAGAGAACAGACAATTCTTTACTGAGGGTATCGAGATTTTTAACAAAGGAAATATATTTCATTCTCGCAGAATTGGTGGTAGACCTTTCTATTTGCCAGAAGTCATTAACAATTTGAAGGAGGGAGAATATCTGACTGATATACCCGATCAGGTTTCTCTATACAATGCCACTAAAATATCAGGACGTACTCAGGCTGGTACAGGCATTGGAGTGTTAAATGCCGTTGCAGCACGAGAATATGGAGTACTCAATGGAGAAGGATTTGAGGCGAGATCAATATTGGTCAATCCCTTGACCAATTACAATGTGCTTGTTGTCGACCAAAACTTATCCAACAATAGCTACTTCTCTATCTCCAATGCCAATGTAATGCGTGAGGGAAATGCGTATGATGCCAATACTACGGCTACGGAATTTAATATTAAGACAAAAAACCAGAAATGGGGTCTAAGTGGTCATGGTGCCGTAAGTCAGCAATTTTTTCAACCTGAAAAGAATGTAGGTCATACATATTCACTAGGCTTGAGAAAATTATCCGGTAAGTGGAATTATGGATTATCATACTCAGAAGAAAGTCATGATTACAATCCCAATGATTTAGGATTTCTTTTTAGTCCGAATGAAAGGGGTGTTAGTAGCTATATTGAGTTTAATGAGTACAATCCAGGAGGCAATCTAAATCTATATAGATTTGAATTGGATGTAGACTATAATAGACTTTATAAGCCTGATGTATTTACAGGTTATGATATTGATTTTGAGGGATTCTTAGTGACCAAGAATAAGTTTGCTACCGGCTTTTTTACCAATTTTAAACCGGATGAGAGCTATAATTATTTTGAACCAAGGACGACCGACTTTAGCAAGTATCACACTACTCCCGCTAGATATTTCTTTGATGTGTTCATATCATCTGATTACAGAAAGACCCTTGCCCTAGATCTAGGTGTACAAATGACATTATTTGATCAGGAAAATAGAACATACTACGGTATAAACTTTAGTCCACGGTTTAGAGTGAATGATAAATTATTCTTTAATACTAATACCTGTCTTAGACTGAGAAGCGATGAAGAAGGATTTGTAAACAAGAGTGACCATATAATAAATGGAGTGGGAGTTGACGATATTTTATTTGGGCGGAGAAACAGGACAATTATTGAAAACAATTTGAGTGGACGTTACATTTTTTCTAATAAAATGGGCTTGACGATTAGGTTACGACATTTATGGGATGAGGTAGATTACCAATCCTTTGGGATATTGGGAGAGGACGGATATTTAAATAATATTGATTACGATGGGCTTGATGAAAATGGAGAATCAATTTTTAATGGAAACTTCAATGCCTTTAATCTAGACCTAGAGTATAAGTGGAGATTTGCACCAGGTAGTGATATGACGTTTGTCTGGAAGAATCTTGTTAATTCTTTTGACAACGTTACAACAGATACATATTTTAATAACCTAGGCAATTTATTTGATCAAGACCGATTAAATAGCCTATCCCTAAGGGTTGTTTACTACCTCGATTATCTTTATTTGAAGAAGTCAAAATGATCGTCGATAAGTACTATCAGCTAGTGGAAAATAATATTTGTTGAGGCGTGATGCTTTTATTTCACCAAAGCCGCCTAGAAATACACCTCTCCTTGATTCTTTGATTACCGGATTGGATTCGGGATCTTTGTCTATCCATACTGTCTGTGGCGACTTGTGGTAGAGAGAAGAAAGTATAAGACTTTCAAATGAAGCGCCCCATGTCATTTCTAAGACATCCAGATTTTCTTTTGATTCCTTAATATAAGTTTTAGGATACCTTGATTGAGCCATAGCATTAAGTAAATAATCATGACGTGCTTTGTATTCTCCATGAGTATAATAAATCCTCACAAGTGAAATAACAATAGCCGCAGAAAAGATAATTTTAGGAATAAGTTGATTTCCATTTTTCCATGCAATATGAAGCATTGGCACAAACCAAAAAACTCCCAGAATCAAATAACTGGATTCCATGTAAAACTTATGAGGAGACTCGGGAAATGAATAATGAAGCAGAATAGTAAAAGCTACAGTGGATATAGCGCATAGAAGTAAATGAAAGTATTTTTTTTTAGTAGTGAACCAGTAAATTACTACCACCATCGCTATCACAAGAAAGTAGTAATGATGGAAAATCTCGTCAAGGAAAATCTTATTTCTGGGGATAGATGCTAGGTTAATACCATATTCATTTATGTTGGCCCATAGAGAATTGACTTTTTCGTTGTCGTAAAAATTGCGTAGGGTCAATGACTTTATGAGATGAATATTAGTGAAAAGGACGGATATTAATCCTGCTTTTTTCCAGCCAAGCGATTCAAAATAATAGAAGATTAAAAAGAGCATTGGAAAGATTACCAATGGATGATACAAAGAGCAAATTACCATCAGTGAAAATAGTATCATCCAGAATCCAAATCCAGTTGTTTTTTTGTTGAATACAAAAGCAGTAATTATAAAGCAAAAAGGAATTCCCTGCAATAGCTCCGAGGGACACCAGTAAAAAGTATCACTTACCATTAATGTAAATACAAGAACTAGTGCCAATGCCAATTGAGGTCTACGAAAGTAACGGACGATAATGTGGAATGCAAGTAGAGTAAATAAAGTGTAGGACGCGGAGAATGCCATCAGGATTACCTTAAGCGATGCGCCGCATTTAAAAAGCAAGTAAGGGAGAATTCTGATCAAGGCCGCAGGATATCTATGAACCATTATCTCGATACGATCATCATTGATCATGAGAAAGGTCTGGAAGGCATTGTCTAGTATGAGCATTCTTTCCCGATAGAAAAGAAGAGAAAGAACAACGAGAATTCCTAAGGTCAGATATCCTAGAAGGACTAGAAAATAATCGTTACTTCTTCCTTTTGGATTCAATTTTCTGTAAGCTCAAGTGAAAGCTCTTTTAATTGTTCCATAGCTATTGGACTAGGGGCATTAATCATCATATCTCTACCTTGGTTATTCTTTGGGAAGGCAATGAAATCGCGGATAGATGACTGTCCATTCATTACAGCACATAGTCGGTCAAAGCCAAATGCAATGCCACCATGAGGAGGAGCCCCATATTCAAAGGCCCCCATGAGAAAACCAAATTGTGCTTCCGCTTCTTCCTTTGTAAAGCCGAGTAGATCAAAGTTGCGAGATTGCAAGTCACGATCATGAATACGAATGGAACCGCCTCCGATCTCCGCACCATTTATAACTAGATCATAGGCGTCGGCGCGCAGTGATTTCATCGTCTCATGGTCGCCATTAAGCATCCGAGCCATGTCTTCTTCCTTGGGGGAGGTAAATGGATGATGCATTGCATGGAATCGACCTGATTCTTTATCCCACTCGAGGAGGGGGAAATCAACAACCCACAAAGGCTTAAAATCTCCGGCAGAAATCATGTCATGGCGTCGGGCCATCTCAAGGCGCAACTCACCAAGTTGTTTTTGAGTTTTTTCTTTTTCTCCACAAAGGACGAGAAGCATGTCACCTTCTACAGCTTCGATATTACTCATCAGCTGAAGCAGTTGCTCATCAGAGTAAAACTTTCCAATGGACGATTTTGGAGATTCTTGACCTAGGTGCTTGACATATACAAGACCCTTGGCACCGATCTGAGGTCTTTGAATCCATTCAGTCAGCGTCTTAATATTCTTATTCGAATATTCGTTGGCCACACCTTTTACAAGTATGCCGATGACAGATTCCGCATTATCAAATACACCGAAACCATGACCTTTTAATTGGTCATCGAGATAAATGAATTCCATGTCAATTCTAAGGTCAGGTTTGTCACTACCATATTTTTCCATGGCGGTATCATATGACATACGAGGAAAATCGGGAAGGTTGATTCCTTTGGTTGTTGAGAACAAGTGTTTTGTCAAGCCTTCGAATGTATTGAGGATGTCTTCTTGAGTGACGAAGGCCATCTCGCAGTCTATCTGTGTAAATTCTGGTTGGCGGTCAGCACGTAGGTCTTCATCACGGAAGCACTTGACGATCTGGAAATAACGATCCATACCAGCAATCATGAGGATTTGCTTGAATGTCTGCGGAGACTGTGGCAGGGCGTAGAATTCGCCTTGATTCATGCGACTGGGAACGACAAAGTCACGCGCACCCTCTGGTGTACTTTTTATAAGATTTGGGGTTTCCACTTCTATAAATCCATTGTCGCTGAGATGTTTTCTTGTCTCAATGGCCAGCTTACTTCTGAAGATAAGATTTTCCTTTACCGGATTTCTTCTGATATCCAGATACCGATATGACATCCGCAGCTCATCACCACCATCGGTTTCATCCTCAATAGTAAAGGGAGGCACCTTGGAAGAGTTGAGAACGTCAAGGTCCGTTACTTCAATTTCTATGTCGCCGGTAGAACGATTGGGATTCTTGCTACTCCTTTCTTTGACGATGCCTGAGGCTCTGATTACAAACTCACGTCCCAACTTCCGTGCATGCTCACATAGAGCACTGTTTTCTTCCATATTGAAAGCAAGTTGTGTAATGCCATATCGATCTCTGAGGTCTACAAAAGTCATGCCTCCCAGATCGCGGCTGATCTGTACCCATCCACTCAAAGTAACTTTCTGGCCCTGGTTTTCTATTCTTAATTCTCCACAATTGTGTGTTCTGTACATCTGCTCGTTTTGTAAGGGGGCAAAGATACTATTGGCGAGGTTCGATAACACTGAATTTGGGAAAAAGATCAGTTTTTATAAGGAAATGAATTTGTTTTTTGATGGTTTAGGGATCATTGATCTTCAATTTATTTTCTACGACTAGTAATCTGCAACTATCGCCACTCACAGAACCATCAAATTATAAGAATTCAGAATAGTCGAAGATATTTTCTAACTTAGGTATATCAACGGCTTTGTTGCATGAATGGATGATAAAAGATATGGAGATAGTATCTTTGAGAGACCAACCTTACAAAGCAAGCCACATGACAAAGCAACAAACTAAGGTTGGGGGAAAGCAAAAAAAGCAGAAGAAAAACAAGTATAAGATCACAAATTGGAGAGAATACAATAGGAGTCTTGTAAAACGAGGAGACATAACAATATGGTTTGATGAGGCCTTATTAGACTGCTGGTATTACCAAGGTCCTAATCAAAAAGGAGCCCAGTATAAATATTCACAACAATGCATGAGGAGCTTGCTACAGCTCAAAGTAGTATTTGGGTTGAAGTACCGACAATTAGAGGGTTTTGCCAGTTCATTGTTAGGCATGATGGGGATAGAATTGAGCGTTCCGAGCTATTGTCAAATAAGCTGTAGGGCAAAACGATTAGAGGTAAATATAGAAGTTTCCAAGTCAAGCGGACCGCTATTTATAGTATTTGATTCAACGGGACTCAAGGTGTATGGAGAGGGGGAATGGAAGGTGCGAAAGCATGGATACAATAAGCGTCGGACGTGGGGTAAGCTACATTTGGGAGTAGATGAAAAGACAGGATATATACATGCACAGGTATTGACAAAAAATAGCAAAGGAGATGGGGATGCCCAGCAGGTTCCACAATTATTGGATCAAGTGAAAAGCCCAATAGACCGCTTTGGAGGTGATGGAGCCTATGATACATATGAGATATGGGAAATGCTCAAGGAAAAACAGATAGAAGGTATAATACCTCCACAGGAAAATGCAATGTACTGGGTAGATGAAAATGACGAGTTACTGGATCTTGATCGCAATGAGATAATCAAGAAAATAGAAAAGGTGGGTCGAAAGAAATGGAAACAGCAAAGTGGATACCACAGACGGAGTTTATCAGAAACAGCAATGTTTCGATTCAAGGCAATATTTGGTCCACAGCTATATTCTCGACGATTTGAAACCCAGCAAAGAGAGGCTGCCATAAAAGTAGCTTGCTTAAATAAAATGACAGGGATTGGTATGCCCGTTTGCCAAAAAGTAGCTTAACCAAATGATTAATCAAGCGATAGCTAAGCTATTTTTAAAAAATTATTCATGCAACAAAGCCATACAGGAGCAAGACATGAGTTTAGGAATGGGTTTTGTAATTGCATCAATTCCTCATTGTTTACCTACTTTACGACAACGTTTTCAAAAAGTCGTATCAATTTTCTGGAAATACTGCGTCAGTCAAGAAGAGATTATCAAATCAATGAAACGAGCCTTTCGTATGTTAAAAGAGAAAAATTTGCAAGCAAATATTACCGGATACTAAGGCAAAGTTATGAAAGTGGTGAGCGAATCTTTGAAGACAAAACGAGCTTAGAAAATTATTTTAACCGCGAGGGAATAACGGCCCAATACGTCATCAGACAAATAACAGAAGCCTTGTTAATAGGAACTATTGTGGCCCATGGATTTGACCCTAATACTGTGATTCACTCAGACGGAGCAGGTCAGTTCAATTTATTTGTCCATTCACTATGTTGGAAGCATGCCGAAAGACCTCTGGTAAAACTCAAAAGTTATAATCCAGTTCAACAATCACAATTAGAAAACAGAAAGACAGCCTTCTGGCAGTTGTATCAAGCCCTCAAAAAATACAAGAAAACCCCTGATGATGATCTGGCATTGCAATTAAACGAACAATTTGATACCTTATGCGAACCAGTGATTAACTATTCTTCACTAAATCAGGTATTGGAAAAATTGAGAGAAAACAAAGACCAGCTTCTGGTGGTACTTCTTCGACCTAATAGTTCTCTGCACAACAATAATTCAGAAAGAGACATCCGCGAATATGTCAAAAGAAGAAAAATAAGTGCCGGCACCAGAAGTGAAAATGGCAGATTGGCAAGAGATACTTTTTTGTCACTGAAAAAAACCTGTAGAAAGTTAGAAATATCTTTCTGGGAGTATCTTCAGGATCGACTTCAAAATACTCATCTTATCCCTCCTTTATCTCAGTTAATGATCCAAAAATACCAACTATCTTTTAGAGAAATTTAATATAGGTATTGAGTACTTACCTCGTAGACACCCATATTTGTCGAAAATTGTTGCTTCTTGAAGCTCCTAAGCCAAGTTGGGTTAAGGGCTTTAAATATTAAGCAGACTGGTGAATTCAATAGACAATAGGAGAATTCCCATCTTTGATAGTAGTTTTTTAGATTTCTTGTTAATAGTACTCTACCTTCCTAAGGAATCTTAATGCTAAACTGATCTCAAGGCTTATGTTGCGGATATCACGAGCGCTAATTGTCGCTGATTGGTTGTTCCAAGGTACAATGACATTAGGTATGGCAGGTTGCTCGTACTGTTTTGAAAAATCGGGACTGACGGTGATTTCAATGGATCCTCCAATCAAGTCAGAAAACTTGGTCTCGAAACCACCTCCGATGTTTACACCATAGTTAAATTTATGTACAAAAAGTTCGATAGGGTAGATCGGACTTCCAAATCTCTCGTACTCTTTAAGATTTGTATTTAATGTGTATTCTAAGCGCACCCCTAGGTGGTAGTAAGGTCGAAATTTGCCGCTGCTACCCAGTCGTCTTTTGGCACCCAGTGACAATGACAGATTATTGAATTTAAATGAATTAGAGAAAGTGACACTATTGTTGATATTGATGACCCGTATGGCACTTCCTCTTGTATGATACCCCAGTTGTGCATAAACGGAACCAGGGGAATCAGGATCGTGGCTTTCTATGAATAGAGCACCATGGAAAGCAAATAGGGGATCCTGATCAAACTGATTCCACTTTTGTAATCCAATACTAGGTCCTACCTTCGGACCAAACCAAAAACTTTGTGCCGGTAAGGCATATGTAATAAAAAGAGCAATCGCTACAAGATAATATCGACTCATAATTATGATCAAAGGTAATTCATCTTTGAATTTCAACTAAAACATCAGTCCATCAATTTCCTTCAGCGAATAGGTACTCTGCGTCATCCATCACTTCTCTCTTACTTTTGAAGTCAGGTCGTGCGATCAACTTTATATTTCCTCTGAGTAGAATCTTCTCTCCCGCGATAGGTTCTGAGCCTTGAGGAAGGCGGTTCTTTTGATACAAACTACTCAGCTTTAGACCATATTTTTGAGATATGCTGTACATGTCATCTCCTTTTTTGACTGTATGGAATTTCTTGGCTCCTTCAAAGTCCTTTTTCTTATTCTCAAGATATACAATTGTACCTGCATTAAGTGAATCTCCTTTACTTGCTATTCCTTCATTGTATTTTATAATTTTGTGCAACTTGACTTTGTAAAGGGCTGCTAGCGACGACGGTGTTTCTTTCTGCTCTGTAATGATGACTCTGAGACCATTTATACGGTCATTCAATTTGTTTCTTGGGGCAAAAACAGGAGATAATTCATTATTATTCACTGGCTTTCTTTTTATTGTTTCACTCTTGCCATCGGCTTCAGCAATAGATGATTCGCGAGAAGTATTTATATCGTATCTGTGCAATTCATATTCTTCGATTATGTGTATGAGTTTTTGCGGATAATATGGGTCAGTCGCATAGCCCGATTTTTTCAATCCTCTTGCCCAAGATTTGTAATCATCGGTATCTAACGTAAAAAGAAAATCGTACCGCTTTGATTTTCTAGGACCAGCTAGAAAGTCTGAGTGAGCGATAAATGATTCCTGTACCGATGAGAATTCTCTAAAACAACTTCTCTTAATTTTCCCATCACTATGATATTCGTCATCTTCTTTATAGTAAGTACCACCATCCCACGCTTGACCACATTTGATCCCAAAGTGATTATTGGCAACGGTGGCGAGATCGCTTCTACCAAAATCTGATTCCAACATTCCTTGTGCAAGTTTAATCGAAGCTGGTATGCCTGTACGTATCATTTCTGACTGCACTATTTCAGCGTAGTCACTCAAGTATTGGTCGACTGGCTGGGCGCTCAATTGAATAATTGCCAATAAGCAAATACTACATGTCAGAAGATTCTTAGGATAGAACATTTTTATCAATTTTTGTTTCAAGTCAGCCTATTATATATTATTATAAATTATAATATGAAATAATCATGCCGAATTTGAACGAATCATACTGCTTGGCAGTTAATCAGTTGTACATCTATTTGTAAACAATAAAAATCACTTAAATATTATGGCAAATTTAATGGACCTTCTTCAGGATCAACTGGGAGGAAGTGCCCTCGAATTACTTGCAGGTCAAGTAGGCGGCGGAGATAGAGATAAGACATCAGCGGCAGCAAACATGGCAATGAATGTGTTGATGTCAGCCGTGTCTAAGAGTGCAGCAAAGCCAAGAGGACTTTCTGGACTAGCAGGAGCACTTGATAAAGATCACGATGGAAGTATTCTTGATGACCTTACTGGTCTTCTTTCTGGGAAAAAGGCACAATCTAAATCAGCAGATGGGATGGGAATCCTCTCTCACCTTTTAGGAGGAAGCGTTTTTAATGCTGTAGAAGCAGTATCTCAGTCTAGTGGAATGGATCGAAATGGTTCTATGAACCTATTGATGAAATTGGCTCCAGTTGTTTTAGGGGTTCTGGGCAAGCAAAAGAAACAGCAGAGAATGGATAATGGAGGTCTTCTGGATTTCTTGAACCAAAGTCAGCAACAAGTACAACAGAGAAATCCTAAGCAAGGTTTGATCTCTAAAATTCTTGATAAAGATGGAGATGGCAGTGCAATGGATGAGATCGCCGGCATGGGAATGAAAGTTCTTGGTGGACTTTTTAAGAAATAAATTGCAATAATCCTTGAGATTGTTGAAGCCGCATTTGCGTTAAGCGAATGTGGCTTCTTTCTTTAGATTGATGATACATTCCAATGGGGTCATGACCGATTGGATAAATATCGCACAAACCTTAGGCAATATCTCATAAATGATAATTTACGAGGGAATAAGAATAGCACTTTTAGTCCATGCTTGATAAGTGTTGTAAGAAGTTGCAGGTATAGAAAGGTAGTTGGCTTGATGTTTATTATTCCATTTCGGAAGTCATCCTTAGCGTCTGGAATCAGGTCAGCAATGCCGAGTAAACCACACATTGAAATAAAAAATTGTCCAAATTTGGAGTCATCACTTAAGTCCATTATTGACAAGGTAAGGTCTCCAGTAGCGCGACCTTCAGCCATTACTTGATTATGTAGAAGATCGTAATTTGTGGCATGTCGTTTGGCTTCAGTATTCTTAAAAATGATTTTGGAAGCACTGACGAATTGATCGATACTACCTTTGATTTCCAGGTGTTTTCTTAAAAACCGAAGATGTACTTTCAGTTCCACACTGAGAGTACCGTCCCTGTCCTCAGGGTCTGAACCCAAAAAATCTACAACAGCTCTGGCGTAAGTATCTCTATCTTCTTTTAGTTCGATTTCATCCAAATGATGATCGACCATGTCTATAGTGATAATTAGGTGATCTAGTGCGAGTGATGTTTCCTCGTCAAGTTTTATTCCGAAGGGATCAGTGAGGAAATAGAACTCATTACTTAACTTCTTGTAGATGGGCCTTACTATCAGACCAATCGATGTATGAGAAAGAGGGCATTTGCTTTTATAACATATCAGACAATCTAAAGTTATCAAAATCTTTACCCACCACATTACTTGAGAGGATCATCTTACTTGTAAGTCGCGGCTTGATTATATCACCAGAAAAAGTCAAGTTATGTCATATCAAAGAATGATCCCTTGGGATAAGTACCGATTGGAGTGTTTTCAGATCGCACTCTGCATTGCCCTAGCACTATGTAATATCGTTGTTAATTATACAACTGAGGCTCAGGTTGTATCCGACCAAATACCATTTTCTGAGGTTTTTGAAGATATAATACAAATTCCTAGAACAGTTCAAAAGCGAAGGGAAACACCCGTATTAGTTCAGCCTAAAGATGATAAAATAGTCGACATCATTGAGTTTGAAGAACCTGTTCTTCTTACTCTGTGAGTTTCAGAAAAAATATTGGGAACAGATACCACAACAACTGTAGTGACGTCAATAGAACCTAGAATAGGTCAAGTAATAGATTTACCTGATGAGGAAGAAAATGACGAACCTATACTAATGGTGGAGCGGATGCCGTTGTTTGGCGATTGTGACCTAGCTGATGAGGCAAGTAGAAGGGAATATACTGAAACGAACATGCAAGAGTTTATTTACAGCCATTTGAAGTATCCGACATTGGCAAGAGAAAACTCTCTTCAAGGCCGTGTAATTGTCGAATTTATTGTTGGGAAAGATGGTGTAGTTAGAGACTACAAAATTCTGCAAGACATAGGAGGTGGTTGTGGAACAGAAGTATTGTCGGTAATTGACAGGATGCCCGATTGGTTGCCGGGAAAGCAGAAAGGTAAAACCGTTTCTGTAATCTACAGAATACCTGTTGTTTTTCGACTTAGATAAACTAAAGTCAATGTATTTCGTTATTACTATCTAATATAATCTAAGCTTATGAGACTTAAGGTAGTACAAATAGATGCTTTTAGTAATGGACCGTTCACAGGAAATCCAGCGGCGGTGATTTTATTGGATGAATGGCTTACTGACGAAAGGATGCAACAGATTGCGGAAGAAATAAACCTCTCTGAGACAGCTTTCCTTGTTAAAGAGAATGATCATTTTAATCTTAGGTGGTTTACACCTATCACTGAAGTAAGGCTGTGTGGTCATGCAACATTGGCATCAGCTCATGCCCTATATGAGGAAATGGGATACGACGGTGATCAGATCACATTCAAGACTAAGAGTGGTGATCTATTCGTGGAAAGATCAGAATCTGGAGAGTATAGAATGAATTTCCCCTCAGATGTTCCACAGGAGATCGAGGAGTTGTCGTTGATAGAAGATGCCTTAGGGGTCAAGCCAGAAGGTGTATATCGTGGAATGGATGATTATCTCGTCTTACTCCAGTCAGAGGAAGATGTATTGTCTCTCAATCCAGATTTCAACAAATTGCATCGACTAGAAGATTCTAGAGGTACGATCGTTACTGCAAAGGGAAATAAAAAAGACTTTGTTTCAAGAGGCTTTTTCCCGCAATGTGGAATTAACGAAGATCCAGCTACAGGATCTGCACATACTGTACTCACACCGTTCTGGGCAGCAAGACTCGGCAAGCTTAATTTTTCCGCAGAGCAACTTAGTAAACGCAGAGGATACTTCACTTGTGATCTGGAAAATGATCGTGTAATTCTCAAGGGTAAGGCCGTTACCACCATCGTTGGGGAAATGAGGATGTAGGAAAGGTCGAGAAGGGATTTTTTTTTATAGGCGCAAAGTAGTGTAATAGCTAGAATTTGAAGATGAATATGATCATCGTGTCTTACGGAGTGACAACCTTGAAAGCGAACTCTATCATCTTTAAGGTTCATTCTTTTCTTTAAGTAGGGTTCGATTATTTTTTTTTACTTCTTGATTCGAAAGAAGAGCTTCGATGAGCTTCTTTGTATTGTTGGAGGAAATATCTTGGTCAAGATTTACTTCTCCTAATGTGAAGTATTTTGAATAATCATAGTGCTCATTTTTTATTCGAAGAAAATACCTCGAGGCTTGCCTCGGGGTTGAGAGGAAAGTTTGAAAACCTAAGGTTTTCAACTAAACATCAGAGAATTTCGGTTTTTGACCTTCAGGTCAACATGAAACCAGCGAAATACCCCTATGGCTCTGCCTCGGGGATAGTTGGTTTCAAGAAATTCGTTTATTTTCCAAATTGGAATTGAGGTGACTTCATCCATCTTGAAATTTGTATAAATTCCGTATCCACTAAGTGACTTACATCGATTGGTTACTTTTCCATTAACATCAGTATATACAAACAACAAATCTATTTTTTTGCCGTCATTGTGACTCAAATGTGGAAGTAAAGGAAAACTATTTATGAAAGGGAAATTAGCATCTAAGTATTTTACTTTTATACCGTCCTTTCTAAGCAAACTTGATGTTCTTACGAGCACCTCATGGAGTTCTGGAACAACATAGTTTCGATTCATCAAAACATAAGCATAATTTACTGGTGAAATATTTTCACTATTGGAGATTTTCACCCTACCGAAATACCGAGCCAGGTTTGGAACAACAAGAAGGGAAAGAGCTGAGTATACTACAAGAAAGGTAAGGACAGATTTATTACGAATAGTACTTTTCCACTTTCGGGAGATTAGTAAACTTAATAACAGAGCTACTCCTCCAATTTGAGTAAGAACTGTAAGGACAATTACGATAGAAATATGGACGTTATTTAAAAAAAAGATCTCAGTTAGCAAAAATTATTTCCTTTCCAACACTATTTTTTTGGTAATTATTGCGCCATCATTGAAGACTAATCTTAAAATATATAGACCACTTGAGATAGAGGGAATAACTATCTGTCTTTCGTTATCCCATGTAATGTTATTAACTAAGCGTCCAGCTAGGTCAAACACATGGATGCTTTCTATCGATTTTCCGGAATTATTATCCAAATAAAAATACCCACTAGCGGGATTTGGGTAAATGTCAATCGAGCCAAATTCCTCTTCCACAGTATCAGAAATAATCACCACTTCATCACAAGCATACTCCTTAAATTGTATAGTGTCACCCTCACTGATGAAGCACCTAATTGTTCCATGTATATCGGCATTCCATGGAGCTGGGTCACAAAGGCCTGTTCCTAGATATGGAAATAATGATTCTCGGTCCAAAAAACCGATGTCCTTATGAACTACGTGCTGAAATTCACCTTCATGCTCACTTATTATTCTTACAAAATGTGATTCTAATTCTGTTCCATCGAATGCCCGGAACAAGCCTATTGAATCATGCTCGAGCATTGCAGTCTCCACCGCAAATGCTCCGGCCTGAGAATAAAATTCAAAGTTATAAGTGCCATTACTCCCAAAATCAAAAAGCAAAAATTCACGGTTTACAAATTCATCGAATTGTATCAATGAATCACCTTTCTCTCTTAAGTAATTTGTCTTTTGCCATACCCCACAAACCTCTTCATATTCACTCAAGACCATTTTATACTCAATTCCATTAATAATGGTGTCACCTTCTACTTTAATCCAAGTAGGGTGTATTTTGTAATTTGTACTGCTGATCTGATTATGGAAAATGTCCACAATCCATATATTTCCCTCCTTCAAAACCTGTGAAGAAATGTCATTTAGGCCAAATACGAAAATGGCCATGAGGAGAAATACCTTTATAGAACCATGTCCTTTCATTTTACAATTTACATTAAATCAGTAAATCATCAAAACCCTCTCTCGAGTCTCACCTCTCTACCGGGCGTATATGGAGCATCAGCGTCTTCCAGTTTTTTCTCCAGTGCCTTGATATCTACAAGTACGAGCTGCCTTATTTTGTCAAGGATCGGCCTAAACTCCTCCTTAGCTATGGCATAGCTATCCATATGTGTTTTAGTGGGTGCAGAAGTGCTATACTTTTGCTCGTATTCTATCCATCCTATCCTTGTTGCAGGAGTTGGTGGCTCTCCAATGTCAAGCTTTGTTTTATTGGAGTCACCATTTAATTTTTTTGACAGACCTCGCGCTTTAGTATCGATGGACTGATAGTCGTCATACAGTGCACTGTATGGCAATTCAACATGTTTTATCGCTTCCTTGATATGTCTCATTTTATTTCTTAATTCTGACAAGTGTGCCTGAGCACCTTGGATTGATCGCGAGAGTTCAGCGACATCTCGTTGGAATGTAATCTTGTCAGCGTTGTCAGATGGCATGACTCTATTGTCAAGTCTGCTTACTTTGAATGACATGGGAGTACCAACGTTTGTTATTTCTCCATTGATACTCTTTGACATGGTCACCGTATACGTTCCAGGTCCGACAAGGCTTCCTTCGGACTGACCCGCAAACGGATTATAAAATGATGGCTTATTTAGATCGATGGCATCTTTAGCTGCATATCTGAGGTCCCAATTGATTCTGTTAAGACCTTTCGAAGGTTTAGTAAGAATTTTCCTGACAACTTTACTTTGACCATCTGTTATGGTAAATAATAATTGAGACGACAATTCGTCAGTTTCAGACTCTAGCTCTTCAAGACTTGGGTATACATTGTTCACGCCGTTTTTTGTTTGCTCCTTTTCTTTTTCACGTCGTTTATCCTTTAGCGATTTTAACTCTTCATCAAAGAAGTAGTTAATCATAGCAACTGGACCGAGATCTTCTCCCGTATAAAAACCGTCACCTTGAAATGCTTTTCCCGGCAGTCCTAGTGGTTGGCTCTTTTCGTAAGCTTGGGCATCACGTATGTCCATTATTCCAGCCGTAGGAGTCATTGATTTTGATAGATTACGAAGAGGGGAATAGTCGTCAAGAACATAAAATCCACGTCCAAATGTTCCCAAGACAAGATCATTCTCACGATGCTGAATAGCAAGATCTCTGACGGCTATTGTAGGGACGCCATTTTTAAGCTGCTTCCATTCTACACCACCATTGGGACTAAAGAAGACTCCGAATTCTGTCCCAACAAATAAAAGGTCCTTCTCGATATGGTCTTCCTCTATGGCATAGACACTACCTCGATCTGGAAGATTGGAGGAGATCTTTCTCCACGATCTTCCTTTGTCCTGTGATCTAAAAAGGTAGGGCTTGAAATCTCCATACTTATGATGGTTAATAGCGGCATACATCACATTCTCATCATGCTTGGATGCCCATACAGCATTTACATAAGATCGAATAGGAGCGCCTTGCACATTATCAACTTTTCTCCAAGTTGTACCACCGTCTTCTGTGATGTGTATCAACCCATCGTCACTTCCTACAATTAATAAGTTTTCATTGAGCGGTGATTCTGAAAATGCGACTAGGGTGCCATAAGGTGATGTAGAACGGTTCTTGGCGACAGCTTCCATACTCCAGACACGATCCATAATTTTAAGTTCGTTACGGTTTATTTGTCGTGTCAGGTCATCCGAGATAACTTCCCAGCTATTGCCATAATCATCGCTTCTAAATAATTTATTAGCGGCAAAGTAAACCCTACCACTTTTGTGATTGCTCACTTGGAGTGGTGCATCCCAGTTCCACCTATAGGAGTTTTCTCCCTTTCTTTCTTTTGGCTGGATGCCGAGTTCTTCACCACTCTTCCTGTCATACCTGACTAGGACCCCGTATTGTGATTGTGCGTATACGATATCTGGGTTTTCGGGATCGATCTGGGTCTCAAAGCCATCACCACCATGAGTGATGTACCAATCACTATTTACAATACCGTGAGATGTCGTAGTGCGGGATGGTCCACCAAGACTAAAATTATCCTGTGTGCCACCATAGATATTATAGAAAGGAGCATCGTTGTCTACAGACACTTTATAGAATTGTACTACGGGTAGGTTAGCTTTAAAATCCCATGTTTTGGCGGCATCCCAAGTTTCATAGATTCCACCATCACAGCCTACGATCCAATGTCTATTGTCATCAGAATCAATCCACATGGAGTGGTTGTCTACATGTTTGAAATCTTCACCCACATTCTTAAATGTCCTGCCTCCATCATGACTTACATGCATCCATGTATCCATGCCATAGATGGTATTGGCATCAAGCGGGTCGGCGATGATTTCTTGATAGTAATTTCCACTTGTGACGTAGCTACCTCTTTTTTCCCACTTCATGCCTCCATTGGTACTCGCATAAAAACCACTCTTACTTTGCGCAGCTTCTACGATTGCATAGACAATATCCGGATTGACAGGAGAGATGGCAAGGCCTATCCTTCCCAGGTCTACACTTGGCAAACCACTATTAACTTCATTCCAAGAAAGACCACCATCAACAGATTTGTATATGGACGAACCAGGTCCACCACCGAGATAAGTGAATACGTGTCTGGCTCTCTGAAAAGCAGCGGCGTACAGAATGTTCGGATTTTGCGGATCAATGACGAGATCAGTAACACCGGTGTGCTTGTCAATGGTCAATGTTGCCTCCCATGTTTTACCTCCATCAACAGTCATATAAACACCACGATCTCCGCCACTGCTCCACAATGGGCCAATAGCGGCAACCCAGACAATATCTGAGTTCTCTGGATGAACAATGATCTTGCCTATATGCTCAGAATTTTTCAGGCCTATATTTTCCCATGACATTCCGCCATCCGTTGATTTGTAGATTCCATCTCCATAAGCCACGCTTCGCTGATTATTGTTTTCACCAGTGCCTACCCATACATTGTCCGGATTAGAAGAATCATAGGTTACACAGCCTATGCTGTATGAACCATATCCGTCAAATACAGGTGTGAAAGTTGTCCCTGAGTTATTAGTATGCCACACACCACCCGATGACGACGCTACTATGTATTCATATGGGTTGTCAGGATGTATGGCAATATCAGATATACGACCTGAAGTAACCGCAGGCCCGATAGATCTAAATTTCAGGCCTGATAGAGACATTTCCTCAAGCGCGGTTTTTTTCTTTTGATCTTTCTTTGACTTTTGTGCGAATGAAGGGATCGCAATCATGGCCATCAAGAGAAGAGAGATAAGTGCTTTCTGCATGGTTGGATTTTATTTATGCTCAAAATAGTGACAAACTAGGTACAGTTAAAATCTCTTGTCGAAGAAATAAGCGCATATGTCGACTTGGAGAAACTAATAATGAGCCGTTTTGATTGGAAATGGTAAAAACCAAATGAGCCTATTCAGAGTCTTGCTAAGTATTCTCTTTCCACCACTAGCCGTCATCGATCAGGGATGTGGATCTATTGTCATCGTGTGCCTTCTCACTTTGTGTGGGTGGGTGCCTGGAGTGATTGCGGCGTTGGTGATATTAAACAATTAGTAGATTACCATATTAAGATAATTGGATGGGGATTGAGATCAGATCACGATCATACTTGTCTATTGAGTTAATCGGTAGATACTGGTTTTGGACAGGTACAGCTTTGGGTTTCTTTTTTTCATTGACGGTGTTGAATTTTACTGTATTCTCTTTTGAAGCCATTAGGACCATTGGAGCCTTTTCTTCAGATTTGATACCTCTATCAAATTCAGAAATACAATTCATAAGTTATTTCCTCTCTGCATTTTCGACTGCATTGGTTATTTTGGTTTGTCTCATTATTTGGTGTCAAGGTCTTTCTTTCAGATCGATTAAGAAAACTAAAGTCAGACTCATACAGACCATGATAAGTTTCACCTTTTGGGTCACGATCATGGGTTTTTATCGACTATCAACGATAATTGAAATTATGCCGTACTCGATGAGGGGCTACGGAGACGAACTTCTTCTTCTGGATAATTATTGGTTGCTATTTGTTCTATTTCCGATACATGTATTTTTATTCGGCTGGGCGGCAATGAAATTGGCCTTTAGAGTTGGCAATTGGCTGTATCTCTCAAGTATCGCCTTTGTAGGACTTACCCTTCTATTGCCATTGGGAATCGGTGATGTATTCCAGGTTTCTGAAGCCTATTCTGAGAATCTGAATGCCAAAGAATATGGATTTGTCTATGACGAGATTTCTAGGTATAAGTCATTGTACGAGGTGGATTTTGAAAAAAAGCAGGTAGATAATCTTAAGTATCAAAGTACACCTGACTCTGAGAAACAGCTGTTAGAGCTAAAAAGTGCAATCGAGCGAAACTCTCAGGTATCGCTTGATACGATTTTGATGGAAAGAATATCTTTCGGTTTATCAAAAAGCTATAGTAGACTTAGAGGAGCTGGTATTGATGGTTGGGAGTATGCTGAACCTAAACATCTAGTTCGTCAGCTTGGATATTTTGAGGCGGAGGACGATGAGACCTTAGAGTTGGTGTTATTATTGAGTGACATGATAAAGCTATTTAATGCCAGGTCAGACTATCATGACCTGAGTTGGCCCCAGAGGTATTTGCTTCGATACAAATATTCACGACCATTGGTTGATCAGCTTAGAGGTGCCAGAGAGCTTGTGGTTTCCAATGAGAAATATCTCGATTACTATTATCTTTTACCAGCCATTGAGTAATTGACTTCATGGAACTTAGTGTTGTTCTACACTGTTCTAGTGTACAAAATAATAGTGTATGAGAAATATCACTTTGAGTGCCGATGAAGGACTAATAAAGGAGGCACGGGACAAGGCAGAGGGAGAGAATTCAACGCTCAATGCAAAGTTTAGAGAATGGCTTAAGAACTATATAGCTCGGGATTCTCGTGGAAAAAACTTTGAGGCTTTGTTGAAAAACTTTGAAAATGCCGAACTATCCGACACGCTAATGACGAGAGAGGAACGAAATGCGAGATAGAATTTTCATTGATACAAATGTCTTTGTCTATGCCATTGTGAACCAAGACAAGCGAAAACAAAAAATTTCGCGTTATCTCATTTCTTCGGCATTAAACGGTGGAAATGCACATGTGAGTTTTCAAGTAGTACAGGAATTCATTAATGTATTTATAAAACAGATAAGAAATGTGCACTTATCAGATTGTAAAGAATATCTTAGGGAAGTATTGTATCCTTTGATGGATGTTTATCCTAATGCTCAACTTTATAATAGGTCTCTATCAATGCATGAGCGATATAATTTCTCCTTTTATGATTCTCTTATATTAGCGGCCGCGCTTGAGGCCAAGTGTAATATTTTATACTCTGAGGACCTGCAACATGGACAGTCTGTCTCTCATCTCAAGATCCTTAACCCCTACATATAAAAAACTCGTTTGTCTACTTTTTTGCACGATATGACCTAATAGTCATAATTTTGTCCTAATAAAACTTGGATCCGATGAGATCAATAATTTTCTTCTCTGTAATTATCACGCTTGTTTCTTGTCAAAGAAAAACCATTCCGGTAAAACCTGCCGAACTCATTGGACCTTTTTTAAATGTAGTTATCGAATCTTCGGCATTTGGGACTAGTACATCAGAGCCTAGCATATGCATTAGCCCCAAAGATCCAAATAAGTTAGTAGCGGGGTCAATTCTTGATCTGGTATATACTTCTTCAGATGGTGGTGTGTCATGGACCAAAGCACAAATGAAATCTTCATCAGGAGTTTATGGCGACCCGGTAATAAGGGCCGACTTTGATGGTAACTTTTACTATGCTCACTTGTCCAATCCTACAGGAAATGCCTGGCAAGATGAAGCGTTTCTGGATAGAATAGTAATACAGCGATCTTCTGACGGTGGCAGGACATGGAATGACGGAAGTTATACGCCCCCTAATACCCCCAAGGATCAAGATAAAGAATGGCTGGCTGTCAATCCCAGTGACAATACGATTTTGATGACATGGACGGAGTTTGATAAGTACAATAGCACGGAGCCAGGTGATCACTCTAGAATCATGTTTGTAAAGTCCACTGATAAGGCGGAGTCCTGGACTGACCCCATCATCCTTAGTCAATACGAAGGAGACTGTCTTGATGGTGACCAGACTACTGAAGGCGCAGTGCCGGCCGTAGGACCTAATGGCGAATATTACGTGAGCTGGTCATATGATGAGAAGATATACTTCGACAGGTCACAAGATGGTGGAAAGACATGGATGGTCAAAGACAAGGTCGTTGCGTCGCAACCTGGCGGCTGGAATTTTGACATTCCTGGTATCTCCCGATGCAACGGAATGCCTATTACGGAAGTTGATCTGAGTTCTGGTTCACATCGAGGCGACATCTATGTCAATTGGAGTGACCAACGAAACGGTACAGATGATACAGATATATGGCTGAGCAAGTCGGTAGATGGCGGTGATAGCTGGTCGACACCCATGAGAATTAACGATGACACTCCTGGCAGTCAGCAGTTTTTTTGCTGGATGGATGTTGACCCTATTACAGGATATGTATACATAATATTCTATGATCGAAGGGCCTATGATGATCTCAAGACAGATGTTTATCTCGCCTATTCGGTGGATGGAGGATCATCTTTTAAGAATGTTAAGATCAGTGACACACCTTTCAAGCCCACCAAGTATGTTTTCTTTGGGGATTACACGGATATCTCAGCCTATGGCGGTCGGGTCAGACCTATCTGGACGCGAGCTGATGGCGCTAGATTGAGTTGTAGGACTGCTATCATAGAGCATAAGTAACGATGTGGTTCATATTGAACCATTACGGTTTAATATTGGTTATTTCAATGAACCAAAGTCAGAATCATGAAGTCAATTACTATCCACAAGCTAGATACAGAATTATCGAAGGCGATAGAGTCTTTGTCTGATTCTACAGGGCTGAGCCAAAACAAGGTTATAAAAAAACTATTAAGGCGTGCTTTAGGATTGGAAGGAGCAAGGAAAAAAGAGGATTTTTCCGAATTTCTAGGAGTCTGGGATCAGGATGAGTTTGATGATTTCAATGAAGCGATGAAGGATTTTGAAGTCATTAACGATGAAAGCTGGAAATGAGAAAAGTTGTTTTAGATACCAGTGCCTACAGCCACCTAATTAAGGGAGATAGGAAAATTGCCTCTGTTTTGAGCTTGGCGGATAGGATTTTCTTACCCTTATTTGTAATTGCCGAGTTGGTTTATGGATTTAAACTTGGAAAGCGAGAATCCGCAAATAGAAATTACTTAGCAAAGTTTGAAAGCATGAGGACTGTATCACGTTTTTTACCTGGAAGTGAAACGATAGAATTGTACTCTGAGGTAAAAAAGGATCTTAAACTAAAAGGAAAGCCTATTCCTGAGCATGACATATGGATAGCAGCGATCACAATAGAAACAGGAAGTACATTGTTGACCTATGACAAGCATTTCAGTTATATCTCAAAGGTCAGAATCTGGGACCATGAGTAGTGAATTTGATTCTAAAATAAAATTTCTTAGATGCCTTCATCAATTGTTACATATCATTACAAAAAGATACAAAAAGATACAAGGAGATATATTGCTTGGTGTGTCCAGAGAAGAAATAGATAGATACATTACGACCCTGCAATTGTCTGATGAGGAAGTAGGTAAATTAAACATGATGCTTATCGATGATTTTGCTCAGTATGAGTTTGAGGAGAACACCGTCGACTTGAAATGGACTGCCATTGTTTTTGGGATTTTGATGATATTGCTAGGAATCTTTCTCTATTCATATCATTCAATCACGGAGAGGAATTATGGATTTGCAATAAGTTTGATTGGGTTTGGGGTAAGCATCATTCTGGCATCAAGTTATGTGAGCGAGAGAAAAAAGCCATCAAGGATTAGCAATAAGCGAAAATTCAAGAAGTATGAGTAATTGCTTAAAGAAACCACTCTATTTTTACGCAATTGTTCTTCTGGGTCTCCTTCTGGTTTTATACGAATTTATCATCCTTGGATATTATTAATTTTTTCCCAAGTGTTCTTCTTGATTAATTTAGGATTTATAATGATCAGAGGGGTAATTTCAAGGGGTCGTGACCAATGAACAATGGGGGTATTGATCACATTAGGATACTATTTCATGATTACTTGCACTCCACTACTTGCCAGATAAGAGGTATTCTTGTCTTTATAAATTTTGATTTCAAAGTCAAAAGATTGCTCATAGTTAATGAATTCATTGACTGTTATCCTCTCGCCGTTATGACTTAAAATACCATCAAAACTGGATTCAAACAATTCACCCTCAATACCATATGGCCAATCATTTTTAAAGAAAGAATATTTTTCTTTTGCTCGGATAATAAATGGATAATGGAATTGCACCCTTACCAAGGTGTCATTGTAAACGCCTGGTAATCAAATGGGAACATCATTAATAGATTCTATAACAAACAACGCTTCTTGATTGCATTTTTCTTGCACGCCTTTAATGATCTTGATATCCGAGAGATGACCATCAGTTTCGACGATAAACGATAGAAGGACGTAGCAACTGGTCTCATCTTTTAAAGCGTCAAATGGAAAAATCAGTTTTGAGTAGAATGCATGTTTTAACCTTAATTGTGTACAAAGCTTGTACATATTTTCGTTTTCTACAGCTTCACATCCTTCAATAATTGGCATTTGCTCAACTACTCTATACACTTCGCCGTGGTAATCTTGTGATAATAGGCCTATTGGCGTAAAGCCGATATAGAAAAGTAGAAGCAGAATATGTTTCCTGTTGTTCATAATAAAAGTTTCATCCAAGGGGTCATGACCCCTTGGAAAAGAGTATTTACTCCTTACTAAAACTCGCCTCCCACCTATCGGAAATATCGATAACCAGATCGGTCTGATCTGCACTATGTATCCTTGGGTTATTTATAAGGTCATACATAGGCTCCATATTCATAAGATCGTAAATATCTGCATAGAGAGTGACTTGATAATGATCGTCGCCACTGAATGAAAAATTCTCGGACCATGTCAATGATCGAAAGGCAATATCACCACCAGTATGAAGAGCGATGTTTTCTTCAAAGATCCCATCCCCATCGGTATCCATTTTTCCTTCGATCTTAGCGAAGACATAACTCTGCCACCCCGACCAGTATTCACCGGAAAATGACAAGTCATTGCTCGATGGAAAATCTGCAGGAACCATTGCATTGAGGTCGCTCGGCACACCGAGGCCAGTTTGCAGACCCGTGTATTCTCCGTTAGGAATGTCATAAGTTACTTCGAGGCCATTGCTAGCCTTACTCAGACTAGAATGTGCGTTGGTCAGATTAAAATAATCGATATTGGTGAGACTATAATCACTGTCGCCTTGAAGGATAAAATCTGATAGATAAAAACTTACTCTCGTAAACTTGATCTTTATATCTTCGGTCAGGTCATATTCTTCAAGCATGACCAAAGGCTGATCTTCGAACTTTAATTTAAAATGTACATCTAACATGTTGCCTTCCTTATCATCATCTCCACAGCCCATCCACATGAGTGAAATGAATGTATATAGTAGTATCTTTTTCATGATCGCTTAAAATTTAAATAGCGCTTCTGTTTTTTTCTCGTCAAGAAGCATTTGTTTGTTATTTCCCATACTCACCCATTTTACGATATTATCTTGGTCATCATAAATCTCGGTGAAGATATTATTGAACAAGCTTACAGAATTAATATTGTTAATATCAACGTTCTCACACGACAATTGACACCACACTGCCTGTGGCCCAGCGTCAGAAGAAATATAAATTAGGTTACTCGATTTGCCATTAATAGTAAGATGTAGATGCTCACTTAAGTAGCTGGCAATCATTTCATCCGAAGAAGAGTAGTGTGCTGGTAACTCAGCTCCAGGTTCCAGACCCAAAGCTATCTGCAGATCATCAAAGAAAATTTTAACAGTGACATTGAGGTGATTATCTGTAGGTATGATCTCAGTAACACTGACATGGATATCATGTAGGGGTGGAGCCGACAAGCTTAAAATGACGTATAGAATCACTGTAACCATCTGGTAGTAAAACGTACAAGCCTAAGATTTGGTTTATGTGAAAGGGGAGTATATTAATTAAGCATGAGCATCAGTGCACAACCGGCAACAGCTCCCGAGATAAATAGATTCCATGATCGCTGCTTGACCTTGCATACATCGACAATTATGTAGGAAGCCAGCAGTGTTATGAGCACTATTATTATTTGCCCCAGTTCGACACCAACATTAAATGCAAACAATGGAAAAGTAATTCTTTCTTCGCTCCCCAATAAGGCTTTAAAATAATTGGAAAAACCAAGACCATGGATCAAGCCGAAGAACAGTGCCAAAAGGTAATACCAGTTTACTCTAGAATGGTGATCAGGATTGCCAACCACATTATGCAGTGCAGTGATGAGAATGGTAACGGGTATCAGGAATTCAATAATATCAGCAGGAATGTGTATAATGTCCAGTACCGCCAAAGCCAGGGTAAGCGAATGTCCTACAGTAAATGCAGTGACCAGAATGAGTACTTTCTTCCAATCTTTGATAAGGTATATCGCACATAGCGCTACGATAAAGAGGACATGATCATAGGCATTGATGTCAAGAATGTGTTTAAATCCAAGTTTCAGGTATATCCCAAACATCGCTTAGTTCTTATTTTTAGTCATTTTTATGCAAATTAATTGAATATGTGAATATGGAGCGCAAATTGATATGGATTGGATTACTTCTTGAGGCAACTATTGCGATGTTTGCCTGGCTGACTAGTAATACAGGAGATCGGTTTTTTCAGATTTGCGCTAGCTTATCAGCTAGAGTTTCGATGGTCTTCTTTCTATGGGCCTTCTACCACTATGTTAGAAAAAGAGACAATGGATTAGAGTTGTCTTTACTGAAGGTGTTTGGACTGGTTCACTTTATTCACTTAGGATTTGTCATCGGTCGTCAGTTTACTCAGGGTGGTATAAATGTCACATGGACTGTATACCCAGGTTTTATAGTATATGTGGCAATTCTGATGGTGACCTTGGGATTGATAAGGAAGTGGAAGATACCCTCATGGTCATTTGCACTTTACTATCTTGCATTGTGGATCATGTTTTTTATGGCATATGTCTTACGATCGTTTTTGGACAGTTCTATGTTGTACGGTAGTAAGTTTACATATAATATGCTACTTGGGGTGATGTCCTTGAGCGGGGTGTACTTTATTTATAGAATGATAAATGAGAGGATGAAGTAGTTTTCTATTTCCTCAGACGCCAGTTTAATAGATGTGCACCTCCTATCAAGAGGCCTGCAATCGTCGTACAGACAATCTCAGGAGTTCCATGATTTTGAAGCCCAATGATAAATATCATAAAGCCCAATGTGGCTATAGCGAATGGCCTTATGTTTCGGTGATACTTGATATAACTGTTGACCAATGATGCTGATGCTAGAATGAGACTAGAGCTGAGAAAAACCACCTCAACCCAAAAGTGATCCATCCATGCGGCCGATCCCAAGAGCCCAGCGCCAAGTAAGATAGGCAACAGACTACAATGAATAGCACATAATCCCGATACTCCCATGGCTAAGAAGTCAAGATTTTTGTAAGATGAAATTCCGATCCTTTTTTGCAACATCATTGCAAATATAGGTTTTACAGTTGGATTATGCAACACGGTTGCATAATTGATCAAACTTCTTCTATAAGTACTTACTCCTTCGATTGACAACAGTCAAGATGACGGAATTACTTCAAATTAACATACAATTGCCGATATTTGTAGGATGAATGGTAGGGTAGATCATATCTTAAAGAAGCACAGTCTCCGGTCGACTGACATCCGCCGCAAGGTCGTCTCATTGTTTCTGCAAAACGCTCATGCCGTTACCAGTCACGACATTGAGTATGGGCTGGATAAGGCTGACAGGATTACCATTTATCGGACCTTAAAAACCTTTGAAGACAAAGGCATCATTCATAAGGTCATCGGTCCTGACGGAAATTCCAAGTTTGCCTTGTGTGAAGACAATTGTGACGAACATCACCACCACGATCAACATGTACACTTCCACTGTGATGAGTGTGGTCACACTTATTGTGTAGAAGAGGCTACCGTGCCCTACATCAAATTACCATCACGATATACGGTCAATCAAACCGATGTCATCCTTCGCGGGAAGTGTGAAAAGTGTTGAGATGTCCATAGATATTTGGTAGATGACCATTATTTCTTATCGTTTCCAGAGTCTAGCTGAAACCTGACGGGAAGCGTGTACAATACCTTCACATGTTTTCCATGTTGAATTGCTGGCTTCCATTTTTCAGCCATTTCACTCATGGTTTCAATTACGTTTCTAGCTGCTTCACCACAACCGTCTCCTAAGTCTCTATATATGTCTATATCGACAACGCTGCCATCTTTGTCAATAACAAATTGCACAACCGCTGTGCCATGTGTTCCATTCCTTTTTGCATTTTCAGGATATACTAAATTCTTATAGACATATTGAAGCATCTTTTCATTAGAACAATCTGTTTTCTCCTTAACAGAAACATTTAGGTGTTCGCAGCCTGGAAAGCGAGGCATCTCTTCCACAACTCTGAATATTTCATCTTTGGGTTCTGGAGGAGGTGGGGGCGACGGCGGTGCATCATTCAGAATTCTCAAGATGGACGACCTTTTACCCTCTTTCATGGTTTTAGCATCGCTATCTAATCTAAATTTTATGGGAAGATTGTATTGTACGTTTACAGGCTTACCACGTTGTCTTCCTGGAATCCATGGCTCATCCATCTGATTCATTTTAGTAACTACTCTTAGTGCTTCTTCTCCACATCCTGCTCCTATATCTCTTAGAATAGTTGCTCCCTGAATTCGCCCAGATGTATTCACTGTAAACTGACTGACTACATTACCTTCTACCCCATTTTTCTTAGTTTCTTTAATCTACTTTAGATTACCAAAAATGAATTTCAACAGTTTTTCTTTTGCGCACTTTTCCTTCTCTTTTTTAGGCATCAGAGTCTGTTCGCATCCAGGAAAACGTGGCATTTCTTCTACAATCTTAAATATTTCAACCTCCTCAGGTGATGGAGGAGGTTGGTTCGAAGTTTTTTTGACTTTATCTGTTCCATGTATTTCCTTCACGGGTAACTTAAAGCATTTCTTCTACAACGATCATTACCTCATCATCTTCAGTCTCAAGACTTTCAAGGGCCATTTCTAAGGCATCTTTCACAGATTCACCCTTATTCTTTTTTCTTTTGCCAATTTGAACTTTACCGGTAGAAAGTATTCGACATCAACAGCTACGCCATCTTTTTTACCCGGCATCCAACTTTCTTTCATGTCATACATGCTTTCTACGGCAGCAAGAGCGGCCTGGCCACATCCCCCGTTGAGGTTTCTTACAATGTCCGCATCTCTGACTCTTCCATCCTTACCGACGATAAACTTTAATACGACCATTCCCTCGATTCCTTTCTCTCTTGCTTCGCTGGGGTATTTCAATGTTCTATATATGTGATTTAGCATTAATCCATCTGCACAAGATTTTTTTACATCCTCTGTACCCAGCATTTTTTCACATCCGGGATATCGAGGCATGACGTCTACATTTTTGTATACATGATTATTCTTAGCGGGTAAGGTATCTCTTGCTTCATTTAAGAACTCGACCCTTACTCATTGTTCTATGCTTTCATTCAGGTTAAGCATTTTAAGTGTTCCGGCTTCAGTATCGATAATATAATCAGTTCCATTCTTTGCTTCCCTTTCATTAATAGATAATCTAACTTGATTATAATCCATCAATGAAAAGTGAGGTACAGTAAATAAAAATTCAGTGAATTGCAGATCCTTTGCAATACTTAATCGCATTCCATGAAGATTTGCAATTTTATGAAAATCTGATTTAATTATTTCTTTTTGACCTTTATATTCTATTATATATTTCTTCAATAACGCCTCAAATAATTTTTTACAAGCTGTGATATTAGTATGAGGAATTGTGCGCTCGTAAATTGAGGTAAACTCCATGGAAAGTAAGTCCTTCTTGTAGGTTTTGGATGTAGTACCGAAAAAATCAATTAAGGGCATTTCTGCAAGCGACACCGAAGTCGTCTTTCCATTTGCATTATATTCAAATTCATGGACAGTGTGATGGTCAGAAGCATCAAGAGCATTTCCAACTTCATATTCTTCAATTTTGCTCAGTGATTCTATTTCTGGTGATGACAAATTATTTGGGCTGATGAAAATCAATCCGTTCTTACCCGCTGTTCCATATTCGTCTGTTGCATCCGGCTGATAACTAATGCATTTTTTCTCATTCCATACGATATGATTCTTCAATGGTGGGTCGACCCTTTGTCCATTTACTATGATAATAGGAGAGTCAGTTCCTGTGGCTTCATAATATTTTACAACGGATGGGGTAGTAATCGAGATTACTTCATTGGTCCTGTTGTCAAGGACTGTGTACAATATATCATCGGAACTTTTATAAAAGGTAACATCAGCATTTTCCTTCTGCATGAATCCTGAAAAGGCAATTAGTAGAAGTACGGATATAGGAATTATAGCCAGATACTTGAGTTTCATATGGCGGGATGAGGATTTTTGATTGATCATATTAATTCTGTTTTTAAGATTGGTATTAAAGAAATGATTGGCAAGTGTCATCTCGAGGTGCTTGCTGTATTGATTACTGATGAGCTGCTTGTATCCTGACTTGCTAGTCCCGATGAGGGCATAGGCATCGGCAACATATTCGTGGATGATTTTTATTTCCCGTTTGTACAAATAGATGATGGGATTCCACCAAAACAGACATCCCAAGAGTTCTATAAACATCACGTCGAGAGAATGCCTTCTCTTTACGTGAGTTAGCTCATGATGCAAAATATCGTTGATGTCCTTATTGAACTTCAGAGTCCCACTAAGATAGATGGTATTAAAAAAGGAGAAAGGAAGATGGTTTGAGAAAGTATGTACAATTATATGATCATGCTTCTTTTCCCTAGTTCCATTAATATATAGTTTTCTGATCCTCAATAAGCCGATGACTACTCGTGACAAGGTAAATGCCAGTCCTGTGACGTAGATCGCTATCAGTAGCATCCTCCAGGACCAAAATGTGGTTCCCCCCTCAGTCAATATACTAGTAGCGAACACTTGAGGGCCAGCTGAGATATATTGTAAGGTGGCAACCATTGTGGTTTCTTCCGTAAATAGATGTAAACCATAGTATTTTATAAGGGGAAGCAGCAGACCTATGATTAAAGTTACAAGTAAGTATGACCTATTGATATGGAAAAATGTTTCTCGCTTAAAAAAGCTAATAAACAACAGGTAAAATACGGCCCAGCATATACCCACCTCCAAGGAGTATTGTAAAATCATGGTTGCTTAGTTGTGGGTTTCGAATCTTCGTCTTTCAATGTAGTAGCGATGTCACTCAGGCTAAGTTCTTCCTCTTTAATAAGAAAGGAAACTAGCTGGTCCATAGAACCTTCAAAATAATTGGACACGAGATTCTTTATGGAGAACTTACTGTACTCCTTCTTCGCTATAACAGGGAAGTACTCATAAGTACGACCATAAGCCTTATGATTCACAAACCCCTTTTTTTCTAAGATGCGTATAATCGAAGAAATGGTGCTATGGGGTGGCTTTGGCTCATCCATCATATCTATGAGGACACGCACGGTGTTGGCCCCATGTTCCCAGAGGTACTGCATCACTTCCTCTTCTGCTTTGGTTAGTTTGTTCATAATAAAATACTTGATAGTATAGTTCAACGGTTAAATCAAATATATAACTAAATAATAAGTTATACAACTCAAATATAAGTTGAATAAATTTTCTTGACAAGGTTTATACACGTCAGGGGTATTAAACAGCTATCTTTGGTCATCATGAATATGTTGAAAGTTGCTCTCATACAGGACCGTATAAAGTGGGAAGATCCACAGCATAATAGGAATGTATTTGGACAACGGATTGAAAGTATAGGTGAGTTAGTGGATCTAATTATTATGCCTGAGATGTTTACAACAGGGTTTTCTATGCATCCGGAGTCCCTTGCTGAATCCATGGATGGAGAAACAGTGAGATGGATGACGGATCTTGCTCATACTTACAATGTCGCGATTACCGGCAGCTTGATTATCGTCGAAGATGACAAATACTACAACAGGATGATATGGGCGACACCTGATGGAGAATTGCAATATTATGACAAGCGCCATCTGTTCGCTATGGCTGGTGAAGATGATAAATACACACGGGGTGAGAATCGTGTTATAGTTCGCTACAATGGCTGGAGAATCCTTCTCATGGTCTGCTACGACTTGAGGTTTCCCGTATGGGCTCGTAATAACGATGAATACGATGCAGCCATCTATGTAGCCAATTGGCCAGAGAAAAGAAGTGACCATTGGAGGACCTTAATAAGAGCTCGTGCTATTGAAAATCAATGCTATATTCTGGCTGTCAACCGAGTAGGAGAAGACTCTAATGGTTCCCGATATCAGGGAGACAGCTGTATCATTCACCCTTCTGGAAAGTTGCTTGTGGCAACCCAGTCAACAGAGACTTTAATACTGACTTTGGACAAGTCGGAGATTAACGCTTATCGTGAAAAGCTCCCATTTCTAAATGATAGAGATAGTTTTGAAATCAAGACAGGAATATAGTATTGAGTAAAATACAGAACTACCCTTGCTCAATTTCTTGATCTATTACATGAGGCGGGTTTAAGTATGGCACTCCACAAATAAGATGTCAGCGTAGGTCATCTATTCCCAACTTTCTCTTGGCAAGAATTCATTAAAAATCAATCCGATAGATATTTTGGGTGTAATTCAGTTTGTCGTATTAGGCCGCTATTTTACCTAGATACTCATTAGATACTCATTTACCAAGATACTCAGCAATCAAATTCCAATGTCCACTTTTATTTAATACCCTCAAATTGATCATGTTTTGAAGGCCTTTTTTTGACCATCGCTGACCAGGCTGTTTAAGCCGTTTATGCAATACATTCCTATGAGCTGATTCTATGGCTCTTGACCCAATTAAGTACCCCTTATTTCTGAACTCGGGATAGTCCATATAACTTTCATTTCGATCTAAGTATGTATCCAGCTTTTGTTTCTGTTCGATTTGCGGTTTGGTTTTTATGACCAATTTTTCAACCCGTTCTCTTGCTTTTTTTATACCCTCTTCTTTCAGTATTTTTCCTGTCTTATCCATCCAGTCTTTCTTCTCTTTGTTTCCTTTTATGCATAGCTTTACCAGCTTACCTATGTTCTACATGCCGTGATAAAAATCCAATATCATCTGTGCTTTGGGGTATTCTGATTCAATCCAAAGACACTCACTCATTCACTTACTTTTGCGACAAAAACCTTAACGCTTCCTTAGCATTCATCGCAGTTACTTTATTATCACTATCTTAGTCTTAATGTAGGAGTAGCGTTCTTGACAGGACTCTTATTTTTTAAAAGAACAAACAAAAACTGCAAATATGAAAAATCTATTTTCTGTATTGATGGCACTGTTTTTATGTGCCGCTGTCAATGGGCAAAGCCTTGTCTATGAGTCAAATGAAACCATGAGTCTTGGAAATCAACCGGCATACGTCGTGGAGATAGAAGGGGCGGACAAGAAGATCTCTGAAAAGATGCTCAAGGAGTATCTCAAGGATTTTGGTAAGGTAGAGCGAAATAAGAAGGCAAAGGAGTACTATGCTGAGCAAATAAGGATACCTTCTATCCAGTCAGGCAATCCAGTAAATGTAATCGCTAAGATCGAGGAGGGCAAAGATATGACCCGTGTATTCTTTTGGATAGACAATGGTCAGGAGTTTGTGAGTAGTGAGTCTCATGCTACTTCAGCTGATGGGGCAGGTATATTTGCTGATGACTATCGCATCAAAGTGAGGAAGGAAGTTGTAAGAAAACAGCTGGAAGACCAGGAAGATGAGCTCAAGGATTTAGAAAAGCACTTGAAAAAGCTGATGGATAAGAATGAAGACTATCACAACGAGATAGAAAAGTGTAATGAGAAGATAAGGAAGGCCGAGTCCAATATTGAGAAGAATCTTGGAGATCAGGACGAGAAAAGGATGGAGATCGAAAAGCAAAAAGCTGTCGTTGAGGAAATTATCAGGAAGCTCAATGACATCGGGCGGAGATAATATTACAAAAAGAAATATATAAAAACATATACACAGTCCTGTGGATCACCCATCCACGGGACTTTTTTATTTGACAAAGGAGCTTCGATTGCCGATGCCATTTACATTAAAAAGATTATATATATTAATAAAATATAATGCGTAATTTTAACGTATTGAGATGCTGACTTTAGCAGTTCTCAAATTTTGTTATCAACATCGGCAATCTGATATCCACATTATCACTTTTTTCGAGGAACTTTTCTTCGACCTCAATCGATTACATTTGTAAATCTTTAATATTACTTCCTAAGAATGGCCAACCAGAATAATCCTACATCAAAGACAAGCGGCAAGATGACAGCTATCAAGAAAGAAGCCGATGTCAATGATCTGGTATATGGTAGGGTGCAACCCCAGGCCACCCTCCTCGAGGAAGCAGTACTAGGTGCTGTCATGGTGGATGTGGATGCTATGAGTGCTGTCATAGAAAAACTCAAGCCCGATAGTTTTTACAACAATCAACACAAGATCATCTATGAGGCCATGGAATTGCTCTTCTCCAATCAGCAACCTATAGACCTGCTTACCGTCCATGAAGCACTTAAGAAATCTAAGAACCTTGATAAAGCGGGTGGGGTAGGATATCTTGTAGAGCTATCCAACAAAGTTGCTTCTGCGGCCAATATCGAGTATCATGCCATGATTATCCAGCAGAAGTTTATTCAACGGGAGTTGATCAGGGTAAGTACTCAGACGATCAAGGATTCGTTTGAAGATACCAAGGATGTCATTGAGTTGCTAGATGAGGTGGAGAGAAATCTGTACGACATCACTGATGGCAACATGAATACTGGTTATGAAGCCGTGGGTCCATTGGCGGTCAAAGTGAGTAAGGAGATAGAGGAAGTAAGCAAGAAAGGAGATGACCTCACGGGTGTCACGACGGGATTTAAAGAATTGGATAAGCTAACCAATGGATGGCAACCATCTGATCTGGTGATTATCGCCGCAAGACCTGGTATGGGAAAGACAGCATTTACACTGTCACTTGCCAAGAATGCTGCTGAGCATGGGCGTGGCGTAGCGGTTTTTTCATTGGAGATGGCCAATCATCAGTTGGTACAACGTCTGATATCCATGGAATCAGGCATCAATACAAAGAAACTAAGAAGTGGTAAGCTCGACGAGCTCGAATGGGAAAAGCTCCACAGTGCAGTCAACAAACTTACGGAGTTACCTATATACATCGATGATACAGCAGCCATCAATATTTTTGAATTGAGAGCCAAGTGTCGACGGCTAAGACAGAATCATGACGTCGAGCTTATCGTGATTGATTACTTACAATTGATGTCATCAGCCCCCAATCAAAGCCGGGGCAATCGTGAGCAGGAGATTTCTTCCATTTCCAGAGCGCTCAAGGGATTGGCAAAGGAGCTCAATGTTCCAGTCATAGCCCTCTCACAATTGAGTAGGGCGGTGGAGACTAGAGGTGGTTCAAAACGTCCGATACTCTCTGACCTTAGAGAGTCGGGTGCCATCGAGCAGGATGCGGATATCGTGACATTTATCTATCGTCCGTCATACTATGAGACAGATACGGATTTTGAGTCACCACGAGATCTGGCTGAGATCATTATATCTAAACACAGGAATGGTTCATTAGATACGGTAGAACTCAGGTTTATTGCCGATCAGGTCAAGTTTACCGAGCCTGATGTAACCAACTTCGACGATTTTACTCCTTCGTTTGATGATCCTATGGGAGGCATCATCACCAGACCATCACGAATGAATGATGACTCTACGATCGAGGACAGTGACGATACACCATTCTGATGATGAATATCGATCAGTTCAATTTATAATCCATGCGTCTTGTCAAATACATTTCTCACTCTGGCTTATGTTCTCGTCGAAAGGCTGGAGAGCTGGTAAAGGCAGGCCAAATAGAACTCAATGGGAAGACTCACCTCAATCCGGCAACTGAGATAGGTGTGGAGGATGTTGTTACTCACCATGGTACAGTACTCAAGGTCGAAGAAAGAAAGGTCTACTTACTGATGAACAAACCCAAAAGGACGGTCACTACTTTATCTGACGAAAGGGATAGACAGACGGTCATAGAGATCATCAGAGAAGATATCCCAGAACGCATCTATCCCGTAGGAAGACTAGATTACAACACCACTGGATTATTATTACTTACCAATGATGGCGACCTGGCAAATAAGTTATCTCATCCCAGCCATCAAGTAAAGAAAATCTATGAGGTGGCATTGAGTCAAGAATTTACGGTGGAGGATATGGATAGAATAAAGAAGGGATTGATGCTGGAAGATGGTCTGGTACAGGTTGATAAGATCGACTATGTAAAGGACAAAACGAGTCGAGACATAGGCATTGAAATTCACATCGGAAAGAACCGTATTGTTCGCCGAATTTTTGAGCATCTCGGATACGAAGTAGAACGACTTGACAGGGTCTATTATGCCGGTCTCACCAAGAAAGACTTACCTCGTGGATGGACACGTCATCTGACGGAAAAGGAGATCATTATGCTGAAGCACTTTGTGTAAGTTATATTTCAATTGGGCCGCACCAACCAGGAGCAGTCACTTTTTTTTGATTAATCAATAGAATTCTCCGTCCGCTTGCGGCGGGTGTTGCGTCTTAATCCAACTTTTGTGCGTTCTTACTGATTTAATTCAATGACATCGAGGGTATTAAATGTATAGATTCGTGAAATAATAATGGACAATAATCATACTCTACATATGGAGATAATGGCATACCATCAATGATGCTTACTAGTTCACTTTCGCTGTTGGCGAGTATCACTGCCCATAATCTTGATCTGTCTTCGGCAAGAGTATAGCTAATTAATTTTCCGACATTGAATAAGTCAGAAACATGTTCCCGCTGTGCCTCGATGAGATCTGTATAGTCATCATCAATTACATCAGATAGGAAGACTTCGACCATATATTTATACTGTACTTCCATTATTCTTTTTCTATTACAGAAAACGACATTGTCAGTCGTGTATCAATAGATGTAGGTGTAATAGTCCTCAATTTTATTTTAATTTCCAAATTAACTAGGTCATTGGTAAGCAGATCTGTTAGATCAGCAATGGAGCTAAACATGTTAAGCGTCTCGTCTTCATCAAATGGAACAAAGTCCATATAGAAGAGTTCTTTCTTATTTGAAGGATCCAAAGGATGGAAAGCATGAATGGAGATAGATTGAATAAAATCAAAGTAAATATCACCAAATTTATCTTTTAATTGAGCTCGATTTGCGACGATGGTTTTGATGTCATCTATGCTTGCCGAACTTCCGTTAAGGTGACTGCTGAAAAAAGTATTGACATTTTCTCTAATGAAGTAATGAGTTTCAGTGGTGTTCAGTCCTGCAAGTAGAACGAAGTCATGTGTCATTTCCATGTCAAACAAGACTTTGTTATCTGAGCCACAACTCGTCAAGAGAAGTGTAATCAATACATATAGAAATATCCTCATTGATCTTAGATTCATTTATAAAGAACGTTTATTAAACCCCAATGTTTTTTACTTTTCTTTATTTTTTCGTCCCTAAATTTAGTAAGGAATGAATATTGCTGTGTAATTTACTCAAACGATAACTTAAAGTAATGGGCGAACAACGGGTATCACTCCTTGATGATCGGAGGCAAATGCAAAAATTTGTCAGACACTTATTGGCTGATGTCAAGGCACTTGAGCATATGCTCGATAATAATATGTTTGACTCTGGCATTACACGAATAGGGGCAGAACAAGAGATGGTCATGGTGGATAGTAAAACCTTTAAACCGGTTTGTCTGGCAATGCAAGTTCTCGAAAAGATGAAGGACTACGATTGGGTGGAAACGGAGCTCGCTCAGTTTAACCTAGAGACTAATATGGTGCCGAGGGAATTGACAGGGGCCTGTTTTAGAGAAATGCATGAAGAAAACTCTATAAAGCTTAACCGCATTCAAGAAAGTTTGGATGCTTTCGATGCACATCTTGTCCTGACAGGAATCCTGCCGACAATGAGGAAGTTTCATCTAGACCTGAATAACCTCACACCCAAGAAAAGATATAAGGCTCTTATGGAGGCGATGACACGTCAGCTGATTGGAAATGCCTTTGAGTTACGGCTAGTAGGTATTGACGAGCTCCTCGTCAAGCATGAAAGTCCATTATTGGAAGCATGTAATACTTCGTTTCAGATGCACCTGCAAGTAGATCCTGATGACTTCGTCAAGATGTACAACATTTCACAAGTGTTGGCGGCTCCGGTGATGGCCATAGCGGCAAACTCTCCCTTGGTATTTGGGAAGCGGTTGTGGCACGAGTCTCGTATTGCTCTATTTCAACAATCCTTGGATACACGTACTACCCATGAGCATATGCGAGAACGAAGCCCTAGAGTAAGTTTTGGAAAAGACTGGCTCCATGAGTCCGTATTGGAAATTTACAAGGAAGACATCTCACGTTTTAGAGTATTGATCAGCTCCGATGTAGAAGAAGATAGCATGCAGATGTTGAAGGATGGAAAGATCCCCAAACTAAGAGCGTTACAAGTCCATAATAGCACCGTATATAGGTGGAATAGACCATGCTACGGAATAAGCAGTAATGGGAAGCCCCATTTAAGGATAGAGAATAGGGTTCTTCCCGCAGGACCTACGGTGGCTGATGAAATGGCCAATGCTGTATTTTGGCTTGGTGCAATGATAGGAATGGCTGATAAAGTACAAGACATTAGCACAGAAATGTCATTTGCTGATGCCAGAGATAATTTCGGAAAGGCTGCCAAGTTCAGTATTGATTCAAAATTCACATGGTTTAATGATACTAAGATACCAGCTACCAAATTGATTATAGAAGAGCTCCTTCCACTTGCGGAAGTTGGATTACAGTCTCGTGGTGTGGATCAGGGAGATATAGATAAGTATCTTGGAATCATCCGAGACAGAGCAAAAGCTCATATGAATGGAGCTAGGTGGATATTGAGGTCTTATACACATATGTTGGAAAAATCCAGCAATGACGAAGCGTTAGCAGCCATCACATCTTCAATCATTAAAAAGCAAAAAAGCGGAAATCCTGTGCATTTATGGGAAGAAGCCGAGCTATCAGATATGAAAGATTATCGTCCGAGCAATCTCAAAGTATCTGAGTTCATGACTACCGATCTATTTACTGTTCAGAAAGATGATGTAATAGAACTTGTTGCGGAGATGATGAATTGGCGAAAGATCAAGCATACTCCTGTTGAAGATTCAAAGGGAAATCTTATAGGCTTGATCAACGATGATTTGTTGCTAAACTATTATCGCAATCAAACTGATAAAGATGCTGCCGTGGTAGGTGATATAATGATCACAGATCCCCTGACCATTTCAGAGGATAAAAATATAGCCGAAGCCTATCACTTGATGAAAGATAACATGCTCAAGTGTCTGCCTGTTGTAGATGGCGATGAACTGATAGGACTTATTACAGAGACGGATTTTCTCAATGTATCTGGAAGGATGTTGGATAGGCTCAATGAGGGTCATCATTAGTACGAAAATGGATATATATTTATTATCGTTCAAAGAAAATAAGCTCATATTCTAGAGATGACGGTAATAGTAAGATATCCCTTGACATCTCATTCTCGTTATATCTAACCCTAAGGAATAGATACCCAGGCTCCAAGTTGCTGAATAGCAATCGACCTTGATCATTGGTCTTTCCTTTATTTATATGGTGTTCTTCCCATGAACGATCTTCTTCATTACTGTAGATTAGAATTTCTGCACCTTGAGCATTTATTATTTGTTTGCAGCCATTACCTGTGGACCCTACAAGGCATTCGACAACCCGCATTTCCAACGATGCATAAGCGATTGTAGGGATTGCATTAAAGGGTACCTCTATATACCCCATTCACTAGTTGAACAAAATCCCAATGAGATTTCTAATTAATTTTTTTGACTTCATACTTCGTTAAATTTCAGTCGAATAGCAAAGGCTATGTTCCCTCAATTTGCCCTGTCTAAAGCCAAAATAATTTAATTTCAACTTAATTCAGTAGTAAATAGAGGTACCCTAAATTCTACTTCTGGGGAGGAACAAGAAAAGCAAAGGATTGTCAACATTAATGGAATCACACAGGACTTGGTCATAATCTACGTTTTTGAACAATACGCTAATCAAGATATTGTAATATATATAAATTGTAATTTTGCCGCCTATTCAATTCACATAAAAATCTAGTCAAAATGCCGTTCGATATTCAAATGATAAGGTCTCACTATCAACTCTTTCAATCAAAGGTAGACGCTGTAAAGGAAAAATTAGGTCGTCCACTGATACTTGCAGAGAAAATCCTCTATACTCACTTACATGAAGAATCGCCATTGCAACAGTATGACAGAGGCAAGAACTATGTGTTTTTTGCCCCTGATAGAGTAGCTATGCAAGATGCAACAGCACAGATGGCGCTGCTGCAATTTATGATGGCGGGAAAAGATAAAGTTGCAGTACCCTCTACGGTACATTGTGATCACCTAATTCAAGCCAAATTAAAGGCTGATGTTGACCTGAAAGGAGCGCTGGATATTAACTCGGAAGTTTATAATTTTTTGGAATCTGTATCCGATAAATATGGATTGGGATTTTGGAAACCCGGTGCTGGTATAATACATCAGGTAGTGCTGGAGAATTACGCTTTCCCTGGTGGAATGATGATAGGTACGGATTCTCATACTCCCAATGCTGGAGGACTAGGAATGATCGCCATAGGCGTAGGAGGTGCGGATGCGGTAGACGTGATGGCAGGAATGCCGTGGGAACTTAAAATGCCAAAGTTGATCGGAATCAAGCTGACTGGAAAATTGAATGGCTGGACATCTCCCAAAGACGTGATATTGAAGGTGGCTGGAATCGTATCAGCGAAAGGAGGTACAGGCGCCATCGTTGAATACTTTGGTGATGGCGCTGTAAGCATGTCATGCACTGGAAAAGGAACAATATGCAATATGGGTGCTGAGATAGGCGCAACTACTTCTACTTTTGGTTATGATCAATCTATGAGTAGGTACCTGCGAGCTACGGACAGAGCGGAAATCGCTGATCTTGCTGATCAAGTGGCTGATTATCTTACGGGTGATGCGGAATGTTATACTAATCCCGAGCAGTACTTTGACCAAGTAATAGAGATTGACCTTTCTACATTAGAACCGCTAATTAATGGTCCATTTACTCCTGATCTGGCTACTTCACTATCTCAGATGAAGGAAATAGCAACCAAGAATGAGTGGCCGTTAGATTTAGAATACTGTCTCATTGGTTCTTGTACAAATTCTTCCTACGAGGATATTTCAAGAGCAGCATCCGTTGCCAGACAAGCAGTAGAAAAGGGACTTGTTGCTAAGTCACAACTTACAGTAACACCTGGCTCAGAACAAGTACGCTTTACCATTGAGAGAGACGGACTTATCAATGACTTACAAGGAATAGGAGCCTTGGTCTTTGCCAATGCATGTGGTCCATGCATAGGACAATGGGATAGGGCAGGGGCTGATAAGAAAGAGAAGAACAGCATACTACATTCTTTCAATAGAAACTTCTCGAAGAGAGCAGATGGTAATCCCAATACACATGCGTTTGTTGCTTCACCTGAAGTTGTGACAGCAGTGGCTCTGGCCGGCAAGCTAGATTTCAATCCGTTAAAAGACACACTTACCAATGACAAAGGAGAAGAAGTGAGACTTGATCCACCTACAGGATACGAACTCCCACCTAATGGCTTTGCTGTGGAAGAGGCAGGCTACAATGCTCCAGCCGAGGATGGAAGTAGCATTGAAATTGGCGTAAACCCTACATCTAATAGATTACAACTTTTGACTCCTTTTACTCCGATCACTGCCGATGATGTGACAAACAATCGGGTACTGATCAAGGCAAAAGGAAAGTGTACAACTGACCATATTTCTATGGCTGGTCCATGGTTGAAATACAGAGGCCACCTGGAGAATATTTCCAACAACTGTTTTATTGGTGCTATCAATGCATATAATGATCAGGCAAATAATGTGGCAAATTATATAGATTCTGTTACTGATGCAGAATTTTTACCCGTTCCAGACTCGGCCCGAAAATATCGTGATGCAGGTGTGGGAACTGCAGTGTTTGGTGAGGAGAATTATGGAGAAGGATCATCACGAGAGCATGCTGCCATGGAACCGAGATTCCTCGGTGTAAATGCTGTTGTTGTCAAATCATTTGCTCGTATTCATGAGACCAATCTCAAGAAGCAAGGGATGCTAGCTTTAACGTTTGTCAATAAGGAGGATTATGATAAAATAAGACAAGATGACTATGCATCCATACCCGATTTTTCTAACATGGCCCCTGGAAAGAGTCTGACCATTAAGCTAGATCACAGCGATGGAACGAGTGACTCTTTTGCTGTGGCACATACGTATAATTTAGCTCAGATAGATTGGGTACGGGCGGGCTCTGCATTAAATAAAATTCGTGAAGAATTGGCTAGATAGTTGTATATTAGCAGCAGGTCTTTAACATCCAGATGTACCTAACAGGAATTATTTCAATTGATTGGATGTGCTTGATCACAAGAAATAAGCAATGTTCTTTGGAACATGCTAACACCCCTATTTTATAGACCGCCCATAAGGTGGTCTATTTTTTTTTTACAAATAGGTTATCCTGGCTGATTAATTTTCAATTATGAATCTATAATTACGTTGCATCTTTTGACTAAAAATACTCATGATATAGATCCCGCTTGGGATATAATCCAATGGAACAGAGTTTGGATTTTTACTTGACAAAGCACCATTTATCTTTAGTTCTCCTCTTACACTTAGTAACTGATATTGGGCATTGTCACCCCACTCATTTTCTAATTCAATTGTAATAAAATCGGAAGATGGATTTGGATAAATTTTTACCTCACTTGGATTTTCATATTCATCTGGGAAATATTCTAAAAAATTTTCCCATATCAAATCAGCTCTTCGATTTGCAAAGAGTTTAAACCTAATGATTGTGTTCTCCCAATCACTTTTGGATGAAGGGTAATTCCAACGTTGAATATGTCTGTTCATTTCTGGTCGATAAATGACCTCCAATGAGTCTATCATATTATTCACTCGAGCAGAATTATAGGTGTTGTCAAGATGATATTTCAAGCGACTCTTGTACATTAAAGCAAAATTTGAATTTGTCATCAAACTTCTAAATAGTCTTGTTGACCATTCTGGATTTGGCCAATCGTACCAATCAGAACGAGTTGCGTGACCGTAAGAATCTTTTTCAATTTCTTTAAATGCGTCATCATAGTCATTACCGATCCAGCGCCACTGACTTCCTTTATTTTGTGTTCTCCATATCCGCTCATTGTTACCTGACCAATCATTGCATCCAGAGTAGATTTTTGATATATGATGATCGATGTAATTTTCTACATCAATAAACCGTGTAATATTTTCATAATTCTCACTTATAGTAAGATCTAAGTCTAGGAGTGATTCGTTCATGTTTTCGTAATCCTCGACATTTCCTTCCTTCGTAATAAATTCCATCGCAATCTCCAAATAGTCAATCTCTTCATTATCAACGGAATGATAATTCTCAAAATAATACTTATCGTATTTCTCTCGTAAATTATGGATCCCCCAATATTCTCCATTTACAAAAACTACAACCTGATTTGATGCTTGATATTCAACATTCTGGTTTTTTAAGAGAGAATGCATCAAAATATCCGCAAATAATGAATTGTTCCAATCTTGACCTGAATTGCGCAGAATCAATCTTTTGTACTTGTCGTGTGACCTATCTTCAAAAATTGGATATTCAAAATGAGAATTCCCTAAGCTAGTTTTTGCATTTAGTCGAATACTTTTACAAGGCATAATCCTGCTACCTCCACCGTGAATTTCCATTTCTGTTCTCTGACGAAAAATCAAGCTCTGATTTTTATAATAACTAAGACTTATAATTCTCTCCCAGTCATTTCCATTCTCGAAGTAGTTTCCAGGTTGCCACATAGTAGGATTGTCATCATAGTCTTTGCCTGGCACATAAATGCCTTCTTCATAACCAAACAGACCGCTGCTGTCCGCTTGAATCGAGAAAATCGGGAGTTTGATGTCATTTAGTGAAGATCCGATAAAGTATTCTTCAATAAATATTTCAGAAATCTGTATTTCATTATTAAACAAGGCGGCTTTAACTGTACGAAATTTAGGAATATTGCTTAAGGGTTCTTTCCATACAAATGAATTGTCGGTGGAAGGAGGATTGGTCGGAATGTTTGAAATAGAATTAGCTTCTGAGGATTTTTCTTTGATCAGAATGGGCTGAGTAAATAATGGAGATTCAAAGGTCGGATCATCGTTGTTTAAAGTATATCGTATGTCACCAGATGTACTAGAAGAAATCTCAAGTAGAAAATCCCCGGAGTAAAAACCAGCTGGCACAGTAAATAATAACTCTTGTGAGCTCAATAAGGTAGGGATGAAGCTTATAAATAGGAGGCGAAACCAGTACGACGGAAATTGCAGTTTCATTCTTGGACCTTCATTTGATGTCACCGATTTGAAAAAAAATACTTATTGACAACTCAATGTCTCGAATATCGGAGGAATAAGCAAAAATTCCTACGTGCATTAAAGCTAAGTCTTTTCAGCAACTCTATTTTTAAGAGGAGGTTTCAGTCCTAGATATCCCAATGGAAGTCTTGATATGGACATTAACAATGAACAATATCAGAACCTCAGATGCTTTACTGTCTTGGAATTATTAATCAACTGCTTGAGCGAGTCGATTCCGATCTTCATGTGATTTTCAGCAAAGTTTTGTGTAACTTCTTTGTCGCTATCCTCCGTCTTCACACCCTCGGGTATCATGGGTACATCAGAAACTAAAAGCAAGGCCCCCATGGGGATTTTGTTTCTGAAAGCAACTGTGAATAAGGTTGCCGTCTCCATGTCTATTGCCATCACTCTCAAACGACGGAGGTATTCTTTAAACTCATCATCATGCTCCCAGACACGTCGGTTGGCCGTATATACGGTTCCTGTCCAGTAGTCTTTTTCGTGTTCTCTTATTGTTGTCGATATAGCTTTCTGTAAGGCAAAAGCAGGTAATGCAGGTACTTCTGGCGGTAGATAGTCATTAGACGTTCCTTCACCACGAATGGCTGCGATGGGGAGGATAAGATCTCCTACATTTGTTTTCTTTTTAAGACCTCCGCATTTACCCAAGAATAGTACTGCTCTAGGTTTTATAGCACCCAACAGGTCCATGACCGTCGCAGCATTGGGACTACCCATTCCAAAATTGATGATAGTTATATTCTCAGCCGTCGCTGAAGGCATTGCTTTGCCTTCTCCCACAACTTTAGCATTCATCATATCGGCAAATAACCTTACATACGCTTGAAAGTTGACAAGGATGATAAACTCTCCAAATTCATCGAGAGGAACACCCGTATATCTGGGTAACCAGTTTTTTATTATTTCACCTTTTGTCTTCAATTATCGTATTGCATTGTCCTTCTTTTACTATGCAACTATTAAGCCAATGATAATGATAACTGTACATTTGCATCCATGCAAAAAGTAGAGCACATAGGTATAGCCGTTGAGGATCTTAAAAAGAGTGAAGAGCTTTTTTCCAAGTTACTGGGTTGCCCTCCTTATAAGCAAGAGGAAGTAGAGAGCCAGCAAGTCATAACTTCTTTTTTTAGGTCTGGCCCCAATAAGATAGAATTGCTAGCAGCGACGTCGCAAGATAGTCCCATCTATAAATTCTTAGAGATGCATGGAGAAGGCACACATCACATCGCCTTTGCCGTTGTGGATATTAAAGCGGAGATGGAGAGACTTAGAAAAGAAGGATTTACTTTACTCCAGGATGAGCCCATACCTGGCGCAGATAATAAACTAATCTGTTTTGTCCACCCGAAATCTTGTAATGGAGTTCTAATAGAACTCTGCCAAGATCTAGCTTCATAGTGGAGCTGTGGCATTATATACTGGGATTTACTGGCGGTCTTATAGCCGGAATTATTAATGCAATTGCTGGATTTGGCTCTATCATTACCCTAGCTATTTACATGGACATCATGGGATTACCTGGTACCGTGGCCAATGGAACCAACCGTATGAATATTTTAAGTTCAGCATCCATGGCAGCATTTGGATTCCATAAATCCGGTAAGCTGGATTTGCGATCAGGAAAACCCTACATCATTATTTCACTGATTGGAGCCCTGGCAGGAGTGGCGTTGGCCGTGACTATCGATAATGCTCAGTTCAAGAGTATCTATAAGTATCTTCTTGTTCTCCTGTTTTTTGTCATTTTAATAAATCCCAAAAGGTGGCTTCATGAACACGAGGAATTAAGGAAGATCAATTGGTGGGTTATTGTTCCTACGTTTTTGTTAATAGGCTTCTATGGTGGATTTATTCAAGTGGGATCAGGGATCTTTTTTCTTGCCATGTTGGTATTGGTAGCCAGGTATGACCTATTTAAAGCCAATGCGTTGAAAGTATTTATTATCGGAACTTATACGATTGTTGTCCTCTTTATTTTTCACTCAAGAGGCCTTGTTGACTGGCAGGCTGGTGCGAGTATCATGGTAGGACAAGGAATAGGATCATACCTATCTGCAAGGTATGTATCCAAGATGAAGAATGCTCATATATGGGTTTATCGGTTATTGATTCTTCTTGTCCTAGTGGTCTTATTACAAGTCTTTGGAATTTTTCAATTAGTGTTCAAATAAAAGACAAAGCCACCGACTAGTGCATCAGAAATGACGTTCGTACAGAATAAAACGACGTATATTTTTTTCAATATCAAGGCGAAGGTTCTCGTGAATAACCATAGCTATTGGCGGGGTTTGACAACACAGAGATTGGAAAAAAGATCAAGTTTTATATGTGATGAACTTTGTTCTTGATGCACAAATCATCGATGGCTTTTATTTCGGGATTATGTATTGGAATCTTAGTCCTTCTTTTGGTGACGGATATGTCGAGCGGCACGGTCTTGCTTTTTATCAATGATGTGACGTTCTCTTTTAGTCACTACGCCATCGGCTTTGGCTCTTTTGATGGTTTTGGAAATATTTTTTTGTTCTTTTCGCAATCTCTTCGTTTCTCTTTTATTCAATTCGCCATTGGCGACCCCATGATGAATTTTCTTGTGTTGGACAATCGTACGTTTTTTTGCGATTATTTTAGTTTGAGCAGAAGCGTTTACTGTCAATAGAAAAGTGAAAAGACCGAGTAGCATGATTACCTTTTTCATAATGCACTTGTTTTAATTAATGTAATACAGATATCGGCCCTTTGATAACAATCTATTACTGATGTTTAATCTCCATCAGTGTATTAACATATAATTAAACTAGAACTCTAGATCAGTGAACGATGATCTTATGGGATTCTGAACGGTCACCATTCTCAAAAAGGAGGATGTACATCCCAGATGGATAGTCATTAAGATTCATATAAAAGGGACTGCTGCCGACTATGTATGTTGATAATGGCTGGCCCGATGTATTATATATCTTGAGTGTATATGGAGTAAGCCACCCTTCACCTGCTTGGATGATAACGTACTCTTTCACCGGATTAGGGGATACGATAATTTGATTTTCCTCGAGTGGCTCGAGTTCAAAATTGTCTATCCATTTGGCGAGTGAATCAACATACATCTGATCTACAATATGGCTGGCAATGGGCGGCATTCTATCCTTTCCTAAACTAGCGTCCCGCACCCATAATTCTGACTCCGCATGACTGCCGGGTTCTACAATTAAGTCATGACCTGAAGCAACACTCTGTGCGGGATAGTTAATAATATTTTGTACAAGAATAGGGCGATCAAAATTAAGGTCCATATCTGAAGATGACACAACCCCATTTCGTCGATGACAGAAGGAACAATTGACATCTAAGTATGACCTTATCCGATCATCCAATGATGCAGTATTGTCAGAGAGAGGTGATAGGTGAGGGTAGAATTCAGGACTAGCTACTGAATTGCTAAATATACCCAGCGAATTGAAGTAGGTGATTTGGTTGGCGATGATATTGTCTTCTGGAAAATAAGCATCCCTGTTCATCTGTCTGCTATTCATTCCTAGGACAAACTCTGCACTCGAGTTGTGACATGATAAGCAGTCACTCCTGCCAGGAAAATCCCATACCTGATCATATAAAGCAGTGGCACCGTCGGAAATCTTCAAGGTATCAGAGTGTCTAGTATGCTGTAAGACTGCATCTGATCCATCGTCATTCCATTTATAGGTCAAACCATACGATATGTTGTCTTCACCAACTACAACAAATCTGGTTTCCAGTTTCTTGAAACTATTACCATCACTCAAATCGAGTTGTAGGTCAAATTGTTTCATAAATACCGTACCGACCGGATACTTCCAGCCCTTCCATTTTTCTATTTTTATCTGCTCGTCCGAGCTAGAAAAATCTCCATCATTAGGAATCGCTATCCATCGCTTTTTAGTCGCATTATCAGACCAGAGTGGAACGTTGACCTCATAAGGAATGAAGCCTTTTACTGGTTCCATTGATTGTAAATCCGCAAAAGCTCCTATCTCCGACAAGAGGGAAGGTGGGTCATCGACTATTTCTTTGTTGCGAAGAGAGAGGATTCTTCCAGGCTTGGTAAAATCTCTTCCTATGGCTGTGATCAATATCTGATTGTCGCTTACGATACTTACTCCAGCAACACCAGCTTCTTCTGGTAGATCGAGACCAAATTGCTTTATATCATCTATCAATGTTACCGGAGGATCAAAAATATTCTCGCCCTGAGCTGTAATGCTATTGCTTATATAGTCACCAAAAATGAAGTGCTCCTCCAGTTGTGAGAACTCAGATCCACGGTACACCGCACCGCCTATGATGGTACTTCCGATCTCACGAGGGTAAGAATATATAGGTGCCTTCTCAGTACCGATAACAGGATTGGGTTTGGAATACTTTTCCGATGGAAGATTTCCTTCCGCAAAGGGCCACTGATGATTGTCGCCACGCTCAATGATGTTTAATTCTTCAAACTGATTTGATCCCACATCGCACACCCATATTCTATCTTTTATAGGATCATAATGAGCGGAGTAAGGACTACGCAGGCCGATGGAATAAAACTCTTCCAGTTGGCTTCCTGAATCATCGATCCATGGATTATCATCGGGTATTGAATATCCTTGCGAAAACGTTGCTCCCCATCCCGCGAGTGGGGTAGCTAACTCTTGTGGCTGACGTATTATGGTATGACTACGAGTCGTATCGTTGTCGATGTCTATACGCAGAATTCCACTAAAAAATCCTCCATCAAGTCGCTGTGTTGATAGATCCACGTCAACTTCGTCTTCAATTCCTTCATCGCCCACGGAAAGATAGAGATACCCGTCATTGTCAAAAAATAAACCTCCTCCATTATGCCATACTCCTCTGTCGTATTGTTGTATGAGGATCTCCTCGCTGTTCTCGTCAAACCTTGCCTCACTGCTATTCCATGTAAACTTTGATAATACGTTGAAGCCTTCATTTTTCCACTCATCAGGATTAGGCTTTGTTCGATAATATAGATACATCTGGTCCTTTCCTGTACCCTGAAAAAAATCGGGATGTAAGGCAAATCCTACAGCTCCGCCGTCACCTAATTTGAAACATCGATCCTTGATATCTAGAACAAGGCTTTGATTCCCATCATCCAAGTTCCATCTCCACACCTCACCTATTTTACTAAGAACAAGTACGGCGTTGCTTTGGGGTAGATCAATGATCTTCAACGGAGAGGGAATTTGATTGGTGGGCAAGTAGTTGTATACCTCCCATGCCCCTTGAGCCCCTGGTGTTGTCTTAGGAAAAATGTTATTGAGGAAAGATCCTATGGGGTGGACGGGTGGAGAAACCGTCAGATCTGTGCTGGTTAACATCAACATAGTAGCAAGTGCTCCTAGTACTAATGCAACAAAGAGTTTTGTCGATCTTGTTATCAAATGAAGTAAATTTTATTTCTCATATTTTAATAAACCCCTATTAATGTCATTTTTTTCACCTTTGGGTGTATTTATTTTCGTAATCTCTTAACGACACCGACAATACCAATATGACTAGTAGTAAAACGAACATAAGAGAGAAGTATGAGCAGATATTTGAAAATGTCTACCAAAAACTCAATAATGCGCAGCGCGAAGCAGTAGACATAACAGATGGTCCTGTCATGGTCATTGCAGGTCCCGGAACAGGAAAAACACAAATATTAGCAGTAAGAATAGGAAAGATCCTCAAGCAAGCAGATGTGTCAGCGCACAATCTTCTGTGTTTAACTTATACTGATTCGGCAACGGTGGCTATGCGCAACCGTCTGGTAGAAATAATAGGCCCGGAAGCACATAAAGTTCATATATATACATTTCATGCTTTCTGCAATCAGGTCATTCAGGAGAACCCTGCATATTTTGGAAACTATAGACAGCTAGAGCCTATTACAGATCTGGAACGGATCGATGTTTACATGGAAATATTGGACAGCCTACCCGGAGACCATATTCTTAAGAGAATTCGTGGCGATGCCAATTACGAGTTAAGGAGATTGGACAATCTGTTTCGGATGATGAAAAAAGAGAATTTGGATGAGACATCGATAGGTAAAAAAATTGATGATTTTCTCGAGACCAAAGAGAAGAATATTGAAGACAAAGTTTTTTTCTATCAAAGGAAATATAAAGAGTATCTCCCAGGAGATAAAAAACCTACTGCCTGGGAGAAGTTAGAGTATCAGATGAAGGAGTTGCGGGCAGCTGTGGTCTTGTATGAACCATATCAGGTTATCATGGATAGAATGGGGCGTTATGATTATGATGACATGATCCTATGGGTAATCAAGGCATTTGATGATGATGATCTTATCCTTGCCAAGTATCAAGAGAGATACCAGTACTTTCTAGTCGATGAGTATCAAGATACCAATGGATCGCAGAACATGGTATTGGAAAAGCTCATTACATTCATGGACCACAGACCCAATGTCTTTGTGGTAGGAGACGATGATCAAGCCATCTATAAATTTCAAGGGGCCAATCTTAATAATATCAAAGATTTTAAAGCTGGCCATGATCCTCATACTATTGTACTTGAAAACAATTATCGTTCAAACCAGCCTATCCTCAGTGCCTCGTCAGCTCTCATAGATTTTAACCAAGGGAGACTTATCAAAGAAGACAATCTATTTGGAGAAAAGAATCTAATAGCTAGCGGCGGTTATGCTACGGACACTACCATTCCCAGGATACGATGTTATGAAAACATTGTCCAAGAGCAAGCAGATCTAGCCTCATCGTTGTGCGATGCTTATGGGGAAACGGAAGACCTCAGCAATACGGCGATACTATATCGTAAGCATGCACAAGTTGAAAAGCTGGTGGAAGTGCTTGAGAAGAAAAATATCCCGCTTAATATTAAACGGAAAGTAGACATTCTGAAAATTCCCCTGATAGATAATGTCTTAAATATTCTCTACTACATACAGGCTGAATACCACAAGCCGAACTCTGAAGAGTATCGTTTATTTGAGATCATGCACTATCATTTTTTCAATATTGATACAAGTGACATTGCCAAAATTTCGCTTTTCTGCCGTGAAGGTAAATATGAAGATCCTCGGTTCTTTAGAGTCGTTATGGCTGACCGAGAAGCGTTGAATGAGTTGGACATTAAGTCAGTTGATGAAATCATTTCCTTAAATGAGATTCTCAATAAGTGGACATCCGACCTAGCCAATGTTACACTCCAAACTCTTTTTCAAAATGTCTTAAACGAAGGACTGATTCTGAGATATATTTTTGATCGTGCAGAAAAGACTTGGCTCCTTCAGGTTGTAAGTACATTATTTGACAGCATAAAAGAAGAAAGTAGGAAGTCGCCAGATATTAAACTCAGTAGTTTTTTGGACAACATCACTAAAATGAAAAAGGCCGAGTTGCCACTACAGGTTAATAAGATCGTCAATTCAAAAAAAGGTGTACACTTCATTACTGCCCATTCTGCCAAGGGACTTGAATTTCAAAATGTTCATATCATAGGATGTGACAAGGAGGCATGGGACAAGAATTCCAGGAAGTATAATCAGTACACTTATCCTGACAACATTAATGAAGACAGTGCTGTCAATATCGAAGATGAAAGAAGATTGTTTTTTGTGGCGATGACCAGAGCGGAGAAGAACCTGGTGATCTCATATTCACTGCATAAGGAGAACGGGAAAGACTTGGGTGCTAGTCAGTTTGTAGATGAAATAATTGCTGCTACGAATTTGACGATTGAGAACGTAGAAGTACCGCCTGTGACCATTAACGATTTTGAATACTACAACCTTCTCAAGAATAATAAGGAAGTTAAGCTGTTTGATAATGATCTACTGAATAAGGTCTTGGAGAATTACAAACTCAGTGTCACCAGCCTCAACAAGTATCTAAAATGTACTGTTTCTTTTTATTTTGAGTCCATTCTCAGAGTGCCATCGGCAAGGAACATTTATACAGGCTTTGGGAGGGCCGTTCACCGTGCTCTACAGTTGTTTTTTGAAGATATAAATGCTAATAAAGAAAGGAGTAAAGAAACATTGGTCAAGCACTTTAATAGAGGCATGCAAGAGGTGAAGTCGCACTTCACAGACAAAGAATATGGGGAATATATAGACTATGGAACACGAATACTGAATGCTTACTATGATGAAAATCTGTTAAACACATCTCCAGCAAAATCCTATGAGATGGAGTGTAAACTCGACAATGCTGAGTATAACGGAGTGCCTATCAAAGGAGTCCTTGACATGGTAGAAGTCTATGATGGCTATATCAATGTAGTGGACTATAAAACAGGAAAATTTGAGAAAAGTGAGACCAAATCAAAGCTAAGACCACCGACGAGTAATAAACCGGCAGGAGGGGATTACTGGAGACAAATTGTCTTCTATAAAATGCTCGTCGACAGCGATAAAAAGCATAATTGGAATATGACTTCTGGTGTTATTGATTTTGTTGAACCTGATAAAAAATCTGGCAAATTTAAAAATGAGAAGTACGTCATTTCCGATAAAGATCTGGAAGTAGTGGGCCAACAGGTCGAGGAAACCTGGAAAAATATCAATGAACATAAGTTCGGGACTTTGTGTGATGATGACAAGTGCTACTGGTGTGATTTTGTGCGGAACGACTACATGTTTAGCGATGAAATGGAGGCTGACATGGTGGAAGAAAATCAAGACCTGTGACCAGAATCTTTATACCCCTTCATTATCTGTTTTTATTATTGGCTCTGTCTTTTGGTGGAGCAATGATATTTATCAATCCACCAGGACAAGGACCTGACGAATCAAATCATTTTCATCGAACCTCCCACATCCTTACAGGATCGATAATGGGGTGTCACCTGCATGAGAATAGGCTAGGAGGGGAAATCGATGAGGCATATTTACAACTTACGTCCCACTTTGATAGCATCATGAATAGCGATGTTGTGAAGTATGATGATGAGGATTTCCGATATATCAATGGCATTCAGAAAACCGGCAAAAGGGCGTTTACGGATTTTGCAAACGTGGGCTATTATTCACCTACCTTGTACATTCCACATGTCATTGGAATAGGTTTGTCACGGCTATTTAATTTAAAACCGATCAACGAGCTTTATATAGGTAGGATATCTGGATTTCTCTTTTGGATAGGAGTTATTTTCTTTTCAATTAAGATTATACCAGTATATAAGGAGCTCTTTACCTTTCTGGCATTATTACCTGCTTCACTGAGTATCAATACTAATTTAAGTGGCGATACCGTAAGTAACGCATTGAGTTTTTTTTGGATTGCCACGATGTTTTCGGCCATCTACACTGGAAATAAGAAACTGTCTTGGAGGTGGGTGGGATTATTGGTATTGTCGATTTTTGTAACATCGATAAATAAACCAGTATATTTTCCTTTGGTATTTCTCTTGTTTCTTGTTCCGGATGAGATGCTGCCCACACCCCGACTTTTAAAATATGGAATTCCAGGACTGACCATGCTCGTCGTTGTGCTATGGTCATTATATAGTAGCGGACTGTTTATTCCATATGATCGTTATGATACTCATATACGAGATGCACAAGGAATTCATAAGGGTGTTGACCCTGGAGAGCAATTGGAGTACATTGTAACTCATCCATTGTCATTCGCTAAGACTTCCCTTATATCTTATGCGGAAACGGCCCGTGCAACCTGGGCGCATTATATTGGGAAATTTGGCTGGTATAAAAATTATTTGCCCACATGGCTTATTGGAATTCTTAGTCTGTATATGCTTCTTCTTCTTTTGTTAAAGAATATGGAGCGTCCGTTTTCATTTCCAAAGAAACATAGAAAGGTGTTTCTAGCCATTTCTCTGACCATGATCTTAGCAGTTACAGTGTCATTGTACATGCAGTGGAATCCGGTAGGCAATGACCGGGTGTGGTCCTTATCAGGACGGTATTTTATACCTGTGTTTCCGTTGTTTTTTTTAGCCATTTCCCGACCGACTTTTAAAATTTCATACTTACAATCGTTATTGATCGTCGTGATTTTAGCGGGATTGACGGGTCTGCTTAACTCGGTGTATAATACTTTTTATTAGGTTGAACGGAATGTTCAGCAGACATCGCTTGATGCTTTAGTGGAAGGACATGCTAAGGGAAATTCAGTAGTAAAGGAAATACCCTGAAGGGTTTGAATATCAATAGCCGTAATCTATAGATCACGGCATGGATCGGACGATGATATACATTGGTCCTATGACTACTGGAAGCCACTAGACTCTTGGATCGGAATTTTTGATCCATACAATCTGTTTGTGAATACACCTAAGCATTTTTGAAATGTATTAATAATCGGAAAATTGTTTTGGTAAATCTCTAGCACCGTGTAGTACTCTTACTATACGTATTCTGTCAATCTTTATACGATAAAAAACCACATGTCGCTCTTTTAATATACTGCGCAATTCCTCTCTAATTTCAGAACGATCTCTTCCCGATTCGGGATGTAATAGCAACATTTCGAATGCATCATCAAATGATGATACATATCTAACTGCTTGATCAACACCGAACTCATTCTCAGTGTAGTCAAAAATAACTTCCAAATCAAACTCTGCAGCAGCAGAAATCTCGATGAAAAATTCCATGCCCTATTTCAACATTGCTTTTCGTTTATCCCGAGCAATTTGCGAAGCTGTTCTGGAACTGGCTGAACCAGACCAACCCTTGGAGATTTCAGCTCGCAAGTCCTCTATTATTTTATGCCGATATACTCGGTGCAAACGCAATGCATCTCGAACGACTTCACTGGCATTTTTGAAATCACCGGATTTCAATTGATTTTGAATGTACTTTTCTTGTTGATCTGTGAAGCTAATATTCATGTAATAAAGATATCAATATTATCCATAATGGCCAATATTGGACATAACAGTATAAGACAAAATTCAGAATCATGATTATGATATACGGAAGCTTTGAGCCCAGATAATACCCAAGCTTAGAAATAAGCTGCTGAAATTCAACAAAGTATAATGAGCCTTGTAACAAAATAAGGGTAAATGAGTGTTCAATCCCTCTGAGCTAGTGCAGGAGGCACGTGTTAAGGGTATATATAAACTTAGGTTTTTTTTACCGATGGCTTTAGCCAACGGTAATTCTATCTGACACTTGGGCTTTAGCCCCAGTTCGTTAAAAAAAGACCAGTAATATCCGCAACACAAGTGCCTTAGCAATAGACATATATTTTATCTTTCTCGTTTACATTGAAAAGCGATCTCAATATGAAATACCTTTTAATAATTATTCTTGCTGCTCTTTCTGCATGCCAATCAAAAAAGGACGTAGTTCTAATCGATAATCGTCCTGAATCAGTTGAATTATTTGCTGAAGGGGTGGTCTCAACAGGACTCTACGAGCGTGACATAGCAATATCTGCTCATGGAGATGAAGTAATATTTACTGTCGGGGATTATAAGCAATCCAAGCGTGGTCTTGTCAGGATAGTTAAAAGAAATGACATCTGGACTGAGCCGGAGATATTGTCATTCTCAGGAAAGCACATGGACATAGAGCCTTTCATCACACCCGATGGTTTAAAGTTGTTTTTTGCATCTGACCGACCTACTGACGGGAATGTAGAAAGGGAAGATTATAATATCTGGGTTGCTGATAGAGTAGGGGATGACTGGGGAGAGCCATATAATTTGGATACTGTTATCAGTACTGAAAGCAACGAGTATTACCCCTCTGTTTCGTCCAATGGAAATTTGTACTTCACAGCGACAAAAGATGATGGATTTGGGGGAGAGGATATTCTTATGAGCAGGTTCATTGATGGCAAATATTTGCATCCTGTTGTGCTTGACACCATGATCAATACAGAATTTTATGAATACAATGCCTTTATTAGTCCGGATGAAGAGTACATCATCTTTGGATCTTATGGCAGAGAGGATGGTATGGGAGGTGGAGACTTATATGTCAGTGTCAAGGATATAGATGGTCAGTGGACTGAGGCCTTAAATCTAGGAAAAGACATAAATACGGAGAGCCTTGACTACTGTCCTTTTGTAGATGTACACCGTGGAAACTTTTACTTCACGAGCGAGCGCAAGACACCTGTAGATAAAGTAGTTACGACTTACGATGAATTTACCTCTCTGGCTCAAAATGTAAACAATGGGATGGGGAATATTTACAGGGTAAGCCTTGAGAAAATCCTGTCCAAGAAAAAATAAAGGTTTACCTCTTCACATTAGCTTCATAGATGTCTATCCATTGTTGGCAAGTCATCTTTCCTGCCAGCTCACCTATCAGATCAACTGGGATATCCTCAATTTTTTTAAAACGAATACAGCTTTTGCCCATATCCAGTTTTCGCGATGAGTGCTTGGGGTATTCCTTGACAAACCAATCATGGATGCTGGTATCAGCATAGATGCCTGAGTGATAGACAGCGATGAAGTTTTTCTGAGACGCGAGATTCATAAACGGAAGAGGCAACTTGGGATCACAATGGTAACCATCAGGATACAATGAATGTGGTACCACATAACCTATCATACCGTAACTCATCTCTTCTTTGAAGCCCTTTGGAAGATTTTTACGGATGACGGCCCTAAGCTTTTTTATTACCGACTGGCGGTCTTCGGGTACTTTAGATGTATAATCTGCTGGGGATGTTGCTTCTATTCTCATTTACTTTGATATTATTATTCTTCTGTATTGTAACTACTCAATGTAAGACCTGCCTTGGCACTGATATCCATCATGCGGTTGATGCATTTTATCCCTTTCTCTATCACCCAATCTTCAAGGATGATCTCTGGTAATTCATATTTCATAGCAAGATAAAGTTTTTCCATTGTGTTGAGCTTCATGTGCGGACAGTCATTGCAAGCACAATTGTTCTCTGGAGGGGCCGGGATAAATTCCTTTTCAGGAGACTTAAGTTCCATCTGATGCAGGATACCGGATTCTGTTGCTACAATAAATTTTTTAGTGTCGCTATCCTGGGTATACTTGATCAGCTGACTAGTAGAGCCGATGAAATGGGCTTTTTCCAATAGATGATCTTCACATTCTGGGTGAGCGATAAACTCTGCATCTGGATGGGCAATGATAAGCTTGGTGATTTTTTCGTTCGAGAAAATCTCATGAACCATACAAGCCCCATTCCAGAGAATCATGTCTCTGCCAGTCTTTTTCTGAAGGTATGCTCCGAGGTTTTTATCTGGGGCAAAGATGATGCCTTTGTCAGCCGGCACACTGTTGATGACATGCTCTGCGTTAGAGGAAGTACAACAAATGTCGGTAAGAGTTTTTTGCTCAGCCGTACAATTGATGTAACTCACAACGATATGATTCGGATGCTTTTCTTTAAACTTACTGAAGATGTGAGGCGGACATGAATCCGCAAGAGAGCATCCAGCCTTGAGATCTGGAAGAATGACTTTTTTACTTGGATTGAGCATTTTTGCCGTCTCTGCCATGAAATGGACACCGGCAAACACAATAAGGTCGGCATCGGTCTGTTCTGCTTTCTGCGCAAGTCCCAGACTGTCACCTATATAATCGGCTATATCTTGAATCTCAGATTCCTGATAATAGTGAGCGAGTACGATGGCGTTTTTTTCTTTCTTGAGCCTCTCAATTTCCTCTTCAAGATTCATCATGGGATCTACATCGATGTCGAGATATCCCATTTCCGATAGATGATCCTTAGCCACTTCAAATTGTGTTGTCATTTGCCTATTTTTGTTTAATAACATGATTAACGGAAAACCGTTGTTTATATGACATCTTTCTTACCTCAAAGCAACAAAAATATCGCGGGAATATTGTGAATATCTGGCAAGCTTGACTTTCTCCATTCTGATATGCTTTTTGTCATTATATCTTCGTTTTTTGATCCAATGCCGGCGGCAATGCACAATCTAGCGGTGTCACTTAGGGTGCTAATGCAAGAATGAACCATGGCATTGTTTCGATATGGAGTTTCCATGAATATCTGGGTCTGGTCGTGCTTCCTAGCCACTTGTTCTAATTTTCTTAATCGACTTACTAGCTCATTTTTTTTCACAGGTAAGTAGCCATGGAAGGTAAAATTCTGACCATTGAGTCCAGATGCCATCAGAGCCATGAGGATCGAGGATGGCCCTACCAGAGGAACGACATGCACTTGGTTTTTATGAGCCCAGTCGACTATTCGATTACCAGGGTCTGCAATGCCTGGGCACCCTGCTTCCGATAGTACGCCGACATTGTATTTTGGAAGATTTTCATTCAAATACGCTAGCCATTCTTGATCATCTTGATCATCCTGATCATGTTTTTGCAATTCAATAATGGATATATCCTTCATTGGTGTTGGGTGTCCTATCGCTTTGAGGAAAGCCCTAGCGGTTTTGGCTCGCTCGGCAATAAAATGTACCGTTTCGTAAATGATGTCCCTAGTGGCAGGTGGAATGGTTTCTACATTCCATTCAACAATGGGACATGGGATCATGTATATCTTTCCTGAAAGCATAATCACAAGATTAGTCTATTGGCTACAATTTAATATAAGGTAGTAAACGAGAGGAGTCTTCTTCTCAATCATTCTTTGGAAATTCACGCCGTCAGAATTAAAGTAGGATCGATATTCAATTTAGTATATAATCCCTTAGCTAATTCAATTGTCAACCCTCTTTTACCATTTAAAATTTCACTCACACGTGAAGGTGTTGTACCTAAAATTTCGGCTACATCTTTTTGTTTAAGCTTTCGCTGATACATCCTCAGCTCAATCATTTCAATTAGATTACTTGGCTTAAATGCAAAGTGATCTTCTTCATATGTTGCTATCGAATCTGAAAGTTCGTCAAGTTCTAGTTGATGCTTTTTATCGAGTCTACCCTTATCGGTAAGTAACTTGAGTAATACTTCTAATCGTTTGGATTTCGCTTTGTACTCAGAATTGGTCATAATTAAATTTCTTTCACGTTAATTTTGTCATTTTCGTCATGAGTCCCAATGAACCTTATGTAGACTTTCTTTGATGCCATGATAATTATTGCTACTAGACAATAGTCGTTTCCTTTGATGTTAAACACATAACGATTGTTTCCAACATAGTCAACTGAATTAAAATCTTTTTTAATATCACTTATAGTATTCCATTTAGCTTGCTTTACAATTTCATACCAATGTAACAAGGGTATCTTGGAAGCCGATTCCTTCTCAGCAAACTCCTTTAACCTTCGAGGTGTAACTACTCGCGTATGGTTGTTAATGTTAACATCAATATATGGAATAATGTTCTATTTAATGGAATAATAATAACATTATATGAAGAGTGATGGATACTTGTAAGTGTGTAGACCGACCTGGTAGGCATTGCATTGTCGGACTTCGGCAGCCTAGAGATTTGAAGAAAGAGTAAGTGTTGTACGCCTTGTATTTCTTGAAATCAGGTAAGTGAAAACGATCGCATATAAATGTCGATACTTCGCGAATTGGTTTATTTTTACACCATAATCATGGAGTCCTATAAGATCAAAATTCAGCAGTTTGAAGGTCCATTTGACCTTCTTCTCTTTTTTATTGAAAGAGATGAGTTGGATATTCATGATATTCCGATTGCATCTATCACCAATGATTTTCTAACCTATATCAAGCAATTGGAGGAGCTCAATCTTGATGTCGCCAGTGAGTTTATCCTTATGGCCGCTACGCTTATGCGTATCAAGTCAAGAATGCTTATTCCCCGAAAAGAAATTGATGAACAAGGCAATGAAATAGACCCTAGGCAGGAACTCGCCGAGCGATTGCTGGAATACAGACGTTACAAAGAAATCATTGATGACATGAAAGACCTTGAAGAATTAAGGTCAAAAAAACATGCCCGTGGTGGTATATCAAAAGAACTCAAGATGGTGGCAAATCGCGCTCTGGTAGATATCGAGTTGGAGTCATTGTCATTATATAAACTCCTTCAGACATTTCATGGACTACTGGAGAATTACGAGAACCGTAAGAATAAAACCATCCATCACATTGTCAGATTTTCATATAGTGTCAAGGAACAGCAAGACTACATAAGAACAAGACTTAAGACCAAGGGAGAGTTGAGGTTTGAAGGCTTGTTTAGAGCCCTAGAGAATAGGGTCCATGCCATTGTAACCTTTCTCGCACTATTGGAAATGCTCAATATGGAGCAGGTAGAAATAACCCAAGGAGAAGGACTCAATAATTTTTGGATTAAGGCTAGCAAGTAGTTGTTGATTCGACTGATTAATAAATCTTCATTAAGGAATAAATTGAAGTCATAAAAGGACATCTTTTTTATCTATTCGGCTATCTTTGCAGCGAATTTTAGAAACTCATTATTTAGGTATAAAATAGACTAATTTTTTATGGCAAATGTCGGTCAGATAAAGCAAGTAATAGGACCCGTAATAGACGTAAGTTTTGCGGCTGAAGGATCTAATTTACCAGAGATATTGAATGCGCTTTCAGTGAAAAGACTCAGTGGGGATGATCTTGTCCTTGAGGTTCAACAACATCTTGGAGATGATAGTGTGAGAGCGGTAGCGATGGACTCTACAGATGGACTTGTGAGGGGTATGGAGGTCGTTGATCTCGAACAACCGATCACAATGCCCGTAGGAGACGTGATTAAAGGAAGACTTTTCAATGTGGTTGGTGAAGCTATTGATGGCATTGGACTGGTAGAAAAAGGAGACGATGCCTATCCTATACACAGAAAGCCACCAAGGTATGAAGACCTGTCCACAGAGACAGAGGTGCTCTTTACAGGAATCAAAGTAATCGATCTTATAGAACCATATCAGAAAGGTGGAAAAATTGGATTGTTTGGTGGAGCTGGTGTAGGTAAGACAGTACTCATCATGGAGTTGGTAAATAACATTGCCAAGGCTTATGAAGGGATTTCTGTTTTTGCAGGAGTTGGAGAAAGGACGAGAGAGGGGAATGACCTATTGCGAGAGTTTCTCGAATCCGATGTAATCAATTACGGAGAGGACTTTAAGCACTCCATGGAAGAAGGTGGATGGGACTTATCTAAGGTTAGTAAGGCAGATCTCGAGAAGTCAAAAGCTACATTGGTTTTTGGTCAGATGAATGAGCCTCCAGGTGCGAGAGCTAGAGTAGCATTATCTGGATTGACCGTGGCCGAATACTTTAGGGATGGTGACTTAGAAGATCCTACAGGAGGGAAGGACATACTTTTCTTTATAGACAACATATTTAGGTTTACACAGGCAGGTTCTGAGGTGTCAGCCCTTCTGGGAAGGATGCCGTCGGCTGTTGGTTATCAACCGACATTGGCTACTGAGATGGGACTTATGCAGGAGAGGATTACCTCTACTAAGAGAGGGTCTATTACATCCGTACAAGCGGTATATGTGCCAGCGGATGACTTGACTGACCCAGCACCAGCGACGACATTTGCTCACCTTGATGCTACTACAGTATTGAGTCGTAAGATTGCATCATTAGGTATTTATCCTGCAGTGGATCCACTGGATTCAACATCCAGAATTCTTGATCCCGCCATCATCGGTGAGGAGCACTATAATACTGCTGAGAAGGTAAAGAACATTCTTCAGAGATATAATGAACTTCAAGATATCATCGCTATCCTAGGAATGGAAGAATTGTCAGAAGAGGACAAAATCGTGGTTCACAGAGCACGTCGAGTACAGAGATTTTTATCTCAGCCTTTCCATGTAGCGGAACAGTTCACGGGATTAAAAGGAGTACTTGTTCCTATCGAGGAAACCATCAGAGGATTCAATATGATTCTGAATGGAGAAGTAGATGAGTATCCTGAGGCAGCATTCAACCTGGTAGGTTCTATTGATGATGCTATCGAGAAGGGTAAAAAATTATTAGCAGAAGTAGAGAATTAATATGAATCTTGTAGTACTTACACCAGAAAAGGAAATATTTAATGGACCTATTTCATCGGTCAAAGTTCCCGGTACCACTGGACAGTTTGAGATATTGAAAGGGCATGCCTCTATCGTATCGTCATTAGGTTCAGGAGAGGTAAAGATAACTGCACAGTCAGGGAATAAGACATTTGAAATAAAGAAGGGTTTTGTAGAAGTGCTTCACAATGAGGTAGCTCTTCTGGTTCAGGGCGTCAAAGAATAAAATCAACAATAAGTAACTCTCTAGAGCCATTTGCATAATGTAAATGGCTTTTTTATTGCCCTGACCCTAGTAGGGAAAAGTCACATATGAGCACTTTAACCCAACTTGGCTTAGGAGTTTCAAGAAGCAACAATTTTCGACAAATATGAGTGTCTACGAGTGTCTAACAGACTGATAATCAGTTATTGTATTATTAGTTTTTCAATTGTAGTAGTGTACGGTTATTGGTTTTATGCAATTTTCATTGTATCTTTGCTTTCATGTTTATTAGATGTGTCAAAAAACAACGTAGTAAGAACTCCAAAATATTTTATCAATACACTTTGGCCCAGACTTCCAGGATTGACGGTAAAGTCAAGCAATTTTCCATTTTGTATTTAGGCTCAGATAAGATATTGGCAGATAAAGCCAATCGTGCCGTTGTATTGGCCATGTTAAAAAGTAAAATTTTTGGACAACCGGACTTGTTTCCATCGAAGTATCCAAAGGAGCTCGAAGAGCTTGCTTTGGGCTACTATGAAAAATATCTTATTAAATATGAGTTGCAGGGTAAGCCCGCACCGACGTCCATACCTCCCCCACCAAACAAAGCGGAGTTTCACCGATTAGATATAAAGGGTTTGAGAGTAGAACAAGTACGTAGTTTTGGTGCAGAAAATCTATGCAAGCAAATACTGGATAAACTAGAGCTTGCCCGTTGTTTTAAGCAAATGGGATTAACTAAAGTTGAAATAAACAAAGCATTAATAAGTATTACTGCACGAGCCATATTTGCATGCTCTGAACATAGGACAGCCCAAATTTTACAGACCAATAGCGAGCTCCAACATTGCTACCGACAGGAAGAAAAAATTACACACAAACAACTATATGCCATTGCCGATAAGTTGTACAATAACAAAGACAGAATTGATCAATTTATTTACAATAGGGTCACAGACATGTTTGGTTTAAAAGACAAACTTGTGATTTTTGATATTAGCAATACTTATTTTGAAACAAGTAAAAGACAGAGTAAAATAGCACGTCACGCAAGGAGTAAAGAAAAGCGAAATGATTGTCCAATAGTTGTATTTACGGGTGTCATAAACGCCGAAGGCTTTATACGACACTCTAGGATCTATGAGGGGAATAGGGCAGATGCAACGACACTTGATGATATGATAAAAGATCTGGAGAAGTATGCAAAACCCGATATTGAACGCACAGTAGTCATAGACGCGGGTATTGCAACAGAAGACAACTTAGCATTACTGAGGGCCAGGAAATACAAGTATGTTTGTGTATCACGTAAACGCCTCAAAGATTATCCAGCGCAGGACGTTGATCAGCGAGTGACTATATTTAATAAAGATGACAAGCAAAAGGTCGAGCTATACATTTTCCAGCCACAAGGATATACGGATACATGGATGTATGTTCAAAGTGATGGCAAGCGAAAAAAAGAGCAATCGATGGATGGTAAATTAGTCCAGAGATTTGAAGAAAACCTGGAAACCATAAAAAAGGCCATTGACAAAAAAGGAGGAACCAAGAAGATCGAAAAAGTATGGGAGCGTATTGGTCGAGCAAAACAAAAACACCTTCGAGTATCGGGACGGTATGATATTAATGTTGAGCAGTGCCAAGGTATTGCCACGGATATGAGTTGGATCAAGAAAACATCGAAAGTAAAACAAGACAAAGCAAAAGGGGTATATTTTTTGCGCACAAATTATTCAGATCCAACCGAAAATCAATTATGGGATATATACAACACCATCCGTGAAGTTGAATCAACCTTTAGGTGTCTAAAAACTGACCTGCAAATTAGACCCATTCACCACCAAAAAGACGAGCGAATCAAAAGTCATATCTACTTGACAGTTTTAGCTTATCAACTTGTTAATACGATTCGGTATATGCTAAAGCAACATGGTCTCACATACGATTGGAGAAACATACTTAGAATATTGAGTACCCATACTATCCAAACTGTTGTGCTTCCTACGGATAAAAAGGTGATTCATATGCGCATACCTTCTAAGCCCATTGAACAACTACAGCAAATTTATTCTGCCACCCAATGTAAGCACACTCAAACCCCTACAAAAAAATATGTAGTGTACCACTGATTTTCTAAGTCACTGAAAATCAATAAACTAATTTCTCCGTCGGCCAAGTTGGGTTAATACCTTCCAATAAGGAACCTTATATAAGCTTTAGAAACATTAAATGACCATTTGCATAATGTAAATGATTTTTTTTGTCAATCCGTTTGTAAGTTTACATTACAATTTTCTCTTACATGGACGGGATGGTAAGAAAGGATAAATATGCTGAGCAGAAGGATCTGGTTAGCGAAGCTTTGTCCCAAGAAGTGATCCAGACCTCATCCATAGCTGAGACTAGATTGGATAAAATATTAGAGAAATTAAGATCGAGCAGGGATGCTGACTATTTAAATATGGCATTTGCAATACTTGCAGGACTTCTATGCCTTATATGTGTGGTTAGTTTTATCAAAGATGGATTTACCTTTAGACTCGTGCCATTGATTTTATTCGTTCTTTTCGTTCTATACTATAGGTCGACTATGAAGTCGCGGGGATTGGCCAATATTGGACTAGGGCAAAGACTCAGAGAGATAAGTGAAGATGAGGCCTCTCAACTATCTAACAAGATTCAATATGTACAATCAGGTATTGAGACAAAAGAGACAAGACTCAGAATGGTACGTTTGTTCTATATTGTTTTTTTTCCACTGGTAATGTATCTGTTCACCGATTACTTTAGAGATTTTCAGGGAATGTGGATCGTAATTGGACTTGTGGTAGCTTTCGCTTTTTCATATCCGGTTTGGGACCAGTTTTTTGACCAGGACATAGATGATCTTCACAAACTTAATATTGATGTTGAGGACTTAAAGAAAGAGGTTTATGCTTCCGGGTCAGTTAAGCTATAGGCGCTGATCAACTTTTACCAAATCCTCTTCGTTGTATGTCTTATACCATTTGTCCATCTTGGCCCGAGATTTTTCTCTCACGCCATCGTCTACATAACAGGCAGTAGTTACCAGACCAAAAGCCAATACTCCCAAATCATCCGTAAATCCAATGATTGGTGTGAAGTCAGGCAACAAGTCGATAGGCATAAGAAGGTATCCTATAACACCCATGATGATGTTTTTTGCCCAACAAGGAGTATTCTTACTTTTAAAAGCATAGAACATTAGCAAGGCGGAATAGCTTAGCTGTACGTTGGTCTTTTTTAGATGTCTCTTGAGGAATGGTATGACCTTGGACATGTTTCCTTTGTGCCTGTATTTGCTTATTAACTTTTTCATTGACTCTGGTATCTGCTCTAAATTAACGCTTACCTGTATTGAGAAGTTTCATGTATTTATGTGAGTTAATACTTATTTAATCTAGGACATTTCATTTTCGACTAATCACAGAAAAGAAAGGACTGATAAAGTTATCTTTGCTCTGTGAGTAATCTTCAGCGTCTGATGCAGAGGATAGCAGAGGATGGACAGACGCAAAAACTCATATCTGCTTGCCGAGACAGGTCCCCTTCTATCATTCAGGTGAATGGAATTATAGGAGCTCAGGATTGCTTTGCCTTGGCTGCAATTTTTAGTGAAGTTTCTCGACCACATATATACGTAGGCTTGGACAAAGAAGATGCTGCGTATACTTACAATACATTATCGCACTTGATAGGCGATGACAAGGTTTATTTCCTCCCTAATTCCTTTAAAAGACCGGCTTCTTTCGAGGAAATGTCTACAAATAACGTACTCCAGCGTACCGAAATCGTCAATAAAATAAGCATTGGGTCAGGCATAGAAATTGTGGTCACTTATCCGGAGGCAATCTTTGAGAAAGTCGTCGATCCCAGATTGCTTGAGGAGCACAAAATCAGTCTGAGTACTGGTGAGAAAGCGGATGTCGATACGCTGATAGAAGTATTAAGTGAATATGGCTTTGAGCGAGTTGAATTTGTATATGAACCAGGGCAATTTGCGATCAGAGGAGGAATCATAGACATCTTTTCTTACGGAAATGAATGGCCTTATAGAATTGAGCTGTTTGATACTGATGTAGAGTCGATACGTACTTTTAATCCCACTAATCAACTCTCCGTAAGCGGCATCCGTAAAGTGTCGATTATTCCCAATGTCAACTTAAAATTTAAGCAAACAGATAAAGTCTCTGTCTTTCATGTATTAAAAGAAGACACGATTCTATGGATTAAAGACATTGAGCTGCTGGTAAGTAAGGTGCAACAATGTTTCGAGAAAGCAGAAGAATTTGCTGATACGTTGAGTAAGCTCAAAGACCAGGAAGAGCTCAAAGAAATATTCGACCAACGTGCATTTATTTATCCAAAAGATATCCTTGGAGAGATGTCGAACTATCAGACCTTGAGTCTTTCGCGGGGGAATATTTCGGTAAAGCCAGATCTGACGATCGATTATAACAGTTCGCCACAGCCTAGTTTCAATAGGAATTTCCAACTCCTCATCTCTGACCTACAAGAAAAGACTGCCAAGGGATTTGAGGTATTTCTCTTTACAGATAGTGCCAGACAGATTGAGCGCTTTCATGCGATCTTTGAAGATCTAGATGCCAAAGTCGATTTTCATCCTGTGCCCCTGTCCATTCATGCGGGTTTTGTGGACAAGGAGGCAAAAGTTGCATGCTATACCGATCATCAGATATTTGAACGATTCTATAAGTACCAACTCAAGCGAGGCTTTACCAAGCAGCAAGCTATGAATCTCAAGATGCTACGCGAGCTAAAGCCAGGTGATTTTGTGACGCATATAGATCACGGCGTAGGCAGATACTCTGGCCTTGAGAAGATAGATATTAATGGCCATATACAAGAGTCAGTTAGACTCATATACCAGAACAATGACATCCTGTATGTGAGTATCAATTCCCTCCATAAGATTTCAAAATTTGTGGGGAAAGATGGTTCAGAACCCAAACTGCACAAGATAGGAGGAGATGCGTGGAAAACACTCAAGCGCAAGACCAAGCGAAAAATCAAGGACATTGCCAATGAGTTGATCAAGTTATATGCTAAACGAAGAGCATCAAAGGGTCATGCATTTCCACCGGATGGTTACCTGCAAAATGAACTCGAGGCTTCATTTATATACGAAGACACACCAGATCAGTTGACGGCGACGATCGATGTAAAGGGAGACATGGAGAAGGAGGTGCCTATGGACAGACTTATCTGTGGAGATGTAGGTTTTGGAAAAACAGAAATAGCGATAAGGGCGGCATTCAAGTCCGTAGTCAATGGAAAACAGGTTGCGATTCTTGTTCCTACGACCATTCTAGCCCTACAGCACTTCAATACATTGAATGATCGTCTAAAAGAGTTTGGTGTAACGGTGGATTATGTAAATAGATTTAGAACTACAAAGGAAAAGACCCAGATCTATAAACGTCTGGAAAGTGGAGAGATTGAGATTATTATAGGGACCCATGCCTTGCTTAATAAAAAAGTGAAATTCAAGGATCTTGGATTGTTGGTTATTGACGAAGAGCAGAAATTTGGTGTGGCTGCTAAGGAGAAAATCAAGGGAATGAAGGTCAACGTGGATACGCTTACCCTCACGGCTACACCGATTCCCAGGACATTGCAGTTTTCATTGATGGCGGCAAGAGATCTGTCCATCATACGTACTCCTCCACCCAATAGGCAATCCATACACACCGAGCGGCGGGTCTTCAATGACGAGCTCATAAGAGATGCGATCTATTACGAGTCCAATCGAGGAGGTCAGGTGTTCTTTGTACATAATCGAGTAAAGACCTTACCCGACATTGCGGCGATGGTAAAAAGACTCTGCCCTGATGTGGAGGTAGCATCAGCTCATGGACAGATGGAGTCCAAGGACCTGGAAAAAACACTGCTTGATTTTATTGATTACAAGTTTGATGTATTGATTTGTACAAATATCATTGAGACCGGTCTCGATATCTCCAATGCCAATACAATCATCATCAACAATGCACATCATTTCGGTATGAGTGATTTGCACCAGTTACGGGGAAGAGTAGGGCGGTCCAATAAGAAAGCGTTTTGTTACTTATTTGCGCCACCATTGTCGGTGTTGACGACTGACGCCAGGAAACGTTTACAAACACTTGAGGAATTTTCTGATCTAGGAAGTGGATTTCATATCGCAATGAGGGACCTAGATATTCGAGGTGCAGGGAATCTATTGGGTGGCGAGCAGAGCGGCTTTATTGCAGATATAGGATTTGATACTTATCAGAAGATTCTCGAAGAAGCCATCCACGAATTGAAGGAAACGCAGTTTAAAGAACTCTTTAAAGAGGAAAACAAGAAAGAGAAGAATTATGTGCGTGAGGTGGACATAGATACAGATATAGAAATGCTCATGCCGGATGACTATGTCAATAACATCCAGGAACGACTCAGGCTCTACTCACAACTTGATGGCGTCAAGGACGAAGCTGGATTGATGAAGTATAGGTCTACCTTGAAAGACAGATTTGGTCCGATACCTCAGCAGGTAGAGGAGCTTTTTAATGGCTTACGCTTGCGATGGATCAGCAAGAAACTAGGATTTGAACGCATCTCCCTTAAGAATAGAAAAATGCGTTGCTTTTTTCTCAGCAATGGGCAGTCGCCTTATTTCGAGTCTGATACTTTCAAAGGAATCCTCGCATACGTTGCTGAAAAAGGGCATGAAAATAATACTACTCTAAAGCAAACTACTAAGTATCTTATCATGATCAAAGATGGTGTAAAGAATCTGAAAGAGGCAAGGATACTACTGCAAAGGATGGAGGAGGACATTGAGGAAGAAACTGTAAGTTGAGTCCTATATTTCTAGATAGTAATGCTCAGCAAGAAAGAATTACATCTACATTCCTATCGAGTTTAAGAAAGCCAAGACCAATAATCCTCCCAGAACACCTAGCGTAGTTGTTTATTACAATGAAGCTTCTCGAGACGTATGGAATCCAATGTTATAAACCCACTCATTCTTCTTTTCAGGGTAAATAATGTGATCTAAGCGACTAGATAAGCCGACATATTTAGAGAATTTATAATTGGCTCCGAATGAAAACCCACCAAACCTTTCTGTTTCAGAATTAAAAACCAGAATTCCAGGAGATACATTCCATTCAGAATATTTTCCAATCTTTCTTCCATAGCGGCCATATAGAGCAAACTGAAAGTTCAGGCTGGTCACTGTGAAAATATAGTCCGCTCGAGACAAAGATCCCTAAAATTTTTCCCCTTCATATACTTTCGATTCCAGCCAAGATTTAAGGTTATGTCGCCATACTTATTTCTATTGGTTTTAACGTTGACTATATAGTGAAGACCCAACTCAGTGATCATAGCATTCTTGTCACCTGATTCTTCAGACGATTGAGAGAATGCAACGCTGTTGAGTTGAAGAATGCCTATCAAGAGTATACTTTTAATGAGTACTATTTTCCATCTTTCCATGTGGCAACGTATTTCAATAATCGAATGACTTTTTTTCTGATTTCTGACGAAGGTGACATATAATGATTGTTCATAATGCTGAAGTAAAGTATGTCATTTCCTTGAGTAATCAAATACCCGGACAGATTGTAATTGTTGCTTAAGCTTCCCGACTTAGCATATATCTCAATGTCTGTTGAAGGAAGATTGCTCAATGACCCTCCTCCAGGGCGTGGGAATAGTTTCTTGATTTTATTGAGCTCTGATTTTCGATAGATGCGATTTAGTATCCATGTGAGGGACCTTGGGGTCATTAGATTATACCTTGAAAGCCCTGATCCATCAACCCATCTCGGTACATCAGGGATACCGTTTATAATATTCTCTTTACTAAAATCTATTACCTTCCTTGTACTCAGAGTGTCAAATAAGATATGGCTACACATGATCAAAAGCTGCTCTGAAATAAAATTATCACTATCAACCAGGACTTTTTTATAAAGGCTATCACTAGTTCCATCCATAATATTTCTAAAGTATGACGAAGAGTCTGAGCCATTCACCTTATCTACTCGCCTGCCCAATGTATCTGAGAGTAGATCTATCAGCAGACTGTCAGTAATATAAATGGGAACTTCTCGATCTACCTTACTAGAGACAGAGCAGTTAACTTCAATGTCATTTCCACGAATTCTTTGTAAAAACTGAGTAGCACTGCCGGTCGTGTCCAAGCTGACAAATGATTTAAAAAAAGGAGGATCTACTTTAAGAAAAGTTGAGTCTGATTCCTTGCCTATCCAGAGGACGTTTCCATATATAGGAAGGGATGATATTTGCCTTTGATAAGAATAATTGGTATCGTCCCAGGCCCATCCTGACCCATAAACTGAGGTTTGAAAATTGGATAAATCAAGGTATATCTTGTCTGTAGATTCAGACAGTAGTTTGAATATTTTGCCATCATCTTTGAGATATGGGTGCAATAAAATCGGGTATCCTGTTCCTTTGATTATCAGAGAGTCATGGGATCGTCTGTAAGCCAGTGCCGGCAACTTGTAGCCGAGGATATTCAGCGCAGTGTAGTATGTGAACAACTTGGTATTTGATGCTGGGATAAAGTACTTGTTATCATTAAGGGAAAAGATATCCTTTCCTGATACTGCATCGACTATGCTGATACCCAAGAATCCATGGATACTGTCGTATTCTTCGCTAATGATCTTAGACAAACTATCTTGAAAGGCAATGGGAGGATTTGCGATTTGATTCTTGCGAGGAATGGTAGGTGATGGTGAATCGAGGGATTTATTTCTACCACATGAGATAAATATCAACACAATAGAAAGGGTCAATACCGAACTACTAGCAAGCTTATTAAAAGTATCACTAAAATTAAAAATCTTCATTATTTGTGCTCCGTTTGAAGATCAAATAAACAATAAAACAATGATTATTGTATTGGGGATGATTTAGTCTGATATGGTTCTAATTGACCAGTAGGGCTTTACAGAAGCAACCAATTAAATAAGTCATACTCCTAAAGCTTCTTTCGCCACTCTCTCAGATTAGCCGAAAAACTAAGGTGATTACTTGCTCCAGCTAGATGATGATAGCCCAGACCATAGTCAATCCTAAACTTAGATATCTTCAAACCGAATCCTCCGGAAAAGCCGCTAAGACTCCTAAAATCTGCAACTGACAATTCCCTACGCATCAGATGTCTATAGCCGATACGTAATCTTAAGTTTTCGTGCTTTCCCAATAGAAACTCTCCACTAAAAATAAAGTGTCGAAAGAAATTATCAAGCTCATTAGAGAATTTACTCTCTGATACTTCTTGACCAAAAAGGTCTGTCTCCGGCGCTATATTGGGGTCATCATATCTGATACTCCATTGTTGAAGTTGATGGGCAGTAATGGTAATTCTGAATGGAAGATACCTGAGTTGCTTAGATACAGCTATCTGGATGTCAAGGGGGGTCTTCGACCTTTCGGAAGTAAAGGACGATAACTGGACTCCCAGGCTTTTTATAACTCCTCCGATAGCAAATTTGCTTTGCTTATTGAGATAATGGATTCCTAAATCTGTAGTAAGTCCTGTACTCGAGTATGATTCAAAGCTGGAAAATATCGCTGAAAGGTTCGCGCCAATTCGAATACGCTCATTGAGTTGATAACCGGCACCCATGGTAATGGCAGTTTCCCTTGCTGAGAAAGACCCTATCTCATTGCCGATCTCATCAGCTCTCACAAAGTCTCCGTAGCTGATATACTTCACACCGAGGTGCGCATCAAGATTTGTCTTAGGAATTCTAAGGCCATAATTAAATGTTCCATGGCTCGTGCCAGCAAATAGGAAAGAGTGATTAAATGTAAGGTTATGACGCATAGAATCTGTGATGAGTGCTGGATTTTGAAATCCAAGGGCGACATCATCATCAGCAACCGTAATGAGACTTCCGCCGAGGGCTGTGACACGCGAAGAGCTAGGGAGGTTTATAAATTCATAGACACTACGTCCACCTATTTGTCCGCTCATCGAAGTCAAGAACAGGATCAAGACGATTACAATTGCTACTGTGCTATAACTCCTTCTGTTAATGTCCATATGGTTTTACAAAGTGCTAGGCTATCGCACATCATTTTCTTAATTAATTTACCTGATTCGTCGTATTCTTCAAGCAATCCAAATTCATTATCACCATTAAGATAGGATCCTTTCCATCGAATCGTTCCATTTTCATGAAACTCCTTAAATGGGCCATTTTCTTCATTATTTTTAAAGTTGACTTCCTCTTTTATTATGCCACTTTCATCAAAAGACTTTAGGATACCGGTTAGTTCTCCCCCAGTGTATTGACTGATGACTTTGAGTTTACCATTGGCATGATATACCTTGTACTCACCCTCCATCAGTCCATCAACATACCGCTCCTCTATTTCTATACTACCATCTGCTCTAGTGTGTGTCCTTTTTCCTTGGAGAACTCCAATGTTGTATTCTTCCGTAATAGAAACTGCACCATTCTCATGAAAGTGTTGGCTGAGGCCATCTTTCATAGAGTCACCCACAAACTGATACCTGTGAATAATATTACCATTTTCACCTTTGATCTCAACAGTTGTATAAGGATTGTGCTTGCAAGAGTATATAAGCAGGCATGTTAGCACACTGAGGTATAGATTGGTTTGATTCAACATCAGTATATCAACGAACAATACAACAATAAAATATACCGTCGGATAACATTCTTTACATGTTTAGCTGATACCTACCATCTACGACTTTGGCATTCTTACGTAAAGACTTCATTAGAGATTCAGAGACTTTAGCTCGTTGCCGAGTCGTTGCCGTGGTTCTCAGTACAGGAAGATTTGAAGATATGCTTGGTTCTGATCTTCTCATTACATTGATAAAGTAGATACCGTTTTCTCCAGCTATGGGACCTGATACAAGATTTGGTTCCCTTGTCATTGCAGCAGCTATAACCTTGGGCTCTACGCCAATTCCAGGCAAGGTCGGACTCGCAAATGATACACTTTCAACGGTGTCTATAGTTACTGAATACTTAGATGCAATTGACGATAAGTCGCTAGAACTTACATCACTTGCCACTTTATCAGCTTTTTTCATATTTCTTACCAATCCCGTAATCTCTTCTCTTGCATCATCCAGGCTTCTTGCTCCGGTTTTATTGATTTTACGTAGTGCTACTGCCACATACTTGTTGTCATAGTATAGCGCTGGGTCAGAAAAAGTGTAAACTTCCGGCGAAACATCACCGACCTCTACATCCTCATCATACATCCATCTTACCATATCTCTGCCTGTTGCGCCTCCGCCTACTGTACCAAATTGAAAGCCATCTTTTTTTAATTCCGGTGATATCTCGAGAGATACATCATCTCTATTTTCCAATGCTGTTCTTAAGGTCTCTATATTTCTATGCTCACCCAATAGATCGGCCACAGAGGTATTCACCTCATTCTGAGTATCTTCTCTAGGTATAATGGGGTAGCCGAGAAAAGCAACTCTTTTCTTCTCGTCCTGATTGAGATATTTCTTGTCTAGAATATTGATGAGATGTACTCCAAATCGTGATTCAACCACATAGTAACCTCCTTCGCTACCAGAATAGAAACACACATCATTAAATGCTGGAACCATAGAACCTTGAACGAAGTAACCCAAGTCTCCACCTTTTAATCCAGATCCGGTATCATGACTGTTCTTTTGTGCAAGGGTGTCAAAATCTGCCCTCCCACTGGTCACAAGCATGTACATAGAGTCTATAAAAGCCTTGGCTGCATCCAACTGTGCTGGATCATTAACATCTGCTCTTCTGAGAATATGACGCGCATTTACAGAGTCGGGAATTGACTTGCTGTCAATCAACTTGATCGCAGTAAAGGCTCCACTTTCTTCATATGGGCCATAAACGTCACCTTCATTTAGATCACCGATAAATGATTGTACAAGCTCCGGCATCTCATCTACACTATAGTAGTAATTTCGATAATTACCATTGTTATTAATTGCAAATAGAGAATCATCATTTGTTGTTCTAAATTCATCTAGTAGGCTAGCTACCTTATCTTTCCAATACAAAGAATCTTCCGCATTGGCTACAACATCAAATACGACATAATCAGCTAATCTGGTTTCATCTTCTCGCGTAAATTCAACAATGTGATCATCTAAGTAAGCTTTTAAATCACCATCACTGACTTGTACCTCACTATCTGGAATATTGTCAAATGGAATCTTCACAAGAATGAGTGTAGCACTGGTACTGTTTAGTTGTTGATCTGCTTCTATCATCCAAGTGGGTGAGTACATCCCTTTAGCTACGAGATTATTCAACTTACCTTGCTTATGTACCGTGATTACTTGTTTTTCCTGTTCGCCCCAAAATACCCTAAGCTGCTCATTGGTAAAATTACCTGATTCTAAAGCCTGCTTAAATTGATTTAGCTGCTCTACATTCACTTGACCAGTCTGAGGATTTGTAAAATTATTTCTGATGACCGGACTCATATTTTGGCCAAACTGAAGATCCATCAATTCCTCACTACTGACTCTTATTCCCAAATTTTCAGATTCTTCATCTATTATTGCCTTTTCTACAAAATAATTCCAAAGTTGATTTTGATTGGCATAATGATCTCCAGAAGAGTATAACGCCGATTGGGCGCGTTGGAAAGCGTTGTATTCGATTTTTGAACCGCCGACCTGACCTACAATGGGATTGGTCCCTCCACCTGGATTGCTTGATCCTGTCATGTCCATCATTACAAATGCCGCCAGTGCGAGTCCGAGAAGGATAAGAACAAACCAAAAATTCTTTCGTATAGTACCTATTAATGCCATTATAATCTCTGTTAATATTTTAGAAAGACAAAGCGCTTAAAAAAGCTTGCAAAGGTAGACTCTTTACGTCTGATATCAAAACATTAGAAATGATAAAATTGTGAGTGTACTTTTGATTCAAAAGTACTTTTTAGCCGCTGCATCCAGCTCTTCATAAAAGTCCTTTCCATACTTTCTTACCATTGCTTCTTTTGCAAATTCATAGACCTTGATATTTCTCTCTTTGCCATTATGACAAGCGGGATTGCAAATATCCCATTGGTTGTAATTTAGTGCATCGATGTCAACTCCGGATAGATTCTCTATTCTCACAGGATATAAGTGACATGAAACCGGTTTGAGGAAGGATGATTTTCCTTGCATATGCAAGCTCTCAAGTGCACAGAGGTCAATCCCATTTTCGGTTTTAAGAAATACACAGCGACCATCATTATGCAGTGTAGTACCCCATTTCTTATTCTCTTCAAAGAACTGATAAGGTCCTTTTTCTTCAAGCAATAAGGCAGAATCTGGTTCCAGCTCGTCATGAAGCATGTCCTTCATATCATCAAGAATCTTCTTTTCTTCATCTTCAAGTGGTGCTCCATAGTCTCCCTCTCGACAACAAACACCCTTACACTTGTCTAGATTGCACGCAAAATATTCGGAAAGGAGATCTTCGCTTATCAATTTGTCTTGTATGGCAAACATGTATTAAAACCGTTAAAAAGTACTAAATGAGCTAAAAATTTGTGACGAAATTAGACCATTACTCGTATTATAATTGTAGATTTCCGCATTAAATATTTTTTTGCTATGAGAATTTCATTTTGTACCCTGCTTCTCTTCATGAGCATCTTCGCTATTGGTCAATCAGTAGATATGGATGCACTTGTGGATGAGTACAACTCCCTGAATATATTGTACAACTTTACGTCAGATCAAGAAGAAAAGGTAATGGATGTATTAGAAAGGAAGTATAAGGATCTATTAAAATTGAGACATTGAGATCGACAGATGAGAAGTTGTATCGTGACAAAAGAAGATCGATTTTTAGAGGGTCTAATAACTCTATCGAACTCTTCTTTAACGATTCACAACGATATACGTTTCGTGAGAATGTTTATAAAAATAGAATAAAAACAGGAGATAAAGTCTGCGAGCTTAAAGCCCGAGGAGCGAGTTTAGATGATTTGATGGATGCAGCATTGGGATTAAATCCACCACAAAAGTAGAGGTGATTGTTTGAATGAATTTACTGAAAGAAAGATTTTTTGAAAAGTCGAGTAAACTTAGGTCAGATCTGAGGACATTACTCAAGGAAAATGGAGACAAGACAGTTGGTGACGTTACTCTAAAACAGGTTTTTGGAGGTATGCGTGGCGTAAAAAGTCTCGTTTGGGAAACATCTCAGCTAGATCCCAATGAGGGCATCAGATTTAGAGGTTATTCTATTCCACAATTAAAGGAGATTCTTCCTCGTGCAAAAGGTGGAAGAGAACCTCTTCCGGAAGGCTTGTTTTGGCTGATGTTGGTAGGCGAAGTTCCTACAGACGAAGAAGTGAAGTGGTTGTCCGATCAATGGATCAGTCGTTGTAATATTCCGAGTCAAACCTTCAAAATTCTAGAGCAGCTTCCTCAAAGCACCCATCCCATGACTCAATTTATCATGGCCATTTCTTCACTTCAGTCGGATAGTATTTTTAGCCGTAGATATGCTGAGGGGATGAGCAAGACGGAATATTGGGATGCCACCTTTGAAGACGCGATGAATCTTATCGCTAAGCTACCTCGCATTGCAGCATATATCTATCGTAGAAGTTTTCATGACGGAGATCATATACAGCCAGACATTTCTCTGGATTGGGCGGCGAATTTTGCCCACATGCTAGGAATAGATCATCCTGACTTTAAGAGTCTCTTGAGATTATATTTGACAATTCATGCAGATCATGAAGGAGGAAATGCTTCTGCTCATACTGTCCACCTTGTTGGATCAACTCTGAGTGATGCATATCTATCTTTCGCAGGTGGCATGTGCTCTCTTGCAGGACCATTGCATGGGTTAGCCAATCAGGAAGTGATAAAGTGGATATTTAAAATGACGGATGCCATAGGAACTACAAAGCCTACTAAGGAACAATTGGCAGATTACATTAATAGTACCTTGGCATCAGGACAAGTTATCCCAGGATATGGTCACGCAGTATTGCGTCAGCCCGATCCAAGGTTTACAGCACAAAAAGTTTTTGCTGAGGAATATATTAAAGATGATGATATTGTAAATATTGTCTGGAACCTATTTGATGTTGTTCCCGGCATATTGGACTCATTAGGAAAGGTCAAAAACCCCTGGCCCAATGTGGATGCACACTCTGGTGCCTTATTGGTTCATTATGGTCTTAGTGAGTACAGTTTCTATACTGTATTATTCGGTGTTTCACGATCATTAGGCGTGATGGCATCATTATGCTGGTCCAGAGCACTAGGATTTCCACTTGAGAGACCAAAGTCTGTGACTAGCGACTGGGTAAAAGAATTTCTCAACAATAACTGAAAAACTAGAACTTGATGGATTTACCTTCAGAATTAAAATATTCCAGTGAACACGAGTGGATAAAAATTGACGGTGATGAAGCCCTTATTGGTGTCACGGATTTTGCTCAGCGCGAGCTAGGAGAAATTGTCTATGTAGAAGTGGATACAGTAGGAGAGACACTTCAGAAAGATGAAGTATTCGGTACGGTGGAAGCCGTAAAGACTACCTCTGATTTATTTATGCCATTAGCTGGCGAGATTTTAGAGTTCAACCCGAAGCTAGATGAAAATGAGGGAGACGAGCCTGCTACCTTGAATGAGGATCCCTACGGCGAAGGATGGATCGTCAAAATAAATCTCTCAAATCCGGATGAAATTGAGGACCTTCTGTCAGCTGAGGCTTATCAGGAATTAATAGGCTAACCACGCACCAATTCTTTCAGAGAGATCATCTTCTAAGTACGAATGACCTCGACATTTTGAGAATACTGATATAATTACTAATATTATCAGTTCATTCGCAGGTGATATTCACCAGAAGAATTATTAAAAAGACTAATATGTTAGGCAATATTGAATTAAAAGGAATGATGGTTTTGCTACTTGTATTAGGGCTGATTGTTCTTACAGTTGGATTGATTTTCTTCTTGCGACATAAGCTTAGATCTCATTCAGCAGAAGAACTGAAGGAAAGATATTCATCAGATGGCAAAGGTCTCAAGGCACGTAGTAAGTATCCTGAGGCTAATGCATTCTCTCTAAGGAGTTCATTCTTGCTCTACGGGCTTGTTGTAGCGGTATCATTGGCCTTGCTTAGTTTTAGCTGGACGACTTATGAGGAAACCATAGACGTCTCTCAGTTTATGGATGATCTTGACGAAGAGATAGAAGTAGAGCCCCCACGTACTGCCGAGCCACCACCACCACCACCACCACCACCACCACCAGTGATAGAGGAAGTCCCTGAAGAAGAAATCGAGGAGGAGGATGAACCAGAGTTTGTGGATGAGAGTGTGGATGAAGAAACCATAGTTGAAGATGCCCCTGTGGCAGAGGTGGATGAGCCAGAACCCGTTGTGGAACCGGAAGAAGAACCCGAAGATGAAATATTCAGAATAGTAGAGCAGATGCCTAGATTTCCAGGATGTGAAGATGCAGGTAGTGAAGCCGATAAGAAACAATGTGCCGATAACAAAATGCTTCAGTATGTTTACAAGCACCTTAAGTATCCTACCATAGCTAGAGAAAATGGAATCGAAGGTTCGTGCGTTCTACAGTTTGTTGTAGATAAAGACGGTAGTGTGAAGGATATAAGTATATTGAGAAACCTTGAAGGTGGATGTGGCAAGGCAGCGAAGAAAGTTGTAGAGAGTATGAATAACATGTCCGAGAAATGGACACCCGGAAAACAAAGAGGACGTCCGGTAAAAGTTTTATTTACACTACCTATCAGGTTTACCTTAAAGGGTTAAATTTAGAAAAGTAGAAATTGAAAATAGGCTTTAGACTGAAGGATAAAGCCTATTTTTTTAGCCAATAATTGAATGTGTTCTGGGCTTTTACCGTTTAATGAGTATGACGTTATTTTTTAGATCAATTCTCTTATCATTATTTGTGATTCTAGCGGCTGTCGTTAATGGTCAGGAATCTAAATTGGCACAGCAGTATTTCCAGACCGGTGAATACGAAAAAGCATCTACACTCTACGAGAAACTTTACAAGGGTACAAAGCAAAATGACTACTATTTTAACAGGTACATTGAAAGCCTTATATACCTAGAGGAATATGACAATGCTGAGGCTATCATCAGAAAAATGCTTAAAGAAAAACCTGATGCCGTCCAATATTATGTAACATTGGGAAATCTCTATGAGCGGCAATTCAGACCAGAGGATGCTGAGGTAGAGTACCGACGTGCCATTGATAATCTCGGAAGCAATATTTCAAATGTCAGTCGGCTGGGAAGCTCATTTATACGCTTAACCAAGTATGACCTTGCTATAGAAACCTATGAGCGAGGAGCTCTGCTGGTGGACAGACCGGAGATGTATGCTTATAACTTAGCTGACCTCTATAGGCGAAAAGGGAACGTTCCTAGAATGCTTCATTACTATCTCAATACTGCCAACCAACAACCCAATAGGATCACACAGCTCAAGACTACTTTTCAAAAGTCATTGTCCGATGATGATCATACTGAGCTACAAAAGCAACTTTATACTCGAATGCAGGAAGACGCTGAGAATATACATTACCCAGAGTTGCTAGAATGGTCATTCTTGCAAAGGAAGCAATACCGAAAGGCTTTTACACAAGCCAGAGCTCTTGATCGTAAATATCAAGAAAACGGGGTTAGGGTATTTAACCTTGGGACGATCGCTAAAAATGATAAAGACTTCAATACTGCCATTGAGGCATTTGAATATGTGATAGAAACCAAAGGGGTGAATTCACCTTACTATATTGACTCAAAAAAGGACTTACTCGATAGTAAGAGACGTAAGATCACACAGTCCATTAATTACACTAAGGAGGATTTGACCTCATTGGAAATAGAGTACGAGACCTTTCTTGATGAGTTTGGTAGAAATCGACAAACTGGATTAGTGATGTATGAGTATGCTGAAATGGAAGCACTCTATATAAATAATATTCCCAAAGCCATGAGTATTCTTGACAACTTGGTGACGATACCAGGCTTGCAGAAATACGTCAAGGCCAATGCCAAGATTGCCCTGGGAGACTATCACCTTATAGGCGGCAGTATATGGGAAGCTACACTCCTTTATTCGCAGGTAGATAAGGACTTTAAGGAGGAATTTATCGGTGAGAAAGCCAGATTTAGGAATGCACAATTGTCATACTATAATGGAGACTTTGAGTGGGCACAGGCACAGTTTGACATACTCAAAGCATCAACATCGAAACTTATATCTAATGACGCCATCGATATGTCTGTTTTTATCATGGATAATCTGGGACTCGATACAACGACAATTGCCATGGAGATGTATGCCGCGTCAGCCTTATTGATATATCAGCACAAATATGATGAAGCCATAGTTAAATTGGATTCTATCGAAATGTTGTTCCCAGAGCACTCATTAGCAGATGATATACTCTATAGCCGAGCGAGGATTCATTATCAAAAGCGAGAATATAATCTCGCCGAAGTTAACTATCAAAAGATTATTGATAATTTTCAGGAAGAGATTCGGTGCGACAATGCCATCAATGAGCTTGCGGGCTTGTATGAAGATCAGGGCGAGTTGGTTAAAGCCAAGGATCTGTACGAAAAGCTATTTCTTGACCATCCTGATAGTACCTTGGCTGTCGATGCTAGAAAGAGGTTTAGGGTATTACGTGGAGATGATTTACAATAGTATCAGCACCGATGTCGCACATAATGTACAATGTAACAATCACCCTCGATGAAGATGTGTCAGTAGAGTGGCTGGATTGGATGCAGTCTACGCATATCACAGACGCCATGAAGACGGGATACTTTACCTCCTTGTAAATTGACCAGAGTTATTAAAGGCGCCGAAGAGGGAGAGACCTTTTCCATACAATACTTGTGCCCTGATATGAGATCTCTCCACCTATATCAAGTCAATGAAGCCCCACGTTTGCAAAAAGAACATACCGAGAGATACAAAGATAAGTTTGCTGCCTCTCGTACATTATTAGAGGTAATAGAAGAAGGGTAGTTCTATTCTGAGAAATCGGTGAACGGAATATCGAGGTGATTTTGCCCCCATGTATCTGTAGCCCATATAAGACTCAGGTAGGTAATTTTTAGATCTACAAGAACACCATTAGCACAATAAAAGCGATAACATCTTGTAAGCTTATTACAAACACTTTTGAATGTTATAGGAATGCTTTACATTTGGATAAAATGATCAAATGGACTTTCAATTAACCGAAGAACAACTAGCAGTCCAAGAAGCTGCTAGAGAATTTACACAAAAGGAATTATTACCAGGTGTGATAGAAAGAGATAGAGATATGATTTACCCTAAGGAGCAAGTACGAATGATGGCTGAAATGGGATTCCTAGGAATGATGGTTGATCCTCAATATGGTGGTGGAGGGATGGATAGCGTTTCCTATGCCTTGGCGATGGCAGAAATTTCTAAGGTCGACAGCTCCTGCTCTGTGATCATGTCTGTCAATAACTCATTGGTTTGTTGGGGCTTGGAAACATTCGGGTCTGAGGAACAAAAACAAAAGTATCTTACTAAGCTAGCAACAGGAGAGTGGATAGGATCATTTTGTCTATCAGAGCCAGAGGCTGGAAGTGATGCGACAAGTCAGCGCACTACGGCCATAGATAAGGGAGATCATTATCTACTCAATGGAACGAAAAATTGGATTACAAGCGGTGGTACGTCAAGAGTACATCTTGTTATTGCCCAGACAGATGTCGACAAGAAGCATTATGGAATAAATGCATTTATTGTAGATAAGGAGTGGGATGGTGTTGAAATAGGAGCCAAAGAAGATAAGCTTGGAATAAGGGCCTCAGACACTCATACTATCATGTACAATGATGTCAAAGTGCCTAAAGTAAATAGGATAGGAGAGGATGGTTTTGGGTTTAAGTTTGCCATGAAGGTCCTTTCTGGAGGAAGGATAGGAATAGCATCACAGGCCTTGGGAATAGCGCAAGGTGCATATGAATTATCGAAAGCATACGCCAAGGAGAGAGAGGCATTTGGTAAGCCCATCGGTAAGCATCAAGCCATCGCCTTTAAGCTAGCAGACATGGCTACCGATATTGAAGCGGCAAAGTTGCTCGTCTTGAGAGCTGCTTGGTTGAAAGATCAAGGAAAAGATTATTCTGGAGCATCCAGCATGGCAAAACTTTACGCATCATCGACAGCTATGAAACATACAGTAGAAGCGGTACAAATCCATGGAGGATATGGCTACGTCAAAGAGTACCATGTAGAGCGACTGATGAGAGATGCAAAAATCACTCAACTCTATGAAGGAACATCAGAAATCCAGAAGATTGTGATCTCAAGAGGAATTTTAAAAGGAAAGTTATACAACCCAATTCTTAGTTAGTTTTCTAGATGCTAGATGCTAGATGCTAGTTTGCTAGTTTGCGTGGGGTGTAGCATACCGACACCTAGTCTAAAATCGGATAAGATTAGATACCTAACTTACTCCTAACTAGAGGTATTACATCTTCAGAATCCATAGCGTGGAGAAGCATCCCAGTACTGCTATCGAAAATCATGGTGTAACCATTGTCTTTTCCTACCTGATCTACAACACTCTTGACACGATCCAGGATAGGCTTGTAGAGCACTTCACGTTTTTTTGCTAAAAGTTGCTGAACTTCCAATTCGTATTTCTGGATACCTTGTTGCTCAAGACCCAAGGCACTCTCTCTCTTCTGTATTTCCAATTTTGACAGGTTTCCTTCGTTGGCTTCATCAATGTAGGCCTTATAATTTGCCTCAAAAGTCTTTACCATTCCTTCACCTTTGGTGATGAGCTGGTTCTGGTAAGCTTCAAGCTGAGAGTTAGCAGACTTTATCTCCGGCACTTCAAGTAGAAGTTGCTGAGAATTTAAATGACCAAATTTTTGAGCCGTCAGGGAAATACTGGCAGCAGCAAAGAGAAGAACAAAAAGTATGTTACGTGATATCATCTTAGATAATGTATTTTCTTATTAGTAATCATTGTCACTATTAGGACGCTGGAAAACCGCAAAGGTAATAGTGGATGGGATAAGTAAGGGGTATTTAACTTTATCTTAATAGGCACTGGGCCGTAGAAGATTGGATGAATATGTCTTGGGCCGGCTATTTTACCGGTCACCAAAACATATTTCCAACAAGTGTCCTTCTCTACACACCGGGATAAGTGAAAATCAGAAAACTGAGTAATGCCCCGAGTATAAGGATTGCCACCCAAAATCGGGTGTCCTTATACACCTGTTCGTCATTAGGAGTATACATGAGTAGTTGTTTTTGGTTATTGAGTTATTGATTGTACACATATCCTAATCCTTTTCAGTGTTAAGAATTAAAATTATTTAGAAATCGATCTCTATTGACCGACAACTACTATATGCCAAAAACAATACCATCAGAATTTTTGATAATGTGTTTTCTAAACATCTACATCCCACATTGAAAAGGGTAGTTTTTCCATGTAGCTAAAGCATAAGTGTACGCTAGTGTAAATGAGACTGTTTTACATTAGACATATATTATATGTGCTCAATACGTGTTTTAAGACCATAGGTTGAATACCCTAAATCTTTAGAAAAAATACCCAAAATGTTTAGTAAAAACTAATTCGAAGTAGCTCGAATAATTCTGTTTATCAGGCTTGGACCTTCGTAAATCAAGCCTGAATAGACCTGTACCAGTTGTGCACCAGCACTTATTTTCTCTACTGCATCCGCTGCAGAGTGTATCCCTCCTACACCTATTATGGGCAGCGAAGTCTTAGATCTGATGTATCGTATTACTTCCGTAGACCTATTGTGTAAAGGAGCACCCGAGAGGCCTCCACTACCTATTTCTTCTACTTTTTCACTACTCATCTTCAGTCCCTCTCGACTCAGGGTTGTATTAGTGGCTATGATGCCATCAAGGTTATTTTTGAGCACAACCTCGATAATGTCATCGAGCTGGCCGTCACTGAGGTCAGGCGCTATTTTTAGTAACAGTGGTTTGTTTTCTTCTTTTTTGTTAACAGATTGAACGGTCATTAACAGACGATCCAGTGGTTCCTTGTCTTGAAGTGATCGGAGGTTAGGGGTATTGGGAGAACTGATATTCACGACAAAATAATCAACAAGACCTTTCAATGCAAGGTAGCATGTCAGATAATCTTCGACTGCATCCTCATTGGAAGTATTCTTATTTTTCCCAATGTTGCCTCCAATTACAAAACCTGAGGCCCTCATAGACCGTAGTCTGCTAGCCATGGCCTCTACTCCCTCATTGTTGAATCCCATTCGATTGATGATGGCATTGTCCTTGGGAAGTCTAAATAATCGCGGCTGAGGATTGCCATCCTGAGCAAGTGGTGTGACAGTTCCTATTTCTATAAATGAAAACCCAAGGAGGGACATTGCCTCAGCATATTTACCGTCCTTGTCAAATCCGGCCGCCAAACCGACCTTGTTTTTAAATGACAGCCCAAATAACTTGATCTTTTGGTCATGGCGTTCATCGTACAATGATCTGAGTAGAGACCTACCGCCGGGAATTATACATGCAATCTTCAACGCCATGGTGGCGAGCATGTGAGCCCTTTCAGGGCTGAGAAGAAAGAGTAAGGGTTTTATTAAGATTTTATACAAGATGAATTTTCTCGCTAATCTATCTCTTTTTGCAATCCTTCTAGATCTCTGACTAGTAATCTTTTCCTATTAAAGGTGAGCAGATCTTTGGTTCTAAGCTCATTGAGGATGGTTGTCACTGTCTGTCGTGATGTGGCAGTAATATTTGCTATTTCCTGATGAGTAATAAATTTCCTTACTACCCATTCGTAACCAACTCGCTGACCACGTTTTTCTACTAGCTCCATGAGATATTCAATGATCCTGCTACGAGAATCTTTAAAGACTAAGGACTCTAGTCTTTGTTCCATTTCTAAGGCCCGCGACCCCATAATCTTCATTAAGAACATATTGAGGCCACTGTGATCCTTGAGCAGATTTTTCATTTCGCTTACTTCTATCGCGCACACCGTGGTATCATCCATGGCATAAGCATAGTCCCGTCTTTTTTCGGCACCGATAAGAGAAAGCTCACCGAAGACTTCACCCTTGCTTAGAATGGCTTTTGTTATTTCCTTTCCATTGTCCCCGTATGTCCCTATTTTTACTCTCCCGTTTGTCAGAAAGAAAAGCTTATCGGCTTGCTGATCAGGTAGAAAAATGAAATCACCTTTCTTGAAAACCTTTTCATCGTGATTCATATCATCACTACCGATTTTCTTAGGACAGAAAATTCCGGTCACATCAATGTTTTCCAAATACCATATCGATTGATCAGTCATCTTGAAATGATTTTATATCGTAATGAACATACAAATATATGACACTAAATGTTCATTGTGATCAGCCTCGCAAATGTCTTGAAGGACATATGCCGCCAATATTATTCTAACACATCAAGACGTTGTTGCATAAAAGATTTAAAAAAGAAACAAATTCAGAACTAACCGATAAAAAACACCTATGCGGTATAAAATATTGAGTTTTGAAGTACCCCTAGCAAGTTAGCTGCACCTATATTCTATAACTGCTTGAAAATCAACATTATATTCATGCAACAAGGCCACACATCAACATACTTAGTTGTCAATTTTTAAGTCGAACTTCTTTCTAATAGTATCCACGAGGGGATTCCTTTCGACGAGGGTCTCGTATTTTTCTTTGGTAGTGAGCAATTTCTTTGGTTGGTATTTTTCCCTATCAGGAAAATGATCATCGCTTACCGAAAACTCGAACTTTAGATTGTTAATACCTGATTTATCTCTAAAAGCCTGAAGAAGGTTTACTTCCTGATGAATCATGTCTTTCATCATATTAGTGGGAAAAAACAACTTTATTGTAGTATCATCCAAGTCATACTTCATCGTATTAATCGCAGACTTCACTCCTCCCGAGTCCAGCGTGGAGATATAATCAGCGATGACATCAGTTACGATCTGGGTATTCAATTCTTGACGACGAGCAGATTGTTTTTTTTCTTCCTCTTCTATGCCGCTTCTAATGTCATCAATCTTACCTAATGAAGCCACCTTTAGGAGAGGAGATTGTGGTGGTCTTTTCTCTTCCCGGCTGGGGCTCTGTTGTGAATCAGATGATGGCTTGTCTTCTGAGGATTTTTCTTCAGTCTTTTTTATTTCAGAGTCAGGAGAAGGGGAGGGAATAGGTGTTTTATCCTGAGATAGACTTTGTACTGAAACCTCTTTTTCTGTCTTAGCTAGCTCAGACTTTTTTTTTTCGACGACCTGGGTGTTATCTGTTGTTCTGTGGTTTAGAGAAGCCAGCTTGCTGAGGCATATCTCTACTGTCAGATTCTTATTATAAGAATGGGCAAGCTGAAGGTCACAATCTCCCAGAAGTGATAGACTTGTCAAGAGAAATGACTCCCGGCACAGTTGGGCTTGATTGAGGTATCTGTTCTTCAGTTCGTCGCTGTATCCCAATAGATTAAGTGTCTGAGGATACTTGCTTACCATTAAATCTCTTACATGCTCGGCAAGGCCTCTTATAAAAAGACCCGGATCACAGCCTTTTTCCAGGATATCTGAAAAGAGCAGTAAGGTACCGGGAATGTCTTCTTGAACGAGGTGATCTACCATCTTGAAGTAGTAGTCATAGTCAAGAAGATTTAAATTTTCGACTACATCCTTATAAGAGATATGTCCATTTACTGAGTTGGAAATCTTATCATAAATACTCAGGGCATCTCTCAATGCACCATCCGCTTTCTCAGCAATGGTATGTAAGGCCTCATTGTCAGCGGTAATGCCTTCTACTTCACCTATTTTTTTCAATTGACTTACAATGTCATTGACTTGTATCCTACGGAAATCATAGACCTGACACCGGGAAAGGATGGTAGGGATGATCTTATGCTTCTCGGTGGTAGCTAGAATAAAGACCGCATACGGCGGAGGCTCTTCCAGTGTTTTTAAAAAGGCATTGAACGCCTGAGTAGATAGCATATGCACCTCATCAATGATAAACACCTTATAGGAGCCATGTTGAGGCTGGAACCTTACTTGTTCGTTGAGGCTACGTATGTGATCGACACTATTGTTGCTCGCAGCATCGAGCTCTATGATGTTGAATGATGCATTATTATTAAACGACTGGCAGGATGTACACTCATCACAAGGTTTTTTATTCTCATCCTCGTGTTCACAATTGAGAACTTTGGCGAGAATCCTGGCGCAGCTCGTTTTCCCGACACCTCGGGGACCGCAAAAAAGATAGGCATGAGCAAGGTGATCAGATTGGACTGCATTCTTGAGTGTAGATGCAACGTGATCTTGACCTACAACTTCATCAAAGGTCTTAGGTCTGTATTTTCGTGCAGATACTACGTAATTACTCATATGCTCAAGCTGATAGGTAAAGGTAGAAATAAGAACCTAAGACTTATAATTAATTAATCAATTGATGCTATAATTGCGTTTGGAATATAGACACTATGAGAATATCAGTCGCACAACTCAATTATCACATCGGTAACTTCGAAGGCAATCTTGCCAAAATGATCAAGGCCATCATGACTGCCAGAGATCAAGGGGCGGACCTAATCTGTTTTAGTGAGTTGGCAACATGCGGCTATCCTCCTAGAGATTTTCTCGAATTTGACGATTTTATCAATCAGGCAGAGAAATGCCTAGATGCGCTAGCGCAAGAATCAAATGACATCGGCATCATCGTAGGCTCACCATCTCGCAATCCGGTACTTGAAGGCAAGGACTTGTACAATTCTGCTTACCTGCTGTATCAAGGTGAAGTCAAGAATGTCCAGCATAAGACTCTACTGCCGACCTATGACATCTTTGATGAGTATCGATATTTTGAACCGGCCAGTGAGTATGCTGTTGTCGAATTTAAAGGAAGCAGGATAGCCTTGACCGTATGCGAGGATATATGGAATCTACCCCATGAATACAAAGGAGTGAGATTTGAAAATCCGATGTATACGACAACCCCCATGGATATATTGATAGAGCAAAATCCTGATGTTATTATCAATGTCTCAGCATCGCCATTTACCTACAAGCAAGCAGAGACACGGCTCAGCGTCATCAAGTCCAATGTCGATCGATACAAGATCCCCATGTTTTATATCAACCATGTAGGAGCACAGACGGAGGTGATATTTGATGGTGGTAGTGTAGTGATGTCGCCTGATGGGAGTTATACGGAGATGTCTTATTTCGTAGAAGAGATAAAAATCTTTGATCTCGCTACTGTCGAGAATGGGGTAACCACAGTAAGTGGGCCAAAGGATAAGATTACCAATATCCATGATGCTATTGTGCTTGGCATCAAAGATTATTTTGGAAAGCTAAACTTTAAGACAGCTGTGCTAGGGTTGTCGGGAGGAATCGATTCTGCAGTCACGGCGGTGCTGGCGCAGCGAGCCTTAGGAAGCCAAGGAGTGAGAGTGCTGCTCATGCCTTCTCAGTTTTCATCGGATCATTCGGTAGAAGACGCACGAAAGCTAGCCGAGAACTTAGGAATCAAATACGACATCGTTCCTATTAAAGGTATTTATGACGGTTTCATGGAACAACTTGATCCTTTGTTTGAAGGCAGAGCTTTTAATGTGACTGAGGAAAATATTCAGGCAAGAATCAGAGGAGTACTCAATATGGGCATCTCTAATAAATTTGGGAATATCCTCCTCAATACGTCCAATAAAAGTGAGATGGCTGTGGGTTACGGTACCTTATATGGTGACTTGTGTGGTGGACTTTCAGTTATCGGCGATGTATATAAAACTGACGTTTTTCGACTTGCGGAGTATATCAATAAGGATGTAGAGGTCATTCCAAGAAATACTATCGATAAGCCGCCTTCAGCCGAGCTTAGACCCAATCAGAAAGACTCCGACAGCTTACCTGAGTATGATATATTGGATGTAATCCTCGAAGAGTATATTGAAAACAGGAAAGGTCCTAATGAAATTATCTCTATGGGATATGACGATACATTGGTAAGAAGAATATTGCGATTGGTAAATATCAATGAGTTTAAGAGATACCAGACTGCACCATGCTTGAGAGTCTCACCCAAAGCCTTTGGTATGGGTAGAAGAATGCCGATTGTGGGTAAATACCTTTCGTAGCTTTAATTATCATAAGTCGGTGACCTCGATACGAATCCTATTGGACAAATTGGGTTAAATAAGACCTACATCAGTCTTTACTTCTAGTAGTGCCGGACCGTCATGATTCAATATCTGACTCATTGCATCTGGAAGACTGTCTCGGTTTAAAACCTGAATTCCCTTTGCTCCACAAGATTTTGCGTACTCAGCAAAATTTGGATTTTTAAGATCTGTAGCCCAGACATCAAATTCACCAGAGCGTTGTTCCTTAGATATTTTACCCAATTCATTATTGTTAAGCACAATGAGCTTCACAGGAATGTTGTATTTAACCAAGGTGGTGATCTCGGCTAGATATTGACAGAAACCACCATCGCCAGCTACGGCGATCACCGGCCTGGAACTTTTCACGGCAGCCCAGGCACCTATTGCTGCTGGCATGGCAAATCCAATTGACCCCAAGTATCCAGACATAAGGAAAGATTGATTCTTGCACTCAAAATATCTTCCAAATGAGTAGGCGTTGTTTCCTACATCAACACACATTACTGCATTTTCTGATGCCTGCTTCGTTAATTCATCGAAGACGGCGATAGAGCTTATACCCATACCTCTGTTCTCGAGGAGTCTTTTTTGCTTTTCGGCCCTCCATATTTTCCATCGATCAGCAACTTCATTTCTGCGATCTAGCTTATTCTCTACGTTTCCTACATTCTCTCTGAGAAGATCAACGGTGACGGAAATTTCTCCCCATACAGGTGCATCAATGTGATGAAATTTGGCCAAAGCCATCGGATCAAAATCTATCTGCATTAACGGTTTTTTAGGTGTAATGCCCGTATGTTTTGAGAATGAAGCCCCGATAACGACAAGGAGGTCTGATTCATTCATAAACCATGAGGCAATCGGAGTACCGCTTCTTCCAAGGACGCCACATCCCAAGGGGTGGTCATCAGCAATGAGACCTTTGCCCTTAAAAGTTGTCATCACTGGACAGTTTAGTTTCTCTGCTAAGGCGATCACTTTGTCCATATGAAATCGTGCGCCATGACCCACCACGATGGCGGGCTTTTCAGAACTCTCTATCAGAGCCAGGGCCTTGTCAAAGGACTCTTTGGGAGGAGATATGGTCAATGGTGTTATTCTGCCTTCAGGAGTCTTGGCTTTTTTATAAGGTTTAGCTTTCAGCGTCTGCATTTCATCAGGAAAGGTCAGATGAGAAACATCTCTTTTCAATATGGCAGACTTTACGGCGAGAGTCATAAGCTCGGTGTGCCGACTATTGGCTTGCACACGTTGATTAAATTCTGCAACCGTACTGAAAGCTTGTATGAGATCCAGCTCCTGAAAATTTCCCGTTCCTACAACTTGTGTAGCCACTTGACCAGTGAGGGCAAGCAATGGAGCCCGATCTACTTTAGCATCCCATAATCCAGTGTACATGTTTGTCGCACCTGGACCGGCAATGGCAAAGCATGCTGCAGGTCTTCCCGTCAGTTTTCCGTAAGCTGAGGCTGCAAAGGATGCTGCCCCTTCATGTCTTATACCTATAAATTTTAGATTTCCTTTTTCCTCCTGTCTACGCAGAGCATCAGCAAGGCCTAAATTAGAGTGGCCTACCATACCAAATACGCTATCAATACCCCAGTTGACCATTGTTTCTACCATCAAATCTGTAACTGTAGTTTCATGAGGAATTTCTTCTTCAAGACCAACGTAGACACCATCTTCTCGCTCTTCTATCGGAAAAATTTCAACACCATCGTCATATCCTCCTGGTGGCTTTCCTGTACAGGGATCGAAATCCCACCCATGCCAAGGGCATCTGAGCAAGCCGTTTTCTATACTTCCTTCTCCTAGTGGCCCGCCTTGATGGGGACATTTATTGTCAAGGGCACATAATTTTCCTTCATGATTGGCGAGACAGATTCCTTTATGGCCTGCTGTTACAGACATTACACGGTTATCCAATAACTCAGACTTACTGTCTAGGACTTTGTGCCAGATAATATTTTTATCCATAGTATAAAATGTGATTATATTTTATCGATTGATGTGAGATCTGCGTACAGTAGATTCCATTGATTTACGATTTTGGATTTTCCAGATATGGTAATTTGCTCGGCTACATAGGGAAGGATCTCCTTATTAATATTCTGACCTTTGTTTCCCTTGAGGATATAATACTGATCGAATTCTGCACCCTTTACTTTTAGTATCGGCGGAATTCCACCACTGATGCATCTTATTGCGCAGCTCTTGTGTATTTTCCCCTCACCGGGTTTCATTACTCCGAAGTAACATTTAGGGTCTATAATTTCGCCTTTTAAATCTACATCCGCAAAGTCTGACAAGGGAGAAATACTGACCTCCTGTAGACCGTGAACTTTCACAAGACTTTCTTCTTCTTTTGTTAATTCAATTAGTACACGACCATCTCCTGTTATAGGTGTTCCCTGAATAGTAATTTTGTGTCCGTTTAATTTTTTGGACTTTTCTTCGATTTTAGAAATAATGCCTTCAGCTCCAAATTTTCCATACCCTACCAGTAGGATGGCTCGACAATAGTTTTGGGGAATATCATTCTTATTTACAATCAACATCGGTACAGGGTTGTCATAATATACACCGGTGTATTCTTTAACTTCGCCTAGATTAAAAGAATGGTTATTGAATATTCTTTGCCCGTATACGGCAATAAAGGCAAATACAGGTATAGCAATAAAGAGAGGTATCAACATTTTCTTGAGAAAAGATTTATTACGCTCTGGCAACTCGTCTTTCCATCCTATATAAAAGTCATTTTTATTCATGTTGCTAAAATTATAAGTACAGTCTTACTATAGCCTAGAGGGTTCAACAAATGTTCCTTCCTCTTTGGGGATAGGATTGACCCAGACATGACCATCGATAATTTTTGTATTATATGTTTTTATTTTTTCAGTAAACGGAGGGGGTGATTGACCATTCCCTGGAAGATATTGATAACCATGCCACGGACAAGTAATGCAACCATCTACTATTTTGCCTTCTCCTAGTGGTCCCATTTGATGCTTACATACATTATTAACCGCTGATACTTTTCCGTCGTATTTAAAAACAGCAATGTTCTCTTCACCGATGAAGAATACCTGGGCACAGTTCTCTGAAATATCAGAAACTTCTCCCACGTTGTAGAAGCCATTTTCTTTCAATAACTTTTTGTCATGAGCCAACTGTCTGTTTTCTCTTATACCCGAGACAATATGTAGACCTACGACGGTAAAAAACCCTAGTAGAAGTACGATCCAATAAATACTGTGACTCTCGTACTGTAGAGCACCTGTCGCAACGTGCATAATGATCAGTCCATAGGCGACGTAAACTCCCATGTGTAGTGACTTCCAGATTTTAGGACCAAGATTCTTTAACCAGAAATCATGACTTGTTATGCCCATAAAAAAGAGTATAATCAGCGCGAAAAACCCCAATGTCTGGAAAGGAAAATCACTGATCGACCTATAATTTTGATTAGAGGTGAAGATGCTCAGTAGGGGGTTTGTATCCCCCAAGGTGTGAAACTGTACAATGCAAAAGATAGCATGAATCAATGAGATCAAAAACATGGAAACCCCCAGATGCCTGCGGTTGTAAAGAAGTGGTAGAAAACGATTATCTAATCTCGCTAAAGGTCCTATCATGAGAATAATATGAAGGAGAAAAAAGGAAGTTAGTGCCGTCACCCTTATTATTATTGTCTCAATGGTAATATTCGGGTATAGTAAAAACTGAAGAACTATAGTAGAAGCAATGAAAATTAAAATACCTAGCCATAATAATAGGTCGTATCTTTTCTTCTGCTTATTCCAAATGACAGATAAATATTTTACTCCCATGTTTAATTGACAAGTATTATTAAAAATATTGATAAAAAAATGGAAATAACTATCCAGATCGTTAGATGATATCTTCTATGTGATACTTTCATAATTATTTATTTTTTATCCATTTTATCAGAAACATTGGCCAGAACATTAATAGTCCCGGAAAGACGAGAAATTTAAATAAAATGCTACTTTCCTTCGTTCCTTCATCAACCACATATAATCCTTTCCACAAGAAAGCTAAAGTGAAAATGAATCCTATTAAGACATATACCCCAATAATATTAATTAGTAACACATCATATATTTAGTTAATTAATCTACTTACTAATTTACCAATGCTCAATCCTTGACAAATAATAGTAAAAATAACCACGATAAAACAAATCAATAGAATCTCACTTCCATATTGTTCTTGAGTCAGGCTAAGTGCAAGCGCTAAAGAAATTCCTCCACGCAATCCTCCCCATGTAAGAATAGTACATGTTGTCCAGAAACTATGATCCTTATAGTTTAATAAAGAATAAGATAAAATAACCGCTATTGCACGAGAAATGATTACAATAACGATGGCAATGATACCAAGTATTACGATATTAATATCAAAGACTACTAGGTGGACACTCAGGCCGATAAATACAAACAAAACTGTGTTTAGGCTCTCGTCCAGCACCTCCCATATCTCTGTTGTAATGTGTTTTGAGGAAGTGTCAAATGAATCGCTATGAAGACTATTTCCGATTAAAAGCCCGGCAACGACTGTTGCCAATGGTCCGGATGTTCCTAAGGAATGAGCCAAGGCATATCCTCCAAGTACGGTCGCTAAGGAAATGATGGCCACGAGCTTGCCGTTAGGCACAACGGATTTCATGAGCTGGGAAGCCGCCCATCCCAAAATAAGCCCAAAGACAACGCCACCTACGGCTTCTTCGAGAAATATAATGCCTATCTCTTTACTGAGCATTCCGACGTCGTGAGTCATGGTCGTAGTAAGTAACAATATGCTGGTAAATACAACTACACCTATGCCGTCATTGAATAGGGATTCACCTTCAATTTTCAACTCAAGTGATTTGTTGACATTGGCCTTCTTGAGGATAGAAATAACAGCGATGGGATCAGTAGGCGATATAAGCGCTCCAAACAGCAATGCGTATATAAAAGGAAGTTGTAAACCCAGAAGAGGCGCAATTAGGTATAGCAAGGCTCCTACTAAAAATGTAGATATGAGTACACCTACAGTTGCGAAGAGAAGTATCGACCACTTTTCCTTGGCAAGGTCTCGAATATTTATGTGAATGGCACCAGCAAAAAGAAGAACACTTAGAATAACATCTAATAATAGAGTTTTAAAATCTGCAGCAATTACGATATCGCAAAAGATCTGATACAGACTAGGAAAAATAGGTTTCATCAATATGATTCCCATCGCGAGGATGAGGGATAATATCATTGTTCCTATGGTTCCGGGAAGCTTCACCCAACGATAGTTAATTACGCTGAGAAGAGTCGCAATTAGGAATGCTATGGAAAAAGCTTGAAACATCTATTTGTTCTTTGACATTTGATGATAATATTTACCCACGAATAATGCGATTCCTATTGTTAAATAGAATTGTCCAATAAGACTTATCAGTACAGCCAAGGATTTAGTCATTCCTTTTAACGGAACAATATCACCATAACCAACAGTGACAAGACTTATAAACCCGAAATAGTAAAAGTCGTAGTTGTCAAAGGTTGTACTTTTCAAGACAGATCCAGGATTGTAATATTCAATTAATTCAAACAATACCCCACCTATGAGACCTATCAGTATATAACCAGACATCGCCCCAAGAATTCCAGCTAAACTTATATTGGATTCATCTAGGAAATGACGTATTAAAACATATGCCAATAAGGAGAATAGTAAAAGAGAGGATATCATCCTGATCACCGTAATGAATGATTCTTTTCCTGAAAAAAATTCACACCAAACTGCTAACAGTGTCGCTGCACCAAAAATAATAATCAGGACTTTAGGAATTCTTCTGTCAGCCATTATTAGACTCACGGAAATAATGAGAGTGTAAATTATCAATACTATAATACCTGGACTCAAGCCTGATATTGTGGATAGTAGAGGCGTAAGGATCAATGCTACCAGTACTGATAGCACAAGATGAAACCTATATCTTATTAAAGTATCCAATTGTCTAGGCATTAATTCCCGCATATGCAATTCCTGTCAGCTTGAAGATGTCGAGATTGAATGTGCTGAGGTCATTCTTGTTAAACTTGCTTACATCATCATGACCACAGGCTCTCGCAACTACCTTTATCAAATCATTAGAAGCAGAGAAGAAATTATATAGTTGCTGAGCTGATGATTCGATTATGAGCCTTCTTCTGAGGCCTTCTTTCTGAGTGGCTATACCGACAGGACAATTATTGCTATGACATGCTCTCATACCCAGACAACCTATGGCTTGCAAAGCAGAATTCGAAACAGCAATTGCATCTGCACCAAGCATTAGCGCTTTGGAAAAATCGTCAGCAACTCGTAGACCACCGGTAATAATCAAAGTGACATCTTCTGCACTCGAGTTATCAAGATGCTTTCTAGCTCTGGCGAGTGCAGGAATCGTAGGAACATTAATATTATCACGCAATATTGTAGGCGCAGAACCTGTTCCTCCGCCACGACCATCAAGAATGATATAGTCGGCATCCACTTCCAGAGCAAAGTCGATGTCATCCTCTACATGACTTGCTGCTATTTTAAAGCCGACAGGAATACCTCTTGTCCTTTCCCTTACTTCCGCCGCTACCTCTTTAAAATCTGCTACTGTAAACAAATCGGGAAACGCGGCTGGCGATATGGCAGTTTCTCCTACCTTAAGTCCTCTGACTTTGGCTATTTCTTCAGTTACCTTGTGCCCCGGAAGATGACCTCCAGTTCCAGTTTTAGCTCCCTGGCCTCCCTTGAAATGAAACGCTTGAGCTTTTACTACCTTTTCCCATGAAAATCCAAATTTTCCCGATGCCAGCTCATAAAAGTATCTTGAATTACTTTCTTGCTCTTCTGGAAGCATACCCCCTTCACCACTACATATACCTGTACCAGCCATTTCAGCACCTTTGGCCAGTGCGATTTTGGCCTCTCTTGATAAAGCCCCAAAACTCATGTCTGATACGAATACTGGCATTTTTAGATAAAGAGGTTTATTGGCTTTTTTGCCAATAACAACATCAGTAGCGACATCTTCATGATCCAACAATGGACGACTGGCTAACTGCGCTGGCAAGAACTGAATGTCTTCCCATTTTGGTAATATATTGCGATCGACACCCATCGCGGCAGAAGGACCATGATGACCAACATTCTTCAGTCCATTCTGAGCTAACTCATTTATGTATAAGGTGTAAGGTTCCGTACTCTCAGGGTGAGTATCTGCATATTGTCCAAGGTAGCCGTCCCTATCGAAGGGTTGAGGGTGGACTTCCAAATAGGAATTGATCTCGTCTTCATCTACCCAAACCGCACCGTCAGAAGTTTCAGAATAGAACTTATGAAGCGCTTCATTATTATCATACTCGCTTACCCCAGTGTCGTATCGATAATCCCAGTCGTGAAGCCCACATATCAGATTGTGGCCCTCTATTCGCCCATCTGACAGCAAAGCGCCTCTGTGCAAGCACCTGCCATATAGGACTGAAACGTGGTCATCATATTTAATGATAACTAAGTCGAGTCCGTTGATTTGAAAATGAGTCGGATTGCGATCTTCTAGCTCCGTAGTAAGACAAAGTTGCTTCTTCTTCATTCTTGAGATTTGTTGTTGGTCTAAGATAGTAATAATTGGCTTAAGCTACTTGGAAATAGCGAATCCATTAGAACTTATTCATTATCTAGAGAAGCTTCTTCTTCAGAGAGGATACTATCGCTTGCTTTTTTCATCGAGACGGCATTGACACAATATCTCAATCCACTAGGCTCAGGTCCGTCAGGAAATATATGACCTAGGTGGGCATCGCAGGTATTACATACTGCCTCTATACGCCGCATTCCATGAGAAGCATCCATGTTGTAGGCAACAGCATTGTCCTTCACTGGTTGAGTAAACGATGGCCAGCCAGTACCGCTGTCAAATTTCACGCTTGCATCAAAAAGAAGCGTATCACAACATACACATGCATACAATCCAGGCTCGAATAAGCTGCACATCTCAGAACTAAAAGCTCGCTCCGTCTCCTTGAGTCTGGTAACGCGATACTCCTCATCGGTCAGTCGGGCCTTCCATTCATCCTCACTCATCGTTACTCTCTTATCCGGAATAGGATTGCCCTTACTTGTGAATCTTATAATATCAGTCCATTTGAGCATAATCTGTCTTTATAGGTGAGTGAAATGGCGCGAATGTGATACCCGTTAAAGCTAAATATCATTAATCAATTCTATCCCTTCTTCTACGGGAATATGGAATTCGTTGTATACAACTGTGCCTTCACGATCCATGAAAATAAACCAGGGGGTCCCTCCTGTTCGATATTTAATCATGGTGTCGGAAATGCTTTTATTCCCAGAGTCTCCAGGATCGTGGCCAAAAGGTATGCTCAATTTATACTCCTTTTGAATTTCGAGCATCCTTTCGTAAGTATTGGCATAATGACCTTCAAATACGGTCTGTATTGCGAGGAAGGCTACTTCATCGTTGCCCTTAAATTATTCAACCAATTTCTGCAAAGTAGGCAGACCTCTACTATGACATCCGGGATACCATGCTTGAAAGCAGTACAATACTACGCCCTTGCCATTGTGATCTGATAGATTTATAGGATCAGTGGATTCTCCATCTCCATTTACCCATTTTTTGACTGAGAGTTCCAGGGCAATTTGTCCCTTAATTCCATAACTATAGCTGGCCTCATTCATAAGCGACTTATCTTCTATAGAAAATGACCCTAGAGTCAAAATTAAAAATGTAAAAATCACGTAATGCATTCTATCAAGTTACAATTACTTGGTCAGATCAATAAATACGCCTACAGAAAAAGAAGGAGCTGCAGCGACGATCTCTCCTCTGAAAGCGCCTGCCACGGATGCGGATATTCCCATTCTTTGCGTCAAGTAATAATTAGCTTCCAGGTCTATGCTGCCATATTCCGTGTTATTGGCAAAGATGCTGGTGCTGGTTATATTCTGGATATTCCCATTCTTTAGGGATTCGACCACAAGTGATCGTCCTGTCAACCATAATTTTTGATTAAATAATCCTACTCCTATTTCAATTCCAAATCTAAGCTCATCCGAAAACCCTTCAGTACGATTATTCATGCCGGCAAGAAAGCTGACGTACCCCGGTGTACTACTCGCCCATTTAAAACCCTTTCCCGCATGGGCTTGAATCAATTGATTAAACTCTCCGTCGCCTGTCTGTAAATTGCCAAATGTTCCCCCAGCCTCATTTCCAGTAGGTATACCCAAAGTAATACTTACAGCTACTGGGATAGCTGCTCCCTGTTTTGTAAGGCTGTATTTGATACCTAAGTCGATGTCACCTACAGAGTTCAATGACTCACCAGAAACTATGACTTCATTGGTAGTTTTAGATATAAGATTATTCATATAGTTTCTACCAAATAAATTTGCATTCAGGGTGGCAGTAAACCTATCTGTCAATCCATACTCGGCATAAAGGTATGTATTGAATATGCCTGTGGTTACATTGGGATCAAGCTGGCCAGAGTCCGTAAAATGCTGGTCAAAAACGGTCCACCATTCAGACATTTTGAAATAACCCGTATGCTTTTTAGGCGTCCATGGACCACCCGCAAAAGCGACAGTCGATGAAACTAATAATAAGGTAACCAATAAATTTTTAAACATCACTTGCGTTGGATTTATTTTATTGAATTTCACCATCACCGACTTTTACGTTGAAGGGTTTACAGAAATACAGAAGATGACTATAGTCATTGATGCCCACATCATCAATCATATAGGTATGTGATCCTGAGAAGGTGGTCACCTTAGAAATCTCATAGGCTCCTACGATTGTATTTTTATTATTGGATAAATAAACATACAGACCAGGTAAGGCAGAGGAGGCTTTATAATTGTCAGCAAGAGTCAACAATAAGTTTCCATTGTCAGCGACCATCGTGAAATCACCTTCCAGCGTATATGTACTTGTCGTTGCTACTGTCCCTGATTTTTCTTCAGTAGACACAGTTGTATTTTCTCCTACGATCACTTCCGTTTGATCAGTAAGCTGAGAGGTGCCATCTGAGTAAGTGACGGTCAAGGTGGAGGAGCCTTCCATTACACCAGTTGCCAGCCCGTCCTGGTCTATAGTGATAATAGATGGATTGGATGATGACCATTCAAAATCGATTTCCTCAATCATACCCACGTTGTTGAGATACATGGCTTCAAACTGAAACATGTCTCCGACGGCTATTGAGTCAGCCGAGGCGTTTATCCTGACAATAGGATCCACAAAATCATCTACAAAGTCATCGCCAATGCACCCAACCAGAGCGATGGTCAACGACAGCATTACTATTAAAGTTTTCATTCTTATACGTTTATTATCAGTAGTATGAGAAAAATCTCCGAGAGTTGCTTTTCATTGTCACAAATGACAATATATGTTTTGCTCAGGCTTCATAACAACAAGGGGGGTAGAATGTTTGGTATTAGTCTTATCCGCCAGCCGACATTTTGATCATGTTGATGACATGACCAGCTAATTCCTGTGGTACATCTTCTTGAATAAAATGATCGGCTTTTTCAAAAAGATAAACGTCCTTCTCAGGAATTCTTAGATTTTTCATGACCTCATCGGCTTGAGATTTCCATTGGAGGATTTCATCTTTTGTCCCCCATATGACGGAGACTGGCATGTCGAGTTTCTCGTGAAGAGCTCGATAATCTTTTACGTGATCTGTAGAGTTGGAGAAAAACCAGTACAACGCTTTATTCCCTCCCTCTCTCATGGGAGTCTTATATGCGTCAAGCTCCTTCTTTGCAAGATCTACGATTTTAGTCCCATTGTTCATCGTATTTTTAACCATGAATCCCGCCAAGGCTGAGTTGTAGAGATTGGTGTACCATTTGCTCTTTATTCCTTTTGTAAAAGTCATGGGCGGGCAAAACCCATCATCATAAATGATCGTATTGAGCAAGATCAGATGATTTACTTTGTCTTGATCTAGGGACAACATCTCCCATGTCCATAGTCCTCCGGCATCATTGCACACCTGTGTCCATAATTCGACACTCAGATGACTCATCAGAGACAAGAGACGCTTACTTTGATTTTTATTGCTGTAGATTTCATAGCCATTGGGCTTGTCACTTGCCCCATAGCCCAGGAGGTCAGGAGCGATAACCCGATATCCGGACTTTATAAGTTTGGGAATTACTTTCCTGTAAAGGTAGGAGGAGGTAGGTACTCCATGTACGAGTAAGATGATAGGACCACTGCCTTGATCGATGTATGCTATTTTTCCATCCTCATGGGCTTTGTTGCATGAATAAGTCATCAAAAAAAAAGCATAGCTATGGCTTAATAGCTATAGGTTTAAGCCACCTTTTTACAAACAGGCATACCAAGGTCTGTCATTATATTTAAGCAAGCTACTTTTATTGCAACTTCACTTTGCTGGGTTTCGAACCGACGGGAGTATAGCTGTGGGCCAAATATTGTCTTGAATCGAAACATTGCTGTTTCTGATAAACTCCGTCTGTGGTATCCACTTTGCTCCTTCCATTTCTTTCGGCCTTTCTTTTCTATTTCCTTTATGATCTCGTTGCGATCAAGATCCAGTAACTCGTCATTTTCATCTACCCCTAGATGCAGCTTACGCCATGTCCGGCGCTTATTATACCTATGTTTACGTACCTTCCATTCCCCTTCTCCATATACTTTGAGTCCCGTTGAATCAAATACTATAAACATTGGCCCCTTTGTTTTGGGAACATCCATTTTTTCTTTCACTTGTTTTGCTCTACGACTTATTTGGCTATAGCTCGGAACTCTTATTTCTATGCCCATTATTCCCAATAAGGAGCTGGCGAGTCCCTCTAATTGTCGGTACTTCAACCCAAATACTACTTTGAGTTGTAGCAAGCTCCTCATGCATTGTTGTGAATATTTATACTGGGCTCCTTTTTGATTAGGACCCTGGTAATACCAGCACCTTAATAAGTCTTCATCAAACCATATTGTAATGTCGCCTCGCTTTACAAGGCTCCTGTTGTAATCTCTCCAGTTTGTAACCTTGTACTTGTCTTTCTGCCTTCTTTCTTGTTTTACACCGACCTTAGTTTGTCGATTTGTCATACATCTTTGTTTGTAAGGTTGGGCTCCCTAAGATACTATATCCTTCTCTTTCATCCTCTATTCATGCAACAACGCTGATCCAAAGTATGCGTGTCTGTCGAGCAAATTTCTATGAAATTCGAATCTTGATAATCTCATACATTCTTTATTCGTGAGTCGAACTAGTTGTAGTTGGGAAAAATAAAGGGCATCGACAATGCATCTATATCTGTCAGGAATTTTGTCGTAGTTTCTGCGGTACCCGGCGTTCTCTGCTAGAAGAACATTGATCACGCAAAGGGCGCAAAGCTTATTCGCTGAGAACGCTGAGAGAATCAGTGTATGTAATAGAATTCGTTACAAAAACTAAGTTCCTAAATAAAGTGTGATACTCTGATCCTACTGCGGGGCTTAGCGATCTCTGCGTGAAAAAACATTAATCAAGTCTCAACTTAAGATTGTGATCCTATCAACCTCGCAAACTCCTCCAAACTCATGGCTCCTACATCGCCCTCGCCTTGCTTCCTTACTGATACTCGCCCTGACTCTGCTTCCTTGTCTCCAACGATGAGCATGTACGGTATTTTCTTCAATTCGGTATCACGGATCTTTCGTCCAATAGACTCCGTCCTGTCATCGATCACACCGCGTACATCCATTGTTGAAAGCTTTGTTTGCAATTCCTTACAGAGGTCATTATACCTATCTGATATTGGCAACAAGGCATATTGATCAGGAGTCAACCATAGAGGAAATTTACCTCCTGTATGCTCGATAAGTATGCTTATGAATCGCTCCATGGATCCGAATGGCGCCCTATGGATCATCACCGGTCGATGTGCTTGATTGTCACTACCTACGTATTCAAGTCCAAACCTTTCCGGTAGCTGATAGTCAACCTGTATAGTTCCCAGCTGCCATGATCGGCCTAGTGCATCTTTGATCATGAAATCCAGTTTGGGTCCGTAGAACGCTGCTTCACCATATTCCGTCACGGTGTCAAAATCTACCTCTTTGACCGCATTGATGATGGCATTCTCTGCCACTTCCCAACTTTCATCACTACCTATATATTTTTCAGGTTTGTCAGGATCACGAAGTGAAACCTGTGCCGTGAAGTCAGCAAAACCCATCTTGCTCATAACTATTTTAGTAAGGTCAAGTACTTTGAGGAATTCCTCTTTGAGTTGATCCTCGGTACAGAAGATATGTGCATCATCTTGCGTAAATCCTCGTACTCGCGCTAGACCATGTAGTTCGCCACTTTGCTCATATCGATACACAGTTCCAAATTCTCCGATTCTCAACGGAAGCTCCTTATATGACCTCGGTTTATGTCCATAGATCTCACAGTGATGTGGACAGTTCATTGGTTTGAGTAGAAATTCTTCACCCTCCCGAGGTGTAAGTATCGGCTGGAAACTATCCTCGCCATATTTTTCATAATGACCTGAGGTGACATAAAGATTCTTGTGTCCGATGTGAGGAGTGATTACCATTTGATATCCTCCCTTCACCTGTTCTTCCCTCAGAAACTTTTCAAGACGCTCCCGGAGTTGGGTCCCCTTGGGAAGCCAGATCGGAAGCCCTGATCCTACTTTTTCAGAAAACATAAACAGCTCGAGTTCTGCACCTAGTTTTCTATGGTCGCGCTTTTTAGCTTCTTCTAGCAGTTCCAGATACTCTGTAAGTTCTTTTTGCTTGGGGAAGGTGATGCCATAGATGCGAGTCATTTGTTTTCTGGTCTCATCACCTCGCCAGTAGGCCCCTGCGAGATTCATCAACTTCACAGCCTTTATAGACCCTGTCGATGGAATATGTGGGCCTTTGCAAAGGTCTGTAAAATTTCCCTGAGTGTAGAATGTGATGGTCCCATCTTCCAGTTCGTTTATGAGTTCCAATTTATACTCATCTCCTTTTTCTGAAAAATATTCTATGGCATCCGCCTTTGATACTTCCCTTCGTGAGAATTCATTTTTTTCTCTTGCCAGTTCCATAATTTTGGCTTCTATTTTAGGAAGGTCTTCAGGCGTTAGAACTGTGTCACCAGTGTCCACATCGTAGTAAAATCCACGATCAATAGGCGGACCTATTCCGAATTTAATGTCGGGATACAATGCCTCGAGTGCTTCAGCCATTATGTGTGCCGAACTATGCCAGTAGGTGGATTTGCCATCTTTGTCTTTCCATGTGTGAAGGCTTAATGTGGCATCTTCTGTTATGGGCCGGGATGCATCCCACACTTCACCATTGACACTTGCTGACAGTACATTACGAGCAAGTCCTTCACTGATAGACATTGCTACTTGCATGGCTGTGGTGTCTTTTTCGTATTCTCTCACATTTCCATCGGGGAAAGTAATCTTTATCATCGCGACGATTTTAGTTACGCAAAGAAACAAAGACTTTCCAAGGAGACATGACAGGAATGAACAATATTCTGATAAAGGAGTTGACTTTGAAAATCTAGACACATGATCAGAGTCATACCGAAGGATAGTCAAGGATATGGAGCCTTCAATAATGGAGAAATAATTGAGAATAAGCCCGTGAGTTTTCCGCAGGAGGGAGGTGTGGGAAAACCATTTTCGTCATTGTTTTACTGGGCCAATGCAATTGCCTTGAAAGATAGCACGATTGGGCTTCATCCTCATCAGGGATTTGAGATCATGTCTTTTGTCCTTGATGGTGAAATCAGACACTACGACACCAAGCTCAGTAAGTGGATTCCATTGCAGAAAGGTGATGTACAGATCATCAGATCAGGAAGTGGCATCAGCCACTCTGAGTTTATGGCAGAGGGAGGACGGATGTTTCAGATATGGCTAGATCCTGATTTGAATAAGACATTAGGCAAGGAAGCGAGCTATGACGATTATCGCGCTGATGATTTTGATGTAGTGAAATCGGATGGAATTGAAAGCACATACTATGTGGGTGAGGATGGGAAAATCGAGCTAGATACACCAGGAGTAAATATTTCTCGCGTAACGGTGGAGTCAACATTCAGTTTCAAGAATAGAAGCGAGGATACTACAGGAATATACGTTCTTTCTGGCGACCTTAAATTGAAAGATGAGACGCTTTCGGTTGACGATTATGTCTCAGTTGAATCTGATGAAGAGTTGGATTTTAAAGGAAGTGGTGAGCTGTTTATCTTGAGTGGACTGACTAGGCAGCCTTATACTACATACATTGAGAGATTTCGAGTATAGTAATCCAAGGGGTCATGACCCCTTGGAAAATTAATCATGACTCCTTGGAAAATTTGGGACTTACCCTTTTACTTCAAAAGTGATTTTTACATTTACTCTGAACTCATCCACTTCGCCATCTTTAACAGTCACACTATGACTTTGAACAAAAGCCGACTTTACATGATTAACAGAATTTGATGCTTTAGATACAGCTTTTTTAGTGGCTTCTTCCCAACTTTCATTTGAGCTGGCAAGAATCTCAATTACTTTCATTACACTCATTTCGATATTGTTTTAATTATTGATAAATATTTAATTGTACTCTTTTGACGCTAACCTATTGCTTTGGTCTCGGAAGATTATTAATAGCTTGTTTTGCACGATCAAATTTTGAATCTATGACCAATGCATTCTCGTAGTCTTGTCTAGCTTTCGGAATATCATTTTTCATCTCGCTTGCTATGCCTCTATAGTAATATGCCATAGGATTCTGTGGGTCTACATTTGCCATTATGTTAAATTCTTCCCATGCTCGGTCAAGTGAATCTAGCTCAAGGTATAGAATCCCAGAATTGAGAAATGCATCGGCGTACTTCCTATCTATTAATTTAATTTCTCTATACGTGTCTAGCGCATCTGTTACCCGATCATTGTTTTGAAGATAAAAGGCCTTGGAGTGCATAGCTTCTATTGACTGTGGCTTGATGCGTAATGCATTATCAAAGCACTGCAATGCTTTTTTGTCTTTTTGATCAGCGTATAATTCGCCCAAAAGGATCCACGAATCAATTAACTCTGGATCAAATTCTACGGATGTCTGGAGGGCATTTATAGCCTTGTCCGTCAACTTACCTTCCTTAAAATTGAGTCCGAGCATCAAGTAAGCTTCAGCGTTCATCGGGTCGATTCTTACAATATGATTTATCGTCCGCATCGAGTTTTCATACTGCTTAAGGAGAAACTGAAACTCGCATAGTTTCAATAAACTTTGTATGCGAGTGGGGTGCAACTCTACTACCTTCTCCATGGTCTCCAGAGCTTGCTTAGATCGGTAATAATCGAGAAAGATATCCGCCTGAAGGTGATAGTAATCTGGATTTATAGAGTCAACTTTCAGCGCAGAACCGATGTCATCAAGGGCCTCATCGTAACTCTCTTTTTGGTAAAATAGTTTTGCTCTTTCGTAGAATAACCCATGGCCTGTAGGATTCTTTTCAATTTCAGCATTGAGCTGTTCAAATGTGGAGTCAGTTTTTATTACCGTTGTCACTGGCTTTTGATCTTGCTTACAAGACCAAGCCAATGACGTGAGAAAAATTAATATGAAGTACTTCATGATCAGGATTAAAAAACGTCCAAAAGTAGAAGTTTATTTGGCAATTTTTATGCTTTAAATTTCCCCATTGATATCCTTGGTGATGGCTTATCATACTAAGCGGTGATGCGGGATTCGTTTATTGAATATTATTACCTTGGATGGAGATGTCGTGTATTACAAATTTCAATGAGAGCAAAAGGCTTTTTGCTTTAATACTACTTTGCTTAGTTGTGTTGAATCTTAGTGGACAAGATCACTCGTTTCTTCGAGGGATTCAGTGCAGTGAGATAGAAGTCGATGGCGAAGGAAAGGCATGTGTACTTACAAGTAAAGGTATATACAAGATTGGCGTAAAGCCCATTCTTATTCCTAAGTCAGAGTGCGGTCAAGATATGTATGTTGAGAATGGTCAATGTCATTGTTATAGTGGAGAGCTTTGTTCTGCCTCACAAGAGCTTATCTCTCTGGGAGCATATGACGCCGACCGAGAATCTCGGATTGTTGGAATATTTGACAATAAGATATTTTTAATAGGAAATGGGTTGTGGTCCATAAAGGATGGAAAAATTGTCAAGGAGAAATTGAGAGGTACATATCAACCCCATGAAATCACACAAGTTGTAGATTTTGGTAGGGGATATGTAGTTATTTCAAATGCGCTCATTCCTTTGGAAGAAAACGAAAAGGTTATAGTTTGTCCAGGAAAGATACTCTCTGCTACTACCTTCAATTCTAAGGTCTATCTGGCCATTGAAAATCTGGGTCTTTATGTGATCGATGATGGACATGCTAAAAAATATGTCAGCCATCAGATAGCGATGGGTGATAGTGTATTATCGGTAGTGACTTCAAATGGCTTCCTGTTTGTTGTATCCAAGACTGGCTTAATTGCGATCAATCAAGCTACCAAGGAGGAACTTAACATTTCTTCGCTTGTCAGGATAAAACCAATCGAAATAATGGACATGGTTGTTGATCTCTGGGGCAATCTGTGGGTGGCTCATGAAAATGGAGTTTATTGTGTTCCCTTTGATGATAAGAAACAGTCTGTAACTCCCCACCTGAAAATGAACAGAATTTCTCTTTTTAATGGGGATGAACTCGTCGACCATGATCTGTACGATGATCAGATCTATGGAACATTCAGCACGGTAAACTTTGAGGTGGAATCGTACGCCGGACCGTTTAGTACTGATCACGTTTTACAGTACAGTGTTGATGGTGGAGATTGGCATGGGATGAAAGATGGAATGTTGACTTTGTACGGAAAGAAAACTCCTTCACGATCAATCGCCTTCAGAGCATCTCATGATGGTCGTTATTTTTCTGATCCATTAAACTACTCAATTAGAAAAAGTGAGAATGCAAATCGCAATTACATCCTAGGACTCGGACTTTTGCTTCTAGGACTTCTTGGATTCGGATTTTATGCCATGCGGCGCAGTGAAAAATACAAAAGGGAGATAACAGCAGAAAGAGACAAACTAATTCTCGAAAACAATCTACTCAAGTACCAGCAGAAAGCACTTCAGCTACAAATGAACCCTCACTTCATCTTCAATGCTTTGAATTCTATACAGGGCTTGATAGCAGTTGATAAAAATTCAGAAGCGAGGAAATACCTAAGCAAATTTTCTTCTATGATGCGAATGGCGCTCAATCATTCCAGGTCAGATTTTATTCCATTGACAGAAGAGGTAAGATTTCTTGAGGACTATCTATCACTAGAGCAACTCTCCATGCCGGATAAATTCGATTTTAACTTGGACGGTCTTGATATGTTGGAGGATGATCTAGAAATACCCCCTATGCTCATCCAACCTTTTGTCGAAAATGCCATTGTCCATGGCTTTAAAAATCTTCAGAAAAAGGGAAAAATAGTAGTTTCATTCAGAGAAGCTGGGGGTGGGCTCATATGCGAGGTAAATGACAATGGTGTAGGAAGAAATAGTACTTTAAGCAACCCAAAAACTGATCATAAATCGGCCGCTGTAGACATTGTAAACAGTAGATTGAGGAATTATTGGATGGATAGTAAAGAAGATTTTGTGACTTTTGAGGACAAGCAGGATCAGAATAATAATCCACTAGGTACTAAGGTTGTCCTCCACATACCTATAAAATAAGGGATATACGATGCGAGCAATAATAATCGACGACATAGAACTTGCGAGGAAGTCCCTCATGAAAGACGTACAAGAAGTTTGTTCAAATGTCGAATTAGTAGGGGAGGCGAGTGGTGTTGTTTCTGGTTTGAAACTGATTAAAGACGAAGATCCTGACCTAGTGTTTTTGGACATAGACATGGAAGATGGGACAGGATTTGATTTATTAGATATTCTTGGTGAGAAAAAATTGAAAGTCATCTTCGTTACTGCATCTAATGACCAAGCCATCAAGGCATTCAGAGTATCAGCGGTGGACTATTTATTGAAACCGGTTGATCAAGATCTTTTGATTGCTGCCGTGGAGAAAGCTGGTAATGCAAATAGTGATGTTGGTCAAATGAAACTGCTCCAAGAAACCATGGACAATGATGGCAAGTCGGAAAAAATAGCCTTGCATACAGCTGAGAAGATCCTTGTAACCAAGGTTGCGGATATTGTAAGATGTGAGGCCGTAGGAAACTACACACATTTCTATTTTGCTGACGGGAGCAAACTTCTTGTGACCCGTACATTGAAGGACTATGACATCATATTATCGGAGTCAGGTTTCTATCGGGTTCACCAGTCACACCTGGTTAATCTAAATAAGGTCAAGGCGTACATAAAAGCTGAGGGCGGATACATCCTAATGAACGATGGGCAGCATGTTCCGGTATCGGTAAGGAAGAAACCGGCGGTAGTGAAGATGTTGACTTCATTGTAAAAAAAAACCGACCCGCTACCCAAGCGAGTCGGTTACTAACCCAAGATCACCCTACATCAACATCCTCTGTCGAATGTCATGATTTCTATGTGGACGGTTGCATCGCCCATTTTCTTTATTTTGATAGGATGCTCGATCCTTACTTTCACTTCATTTACTTCTCCACTAGTATCAGTCAGATAAATGGTCTTGTCTCTAAACTCTTTGATGTGATCCGGCTCAATAAGCATGCTCTCTACAAGGTGGTAAGCATCCATGAGTCGCACACCGTTTAGTACCAATTCCTTATGGAGGTAACCAGGTCGCTCACTGCTGATGAGTTTTTGATTGTTGTCGAGAGTATGTACGGTTTTGTGCAGTCCATCTTTAGTCATCACAGTGTCTACAACATGATCTTTGCCTAGACGGTACTCGGCCCAGGTAGTCAGAGGGTAACCTAGAGCGAGGTCAATGTCATTGGTCTCAAAATCATGGATCGGTATGGGTAGATGCGTGAGGAAGCCATCGAAGACATACCCCTCGTCTCTATCGTGGGATACCATGACCCAAGTTCCACTGACATAGTCTACGGTATGAGTGTTGGAAACACTATCTATATGCGTGACGACCACTTCTTCACCATAAGGAATGACCTTGATTACTTCACCATTAATGTGTGGTGACATCCTCATGGTGAGTCCGGAGGGTGCAATAACATTGAGTTGTTGGATGAGGTGATTGGCATTGAGAGAAATTGCCAGTACCATTGTGCTGATAATAAAAATTGTCTTTTTCATAACTATTAAATTTTTGATTGTGAAGGAATCTCTACTAGCTCAACAAGCTGAGTAGGCAGAAGAAGTAATACCAATTTGAGTTTAAGATTGCGCATATGATTTCTTCAGAAATATTTCGAATATCGAGGCGAAAAACGGAGGCATAGCCTTAGCTACATCGAGTATTTTCAACGAAGAGATTTGGAATATGTCACGAAATAATCGCGTCATTTTATACTCAATTTGGTATATGTGGCAATGTCGAAGGCTTTGATTCTCATGGTTCCCTTTTTTTATTAACCACAAGATGTAGGCGAGTAGGGGAGCAATGCTCAGCTAACTACTAGGCGTAGGAATAATTCGAGTATACGTTAGATCTATGGTATTAAGACCGAAGGGACAATTAATGAATAACAAGCTTCTTGGTCCAGGATTGACCGCTATCATTGACCCATTTTACAAAGACCAGGCCTTGAAGATCTTTTAAATCAAGGTCGAGGAAATTCCGATCAATAAGATGATTTTCAAAAAGAAGACCCCCATTAATGTCATAGATCAATACTCGACCCGATTCTGCTTTATCAAGCATAATATGGCAGTGGCGCTGTGCAGGATTTGGGTAAATATCGAAGCCATTATTTGTTGATGCATTGTACTCAGGATAAACCAATTTCACCTTAGTTCTTTCTGCTGCCATCATTTCAGTAAGGTCGATTGTTCCTCCGTCCATCATGATTATAAGTTGATCGACACCGTATCTGTTATCTATTGTGGCATTCTTGGCGAAAGATAAATGATGACTCTTCTTAAGGGTAATCATGGGTTCATCCGTCATGGGACCGATTAATGCCAATATACCATCGAAGAGCAATGAGGCGTTTTCTTCAAAATTTATTTTCCCTCCTTGATGTAAGGCGAGCATTCCACTTCCATTCTGACCATAATGAAGATTTTGCGATTCCGATAGGATAAGCGAACCATCTTTCAACAATCTTATGCAGCCCGTTGGACCAAAGGTTAGATGTCCCCCTCTGTACCGAAACGAAGTGTTGTCACCACCGATTAACTCCACAAGATTATTGCAATTACCATCATTCATTATGAGTTCGAGGGAGTGTCTCTTTGTCTGAGAAGTGCCAACGAAACCCGGGCGAATTTGAGTGAATTCCTGGAAATGTAGTGGATCACCTTGAGTAGATTTTATAACAATATGCTGACTATCTTGCACTGTTTCTTGAAAGACAACTTCCGTAATACTGGTGTTTCCTGAGCTAGGAATTCCATCTACATGATGATCAAGCAGAGGAGATGATGACAGAGAACTCGTAGGAATATTTACAATACCAGAATCATCAAAATATGGAGTAGCATCTATAGTTGGTCCAAGTGTTTCCAATGAATAAACAGGTAAAAGAGTAAGCCTAAACGGAGTCATCATGCCGATCTTCATTCCTTCGTCGAATTTAAGTTTAAAGTACAATTCTGTGAGTGATTGATGTTCGTATTTATCAGTTACCAAGCAAGAGTCTAGCCAGTAGTAGTTGCCATCATTGAACGGAAGTCTGAAATCTCGATAGTAATGGTCCTGGTCTAAGGTGTCCCAACTACGAGTTTGAAAATAGAGCTCTGAACATGGACCCTGACATGTGTTAGATACGTCGAGTATCCCCCCTGGATTACTAATTACACATGTTGATTGGTAGACAAAATTCTTTCTGAGAAAGTGAATCGTGGAATCAAGGCCTATATATCTGAAATATACGAATTTGGAAGGATCCACCTCAGCCAGGATAATATAGTAGTCAGGTGGAGATATGAGTAGATCTATGCTGACATCTGGATCCTTTTGTCCATCTAATGTATTGTCTAAAGTCTGATACATCTCCCATTGCTCGCCATTCTTAAGGTCGAAAATATCGAATTGAGAGTAGAGACCCATTGACCAAAACAATAATGCTAGAGGAAGTAGATTTTTCATATCGGATTGTTTGCCTTAAAATACCCAACTATTTGCCATTAACTTTCTCAGAATCTATCCTTTAATCCTGGCGGACTTTTTTAACGACATGATCTGAAACAAGACCACGGCAGCGAAAAGCATAAAGTAGTAAGTAAAAAATCGCCAAGTAGAAATGATGAGAGTGAGGATCTCTTTGGGGATGGAATTGCCCAATATTAAGTAAAAAGATGCTTCAGCTCCTCCGGATGCACCAGGAGTAGGGATGAATAACATGGTGAGCCATACGAGCCACTGCTTGACATAAATCTGGATTGTATTGAAGTCGATGTCCAGAGCATAAAGGATCACTCCCAGGACCGTAAACTTTGCCATCCAGGCAATGAAGACAAAGACCACATTAAGAAAAAATACTTTTTTGCCAGATCTAAAGATGAACTTCGCGTAGGTCTTCATCTCTCCGATGCCACTAGATAATTTGGTCATAAAAGAATTCCACTTGACCCTCAATCCCTCAGGGATTAGCAAAGCCAGATAGGAGAATAAATTAAAAATCCCCATCCTTTTCATTACCATCAGGATGATAATAATAACCACTATGATGATCACCGCCATCAAATTATTGGTCAGTGAATCAGCAAGTGATGAGAATATTTTAAAGATACTTTCACGACTGTATATGAATGCAACCAATAAGCCACTCATATAAAACATGACATCTTCCAGAGCGCTTACGCCGAGGTACGTCGTCGCCTTTGGTGCAGAGAATCCATTCTCTACTAATAGCCCCAAGCGTATAGGTCCACCACCTAGTATTGTAGGGGTAATCGCGGATCCCAGTTCTGAAGCAACAATGATTTTAAAGCATCGCCGTAAGGGAAGTTTTTCCTTTAAGAATTTGGTCCAGGAATAGAGTCGCAAAGTATTCATCAACCAGGGAATAAGCAACAGACCACCTATGATGACAAGGTAAACGAAGTTGATTTTTTGTAACTGAGATACGATTTGACGATCCGTGGTAAAGAAAACAAATGCAAGGTGGGCCAGTATTCCTATACTCGCAATCCAGATAAGTCTATTGAGAATTTTCTTACCATCGAAGGTAGATTTGTTCATATACCCTTGCTATTGATAAAATGAAAGTAGGAAGATTCCTTTAACAGATGGGTGAATTTTTATGAAATTGGACGAACTACCTCATTATGTACACACAATCTGGAAAAGATTCGATGATCGCTCGGCTTAAAGTTTTATATTATAACAATTAGTCATATTTTTCGCAGCTCTTAAAAGATGGAAGAAGTAAGCATACCATATCTCGAACAACTCAATGATGTACAACGTCAAGCTGTCATGAAAATTGACGGTCCGATGATGGTCATTGCAGGCCCTGGATCGGGTAAGACCCGTGTGCTCACATATAGGATAGCTCACCTTATAAAGTCGGGTATAGCCCCATGGAACATCCTGGCGCTCACCTTTACAAATAAGGCCGCACGTGAGATGAAGGACAGGATCGAGCGGGTAGTAGGTGGCGATGCTCGTAAAGTATGGGCAGGAACATTCCACTCCCTGTTTGCAAGGATACTAAGAGTAGAGGCTCATAAATTGGGTTACCCCAATGATTTTACCATTTATGATACTGACGATACTAAAAGTGTAATTACCGAGATCATCAAATCAATGAAACTCGACACCAAGGTGTATAATTCGTCAGCGATAAGATCACGAATATCAGCTGCCAAGACCAACCTCATCACACCCAAGAATTATGTCAGGAACCCTGATATGATAGAGTACGATCGTATCAACCGGCGACCGATGACACACTTGATCTATGAGAAATACGTGGCTAAATGCTTGAGAGCTGGTGCCATGGATTTTGATGACTTACTATTACAGATGTATCGTCTGCTATATCAGAATCCTGAGAATACTCGTGAGAAATATCAGTACCAGTTCCGCTATGTTCTTGTTGATGAGTTTCAGGATACAAATCATCTGCAGTATTCTATCCTCAAGATGCTTACCTATTATCCTGACAGTCCGCAGAATGTTTGTATTGTCGGTGATGATGCGCAGAGTATTTACTCGTTTCGGGGTGCAACGATCGAGAACATCCTGCAATTTGAAAATGACTTTTCTGATGTGAAGACTTTCAAATTGGAACAAAATTATCGTTCGACAAGCTTTATCGTAGGAGCTGCGAATGAGGTAATTGACTACAATAAAAGGCAGATTGACAAGACCATTTGGACTGAGAAAGAGGGAGGACAGAAGATTAGAATTATCAAGGCGATGTCGGATAGTGAAGAGGGGAAGAGAGTTGCAGATAGCATCATAGAACAAAAGAATAGATTTAATCTGGCCAATAAGGAAATTGCGATTCTTTATCGTACCAATGCACAATCCAGAGCTTTTGAAGAGCAGCTAAGAAGAAAAAATCTCGTATACCGAATTTATGGAGGACTTTCTTTTTATCAAAGGAAGGAGGTCAAGGACCTCGTAGCTTACCTTAGGCTCACTACCAATGATAAGGATGATGAAGCGTTGAAGAGAATAATCAATTATCCTCGTCGAGGCATTGGAAAAACGACCATAGAAAAGATAAGAGTGCTTGCAGATGAAAATGATGTGAGTATGTGGCAAGTCATCAGTCAGATCGAATTCAATGTAAGAGCTAAAAAATCGATTGGAGATTTTGTATCCGCGATCAAGGGGTTTAAAGCACGAGCTGCAGATCAGGATGCCTATGAGATAGCCCTTTATATTTATCGTAGGTCAGGAATCCTGGATACTCTCAAAGCTGATACTTCCATTGAGGGAATGGGAAGGGTAGAAAATGTCAATGCATTGCTTGACGGAATAAAAGAATTTGTAGAGGATGACATGGTAGACATTGACGGGGAATCTGAAGATAAATCCCTTAGTCGATTTCTCCAGACAATCTCCCTGATGACGGATCAGGATCAAAATAATGAGACCAATGATTCCATTACCCTCATGTCTGCCCATGCAGCTAAGGGATTAGAGTTTAGGTCGGTCTTTGTAGTAGGTCTTGAAGAGAATTTATTTCCATCCTACATGTCCTTATCCTCACCAGATCAGGTCGAGGAAGAAAGAAGATTGTTTTACGTTGCGCTTACAAGAGCCGAGGAACATTTGACATTGAGCTTTGCAAGAAGTAGATATCATTTTGGTCAAATGAGATTTAATGATCCCAGCAGATTCCTTGACGAGATCTCTGAAGGCAACATTGATAATATCACCGTCCTACGGCAACGTGATGCTCAATCGTCTGGCATGACATTCGGTTCACCAAAGAAATTGACAGGGAATTTCAAGCCACTACCGTCAGCACGACCTGTAAGCTTGGGTATCGATCCCAAAGATTTCAAACCGAACCCTGAGCAAGATCTCCAGGCAGGAATGAAGGTCTTACATTTAAAATTTGGTCAAGGTAAGATTGTGAGTATTGATGACAGGCGTGTTGCGACCATCCATTTTGACCAAATACGGGACAGTCCAGATAAGCGGATCATGCTCCAATATGCCAAACTTCAGATCCTAGATTAGGATGTTCACTTCCCCGGAAAAAAAGAAAGCTTTTATTATAGGAGAAGCTACTCGACTTGGTTTTGAAGGCGTTGCTTTTGCCAAAGCAGAATTCATGGATGAAGAAGCCAGACGTTTGGAAAATTGGTTGTCGACAGGATATCACGCTAAGATGTCTTACATGGAGAATCACTTTGACAAAAGAGTAGATCCTTCCAAGCTCGTTCCGGGAGCCAAGACCGTAATCAGTATGCTTTACAATTATCACAACCCAGAAAGGCAGAGTGATCCTGAAGCACCTAAAATTTCTCAGTATGCGTACGGTAGGGATTACCATAAAGTCGTTAAGAAGAAACTGAAGCACTTACTCAATAGTATAAGAGCTGAGATCGGAGATGTCCAAGGTAGGGGATTCGTAGATTCGGCTCCTGTAATGGAGAGGGACTGGGCCCGTCGTTCAGGACTGGGGTGGGTAGGTAAGCATACGCTGCTCATCACTAAGAAGAAAGGATCTTACTTCTTTCTGGCGGAGTTGATCATCGATCTGGAATTGCCATATGATCATCCTATTGATGATTTCTGTGGAACCTGTACCAAATGCATAGATGCTTGCCCTACAGATGCCATCAGTGAGAATGGATACGTGCTGGATGGCAGCAAGTGTATTTCTTACCTCACCATTGAATTGAAGGAAAACATTCCATCGCAGTTTTCAGATAAGATGGACAATTGGATGTTTGGGTGTGATGTATGCCAGGACGTGTGTCCATGGAATCGATTTGCACATCGGCATAGCGAGCCCGACTTCGATCCATCAAGAAATTTGCTTGACAAAACCAAGGCAGAATGGGAAAGTCTTACTTCCCAAGAATTTGATGATCTATTTGAAGGATCGGCAGTAAAGAGAACTGGTTACGAAGGATTGATGAGGAACATTCGATTTATAGAGTAGGTATATTAAGTGCTTCGGTGAGTGATTGCAGATGGTAAATAAATGATACCTTGGAGTTAAAATATGGAAGTAGGAGAAGGAGTTAATGTTATAAGCGTATAAGTCTTGGTTTTATTAAATAACTGTTAATGCCTCATATTTTAATTTTCTTCCTTCTGCTAGTAATTCGGAGTAATAAACCTTCTTACTATAGTGAAATACACGAAGCAGAAAGTCATGTTATCAATTTTAATTATGAAAAGGCCTTTGATAAATATGACCGTATTTTTAGTCAGGGGACTATCTATTATATTAAGGATGCACATAATGCTTTTATCTGTGCGAGAAAATTGGGAGACGATGAGAAGATTGAAAGAGCAGTAGATTATTTAAAGAGATTTCATTTAGATGAGAAGTACATTGCTAGGTATCCAGAATTAAAATACTCTTCGCATAATGCTCTTGATTCTACTCTTGTCTCACATAGAGAAGATGTAAGTGATTTTTTGGATTCCTTGTTTCATGACGATCAGCAGCCAAGAGTTGATTGCAAAAAGTACCATAAAAATTATAATGCCGCTTGTAAAGAGAAATTTATTGTTGTAGACTCAATCAACTTGAAAAGATTTGAGGAATTCGTTAATGTGAATACCTTTCCAAATGAATCTCATCTGAGTGAATGTATACCAGGAAATCTCCCAAAATTCTACGTCATATTACTTCATAATTCAGGATTAAGAGGAATTTACCTTAGAGAGATTCTGCATACACAGGTCTTGGGATATAATTTTCATCCACAATTGCTTGCCGATCTTGATGAGGCATGTTTAGATACTATGAAAAGGAAGACTTACGGTCTAGGGAACGCAATAATACTTAACGGCAATCTGTATACTTTTCCATTAGAAGAAGATAATCCTGGACTGGTAGAAATCAATTCCAAAAGAGATAAGATCATGTTGGAAGACTTAAACACTTATCTCAAGAAAGTTGAATTTCAATTCTTCCACCCAGAATTTAGATTAATCTACGGATTTCTTATTAAGGACTTTAAGGCAGGAGCAGAGATGACACAAGTGCTGTCAACTAAATGGGCAGATTGTAAAGTTGAAGAGTATCAACCACCCGATTAGATTTTCGTTGTTAATTATATCTAAAATTATTAATTGTGCTGTAGTGAAATTCCAATCATATGAGTAGCTATAAATTTGCATTGACAAAAATCGTCCCCAATAAAGAACAACTGAGAGTATCTTTATTCGTGCTATTATTAAGTGTGGTGTCTTCAATTATCAGTGGACAGAGCTATGTGCCTATTCCATTGAAGAAAGACTCGTTTTATACTAAGTACAGAAATTATAACAATTATTATGACAGTTGGGTTAGTCAAATAAAGGGGCATACAAAAGAAATTGTGGATCACAATAGGCATTGGAATAATAAGTGTCATTCATATTGGAATAGATATATTACATATTGTAAAGCACTCACCGATGATCCCAGTGATATAATAATTCTTTTTTTGGATATGTATACTTATGCTCCGCATAATAGTTGTAGAAGTTATTATGGAACACAAAGGAGCAGTATTTTAAAACCTAAGAATCTGGTAATTGAAAAATATTATTCTAAGCAGTTCCAGGTTTTTGATGCTCTTTGTGATTGCCTTAACAAGACTTATAATCAGGAGCTTATGAATATTTTAAAAGATATTGATGAGAAAGATCAGAGATATAGGGGGAGTGGAAGTTCCGTGTCTGCAATGATTGCCGACGGGCGGTGGGATAAGCAGATAGTCTTAGATTCACTTAATTTAATAAAGGCCAAGGAAATTATTGACAAGTACGGATACCCGGACAGATCCCTTGTGGGCCTGGAATATGAGGAGTCTATTTTTTACGTGATTCAACATTCCAACATTGAAATGATGATTGAATCCCTTCCAATGATTAAAGAAAAGATCGATGCTCATCTACTCAATCCAGTTACCTATCCAATGTTGTTTGATAGAATAGAAATGTTACAAGGCAGACCACAACATTATGGAACCCAATACTTGCTCGATAAGCGGGATGAGAAGGATGTTCTGTATGATGTTTACGATTCTAAAAACTTAAATAAACGTAGAGCCGAATACTGTCTTCCTCTAGTAGAAGGGTACAATTAACTCTTTCAAAGAGAAGCGAATATCCTATTTATAATCTAGGAAACTAAAAATAAAGCAGAAAGTAGGATTGCTCATTCTAAATCTAATATCTTCGCATATATGAAATTCAGCCTTAGATATTTGTGGGCTCTGATTCCACTAATTGTGGTGATTGCCATTTTGGTATATTTCAGAGACATTGTAACCTATGTCATTCTGGCTTGGGTATTGTCTATGATAGGCGCTCCATTGATGAGGTTCTTTAAAAAATTTGTGGGTAAAAACATAGCAGCCATTCTTACCCTAGCCACCTTTGTCATCCTCGTTACTTCTCTTGTCTCTATTTTTATCCCACCCCTTATCACTCAGGCAAGAAATCTAGCCGATGTGGACTATAACACTGTAGTACGAGGTCTGGAAGAGCCTATTAATGACTGGGAGTCATGGTTGGAGAAAAGAGGATTGATAGAACATACAGAAGCAGATACAGCCATAGTAGAAAACGCTGTAGAAGAAAATCCCTACGACAATCAGATTTATACCGATGTCATCGCCATCGACAGCTTGATATCCAATGGTGCTGATAGTACGTCATATGGATCCATCGCCCTGGTAGTAAATGTGCATCACAACGATATAAACCTAGAGGATAAGAAAGAAGAGACCGTTGTCAATCAAAACGAGAATTTCTTTGATAAGGTAAAGAAGAACGTCTATAATTTCATCAATCCTAGTAGGATCCAGCAGTTGTTTGGGTCTTTTGTAGGGTTTTTCGGAAATCTGGTGATCGCTTTGATGTCCGTATTTTTCATAGCCTTTTTCTTTTTACGAGAGCATGGACTTTTTGGTAATATGCTATCTTCCATCGTCCCAGATAATTATGTAGATCAGACGCTAAAGGCGCTTGATGACTCTAGTAGGATGCTCATCAGATATTTTGTAGGTGTCCTCGGGCAGATTACAGTTATTACCATTTTTGTCTCTCTAGCACTGACATTTCTAGGTGTAAAAAATGCCCTCCTGATAGGATTTTTTGCCGCTTTGATGAATGTTATTCCATATATCGGTCCATTGCTGGGTGCCGTTTTTGCCGTGATCATTACACTGACCTCCAATCTTGAGCTATCCTTCTACTCCGAGCTGATGCCATTATTGACCAAGGTCTTGCTTGTATTTATGGTGATGCAACTTTTAGATAATTTCCTCCTCCAACCCAGCGTCTTCGGAAAGAGTGTAAAGGCTCACCCTTTGGAGATTTTTATAGTTGTACTTATGGGAGCCAAGTTAGGAGGTATTCTCGGCATGGTACTCGCCATACCTGCCTACACGGTATTGAGGGTTGTTGCTCGGGTATTCTTGAGTGAGTTTAAGATCGTTCAGTCTATCACTAAAAGTCTTGACGAGGCGGTAGAGAATTGAGACAGAACTTACAGTTTAGGGTAATTCAACCTCTCTGAGGTCTCGGTATCGTTTGCTCTACTATTCGCTCTACGCATATCGCCATGCGCCTAAGTAGTTTTAAATCTTCAAATTCTTTGCTAAACCTACCAAACCTTTTAATCTCCTTACGCTTGAGTATATTTCATTACCTCATTAAAACTTCTCTAATCTCTCAACCCTCAACATTTTACCAAACACTAGTTCCCATCCTGCTTTTCAAATACTCTCCTGAGCAAGTCCGATGTACGTTGTGAAATGTCAGTACGTATTCCTTTTTCCTTAACAGCGACCAATGAAAATAGACCATCGAGTGCCTTATTAGTTACATGGTTGGCAAGGTCTGGATTGACATCTTCTAGGAGAGGAATTTGATTGTACTGCTTGACAGCGTCACCCCACAGTTTTTGAACTCCCACTTCATCGAGTGTACTGAGGATAATGGGATTGAATTCCCCATAAAGTCCATTATAAGTACCTTGATGCAAGAAATTGGTGGCTGCATTATCAGTACCCATTAAAATGTTCATGGCATCGTTAAACGATATTTTTTTGATGGCATCCCAGAAGATAGGACCCGCTTTGGTAGCTGCTTTTTCAGCACCAGAATTAATTTTCTTAATCAACTCATCTTCCAGAGATGTGAATCCAGGGATAAACTTCAGCTTGTCGATGACTGTGTATGCTTCTTCGGGAAGAAGAATTTTGTAAGCTGAATTGTAGTAACCTTTGGGAGCTGAAAGAAAGTCAACGCTCTCACCTACACCCAGGTTTAGCGCTTCCTTCAGTCCTCGGGAAATGTCACTATTGCTCAATGAATTTAAAGTGCCCATCGCTCTTTCGATGTCTTTGGGGTCACATGAAAGAAGAAAAATCGGTATCATTAAATAAATTAGATGTTTCATAGTTTGTTAATTGTTGTTATAATGTCAAAACGATGTTTTTTGTTGATTAGACACGATACTTGAGATTTTAAGTAATTATTAAAAGGTCATGGTGATCACTGCTGACCCAACTTTCCCGCCAATTTGTGGAGATTTTTTAGAAAGTGAAATTCGTCCAGAGATATCGGGCCATTGGACTTGAATGTCTTTTACAATACACAACACGACCGTCTCAAGCAGTTTTTTTGTGTTGTTCATTTGTGCTACGCAAATCTGATACAAGTCTTCATAGTTGACAGTATCATTTATATCGTCATCGAGTGTGTCAAACGTCTTGACTTCTACTTCAAGGTCAATGACAAAATAATTGCCCATTTTTTGCTCTTCAGCGTAGTACCCATGATGGGCAAAAAACTCTGCATTTCTTATGGCGATGGTAGTCTTCACAATTCTATTAATTCGTTTTTATCCGCATCGAATATACTTACCTTTGCCCGACTAAATGACAGGAAAGGTCGATTAATATTAAAAGATCTTCAAGTGTAAATAGATATAAATGGATAAGTACCAACACCACGATTATTATAATGTAGATGCCTTATTAAGTGATGACCACCTTATTGCTCGGGATGCGGTAAGAGAGTGGGTAAAGCAGGAAGTATCGCCCATCATAGAAGAGTATGCTGAGAAGGGAGAATGTCCTACACATCTGTTTAAGGGACTGGCCGACATTGGAGCATTTGGTCCTAGCCTACCCGTAGATTATGGTGGTGGTGGAATGGACGAAATAGCGTACGGGGTCATTATGCAAGAACTTGAACGAGGGGATTCTGGCATTAGGTCTATGGCCTCTGTGCAGGGCTCACTAGTAATGTATCCTATTTACAGATATGCTTCTGAGGCACAGAAGAAAAAATACTTACCTAAACTGGGTTCAGGTGAGTTTATTGGTTGCTTTGGATTGACTGAGCCGGACCATGGTTCCAATCCATCAGGGATGATTTCCAATATCAAGGACGATGGAGACTCATATGTATTGAATGGTGCTAAGATGTGGATCACCAACTCACCAGTTGCTGATCTAGCCGTTGTCTGGGCAAAAGATGAAACGGGAAAAATTAGAGGAATGGTTGTGGAGAAAGGTACTCCAGGATTCTCTACCCCTGAAATTCATGGTAAATGGTCATTGAGAGCTTCTATTACCGGAGAGTTGGTCTTTGAGGATGTAAGGGTGCCAAAAAAGAATATTTTTCCTGAGATAAAGGGTCTTAAGGGGCCGTTGGCATGTCTAAGTAAGGCTAGATATGGCATTGCTTGGGGAGCGATAGGAGCGGCACTAGATTGCTATGATTCGGCACTTAGGTATTCTCAAGAAAGGATTCAGTTTGATAAGCCGATAGGTCAGTTTCAGCTTACGCAAAAGAAATTGGCTGAGATGATTACTGAGATTACCAAAGCGCAGCTGCTGGCATGGAGACTAGGATCCCTCGCCAATGAAGGCAAGGCAACACCTGCACAGATTTCTATGGCTAAAAGAAACAATGTACATATGGCGCTGGAAATTGCTCGAGAGGCAAGACAGATACACGGAGGAATGGGAATTACCAATGAATATCCGTGTATGAGGCACATGATGAATCTTGAAACGGTACTTACTTATGAAGGAACTCATGACATTCACTTGCTCATCACAGGCATGGATGTCACTGGATTCAATGCATTTAAGTAGCGATTTAGTCTATCATTCCCTTTACTTTATCGAAAATCCGTTGATGGATGGTGTTAAGACTTTTGAAAAGTGGGAATTTAAACAACAATTTATGCATTTGATAAGTATAGTATTTGCGAAAGCTTATAGATTACAATGAATAGAGTTATACTTCTTGGCATATTTTATACACTGATATGGATGGTTCCATGTCAGTCTCAGGTTGATACCATAAGACTAAATAATCCTTCTTTTGAAGACTATCCTCGAACTGGAAAACTGAGTTTATTTGGTCGACCCACCACATCACCACCTCTGGGATGGTATGATTGTTCGAGAATATACTTTCCCGATGAGACTCCACCTGATGTGCATCCACATCCAAAGGGGATGTCATTTAGTGTAACTAAGGGGCCTAGTCATGGAAAGACATACTTGGGCATGGTCGCTCGAGACAACGATTCTCACGAGTCTGTCTCTCAGAGATTGAGTAGCGCTTTGAAAGCGGGAAATTGTTATGAGATGTATATCGACTTATGTAAGTCACCAACGTATCTAAGTCCATGGAATTCTGCTGATAGCGCGCAAAAAAAAAATGCAAAACAATACACTAAGCCTATAGTACTGAGGGTCTATGGAGGCTCTGGGGTATGCAATATAGGAACTGCGCTGGCAGAATCTGAGGCTGTTAAAAATACAGATTGGGAACGGTATAGACTTGAATTCAGACCTCACAAAAGCGTACGTCATCTTACATTGTCTGTTTATTATAAGACTCCAATTCTAGATCCTTACAATGGAAACATTCTTCTCGATAACATATCTGAAATCGTACAGATCCCCTGTCCAGGAGAAGAGCCTTTTGCCGTTGTAGAAGGTAAACAAAAGTCCAAATACGTTCCCCTTCATAAAAAGAAAAAGCCGAAGAAGAAAAAAGTTGTTGAGAAATCTAAGAATATCTTAAATGAGGAAAAACCTGTAACAACAAAGATTTTAACCGATTTGGATCGTGGCACTCTCACCCAAGGTCAGATCATCAGAATTGATAAGCTATACTTCGAGGCTGATAAATCAAGTGTCAATGAAAACTCTCAGGAAGTTCTAAATGAGATTTATTCTTTCCTTCATGAGAATCATGATATCGTAGTAGAGATAGGTGGACATACCAATGGACGTCCAAAGCACGAGTTTTGTGATCGATTATCCACTGAGCGAGCGAAGGCCGTTGCTGAATACCTTGCCAAGAAAGGAATAGGTCCTTCCAGGCTAAAATATAAGGGCTATGGAAAGCGCAAACCAATTGCTCCAAATGGGAGGGCAGCTGGTAGAAAGATGAATCAGAGGGTAGAGATCAAAATACTTTCCTTTGACTCGTAGCCGTTGGCTCTAGCGAGTCTTGCCTAGTCCATCATCTATTCCTTTCATCGTGGCTGGGACACCTTTGTTCATCCAGTTCGGCAATGGATCTCCCATAAGATAATGATCAAAAAATTGTTGCATTCTAATATTGAAATCTAGTCTATTTGGCCACTTCACGGGCCAATGAGGTTCATCATTGTAATTGAGTAACCACGACGGTTTACCTAGCCGTCTCAATGCAACAAAAAACTCTATCCCTTGGTACCATGGAACGGCACCATCCTTGTCATTGTGTAGAATCAAGACGGGTGTTGTAATCTTGTCGACATTGAAGATGGGTGAATTCTCAAGGTAGAGATCTGGTCTCTCCCATAATGTAGCACCCAGCCGACTTTGTGTTTTTTCATACTGGAACATACGACTCATTCCGGAACCCCATCTGATTCCACCATAAGCTGATACCATGTTGACAACCGGAGCTCCCGACTCTGCACATGCAAAAACATCGGTCTTTGTCAGAAGATGCGCAATTTGATAGCCTCCCCAGCTATGACCCTGGACTCCTATTCGATCTTCATCGATATAGCCTAGGGATTTTACTTTTTCTATTCCTGACATTACATCTTCATAGCAACTCTTGCCAGGATAACCCACATGGTACGTAACATCAGGATTGAAAATGACATAGCCACGACTAGCATAGTAGGTATAATTGATGGTTGATCGATGTGCAAAAGGAGCCCTATGACGATGAAGTCGATCAGAGCTCCGTTCGTAAAAGTTGACTATGAGAGGATACTTTTTTGTTGGATCAAAGTCATTAGGCTTGACGAGCATGCCTTCCATTTCATCACCATCGTATGACGACCATTCTATAGATTCTATGCTTCCCCACTCATAGTCATATTGTTGTGGATTGGCGGTGCTTATTTTTTTTGAATTTCTAAAGGTCAGGTTATCGTGAATGAGATCGGGGAAAATGTCATATGATTCCTTGGTATAGATGATGTCATCAGAGTCCTTGGCCTTGGTTACGCTGAAATCATACATCAGGTCTTCTTCTACTATGGTAGAGACTTTACCATTAAGGAGATAGGCATAACCCGATTTTTTACTTTTCTCATTGAAGGTGTATAGCAGTAGTTTTTTTCTCAAGTCTATATTTTTTTCATCGCGATCTAGCCTGACATATCTATACCTTGTATGGCTCTTTCGTCCATCTGTCAATTTTTCTTTGCTTCCATTTGATGCCCTTACCTTCCAGAGGTCATAATGGTCATTAACTATAAGGTATTCGTCATTAGTGGTCCATCCTGCGCTTCCATACCAGTTGGCATCGGCAGGTACATCATTTCTTTCATTGTATATTATGAAGTTGTTTTCGCCGGGCAGGCTTATTGTTTTTCTGCTAGCTGTATTGTAGAGCACAAGAGTGGAATCAGGGCGACTATACCAATAGAAGTACTTTCCCTGAGGAGATTGTTTTACTGAGCCCGATACAGCTTTTGCAATCATCTTTGATTTTCCTGTGGATGCATCAATTAAGTATACATCATTCCTGGGTGATCCCTTCCATGAGATATCGAGGAGATACGGACTAGCGTCCAGCCCTAAAGCAATGATTCCATTTCCCTCGTCGCTAACCGATGTGTAATTTATTTTTTCATCACCTATGTTGAATAATTCTTGACTATCAATGTGATAAACGGACGTATAGGATTTTTTCTTCTCACGCTCTAGTCTCACATTTTGCTGCGTATACAGCCTTCCATCTTCATAGGACCAGACCTCGACAACGGCCTTTTCTTCATCGAGCAGTGTGGTATCTCCCTGCTTTGGTTGCGGGAATCTGCCAAACAGAAGTTTTGATCCATCTTCAGAAAAATCTAAAGCCTGATGAGGACTAATGACCCAATTCTTCTCCATGAATCTTGACTTGGAATTGGCAATAAGCTTAGCTTGATCCTTGAATTTATCGTAGTAGTACAGTCTATATGGTCGGGCAAAGCTTTCCGTTGTGTCGAGATCGGCTACCATGGCAAGTTGACTACCTTTCTCGTCCCATCTTACTTGCGGAAACTTGCCTTCGCCAGCAAGGATGTTCTTGAATCGATGACTTGAAAAATCGTAGATATATATACCCGATGTAAGGAGACTATCTCCAGTACTTACGGCATAGAGCCCCTCACCATCCTCTGCCGTTCCATAGTCGGTCACATAACCCAAGGTGTCTTCACGACTATCAGTGAGAGATCTTACTATCAATTTGCTTCCGTTTTTTTTGTTTTCCGTCTTTGATGTTTTCTTCAAAGAGTTAGGCTTTTCATCTTGAGGTTCTAGAAGGTAGAAAAGATAGCCATCCCATTTGTCCGGAACCTTAAAGGACTTGACATTTGGAATCTTGACTAGCTCTCTATTAATTGTCGAGTATAAAGACAACGTGTCATTAGGCAGATCCTCTTTCTTTGTGTCTTTTCGTTTTAATGAGCGAATGCTGTCTACTGGAGCGACGGTATAAAATATGACATGAGATGCGGACTGATTAATTACGGGTGATTTGACACATGGAAAGGTGTAGGTCTTTGATTGTCTAGTATTGTAGATTTTTAAGGTTTTGTCTCCGTCTTCGGGGCGCAGTGTATAGATTACCCAGTCCCCATTGTGGGAGATCTTGGTATCACCTATTCTATTCCAAATTGAATAGACGCTTTCATCCATCGTTTTCTTCTGTGCATGGCCAGAGATTAAGAAAGTTAGACTGCAGGCAAGTGCTAGAATTTTCTTCATAATATCTTAAAATTGAAAGACACTGAAATTAAGAATCTTATGATACTTTTGAGTTATGCATTGAAATTATGCGGAGAATTAACGTTGCATTGATAGAGCAGGCCGCTCACGATCTTGCTACATAAAATACAAAGCCATTGATGGATACATGACCTCTGACGATTATAAAAAATTATCTCCTTCACTACCTAAGCTCCCCGGTGTATATAGATACCTAGATGAGAAAGACAAAATATTATATGTAGGAAAAGCTAAAAATCTAAAGAGTAGGATTTCATCCTATTTTGGCAATAAGAAGCATCAATCGCACAAGACCAAGCTACTTATCAAAAACGCAGCGAGAATAGAGTACACTGTGGTGGAGACAGAGCATGATGCTTTTCTATTGGAGAACACCTTGATCAAGAAGTTTCAGCCTAGGTACAACGTCATGCTAAAAGATGGCAAGACCTACACTTATATATGTATCAAGAAGGAAAGGTTCCCTCGGGTGTTTTTTACCCGAAGGGTGACTAGAGATGGATCGACATATTTCGGTCCTTATACATCTAAATATCGGGCAAGAATTATCCTGGATCTGGTGAAGAATATTTTCCCATTGAGGACATGTACGTTTTTTCTTTCTTATGATAACATCAAGAAAGGAAAATTTAAAGTCTGTCTAGAATATCATATAAAGAACTGTCACGGCCCTTGTGAAGGATATGAGTCGGAAGAAGAATACAATAGAAAGATAGCCCAGATCAAGAATATCCTAAGAGGACATTTTGGTGAGGTGAAAGACTTTATCAAAGAGGAGATGAGAACATTGTCAGAAGGACTCCAATTTGAGCAAGCTCAATTGTTCAAGGAAAAACTCAATGTATTCGAAGATTATCAATCCAAATCCACGGTCGTGAGTACTACCGTAAAGGATCTCGATGTATTTCATCTTCGCGACGAAGGCGACTCGGTGTTTGTGAATTACCTCAAGGTTATTAAGGGGGTTTTGATCAATACAGATACGGTGGAATTGAAAAAGAATCTAAATGACAATCCTAGAGAGTTGATGCAATTTTCAGTTCAATATTTCAGAGAAAAGTTTAACTCGATCGCGCCAGAGATCGTAGTCCCGTTTAAGATTACACCTTTGGAGAAAGAATTACAGGTTACGATTCCTAATCGAGGAGACAAGAAGAAGCTTCTAGAGCTAGCTGATAAAAACCTCACCTACTTTATAATCCAGAAAAAGAAGCAAGATCTCAATAAAAAGAGAAAGCAGACCTCAGCCGAAAGAATTCTGAAGACGCTGCAGGAGGACTTACAAATGGACAAGGTGCCGTTACACATAGAGTGCTTTGATAACTCAAATATCCAGGGCACCAATCCCACCGCCAGCTGTGTAGTATTTAAGAATTCCAAGCCTAGCAAGAAAGATTATAGACACTTCAAGATAAAAACTGTTGTAGGTGCCAATGATTTTGCATCAATGGAAGAAGTGGTAGGAAGGAGATACAATCGACTAAAGGAAGAAGGACAAGATCTCCCTCAATTGGTCATCATAGATGGGGGCAAAGGCCAGTTGAGCTCTGCCGTAAAGAGCCTTGAGGAGTTGGACCTGCTTGATGAGATCGTAGTAATAGGTATTGCTAAAAAGCTGGAGGAAATCTTCTTCCCAGGCGATTCTATCCCATTGTATATAAATAAAAAGTCAGAATCGCTGAAACTCATTCAGCAATTGAGAAACGAAGCACACCGATTTGCATTGAAGCTTCATCGCAATCTACGGTCTAAGAACTCTCTGGGTACGGCTCTTACAGAAATTCCAGGGATCGGTGAAAAGACTGCGGACAAACTACTCCGCCATTTCAAGTCTATGAAGAAGCTTGGAAAAGCTGATGAAGGGGAAATAGCTGGGATAGTAGGAAAAAGCATTGCTAGGAAGGTCTTGGTTTATTTAAACAAGGAATGAATAAATAAGTGAGTACTTACTATCTATTGTAAATCATATTTTCCCCATAAGAATTCTATGTATCCTTCTGGGATTTCATCACGCAATCTTGCTACGATCAATGTATCAATAACTTGCAGAATAAATCTGGCTTCATTTTGTGGTTCGGCATACTCCAGAGCGGTAAACGCCCAGATGAGGCGGTCCAATAGTGGTTGCATCTTATCTGGTTGATAGTATTTATCCTCCCATTTCATTTTTTGATAAAGAAACCAAATCGTCTTTTCTGATTCGTTAATTAAAAAGGGCATTTCAAGGACTCTCATAATTGCCTTCGAAGGACTTCCTTCAAACAAGATGGGAGCAAAAACATGATTGATTTTATTGTCTATTGTTCCGAGTATTGCGTCTAACAATCCTGCTTTATTGCCAAAATGCCTAAAGATAAGACCCTCGGAAACACCTGCTTCTTTGGCTATACGGCTTGTGGCTACTGCGTGATATCCGTCAGAAGCAAATAGCTCTAGTCCTGCGTGAATTAGTTGAGTTCTCTTTGAATTCAAAATAAAGTGAGTAATTACTTATAAAGATAACAATTACTCTTTATCCTTCAAATTTTGTTAAAGCCTTTTCGCCCAAGTCGTAAAGCTCTTGGTGAAAGACACTACCATCTTTTCTCGCTAATTCACGACCTCGATGACCAAGGAATAGAAGCGTAGGATATACACTAACCTTGAAAATTTCCAGTATTTCAGGCCCTTCTCCTATTTCTGCGTCTATGCGGTAATTGATAAAATTGTCATTCATGAACTTTGCCAAAGGCTTGTCTGTATATACTTCCTCCTCCATTAGCTTACATGGTAGGCACCAGGACGCATGAATGTCTACATACACGGGCTTGTTCTCTGCCTTGGCAAAATCCAGTACGTGAGACAATAAGTCAGAGCTGACAAAATCTATTGCAAACGTATTCTTCAGAACTTCAACCTTCTTTTTCTTTTTGACAGTCTTCTTTGTGCCACCACATGATGAAATCAAAATGATTAGACTTAAAAAAATAATGGACTGTCTTAATGTCATATTATTAAATGATGCAATATGAAATATTATTGCTTGTCTAAAGTAAATACGGTAGCTGTGGCTAAGAAATGAGGATTGAGCAAATCTTCTTTATTGTAATGTAGTGGTTGATTGTTTTCTGCATTTAAGACATGACCTCCTGCTTCCTCTAGTATGATGTGGGCAGCTGCCGTGTCCCATTCCATCGTCGGAGCAAGTCGTGGATATAATTCTGCATTCCCTTCAGCGAGGGTTAAAAACTTAAGGGAACTTCCTTTCGATACTAGTTCGGGTGAATCCAATTTATCTACAAATGCCTTTGTAGCATCGTTGAGATGTGACCTTGAACAGACAACCCTAAGACCCTGAGCATCGATCTTGAACTCATTGCACTCTATCATTTTACATGTCTCGTCCGTACAGTAAATGGCCCCTTCATCCTTGACAGCTGAGTAGGTCTCTCCAGTGACCGGAACGTATACAACACCGAGTACGGATTGACTTTCGTGAATGAGGGCTATGTTGACCGTAAACTCTCCGTTCCTCTTAATAAACTCCTTTGTGCCATCAAGCGGATCTACCATCCAACAAGTTTTATAGGATTGCCTTTCTTGGTAATCTACAAGCTTCGTTTCTTCAGATATTATAGGAAAAACTACGTCAAGCTTTTTAAGACCTTTGACTATGATATTATTGGCTCGCTTATCAGCAATGGTAAGTGGAGAATCGTCAGATTTGTGCTCAATGTCAAATCCTTCATTTGAATTATAGATGTTAAGAATTTCTTCTCCCGCCTCCTTAGCGATCTTTTTAACATCCTCTATTATGTCCAGCATCAATTCAGTCGTCAGCATATTCTTATTTTTGAAGCACAAATGTAAGATATGTCAAGAATTCTAGTCACTGGTGGTTGTGGATATATTGGAAGTCATACGCTCGTTGACCTTATCGATAACGGACATGAGGTGGTATCAGTGGACAATGGCATCAATTCTGATTTCTCGGCTTTGGACGGAGTAGAGAAGATAACTGGCGTTAGGGTGACGAATTATAATATCGATTTGTGTGACTTGGATAAGACCCAGCGTGTTTTTAAGAAGGAAAGAATCGATGGAATCATACATTTTGCAGCGTTGAAAGCCGTTGGAGAGTCGGTAGATCAACCTGGAAGGTATTTTCGAAATAATCTAAATAGTCTCACCAATATACTTGATTGTGCCGTACAGAATGATGTAGAGTATTTTGTTTTTTCGTCATCCTGCACGGTGTACGGTGATTGCAAAGACCTCCCAGTGACAGAGTCCTCGCCCTTACAGGAAGCCACGTCACCTTATGGCCTTACTAAGCAACTAGGAGAAAAGCTGGTTGAGCGCATTGCTAGATATACTAATATATCGACCGTTCTCCTACGATATTTTAATCCTGCAGGTGCTCATCATTCTTCAATGATAGGCGAATCCCCTGTAAACCCTCCTCTAAATCTTGTTCCCATCATCACGGAGACGGCAATCGGTAAGCGCAAAGCTATGACTGTCTACGGTACAGACTATGATACAAGAGATGGGAGCTGCATCAGAGATTATATCCATGTTGAAGACCTGGCCCATGCGCATACTCTGGCACTCGATTGGCTTGCAAAGAATGATAAGGATTGTGAAATTTTCAATCTGGGAATCGGAGATGGAGTCTCAGTGTTGGAGGCGATCGAGGCCTTTGAATTGGAATCTGGTGAGAAGCTCGAGTATAGGCTGGGGGAGCGGCGAGAAGGTGATGTCCCTGCAATTTATGCTGATTACGGTAAAGCCAAGAATGAATTGAATTGGAACCCAACGAGAGGTATAAAGGAGATTATGAAATCTGCATGGGAATGGGAACGCAGACGCTCAGCGAACAAATGTTAAAATTTATAGCTTATTGATTATATTTACGAAAATATCAGTCATAGGGTGTCTGTAATTTCGTTGCCTTGTCGATCACAATTCGGCAAGGTTTTTTGTATCATTACATATGCGCCTCTTTCTAATCGCCTCCATTTTTTTTGCATATTCTGTCTATGGATTAGCACAGTCTTTTCAGCAAGATATAAAGTACACCATAGTCGCTAATCTTGATGCTGAGAAAGACCTTCTAAGGGGGTCCACCGTCATTGACTATACAAATAATTCACAAGAGGAACTAGACACCTTGTTTTTCCATTTGTGGGCCAATGCATTTCAAGACAACAGTTCTGCATTTGCTCAGCAACAGCTCCGTCTGATGAATCGCGAGTTTTACTTTGCCAGCCATAAGGACAGGGGTGGATACGAGGAATTGAAAGCATCTATTAATGGCGGTGCCGACGATGATGAGATCAATAATCTCCCAGGACGTCATGACATCGGTTATATGGCTCTCAGCCAGCCTTTAAAGCCTGGAAGTGAGTTGAGAATTTCTATCGAGTATGTTGTAAAAATCCCGAAACTATTTTCTCGATTCGGAAAGTCTCCGTCTAGATATCACATGACATTCTGGTTTCCTTCCTTGGCTGTCTACGATGATAATGGATGGCACCCAATGTCCTACCTTTCTATAGGGGAGTTTTACGCTCATCACTCAGACTTCGACGTAAAGATTACGCTTCCGTCAGAATATAAATTTGCAAGTACGGGCATGGCTAACAAGAAGGTTAAGAAGAAGAATACGACGTATGAAATTGATGTAAATAATGTAACAAATTTCGCCTGGTTTGCACTCAAAGACTATCATCAAGTAACCATTCCAAATAGAGACAATTCATACGTTTTCTTGCAAAAGTCGGCCCCTCCGATATGGGATAAAGCGCCTCAGTTGGCTTCAGATTTTCTGGAATGGATGGAAAAAAAGATCGGAGATTATCCTTTTGAAAGTTTAGTCATTGTACAAAATGACAGTAAGTCAGCCTCAGCCATGGAGTATTCTGGTGTCGTTACCATTGGTGCTGTTGCAGACTCGCGAGAGCTTGACTATTACCTGTGCCACGAACTGGCTCATGAGTGGTTTTTTGGAGGAATAGGTTTTAATGAACGTGATTACCCATGGATGGACGAAGGTCTGGCCACATATTATGAGCAACGGTTCAGTATTGAGAAATATGGAGAGGAGCATTACACTTCTAGACTCGTTTGGCCCTTTTCCACTAAGCCAGAATTGAACATCATGGATCATGCATCACACCATCAACTACAGAGAGGGCATGGACAAGCTATCGGGTCTCACTTTAATAATACAGGACTTCTCAATTATGGATTGAACTCGTATTGGCGTGCTGCGGCAGCATTCCGATATCTTGAGCATTATCTGGGAACTGAGAATTTTGATTCTATGATGGCCTCATTTTATCATGAGTGGAAGTACAAAAATCCTGGACCTCAAGAAATGCAGGCATCATTTGAAAATCATACCGGAAAAGATCTTTCCTGGTTTTTTGATGACATTATTGAGTCTGATGAGGTAGTGGATTTCAGCATAAAGAAATTATCAGAAATTGACAATAGATATCATCTTGAGATTGATCGAAGTATACCCGTTCCTATAATAATAGATCTCGTGAAGAATGAGGAAATTAAAAGGTCGATTTGGATAGAGTCAGAGGACATCCCATCGATTGACATTGAAAAGGGAGATTACGACTTGATCAGTATTGATTATGCTGGGTTGTCACCGGATGCAAGCCGTCACAACAATCATATAAAAACATCAGGGCTCCTGAAAAAAATGGAACCTCTGACAATCAAAATGTTCTCAGGTATTGATGATTCGCGCAAGTCAGAGATTTACGCCCTCCCATTGGCTTGGTTTAATTCGAGTGACGGATTTATAGGCGGTCTGGGATTATACAATTCTTCATTTCCAAGCAAGAGATTTCAGTGGTTTCTCGGCCCCATGTATGGAATCAAAAGTGGAGAGCTGATAGGCGAATCATGGCTTAGGTATTATATAAATCAGAAGAAGGGAGCCATACATAAGTATGAGCTGAGTACAGGGGTTAAGTCATTTCATTATCAAGACAACGAGTTATTAGAATATAATTTGAGATTTTTAAAGTTTGACCCTTCTCTGACTCTACATTTTAGACATGATCCTATATCGAAATCAACATCCTCCCTTAAGCTAAGATCAATATTTTTACAAGAGGAGACGCCTACGTTCAGTCCTGACGGTTCTTTTGCACTTGACTATCAAGCAAGTAGGATTGATGAGATTAAATATATTTACGCCAAGCCTGATGCCTTACATGCGATGACATTCTTGATAGGATTGGAGCATCAATCATACCAAACATTTGGAGATCAAGATGCGAGGTATATCAAACTGATAGGAGTATGGGACAACACGTTTGCCCTTGGCATAAAGAAGAATTTAAAAGCAAGATTGTTCGCATCGTATTTTATTCAAAATACAGAGCGAGAATCGTCCAGTTATTCTAATCGATTTGTCAGGGGATCCACTGCTCTATTTAACCAAGGTTTTAATGATTATCGCTATGATGATTATTTCTTTAACAGGCAAGATCAACAAGGAGATCTTCGTCGTCAGATCAACTATGATGGAGGAGGTTTTAAGACGTCACTAGGTAGTGCTTACAGTCTGGGTCAGAGCAACGACTATTCCGTTGCCATTAATCTAATGGGTGATTTCCCTGCAAGATTACCGAGATTTTTACCATTGAAACTATTTCTTGATACAGGTTATTACAGCGGTAAATCAACATTGTCCGACCCTCTAGAAGGAATGTTTCTTTATAGTGCCGGAGTCATGCTTGACTTTACTATATTTAAGCTTTACTTACCATTTCTCAATTCTAAGGCAATAGATGACATATATGCAGGGGAGGGTATAGGAACATTTGGTAAGTTAAGTTTTTCTATTCACTTGAACGAGCACAATCCTTGGCGGATATTGGAAGAGGTGAAGAGATGATGTGAATAATGTAGAAAAAAGTCCTTTTTGAAAAAGAACGGAATTTCTTAGTTTAGCAAATTGAAATATAGTTTGTTGTTTTTATTCGAAGAAAATACCTCGAGGCTTGCCTCGGGGTTGAGAGGAAAGTTTGAAAACCTAAGGTTTTCAACTAAACATCAGAGAATTTCGGTTTTTGACCTTCAGGTCAAAATGAAACCAGCGAAATACCCCTATGGCTCTGCCTCGGGGATAGTTGGTTTCAAGAAATTCGTTTATTAATCAAATCTAGATGGAAATAATAATTGGGATTATCGTTCTAATCGTTGCTTACCTTGCTTATAACTCTTATAAGAAGAGAAAGGCCGACGAAATGAAGGTTAAGCATCTTAAGGATTTATCTAATGCTTATGATAATGCTTATAGAGGAGGTGACATTGAAAAAATTAGAATGACATCGACTAATCTTGTCAATAGTTATTCAGTTAATCAAAAGGTCTTGGATGTTGTTTATAAGCAAATATTGGATTTGCTTAAAGAGAATCCACAATTGAAACCACTAGCACTTGAAATCGGTAGGAAGAAGTATTCAAAATTTCGTGAAAGCGGTTCTCCAACTGTTTATGATGAATCTGCGATCATGAATGACATTAATGCATCTCTTTAGTAGCAACTAAAGCATAGAAATTCTCTGTTTTATCGAAAAGACACCCTATTAGACCTAATTTCTAATAGCTTTCAAAACCTCTGACTTCTGAATATACTTAGATTGATGATCTAGTCAACCCTAGTTTGTCCCGCAGGTCACGGTGCTAGGCGCTCTATCTTCTATCCATTATTGCTTGAAAAATAGGCAATCCTATCATGAAGCCTGCCCATTCTTCCCGTTATTAGTTAACTCGATATGACTAATTTCTTAGAAAATTCCTGATGAAAAACTGTGATTGTTTATCAATTTCCGATGATCTTAATTTGAAAATGTTCTCTGCCTTGTCTTTTAGTAAAACATTCCCAGAAATCAAATATGCCCTACGTAAGTAATCAATAGCTTGGACAGGATCGGCTTCTTCGATTTTCATCTGCAACTACCTCATAATAATCTACTCTTTCAAGTACATTGTTGATAAATGATCTTAACTTTCTTACGTAATGTCCTTCGGCTCGAATATACTCTGTTCTTGTTAAATCCGAAGGGATGACACAGTCTTTGGTCTTTAAAACCAAAGTTTCCTTTCCATACGAATCCATTAAACCTAGCTCATAGAAAATATTTCCAATCGTTCCAGAAGGCAAATCTTCGCTGATAATCGCTATTCCAATAGGTACTGAAAATATCTGTTTCCAAATTTTGGTTAGGTAGTCACCACCGGTCGTTAAAGAATTAGCATCGATTTCTTTAATTTGAAATTCTTTTAAAATTTTCGATACAGACGTCCTCAATCTCTTGATCTTCCTACATTGATTCTTTTTCCCTAGTTGGGTCATTATGAAGCAACATTTTACATTGTATTTTACAGGGTATGATGAAATGTCACCTTCAAAAGGGTGATAAACAATCATTTCTTGGATTTGCGAACAACAGGTACACCTTTGTAAGGTCCGGGCGACTTTTTAGAAGCAACAATCCTTCCTTTAGATCTGTCAATCTTAACATATCTTCCTGTCCTCGGATTTTTTGTTTGAACAACTTTGCTTTTAGATGCCATAATCTGCTATTGATTAAAATTAACAAATCTTGAATTCAAGTAGTTAATGCAACGGTATTCTTGTTTGTAAAAAAAAGACCAGCCAACAGGCTTTTGGCCTAGGCCAAAAGCCTGTTGGCTGGTCGGCGAAAAATTTCATTCTAATTTTGGGTTGCAAAAATCTCAAAAAAGAATGGGTCATTTAACGCTGAAACAAAGGTACGATATTGAAATTTGCCTTGCTAAGAAGATGTCAATTTCGATGATTGCTGAGTTTATTGGAAAAGACAAGTCAGTAGTTAGTCGAGAGATAAAAAGAAACACTGATCAGAGATCTAAGGTTTATAGAGCTGAATTAGCACATAAAAAAGCGGTTGAACGCCAGATAGCAAAGCCCAAAAAGAAGCACTGGAATCAAGCTATTGAGGATTATGTTATTGATCTACTTAATAAGGACTATAGCCCGGAACAGATCGCGGGAAGGGCTAAATTAGAAGAAATTAATTGTGTCAGTACTGAAAGAATATATCAGTTCATCTGGGCAGATAAAAAGAAGGGTGGCCAGCTGTATCAGCATCTAAGAAACAGGGGCAAGAGATATCGCAAGAGAGGCCACAGTAAGGACTGTAGAGGGATTCTGGTGGACAGAGTTGGTATAGATCAAAGACCACCGATAGTGGATAGCAAAGAAAGAATAGGGGATTTAGAAATCGACCTAGTCATTGGAAAAAAGCACAAACAAGCATTATTGACCATCAATGATCGGGCTACAGGAATACTGATAATGGATAAAGTATTAAGTAAGCAAGCTATAGAAATTGAGTCCAAAACAACAGAATTATTGGAGGATTGGCAGCCTCTTATTCATACCATCACCTCTGACAATGGCAAAGAATTTGCCAACCATAAAAATATTGCAAATAAACTGAATATAGACTTCTATTTTGCCAAACCCTATCACAGTTGGCAACGTGGTGCAAATGAAAACCTAAATGGTCTTATCAGACAATACTTCCCAAAAGATTACAACTTTGATAAGATCACAAAACAACGTATAATTGAAGTTCAAAACATATTAAATAACAGACCTAGAAAAAGATTTGGGTACAATACACCCAACGAAGTTTTTGCTGACAAATTAGACAATCAATCAAGTGTTGCATTTGTTACTTGAATCCAGGAATTTTTTAATGACTCCGTTCAGAAAATACATGAAAATCACCATCACGGTGCCAACCTTTCAATTTTCCATTTGGCGTCTTCGGCCTGACGGTACACAATCCTATCATGAAGTCTGTCCATCCTTCCTTGCCAAAACTCAAAATAGGACGGAATAACTTCGTAACCACCCCAGAAATCAGGTAAGGGTAGGGGGTCTTCATCCTTGAATTTTAAAGTTAGATTTTGTTTTTGATGCTCGAGGTAATCTCTACTTATCACTGTTGCACTTTGCTCAGAAGCCCACGCTGACAATTGGCTACCTCGCGGACGAGACTGGAAATATTTCTTTGATTTATTCTGGTCGATTTTAGACACAGTACCTTCTATCCGTAATTGTCGTTGTAACTCCTTCCACATAAATAGAAGTGACACTTTAGGATTGAACACCATCTCCATGCCTTTTTTACTCTCATAATTGGTATAAAAGACAAATCCACTCTCTGTTACTTCTTTTAAGAGAATCACTCGAGACGAGGGTTGCATGTCCTTACTTACAGTCGAGAGTGTTGCGGCAGTAGGTTCTAGTGCTTCGGCATCCATCGCTGCCTGCAGCCATGTTTTAAATTGCTCCATAGGGTTTTCATTGACAATCTTTTCATCAAGTTCCATCATGGAGTAGTTGGTTCTGATTTCTTCTAAATTCATATTGACATAATCTGCATAAACAACAAAAATAATCAATACCTAACCCAACCAAAGGTATAATGACATTAACTACTTCCTTATTTTCAATATTCGATCCGTGAATTCTCCTTTTTTACTCCTCGACACTGGTAGTATCGTTCCATCGCCCATCTCAATACTGCCTCCATCTCCTTTCTTGAATTTTCTCAGGTGATCCAAGTTTATAATATGAGATTGATGAGATCTGCAGAAGGACTCATCGTTGAGCAGATCTTCAACATCTTTGAGAGAAATAATTTTCGTCCTTTGGTAAGATGACAGCTCAGCAATATCATCGTACACACCATGCCATGCTTCAACATATCTCACTCATTGATCCTACGAATATGGATAATAATATCTCTCTTTTCAACCATCAGTTCGCCTGCTGCTTAATTATCATGTAATTCAGCATGTATGAATGAGTATTTGGAAAATCAGGAAGAACAGTACCCTGAAAGTATCAAGTACGAAGGTTGACAGCAACTCAACCCTCAGTAATTAAACTGATATCGGGAAAACGGGAAATCGAGATTTCGGGAATTTCAAAACACCTAAAGATCTCTGCGCTTCTCTGTGGTCTTTGCGTGAAAGAATTTAAGGACTTCGAGAAAGCGTGATAGCCGGAGCTGCCCTTTAATTCCCTAAAGCGTGCTATTCGCCAGAGAAGTTGCGATAGCGGTCATCGAATAAATCTACTGCTAATATTAGAGAACTGCCTCATTTTCAAATTGTAATGCCCCATTTTCAAATTCCTCAGCATTTCCTACTATATACTAACTCAAATGGCACCTACGCTAAATCACCGAAATTATCAGTAGCGCAACATTCTATCTTGTCAAAAAACAACAACATCATGAATCGACTGATTGTAATTCTTCTTGTTTTATTGTATGCTTTCAGCAGTGCTATATCTCAAGCTACCGTTTCAGCTACTTATACGGCAGGGGATATACCTACTAGTTATCCTATTTATGACGCCACATGTACTGGACCGGTGACTACGCTGACAGTGACATTGCCTGGGTGTATCCCAAATTTTCGTTTTATGCAACATTTCTATAAGTGATTGGTGAGTCGATACCATTGATTATTCATGTTGAGATTGCGTAATCGTATGATGTTCGTTGCTCCTTTTTTACTCCATCGTTGACCAGATAATTTGCATCTTTTCTGTACCAATGTACGATGTGCAGCTTCCATGGCGCCACTTCCTATATGTAATCCTTTCTTTTTGTACGCTGGATAGTTCATTCTAAATAAATTCCTTTCCAGATAGCCAAGTAGATTTTCCCTTTCAACCTTTGGCTTGCTATTAGTTAGGGTTTCCTCAAAAAGTCACTCCATGATGTTGGGCGAACTGAGCCAGATACATCACAAAGATGGAGGCTGTAATCCATGATTCCGAAGTGACTTTCAATTTAGCTTTTATTTGGATGAGGTTATAGGCTTGTTTGGCATTTCCTATTTTTCCTTCAATGTGATTTCGACGTCCGTATTCTTTGCATTCCTTTCTTTTTTGATAGGCAGTTTTCTTTCTTGGCTTTCCTTTGGGCATGTGGATGTGAGGCGTATTTGTTTTTCTTTGCACCACTGGCGATTTGCATTACTTGCATATAGTTTGTCAGCCATGATGATTTGAGGATAATAGCCTAATAGTGTTTTATAATTTTCTGCCTGTTGTTGTAAATCCTGCGATTCATGATATGCATCCCAGCTTATATTATCTGCTTTGACATACCCATCAAAGAGTGACAATCCTAATTTGGAACCAAATTCCACCATTGCAGATTGTTTCCCTCTTACTATCGGTCGTACATGGGGTTGAGATATACTTACTATACGGTGATCACACCTGTTGGTGTGATTGATGAACATCTCCCATTGTTGTTCCCATAATGTGTGTATAACCCAGAGTTGTTTTTGGTATTTGTGTGCCAGGGGAAAAGGCCGTTCCAACAGGTCTAACATTTTCTTGATATGGCCCAAGTTGCGTTTGACACAACTTAATCCGTTACGTATTGCCTTACGCAATTCCTTTTTATTCTTTTTCTTGTTCTTGGCTTGTGATAAATATACCTTGTGTGCTTGTCGTCTGTAGCTACGTGGTTTGACTTTGAGTTCTTCTCGTAATATATCAAAGAGTAGATCTATTATCTTTTCTGTCTTTTCTCTGGCTTCATTGAGAAGACCCAAATCATTGGGATATCTAATTTGTTGGTCCGCTACTGTGGCATCTATCTTTAGTTCTCCATGATGTGTCTTATTGTTTTTATTGCTTCCGATCTCAGAAAACTTAATGATTATATCCGACAAAGTATCAAAGGTTTGTGAACCTACCTTTTTTCGTATCTCTACAAACAAGCTAGGAGCAAAAACTGACTTAGGATTAATCTCTTCAAGACCAAGAAAAAAACTGCATGTATGGATTCTCTGTTATAATCAGCAATGTTTGCTCATCCGTTAATTTAAATTTGTGTTTGATTATCATCGATCCAATGAGCACCGAGGGTTTATGCCCACAGCTCCCATTGAACTACTGTAGTGTTTGGTCCAATGGTTGACCATTTTATCCCATGGTAAAATAGAAGCTAACTGTATCCATCTGTTATTAGGATCCAACTTCAGGTGGTAGAGTGAGCAAAATAGTCAAATTTGAGCTGGTACTGAGAAGAATAATTTATCATATGCAAGCTTATATCCCATATATAACTATAACACTACATATATAATAATAAATATTGTGCTTTTTTAACTGATTATCAGCACTTTACAGCCACTTTGAGGAAACCCTAGTTATCTACTTTTTGCATATGCAGTATCCTTTTCAACCACTCCTTCCCCCGATAAGCCATCCAGTACATCACGGGTACTACCACGAGAGTGAGGAAAGTCGCAAACGTCAATCCATAAATGACCGTCCATGCCATAGGGCCCCACATCGCCGTGTTGTCTCCACCTGAAAAATATTGAGGATCAAGATCTGTTATCAACGTAAAGAAATTGAAGTTGATACCCATAGCCAGTGGGATCAATCCCAGAATGGTCGTTATCGCCGTCAGTAGCACCGGTCGCAGTCTCGTCGATCCACCTTCGACTATGCAGTTCCTTACATCATCGACTGTCATCTCCTTCATAGAAGAGAGGCCCATCTTAGTTTGGAATCTCTTAAAAAGCAAATTAATATAATCTAGTAACACAATGGCATTATTTACCACAACACCCGCCAGTGAGATGACACCCACACCAGAGAATATGATGGAAAAAGTAGTTCCTGTCAGCATGTAACCGAGGAATACACCGATCGTACTAAAGAGGATAGATAGGAGAATGATGAAGGGTGAAACCAATGAATTAAACTGACCCACGATTATGATAAAAATAGCGAAAAGTGCAGCCATAAAAGCGCCCATAAGAAATCCCATGTCTTCGGCTTGCTGCTCCTGTTGTCCAGTAAATTCGTAAGTCATACCATCAGGAAGTTCAAAATCTGTCATGGCTTCCCTGATCGACCCAACGGTCTGGTTCTCATTAAAGCCATCAAGTACATTGGAACTTATTGTAATTACCCGTTCAGAGTTGGCGCGCTTTACAGCGCTATAGGTTGACGAGTATTCATAGTCTGAGACAGAGGAGATCGGAACTTGAACGATCCGTCCATTCGTAGGATTTCGGAAAGTGACCTTTTGATTCATCAATTCATCAATGTCGTTTCGATACTTGTCTGACAATCTCACCATTATAGGATACTCATCTTCTCCAACTTTAAATTTGGATACTTCCTTACCAAAAACGGATGTCCTGATCGAGCTTGCAATACTATACGTAGAAAGCTCGTATCTACGGGCGGCTGCTCTATCAATATTTACTGATAACTCAGGCTTACCCATTTTTACATCCATCTGTAACTCGTCAATACCTCCTATGCCTAAGCTCTCTATATAGGTCTTTGCCCGCTGAGAAGTGACAATCAAACTATCGAGTTCATCACCTCTGATCTCAAGATTGATGGGCTTACCTGTTGGTGGTCCATTGGCATTTTGATCAGCATACACCTGAACACCGGCATCGCTTTTTACTTTTTCTCTGAGGTCATTGAGAATATCACGTGTAGAAACGTCGCCTCTGTCCTGACTTGCTACAAATGATAAAGTGATCCTTGCTTTATGAGGAGTAACTCCGGGTTCTGGAGGTTGGTTTGGGTCAGAAACCTCTTCACCGATCTGTGTGAGTATGGCTTCTACGATGTGTCGTCGATCCTCAATAACATCTTCGATCTTATCTTCGATGCCATTGACTATTCTATTGGTTTTTTCGATGTCACTTCCCAGAGGTAGATCTACAAAGACGTTGATATACATAGGGTCAGGGTTGGGGAAGTACTCTATTTCAGGTGGGAATACCATCATCAATCCGATAGACACAAAAAGCAACATGACGGTACCGAGAAAAACCAGATAGGGTTTGATTCCCGTCAGAGCAAATCGGATAAACCTGTTATATGTATTCTCTAAGAGAGGGAGTATCTTATTCTGAAAATAGAATGATCCCGGCCGTAGTACGAAGAAGTTGAGCAAGGCAATCAACATAGCAAATACCATAAAATTGCGCATGGCATTGAATCCAATAAAATGAGACAGCACGGCTATAGCAAGTAATATGAATGAAAAGATGAGGATGTTTCTACGTTTTCTCAGATAGGTTGATCGCTCATCGGCTTGCTCATCTACTTTCATAAATCGCGATGTGAACACAGGGTTGATGACCAGCGCTACAAATAGGGAAGACGAAAGTACAATGATCAGTGTGATGGGCATGTACTTCATAAACTCACCCATGATTCCAGGCCAGAAAGCCAATGGAATAAATGCAGCCAATGTTGTTGCGGTAGATGCGATGATAGGCATGGCTACTTCGCCCGCTCCTTGCTTGGCAGCAGTGATGCCATCATAGCCATCCTGCATGTAGCGATAGATGTTTTCTACAACTACTATGGCATTGTCTACAAGCAATCCGAGGGCCAGTATCAACGAAAACAACACTACAATATTCATGGTAGTCCCAGAAAGGTGTAGCAAGAGAATCCCCGTGAGCATAGATAATGGAATAGCAATACCGACAAACGCTGCATTTCTGAGTCCAAGGAAGAATAGCAATACAAGTACTACAAGTATTACACCTGAGATGATGCTATTCTCGAGATTGTTTACTTCATTTCTTGTGTTTACGGACTGGTCGTTGAACAAGGTGATCTTCAAGTCATCGGGAAGCACCTTTCTCGCCTCATCAAGGACCACTTTTAGATTATCAGAAGCCTCAAGGAGGTTCTCACCCCGTCGCTTGATGACATTGAGGGAAATTACTGGCAATCCATCAGCTCTGGCATAGCTCGTTCTCTCTTTGAAACCATATACCACCTCTGCTATGTCCTTTAAAAATATAGGTCGTTGGTTTTCACTCTTGACGATCATATTCTTGATCTGCTCCATGTTTTCAAACTGACCAACAACTCTTACTGCTCGACGGAATCCTCCGCCTACAATCTCGCCAGCAGACATAGTGAGATTCTCTGATGCTACTGCATTTTCTATGTCTTGAAATGACACCTCTAGCGATTGCATCTTGTTGAGGTCGACATTGATCTTCACTTCTCTTTCCAGAGCACCCTTTCTTTCTACTTTCGATACTTGCTTGATGGCTTCTATCTCATCCTTTAGATCATCGGCATAATTCCTCAAGTCATCGGGAGAATAGTCACCACTTACATTAACAGTGACGATGGGAATCTCCGAGAAATTAATCTCGAGGACCGTAGGCTCGTCCGTAAGATCATCCGGTAATTCGTTCTTGGCTTTGTCTACAGCATCTTTCACCTTCCTCACGACATCTTCCATTTCCATATCTGTATCAAACTCTGATATGATTACAGAGAAATCTTGGATGGAAGTGGACATGACGTCTTTGACTCCGACAATATTCTCGATCTCATCTTCAATAGGTCTGGTGACAAGGTTTTCAATCTCCTCTGCCGAGTTGCCGAAGTAAGGAGTATTGACATAGACTGTAGGCATTGATGCTTCCGGATATTGCTCCTTGGGCATACTTTGGTATGAGCTGATCCCAAAGAGTAGTATCATCAATGTGACGAGAAATATACTCGTTGCATTATCTACAGCAAAAGAACTGAGTCCAAATTCTCTGATGTTATGTTGGTTCTTCATGTCTACTGATTGATAATTTCTAAGAGATCTCCTTGCGATACATTTCTGGCTCCCTCGATGATTATCGATGTTCCAGCCTTCAATCCTTCGGAAATTATAGCAACACCATCATGACTTTCACCCGTCTGTACAATTACTTTCTCGGCAACCAAAAGACTATCGCTATTGGCGGCGACATAAAGAAACTTGTTGCCGCTGACATCATCTTGAATGATCTCAATCGGAACGGTGATGACGTCTTTAGCACTGAAGTCATTTACCTTTACTTCTGCAAGTAGGTTAGGCTTTAGCTCTCCCTTAGGGTTCTTTACATCAATCTCTATCTTGAATGTTCTATTTGAGGGATCAATGGTTCGGCCTATAAGGCTGATTTTCTCCATGATCTCCTTATCAAGTGCGGGAAAATATACACTCACTCTATCGCCTTTCTTTATCGTACCTAAGTAAGACTCAGGTAGATCTGCCACCACTTTTACTTTCGATGTACTGAGAAGCTGAACAATGGGCAATCCAGGAGATGCCATTTCACCCTGCTGCAATAGCTCCATGTTTACGACACCAGAAATAGGGCTATACACATTCCTTTTAGAAAGATTGTGCCTCAAGGTTTCCAGTGATTTCTCGAGTCTCTCTTTGTTGTTCTTGGACTCCAGATACTGAATTTCTGATCCTATATTTTGGTCCCATAGCCGCTTCTGTCTTTCATAGATTGTTTTGGCAAGGTCAAGTGACGTTTCCAGCTCTACGATTTGTTTCTCAAGAGATTGCAAATCTACGCTTGCTATGAGCTGTCCTCTTCGTACTGACTGACCTTCTTTTACATTTACTCTGAGGAGTCTTCCTCCTGTCTCACTACTAACCATGACTACGTCATCAGGCTGTACCGATGCTTGTATAGAGACATATCTGTCAAAGTCCTTTATCTCTGTTTTTTGCGTTGTCACTTTCACTGTTCTTCGGATTTTCTCCGGTGAAATCTCAGCAATCTCATCACGCAACTGTTCGATCTCTGTCTTGAGTTGAGCTACCTGTTCTTTTTTTGATTTCAATAGTGCTTGCTTCCCTGCAAGATCAGTGGGGGTTTCAACCTTCGGCTTGCATCCATGCAGGATAATGATTGAGAATAGAATAACTGCAGTGATGGTAGATAGCCATTTTGAGTTAGCGTATTTGATAGGGGTTGTATTAGACATCTTCATTTTATTAAAGTCTTCAATTGTTGTATTCAGTATTATAAATTACCCAAAGCAAGATCAAGGTCAGTCTTGGATAGTACTAAGTCGTAGAGAGCGTTGATATAAGCTGATTGAGCCTGATAAAGAGAAGCCTCAGCTTGTGATACTTCTACACTTGATCCTACACCTTCATTAAACTTGATCATAGTTTTGTCATAGATCTTTTGATTGAGTTCGAGGGCATTGTTCTTATCTTGTAAGCTCCTCTTGGCATTGGCAAAATTGATCCTAGCATTCTGAACCTGAAGCACCATGCCTCGCTCAAATTCTGATCTTTCTAGATCGGTTTTTTCAATTCTCAGTTTGGTACGTTGGATTTGTGACTTCCTTTGATTACCGTCGAAGATGGGAAGTTTGATTGCTACTCCTGCGGCAGCCGATGGTAGCCATCCTGATTCGCTGCTGTCAAAGATGTTGTTTCGCTGAAGGGATTCTGAGGCATTGGCAAAGGCTCTCACTGAAGGCCAGTATCCATCTTTTTGTCTTTTAAGATCGAGTTGGTTGAGCTCTTGACTTGTATTGAGTTGATCATACTCGGGTCTCAAGTTATAATCAATATCTTCCAATAGGTCGATATCATTAAGTAATGATATGGATATTACTTCTTCTAGGTTTTCACTAAGAGTTAAATCATCATAGATGGGATAATTCATCTGATACTTGAGGAGGTTCTTGCTCATCACAACCAATTGTCCAAGGTTGGTGGCTTCAGTTTTGAGGTTTTCTAATGATAAGAAAAGTCGATCTACGTCAAGTGATTCTACAAATCCATTCTCATACAATTGCTCAGCATCGGAGTGAGATTTTGATACAACTTCTATGTTTTTGGCAATAATATTCAAGTTTTCTTGGGCAATAAGAATGGAGAAATAAGCTTTGGTGACATTGCCACGAATATCTCTTTCTGCAACGGCAGATGATTTACTGACAAGATCTTTGTAAAGACGTGCGGCTTTTAATCCTGTGATATATGATGGATCAAATAGAAGCTGGCTAAACTCCAGATTGGCGGTGAGGTTTTGCTTCTGAAATAGGGAAAAGTCAAAAGTCTCAGGTGTAGGAATCCCTCCTTGATCTATAAGATTTTCAGCTTGGAGAACTCCATAGACAATAGGAGAAATGAAATCTTGGACCGGTTGTGATGGAGTCACGAAGTAATAGGTATAGTTGACTCCGCCATTGAGTTGAGGAAGACCTATGGATTTATATTCATTGACTTGTTCGTGGGCGTCAGCCATATCGAGTTGTACCATCTTTAGGGATTGTCCATTCTTGAGGGCATAATCGATGGCTTTCGATAAGGTGAAGCTTTGCTGTCCATTAATGGCAAGACTTGACAGTAAGATTAACAGTACTTTGATTTGTTTATTCATCACAATTGATGGCTTTAGATTTTATCAAATATTTGTATCCCTTTTCCGAGACAATACCACGTAGATGATGTGATATTACTTCTAGGAATAATTCTGGTCGTGCATACTTGCTTGCAGGGAAGACATCTTCGTCAGCGATGAGTTTCGCTTTTCCGACGTATAGTTTGGCAATGATGTCTGCGTTTATATTATTGCGGTATAGCTCTTCCTTTTTTCCTCTTTCGATATTCCTCTCGATGGTTTCTTTTACAAATGAGAAGTGGTCATTGTTTATGATGTCCCATGCATCGGGATAGTATTTTTGAAGATCATAGACAAGGGTAGGCTTCATTGATTTAAAGAGGGTCAGAATGTAATTGGCACAGGCGATCATCTCATCGAGGGCATTGTCAGAACTTGATGCCAGCTTCTCCATGGTCACTCTTTCTGTGGCGATGTATCTTTTGACGACTTGACTTACAAGGACGGATTTGTTTTCGACGTACTGGTAGATGGTTTTTTTTGACACACCCAGCTTGCGACTTAGGTCGTCCATGCTCACACTTCTGATCCCATATTTGAGAAAAAGATTGAAAGCCTCTGAATATATTTTATCTGCATTATCCATTGATCGATAAATATACGTTGGAAACTATAAACATGTCAATAGTTTCCTGAGATTTTTTACAAGCTGTAATAATACTCAGATTAGCTATTAATCTTCCAAGGGGGTCATGACCCCCTTGGATTAGCCGGGTACTATTTAGTTTATCTGCCAAGGGACATCTAATTTTTTGCATTAAAAATATGATTTTGGATCAAAAATTTAAAATGAACCCTAAATATTAAGTCTAATATTTAGAGTATATCCTAAAAATTAGGTCTAATATTTAAGGTTTATCTTAAAAATTAAGTAATTTTGAACAAAATATATGCTATGATCGGCAGAATCATTCACGATTCTATGATAAAGAGTTTAATGACATCGAATAAAGTCGCATTGTTATTCGGAGCAAGGCAAGTAGGTAAGACAACACTTGTGAAGCGGATACTTGATTCTATAGATATAGACTCTGTATCTATCAATGGTGATGACAAAAGATATGCAGAAGTCTTTTCTAGTCAAGATCTGTCGAAAATGAAAGAAGTTGTTGGCAACAAGATGTTATTATTTATTGATGAGGCACAGAACATCTCTCACATTGGCGAGGGTCTTAAATTGTTAAACGATAATATTCCTGGCCTCAAGATAATCGCTACCGGGTCTTCATCTTTCGAACTTGCAAATAAAACGTCTGAGTCTCTCACGGGAAGATCTCGCACCTATATGCTGTTTCCCATCTCGGTTGAGGAAATTAGTGCTACCATGACACCCTTCGAAGTCAAACAGAGGCTTGATGAATTTTTGACATTCGGTATGTATCCGGATATCATCACCTCGGTAGAAAATCAGGAAAAGATCACAAATCTCAGAGAATTGAGCAATGCATATTTATATAAGGATATATTACAATTGTCAGGAATAAGGCATGCCGACAAGATCCACAAGCTATTGCGTTTGATTGCACTGCAAATAGGAAACCTCGTTTCTGTTCATGAAATAGCCAAGCAGATAAACCTTAGTCATGAAACGGTAGTAAATTATATTGATGTTTTAGAAAAGGCCTTCATCGTATTTAGGCTTTCAGGATTATCCCGCAACCCGCGTAAAGAGGTTTCCAAGATGGATAAAATCTATTTCTACGACTTGGGAATACGAAATATGTTGATAGAGAATTTTAACCCCATAGAACTCAGACAAGATAAAGGAGCTTTATTTGAAAATTTTATTATCGTTGAAAGAATGAAAAAACAGATGTATAGGAATGTTTTTCATAAGGCTTTTTTTTGGCGAACCTATACTGGGGTAGAAATAGACTATGTCGAGGAAGCCAATCAAAAATTACAGGGAGTAGAAATAAAATGGAAGCCTAGAAAACCTAAAGAGCCCAAATCCTGGCAAGACAATTATCCTGATTCATCATACGTACAGATTGATTCTGAAAATTTTATTGACTTCATTACGTAGTATCTGTTACCTTCAATAATCATGAGATTAGGAAGCTTAATACTACTATTATCACTTGTAGGCCTTGTGCAGATATCGTGTAAGGAGCAATCGAAGACCGGATTAAAGAAAGGACATGACAAGATCGATGGTGCCAAAATATTTAGAAACTCTTGTACCATCTGTCATGGTGCTGATGGGGGACTAGGACTTAATGGATCTAAGGACATAAAACTATCCCAGCTAAATAAAGCCGAGAGGATTATACTCATTACCAAAGGTAGGGGTCAGATGACGGGATTTGAATCCTTACTTTCATCAGAAGAGATAGAAGCAGTCGCGACGTATTCATTTACCTTGGGAAAAGAATAACTGATGAAAGTACTTGGTATCATGTCTGGTAGTTCGCTTGATGGTATCGACTTTGCACTCGTGGAATTTTCAGGTGAAAAGACAAAACTGAGATACGATATCATCAAAACGGTTACAATTACTCTTTCACAGGACTTGATTGACCGTCTAAGAAGATCTGCTTCTTTGAGTGCTATAGAAATGGTAATCCTTGATGCTGATTACACTGTAGAGATTGCACGTTTGATCAATGAAAACTTCGACAAAGACGAAATGGACTTAATTTCCTTACATGGCCATACTGTATTTCATTTGCCAGACTCAGGGGTGAGCATGCAACTTGGTAAGGGAGGAATTCTTTCATCATTGACAAGGAAAAAAGTTATTACAGATTTTAGAGAAGCAGACATTGCACTAGGTGGAGTGGGGACTCCATTGGTGCCTATCGTAGAGCGAGACCTACTTCCAGGATATGCCTATTATCTCAATCTCGGAGGAATAGCGAACATCTCAATTCACTCTGACGATAAGATTACGGCCTTTGATGTGTGCCCATGTAATCAAGTATTGAATTATCTGGCACAAAAGGAAGGACACGATTATGATGACCAAGGAGAGCGGGCAAGAATAGGTAAATTGAGCATCAACCTTTTGGAAAATCTGGATCACAATTTTTATCATAAATCTCCTCCTAAGAGCATTGATAATTCTTGGATACACAATGAGGTTATACCGATCATTGACAAATCAGGAGCAACAACGGAGAATGCATTACACACCATGTGTCACTTTATTGGAAATCAAATTGCATCTTCGTTGATGGGACCTGGGAAAATATTGGTAACAGGTGGAGGAGTATTCAACAATTTCTTAATAGAAAATATAAGGAAGGCGATATTGGATAAAGAGGTCAAAGTAGTCATACCGGATATAGAACTAATCGATTATAAGGAATCCATATTGATGGCTTACATGGGTTATCTTAGGATAATGAGACAGCATAACATAATTCATTCTGTGACTGGAGCTAGCCGATCTTCTATGGGAGGTGCCATCTACAACTCGATTGCTGACAATGAACAATAAAGACAAACGTATTCTCATTACGGGTGCCACCGGTCTAGTAGGATCTCACATGGTTAAGCACCTTATTGATCAAGGCTATAGTAACGTCATGGCAGGTCACCGTAAATCCTCCTTTCCGTTACTTCTAGACGATTATGAAGGAAAGTATGAAAGGGTCTTGTGCGACATAAATAATCTTGGCCAACTAGATGATTGTATCTCCAAAGCTGATGTGGTCATTCATACAGCGGCTTATGTTTCCATGCACAACTCTGATGCAGCTTATATGATGAAAGTCAATATCGAAGGGACTGTCAATATGGTCAATTATTCTCTGCAGCATGGTATTGATCAATTGATTCATGTGAGTTCGGTAGCGGCCATAGGAAGGAATCCTGACAGTCTGCTTATAAGAGAATCCAATGAATGGATTGACACACCTTATAATACACCCTATGCCGTTTCTAAGCGAGAGGCGGAGCTCGAAGTCAGACGTGGTGCGGCAGAAGGGTTGAAGGTTAGTTTCGTCAACCCCACGGTTATTTTAGGTCCTGGGGACTGGACGAGGAGTTCATTGAGAATTATGAAGACTGTTGCTGAGGGGATTGCATACTATCCATCTGGATCCAATGGCATAGTAGATGCAAGAGATGTTGCTATGGCTATCGAGAAGTTAATGGTGAATAAGGTATATGACCGTCGATTCATTATCTGCGGTAACAATGTCAGATTTAAAGATCTAATCGAGGGAATTGCTAAGAGACTTAACGTAAAGGCACCAGAAAAAGAATTAATAGGTATTCTACGTACTCTGGCGCCATATATTGAGTCTATCCGAGCAAGGATGAAAGGAAATAAACCACTTATCAACAAAGAAACCGTACGCATGACATCACTGGATTGGGAATTTGACAATTCAAGGTCTCGAGATGAATTGGTTATGACCTATATAAATCTTGACGAGACGCTGGACTATTGTTGCAATGCATGGTTGGCTGAAAAATGAAATAAATATTCGTATTCTAGAAAGAATCTATCTGCGCAACATTATCACAGACAAAGACTTAAACATTAGCAAATAAAATATCTAATATTTTAGGCTTACCGTGGATGCTTTTTGCGCTCAGCGGGCTGTGAAATTGGGCTAGAAATATATATCTTCATCGCGCTCAGACGAGCTTTTTCTATTGACAATTTTATTCAATCTCAAACCCCCGAGTGTGATATGAGCATAAATACCAAAGACATAAGAAACGTAGTCCTACTAGGACATTCTGGATCAGGCAAGACGACTTTTGCCGAGACCATGTTATTCGAATCCAAAGCTTTAGCCCGTCGTGGAACCGTAGAGAGCAAGTCAACAGCTTCTGACTATACCAATATTGAACAGGACAAAGGCTATTCAGTGTTTAGTTCTCTTATGCACGTTAAGTGGAAAGACTCCAAACTCAATATTATAGACACTCCTGGTTCCGACGATTTCGTGGGAGAGGTAGTATCATCCCTTAAGGTTGCGGACACTGCCCTAGTTCTTCTCAATGCGGCAAATGGCGTGGAAGTAGGAACTGAGCTCGTCTGGGAGTATGTTAAGAAAAACAGTACCCCGGCGATTTTTGTAGTGAATCAAATGGATCATGAAAAAGCGGATTTCAATGCTACATTGGATCAAGCCAAAGAGAGATTTGGTCCTCATGTGATATCTGTACAATACCCACTCAATAGTGGAACTAGCTTTAACTCCATAGTGGATGCCTTGCGTATGACTGTCTACGTCTTTGATGAAAATGGTGGTAAGCCCACAAAGCAAGAAATTCCCGAGGAAGAGATGGCTAAAGCCCAAGAGATGCACAATGCCCTCGTAGAAGCGGCGGCTGAGAATGACGAAGGTTTGATGGAGAAGTTTTTTGAAGAGGGCACTTTGAATGAGGATGAGCTAGCAGCAGGTCTTACTGTTGCCCTTGCCAACCAGGAAATATATCCGGTATTCTGCAGTTCTGCAACTCAAAACAAGGGAAGTGGAAGGATAATGGGTTTTGTTAATGATATCGCCCCCAGTCCAGCTGATCGACCAGAAGCTGCACTTGAAAGTGGTGAGACGATCGCCTGTGATAGTGCCGGGGATCCAGTAGTCTTTATCTACAAAACATTGTCTGAGCCGCAAGTTGGCTTAGTTTCCTACTTCAAGGTGTATTCTGGATCTATCAAGCCTGGAGATGAGTTGCACAATGCCAACAATAGAGGTGTGGAACGGATATCACAGATATTTGAAGCAAATGGAAAAAACCGTGACACCATTGACGAACTTAAAGCTGGTGACATAGGAGTGACAGTCAAGCTGAAAAATTCGCATACCAATAATACACTTGCATCTAAGGGCAGTGAACAGCTAATTGAAGAAATTCATTTTCCAAATCCTCGAATTAGATCGGCGGTTGTACCACCAAGCAAAGCGGATATGGAGAAACTGATGAAGGCCCTCCACCAGATAGAAGAAGAAGACCCTACATTGATCTTGGAACAATCTCCTCAGCTCAAGCAAACCATATTACACGGCCAAGGTCAGTTGCACCTTGACCTTATCAAATACAGAGTGGAGAAAGTAAATAAGCTGAAGATGGAATTTACTAAGCCTAGGATTCCTTATCGTGAGACTATCACTGAAAGTACCGATGGATCGTATCGGCACAAGAAGCAATCTGGTGGTTCAGGTCAGTTTGGGGAGGTACATGCACGTATTGAACCATATTATGAAGGAATGCCTGATCCGGAAGGATTGACGGTACGAAAGAAAGAAATTGATGACTTAGAGTGGGGTGGTAAGTTAGCATTTTATTGGTGCATCGTGGGGGGATCTATAGACAACAAGTATATCAATGCAATAAAGAAAGGCATCATGCAAAAGATGCAAGAAGGACCGCTGACCGGATCATATTGCCAGGACATCAGAGTATGCGTCTACGATGGGAAAATGCATGCCGTGGATAGCAACGATATGGCATTTATGCTAGCGGCGGCTCAGGTTTTCAAAAACAGTTTTGGAAAGGGACGACCCCAAGTTTTGGAGCCCATTTATGACGTTGAGATTCTTTGTTCTGATACCGTGATGGGAGACGTGATGGGAGACTTGCAGACGAGAAGAGCTATGATTCAGGGTATGGATTCTGAAGGATCGTATCAGAAGATCAAAGCCAAGGTTCCTCTTGCTGAGATGTATCAGTATTCGTCCACACTAAGATCGCTGACTCAGGGTAGGGCTAAGTTTAATCGAAAGTTTGCTGAGTTTATGCCTGTTACACCGGAAATTCAGCAAAAACTGATGAAGGAGTATCAGGCATCTCAAGAAGAGGGATAATATATTGACTAACAGTTCAAAAGCCATCCGTCTACTCAAAATTGGCTATGACGCAAAGCGCCTCTTCAATAATTTTACTGGTCTCGGTAACTATAGCCGCACCCTTGTCAGGAACATGCAGGAATGTTTCCCAGAGCATGAGTATCACCTTTTTACGACTGATATTGAGAAGAACGATGAGACGAGTTATTTTCTAAACAGAGAAAAATTTCATGTTCATTGTTGTACCGGAATGAGTAAGTCATTTTGGAGAACTTACTCCATTACCCATCTCGCCAATGAACTCAACCTGGATATTTATCATGGCTTGTCTCATGAACTGCCTTTAAACATTACTAAGTTCAAGGGAAAGAGCATGGTGACTTTTCATGATCTCATCTATGAAAAATATCCACAACAGTTTGGGTTGTGGGATAGAAAATCTTATTCATACAAGTATCGAAGATCAGCAGTGAACTCAGATCGCGTCATATGCATCAGTGAGAATACAAGAAAAGATCTCGTCAAATTATATGACATTGATAATGAAAAATGCGACGTGGTTTACCAATCGTGTTATCCTATCTTTTTCAATCAGAATCAACGGTTAAATTTCTCTGGAGACCGACATTATTTTCTATATGTAGGATCCATCATTGAGCGCAAAGGACTCTTGACCATAGTGGAGGCCATCAATTCCATGCAGGAGTCAGATCGGCCTAATGTCATTGTCGTAGGAGAAGGCAAAGAGTATAAGCAAAAAGTACTGAACGCGATTGGTAAGTATAATCTCCAGTCTTACTTTGACTTTCGTGGTTCTATTCCCAATGACTTCTTGATGAAGTTATACCGAGATGCCGTAGCCTTGGTTTTTCCATCGGAGTATGAGGGATTTGGTATCCCCATCATAGAGTCATTGTTGTGCGGCACACCTGTCATTACCAGTAATGTATCCTCACTACCAGAAGCGGCAGGACCCGGGAGCTTGCTCATATCTCCACATTCAGCAACTGAGCTAGCTCAGGTCATGATGAGCATTGACCAAGACCACGACCTACGTGAGTTGAAGGCAAGAGAAGGTCGTGACTACGTCGTGAAGAATTTTAGAGGTCGTATGCTCTCTCGCCAACTCCATGGCATCTATCAAACTTCCTTATGATTAGCCCCACTGGGTCATGACCCAGTGGGTTGAGTATCTGTAAAATACCAAACTATCCTCTTTTTGGACAGACTACATAGGTCACCTTGACATCCCCGTTGGTCTTGATTTTCCTAAGGGATGACCAATATCCTTGACAGCTGTCTGTAAAATCCGCATATAACATATTATTATATTATATAATATATATATGTATATTTGGCTTATTAATAGGTATTAACACTTTATAAAAAAGTATAATACTTTTTTAATAACCAGATTTATACGACTATGGACTACAAATTAAGGACCTACCCAGGCAGAGGTATGTCCGCACCCTTCGTGGTACTCATGATGGTATCATGTTTATCATTTTCTGTGGCACAGGAGCAAGCCTGCCCTATCAGAGTAACAGAAGAAATCACTGATCAGCAGATTGCCAGGCGACCTCAATCCATTCACAATATTTCAATTGAAGATCAGATTGATTGGGTCAATCAGGACCATGCTTTGATTGTTGACGATGAACACACCACTGCCGTCTTACCTCCACATTCAAAGTCTGCTACATTGTCTTTCGATAATTTTGGAATGCATATACCTCCCGGGTCTATCATCAAGGGAATTAAAGTTTCAATAGAGGGTATGTCCGCATCAGGATATGATTATGAAGTGTTATTAAAATTAAAGAACCATAACGGTCCCAAGGGAATGAGCTTGGCCAATTTTCCGTTATACGGTGATAACTGGCCGGAAGGGAATGATGGACTTTGGAATTATGGGGATACATGGTATTTGTGGGGTGTAAATTGGACCCATGAGGAGTTGAATGATTCCGATTTTGGTTTTGTATTGCAAGTCGGAAATAATTCGGATGAAACTCAGTCTTTTAGTATAGATCATGTCAATATCGAAATAACATATCACCCGCTATTCACCGTATGTGATCATAAATGTGTCGTTTTTCATGTAGATCCAATTGAAGATGCGTTATCTTATAATTGGACGGTACCTGAGGGGTGGGAGGTCATCACCGCAGAGTCACATGATGATATAATAAGCATTAGACTTGCAGAAGGTGAAAATGGATTTCATACCATATGTGTAGTAACTGAGACTCCTGCTGGACTTTCGAATCAGTGTTGTCGTACATTCTTGTTGAAGGAATGTGCTCCAGTAAGTATCGGGGATTACGTATGGTTTGACAAAGATGGCGATGGACTACAAGATGCTACCGAATCGGGCATTCCTTACATGGAGGTAGTGTTACACGATTATGAAGGAAATGTAATTTCCATCGATACAACTGATTCAGAAGGTGTCTATTTGTTTGTTGCGGAGGAAGGTGATTATTACCTTTCGGTGAATAGTGGAGACGGCCATATTGAGACCTTACACTCACAAGGAGATGGTTTTAATGACAGTGACCTCACTGGTGAAAATGGACATCTCACGACAGGAAGTTTTTATATGTCAGAGGGTGAGCAACGTGATGATCTTGATTTGGGACTAACCCAGAGAGGAAGTATAATTAGTCAAGTATGGGAAGACTCAAATCACAATGGACTACAAGATGCCGACGAAACCGGTATGTTGTTTTCAGCATACATAATGACCTGTACTGGACAGTTTATGATGATGATTTCTTCCGATGAGAATGGTGAGTTGATCTTTGATGATCTACTTCCAGGCTGCTATCAGATACAATACATATTGCCTACTAATACTGAAGCAACCATCATCAATCCGACAGATGATGCTTTGAACAGTGACATTGATTCTACAGGGCTCACAGTAGAGATTATTCTCTGTGCTGGTCAGATTGAGGAAAATATAGATGCTGGATATTTTATGCGGGGTAGGCTTGGTGATTTTGTTTGGATCGATACCGACTATAATGGAATCCAAGATCCTGGAGAGCCTGGTTACGGTGGATTATTTATCAAGTTGCTAAATGAAATGGGAAATGCAATAGATAGTACCACGTCATTATCGACTGGATACTACGAATTCAATAGCTTAAGTCCTGGTATCTATTCTATCGAAATAGTAGTCCCTGATAATCATATCGTTACATTGAATGATGTTGGTGATGATCTGATGGACTCAGATATTATAGAGTGCAACCCTGGAGTTTTCTGTGTTACGAATATTGTAATTATTTCAGGAGAGTTCAACGATGCAATTGATATTGGTCTTGTTGAGTATAGCAGTATATCAGGTGAGGTTTGGATTGATGAAGATATGAATGGGACACAAGCTTCTACAGAAGGTTTTCTGGAAAATGTAGAAGTTTCATTATTCAGTGAAGGAGGAGTTTTAGTTTCCAGCACACTATCCGACGACATGGGTAGTTACTTTTTTGAGATGCTCTTACCCGGAGTATATTATCTGGTATTTGACAAAGACGATATTTACAATTTTACAACACCCAATATTGGATCAACTGACATGGATAGCGACATCACCGGTGCTGTCACGGTAGGTAGTACCAGTCTACTATCTATCACCTCAGGAAGTCAGCTTTCTCAAATAGACTGTGGACTTATCGATATACGGGGTGGCATTTCAGGTGAGGTATGGATCGATGACAATAATGATGGATTACAGGATATAATTGAGTTGTCTCACAGCGATATCGCTGTGAGTTTACATGATGAGACAGGTACGCTTCTGGCCAGTACCACTACAGATGATTTGGGAGAATATTCATTTAATTTGTTAATGCCCGGATCATATTATGTCGAGTTTGAGATCAACGAAGTTTATGATTTCACGCTTCCCAATGCTGGAACTGATGATATTGATAGCGATGTCACAGGAAGCAATGGAATAGGTACAACCAATCTCATCGTCTTGGGAGTTGCTGAGTATAAAAACAATGTGGACGCAGGTTTGATTGATATAACATCTGAGATTTCCGGTAACGTATGGATCGACAAAAACGCAGATGGTATTCATGATTCTTCTGAGATATCAGAAGCGGGAATTATTGTAACTCTTACGGAAGGGACGGTAATTCAGACTGATACAACGGACGAAAATGGAAACTACTTCTTTGATCACGTCCTGATGGGAGCTTACCTCATAGTATTTAATGTAGATGAGAGTTATTCATTTTCAGAGCCTTATCAAGGTAGTGCGGATATCGACTCTGATGTTATTGACCCTTCAGGAACCACGGATTTTATAGTCATAGATCCTTCTATACAGATTAGTAATATTGACGCTGGTATTTATCAGAGAGGAAGCATTTCAGGATTTGTTTGGTCGGATGACAACAAAAATGGAAATATTGATAATGACGAATCTAGTTTTCCTGGGGTAGAGGTTAATCTACTTGATGATGCAGGACTTATTGAGCAAACCGTCGTTTCTGATGAAGAGGGAAATTATATATTTATTGATGTTACTCCAGGTCAATATTCTGTCTCTTTCTTAGCACCAACTCCATACGAGTTTGCGATAGATGATACATCTAATGTACTGGATACGGATATAATTGAGATTGATGGAGACAGCGGATATTCTGATACCGTGATGATATGCTCAGGAGATATGATCATTGGTATAGATGCAGGCCTCATTCTCAATGATGAAACTAGGATTACTGGCATAGTGTGGGAAGACTTGAATGCTGATGGAACAAGAATGGGAGAGGAACCTAGGATGGAGGGAATTGGGGTTATTTTGTTTGATGATCTTGGGGCTCCTATTACATCAACAATGACAGATATAAATGGCTTTTATTCCTTCGATGGTATAAATCCGGGAGATTATAGACTAGTAGTAATGCTTATCGGTGATCAACAACTCTCACCTTCAAACGTAGGTGGAGACGATGGCATCGATTCTGATTATGAAATGGGATGTAGTTGTGTTGACGTTACCGTACTTGCATTTACTCCAGTTACTAATGTTGACGCTGGTATTTATCTCCCTGGATCTATTAGCGGTCAGATATGGGAAGATATAGACTGTGATGGACTCCGCGATATGGACGAGCCTATTATCAAAGGAGTAGCGGTCATCTTGAAAGATACGATGGACGTTATTAAAGATATGCAGAGTCCAGACGGATCTGGTCATTATTCATTTGTAGATGTCGTACCTGGACTCTACCATGTGGAGTTTATGGGTAACTCTCATTATACGTTTACTGAATTCCATGTTGGTGCTGATGATACCATAGATTCCGATGTCGAGATTTCGGTTGGATCAACAGGAAAGACAATGTTATTTTCAATAAACTCTGGTCAGGCCATTACTTCAGTGGATGCCGGTTTTAAATTCAAGAATAGGGCAGAAATTACAGGTACGGTGTGGTTTGATGAAAACTGCAATGGACTCATGGATAGTAATGAAGATTCATACCAAGGAATTCTGCTAAAACTTATTGATGCCAATACAGGTGTGGTCTTAGATTCTCTCATATCCCAGCCTGATGGAAACTATAGCTTTGACTCGTTGGAAGCAGGTAGTTACTATATAGATGCTACTCTAGTAGATCTTACTTACTTTACAGAGGCCTTTGTTGGCGCAGATTCTCTTTATGACTCTGATATCTTTTTCTTTGACCAGGTAAGTGGTATGACGTTGAACCTTATACTTTCTGAGGGGCAGATTTTTGAAGGAGTCAATGTGGGCATTAAAGAGATCATTGTATCCTCTTTGGGAGGACTTGTGTGGTGCGATCTCAATGAAGATGGCATCTATAATGAACCTCCCACCTCAGTATTAGAAGGGATCGTTGTCAACCTCCTTGATGGAGAGATGAATTTCATTATTAGTACGGTCACTGATGCCTTAGGTATGTACTCATTTGATCAGTTGCTTCCTGAAGAATTCTTTATTGAATTTGAATTGCCAGCTGACAAGGTGTTTACAGAGTCTAATCAAGGCGGTGATGATGATTTGGACTCTGATGTGATGACATTTGATGTCAGCTCCGGAAAAACCGAGATCATATTTGTTCCTTCAACAGGGGCCGATATTTCTAATATTTTTGCCGGTATGAAACCGATTCCGTTTTCTTCTATATGCGGACAAGTGTGGAACGATGAAAATTGCGATGGACTTCTAGATGGTATAGAAAGCGGATTTCCGGGAATTGAAATAACCTTACTGGATGGTTTTGGTGCAGCAATCGATTCATTTATTTCTGATCAGACTGGTTTGTATAAGTTTGATTCATTGCCTGCAGGTGAGTACACTATTCTGGCGACTCTTCTTGATCTGACAGAATTTACAACTCCTCATATAGGGGGTGATCCATTGATAGATTCTGACATTGTCAATTCAAATCAAGGAATAGGAAATACGGATATTATTTCATTATTTATAGGAGAGAATAAAGAGGGTGTCAATGTAGGTATAAAAGAGATCATAGTCTATTCCCTGGGCGGGCTGGTGTGGTGTGATCTTAATGAAGATGGAATATACAATGAATCGGATACGACACTGCTGGAAGGGATAGTAGTTAATCTACTCGACGGTGATATGAATATCCTTACAAGTACGGTTACTGATGATTTAGGAAAATATTCATTCAGTCAATTGCTGCCAGAAGATTTCTTTATTGAATTTGAACTGCCAGACGATAAGATGTTTTCCGATCCCAATCAAGGTGGAGACGATGATTTAGACTCTGATGTGGTGACTTTCGATGGCGATTCAGGAAAGACGGGTATCATTTTTATCCCATCGACAGGGATTGATGTAAGTAATATTTATGCAGGTATGAAACCACTACCTCTGTCATCCATATGTGGTATAGTATGGGAAGATCTTGACTGCAATGGAGTAAACGATATATCAGAAATAGGAATGGAAGGAATCTCGGTGCTTTTATTGGGGGAATCTGGGAATGTAAAAGAGACAACTGTTACTGATGATCAAGGCAAATATTGTTTTCAAGACTTATCACCTGGAACGTACAATGTAAATGTGGAGCTGCCTCAAGGCCACCTTTTTACTCAGGCAAATGTAGGTAGCGATGACGCTGACTCAGATATTACTATGGATATGGGACAATCAGGAATGACTGATCCCATCGAATTGGGAAGTGGAATAGATATGAACCATGTAGATGCCGGCTTAAAGCTTATGCCGTCGATGATAGATATTGATGGAGTAGTGTGGGAAGATCTCAATGCGGATGGGATCAGGCAAACAAGTGAGCCAGGTACTATTGGTATAACTGTAAGGCTCAAGGATGATACTGGTGCTCAGATTGCTGAAACAATGACTGGAGCAAATGGTGACTACTCATTTTCGAGTAGCCCTCCGGACACCTATTATATAGAAATCGTTTATGAGAAGGGGGAGATCTCATCACTACCAAATCAAGGTGGAGATGATTCTGTCGACTCAGACATTACCGATACTCACGGACCAAATACAACAGACTTGATATCCGTCACTACAAGTAACGTAGATGCGGGGTATTACCTTATGTCGACAATAGGAGATTACGTATGGGGTGACCAAAATCTGGATCATGTACAGAATGGATTTGAAATCGGAATTAATGGAATCGATGTTGACTTGTATGATGCATCAATGACGCTTTTACAATCAACGGTTTCTACATTCAATCCACTTGACAACTCAAGAGGCTACTATCAGTTTGATGTAGTACCGGGGGATTATTACATCGATGTGAGCAATCCATTTTTTGCTGACCCTGATGTGGGTACAGACGATCTGGATTCTGACATCACTCATGCTTTCGGTTTTGGAACAAGTGATATATTCTCTGTATCCTCAGGGCAATCTAAGGATGATGTCGACGCTGGGTTGATCCAGGATCCAGGATCTATAGGTGACTATGTATGGTTGGATAATGACGAGAACGGAGTGCAAGATGTCGAAGAGGTTGGGTTAAATGATGTTCTTGTGAGACTCAAAACCTGGACCGGAGTACAAGTTGCACAAATGATAACTATCTATGATTCTGATGGCAATGCGGGATTCTATAGGTTTGACAACCTTCAACCAGGCGCATATTATGTCGTATTTGATACACCTCCAAATCATGTACCTACATTACCCGATCAAGGGGGGAATGATACCAAGGACTCAGATGTGTCGGGGGCTATAGAACCTGGCTCTACAATGATATTTACATTAGGAGCAGGTGAAGATGATATGGATTTGGATGCGGGATACTTTACGTCTTCGATTACGCCGCTTGTTGTGCTTAAAGGAGAGAATAGTGTTCTAAGCAATGATCTTGTTTGGACTATTGATTTTGAGCTTGATGTGGAGAGACTGACTCTGGAAAGATCAAGAGAGGGATCAACATATAATAAGTTGACAGATTGTTCTTTGATATCGAATCAGGATAACTATGAGGATTATGAATTATTCGGTCAATCTATGTATGCATATAGAATGAAAGCCGAGCTAACGGATGGCAGTGTTTTATATAGTAATGAGGTCCAGCTCAATGCCGATATTTCATCACCCTATGTTGTCGATATTCTTCCCAATCCAGTAGGAGATGAGATGAATGTGCGAGTGACAACGCAGTCAGAGACTGGAATGAGTTGGTCTATTTATGATCTTAATGGAAGACTGCTTGATAGAGGGTCCTTAGACTACATATTAGAGACAGGAGAGTCAAATATACTTATATACTTAAACGTACTGTTACCCGGACAGTACCTAGTGCAGTTCGATTTCAAGCATCGACTTGTAACCAAGCGTATAGTGAAAATGTAGAAACTAGTGCATCAAGAACAAAGTTCATCACATATAAAACTTGATCTTTTTTCCAATCACTGTGTTGTCGAACCCCGCCAATAGCTATGGCTAATCACGAGAACCGACGCCTTGATTTTGAAAAAATCTAAATCGTTTTATACCGTACAAACTTCACTCTTGATGCACTAGCAGTACTCGTCAAAGGCAGCCACGAGGCTCTCAGAAATCATTTGAGCTGATCTCCCTTCGATGTGATGTCTTTCTAGCATATGAACCAGCTTGCCATCTTTAAATAGTGCAATGGCAGGTGATGAAGGTGGATAAGGCAATAGAAAAGATCTGACCTTGTCCGTGGCTTCTCTGTCGACACCAGCAAATACCGTATAAAGATGCTCGGGTCTTTTTTCGTTTCGAACAGCCATTTTGGCCCCGGGTCGGGCATTGGCGGCGGCACAGCCACATACTGAGTTTACTACGACAAGGGCCGTTCCTGTTTCTTTGCTCAGCATTTGAGTAGTTTCTTCAGCTGTCTTAAGTGCTGTAAATCCAAAGTCGGTCAAATCTTTGGTCATGGGTATCGTTAATTCTTCTGGATACATGTCTTTGTTTTTTGCAATAGTATAACTTACATTTTTGAAAAAAGATTTTAATCACACATGATAAGTTCAAGAAAAATCGATTTGGTTAACTCAAGGGAATAAGATTAACTCTCTCGATTCTATAAAATTGTCAATTTACTCTATGGATAGGATTAAAGTATTTTTATCTCTAACAATGGTTCGGTAATTATTTAGGCGGCAATTTTGCCAAAATTCAGTATCTGTCTAAATCTATCATTATTTTTAAGCATCTCTGGGTCAAAACCATAGATTGAAAATATTCTACAAGCGAGTAATCTACAGCGATTCAGAGCTACAGAGTTAAAAGAGAGGTTGAAAAGAGGTGTTGTTTATAGGGATCATAGTCCCAATAACCAAAATGGTTTTGCTGCGGAGTAGTTCATTAAATGGCAAAATTGCAATATTTAACACCTATAATTATGTTGATTATTTCACTAAGAAAAAGTTAACCCTCTAGTTAAAGAGTCTTAAGGTCATTGCATCACATTAATCCTATACGTACTTTGATAGTCAATAGAACAGAAAAGTAAAATGCGTATGTCTCTTATCAATAAACTATCGATGGCCTTTGTGCTGATTTTCTTACTGACTTCCTGTAGTCAGAAGCTTACCTATTTCTCTCAGAAGATGGTCAATGACTTTGACTGGACAGAGAATGACCTACAGAAGATCCAGTTTTACCTATCTGACGACATAGAACTTACTAGAGCACTGGGAACGGAAGACTCGCGTATAACTAAGGGAAAGATCCGTGTAGAAAATGGTAGAGAAGTAGAAGTAGTACGCTTCAAGAAAGGAACACCAGGCTTGGCGGTTTTTTCCCCTAAGAATAATCGTATGGCGGTTAGTTTCGAGTCGGAAGATGACAAGTTCTTAATGTTTGGTCCCAATAAAAAAACCAAGGGCAGATATGTTCTTCTTGCAAAAAACTGGGAGAAGAACTATGGCGAGGTGACCTATGATGGTAAGATTTATAGGACGTCATCAAGCAGTGCTTATTCGGCTCTTATGGTAGATATCGACAAGGCCAAAAAAGTAAGATACAAGTCCTCCACAGCTGAGGGAAGAAAGATTTAGTTTAGTTGGGAATTTCCTTTACCCCTTTGACAAAGGGAACGAAACGATAGGAACCATGAACTTCTCTCTTGTAGTTTTCAAAAGATTCACGTCGGATACGTAACATGCGTTTGACATCATCCGAGCCTACGGGAATTACCATTAATCCATCAATGGCCAATTGACTAAGCAATGCCTGAGGTATCTCTGTGGCACCAGCCGTGACAATGATTTTATCGAATGGAGCAAAACGTGGTGCTCCTTTATGGCCATCTCCGAGTAATGTCCTGATCTGTCCATGGCCGATTTGTTGCAGAAGAACATTGGTTTTATGGAAAAGTTTCTCTTGTCGCTCGATCGTGTAGACTTTGGCGCCCATCATACTCAGTATGGTGGCTTGGTAACCTGATCCGGTACCTATCTCCAGAATTTTATCTCCTTTTTCTATTTCTAGCAGCTCTGTCTGTCGGGCAACGGTATAGGGCTGAGAAATAGTCTGATCTGCATCGATGGGAAACGCGATGTCCTTATAGGCCCACCCGTCGAAGGCTTTCTCCAGAAAATAATGACGTGGTAGTACAGCAATCGCATCAAGAACTCTCTTATCCTTTATGCCTTTTTTTATTAAAATTTGAATGAGGTTTGCCCTTAGGCCTTTGTGTCTGTAGCTATCTATCATAGTAATGAGAGATAAATATATTACAATTAATCATAATATGTATATTATTCCGAGAAGTGTTTTCTTTGCATTGGATTTTAAAATATGGAAAATGGGTGAGGTAAAATTTGGTACTGATGGATGGCGTGCAATTATAGGTAGAGACTATACCATTGCCAATGTCAGGCGTATAAGTGAAGCAACAGGAAAATGGATGCTTAGCAAAGGAATGAGCAATGTTGTGATAGGCTTTGATTGTAGATTTGGTGGACGTATGTTTTGTGAGGAGACGGCTTGTGTTTTAGTTGCTCTTGGCATAAATGTGTTGATGGCCGAAGAGTTTGTAAGCACACCCATGGTGTCATTGGGAGTTTTAAGACACAAGGCTGACATGGGCATAGTCATCACTGCCAGTCACAATCCGCCTTCATATAATGGGTATAAGCTTAAATCGGCATACGGGGGGCCTACGGTACCTGATGACATCAAGGCAGTAGAAGAGTTGATTCCAGAATTAGCTACGGTTGATACGACTGATTTTACAACCTATGTCATGAAGGGGAAAATACAGTATGTCGATCTTGAAACTGAGTACATTCGTCACGTCCAGAGCAACTTTGACTTGGAAACTATTACCAATTCCAACATCACCCTGGCATACGACGCTATGTATGGCGCCGGGCAGAACGTAATCAGAAAACTGTTTCCAGATGCTAGACTACTTCACTGTGATAATAATCCATCCTTTCGTGGACAGGCACCGGAGCCTATTGCTCGGAACCTAAAAGAGCTTTCTTCCTTGATTGCTGGCGATGATGATATCACCCTTGGTCTGGCCAATGATGGTGATGCAGATCGAGTAGGGATGTTTGACGAAAATGGAGTTTTTGTAGATAGTCATCACATCCTCTTGCTACTTCTTTATTATGCCAGAGAGTTCAAGAAATTGGATGGCAAAGTGGTGATCACGTTTTCTGTGACGGATAAAATGAAGAAGTTAGCAGAGCAATATGGTCTTGATATTGAAGTAACAAAGATAGGCTTCAAGCATATCGCTGAGATCATGACTCAAGAAACCGTACTTGTAGGTGGAGAAGAATCTGGAGGGTTGGCGGTATCAGGTCATATTCCTGAGAGAGATGGTATATGGGTGGGCTTGCTCATCATGGAGTTTATGGCTCGGACAGGAAAGAGTATTAGAGAGTTGATTTCTGAAGTCTATGAAAAGGTAGGGGAGTTTGCCTTTGATAGAGATGATCTTCACATAACAGAGGAGAAGAAACAATCAATTATTTCCAGATGCAGCAATGGCGAGATAACCAAAATTGGTGATCGTGAGGTTATCAAGACAGAAACCATTGATGGATTTAAGTTTTATCTAAGTGAGGATGAATGGGTGATGATACGTCCTAGTGGTACTGAGCCAGTTCTCCGGGTCTATGCTCAGGCTCAAAATGACACGCGTGTAAGCGAAGTATTAAGAAGTACCCATGAAACACTAAGAAGATAATTGTATAAAATCATTTAGATTCTATTTGTACTATGCATGATGATACACCATTGCGATATGTGGAATGTCATCCTCGAGATACTCGTTTCCTTTTTCTTCAAATCCCAATGAAGAGTAGAAAATCCTGAGATAAGTTTGTGCTGATATCTTGATTGGATGATTTCCATACAACTCTTGACAATAGCGTAACGAGATTTCCATGGTCTTAAAACCTAGACCCATCTTTCTGGATTTAAACCTTGTAACAACCCTACCTATGCTACAATAGTTATTATAACTAATTCCCGGCGGTACTAGTCGTGTATACGCAAGTAATGAATCTTCTTCAACAACCATGACATGATGTGATTTCTGGTCCTTGTCATCGGCATCTTGGTAAGGACAATTTTGCTCGACAATAAATATCTCTTGACGTAAGGATAGAATCCCATAAAGCTCATCTTTAGTCAGCTCAGAAAATGATTTTACTGAGTACTTAGGATTCAATTGCTACATTTCTTTTGAACAACACTATAAGACCCTCTGTATAGGTGCGACCATAATACATTGTGGAGGTAAGTGGAGTAACATTCTCGACTTCATAACCCTCCTCTACGTGATCATTAATGATAGCTTGAAGGACATGGTTAAACTCTACTCCATCTAATTCGTGATCGTAGGATTTGTATCCCATTTTGGGCTTCAATCTTTCGCATGGAACAAATACAGATTTATATTCAAGAGACATAATTCGGACTTTTGTAGATATGTGCTAATATACAATTATACAAATCTTATGGAGGGTAATGTGACTTCAAAGTGTATCAATCCGACTTAATGGAACAATGACGATTCGAGAATTAAATGTACCGTCGCGTAGCTATGAGATTTTTATCTACATGGTCTTATACCAATTGAAATTATAATTGCCGTATATAAGAATTATATGGATTTGCTTGGTCGAAACAACTCTATAAATTATACGGTAATTTCCCGATACGATTTCTCTCAAGTTTTGATCGTCAAGTTCTCGAACCACTTTACCTGATAGGGGATATACTTTTAAAAGTTGAGTTCTATCCCTTATTTGTTCAATTTGATATTTGGCATATCGCTTGGAATCAGGCACAATAAACTCATATATTTCTTTTAGGTCATTCCTTGCTTCTTTCAACCACCTTATTTGGACCATTGGGCTACTTCCTTTTCGAGCTCTTCTTCCGACACTGTTTCGTCAGCTTTTGACGCCGCTAATCGCTTTTCAACTTTGTTGATGAAGAGTAGTCGCTCAATCAACTCGTCAATGTCCAGTCTATCTGGGAAATCGTGGATTTGTTTAATTAGACGTTCTTTAGTTATCATAAGAAGATTCTTTTATTCAAGATACACACTTTTATCTTCCAATCCGGGACACCCATTCTAATAGTGATGTCACCTTGTTGTACGTTTAGTGATAACCTAGCAGCGCCTTGGTGTCAGATACATCAATCGAAGACTTAAACTGGTAGGTACCTATTATCCCTACGTGATTGGAATCGCCGTCTTTGATTTCTTTAAATTCCGTACATTCGAGATCACCAGAGTAGAATATGTGGTCATAGGGTTTTCTGAATCCCAATGGCGTAAAGTCACGTCTACTGTTCTTCAAATCAGCATCTTTTCTAAATTCCATGATGTCATTGGACCAATAGACCATGTTGAAGTCGCCAAGTGAGATGACCGACTTCCCTATTTTTTTTACTTCATTGGAAAGTCTCTTAAGATGCTTTTTTGTCTTGTCTCCAGTCTTGGCATCTAGTGGAGGTAGTACATAACTAGATAGTAGATGTACAAACTTCTCTCCGAGCTTCACTACGTTGATCATATTTGGCACTTCTTTGCATTGAAAAGTGTCAGATCTAGAAATAGCCATCTTTGATAACATGGCCATTCCATATGTATCCATTCTTACGTCTATCGTATGAAAAGGGAATTGATACTTAAGCTGATTTTCTAAAATTGAAGACCAGTCAGGGGTTACTTCTTGTAATGATAGCACATCGGGATCATAGGTTCTTATTATTTCATTTAGCTGTTCATATCTGCCCGTAAGATTTGATGTATTGATGTGGGCGACAGTAATGTGAGGTTCGAGGTTGATCTCAGGTAATATTAGATGTGTATTCGATGCTTTCTTGAGATAAATGCACAATGCGGCACAGCATGCAAGGCTAATAAACATGATCTTCTTTTTATTGAGAAGCAAGAAGAACATACTGCCTGCAAGCAGAAAGACCATAAAGTGTACGGTGTATTCCGATGTCTTCTGAAAAAAACCAGTCTCAGGAGTAAAAATCATAAAGATCGTTCCAACGACTAAGAACATTCCTAGTGTTGACTGAAGACCATTATATTTTAACCATTGTAGCATTCAGTAGAAGTTAGTTGAGCTTTTCTGCAAGCACAGTCGTAAGTTTTTTATGCGTGACTGTCCCATCGGAATGGAATAATTCTATCCAGATAATGTAGATGCCCATCGGTGCGATATCGCCATCGTTGTTTATTCCATCCCATTTGACGAATCCTTCTGATCCAAGTAACTCATTTCTGAGTAGATTTCGCTCTAATCTTCCTCGGCTGTCATAGATGTTTACATTGGCGAGAAAGCCAGTTGACCCAATATCGTAGTTTAAGATCATCAAGTCTTCAAAACTATCACCATCAGGTGAGAAGGTTTTATTCTCCAATTCAAACATTCCTTCGGCGACCATTCCGTTGCTCACATTTGAGTTTTCATATCCCGGTGTGGCCCAGCCGGCTGATTGGGCGGCAGAGTGCCAGTTGTTGGGATCCGTTGTGAGGCTTGTTGCTGATATCCTTTCCAGAGATACACCTTCTGTATCATCAAGAAGCGTAAAATGCATGTCTTCGGTATAATCAAAAGAATCAATCGTGACCATACCTTGCGACCCATTGATCAGGATAGATATGTTTCCATCACTATTATTAAATGAAGGTATGTCTTGCTCTACTAGCACTTCTGAAAGAGAGGTGTTGTAGTTTTCTTCAATAAAATTAATGTCGTCTGATAAGGCAAGATGCTGACCAGGTTCGAGAAGCACACCATCGACTATTTTTTCTAACTCACCTTTTGCGAGATTCGCAACATATACATCGTCAAGCATTAAAAACTTGTCAGAAACATTTAGGATTTCAATAAAATCACTTCCATTAGGCAATGGATCAAATAGAATTTCATTGACGATCAGATCACCTGCTTGTGCTTGTGCTAATATAAACAATGGGTGCATAGAGGTGCTAGAAATATTGCCCGCTTCATCTTCAATGCCGAAAATACTTAGAGTATAGTCTATGCCACTTGAAAGAGGAGTAACAAATGTCACCTCTACTTGATTTGGCCCAATGAAAATGACCTCAGACGCCGAACCTATGCCGTTGTCTACTACGTAGTTAGAGAGGTTTTCGGCGCTTGCCATGGTAACAATTTCAGAGAATATAACCTCTACCGTTTGATCATCGATCAACGTGATGGATTGTACTACGGGCGGTGTAGTATCAGGTTTTGATCTGTCAACTATGATGTCATCGAAATAAAATTTATCTGCTCTCGTGGAAGTATATGTACAAGACACTCCAAAGTAATGAGACCCCGCTGATGGATAAGTTGAATCTGAAAACTGCATGTCAGTAACCAAGAGACCGCCTCCGGAATAATCCACATTTATAGTCCATACATCGTCACCATCTCTTATGACCTCAACATTGGCCTCAGCCGGATCACCACTCAGAGCTCCGAGACTTCCTGTAGCTATCATCATAGGGGTGCCTCCGTCAAGCCGATAGAAATGCAATGCATCATCACTGCCATTTTCTCCTACGGAAAGGTAGTATCCATCGGCTATCGATGCGTCAGGGTCAGACAATGCAAGGTAGATTTCCAGTCGATTGCTGGCGGATGGTGAGAAATCCATTAAAAAATTAATCTTCCACACCATGCTGTCAAAACCCTCATAGGGCACATAGATGAGAGAAGATCCCGCATCTGTATCATTTAGCTGGAGCTGGAAGTCATCATTGACCTTAAATGTAGATACATCACCTTGCCATGTGGGATTGCTGTCTAGATTGCCGTCACTAAAGTCATCTATGACCTGAGACCATGACACAGACAGCCAAGTCGTCAAAAGAACGAATAATAGGGGCCTTAACATGCAATAAATTTAAGGATTAAAGTTATAGTCTTGTAGTTTTACAGATCATTTAGAAAGAAGATAAAAATAAAAGCATGAGACTGGCCATAGTGGGAGCGACCGGACTAGTAGGTAGAACCATGATAGAGGTACTGGAGGAGCATAGGATCAAGGTTGATGAACTGATTCCTGTCGCATCCGCCAGATCCAAGGGAGCTACCGTGACCATGGGTGAAAGGAATTATTCTATAGTAACCTTGGAAGAGGCGATAGAGATGTCGCCAGATTTTGCACTTTTTTCTGCAGGAGGAAGCATATCAAAAGTTTGGGCACCACGATTTGCTGAGATCGGTTGTAGGGTGATAGACAATTCATCTGCATGGCGCATGGATCCTGATGTCAAACTTGTGGTACCCGAGATCAATGGCACCCAAGTAGGTGCTGAAGATCAGATAATTGCTAACCCTAATTGCTCGACCATACAACTGGTAATGGCGCTGAATCCATTGCACAGAGCATATAAAATCAAGAGACTTATCGTTTCTACCTATCAGTCATTTAGTGGAACAGGTCAAAAAGCAGTGGATCAGTATGAAGCGGAAAGAGATGGTCATCCGTTAGAAGAAGGAGAGATGGTTTATCCCCATCCGATATTTGAAAATTGTATTCCTCACTGTGATGTATTTTTAGATAATGACTACACCAAAGAGGAGATGAAAATAGTGAATGAGACTAGGAAGATTCTTGGTGACAATTCACTGAGGATTACGGCGACATGTGTCAGAGTCCCTGTAAATGGTGGCCACTCTGAGTCCGTCAATGTAGAGTTTAATTCACCATTTGATGTGGATGAGATGAAGGCGCTACTAACTTCGACAGAGGGAGTTGTGGTGCAGGATGACCCGGATAAAAACCTATATCCGATGCCATTGTTGGCGGCGATGGATGACAATGTTTACGTTGGGAGGATAAGAAGAGACGATAGTATTGAGAATGGCTTGAATATGTGGATAGTTTCCGATAACTTGAGGAAAGGAGCAGCTACGAATGCTGTACAAATATTAAAGATGTTGATCGGAGTGCCGGTCAATGGTTGATACGAACGAGGAAAGAATAAATACGCGAGACATGAGAAAACGAATAGTACTTTGGGGAAGCAAAGAAAAAGATGAAAAGATTCTAGTTGGCGTCAGGCTGAGAGCCGATGATAACAAAATTGACATTTACACATTCAGTGTAGAGGAAGCTACGGAAGAATTCTTTAATAAGATGATGAACCTATGGAGGAGTGGGACGGATATTCCTTTTCCGGATGGTCATGTCCATATAGAAAGAGAGTTGTCAGTGAGTGAAGACCTCCTTCCGGAGAATATCAAAGTGGATCGCACAGATATCATACTTAGGGCAAAATCAGAATGGCATTTTGTCGTACTTTCTTCCAAGATGTATCAGATGTTTGCTTCAGAATTAGATGATTTTAAGCAGAAAGTGGAGAATCTCACTGATTTTGACAAAGGATTATGGGAAGAGATGAAAGGATATTGGAACAAGGTACAAGGACAGGTACGAGAGAAGAATCTTTTTAGAGAACATGGAGAGAATCTCAAGAAGCAGACGAATGGTCTTTTTGAGGAAATGAAAAAGTTGCGAAAATCGTTTGAAGATGATTTCAAGAAAGTATCTAAGGAAAAGCTTGATGAATTTGCGTCTAAGATTGACAACGTTCAAGAGCGGATGGGCAAAGGAATGGGGCTTCACCCATTGTTTGAGGAATTGAAAAAGATACAATCTGAATTCAAGGACACAAGGTTTACGAGAGAAGATCGCAATAAACTCTGGAATCGACTAGACAAGACATTTAAAGACCTCAAAGAGAAACGATATGGTAAGAAAGGAGGCGAGAATAGTCCAATGGAGAGGCTTGATAGGAGGTACAAAGGCTTGATATCTGCAATAGGAAAGATGGAGTCCTCGATCAGTAGGGATAAAGGTGATCATGCCTATGAGATTAAAAAAATCGATCAAACCGACGGACAGCTTGAAGCTCAGATACGACAAGCCAAGCTCAAGATGATCGAAGAAAGGATTAACTCGAAAGAAGAGAAGCTTGCTGATATGGTCAAGACGAGAGGAGAACTGGATGTGCGCATTGAGAAGGAGAAAAAACTGGAAGCTAAGAAAGCTGAAAAGAATGAAATAGAGAAGCAGAAAGAGATTGTAAAAGATAAAATAGCAACGGAGATAAAAGAAAAAGCTGAAGATCTTGAAGCGGACGCTGGAAAGCTCGAGAAAGCAGCGGCAGAAATCAAAGAATCAAAGTCTAAGAAAGTTGAAAAGAATGAAATAGAGAAACAGAAAGAGATTGTAAAAGATAAAATAGCAGCCGAGATAAAAGAAAAAGCAGAAGATCTTGAAGCGGACGCTGACAAACTCGAGATAGCTGAGGAAGAAATCATAGAACCGAAGTCTAAGAAAGCTCCCAAGGAGGAGGAATCTGATAACCTACTTACAGCCATTGGAGCGACCATGGGTGAAACGATCGAGGACGTAGTAGATACCGTAAAAGCGGTAGCCGAGGTTCTAAGTGAGAAAGTCGAAGAGACAATAAAGGACATCGTAGGGGAGGAGGAATAGACTATTTCTATAAAGTCCTAAACAAATTATCAGATCTGTCCCTAATTTCATTCAACGACGAGGCAATTAATTATTTGATGTTGATATTACGTTGAGATCGGGTCCCGACCTTTAGTGTCCTCAGCGACATATTTTAGACATATTATATTGGGGTTTTGTAAGTACTCAATAGTCGAAAAAAAAGTAAATTTGGGAAAATAAACCAAAGAAGGAAATTGAACGTTAAATAAGTACGACCGTGAATAGATAATAGAGTAAAAAGCTCAATTATCAGTCAAAAGAAACAAAGATCAGCAATTAGTATACCGGGATTCAGAAAAGAATTACTGGAAGAGCCCTATGTTCAATTTCTTCATGAACAGATAAATAAAGGATTTGGGCAAATAGAGAAGCTATCAAAAAAGGTTGAAGAACTAGAAGCTGAAATCAGGAAATTGAAGAAGCTTCCAAAGAAGCCTACTATAAAGGCGAGTCAACTAGATAAGAATCCTAATAAGAATAAAGGAAAGGGGAGCCGTACAAGTGGAAAACGGAATAAGAAGTCGTCGCTAAAAATTCACGAGACCAAAGAGATCAAAATCACAGGATTAGGGGAAGGCTGGAAATTAATAGGTCATCAGAAACACATCAGACAGGATATTATAATAAGGGCCAATAATATCGAGTATAAATTAGAAAAATGGAAGGGTCCAAAAGGAGAGATCCGAATAGCGGAGCTACCTATACATTTACAAAACACCCATTTTGGTCCGAGATTAAAAGCCTTTATCCTCCACCAATATTATGAGTGTGGTGTGACCCAGCCGCTACTTTTAACCTCACTGAAAGACTATGGGATAGATATATCATCTGGACAGATCAGCTTTATATTAACAGAAGACAAGCAGTCTTTTCACATAGAAAAGGCATCCTTGTTATCTAAAGGAATAGAATTGGGGGAAGAATTGCGCACTGATGATACAGGAGCAAGACATGAGTTTAGGAATGGGTTTTGTAATTGCATCAATTCCTCATTGTTTACCTACTTTACGACAACGTTTTCAAAAAGTCGTATCAATTTTCTGGAAATACTGCGTCAGTCAAGAAGAGATTATCAAATCAACCAGACGAGCCTTTCGTATGTTAAAAGAGAAAAATTTGCAAGCAAATATTACCGGATACTAAGGCAAAGTTATGAAAGTGGTGAGCGAATCTTTGAAGACAAAACGAGCTTAGAAAATTATTTTAACCGCGAGGGAATAACGGCCCAATACGTCATCAGACAAATAACAGAAGCCTTGTTAATAGGAACTATTGTGGCCCATGGATTTGACCCTAATACTGTGATTCACTCAGACGGAGCAGGTCAGTTCAATTTATTTGTCCATTCACTATGTTGGAAGCATGCCGAAAGACCTCTGGTAAAACTCAAAAGTTATAATCCAGTTCAACAATCACAATTAGAAAACAGAAAGACAGCCTTCTGGCAGTTGTATCAAGCCCTCAAAAAATACAAGAAAACCCCTGATGATGATCTGGCATTGCAATTAAACGAACAATTTGATACCTTATGCGAACCAGTGATTAACTATTCTTCACTAAATCAGGTATTGGAAAAATTGAGAGAAAACAAAGACCAGCTTCTGGTGGTACTTCTTCGACCTAATAGTTCTTTGCACAACAATGATTCGGAAAGTGACATCCGCGAATATGTCAAAAGAAGAAAGATAAGTGCCGGCACCAGAAGTGAAAATGGCAGATTGGCAAGAGATACTTTTTTGTCACTGAAAAAAACCTGTAGAAAGTTAGAAATATCTTTCTGGGAGTATCTTCAGGATCGACTTCAAAACCTTAACAATATCCCCCCGCTAAGCGAAATAATGACCCAAAAATATCAACTATCCTTGGGATAACTATGCCCAATTCTCAACAGGTATTGAGTACTTACGGGGTTTTATGCTAACTGCCTGAAGTAAAGACGTTTATACTTTTTACGATGTCAGATTTTTCATCATGGTGCAACACATTGCATCGTTTGCAAGAATATTAGTGTGAATTCTAGAATATCAAATCTTAGTAATCACGTAAAAAAAGAAAATATGTTTAAGAAATTAAGTCAGTTAACATTAGTGTTTTTGATGGGGGTATTCCTCCTCAGTAGCTGTTCCAAAGAAAATATTGATGTACCTAAAACAGTCGATAATATCGATCCGATAGTTACCAATATTGTAAATGGTCTTGTAAACCGAAGTGATGGGGATAGTGATGGAGAAGGTCTAGAAATGGATTGTATTACACTGGGTTATCCTTTTGGAATGGTAGACAGTGAAGGGAATGAACATCAGGTCAATGACTTTGATGAGTTTATATCTCTGTTGGAAAACTCTGATTCTACGGTTTATATTATGGATTTCATTTATCCATTGACTGTTGAGACTGAGGACGGACTCGTGGAAGTTGCAGATGCTGTAGAGTTGGGTGAGTTATTCCTAGAATGTACACCTGAAGGTGGATGGGATGAGGATCAATTTCCAGCATATCTTATTGATGAATCGAATTCTTGCTACTCATTTGAATATCCTATTTCAGTAAGTAGACATGATGGATCTATAGAGACCGCAAATACTGAGGTAGAATTGGTCGAGATACTAGCTCAAGACATTGCCTTCTTTGTCTTTCCATTTAATCTTATTGATGAAGATGCACAAGTCTTCACTGTTAATGACGTCGATCAGTTGTTTTCTCTTCTTACATCTTGTAGTGGTCTGGATATAGATTCTACTGATTGGGATTGGGACGAGGGATTTGAGTATATCGGCTGCTATCAGATAGACTTCCCGTTCAATGTAGAGCTAGCGGATGGATCAGTAGTGGTAGTGAATTCTCACCAGGAACTATGTGACCTTATGCTGCAAGGAGAAATCGCTGGATATGCCTTTCCGATGACGCTGATTGATGATGATGGTACGACGATAGTCGTGAATAACGAGGACGAACTTAATGAAGCACTAGAGGACTGTGGTATCATCGTTAATCTAGGAGATCAAGATTTATATCTTTTGATTGAGGGGACACCTGCTTTCGGTGGGAACTGCTATGATATTGTTTTCCCTATAAGCGGAACATTCATAAATAAAAATGGAGACACTGCTAGTGTCGTATTCGAAAATTATGAGGCGATTCTCACATTTAACTATGAAGTACAGTCATTAGATTATCCGATAACAGTGACTATGCTTGATGATGGTGCTACAGTAGAGCTGGATAGTGTTGAAGATCTGTTCATTCTGTTGGACGGATGTTGGTAAAAAACTAGATTATAAATTAGATGGCAGAGAGGTCCAGCAATGTGACTTCTCTTCTTTCCTGTAATTTTATATGGTAGATAAAGGATTGATACGGGCCTGTACTAGTGATAATCGCAAAGCGCATAAGAAGCTGTATGATACTTGCGCTCCGTATGTCTATACAATCATCAAAAATTATCTGACTGACCATGAAGTAAGACGTGATGTGATGCAAGAAGTATTCGCAGGAATATTTTCTTCGTTAGGTAGTTTTAATGAGAATAAAGGAGCATTTAAAGGATGGATATCCAGAATCACGGTTAACAAATGTATTGACCAGCTGAAGCAACATTCAAAACTAGGGATGTCCTATAATCTTGAGATCGTAAAGAACATGACTGAAGATCCATTCTACTATCTTAATGAACTCTCAAAATTGGAAATTGAACAATTATTAACAAAGATGCCTATTGGGTATAAGACTATTTTTTTACTCAATGTCATTGATGGCTATAACCATACTGAAATAAGTGAGATGCTCAATATATCGAAGGTAACGTCTCGGTCACAGCTCTCTAGATCACTCCGCTGGATAAAAAAGAATATTTCTAAGAACAATAATTCAATTTTATATGAAGCACTTTGACAAATTGAAAGATAATCTTCGAGCCGACAGCCATCTTCCAGAAGAGTTTTCTTGGGATAATATGCAGGAAGGCATCTACCGTCGAATGCCTCAAAAAGATGACGGTCAACGGATCGTGTTGATGCCATTTCTGGCATTAGCCACATTATTGCTTATCCTAAGTTTTGTTGGCTACTTTGGCATGAAGAGTCTGAGCGAAAATCCCACACATGATTCTCCTTTGTCCAAAGGTAATGACATAGCAAGTCAAGTGTCAGAAATTAACCTTACTGAAACATTTGGTGAGTTGACAAGTCAGAGTAGCAAGGAAGATGTAAATGAACGAATCACGGAACCAAAGAGAGAAAAAGATATCGATAAAGCTAATTCAGCACTTGCTTATGATTTGAATACAAAAGTCACAGAACAATCCCGTCATAAATTAACAGCAAATCAATCACCAGAAAATCTGACAACGTATAACAACCCATCTTCGACTCTCGAAAATACTCTGTGGAAATCTAGTAATATCATAACGCTTGATTCTCGAGACAACGGAATAAATACACCACTCGCTACTAATGGAAAAAATTACAATAGAAAAATAGGTAGTTTGAGTTATCTGTCTACCAAAGCCTCATATCTAAGCTATCAGAAGATGACGATGGACCTCTCCGATAGACTGGCATTCAGTGTAATAGATATTAAGAATGATATGGTTGAGTCTCATCAGTGGTCGGCTTCATTGGGTTTTGGATTAAATTATTTGATGCCAGACTTTGGGGATTCCGCTTGGGGGAAGGAGAGAAAAGAAAATGAAATAGGTGACTACGGATACGACTTCGAGCTTGGCATAAAAAAGGAAGTTAGTGATCATTGGTTTATCTCATCAGGATTACGATGGTCTGTGGCATATACAAAGCTTGATAAAGAATTCTTAAGAGATTATACGGAACAAAGGATGGATCAGCTGGTAGAAGTAATCAATAACCCTTTTGCTACACAACCAATAGAGGTAAGAAAAGATACGGTCGTTAATGTAAGTGAGATAAGAGCCATTGTTCACTATAATAAGATAAGACAAGTATCCATTCCATTATTATTGGGTTATAAGAAAGAGGCATTTGGACTTGTATGGGGCATAGGAGTTGGGCCAGAACTCAGTTATGTAAAGTTTAGTGACGGAAGGACGATACAGGATGAGGTTTTGCTTGAGTTTGAAGGAGATAGTTTCTATAAGAATGGTTTTCAATTAGGCTTGGTTATAAAAGCGAATATTGCCTATCCTATTTCTGATGACTGGTACATAGGTTCATCTTTTTCTATGACCCGAAACCTCACTGATTCCGGCATTAACGGATCTACATTAAAATTAAATATACTCAGTGCCGGGCTGAATGTAGGATTGAAGTTTTAAGAAATGTTTTTGAGAGTATTGGCAGCTCACATTAAAGATTGGTAATTTCTAATGAATAGAGGTTTCCGCCATTCCCTATCTCTGACTCCGAACCTATATAAAATGTGTTTTGATCTTTCATGACCAATGATTCAAATTGCTCGTTTACACCTATAGGTATACATCCCACAGAAACAATTTTATCGTCACTAAGAATTTCAATTACTTCAATAAAGCTAACAAAGGATCCATTTCTCAACTCATTGCACAAGAGAAGAATCTGATCACTAGAATTGTGATAATAGGCATCCGTCACCCTGGCTGTGACAACAACGGAATCTAATAGACTGAAATCAGAGCTATGCAATGATGCTGAATACATGTTGGTTTTATTATTACGCGTATTTTTTGTAAACAGATAATACTTGCCGTTCAATAATATCATTGCTTCGCAGTCATAATTATGAAAGGGATCATTAAAGGAAGCTTGATCAGGAAAAGAAAAATCAACAGTCTCTTCCAAAGACAGCTTTGGAAGAGACAGATGGTAGAGTTTAAGATCGGTACGTGATCCAAAATTATTTCCAAAATCACCAAGAATTGCAAAGCCCCCACTACATGTAATTGCTTCCCAATCAATGTTATTTACTCCGATTAGGTGGACTTGCTCGACAATCTCCATTGACAGAGGATCTAGTCTGTATATAATAGGGCCATTATCGCTGTCATTAATAATTAGGAGATGATTTTCATAGTAACAAAAACCAGAACATTCATTGATGGGATCGGGCAATGATCCAATTAAATCAATTGTGAAATGGAATTCTTTATCATGTACAGGTTCACCTTTTTGGCACGATAATAAAATCACAACACAAACCATGATAATTAATATATGTGTGTATTTAAATTTCACTATTTAATGTTTATTAATTTATTGATATACTTATTCTCAGACTGTATTATTTGTAGTATCAGTAGGTCATTATCAAGATGATGCATTGGAATGGATAATGCATTGGTGCCTTTCACAATGTCATTGTATTCTATGTGGAATAGTCTATTGCCAATGGCGTCAAAGATATTTATAGAAATTGACTCATGTGAAAGGCTATTTATTTTAATATAGAGAGTTTCATTTGATATAAATGATGATTCAACGAATGAAATTTGTGGTTCGTCAGAAAATATCGCTTTTATTTCTGTGTCTTTATCAAATGGTAAATTGAGGGAATTAAATTTATAAATTTGAGAATTGCCGCCTTCATTAACTTCCCAATGACTAAAGTAGAAATTAGGATTTGATTCTGATATTATTCTGATGGGTACTTCTTTAAAATATATTCCATTAAATTCCATTGGTATATCATTGAGTGAATTTAGTGTTATCCTACCTGCCTCTGGTAAATTTGATGTAATAGTCAGGTTATAAGTACCGTTAAGATTAAAATATTCTTCAAAATATTGCATTGAATACGACGGACGTTCATTAATGAAGGACCTTATTTTTTCTAATTCTACGTCACGCCATGTTTCGATATCCGTTGTTGGCCATTTTATCAAATGACTTTCCATTTCCTTTTCGATAGAAGAAATAAAACTGTCGAATGAATTGGTAAAATTATCAGGATGCCATACAGTGTTGTAAAGATCTTGATGCCTATTAATCAGATAGTCTTTGAATTGTTGATTCTCGAGAAAAGAATACATAGTATTAATGAAAATATTCCCCCCTTTCAGTTCTGTCATTTTGCTTAACAGTGTATTTACCTCTGGAGCTGACCATGCATAACGGCCAAGAGCATTGTCCATGTCAAATAGGAGATACCTCCACTTGGACTCATCATTTTGCGCACGCCAGTACTTTATATTATTTTGAGGCCAGGCAGTGTTGTTGTTACATATTTGACTTAAAAAGTAATCTGTAAGATTTTTGGTATCAAAGTAGGAAGCGCCTTCAGTGAAGTTATTAGAGTTGCTAAGATCATTTTCACGGATGTACTTGTAGTGGTTTTTAAACGCAAGTGTATCACCTTCTATAAGTATTAACTCTTCCTCGATAAGGTCAATATCGGACAGGTTATAGTTGGACATTGGATAGTACTTGTCCATTTTCTCTCTAAGTCCCATCAACCCATAGTAACGACCATTAATATATACTGCTATTGGTTGATATGCATTGGCGTCAAGGTCCAATCCTGATTCTGCCAAAAAGTTTTGCAAGAATCCATCTCTGCAATGACCCGCATTAAAATCTCCACTGGCATTTCTTACGACTAGGCGTTTGAACATTGAGACATCAGGTTTTAATGGAAAGAAGTTGTGATTGAAATATTCTTGATCGTACTTTTTCTTGGCGAGAAGTCTGAATGTTTTTTGAGGATTGGTTCGTGATTCACGTCCGCCATGCATTTCTAGGTCTGCATGACCATTGAAGAGATCATTGGAAGATGAATTAAAATACTGGAAATGTACTTCTGTATCGCTATCTGACCAAAAGTTAGCTCCCCAGAAAGGCCAATTAGGGTCTGCATTGAGACCAAGCTCAAAGAGACCAACCTCTTCGTCAAAGAGTGCACTATCATCGGCAATAAGGCTCAATATGGGATGGTCATGATCCACACCCACAGCATACGTATTGCAGACCATGTCCGAATTTCTAAATCCAGGTTTAGATGCAGTAACACATAGTGCTATGGTAGATTCTATCGATAGGGATAACTCTGTAGTGTTAATATTACTACCCAAATCATTTAGATAATATTCCAAAGTTACGTCACTATCATCATGGGTTACCTCAAGAACTAGAGGTTGTGAATAGACTCCGGTACTTAGATTGAATGTAGGTTCAGATAGTATTAGAAGTTCATTCTCCTCATTCTGGGAAAGGGGCGTTGGTGTAGTATGAATCCAACTATTACCAGAAAATGAATAGCTAATATCACTATCAAGTTTTGGAACAGTCACTAAACTAATAGGTTCTCCGAGAGGTGTAGAAAGTACAATTTTTTCACCGTTGCTTGAGATCTTGAAATTGGAGTGCACGTAATTGTCAACAGTATCTTTACTGTCAGCGATTACTAGAAAGTAGGAATTTGCTTGAATAGTAACATCGGGGAAAACCCATTTTAGTAGGTTAGATTCATCATCACTCAAATGATAACCACCTAAATTTATATCCACGCTTTCTCCGTTGTATATTTCTATCCAATCAGGCGACGCTTCATTTATTACCCAACTGTCAATGTTATCACTTACAATCTCATTTAGAATAGGTTGAGAATAAATGAAAGTGACAGTTGCAATCAGTAAAATAATCGATGTGACTAGTATCTTCTTCATACTTTATCGTTGCATAAGTTATAAGAAGTGTAAGAAGCAATCGCTAGATACGTTCAATAAGTCGTCCTTCAGACAAGAAAATTACAATGAAAAAAGCCCCCACAAATTGAATCATGAGGGCATTTATTTTATTATCAGGAGTATTTACCCTATCACCATTTTCTCAGTAATTGCCCCAGAATGCGTCTGTACCTTGATAATATACATTCCTGTAGGAATACTACTCACATCAAAGTTGTAAACTGACTTGTGAGTGCTTAATTGCATCTGACCTTTTAGTACCAGCTTGCCATCCATCGTTATTAATGATACTTCAGCTTCCTCAGCAACCTTGGAGCTAACTGCAATACTTACATAATCATCGGCAGGATTAGGAAAAATACCCAAAGTGAAATGATCAGGATCTGCATCCACAACACCACTACTCAGACCATCAGAGTCTACGATAGTAGTAATCATATCGCTACAGTTTCCTCCACCATTATCGCTTGACACACATGCCTGACTATCATACTTAAGAAGACTCATCAGTTCAAAATCATCGACATACCACCCGGGATCAAGTCCTGGTGATACAACCATATCATCATCTGAGCCAAAGCGAAATCTCATTTGGATTTCCTGCCCAGACCATTCACTCATATCAATATAAGAATCGACAAATCCAGCGCTTTGCCCGGAGAATCCCTCGAGAGCCGGAATAGCAAATGTTCCGTAGGCAATGGCTCCATCATAGCCTCCTCTGATAAACCTGCCTTTAACATTGGCCCATGAAAATCCATCATCTGTACTTACTTCTACAAATCCTCCATCGACAGCAGCTTGTGAGTTATAACTATGCCAGAATCTTATGACAGGGTCATCACCAGCTACAGTAAATGGATCACTTATCAGTGCTTGATCAGTTTCATCAGCTGTTTCCGATATGTACCAGGCACGGTCAGGACTATGTGATTGATTTGTTGTTTGTTGCCATAAATTGCTGCCTTCGATGGGTAAAAGGCCCCAGAAGTCATCACCATTTTCCATATTGTCACCAAATATAGTCTGCGACTTTTCACTAGGGTCGGACTCCAACGTATAAGTGACGATGATATCGTCTTCATAAAGCATATCACCTAAGTCAAAACTTATCATGTTTCCAGCAAGATTAGGAGTGACACTTGCGGATCCATCCTTATATGAAAGCCCCGTAGGGATCTCATCAGTAATGACAACATTTGTCTGGGTTGAAAGAATGTGATTGATTACCTGAAGGGCTACTTGTACATCATCGCCAGCAGTGATAAAATCAGTTACTGTCTTTGTAATTTTCAATTCTTCAACACACTGAGGACGTGAGTCGAAGTTCTCCACTCCATCAGTATTTTCCATCGTGCTTCCTTCATCAGCATAAAACCCTATACCTCTCCTAGCAAATACGTCCCAAATCATGCATTGATGTATTCCGGAAAACAGTATTTGATCTGCTGCCAAAATTGCATCTCGGCCGCTAACAAAACCAGGTTGGCAGGGTTGAACCTTCATGCCTTCAATAACGAGTGATACGGCCTTATAATTTCCTGACTCGGTGCTGGACCAGTCAGCATCCCAGCCATATAGATCAACAAATGCCCAATACATGTCCCATAAAGTTCCTGCCCATACTTCACCAACACCATGGGGTACTGACCCAGTTTTAATGTCATCATAAGTTTGAGGATTGATGGTCATGTCTGTAGAATATGGGAATCTCCTTATACCGCTTCCATTGGCAGATTGCCCGGCAGCAAAATTTCCAATACCGCGACGATCTGCTCCGTCATCTCCTGATTTCACTGTGGTGATCAATGCAAAAAAATCACTCCATCCTTCACCCATTTGTTCACCTCGGTCACAATTCCCGTCACCATCATCATCTATACACCTAAGGCATCCCGTATTGCTAGCACCTGCTGTTAGTCTATTAGAAATTCCATGACCAAATTCATGTGCCATAATACCATTGTCAAATGCCGCATCTAGCTGTGATGGACCTCCTGACTCGAGATTTTGTAGTGTTGCTTTTACAACGACATCTGAGGTGATAGATCTCCTGATCAGATCACATGTACTCTTGGGTAAAAACAATGAAGGGATAGTAACAAATTCAGCGTTGTCAGCTCCACCCATTGTAATAGTTTCTTCACCAGTACCACCATTGACACCTACTACATTGCATATTAAGCAAGCCACTGCACCTGCATTTTGAGCATTAAACACCTTATGGCTAAAGTCACATCCCCCTCTGTCGATCAAAGCAATCTGTCCATTTACTTCAACAATATTCTCAACATCCATGCAAGTTTGAGTCGGGAGCGACGTAGCATCGTATACTGGTACTACGCTTCCAGATATAGGAATATCCTCAATGGGATTACCAAAATTCGCAGTACCGTACGTTGTAATTATTTGTGCTATTTCCAGGGGCTCATCGATTTTCATTAATCCACCTCCATTATTGGTCCATAGACCCATATTCATTACCGGATTTCCGCCATCAGGAGGAGTACCAAAACTGGCGTTGTCAGAAATCGTAGGATCAGCAGCTTCCGCAAAAACATAGTCTCCACCATTTCCACCATTTCCATAATTGTTTTGCTGGAAATTCCCTGCTGCTTCCGTAAAGCCAACCTGGTAGATTAAATCATGAAGCATGTTGTTCATGTAAAACATATTTATGACAGCAGCTGTGGAATTGTCAATAGGTTCTACATCCGCATCATAGGGAAAATCAAATATCAGGTCATCACCTCCGTCGGGTTCGTCACCTGATGAACCTCCATCACCAAGATAGGCGTGAACATTATTTCCTCTGGTAATTGTATAATCAGCCTCGACATCACCATTGGTATCATGCCATCCAAATGGTGATGCACTTAAATACTCAGGATCAATTACCAACTCATGACTCCCATGAAGAGGGCTTTCTATTGGCAATGCAAAAACACGATACGATGCACCGTCTATTCCTTCTTCGATCATCGATTGGAAGCTATCTTGATGTCTCTCTAGCTGACGGATACCACAAGACGAATGATCATGGGCATACATTCCTGGCTCTGCCTTACAATATACTGTCCAGTTATACTGATCCAATATTTCACCATTGACGGCGTCGACCCTCATGCTCCAGTAGTCAGCTCCTTTTTTCATAGATAGAGATAAGTCCCACGCAAGTCTTACACCTCCATTTTCTATAGGCATGTATTTCAGCTCAACTGGAATATCACGATCTACAAACGATGCTTTCGCAAAAGTCATCTTTTGAGGTGTCTCACGATTGGCAAGAGTGTAAGTCTCTACTTCTTGACCCAAATGTTTTGCCGCATAAGCTATTGCTTCCTCTGGAGACAAAACAGGACTGCAAGTATTTATTTTAGAACTAAGTCCACCTATCATTCTACTACTGCCGATGTATACGACACCATCCTTGATGTGCACACTAGCGAGGGCATTGTATACGGGGATCCCTTGATGAGTTTGGTTGTAGTATATATGAGTTACCTGATTCTTTTCATCGGTATACTGGTTGCTTACCAATGCATGATTGTAGTCTGATGTTTCGAGGTTCCAGTCTCTGACATTTTCCTCGATGTAATTTCGACCAATTTCATCTAAAGAGATGGATTGAGAATTGGTTACAGTGAGTATAGTTAGCGAAAGAAAAAGAAGGAGATTCTTTTTCATAATGTGGTTATTTTTTTAGTTTAAGTAAATTGAGAATTGACCTGCCAATATACAATAATGGGAATAATTTAAATTAAGTTTGATGCAGTATAGTAACCTCTAAGACAGAATAAATTTGGAAAAGAAACAAACCATCGCAGGTCGTAATCTGGTAGTTGAGGCACTGAATTCAGGAATTTCGTTTGATAAGGTGTTTATCAATCAAAATATGTCAGGGTTATTTGAACATAGTCTGAGGAAATCTTGTGCTGAAAAGATCATTCCACTGGTACGGGTGCCGGAGGAGAAGCTCAATAAAATGTTTAGAGGTAATCATCAAGGTATAGTTGCATATGTCAGTCCCATCAAATTCTATGAACTGTCTTCATTTATACCATGGTTATTTGAGCAGGGGAAATCACCGTTTCTATTGGTTTTAGACGGGGTAACCGATGTTGGGAATTTTGGGGCTATAGCACGATCTGCTCTCGCATTTGGAGTAGATGGAATAGTGCTCTCGGCAAAAAAAAGTGCCGCGTGCAATGAAGATGCTATAAGGTCATCGGCTGGAGCCCTCCTCAAGATACCTGTAATGCGTACCAGCTCGGTGATGAGTGCAATGGATGAACTCAAATCCTTGGGAATCACTACTTATGCTACCGACGTAAAAGGGACTGCGACAATGCGAGAAACAGATTTCCAATCTCCCGCTGCACTCGTTCTTGGATCTGAAAATAGGGGAGTCAGTCGGGAAATACTCGCCTTGTCTGATCACTCTTTCAGTATTAAACAGAGCGAATCTATTGATTCTCTAAATGTTTCTGTTGCTGCTGGAATCATATTGCATCATATTTTTGTTGGGATAAAATGAACCCCTACTCACCTTTTAATATTAGTATGTACATGAATAAATATTTTTCTTCGATTGGTTTATTGTTATCGACACTTTTGATCTTGCTGTTCTCTTGTAGTGGATTCAAAAATACTGTGGCGAATGAGCAAGCAATTGACAAACGATTGGACAATGCGTTGTTATGGAAAGTCACCGGCAACGGACTTAGTACCCCCTCTTATGTTTATGGAACAATCCATATCATTGATAATGATGATTACTTTTTACCAGATGGTACTTTGGCTGCGATGGACGCTGCAAAGGAGATCGTCTTTGAGATAGACATGAACGAGATGACGGATATCTCAGCCCAAATGGGGTTGATGAAGAAGGCATTTATGAAAGATGATATCACCCTAAGTGACCTTATCTCTGAGGGAGATTACGAGCTGGTCAAGGCTCACTTCAAAAAAATGGGTCTTCCGCTCTTCTTGTTTGAAAAGATGAAACCTATGTTTTTAACAGTCTTTGCGGGAAATGATTTCGATCCTATGAGCCTGCAGAATGGAGACATGAAATCTTATGAGATGGAAATGTTTGAAATAGCTAACAAAACCGGGAAATCTGTGGCTGGTCTTGAAACTATGGATTTTCAGATAAGTCTTTTTGATTCTATACCGTACAAAGACCAAGCTACCATGTTGGTAGAATCGATCAAAGCTTCAGATGTAGGAGCTGAGGAGTTTAAGACGATGGTTGCTCTTTACCTGTCTCAGGATGTAGATGGAATGTACGAGATGACTGGTAGTGAAGAAGGGGGAGTTTCAGGATATGAAGAAACTTTGATCAATCAACGTAATAGAAATTGGATACCTCAGATGAAAGAAAAAATGAAGAATCATACCACATTCTTTGCCGTTGGTGCTGGACACCTTGGAGGTGACCAAGGCGTCATACGATTATTAAAGAGAGAAGGGTATACACTGACCCCCATCAGCCCTAAAGTCGATGCTCATACCCATTAATGACATATATCCGGAAGTTCATGAGTCGGCCTGGATAGCTGACAATGCCACTGTAACTGGCAAGACGGTGATAGGTGCTCATTCGAGCATTTGGTATCAAGTAGTGATACGAGGTGATGTTAATAAAATTGTGATTGGTGAGGGAGTTAATATTCAAGACTTGACGATGGTCCACGGAACCTATGGCAAACAAGATACCATCATAGGTAACAGAGTATCTGTTGGCCATCGAGCCATCATTCACGGTTGTACAATACACGATGACGTATTAATAGGGATGGGTGCCATCGTCCTAGATGATACCATTATAGAATCAAATGTAATCGTGGGAGCTGGGGCAGTAGTAACGCAAGGAGCACGATTAAAATCGGGATTTCTTTATGCAGGTGTTCCTGCCAAATTGATCAAGCCTCTCGATCCAGATATCCATATTCCTTATATAACTTCAACTGCAGCGGGTTATAGATCCTTGAAAGAAGTCTATCGAATCCCTACATCTTGACTAGCCTAATAGCCCTTGTCTTTTTTCTAGATTTTATGATCAAGAAATAAATTCCGGAATCCCAGTTTCTTGTATTGATAGGGTTATGTGCTGTATAACCTTCTTCGCTATACATCCTCTTTCCGGCAAGGTTCACTATTAGAAGACTTTGGTTGGGTTCATCATCTATGTTTAATACCAAGTAATCAGAAAATGGGTTTGGTATAACCTCTATATATTCATACTCAATTTCGTTAGATTCTGAGATAATCGCACAATCAGATGTCCAGGGATTGAGCTCGATGGGTTCACCAGGTTCTAGATTATACTCAGAAATGGAACCTTCATCAGGGGAATGGCGGTGAATTCTGAAAGTAGCATTTCCTGCCGGCACTTGTCCTTGTGAGTGGATAATCTGACCTACAGGATTGATATATCTCCATACTTCCTTACCTGCACCTGTTACCTCAAAGAAGATACCTTTACTTCCCTGGCATATTAATACATTTCCATTGGGCAATTGCTGAGAGCCTGATATGTTGCTGCTGAAAAATGAAGTGGGTATGGCTGCTTGATAGTGCCAAAAAATATCAGCCGGACCATATGATCCATTTTGGTCAATATCGTAAGTTTCTGATGAATTTAATGGAGTCTCGATCATTTCTATAGAGGAGTAGCTGCCATCTGGCCGACTCGATCCGTTGTTGAATATGAGTACCTTTCCAGCATCTGGAAGACTGAATGGAATCCAATGTGCATCATGTGGACCATATAGTATCTTGTCCTCAGGTCCTCCTTTGTCGTAGCTTTGAGGATTGCCCCATCTATACATTATGTCTCCACCCATGCCAGAATTTCCACCGGAGCTGCTTGCAGCTTCTTCCGTAGTACTGCTATGGTCAACGATCCATATTTCGCTCAAGACTCGCGAACTAATCATTATCTGATCTAGTGAAGGATTATAATCTATTGAGTTGAAGTGTAACCAATCTCCATTTACGGTATTTCTAACGTTAATGTCTAGTCGGTGGGGGTGATCAGAAATAGCACCAAAGTTGGGTAACCCTTGGTCAACATCTTGTACTAGATGATCCCATACGGACCATTCCCAGACAATCTCCGCGTCATCTTGCCCGATCGGTTTAATCTCAATGATGCGCTCTCCCCAGGCTCCGGTCGATTGATTTACTCCCGTCATTCCCAGACCTTCCGCTTCTGTGGGACTGTGATGTTCCCATACAAGGACTAGAATGTTTCCATTGGGGAGATATTCTACATCATGATGTTGGTGAATAGTATCGTCAGACAGATTATAAGACCATACGACGTTTCCATCCCAGTCAAGAATCTCTAGTCCACCGCCGGAACCACCTCCATTAAATATCGTAGTAGATACTTTTATAGTCCTTAACAGGTGTCCGTTAGGTAGTAAATAAACAGCGATTCCTGGTTGATGTTGGCTATTCCATGAATGTACTTCTCGACCACAATTATCTATGAGATAAGTAGATTCTGATATTCCTGAATTAAAGAGAGTATACCCCTGATAAGAATCTTCTCCATTGTGAAATAATCCTACCGTCTGCTGGGCAGATAAGGTCAGCGCCATGTATAGCGATATAATTGTACATGTTATTCTCGACATCTATCGCTAATATATGATCAATTGTGAAAGCAGATGCATTTAGAATCAATGGAACTATGATAATTCGTCACAAACGTCAGCTGAATCTAGATCTTGATCAACTTCTTTAAAATCATGTCCTGCCCTTGACTTGCCCTCAACAGGTATACTCCTTTTGCGAGGGTAGATATGTCAACGTGAATCTTTGGCAAGTCGACAACTCTCTTGAAGATGGTATTGCCTGTAAAGTCCGTGAGTTCAAGTTGCCACGTAGAGTGAGAGAAATTATCTAGAACCAACTCGTTCATAAAAGGATTGGGCATCACCTTTATTAGGTCGACCGCAATTTCAGCATTGGATGAAATAATGGAGCAATTATCAGTTATCGGGTCAAGCTCTACCGGGTCTCCTGCTTCCAGGATTCTCTTACCAAATGCTGAGTACTCAGGAGAAAATCTCTCGATACGAAAAACCGCATTGTTGGTAGGCTGATCATATTGTGAGAAAACGACACTTCCGACCGGATTGATATAGTCCCATACCACTTCTCGTGAGGGCGTCAGTTCAAAAAAATGACCGCTGTTGCCTTCACATATGAGTATGTTTCCATTGGATAGCTGTTGTACCCCTGATAGATTGAAGCTAAAGAATTGGTTTTTAACTTCAGCGGTATAGGTCCAATACAATTCTTCCGGACCAAAGGCCTCAGTTGGTTCTATGACATAATTGATGCCATTAGTGTGGAGTGGTGCTTCTATGATGTCGATCGATGAATAATTGCCATCCGGTCTTGCACCACCATTATTAAATATCATTATTCTTCCTGCATTGGGGAAGCCTTGCGGAATCCAGTGTGCATCATGAGGTCCGAATAGATTTTGGTCCAAAGTTTCTCCACGATTGTATATAAGTGGATTTCCATAACGGTACAGAATGTCACCACCCATTCCTGAATTTCCACCGGATCCAGTGGCAGCTTCTTCAGTATTTGTGCTATGGTCTATGATCCAGAGCTCATGGAGTTTTCGTGAGCTCACCATGATTTGATCGAGAATAGGATTGTAATCTATTGAATTGAAGTGAAGCCAATCTCCGCTTGCCAATTCTGCAAAGTTGGCATCAAGACGATGAGGGAAATCCTGGATGCTGCCATAATGAGGAAACGAAGGAGTCACATCCTGAATAAGGTGCTCCCATACAGACCATTCCCAGATCACCTCTATATCTTGACTGCCAAGTGGGAGTACTTCTATGATCTTCTCTGACCACACTCCGATATTTCGATTGACATTAAGGATGCCTACCTCTGCAGCTTGTTGAGGAGTTTTCAGCTCCCATAAGAGGATCAGCAAATTGCCATTGGGTAGTAGTTCTATATCATGATGCTGATGTGTACTGTCGTTTGAAAAATCGTATTCCCATTTCACATCTCCTTCCCAGTCACGGATCTCTATCCCTCCTCCTGATCCGCCACCATTGAATATGTTGGTCTGTATTTTCTTCGTTCTTAAGAGGTCACCACTAGGCATTAGGTAAACGGAAATACCAGGTAGATGATCACTTTCCCACGAATGCACCTCTTTTCCACAGTTATCAATCAAATAGGTAGTTTTTGATGCTGTCGGGTTAAACAGGGTATACCCTTGATGTGAAGCTTCATCATTTAGAAACAAGCCGATGGTCTGTTGTGCGGACAAGTTGATTGCCCAAGTGGCTACTATTATGATAGATAAAGCGTTCTTCATTGCTACTAAGGTAATACTGAAGATGACATCAAAGCCGACTACTTTCTAGGTTATAAGGATGATACCTTTAAAATAAGAATCATCGCATTTTCGGTCTTCTCCTTTTACCACCAGGCCTCATGGATTGCATCCCTTGCTTACCCATGCCCATGGCTGCTTTTTGTTGCCCACGATTGTTGAGGGCTTTTTCAAACATGTTGAGCTGTTCTTTGATCTGCCCTTCACTTATCTTGAGTTTTTTGGCATCGCGAAAGTAGTTCTTAGCTGCGTTCCATTTTCCTTTCGATGCATTGATGTTGGCAAGCTGGAGCAGTATCATGCCTTTCTCATTGTCCGTCGGGAGTTTTAGAGAGAGGGCTTGATTAAAGTATTCTTCAGCTTCATCTTGCTTCTTGTCGTTCATCGCTAGCGAACCCTTGATGATGTAGAAAAAGGCACGATTGGTAACGTAGAGCAGTTTAGGGCTGAGAGTGAGACCGAGTCGTTTTTCGGCACCGGCAAAATCCATATTTTGGATCATCGCAGCGGCAGACTGGATGGTTCCCAGCATGAGGTAACTTACAAGAAGGATGATACCTATAAAAATGAGTATCCATGAATAACCGAGACCATACAAGAATGCGAGGACGACACCACCTCCAAGGAAAATTGCGATGAGTGCAAATTTGAGATATATGTTTATTGTAAACATGTGGGATCAAGCTTTGGTGCAAAAGTAGTCAATTATGAGTATCCCGGGATATCTTATCACTAAAGGGGGTATGACAAAATGCAGGATTAAGCTGCAAGTTTGATCAAATCGTCGATGATATTCCAAGCACAACTCTTTTGATAGCATCTCAAATTGGCAATTGCCTGAGCTCCTTTTATTGACCATTGTTGACCTGAGAGTTTGAGTCTTTGTTGTATCACATTTCGATGGGCGGCCTCTATAGGTCCTCAACCTATCAATAAACCTTTGTCTTTGTATGTTTTGTAAAGCATCCGATCTTCATGTTGTTCATAGTAATTGATGGCTATTTGTTTAGCCTTTCTTGCTGGCTGACTCTTGGATCTTATATTTTTGATATTGGAGATCACTTTCAAGACTTCATCATCAAGCAGCAAGTCCTTTTGCTGGTCAAGCCATAGTTTTCTTTTTTGTTCATCACCATATTGGTGTTTGGCTAAGTCTTCTATTTTCTCTACGGCATGGTAATAATCAAGAATCTGGATGGCTCCTGGGTAGTTGTCTTCCACCCACCGCCATATCCATTTGGCACCATCTGCTACAAATACCTTTGGGTTAGTTATCATTGATAAATGCCTTTCCACCTTGGGTGAAAAATCGTCAACACTCCCTAAGTGACTGACGTATACTGTATCGACTATCTCTTTTCTATTAACCTGAATATCAATGTTTTGACTCTCGTGAAATACACGTGCCAGCTTATTCTCCTTCCACTTTTCTTCTCTAGTGAAAAGCATGCAAGCATCGACCATCACATAGGTGTGTTCATCCTTGTCTTTGGATGGTACAAGCATATACTCCGTATGGTTTGCTTGTACTATAGGGTCTATCTGTGCTCTATATCACTCGCTTACTCTCTGAAATTGCTTAGCACTCAAGTCAATGCCCAATAGTCTCTCTAGTATTTGAGAAGCATCCTCAAATACAGACCCCTGTGATAATAAGCATATCAAAGACTGCATATACATGCTCATCTTAAATGCCTGATGTTGTAACAAATGATCCTTCTTTAGATCAATGCGCCCAAATATGGTCAATACTTTTTTTTGCATTACGATCCTTGGGCAACTTGCCGCGGCTATTGGTTAACATACTTCGCCCTATTCGCAAGGTTCGCTCAAATAAATCCTTCTCATACTCATAGGCATCCGTCATCTTAGGTTCTATCTCCAGCCATGCATCTACTTCTGCTTCTACTGTTCTCAGGATGGACTGCTTTATTTGTTCTTTGTCCATGTCCTGTTAGGTTTAGGTTTTATCTATAACGTTGTATCTGCATTTTGTCATTCACCCCACTAAACCTCCTTAATTCCCTAATCCCTCAACACTCCACTGTTGCTCACCATCATCAGGTTTCCCTTCACTTCCACGATTATAGATTTAGGAAATACTTTTGAGAATCTATTTTCGAAAAAGAGCATTGATTGTTTTTCATCATTTTGAGTATATGCAAGTCGATTATATATCAATACACCGTTTTCATTCAATAGATACTTGATCTTTTCCAGACACTCGATGCTCTCAAAATAATCAGGGATAACATCATCCTCAAAGATGTCCATTGTCACCATGCCAAATTTTTGCTCACATTGCTTAAGGTAGACTTCTGCATCGGTGTTTATGACGGTAACAGGGGATGACAGATGTTTGAGGACGTATTTTTGGGCAAGATGACATACGACGTCATCGATCTCGATCGCGGTATAATCCATCTTATATCCTGATTTTTCTAAGATAAGGGGAATGCTTCCCAGTCCAAGACCCAGAATTAGAACATTCCTTGTTTTACTCTTTTCAAAGTCAATTTTTCTAAAGGTCCCGGCAAAGTTATTGTACAATTCACCATAGGAGTAGATGGCATTGGGTGTACATAGTTGGAACTGAGCTTTATTGAGAAGAACTATCAATTCTTCATTGTGACTGCTGCTATGGGATTCAAGAAAGACGGGTCTGATATAGCTCCACCAATATTTCCACTTGGGTATGGAATCCATGAGATGCTAGATTATACCTCCCAGGACCTGAATGATGAAGAGTTGTGAAAGATGTGCTGCAGGATTTTACGATCTTCCTCCCTGAATTCAAGATCACGCCTTTTCATAATGATCTCTGCAACCTCAAAGCATTTCTCCATTCTATAGGTAGAGAATCCACTGGCACCTCCCCAGGCATAGGACGGAACAAAGTTACGAGGATAACCACTTCCAAAAATATTGGCAGCAACACCTACGACCGTTCCTGTATTGAACATGGTATTAATGCCACACTTGGCATGATCACCCATGACAAGGCCACAGAATTGACTTCCAGTTTTCTCGAATTTTGCTGAATCATAATTCCACAATTTCACCTCGGTATAGTTGTTCTTAAGGTTTGATGTATTGGTGTCAGCACCGAGGTTGCACCATTCACCGAGGATCGAGTTACCTAGAAATCCGTCATGCGCTTTGTTGCTGTAGCCCAGAATCACAGAATTGTTGATCTCGCCACCTACCTTACTATGTGGTCCGATGGTTGTGGCGCCGTAGATCTTGGTTCCTAGCTTGAGCTTGGCACCTTCACCCAGAGCAAGTCCGCCTCTGACGATACTTCCTTCCATGATCTCGGCATCCTTTCCTATATAGATAGGACCGTTATCCGCACTGAGGATAGCGCATTTCACAGTGGCTCCTTCTTCTAGAAAAATCCTATCGCTATTTCTTACTTGATTGCTAGAACTCAGAGGAGCAGATGTTCTTCCAGCAGTCAGTAGGGTGTAATCATTTTCAAGCTCTTCCGCATTCATCTGGAAAATATCATTGGGCCGGAGGATCTGCCTGAGGGCGTAACCTTTCTCAGAGATGTCTATCCCTCTTACGTCTTGTTGCGGTGCTTCGCTTGTGAGAATATCAAACTCATCTCGATCGACTCTGGCTACGATCAGTTCATCATCATAGACCAGTGCTTCATTTGTATTGAGATCTTTGATCAATGCGATAAGTTCAGGATCTGGAAGGATGGTACTATTGATAATATAGTTGTCTTCGGCGACATGGATGGGGAACTTCTCAGAGAGATAGTCTTGCGTGATGTGACTTATATTGCAATCTAGATATTGCTCCCATTTTTCCTTGATCTTGAGGATGCCTATGCGTAGCTCGCAGATGGGACGAGTATAGGTCAGTGGAAGGAGTGCTTTCCAGTTGTCATCATCAAAGAGTATTACATTTTTATGTCCCACGTAAAAGCATTAAAAAAGCCCTCGGCATTGCGGAGGGCTTGATTTTTATTCTTCAGCTGCCGGTTCTTCCTTCGGTTCGGCTGTCGATTCAGCTACCGGTTCTTCTACCGCTGCTTTTTCAGGAGCAGCCGATTCTGTTTTCTTAGAGAACTTGGCAAATTTCTTGTTGAACTTATCAATACGACCAGCCGTATCTACAAATTTCATCTTTCCTGTAAAGAATGGATGCGATGCCGATGATATCTCCAGCTTGATGAGCGGATATTCATTTCCATCTTCCCATTTGATGGTCTCCTTGCTAGGGGCACATGATCTGGTCAGGAAAGCCTCATCACACGAGAAATCCTTGAAGACGACCATTCTATAATTATCAGGATGTATTCCTTTTTTCATTTTTGAATATTTGGGCTGCAAAGATAAGTTAAATCTTTGAAATACATGCATTTGATTTTTGACAAAAAAACTTAAATTGACATTGGAATCTTCCCTTAATGAAATACTTTAAACTATGAGAAACTTACCTTTCCCTTAGGGCGACCGCACCAAAACATGCAATAAATTCGTAATATGTTAATTTGGTAGTATGAAAAACTACCAAGACTTATTTACGACTGTACCTGATCCGAGGGTACAAGGACGATGTCTACATAGACTTTCGGATATTTTATTCATTGCCTTATGTACGGTGATATCCAATGGCGAGGATTGTATGGATATGGTATCATTTGCCAAAGAACGAGAAGAATGGTTAAAACAAATAATCGAATTGCCAAACGGAATACCATCAGATGACACATTTCGTAGGGTTTTGCAAATGGTTGAACCAGAAGAGCTTATGAAAATATTAAGCAAAGATGGGTCATCATTTCTAGATAATTATCGAGATCAATTGATCTGTATCGATGGAAAAAAGATCAAGGGAGCAAGTCCAACAAGTAAAGGAAATCAAGGGCTGTATATACTAAGTGTCTGGGCAAGTGATAATGGAGTTTGTATTGGACAACAGCGGGTAAAAGACAAAAGCAATGAAATTACTGCAATACCAGAGTTATTGGATAAATTGGAAATTAGCGGTAGCACTGTGAGCATAGACGCTATAGGCTGTCAGATATCCATTGCAAAAAAGATAAAAAAGAAAGGAGCTGATTATCTACTTAGCGTCAAGAATAATCAGAAAGATTTGAAAGAACAAATAAGTGAGAGTTTTGAATTTATGAAGCAAGCAGATCATGACGAGCAATGGGAATATGGACATGGTAGGTATGAGACAAGGAGTTGTACCATACTTGCTGTAAAAGAGGCTTTGAGTCCCGACTTACTGGAAAAGTGGGCAGGTGCTCAAACAATAATTAAGGTCACAGCAACACGACATATTGATGCTATAACAACAACATCATCAAGATATTACATATCAAGTCATAAAGAAAAATCGGCTATGCAGTATAACGCCATGGTACGTAATCATTGGAGTATTGAGAATCATCTACACTGGCATTTGGATGTTACTTTCAACGAAGATGCTAATAGAATTAGAACGAAAAATGCACCGGTAAATCTCAATATTTTGAGAAAAATCGCCCTGCAGAAAGTCAAGAAAATGAACGACAAAAGTAGTTTACAAAAAAGAAGGTTTAGGACCTCTTTGAATTCTCAGTATCTCTTACAATTACTGATTACTTAATTTGGTGCGGGCGCCCTACCTTTCCCTTACTTACTTACTATTGATTACTTTGATTATCGCTTGCAGCAAGGATACTGATGCTGTGGGCGAAGCTCACCAAAGTGATATTGAAATTGAATTTAGAGATGGATTTAGTGACCCCCAAGAAATTAATTGTGTAAGCTTAATCACGAATGGAGATTTTGAGGACAATATATGGACTGGTGATTTAGATGACTGTAATTATGCCTTTCAGAATGGGCTTGTACCTGACTGGACGAATGCAATGGGATCACCTGATTTGTGGTTTGAGGCATGTCAAGATGTTCCATTTTTGGGAATTGGATGTGTCGTTCCCTCAGGGGACTTTACCCAGCTTGCTCGAAATTCACAACATAGTTATACTGAAGGGATTTTAACCAACGTATCGTTGCTCAGTGACCCAGATGTCTTTTATTCATTATTTTTTGATGCAAGAAACAGATATAAAGATGACAATGGAGAAGGCTTAGAATTTGTCCTAACGTCAGGTTTTACTTCATCAGGATCTAATCCATCTAGTACGAACAACATCCCTACATGGAATTCTACAACGTCTCAAATCATTTACAGTTGTCTATTCTATAATATTAGCAATTTGTACAACGATTATTTTCCTTCTTATAAAACTGAGTTTATACCTGATGATACAAGTTTTGACCAACTTGTCATTTATTCAATTGGTGCAGGTCTAGATCCTGGAGGGATCATGTATTTAGACAATATTGAGATATATTGTCACTCTGATTATCTGGAAGGAATAACAATTCAAGACCTGGGTGACTGTAAGTACAAATTTAGTGCTGATCTAGGTATTAATATTGTTGAATATACCTGGAATTTTGGTGATGGCGTCAAGTCTGAAGAAGCCTCCCCTATCCATATTTTTTCTGGTGTTGGTCCGTGGACGGTAACCCTTACCATAGAGGATGACCGAGGCTGCTGCACGATGGTAGAGACCGTAGTGGTCTGAGGAGAGTGCGACTACTACTTGTGCTGGGCATCTAATGATCCGGCGGCCAATTTCATGCAGCTATTTGAGTCTTTTGTAGGTGTGGATATTATCGATGCGACAGGAACGCTTCATCACATAGAATTGTATGATCCGTCTTTGGGCATTGTGGGTCAGTTTCTGACGATATTTAATAATTTGAAAAATCTATTAGTAAATCAATTCGATTTAGATCCGAATCAAGTAAAAGTAACTGCTCCAGATTTACAGATACAATGCGGCAAGGGTGGCACTATGGTGCCTGGGTTTTTTATAGACGACTCTGATGTTGTCGTTAAGTCCTTTTATGGCAATGCCGGACAAGGAAACTCTGATCCAATAGAGGTTGACTTTCATACCAAAGATTGTCAATAGTGGAAAGTATGCCTAAAGTATATGTAGTGATATTAATGTTTCTTTTGCTATCTTCAATGTGCACAGCACAATGCCCTGTGCTTTTTAACCATCAATTCACAAGAAGAGCTTGATCAATTTCCTGTAGACTACCCTGATTGTAGGGAGCTAACCCAAGGAGGAATAGAGATATACGAGACCGGTGTAACTGATCTGAGACCACTATCCCAACTAGAAAGTGTATTTGGCATCATCAATATATCGTATAACCCTAATCTTACTTCTTATGAAGGCTTGCATAATCTTAAATATGCGAGAAATTCTTTGTACCTGATTCGTAATCAAAATGTAGAATCTTTGGATGGATTGAGATCGTTAGAGGAAGTCGGGTTGGATTTCTTCATACGAGGACACGATTATATTATTGATATAGAAAGTCTGGAAAATCTGGACACTGTAGGTTGAATATTGAGCATTGACATAAATCCTCAATTGGAAAGCTTGCATAATTTGATAACGATAGGTAAAGAGTTATCATTGCTCGATAATACGGCACTGAAAGATCTGCAGGGTCTCTGATTACTTAAGAAAATTGGCCCAACAGATGGGATAAGTTTTATTCAAGGATGTGACTTACTTCCTGACTTAAAGGGACTGGATTCGTTGGAATCGGTAACAGGATTGATTATTTCTGGAAATCAATCGTTGAAATCGCTTAGTGGACTTGAAAACTTGTCCAAGGTTAAAAGTTCACTTTCTTTTTTCATTGATAATAATGATTTATTAGAAGACATAGATGCCTTATCCGGCTTGGATGAGATTAATACCTCACTTAGAATAAGGAGTAACCTGAAATTGAGTAACTTATATGGCCTTCACAATATTAAGGTAATTGATGGAGACCTTTGCTTGGTCAACCTGCCTAAAATAAATGACCTGGAAGACCTTCGAAATCTTAGGACAGTCACCGAAGAATTGAGTATAAGACGATTGGAGGGTCTTACCTCCCTTTCCGGATTGGATTCTCTTGACGCAGAAGGATTGGAATCAGTGACCATAGATCTGTCCTCAGACTTGACTTTCTGCCACGTCAAGTCCATTTGCGACTTCCTCCTGACAGATAAGCCTGCCACCATCAAGATGAATGCCTCTGGATGCGAGACTGTAGAAGAGGTATCGACCGCCTGTATCACATCGGTAGATGACCCTATCCACTTACAGGATGTAGTAATATTCCCCAATCCTGGATCTGGGTTCATTGAATTGAAATCTGACTATCTCGATCAGATAAATAGATTGACCATCGTAGATCAGCTAGGGAGGATTATACTCAGTCAGTACGACTCATTTGATAATGTCGATGTAAGCCATCTCAGTGTGGGCATGTACTACTTGCCGATTGAGTCTGAGGAGAGAAAAACGGTTAGGAAGATTGTGATAGAATAAAAACGGTTAAAAGTGGAGGACATTCAGGGCTAAAGCCCATGATTATTACTCGCATATAACGCCGGTTAAAGCCGACGCTTAAAGATCGATGGCTGAGACGGGTATTAAAAACATCAATCGGTGTCAATGCTAAGCAGTAATCTTAATCTTCGTGCTTAACAGCGAAGATAATTTTGTGAAACACGGCATGATATCTATTGACTTAGATTATTGATCTACCTCAACCCAGGAAAAAAAGCATCCTCATCATGGCGGATCAGAGGATTGTTGACATCAGACAACAACACGGAAATGATATCAAACCTTATCTCCCAGTCATGGCCCGTCTTTTCCATATAACGGGAAGCGGCAGATACCATCAACTCTTCTTTCTTGCGACTGACGAATTCAGCGGGCATGCCATAGATATCTGATGTCCGTGTTTTTACTTCTACAAAGATCAATACTTCATCTTCCTTTGCTATAATATCAATCTCTGCCTTACTGTATCTCCAATTTTTTTCGAGGATGATACAGCCCTTGTTCTCCAGAAACTTCACGGCCAGAGCCTCTCCTCGGTCTCCGATGTCATTGTGATGTGCCATTGACTGTTATTATACTCGAATATTACATATTTTTGCGAACCAATAAAAATTTCCGTGTTATGATGGATAAGCTCATTGAAAAATTTGTTGACCAACTAGAAGAAGCCATAGACATTGGTGAGCGTTCTGTGATCAATACTCATACGGTAAAGATCCACAATGTTTTTGTCTCAGGTCTGGGCGGATCAGGGATCGGAGGAAATTTTGTCCAGGAGTTTGTAAACGATGAGTTGAAAGTGCCTATGATGGTAAGGAAGAGATATTTTATTCCCTCCTTTGTAGGAAAGCATACCCTGGCCATCTGTTCTTCATACTCAGGAAATACAGAAGAAACATTGAGTGCCTTTGATCAAATAGAGAAAACAGGAGCCAAGATCATATGTATCTCCTCTGGAGGAAAACTTATCGATCTAGCGAAATCTAAAGGACTAGATTATATCCAGGTACCTGATAATTGGCCTTCACCCAGAGCATGCCTTGGATACTCTGTAGTGTTGCAATTATATGCTCTCATAAAGCTAGACTTGATATCGGATCGCTGTATCCAGGATTTCAAGAGTGCCATTAACCTCCTTAAGTTTGACCAAGAAGAAATCAAGTTCAAGGCAAAGCGCATCGCTGGCGTCCTCAGTGATAAAATGCCTGTAATTTATATCGAAGATCGGATGGAGTCTGTTGCTGTGAGATTGCGACAGCAGATCAATGAAAATGCTAAGATGCTCTGCTGGCACCATGTCATTCCTGAGATGAACCACAATGAACTGGTAGGGTGGAGAAATCATGATCCAAGGCTGGCAGTATTATTCTTTAGATCAAAAGATGACTATCGTCGCAATCAAACAAGGATGGATATCAATAAGGAAATCATCAGCAAGTATACCGATACCATTATTGAGATATACTCTAAAGGAAATTCTCATATCGAGAAGGCACTTTACTTTGTCAACTTAGGCGACTGGGTAAGCTGGTATATGTCCGAGATACGAAAAGTTGATTCTATAGAAGTCAAAGTGATTGACTATTTAAAAGGCCAACTAGCCCAAGTATAATTATATGAAGTATATCAGAGGGAGAAAGAAGCAAAACAACGGAGCCACCTTCAGATGGATCTACTTTTTGATTTTCCTCATCATTTTGACATGGCTGTTGCTCGCACTTTTTATGAGGAAAGATCCACGGACTGTAGTGAGTGATGCCGTGTATAGTATGACGGATAGAGATAACTTGATTTCATTGTCTGACGATGAATGGCGGAGTCAATTGCAATCCAGAGATAAAGAGATAGAGTCTTTAGAAAAGGAATTATCGTCATGTAAAAATAGGAGGACACATCGGTTGGGCATGATCGATGTAGAGAATAAGAACCTCAACTTACGTAAGGAACCCTCCCTATCTTCTGATATATTGTTAAGGATACCGGATAGCTCCGAGGTCAAGATCTTATATTTTGACAAAGAAACATTTTTCCTTGATGATAAGCCCGGTAACTGGTGTCGTGTACAATACGCTGAAGAGGAGGGATGGGTATGGGGAAATTATATCAAGATCATAGAATAACAACTTTAATACTTCGAAGAAAATAGACATTATCATGGGAGAATTGATCGGAAAAAAATGCCTCATCACGGGAGGCAGTCGCGGTATCGGAGAGGCCATCGTGAGGAGCTTTGCTAGCCAGGGTGCTAGCGTCGCATTCACCTATAGATCATCATCAGAAAGGGCCGATGCCATCGTCAGTGATCTGAAGAACTATGACGTAAGAGCGTATAAATCTGATGCCAGTTCATTTGATCAAGCAGGCGAACTTATAAATGACGTCTTGCGGGACTTAGGAGCAATCGATGTGCTGATCAATAATGCGGGCATCACCGATGACACCTTGATGCTGAGGATGAGTGAGGATCAATGGGACAGGGTGATCGAGGTAAATTTGAAGTCAGTGTTTAATCTTACCAAGCAAGTTCTCCGTTCCATGCTCAAGCAGCGGTCAGGGTCTATCATCAATATGAGTTCGGTGGTGGGCGTTTTTGGAAATGCAGGTCAGGCCAATTATGCTGCATCAAAAGCAGGTATTATTGGATTTACAAAATCCATTGCCAGGAAGTCGGATCAAGAGGAATTCGCTGCAATGCGATAGCACCAGGTTTTATTTCGACCGAGATGACTGATGAGCTTGACGAAAAAGTTGTCGAGGCTTACATTGACAATATTCCACTCAAGCGGCTAGGTACGGGTGATGATGTTGCTGATGCCTGCGTTTTCCTTGCCGGTGATCGATCCACGTATATCTCTGGGCAAGTCCTCAGTGTGTGTGGCGCATTGAATTGTTGATGATATGATAACTTTAATCCATAGATGCTCCATTGCTTTGATATTGGTTTTGGGCTACCTTATTTTCTCAATGTTGTCTTGTTCCAAAAAATTGACTGAGGTCATTGTTTTGACGACGGATGAGGCAATGATATACCATCAAAAGTATCAGTCAAAGGCAGATGAGGACTATGATTGTGATGATTGGGAAGCTTATGTCCCAGGACCTGATGATGAGGTGCGCATTATTCGCGTTTGTTTTCAAGTGATGAATAGCGTGTCTGGCGAACATAATTTTTCTGAGGAAGAAGGTGGAGAATATATGTGGTACATGATGGACAACGCCAATATGCGACTCCGCAAGAACCCCAGGATGAGTCTCCCCGTAGGAAACAACACGCCCAATCTTCATCCCAAATACCAATATCGCAAGGTGGTACTTACTGATCAGCCTGGCGACCGTGGTGTGTACTTTCACTACGACGATGATTTATTCTATTTTGTCAACCAAGGAAAGGATCGTAACAATTATAAGAAAGAGGTCATACATAAGTATGCTATGTACCGAGACTCTGTACTCAATATTTTTATGATGCCTCATCATCCGGATAGCGTAGCATCAAAAACGTATACCCCTCATGGTAGTGGTATCGCCATTGGCCCCTCGTGTAAGATTGCCGGTATTTATGAGGTCGGTCTTGAGGCATGGGCTGCAGCTCCATTGCTCAATCATGAAATAGGCCATGTATTTAGTTTAAATCATGCCTGGACTCGAAATGATGGTTGTGACGATACTCCGCAACATAGTAATTGCTTTGGCGCGGGACCACCACCTTGCGACAAGGGTTATTCCAACAATATGATGGATTACAACAATGAGCAAATGGCTATCACTCCGTGTCAGTTGGGTAGAATACATAGACGCATGAGTACCCTCAAGACTATGCAGCGAAAGCTCCTTGTCAAAACATGGTGCGATTACAATGCTGAAAAATCAGTATACATCGATACAGACTCTACCTGGTATGGTGCCAAAGATATGCACGGTGATATCTATGTGGCAGAAGGAACAACCTTCAGAATTAAATGTAGGGTTCATCTACCATCTGGTGCCAATATAATTGTGGAGCCGGGTGGTCATCTGGTTCTGGATGATGCTCACATACATAATGACTGTGACGATTTGTGGGATGGCATCCAATTGCAATCATTGGGAAATCAAAAAGGGAAGATCTCCATCCTTGGAGATACTAGAATCGAAAACGCTGTAAATACATTGCAATAGACATTTTCCGTCATATCCGAGAGGATGGAACGATTAGATTCCTGATAATACTAGGAGTAACCTCTTTTGTCTTTTATCCTTTGGTAGATGCTGGATTTGTTACTGACTACTCAGGGCTCATAGAGAAAATGCACGGTCGTACGTATGCCGAGGCCCTTGATTCTTTTGGTTTTCCTGCTTTGATGCCTGTGCTCAATGTCTGTTTCTTTTTCCTCTATGATACATTCGGTAAACAATCTAGTGCATGGCACTGGGCCCATGTTGTCAGCTATTCATATATCGCATGGGAGGTCTACAATATAGCAAGTAGATTGCTATTTGCTGAGAAGGATAAGACAATGATAGCTACCCTGATGGTCACCATACTTTACTTTCTTTCTCCGTTTCATGTCGAGGCGATGGCGTGGAAAGTTTGCTTAGGACATATTCTGAGTACAGGTCTTTTGCTGACCTCATTTCGTCAATACTTGATGTTTGATAGTTCTTTAAAAAGATATCACCTTATTCTAGCAGCAATATTTCAGATTCTTTCATTGCTGACTTTTGAGTGGGCATTGATCATGCCTCTTATTTTGTTGGCTGTTTTTTGGAAGGGTATCTGGAAAAGGATAGATATAAATGAAAATTCTATTGGCGTTCTTATCGCTTCGATTGTTTCTGTGTTATACATTTTGCTGACTAAGGTTATAATAGGAGACTGGATAGGGCACTATGGTGCTGATGCTGTTCTGACCAATAATCCAGTGGATCAGTTGGGCGTCATCGGAGCTTACTTTGTCAAGCATCTTTCTTTTATTCATTTCGCAAATTATGGTATTCGATCTGCTGCGTATGAGTTTGTCAGAAGCCCAATAGGTATCGTACTTTTCACTATGGTTATGTCCGTGTTCTTGTTCTTATTACGAGGGAAGCGGAAAATAGATAATTGGCAGATAGCCATGCTTGCAGTCATAGGATTTATTCCGGTGTCGGGTTTTAGTTTTAATTATCTCACTTGGTCAGAGAATGATCGGTACGGTATCTTAGGTGGCTTATTTCTTATCATTCTATTCGTCAGGGCGTGTTATAGGTTTACACCAATTGTAAGATGGACATTGCTAGGAATGGCATTACTAGTATCGGCATATTTTCAACAAAGAATGATCATAAACTGGGATGAGAACGCATCGGTTGTAAATGAACTTATGTCGTCTTTTGAATGTGACCGAGGTGATCGGGTTTTTATACTCAACTTTCCTGATAACATCAATGGGACATTGGCTTTTAGAAATTACGCAGCTGATGAGTCTCTCAGTGATGCATTGAAGTGGATTGAAGGTAAGAGCGTTCCGTGTGACATTATTGAGGTAATGCAATACAATATGATTAATTCAGATGATGGTGTAAAGTGTGAGGTGGTGGATCCAGCAACCATCAAAGTATCATTTAACCAGTGGGGTACATGGTGGTGGAGAAGAGGATTGGGTGCGTCCAATCATGACAATGATATATACTCGGCGACCTTGGGGGATGGACACTATCTACTAAAGGTGAAGAAGTCACAGGAAGGAGATAGATTTTACTATCAAATGGGGAGTGAATGGAAAAGCATCAAGTCAGGTCAAGAGTGATGTTGCTTTTCTTCTCATTTTCAAGATCATGATAATTCATGATGATGGCATTGTTGTGCATTGAGACAGAAGAGATGCTAATGGTCTTGACTCTTTCTTCACGGTTCATAACAAAGTCGTTGAAAGGATCGTCGACTTTGCCTTCCTCATGAACTTGCTTGACAAGAGCGGTCGTAGGGCTTTCTACTTTTCTCAACATATCTCTAAACTCTCGTTCACGTTTTTCTTGCATTTCATAGGTGTACAGAGTACAGGATGACCAGACATGATTTAGTTTTGCGTCGAGAAGTTCGATTGACTTGATGGACTCATCCCACCTCAATTCATACAATCTTACACCTTCTATTACTATTAAAGTAAAAGGCTCGATTCCTGAGAAGTCTGTATTCGAAACCCAGTCTTTGAAAGTATAATAAGAAAACAGTTCTTTTATCAAGAGGCCTCTGCTCATCCTGTAAGGAAGTTGTCTATGATGTATTTCAAAAGCACCATTGAGGAGGCAAGCAGCTCTACCTCTGGAGGAGGCAAATAACCAGGAACCACCGGCAATATCTCGGGGGTAAACTATCTTGTTGCCCTTAATTTCTTCCTTTACCAGCTGAGTATCAGCCCTACTCGGACTCTCATCACGATTGCTCGTCAGGACCCACCCATCCTCCATAGGTATGTAACTCACCAGACACATCAGAGATCTCCTTTTTGTGGCCTCATAATAATGTCTTCTATGACGCTGTTCGAATTGAGGCCTAGACTCATTATGACCGCCTGTGCTACATCATCGGGGTCGAGGAATCTGTCGGCAGATAGATCGGTTCCTCGCCATGAATCTGTCATTGTGATGCCGGGACTGATGTTGATAACCCTGATTCCAGTTTCCTTGAGCTCTTGTCTCAGTACCTTAGACCAGGTATACAAGACCGACTTGGAAACAGAATAGGACCCCATATTGGGTTTTGGATTGTGGCATTCGACGCTACAAATATTTACTATGCTACCCTTGTTTCTTTCAATAAAATGGGGAAGGAGTGTCCGTGTCAGGTAAAAGGCACTATAAAAATTGGTATTCATGTGCTTTGTAAAAGCATCATCACTTTCCTCTGTCATCAGTGTTGGAGTATAGACTCCTAGGTTGTTGACAAGAACGTCGATGCTATCTAATACTTCTAGAGAAAATTTTCCCAACTCAATAGCTTGTTCTCTTATGGCAAGATCACGAGAGGAGACTATAATTTTTGAATGAGGGCAAGAAGATTTTAGGTTATCATGTAAGATGGTCAGATCCTGTTGGGTACGAGCACTACACACAAGGTTGTAATTTGATTTGGCAAGTGCATGTGAGATTGATCTGCCGATTCCTTTACTAGCTCCTGTAACAATTGCGTTCATTTTACGTGCTCAATGTACGTTTAATCAAGTCGCTAAAATAGTCTATTTTTGGTGCTCCTTCGTGATAGCAATTTATCGTAAATGATCATAAAATCATTAGAACATTTTGGGAAGTTCATAGAGTGGCAGGGCCAAATCTACCGCAAGCCCGAAAACTGGCGTATGTACTATAAAGAGATCATACGGCAGATGTATGACATCGGAGTAGGTTCATTGCCTATAATTTTTTTGATATCTATCTTTATTGGAGCTGTGACGGTTGTGCAGTTCTACTATCAGATGGAGGGCACACTCATTCCACCATATTATATCGGATACATAGTGAGGGATATGATGATCATAGAGCTTGCACCTACCTTTTCTTGCCTTGTGCTTGCGGGCAAGGTAGGGTCCAATATGGCATCAGAGATTGGAGGTATGAGACAGAAAGAACACATCGATGCTATGGAGATCATGGGCGTCAATACCTCGGCTTATCTGGTCATGCCCAAGGTCATAGCTGCTGTGACGTATATTCCTGTTCTGGTTTGTGTAGCTGCTGTTGTGGGCATTATAGGAGGTTATCTGGCTAGTGTACCATCTGGGTTGTTTACTCATGCAGATTATCTTAAGGGGCTTGGCGCTTTTTTTATGCCTTATAATGTGACCATCATGCTAGTAAAAGCATTGGTATTTTCGTTCATCCTCACATCTGTGTCATGTTATCAAGGCTACTTTGTCAAAGGTGGGAGTATAGAATTGGGACAGGCGAGCACAAGAGCCGTCGTCTATAGTGATATATTAATTCTTGTTGCGGATTATATCATAGCAGTAGTACTTACCGGATGATCAGAGTAGAAGGAATATATAAGTCATTCGGTGACAATGAGGTCCTCAAGGGAATTGATTTTCTTTTTGAAGAAGGAAAGACAAATCTTATTATAGGTAGGTCTGGTGCCGGTAAGACCGTATTGCTCAAGATACTTGTGGGACTATTCGAGTCCACAGCTGGTAAGGTGTGGTATGGTGAGCAGGATTTCTTTGCGCTTAACAAGCAAGAGATACGAGAGATAAGAATGGATGTGGGTATGCTGTTTCAAGGTAATGCTCTCTTCGATTCATTGACAGTTGAGGAGAACATTCGCTTTCCGATGGATATGTTTACAAGGAAGACAATGGTGGAGAAACGCAAGAGAGTTGATTATTGCCTAGAGAGAGTAAGTCTGGAAGGGGTAAATGATATGTACCCGAGTGAGATCAGTGGAGGTATGCAAAAGAGGGTAGGTATAGCTCGGGCCATAGTATTGGAACCAAAATATCTATTCTGTGATGAGCCCAACTCAGGCTTAGATCCCAAGACAGCAATAACCATAGATGAGCTAATAAGCAGTATCACTAAGGAGCACAAAATTACTACTGTCATCAATACCCATGATATGAACTCAGTCATGGAAATAGGAGAGAATATTTGTTTTCTAAACGAAGGCTATTTAGCTTGGAAAGGACATAAGTCTGAGGTTATAGAAACTGATAATGAGACCTTGGAAAATTTCATTTTTGCGTCGCCATTCTTACAGAAACTCAAAGCCAGAGCACTTAGTAATAGATAACTAAATCATTTTTGTCCCGTAGGGAGGACTAGAACAGGGTAGCAGATTCATTTTAATCTAACAATCACGTGCCTTTAGGTACATCATATGCTTGTATGGCGCATGTACATATACCCATATATTCCAAAAAATAAGCCCAAGTTTGCTAACAAACTCGGGCTCTTTCGACTAAGGTCTCAAAATAAGAAAACTACTTCTTCAAGGCTTATACCTAAATCTTATATCCGCCTAGTACGGATTTTTTTTCTTGATAACAATAACAATGGGAATTGACTCTAAGGTTATTGTGATTAGTTAAATATTATAACGGGACAAAATTAGTAAAGTTTCACAGATAGTGAAAAAAATAATAAATTTTTCCTCTATCTGTAAAAGACTCATTTGCAATCAATTACGAATATAGAATTTTCTGACAAACTAGTTTCACATTTTATATCCAAATTATAAAATATGTCTCTTTAGAGAATAATGCCAGGTTTCCGAGGCTAGAAATTTGAACCAGAAGAGTGTACTGCCATATCATACAATGATTTTAAAAGTAGTGGAATAGACAAATTGTATTAAAATCCCTTTGACCACTCCGACTCACAGGATTGATTGTCGCTCAGTAGACAATCTGGCCGTAGATATTGGCCTAATTATGAATTAATGTTCATAATCAATAAAAATATAAAGACGGCGATATTCTTTTGGACAATAGGATGCCTGCTTTTACTTCATGGATCCGTTCCAGCACAGACATGTTGCTCTGGGGGAGTGCCAATATCGAGTAACATAGGCCTGAAATCAAAAGGCAAAAAAGTACTGCAGTTGGGCCTTTCATTGGACTTTAATGTCCTTACAACTTTGAAGTCAGGATCACAAACGCTTGACGACAACCTAAGAAAGCGAACAACTCAGTCAGCCATGATAAGAGCAGCATATGAGCTCACAGATAATTGGTCGATAGAAACTTTGTTTCCTGTAATCAGACTGACAAGAACAATAGTATCCAATGATGGCGCTGTCAATAATCAATTTAGCTTTGGCTTTGGGGATCCAGCCATCTTGGGTATATACAAGTGGCCCTCAAATTCTATTGCACTGAGAACCGGGTTAGGTATTCAGATCCCGCTTGGATCTACAAAAGTGAAAAATGATGACGGACTTCTGTTTATTGAAGATTTGCAACCGGGAAGTGGGGCTTTAGATGCAGTTGTATACCTGGATATATCATACCCGCTGCCATTTAATCCAAACTATATAGTCGGCCTCAATTCCATCTATTCTATAACAGGAACCAACAACAATTCGCGAAATGGAACGCAGTCTTACCGGTTTGGAAATGATCTACAGATGATAGCCAGCGCCGGATTTCAGTATCTTCTTCTCAATGATATAGCCTCATCGACACTACGACTCCGGTATCGCAATGCGGCACATGATCTCATTGATGAATCAGACCTACCTGGAACGGGTGGAGAGTGGTTATTTGGAGCCCTATCACAATCTATCAGTCTCTCTCTGAATACTTCATTGTCAATTCTAATGGAATTGCCACTTTATGCGTTTGTAAATGATACACAACTTTCACCCACTTATAGAATAAACGCAACTTTTATACATACATTTTTACCAGGAAACCCCACACTAAATTTTAATTATTGAATCATGAAATATTCCTTGTTACTTATTTTTTTTCTGCCCTTATCTTGTGGCAATGGTGAAGACGGAAATTGGATCATTCCATCAGATCAGGTATTTGATGGAGGACCCGGAAAAGATGGAATTCCCTCTATCGATAATCCCCAGTTCGATCTTACAAAGCATGGGAGTAGCTGGAATAATAATGATCTGGTAATTGCTATCAAACTAGGCAATAATATAAAAGCTTACCCTCATCCTATTTTGGATTGGCATGAGATAGTAAATGATGACATGGGATTCAATCAATATGCTCTGAGCTACTGTCCTCTGACCGGCACGGGTATAGCCTGGAATCGAGAGGTTGGAGGTTCTATAACTGAATTTGGAGTTTCTGGTCTTCTTTACAATACTAACTTGATGCCTTATGATCGAGCAACAAATAGTACTTGGTCTCAGCAGCTATTGACATGTGTCGAGGGCGAGTTAGTGAGGATGCAGATAGAGACGTTTCCGGTTGTAGAAATGCCATGGTCTGTATATAGGGATTTTTATCCTGACGAACAGGTGCTCACCACCGAGACGGGCTTCAATAGGACCTATGGCCAATACCCCTACAATGATTATAAAACTAACAACAGTAAGTTTCTGTTTCCCATATCCAACACAGATAGTAGACTTCCAAATAAAGACAGAGTGCTAGGAGTAATTGAAGATGGAAAAATAAAGGCCTATCCTCATGCTGACACTGGAAGTCCGGAGCTGGTATCTGATGAGTTGGAAAGTGGTAGAGAAGTCGTGATATATAGGGACAGAGGGAGGAATATTATTGTTGCATATGAAAGTGAGGGAAGAGAGATGAGTGAAACCACTGCTCCATTTCCAGCCATCATGCAAGATGGCTCAGGAAACATATATGATGTATTTGGATTTGTGATTGACGGTGTAGAGATGGGTGCCAGGTTATCGGCCCCTTCGTCATTTATAGGATATTGGTTTTCCTGGCCGGCTTTCTATAACGATGTCGAGATCTACGAGTGAGGAAACCCGAGTGAGGAAACCTCTTATCCGACTTTAAACTATCGTGTAAGAGACTAGATATGGCAAAAATTCAAAAGAGACAAAGGTAAATGATAGACTTCCTCACTCCTGATAAGGGATGTGGTATCTCAAAGCAAGCGAACCACGACCACAGACGAGGGCAGGGAGCTTCGACTTCCTCATGAAGGAGGACTGGAACGATGTGCCCGAGGAGGGAGTCGAACCCTCACGCCCATAAAGGACACTAGGCCCTCAACCTAGCCTGTCTACCAATTTCAGCACCCGGGCGGGGTGTCTTATAAACGCGGCAAATATAACCGATTGTTTTAAGAATAGGGATCTCGAGACACTGAGAAAATTAGATAGTTTCTCAAGGTTCTTAATCATCGTTGGTGATAATTCTTTGTATGAAACTCATTAAACCAATATCGCCAGACCACTAATTTTGTATCTTTATTTTTTTAATTTGTACTACTCATTTTTAAAGACCTATGCCTGATTTTTGTCACCTCCACTGCCATACGCAATACTCACTTCTTGATGGCGCTGCCAATATAGGTGCCATGATGAAGAAGGCGGCAGCTGATGGACAGCAGGCCGTTGCTCTTACCGATCACGGTAATATGTTTGGCGCTTTTAAATTCGTCAAAGAAGCCAAGGCCAATGGAGTAAAGCCTATCGTAGGATGTGAGGTCTATCTCGTGGAAGATCGATTTAAGAAAAGCTTCTTGAGGTCGAAAGGTGACAAAGACAAGAGATACCACCAACTTTTATTGGCTAAAAACAAGGCAGGTTATCAAAATCTGTCAAAACTATGCTCGGTAGGATTTACTGAAGGAATGTATCAAAAATTTCCCCGGGTTGATCGCGAGATCATTGAAAAGTACCATGAAGGTCTGATAGCCACAAGTTGTTGTATAGGAGCCGAGGTGCCACAGACCATTTTGACAGGAGATATAGAGAAAGCTGAAGAAAGACTTAAGTGGTGGTTGGACATTTTTGGTGAGGATTACTACATAGAGTTGCAACGACATAAGGGACTAGAGACGATCGATGACACTGGGATGAGCCAGGAAGATGTCAATCAGGTGCTTTTAAAATTTGCCAAGAAATACAATGTCAAGACCATAGTCACCAATGATTCTCATTATGTAGAAGAAGAAGACTGGCAACCACACGATATTCTGCTTTGTATTAATACCAATTCTCAAATTGAAGAAGAAAAGAGGTTTAGATTTCCCAGCTCAGATTTTTACTTCAAGTCAAAAGATGAGATGGCAGCCATTTTCAAGGATGTTCCTGATGCCATCGACAACACCATGGAGATTGCGTCCAAGGTGGAAGTACTCGACCTAGCCCGCGATGTTGTACTCCCAGCGTTTCCTTTGCCCGATGGATTCGATTCTCAAGATGTATATCTCAGATACCTGACATACAATGGCGCCAAGAAGAGATATGGCGAAGTAAATGAAATCGTCAAAGATCGGTTAGACTTCGAACTAGGAGTAATATCGGAGTCTGGTTATCCAGGATATTTTTTAATCGTCCAGGACCTCACTTCGTCAGCAAGAAAAATGGGCGTAGCAGTAGGGCCAGGAAGAGGATCTGCAGCTGGTTCGGCCGTAGCATATTGCCTAGGAATTACCAGCATAGATCCTATAAAGTACAACTTGCTATTTGAGAGATTCCTCAATCCTGAGCGGATATCCATGCCGGATATCGACATTGATTTTGATGATGAAGGTAGGTCCAAGGTTATTGACTATGTTCTGGACAAATATGGAAAGAGGCAAGTTGCTCAGATCATTACCTACGGTACGATGGCAGCGCGAATGTCTCTCAGAGACGTAGGCAGAGTAATGAACATACCCATTCCTGAGGTGGATAAAGTTGTAAAAAAATTTCCGTCTCACCTTAAGGCATCACTCAATGCCATACTTGAAAAGGAAGACATCAAGCCGAGCTTAAAAGAAGAACTCAATGAAGAGGACAAGGGGAAAGCGTACCAGTTTAGAAAATTGGCAAAAGAAGACACCTTAATAGGAAAGATGATAAAGAGTGCCCACAAAATTGAGGGTTCTATTAGGAATACAGGTATCCATGCTTGTGGACTTATCATTACTCCCGATGACATTACTAATTATGTGCCCGTCTCCTTATCCAAAGACAACGACCTCCTCGTAAGTCAATTTGATAATTCTGTAGTTGAAGAAGCTGGTCTCCTCAAAATGGACTTCCTTGGACTTCGGACATTATCTATTATCAAGGATGCTGTCAAGATGATAAATAGAAATGATGGAATCCATATTGATATCGACAAGCTAGATCTGGAGGACCAGAAAACATATGAACTTTTCCAAAGAGGAGATACCATAGGGATCTTTCAGTATGAGTCGGTGGGTATGCAGAAGCATCTCAAAAATCTGAAACCAAATAGGTTTGAAGACTTGATTGCAATGAATGCCCTGTTCCGGCCTGGGCCTATGGCATATATCCCAAACTATATCGCTCGTAAGGCAGGTAAGGAAGTGGTGTTATATGACCTTCCGGCGATGGAAGAATATCTTTCAGAGACGTACGGAATCACAGTATACCAAGAACAGGTGATGCTTCTTTCCCAAAAGTTGGCCGGATTCTCCAAAGGCCAGGCAGACATGTTGCGTAAGGCGATGGGTAAGAAGAAAAAGAAACTCATTGATGAGATGTATCCCATTTTTGAGGAAGGGTGTAACAAGAATGGACATCCTCAGGACGTGATCAAAAAGATTTGGAAAGATTGGGAAGCGTTCGCATCGTATGCCTTCAATAAATCACATTCTACTTGCTATGCTTATGTGGCTTTTCAGACAGCCTACTTAAAGGCTCACCACCCATCGGCTTTCATGGCTGCCGTCCTCAATCACAATAGCAAAGATATATCCAAGCTCAATTTCTTTCTACGTGAGTGTAAGCGTATGGGAATAAAAGTCCTGTCTCCCGATATCAATGAAAGCGAAAAGTTGTTTACCTATAACCGTGAGGGAGATCTACGATTTGGCTTGGTTGGCCTCAAAGGAGTAGGAGAGGGACCAGTAGAGGAGATCATCAGTTCTCGAGAAAAGGATGGAAAATTTGATTCCATATTTCATGTTACTAAGAGATTGAATCTTAGAGCTGTTAATAAGAAGTGCCTAGAGAGTCTTGTTCTCGGAGGGGCATTCGACAATGTAGAACTCAAGTTGAATAGATCAACTTATCTGGCACCATCGGGCAAATATGACACCTTTATCGAACACGCACTCAAGTTTGGAAACTCAGTGCAAGAGATGAAGAACAGTACTCAGAAATCCCTCTTTGCAGGATTGGGTGGTGAAAGCATAGAAGAACCAGTTGTTGAGAATGTAAGTGAATGGAGTAAAATAGAGAGGCTCCAGCGAGAGAAGGAAGTTGCTGGAATTTATATCAGTGGTCATCCTCTTGATGACTATCGTCTTGAATTGAAGCACTATATAAATTGTCCCTTGGACAAGGTAGCTGGAACTAAGAATCTTCTGGTGAAATTAGCAGGTCTCGTGACCGAAGAGTTCCATGGCGTCTCGCAACGAGGCAATGAGTATGGAAAATTTGTGGTGCAGGACTATACAGGGTCATTGAATATTATGCTCTACTCTGAGAATTATAAGAAATGGAAGGACTTATTCAGGTTGGGAGAAGTATTGTACATCGAGGGCAGTAATCAGAAAGGACATAACTCTGACAGGGTCTCATTCAGAATCAAAGAAGTAAGATTGCTCGATAGTGTAAGTAAAGCACTGACTAAATCTATTACCCTGAAATTGCCTGTGACAGACATTTCAGATGAATTGATTGCTGGATTGGACGATCTGTGTAAAAAGTACACTGGCAATCATGACCTTAAAATCATCCTTTGGGACAGATTTGAAAATGAGAACATAGAACTGGATCTGATTTCAAAAGGTCGTAAGGTAGACGCCAATTATAAATTTGTTGACCTCTTAGAGGAAATGGGACTCAAATACAAGCTCAACTGAAACATTTACGGAAATACACACGTTGTCTGAATGCGAAATCGTCCATATTTACCATCTGTTTATTGTCATTATGTACTTTTCTTCATACACAGGACATCAAGCTGGAGGAGTACGCTTCTTTTGATGATTTTGTAGAAATCCTTTATCAGGAGGATGATAGAGTGTATGTTGTAAATTTCTGGGCAACATGGTGTGGTCCTTGTGTAAAGGAATTGCCGTTGTTTGAAGAAATAAATACCTTATATGAGGATGACAAGGTTTCGGTGATTTTAGTGAGTTTGGATTTTGAGAATCAGATAGACACCAAGCTTATTCCATTCATCCATAAGAATAAGCTAAGATCCAGATTGGTTGCCTTGTTTGATGGTAAGTACAATGACTGGATCGATAAGGTGAGCCCGGATTGGTCAGGATCAATTCCAGCTACGCTTATTTATAGCTCCGATGAGAGACTTTTCTTAGAGGGAGAATTTCATGAACTAAACGAAATATTAGGTATAATTGAAGAGTTAATTAATCATAAAAAGAATTAAAATGAAAAGTACTGTACTTGTTTTATTCGCATGGGCTGCTTTGGTGATTACTCCGGGAGTATCTCAGAATCAAGTTGGTTATGTTGTAGGGGATGTCGTAACAGATTTTGAATTGATGAATCACAATGGAGATATGATTTCATTGAATTCAATTCCTGAAGCCAAAGGCTATATCGTCACTTTCACATGCAACACTTGTCCGTATGCTGTGATGTATGAGGATAGATTAATTGCTCTACACAAGAAGTACTCCCCTATGGGCTACCACCTTGTTGCTATTAACCCCAATGATCCGGACGTAAGACCTGGTGATAGTTTTGTAGAGATGGGAGTTCGTGTTAGCGAGAAAGACTTTTCATTCCATTATTTATTCGACGAAGGTCAGAAAATCTATCCCGTATTTGGAGCAACTAAAACACCACATATTTACGTGTTGGACAATGACTTAAAAGTCAGATATATAGGTGCACTGGATGATAGTCCTAGAGATGAGGAGGCAGTTACAGTCAGATATGTAGAAGATGTTCTTGATGCATTAGAGGCAAATGAAGAACCTAAGGTTGTTTTTACCAAGGCTATAGGATGTTCCATAAAAACTAAGAACATGAAAAGAAAAATGAAGAAGCAAAGGGTAAATAAGAGTATGAAATCGATGAAGTTGGAAGAAACTAAGCAAATGAAAAAGCAGTAATTGAAGTTCTTCATTCTACAAAAACAAAGAACCCCATTTGGTACCGAGAAGGGTCAAATGGGGCTTTTTTATATTTGTGAGTCAATTAAAGTAATGTTCAGTTAGATTATCTTTAATTAGCAGCGTAAAATAATTGTCTTTCTGACTTTAAAACAACTCGATGAAATATAACCTCATCATAGCGATACTCATACTTTTTTCTTGTAAATCAGATAAGCTGTCTACCTACGAGGAGCTTGATCTATTAAAATATGATATTCCAGTCAGTATAGCAGCGCCCATTGAAGCAGTGGTAACGGAAGAAGATATGGGAGTCATGAAAGACGTTGTGATCAAGTACGGTGAGGACTTTTATATTCAAATATTAAGTAGCGATGCGACAAGTCTTGACAAGACAGCACTATTGTCTAGTATAAAAGACGAGGTAAAAAATGGACCCTTCTTTTCCAAGATTATTGATGAAGATGATGATGGCTTTATCTTTGAAAAGAAAATCGACGAGGAGAATATCAACTTTGATTTTAGGAGACTTAAGATTGTCGGAGATAAAGAAATAATTTTCCAGACAGGGATGATAGGCAAGTTTTCTGAAGAAGCTGTACGCAGAATGTACAAGGCTTCAAAGTAGAACTCTTGAAAAAACAATCACACCTTATTGATGTTATAATTCTGAGTATTAAATAATCACTTCATTTAAAAAAATCAAAGTAAAATGGCATTTACACTACCTGACTTAGGATTTACATACGATGCACTCGAGCCTCATTTTGATGCCCGCACTATGGAAATTCATCATACAAAACATCACAATGGATATACCAATAAACTAAACGCTGCTATAGAAGGAACCAACCTTGAGGGTCAGAGTATAGAAGATATACTGACAGGCTTGGACATGAATAATACAGCAGTGAGAAACAATGGTGGAGGATACTATAATCATCGCCTGTTTTGGGAAATTCTGCAACCAGAAGATAGAGGTAGACTTTCAGGAGCCTTATTAGATGCAGTAAATGAAGCATTCGGGTCTAGAGAAGAAATGCAAAGTAGATTTGCTAAGGCTGCAGCGACCCGCTTTGGTTCAGGTTGGGCCTGGCTTTGTGTAAAAGATGGTGGTAAGCTAGAAATATGTTCTACTGCCAATCAAGATAATTCTCTTATGCCTGGAATAGGTTGTGGTGGATCGCCTATCATGGGCCTTGATGTATGGGAGCATGCATACTATCTACATTACCAGAATAGGAGACCGGATTACATTGCTGCTTTTTGGAATTTGGTCAATTGGAATGTAGTAGAAAGGAAATTTGAAGCCTTGGTTTAGTCCTTATTCACCGATAAATGAAAAAATGTCGCTGCAAACACCGTATTGTGGTGACATTTTTCTTGTGAGTCTTGACTTTATCCCCCAAGTCGCTATATATTAGTGACTGAATTACAAAGTGCCAATGCAGATTGGTGCTATTATTTACCTGAAATTGTAATCCGTATGATCATTTTCTCAATAGCCTTGCTATTTCTGTTGATCAATGGTGGCAGAATTTTTAAGCGGGCTTAAAAAAGAAAGCGATTTCCCAGAATCGAAGTAGGACTTATCATTAACTTGATAAGTCCTTTTTTTATCCAACAGTCTTGTGTAATATGGAAAGTTGAGGACCATAGCACATGGTGATATTTTCTTCTGTAAATGTATCTTCCGTATCTCCGTATGCTATCAATCTCTGATTGAGTAGGATTACCTTGTCAAAATACTTTCTCACTGATGACAAGTCGTGATGTACAACAAGTAGAGTCTTACCTTCAGCTGCTAATTTCTTAAGGATAAAGATGATCTTTTCCTCAGTGAGAATATCCACTCCTACAAAAGGTTCATCAAGTAAGAATATATCAGACTGCTGACAAAGGGCACGAGCTATAAAAACTCTCTGTTGTTGTCCTCCCGATAGTTGGCCGATCTGTCTGTCTCTAAGATCAGTAATCCCAAGGTCTTCCATGGCGACTTCAGCAATATCCTTGTCCTCAGCATTCATTCTGGAGAAGATGCCTTTGAAAGGATATCTCCCCATCATTACGATATCAGAGACTGTGGCGGGAAAACTCCAGTCGACCTCATCCTTCTGAGGTACATAGGCGACTTTTTTACTTACATCTTTGATCTGCTTATCTAGGACAGTAATTTCGCCTGCAGTATAATCAATGAGGCCGAGTATAGATTTAAATAAAGTTGACTTCCCGGCTCCATTGGGTCCGATAACCCCATAGACATTTCCCTCTTCTAGGTTAAGGTGAATGTTGGTCAAAACTCGTTTTTTCTCGTAAGAGACCGAGAGGCCCCTTATTCTTATTGAGGTGCTTGTCTTTTCCAAATTTCTTATTTTTTCATAGCAAAAATCATCACAAATAGCCCAAGTAATAAGATCCCTCCTAGCACTATATACAGCCATATAGAACTGCTTGTCTTTTCTAAGTCGATAATCTCTTTTTCAGTAAGAGCATTGACGATTTTGTCAGTATTTTTTTTCATCATCTTGAGATAAGTGTCGGCTTCACCCCCATCTTCACCTAGAGAATCAGCGTAAAGCTCACCCCCTATTCTTACACCAGTGTCCTTGGCCAGTTGCTCGAGAAGCTTTGGATTTATAGTTGATTCGATAAATACAGCCGGAACTCCGCTAGTCACTATCCTATTCTTCACTCGGGATATATCCGATGTTCGTGCGTCAGACTCTGTAGAAATACCCATCAAAGCTTCGACTTGAATACCGTATCGAGCTCCATAGTATGCAAATGCATCATGAGAGGTGACAAGGACTCTTTGAGGTTTTGGAATTTCACGGATGCGATCCATGATGTATGAGTCGAGCTCTTTCAATTTATTACAATATATCTCGTAGTTGGCTTCTATTTTATCATAGGAATTGGGAAGGAGCTTAATGAGTTCGGTTTTAATATTTTCAATATATGTAAGCACATTATTGGCATCCATCCATGCGTGAGGATCAGCAGAGTTATGATACTTGTCTGACGTTCTTTCAGATATTCCTTTGGTGATTGTTACAATCTCACCGATCAGCCCTGAATTTTCTGCCAATTCCTTAATCCAACCTTCAAAGGTAAGTCCATTGATAAGTACCAGATCAGCACCCGCTACTTTCTTGGCATCGCGTGGTGTCGGCTCATAAATATGAGGATCACTGCCCACTGGAACGATCATCTGCACATCGAATAGATCACCCGATAGCTCTTTGACCATATCGGCAAACAATGAGGCTGATGCGACCACCGACGGTTTCTGAGCATTCAGTGAAAATGCCAGTGTGATGACACACGTGGCCAATAATAATCTATTCATATGATATCTTTTACAAGTAAATTACTACTGACCTTATGAGGTAGCAAGGCCTCCTTGTTTCCGTTTATTATGACCTTAAGCGAGTTGTCATAATCTAGTCGTTCTACTACTGACAACTGTGTTCCCAAACTTACTTCGAGGTTATTAAGAAATTCAAGGAATGGGCGATCATGCTCCTTTACGCCAATGAGTATTCCTGAATCTCCGATAAGCAGTTGGTCGAGAGACCGTTGGTTTCTTATGGTAAAGCGTCCTTCCTTATTGGGGATCGGGTCGCCATGAGGGTCAAACTTTGGATTGCCCAGAAAATTATCGAGTCTGTTGATCAGGTCATCAGACTTTATGTGCTCGAGTTCCTCAGCGAGGTCATGCACCTCATCCCATCGGAATCGAAGCTTATCTACTAGGAATACCTCCCACATCCTATGTTTGCGAATGAGGCTTGTTGCTATACGATAACCCGTTGAGGTGAGGGAAACACCATGGTATTTTTGATATATGATGTATTCCTTGTCTGCGAGCTTCTTTAGCATGTCAGTTACAGAAGCCGCACTGGTTCCACACAAGTTTGCGATGGCACTCGTACTTATGGCATTCTTGTCCTTATTTCCTAGCTTGTAGATCGCCTTTAGATAATTTTCTTCGGTTATTGACGTCATTTGCTTATTATTAATGACAAATGTAATTAAAAATTAGATTAATCTAAAAAATATTTTAAGTCGTATAAAACATTATGGCAGATATACAAGACCTGAGCAAGATCATGAACTCTAGACGAAGTATCTTCCCGGTTCACTACATCGAGAAAGAAATCGATAACCAATTGATTAATGCAATTCTAATCAATGGTAATCAAGCTCCCAATCACAAAAAGACAAGACCATGGAGACTTATCGTATTCAAGGGACAAGAGAAAATGGTCTTCGGAAACGTACTTGCCACTAAATACAAGGAAATTACTGGTGCAAAAAAAATTAAACAAGCTAAACACGACAAGATTGTAAGCAAATTTGAAAAAAGCAATGTTGTCATCGCAATATGTATGCAACTGCATTCGGACGTATTACTTGAGTGGGAGGAGACCGCAACAGTGGCCTGTGCGGTTCAGAATATGTGGCTTTCATGCACTGCCCTCAATATAGGCTGCTACTGGAGTACCCCACCCGCTGTATTTCATCTCAGCGACTTTTTAAAACTGAAAACTGATCAGAAATGCCTTGGTCTATTTTATATGGGATATCACAAGGCACCTGAAACACCGCATAATCGAGGATCGATAGATGATCATGTTCAATGGCCGTTGTAGTAGTTACCTGACAAAATCAGCCTTTCCAAATACGTGAAATTGCATGCTGTTTTGCACGTAAAACTTATCGCTTATCTACTTCTGAAATCATCATTATAAATGTACTTTTGCACGCTGTTAAATGACCTTTTTTAATTAACTAAATCAACGTAGAAAAATCGACTCTTTATGACACAGAATTTAATATATGCAATTCCGGCCTTCGGTGTGCTGGCATTGCTTTACACTTTTTGGAAATCATCCTGGGTTTCAAAGCAAGAGGTAGGTGGTGAGAAAATGGCTAGAATAGCTAAGAATATCTCAGATGGTGCTATGGCTTTCCTTAAAGCTGAGTATAAAGTACTGGCAATATTCGTAGTGGCTGTGGCTATACTCTTGGGAGTTACTGGCAATTCTTCGGGTTCTTCTCCTTTAGTAGCTCTTTCTTTTGTATTGGGAGCGATTTGCTCAGCACTTGCAGGATTCATTGGAATGAAAGTGGCCACCAAAGCCAATGTGCGCACAACCAACGCTGCACGAACAAGCCTCGGCAGAGCGCTTGAAGTTGCTTTTGCTGGTGGTGCTGTTATGGGACTTGGTGTCGTAGGACTTGGTGTTCTAGGATTAGGATCCTTGTTTTTATTGTATTCCAATATGTTTGGAACACAAGATATAGATGCAGTTACAAGAGTCATCACAGTATTAACTGGATTCTCGTTTGGAGCATCTTCTATCGCACTATTTGCCAGAGTAGGTGGCGGTATTTATACAAAGGCTGCCGATGTAGGTGCTGACCTTGTAGGTAAAGTAGAAGCAGGAATTCCAGAAGATCACCCGCTCAATCCAGCGACCATTGCTGATAATGTAGGTGATAATGTAGGTGATGTGGCAGGTATGGGTGCTGACCTTTTTGAGTCATATGTTGGTTCTATTATTGGTACAATGGTACTGGGAGCAACTTTTATAGGTGGCCAAGGTTTTTTATCAAGCAATGAGTTTGGGGGAATGAATGCCGTGTTGCTTCCGTTGGTTTTGGCATCCGTAGGAATTGTTACTTCAATTTTGGGAACATTTTTTGTAAAAGTCAAAGAAGGTGGAGATCCACAAAAAGCGCTTAACGTAGGAGAGTTTATCGCGTCAGGTGTCATGCTGGCAGCTACATGGGCTATTACTCAATGGATGTTGCCTAATGGCCTCGGAGACTACACAGCCAATGGTGTTTTCTTCGCCGTGCTTTGTGGCCTTGCTGCTGGATTACTCATCGGAATGATTACTGAGCACTACACAGGTACAGGGACAGGACCCGTAAAATCTATAGTTAAACAATCTCTTACTGGTGCTGCAACTAACATCATTGCTGGTCTTGGTGTAGGTATGATCTCCACAGCAGCTCCTATCATTGTTCTCGCAGCTGCAATTATAGGTGCACATCATTTCGCAGGACTCTATGGTATTGCAATAGCAGCAGTAGGTATGCTATCTAATACAGGTATCCAACTTGCCGTAGACGCCTATGGACCGATTGCCGATAATGCAGGAGGTATCGCCGAGATGGCAGAATTGCCTAAGGAAGTAAGACAAAGAACTGACAAACTTGATGCTGTAGGAAACACTACCGCAGCCATCGGTAAAGGATTTGCTATCGGTTCGGCTGCCCTGACAGCGCTGGCCTTGTTTGCTGCATATATGGCGACGGCAGGAATTACAGCGATCAACATTGCCCAACCCAAGGTGATGGCAGGATTGCTAATAGGAGGTATGCTTCCATTCTTATTTTCTGCACTCTCTATGAATGCAGTAGGTAGGGCTGCAATGGATATGATCAACGAGGTAAGAAGACAATTTAATTCTATACCTGAGCTCAAGGCAGCTCTTAGTGTGATGAAATCTAATGAGGGCAAGGAAATGAAAGACTGGTCTAAAGCAGATAGAGCAATTTTCGATGCGGCAGACGGAAAACCAGAGTATGATAAATGTGTAGAGATATCGACCAATGCATCTATCAGAGAAATGATCCTCCCAGGACTTATTGCGATTGTCACTCCCGTCCTTTTTGGATTTGTAGGAGGAGCTGAGATGCTTGGAGGAGTTCTTGCCGGAGTTACTGTCTGTGGTGTCTTGATGGCCATTTTCCAGTCAAATGCTGGGGGTGCTTGGGACAATGCCAAGAAAATGTTTGAAGAAGGTGTAGAAATCGATGGTAAGATGTATTACAAAGGATCTGATGCTCACAAGGCTACCGTTGTGGGAGATACAGTAGGTGATCCATTTAAGGATACTTCTGGTCCATCTCTCAATATCTTATTGAAATTGATGTCTGTGGTTGCTTTGGTGATCGCTCCTTTTATTTAGTAGAAGAAAAGATAATAATATAAAAGCCTCGCTGTTACAGTGGGGCTTTTTTGATTTCATTAGGAAACTGAAACAATGGAGGGGTAGAGTGCTTCTGAGTTCTATGAAATAAAAATTAGCCACTACTTGTAAGATAGTAGCGTATTTGCTACCTTTAATATATGACAGCCAAAGAATTGGAAAAACTTGTCAAGGAAAGAGGCTGGTACTTGGTACGCAAGAAAGGTAGTCATAATATATACAAACATGGGTCGTATAAAGGAATCATTGTCATTCCTTTTCACGGCAAAAAAGATATTCCTATTGGAACACTTAAATCGATAATGAGACAAGCAGATATCAAATAATATGAAAACACTAAATGCAACGATAGAACGGAATGCAGATAGCTATTTTGCTTACGTAGAGCAAATAGATGGATGCGTCGCAGGAGGATCGACATACAACGAAGTCAAAGAGAATTTAGAAGAAATTATAAACATGTTCTTCGATGAAGATCCAAAATTAAAAATGAAATATAACGAAGGCTATAAACTGAAATTCGAAGTAAGTCTCCAGTCAGTTTTTGATCTATTACCCGAGATAAACATAAGCCAACTAGCAATACTGGGTAAGCTAAACCCTGGATTGTTAAGACAATATGTTTCAGGAAGCAAGAAAGCTTCAGAAGCTCAATCTGATCGAGTAATGAAAGCAATTGATAAACTCATAAACAAGCTCAATTCTATAACATTAACAGCTTAGCTAAAACATCTCATGATCTAATATGAATGAGATACGAGTGCGCAAGAGCTTATACAATCCATGCATTCACCGTTAAATATTTCTGAAAATGAACGAGAATAGATTCTGATTCGTTTTAATCAAGTACTTTTATTTGTTGTTACCTTCATGGATATTGCATCAAGTTTAAACTCATAATCATGATCTTTAAATCTTCAGTTATCATTACGTTCTTAGTGAGTATTCTCACATTGGGGTCTTTCTATTCTGGTGTAGACAATAAAGAGCGAGAAGGTCTCATCCTTTATGCCATGCTCAATTATCTTGAGCAAGTCCACTTTGATCCCATTCCTATTGATGATGATTTTTCAAAGAAGGTTTTTGAAAACTACCTCAAATACATGGATGGTGGCAAGAGATATTTTGTCAAAGAAGACATCGATGCGATGAAGAAGTACGAGTTATCGATTGATAACCAAACCCAGGAGCGGACGTTTGAGTTTTTTGACATGTCATTGGAATTACTTGACGTGGGAATTAACAGAGCTAAGGGGTATTACCAGTCTGCTATAGAATCGGATTTTGACTTCAGTGTAGATGAGTATCTCGAGATGGACTATAAAAAAGTGAGTTATGCTACAACCAAAGCCGAGCTAAAAGAGAGGTGGCGTAAGATTATTAAATATGATGTGTTGACGAGACTCGAGGGGAAGATTGCTGATCAAGATGATGCTGAATCCCCAAAACTTATTGAAGAACTAAAGAAGGAAGCCATAGAGACAACCAAGGATATTTATGATGCTTGGTTTAAAAGAATAGATCAGCTGAGAAGATCGGATAGATTCGAAGCATATCTCAATGCCATGACTCATCTCTATGATCCTCATTCTGATTACCTCTCACCTAAGGACAAGGAGGACTTCGACATTAGAATGGGAGGAAAACTGGAAGGTATTGGTGCTCGATTGACTACTGATGGGGATTATACTAAGGTCATGGAGATTGTACCAGGAGGACCTGCATGGAAAGGGAAAGACCTCAAGGTAGATGATAAGATCGTAAGAGTAACACAGAAAGACGAAGAAGGCGTAGATGTTACCGGTATGAGACTTGATGATGTAGTCCAAAAAATCAGGGGTGATAAAGGTACTCGTGTGATTCTTACTGTCAAAGACGATGAAGGTCTTCGCGATGTAGAGATAGAACGAGATGTTGTCCAGCTAGAGGAGACATTTGCTAAGTCATTGATCTTAAGAAAAGATGATGATGAAAAAATAGGCTATATAAAATTGCCTAAGTTTTACTCAAGTTTTGAAAAGGAAGATGGTAATAGCTGCGCTGCAGATGTAGCAAGAGAACTCGAGAAGTTAAAAGACCAGAATGTAGATGGTATCATACTAGACCTGAGAAGCAATGGTGGAGGATCTTTAAGAGACGTCGTCGATATGTCGGGTCTATTTATAGAGTCAGGTCCTATCGTCCAAGTTAAATCTCGTCAAGATCAACCATACATTTATAAAGACAAAGATGCTGGTGTAAAGTATGATGGACCACTGTTGGTTATGGTCAATTCGTATAGTGCCTCGGCATCCGAGATATTAGCTGCAGCTCTACAGGATTATGATAGAGCTGTCATTGTAGGAAGTAACTCCACATATGGAAAAGGAACTGTTCAGCGGATTTTTGATTTAGATCGTGGAATCAAAGGTAATGAGACGTTGAAACCATTGGGATCGGTAAAGCTCACAATGCAGAAGTTCTATAGAATAAATGGTGGGTCAACTCAACTCAAAGGCGTAAAACCCGATATCATACTACCCGACAATCATTACTACATCGAAGCCGGTGAGAAAGAATACGATGGAGCCATGGAGTGGTCGGAGATTGCATCCTTGCCTTTCAGCCAAGAAGTTTTTAGGGTAAATAATGATGAAGAGATCAGAGACAACAGCGAAGAAAGAGTCGAAAGCAATGGCACTTTTAACCTTATTCTAGACAATGCGAGTAGGATAAAGGAGTTGAGAGAGAATACTAGCTATCCTCTCAGCCTAGAAGCATTTGCAGCTCTAGCAAAATCAAGAGACGAGGAAGCGGAGAAGTACAAAGACCTTTTCAAAGATCCTGTTCCTGGGCTACGAGCTGAGAACATTTATGTTGACTTATCTACAATTAACATCGACACTTCCCGTATCGAGCTCAATAAGGACTGGCTTGAGGGTGTACACAGTGATGTTTATATCGCCGAATGCATCGACATCCTCAAAGACATTAATATTAATCAGTAGAGAGTCAGAGTTAGTAAGGCACTAGATTTATGGAAATAGTATCTGATTCCTTTATACTTTACACTTAACTGTGTAAGTATCTGCTTATACTTGCAGCCATGCAATTCCTCCGCATAGAAAATGCTTCAAAGTCTTACGGTGAGAAGATTCTCTTTAAGGATATTAATCTCAATATAAGTCAGGGAGATAGAATCGGTCTTGTCGCAAAAAATGGGAGTGGTAAGACTACATTGCTCAATGTCATTGCGGGAACAGATACAGTTGAGGGTGAGACATCTAGCATACTCCTCAATAAAGACATCGCGATTTACTACCTTCAGCAAGATCCCCAGCTCAGTCCAACTTCAACAGTCTTTGATGAAGTGTATTCCTCGGATAACGAAAACCTAAATGCGATTCGCAATTATGAATTAGCGTTGCAATCAAAGGATCAAGAAAGAATAGATGCGACTTATCAGATTGTCGACAGGCTACATGCATGGAACGTCGAAGTGGAGATAAAGGAACTCATCTCCAGATTCAATGTAGGACACCTAGACGCTGAGGTAGGGAGCTTATCTGGAGGCCAGAAAAAAAGACTGGCTCTTATAAAGCTGATCATTGCAAATCCTGATTTTCTCATCCTCGACGAGCCTACTAACCACCTTGATATTGTAATGATCGAATGGTTGGAGAATTATCTCGAGAAAGCAAGTCGTACCCTCTTTATGGTAACGCATGATAGGTACTTCCTTGAGAGAGTCTGCAATGAGATCCTAGAACTAGATAAGGGTAATCTGTATTCCTACAAGGGAAACTATACAGACTTTTTGGAAAAACGAATGACGAGGATTCAGAATGAACGGATAGAGAAGGACAAGTATGTAAAGCTTTATAAGAAAGAACTGGATTGGATAAACCGACAGCCTAAGGCACGAGGCACTAAGGCCAAGTCAAGAGTAAGTAATTTTCAGGGAATCAAGTCGGAAGCGTTTAAGAATCTGGATGACAAGGAGCTAATTCTAAGTATTGAATCGAGTAGATTGGGTAGCAAGATTCTGGAACTGTATAATGTGGAAAAGGCCTATGATGATCTGGTATTGGTCCATGACTTCTCGTATAAGTTTAAAAAAGGAGAAAAAGTAGGAATCATTGGCAACAATGGAACCGGTAAGACAACACTGATCAGAATGATGATGAAGGACCTCAAACCTGATGTGGGAAGAGTTGTTGTTGGTGAGACGGTAGTTTTTGGTCATTACAATCAGGAAGGACTGCTTCTTGATACGGATAAGAGGGTGATAGATGTAATCAGAGATATTGCCGAGTATCTGCCCATGCCCAAAGGACAAAAACTTACCGCTGAACAATTACTTGAACGATTTATGTTTCCTCGACCTCAACAGCAGGTCTATGTCTCTCGACTTTCTGGTGGTGAGCGACGTAGGCTGTTGCTACTCACCGTCCTGATGAAGAATCCTAATTTTCTTATACTGGATGAGCCCACCAACGACCTTGACATTCTTACTTTAAATGTGCTTGAAGAATATCTTAATCAATTTAAGGGATGTGTCATTATAGTATCTCATGATCGATTCTTCATGGATAAACTTACCGATCACCTTTTCGTACTTGAGGGAAATGGAGCGATACGAGACTATAACGGGAACTACACCCAGTACCGAGAATCAGGGAAGAAGAACAACGTCCATGTATCGACTACACCGGATGTCAAAGTAAAATCAGAGGTGCCAGATGCAGTAAAGGTCAAGAGAAAGCTTAGCTATCATGAACAGAGAGAAATAGAGGCCATCGAAAAAGAACTCGATGATCTAGAGGAAAGAAAGAAAGAAATATCATCTCGATTCCACGATGAAACTTTATCTGGTACTAAGATCAATGAACTCTCTCAGGAATTGTCAAAAATTCAATCAGAAATAGAAAACAAAGAACTAGGTTGGATGGAGATTCAGGAATCGATAGATGAAGTGATGAATTCTAAGTAATTCTAACGAATTACGATATTCATATGGCTTTCTGGGGACTTTTAAGTGCTCGATCGATCATGATATACAAATTTTGCTACTTAACCGTGCAATTTTAAAAAAATCTAACAACAGTAGGTTGAATGGAAGCATGCAACGGGTGCGACGATCTGACTCCCCTTGGCCGCCGTACTCAAGTAAAGTAGGAGCTAGCTTCCAATACTGTGGATTCTTGTAAGGAATATTTAAGCTTTCTGGGGACTTTTAATCGATCGATCATGATATACAAATTTTGCTATAACCGTGCAATTTTAAAAAAATCTAACAACAGTAGGTTGAATGGAAGCATGCAACGGGTGCGACGATCTGACTCCCCTTGGCCGCCGTACTCAAGTAAAGTAGGAGCTAGCTTCCTTTAGATCCATAACTTACAATATAATCCTTAATGCCATCACCATCAATATCTCCACGTAGGGGAATCTACCCGACGTGATATATAAACTAGCATTCGTAAGCATTTAGATAAAAAAGCCAGCCTCTCACTATGAAAGACTGGCTTATTAGTTAGTCGGAAGTTAAATTTACTCGCTCAATTCTCTTACTAGATCATCAAGCTCATATTCATCTCCTGGGTTGTAGCCATTGTGGCTGTAAACTATATTTCCACTTCTATCCAATACAAACGTCTGTGGTATGGTCTGGAAACTCAGCTCTGACTGGAGTTCTTGCTTGTAATCCTGCAGAATGGTGTACTCCCATCCTTTAGCAGTTACTATACCAGGTACTTTTGCAACACTTCTTGCATTATCAGTAGTAATAGCTATCATATTTACTTCTAGTTCATCTCTCCATTCAGGGTAGAAATCCATGATGGCATCTAACTCACGCTTACATGGAGAACACCAAGTAGCCCAAAAGCTCACTATAGTCACTTTACCTTCTTCTATGTAGTCTTGTATGTCAACTAACTCCCCATTGAGGGTCTTGACATTGACAGTTGGAAATCCTCTATCGACTGTCGTCCCAAACGACATAGTCATGAATGCTAGAAATAATAGGCAGGGTAAGAAACTTAATTTCATTTTTAGAATTAATTTTAGGCAATTGAATTTTTCGTTTACGATATTCAAGATATATATAAAACACAACCCAGTCCAGATAAGTGTCTTGTTTAACCAATTTTTAACCGAGGCTGGGTAAAATCTTAATGATTTTATGAAAAATTACATTTTGATTCTTGGGTTACTACTTTCCTCATTGATTGTTGTTGCCCAAAACCCTGGTCACTTCTCTGGTGGATTTGAGACAAATGCCAATATTTTCATTAGAGATTCTCTCATTGGTGCCGACAATATTCCCCAGTATGATCGTCAACTCTATGGATCTGAGGGCTGGTTTAATCTCAATTACCACCAACAAGATCTGAATGTGGGAGTGAGGTTTGATTACTTCAATAATTCAAATCTACTGAACCCCAACGACTCATATACTGATCAAGGCCTCGGGAGATTCTATGCTAAGAAGCAAATTGGGAAACTAGAAGTCTATGCTGGTCACATCTACGATCAGATAGGAAGTGGAATTATTTATCGAGCTTATGAGCAACGACCCCTGTTGATCGATAACGCTCTTTTAGGTGCAAGAATCTCATACGCCATCAATGACAACTGGAGTGCCAAGGCATTTACCGGCAGGCAAAAAAATAGATTCGATACGTACGGTTCTATCTTGAAAGGTGCTTCAATAGAGGGATTCAAGAAACTCTCTGACGAAAAATCACTTACCATTTCACCTGGCCTTGGATACGTCAATCGCACACTCGACGATGAATCTATGGACCGAGTTGTCGATATCCTGGCAACATATCAAGAATCTGATCGTGTCAAACCGGAGTATAACACCCATGCACTATCTTTTTTCAACACCATGAGCTTTGATAACAAGTGGACATGGTATTTAGAAACGGCATATAAAACACCTGAGGCATTCGTTCATCCTGATTCTATGAGGCAGACATTGATCGGACCCCAACCGGGTAAAATTGTTAAAGAGAGTGGATCTGTGATATACTCTAGCTTGAGCTATGCCGCCAATGGTCTGGGAATTACGGTAGAAGGAAAACGTACCGAGAATTTTAACTTCAGAACTGACCCTACACTATCTCTCAACAATGGACTGATAAATTATATCCCACCCATGAATAGGGAGAACACTTACCGACTCACTTCAAGGTATAGCCCAGCGACTCAGGACCTCAGTGAGCAAGCTTTTCAAGTTGATGTAAATTATTCACCCTCCAGAAAAATAAACTTCAATGCAAACTATTCCAACATAACCAAGCTGAGTGGAGAGCAACTTTATGAAGAAATATATCTAAGTGGTCTATACAAAAAGGGAAGGACGTGGCAAGTTTTGGGAGGAGTACAATTACAGACCTATAACCAAGAAGTGTATGAAGTAAAACCTGAGGTGCCGCTAGTGAAGACCATCACCCCATTTGTAGATTTTCTTTACAAGTTTGATCGGAAAAAATCACTGAGACTTGAATCTCAATATATGAGCACGGATGAAGATTTTGGTAGTTGGGCATTTTTACTCGCTGAGTTTGGATTAGCACCTCATTGGATATTTGAGGCATCAGGAATGTACAATGTTTCACCTAGTAGTAAAGCACCCAAAGACCCAGATACGGGTGAAGCCAAAAAGAACCTCTTTCCTACTCTTGGGGTAGTCTATATCAATAAGTCTAATAGGCTAGGTGTCAGATACGTAAAACAAGTAGAAGGTGTTGTGTGTACAGGTGGTATCTGTAGACTCGAGCCAGCATTTAGCGGAATTAAAATGACAGTTTCCTCAACATTCTAAAAACTAGAGATGAATAATAATATAATATGGATCCTTTTTCTTACTATTTACATAGGGGTAGGGTGTAATGAAAAGATGGTAGTCATTCCGGAATTCGTTCCACCGACAACTGACAGAGTAGTATTGATTGAGGAACTTACAGGAGCTTCTTGCCCAAACTGTCCTGCTGGAACGGCGGCTGTCGAGCAGATCCTTGAAAACTTTCCAGATAATGTAGTTGCCGTGGCAGTTCATGGTGATTTTCTAGCGAAACCAGTGACAGGTGAGAGCCAGTATGATTTCCGATCAGAGGAAGGCAAAAATCTTGAGGATTATCTAAGACCATGGCTAGGTAAACCTGCAGCAGCAATTAATAGAGTTCAGTTTGATGATCATCCTAGCGAGTTGTCCGTTTCTATTTCCGGATTATGGCAATCTCTGGTACAGGATGAATTGGACAAGGCTCATGTTATGAGCATCTTCGTGGGTAGTGACTATAATCCTGTCAGTCGAGAGGTAGATGTTACGGTGAGTATAAACCCACTTGTGGACCTCACAGGAGATTTTAGACTTAGTGTGATGCTTACCCAAAGTCATATTATTGATGCTCAGCTCAATTCGGCAGAAGTCATCCCGGATTTTGAACACAACCATGTCTTGCGCAAAATACTGACAGCTTTTAATGGAAATCCTTTGCCATCGACATTGGCGAAAGACGATATCATTGCTCGTTCATTTACTTACGTTCTTCCTGAAGAAGACCTTGGTGGTCCCTATATTCCTGAAAACATGCATGTGGTAGCAAGTGTCGCCAATGTTGCGGGAGATAGTAAAGAAGTATATCAGGCTGCGGAAGAGGACTTGTTCTAATACAAATAGGAGTCCATAATAGATCGCTCCGTTGTTATCGCGCTGTATAGAGACTTATTGATTTTATCTTCATAGGTTTCTGCCTTACATTCCAGATGTATGCAGATACTTTATCACCGGCATTCAGGTTATTGGTGGGATAGTAAAAGAACACCTTACCCCATAGGTCTAGAAATGATGTTCGCACTTCCATTGGACCATCGTAAGGAGGAATTTTACCTATTTTGTTATTGATGCGGATGTCGTTATAGATGTTGTGTCCATCTGTCTTTTCAATAAATAGGATCAACTTGTGTTGGTTATATGTGACATAAGATACATCCTCAAATCGGCCCTCCACCTCGACTTTGATCCATGGTGATTTCAGGTCTTCAGGAGTAATGATATGCTCGGCTCTCATTGGTGGAAACTCTTCTGATCTAGGATTAGAATAGATATATTCATTGATCAGAGAGTCAAGGTAAACGTTGCCATTTGACGTATCAGGGACAGCTGATTTTATGAGGTTTTCTTTAACGATACGACTGGGTTGGTCAGGAGTTTGGTCAAGTTTCTGGAGGTCGTTATATGTAGGTCTGGACTTAGTAAGGATGGCTAGATTGTAGTCATGGGTTGACTCATCGGCAAATAGTTGTCCATTGTGAGCCTTGGCTGTATAAATGATATTCACTAGGCAAGACAAGACAATGCCTATGGTTCCTATTCTTCTAATCCATGTTCTATGGTGTGATAAAATAGCCACTATCCCTACTGCCATCAATGGATAGACATGGATCATTGGCCTTGAGCCAAAACCATTGATATAATTGAAACACCACCACGCGTAGATAATGTAGATGTATAGTGGAATAAAAACCAAGAATGTCAGCTTCAATTTTCCAGGAAGATTCTTTAGAAAAAGAAAAGCAAGTGAAGCGATGAGCATGACAGGAGTATAGGCAAACCATCCATTTCTAGCACTGAATAGTCCATCGATAATTTTTGGTTTGATCCAATTGAATCCCTGCTCACCATAGCTATAAAAAAGCCAATCCCCTGTCATCTTTTTCCAGTAAAGAAACTGTGGAAAAGCGATGACGAGGGCAAGAATGATTCCTGATAGAAGCCATAAAAACAGTTTCGCTGATCGTTGTTCATAAAGATTTCTACCACCGATAATTAGAGGAATAAGAAGACATACAATGTCAGATGGGCGGATAAGTGTGATAAGAGCTGATGAGAGTGCTATGACAATGACATTGGAGAAAGTTACTTCTTTTGATAATCGGAGTGAGAAAAAGAGTAGTACCGAGAAAAGAAAAAAGACGGGTACATGAGCCATACCAAATTGGAAGAAGGTGAACCACAGTAGATTGGTCCCGATGATCAATACCGCAGTTGCAAGTATGCTCTCCATTGGTTTGAAGAAAAAAGACAAAGACCTATATGTGAATAACAAGCCCAGTAGCAAATACAGAAATCCTATCCACTTGATGGCTGTCTGATATCGATGCTCATATCCATGAGGAGTCATACCACTCAGAGTGTCTATAGAGTAAGTAAGAAAAAACCCTAGCGAGTACATCAGTGACGTACCATAGGTATATTGAATTATAGAGTTTCCCTTATCATTAACAGGGTAGTTGTACTTGAATCCATTAATTTGATAAGCGACGTCCTGATCTATACTAGCAAGGAAATCTGGATCATCAACATTCAGTAGTGAATGATGGATGAAGTGAGCGGGCAGGTATGTGTAATACCCCAGAGCATCACCATAAAATATTCTTGTTTTGTCTTTATGAAAGTAGATTAGTGCAACTAGGAATAGCAGACCTGTTCCTGCCACTGTGATTAATCTTTCTCTCGGCCACGACATGTAGCAAAAGTACGTATAAATAGCAATCAGCTATCGCCAACCCATACACCCCCATAGACCTTCTAATCTGACAGCTCATGGTTCAAAGGCTCATGGCTGATTAAATATTCTTCTTAATCTCCCTCTCCAGCTTCTGAATAATATCGGGAGCAAAACCTCGACTTGTATAGACGATCTTACCTTCACCATTGATGATGAATGATTTCGGAATGGATGATATTCTCATTTCTGCGCTGAGCTCAGACGTTTTGTCTCGCATATGCGTAAAATCCCATCCACGCTTTGACACCATGGCTTTTGCTCTGTTGAATGATCGAGGGCGATCTACGTTGATTGCAATAATCTCGATTCCATATTCCTTCTGCCATCTGTCTTGTACTTTTTTTAGTTCGTCCATTTCCATATGACAAGGTCTGCAGAAGGATGCCCAGAATGTGACAAAACTTAGATTTCCCTTGGAAGTGTATTCTTGGATGTCAACAACTGTGCCATCGTACTTAGTAATTTCAACGGCAGGCAATTTTTTTGACCCACTTTCAATATTGACAAAGGAACTTACAATACCGACAAGGAGAATAAGGGATAATACATTGATAAATCGCATAAATAGTTGTTTGATAAGTGCAAATTAGGCCTTAGTATTTTTTAAGTAAAGTCCATCTGCTCATTTAACCTCTAATTAACCTTTTATAAGCTGAAGCTCCGGTGACAGATCTTCTATTACTGTGCTAAACAGGAAATAAATCAATTGTCACTGTGACACAGGGTTAAACCTATTCTTATCTTTGCCCCTCATATAATTTTATCAAATGAAGGTATCATTGGCGTGGTTGAGGAAGTATATAAGTATCGAGGAATCTCGTGAGGAGCTGGCTGAAATCTTGACTGATCTGGGGCTTGAAGTGGAGGGCATAGAACCGTTTGAGTCCATCCCTGGGAGTCTAAAAGGTGTAGTCATTGGAGAGGTCAAGGATCGAGTAAAGCATCCCAATGCAGATCGACTATCAGTATGTAAGGTGGATATAGGATCTGGCGAAGATGTGCAGATCGTCTGTGGAGCTCCCAATGTGGATGCGGGCCAAAAAGTACTGGTTGCTACTGTGGGAAGTACACTGTATTCTACGGAAGGAGAGCCTTGGAAAATAAAGAAAGGTAAAATACGTGGAGAGACATCCGAAGGGATGATCTGTGCTGAAGATGAGTTGCATCTAGGAAGAAGTCATGATGGAATTATGGTGCTCGACACTTCACAACCACCTGGATCTGATGCAACTGAGATATTCGACGTTACAACGGATACGATCTATGATATTGGGCTAACCCCCAATAGATCAGATGCGACAAGTCATCTCGGTGTTGCACAGGATTTAGCCGCTTATTTCAGGATAAATAAAAGAGAAGATTATGATGTCAAGCTTCCTGACGTAACATCGTTTAAAGTAGATCAGACCACGTACGATATGGATGTCGAGGTGATACGTCCAGATCTATGTCCTCGATATTCGGGAGTCATGATCAGTGATGTAAAAATAGGGTCAAGTCCAGATTGGATTCAGAATCAATTAAGATCTATTGGCGTACGTCCGGTCAATAATATAGTTGATATTACCAACTACGTCCTTCACGAGATGGGGCAGCCACTTCATGCTTTTGACGCAGATAAGATCGCTGGTAGGAAGATAATCGTCGATACTCTGGAAGATGGTACGACTTTCAAGACATTAGATGACGCAGATAGAAAACTGATGTCTGATGACCTGATGATTTGTGACGGCAATCGGGAAGGATTGTGTATCGCAGGAGTTTTTGGTGGTATTGGCAGTGGAGTCACCGAAGCGACAACCAATATTTTTCTTGAATCTGCACACTTCAATGCAGGATCAATAAGACGAACTAGTACAGGACATGACTTACGAACAGATGCGGCAAAGTGTTTTGAGAAAGGAAGCGATCCCTCGATTACTGTGATGGCGCTTAAGCGCGCTGCCATATTAATCAAAGAGTATGGAGGTGGAGTGATCTCATCGGAGATAATAGATGAATATCCAGATGAGGTGGAGAAGAAGGTACTACAATTGCGATATGATAAGGTAAAAACATATGTGGGGGTGGATCTTGAGAAGGGAATAGTTCATGATATCCTCAGAGCACTCAATATGGAAATTCAACCGGTCGATGACGATAGCGTTAAAGTGTATGTACCTACCAATAAAGCTGATGTCACGCGCGATGTTGATGTGATCGAGGAGATATTGAGAATATATGGCTTCAATAAGGTAGAGGTAGGGAATTCTGTAAAAAGCACATTGAACTATGACAACTATCCTTCAAAAACCGACATAATAAAAAGAGTCAAGAACTATCTATCATCATACGGTTATCATGAAATGATGAACATGTCAATCATTGAGTCCTCCTGGGTTGACGAAGCGGAAAGGGGTAATCTTGTTCATATAAATAACACTAGCAACGTACAACTCGATGTTCTTAGACCCAATATGCTCTTGAGTGGCTTATCAGCGGTAAGGCACAATATCAATAGGCAGCAAACAGATCTGAAATTATACGAGTACGGAAGAGTGTATTCTCAAGATGGGGAGGATTTCTCGGAGCAAGAAAATATGAGTATCTTTCTTTCGGGTAAAATGGCTCCTGATCATTGGATAGCAGGAAAGGCCAGAGATACTAATTTTCATGCTTTAAAATCAGATGTATATTCAGTATTGTCTTTACTGAATGTCAAAAGTGTTACTGCAAAAGAGACATCTTCTGATGATCTCGAATATGGCATTGACATATATAAAGGTGATAATTGCTTGGTAACGATAGGCGCAGTTGAATCTTCAATCTGTAAGAAGATGGACGTAAAGCAGGAGGTTTACTATGCCTGCTTTGATGTCAAGACAATGGTAGACGCCACTGATCATAAAACCCAGACGTCAGATATAAGTCCATATCCGTCGGTAAAGAGGGATCTTGCCGTAGTTATAGACGAATCTGTCTCTTACGAGGCACTTTCAGAAATTGCTAAGGAGCTTAAGTACGGAGCACTAAGCAATGTTAGTTTGTTTGACATCTACAAGAATGAAAAGCAACTTGGCATGTGTAAAAAATCTTATGCGCTGAGCTTTCTCTTTGAGGATACCCGAAAGACACTAAAGGATAAAGAAGTGGACAAGTTTATGACTAAATTGATTGCTCAATTTGAATCAAAACTGGGTGCTACTATTAGGAAATGATCGATTAAATAAGATGGATCCATAAACTTAGACTGGATTATTTGACTAAATCCGACATGATTTGGCTCGAAATATGCGTAAGTCAGAGTATATTTAGGCATGCAAAGCTTAGAAACGAGACTTGCGGAGATAGAACAAAAGACCGCAGCACTGGTTGATAAGTATAAAACTTTGTCAAAAGAGCATGAAGTTTTACAAGCAAAACATAAAGAAATATTAGATAAAATAAATCGTAAATACAGAGCTGGAGAACAGTTGGAGATAGGTAGCTCTATGGCTACTGAAGATATTAGATGGAAAGATGAGGTAAAGAGTCAATTGGATAAATACATAAATGAAATCAACGCTTGCATAAGCGAATTGACGCCATAAGATCAAATTTTGGAAGAAACAAAAAAAGTAACTATTCATATTGCAGGTAGAAATTACCCATTGATAGTTACTAAAGATGAATCCTCATACATCACTGACATAGAAAAGGAAATTTCCTTGAGAATCAATGATTTTCAGGTTAGATATGCTGAGCGAGATAAGCAAGATGTGATAGCCATGGCGTTGATCACATACGCAATGGAGGGCAGAAAGAATGGAATATCTGACAAGGGGAATGTAGATCTTAAAAGTCTTTCTAATATAGAATCCATATTGGATTCTATCTCCTGAATCTTCTTTAGTTCATAGTATTTCGATTGTGTCAATACATTAAGTGTATTGATGATTTTGAAACCTTTAAATTAGGATCGATGGATACTATGATAATAATAGCAGCAGTAGCTGGGCTGGTTGTTGGATTTCTTATTGGCAATTTTCTACTTGCCAAGTCAAATAAATCTAAGGTCAACGAGATGAATAAGAAGGCTGACTTGGTGATTCAAGAAGCCCGTCTTACAGCTAAGAGGATAACAGATGAGGCTGAGACCAAGGCCGAGAAAATAGTAGGAAAGGCCGAGCAGAAAAACGAAAGTATTAAGAGGAAAAAGATTCAGGAGGCCAAGGAGAAGTTCAACAAGTTTAAATTAGATTTTGAGTCATTCAAAGCTGATCAGAGAGTTGAAATGAAAGAGCGCGAGATGAATGTCAAGGCGCTAGAGACTGAACTCAAGCAGAAGCAAGGTCAATTCAAAAATGAGATAGAAAACATAGAGCAACGAGAAGCAGAGGCCAAGTCAATTCGAGAGAATCTAGATAAGCAACTTAATATTGTAGCCAAGAAGAAAGAAGATCTCGATCAGGCCAATGAAAAGCACATCAAGGCGCTGGAAACCGTTGCTAAGCTTTCTGAGTCAGAAGCCAAGGACGAACTACTGGATGCTATCAAATCAAAAGCAGTGTCCGAGGCATTGGCCATAGAAAAGGAAGCTGTATCGGAGGCCAAGTCCAACGCCAATAAAGAAGCCAAAAAAATTATCATTCAGACCATACAGAGAATGTGTGCTGAATATACCATTGAGAATACTGTATCGGTATTCAATCTGGAATCTGATGATATCAAAGGTCAGATCATTGGTCGTGAGGGCAGGAACATCAGAGCGCTGGAAGCGGCGACAGGAGCTGAGATTGTTGTAGATGATACACCAGAAGCAATCATCATATCCAGCTTTGATCCGATACGCCGGGAGATATGTCGCTTGTCACTTAAAAGGTTAGTAGCCGATGGACGTATCCACCCAGCCAAGATCGAGGAGACTGTCACTAAAGTTAAAAAGCAACTTACAGAACAGATTGTAGAAATAGGGGAGAGGACGGTTATCGATCTTGATATACACGGACTCCATCCCTACCTTGTCAAGATGGTAGGCCGCATGAGATTCCGATCATCGTATGGTCAGAACCTCCTCAAGCACTCCATGGAGACAGCTAATCTGTGTGCCGCTATGGCTGCCGAGATAGGATTATCGCCCAAGCAGGTCAAAATGGCCAAGCGAGCAGGCCTGTTACATGATATTGGAAAAGTTACTGAGGAAGAATCAGAATTGTCACATGCTTTACTAGGAATGCAGATCTGTGAGAAGCACAAGGAGCATCCGGTAATACTCAATGCGGTAGGAGCTCACCATGATGAGTTGGAGATGAATAACATCATCAGTCCGATAGTCCAAGCTTGCGATGCCATCTCAGGAGCGCGACCTGGAGCGCGACGTGAGATTCTCGAAAGTTATCTTAAGCGGATCGGTGAATTAGAAGATCTTGCAATGGCTCATGACGGGGTTCAGAAAGCTTATGCCCTTCAGGCGGGTAGAGAGCTGCGAGTTATCGTTGAGAGTGACAAGGTGAGTGATGCCTATGCCGATGATCTTGCCTTCATGATCTCGCAGAAGATCCAGGATGAGATGCAGTATCCTGGGCAGGTAAAGGTTACCGTGATAAGAGAGAAGCGGGCTACGGCGATCGCGAGGTAGGTCAGTATTTAAAATGAGTTATTCTTAATATCCTTAAAAGTACCGTTATCGCGCACAAAAGGCATTTTGTACACAAATACTATTTTGTGTGATTTTTTAAACCTGATTAATTTTGGGGTAGTTTTGTCATGACTATAGGTCTTACTAATCTTGCGACGTTCTATGTTCTGATTGCGACACATTTACTACTCGGTCTATAGACATATTCAATGCAAAATTGTCCTCTTTCATCAACGATCTTTTAGTTGGGATTTAAAATAGATGGCAGCGGTCACATGTTCATTTTTGCTTTTCGATCCCAGGATGAAGAAATTGGAATCGTTGGTGAAAGGTGAGAGCTAGAAGTATTGAAGCCTTACATAAATAGTAAGTATTTACTACTATATTATCATGGTCTTGAATCGCACATATTTCTCTTCATACAGTCCAATTTTGCATGGTATATCTTAATAATTCCTTATCACTAAAAACTCCCTTCCTACTAATGCTGAAGCTTTAAACCACTCTGTCCCTTCTGGTTTAAATTTTACAACCCAAGATTGCTTATTCACAAATGATGATGTTTGTAAATCTCTGTAGGGATTTAGCGCATCGTATTCTATAATATATTTTTGAAATGGTCCAATAGCTCTTAATTCATCAAGAGATGGAAGATACCAATCATCATATCCATTTACAGAGAAATTTATTGCATCTCGAGCAGCGTGTCCGCTACCAGTAGGACAATATATATTTATATTTGCGGTATTAGATTTACCCGTCCCTATAGAATTGAAGCTGCTCTTACCTTCTAAATTACTACAACCAACTGGCTTGTCGCTAAATAATGCAGTATGTACCTCAATGTACTGCCATCCATCACTAAATGACCCTTTGTCATGAATAATTATACCACCTGCAGGACCTCGTGTCACTTCGCAATTAGTACCTTCAACTCCACTTGGACATACACAATAACCATAGAAACTTTCACCATCATTACAGTTAGTACCTGAACATAGATCTTCTGTCACCCTTACAAGTTTTGCATTCACAGGCTCACCAATCCATATCCCCGATAAATTTAATGTATTATCGTTGTCTGTAAACTCACAATCAACCATAACGAGTTCCTCACCATCAAAATAGAAAGACATTTCAAAATCGCCGCCTATGGTATACTCTTTATTTACTTGGACATTTATACCATTTGTAAAATGAGAAAAAACTGATATAGCACCATTCTCCAAGAATTTGAAAAATAATTCTTCTCTATTGGTCCCTATCAAATTAGTGCCACCTAAACCGATAAAAGTTTCAACCTTCCAGTCGCCTATGAGTAATTCTTGTTTATCAATACAAGGATCACATTCTCCTCCACAGTCAATTCCTGATTCATTGCCGTTTTGAATGCCATCTGTACAGCTGGCACAAGCAGTGCAATCACGTCCACAATCAATTCCTGATTCATCGCCATTTTGAATGCCATCGTCACATGTCGGAGAATCGCTACAAGAGACAATTAAGAATGACATAATCAATACAACCAATATATTTTTCATAGTCTTTTTTTTGGTTAAGGTTTAGTACGTTTCAATTAAGCAATCAACTAATTTTACCACTATAGCGCATTTTTATCATTTTTAACGCATGACGTTAAACAAACAGGTAGCACATTTGATTTTTGCAATAGTATCTTAGTCAACTATGCATGATTATATTATTTTCGGGACAGTATAAGTTCCTTCATCACAGTTTCGTTAATAAATAATCTAATGAATTCTGGTTTTCAATTTTGTTCTCCTTCATAGAAATAAATACTTTCAGTATTTCCTATACTATTTTCATCAGATACAACTAAGGACAAGGATATTGTATTGTCAATATAGTTGAATGTACCAGACCCATCCATGTAATCCAGTTCCCAGGATTGTATCTCTCCTTCTATTTCATAGACAGGGGGTAGATGCATCGAATAATATCCAGTTTCAAGAGTGTAAGAACCCTTAGCCGTTGTACTTCCACCATCTGCTTGAAATCGTAATTCAATGCATTCAGAATCGCAGGAGGAAATCGACAATATTGCATCAGGTGATTCGAATATTATTTCTTCCATATCATTGTGATCTCTTATTCTGAGCAATCCATCATAGAGGCCAAAGATGTCTTTGATACATGCCGGACAATTGCCTCCACAATCAATTCCGATTTCAGTTCCGTTTAATATACCGTCACTGCATGTCGGATCGTTATTATCACTACATGAGGTCAATAGTATTGCTATTAATAATGAATAGGGAATTGCGTGTTTCATTCTTCGGTTATTATTTATTTATTTGTTATTCTTCACATTCAATCCAAATATCGTTACCATTCTCGAGCCAGAGACCTGGTGTAACTCCTATCCCTTGTGCTATTGCCTCCCAACAGACCCCGTTGTACTCCACAACATCAAAATCATGGTACAATACAACCGGATCAAATATCTTCCCAATGCAATCACAGCTAAAGTTTAGTTTTTCAAATTCGCAGACGAGTGTTTCACCTGTAGCATGGTTTAGATATTTTGTTGTTATAAATATCCCATTGAGGCAATAAATAATTTCATCCATATTCGATGAATAAGCCAAACAGCAATCACTATGTTCTAAGCTATCAATTAGATCCCGAGATATTCTTAAACTCTTATTGTTCTCTGGTGACCAATATCTGCCAAGGAATCCTGCCTTTGGGCAAATATTGTCATCACGACACGAAATAAGAATCACAAGGCTTAGTAGTATAGTCAGTAATTTGTTTTTCACTGGTTCTTAATTGTGTTTGTCAAGAAAACAATTAGATACTACTAACGGTTATACGGAAATTTCTTGGCACCCTTCACCATCAGCTTATTGATCACATCCTGTATCTCACTGCCTTGTCCCATTTCAAGGTCATTTCTATACGACCATAGCCTATCTCCATGGGTAGATTCGAAAAGATTCATGGTGCACCAGCCTTTGTTTGTAGTAGTTTTTACATTTCTTCCTATAGCACCGATGGTAGAACTTAAATCCCAAGCCAGTTTTTTGGCAATATTTAATCCCCTAGCCAATTCGTCAGACATAGGCTGATCTGTTTCTATTTGACCGGATACTACAGCATCTACTCCAAGTATGGTGCATAGTCTAGTCACATCGATTTCATTAATATTTTTGAAGTCTAATTTATGAGACTTTAGCTTTGAGTTGGTGACACTTTGGCTCTGTACTCTTACTTTTAGTTTCCGACCCAAGAGATTAGATTCTACTGCGTTCTGAACAGCAATCCCTTGTGCAATTTCTAATTTTATTATTTCTTCTTTGGTAAGTTCATCTCTTTGTTTTTTTCTTAGTTTGATTTTTGAGGAAAATGGCAAAACTGCAATTCTCTGATGTGACGCAGTTTCTTTATCAAAACTATCTATCGTTGATGATTTACCGCCACCACAGCTGTGCATGGAAATAAATATTACACTAAATAATAAGGGTAATATGGATTTGGAAAATTTCATAAATAATAATTATTTAAGTTTGGTTTTATTATGTGTAAGCATTTAATGAGCAAATATTGATGTATATTATTACTAACTTATCCTCCTAAATTCATTAAAGTGATATAGTTGGTTATTTAATACGTAAGGTCGTGTTCCCAATTATACATATTATATTTTCTTATTTAATTAGCAAAATCTTTCAACCGACATGGATCAAAACAATCATGGCAATCAAATACTTCGACATCGCCTAATCCATATTTTTGTACGGCGCCATCCACACCATCGAAATCAATAAATAAATCTGAGTCTTGATTAGAGTTGTTTCCGTCAATTGAAACATTTGTAATTCCGTAGATTAATGTCAAACTACTTTTAGGTGCCATCATATAGTTTCCACTCACCCAAAATGATTCATTACATGTGCTACTCGTATTTTCTTCCGAGCTTGTGTATGAAAAATCTATGCCACCTGCAACATTTTGACCCGAAAATCCGCCTACATAGTACATGATCTGGCTTGGTGACCAATTATCTGGGTCAGATTTTACGTATTTATATACGCCGCTTTTGTGAGCATCACCGCGTTCAGCCAGTAGCATCAGATTTCCGTCATCGGAAAAGGATATGTCAGTTATTTTATTAATCGGAGAATTACTAGGGAACTTAAATTCATATTTTTCACTCCCATTTATTGGAAACTCTCCATCATCGTTCAGTTGTATCGAATATATCTCATGAGTTGAGTTTATAGTTCGAGAAAAATATACCTTAATTCGATTGTTTTCGTTTACAATCCCTACTCCCCAGATCAATTCTGAGTCGGTTGCTATTCCATCAATGCCATCATCAAGCATGAAAGGATCGAAACTATCATATTGGCCGTCTTGAATGTCGATACGATACAACTTTCCATCTTCAAGGTTGGTAGCGATCATAAGATTATTGTAGGGGTCGTTTACGATGTTTCCGATTCCAACATAGTCTTTACATGAGGAGGGAAGATCTACCCAAGGTTGAGCAACCCAGTTTGGAGCGGATGCTATGAAAATTCTACCGCAAGGGTTGGGCCTCTGTACATTGGCTGCTTCATTAGGATCACCTGAGTCGTAGTAGTAAATATCGGAAGAAGCTAAGTAAACTGAATTCTGATTATCTATAGCTATTCCAAAAATTTGGCCGATGTCTTTTGCAGTCCAATTAGATGGATGAATCGTTTCAATTGTTGAACCCCAGTTATCGTTAATTGGAGCTAAATGGTTCTTAGATGTGTTGTAAATTACTCCTACAGGGTCGCTTGATTCTAATGCGTAGCAAGTTGCTATAGTCCAACCACATAGCTCTGTATTGACACCTCCTGGCCCACAAGGTATTGGTAATATATCTTGACAATCACTACAAGACATATACAAAAGAGATGTAATTACTATCGTGTAGATATTCAGATTATTCATTGGTTTTATTTTAGTTCAAATTAATAACAAAGTAATTTCGCCTCCGTACGACGATTGATTCTATGTTCGTCTTCTGTGCATTTTGTTCCATCGCTACATGTATTGAGAAGTCGGGTTTCTCCATATCCTTTCGCGATAATACGATGTGATTCGATTGCCCGTGACATAATATAATTTACAGCAGATGTGGCTCTCTTTTGTGATAAGTCTTGATTATATTCATGAGATCCACGACTGTCTGTGTGAGAGGAGAGTTCTACCTTGGTCTCAGGGTGATCTTGAAGATAGCGAACCAGCCTGTCCAGTTCAAATTTTGATGATGCCAAAATATCCCATTTATCGAATTCATACTTGATGTCAAGGATGGCTCCCTTGTCGCAATCTATATTTTCTACACCTAGTTCTAAATCAACGAATAGTGTTGTACTTCTATTAAGCCCTATAGTAGATACGGCTTCAATTTCTGAAAGACGATTTTGCTTTATACCCACCACTTCGTAGGATGATTGCTTTTCGAGTCTGAAATAGAAGTTTCCATCCTTACCAGAATTATCCTGTTTTACATTCCTACTTTCCTTGTTGGTGAGATTTACCACGACTGACGGCTCAGGATTCCTAGTATTAACATTGATCGTTCTACCCTTTAATATAAATCTTAGGTCATTGTAGACTACTTCTTTTTGAATAACTGCATTGGGAATAAATTCATCTTTGGTAATCGGCGAAGTCGAGGTTTCTATTCCGTATATATTTCCAATAGCATAGTAATTTCCATGACTTATCTCTCCGAAGTCAACAGCCCCAAATGAATTTGTGGTTCCTGTGGCTATAATATTTCCATCTATATCCTTAATGGCAACATCAGCATTGGGAATTATCTTTTCGGTGTATAGATCTTTGACTGTAACCACGACCTTATGAGTATCATCTGGGCAATTACAATTATTACATCCCGCATCATTTTTTGATTGACCAAATCGATAGACAATTCCTGCATTGATTCCTAATGACGAGTAGGAAGAACAAACAGCTTCTCTTATCACCATTGCATCAGTTTTGCCTATCACCATCTGATCATTGACATTTGTTATTGGTGACTCACCATAGACTATACCAATGTTACCTAAATTCAAAAGGTCAAATTCTTTGTCAGGATGAAGGCCCCAATGCTTGAGGAAGTATGCCCCCGCCTCGATACCTAAAGAACTCGTCAACCAATATTGAGCTTCAAAACCGGTCATTGCAGAGATGACCCATTCATTAAACCCGCCAAAGAGAACATGATAATCAGTTGTGTTGGAGGATAGGGGATCAGCTGAAGTACTAATTAGTTCTCCACCATTAAATTTTGTCATCCCGCCTCGGAAGTAGGCTTTTAAATCCAACATATTCCCCAATGACCACTGATAATTTGGTCCAATTCCTATGAACTGCCTTTTAATATTTGTTGTGACTGTGCTTATCATGGCACTACTCATAGGACTCAGTAGAGTATCATAATACACTACGTTATTCAGTGATGATTTGGGAGTATTAATCATGCGGTCGTAGTTGATCCCAATTCCCCATCTTGAGATATTATAGTCTATTTTGAATCCAAATTTTAGGCCTCCATTCAATTTATAGTAAGTGTAATTATTTGTAAATTGAGGAAGGTCATATCCAATATTAATACCAACCTTAAACTTGCTAGTATTTAAATTTTCCGCTTCTTCAGTTTGAGCAATAACTATTGACCAATTGGTGATAAAAATGATTGCTGTGGTCAGTAAATTGAAAATCTTCAACGTATTTTTCATTTTTTGGGTATTTGATAACCATTCCAAACTTATTCCATTTAAATTTTTAACTCATTTCTGAGTTACCCTTTGGCAGTATTCTTTTTCCCATTGGTAAAAAATATCGGAATTTACCTACTTTACAAGAGCAATCTCTAATGAAATCTCTGCACCGTTCTCATCTGATCGTATGGATAGAGGTGACTCAGAACTGTTATTATGGTATAATCTTTTTTCAGTGATCGACATACCCAACGAGGAGGCATTATGAGTCATAGTGTCAGTAGAAATCCCCATACCATTATCTTCGACCGTCACTAGGATGTTGTCGCCAGAGGTTTTAAAATTAACATTTATCATACCGCCACTCTCCATTTCCTTCATCCCATGTAATATGGCATTCTCAACATAAGGCTGGATCAACAATGGGAGTATGAACGTGCTACTTAAATGAATATTTGGATCAACATGGATATGATAGTTAAACCTATCCTTAAACCTTAGTTTTTCAAGGGCAAGGTAGTTGTCTAGCATGGACGCCTCGTCTTCGATAGATACCTTAGACTCTACGGAAGCATTAAGATTTTGTCGGACGAGTTTGGCAAACCGTGACAAGTAGTCCATAGCCTGTACCTTATTATTCTCCATAATGAAATTCTGGATAGAATTCAGACAATTAAAAATGAAATGTGGATTCATCTGAGCTTGTAGGGCGGCCTTCTCGAGATTTACCACCTCCATGGCCATTCCTTCACGATATTCCAGATTAGAATAATTTAATGCATAATTAAACAATATGAGCTCAATGACTGTAGCCACGAGAAATAGCTTGTGCGGATTGTCAATAATGGAACTAATACCGGGGAAACAATAAAGAATCAACGCGACCGATACGAAAAGCACATTGATAAAATAGGCTGTTCCAATGATTCTGAATACCAGAGATTTGTCCCTTATCACCAAGAGACTGATATAGAGGTTTAAAAGAAGGGATACTAAACAAAGGAGTAAGGTAACTATCGAAGCAGTTATAGAATGGGAGAGATTGATGTCAAAATATAGGACAGGAGGTAATAATATAAATGAATAGACAATCTGAATTTTAACCCATTTTCGATATAGTTTGCATCGGGAAGATTTTAGAGAAAAATAGTATAGAAAAAAATAGTAAAACATGATGGCTGCGCTGTTTAGCAACCGTTCATAATCGTACAATGACACAATACTCAAACCTGGTATAAGGGAATAATCATTGTATTTGTCAAAAGTGAATACGAAAAATAGAAATGAACCTATTACATAGGCGATATAAAACAAGTACGCTTTGTCCTTTTCAAATACATAGTAATTAATAGCCGGTAATACAAGTGCCAGATTTAACCCTAGAAGAAATATCCAGATATCCACAGTTATAATGTTTGGGATTCGTTTAGAGGAATAATGGTCAGCTTGACGGTGACTCCGTCTTTGTTCGATGAGATGTTGAGGTCTATTCTATCATTTTTGTTGTTGTGCTCGATCCGCTTCTGAGTTATGGACATTCCGAGAGATTTCTTCGCAGATCTTATCTTATCTATAGACATTCCCGATCCGTTATCGGATATGTCGACATTCAGAGCATCGTTTATCCGGTAAATTGATACTACAACTTTTCCTCCTTCTTCAACGTTTTTCAATCCATGTATGATTGCATTTTCGACATAGGGCTGGATCAGTAACGGCGGGATGAATGTGCTACTGATGTGAACCTGTGGATCGACATGAATATGGTAGTCAAATTTGTCTTTAAATCTCAATTTCTCTAGTGCCAGATAGTTGTCAAGCATAGACACCTCTTGCTCAATAGAGACTTTACCTTCTACAGAGGCATTTAAATTTAACCTAATCAACTTAGCAAAGCGAGATAAATAGTCCATTGCATTTATTTTATCATTTTCCATGATAAAATTCTGGATAGAATTGAGGCAATTGAAGATGAAATGTGGATTCATTTGGGCTTGGAGGGCTGATTTTTCGAGATTGGATATTTCCTGTTTTATTCTGAAAGCGTCCTTAAGTCGACCTGACCTCCATGCATAGAGCTTGTAGATAATCGATAGCGCTAAGAGAATGAGAAAGGCTCTGAACCATGATGATTTCCACAAGGGTGGATGGATCGTAAAATGAATCACCTTAGGATTACTCCATTCGCTTCCAGTGATTTTGGTCTGAACAGAAAATTGATAGTCTCCATGATAGAGATTGGCCAGGTGAACATCGGTGGACATCGTATTTCTCCATTGGTTTTGATCCAGTCTATATCTGTACTGAATATTTCCCTTTGCCCTATGATCAATGGTGCGGTACCTAATATGTATGTCACTTTGATCATGACTATAATCTAGTGACATATCTACTCGATCATTTACATAGATAGCTTCGATGAGGGGAGCTTTCATTTTTTCACTCTTGACCTGTCCTTTCCACGAGACTATTCCTTTCTCAGTTGCGATAAGGTAAGATCCATTATATTCTCTTATATCTATGACTGAGCTGGATGGTAAGCCTGAGGATGTATCGAAGCTCCGTATCCTCTTTTGATGTAGATATGTAGTATCCAGAACAGAAAATCCTTGTTTGGACAGTAAGAACAGGCGCCCATTTGAATCGATAAATGTACTTTCGATGCTGTTAGCGCATAGTCCGTTGCTCTCATCCAAGGTCAAATATGTGCTGTCTCTCGACCATATAACAGCTCCGATCCCATTGGTTCCTGCGATGAAGTATTGGTTTATCCTGTTCAAGCAGTTTACTCGTTGGTCGACTAAGGGCGGAATGTGATCAAAGTATCTTATGTCTTGATTCTCGAAAACACCAACGCCTTTCTGAGTGGCTAAAATTGTATCTCCTTGATCATCATATAAAAGATCATTGAATCTTTTTTCAAATCTTACAGATTCAAACACATGATTCTCGCTAATCCTGCCTTCATCTATCACATAGTAGTATGATGGGCTTATCAAGTGTAACGGACGGTACTTGGGTTTACTAATGGTTAGCGCATTTAGATCGAATAAATATCCTTCAAATGTTGATTTTATATCTATGACTGGATGACCCTCTTTAATGAATTTTGACTTATGGCCTGCAACAAATAATCCCTCAGCACTTCTTGAATAATAAATATCATAGACTCGACCTCGGTCGCTTCTATCTTCATAAATTATTTTGGTTTCAGTTGTATTCAGATCACATTTCCATACTTTGGAATTATCAGTTATGACGTATATCTGATCGTCTGGTCCCATATCCATAGCAGAAACAGATCCTGTGATCCCGGATAGGTTATTTATTTTCTTGAATGGACTTTTCTCCAGGTAGAAAATACCGTGATTGAGACTAGATACCCATAGATTCTGATTATTGTCCTCGATGACATCTGTGGCGTAGATATATTCAATGAGTTGTACGTATCGGTCATTAATAAAGCCCTTTGTACTTTCATATTTTCTCAATCCGTCCGGATATGCAAAAGCTGTAAATAAACCATTTGATGAGCGGACAATTTCTGAGATAGGTCCGTCTCTAGTTCTTTGAATTTCCTTTTTGTTGCGCATTATGTAATGTTTTCCGCTATTTGAAATAACGGAAGTAGAATCATCGAGCCAAAGTGCTGATGACAGAAAGGAAAAGTTCGTTGACTCGAATGTTAGTTTGTATCGGTCATTAAAAATAATATCATACGCTACCTTAGTTTTTCCTGAATGCGTAAAGTACTTATCGGAAATAATCTTATTGGCATACCAGTTCTGAAAACATGAAAAAAGTTTATCTTCTACTTGGTGTATAAAATATGATCGTGTGGATACGTCATGGTTTATCACAATTGATTTTCCATCGGGCTCAACTTTAATTATACCTAAACTAAAAATATTGAAGTAAGAATTATTAAGCGAATCGATATAAAGATCTTCTATGAGCCAATCAGCATAGCGATGTTTGTTTATTTCAGATTGAAATGGAAATAAATAAATACTGTCTATATTCCTATCATATATATATACTTGTGCGCCGTTAGTATTGATATAAATGTTTTCATTTTTATCAAAAACCATAGCCAAGCATGAAATGTTCTTTAAGCCCTGTGCGGCTCCATATGTCTTGAAAGTGTAGCCGTCATATCGTACAAGCCCCCTATCCGTAGCGATCCAGATATATCCTAGCGAGTCTTGAAGAATGTTGTGGCATTCATTAGATGGAAGACCATCCTCGATGGTATAATTATGATGAATATAGTCATTGTTCTGGCCAGAAAGAGCTATGCTACCTGTCAGAAACAGTATGACGACTATGTTTCGCATCGGATCAAAAATCGCTGGTGGGGATATCCTGTTTGTCGATGATTTCCTTCTGGTATGGTAGAATTTCCTGCCGGTCATGTTGACAAAATAGTGCAAATTAGTTATCCCTACAAATGTACAATCGCTTGGTCCTCACATAAAATCTCCGATCACAATACATACTATTTTGCAGGATTTGAAATTCGGATTTGTTAGTAAAGACTTCTCTCTGATAAGAGATTCATTCTCAACCAATCACTTCTATAAACTCACCCTTCCTTCTTCTTGCCAGTGGTACTTGTGTTCCATCGGTCATAAGGATATATCCACCGTCTTCGGATATATACTTACTGACATATTCCATATTGATCAGATGACCGGAATGAGATCTAAAAAATAGATCTGGAGGCAAGGATTCTTCTATTTCTTTGAGTGGTTTGCTGACCATGGTCTTCATAGAGTCTGACGTATAGATGTAGCAATAGGCCCTATCGGCTTCTATCCTGATCACATCACTCACATTTAAGATCGTGACCCCCTCTGAAGATGGAATGCTGATCTTCTGAGGTTGATTTCGAGTGCTTTGCTTGACAAGAAAGTCCAGGCGATTGTATATCGTTTCGTCGTATTTTTTCTTTTTTACTCTGCTGACTGCCGTGATCACATCTTTCGGGCTGTAGGGTTTCATAATGTAGTCTATGGCCTCATACCTGAATGCTTTCAACGCAAATTCCTCATAAGCCGTAGTAAAGATGATCTTAAAATTTCTTTGCTTGATGTCTTCGAGAAGCATGAAAGCGTTGCCATCTTTCAATTCTATATCCAGGAAAACCAGATCCGGCATTTTAGTGGTGATCATCTTCTTGGCAGAAGACAGACTGTCAGCAATTCCTACCATCTCAAGATCAGGACAATACTCCCTGACAATCTTACTGAGTAGATTCTGAGCATCTACCTCATCTTCTATGATCAATGTTCTGATGGAAGGGTTCATTGGGTTCTTAGTTTTATAGAAAGATTGATGAGTTTAATATAGCATTATTAATCTTCAAATTATTATGTATTGATTAGGCCGTATGTAATTTTTATTTCACAAAATTTATCGCACTATTTTCAGACACTAAAACTGGACTTTATGGGTCTTGCAAGTTAAATTACTTTAATGCTTTCAAATAAATTTGAAAGTCCGATTGAGATCCTTATTCACGAACATTACTCTTTTACAAATTGTCGGTAGTACGTATTACTCTTACTTTTAATCTCTATAATGTATAGTCCCGGAGGCAAAAAAGAGACATCTGTACCGCCGATATTGTAAGTCACACCCCCTGCCTTTCTACCCAAATGGTTATATATGTTCAATGACGCCAGACTTTCTTCCATTCCATTTACGAAGACACGGTTGGAGGTTGGATTGAGATAAATACTGACATCTGCACTGCTGCCATTAAGAACACTGATGATCTCAGAAAACGCGTCAGTCCCGTCAAGATCTACTTGTCTTAGCCTGTAGTAGTTGATTCCTGGCATAGGACTTCGATCAGTATATTCATAGATAATTTCCTCACTGCTATTTCCTGCTCCTGTGATAAACCCTAAAGTCGTCCAGTCTTGTGCATTAGAAGAACGTTGAATTTCGAAGTCGGCATTTTGAGTCTCGGTGATTGTGCCCCACGATATAATATGGCTATTGTTTCTTTCTAGAATCGAAAACGAAGTTAATTCAATGGGTAATATAATGGATAATGTAGGAGGTGTGGCATCTGGACAATTGATCGGATGATTTATCCAACCCGTCAATGGAGGATTGCTTCCAACATTAGGATTGTAGAACTTATTATCCCAAATTGATGGGTAAACATTATAAGATAACTCCCAGTATGTGACGAGAATTAAATAGATACTATCAATAGCATCTATTTTTTTATAATAAGCACCGCCAGCAACCCATTTATATAGTCCATTCACGTCAATCCCATCACAGATATCTGCCCCAGAAACCATATAAGATTGTTGGGCAACTATTTCGGAGTTGTTAAAGAACAAGCTAGAAGCGACTAAAAGGCACTTGGTATAGTTCTTCATTTTACTATGTGTTGTGAATCTAAATTTGGCTAGGATTGGACTTATGCGGACCTAACAATTACCCATTGGTAAATAAGAGTTACCCATTGGTAGTTGACACCGTTTCGTTTCATATTTATATGGACGACTAACTGCTGTACTTACTTTCTGGTATTGCTTTCACCGTTGTAAGAGCCAAACTGACATTGCACATTGACTTAAATTTGGCGAAACCTATCTTTTCAAACATGGATTTCGCCACTTATATTCATATAATTGGCGAAATAATCTATCTTTGTCTTAGATTTCGCCAATTATGAGTATTGTAGGCAGAACAGAAGAAAGAAGAATTCTATCAGATATATACGAGTCTGATGAAGCTGAATTCGTCACTGTTATAGGACGAAGACGTGTAGGAAAGACCTTTCTGGTAAGAGAGGTATTTAAGGGCCGAATTTCATTTGAGATAACAGGTATTCAGAATGCCAATAATGCCGAGCAGCTTTCTAACTTTCACTTTGCCCTCCACCAATATTTCCCTAATAGCAAAGATGGCATCCCTAAGAATTGGATAGAGGCATTCACAATCTTGATAGATTGTCTCAAAGATTCTAAAAAGAAATGTGTGTTGTTTTTTGATGAACTTCCCTGGATGGCCACAGCAAGGTCAGGATTTATCAAAGGTCTGAGTTTTTTTTGGAACAGCTGGGCTTCTAAGAATAATGTACTACTTATAACATGTGGCTCTGCTGCTTCCTGGATGACTCAAAAGATTGTACTCAACAAAGGTGGACTTCATAATAGAGTTACTAGACAACTTATCCTACTTCCATTTACGCTGAAAGAGACCAAGGAGTATCTTGAATCACGAAACATTGTCTTGAGTCACTATGAGATAGCTCAGCTGTATATGACGATAGGTGGAATACCTTTCTACCTAAAATTAGTACCTAAGGGTCAAAGCATTCCTCAGATCACCGACACATTGTTGCTCTCAAAAAATGCTGCACTTAAATATGAATTTGACAATCTGTACCAATCGCTTTTTCTTCATCCGGAAAAGTACATTAGGATAATGGAGGCTTGTTATTCTAAGTGGAAGGGTATAAGCCATTCGGACATAGCTAAAATTACAGGAATCCCATCTGGTGGTTCAATTACAAGAATGGTGAAAGTTCTCTCCATCTCGGGATTCCTGGAGATTAGTACTCCCCTTAATCGATCTAAAAAGGACACACTGATAAGAGTAATAGATGAGTTTTCTGTCTTTTATTTGAAGTTCATTAAAAACAAGAAGATAAGTAACTGGCAATCTATAAGTCGGTCACCTGTTTTTACCTCATGGCAGGGGTTTTCATTTGAAAGCTTATGTAGAAAGCACATTCATTGTATAAAGTCAACTTTAGGTATTTCTGGGGTAAATACAAGAGAATTCTCATTTACCAGTAAAGGCAATGCCAGATCTAAGGGTACTCAGATAGACCTAATTATAGACCGAGATGACCTCATTGTCAATTTATGTGAAATGAAGTTCTATAATAGTGATTTGACGATCACTAAATCCATTCATCAAAATCTACAAGAGAAAATAGCCTCGCTTAGGTCGTATCTTGGAACACGTAAAAGTATCCATGTCACCTTGATATCGACTTTTGGTGTCAAGAAAAATAAATATAGCAATATGGTGCAGTCTGAGATAGTCCTTGATGATCTATTCAAATAACAAATTTGGCGAAATCTACCTTCTCAAGCATAGATTTCGCCAATTATAGAATTATATGCTAACAAGTTTTTACCCATGTAATTAGGAGTTCTTGCGACAGTAAAATCTATAATTTGTGAGGCTCAGTGATTATTTGAATTCTTCTATAAAAAAGCCATCGTTTGACTATAATAACATGCCTATAAATTTTACCTTTGCCCGCGAAATTTAATAGCTTAGAATGCGGAAGATCGGCGTTGTATTTTTTCTACTTTTTTTTACAAGTTCTTTAGTCTTTTCAAAAGGCGACGAGCACGCAAAAGCTCCGGAATGTTCTGAGCTAGATCATGATTCTCTTGCCGAGTTTGATCCTGGTTCTACGGCCTTCCATCACATAGCTGATGCCAATGTATACAGCATAGGCCCTTTGCAGATACCTCTACCTTGTATTCTTTATAACAAGCACTCCGGATTGAGTGTATTTCTTTCCAATAAGTTTGGTTTTGATAGGCTAGGTCATGGTGACGGCAAATATGCTTATAATGGATATATCTTGGATGGGGGTACGGTCAAGATGATTGATGATCATGGGAAGTCTCCATTTCCTCATGAGAAGACTGAGGTACGCGGAATTATTCATGATGACCACCACAAGGCCTATGCATGTATTGGAAATGATATATACCCAACACATGCCAAGAGTACAGCTGATGGCGGACTCTTTGGTGGAGGCATCACGCCCTTTTTCGATTTCTCGATTACCAAGAATGTAGTGACCATGTTTCTCGTATTTCTATTTATGGCCTGGTTGTTTTTTAAAATTGCCAAGGCATACAAGGAAAGAGACGGAAAGGCACCTACTGGTGTGCAAGGATTCATTGAGCCTGTATTCATGTTTATCCAAGATGAGGTATGTAAGCCCTTCCTCGGTAATAGTTACATGAAGTATCAGCCGTTTATCATGAGCTTGTTTTTCTTTATCCTAGGATTGAATCTATTTGGTCAGATTCCATTTTTTGGTGGTTCCAATGTTACTGGTAACCTCGCTTTCACCGCTGTGCTAGCAATCTTCGCATTTTTTGTAACTAATCTTTCGGGCAACAAGCACTATTGGGAACACATCTTCTGGATGCCGGGTGTCCCAGCCTGGGTAAAAACGATACTTACACCGGTAGAAGTACTTGGTGTCTTTATAAAGCCTCTGACATTGATGTTGCGTCTTTTCGCCAATATCACTGCAGGGCACATGGTGATCATCATCTTTGTGAGTTTGATCTTTGTCTTTAGTAAGAATGGAGCTAGTTGGGCTGGCGGTCTTGGTACTGTAATACCATCGGCACTACTGACCTTGTTTATGATGTCTATTGAATTGTTGGTAGCCTTTATCCAGGCATTTGTATTCGCAATACTGACAGCATCATATATAGGTGCCGCTATAGAGAGTCACGATCATGATGATGAACATGCACACGCGTAATTTTTTTTGAATTGTCTAAACACTTAACTATAAACTATTTATTATGGTAGGTTCAATCGCCGCAATAGGCATGGGATTAGCAGTTATCGGAGCCGGTATCGGCATCGGAAATATTGGAGCAAAAGCGATGGAAGCGATCGCCAGACAACCAGAAGCAGTGGGTGACATCAGATCAAATATGATCTTGATGGCCGCTCTTGTTGAAGGTGCTGCACTTATCGCTATCGTTGTTTCATTCCTTGTAGCTGGATAGTCTCAAAACAATTATGATCCGGTAAGATTGACGGTTGGTCAATAGGGCCGGATCTTTTTAAAAATTAGAAATATGTTATTATTTGCATTAGCAGATTTTAGTCCTATAAAGCCTGATTTTGGGCTATTGCTCTGGACAACAGTCTTCTTTCTGTTGTTCTGGTTGATCATTGGAAAATTTGCCTTCAGGCCGATAGCTGAGGCACTCAAAAAAAGACACAACGATATCCAGGATGCGCTTGATGAGGCCAAGAAAGCCAAGGAACAAATGGCAATGATGCAGGCTGAAAATGAATCTTTATTGGCGGAAGCCAGAGAGGAGAGAGCCAAGATCATCAAAGAGGCCAAAGATGCCAGCAACCAGATGATCAATGACGCAAAGTCAAAAGCTAAAGAAGAAGCACAAAAGATCGTCGTGAGCTCAAAAATCGAGATCGAGAATCAAAAAAAATCAGCCCTCACCGAAGTGAAAAACGAGGTAGGAGCCATGGCGGTCAACATAGCTGAGCGAATACTGAAGAATGAATTGGCTGGTGAATCTTCCAATAAATCCTTTGTCGATAATCTTGTCAAAGAACTGGACTTTAACCAGAACTAAGACCTATGTCAGTACATTCTATCGCATCGAGATACGCCAAGTCACTGATGGATCTTTCATCAGAGCAAGGAAAAATGGAAACCGTATTGAATGATATTAAGGCATTCAAGGCTAGCCTTGCAAGTAGAGACTTGTACCTATTACTCAAAAGCCCCATTATCAATACTCCTAAGAAAATAAAGTGTTTTGAAGCATTGTTTGGAGGTAAGTTTGACGAGATGACCAGTGCTTTTTTTAATATTATCCTGAGAAAAGGTAGGGAAATGTATCTACCCGAGATAACAGATGAGTTTATCACACAGTACAAGGATCGAAAAGAAATCAGTACGGTTGAACTGACTACAGCACGTCCACTGAGTGATGATGATATAGAGAAAATTAAGAATCAGCTGCTAGATAGCAATGTCACTGGAAAGAGCATTGACTTGGACGTGAAAGTGGATAAAGACCTGATAGGGGGATTTGTCATAGAGATGGGAGATAGGCTGTATGATGCGAGTGTGCGGCACAAGCTGGAGCAAGTAAAGAAAGACTTCCTCGTAAACGATTACGAGAAATCATTATAAATGTGGAAATGAGAAATTAGGCAAATGTGAGAATGGATAAGACTGTTCAAAAAAATATACGAATAAACAATTCAACAAGTAAACAATAAAAACATGATCGGTGTAAAACCAGATGAAATATCAGCCATACTCAAGCAGCAGCTTTCAGGATTTAAAAGTGCAGCTGAGCTCGAAGAAGTAGGCTCTGTATTACAAGTAGGTGATGGTATTGCAAGAGTTTATGGGCTTACTCAAGCTCAATCAGGTGAATTGGTAAAATTTGAGTCAGGCGTTGAGGCCATAGTACTCAACCTTGAGGAAGACAATGTAGGAGTAGTACTTCTGGGACCTAGTGATGGCATTAAAGAAGGATCTACGGTAAGACGTACTGGACGTATCGCCTCTATTAATGTAAGTGAGGAGATGGTAGGTAGGGTAGTCAATCCACTTGGTGAGCCTATTGATGGTAAGGGACCCATTGGAGGAAAGAAGTATGAGATGCCTCTTGAAAGAAAAGCTCCAGGTGTAATCTACAGACAACCTGTATCAGAGCCGTTACAGACGGGTATCAAGGCGATAGACTCTATGATTCCTATTGGTCGTGGACAACGTGAGTTGATCATTGGTGATCGGCAGACTGGAAAGACTGCCATAGCCATAGATACTATCATCAACCAGAAGGAATTTTACGACAGAGGCGAACCTGTATATTGTGTCTATGTAGCATCTGGTCAGAAGGCTTCGACTGTTGCGCAGGTAGCCAAAGCTCTTGAAGAGAATGGCGCCATGGCATATACGGTTATTGTTTGTTCGTCTGCAGCGGATCCAGCTCCATTGCAGTTTTATTCACCATTTGCGGGAGCATCAATAGGCGAGTTTTTTAGAGATACAGGAAGACCAGCATTGATTATTTATGATGATTTATCCAAGCAAGCGGTAGCATACCGAGAGGTATCACTTTTGCTTAAGAGACCTCCTGGTAGAGAGGCCTACCCAGGTGATGTATTTTACCTTCACTCAAGATTATTGGAGAGGGCTGCTAAGATCATTGACCACGATGAAATTGCGCAGAATATGAATGACTTGCCTGACTCCCTCAAGGATGCAGGTATTGTAAAAGGAGGAGGATCATTGACAGCATTGCCAATTATCGAAACACAGGCGGGTGACGTGTCAGCATATATTCCGACCAATGTAATTTCGATTACTGATGGGCAGATTTTCCTTGAGTCCAATCTCTTTAACTCTGGGGTAAGACCAGCGATTAATGTAGGTATTTCAGTATCTAGAGTAGGAGGTAATGCGCAGATAAAGTCAATGAAAAAGGTGTCAGGTACACTTAAGTTGGATCAGGCTCAGTATAGAGAATTGGAGGCTTTTTCAAAATTTGGATCTGACCTTGATGCAGCTACGATGGCGGTATTGGAAAAAGGAAAGAGAAACGTAGAAATATTGAAGCAACCACAGTATTCACCAGTATCAGTGGAAAAGCAGGTAGCCATGATATATTTAGGTACAAAGGGCCTATTGAGGAAAGTACCGGTAGATAAAATAGGTGAGTTTGAGGATTTGTTTTTGACTAGTTTGGAACAAAGGTATCCGGAGGTGTTAGAGACATTCAGGAGTGGAAAATTGGAAGACGAGGCCACTAAGACGGTGACTGATTTGGCGGCAGAGATATCGAAGCAGTTTGCATAGAAAATGGGCAAATTTGAAAATGTGTAAATATGGGAAATACCCCAATAGAGAGAGTTAGAGGTGTGGATAAAAGGAATGTTATATTGGAGAAAACTCTGGCGTTATCACTGGAAGGAATTAGGTTTTGTAAAAAACTTGAGACGATAGAACGAAGAATAGCTGACCAATTATTTAGATCAATTACTTCAATTGGTGCTAATGTCCACGAGGCTCAAGGTGCAGAAAGCAGGGCGGATTTTATTCACAAGATGAAAATTGCAATCAAAGAAACTGAGGAGTCTATTTATTGGATGAAATTGTGTAGTTCCTCAGAGCATTTAGTATTTAACGAAAGTTTGTTTCAAGACATAAATGAAGTGAAAAAGATTATTTCCAAAATTATTATAACGGCTAAATCAAATAAGTCTAATTAAAAAAAATGATATGATCATTTCCACATTTCCATATTTTCACATTTCTATATTGTTATGAGCGGCCAATTAAAAGAAGTACGAGAGAGGATAACATCTGTCAAGTCTACCCAACAGATAACCAAGGCTATGAAGATGGTGTCGGCTGCGAAGCTACGTCGTGCTCAGGAAGCCATTACTGAGATGAGGCCTTATGCAGACCGACTTAATAAAATGCTTAAGAACATCCTTTCAAACCTTGATGGAGATGTAAATTCATCGTATGGCGCAGATAGAGAAGCCAAGAAAATATGTATTGTAGTCGTCACTTCCAATCGTGGACTTTGTGGAGGGTTCAATACAAACATTGTCAAGGAGGCAGTTCGTTTGCTTGAAGATAAGTATGCGATGGCACGACAGGCAAAGCAGATAGACCTTGTTTTTGTAGGAAAGAAAGGACATGATAGCTTGAAGAAGAGATATGCTGATCTCAATCAGAATATCGAGTATATAGACTTGTTCTCTGACCTTTCTTTTGAAAATATAAAGAATGTTCCGGATTATTTGATGCAGACATTTTCTGATGAGCAATACGATAGGATCGAAGTTTGCTACGGGAAATTTAAAAATGCCGCATTGCAGTTTGCCCAAGCAGTACAATATTTGCCTGTAGAAAAAGTGACTGCTCGTCATGGAAAAGAAAAGTCACCTAGAAAGGCGGACTACATTTTTGAGCCAGGGAAAGAAGAGTTGCTAGAAGATCTTATTCCCAGCATCCTACAGACCACATTCCAAAAGTTCTTGTTAGATACACACGCCTCTGAACACGGAGCTCGTATGACAGCGATGGACAACGCTACAGAGAATGCTGAGGACTTGATCAAAGAACTAAAGATCAATTACAACAAGGCACGTCAGGAAGCGATCACCAAGGAACTTTCTGAGATCGTTGGTGGCGCCGCTGCATTGGGAGGGTAATGAGATATCGCTTATCTGACAAGAGTTATTGAACCTTGTAATAATGCTTCTTCACCATTTACTTCCTGAAGGTGTAATAGGACATTCTCTTCAGTATAAAGTTGGTTGCCCATCTGTCAAATATCCTAAGACTTTTCATAATAGCTAGAGAACGCGTTGCATGGATCGTAAAGAAGTCGGGTGTATCCCAAATTTTCGTTTTATGCAACATTTCTATAAGTGATTGGTGAGTCGATACCATTGGTTATTCATGTTGAGATTGCGTAATCGTATGATGTTCGTTGCTCCTTTTTTACTCCAACGTTGACCAGATAATTTGCATCTTTTCTGTACCAATGTACGATGTGCAGCTTCCATGGCGCCACTTCCTATTTGTAATCCTTTCTTTCTGTACGCTGGATAGTTCATTCTAAATAAATTCCTTTCCAGATAGCCAAGTAGATTTTTCCTTTCAACCTTTGTCTTGCTATTAGTTAGATGCATTTTCTTTATCTCATCTACTACTGCCTGACCACCTTTTTCTAAAAGTATTTCTCTTATTTGGTCCATCCATCCTATACGCTCTTTTTTTGTTTTTGACAGCTTCCCAAATTTTGCAATATGCTCCATCGCATGATAGAAATCCAATATTTGCGTGGCTTTGGGATACTGTGCAGTGACCCACTTTTCCAGCCATTGATCTCCGTCTATTATTACGACAAGGCGCTCTTTTAAATGCTCATAATCATCTAGGTAATCACTCATCTGATCCTCGAATTTTTCATGACCTCCTAAATGGAAAGTATATCTTGAATTATTTATGTAACCTCTGTCTTTATAGACTTTCATCAAGTCTCCCGATGAATATATGCGACCCACCTTGACTTCCTTCCATTCACTCGGCCTTGTCAATACCATGCCACTATCACAGTGCGCATATAATACTTCTGTTGAGCCTACTTCTGGATTGCCTTGCTCTGTTGTTCTTTCCTCAGCCAACCATAATTCACTTTTCTCTCCATACTCATTGCACAAGCGATGTATCGTATTATCATCCACTTCTATGCTCATCGTCTTCTCTATTAAGGCTGAACTGGATTCATAGCACTCACTTTGTCCTACGTAGCAAACTATGTCTTTAAAGTATGGAGCCATCTTGACTCCCTTTACCTCTTTAACAAATCTATGAGCACTCTTTAAATCCAAGTTACCGAGGGTCGTTTGGATCTTTTTTTTTTCGATAATCCGTCGATGTGCCAACTGATTCTTTCAGAATCTTTGCGCCCATTTCTGTATGGAGCCGTAGCAATTCCTTCTCGTAATCGTAAAAGTTGGTAGCTGTTTGTTCCAGGTGTTCTATCTCATTCAAAAGTTGGCTAAATTCCGCTTTAAGCTTAGCCTTATCCATTTGAATTTGTATTTAGGTTTCCTCTAAGCTAATTCCTTTATGCGAAAGTTTGGGATACACCCGATGTATCTATTTCGAATTCACATTGGGAATGAAGTGGTAGGATTCCAAAACAAATCATTGTAACGGCAAAAGACAAAAGGGCTTTCATAGTTGGTGCTTTTTACGGGGAGTTATATAGAAGACCCGTACCTAGACCATTTTTGCTGCCTATAAGGATAAAATTTTTACATCGCTCTCTGAGATATGGATCACTCTTAGGTCTTGAGCTTTATTTTTAATGTCTCGACTACCATTCTCTAGCTTCAATACTCCCCTTGGACATACTGCCGAACAGATACCACACCCGACACAGGAAGCTCGTACAATATCCTGACCACGCTGGGCATACCATCTCACATCGATGCCCATCTCGCAGTAGGTAGAGCAATTGCCACAGGAGATGCACTGTCCACCATTGGTTGTGATTCTAAATCTCGAGAAGAATTTTTGTTGAAGGCCTAGGAGTGCTGCCATAGGGCATCCAAATCTGCACCATACTCTCGACCCCATTAAAGGATAGAACCCCACGCCTACAACTCCAGAAAAAGCGGCTCCTATAAGAAAGCCATATGGCTTACTGAAATAATTATAAATAGACAATCCCATAAAATCTCCTCTACCGGTGACATTGCTGTATATGACAATTGAGGTCACGATAATGATAAATACAAGGACCGAATAAATCATCCATCTCTCAATTTTCCAGGCAATGAGTTTCTTGGAGCTCAATTGCCGATATGGATCACCGGCAGTCTCCGCCAGTCCACCACATCCACATACCCATGAGCAGTACCATCGTTTGCCAAAAAAATATGTCAGTAATGGGGAGATGATAAATATCATTGCAATACCGAGCATTAGCATAAATAGACCGAGAGAACCGCCATTCCTTAAATTTTTCCAGTGCCAGTCAAAGAAGAAATCGTAATCCAAAGGCCACATATTTTTCATATCGGTACCAAACCAATTCTCAGAAAGAGGTTTGTTCATGCCCTCGAGTAACTCCGGAATGAGAAATGCGAAACCCAATTGAAAGAACATTATACTCAAGGTCCTGACAACCTGATATTTATTGTGTCTGTATTTCCAGATGAAGCGCATACCGAAGATGATAATGGCAAGGGTATAAAGGGTGCCATAAACAAACCACTGACTTGCCGGCTTGCCCTTTATTGCTAGACAAAGAGGATCAAATAGAGCTACAATACCAGTATTCCCGTCAGTACCCTGACCCAGCATACCGGGAAACCAATAAAGAAGAACGTAGAATCCTGTAATCATAACAGCAGAAGCCCAGCCTATGATGCCCCTATATTTTACACCGCTAAAGAAGATACCGTTGTTGTGAATGCCTGCAGGTTTCATACGATGACTACGATATGCATACCATAGAACACCGATCGTTATCAATGACAAACTCAGATAGAAAGAGGTCGTCGGAGTACCAGCATATATATTGAACAGAGATACCAACAAAATCAACAGTCCAGAACATCCAAAAACCAGAGCCATTCTCAATTGGATGTCAATACCAGAAGTATTAGATTCAGTGATCGACATACTTTTATGGGGTTGATTCATAGCTTTATTTTATAAGCTTAGGAATTCTTGGATTTCGGTAAGGCTTGACTTTCGACCTGCTCCGATGCTTTTGTTGTACATGTCATTATAGGTAGAGACAACATCTGTAGCATAGGAATTATAAAACTCAGGATCAAAGTCCGCCAGATGGAGGTTGGTCAGGACGTCGTGAATATTAGCTGATTCATTAATCCATTTTTCGCAAACCTCATGTCGCCAGCGTATACCCATCAGATTGAACCCTGTAACTTCATTGCTCTGTTTGTTGAAATTGATCCTTACGGATTTGTTGCCTTCTGGATGCTCCCAGTAAATACTCTCTTGATCATCAGGGACATGATTGCGTACGTCTCCATAGACCTGGTATTCAATGTCGAGAAACTTAGCAGAGTTAAACCATATTCCTGGATTATAAGCTATCGGCTTGCCACAAAGGTTATAAGCGGCAGTCTCGCCCATCATTCTACCTGTGTACCATACCGCTTCAATATTACGTCGTCCAGACCTCGGATTTCGTAATTGAACACAATCACCTACTGCAAATACTCCCTGTATGTTGGTCTCAAGATGTTCATCAACCAATATACCTCTGTCTATTTCCAAATCGGAATCTTTTAACCAACCAACATTGGGGCTTACCCCAGCTGTCAGACCTACATAGCCACAATCGATCTTTTCTCCTGTCTCTTTAATGATGACTGCACTGGCGTTTCCCTCTCCATCATCGACGATCTCTTCAAGGTTGACTCCTAGTCTTAAATCTATATGATGTAAACGAATGTGTCGGGTAATCATTTGAGATTCTTCTGGTGGAAGAATATTATCCCAGTAAGACTTTTCTCGCACAAGCATGGATACCAGTACATTTCTGGAGGCAAACATTTCTGCCATTTCAATGCCTATTAGACCTCCTCCTACGATTACTGCTCTTTTGAGACCTTTGCTGTATCTCTCCATGTTTTGGAGGTCTTGCAGGTGATAGAGACCACTTACCTTATTCAAATCTTGTCCGGGCCACCCAAATTTGTTGGACTTGCTTCCTAGCCCTAGGACCAACTTATTATAATCGATCGTTTGTCCATTTTGTAAAAGGAGATGCTTCGAATTAAAATCGATGGCTTCCACATGTCCCTTGATTAGATCGATGCGATTCTTTTTCCAGAAGTATTTCTCATAAGGTTGAGTGTCCTCCATTCTCATATGACCCATGTATATGTACATGAGTGCTGTCCTGGAAAAGAAAAATTCATGTTCTGAGGAGATGACTGTTATCTTATGATCGGTCAGTTTTCTTACCCATCTGGCAGTGGTGATACCGCTGATACCATTTCCTATGATGACTACATGTTTATCTGCCATGGATGGATGATTTCTGTTCGATTCGGAGAAATATATAGTTACTCAAGTTTCGGTAGTTACTAAGCATAAAAAAAGGAGGTGAAAAATTCCATAAGACATTGAATATTAGTATCTTAAGGTTGAACAATTTAAAACATCTCGATATGCAAGCTACAAATAATTATAAGATTACCACGGGGTATTTTTCATCAAAATTAGGTTTAAGTAATTTCTTGTCCAGTTTTCTAAAGGTTGGCAAGTTCGCAGCTGTCTATGCTGATGTCAGGTGTAGGTTTTCGAGAAAGAATATCATTAGGGTTTTGATATTCTCAAAATACTTAGAAAGCAAGTCGATCTATAACCTAGTTCATTGTTATTTACATGGGGTAATAAATTGCTCAAAAGATGTATATTATAAGGTAAAGAATTGTGCAAAAATCAATTGGCGAAACACACTATACAATCAGGTTGAAGAGTGCATTGATAAACTAGATCCGATAGATATGGAAACGACAGTTTCCCATAAGATACCGTGTCTCATTGCTGATGACACAGACATACCAAAGACAGGTAAGTTTTTTGAAATGATAGGGAAAATATTCAGTCATACGGGGCGGAATTATAAAATGGGGTTCAAGTGTCTGAACCTAACCTATTGGACAGGTAAAAAAAGTCTTAATCTAGACTTTTCGATACATGTTGAAAAGCGAAAAGACGGAAGGCAAGGATTAACGAAAAAGGAATTGAAACAACAATATAAAAAGATAAGAATGCCAATACACATGGTGCGAATCGTATAGCAGAAAGTTTGAGTAAAAAGACAATTTCGTTAACCAATATGATCAAGAGGCTGCTAAAAAGAGGTGTATACCCAAGACGATATGAAATGACCGCTTAATTCCAGCGAATAATCTGAAAATTGAGTGTCATTAATGCTTTAAGGTCTGCCTTATAATTTTTGATGTTTTCGAAAAATGACACTATGGCTAATTTGAATTTGTCATAGCTATCATAATAATAGCCATTTAAGATCTGCTGTTGCATAAATCTCCACATTCGCTCGATTAGATTTAATTTGGGAGAATATGATGGAAGCCACATCCATCTTATTTTTGGATGGTTTCTTAACCATTCTTTCAATACGCGACAATAATAATATCTGGCATTGTCGCTTATTATATATATGTTTTCTTTCTCGGTATTGTTGGCTATTATCTCTTCGAGTAATCGAATTGTACTTTGCGCATTTACTCGATCCGTCATATCTGTATATACCTCTGTTGGATCTTCTGCATTCATCGCACCGTTTATATTCACTCACTTCCGACCTGTGTTGCTTGGAAGCTGATGTTCTTTCCCTTTTTTTATCCACCCATAACACGGGCGTGTCTTATGCGTCGGATGACAGCCATCTATGTAAAACAAAGCCTCTGACTCTGTTTTGGTAGATATCAACTCTTCTAGCTCATCAACTAAGGCTTCTTGCTTTTCACTATCCGCTTTTCCCGGTAGTATTTTCGACTTCTTATACACATAGCCTATCCGATGTAGTATATCCCTGATCCCTGATCGACTATACTGTATGCCAAACTCCGATTCTACATATATCCTTATCTCCTCTGTGTTTGCATATAAGTGCTCCTCCAGTTCTTTTTTTATTTGTTTGACCTGGTCTTCTTTGAGTTTTCCTTCTCGACCCGTATATCGATACTCCATAAGTCCATCAACTCCCTTTTCTTCATACATCTTCTTATAACGCTGTATCGTCTTAAGGCTTATTCCCAGTGATAATGCAATTAGTTTATAAGGACAGCCTTCACTCAACATAATCATTACTGAACATCTGACAAATTCTTTATTGTCTCTTGTATTTCCTCGCAGTTCTTCAAGGAAAACCCGATCCGCTTTAGATAATATCACGCATTAAATATAATCATTATATGTTGATCGGTCAAATCTTTTCGTCTTTGGTATATCTTCAATATATTCATATCAACTTTTTGATACAATTTTATTCATCCCGTGAAGCATATTTGCATTTAGGTATAATTCGGGATACACAGAAGATTTTTGTAATTTAGTATCGTAAAGGGAGCAAATTGTTAATAATTGCTCCCTTTATTTTTGTTGTCGTCATGCTACCAAATCAAGGTTTAACACAACATTAATTGTTTCATCTCACGATTATTATCTATCTTAGTGCTGTACAATAAAAGACTATGGTTAGAAGTTTATTTTACTTATTTGTTTTTTTATGTTTAACAATTAGTACGCAAGCACAGGGCATTGATTATTCTCCTGACCCAGTGCTGATATCTGGTGGTCATTTGACGGAAGATATTAAAGATTATTTCACCGTTACCAATACAACAACAGAGAACATATATCTCAATTGGGAAATTGAGGTTGTAGGAGAGCCGGCGGAGTGGGACTTCCAACTTTGTGACTTATGGCTGTGCTATGACTTTGACATAGAAAGGAATGACCCGGCAAGACCCAATGAAATGTTACCAGGAGTAGATACTTCTTGGATATGGCATACGGCTCCACGAGGAAAAGAAGGTGTCGGTGATTATTTGGTACATTTAAGAGATGCTAATACAGGTGAGACTCTGGCAACTGTGCCCATTCAGGTGACAGCGATTCTCTCTGATACTGAAGAACTTCAAATCAGCGATCCGGTAATCTACCCTAATCCAGCAAAATCTGTATTCCAGATCAACCATGATAGCGATGTGTCCAAAGTCAATATTCATAATATTGTAGGTAAGCTTGTTAGCTCATATCAGCATAAGGCGGGAAACATCTATGATGTGGAGCACCTTGCTAAAGGCTTATATCTGGTAAGACTCTTTGGTGACAATGGATCAACCATCAAAGTCCTACGTCTCAATATTCGTTAATCTGCTGCTGGATACTGTACTGAATTTCTATGTGATTCCCATAGCCTTATACTTACATTTATAGAAGGACCTATCCTCTTACTTATCAAGCCATGAATGATGAACGCCAGATACTCTGTGGAAGGCTGTAGGTCTTTAAACTCTTCAACGTCTAGGTTTAAGTTCTTATGATCAAATCGATCCTCGACTTCCTCTTTAATAACCTGTTTTAGTTTCTTTAAGTCATAGACAAAAGCAGTCTCTTCGTCTACTTCACCTGTCAATCTTACTTCAACGTCAAAATTGTGTCCATGATAATTGGGGCTATTACATGGACCATAGACTTCTCGATTTTTTTCATCTGACCAGTTTTTGTTATGTAGTCTATGTGCGGCATTAAAATGTGCCCTGCGAATAATGGAAACTCTCATCTTTAAAATTAATTGCTTACAAAAATAACAATGTGATCTGTATCAATGTTCTAAGTTATCCAATAAGCCTACCTTTGTTTTATGCAAATGCAGAGTATTCCTGTTGATGAGTCATTAAAGTCCAGCCTACTCCGGAATATAAGGGAGGGTAGATTAGCTCATGCTACTTTGCTCAATTCTTCACTTGGAGGGTCAGGACTACCTCTTGCCCTTAGTCTTGCTCAATATATCCATTGTCAAAACCCTACAGAAGATGACACTTGTGGTACATGCAGTGGATGTGTCAAAAGTGCTAAGCTCGTACACCCTGATACTCATTTTTCATTTCCTGTGATCAAAGCGGGAAACAAGAAAAGGGAAGACACAACTAGTAGAGATTTTCTGCCTCAGTGGCGGGAGACTATATTGGACTTTCCATATTTCGACATGGAATACTGGATGTCATCTCTTGAGGCTGAGTCCAAGGCTGCGAATATCAATACAACTGATATTGAAAGTTTTTCATCAACATTGGGGTTACAGACATTTGAGAGCAAATCCAAGGTTTTGATAATTTGGATGGCAGAGTACTTGGGCCGTGCTGGCAATAAGCTTCTTAAATTAATAGAGGAACCTCCAGATGGCACTTATATTTTCCTGATTGCGACAGATACTTCCCGGATCTTAGGAACCATAATATCTAGATGTCAGATATTAAATTTGCCAAATATTTCAGTTGACTTGATGGCCAGCATTCTCAGTGAAAAATATGGATTGACGAGTGACCAAAGCTTGAGATGTGCTGAACTCTCCCAAGGCAATTTATCTAGGGCTCGCCTCATGGCACAAGGACAATACACTACTTTATCCACCGAGTTTATATCTTGGTTGAGAGCGTCATACTGCTTTGAACGTGATCCTTCATCGTTGGTGCAATGGGTAGATGTCTTTTCTCGAAAAGCGAAGAATGACCAGAGATCTTTCCTTTATTACGGTATCTCCTTCTTGCGCAAGTTTCATCTGGCTAGCTATTTGCGGGGGTTTGAGAGATTCGTTGATGAAAGTGAACTGGATTCGGTAAATAAATTGAAGATTCTAATTGATCAAGATACTTTATATTGCATTGTGGATGAGATAGAAAGGACGTTATACGGGTTAGAAAGAAACCTCAATATCAAAACTGAATTGATGTCTCGTAGTATTACGATCGGCAGTAGATTGAAAGTCAATAGACCGGCTAAGGTCTAAATTGTAATTATTGTTAAATATAGACTCAACGGAGTCACGATAAATAAAGAAAGATGGGATGCGGAAGTTGTAGTAAAACTGTAAATGGAGTACCTCAGGGCTGTGGTAATAATGGGCACTGTACATCAGGAGGATGCAATAAGAAGAATACTTATGATTGGCTGTCTGACATGGAAATTCATGATCCAGATGGATTTGAGATAGTAGAGGTTAGTTTTAGGAAGGGAACGAGACAGTCCTTTTATCTCAATCCTCTAGGGCACCATGTAGTGACAGGAGACATGGTTGTTGTTCAGAGTAATAGTGGTCAAGATGTAGGCCGTATCAGCCTTTCAGGAGAGCTGGTTCGCCTACAGATGAAGAAGAAGAAATTCACTGAGGATAAGGTCATCTATAGAATATTGAAGAGAGCAAATGAGAGAGATCTCTCTCGCTTAGAGGAAGCACGTTTGCTAGAACGAGATACTATGATCAGAGCGAGAGTGATCGCTCGTACTCTTGGACTTGAAATGAAGATAGGTGATGTGGAATATCAGGGTGATAAGAGAAAGGTCATATTTTATTATACAGCCGAGGGAAGGATTGACTTTAGAGAATTGGTGAGAAGTTATGCCAGAGAGTTTAAGGTAAAGGTGGAGATGAGACAGATCGGTGCCAGACAAGAATCGGCAATGATCGGTGGGATAGGTTCCTGCGGTCGAGAGCTGTGTTGTTCTACCTGGTTATCTGATTTTAAATCGGTGAGTACTGCAGCAGCCAGATACCAAAATATAGCCATCAATCAGACTAAACTTTCAGGTCAGTGTGGAAGACTTAAGTGTTGTCTCAATTATGAGCTGGACACTTATATGGATGCACTACAACACTTTCCTAAAAGAGCAGATACTTTAAAGACCCGACATGGAAGAGCCCACCTCGTGAAGACGGATATCTTTAAAGGCTTGATGTACTATTCCCCAGAAATGGAAGGTGGTAGACGCGGACCGATTCTAGCACTTAATAAGGACAGAGTGATTGAGATCTTAGACCTTAATAAGATCGGGGAGTATCCTAATGATCTTCATTCATATTCTCAGGAAGCTATTGCTCCTGTCAGTACAGAACCGGAAATAGAATTTGCTGATGTCACGGGACAGATAGAGTTACCAGGTATTAATAAACGACGGGGCAGAGGAAGAGGAAAAGGAAGGGGTGGAGCCAATAAACCCCGAGGAGGTAATCAAAAAAGGAAGAGAGGAAACAGACCTAAAGGCTCTGGAAACAATAAACCCAAAAAATGACGAGTCCGTAACTTTGTCGGATCTCAAGTGTTGATTTTTTAAGCCACCATTAGAAATTAGATCGAGAAGATGAAATACGACATTGCCATTATAGGCTCAGGCCCAGGGGGGTATGTATGTGCGATAAGGGCCGCTCAACTAGGATACAAAGTAGCCATAATAGAACGATATGATACGCTCGGAGGGACTTGTCTCAATGTAGGTTGTATTCCATCAAAGGCACTGCTCGATTCATCAGAGCATTATCACAATGCCCATACCGTATTTGATGCCCATGGCATTTCTATGACGTCGCTCAAGGTGGATCTTGCTAAGATGATTGATCGTAAGAAGTCAGTAGTGAAGCAGATATGTAGTGGCGTAGAGTATTTGATGAATAAGAACAAAATCGACATTCATCATGGATATGGAAGCTTACTTACACCTAATAAAATCTTGATCAAGGGAGATGTTGATAAGGAGATAGAAGCGGATAAAATAATCATCGCGACAGGTTCTAAACCCATCGTCCCTCCATCATTTAATTATGACAAAAATAAGGTTATTACATCTACTGAAGCGCTAAATATCAGCAAGCTTCCTAAGAAAATGGTAGTAATAGGCGGTGGTGTAATAGGTCTGGAGCTTGGGTCCGTCTTCTCAAGGTTAGGCACAAAGGTTGAAGTAATTGAATACCAAGATAGGATCCTCCCTGGCATGGACAAAGACTGCTCAAGGGAGCTCATGCGTAGCTTGAAAAAGCTGGGAATGACGTTTCACCTAAAGCACATGGTGACCAAAGTCAATGGAACTAAAGCTTCATGCAACATCAAATACAAGAAGAGAGATACAGAGGATGAGATTTCTATAAAGGCTGATTATTGTCTTGTTGCCATTGGGCGAAGACCCTATACTTATAACCTCGGGTTAGAGACAATAGGTGTGACACTTGATGATCGTGGACGCATAGAAGTCAATGAACACTTAGAAACAAATGTTCCTAATATCTTTGCCATAGGAGATGTGGTCAAAGGTGACATGCTGGCTCATAAAGCCGAAGAAGAGGGCATGTATGTGGCCGAATACATCAATGGTCAAAAACCTCACATCAATTACAATCTTATTCCTAGAGTAGTCTATACCTGGCCGGAAGTATCTGCCGTAGGGAAGACTGAGGAAGACCTTAAAGAGGCAGGGCTCGCTTATAACGTAGGTAAGTTTCCATTCAAGGGGCTTGGAAGGTCAAAAGCTAGTATGGATGAGGCAGGTATGGCAAAGGTATTGTCAGATAAGACGACAGACGAGGTTCTAGGAGTTCATATTGTAGGTGCTCGTGCAGCTGACATGATCATGGAAGCTGTTACGCTCATGGAATATCGCGGCTCTGCCGAAGACATGGCTCGCATTTGTCATGCACATCCTACTTATACTGAAGCTATAAAAGAAGCCGCCCTAGATTCACTTGGAAGAGCGATTCATAAGTAGTCGATATGTAAGACTACACTCTATTATCTACAACCACTACGAACTCTCCTTTGATCGAAGTCTTCTCAGATAGAGTCTCGAGAACCTTAACTGCAGTATCAGTCACTACTTCTTCATGTAGTTTTGATATCTCTCTGGAAAAGGATACCCTCGTTTCACTTCCCAGATGATTAATGATTTCTGCTAGGAGTTTGATAATTCTATATGGTGACTCATAAAGTACGAGTGTTGTTTTGATATTAGAAATCACCTCCCATCGTTTTTGTCTTCCTTTCTTTTGAGGTAGAAATCCCTCGAAATAAAATTTATCACATGGTAGACCGGAATTTACAAGGGCGGGTACAAAGGCCGTGGCTCCGGGTAGCGTGCTTATAGGTATGTTATTTTCGTGGCAAGCTCTCACTAGTAAGAATCCGGGATCAGAAATACCGGGTGTTCCGGCATCAGAAATGAGAGCTACTTTCTTATCGGATTTAAGGAGATCAAGGATTTTATCAATTGACTTATGCTCATTGTGGGCATGAAACGACTTGAGGGAAGTTTCTATGCTGAAGTGCTTCAGTAATTTGCCGCTGGTTCTTGTATCTTCAGCAAGAATGAGGTCTACATCTCTAAGAACATCAAGAGACCTCAATGTGATGTCTCCAAGATTTCCTATTGGAGTCGGGACCAATACGAGCATAATTTGTCAATTCAGGTTGGTCAATGAAAATTCATAAGACTCCATGATGACATTTACCAACAGTTTTTTACACGCCTTATTTACCAGCTCACTTGCTTCTTCCTCATTTTCGGCTTCAAGTTTCATTTCAATCCTCTTGCCGATTCTTACATCTTTGACAGAGTGAACATCAATGTTTTTCATGTTCTTCAAGACCGTTTTACCTTGAGGATCAAGTAATTCCTTATGTGGCATGACGTGAATGGAGGCTAGATACAACATACTTTTTTATTGCAAATTTGATTGAAGTCTCAAATGTAGAAATCGTTGATCGTTTTAAATAGTCATTTTAAAAATATGTTAATGTCTATTAGTGATACAACGGTCGGAAAAGTCACCATGTCTTATACATAAAAGGCTTGATAAAATCGTTTACATTGTGACGTTATGGTAATATACAGGAAAGGAATATTGATTGCAGGACTCATTGCAGTGCTATGTTTGTTAAGTAGTGCATCATATGGTCAGGCTGCTAATGACGAGTGCTTTACAGCATTGCACCTTGGAAGCATACAGGCGTTTTGCTCGGACCCGGACCAGTTGCATAATAATACTGCAACACCATCAGCTAATCCACGACCAGGTTGCTGGGTGGACGCACAACATGATGTCTGGGTATCTTTTGTACCAACTGCACCTGCTATCTTTATTCAACTCATAGGTCAGCAATTGATTAGCGATAATATGATTCGAGACCCACAAGTGGCACTATATGAAGGACCATGTAGCATACTTAGTATAGTAGGCTGTAGTGCTATGATAACAGGACCTAATATTGCGGAACTTACCATTAACGGACTTACGATAGGGCAACCATATTATTTAAGAATCGATGCGAACAATGGAGATATAGGTACTTATCAGTTATGCATTGAGTCTTTTACACCAGTTTCAGCCCCTAATTCTGACTGCGAGGAAGGCGTAATTCTTTGCAGTAAAGAATCTTTTTTTGTGGAACATTTGTCTGGAGCGGGTAACAACCAATCAGAATTGGATGCATCATGTATGATGGAGGAATTTGCTTCTGTATGGTATAGGTGGACCTGTGATATTTCTGGAACCCTAACATTTACACTAACTCCTAACAATGCCGGAGTTAGTCAAATTACTGATGATTTGGATTTTACAATATTTGAACTTCCTGATGGAATTGACGACTGTATAAATAAAGTTGAAGTGAGATGTATGGCTTCAGGCGCAAACGGTACTGTCATTGGCGGAGTGTTTGTACCCAATCCTATCGGTCAATGGGCAGGGTGCAATGGTGTTACAGGATTACGTTCCGGAGAAACAGACGTTGTTGAGTTTGCTGGTTGCGCACCAGGTGATGATAATTTCGTCTCAGCTGTCAATATGGTATCTGGTGAAAGCTATGCGCTGATAGTGAATAATTTCAGTCAATCTGGATTTGGATTCAGCATTGAGTTTGGTGGTACAGGGACCTTCCTTGGCCCCGAGCCCGATTTTGATATTATTGCTTTAGAAGCATTCGAGTGTGATAAGACAATACAATTCGATGATTTATCTCTTGCTCCGACAGATCCCATCGTTAGCTGGCAATGGAATTTTGGTTTTGGTGCTGATCCTGTTTTTGCCACAGGTACAGGCCCACATCTTGTAGAGTACGAGTCCTTTGGAGAGAAACTTATAGCACTTACTGTGGAGAGTAGTAGAGGATGCCTGGTAACCAAGATCCTCGACATTTATATAGAACCGTGTTGTGCAGATACGAGTACACTTTTCTTGGACGCTGAGGCGGCAGACCTAAAGTGCTTTGAAATACCAGAGGGGAGTATCCTCGCCCAAGGAGGAAGTGGATCACCGGGATACAATTATAGTCTGGATGGAGTCAATTTTCAGCCTAGTGCGGCATTTTCAGATCTGCCAGCTGGGAATTATAGCGTATTCGTTCAGGACATCAAAGGATGTATAGACGAGATACAAATAGATGTAGACCAGCCGCCCCCATTGATTGTAGATGCAGGTCAGGATCAGGAAGTACTCTTTGGTTGTACTGTAGACCTCAATGCGACCTATACACCTGCTATTCCGATTTCAATTACCTGGTCACCTGAAACAGAATATTCGTGTGATACTTGCTTGAATACAACTGTCTTACCCTTGTCTTCGGGACCATTTATTATAGACATTATTGATGAGAATGGTTGTCGCTCGACAGATCAAATTATGATTACTGTTGACGATCAGCGCCCATATTATGCGCCTAATGTATTTAGTCCCAATGGTGATGGAATTAATGATTTCTTCAACATATTTGTAGGGAAGGGAGCAACCAACATTGACAAATTATTCATATTTGACAGATGGGGGAATTTGATTTTTTCAGGCAAGGACATCCCACTCAATAGCCTTAATGATGGTTGGAACGGAAGATTTAAAGATCGACCGGTCAATCCCGGAGTATACGCCTGGCTGGTAACCATCAACTATATAGATAATAATCCACAGACGTTTAGCGGTGATATTACCGTAGTCAGATGATGAGTAGAGTATTTTTTCTTTTAACGATGGTTGTGTTATTTTCTTGTTCCAATGACTTGAAAGACATAGATGCTATGTTTGATGACACACAGATGTCAGGCGAGACAGGCAAGGATATAGAAATAATTTATAGCGACTCTGCTAGAATCAAAGTAGTCGTGAAAGCACCCGTTATGCATAGAAGTGATGTGAATGGCAAGATAGAAGAGATATTCCCTGCGGGTATTCATGCCACCTTTTACGATGACCACGAAAGGGTGACCAGTTGGATGGATTCCAAATATGCAATCCGTGACCAAAGGTCGAATATCATCATTGCACGCGATAGTGTGGTTCTTTACAATGTAGAGGAAGATAAGATGATTACCTCCGAGTTGATATGGGAAGAGAAGGACCGACGTATTTATACTGACAAATTTGTAAGGATCACGCAGCCAGCTAAAGGAGATACGACATATGGATGGGGCTTTGAGGCCAAAGATGATTTCTCAACCTATAAGATTACCAACTATAGTGCTAAGATGAGTATTGACGATTGGGAAAAATCGCTCGACAAGGAAGACGAAGAGAAAAAGACCAAACCACGACAACCTCTAGTTCGCCCTAAGAAGAAGGCAGTAAAGAAAGTTGGATCAATTCTCAATAAGTAGTTTGATTAGATTGAGTGATTTTCCCGAAGGTCAGCTACAAAATAGTATTATTAGCTAAGTTTGCATAGTGACATTACTTATCACCATAGTAGTATTTCTCATATTGTCGGCCATGTTTTCGGGCTGTGAGATTGCCTTTGTCTCGGCCAATAAACTGGGAATAGAGGTACTCAAAGACAAAGGAAGTAGACGGGGAAAAATTCTGGCGTCATTTTATGACAAACCCAAGGACTTTATCAGTACCATGCTCGTTGGGAATAACATTACCCTGGTAGTGTTTACTTTTTTGATGACCAAACTCCTATCACAGATCTTTGCCGGTTTTGATCAGGACTCGGTGAGTTTTCTAGTCCTTTCGACATGTGTTTCCACGATCATCGTATTGCTTCTCGGAGAGTATATTCCCAAAGTTTTCTCTCAGTTATACTCCAATGGTGTCTTACATCTCATGGCGTATCCTTTACGTATTTTTAAGTGGTTGCTATTTGTACCTACGAGGGTGATGACTTGGATTTCGGACTTTATTCTGAAGAGCGTATTTAGGTCAAAGATCGATAGATCACCTGAAGATTTTTCGTGGATAGATTTGGAAAACTATATCAACGAAGGTGTGTCAGAGGAGGATGATGATATCGATAAAGACTTTCTGACCAAGGCCATCCAACTGAGACAACTCAAGGTGAGAGATTGCATGATTCCTCGGACTGAAATTGTCCATGTCGATAAGAGCGATTCAATGAAAGATTTGCTAGATACCTTCAAAGACTTCAAGCACTCAAGAGTGTTAGTCATCAATGGAGATATAGAGAATGTAATGGGCTATGTCCACCACCTGCAACTTCTCGACAATCCGGTCTCAATGAGGAAGTTGATCATGAAGATGCCATTCATACCTGAGGCGATGAATATTCAAGATCTTTTTTATCGATTTATGCAGGAGGATACCAATATTGCCTGTGTAGTTGATGAGTTTGGTGGCACTGCAGGTCTCATAACGCTTGAGGATATTCTAGAGGAGATTTTTGGAGAGATAGAAGATGAGCATGATGTGGAAGGTGTCATGGATCATCAGTTAAGCGAAAGGGAATTCTTGTTCAATGGAAGAGTTGAGATAGATCATATTAATGATAAATATGAGTTAATAAATATTCCTAATGGAGAGTATAACACCTTATCGGGATACATAGTCATGACATCGGGCTCAATACCCAGTAAAGGAGAAGAGGTATCACTGGACAATTACACATTCATACTAGAAAGTGTGAGTGACACCAAGATAGAATCGGTACGGATGATTGTAAACGAGGATACTACTACTGATGAACCAGAATAAGAAAAAACCAGGATCGAGGATATGGAGTGATCGTACCAGGAAGAACATTCTTAAAAATATCGAGTACGCCGTACTCGAAAAGATGTGTAGTGTGATGCCTCCTTGGGTATTTCCTGATCTATTGACGGCTTTTGGTGTCTTTGGAGCAGTGGTAGTTTTTATTGGCCTGCAGATGGCCCTTGTTAACAAGGTATATTTATTGATCTGTGTACTGGGATTGGCGATACACTGGTTTGGCGATTCTATGGATGGTCGACTGGCTTATTATAGGAAGACACCACGCAAATGGTACGGCTGGGCACTCGACCTCAATGCAGACTGGTTGGCAACCATAATTATAGGTCTGGGATTCTACTTCTACTTTCCTTCATTTAAGATTGTTGCTTTCTTCTTTGTCGTTGCCTACGGTGGAGCTATGCTTCTAAGTCTAATAAGGTATCAGATAACAGGGAAATATGTTATTGACAGTGGCATATTGGGACCTACAGAACTCAGGATATTACTGGCTACAGTTTTGGTATTCGAGATATTTTTTGACCATGTATTATGGAGTTTTGGCTTTTTTGGATCTATTCTCTTAATAATTTTCAATACAATAGAATCCTACAAGATTCTCAAAGCGGGCGATGTCAGAGATGCTGAAGAGAGGAAAAAGAAGAAAGCTAATCCTGATAACTGATCCTATAAACCACATCCGTATAGTCATCACTAAGTAGGAGTGATCCATCAGGTATCCATTCCAGGTTGACAGGCCTTCCCTATACATCATCGGATCAGCCATTAGCGAAAACCTCATAACCTCTTGACTGTTTATTCTCGTCAAGACAAACCATGGATACTCTATAGCCGATCTTTTTGCGTCTGTTCCACGATCCGTGCTCAGCGATAAAGAGACAATTCTCATATTTATCTGGGAACATACCTGGTGTATAAAATTCTACTCCTAGCGGTGCTGTATGAGGACCGAGATTTTGAGATGGAGCTACAAATTCACTGCAGTCTCTCTTGTCTCCATACTTAGGATCAGGAAGATCACCTTGATAACAGTATGGATAACCAAAATGGAGTCCGTCACGATCCGCTTTGTTGAGCTCGCAAGCAGGCTTTTCATCGCCCATCATGTCCCTGCCGTTATCTGTAAACCATAGTTTGTCGTCTTCAGGATTCCAGGTAAAGCCCACAGTATTTCGTATGCCCCGATGGACAATCTCACGTCCAGAACCGTCGGCATTAATTCTTGTGATGCTAGTATAAATGTCATCTTCTGACTCGCATATGTTGCAGGGTGCTCCCACAGGAACGTACAGTTTTCCATCAGGACCAAAGGCGATGTACTTCCATCCGTGATGTGTGTCGGTAGGGTAGGAGTCATTGATAATCGTGGGTTCTCCCGGATTTTCAAGGGTTGATCCGATGTCATCAAACCTGAGAATTCGATTGACTTCGGCTACGTAGAGATCACCGTCTTTATAGGCTACTCCATTGGGCATGTCGCCATCTGTCATGATGGTGTTTACTTTTCCATCTCTGATGCCATAGACATTTCCCTTACTTCTTGTGCCCACGTAAAGGACACCATCGGGACTTAAGCTCATCGATCTGGCATTTTCTACCTCATCCACATACACTTCGATCTTGAACCCACCGGGGAGATTTATCCTATCAAGGTGTAGGTCTTCATTTTTATTTGCTGTAATGATGGTACCTGCAGGTACATTGACGGGTGCAAATAAATAAAGGCCAAAGACTATAAGGAGCAAACCAATAATGATGTATCCGGCAACCTTCATAAGATGTTGTTTATCTAAAAATAACAAAAGCCCATTCTTTTGTATCATTATATCATGACCACTCCACAGGTAAGCATATTGATTCCTTTCAAAAACGAGCAATCATACCTTCAAGACTGCCTGGATTCTATTTTGGATCAGTCGTACAAGTTTTGGGAAGCGATATTGATTGATGACCATAGTACAGACGAAAGCCTAGTCATTGTCAATCAATATGTAAAACGAGATGTAAGGATCCGTGTGATAGAAAATGATGGTAGTGGAATCATCAATGCACTGAGGATAGGACTGAAAACATCAATAGGTAATTTCATCACTCGGATGGATGCCGACGACCTCATGACTCCTAATAAGCTCTCTTCGATGCTTACTTTGCTGGGACAAGTTGGACGGGGATATGTAGTAACAGGCCTTGTGGAGTATTTTAGTAGCGACACCATCGGAGACGGATATAAGAGGTACGCCGATTGGTTGAATAATCTTAGTAGCAATGAAAATAACTTTAACGAGATTTATAAGGAATGCGTTATTCCATCACCTTGCTGGATGATGGACAGAAATGACCTGGTGAGCATTGGTGCCTTCGATAATGACCATTACCCTGAAGACTATGATCTATGCTTCAGGATGTATCAGAATGGATTGAAAGTAGCATGTGTGCCAGCGGTAATTCACCGTTGGAGGGACCATGCTGATAGAGCTTCCAGAAATGATACTCACTATGCCGACAATCGATTTCTAGAACTGAAGATTGGCTATTTTATGAGGTTAGATTACAATAATGGAGTACCTCTTTTCTTATGGGGAGCAGGCAAGAAAGGAAAGGTCGTTGCGAAAATATTAGAGAATCATAAGATTCCATTTCGATGGATCACCAACAATACGCGGAAACAGGGTCATGTGGTATTTAGAACTGCAATAGAATCAGTTGACCAGTTACGCTCTTGCGACCAAAAGCAGGTGATTATTGCCGTTGCTGGACCCATGGATCAAGAAAACATTAGAAAGAAAATCGAAGAGACAAGGACGGCGGAGGATCATTATTATTGGTTTTGTTGACCACGATCAAGAACTTTTGGTGATACTTCAATGGGTCACCATTGGGCGCGTACGCACATTGGCAAAAAAATGGTCATGCTCATTAGAGGGCTATCAATGGTCGAGGTTACAAATCTCAACGATCTGGATTACTATCTTGGTTCAAGGTCTTATTTAAATCATAAGACGACTTCTCTAATTTCACCAAATCTACAAATCGTCGGATTTAGCTTAAGGAGTGAATCAAGTCCAATTGTTTTATGAGAATTTTTATTGTCATTTAATACCTCCGTTGGCAAAACATAAAATGTCCATTGATCCAAGATTAAAGGATTGACAGTTTTCTTGATCTTATGATGGAGCAGACTAAAAACATAATAGCCTGCATGTCGCTTTGATATTTTTGCGTAACTTTTTGTTTTATCAATCCATTCTCGTTTGGATGCTATATCAAATTTGATCGTAGAGTGTTTTTCCTGCCTCCAGCTTTGTAAATATGCTGATGACTTAACTTCGATTTTTTTACCTGTTAGGCTCTTAAGGTCGTATGTGTCCCATTCTATTCTAATAGAGTCTAAAATCCCTAAATCTTTAGCAACGATATACTCTGCAAGGATACCCCTCAGTGTATTACCTAATAAATCAGATTGTGACCAAGACCAAAAATTTGAAAGATTAAATTCGAGTGATTTTCCAAAATGTGAAAATGCCTCAGATCCATTCTTTTTTTTGGATGTCAATTTTCGATAATTCATTCATATCAAATTATGTTTTGTTCAAGGATCTCCATAGCAAGACAGCCAAAATAAGTAGCAATGGAGCCGTCAACACTCCAGGTTCATACCCACCTTTATAGATTGCCCATATTGGATGGCCTATACCATTAATCATCTCGATGATGATAAAGAACCAAATAGGAATAAAAGCAAGCCTGTGATTCTTTCTCACCATGAAAAACCATGTCAGGATTCCCATTACAAACAAACCAATATTGATAATTAAGAATCCAGTGTGCAGATCATCAGATACTACGCCACATAGCCAAGTCGCTGGTGGGAAGTTCTCCCATAAGCGACCGATATATTCTTCGATAGAGTGGAAGGCTTGAGCCAGGACTAGAAGAAGATAGATTAACCTTGGTTTTATACTCATGGGTTAGATATCAGGTCTTAAATCTTCATAAGTTATAAATAATATTAATTATACCACACTGCATATCGTTTTCTACGCAACTCAAGAGCAAGTTCTTCTTCTCTCTTCAATGCCTCAGACCTGGTCATCGGTTCGATGTGATTATAGAGGCTAGGGCGGAGGTAGAGTCCATATTTAGTGACTATGCTCGATGCTAGATTATGGCCCTTCCTGTTTCTGTATCCCATCTTGTGTTGCTTCAATCTTACTTGAGGCGTCTTGCTAGTCATTCCCACGTAAAGGCACTCAAGAACACCATTGAACTGTGGATTGGCTTCACGAAACTTTCGATTCTCGGAGAAGACTTTTTTTGACAACTCGATTACATAAACTCTATAGGATGACTTAGGCATTATGAATTCCTTCTATACTGACCACCAACCTGATAGAGTGCATTGGTGATTTGTCCTAGCGAGCATGTCTTGGACGTTTCCATCAAGGCATCAAAAAGATTGTCACCGGCGAGGGCTGACTTTTGCAAGTCGGCAAGTGTTTTATCCGAAGTTTCTTCATTGCTGGAAATGAGATTCTGTAAGTTCTCGATCTGCTTTTTCTTTTCGTCCTCAGTTGCTCTAATTACCTCCTTTGGGATAATCGTAGGTGAGCCATCCTTTGACAGAAAAGTGTTTACACCAATGATGGGGAATTCACCAGTATGCTTGAGTGTTTCATAGTGCAGACTTTCCTCCTGTATCTTACTTCTCTGGTACATGGTTTCCATAGCTCCTAGGACACCACCTCGTTCTGTGATTCGGTCAAATTCTGAAAGTACCGATTCCTCCACAAGATCAGTGAGCTCTCTGATAATGAAAGCCCCTTGAAGTGGATTTTCATTCTTGGCAAGACCTAGCTCATGGTTGATGATCATCTGGATGGCGACAGCACGGCGTACACTTTCTTCTGTGGGTGTAGTGATGGCTTCGTCGTATGCATTGGTGTGTAGTGAATTGCAATTGTCATAGATCGCGTATAAGGCCTGAAGTGTAGTGCGTATATCATTGAAAGAAATCTCCTGCGCATGAAGTGATCGACCTGATGTCTGAATATGGTACTTAAGTTTCTGTGATCTATCATTGGCCTTGTATTTGTGCTTCATTGCTTTTGCCCAGATCCGTCTAGCAACACGACCTATTACGGCGTATTCTGGATCTACACCATTGGAGAAAAAGAACGATAGATTGGGTGCAAATTCATTGATGTCCATCCCTCGGGACAGGTAGTATTCCACAAATGTGAATCCATTGGCTAGGGTAAATGCCAACTGAGTGACTGGATTTGCTCCTGCTTCGGCGATGTGGTAACCTGATATAGAAACTGAATAAAAATTCTGAACCATTTGATCAATAAAATATTGCTGTACGTCACCCATCAGTTTCAAGGAAAACTCTGTAGAAAAGATACATGTATTCTGGGCTTGATCTTCTTTAAGTATATCAGCTTGGACTGTCCCACGTACAGAGGACAAGGCTTTTTGCTTCTGATCAGCGTAAATATCGGGAGGGAGTATCATATCTCCTGTCATGCCGAGTAACATCAGTCCCAGACCATCGTTCCCCGGGGGGATATCGCCATCGTATTGAGGTCTGGAAATGCCTCGGTCATCATACAATTCTTTCTTCAGATTTTCTACAGTCGTTTCGAGTCCTTGTTCCTTGATGTATAACTCACATTGCTGATCTATGGCGGCATTCATAAAGAAAGCGCAGATGGTAGCTGCTGGTCCATTGATGGTCATAGACACGGAAGTCGACGGATTGCATAGGTCAAATCCGGAGTATAGCTTCTTGGCATCATCGAGACTGCATATACTTACACCGGAGTTGCCGATTTTTCCATAAATGTCAGGTCTGAATCCGGGATCTTCCCCATACAATGTCACTGAGTCAAAAGCAGTAGAAAGGCGACTTGCCGGCATATCTGCTGATAGATAGTGAAATCGTCTATTGGTCCTTTCCGGGCCACCTTCACCCGCAAACATTCGAGTAGGGTCTTCTCCTTTTCTCTTGAATGGATAGACACCGGCCGTGAAAGGAAATTCTCCGGGGACATTTTCTTGTTGACTCCATTTGAGAATATCACCCTTATCCGTGTAATCAGGAAGTGCAATTCTGGGTATGCGCTGCTTAGATAGAGATGTAGTGAAAGTATTAACTCTTATTTCCTTGTCTCGCACCTTGTAGATGAATTCATCACCAGCGTATGCCTTGACTTTTTCAACCCATCCATCTAAAATATTTCTGGACTCTTTGCTGAGGTCGTCTTTTAGATCATCGGCTTGAGAAAGAATTCTAGATTTTGTTTCTTCATCATCTATTAGTGCTGCAGCTTGTCTGAGTGATCCGTAATCTGAAGCCTTTTTTGCTTCTTCATTTACCCATCTATCGTATTGCCTATTGTTTTCAGAGATTTCCGAGAGATATCTTATTCTCTCAGGAGGTATGATGAATATTTTCTCGCTTTCTCCCTCAGCAAGATTTAGAGTGCTGGGAAGTGAAATGTCACATTTTTCAGATATTTTAGAGAGCAAAGCTTTATAGAGATCATTGATGCCAGGGTCATTAAACTGGCTGGCTATAGTTCCATATACAGGCATCGAACTAGGATCGTGGTCCCACATGTCATGATTACGCTGGTACTGTTTTTTGACATCTCGCAGCGCATCCTGACTTCCTCGTTTGTCAAACTTGTTGATCGCTATGATATCGGCGAAATCGAGCATATCAATCTTTTCCAGCTGAGTCGCTGCGCCAAACTCTGGGGTCATTACATACAATGATACATCTGAGTGGTCGACAATCTCAGTGTCAGACTGACCTATACCTGAAGTCTCTAGAATCACAAGATCATACTGAGCAGCCTTGAGTATATTGATAGCACCTTGGATGTGTTTTGACAGGGCAAGGTTTGATTGCCTCGTCGCCAACGATCTCATGTAGACCCTATCTTGATTTATAGAATTCATCCTGATTCTATCACCGAGAAGGGCTCCACCAGATTTCCGCTTGGAGGGGTCCACAGATATGATAGCCAGGTACTTGTCAGTGAAGTCCATGGTAAATCTTCTTACCAGCTCATCCACCAGACTCGATTTTCCTGATCCTCCTGTTCCAGTTATACCCAATACGGGAACCTTTTTTTGCGAGAGATCTAGTTCTTTTAGCCACTCATGATTTTTGTCGGGAAAATTTTCAAGCGCGGAGATCAACCTTGCAATGGCACGCGGTTCTTTATTTGAAATTTCTTTTAATTCACCATTGAGTCGCTCTCCTATTGCGAAGTCGCATTGTTCAAGGACGTCATTGATCATTCCTTGTAACCCCATGTGTCGGCCGTCATCAGGAGAATAGATCCTAGAGATTCCATAGGACTGGAGATCCTTGATCTCCGTAGGTAGGATGGTGCCACCTCCTCCTCCAAATATCTTGATGTGTCCACAACCCTTTTCGTGGAGGAGGTCGTAGATGTACTTAAAAAATTCATTATGACCTCCTTGATATGAGGTGATGGCTATACCTTGTACGTCCTCTTGTATTGCTGTATCAACAATTTCTTGTGCTGACCGATTATGTCCTAGGTGGATGATCTCTGCACCGGACCTCTGCATGATCCTGCGCATGATATTGATTGCTGCATCATGACCATCAAACAATGAAGCCGCTGTGACGATTCTTATTTTATTTTTCGGTTGGTAAGGTGCTGCCTGTTGCATTGACATTTATCTTTCCACAAAAATAGGGATTGACAAGCATCATAGTTTCAAATATTGGAATTTTCACAATAGAATGGACGTACTATTTTTTACTTGGCATCCCATCTATGCAGTAATTCTGCTGTCATGATAGCGGTAGCTCCCCATAGTGTGTGACCTTTAAGGTCAAAGTAAGGTATGTCTTTGAGTACATTCCCCCGCACAGTTATGTCCACAGTATCTCTGAGTTTGGGATCAACTAGAGAAGGAATACTTACCACTATAAGTTTTTCGACCTCTGTTTTATCAGGAGTGAACTTGGGCTCTGCATCTACGACACCTACAAACGGTACAACTAGAAAATTGCTCACCTTGACAAAAACTTCATTTAATTTTCCCAGAATCTTGACATTTGAAACATCGATTCCGGTTTCTTCGGCAAGTTCCCTCAAAGCACAAGTTTCTAGATTTTCATCGGATTGTTCATATTTCCCACCGGGAAAGCTTATTTGTCCGCTATGTTTGTCATTGGGATGAGATCTTCTCAGCATATATACGGTATGCCATTTCTCGTCTTTTTTAAAGAGGAGGATGACGACTGCTGCTAATTGTGCTCCCGTAGTGTCAGGCTTGTCAACATATAATCCTGCAGGCCGCATAATGGACCTGGCTTCTTGTACGCCATGAACAGGTGCCTTTAAGAAGTCAGATATTTCCTGGATGTTCTTCATAAAAAAGCTCTAATCATAAGATTAGAGCTCGGGGTTATGCCCCTTCAATAGGGGTACTAGTAGATCTTTATTTGTTAGACTTCTGCAAGTATCTCTCTAAAGCCATAGACATGGATGGGGTCTCAGGTGTAGGAGCCTTGATGTTTATTTCTAAGCCTTTATCCTCGACTGCCTTGCTGGTAGTATTTCCATAAATGGCGAGTCGTGTACTATTCTGCTTGAACTTGGGGAAATTGTCATATAGTGATTCGATGCCCAAGGGACTAAAAAACACCAATATGTCATAAGTAACTTCCGTGAGATCCGATAGATCACTACTTACAGTCCTATACATCATGGCATCCTTGAAGTCATAACCATTATCTTCTAGATATGATGCCACATCCTTGGCACCCAAGTTAGAGCAAGGAAGAAGGAATTTTTCTGTATCCCGGTGCTTTAATAGTGCAGTTTCCAGATCATTGATCTTTCGTTTTCCTACGAATACCTTTCTCTTCCTATAAATGATGAACTTCTGTAGATAATTGGCGATCGCCTCTGTGAGACAGAAGTATTTAGTGCTTTGAGACATTGAGATTCTCATGTCTTCACACATTCTGAAAAAATGCTCAATGGCATTTTTACTAGTGAAAATTATACATGAGAAGTTGTCAGGTCTAAGCCTTTTTCTCCTAAACTCCTTTTCTTTGACACCTTCTACATGAATAAAAGGACGCCAGTCTATCTGGATGTTCCATTTTTCAGCCAGATCAAAGTACGCGGATCGTTCAGGTTTGGGTTGAGAAATCAGGATCGTCTTGACCTTTTTGTAACTCTCAACACCTTTTTTCCTAGCTTTACTCACAGTGGTTTTAGACGGCATTTAACACTCTGTTTTTTAAAAAAAATACAGCTCATTAAATCTACCCCTGACCTTCAAGAAAACGATATATAACCATCAGGGGTGCAATTTCGCAAGCGCAAAGATAAGCAAAAAAATGGAACTTGTTTTGGACTAAATGCTGAAGATTTGAAAGGATACCTCTAATCATCCTCAATGCTAACAACAAGACTAAAATCATCAGACCCAGATATATAAAGGAGGTCTTCAGGTTGTCAGTACCATAGGCAATAACCTGGTTTATTGGTATCAAAACCATTCCCCCAACGATATTGTGTATCATCGTGATAAAGGAGTATCTCGACAACTCTTTCTCCAGAGGAAAGATCCTGGCAATTATCCACAAAAAGATATGCTTGCCCAAATAGAGAAAGAAGATGAATCCTGCTAACCATGCACACATTGATATTCCTTCTATCTTGAATTGATGAGTGAGGAAAAAATATAGAAGTAAGGCTGCGTTTAGCACAAATATTCCAAACAAGACTATGAAAAGTATGCTCCTTCCACCCAATTTTTTGCCCTGAAGTTGTCTCAAAATATTGTCATTGGTTAGGGACTTGAACATGGATATAATGGTATCACGTCTTTGACTAAATACGATTGCAAAGAGGACTAGAATAAGCAAGAGTATTCCTAGTTTGAAGCCACTAAAGGAGTTGGATGCAGTATCCTGTTTGCTTCGTCTCTTTTTGGCTGTTACACTTCTTGATTTCTTGAGTGGAATATGCGATATCTCAAAGGGATTATCTGAAATCCACTCTCGTGTGAATTTTTTGATTTCAGAATTTCTTTTTGATTTAGCGTTAATGGACTCAGTAGGCTGATATAATAAGGTGTCTTGGTCGCGATATATTTCAAATGGATTTCCCTTCTGACTGACAATGTTACCAGATAATACCAGAAGGACAACCAGAATCTTTATTTGCAATCTTAACATCGCACAAATTTAGATTTAATTTTTGTTAATGAGCCGTTAACCAACCGACTCAAATCCTCCTTTAATACTACCTTGTCGTTCAAATTATTCAATTGAAAAGCAGTCTCATCATACGTCTCGTTGTCCTCGGTGGATTAGCTATCGGTGGTATTATTTTTCTACAGTCATATTGGATGATCAAATCATGGAACATGCAGGATGAGCAGTTCCACCAGACGGTCACCATTGCCCTTAGAAATGTAGCTGAGGCCATAGCTGAATTCAATGAGACGGAATTGCCCAAAGAACAACTGATCCAACGTCGGTCATCAAACTATTACGCCGTAAATGTAAATAGCAGCATTGATGCCAATGTACTTGAAAATTATCTCATCATCGAGTTCAATGAATTGTCGCTTAATACAGATTTTGAATTTGCAGTTTATGATTGCTTTAGTGACGACTTAGTTTATGGCAAGTACTGTAAGATGACGGACGATGCTGTAGAACCGGAAAAAGAAGTTCTTCATAAGTTTAGTGACCTCGACTACTATTTTGTGGTCAGATTTCCATCGCGTGAAAGCTACTTATTAAGCAACATATGGCAGGCTGTACTCTTTAGTTTCTTAGCCCTGTTGGCTTGCTCTATTTTTATATATTCAATATGGCTTATTGTGAAACAGAAGAAACTTTCTGAGATGCAAAAGGACTTTATTAATAACATGACACACGAATTCAAAACCCCGATAAGCTCCATCAAGATAGCAAGTGATGTGCTTGCTAAGACCGAGTCTATAAAATCAGATAATAGGCTAACCCGATATGCATCTATCATTCAGCATCAAAACGAACGATTAAATGATCAAGTAGAGAAGGTTCTTAATATAGCGAGACTAGAGAAGGATGAGTTTGAAATGAATATTGAAGAGGTTGTATTGCAGACTATGATCCACGATAATATAAAAGCTGAGTCAGTCAGGTATACTCATGAAAAAGTAAACCTCACATTGGATCTGCCCGAAGATGACGTAATTATTAGGACTGACAAATTGCATTTTACCAATATCATCAACAATATCATCGACAATGCCATTAAATATTGTAGACAAGAACCACAAATATTGATTAGCACCCAAGAGAATGAAAAAGACAAAATTAGATTGGCGATAAAGGACAATGGTATTGGATTGTCAGAAGAAGATGTCAAGAAAGTATTTACGAAGTTTTATAGGGTGCCTACCGGCAATGTCCACAATGTCAAAGGATTTGGTTTGGGTCTATTTTACGTACGATCCATATGCAGGTCACTGGGTTGGGAGATTGGAATTAAATCCCATAAGGGTGAAGGCACAACTTTATATATGGACATACCAAATGTGAAAAAATGACAGAAAAGCCAGTAATTCTATATGCAGAAGATGATGAAACCTTGTCATATGTAACCAAGGATATTCTTGAGCAGAATGACTATGAGGTGATACATGCAGTTAATGGCAAATTAGGACTGGAGGCTTTTAAATCTCAGGATATTGACTTGTGTGTCCTGGATGTTATGATGCCTATTATGGATGGATACGAGCTTGCCCAAGAGATTAGAGCCATTGATCCACAGATACCCATTCTATTTCTGACAGCTAAATCACTTAAGGATGATAGGATCAAAGGCCTCAGAATAGGAGCCGATGACTACATCACAAAGCCATTCAGCATTGAGGAATTAATCTTAAAGGTAGAAGTATTCTTGCAAAGGAAGTTCATTACAGGCATCACAACTAAGAAATTTGTCATTGGAAATTATGCTTTTGACTATGAAAATTTGTTGTTGTCGACGGATGGATTTGAGAAGAAACTCACACAAAAGGAAGGTGACTTGCTCAAGCTTCTTTTTGCCCATAAGGACAATATCATCAAGCGAGGAGTAATACTAAAGTCCCTGTGGGGAGAGGATGACTACTTCCTTGGACGAAGCATGGATGTATTTATTAGCCGATTGAGAAAGTACCTCAAACATGACGAACGTATTGTCATTGAAAACATTCATGGGGTAGGATTTCGTCTTAAGGCAGGTTAACTACCTATCTGCGATGTAACGGCGGACTTCTTCCAATTCCCAGTCAATAACAAGGCCACCGGCAAGGCGGTCTGCTATTTTCTTTCCATATAAATATTCACAAAGGTAAAGTGCTCCATCAAAGGACCTTGCACCTCCTGCTGTGGTGATGGTCTTTCCATCGTGTACCAAGATGACATCTCGTCGTACGTCTAAGTGGGGAAACATTCTTTTGTAAGTATCTATATCACTTGGAAAAGTAGTGCTTGCAACATCGTCAAGTAAGCCAGCTTTGGCAAGTACGAATGCACCATCGCAGTGAGAAGTTACAAATTCTGCTTTTTCTCCTACTTTTTTGACCCATGAAATGAGCTCGGTGTTTTCCAGATCACTGTCTAGGTGGTGCTCAGCACTGGGAACAACAAGTATGTCTATATGAGGAACGTTACTATTGCGGTAAGAATAATCGGGAAGGATGCGCATTCCTTCAAAAGATGTGACCGGAGCCAGGGATTCAGCGACCAAGAAAGTATTCATTGCCCTGATGCTGTCTCTGAAAATGGTGTGCTGAAATATGTCATAAGGGGCTGTCAATTCCGTATTATAGACACCATCCATGATGAGAAGCCCCACGTTGTATCGATCAGGCAGGACTAGATCAGACCGCTCCTCGTTGGTAAAGAGAATCTTTCTATCCTTATTGTCCATGTTAGATTTACACCCTAAAGAACATACTAACATTAGTCTGAAACACATTTTATTCATACATCCAATATATTTTATGGAGTAAATTCGCACTCCGATCAATTTTGTAGTTGTTTGTATTCATTAAAATTAACATAATCATGCGCTTAACAACCCTGCTTCTCTTTCTCATTGGTAGTCAAGTAGCCTTTAGTCAGAGTGACATTACACTTGAAGACATATGGCAAAATCATGCCTTTTACTCCAAGTCAGTTCCGGGGTTCAATTTTATGAATAATGGAAAGCATTATACAAGACTTGAAGACGGGAAAATCAAAAAGTATCACATTGAAACAGGAAAAGAAACGGATGTCCTTCTAGATACTGAGGTACTGAAATCAGAGAATGGATTCAATGGAACTATCGATTCATATAAATTTAGTGATGATGAATCTAAGTTTATTGTCAAATCTGAAACAGAAGCAATTTACCGACGGTCAACCAAAGCGATATTTTATGTCTATGATCGAGGTACTAAATCCCTTACCAAAGTAAGAGAAGGCGATAAGGTGAGGTACTGTACTTTTTCACCAGATGCTTCTAAAGTTGCATATGTATTTGAAAACAACATGTATTATAAAGACCTGAGGACTGGTCAAGCAACGCAAATCTCCGATGATGGAGAATATAATAAGATTATCAATGGATCGGCGGACTGGGTATATGAGGAAGAATTTTCAATTTCTAAGGCCTTTCAATGGTCACCGGCAGGAGACAAGATAGCATTTATCAGATATGATGAATCAGCCGTCTCTGAGTTTACGATGACAAATTACCATGATGGACTCTACCCAGAGTATGAGACTTATAAGTATCCAAAAGTAGGAGAGGACAACGCTTTGGTTTCTGTTCACATTTTTGACCTTGGAAGAAAAAACACTACCAAAGTTGATCTTGGTGATCTCAGCGAGATGTACATCCCTAGAGTAAGATGGACTCAGAGCAATGACGAGCTTTGTATTTATAAAATGAATCGTCATCAAAATGAGCTGGATCTCCTTGTATATAATTTTCAAAATACCCAAAGCAGAACATTGCTTCAGGAAAAGAACAACTCCTATCTAGACATAACAGATGATCTTACCTTTCTGAAGGATAAGCGCCACTTTGTATGGACTAGTGAGTCGGATGGGTATAATCATATATATCTATATGATATGAAAGGCAGGTTGAAAAGGCAGCTCACCAAGGGGGACTACGATGTGACGGCATTCTATGGAGTGGATGAAAAACGAGGTCAGGTATATTTTCAGGCGGCACAGAATTCTCCACTTAATCGTGAAGTCTATAGTGTGTCATTGAAAGGTGGGATTTGGCGAAGATTCTCCACTCAAGAAGGAAGCAATTCCGCTCAGTTTAGCAGCACATATGATTATTACATCAATACCTTCAGTACGGCAAATACACCCCCTACCTATACCGTCTATACGCATGGTAAAAAGAAGGTGAGAATCATAGAGGCTAACAAACCAATAACGGCCAAGCAAAAGAACCATAATGTAAGTTCGCTAGAGTTTTTTGACATTCCTATAGAGGATGGTATCAAGTTAAATGCATGGATGATAAGACCTGCGGACTTCAACCCAAAGAAAGAATACCCTGTTTTGATGTATGTGTATGGTGGTCCTGGTAGCCAGACTGTGACCAATTCCTGGAAGGGAAACAACTACTGGTGGTATCAGTTATTGGCACAAAACGGGTACATCATTGTCAGTGTAGATAATAGAGGAACGGGAGCACGAGGAGAGAATTTCAAAAAAATGACTTACCTCGAGCTGGGCAAGTACGAAACGATGGATCAAATATCGTCAGCAAAGCATCTTGCCGCACTGCCGTACGTGGATGGGGATCGCATAGGAATATGGGGATGGAGTTATGGAGGCTATATGTCATCCAATTGCATATTAAAAGGAAGTGATATTTTCAAGGCGGCCATTGCCGTTGCTCCGGTCACCAACTGGAAGTGGTATGATACCATTTACACAGAGCGGTATATGAGGACGTTGGAAGAAAATGAAGCAGGATACAGAGACAACTCACCTATTTATTTTGCTGACAAGCTCAAAGGAGCTTACCTTCTCGTTCATGGGGTTTCTGATGATAACGTTCATTTTCAACATACTGCAGAAATGGCTAGAGCATTGATTTCTGCCAATAAGCAGTTTGATACTTATTTTTATCCGAATAGAAATCACGGTATTTACGGCGACAATGCACGCATACACCTCTATACCAAGATGACAGACTTTATTAAGCAAAACCTCTAATGAGAAATATGAAGTACATGAGTAAAGTTGCCCTGAAAGGGGAGATAAGCATATTGCAAAAAAACATCCACCTTGTCAGAGTGAAGTAGAGATGAAGACGGTAGAGATAGTGAATAGAAAGGCAAGATATGAATATCAGTTCTTGCAGTCTTTTGAAGCTGGCATCATGCTGGTAGGTACAGAAGTAAAATCTGTCAGGGGAAGCAATGCCAACCTTGGTGATGCGTATTGTTTATTCATAAAAGGAGAGTTATTTGTTAGAAGCCTTTATATCGCAGAATATAAATATGGCAACAACCACAACCACGAAACCCGTCGAGACAGAAAATTGCTCCTTCAGAAAAGTGAACTTAAAAAACTGGATCGCAAAGTAAGAGAAAAAGGACTCACTATTGTCCCCTATAAACTTTACATGTCTGATCGAGGATTGGTTAAATTGGAACTCCAGCTTTCTCAAGGAAAGAAATCCTTTGACAAGCGAGAATCAATAAAAGAGAGAGACAATCAGCGAGACTTGGACAGAATAAAAAAGCTAGGTTAGCCATTAAATAATTCTTAGACAGGAGATATTAGACCAGCGATTGGAGTAAATGTGTTATGTGCACATCTATTTCATGCTTGCCTTGGAGATGGCGTCAGAGAAGAAAATCATGTTGGCAAAAAGCTTTAATCCGCCCCACCAATATCCTCTAAATAAGATGTTGTCAGTACAAGAAATGACCACTCCTTTTCCATGACCATTTACCAATAAAGCAACGGAACCGTCAATCATTTCGTCAAAGGACTTATGCATATACCCGCTGACTAGAGATTTCTTGCTATATCGTATAGGTGTTGAATATTTGTTTTTGTCTGAAGAATAAAATCTTGTTCCTTTCTTGAATAAGTAAATCTCATTGTCATCATAACCATAGCAAAGTGGATGAGTAGTATCCATTTGAGCTTTGAATATTGCTCCGCCGAGCACCTTAGATGCCGGTTCTTCATTTCGCTCATCATAATTGTCAGTAGATGATATATTATCACCATTATCAGGAGATTTTCTCTTCATTGAACTCATGCCTTGGTTGACTAGCCAATCTATAGCGCCTTTAAATGCAATGATGTTGCCACCGTTATCAAGCCATATTTTTATTGCGTCTTGTTCTTTTTTATTCAAGGAATTGTAATGCCCATCACACATGATAATAGTAGTGTATCTACTCAATTCAGTATTTCTAATTTGACGAAGATCAAGATGAGTCACAGGCATCTTGAATATTTTGTCTAGGGTATACCAGACTTCGCCGGCATCATAGGGATTGATGCCATCACCTACAATGAGAGCTATGGATTGATCCTTAAGATTGAATAGACTCGGACTGCCAACGGAAAAATCACGACCTGTATGTCCAGATTCTAGTGATACGACTTCTGTACCATGAATCTCAGTAATCTTGACCAACTCAATTACGAGATCATTTCTGCTTATAAATTTCTGTTGGGCAGGTATCGCCAGACTGCCCTTGGGGAATGTCCTTCCATCTATCTTAAACTTCTTATTGCTTACCCTCACCTGGACGTCATGGGAAAGTAGATGCACGAGTGCTGGAGTAGCACTTAACTGATTCCAGTTGATGATGTATGCCTGAGCTGTGGGAGTTACTTGACTGGCCGAGTAGACGGGTAGATTATCTACAGCTAGTCCGATCATATCGGATTGTAATTTATTCAATGGCTCACAGTCTATGTCAAAAGCTAGAGGTATTGTCCAAGCTGATACATCATAGAATACATTTGCTCTGAACGACAGTACTCTCTCAAAAAGAGTCTTTGCCATCTTGTATTGATCTTGATCGAGTGGCACAATGTAGGAGCCTGCATCAGTAGGAAAGTCTATTCCTCTAATGGTCAGGTTCCTAGATAGCTTATAGACATCTACTTGATGAGCTTTCAGAATGTCTATAAAACGCCTGATCTTTGTCTTATCGGAATCTTTAAATACAAATCCTTTGATGGGATTGTTCTTAGCCTCTTCAAGATTATTGATGAAGAATTTTTTCTTGTATTCAAGAAGTTCTCTTCTTAGTTCCAATGATGCCCGTTGTGTTGAAAGTGAAGTGACAACTTGATTTCTTATAGCGAATGGAAAGCTGACATTTCCATTGATACTTTCCTGAATGTGACCTCGAGCACTTGCTTGCTCAAACAGAATGCCTATACTGCCATTGGCATCAGGATAGGTAGATCCTTTGCCATAATAGAAGTCGTCGTATGCTTCCTTGTAAAAGTAGAGTGAACCGATGCTGTCTAAAGCCGAAGCATGATACTGTGCAATTTTTTCAGTCAGATCCTGATTCTCTTGTGGTGTATTGGGATTGGTTCTTTCCGGGATGCCGGGTTGGAAAAAGAAAGTTCGATTGGTTCCCATCTCATGATGATCAGTGAGTACTGTAGGCTTCCAGCTGTGAAAGACATCTATTCTTCCACGGCTTTCTGGGTGGGTTAGAAGTAGCCAGTCACGGTTGAGGTCAAACCAATAATGGTTGGTCCTCCCACGAGGCCATGCTTCATTATGCTCTCTAGTGGAGGGATCGGCGATAGGGATCATGGATTTATGGCTATTGACCCATGAGGCAAATCGGGTTACTCCATCTGGGTTATAGCATGGATCGAGAAGTATGACTAGTTCATTGAGTACTTTTTCGATGAAATCTCCTTTTGCAGCGGCGAGATAGTAAGCCACAAGGAGGGAAGCATTGCTTCCTGAAGCTTCATTGCCATGTACACTATAGCCTTGGTAAATGACCATAGGTAACTTATCAGTTTTGATCGATTTGCTACTTTGCGGCTTGGTCAGATTCACGCTGCTTTCTCTGATGTTATTGATCTGTGAGTGATTTTTTTCATTTGTGATGGTAAGATAGATGAGTGGCCTATCCTCATGAGATCTGGCATATTCCACAAGTTTAACCCTTGATGACTGACGGTCCAACACTTTCATGTATTGATATAGAAGGTCATGACTTACATGCCATTCTCCTACTTGATAACCTAAAAACTGAGCTGGTGTAGGAATGGATTTGTCGTATTCAATATCTGGTAAGTAATAAGATAACGAAGGGGACTGACCTATCGATCTGAGACTACATGATATAACAATGATGGTGATGAGAATAGTCCTGTAGTATGCTAGCATTATATAGTGTTGCAATTAAGTAGTCCAAAGTAAGAATAAAGATGTGGTTATTATATTTCCTATTATTGGCAAATAGGTCCTTGCCGTTTCTATATAGAGTCTAGTTCGCTCATCTTGTTATTTTTGTTGTGAAATATTCAGCTATGTATACTTTTCTCTTTTTTGTAATTGTTGGTCTTGTGGCGGCCGCACTATTTGTCAATATCTATTTCAGGGTGAAAGTCATGAGGTTGTATGGAAAGCTAGTGAAGAATAATGTTGAGTTTACGATAAGTGATTTGTTTAATAAGAAAGTCGTCGAGGAGGAGGTTGTTCCAAGGTATCCACATATGGCTGATGACATCAGACAATTTACATCTCACATAAAAAAATCAGTTTACATAGCTGCCACGATCGTCATCCTTATCACTATCTTGGGTGCCGTCATAAAACAGTATAGCTAATGTTGAAAATCGGATTATTCGGTGCAGGTCACTTGGGTAAGATACATTTGAAATGTCTTGCTGCTACTGACTTCGAAGTAGTGGGATTTTTTGACCCCGATGAAGAGGTCAGGAAGAAGGTGTCGGGAAACTTTAATATTAAGGCATATGATGATCCTGAAAAGCTGATGTCGGAGATTGATGCTGTAGATATAGTGGCTACTACATCTCGGCATTATGATTTGATTCACATGGCTACGAATCGAGACTTGCACATTTTTGTAGAGAAGCCCTTTGTTGCAAATGTTGAGGAAGCCAGAAAATTGTCAGCAAAACTCAAGGATTATCACGGGATATTCCAGATAGGTCATGTAGAGAGATACAATCCTGTATACAAGGTGATTTCAAAAGAAGGCATGAATCCAGGATTCATAGAAGGGCATCGGCTTTGTACATTTAATCCTCGAGGAAATGATGTCTCGGTCATCTTGGATTTAATGATTCACGACTTGGATCTAGTTCTTGATATGATAGATTCGCCAGTAAGTAATGTAGAGGCCAGCGGTGTATGTGTGGTCAGTTCAACACATGACATCTGCAATGCGAGAATTACATTTGAAAACGGATGTACTGCCAATCTCACTGCGAGTAGAATAAGCCTCAAGTCAATGAGGAAGCTCAGAGTATTCCAGAAAGATATGTATGTATCTATGGATTTTAACAATAAGGAGTCTCAGCTCGTAAGGTTGTCTGACTTTGTTGAGTCTGGTAGCGAAGACGACAGTACGTCTGCCATGTATATTGGCACAGATGCTGGAAAAAAACGTTTAACAATAGAGATCCCTGATGTTGAGGAGGGCAATGCCATTCAAGAGGAATTGCAGGACTTTTACCGTTCAGCAATGACGGGAGAAGCACCCAAGGTTGGGCTTAAGGATGGATTACGATCCATGGAACTTGCTTATTTGATAACCCAAAAGTTAGATCAACAACCACTTCAATAGTGAACAAACGGTTATTGATCATTTAGAAAATATATATTAGTCGCATGAGAATATACGTCGGTCTTTGGGTTTTCTTTTTTTCGGGAGTATCAGGCTGTGGCTTTCTTGATTCTGCGGATGACAAACCTGCATACTTGAATGTAAACTCTGTTGCTCTCAATACAAGTGAACTGCTTATTTCCAACTCTCATAATATTAAAGATGCTTGGGTTTTTGCTGATGGGGTTTCTTTGGGAATCAACACCATCCCTTTCACTATCCCTGTTTTGATAAGCAGTAGTGAGACTGAGATGATCCTTCAAGCGGGAGTACGTAACAATGGTGTCCTGAGCAATCCCATTCCATACCCCTTTTATAAGTCCATACGATATACAGAGACATATGAGTCCGATGTGACGGTAGAAAAGGATCTGGAGTTTGCATACCTAGACAATGTTGTCTTCGATTTTGAAGAATCTTTTGAGTCGACAAACCTGTTTTCTAAAGATGAAGATAATGATTCTGCTACAAGCTTGAATATCTCAAATCTAGAATCGAAAGATGGGCAAAACTCAGGTAGAATGAATCTCACTTCAGATCACTCATCAATGGAAGTTTCTACAGGAGCCGTATTTACTGTGGAGGGTGTAGCTGGTAGTCCGGCATACTTGGAGTTTGATTATAAGAATGACATCAACTTGTTGGTAGGGCTGGTAGGCGTTGTAGGAAACCAGGAATTTGCTGAGTTTAAAGTCTTGATGACTCCTCGTGATGAATGGACAAAAATCTACATAGAGTTATCCAATGAGCTTGCTTCTACGGGCCTTGAAGGGTATAGAATCATATTCGGTGCTCAGATTACTGATCCAGAATTGGAAGAGGCCGATGTTTATATAGACAACGTAAGACTGGTACACTTTTAGGTATGCAGAGACGTAGGCTAGAGCTATTTTACTATCGACTATCTGATTTTCTTTCAGCGGGATTGGCTTGGTTTCTATTCTTTGTTTTCAGGAAGAGATTGGAAGTCTCCGATATTTCGATTCAGGAGATAGTAGCTGATCCTAAACTTACTGTAGGGCTTATTGCAGTACCGGCATTCTGGTTGGTTCTTTATCTCATCTTTGACAAATACAAAGACATATACAGATATTCACGATTGGCTACCTTGAAGAGGACATTTTATATCTCTATCGGTGGTGTATTGGTGCTTTTTTTTACACTCCTCCTTGACGATTCAGTGTTCCCTTACATTTCCTATTTCAAGCTTATTGCTATATTGTTCGTTCTTCATTTTCTTATTACGGCATTGTTTAGGATGACGTTGCTTACGATAGCCAATAGAAGGTTGAAGGCAGGTAAGGTAGCATACAACACCCTTATAGTAGGTGGTGATGACAAGGCACTAAGATTGTATGAAGATATGGTGCAACGTTCATTCTCATTTGGTCATAGTTTTAAAGGCTATGTGGATACAAATGGAAGTAGTGAGAAATCCCTAGAAGGACATCTTCCAAGACTAGGTCACATCAATACCCTGCGACAAGTAATTGAAGAACATAATATAGAAGATGTCCTGATTGCGGTGGAGACATCGGATCATGACAAGATGAAGGGTATTCTTGATATTCTATTTGATATAGGTGAGGGCCTTCTGGTAAAGGTGATTCCCGACATGTATGACATCATGCTTGGTACGGTAAAGATGAATCATATTTATGGAGCCGTCCTCATAGAGATAGAACAGGAATTGATGCCTAAATGGCAAAAGCTTGTAAAACGTGGCATCGATATTTGCGTTTCATCTTTTTTAATGGTTCTTCTATTCCCAGTCTATTTGTTCTCAGCAATTAGAGTGCGATTGTCATCTCCGGGACCTATCCTCTTTCGTCAGAAAAGAGTAGGGAAGGGTGGCAAAGAATTCAATATTTACAAGTTTAGAAGCATGTATTTCGGTGCTGAGAAGGATGGCCCTCAGCTAAGTCATGAAACTGATGATCGCATCACTCCATGGGGAAAAGTAATCCGAAAATGGAGGATCGATGAGATTCCGCAATTCTATAATGTTCTTAAAGGAGACATGTCATTGGTAGGTCCACGACCTGAGCGACAGCATTACATTGATAAGATAATGGAGCATGCTCCCCATTATAAGCACTTGCTCAAGGTGAGGCCTGGAATAACATCATGGGGTCAGGTAAAATATGGTTATGCGTCTAATATCGAGCAAATGCTGCAGCGATTAAATTTTGATATTCTATATATCGAAAACATGTCTCTGAGTCTTGATTTTAAAATCATGTTTTATACCCTTCTCGTGCTGATTCAGGGAAAAGGAAAATGAGATGATTTATTGGGTTTAAGACTGTAATATTTAATTAAATTTGAAGATTAAATAGTTACTCCTTAACCATGCCTGATTCAGAATCCAGTCATCCCATTAATTTTACTAATACTGAGATAGCCTTCAAAAATAAGACTGACAAGGAGCTTAGAAAAATGGCATGGTTGTTCAAGTTGATGAACAATCCATCGCTTGTCAATATCGGTTCCGACTTGGCACTTTTGGCGGTAAAGTTTAGGCTGCCATTTGCAAATACCATAATACGCAGTACTATTTTTGACATTTTCTGTGGTGGAGAAAATCTTCTGGATTGTCAAAAATCTATTGACGATCTTTATAAATTCAGTGCATTGACCATACTCGACTATGGAGCGGAATCAAAGTCTGATGAAGAAGACCTCAATGAAGTCGTCAAGGAAATGATAAAGGCTATAGAACTAGCTGCGGCCAATAACTCGGTTCCGGTTGTAAGTACCAAGGTTACCGGTCTTGCCGATAATGAATTACTCATTAAGAAGCAAAAAGGAGATTCCCTTACCACACAAGAAGAACGCGATTTTGAAAAGCTAAGAAAGCGACTTGATGATATATGTAAGAAAGCTCACGAGCGAGGTGTAGGAGTGTTTATTGATGCTGAGGAAACTTGGATGCAAGATACTATTGATGATCTGGTGATGGATCTTATGAAGGTCTATAACAAGGAGAAATGTATTGTATTCAACACATATCAGATCTACAGATCAGACAAGCTGCAGAGCCTCAAGGATGACTATGATATCGCACAGAACGAAGGATTTATTCTTGGTGCCAAACTGGTACGTGGTGCTTACATGGAGAAGGAAAGAGCCAAGGCAGAAGAAGAAGGATATCCGTCACCCATACAACCTGACAAAGAATCCACCGATCGCGATTTTGATGAAGCCATTAGATTTTGTATCGATCATTATGAAACTGTTAGCTCTTGCTGTGCATCTCATAACGCTACGAGCAATATGCTTCAGGCCGACTTAATAGCCGAGAAAAATCTTGACCGTAAGCATTCTCATTTCAATTTTTGCCAACTCCTAGGAATGAGTGATTACATTACCTTTAACCTCGCTAAAGCTGGATACAATGTCGCGAAATATGTCCCCTATGGTCCCGTAAGAGAAGTCGTTCCCTATCTAGTCAGACGAGCACGCGAGAATTCGTCTGTGACAGGAGAGATGAGCCGGGAGTTAAGTTTGATAAATAAGGAGCTGAAACGAAGAGGAATTTCTTAGGGTTCATAGTTGTGTGCTGTGTAGTTTTCATTAACTCATCTTTCCTACCCTTCCAAAAATTTCTTCGTCCTCAGCATCACAAGTGTACATGCTTCTATACATTCTATGCCCTGGGCTTCAGCAAGTTTTACGAACTCATCATTCTCGGTGTCCGGATTAAAAATGATTCGTCTAGGATTCATGGATAAAATGTAATCATAGTATTGCTCTTGCCTCTTCGGCCCGATATATAAAGTCACTGTATGGATATCATCATATTTTCCCCAGTCAAGGATAATATCGTGCTCTGCTATCTTGCCCTCTCTTATGCCCAACGCTACCAGAGGTACATCATTCAAACTCAAATCACGGACTGCCATGTATGAGTAGCGGGTAGGATTTGGGGAAGCTCCTACAACGACTGTCTTATATGATTCGTTATTCTTCATATAGAGATAACAGATTATCTTTGTTTTTGATTTAGTATTCTACCATAATTTTAAATACCAACCTCATGATTAGAAACTTAAGTTTCGCACTGTTTGTCCTTGTTATCTTAGGGAGCTGTAAGGAAGAAAAAAAGGATGTCTTTGCTAAATACACCCGTCCAATGGAATTATATAATTGGTCGACTGATCCTTCCGATGGCATGGATTCACTGCTACATAAATACACTTCGTTCGAGCTTAGTACAGATGTATCAGCCTTATCTGATAGTCAGAGAAAAATGATTCCATTATTGATCGATGCAGCCAAGATCATGAACGATCTTTTTTGGTATGAATCATATGGAGACAAGGATAAATTTCTCAATGATCTTTCCACTGATCGAGAAAAGGCTTATGGTCTTATAAATTACGGACCTTGGGATAGATTAGGCGATAATGTGTCTTTTGTAGATGGAATAGGAGAGAAGCCACTAGGAGCTAATTTTTACCCTAAGGATATGACCAAAGAGGAGTTTGACGCCTCGAGTTTATCTGATAAAACAAGCTTGTACACCTTTGTTAGAAGAAATGGCAAGGACTTGGTTACTATTCCTTATAGGGAGCAATTTAAAGAGGAGGTGACACGGGCTTCTAACTTACTTCTAGAAGCAGCAGAATTGGCCGAGAATGAGGGTTTAAAAAAATACCTATCTCTAAGGGCAGATGCTCTCCTCACCGATGACTACCAACCTAGTGACATGGCATGGCTTGACATGAAGACAAATCAGATCGATATCGTCATAGGACCTATAGAAACTTATGAGGATCAGCTTTATGGATACAAAGCAGCTCATGAGGCGTATGTATTAGTAAAGGACATGGAATGGAGTGAGAAGCTTGCTAAGTATGCGGAGTTTTTACCTTCTCTACAAGAAGGTCTTCCTGTTGATGAAAAATACAAACGTGAGAAACCGGGAAGGGATACCGAGCTGAATGCGTATGATGTTGTCTATTATGCCGGAGATTGCAACTCAGGTAGTAAAACCATCGCGATAAATCTTCCCAACGATGAGGAAGTGCAGCTCAAGAAAGGTACACGTCGTCTACAGCTCAAGAATGCCATGGAGGCAAAATTTAACAAAATTCTTGTTCCTATATCAAAAGTGCTTATAGATCCTGATCAAAGAAAGCACGTCACTTTTGATGCTTTTTTCAGAAATACTATGTTTCATGAGGTTGCTCATGGTTTAGGGATCAAGAATACCATTACAGGAAAAGGATCAGTCCGTAAGGCATTGAAGGAGCATTCTTCAGCATTGGAAGAAGGCAAGGCTGATATGCTGGGTCTATATATGATCAAGCAACTTCATGAAAGAGGCGAATTAGATGGTGACCTCCATGATTATTATGTCACGTTTATGGCTAGTATATTCAGATCGACGAGGTTTGGAGCGGCATCAGCCCATGGAAAGGCAAATATGATAAGATTCAATTTCTTTGATAGCAAGGGAGCTTTTACTAGAGATCCTGAGTCAGGAACATATAAGGTGAATTTTGAGAATCTGGAAGAAGCGATGAATGAGCTTTCAAGGATTATCCTTATGCTTCAGGGAGACGGTGCTTATGCGGCTGTGGAAGCACTTGTAAGAGACAAAGGAGTCATCAAGCCACAATTGCAAGTTGACCTTGATCGCCTTGCCGCAGAGGGGATACCTGTCGATATTATTTTTGAGCAGGGAATGGAGGTGCTTGGACTGTAATTATGGGTACCTCTATTTACTACTGAATTAAGTTGAAATTAAATTATTTTGGCTTTAGACAAGGCAAATTGAGGGAACATAGCCTTTGCTATTCGACTGAAATTTAACGAAATATGAAGTCAAAAAAATTAATTAGAAATTTCATTGGGATTTTGTTCAACTAGTGAATGGGGTATATAGAGGTACCCTTATGTAATAAGCACAGTACATGCATCCTTAAATAAACTATTATGCGATCAATATATTTGATAACGTTACTCGGTCTTCTATCATGTTCTTATCAGTCAAAAGGTTACAGAGGCCATCGGGCACATAATGACAAGCCCCCTATAGGAAGACCTGGAGCTTGCTACGCCAAATGTCTCGTACCCGATGAATATGAGGAATATGAAAAGACATTCCCTATTTATGAAGGAGACCTTCCGGATACTGTAGATCTTGTTGATTATGAGTATGAAATTTCACCTTCGATAGAGAGATGGGAAAAGAGAAAGGCAGATAGAAATTGTCTTTCTGCTGATCCTAATGATTGTCTGGTTTGGTGCCTAATCAATATTCCTGCTAAGGTTGAAGTGATAGAAAACATAGTTGTCGATACGTTTGCCTGTAGGGATTTTATACTTGTTGAGTACAATGGTCGGAGATTAATCAAGGAAGGCGGATTTACTGAATGGCGTGAGGTAGTATGTGAAAAGGACATTGACAGTTCTTTAATCCTGGATATTCATGATGCATTGTTTGAGGATGGGTATGATCCAGGAAGGCCTTCCGATAAACTTAATTCCTCAATCAAAGCCGCATTGTCACAATTCCAAAAGGACTTTAATCTACCTATAGGACAGCTGGACTTGGAAACCTTGGATGCCCTCGGCGTGGAGTATTAGTGCATCCCAATCATGACTATAAAAAATGGTCGATTCTTGTTCATTCAAAACAACATAACCACCTCAATATTATTATTTCATGGACGCAGACCATAAAAGCACCATATCATCAATCCTGTAAAACATATAACAATTTTCCAAATATTTCCACACTTTGTCTAAATTTGCCGACGTTTAGATACTTAATTTTCCAGACTTTCCGTTTAGTCTGGAGTCGCAAAACTTGACCTTCATGTATAATTTATGTTTGTTCTTCTTTTTTCAGGCCAGTAAAGATGATGAGGTAGTAAAGGAAAATATCATTGACTTGATAATGAAAGGTGGGCCTCTTGGGGTTATAATCGTGGGTATACTACTTGTATTATCTGTCATCGCGCTGTACATATTTATAGAAAGGTGGCTCACTATCAAGCGTGCGGGTCGTATAGATCAAAATTTTATGGGCAATATTCGTTCGTCCGTTGCAGCTGGTAATATCGATGGCGCCAAGAATCTATGTCGCACCACCGACTCACCCGTGGCTCGCATGGTAGAGAAAGGACTTATGCGTATAGGCAAACCACTACGTGACATAGATGCGGCCATCGAGAATGTGGGCAATCTGGAAATATTCAAATTGGAGAAGAACCTATCGACACTGGCCAGTATAGCTGGGGCAGCTCCTATGATTGGTTTTTTTGGGACAGTAACGGGAATGATCATGGCTTTTAAGACAATGTCAGACGAGCAGAATGTTACACCAGACGTATTGGCTGGGGGAATCTACCAGGCACTTCTTACTACAGCCTTTGGCCTCTTTGTAGGAATCATCGCATTTATAGGATATAATATGCTTGTGGCCAATGTAGAGAAAGTAGTATTTCGCATGGAACATACGACAATGGAATTTATGGATTTGTTGCAAGAACCGTCAGCATAGCATCGTTGATAAAGTAAGTTCCTTGTGACTGTTAAATAGAAATAATAATAAACTCTTGAAAAGAAGAAATAAAGTAAGCGCAGAATTCAGCATGTCGTCCTTGACGGACATTATTTTTCTATTGCTTATTTTCTTCATGCTAACATCCTCCGCCATACAGGTCAATATGGAACTGCCTAAGTCAGATGCCAAAACTGTTGCACCGGTCGACCTTGTTGTAACCATTACGAAGAATGGAGACCTTAAGTTCAATGGGAAAAGAACTACCTGGAGCAACCTACCCAAGAGACTCGCCCTCAACGTACGATCCTCGAATAACAAAGGCAACGCCACGGTAAATATCGTGTCCGAGAACGGAGTGCCATGGGATCAAGTCCATCGTGTGATGAAGATGGCAGCTCAGCTCAGATTAAAAGCAATCATAGCAACCCAACCGGGATAGAACATGGGACTAAAGAAAAGAAATAAACCCAATGCTCAGTTCAACATGTCATCGTTGACGGACATAATATTCCTATTGTTGATATTTTTTATGTTGACATCTTCTATGATCGTTCCCAATGCTCTTAATTTAAAATTGCCTGGCAAAAAGAGTACAGTAACGACATCAAAGCAACCACCTAATAGAATAAATATAGCCAATAGCGGTACCTATCGATTCAACGGTAATAAAATTTCCCTCTCTGGACTTGACAAGAAAATCAGAGACTTGAGTAGAGGGAGTAAAGACGTTACTGTTACCATTACCCCTTCCAAAAGTACACCCAATCAGAGTGTTGTTGCTGTGATGGATATGGCATATCGCTATAAAGTGATCGCCGCTCTTACGGATCCTAAGTAATCATTTTATATCTCAGATTAATGAAGAGGCAAATGAAAAGATACATCTCATTTGGGCTGCAAGTCGTGCTTCCACTATTGATGTTTGGCCTCTTGATTTTTGGAAGGGGAGTCGGATTTTTTCCATTCTTTCTGATGCTTTTTCTTTTCTTAGATTACTATGTACTTGGAAGTTTCCTTTCACTTTGTAAATCATCAAGAGGCAAGTGGATCTTGTCTACCCTGTATGTGCTCATAATGGCCTTTTCCATTTATGGACTTTACCAAGGCATGACTGGGTGGAAAGTAGGTACCATCAATTGGACATTTTGGCCAAACTTCATCATGGGACTTGCCTGCGTCATTATCATGACCAAGATAATTTTTGCAGCTCTCATGTATTTTCAAGACCTTGGAAGACTGGGTGTTTTTATTAAAAATTTTGTTCCCGGCAGTAGAGATAATGCGGAAGAGTCACCCATTCCGTCAAGGAGAAAGTTCCTTACATGGACAGCCCTCGGCATGACAGGAATCCCTTTTCTTACTTTCATGCATGGTATTACACGAGGGAAGTATAGCTACAATATGAGTCGTACTTCACTATCTTTTGATGATTTACCTTCCACATTTGATGGTTATAAGATTGTACAGATATCTGATATTCATGCGGGAAGTTTGGATAGCAAGGAATGCATTGAATATGGTGTAGAACTTATCAATAAGGAGAAGCCTGATATTATTCTTTTTACCGGCGATCTTGTCAATGTGGAGTTGAAAGAGATCGACATCTACCAAGAAATCTTCTCCAAGTTAGATGCCAAGGATGGCAAATTTGCTGTACTTGGAAATCACGACTACTGGGATTTAGACGATTGGGATGATAAGGCTTCGTCAGAAAAACTAATCACCAACTTCGCTGACAAGTTTGATGAAATGGGATTTAGGTTACTCAACAACGAATACCAATCTATTTCTAGAGGTGATGAATCTATAAAGATTGTAGGTGTAGAGAACTGGGGTAAGGGACGTTGGTTTCCTAAACGTGGGGACCTTGATGCAGCTCTCAAGGAGAGTGGTGATAATGATGACTTTATCGTTTTGATGAGTCATGATCCTACCCACTGGGATGAAGTGGTAATACCACACTATAAAAAAATACATCTTACTCTGAGTGGTCATACTCATGGAATGCAATTTGGCCTCAATCTCCCTTGGCTCAAGTGGAGTCCTGCGCAGTATAGATATCCCAGATGGATGGGACTCTATACAGAGAATAAACAGCATTTATACGTAAACCGAGGCTTCGGTTTTCTTGGCTTTCCTGGCAGGATAGGGATCTATCCTGAAATATCGGTTATAGAATTAAAAGCCACTGTCTGATGTCTTTTGGTCAGAGAGTCATTGATTATCATTTGGGATTAAAAAAACCCAAAGGGCTTCCCAAAGGTGTCAGCACGTTATATCCTTATGAAATGGAGGAGACGTTACGTGTATTTAAGAAATTTTATAAGAAGTATTTTTCTGATTGTATATAACGAAACGGCACTAAAACGCCTAATTTTTAAAGTTAGGTACAAAATATTTCTTTCCCAAGCTGGAACAACTTAAGGTCCAATAAAAAAGTTGTCAGAACAGGTGCTTGTCTAATTTTGAATCATTATACTATTGTATTCGGGGTAGCAAATGCTCCACCATTTGGTCTTTCACTAAAGCACCTAGCTCCGAATTCTGATGAGGTTGATCCATTTTCATGAATTCACACTATTTAAAACATCGAGCTTAGATCTGACTGTTCTTAAAGATAGTCAATAGTTTCGTTATAAAGATAGTCAATAGTTTCGTTATAAAAATGGTCTTATTGGGCTTGGAGAAATTAGTAAATTTTTGTTCGAATTTTGGCGGCCAATTTCGGGGAATTGTATATAACGAAACGGCACTAAAACGCCTAATTTTTAAAGTTAGGTACAAAATATTTCTTTCCCAAGCTGGAACAACTTAAGGTCCAATAAAAAAGTTGTCAGAACAGGTGCTTGTCTAATTTTGAATCATTATACTATTGTATTCGGGGTAGCAAATGCTCCACCATTTGGTCTTTCACTAAAGCACCCAGCTCCGAATTCTGATGAGGTTGATCCATTTTCATGAATTCACACTATTTAAAACATCGAGCTTAGATCTGACTGTTCTTAAAGATAGTCAATAGTTTCGTTATAAAAATGGTCTTATTGGGCTTGGAGAAATTAGTAAATTTTTGTTCGAATTTTGGCGGCCAATTTCGGGGAATTCTGAACAACGGCGTCTCATTGTGGGCATTAATCCTGACCGACTTGGAGCTGGAATAACCGGCATCAGTTTTACGGACCCCAAAGTCTTGGAAGAGAATTGTGATATACCAAACTCTTTCTATAAGCGTAATGAGCTGTCCTCGCTTTTTGTCTATGAGCTCATTGATGTACTTGGTGGTCCGGTAGATTTCTATAGAAATTTTTACATCGGATCGGTATGTCCACTAGGATTTATAAAAGATGGTAAGAACTATAGTTACTATGACGATCGTGAGATTCAGTCATCATTGGAGACCTATATATTGAAGACACTCAAGCAAACAATAGAACTGGGCTGCTATACGGATCAGCTCTTCGTTCTAGGGAAAGGAAAAAACTTCAAGTATGTCTCTCAGCTCAATAAGAAGCACTCCTTATTTGGACGAGTGATTCCTCTTCCGCATCCTAGATGGATATTGCAATATAGAAGGAAGGAAAAGGCGCAGATTCTAGGGCAAGTAATAAAAGCCCTAAGGATCTAAATCATACTACCAACTTCGTTTGCATCTCAAATTTTTTCTATGCTCTTTTACGGCCACATAAATTCTGCTTATATCACTACTCCGCGTCCTATGTAAAAAAAAACAGCCCTTAGTTAGCTACTAAAGACTGGTTCTAAAACTTAAATGATGCGAATGCCGCTGCTACTGAGGAGTCAAGGTGGAAACCCCTTTAATACCGTTGCCAAACCCATCTTCCCATTTAATAATCCACGTATCTGTAACGGGATCGTAAGATCCTAGTCCATCATCGGAATTTGGCATGTATTGTAAGCCATTGAAGCTAGTATTAGCAGTTCCGTCCACTATTATTACATTACATACATCTGTGACGACAGCACCTTCAGGGTCGAGTGAAAATGGCACTAAATGTCCGCCCAAAATATCTGATATAATGTACTTGCCTGCACCTGCACCTGCTGAGACGGTAGCTGTCCTGCCAGTCAGAGTCTCTGTCGCAAGACCGCAGCAAGTACCTGTAACCACAACTTCTAGATCATATATAGTAGCTGATGCTAGGTCTGAACCACATGAGACATTATACGTCAAACTTACATTTAGACCAGGTTGTCCAGGAAAACTCGTGCTATATGCCAGTACAGGTAATCCGTTGGCATCAGGTACAAAGGCAGGTAAAACGCGACCATCCTGCATATGAATAGTGCCGGAAATAACCACTTCATCACCAACTTCAAAATCCTCCTGTGTATCTATCTCTTCAATAACTTGGGCTATATCAGAAGGGGTGTATGTAAATGCCATAGGCCAAGTAGTATTACCTGAGCTGAGTATACCAGCAGATCGCTCTCCTGATGACGCTCTTCTCCAACGAACCTCAACGTCAAAAGATTGAACTGGGGCAAATTCAAGATTAGAATCGACTCTTCCAGAACCAGGAGTGTTTGTATCAGGATCCTGTTCAAAATCGTTTTTAAAATCTGCTGAAAACTCCATTGTCGAGCCGGCAAGATCGAAAACATCAATGAAGCCATTATCATTAGCCGTTCTTGAAAAGTTCAACAATGCTCCTTTATCAAAGTCAGAAAGTTCAAATAACTTATCGTCATCAACACATGCACCTAGCATGACACTCAGAAACACTACTAGGATATATTTATAATATTTTTTCATCACACAAATTTTTGTTTAGTTTGTAATAAATGTTAATCCACGTCCCAAAAAACTCTATCGTCAAATACGTTTTTCTGAGGTGGGGAATTTGGATTAAGGTTTAAGTCCTCAGACCTCCAAGGAAGTGAAACCATAAAGGGGTTTGAAGAAGTAAAAGGAGCGAATTGACCTGTATCATTATTAGCATCGAATATGATAGGATAACCAGTTCTTCGATAGTCGCTATATGCATCTACATTGAATCCGAAGCTCGCAATCCACTTCTGAGTAATGATGATCTCTTTCTTTCTATCAGCATCACCATCATCATAAGCCTGAAGTACAGAATCAAAATAGGCAGTATCCCTCTCCAATGTAGGAACAGATTGGCTTGTACCAGTGCCAAGAACCACTTCATTGACTTTATCGAAAGATGCCTCCATGGCGGCTATCAATAATTCTCTAGGGTCTTTTGTAATTACTCCATCAAGAGCCAGCTCCGCTTCAATGAATAACCGCGCGTAGTTGGTCAACATTCTTTCAGGCGCTACTCCAGTGCCAGTACTCGCACCTATTGTTGTGCCGGAACCATCATCATACCACCCTCCACAAGGATAGATGCCGATTACACTTTGAGAGACGTCCTGATTTCCTGCTTGGTTTGGATGAGAAGACCCAAAATGGATAGAAAGAAAACCATCTGCCTCTATGTACTCAGGAGGGTTTTGTGCGGCTTCTCCTGGCAATAGTTGATTCGAGTAATAATATGGTATTCTCGGATCTACTACACCGTTAAATATATCTGGATTTTGTCCTGATAAAATTTGATGAAACCATATACTTATGTAGTATATAGGATTTCCTTGTGTATATGCTGTTACAAATCCAGGATATCTATTCTCGGGATTAGTAGAAGAACCGTACATAAGCTGAAAATCTTGCGCTGCGCTGCTAATTAAGTTGTCATCTGCAATTAAGGCTTGAATTTTACCAGTAACATCAGATATTACACCAGTCTCGCGAACCTGATTAAACATCTTCAACTTCAAAGTATTGGCAAATTTTACCCAGTTTGCTGTATTCCCTCCATAGATTAAATCATCAATTCCAGGAGTAGATGTATTAGCAGCATCAGGATTTTCTAGATTTACTATTGCAAGATCAATAAGGTCTATAAGCTGTGGATAGATTTCTTCGTCATTGTCAAACACTGGGAATCTGATCTCAGGAAATTGAATAGCCTCTGAATAGGGTATGTCACCCCAGACATCTACCATCATGCTGTAAGAAAATGCCTTCAACAATTGTGCTATCCCTACGTAGATTAAATCATCACTCGCAGTGGATTGATCAATCAATACCTCTAGGTCCTGAAGAGCAATATCATAAAACTGCTGCCAAGCAGAAGTGATCATAAAATCATTGCCTTGAGTGGCGTATCTATCGAGAGCTGCCCTTCTGGTAGTTTGGTGTGTAAAAACACTTAAATGAGAAGAAAGACCTCCTGTAGACAACCCAACTGCACCTGCGACGGCAACTTGCGAATTGGTTAATAACTGAGCCGACTGTCCAGAAGTGGGATTATTAGGATCTTCATTAATATCAAAAAAATCACCACATCCATGCATTCCTATGATACCAATACATAGGAATAAGTATAATATAATTTTATGCTTGAAATTCATGCTTGAAATATTTTAAAATGAAAATTTTAGATTCACGCCATACCGCTTGGATTGAGGTGCAGCAGCGTATTCAATTCCTTGGGTATTTGTCGCTCCAAATCCATTGACTTCAGGATCAAAATTTGTAGAATGTGGAATGTTAGGAGCATACCTCCATAAATTTCTACCAGTTAGTGTAATAGAAGCCCTTCCGAATGGAGTTCCGTTTAATAAACTAGGAGGTAAATCATAGCCTAAACTCACTTCTCTCAATCGAATATTCGTTCCATCATAAACTGAATGCTCATCGGCAGCATTTATGAAATAACCGCCAAACCCTGGTTGGAAGAATAAATCATTCGTCGTTACTTGAATAGTATTTGGAATTTTGCTGCCATTTTCATCAAGTATAGGCTGACCTGTAGTACGATCTCCTAGAAACCCAGGTAATACTATCGAAGATTCTCTGTCCTCTGTGTCAGCAGCGACACCTCTACCGAGCAAGCGCTCTACGGTTGTACTATAAATATCGCCACCATCTCTGTAGTCAATTACTACACCAAAATTGAGCCCTTTATAAGAGAGAGTATTATTAATACCTAGTATAAAATTAGGATTCGGATCTCCTATGATTCCAAAACCATTATCCTGTGTAGAAGGGAAGAAAGATCCAGTGTTAGGGTCTATAAGGAAATTGCCTTCTGCATCTCTAGCGGACTGCGTTCCGTAAAATGCGCCATAAGGCTGTCCTACTTCAAGAACAGGTCTTATACCTCCCCCGAATAAATTTCTAATATTTACCCTTTCTATTCCATCTGCTAGTTCTAATATTTCACTCTCATTTTTAGAAAAACTAGTATACAATTTCCAGGTAAAACCATTATTTGAGCTAAATGGAGTCACCCCTAATCCTATTTCTATACCCTTATTCTCTAAATCACCGAAGTTGGTAACAAACTGCTCAAAACCAGAAGCGGATGGAATCGAAACATTGGCTATCTGATCCGTAGAATTCCTCTTATACAATGTCACGTCTAGATCAACTCTGTCCTTAAATAGTCCTACCCCAAGACCAAATTCTACCTCCGAAGTAAACTCTGGAGTCAAATCGGGATCAGACGCCACGTTGGATTGTGTGATTCCGGGTTGTCCATTAAATGGGAAATCATTGTCCTGTACAGATCCGATTAATCCTGTATTTTGACCATGATTAATGTTAAATGTATTACTTAATGAATACGGTTCTGCGTCCTTACCTACCTTGGCCCAGCTTATCCTTGCTCTAAGGCCGGATAAAATGTCACTTTGAATACCCAATGCTTCATCTAGAACAGCTGATAGAGATACACTTGGGTAAAAGAAACTTCTGCTGCTAGTAGGAAGTGTTGAGGACCAATCATTACGACCAGTAGTCGTAATGAATAAGTAATCTCTGTAGTTGAACCCAACTTCGTAAAAAAGACCCATTAAACGTCTCTTAGAATAATTGCCTCCGTTTGGTACAAGTGCATTAGTATTGTCTATATCAAATATTCCTGGGACAGACAATATAGTTCCTAGTACTGACTGCTGGTCACGTTCTCTCTGATTTATATTTTGTCCGGCAATAAAGCTAATGTCAATGTCGTCGTTTAATGGACGAGTACCAGAAAGAATAAGATTTGATTCTAATTCTTCAAAAGCGAAGTCATCGTCAAGTATGGCTCCTGATCCAGCATATCCTACAGAACCAATGTCCCAAACGAGTTGACGTCGAGTGGTATATTGATTTGTACCTAATTGATATTTCAAGTTTAGCCAATCACTAAAGTCATATTGGATGCTGAAACTAGCACCAATACGATTGGTTTCTTCATCGAGCCCGTTATGTTCCCATGACCACAAGGGGTGATCAATATTTGCACCATTATGAATGACAGACCCTCCTCCTTGTAGTTCATACGGAAATGAAAGATCCCACGCCCTACCGAGCCAAAGTGTTCTTGCAAAGGAAGAAGCTGCATCAGGTGATGCCGAACCATTCTCGCCAAAAAATGGTCCTTCGGTAGTAGACTTAGTATAACTGAGATTACCTCCAATGGTAAAATTGTTTTCTAGCTTGCCAGTCACTCCCAGACTCAGTGTTGTCCTTTTAAATCCAGAAAACGGTATATATCCGTCTTGATCTAAATGAGATAGAGCTGTAGAAAGACTATAGTTGTCTCCACCTGTGGAGACAATCAAAGAATTTTCAAATACATGGCCATTGTCGAACAAACCTTCGACATTGTTCGGTTGTGCTTCATAAGGTATTACAGCAGGAAGCTCTTGAAAGTTATTCGCAAGAGGACCCCAAAGTGGGATGGAGTCTAAAGAAGAAAATGCGGGTCCCCAACTACCATTAGCATTCTGGAAAAGAAAGTCCGCACCGTTGCCATAAGTATTTTGATAATCAGGAAGCCCAGCTATCTGCTCTACGAAATATGAAGAAGATACCGTGACTGCCAACCCGTCACTACTACTACCCGCACTTCCAGTCTTAGTATTGATGATAACAACACCATTTGAAGCACGTGAACCATATAGGGCTGCTGATGCAGACCCTTTTAGGACGTTGATAGATTCTATATTATTAGGATCTATATTAGCCAGCGGCGTACCATAAGCACCTCCTCCGCTTAATTGATTTGTAGAATTGTACTGAGTATTGTCAAATGGGATACCATCTACAATAAATAAAGGTTGATTGTCTCCAAGAAAAGATGACGTCCCACGAATTGTTATTCGTGTAGCACTTCCTGGAGCTCCAGAAGACCCGGAGATATTTACTCCCGGAATCTTGCCTTGTAAGGCTCTAAGCACATCTGGTTCTGCTTTTTGTTCTACTTGATCTCCTGACACTACTGAAACAGCATAACCCAATGAACGATCCTGGCGTGCTATATTCAAAGCAGTTACCACTACTTCATCTAAAAACTCACCAGCTAAAAGTGTTACGATTACTTCAGACGTATTGGAAATATCGATTTCCTGTGTTCCATAACCAGTATAACTGATTACTAAGGTACTCGCGTCAGCAGGAACATCTAACGTAAATTTACCATCAATGTCGCTGATAGTACCTACTTCTGTAGATTTCACGAGGATATTTGCACCGATCAGTGCCTCCCCTGTGTCGTCTACAATAGTACCTGAAACTGTTCTTTGCGAAAATGACCATGTAGTTGTCAATGCAAAGAATAATAACAAAATGACATTTTTCATAAGCTTATTGTATTAAATTAGTTAATTCGATCAGTCGAGTAACGTCTCTTAATGCGGATATTAATTGTAAAAAGAAGACTTACTGACAATTTGAATAAGAATTGTAAAAAGAAGACATAATTAAATCTATCTGTTTTCGTTATCCAATATTTTTTGACGAATACTGTTTGAGTGATATGCAGATAGAAAAAAGATGCCCTTCCCAGGGCACCTTATTCTATGCTATTAACCCGGCGGTTATTGAATAGTAATTATGCTGCGTAATTTATGCTGGGGTGATTAAAATATTTACCTACTCTGTCAGGCTTCTTTTGAAGCATGTTCATGTGTGATCGCACATTAGATATTAAATCTTTTTATGTTGGTGGCGATGGTTTTTCTGATATCCCATATTTTAAATCACAATTCAAATATTCGTCTGGATTCATTTCTGGGGAATATGATGGCAAATAATATAATGCAAGTCGATCTTTATATTTTTCTACCCATGATTTAACCATTCTGGTGTGGTGCACACGTAAGTTATCTACTATTAAATAAAGGCAATTATATACAAATTTACACCAAAATACATCAATAAACTTGATTTAATGTAAAATAAATCGTATCTTGGAGTAAATATTTAAACATGATAAATTTAGAATTTAACAGCATATTTGAACTACTAGAATCTTTTCCAGACAATGATTCATGTATAAGGCAGCTAGAGGCAATCAGGTGGGAGAATGGAGTAGTATCACCATTTGATGTTAATTCAAAGGTATATAGGTGCAAGAACGGAAGATACAAGTGTAAGAACAGTGGCAAGTATTTCAATGTAAGGACAGGAACTATGTTTGATAACACCAAGATTGGATTACAGAAGTGGTTTTTAGCAATTTATTTAATCACTAGTCACAAGAAGGGAATATCGTCAATTCAATTGAGCAAGGACATAGGCATCACGCAAAAGAGTGCATGGTTCATGTCACAGCGTATCAGGGCGTGTTTCGGGATAACGAGTGATGACAAGTTAGATAATGAGGTAGAGATAGATGAGACCTATGTAGGGGGAAAGAACAAGAACAGGCACAAGTCAAAGAGAATATCAGGTACTCAGGGAAGGAGTACAAAGGACAAGTCACCTGTATTGGGTTTACTACAAAGAGCAGAGACTGAAATAGTGGAAAGACCTCACGGGGTAATTCCCGATAGAATAGTAAAAGAAAAGATTGTTCATAGGGGTAGTAAGCTAAAAGCAATTGCAATTAAAGACACAAAGGCGAGGACAATACTTCCAATAATAAGCAATGAGGTATCGGAGTCAGCTACGGTATATACAGATGAATGGGGAAGTTACCGAAGTTTAGACGGGACGTATGATCGAGAGTCTATTAATCACGGGTCGGGTGAATACGTAAGAGGTGCTGTCCACACAAACACAATAGAAGGATTTTGGAGTTTATTCAAGCGTGGAATACTGGGGATATACCACCAGACATCAAAGAAGCATTTACAGAAGTATATTAACGAGTTTGAATTTAGATACAACACGAGAGAGAAAAGTGAGTGCTCAAGAATGGGAATGATGTTATCTATGTTAGAGGTTAAGACAACTTATAAATCATTGATATCAGTATAGACTAAATATGAAACCAATAAAAACAGAACAGGAATCAGCTAGGGTACAGGAGTATTTAGTATCAACGGCAATGTCTACTTTGGGCATAGATCGCACACAGGCAACAAAAAGGATTAAAGCTCTTATGCGAAGCGATGTATTGAAAAATGGAAATCCAAATGACATTAATACTCAAAGAGCGATTGATAAATTCATGACCACACCAATTTAATTTATGGCGCACTTATGACAAAGAAAGAACGAATAGAAAAGAAGATTGAATCTTACAAGCGCACCATGACCATGTATGGAAAGCTGGCAGTGGCAGAGTTATTGAAGGAATACATAGAAACGGGCAACGAGGAGGAGTGTGAGGCTATCAGACGGGCGTTACTAGAAGTTGATGGTGATTACATCGATGGACTCAAGAAGAAGGATTACGGGTCTATTGTATCATTTTACGAGTCTTATGAGTTATTTGGTTTAGATGACAGTGGATTTTTCAGTAGTTATAAGGAGAATCTACTCGGTTATGTAGAGAAGATCAAAGCAATAGTAGAAAGGGAGTCTATAGAGTTGACGGCATTCAACAAGGGATTAAAGAAAGCACTGGAATATAATCCTAAGAAGGATTAAATTTATGTCAACAAACAAACATGATATGATAGAGATGAACGTTCCGGTGTTTCTTTTCGAGGACAATGGGTTCATAGTGGCTTACTGCCCTATATTAAAGTTATCAACTTATGGTTCTGATAAGATAGATGCATTAGAGGCTTTCGATGATGCTGTAAATATATTGATAGAGCATGTAAAAAGTAGAGGTACTATGGAGGATTACCTTAACTCTCATGGATGGGTTCGTTCCAGTGAGAAATATAATCCTCCTTCAGTAGAGGTGGATAAGTTACCATTGAAGGAATCTACGTTTCTAATGAGGGACGTAGCGTTATGTTAAAGCCAATTAAGACATCTAGATGGAGGAAATTTTTGAAGTGCCTTGGATTGAAGCATAGTAGAACGAGTCGGCATGAGGTTTGGAGTTCAGACGAAAGGTCTTTAATAAGACCGATAATATTTAGACCGTCTTACAAAGAGATTCCTGGTCTACATGTTAGGTCTAATATTAAAACACTTAGATCAAGCGGATATAGTAATGACGAATTAGTTGTGTGTATAACAAAGTCGAAGTTACCAATGGGGTTGTCAGACATAGAGTAAAAAAGCCCTCCTAAAAGAAGGAGGGCATAATTTTGATATTAGATACATTCGCACTCAAGTGCCTGTGGCCACCAGTCGTCTTTATCTTCATCACAGAAGTCACCTGCTGGATTGCCTTGCTGATCGAAACAGGTGATACAGTCACAATCTTTAGAGCAAGAATAAGCGGTAAGGGTAATAAGTAAAAAAACGAGGAGTTTTAAGAAGTTACGTAGATCGTACATAATGTGAAGGATATTTAGTTTGGTCGAAGATATATAAAAACGATGAATGTAACAAGTACGTTACAGCTAAACAGGAGCCAAAGGGCAAACTTTGGTTCTTATGGAAAGAGAAAAACTAAAGGAACTAGGAATGAAATTCAGATCGGCAAGATTATCGAGAGAATTGTCACAGACAGGGTTGGCGTACAAGATAAACAAGGACCATCCTTCGATTAATCGGTTGGAGCGTGGAAAGGTAAACCCCACATACTTGTACTTGCTAGAGGTGTGCGAAGGATTAGATATGACGTTGGATGAGGTATTGACTAAATTTTAGTGTAAAAAAGTATATAATCACCTAAATAAATTTTCTTTTTGGCTCCTTTTATAAGTTGCCTGAGAAACTTGATAAACATCTGTGCATTCATACCTCCTTTATATATCATGAATCTTACTTTTCCTTGATTGGTCACACTGGATATCATATTCATCGATAATCTCTTTGCCATGCTGGTCCGTGTGGGTGTCTTCCCTTTTGGTGCATATGACCTTCCATATTGACATTCGTTTTTGACGCCTGTTTCATCTCCCCCAATGTATCTCTGCAGCTTCCTTCTCTGCTCTCGCTTGGATCGCTGGATATTCTTCTTCTAACCATTTATTCGAAGAAAATACCTCGAGGCTTGCCTCGGGGTTGAGAGGAAAGTTTGAAAACCTAAGGTTTTCAACTAAACATCAGAGAATTTCGATTTTTGACCTTCAGGTCAAAATGAAACCAGCGAAATACCCCTATGGCTCTGCCTCGGGGATAGTTGGTTTCAAGAAATTCGTTTATCATAATATCCTATTATATAGCTGCTGGGCTAATAATAACAATTAGTATGAAAAAAACTATCTGTCGCAATAATAAGAGGCAAAATATTATACACATAGTAAATAAAAGATTTACAAAAGATCAATTTAAATCGTTGTATAAAAAGGGATGTTTATTATCAATGGTTCGGCAATTTTTTAAGGCATTTAGAATCTGAGTATCAGTCAGTTATACGTTTAGAGATTAATAAAATGCAACTTTACTCAAACTAGAGAGTTGCAATAAATTAAACTGTAATATTTTGTTATCTCATCGAATTTATAAATTGCTGATTATCAGTTGTTTATAGAATAATTTGTTTCAACAGTAAACGTATTTGAATATTTATCCTAAATAATAGATACCGAACCATTGATTATGATTGTGATAATTAATTGAATCATAGCATTCCCCGCACGCTTGCGTCGGGTGTCTCGTGTAGTTAGTATTTTTAGGAAAGGAAGATGAACATATTGTAAAGAGCCACAATAAGAGTTTGTTGTTATACCATATTGTATGTCCTGTACATTTTCTGATACAGAGTGTACCGATGTATTGACCCAAGAAGGTTGTAAATACGATAAAAAGTATAACAGCAATTGAGACCTTCCGACACCATCCAGAAGTGAAAAAGAAGTTATGGGGCGGAAAGTTTTGGACAAGCGGCTATTATATAAATACGGTGAGTCAATATGGGAATGCAGAAATGCTTATGAAATATGTACAAAACCAAGGAAAAGAATACAAACAAATATATCGCAATCAACTGGACCTTTTTGGGTGAGAGGGAAGTGATACCCCGTCCGCTTGCGACGGGGTAGTTCATGTAATTATGACAATTATTAAAATCATTTAGAATATTATTATTAATTAAGACAGGATGTATGAATTATAACGAAAACCAAGTTTTTTGAAGAAATCCCGTCGTTAGTCGAATGGAAAGATTAATTTATCGAAACAAAGCCAATATGAATTCGGAATTTTATCGTAAAGAACCTTCTGATATACTCGCACCATATATAGAATATCTATGGTACCTTAATCACCCACTGTTGAACAATGAGTTGGTCAAAGATAGATTTGTACCTAATGGAAAATTTGAATTTATAATAGACTTAAAAGAATCAGCAAGGCATAAATTGAGCGCAGAAGATTGGACTCAAAGGCCAAAATCCTTTGTAGTTGGGCTTTTAGAGAAGAGTATCCTAGTTAAGCCAAATGACAAAATTGAGGCCATAGGTGCGGTGTTTAAACACGGAAAAGGACGGTATTTTATAAATATGCCAATGCAGTATGTGTCTAAGATGAATGTTATACCTTTGACATACCTGTATGGGAGAAAGGCGGATGATCTCGAGAATAGGGTCTTGAATGAAGACGGTGAATTGAATAAATTGGAAGTGCTTGAAAGGTTTCTTGAAGATAATCTCAATAGAGAATATGAAGGAATCGCGTTTGTTGATTATGCTATTAAGAGCATATTAGATAATAAGGGAGATGTAAATATATCAGATATAGCTAAAACAATTAATTGCAGTGAACGACACTTATCAAGAAAATTTAATGAGACGGTAGGGTTTAGTCCGAAGAAATTTTCTAAAATTATTAAAATAAATCACGTTGTTAAAGATCTTAATAATAGAGATATGTCACTTATGGACATAGCGGTATCACATGGTTATTTTGATCAACCACATTTTAATCGAGTATTTAAAGAAATTGTTGGAGTTACGCCCACACAATATTTAAAAGAGGCAAATGAATTTAGGGATTATTTTAATGATTAAATAAAAAACAGCTTTTGAGATATGAATATGATTTACCTAAGAGAGAATAAGTAAGGACGTAAATTTTAATTGCTTTGTTACTATTCTGTTTAGGTAGAAGTATTTATCTTGTTTTATAATAGATAAAATGTTGTCTGTGTTCCATTCCTTTATAATACCGTACTGTTGAACTGTAGGATGGGTTATTTGTAACACATAAATGTATAAGACATATATGTGTAGGCTAGAGGTCCATGTAGAAGGATGTAGTATTTAGATATTCCTAAAATTTCAAGATACATGACATGGTGTCCCTATCCTTAGTTACATGGAAATAAATTATATATCAAAAAGATCAATTAGAATTTGGATTAAAATAGAAGACGTATCATCTTTGCGTCAGACGAATTTTTATTATTACCCCCCTGTTTTCGTCATTCTCCTTATTTAGATCGAACGGTTCCGATATAATTTCGGAACAACTCAATTTTTTTTAACCAAAAAACTTAGATCAATGTGTAAGACACTATTACGCAGAGCTAAGGTCTGTCGTGTATTGTATACACCAGGGCTTTTACGTTCGATTTTCGCAATTGCTTTCGCGCTATCAAGTTTAGGTTTATCTGCCCAGCAGCTGGCTTGTAATGACAATGTTCAAGTGTCATTGGACTACAACTGTGAAGCTCAGATAACACCTGGAATGATACTTGAAGGCGAGGATCCTAATTTGGATCCAGCTGATTACCTTGTTGAAATAGAAGGAGTGATCGGCGACGTGGTGACTATTCCGGGCACCTATACTGTCAGTGTAACCTATTTACCCTCAGGCAATAACTGCTGGGGTACAATGCTGGTACAAGATAAGCTGCCTCCACAGGTAGACTGTCTATGTCCAGTAGGAAATACTGATCCGGAATGTGATTTTTTATGTACTGACCTACCGGGAATTCTTGATGGTAGTATTATTGTTCCTACTCCTACGGTTGATGAGAATTGCTCTCCGTATACGACGTACATGGATGACGTGGTAGAGGACGGCCAGGAGTGTGGATCACAAATTTTATTCCGTACTTGGATATTTACGGATGCATCAGGAAATGCTTCTATCCCGTGTGTACAGGAGTTTAGATTAGCACCTGTTGACTTAGGCGAAGTAGTACCACCTGTTAGTCCTATAATTTTGCCATGTGGGTCTGGGGCAGAGCCTGAGGACATCTATGCTCATTTCTGGCCGACAGTAGGCTCACAAGTAGCATATACTTATGCCTATCCTACAGTAGATGGCATGCCAGTTTATGGTGCTGTTTGTAATCTTGCAGTTGCAAAAACTGATACTGAGATTCCTGCTTGTGGACCAGATTGTCCAGAATCGTTTAAAGTTATACGTAACTGGATAGTAGTGGACTGGTGCGAGGGAACCACGAGATCATTTGGTCAAATTATCAAGGTTATTGATGAGGAAGATCCGACCATAGAGGTTGATGATCTTACCGTCGGTACTGATCCATGGACTTGTACGGCAAGCTTTGTCTTACCATACCCTAACATTCTTCATGATAATTGTTCTAGCTACGTGGGATATGATGTTACCGGGCCTACAGGGGTAAATATTACGTATAATCCTGGAACAGGATTGTACTCAGTGTTTAATGCACCTAAGGGTATTCACAACTTCGTCTATACTGCGTATGACTGTTGTGGCAATACGGATGAAGATATTAGTGTCGTAAGTGTACTAGATCTTTCTCCACCTATAGCCATTGCTAAGCAGAATATTGTGATCACACTCACCAATGGATCAACTCAAGGTGAAGGTCAGGCCAAGATGTTTCCTGTTTCGGTTGACAATGGTTCTCATGACGGGTGTACGGATATTCACTTAGAAATAAGAAGGGCCGACAATGCGCCTCATTGTGGCAATCTTGGAATCAATAATCGCAACAACAACAGAACTTATAATAATGACGGTCACCCTCAGGATCATAACCGAGACACTGATGATGGTGTCTTTGTCAAGTTTTGCTGTGAGGATGTCTATGGATCAGCAGGAGTGGACGAGGACGGTGATGGAATCAATGACTATGGCATACATCAGGTATGGCTCAGAGTATGGGATGATGCCAATATGAGTGGTGTCTATGGTGATGTCATAAATGGTCATGCGGACAACTATAATGAGGTATGGGCTGATGTAAGAGTCGAAGACAAACTCACACCTATCATCGTATGTCCTCCTGATGTAACGATCAATTGTAACGATGATCCTGATAATCTTGAAGATACCGGTGAAGCTTTTGCTTTTGGTGCTTGTGGAGATCGTCCAGTCAAATACAATGACACAGACTTTACAGATGCATGTGGAGTCGGAAGAATTGCGAGAAGATGGTATATCGAGGACTATCCCTCAGCGCAATGCCTACAGCAGATTGAAGTCGTTAGGCTCAATCCATTTGATGGTGACATCATTTGGCCTAGAGATGTGACGTTGGATTGTACCGCTAACTGGACAGGTGAGCCTACATGGAACGTATCGCCGGATCAATGTGCTTTGATAGGCTACAGCCTTAAGAGTGACACATTTAGATTTGAAGATGGCGCATGTTACAAGATCCTGAATCATTGGACGGTCATTGACTGGTGTCAGTGGGATTCTGATGATCCATACGATGACGGATATTGGACCGATCTGCAGATTGTCAAGATCATAGACAATATCAGTCCTGTGATCGTTGATTGCGACCCAATGATGTTTGGTGTCGATGATCATGGCGATGCCGATGGTGATGGCAACTACTGCGAGAGCAAGGCTGTCATGCTTACAAATAGTGCTACAGATAATGGAGATTGTGCCAGCAAATGGCTCAAGTGGATTGTAGATGTCGACCTATGGGGTGACGGTATAATCGATTATACATTCTCCAGCTTTTTACACCCCAATAATCCATACTACGTAGCTCCAACCGGATCTAATATACCTGTGAAGGTGACGATCCCTGAGGACATTGACGGTAGTATGATAAATCACAAGATTCAGTGGAGAGTCTCAGACGGTTGCGGAAACTATACGAGCTGCTCTACTACATTTATGGTCACGGATAAGAAATCCCCCACTCCTTACTGTGTAAGTCTCAGTACTGCTCTTATGGAAAATGGAGAAGTAGCTTTGTGGGCATGTGATTTTGATTTGGGTAGTTATGACAACTGCACCACTCAAGAGAACCTGCAATTCACATTTACTGATACTCACCCCAATTCTGATCCGAATTATGTGCCATCGCTTAAGTGTTCTTCTAGAATTTTTGATTGTGATAATCTTGATGCTGCCATAGGTGGCGTGATCCCAGTAGATGTCTACGTGTGGGATGAGAAAGATAACAGGGACTATTGTACTGTTGCATTGACCTTAATTGATAACCAGGGAGGATGCGGAGATGCCATGTCAGGAAGAGTAGCCGGTAATATTTCCACAGAGATAGGTGTCAATCTACCTGAGGTAGAAGTAAAAATCACTACTGATCAGACACTTTATCCATTGACACAATTGACAGATGATGAAGGCAACTACTCCTTTGATTCCAATCCTCTTTACCTTGATTATACACTTACAGGTAATAAGGTGAGCGATTATATTGACGGAGTAAGTACGCTGGATTTGCTAGCCATTCAGAAGCATCTTCTTGGTGTTAAATTACTAGATTCACCCTATAAGGTCATTGCGGCCGATGTCAATAGCGATCAGAAGGTTTCAGCGATTGACTTGCTCGAATTGAGAAAACTTATACTGGGAATGAATGATGAATTGCCATCGAGCCCTAGTTGGAGATTTGTTGATGTGGGATTTTCATTTGCTGATATAACTAACCCATGGCCATTTAGTGAGATTATGGAGATTGCTCCTTTGACCACCGATGCTGTGAGTGAAAACATGATCGGGATGAAAATTGGCGATGTCAATAACTCTATCGATGTGAATATAGTAGGCGACGCACCAGAGTCTAGATCTAATAGTACAGTGAGCTTGGATATAAGCGCAAATGAAGAAGGCGAGGTGGTAAAGATGGATTTCTATTCACAGGATTTTGGTAATGTGGAAGGATTTCAGTTTACTTATGAATTGAGAGGACTGTCATTTGTAGGATTTGGGTCAGGAGCGATAGAAGTCAATGAAAGCAATTTTGCTTTGTTGGATGACCGAACATTGACAACAAGCTGGATGACATTGACGCCTACGGAGATCGAAGGTGTAATGTTCTCTCTTATCTTCAAGACTACTGCCAGCGGAGATGTGGAGGACATGATCAGTATCTCATCTAGAGTGACTGAGGCAGAAGCTTACTTGATGTCAGGAGAGATTGCCGATGTGAAGCTCGAGTATCGAGGCAATGAGGTGACTAGCTTTACGCTGCATCAAAACGAGCCCAATCCATTCTCTGATAAGACGACGATCAGTTTTGAACTTCCTGAGAGGGGAGATGCTACACTGACGATTTACGATGTGAGTGGTAGAGTCTTGTATGAGAGAAGCGACATCTACAATGGTGGATATAATGAAATTACACTTACTCAGAGCGATATTAAGTCATCGGGAGTGATGTACTGCCACCTTAAGAGTGGCATGAAACTTGCGACGATCAAGATGATTGAGATTGAGTAAGGTTATGTAATAACCTGACAACCGCCCCGACTCTCGGGGCGGTTTTTTCTCATGAATCCCTATTTTTAATACAACAGATTATTGTCCATGCGAATTCAATGCATGGAATAATTTACTATTACATCGAACTGGGACATTACTTGATATAGACATTCCATTGCCTTACCGCAGTGAAAGTTTCATAGCTGATGGGAGATCATCAGATAATGATGAAATTGACGTGACAAATATATTTCCAAGCCCAATTATAGGTACACTGAATGTAAGCAGTACAGGACAGGAAATAAGACGAATAGAAGTATATGATTTACGGGAACACGAATGATGGATATTGTCGGCGATCAGGAAAAGTACCAAATAGATGTATCACATCTACCCGGTGGTATGTATTTTGCGATGATTGAACTGAAAGATGGAGAGAAAAAATCGCGAGAATTGTAATTAAATAAAATGCAACAAAGTGACAACCCACCTCGGTATATCTATAAAGATGGGTTGTCGCTTTATAATGGCTGATATGACAAGCTGGATACTTATCATAATGTTGTTTTCATCTTCTTTATGCGGTCAGGAATATTACAGTAGGATCATTCCATTCTTTCTGTAACGGACAACGTAATACTGATTACGGCATATCAATATTCCTTAGGTTTTCAAGAGGAATTTGAAGAGTTGGCAAGTAAAGTTAGATCATTGCGCCAATATGTCACATTGGGTATTAGTAGGAATATTCAATTATGAGGACATTGTTGTGATAACCTTATATGACCGTCCCACGCCTGTGGGTCGGTTTTTTTTGTACCCTATTTTTCTATGAGGTGATGGAGGGTCAACTAGATGCTATATGATCGTTTATTGAGATACACTAGGCCTTTGTCTAGTCCATACCTGTAGTCATTCATGATGGTTTTATTGGAGTACGCGTAGGTTCCACTTTTGAGTACTTTATTAGGTGCTATTTGATGTACTGTCAAGTCATCAGGTGGATTGCTCATAAAGTCGATCGCTTCATTATATTTTTTATGACAATTGGCAAATGCACTCTTTAGTGACGGTGAGGAGCTAAAATATATACTCCCAAAATAGTCAGCCCAACTTTGGGTAGATCGTATACCCGCCGGCCAGGTACGTACGATTACCACTTCTCGTGCCCCTTGATCATAAGCATACTTTACGGGAAGCGGATCACTCCAGCCACCATCAAAATATTCCGTTTGACCAATGACGTGCCTGCCTTTGGTGACGAATGGCAAGGTGCATGATGCAATGACTGCATCTATCCAATTGGATGCGTCTGGTCGTAAATACGCTGGGTTTCCATTCTCTCTATTGGTTGCAACAAAAGCAATCTCAGCATCATCGAGTTCGTTGAATGCTCTTTGAAATTCAAAAGGGAATTCCTCTTCGTATATTTTAGCGAGATAGTCAATGTCCATGTAACCCTGGCTTCCAAATGTCCTCTTATAATTGGTAAATTGCTGGTCATTAGCCAAAACTTTCATAGCCGAAATACAGAATCTATATTGTTTGCTCAGATAATAAGAAAGGGCTATCGCGCCTCCAGATACGCCTAGATATTGATTGAAAGGGTGATACCCGGCACTGATAAAAGCATCCAGGACTCCAGCACTAAATCCCGTCTTGAAACCACCTCCTTCAACAACTAAACACCTATTACTCATTTATTCATATTCTGTGTTACCATAACGATTTATTTCTAAGACTGTTATTTCAAGGTTGAAGTACTATTGGCTTTCGTATCTTGTATACGCAATATGAGTAAAATATTGATTGCAGTTTTATTTTGCTTTTTTTCTTTGGTGAGCCAAGGGCAGATTGCTTATTACTCACATGATATCTTCCTCCACTCCCACAATGACTATAATCAAGCTTTGCCATTGTACGGTGTCCTGAAAATGGGCTTCCAATCTATAGAAGTAGATATCATCTTGGACAATGGACTGAACAAAGTGAGTCACGATGATAAGAGGTTGGAGGATGAGCCGACCTTGGAAGACCTGTACCTGAGGCCGTTGTATGATGCATATCAGGCTAGAGAATCGATAGAGACGGGTTTGCTTTTTCTAATGTTGGATATAAAGAGATGTGATGAGGACTTTCTTGATAGGTTGGATAATCTTGTCAGAAAATATGCCGATGTATTTTGTACAAGAGGTGACGCGAGTTGTCATAAGATTAGAATACTTCTATCAGGAGAGATAGATAGAACTTCCTTAATACAAGACCACTCATATAGCTTTTTTTTCGTAGATGGTCGGTTGGACAATCTAGGCATTCCGCGATCTACCAAGGTCATGCCTATCATTAGTGTTGATATGAGAGAACTGGCTGGGAGAAGCACCAGATACCTCGCTGACAAAAGGCTGAGGGCTAAGATCTTGAAGATAGCTGTAGCCTGTCATAATGAAGCCAAGCTCGTACGTTTCTGGAATACTCCCGACCACCCCCATGTTTGGGGTCAGTTGATCGCTTTGGGTGTAGATGTGATAGGGACTGACGAGCATGAGACACTGGTTAGTTTTCTAAGTAGAATTTCACACTGAAAGCATGTATCTGGCAATTTCTGTCAAAAAGAAAAAGAAAGTAAACATAGTACACAAATTTGCAATATATTAACACCCTGCTTGAGACTATGATAGATATATCGACAAAAATAATAAGAGGCAGGGGTGCTCAGATAAACCCTCACAATCGCTTTGAAGACGTTGTACGTAGCGATGAGGTTTTTCAATTTGACGACGATGATCTCAGCCTAAAGACGAAGTACATTAAAGTACACCCCAAGACCATCGTCAACAAAGTAGATAGTCCTGATATTCCCTTCCAATATTCCATGAATCCATATCAAGGTTGCGAGCACGGCTGTGTTTACTGTTATGCAAGGAATAGCCACAATTACTGGGGATATAGTAGTGGAGTAGATTTTGAGCGTGTCATTCTTGTCAAAGAATCAGCTCCTCAGCTCTTAGAAAAAATACTAAAAAAGAAAACCTGGAAGGTATCACCCATCATGCTTTCTGGGAATACGGATTGTTATCAGCCCATAGAGCGTAAACTGAGAATTACCAGAGAAATTCTTAAAACCCTCAATAAATACAAGCACCCGGTCAGCATCATCACCAAGAATGCTCTCATACTTAGAGACCTTGACATTCTCAAGGAGTTGAATAAAGACAACCTTGTGAGTGTAACTGTATCTCTCAATACTCTTTCTAATGATACCAGAGCCAGGCTTGAGCCAAGGACGAGTACTGTGGAAAAAAGATTAGAGATTATTAAGAATTGTAGTGAAAGAAACATTCCGGTGACGCTCTTGATGGCACCAGTAATTCCTGGTCTGACCGATCATGAGATCATGCCTTTGGTGGCAAAAGCAGCAGAAAACGGAGCGTCTTCACTTGGGCATATTACGGTGCGTCTTAATGGTACCATAGGCCAGATATTTGAGGATTGGGTAAAGAAATCTTTTCCTGATAGAGCGAGCAAAATTCTGAACAAGATTGCTTCATTACATAGAGGAAAGCTAAATAATTCTGTATATGGTGAGCGAATGAAAGGATCAGGCAATATTGCAGACATGATCCATCAGCAATTTAATATTGCAGTGACGCGATACTACCCCGACGGCTTCTCTAAATTTGCCCATAACTTAGATATGCATGAGAAATTTAAGTCAGCTCAGCTAAGTCTTTTCTGAGTAATTTTTCTATCCAGGATGACCAGGGTAAGAAACAGAAAAAAGGCCTGATGCCATCACCAGACCTTTTATCAAAAAACATGACAATCCTCTCGGATTAATTTTTATTCAGTCTTTATAAATCCTTTTGTTACACTTGACTCATGTGAGACTACTCGCATATAGTACTTTCCATTGAGCAAGTGTGCAATGTCGGCCAGTCTCTCCTCGTGAATGTTACTACTTGCTCTTGAATACACAAGCTTTCCATAGAGATCATATACTTCAATGGTACCCGGTATACCGCTTTCCGTAACGATATTAAACTGGAGCTGATCTACTGCGGGATTAGGAAATATCTTTAAAAATATAGGGTCATCATTCGCACCCAAATTGTCTGTACAAGCTGTCGGAGCATCTTCTGACCAATCTGCTCCTGCGTCACCTGCTCCATCATATTCGAGACTATTGGGACTTGACCATGTCGATGCAAAGTCACCAGTAGTCCATATACCTGCTGCTACAGCTACAGTAGATCGCATATGACCCGTTGACCCCCATTCTACATAGTCTATTATTGATCCTGAGTCCCCAAAACTATTGGTAGTGTAAAGGCCCAATTCTCCGTCAGCTGAACCCAATGATAGACCTGGATCAACAGTGACCAACTCTCCTGAATCGAGGATCATATCTCCTCCACACACGATGGTTGTATTGGCTATCATGACATAGCTTGGGAATATGCACAACCAATAAGTGGAAATATCCATGGCTGTTCCGCCAATGTTTTTGAGTTCTACATCACCATTAGAGTTGATTTCGTTGAGAACAATGATAGCAGGATTTCCTCCTCCACAATCCATACGATCTACTTCTATACTGTTGGAAAAATCAAAGCAGCCTATGAGGTCTGTGTTGATATTGTTACCCATCATCAATCCCGTCAACCCATCAGCATAACTTAGATGATGTATAAAACAAGTTCCTGCAGGTGCCATATCAAAATCCACATCTTCGGGAAGTCCCGGTAATCCTAAAATCATACCCTGATCATCAGTAATGACATATTGGGAATTATCTCCAGTATTACCGCTCAAGGTTACTCCCGAAACCATGTCAGGAACACCATCACCTACACAGAATGAAAAAGGTCCACCTTCCAACGTGCCACCTTCAGCACTTTTTCTAATCACCATCACACTATTGGACAGGCTAGAACATCCTATCAAATCCATAGTCAGGTCGTTACCCATTTCCAAGCCCTCAAGTCCGTCTTCATAGCTAAGATGCCATACAAGGCAGACGCCGGCTGGTGCTTCATCAAAATTTACCGCTTCGTATGAAGGAGGTAGGCCAAGAATGGTAGTTCCCTGTTCGTTAGTAACAACCCATTGACTATTGGCTCCAACATTACCTGTCAGTGAAATGCCACCTACGGGGATATTATCTGCTGTAGCATCGCCAACACAAAATTCAAAAGGCCCACCCGCAATCATTCCTCCCTCAGGGCTCGCTCTATTCACTGTTATTGAATTAGAGAAATCAAAGCAACCTACGAGGTCGGTCATGGCATTGTTACCCATTTCGAGTCCAGTGAGACCATCTTCATAGCTGAGGTGCCAGATAAGGCAGACACCAGCAGGTGCTTCATCAAAGTTTACATCTTCGGGAGCACCGGGAAGGCCCAGAATATTACCGAGATCATCAGTAACGACGTACTGAGAATTTCCACCAGAGTTACCTGCAAGATCAACACCAGAGACATGGTCCGCAACACCATCACCTACGCAGAAAGTGAAAGGCCCACCAGTTAGCTCGCCACCGACAGGAGAGTTTCTTATGACTTCGATAGCATTGGAAAGATCAAAGCACCCAGCAAGATCAGTTATTACATTGTTGCCCATATTGAGTCCTATCAATCCGTCTTCATAACTCAGGTGCCATATGAGGCAAACCCCCGCAGGAGCTTCGTCAAAGTTGACGTCTCCAGGCATGCTGGGGAGGCCCAGAATATTATTTAGATCATCCGTAACAACATATTGCGAGTTACTTCCCATATTTCCTGAAAGCATAACACCGGATACATGGTCAGCAATGCCATCTCCTACGCAAAATTCGAATGGTCCACCACTCAATTCACCCCCATCTAAGTTAAGGCTCATAGCATCAGTTCTGTTCACACTTACTGAATTAGAGAAATCAAAGCAACCAACCAAATCGGTCATTATGTTGTTACCCATTTCGAGTCCAGTGAGACCATCTTCATAGCTGAGGTGCCAGATAAGGCAGACACCAGCAGGCGCTTCATCAAAGTTTACATCTTCGGGAGCACCGGGAAGGCCCAGAATATTACCGAGATCATCAGTAACGAGGTACTGAGAATTTCCACCGGAGTTACCCGTGAGCTCGACACCGGATACATGATCTTCAACACCATCACCTACGCAGAAAGTGAACGGCCCTCCTGATAGTTCGCCACCGACAGGAGAGTTTCTTACTACTTCGATGGCATTAGAGAGGTCAAAGCAACCTACGAGATCGGTCATGGCATTGTTACCCATTTCGAGTCCAGTGAGACCATCTTCATAGCTGAGGTGCCAGATAAGGCAGACACCAGCAGGTGCTTCATCAAAGTTTACATCTTCGGGAGCACCGGGAAGGCCCAGAATATTACCGAGATCATCAGTAACGAGGTACTGAGAATTTCCACCGGAGTTACCCGTGAGCTCGACACCGGATACATGATCTTCAACACCATCACCTACGCAGAAAGTGAACGGCCCTCCTGATAGTTCGCCACCGACAGGAGAGTTTCTTACTACTTCGATGGCATTAGAGAGGTCAAAGCAACCTACGAGGTCGGTCATGGCATTGTTACCCATTTCGAGTCCAGTGAGACCATCTTCATAGCTGAGGTGCCAGATAAGGCAGACACCAGCAGGCGCTTCATCAAAGTTTACATCTTCGGGAGCACCGGGAAGGCCCAGAATATTACCGAGATCATCAGTAACGAGGTACTGAGAATTTCCACCGGAGTTACCCGTGAGCTCGACACCGGATACGTGATCTTCAACACCATCACCTACGCAGAAAGTGAACGGCCCTCCTGATAGCTCACCACCGACAGGAGAGTTTCTTACTACTTCGATGGCATTAGAGAGGTCAAAGCAACCTACGAGGTCGGTCATGGCATTGTTACCCATTTCGAGTCCAGTGAGACCATCTTCATAGCTGAGGTGCCAGATAAGGCAGACACCAGCAGGCGCTTCATCAAAGTTTACATCTTCGGGAGCACCGGGAAGGCCCAGAATATTACCGAGATCATCAGTAACGAGGTACTGAGAATTTCCACCGGAGTTACCCGTGAGCTCGACACCGGATACATGATCTTCAACACCATCACCTACGCAGAAAGTGAACGGCCCTCCTGATAGTTCGCCACCGACAGGAGAGTTTCTTACTACTTCGATGGCATTAGAGAGGTCAAAGCAACCTACGAGGTCGGTCATGGCATTGTTACCCATTTCGAGTCCAGTGAGACCATCTTCATAGCTGAGGTGCCAGATAAGGCAGACACCAGCAGGTGCTTCATCAAAGTTTACATCTTCGGGAGCACCGGGAAGGCCCAGAATATTACCGAGATCATCAGTAACGAGGTACTGAGAATTTCCACCGGAGTTACCCGTAAGCTCGACACCGGATACGTGATCTTCAACACCATCACCTACGCAGAAAGTGAACGGCCCTCCTGATAGCTCACCACCGACAGGAGAGTTTCTTACTACTTCGATGGCATTAGAGAGGTCAAAGCAACCTACGAGGTCGGTCATGGCATTGTTACCCATTTCGAGTCCAGTGAGACCATCTTCATAGCTGAGGTGCCAGATAAGGCAGACACCAGCAGGTGCTTCATCAAAGTTTACATCTTCGGGAGCACCGGGAAGGCCCAGAATATTACCGAGATCATCAGTAACGAGGTACTGAGAATTTCCACCGGAGTTACCCGTGAGCTCGACACCGGATACATGATCTTCAACACCATCACCTACGCAGAAAGTGAACGGCCCTCCTGATAGCTCACCACCCAACGGACTATTTCTAGTGACAGTTATTGAATTGGATAAATCGTAACATCCTGCCAGATCAGTATCAAGATTGTTGCCCATTTCAAGTCCTGTCAAATCGTCTTCATGACTCAAGTGCCAGATCAGACAAATACCTGCTGGAGCTTCGTCGAAATTGACATCTTCAGGATTCCCCGGTAAGCCTAAGATGTTGTTCTGATCATCAGTCACCACATATTGAGAAAAGGTACTCTGATTATCTGATAAAGTGATTCCGGAGACGTGATCTTCGTCACCATCACCTACACAGAAGGCAAATGGTCCACCCTCCAGTACTCCACCATCAACCGCAGAAATAGGACACTGTGAAAAGACGCTTATTTCATCAAGATCCCATACAGAAACACTGGCGCCATTCCCTATTTGGCAATAGCCAAAAAGCTGAATTTGAAAATCTGTAGCCTCGCTAATTTCAAAATTAGAATCATTGGTAAAGTCTAATTCAACAAGAGACCATGAATCCGTTGTACTAAATGTATCTACCGAATAAATTTCTATTCCTTCTTTCAGGACAACAACTGCAAATTTTGTCGGCCAATTATTGGACCCTGATGCACCTCCAATCCATATGTATTCGTCAATGGCCTGTTCGTAAAATGTAAGACCGCTGAGTTTACTTTGCCCGGTAGGACCAGGTGTCAGTGTTACATTGATCTTTACGGCCCGGTCAGATGAAGGATCAAACGAGCATCCTGTATCATAACCAAAGCACATTCCGGGAGAACCACCAACTCCTGGAGTACAGGAATGAACATTGACAGTTGGGTTATCGCGATAGAGGTGGTCACCGATAACATCTATGCTACATGCACCAGGATCAGCGCTAGTAACCGCTACAAACTCGTCATATTTCCCATTGCCTCCGCTAATACTGGCGTCACAAGCGTTAAGGTCGAAGTATGCCGAAGAGCGAAGGGTATCATTTTCGTTTGAAGCTTGCAACTCTGTTAAAAGTGAAGTCGCAAATATTAAGAGTGTCAGTTTCGTAAGCTTTGCAATGATTCTTGTCATGTCTAATATGTATTTTTTTATTAAAAAATGAACTAGTCAAATAGGAATTAAAGTAGACCTGCATTTACTAGGAGTATATGAGTAAGATACAGAAAGGTTGCCTAGCCATGCTTTGTCTAGGTCCGAAACAACGTAAATGTCATACGTCCGTCATTTTTTTTGGTACGCATATTGTGTTAGATACCTTATGCTCTTCTTCAAAACAATGCTTGAGTTCTTACGAGATCCAGAATACAGAGAGATACTTGTGACATCATTCATAGTTTTAATGATTGGCACAGTGGCTTATCACTACCTTGAAGGTTGGTCATGGGTCGACAGTCTTTACTTCTCTATTATCACACTTACAACTATAGGATATGGTGATTTTGCACCACAGACTGATGGTGGAAAGTTATTTACCATTATCTATATTTTTATGGGGCTGGGTATGATACTGTCTTTTATCCATACCGTATACTATCACTTCAATTCTATCAAGCTTACAAAGGGAAAAAGAAAAAAGAACAGTTCGCCTGAATCAGAATAACTACTTAATCAGCCTTATCAATCCTTCCTGAGCTACAGAAGCCAGTAATCTTCCTGATCGGGAATATATTTTCCCTGTGCAAAATCCCCTGGCATTGGATAGATTAGAGCTGTCAACAACATATAGCATCCAGTCGTCGTTTTCAATATCCCGATGAAACCACATGGCATGATCGAGACTGGCTAGTTGCATAGGAGTTGTAAATAGTGACATGTTATGAGGAAGCATGGCGGTGATCAATAGATTGAAATCTGATGCATAGGCCAGCAACTCTTGGCGAAGCCTCTTATTGGTCGAGATCTGACCGTTCACCTTAAACCAGACATGATTCTTAGGTGGTCTGATACCAGGATTGAATGGGTCATAATGTTCCACAGGATGAAATATAATTGGACTCTCTTCAGAAAAAATGCCCTTAGGTTTGATGCTAAATTTATCAGCCACTTGACTGAATATTTCTGAGAACGAGGTCAAGGACTCGGGTTGTGCCACATTGGGCATCGATGATTGATGCTCCACACTTTCTTCCGGGATGTGATAGCTGACAGAAGAGATAAATATCACCCGATCTTTCTGCTTGGCAATGACTCTACGACTCGAGAAACTCCTCCCATCTTTTGTCCTTTCGACTTGATATTCTATGGGCAGATCGTTGTCCCCTGGACTCAGAAAATAACCATGAATCGAGTGTAGCTGCCTTTCCTGCTCTTCGGTTTTATTGGCTGCTTTCAGTGCCTGTGCCAATACTTGACCACCATAGACTCTATGGCTTCCAATGTTGAGATTTTTTCCGATAAATGTGTCATTGCCCGTATGCTGGATTTCGATGACCTCCAATAATTTCGGTAGTAGACTCATACTTCTTGTTGTGTATTTTCACATTTAAACCCCTAAAAGATCAAGACTGTTCATGTGAGATACTTGGTCATAAACCTGATCAACTTTTCTTTAAAAGGACTATAAGGAGGATGTAGGAGTCTCGTCATTCCCAGCTTTTGCTTCATCACTGCTCGCTCATTGGAAAACTGAATGAATCCATACCGCCCTCCATTTTTTCCAATGCCACTATTGTTGACTCCTCCGAATGGCAGATTACTATTTCCTATATGTATGTTGGTGTCATTGAAGATGGTCCCTCCGCTGCTGCTATTATGCAGAATGTAATTTTTGTTCTTCTTGCTTTTTGAGAAAATGTACATGGCGAGGGGCTTAGGTCGCTGCTCGATATTTCTGATTACTTCTTCTAAAGAGCTATATGATAATACAGGAATTATAGGCGCAAATATCTCCTCCTGCATGATTTTCATCGTATCGTTTACATGAGTCAATATCGTAGGAGGAATGTGTCGACGTTCGGCATCAGCAATGCCACCACTTACTACCTTGGCACCTTTAGATATAGCGTCTTCAAGTATCTCGATGGATCTGTCAAAGTGCTTGTTGCTTATGATATGGGCATAATCGGGATTATCGAGAGGGTGGGCCCAATGTTTTTCTACTGCGGCACTCAGCTTATCAAGAAATATTTTAAGAATGCTGTCTTTTACCATGATGTAATCTGGGGCAATGCAAGTCTGTCCTGCATTGGTATATTTTCCCCATGAAATGCTTTGAGCTGCCATATCTAGGTTAGCGGTTTCATCTACTATCACCGGACTTTTACCTCCCAATTCCAAGGTAACCGAAATTAGATTCTTTGCCGCCGCTGTCATGACAATCTTACCTACTGTGGGACTACCGGTAAAGAAAATATGATTGAAGGGTAGAGAGAGCAAGGACTTTGATTCGTTGACTGCACCCTCTATCACAGCTACTTCGTTTTCTGGAAATAAACTGCTCATCATTTTCTTGATAAGAGCCGATGTTGCCGGAGCATATTCCGAAGGCTTAATAATCGTTGCATTTCCAGCTGCGATGCTATAAAGAGCAGGGTCGAGAGCCAAGAAGAAGGGATAGTTCCACGGTGATATGACTAGACAGTTTCCCTTGGGTTCGTAGTGAATGTAAGAGCTCGTTCCTGTCAGGAAAAGCGGGGTAGCGACTTTACGACTCTTGCTCCATGATGCAAGGTGGCGTTGTATATGCTTAGCATTTATCTTTAATACTCCGATCTCAGATGAGAGCACTTCAGCTCGTGATTTACCAAGATCATCGTTTACGGCACGATGGATGACATCTTCATTATTATCAATGTATGAGATAATCTTATTAATCTTGGCAAGGCGATCTCGAGTCGAGGTGTCCTTTATGCTCTGCAGATTTAACTTCTGCTTGTCGAATATCTTTTTAATATGCTCCATATGTTATTGAAGAAGGATCATCTAATTGCTAAGTAATCGCCGGGCTAAATCGAGATTGTACTTTTTCAAGTCTTGAAGATCGACATGGAAGAGCTGAAGTGAATTGCCACCACCAGCAGCCAATACCTTGACATAACCCACAATGGTTGTCCACCCAAACAAGGTATGAAGCATAGGGTCAATATCTTTTTTTATACTACCGTCCTCCTGACCTCTCAGGATCTCTTTGATAATTAGTTTAAATGGAAGGTTATGTATGTCTTGCAGCCTCATGAAGTAGATGCTCTCCTTTGTTGCGTCCGTCAATCTAGCTGTTTTAGAATCGTCGGCCGATGACCTGATCATGGAAAAGTAGTCAAGCAATGCCTCAGAATAGAGATAATTCTTCTCACAGAATAGCATGAAATACTCCATCAAATCCAGCGCTGAATCCAGACCTGAAGAGTTTTTGTTTTCATCGATAATTTGGTAGTACTTCTCATTGAGCAGTTGTAATGCCTTATGAGCGATGGCGAGATATAGGTTTTCTTTACTTTGAAAGTAGGAGTATAACGTCACCTTAGTGATACCGGCACTCTCGGCAATGTCGTCCATTTTGGCATTTTTAAAGCCAACGGAAGCAAAAATTTTCTCGGCCGCACTGATTATACCCTTCTCTTTCAGTAATTTTTTACTGTCCCTCATATACCAAAGGTAATTTTTTCGGACATTTTAACATTTTCAAATTACCTAGTTGTCATTTTGATCTTTTCCTTCGAAAAAACCACTAATTTTACCTCATGATAAAGAACTTACTCTCAATCTTGATTCTTGGTTTATTTGCTCTGGCTAATGTCAATGCACAGAATCAATTTCAAAGAACATACAATACTGATGATATCAATGTCCATACCCTAGATATCTATGTTCATGCAGATGGCTCAGCGGCGATCATGTACATGATTGATGAGCGTGAAGAATCTCGCGATACGTTCCTCGGTATTAGCAAACTGGATTCTAAAGGTACCTTACTTTGGTCCAAGAAGTATACCATCGGTGATTCTCTTAAGATGGCCCCGCTCACTGGCGAATTGGACCTTTTGAGATCAGGGGGTTATTTGGCATCCTTCGATATAGACACATTAGGGTCAAGTCAGGTGATGTTGATGATTGACAATGTAGGAGAAGCCGTATGGAGCAAGATGATAGATTCTACCAACGCAATGTATCACGAACGGGCCTTTATTTTGTCGGGACAGGATAGCTTTTTGCATGCAACCAACAGATTCTATCAGGATTCTAGTGTAGTGTTTCTGGATAACTTTGACAATGTGGGCAATTCCATAGATGGGGGAGTGTTGCTATCTTCAAAACTTGCAAAGGATGCCTATGTAGGAGACATGATCATGACCCAAGATTCGGGCATTATAATCACTGGTCATTTGATAGGAGATTCTTTGATGTCTTATGTTACTAGGTTTGACAATGAAGGAGAAATAGAATGGTCCAGGATCTATCAATCCGATGATCAGGATGTATCGCGTTTTGAGTTTAGACAGGTTGTTGAACTTGGTGACAGCTCATTGGTAGTACTAGGAGAGGAAACCAGGAGCACGGCTGACCTTCATCAGTCCATTATAATGAGGATGGATAGCTCTGGTATGATTATGTGGAACCGCAATATATCCCAGGATACTCTACACCTGTCGTTGAGCAATTTGCTATTGGATGACATGGGGCAATTGTTGCTTAGTGGGCACGTACGATCCGCAGATGCTGACAGCCTTATAAGACCTGTTCTTATCGCAATGAGCACCTCAGGTGATGAGATTTTTAGTCACGAATACACCTTGACTGTTGATAATGGATATGGTCGAAGTGCGATGGGATTGGCAGGTGATGGTTTTCCTTATATGCTATATACTTACAGAGATACGCTAGCAGAGTATTATGAGCCATATACTATTAAGACAATGGATGTGGGATCGACTGGATGTAGCATGGACATGTTTTCTTATAATTATAACTCGGATATTATCCGGATGGATACGATGATATGGGACAGGCTGGAATACACATGGCCTGATCAAGACATTGATGTGACAGAAACTCAATTCCTGGGATTTAGAGTCGACGATATAAGCTTACCGCAGATTTTTTATTGTCCTGATGCAGTTATCGACACTACGCTTAACGCGACATTTCCAGGTGCCATATCATACATGTGGGGTGGCAATGCTGCCGGAGAGACAACACCGATCGTGTCTGCCATGAGCACGGGTGAATACACGGTGACCGTGACAGTAGCAGAAGATTTATGCTTTACCCTTTGTGATACGGCTAATATTGAGAGATTCGAATTGCCGACCATTACCATCAATCCTACAGTGATCTGTAACAACGATGAATACGTTCTTATAGCAGTGCCGTCAGCTCAGGCAGGAGTGCAGAATTTTCAGTGGAGTACTGGAGATGAAGGGCCTAATCAAAATACATCGATAATTCCTGGAGAAGGTACATATATGGTGACAGTGACTGATAATTGCGGTGAGCAAGCCATGGCGTCTATTGATGTCCCGGACCTACTCCCTTCTATTGCCATTGTAGGTCCTTGGTGTGCTGACCAGAGTGTTCATTTGACAGCAGAGGACGTATCATCGACATTTGTCATAGTAGATTACCAGTGGAGTTCCAATGCGGCTCAAGACCCTGACTTTCCTCAAAATGTTACAATTCCTGGTTCAGGAACTTATAGTGTGACGGTTACTGACGATTGTGGTGGCACAACTATGTTGATGATTGATATTATTGATCCATTACCACCTACCGTCACCCTTTCAGCCATGACAGAGTGCTCTGGCGGACAGGTGTTTCTGAGTGCAGATTCACCTGATGAGATAAGGTATTATGCATGGAGTACTAATGCTGAGGGAGAGATGGAGAACCCCACTGTGATTCCAGGTAATGGGATGTATAGCGTGACAGTCACCGACAATTGTGGCAATACAGCCGAAACGGAAATCACTATTAATGATGTATCAGATCCATCAGTGACCATAGCTGAATTTGCATGCAACAACGGTGAAGTAATTCTTACATCCATTCCAGATGCTCCAGACGGTGTAATGGACTATGACTGGAGTGCTAATGCGATACAAGATCTAGCTGAGCCTCAAAACGCGACGATACCAGGCGATGGCACTTACGGTGTGACAATTACCGATGAATGTGGGAGCACTGCCGAGGCCGAAATAACGGTTTCTATACCTGAATCTGATGTTAGCATCAGCGGTCCTAATTGTGCTGATGGAGGAATACAGTTGACCGCGAATACAGATGTCGACTCCATTCAGTGGAGTGGCAATGGGATTAGCTCGAATAATCTAACAGCAATCATTCCTGGTCCCGGAACCTACCAAGTGACCATTGTTAATGAATGTGGAGTATCCACGAGTGAGTCTATTACTGTAACGGAAGAGGATATACCCCAACTTACTCTTACATTGACAGTATCCGAGTGTGATGAAAATGATGCCGTTCGGATTGAAGTCTCAGCTACTACCAATGTGGTGTCTTATTTATGGAACGATGAAAACGGCAGTACAGGAAGCTCGATCAATGTATCCCAAGGGGCTTATTCAGTCACAGTGACTGATGGTTGTGGAAATATTGATTCTATAGGTACAGTCCTACGATGTGGAGCGTGTCTTGAATTCCCCAATGTCTTTATACCTACTGCAGAGTCTGAGGACAACAAAACTTTTGGTCCAGTCAATGGATGTGGTGATCAAATTACAGCTTATTCATTGGTTATATTCAATCGATGGGGTGCGCAAGTGTTTGAATCTACGTCTGTTGCGGATGAATGGAATGGTATCTATAAAGACGAGCCAGCGCTAGGAGGAGTTTACTTCTTTTATGCCGAATGGACAGCTGATGGCGAGCAAGAATCGCAAGAAGGGGATGTAACCTTGCTTAGGTAGTTAACAAGGTAAAGCTTAATAATCCTGGATTCAAGTAACAAATGCAACACTTGATTGATTGTCTAATTTGTCAGCAAAAACTTCGTTGGGTGTATTGTACCCAAATCTTTTTCTAGGTCTGTTATTTAATATGTTTTGAACTTCAATTATACGTTGTTTTGTGATCTTATCAAAGTTGTAATCTTTTGGGAAGTATTGTCTGATAAGACCATTTAGGTTTTCATTTGCACCACGTTGCCAACTGTGATAGGGTTTGGCAAAATAGAAGTCTATATTCAGTTTATTTGCAATATTTTTATGGTTGGCAAATTCTTTGCCATTGTCAGAGGTGATGGTATGAATAAGAGGCTGCCAATCCTCCAATAATTCTGTTGTTTTGGACTCAATTTCTATAGCTTGCTTACTTAATACTTTATCCATTATCAGTATTCCTGTAGCCCGATCATTGATGGTCAATAATGCTTGTTTGTGCTTTTTTCCAATGACTAGGTCGATTTCTAAATCCCCTATTCTTTCTTTGCTATCCACTATCGGTGGTCTTTGATCTATACCAACTCTGTCCACCAGAATCCCTCTACAGTCCTTACTGTGGCCTCTCTTGCGATATCTCTTGCCCCTGTTTCTTAGATGCTGATACAGCTGGCCACCCTTCTTTTTATCTGCCCAGATGAACTGATATATTCTTTCAGTACTGACACAATTAATTTCTTCTAATTTAGCCCTTCCCGCGATCTGTTCCGGGCTATAGTTCTTATTAAGTAGATCAATAACATAATCCTCAATAGCTTGATTCCAGTGCTTCTTTTTGGGCTTTGCTATCTGGCGTTCAACCGCTTTTTTATGTGCTAATTCAGCTCTATAAACCTTAGATCTCTGATCAGTGTTTCTTTTTATCTCTCGACTAACTACTGACTTGTCTTTTCCAATAAACTCAGCAATCATCGAAATTGACATCTTCTTAGCAAGGCAAATTTCAATATCGTACCTTTGTTTCAGCGTTAAATGACCCATTCTTTTTTGAGATTTTTGCAACCCAAAATTAGAATGAAATTTTTCGCCGACCAGCCAACAGGCTTTTGGCCTAGGCCAAAAGCCTGTTGGCTGGTCTTTTTTTTACAAACAAGAATACCGTTGCATTAACTACTTGAATTCAAGGGCTATTATTATGATACCTATGACAAATTTAAATTAGCCATAGTATCATTTTTCGAAAACATCAAAAATAATAAAGATGACCTTAAAACGTTAATGACACTTAAGTTTCAAATTATTCATTCGAATTAAGCGGTCATTTGATGTCGTCTTGGGTATAACAGTGTAAAGCCTATTAATAAACAAGATCTGCCAGTAGCGGTTGAACATCTTTGTATCTGCATGTCATTCGATTTACCCCAAAATAAGCAGGACAAGAGAATTATGATAATATATGTCAATCAAACCATGCCGAAATAAGTATTATTCCATTAAACGAATCTTACCAAGACAGCGTTATATCAATTGTTCTCAACTAAATTATCTTTACATATGACTAATATACTCCTAGTACTAGCTTTTCTCTTTGCTTCAGATGTAGACACTGGAAAAGTAAGGATAGTTCTCGACTTGGATCGCAGTACGCTCACTTGGCGGGGGAAAAAAGTGATTGGAAATACTACACACCATGGGACTGTTGACTTGTCATCTGGACATTTAGAATTGGAAAAAGGCGATCTTGCAGGAGGGGAATTTGAACTAGACATGACTTCTCTGCGTAATCAAGACCTAGGACCACGAATGGGTAGTAGATTGATAAACCACCTTAAATCCGAAGACTTTTTTGATGTTGATAATTTTCCAAAATCATCAATCATAATCACTAAGTCCAGGAAAGTGGACGAAGGTGTTTTTGACGTCTTTGCCGACCTGAGCATTAAGAATGTAACGAAAGAGATAATTTCCAAGTCAGTGTCACCGATGGAGATGCCTCGGCTTACATCAGAATCAACCGTACAGAATTTGATGTCAAGTATGGCTCCGGATCATTCTTTAGTGACCTGGGTGATAGAACCATCGCTGATGAATTTTCACTTGATGTGATGTTGTATTTTCAATTATAGAAGAGTAGTCACGTTACTACTTTGCTTTTATTATTTTAGTCAATATATCTATGTCCTCATGGATAATTCTTACAAGATAGGTTCCATCAGATTCAGAAACTAAAGATAGGGTGGACAGATAAGTGTCGTCATATTTTATCAAGTCCGTAATACGGACCAATTTACCATCCATAGAATAAACCTCGAGTGGGATGTAGGTCTCAGAACTATTTAATCCCTCTATCTCTACACGAAAGACACCTTCTGTAGGGTTGGGTATTACTGAAATATTTAGGAGATCATGGTCAGGTTCTATACTGCTATTGATGTCTACATGGATACTACCATCATATCTACAACCTAGGCCATCGATCACTACAATGCTATAATCTCCAGTGGGAAGGTCTATGAAATTACCGAAATCAAAAAAGCTCTGTCCACCATCAATACTATACTCTACGTCCCCTTGATTGCCCGCGACGTCGATGGTAATTGTACCATCATTTCCTTGAGACTCCGGAGTGCTTCTCACTACTACATCTAGAGTGCAAGTGCCTATCGTTACAGATTCAGCATACTCACAACCATTGCTGTCAATGAGTTGAATATCATAGTCACTGGCATCAAGGTTAGTGAAGATGGAATTTGATTGAAAGTCTCCACCGCCATTTATGCTATACAGTACAGGCTCTAGAATATTACTGGCATTGATCATGATTATACCATCCATGGCCCCATCTGTAGATTCCGGAGATACATCGATATCTGCCAGCGCTGCACATTGAAATGTTCCACAAAAATCCGTGGTCTCAGATGCCGCGAATTCTCCGCCTAGCTTTATCAAACCTCCATCTAGGTATTCAATTTTGTATGAGCCATTACCGAATGAACAGCAGATTCCATCTAGATAAACATCGAAGATTTGAAAGGTATAACACTCACTGGTATCCAGACACCAATCTTCGACAAATTCTGTATTGGCGTCTTGATAAGGTCCCCCCGAGAATACTAGGTTTCCTGAACCATCTCTAAGCTCCCATGTAGTCTCACCTGGCCAATTGTCAGTAACCAATGTGAAAACTACAACTACAGCATCCGTATCGACATTGACCACTGCGTCGCTCGAGTCATTGGTTGGAATTTCGTCCACTCCTTCATTCGGATTGAGCGCTGTAATCTTTATCTCGTTCATACCATTGATCAATCCTGTGATATTCAAATTGACTTTTTCGAATTTTCCTCTATTCAGCGAGCCCGACCAAGGAAAGGTATTGACCAATACATCATTTAGGTAGTACTCGATATCGACAGACGCGAGGACTTCATTGCCTCTATTGACTAGGGTGTATTCGATCTCGATTTCATCTTGACATAGCAGGGAAGGAATACCTGATATTCCTGATATAGAGGCATCCCATCGAGGGTAGTGGACTAGGTCGTGGATCAAAGTATCGTTATAGACGGCACCATCATTCTGAGCAGTTATAAATGCTTTCAATAGAAACTGCCTTTTTTCTGATAAGTCAATGGTACTCCCAAAAGTATGCGTGTAAATACTATCTGGGAATAATGTGTGTGTAACATCTTCTATTATTTGAGAACCACCATCAAGACTATAACCGACAGAAAAGTTATGGATGGTATCAAGACCATAGTTTTTGTAAGCAACCATGAGTGTTTCATCAATATCGAGTTCATGACCATTTATGGGTGCAATGATTTCGTCAGTTCCTGCATCCAGCTGCTCCTTTCCAAAGTCAAAAGCGACCACTCTTGTGCTGAATCCAAAATTCTGCAGATATTCTCCTGTGAACCAGAATGTCGCTTCATCGACAGGATCAACATTCATCTGGAAGTAGTCTCCATAGCGATCAAAACCCTGGCCGGCATTACTCTCGGCAAGTATTAATTCTTCGACAGTCATCATGCCTACAGGATCATCATACCGTCGACCAGTCAAGCGTAAGCTAGGGTAAGTATCCTCTGAAGATGTCGCATATGCAAGGCCAATGTTTCCTTTTCTATCAATAGCCATCGATGGCATAAATCTGTGCAATCCATCATCAGGAGCCCATGTCCCCTCCTGGAACGTAGACCAGTCACTATTGTCAGATCTTCGGAGCTCGGTCCATCGGATGCCCGCAACAATCGTGGCGTCTGAGGCATTGACCGTATGCGCCATGAGAATACTCTCGTAAGATCCAAAATTTCTATAATGAACCTGATGCATAAGTACGGTTTCTATACCATCCAGTCCTTGTCCATCCTTTATGGGAATACATATCCCAGACCCCACTGCACTTCCACCTAAGATACATGCCTGTGTATCATAAGGACTCGTAGGAATGGCTTTATGCTGTACAGTCGTATTCTCTGTGGCGACAAAATCAAGCCCTATGCTATATATGTCTATGACGTCCTCAGCACTATCCCCCCATGCGTCGTCATTTAACCTGACAATCATCGGATCCGAATCCGTCGGTGGCGGATTGTCTCCAGACCAATTCACGGGAGATGCTACGTAAAACACAGGTCCTGAGGTGTTTCCAGTAAATTCCAGTCGTATCATGGTCGCATCCTGATTTCCACATATTAAAGCTTGACGATCAATAAAATACGCGGTATTCGTTACGTTACCGTCTTCATTAGTTGTTATACAGAGCGCATTGGACCAGAGACTGTACTTAGGATAGTCTGGGAAAGATGGAGTACCGAAAGTGAAAATATGATAACTTCCCATTGGATCGCTAGATTCAGAAACCGCAATCAACAGTCTGTTTGATCCAAATGGGCCAAATTCCGTAAGAATCCATCGGTCATATTCATGGTCATATTGAACGATGGGGTCACCGGCAGACGAAAAGCCAGCATCTGCCCACAAAGTGTTCATGTCTTGGGGATTCATTATTTTATTTCCTTCCTTATCAAATACTTGATAAACTGTGGCATTAACCATCTGCACATAATGGTCTTTTCCTATGTAGCCTGAAGGGTCTGGAGGTGACCCGGTATTAGGAGATGTTTCGTTTACCCCTTCTACATTAACCCGCACATTAAGATCAGTCATCATGGCATCTGGAATATAGGATTGTCTAAGAGGATCAATACCTCGATCTTGTTGAGGTGCTCTTGCAAGGGATTGCTCTTTTACATGCATGAAGTTTTCTACCCTCTTTATTTTATACTTATTGGCTTTATTCTTATTAAGGCTTGAAGGAATATTGATAAGATCTTTAAGAGGACCTGTTGTTCCGACATATACTGCCTTTGTCTGACTTACGTCGTATTTTAAATCAGCCGATTGTGCATAGATTGCTATGCTAAGGAAGGAGGCTATGATTAAACAGAATATCGATTTCATAAAAGATGGTTTTGTCTTGATTCAGATATCGTAATGTATAATTGCACGCTATGATAGCTAAATTTTGTGAATCAAATTGTCGGATATGAGAACAAGTGTTTCTAAATGTTGATTAAGCGAAGTTTGAATGTTTCTTCGATAATTTTTAATGTTATTTTTACTTATCTGATTGTCCCTAGTCATACCTAAATGCAAGTTAGCTACACGGTAAGTGTGAAATTATATCAAAAAGTTGATATGAACATATTGAAGTTTAGTAAAAAGTTTTCCGACGAGTCAAGTTGCAGATTAGACTTTAAGTCTAAGCGAGAAGCTCAAGGTCTTAGATGCAAAAGATGTAGTTCCAAAGGTCATTATTGGCTTAAGAACAAATGGCAATGGCAATGTAAAAGTTGTTCATTTAGAACTACTATCAGAAGCGGGATAATAATGGATAATAGTAATTTACCTATTCGATATTGGTACCTGTGCATGGCATTGATGAGTATGACCAAGAAGGGTATTTCTGCTAAGGAAATGCAAAGACAACTGGGTCATAAACGTTATCAACCCATATGGATAATGATGCATAAAATCAGAGCGGCAATGGGTTGTCGTGATGCAATGTACACTTTGGAAGGAGAAGTTGAATTTGACGAGGGTTATTTTACACATTGCATCAGAAGAGGCTCAAAGCCTAAGCATGGTAGGAGTTCTCAGAATAAAAAGAATGTAGCAGTAATTGCCGAATCCACACCATTAGAAGGCTTGGAGACAGGAAAAAAATCTAGACAGTGTAGATACTTCAAGATGAAAGTACTAAACTCTCACCAAGCGTTAGAAATTGATGACTTGGTGGAAGAGTCCATAAAAGAAACGACATTGGTATTCAGTGACAAGAGTACGAGCTATGTCAATATAAGTGACTTTGTTGAAGCTCATATTCAGGAAAAATCAGATGTTCAAACAACGAAACCCACATTACAGTGGGTTCATATAGCCATAGCAAACTCAAAGAGATGGCTACTTGGTATCCATCATATGATAAAAGGAAAATATTTGCAGAATTATCTAAATGAATTTTGTTACAAACCTCAATAGAAGATACTATTGGAAATAGATTATTTAACAGACTCTCATTGCCATAGCAAAATCATACTGGCATGATTGAGGATACACAGTTTTTACTTATCTTAAATGAGTATTTTCGTAATATCAAACGCCACACATGAAAAAATATATATTAGCCCTTTTGTCGCTTGTCATGTTGTCTACAAGTATTTATTCTCAAGTGACTTTTACAGAAACACCTTTTTCCAATCCTTCCTATCAAACAAGTAGAGAAGACTGTGTTACGGACTTAAACGGAGATCACCTTGACGATATCCTTAGGACGACCAATGATACTTTGTATTTCGACTTTCAACTTCCTAATGGAAGTTTTGAACATAAGAAAGTCCCACTCACTCTTGTGGTCAGACCAGAGTGGAGTCTATGTGCTGGTGATTTTGATGGGAATGGATATACTGACTTTGTGATGGGTGGTGGCACCAATGTTTCTATCGTGACGGCAAATGGTGATGGAACAGTTTATTCTGAAGACAATAAGATGGGCTTTATATTTTGTCAACGTACTTCGATAGCCGATATTGATAATGATGGAGACCTTGATTTGTTTGTTTGTAACGATATAGGCCTCAGCCAGCCTTATAGAAATGATGGCAATGGTAATCTTACTTTGGATCAGGATTTACTTCCTACGGCCGATCTGCATGGCAATTATCAGTCGTTGTTTATTGATTATAACAATGATAGATTGATTGATTTATATATAACTAAATGTTTGCTGGGTTCTACCTCGGGAGATATTGAAAGAACCAATCTTCTCTACCACAATAATGGTGACGGAACGTTTACCGAAGTAGGAGAGGATGTAGGACTAAATGATAACTCACAATCCTGGATGAGTAATTGGGAAGACTTTGACAATGATGGAGATCTAGATGTATTCATAGTTAACCATGACACTGGCAATAAATTTATGGTCAACGACGGTACGGGTCACTTTACGGATCAGATATTAAGTACCGGTATAGACAGAATGGATCTAGGAGCACGGGAGAGTCTTACAGGGGATTTTGACAATGATGGAGATATAGATATTTTCTCGCAACTCAGTGATGAGTTATATGACAACAATGGAGATGGAACATTTAGCCCCCATGACCTTCCATTTAACGATGGAGCCATCGGTGATGTCAATGACGATGGATTCTTGGATATCGTGCATTGGAATTCTATAAATATTAATGATGGCAACAACAATAATTGGATAAAGGTAAGCCTAGAGGGCAAAGAAAGTAACATCCATGGAATAGGGAGTAGAGTGGAGATCTATGGTGACTGGGGTGTTCAGGTAAGGGAGGTGCGGACAGGTGAAAGTTATAGTTCTATGAGTTCGTGGCAGGTACATTTTGGTGTCGGCACTCAGACGGAGATAGATTCAGTGTTGGTTTATTGGCCATCAGGAAAATGGACGAGAGTTGATAATCCAGTGATTAATGAGACGTTGGTTATTGAGGAACATCAAACTTCCTCCAACAATGAGCCTGACCTTGTCAGAGAAATGTCTGTATATCCTTTACCGGTAACTGATGTTATGTATGTCGAGTTTGAATCTTTCGATTACGGTCTGGGAGAAATGAACATCTATTCTATAGATGGAAAACTACTCTCATCAGAGTCTATTCATTTAGTAAAAGGGGCCATGAAGATGGAAGTAAATGTTGAAGGTTTATCAGGGTCATTCATTATCTCCATTGAAAGTCATGATAAAAAAATTGCCAAAAAAATTATTTCATTCTAGTAATAAAGTTGGTTTGTTAAACCAACCTACTATTTTTTAGGGGGTGTCAACCAGGGGACACTATGCTAGATATTTCTCTGATAATCAGATGCCTATAAAATAAGATACTAAAATGGGGAAGGGGGTTTTCCCCTTATTTTCATTTTTTTTTTGACACATTCAATTTTTGTTTTTACCTTACATACTGTGGCACCCCTATAGAAGCCCTTATTGTTTTACTTTTTTCTGTAGGTACAGTTGCAAAATTCAACCGCTATTACATAGATTTACCACTATTACTATTTATTAATGCGTGTTATCGCGCTTAAATGGTATCGTTATAGTCAACTTCCAATTTTTTTCTATGACGAGAATTGTAATTTTTTGCGTCATTCTTTGTGTATTGTCAAGTGTGAGTATTTCTTGAGCATCTATTTTCAGACTATTTTTTTTTTGAATTGTTATAAATATATATATATTTGAATTGATAAGCTTTGTTGTGGGTGTCGTTTTTTTTTTTGGCACATCATAATAGTTTTTCACCACCACTATTAACTAGTAAGCGATACTTTGATTGAGTTCGTAGCTTTTATGACATCTTGATTTTATGATGGACTGTCTCCTAGTCTTTTGTTAGATTATTGTTCATGGATTGTCGTTTACTTTGAATTAGGTAGACCTAGGCAAATTGTAATTCAACTTAGTATACTTTGTTGATTTTATATTGACACCGATAGGAAAAATATATTGAATTTTATAGATCGACTGAGTATTTGACTTAGTGGATTCACTAATGAATGTAGGCTAGATGCAACTCAATTAAAGACAATTTTAGTTGCTTGTATAGAATGGACTGTGCACAGACGAATTGTAACTATCCATAAAAAGAGAAAAATTATAAACAATGATCCCATACTTACACAACTTATCAAAGGCGATTCTATGTCTGATCGTCACAGCAATTTCTTTACAACAAATTTCAGCACAATGCGTCAACAGCCAGGGAGAGAATACTGGCGAGATTATTGAGTCCGGCCCTCAGTCACTTGGTGATCCTGATTTGCTTGATCCCAATATGGATGGATTTATTACTATCACTGGCAGCAATTTTACAGACGACACTTCGGAATTTATTGAGTTTGAAAGATTGATTGGCCTCAATGACTGCGACTGTGAAGTGCCATGGACCAGGTTTGCAGCTGAAGTCGCTGAGCCCGATGCTGATCCTCAAAATTCGGGTGACTGTGGAAACACCGATATTGTCACCGATGATGGGGGAGAGGGCCATGCCTATTATACCATCTTTGACACCGATAACGATTGTTCCACTGAGGATGACCTCTATATAGCCTTTAGGATAAGGGTGGCTGATGTCGTCTCAGGTGCATTTTCATTCGAGGTGCTTGTGAGCAATGACGGGTTACTCGGGAATGACGATCCTGATGGTATCCAATGTTGCAATGCGAGTGCAAATCCTGGCTTTGAGAAGGAAATCCAACTGGCGACTGGAGGTGGAACCGCAGGAATTAATGTCTATGATATTGACGGATTTATTAATGGCAGCAATGTGACTCCTGATGCTACGTACGTTTTGGGCGATCATGCTAATGTTGCTTATGCATGTGGAACTGATGTTGACTGCCCAGTAGGTGCAGAACCAGTATTCTACACTTTTGCTTTTCCCCTTACTGAATTAGGTTTTGCGACATGTGATGATGTCTTGACAGACCTTAGCCTTGCAGCTGTTTCCTCTACTTCTGTCAATCCTGTGATTGCAGAGTGTAACAGTGTATCAGATGTGGGTGGGGTAGATGATGGTGCAGACAACTCAGAATGTGTTGGAGGTGACTGCCCTGTGGGTTGCAATGCTGACGTTTGTGCTATTGCTAACAACCTTTTATGTGCAGCTGGAGAATTTATTCCACCAGTTCCGCCACTTCCTGTTGAGTTGGTTTCTTTTAGAGCTGATGCCAGATCTTGTAATCTGGTGGAGCTTACCTGGAAGACGGAGACAGAGGTTGCTAATAAGGGCTTTTATATCGAAAGATCATTTGATGGTAAGTCTTTTGAGAAAGTTGGATTCGTAGAAGCTAAAGGAGAAGGAAACGATACTCAGATGCGCAACTATGTCTTTGCAGATGAAGACGTTCTCAATTTTCAAGGATTATATTTTTACCGACTGCGACAGATTGACATTGATGGTACTTCTAAAAGATACGGTGTAGTACAGTTATATCTAGATTGTAACAAAGCTGAAGTGGCGCGACTCTATCCGCAGCCTTCATTGGATGTATTGAATTATTCTCTGTCTTCTTATTATCTGGGAAGGGACTTGAAAGTGAAAATATACTCCTCCGATGGACGGCAAGTTTATTACAATTATATGCCAGTAACCACATCGCTTAATAATCAATTAGACTTAAGTGACCTTGATGGAGGGATGTATGTGATCAGATTTATAACATCAGGTATCACGAATCAATTGAAATTTATAAAGGCATGAACCAAATAGAGATTCCTTCCTGAAATTGATCTTCAGGAAGGAATCATTTGTTACTCACCTAATCTCAATCTAAATCCCGCATATATATTGGCTCCAAACAAAGGAGCCCATACAATAGATGCATCAAAGTACTGACCAAAGGGATCGTCAGCTGCTATGATGGCATCGGTCTGTTTGTAGTTGAGTAAATTTTCAGCGCCTACATAGACATCCCACTTGTCATTCCATCTTTTCATGATTTGCGTATTGACAAGGAAATAATCGGGAGACTCATTTGGTCTCCTATACTCGACTGGATTGCTTCCCGTGTATGGAAGTCGCTTCTGACCATTCCAGTTGACGGTCATATCAAAGTGCCAGTGATTACTTGTCTTATATGCTGCATTGACAAAGGCGCGATGACGTGATACCAGGGGCTTTTCCAGTAAGCCATTTCTGTAGTCAGTCTTTACATCAAACAGCCTATAGGCCATCCTGATGTCCAATCTTGAGACAAGCTCATACTCAACCTTAGCCTGAAAGCTATTGGAATAGGACTTGCCATCAAGATTATAGATAGCTACCTGACCCGGAGTTTCATAGTCTACGATGATTTGATTTTTGAAATTTGTCCTATAGAAATCTGTAGAAAAGACCAGTTGTTTACCACTTACTTCGATTCCCTGCGTAAAACTCAAACCATAATTCCAGGCTTCTTCAGCCTTAAATCCATATGGATGTTGAGAATCGTTTCCAATAAGGGCAACATCTCTTGAGGACGAAAACATTCCCATGTTTTCTGCAAAGACACTTGCCGTACGCCATCCTTTTCCTGCGACTCCTCGTATGATTGAGTTTTCAGAAAAGTTATACTTGGTGTGGATTCTAGGGGTGACCATCGTTCCATAATCACTGTGCTGATCGACTCTTATACCTGGTATTATTGAAAACTTGTCGTCAGACTGATAAGTATATTCAAGGTAAGTACCTGGAACGGTTTCATTTCTTTCAAACAATCCTGCCACTGCTATTTCTTCGGTGATGACATCTAACTGATAAGTGAGACCTGTCCTGACGATATGATTCTTACCACCCAGGAATTGATAAATTAGATTGGCATAGACAGACTTCTGTTCGCTATCATAGTTGTTGAAGCCATATTCTGCATCCTGATTTTGCTTGACGGCACTCAGCTGTAGTCCGATACTATGCTCAGGTTTATTTGGACTTACGTATCCCAATTTGCCCCATACTTCGTACCTCTTGGTATCATTAAGCATACGCCAGTGGTTTTGATGATCATCGCTCGCTCCATTAAAGTGATCATGGAACCCTCCCTTATGATCCAGTGATGAAAGCTTCATGCCGAGCTGAGCCTGAAAATTTCCTGTAGGCTTGAGCTTCCATCTGTTGACTATCAAATAGTCATTCTCTAGGGGCATATCTGTAAAGCTATCTTCGTTGCGATCATGAGCCTGAGTCAGTCTCTTGCCATGTAACAAAAGACCAGCAGAGATTTTACTACTCACATCTTTTCTCATGTTGGCATTGAGTTCGTACCTGCCTCCATTATTGATATAACCGTTTATGAACAAGTCCTCCCCTCGCTCGGGCTTTTTAAGCTCCACATTGATCTGTCCTGTTACACTTTCATAGCCATTTACAACAGAGCCTACACCCTTGATGAGTTGGATACTTTCGATCCACGGACCAGGGGTCATGTTGAGGCCATAGATGCTTGACATCGCTCTGATGTCAGGGATTAGTTCTCTAGTGATCTGGACGTAAGGTCCTGCTAGTCCCAGCATCTGTATTTGACGTGTCCCTGTAATGGCGTCAGTAAAAGATACATCGACAGATGGATTAGTCTCGAAACTCTCAGACAGATTACAACAAGCCGCCTTGCATAATTCTTCTTGAGTGATGTTTTCTACATTGAGAGGTTTGATAAAGGAGACCTCTGTAGTCCTCTTTTTATAAGTGATCTCAATGGTCTCAAGTTGATGACCAGTATCTAATACAATGTTGACTTCTCCCTGATCAGTTATATCAATTTCCTTGGTCTCAAATCCGATGTATGAAACCTCAATGCGATTCCGTCTATCAGGATTGTCCAACTTAAAATAGCCATTGACATCGGTAACAGTACCGTCAAAAGAATCTGATAGAATCACATTCGCACCAATGAGAGGTAACTTCTTTCCATTTTCAATACCGTAAATGTATCCATCAACATACTTGGCTTCAGAGCTCTTATTTACTGCTTTTTCAGAGGTGCTATCTCCAGTCTTTGGCTCACTTTCTTGATTCAGTTCTACCTCAGGCCTATATTGGCAGCAGCCATGAAGATTGCCATAAACTTCCTTAGGAGTTAAAAATGGTGGATTATCATGGCCTGCAACCGCAATGGCCATTCTTAAATCTTTAATCTTATATTTATCTATATCCAGTAGAAGGAACAGCATCTCGTTCTCGCTGCTCCATTCGGCATGAGCTGCACCATATTTTTTTGCGGTAGACTCTATCCTGTCTTTGCACATGCCACAGTTACCCATTACTGAAAATTCAAAAGGCCTTAACTTTGCATCTTGAGCATTAATACTCAATGTGCTTATTAAGAGCAAAATAAATGCTCCATATATAATTTTCATCTTATGTTCTTTAATTCAATAATAATCAGAACGCGATGCGTTCACAATAGCTTAGGTTCTATTTCAGATTATCAAGAATTCTTGGGTGGGTGCCAAATTTGACCTCTGAGTTGAAGGTTGTAATTATTCTGAAAAGTAAATTCCTTTGTTAGAAGAACAGTATTCGTCAATGGTGAGAGTTCACATTTTACGTTCTTAATAAAAATCGGACTCGAACTGAGACACTTGCAATCGGGTCCCGAGCAACAATCATCCTTCTCTGAGGAATTATCAGCCATATCATCACAAGTCATCTCCACCTTTTCATCACCACAACAGGGTCCACTAAATGAAATGGGCAACGACATTCCAATGCCCATTGCGCTTTTAATAATGAGAAACGTTAGTAATATGACTTTGCAAATCTTCACCTTTACAAATATACGGGATGTTTTGATAGAGTAATGTCATTAATAGTTAATGAATTGTCAATGCCAGTTACTAAGAAAAAGGACCGATTAATAAGTTAGATTGTAAATTTCGACATAATTTCTTGTTCTTGAGAACTCATCTGTTGTATTTTAGATTGCGATGATTCTACGTTTTCACAAAGTAAAACTGCTTTTGCTGACGGTCACTATGGGAATAGGACTATGCGCTCAGGTAGAAAAACTACAATACGGGGAATGCAATATAGAGGATTTACCTCTTGACCAGTTCCTTGATAATTACGATGTTCATTTTGGGGAAGATAGTCTCATCCTTTGCGTCATCAGTCACCACATTGAGAGCGGGCTTGATTCGTTTTGGAGGAAGAAGGTATCTAAATTCCTTTTACAAGTTTCGCATAAGAGGTATGCAAAAGCCCTTTATGATACGTTTATCGACTACCTACACATGCGAGCTTATCTCTCTCAAAAATATAATAAGTGGGACGAATTGGCATTCTCAATGAATGGCATGAGCCAAGGATATTATAGACTTGGTGAGCATTATGATGCTGTGAAATGCGCTAAGGAAGCTTGCGACATTTCAATAAAACACCATATTCAGGCAGGCCTCCAACTAAGCTATATGAGACTAGGATGGGCTTATTCTCGACTTAAAAGATTTAAAGTTGGACATGAAGCTGCAGAAAACTACCTGAAACAATGCCAGTATGATGGTCTCACATTATGGGAGAAGAAGAACTATTATACTTTAAAAGCATCTCTATTTGATAGATCATTAGATGCACCCGAAGGCAAAGGTTATCCAAGTCTGGACCAACTATTATGGTCGTTTTCGTCTGTACTGCATGCACGGAGTATTCAAGGCATTGAATATTCGATTAATTAGATGGGTGATGTGTAAATACAAAAGATTTCGGAAGAGATGGTTTCTAGCGAGACAATTCCTTATTGAGATCAGTAAAGCATATCCGAATCCATTTGTGCATAGGAGGTATGGTTTCACTCCTGATCAATTCTAATCCTGAAGAGCGGTATGAATCGAGAGGTTCACGTACCGTTCTGTGAGAGGGTAGGAACTATCTATTCGGTAGTTCCCGCTCTCCTCGACTTTATCTTCCTTTTCATTCATTCTTTAGGCTTCCCGAAGAGAATTCTGATTTTCCATTTTTATTTGATATTTCAAAATATCCAGCTGTTGGTGCTTTTTTGTTACCATTCTTTACTATTCCTCGCATATCAACTTGGAGGTTGTAAATTCTGATTTTTTCATTTTCTTTCTCAACTGTGTAAAAACCTTTAGCAAACCAACGTATTTTATCCGCAATCTTTTCATCAATTTGGTTTAGATATTCTTCATGGATTGGAAATACTTCAATCGGATTAACTGTATCGACCAAAATTGAATGTTTCATCATATATAGACTATCTTTTCCTTTTGCCACGCCATACCAATTGATATTTGCAATTCCAACGGGCATTATGAGCAAGGAGTTATATTCAGTACCATTAGCCATTCTATCCGAAATCTCAGCTTTTACTCCTTCTCTATTTATTAGTGTAAAAATTAAATACAATGAGCTAATTATCAAGCCATAATTATTAAACATTGACCTTTTGGGCTTCGATTTGAAAACCCACAAACTTAAAATTAAACCAATAATTAATGGAACTGTATAAACTGGGTCAACAACATTTATGCTATCAAAACCTAACCTTCTATCACTAAAAGGTAAATACAATTGAGTTCCATAGGCTGTAAAAGTATCTAACAGCATATGAGTAAAAAGACACAACCAAGAAAACAATAAAAGTAATTTGAATTTGACTTTTTGAAACCGTATTATTTTATTTAAAACGAATGCGATTAAAAATGCTCCCAAAATACTGAATGCTATGGAGTGACTAAATCCTCTATGAATACTTAGCATTTCAAATTTATCGTAAAATAAATACAGAATTACATCAAGGTCCGGAATAGTCGCCACAATTGCTCCAATTATTGCACCCTTATTTCCGATTTTTTCACCAAGAACTCTTTCTCCAATTGCTGCTCCTAAAACTCCTTGGGTGAGGCTATCCATTTTTTATTTTTCTGTTTTGTAGGTGGGGCATTTAGCCCCACCCTATAGTTATACATTGTTAGCTACTTATTTTTAATCGTCATCATCATCATGCCGGTCACTCTCGAAACTTTGATTTTCTGTATCATTCAATTGGCTACTATTTGTTCTGATTTCTGAATGGCGAATCTGCCCACCCAAATTTCCAACTTGAACAAATAACCCTACTGTGACTAAAGAAATTATCAATGTTATTAATGAAGCAGATTTCGCAAAAGAACTTTTTTTGACAATTAAGAAAATATTCAGTAATGAAAATATTCCTAATAAGCCCATTAACCAAATTGCCTTTTCTGCAAGTTCTTCATGTTCCTCAATAATATTTTCAGAAACTCCTGCAAGATGTTCAACGGCTTCTTCAGCTCCTTCTCCTGTCAAAAAAACAGGAATTGTGAGTATTGACATTAAAAATAATGTAACTAAAGCCACTTTCTTTATAGAATTATTATTTGAAAATTGACCATAAGCCAAAATACCTGCTCCAACGATAGTCCCAACAATTGGGAAGTGCGTTAGCATTAGGTGCAAATGTGTTGCATCCATGATTTTTACTTTTTAAAACTTTTTAAAACTTTTTAAAAATTGGTTTGATATTGCTACAAGTAAAAATCATAATTAGGTGGTGCTCTTAGTCCATTTGCCTGTAAAATAAATCTTATTAATAACTTTTCTGGAGATGTTCTTAGGTGGGATGTTCTCTGAGTATGTGCAACTTCAATTTCTGAAATAGCGAAATTTATTAAGGAGTTATTTTTTTTGAAATCAATCTCCTTAAAATAATTGGTTTTCTCTATTGTGAGGTGTTCTAAACTTAGATTTACATCTTGGTGAAATGCTAATCCTAAATAATCAATAATGCTATTCGCATTCTCATGTACCTTTTCATGTTCGACATAAGTCATTTCCTCATAATGTCTATGAGGTGTTAATGAGTGGAGAAGAAGAATCACCACGACATTAATGAACAATATGTTTCTAATTTGATGCATCATTACAAAAATAATGGATTTTTTTATTAAATGATTTTTGTCAATTAGTTTTATACTTGCCGAGAACGGTAAGTATAAAGGGCGTTTTAATGCCCTTTATACATTGTGTGTGCCTGGCATGGCACGGTTATAAAGATAACCAAAACGATCCAGTAGATGAAAGATCTACCAGACGAATTTGACAGAAGTCTGTAGTAAGTTGCAAGGGTGGAGTAGGTGACTGCTCATCTGAAGGAAGCAGGACTACGAAAACTGGCTCCAACGAACAGGAACTAGATACAGAGGCTAACTATGGCGAGTAAGCAAGCACATCTTTGTAAAGCTCATGGTCAATAATCCATAATTAGTAGATCTAGTGGAAGTCAGTTGAAGGATGGGTGTCTTACCCAGGGAGATCCCGGAAATAGTTGATAATTCTGAGAAGTCAGCAGAGGTCATAGTACTAGGGATACGAGCGAGGATTGCGAATACCATATCCTCGAAGGCTCACGAACTAGGAAGGACTGAACATTAAATCACGTCTGGATTCATCATGGAATCATTGATAGCCATGGTCTAGAAGGGCAGAAAAAAAATGAATTGATAGCAAAAATCCTACAAGATAACTGACTGTTCCCATAGGGGCAATGTCCTGAGGACATTGAAAGGAAGGCACCGCAAAGCGGATGGGTTGATTATAAATCTTACCGACAAGTGGTAAGCAATAAAGGATCATGTGGAGTAGATGGTATGTCAGTAGAAGAACTGCAAGAATACCTATCAACCCACCAAAGAAATTTGGTGCGAGATATTCTAGCAGGAAAATATCTGCCAAGTGCTATCAGAGGAGTAGAGATTCCTAAACCAAATGATGAGCGAAAGGTCCCGAAGGGTGAATGTCTGGGAGACATTCAATTGAGAGAACCGCGAAGCGGGTGGGTTTGGCGTCTCTTAGGAATACCTACTGTAGTAGATTGGTGGCTACAACAAGCGGTTAGCCAGCAACTGATGCCGAGGTTTGAATTAGAATTTTCGAATTACAGTTACGGCTTCCGCCCGAAAAAGAACATGCAACAAGCGGTGATACAATCCCTCGCCTATATCAATGAAGGATATAGCGATATTGTAGATATAGACTTAAGTAAATTCTTTGATGAAGTTGCCCATTACAAGATACTACAACTCATATATGAGAAGGTAAAATGCTCAGCCACACTACGATTAATTCGGAAGTGACTACGAGCGCCAATACTTATAGATGGGCGGCTACACAAAAGACGAAAAGGACTACCTCAAGATGACCGACTAGACCCGAAGGGTAGAAGTCCAGTGGACTTCTAAGGAAGGGAACCGCTAGCGGATGGGATGCTCTGAGTCCATTACTATCCAATATTATGTTGGATCAACTAGATAAATACCTAGAAAAGGGAGGATGTAAATTTATCCGCTATGCTGATGATTTTAGTATATATACTAGTTCAAAAGCAGAAGCACGATCTATTGGGAACGTGGTTTATGTCTTCTTAAGAGATAAACTAAAGTTAGAAATCAATAGAGAGAAAAGCGGCATCAGACGTCCATCAAATTTCAAAGTATTAGGTCACACATTCACATCAGTATATAAGAAGGGAAGTAAGGGCCAATACCAATTGATAGTAAGTAAGAGGAGTTGGAAGGTATTCAAGAGAAAGCTCAAGCGAGTAACCAAGAAGACGCTAGGGTACAGTTTTAGCGAACGACTATCAGCGCTTAAATTAATTTATCAAGGATGGATTAATAACTACCGATTAGCAAATATTTGTACAAAGCTAAAGAAGGTAGATGAGTGGCTGCGCAATCGATTGCGATACTGTATCTGGCATGATTGGAAAAAGCTTGAGCGAAAACGTAAGAATCTCATAAGACTAGGAGTGAAGAAAGGTACGGCCTATGCATGGAGCAGAACAAGAATGGGAGGATGGGCAGTAGCCCAAAGCCCCATATTGGGTACTACTATAAAAGTATCACTACTCAAACGCAAAGGGTACATTTCTATGATCGACTACTACTCAAAATTCAAAGTCTCGATTTAATGAACCGCCGTATACGAGACCCGTATGTACGGTGGTGTGAGAGGTGCACCGTGAGTATCATAGCTCACGGCCACCTACTCGATTATGTGCTGCCTATTCTATTTCTCGTTCAATTATAGGTAATATTACTTCCCGCCATTTTTTATATCCTAAACCTGTCAAATGGATACCATCAAATGAGTATTCATTCTTTAATACCTGATTGTATGAAAGTGTTGAGTTCAAGTCAAGATATTCGATTGCATTATCGGAACACATTTTTTTTATTTTTTCATTCGCTAATTTTACTGAGCGATTAAAATCTTTATAATTTGGGTAATTTTCAGCGACATATAAAATTGAAAAATAAATTGGTTTTATATCCTTTTCTTGGAGTTTTCGTGCGATTTCATATAGATTTTTCGAGATCGTTTCAGCATTTATCTCTCGTACGATATCATTCACTCCACCCATAATAAAACATAGTTTTGGTTTAACACTATATACATAATCCATACGAGCTAAAAAACCTTCTGTAATATCGCTTCCAATTCCTCTATTTATGACATCTTCTCTATTTAATAGTTCATTCCAATCAGCACGATATGTTATAGAATTACCCAACATAACAATCTGGCCTTTTTTTTTATAATACTCATACAACCCCAATTCTTGTTTATACTTCCAATTATTTAAATATAAAGGTTCTGAGATTTCTTGCGATTTGAATTTATTGTAAATCCTTGAAGGATATCTTTCTATAATTGACAGTGAAATCAATATAACAATCAGTACGATATTTAAAATTAAAAGTCTATTTTTTGTCATTCTCTCGTCTCTTTATTTTGGTTGCACATAACACAAAAGGAATGTCATGCGGATTTACAATCCTCATACATTTCAGTTGAACCCTACTAAAGGGAAACGCGTTGAGTTAATTTTGCTTTAAGATATGAATTAGTGTGAAAATTGAGAACTACACCTTGCTGTTGTTCTTGTTTCACAATGATTTATTGGTGAGCTTCTGTACATGTTGCTTTTTTCTCATTATTATCTACGGTAAAGACATAGGAGTATCCCTTGAGATTTGAGTATTAGTATTCCAGCCTTGCAGATTTTCTATTCATGGGAGGACCTCTGTAAGAAGGAATGGTGATAAAATTGAATATCCACTTTACGTCGGCCCTCAATGCGGTTATCTCAAATTCATCGTGCTGACATTTCTCACACCTATATCCCATCAGGCCATTGAGATAATTCAATATCTGGAATATCATCCTCACGGTATGGCCATTGCGCTTTAGAATATCAGGAATCTGATCTTTGATACGCTTGTAAGTCACTGGTGCATGGATGCCATAGTATCTCGACTTCTGAAAATAGGGAGGAAGGACATGTGTCATAAATTGATGCATGGCTACCAATGGTCGTAATGACTTGACAGCAACTGGTGCCGCTTGACCCATTTTCTGGTTGCGATAATCTTTATACGTGATGAGAACAAGGTCGTTGTTCTTCTGCTGAGACGCGACATATTCCAATCGCGATTTCGAGATTGCTATGCGATTGACATAGCGTGCAAGATACCTTTCCAATACTTCGGTGTCTGATGTGGGGTACTCGTTCTTTACATTCCATCGCTTATGTTTTATCGTCGCAATTAATTCATTCATGCCATCTACCTCTGCAAGGTCTCCCTTTGCCCGATGTCGTTCTAGCATTTTGAGAAAAGTCTCCCTGTACACTTTGCATATCTGTCTGTAGGAGGCCAGTTTCTTTTTGCGCTTTGGCCATTGCCAAGATCCCTTGTCATTTATTCCACCAAAGGTGATCAAACTATGCACATGGATGTGGTACTTCATGTCAGAGCCAAAGGTGTGGAGTACGGAAACCATGCCGGGCAGGCCACCCACATTTCGGGGATCGGCGGCTAAAATCTTTATGGTCTTCCATGCGGCTCGCATGGTGATGTTATAGATCAGCTGCTTATTCTGTCTAGCTAGTTTATTCAACTCATGGGGTATGGTAAACACCGCATGCACATAAGGAACTGATAGAAATTTCTCAGCTAATTTCTCCTGCCATAGTTTTCGCTTTAGGTTTTGGCACAATGGACATTGGGAGTGACCACAAGAAAGGTAGATATGTCTAGCATGGCCACAGTGCTTGCAAGTGACTCGCTTACCGCCTAGGGCTGGTGTTCGGCAAACTCTTATGGCTCTGATCAACTTGATGTGATGGATGGGTGGCTTGTAGATGCGGATGTAATCCTCTCCGTAGCTCCTGAAGAGGTCCCAGATCGACTTATCCAGTTGATATCCTGATGGATCTTGTCTAGCGGATGATTTACATGGGTTTGCCTTTCTACACATAGATGTATATATCGCTCGGTTGTCTTCAAATGTTTATGACCAAGCTGCTGCTTTAGATATACCAAATCAGTACCAGATTCTAAATGATGGGTTGCATAGGCATGTCTTAGGGTATGAACGGAGGCTTGTTTGCTCAGCCTGGCATTCTTCTTTGCTTGGCGCATTGTCCATTGTCCAGAACTGCTACAATACCTCTGACCTTTCTTATGACCATTGAAAAGATAGTTGACGGGTTTGAGCTTCTGATAGTATTGTGTCAGGATATCTATGAGTCTGGCAGGTATGCGTATGTACCTGTCCTTGGAGCCCTTGCCTTTGCTCACCCTTATCTGTAGCCTATTCCTATCTATGTCAGAAAAGGTCACATTGGTGGCTTCACTAAGCCGAAGTCCCGTTGCATAAACAAAGCAGATAAAAATCTGATGCTTGTAGGTTGCTGCACTATTTATGAGTTTGATGACATCCTGCAATGAAAGTGTCTGTGGTAAGGTTCTATCCTTACGAGGACGTGGTGTCTTGCGTAAAGACCATTCTGCCTCTAAGACTTCTCTGAAATATTTTCGCAAGGAAGAGTAGTCGCAGTTAATTGTTGACCACGAACGGCCCTGCTTGATGCGATACAGAATATACTGCCTGGCTAGATCTTGTGATATTGGATCTCTTGGAAATTTCCTTGTGGCAAATCTCAAAAATCCCTTTAGGGTTCTCAGATACATTTTTCGTGTCGCAGAACTGAAATTCTTCAACAAAAGATGTTCTTCAAAAGCTGTCAGTTGACTTGTGATTGTGGCTTGCATAACTTATTGATTTTGGTTTATATAATCAAAACCAAATCTAAAGAACACTACACAAGAATGTTAGGAGCTTTTGTGATGTATTAGCTTAAATCTGAAAAGGGTTTGTTCAACGTCTCTCGATATGCATTGTCATGATTTTTGGTCAAAAATCTCGCCCATGCCATTTCATTCTCTTTTGTATACCCTGACCTAAAGGACAGGGTAAAATGTACTTGAAATCAGGTGACAACAATTATCATTTCTCTGAGAGACACGATTGTCGAGGGTTCTCTAACCTTGATGCCATACGGTCATCTCGACCTTAGAGACCGTCATCTCGAATTTATGAAGAGATACTCTATGTAATAATATACCTTTTTCTTGGTGCGTTAGCCCTAAAGGGAATCTACCCTACAATGAAATTGATATTGCTCATAAATGTGCAATATGGGTTACGCACCATTTGATCTACATGTAGAGGACATGATAAGAAAAGATTTCAGGAGCAATAACGTGAGATAAGGTAAATAGTCAATGAGGTGATCCATCATATAGCTCTCCAGCAAGAATAGATACGTCCAATACATTTTCAGATGTAGGCAATGGACAGGTGGCAAAATCTGTATATACACATGGCGGATTATAGGCCTTGTTAAAATCTATCGTCGTTTTACCGTCAACTGGCCTGGGACAGTAAAGAAATCTACCACCACCATAAGTCTCATCTCCAGTTGTGCCATCAGCCATAATAATCCATAAGTCATCAGGCCCTCCATCGACAGCAGCTAGCGTATGGGATTTTCCACCCATTTCAAATTTCAACCTACCCTCAAGCTTGTATTCTTCCTTTTGCCCTAGGGCATTGTCTACAATCATGGCTTCTCCTTCATTAGGAGGAGTCAGGGTTGCCGCCACTTTCCACTTAATATCAACTGGGAAATGAGGAAGAGATGTCAGTGATAATCTTGTCTCAGAAAGTGTATCTTTCAGCCTGATACCATACTTATCACCACGCTTGATGACGTACCATATAAGTCTCTGCCATTGAAACTTTGACAACTCCTTATCGGTATCAGTCGATACTTTTTCTTTGCTAAACTTCTTACCATTGACCTGGAGGTTATCACCAAGGTGGTTTTCTACTGAGATTGTGTCAATTTGTTTATGGAACGTGCACAAGACATCTGGAGCTTGCTCAGGAAACACAACAGTATTTTCATTTGAAGACCCTACGACATTGTTTCCTTCTTGTAACCAGTAAAGACCGATGAGCGTCGTCCAACCTTCTGGGGAAGTGAGCGAACTAAGCCTATCGCGACTTTTGTCGCCATGACTCAATCGAAGCCTTATAGTCATTATCACTATTGTTGTCGCATGAAAAGAAAGTGCTAACAATCATAAAAAGTACGATCTGTTTTACCATTGAATCTAAAGTTTAAAGTCTTAAAATCTAGCATCTAAATATCTAACGCCTAATATCTATTTCCCTACATTTGTGCTCCAAGTAAAATAATAATAAAAACAACGTTATGAGCGGTCAAAAGATAACACTATCCAGAAGAAAAAAACTTCAAATTCCGGACAATCCCATCATTCCATTCATTGAAGGTGATGGTATAGGACCTGATATATGGGCATCAGCAGTTAAGGTATTTGATGCTGCCGTAGAGAAAGCATTTGATGGTAAAAGAAAAATTTATTGGAAGGAAGTCTATGCAGGCGAAAAGGCCAATGCCAGAAACACAGGTGACTGGCTACCTGACGAAACAATAGAGACGATCCGCGAGCATCTTGTTGCAATTAAAGGCCCCCTAACTACTCCAGTAGGTGGAGGATTCCGGTCATTGAATGTGGCCATAAGACAAAAGCTAGATCTATATGCTTGTGTACGACCAGTCAAGTGGTATAGAGGAGTGCCCTCACCAGTAAAAAAACCTGGGCTAGTAGACATGACCATCTTTAGGGAAAATACTGAAGACATATATGCCGGTATCGAGTACTTGCATGGAACTCCTGAAAATGATAAGGTGAAAAACTTCCTTATCAACGAGATGGGAGTAACAGAGATTAGATTTCCCGATACGGCTTCGATTGGCGTCAAGCCGGTATCAGTCGAGGGAACAGAGAGAATCGTGAGAGCAGCCATCAAGGATGCAATCAATCGAAAACTCAAGTCAGTGACTCTGGTACATAAAGGTAACATCATGAAATTTACGGAAGGTAAATTTAAAGAATGGGGCTATCAATTAGCTAAAAATGAGTTTGGTGCTCAAGATCTCGACGGAGGTCCATGGCAGGTGATTGACAATAAGGGAAGAGAACTTATCATTAAGGATGTCATCGCTGATGCATTCTTGCAACAGATCCTGCTCCGTCCTGCTGAATATGACAATATAGCTACACTCAACTTGAATGGAGATTATATCTCAGATGCACTAGCAGCGATCGTAGGAGGTATAGGAATAGCACCTGGAGCCAATATTAATTATGACACTGGAGTTGGAGTATTTGAAGCTACCCACGGTACTGCACCTAAGTATGCTGGTCTGGATAAAGTGAATCCCAGTTCAGTAATTTTATCAGGGGTCATGATGTTTGACTATATGGGTTGGAAGAAAGCAGGAAGGATTATTGAGAGAGGAATTAAGGGCGCCATTAAGTCCAAAAGAGTGACTTACGATTTCGAAAGACAGATGAAAGGTGCTACGTTGATGAAGTGCTCAGAATTTGGACAGGAGATCATCAAGAATATGTAGTAACAATACTTCCAAGGGGTAATGACCCCTTGGATCACAAAGATACTACGCCGAGAACGAAGTCCCACATCCACAGCTATCAGTTGCGTTAGGATTATTGAAAGTAAAACCACGGTTTTCAAGCCCCTCATGCCAGTCAATTTCCATACCTAGAAGATAGATTCCATGTGTTTTCTCCATCAGGACTTTAATGCCGTTTACATCGTAGATTTCGTCCTTGTTATTCTGACTGTCAAAGCCCAATATATAGGAGAATCCGCTGCATCCACCTCCTTTGACTCCAACTCTTAGGCCAAAATCTTCGGGTACATCTTGTTCAGCACGAATTCGATTGATTTGAGTAATGGCTCCTTCTGTAAGGATGATTGGCTTAACATTAGTATCTTTTTCTATTGTAGTCATACAGTTATATTCTTATGTAAAATTAATAAATCTATATCTTAAAGTTATCTTTTAATATCATCCCAATAACATAACTTCGCCAAAAGAAGTTTAAGAAATAATAGTGATAATCTTTATGGAAGTTTTTTACGAAGTACTTAAATACACTATTCCGGCTCTTATAGTTTTCATGACGGTATATTTCTTGATAAGAAATTATACTGATAGCCAGCTCAAGATGAAAACCATGGAAATGAGAAAGAAAAACTCCGACCAAACTCTTCCACTCAAGATGCAGGCTTATGAACGGTTGGCAGTTTTCTGTGATCGTATTTCTATTCCCAATCTTATTGCAAGGCTGCGAACGAACAATATGACAACCTCAGAGTTGAGAAATACTATGATGATTGTCGTAAAACAAGAATTTGATCACAATGTGGCACAGCAAATCTATATCTCTGACAAGTTGTGGGAAATCATATCTCTAGCCAAAGATCAGACCCTATCACTGATATCGGAATCTTTCAATGATATCTCTGAGGGATCCAATGCTTCTGTTTTCGCTGATAAGATACTTGACCTAAGTGGTCGACTAAAGCTGGTTCCAAGTGAACATGCAAAAGCAGCTATCCACCAAGAGGTAGCAATATTATTATGAGTGTGAAAGATTTTCGAGTATTAGGATCAATAGTATCAGTATCTCTGATCATTCTTGTCTCTGCTTGCAGTAAAAAGACATATGTTGCTGATGTAAGTACGTCTTATTATAGATTTGATCATAAAGAAAATAATGCGGACGCTGCCATTGAGGAATTGATAAGACCATATAAAGAGGAACTGGGAGCTCAGATGAGTGAAGTACTTGCTACCGTAGAAGTAAATCTCAAGAAAGGTAGAATCAATTCCACGATGGGGAATTGGGTTGCAGACTTACTCAAGGAAGAGGCTGAGAGGTTAAGTGAATTGGATGTAAATTTTGCTATACAGAATTATGGAGGTCTTAGGATGTCTAACATTCCTAAAGGAGAGGTCACCAAAGGTCAGATATTTGAACTCATGCCCTTTAATAATGAGCTGGTGATAGTGAAGATAAATGGAGGTGATGTCATGAAGTTAGCTGATAAAATTGCGGAGAATGGTGGTTGGCCTGTAAGTCATGGCTTGATGATGAGTATGAACGAAGGGAAAGCAGAGAACGTATTCATTTCCGGTAATCCAGTGGATATCAGTATGGATTATCGAGTTGCGATGCCTGATTATATTGCCAATGGAGGTGATAAATGCAGCTTTCTGATTGGACTGGAGAAGATTGTGCTCAAGTTTAAAATAAGGGATCTAATAATTGATAACCTAAGAAGGCTTTCATTAAAAGGAAAGTCGATTGTCGTCTCTCGAGACAAGCGCATCAACTTGTAAAGAATGGATAGAAGGAAATTTATAATAAATAGCTCATTAGGAGGTCTTGTTTTTGCTACGGGAAAATATCCATTACATACTCTGAGCTCGCCTGAGTTGGTGAAACTAACAATTCTACATACCAATGATGTCCATAGTAGGATCGATCCATTTCCAATGGATGGAAGCAGAAACCAAGGTCTTGGAGGGGCAAGTAAGAGAGCATCACTTATTGAGAAAATACGAAAGGAAGAGGGGCATGTTCTGCTATTGGATTCTGGAGATATTTTTCAAGGGACGCCGTATTTCAATTTTTTTGGTGGTGAGCTAGAGTTTAAATTGATGAGTGAGATGAAGTATGATGCCACGACCATTGGTAATCATGATTTTGACGCCGGTATTGATGGACTAGTGAAACAACTGCCGCATTGCAATTTCCCATTTCTAATAAGCAATTACAAATTCTCTGATACTGTCATGAATGGTAGGACCCGATCTTATAAAATTTTCGAATATGATGATGTCAAGGTGGGTGTATTTGGTTTAGGAATTGAGTTAGATGGTTTAGTCCCTACAGAACTGACGGGAAACACTCAGTATCTTGATCCCATTGCTACCGCTAATAGAACAGCTTCATTATTGAAGAAAGAAAAAAAGTGTGACTATGTCATATGCTTGTCACATTTGGGATATAAGTATGGTGATAGTAAAGTCAGTGATCTGCATCTTGCACACTTTACAGAAGATGTAGATCTGATCCTTGGTGGGCATACTCATACTTTTATGAGAAAACCTGATATCCGACGAAATATGAAAGGGAGAGAAGTGGTGATCAATCAGGCTGGTTGGGCAGGCATAATGCTGGGTCGGGTAGATATCACTTTTGAGAGATCTACGGCCAATAAGTGCATGACTTGCAGCAATTCATACATTCAATAGGATTGATTTAATCTTAGGGAATTATACATTGGGTAATTCCATAACATGTAGACTCTTGAATATCAGTCTTATTTACTTGTAACTAATTGAGATATATAGTTTTGACTTTCAGGTAGTTATAATCTTTCAAGGAAATTGAAAATTATTATTTCGATTCCCGTTTTAATTGCGTTTTTTTTTTCACATTTGTTTCGCTCATAACCTAACGAGGCGAATTAGCAAAACCGAATAACCAAAACTCTATCCCTGCCGAAGTTTGACATGAGACTTCTAATGTCTCTATTAGCATGCTGAATTATAATCTGAACCCCATGACAATCACATACGAACAACTATGGCAAAACTGTCTCAAAATAATAAAGGAAAACGTAAAAGAAAGTACATACAGCACTTGGTTTGAACCGATTAAACCATCCAAGTTTGAGGACAATGTCCTCACGATAGCAGTACCCAATAAATTCTTCTATGAATACATAGAAGAACACTATGTTGACGTCTTGAAGAAAGCCATCAAGAGTGAACTAGGAGAGGGAGGCCGTCTCGAATATCAAATGCTGGTGGACGATCATCGTAAGATAGGCTACAATAATGCGGTCGATCGTAATAAGCCTGGGTCGCATAACGTGGGTAATATCAAAAATCCGTTTGTCATTCCAGGCATACAGAAAATGAAGATTGATCCACAGCTTAATGACTCGTATCGCCTTGAAAACTTCATTGAGGGGGATTGTAACAAGTTGGCCCGTTCGGCTGGTATTGCCATAAGTCGTAATCCTGGAGGGACAGCATTTAACCCATTGTTTGTCTATGGCGATGTAGGTCTAGGCAAGACACACCTTGTACATGCCATTGGAAATCAGGTATTAGATAATCATCCGAATTGTACGGTACTCTATGTGACGATGGAGAGATTCACAAACCAAGTTGTTCAGTCCATTAGAAATAATGCTATTAATGATTTTATGAATTTCTACCAATGTGTAGATGTTTTAATCGTCGATGACATTCATTTTTTAGCAAATAGGACGAAGACCCAAGAGATCTTTTTCAATATTTTCAACATCCTCCACCAAAATGGAAAGCAAATCATCCTTACCTCCGACAGACCACCGAAGGATTTACAGGACATGGAAGAGCGATTGATCTCAAGATTTAAATGGGGATTGTCAGCCGACCTGTCTTCACCTGAGTTTGAAACAAGATTGGCAATTCTTGAAGAAAAAATGAACAGTGAAGGTGTCGAGCTTCCCGAGGAAGTAGTAGAGTACGTCTGCTTTAATATCAAGAACAACATCAGAGAATTAGAAGGAGTGATGATTTCTCTCATAGCGCAGTCATCTCTCAATGATCGCGATGTAGATCTCGATCTAGCCAAAGAAGTAATCTGTCAATTTGTAAGTCAGATCAATAAAGAGATAACGGTTGAAAACATAGCCAAGTTGGTTGCCGAGCATTTTGAACTATCAGTCGAAAAACTCAAAAGTAAAACGCGGAAACGATCTGTGGTCGTAGCTAGACAATTATCCATGTTTTTTGCGAAGAACTTTACCAATAAATCTCTGAAAGCAATTGGCAATAATTTCGGTGGCAGGGACCATAGTACGGTAATACATTCAGTAAGAGCTATACAGGATATGATGGATACTGATTTACTTTTTAAGGATACGGTATCTGAGATTGAAAAGAAATTGCAGCTTAGTCTTAATGTAGCTGTATAGCTCGAAGAAATTATAACAACATACAATATGATCAAGAATATCCTAGTAACCGGTGCTAGTAGCGGCATCGGCGAGGCGGTCGCATGTAAATTGTCATCAGATGGTCACAACGTCATATTGATGGCTAGACGAGCAGATAAGCTCGAAATAATAAAAAATGAAATACTGGCAAGGGCCAAAAGGTCTTTGTTGCTGCGTCGGTGTGTCAGATTTTGAGCAGGTCAAGAACGAGGCAAATGATATTATTGTTCATCTCGGTCATATAGATGTGGTTGTTAATAATGCAGGACTTATGCCGTTGTCATTTCTAAAAAACGGGAAAGTGGATGAAGCGCACAGAATGGTCGATGTCAATATCAAGGGTGCGCTCAATCTGATTTATGCTGTATTACCCTCAATGCTTGAAAGAAATGTCGGACACTTTGTTAATGTTTCTTCTGTAGCATCTAAAAAAATCTTTCCGGCGGGAGCTGTATACTGTGGCACTAAGTTTGCCGTAAGGGCAATCAGCGAAGGTCTGCGAGGGGAGATGGTCGCCGAAGGAAAGAGTATACGCGTGACTGACATACAACCTGGCGCAGTAGCCACCGATCTCACCTCAACTATCACTGATCAAGACGCCATGGCTATGTTTTCCAGATGGGATAAGATTACATTTTTGCAATCAGAAGATATAGCTAATTCCATAGCATATACCATTGATCAACCGACGATGGTGAGTATAAATGAAATTACAGTCAGGCTTACAGATCAGATGGGATAGGGAGTCGTCTTATTCCCATAAAAGTTCGTCAGCCCATCCTTCGAGATGGATACGGGCTGGTTTTTCTCCGAATGATGAAACGTCATATTCCAGTGTCTTTGTCTCTATCGCATCACAGGGATCTTGGTTGTCATGAAGAACTCTGACCCACACCTGTACAGGAAATGACTCTGCCACAGAACCGTCCCAGATAAGGTTTAAATCATGCTCGTCACAACAACCACCCGTATAGGAAAAGGAGACACTCAGACAATCACTGGAAATGCTTGCTGACGTGATGGATGTCGTAGTATCGAATGGTCCGTTGATGTACATTGACTCGTTGAGTACGAGTGGGATACATGTGGATGCTGGGCCATCTGTATTTTTATCACACGCACCTAGGCTTATTATGGTGAATAAGGCAAGAAGAAGCATCGATTTCATAGTCATCATATTATGTTCTCATATAAATAGACATGTAGCGATTAAATATCGTTGGTATTTATTCAATAAAAAAGGGCTCATCAAAAGACGAGCCCCGATTTTTTGAGCTAAACTCCGACTACTGATAGGGTATATCCCTACTGTTTTTGGAAAGTTTAACTCGATACGATTTCAGCTATTACGCTTCCTTCGCACCTTAGGTATTAGATTAATAGTGGTTATTTTTACCTTAATATATTCTCCGGATATCTTTTCATCAGGTTTCCTTCCCTGAGAATTCCTTCTGATGAATTTCGATATTATTAGTCTTTCGACTTACAATGTTTAATAAAGCATCAACACAAAATATCAAATACATCCATTCCGAACATTGTAAAAAGAACCAAATAATCCACGGTCAATGCTTTCATTGCGACCATTAATATAGTGAGAATTTGAGATTATTCCCAATATGCATTATAGAAATATATATATATTTATAAAAGATATATGTAGTGCGTAATTTCAGACTTGATTATCTGTTAAGATAAGGTTATGGTACGCAAAACTCTGACCATTATTCTCTACCTTGTAGGCTGAAGAAAATTCCAAGCACAAATGAAACATAGTTCTTTATTGTACTTCTTTATTATGGTGGTGTTTTTTATTGGCTGTGATAATGTCCAGAAATCTGCTCCACTCACAGAAGATGGAAGCTTGAAGTGGCTTAAAATGGAAGAAGCTATTGATTTTAAGAACAGCGGTGATAAGATTTATTTTGTCGATGTGTATACAGAGTGGTGTGGATGGTGTAAGAGGATGGACAAGTCTACATTTAAGGATGAGAAAGTAGTGAAATACCTTGCTGAGAATTTTGTCCCTGTAAAATTTGATGCAGAGAATAAAAACACTATTTCATTTAAAGGAAAGGATTACAAATTTGTCAAAGGAGGTCGACGTGGACATAACACCTTGGCGAGAGAATTGCTCAAAGGACGATTGAGCTATCCCTCTTTTGCTTATCTCGATGCTGAAATGAATAATATAATGGTTTCTCCCGGATATAAAGACAGTGCAAAGATGCTTGCGGAGCTGGAAAGGGTGGTAGCCAACAATTGATATGATAGATGCTATTTATGGAACGTTCCTTTGCTAAAATTCAATAATTTCGATTTCAATAAAAATCTTAATATGACAAGGATATTAAATATATCGATATTGGTGCTTTTTCTTACAATATCTGTATCAGCTCAAGATGGTATTTCTTTTACTCAAGAGAACATGGAGAAGGTATTTGAACAAGCTAAGAAAGAGAACAAGATCATCTTTGTAGATGCTTATACAACCTGGTGTGGGCCATGCAAGTGGATGTCTAAGAATGTATTTACTGATGAAAAAGTAGCCGCTTTCTATAATGATAGATTTATTAATGTAAAGCTCGATATGGAAGTAGGAGAGGGTCTTGCTTTTGCCGACAAGTATGAGGTAAAAGCTTACCCTACATTGTTTTATCTTGATGCTGAAGGCGAAGTCGTCCACAAAGGACTAGGTTCAAGAGACACCGATAGCTTCATTGGGTTGGGTCAGTCCGCGAGCGACCCCGCTACTAGCTTACAAGGGCTAGGAAAAAGATACGAGAGCGGAGATAAGTCTTCAGAGCTGTTGTTATCGTATTCTACGGCACTTCTCGACGCCAATATGGATGCTAAGACTGTTGCCGGAGAGTACTTGGCTTCACAGAAAGACTGGCTCACAGAAGACAACATTAGATTTATTTATGGGATGATGGGTTATGATTTAAATGGCAAGCACTTCCAGTATTTTGTTGATAACAAGCAGGCATTTTCCAAGGTACTTGGAGAAAAAGGCGTTGACGACAGATTGAGTGCTGCTATCTCTTATAGTTTCACCAAGGAGACTACTCCTGATCAGATGGGAGAAACATTAAAAAAATATTATCCCAAAACATGGGAACAGAAAGTCGCAATGCAGAATATCTCAAAATTGATGTATTCTAAGGAGAACGGCGACAATGTTCGATTCTTTGAAGCTGCTAAAAACTACTTTAATAGCTATAATCCTACCGATGCTAATTTTCTTAATAGTATTGCTTGGAGGGTATATGAATTATTTGAAACGGAAGATTACATGGTAGAAGCTCGTAAATGGGCAGCTGCCTCTATTGCATCAGAGAGTAATAGTTACAACAATGATACGATGGCAGCGATACTTTTTAAGCTTAAAATAAAAAATGATGCACTTCGATTTGCTAATCTAGCCATTGAGCTAGCAAAAGAAGAAGGAAACGATGCAGCAGCTACTGTTGAGCTCAAAGAGAAAATCATGCAGTTGCAAGACAACGACTAAGAAACGTTTTTCCTAAAGATATAGAAACCCTGTCTCTGTTGATGACAGGGTTTTTTATTACCATACCTTTGACTCATGCGATACTTCATCAACTTGCAATATCATGGTCGTGATTTTCATGGTTGGCAACGACAAAATAATGCCATGAGTATACAAGGAGCAATTGAAGATGGCTTGTTTAAAATACTAAGAAAAAAAACAGTTATCACGGGGTGTGGACGTACTGATGCAGGTGTACATGCCTCGGACTATTATGCTCATATGGACTTGGAAATGGATCCGCCGTCTGCTTTTCAGCTAAATGCGGTGATTCCTAAATCCATTGTTGTCATGGATATTTCTGCGGTTGATGATACATCACATGCCAGATTTGATGCCATTTCGAGAGCGTACACCTATAGTGTTATTACGAAACCTAGCGCATTTAATCTTGATACTGTCTTCTATTTTCCTGAAGGTCCTATGTTGGATCATCAGCTCATGGATGAAGCATCATCACTCTTACTTGATTACGATGAGTTCAAGACTTTCTGCAAGGAAGGCAGTGATGTAAAAACTTACAAATGCCAGATAAAGAGATCAGAGGTAGTATGGTCAGATCCGGATCGATTTCAATACCACATCGAGGCGGATCGATTTTTGCGTGGAATGGTAAGGCTGACAGTAGGTATGGTATTAAATGTGGGCCTTAAGAAAGTCACAATCGACGAAGTGCGCCAAGCACTAGATAGACAAGAAACATTATCTAGAAACTGGAGCGTACCAGCACAAGGCTTGATTTTGAGTAGAGTGGAGTATTAGACTTTCCTAATTCTTTATCTTAAAGCCTATAGGCAGAATAAATTCACTTCTAACAGGCTCACCATCTACATGAGCAGGAATAAAATCAGGAAATTTACTTATCAATTTTATACACTCATTGGTGATATCGGGTGAAAGCCCATTGAGAATTTTGATGTTTTCTATTTTACCTACTGCGGTTATAGAGAATTGAAATATGGCTTGACCCTGAATTCCTGCCTCTCTGGATGCTCTTGGATACCTGAGTCTCTTATACAAATTAATAAGCATTTTCTCGTCAGCACACATTTTCTTTTCTTTATCACTGATGTCATGATCCTCACAAGTAGGAAATCTTGCTATCGTATGACTTTGTGGAGCTTCACTTGATGTAGTAGTCAACTCTCCCATTTCATATTCTAGAATGTAGGAAATCTCGCCTAATGTATCAAATGAGACGGATCTTCCGTGTAATTGATCCTGGCGATAATGAGTTATTTTGATGAGCCTTTCTTTCTCATCAATTGTTATCTACTCTCCTTCTTTCTTACTATTGAGATATATACCTTTGGTATATACGTCTTCGGTCCATTGACCATGCTTATGACCTATCTTATAATTTCCGACCGAAGCCACAGTGCCATTGTCGTAACAATGATATGATCGCCCATGCTTTATGGTTAAATCTTTATCAGAATAAGTGTTATAGTGAGTGATCTGTTGATTTTTAATGCAATATACTTTCTTGATGTAAGTGCCATCTGATGTTTTTTCAACACTATAGTTTGCCCCTGAACTCAAAGTTTTAGAACCAGATTCAAGACTGATATTATATCCTAACCAGCCACTACATGATGAAATCGTTGACGAAAGTATGAAGATGAAGAAGTAGATTATTGGGTTCATATATTGTGCTAATACAGTTGAAAGTTTTCCATGTGTTTGTTTATGGTTGACTTTACTTCCTTTACCCGAGTTTCATGCTCTATATCAGAGAGAACGTAGTCTATCCAATCGACAGCCTGTATGCAATCTTCTTCTTTGAATCCACGAGTGGTGATAGCAGCTGTTCCAATCCGCATTCCTGAAGTTACAAATGGGCTCTTATCATCAAAGGGTACCATGTTTTTGTTGATGGTTATGTCTGCTCTAACCAAGGTATTCTCCGCATCTTTACCTGTAATCCCCTTGGACCTGAGGTCGATGAGCATAAGATGATTGTCAGTCCCTCCTGATATTACCATGTAGCCTTTATCTATGAATGCTCCGCACATGGCTTGTGCATTACTTACAACCTGACGAGCGTATGTTTTGAAATCATCAGAAAGAACCTCCCCAAAAGCCACTGCCTTGGCAGCTATTACGTGTTCAAGGGGGCCTCCTTGCATTCCTGGGAAGACACCACTATTAAGAACAGAAGACATCATAACGGGATTTCCTTTTCTAGTAGTACGATTCCAGGGATTTTCAAAATCGTGCCCCATCATTATAATTCCTCCACGAGGACCACGAAGGGTTTTATGCGTAGTAGATGTCACTATATGGCAGTATGGCAGAGGATCACTAAGCAACTTGCTGGCGATCAATCCTGCTGGATGTGCGATATCGGCTAGTAGCAAAGCACCTACCTGGTCAGCAATCTCTCTGAATCTCTGATAATCCCAGTCGCGAGAATAGGCTGATGCTCCACAAATGATGAGTTTAGGTTTTTCTTCATTGGCCTTGGTCTCGACCTTCTCCATGTCGATGGTACCAGTAGTCTCTTCAACACCATAAAAAGAAGCTTTATATACTTTTCCAGAATAGTTGAAAGGTGATCCGTGAGAAAGGTGACCTCCATGCGATAAGTCAAATCCGAGGATCTTATCTCCAGGTTGCAAGCAAGCCAAGAAAACCGCAGCATTGGCCTGGGCACCGGAGTGGGGTTGTACATTGGCATATTCGGCGTCGAATATATCTTTCAATCTACTGATCGCCAATGTTTCTATCTCGTCCACTATCTCGCATCCACCGTAGTACCTTTTGCCAGGGTAACCCTCGGCATATTTATTGGTAAGACAGCTGCCCATGGCATCGATGACGGCCTGACTTGTAAAGTTCTCTGAGGCGATCAATTCGAGTCCTGAGCGTTGTCTTTCGAGTTCCTTTCCTATCAAATCAAATACGATGTCTGGCATAGATCTAGTGATTTAAGTGGCAAAGCTAAAAATGTTTTTAAATAGCTTATTACCGAACAGAAAAAAGCCTCATTCGCTATTGCAAATGAGGCTTTTTTTAAATCATATTTCCTATGGGTTACTTCACTCCAAGGGCACGTAGTGTCTCGAAATCAAGTTGTCCAACTGGAAGACTATTATCTTTCTGGAATTGAACCAAAGCAGCTTTGGTTTTCGCACCCATTGAGTTATCAATAGGACCTGGATCATAACCTCTTGCTTTAAGAGCAGCTTGTACTCTTCTAGTAAGATCAGCTGTTACATCAGCATCACAAACTACTTCTCTCCATTCAGTGACTCCACCTCGTTTTACAAGTTGTCTCTTAGAGATTGTCTTGTACTGAGCAGGTATATCACTAGTCTGTACACTAGCTGAGTTAGCTAATTTCTTGTAAGATCTAGTCTCGTATTGAGCAGCAACAGGATTTTCGTTTACAGTCGCATCACCAGCCAATTTCTGATAACTTCTAGTCTTGTATTGAGCAGCAACAGGATTTTCAGTTGTTGTAGCGTCAGATACCAATTTCTGATAATTTCTAGTCTTGTACTGAGCAGCAACAGGATTTTCATTTACAGTCGCATCACCAGCAAGTTTTCTATATGTTCTTGTCGTGTACTGGTTACAGTCAGTTTCTCCTCCAGATTCACCATAAGTAATGAATTCTGTTCTTCTGTTCTGTCTTTTACCTTCTGAGGTGGCGTTGGATGCAATAGGTTCACCTTCACCTTTACCCTCATAACTCAATCGACTAGCAGCGATACCTGAGCTAACTAATACATCGTAAACTGCTTTGGCTCTTCTGTTAGAAAGGTCAATGTTGCTAGCTTCACTACCATCACTATCTGTGTGTCCAACGAGTCTTGCAGTTACAGCTGGGCTATCTTTCAACATTCTTTCCAATTTACCTATCTCAGTATATGATGACTGAAGTAGCTCGGCAGAGCCAGTACGGAAGTTGATGTTTTTAAGGATCATTTTCTTACCGCAGGGTACGGACTCAGTAGAAGCAGCAGAAGCGAGCTTCTGATAAGTTCTAGTCTGGTACTTAGCAGGAATCTCTGTAACCTCAGTACGCGCCGCTTCTACAAGTTTTCTGTATGTACGAGTCTCATATCTTGCAGGAACGTCTGCAACTTGTGAATTAGCAGCTGATACAAGTTTCTCATAAGAGCGAGTCTCATATCTTGCAGGAACTTGAACAGCCTCAGATCTTGCAGCTTCTACAAGCTTCTGGTAAGAACGAGTCTCATACTTAGCAGGAATCGTATTTACCTCAGTACGTGCAGGAGAAACAAGTTTTTGGTAAGAACGAGTTTCGTACTTAGCAGGAATTGTATTGGCATCTGAACTAGCAGCTGCTACAATTTTCTGATATGTTCTACTACCATACTTAGCAGGAATGTCAACAACTCTAGTACAGTCATCGCCATTATCAACCCATCCTTCGTCGCATCCTACTCTTACTTGCTTAGTTACAGTTCTAAACTGAGCTGGAGTCTCTACAAGACACCATACTAGGCAATCATTAGGATCAGCAGAAAGACAGTTTCTGTCGGCTTTTCTTTTTACCCACTTAGAGGAAGACGGTGCCACTTCGATAGTGATTTGCTCTGTAGTATACTTAGCAGGTGTTCTTTCTATTTTGGTTGAAGCTTCTTCGATCAATACTTCCTCTGTCACTGACTCATACTTGGCAGGTACAGTAGAAAGAGTAGAATAAGCTTCTTTTACAAGTACTTCTTCTGTCATAGTCTCATACTTGGCAGGTATAACAGAAAGAGTAGAATAAGCTTCTTTTACAAGTACTTCTTCTGTCATAGTCTCATACTTAGCAGGAACCGTAGTAATGGTAGAGTAAGCCTCTTGTACGAGTACTTCTTCTGTCATAGTTTCATAGGTTGCAGGTACAACTGAAACTCTGGTTCCAGCCTCTTGTACGAGCACTTCTTCTGTTACAGTTTCCCATTTAGCAGGAATAACTTGGATTGTAGTGTAAGCTTCTTGAGCCAACACTTCTTCTGAGACTGTCTCCCATCTTGCTGGTATAGTTCTTAAGCTAGCAGCTCCTTCTTTCTTGAGTACAGTTTCACTTACCGTTTCCCATTGTGCCGGGACAACAGATAGTGTAGAAGATGCTTCACGAGCAAGCACTTCTTCTGACATTGTCTCGAATTGCGCCGGGACGGCAGATAGAGTAGAAGATGCTTCACGAGCAAGTACATCTTCTGTCATAGTCTCGAATTGAGCAGCATTGACACTTAGTGTAGTAGAAGCTTCTCTTTTTAGTACATCTTCTGTCATGGTTTCATGACTAGCACCGACAATCGATACTTTAGTAGAAGCTGCACGAGTCATAACTTCCTCAGTTACTGTTTCGTATTCGTCTTGTATGAGGCACTTGGCGTAACACTTACCAGGTTCGGCAGTGTCAGGCTGTGCATGGCCCACGACGGCAACTACAAGCAACAAGATTGTGAGAATCAAGTTCATCTTTCTCATAGTGTAATATGATTTAAATTTGAAAATATTAAGTTAATAAAATTGGTCTATCAAACAGCTCGCAAAGGTATCAATTATAATCTGCATAACATAAGAAATGCCTGACTATCACCCTCGTATCAATTAAATTATTTGCTATCCGAGAAATAGGTTTTACATCTCTCTCTTTGGACAAAATTTGGATTTCGTGGATCTTTTTGGTATAAGCTTGATTTGATTCCAAGCCAGTCAAGACCAGATACATTGCAAGTTGTTCATTTACTTTTAAATGATTACCGATTTTAAGACGCTTTTCCTCGATGAGGTCACTATTTATAGGGGCATCACTCATGATTATTTTAAACAGTCTTCTATCCAGTAGGCAAGTCGAAAGATATGACAGGATGGGGTCCTCATCATTCCTCCATCGTTTAAGGTCACTCCACATATCTACATCATCAATGGAGGCGAAAATATTTAACGGCTTATAATCGTCACTATACATATCTTGTAAGCTGACATCATGCCTCATAAAGTAGCTTATCCCTGGACAAGATTCAACAATTCTTCCCATGGAATGAAGATCGGCGACTCTTCGGAAAAGACTGATGAGCATCTGCTCGGCGGCGACTCCTGTTTTGTGTAAGTAGACTTGCCAGTACATGACTTGACGAGACATGAGGAATTTCTCTACCGAGTGTATCCCCTTCTCCTCGACCACGAGGTGGTCATCTACTACATCCAACATTGAGATGATACGATCATATCCTATCTTCCCTTCCACGACTCCTGTGAAATAACTGTCCCTCATCAGATAGTCCATCCTATCCATATCCAGCTGACCTGATACCAGTTGATGAAAAAATGGCCTGTGGTACTCTCCTGTGTATATCTCACGACTTTTCCTAAGTGCATCTTCGAATTCATTGTTGAGATAGTCAATAAACACGACTGAAATGTCTTCGTGATGTAGGCTGATAATCGTATGCTCGAGTGTGTGGGAAAATGGTCCATGCCCGATATCGTGTAGTAGAGTAGCAATGCAGACTGCTTCATGTTCTTCGTCACTTATCGTAACTCCTTTAGATATCAATGTTATCACAGCTTGATGGGTAAGGTAGGCGGCCCCCATGGCGTGTTGTAGTCGATTGTGCACAGCACCTGGATATACCAAGCTGGTAAGGCCCATCTGGGAGATACGTCTTAGTCTTTGAAAGAATGGGTGATCGATAATTCTATAGATGAGATCACCTGGAAAATTGATCAAGCCATAGATTGGGTCATTAAATAGTTTTCGTTTACCCATTAATATTGTAATATCCCAATGGTCATATTCGTTCGAATGCAAAATTAGTTTTAATCACTTTAAATTTTCACTAAATAATATATGAATAAAGTCAAAATCCTATGGGCAGATGATGAAATCGATTTGCTGAAGCCGCAGTTGTTTTTTTTAGAAAAGAAGGGATACGAGGTTATGACTGTGACCAATGGTCATGATGCACTGGACAAATTTGAGGAAGAAGATGACATTGATGTCGTATTTCTCGATGAGAGTATGCCTGGCTTGAGTGGACTCGAGACCTTGGCACGATTGAGGGGAAAGAACACCCGTATTCCAATAGTGATGATTACTAAGAATGAGGAGGAAAACCTCATGGAAGAGGCGATAGGATCTACCATAGATGACTACCTGATCAAGCCTGTCAACCCCAATCAGATACTTCTTACTCTCAAAAGATTGATTGACAATAAGAGATTGGTAAGTGAGAAGACTGCCACTGATTATCAACAGGAGTTTCGTCAGATTATCATGGATATCAATAGTGGATTGTCACTTGACCAATGGGTGGACGTTTATAAGAGAATTATAGGGTGGGAACTTAAGATTGATGAATCTGACTCTAATGAGATGCAGGATATTCTGTCAATGCAGAAATCTGAGGCCAATAATGAATTTTCAAAATTTGTCGTGAAAAACTATGAGACTTGGATCAATGATGAAGAGGTGACCATGTCTTACAATCTCGTAAGAAAGAAGATCTTTCCAAATATAAATCCTGACAAGCCTACTTTTTTTTTCCTCCTTGACAACCTACGATATGATCAGTGGAAGATCATAGAACCTATCATAAGTGATAAGTTTAGGGTAGAGAGAGAGGATTACTTTATCAGCATCCTACCTACATCTACACAGTACAGCAGGAATTCCATTTTTGCAGGAATGAAACCAGAGGCAATTTCTAGACACTTTCCTGATAAATGGCTCAATGATAAAGACCAGGGCGGAAAGAATATGTATGAGAAAGATTTTGCAGAGCATCTCGTCAGTAGATCGATAAAGGCAAAGGTGAAAACTGACTACGTCAAAGTGACGAACGTACATAAAGCAAGACATCTTAGTGACAACATTCACAACTACTTGCAAAATGACATCACATTTATTGTGTACAACTTCATAGACATGCTATCTCATGCTCGTACTGAGATGGAAGTTTTAAAAGAGCTGGCCGGAGATGAGAAGGCTTATAGATCTTTGACTCGATCTTGGTTTGAAAATTCGTCGTTGTGGGTGGCGTTGCAGAAAATTGCAGAGAAGGACGTGCAAGTGTTTATCACAACCGACCATGGAACCATAAGAGTAGGCCAGGCCAGTAAAGTAGTGGGTGATCGAGAGACGACCACCAATCTTAGATATAAGGTCGGAAGAAACCTTAGGTATGAAAAAAAGGACGTGCTTGAAGTTCGTGATCCTGAAAAGTACGGTTTGCCTAGACCTAATGTGAGCTCGGCATTCATTTTTGCAAAGGAGGATAAGTTTTTCTTATACCCCAATAACTATAATAAGTATCATAACATGTACAAGGATACCTTCCAACATGGAGGAATATCACTAGAGGAGATGGTGTGTCCTATTGTAGAACTCTCATCTCGGTAGATTCTATAACATGTGCTCGAAAATTTGTGGATTCTCAGCAATGAATTCCTTTAGATTTCCCTTGTCGAGGATCAGCCTGATTTTCCTTCCGAGGCTTCCTTTAGATTTTAAATGTATACTCCATAGAGTCATGATGATGAGGTTAATATCCTTAATTTTCTCAATGTCTTCAATCTCATAGCGGTATGTCTTGAAATAATTTGAGACCATAATATGCGTAGTCGTAATGTCCACCCGCTTAAGGTCCATGACAGTAAAGAATAGAAACGCAAGACAGACCAGATAACCGATCAAGACTGGAATCCTGAAACTATTATTAGAGATAGCAGTAAATTCCTCAGTAGCCGTAAGAAATAAAGACAAGGTGAAAAGTCCAAAAAAGACGATCCACATAGTAGGTATAAATACCTTATAAAACAATGTCATATTTGATGAAAGCCTCCAGGTCATACTATATAGGCTTGTTATTTTTCTTGGCGATAAAAATGCTCAATTCGTAAAGGATATACACAGGAACTCCGATTAAGAATTGGGTGATTACATCAGGAGGTGTAATCAAGGCTGCAAGAATTAAGATGACAACTATTGAATGCCTTCGGTATTTCTTCATCCCCTCCGCCGTGACAAGGCCTACCTTTGAAAGAAAGTGGACAACAATAGGGAGTTCAAAAACTAGTCCTGTAGGTATCGTAAACATGGTCAAGTAACTAACATAACTATCAAGAGTAGTACTGTTGATGGTCTCACTTCCTACCGAGTACTCGCCAAGAAATTTTATTGCGAATGGAGCAATGACATAATATCCAAATAATACACCAGTAAGGAAAAGGAGACTACAAACAACAACTATGCCCCTAGCTGCTTTTTTTTCTTTGGCGTAGAGGCCTGGGCTCACAAATTTCCAGAATTCCCAAAATATATAAGGAAAGGCAACGATCAATCCCAGAAAAGCCGACACCTTTATATGTACAAAGAATTCCTCCCCCAAGGCACGGGGAAGAAGTTGTAACTCGGGAGGGGTAAACCCAAAGAGTCCATACGATGGAAACCAATCCTTCATTGGGGCAAAGATGATCTTCTCAAATACGAAGGTCTTCATTACAAAGAGGACAATACCCACCACTGCCACAGCAGCCAAGGATCTGATAATATGCCAGCGTAGTTCCTCGAGATGATCGAGAAAGCTCATTTCTTTTTTTACAGATTTGATTTCGGTCATAATTACAGGATGGCAAATATACGTCACCTCGATACCATTCCTTGCTTCTTGTATCGGGACATTTGGCACATTGGTAGAATTAAGATGAAGTTCTCATTTAGGATCATCGACCTTTGACATATAACTAAAACTTCTAATGTCTATTGATAGAATATTCGTTTCTTTGACATCAAATTTATACCCACATTGCTCATCGACATCATCATCTTTATTGTAAGTCTTACCGTTCTTTTGTTTGCCTCTGACTTTTTTATCGGTTCTGCCGAGAAAATAGGTCTTTCGTGTGGTATTTCACCTTTTGTGATAGGAGTTACGATTATAGCTTTTGGAACATCGTTGCCAGAGCTGGCAACAAGCATAGTATCCGTATACAGCGGGAGTTCTGAGATCGTGGTGGGCAATGTTATTGGGTCTAATATTACCAATATTCTACTTGTTCTAGGTATCACAGCTATCGTAGGCAAGAGAATCATTCTTGATTTTGATGTGATGGATATTGAAATGCCTTTACTCTTTGGGTCGGCCTTTCTCCTTTACTTTACTTTGATGGATCTGCACATCTCATGTTTTGAAGCATGTTTGTTTCTAGCTGGTCTGGCTGCTTTTCTTCTCAATTCATTTACGAGTGACAAGACGGACGCTGATGAAAGACCATGTGCTACATGGAAAAACTGGGTTCTTCTCATTGCAGGTGGACTGTTTGTATACCTTGGAGCTAAATATACTATCTACGCTGTAGAGAATATTTCACTATCAATGGGCATATCTCCAGAGATCATTGCCCTCAGCGTGATAGCTTTAGGAACATCTCTTCCCGAAGTCGTTGTAAGCATCATGGCAGCAAAGAAAGGAAAGCATGCCATAGCTGTCGGAAACGTTTTGGGAAGCAATATTTTCAATACTTATGCCGTCATGGGCATACCTACTTTCCTAGGAGACTTAACCATCCCTCCAGATGTCTTACAGTTCAGCGCACCATTTATGGTTGCAGTCACCATCCTTTTTGGTATGATCTGCCTCTCTAAGCGGATCAGTAAGTGGGAGGGAGTGATGCTGGTCTTGTTTTATGTCTTCTTCATCGTTGAGCTTTTCCAGAGGGGAGTAGTCCAGGGATAACATCAGGTGTATCCCAAATTTTCGTTTTATGCAACATTTCTTAAGTGATTGGTGAGTCGATACCATTGATTATTCATGTTGAGATTGCGTAATCGTATGATGTTAGTTGCTCCTTTTTTACTCCATCGTTGACCAGATAATTTGCATCTTTTCTGTACCAATGTACGATGTGCAGCTTCCATGGCGCCACTTCCTATATGTAATCCTTTCTTTCTGTACGCTGGATAGTTCATTCTAAATAAATTCCTTTCCAGATAGCCAAGTAGATTTTCCCTTTCAACCTTTGCCTTGCTATTAGTTAGATGCATTTTCTTTATCTCATCTACTACTGCCGACCACCTTTTTCTAAAAGCATTTCTCTTATTTGGTCCACCCATCCTATACGCTCTTTTTTTGTTTTTGACAGCTTCCCAAATTTTGCAATATGCTCCATTAACTTTTGTTGGAAAGAGATAGTACGCATCGGTAATACTCAGAAGGTAATAACAACAAGCGGGTATAATAAGGCAAACAAAGAAATAAAAGTCCGAAAATGCTCAGTCCCAGAAAAGAAACTAAGAGAATTGCAGACTGCTTTGATAATAAAACAAAGACCAGGTAATAACAACAAGCGGGTATAATAAGGCAAACAAAGAAATAAAAGTCCGAAAATGCTCAGTCCCAGAAAAGAAACTAAGAGAATTGCAGACTGCTTTGATAATAAAACAAAGACCATTCGCAAAACTCAAATCTGTAGTACACAAACTAAAAATCAAAAATTTGAATCAACAACCAGAACGGACTCTAAGGTCGGGTGATGCGCAATGTGGGTTAAGGCCAGGCTCAGTTACGAAACAGGGGAAACTCCCTGAAGTTGATGGAGGGAAAGCAATAAGCCTTGATAGGTAAAGCGAATACCAAGACATCAGGAGAGTAGCGGATCAACTCGTAGTAGTGATGAAACATCTGTAATGGAAGTGGAGCGAAGGGGTTGACATGCTCTGGATATTTTCATCTTGACAACCACCGGGCTTTCGTTCGGCTGGAATGAGCAAGTGATATGTCCTACTCTTTATAGAGTGAGTGTGAAGAGCCGTGTGAGTCGAGAGGTTCACGCACGGTTCTGTGAGAGGTTTGGGGGTGAGATTCCCCCTTACCTACTCGACATTTTTAAATTTTTCATTTATATTTTAATAATAATATTTACTGAATAATCAAAAAACCTATGTCCATTGAATGTCAACAATATTCCATGTCTCTGCATCATAAACCCTCCAATAGACAACGCTATTCACCAAGTCTTTAACTATTTGAACTTGAGTGTAAATTGGATTTCCAGTTTCACTATTTCCTAAATCAATACCTTTTATCAAGCTTGCCGAATCCAGAATTCTTTTACTTAAGTAGATGGCATCATCATTTCCAGTTACATGACTAAGTGAAAATTCGAGCATGGTATTTACTTTTGTAAATCTCGAAGTTGACATCCAATCACCAGGAATACCCAACATGCCTTGTCCATGAAATTGATCTCCTGAATCAGGAAGGACAGCATTTGGAAACCAATTTCTGATGTTTGCATAATTGTTCTGATTTTCAAGTTGATACTTTAAATTAGGGTTATTCGTCAATACCTTGGATTCGTTAAAGTATGAAACAGGCGTTTGATTTTCATATTCAACAACAAGATTGTTTCCATACTTGTCAAATACTATATAGTGATAGCTCCAGGCGCTCTCAATATTTACAGTGGTTAATAAAGTAGCAGCTTCATCAATATTACTTGCTTGTGAGAGAACCCAGTTCACCATATCATCGGTCGAAATAGTTGGGCCTGGATTATTTGAAGGATAGCTTGAATTGGCCAGATTTCCACTTATTGAAAGTCCAGCAGAATTGATGCCTTCAAATGGAATTGGGTAAGGACTGTCCGAAACAACTGAGTCAATTGTAAAAATACTTAATTGAGACTGCCAACTCACTCCATTATTGAGAACGGAATTAAACTGGTGACCAACTGGAAATTGGTCAGACTTATATACAGTATCTTGGTCATAGTCAAGAGACCTTCCTGTAATAGCAAATGTTTTTGAATTGAAAGCTAGAAATGAAGTACACATAGTTTTTTTTTATTAAAAATTTAGTTTAAGTAATTAGCTTAATTATTTTGTGTTGTTTATTAATACTGACTAACGTCAATTAACTGATTGCTTACCAAGCTGATTTAGCAGCCATTTTTCTCTGTATTCTGGTCTTATAAAGACATCATGATCAAGGTCCAATTTAATGATTTTCTTTCTCAAGTCAGCCAGTTGTTTTCTCTTTTGATCTAAGAAGAGGTATTTTTCTTTTGAACGATATGGGATTTTCTTAGTAATCATATTCCAGATGATTACTGCCAGTTTTCTAGCTGTAGCTGGAGGTATTATACCTTCTATCTCTTTTTCTTTAAGCAATTCCCATATCTCATATGTGTCATAAGCACCATCACCTCCAAAACACTTTATAGGGCTTTTCACTTGACCCAATAATTGTGGAACCTGCTGAGCATCCCCATCTCCTTTGCTATTTTTTGTCAGTACCTGTGCATGGATATATCCTGTCTTTTCATCTACTCCCAAATGTAGCTTACGCCACGTCCGACGCTTATTGTATCCATGCTTTCGCACCTTCCATTCCCCCTATCCATACACCTTGAGTCCCGTTGAATCTAATACTATAAACATGGGGCCCTTTGTTTTGGGAACATCCATTTTTACTTCCACTTGTTTTGCCCTACGGCTTATTTGACAATAGCTGGGAACGCTCAATTCTATCCCCATCATGCCTAACAATGAACTGGCAAAACCCTCTAATTGTCGGTACTTCAACCCAAATACTACCTTGAGCTGTACCAAGCTCCTCATGCATTGTTGTGAATATTTATACTGGGCTCCTTTTTGATTAGGATCTTGGTAATACCAGCAGCCTAATAAGGCCTCATCAAACCATATAGTTATGTCTCCTCGTTTTACAAGACTCCTATTGTATTCTCTCCAATTTGTGACCTTATACTTGTTTTTCTTCTGCTTTTTCTGCTTTCCCCCAACCTTAGTTTGTTGCTTTGTCATGTGGCTTGCTTTGTAAGGTTGGTCTCTCAAAGAGACTATCTCCATCTCTTTTGTCATCCATTCATGCAACAAAGCCGTATTAAATCCAGAAATAAATTGATCTGTCCATAACAATGGTTCGGTAATTTTTTAAAGCATTTAGAATCTGAGTATCAGTCAGTTATACGTTTAGAGATTAATAAAATGCAACTTTACTCAAACTAGAGAGTTGCAATAAATTAAGCTGTAATATTTTGTTATCACATCGAATTTATAAATTGCTGATTATCAGCCATTTATAGAATAATTTATTTCAACAGTAAACGTATTTGAATATTTATCCTAAATAATAGATACCGAACATTGCATAATATTATTGTACCTTTATCAAGCAAATGAAAAAATGAGCATTAACTTTCTACATCATCATCAATTTTATACTGGCATCCAGGCGAGGAGAAATTGATATATGTATCGATAAAATATATTTTGAAAACCCGTCTGAGTTAATCAGTCGGGTTTTATTTTTTTAAGACCTTATCAGATTTTACTCAGGCTAAATTCTTAGAATGAGTAAATTAAAAATAGCAATTCAGAAAAGCGGAAGGTTAAACGAGGAATCCCTTGAACTCCTAAAAAACTGTGGCATCCGCATTAACAATGGCAAAGACCAGCTAAAGGTATCTGTGCCTAATTTCCCTATAGAGTTATTATACTTAAGGAACTCAGATATTCCTCAGTATATAGAGGACGGTGTAGCTGACCTAGGCATAGTTGGTGAAAATCTGCTTGTCGAAAAAGAAAAGGACGTAGAGGTTATCGAAAGATTAGGATTTTCAAAATGCCGTGTATCCTTAGCAGTAAAGAATGCTGTCAAGGATACATCTCTAGGATTCTTTGAAGGCAAGAAAATTGCAACGTCTTACCCTGTTACACTACAGAAATTTCTCAAAAGAAACAACATCAATTCCGAAATTCATAGCATTTCTGGATCTGTAGAGATTGCACCTAATATAGGCTTAGCTGACGGTATTTGTGATATAGTCAGTTCTGGAAGTACCCTATTCAAAAATGGTCTTAAAGAAACACAAGTAATCTTTGAGTCAGAAGCAGTCTTGATTAAATCATTAAAGTTCACTCCGGTAAAACAGGAAATTTTAGATAAGATTCTTTTTAGAATTAGATCGGTCTTACGAGCCAAAGACTCCCAATATATATTGCTAAATGCCCCTGAGGATAGGATTGAAACCATCACTAATATTTTACCGGTACTCAAAAGCCCAACAATACTTCCTTTGGCACAAAAAGGATGGATCTCCTTGCATTCAGTAATAAAGGAAGACCAATTTTGGGATGTCATCTACGAGCTCAAAGCAGCTGGTGCAGAAGATATTCTTATTGTTCCAATAGACAAAATTGTAAGATGAAAATAAATATCAACCCTTCGAGAGATACTTGGGCTCAATTAGTAACACGTCCTAGTTTAGAAAAAGAGACACTGAGTGATAAGATTAATGTCATCCTTAATGATGTCAAGAAAAATGGTAATTCAGCGTTAATTAAATACACAAAACTCTATGATGGTATAGCACTTAAAAATCTTAACGTATTACAAAGTGAAATAGATCTTTCATTGGATAGAGTTGACGATGCTCTTAAGCAAGCAATACAATTAGCTGCTAATAATATTGAAGCCTTCCATAGATCACAAGTCTTAGAAGAACCTGTAATCGAAACTACTTCTGGCGTAAAATGTTGGCGGAAGTCCATTGGGATAGAAAAAGTAGGCTTGTATATTCCAGGAGGTTCAGCACCACTTTTTTCTACTATTCTGATGTTAGGCATTCCAGCGAAGATTGCAGGTTGCAAAGAAATAGTACTATGTACACCACCAGATAAAAACGGGAATATCAATCCCGCAATACTGTATACAGCTAATCTAGTAGGAATTACCCTAATCTATAAAGTTGGTGGTGCTCAAGCAATAGCAGCTATGAGCTTTGGGACAGAAAGCATCCCTCAGGTCTATAAGATTTTCGGTCCAGGAAACCAGTATGTCACCAAGGCTAAAGAAATAGTACAGCAGCAAGGTACTGCCATAGATATGCCGGCAGGGCCGAGCGAACTATTAGTCTTAACAGATGATAGTGGGATACCAGAATATATTGCCGCCGACTTATTATCTCAGGCGGAGCATGGAGCAGACAGTCAGGTTATACTAGTGAGTACTGATGAGGCCGTATTAAATAAGAGTATAGAAGAAGTGAATAGACAAATAGAGACACTGCCTAGAAAAGAAATAGCAAGAATGGCATTAGCAAACAGTAAGGCGGTACTACTTAATAGTATAGATGAATGTTTCAACTTCAGTAACCTATATGCTCCAGAACACTTAATCATTGCCTCTGAAAAAGCGAGATCATATGAAGATCAAATCGTAAACGCTGGTTCTGTCTTTCTCGGAAATTATAGCTGTGAATCGGCGGGAGATTATGCAAGTGGAACAAACCACACTTTGCCAACAAATGGATATGCTAAGAAATACAGTGGTGTCTCCATAGATAATTTTGTAAAGAAAGTGACCTTTCAAGAATTGAGTAAGGCGGGTCTTTATAATATCGGACAAGCAATAGAATTAATGGCAGAAGCAGAGGGATTGATGGCTCATAAAAGAGCTGTGTCAGTAAGGCTAAAAAATCAGGACAATGTTTAGATTAAAAGACCTAGTACGTAAAAATATTTTAGAGCTCTTGCCTTACAGTTCTGCTAGAAATGAATTTAGTGGTGTTGCAAATATCTGGCTAGATGCCAATGAGAATCCGTTCAACACAGAACTGAATCGATATCCAGACCCCAATCAAACTGAATTAAAAAACCGAATCTCAGCTGTCAAAGGAATAAATCCCAGACATATCTTTATTGGTAATGGAAGTGATGAAGCTATTGATTTACTTTTCAGAGCATTTTGCGAACCTGGTCAAGATAAGGCGTACGTTTTCCCTCCAACTTATGGAATGTATGAGGTGTCAGCAAAGATTAACAACATAGAAACAGTGCAAATTCCTCTTGAAGAATATTTTACGTTGCCCCCAATTCGAAAGATTAGGGCCTCTATAGAATCAAAAGGGCTGCTTTTTATTTGCTCACCAAACAATCCAACTGGCAATACTTTATCACTAGAAAGAATAAAAGAGATTGCTGACGATTTTAAAGGTATAGTCGTTGTAGACGAAGCCTATGTAGACTTTGCCAATAGCATTAGTGCCCTCACTTTAATAGAGAGTACCCCAAACATTGTAGTCTTGCAAACTATGAGTAAAGCTTATGGATTAGCTGGCTTGCGTTTAGGGATGGCATATGCACATACTGAAATTATAGACGTGCTAAATCGTGTAAAGCCGCCATACAACATCAATACACTGAGTCAACTCAAAGGAATAGAAGCCCTCGAGGACATAGAGAAGGTGAAAGAACAAATCGCTCAAATTGTAGGTCAAAGGGAGGAGCTAATCACGGCTTTGGCTAAAGTAGATTGCGTAAAAAATATATACCCTTCCGAAGCCAATTTTATTCTTGCAGAATTTGAGAATGCAAACAATATCTATAGCATCCTCAGGGCTAAAGGAATAGTAATTAGAAATAGGACATCTCAAGTGAGAGATGCATTAAGAATCACTGTGGGAACTGCTAATGAAAACATTGATTTGGTAAAAGCACTAAACAAAATTTAATATGAAAAAGGTACTTTTTATAGATAGAGATGGAACGCTGGTAATAGAACCGCCTGTCGACTACCAACTTGATAGCCTGGAAAAGTTAGAGTTTTACCCTGGTGTTTTCCAATGGTTGTCGAGGATTGTGACAGAACTTGATTATGAACTTGTAATGGTAACTAACCAAGATGGATTAGGGACAGATTCTTTTCCAGAGGATACCTTTTGGTCAGCACAAAACAAAATCATACAGGCACTGTCCAACGAGGGAATTACATTCAAAGGGGTACTCATAGATCGCTCTTTCCCAGAAGATAATGCTCCCACTCGCAAGCCAAGGACAGGCTTACTTAGCAAATATATCTATGGTGATTATGACTTAGCTAACTCTTATGTCATCGGAGATAGGGAGAGCGATATTGAACTAGCAATCAACTTGAAAGCTAAGGGTATATATATTGGCAAAGAAAATACTAACGCCGTCTTATGTACTGAGCATTGGTCAGAGATCTATGAACATCTAAAGTCACAACCACGAAAAGTAACAGTAGAAAGAAAGACCAATGAAACAGATATTCTAGTAACTGTAAACCTGGACGGCAATGGAGCATCTTCAGTAGAAACAGGGATTGGTTTCTTTGATCATATGATTGACCAGATTGCTAAGCATGGAAAAATTAATCTTGAAGTGTTTGTCAATGGCGATTTGGAAATAGATGAGCACCATACTGTTGAGGATGTGGCCTTGACCTTGGGAGATGCATTTAGCAAGGCACTGGGAGCCAAAAAAGGCATACAACGATATGGTTTCTTGCTTCCCATGGATGATTGTCTGGCTCAGGTAGCCATCGATTTTGGAGGCAGACCATGGCTGGTATGGGATGCCGTATTTAACAGAGAAATGATAGGTGAGATGCCTACAGAAATGTTCTTGCATTTCTTTAAGTCATTTAGTGATGCCGCTAAATGCAATCTCAATATCAAGGCGGAGGGGAATAACGAGCACCATAAGATAGAAGCTATCTTTAAAGCATTTGCAAAAGCGATAAAAATGGCCGTCAGTAAAACTGAGAACTATACAATACCTAGTACAAAAGGAACCTTATGATTGCAATAATAAAATACAATGCAGGTAATACAAAGTCAGTCCAGAATGCATTGAATAGACTAGGAAGTGAATCTATAGTCACAGACGATCCCGTTTTACTCCAGAAAGCGGATAAAGTTATTTTTCCAGGAGTAGGAGAAGCGAGTACCGCGATGCAATACTTGAGAAATAGGAAATTAGACGAGGTCATCTGCAATATATCTCAACCATTTTTAGGCATATGTCTGGGTCAACAATTGATGTGTACATATAGTGATGAAGGAGAAACGGATTGCTTAGGAATATTCGATACAGAGGTTAAATTATTTCCTCCTAATGATAAAGTACCTCATGTAGGTTGGAATAATTTCACGCAAGTAGAGGGAAGGATTTTTGACAAAGTAGATAAAATTCAAGATGTCTATTATGTGCATAGTTATTATGCAGAAGTAGGAAAAGATACTATTGCTGTTTGCGATTATATTCTACCGTTTAGTGCAGCATTACAAAAAGGAAACTTTTACGCTACTCAGTTTCACCCTGAGAAATCTTCAAATGTCGGTGAACAAATACTAAAAAACTTTTTAAAATTATGAGAATAATACCTGCAATAGATATCATAGACGGAAAATGCGTAAGGCTTACTAAAGGTGATTACAAAACCCAAAAAACATATAGCAACAACCCCTTGGAATTGGCTAAATCATTTGAAGATATAGGCATAAAATATTTACATGTAGTAGACTTAGATGGGGCTAAATCGAAACACATCGTGAATCATAAGATACTCACTTCTATCTGCTCCAATACAAAGCTCAAAGTTGACTTCGGTGGAGGACTCAAAACAGATGACGACCTACGCATCGCTTTTGACTGTGGTGCAAATCAAGTAACAGGAGGAAGTATCGCTGTCAAAAATCCTCAGATTTTTAAAGAATGGATAGTAAAATATTGTACTGGCAAAATCATACTTGGTGCAGACTGTTACAACCGAAAAATAGCAACAACAGGATGGCAGGAAATTTTAGATAGAGATGTCATAGAGTTTATTCTGGACTATCAGAACGAAGGCATCTCCTATGTCATTTGTACTGATATAGATAAGGATGGTATGCTGCAAGGTCCATCTGTAGAGCTTTATAGAGAGATACTTAGAAAAACAGATGTCCAGTTAATTGCAAGTGGTGGTGTTTCAAATATTGCTGATTTGAAAAGGCTCAAAGACATTGGTTGTGAAGGTGCTATCGTCGGCAAAGCTATTTATGAAGGAAATATTACAATGAAAGAATTGTCAAAGCTATGCTAAAGAATCGAATATTACCTTGTCTAGACATTAAAGACGGAAGGACTGTAAAGGGTATCAATTTTCAAAATATTGTAGATGTGGGAAATCCTGTGGAGCTTGCAAAACTCTATGCTGAGCAAGGAGCAGATGAGTTAGTATTTTTAGATATCACTGCTACTGTCGAGAAGAGAAAAACCTTAATCAATCTTGTTAATCAAATAAGTAAAGAGATCAACATTCCATTTACCGTGGGGGGTGGCGTCAGTTCGGTGCAAGATGTAAGTAACTTAATCAAGGCAGGTGCTGACAAGGTCAGTGTGAATTCTTCAGCTCTCAAGCGTCCAGAACTCATCCAAAAAATTGCCCAGGAATTCGGAAGCCAATGTTTGGTTGTAGCTATTGATACTAAGTATGAGGATGACATATGGAAGGTGTATATAAATGGTGGAAGGACAGCTACGTCATATGATACGATCACTTGGGTTAAAGAAGTGGCTTCTTTGGGTGCTGGTGAAATACTGTTGACTTCTATGAATAATGATGGTACTAAGAATGGATTTGCCTTAGACATCACTCAGCAAGTTTCTCAATGTATCAATATTCCAGTCATAGCTTCTGGTGGTGCTGGCAGCATGCAACACTTTAGGGAAGTATTCAAACTAACTGGAGCTACGGGAGGTCTTGCAGCAAGTGTATTTCATTCTCAACAAATACCTATCCCAGATCTTAAAGACTATTTAAAAACTAATAAAATTTCAATACGATGAATATAGATTTTAGCAAAGGAAATGGCTTAGTACCAGTAATCGTTCAGAACAATTTTACTTTGCAAGTATTAATGCTGGGTTATATGAATCATGAGGCCTTAGTCAAAACACAATCTGAAAACAGAGTGACATTTTATAGCCGGACTAAGCAAAGACTCTGGACTAAAGGAGAAAAATCTGGCAACTTTCTTAAAGTAGTAGATGTAAGAGTTGACTGTGATCAAGATGCAATCCTAATCAAAGCCATACCTAGTGGCCCTATTTGTCACACTGGCAGTATCTCATGCTTTGGCGAAGAGACAGCCAAGGGCTTTTTATATCAGTTAGAATCCACTATAAGTGAAAAAATCGATTCCAATGACGAGCAGTCCTATACTAACAAACTCTACAAATGCGGTATAAACAAGGTAACTCAAAAAGTAGGTGAAGAAGCCATAGAATTAGTCATAGAGGCAAAAGATGATAATGAGGAATTGTTTAAAAATGAAGCCGCAGATTTATTGTATCATTTGCTTATCTTGCTTAAAGCAAAAGGTCAAAGTTTTGGAGACATTGAAGATGTGTTGAAGCAAAGGAACAAAAGTAGATAATATAAGCTGGGATTCATATCATGAATCCCAGGATTTACAACAACAGGCAGAAAATTATAAAACACTATTAGGCTAATATCCTCAAATCATCATGGCTGACAAACTATATGCAAGTAATGCAAATCGCAAGTGGTGCAAAGAAAAACAAATACGCCTCACAGCCACCCCCAAAGGAGAGCCAAGAAAGAAAACTGTCTATCAAAAAAGAAAGGAATGCAAAGAATACGGACGTCGAAATCACATTGAAGGGAAAATAGGAAATGCCAAACAAGCCTATAACCTCATCCAAATAAAAGCTAAATTGAAAGTCACTTCGGAATCATGGATTGCAGCCTCCATCTTTGTGATGTATCTGGCTCAGTTCGCCCAACATCATGGAGTGACTTTTTGAGGAAGCCCTAAGTAAGCGGTCATTTTATATCGTCTTGGGTATACCTCTAATCGCAGATCGCTATTTGTCAAACGCAATATGCGTGGGTAGTTTTCATTACCTCATTACCTCATTCCTTTTTCAAAGAGGCCAAGAGACCTTTTGCTACCTTCCATTGGTTGAAGGTTTTCAACCTCTCGACGAAAGAACAATCCCGACTCCGATCGTCGAGGATTGCAAACTCTATTCAATATGAAGATTGTATCATACTCCTCACGCTGAATAGTTTTCATTACTTCATTACTTCATTACTTCATTACTTCATTAACCTCTAGCCGTTACCACCTCTCCATTACTATTGTACCAGTATGGCTCCCAGATAAAAATTGCCTGATCTACTAATACATCAGCCTTCCGAGGCTTGACTTCTCGAGTGGTGACGCCCAAGCTCACAGTGTCCCATTTCACTTTTATTTCTTCTATCTTCTTTTCCAATTGGGCTTCGAGATCCGCCATATCCTGGCTTAGTTCCTGTAGATCTTCCTCAGATTCTTCCACCTTTTGTCCCGCTTTACGAGTCATACGTCGTCTGGATGCGGCACTGCTGAAAGATCGGCTTCTTTTCTTTACAAATACAGAGAATATGGTCTCTGCTACCCCTACCAACTCTTGAGTCTTCCTATCACGAGCATCGGCTTTGGCTTCTTCTAGATCCTGTTCTTCTTTACGTATTCTATCTTCGATTCGCTCAAACTTAGGCGCATATTTTTCCTGGATCTTGTCTAGTTCTTCATCCCTCATTTCTCTGGATTTATGTTCCAGTCTTCCGAGAAATGCCTGCTTGCTTTCACCATGCTGCTGAAACACTTCTAAGTCATCATGTTCCAGGATTTCAAGACGGCTATTCTGATACAACCAATTGGAATATTCTTTTTTTGCACCATTTAATTCTTTCAAGCTGTTCATGGAGTCAGGTACAGCTTGGAAGTTAGTTTCTATTCCTTCTGGATGATCAGGCTTATCGATCATCTTCGATACTTCACTACCTATGGACTGTGCAGATGACCAGTCTATTCTACCAAAATCATCTGGACTGCCGCTCAGGTGACCCTTATTTTCAACATGATCAATTTTTCGTTTGCTATCTACAAACCTTACTCGGGCCATTCCTGCAATCCCTGCTTTGTACATAAGCTTAAGGTCTTCAGAAGCTGTAAATTCTCTTTTTGCTTCCGACATAGACTTCCACACCGGCAAGAACTTTACTGGTATAGAGGGGTCAAGAGTCGGAGCTGCTGATGACTTCACAGTATGATCCTGTTGTGCCGAGGGATACTTTATCGAGATGAATTTTTCTTCCTCAGGTTTTTTACTAGACATCAGTTCCTTGACTTGAGGTCGTGTCAGAGGACCGCGAAGGTATGACATGGCCCATCTAGTATGATAGACGATTGGACTTGAGTCATGAACGTTATGTAGTAGAAAGACCCTCGACTTGAGAGATGAAATCAAAGTGTCAAAGTCCATATCCACATTTCCACCGGCCTGAGCCAGAGCCCCCTTAAGTCCGTCAAGTACTCTTTCCTTATCACGCTCAGTTTGTAGTTTTCCTATAAACCATGTACCAGCATTTGAAAGACCTTTGTAATCAATATCTACAGGATTCTGGGTCACGAGGATTGCTCCTACGCCAAATGCCCTGGCTTGTTTTAATATTGTGAGGAGTGGCTTCTTTGATGGTGGCGCAGCTGTGGGTGGAAAATATCCAAATATCTCATCAAAGTATAGCAAGCTTCTCAAGCTGGTTGTTCCACTCTGACGTCGCATCCATGTAATCAGGCTATTGAGTAGGAGCGTGACAAAAAACATGCGCTCACTATCAGATAGATGTGCGATGTAGAATATGCTATGCCTAGGCTTGCCATCACTTGTAAAGTACAACTCATCGATGTCGAGAGATTGCCCCTTGAGCCAATACTGAAACTGAGGCGAAGCAACAAGACTGTTAAAGGACATGGCCAGCTCAAATCTGTCCTTCTCGGGGAAGAAGGTGTCTACTTCAAATACACCAAGCTGTGACATGGGAGGATTCTGAACTCCCTTTATGAGTCGCAGTAAATCAAGATCTTCTTTTTTTCTCCAGTAATGTTCGATGAGTGTTGCTAGTAGAATTCCTTCTCTGCTTCTTACGGGGTCCTTATCCAGTTCTAGCATACCCATAAGAGCGGTCACTATTCCTTGTATTCTCTCTCGTAGCATTTCAGCATCGCTATCAAAATCGACCTCAGGTGCCTTAAATGAACCCAGGATATTGATAGGTATTCCTGCATCAGATCCCGGTGTATATATGGTGTAGTCCACCGTTTCTTTTAGCATCTTGATCCGGTCTATTCCCTGACCCCAATCAGCGAGACCGTCTTTCCACTTTTTGGCAATTGCTGTGGCATATTCATCTAGTGTAAGACCCTTTCGAGAGGCATCATCAGGGTTTATCCATTTCTTAAATTCTTCCGGAGCCAATGAATCAAACTGCAGCATGAGATTGGTCATGTCTCCTTTAGGGTCAATGATGAGTGCTGGCACTTTGTCGATAGCGGCTTCTTCTAGCAAGCCAATACAAAGCCCTGTCTTTCCACTTCCTGTCATCCCTACGCAGACGGCATGAGTGGTAAGATCGCGACTATCGTAATTGACGGATTCAGTCGTTATTTGTCCTTTTTCTGTATCGTATTCTGCACCCAGAAAAAATGATCCTAATCGTTCGGGAGGTAATGCCACCATAATTGTCGTTTTAAATAATATCTCGTGCAAAAATACACGATTTGAAATACCTGATCCTATTATACTTATTTCAGTGAGTAGATTAAAAAAGTTAATTTTGGGATGCTAAATTAAGACACCATGACTAAGCGGTCTGTGAGGATTTTTTTCCTTTGTACAATGGCTTTTATTTGCCTGAATATAACAGGACAGTCAATCCTGATATATGACTTTAATGATTGCGATCTGATGGAAGCAAATGGACTTTCCGTTGACTTGTTTTCTCCTGAGCCTATCGATTGTCAATGTGGCGTTATTGGTGATGGCATATATATGGATGATGTTGGAGGTTTTATCCGTTTTCCATTTGATGTAAATCAACAGATAGCCGGAGATTTTACCTTGAGTTTTTACTTCCAGATTGAAGACAAGTCTCAGTCTGTTAACATTCTGAGGTTGATGAGGAATTGTACCACGATAGATTCCAGTCTTACCATAACTTATAACTCGTCTACAGATCAAATTAATGTTCTTATGGTTCAGGATTTTTCAAAGCTCGTAGAACTCAATGGTAGTCTCAATCCTGATAATTGCTGGCATCATTTTGTGTTGGGCAGACGGGGGCTCGAGTTTTTCTTGTACATAGATAACAGCCTTGAAGAAAGGATACTTACCAATGCTTCAATAGCTATTGCTGATAGTGTAGAGATGGTGCTTGGAGAGGTTAATTGCGGCATATCAGGCTTAAGAGGAAAAGTTGATGAATTTGTTATTGCAGATTCGTTTTTGGAGGGCTCTGCTCTAGAGGCATTGACTGTTGGTGTGGATCAGATTCTCAATCCCGATACCACCATATTTCTGGGAGACATGGTTGATATTAGGCATGGAGGCTCATGTGATCCCAATCCCCTTTGGACCCCATCTGGCAACGTTTCACCTGCCAATGTGATTGACCCTATAATAAGCCCTGTTGTTTCTACAACTTATTTCCTTGATATGAACAATGGATTTTGTACAGCGAGGGATTCCATACGTATCAATGTCATTGATGCAGATGATATAGATTGTGGAGAGTTGCTTCTTCCTACGGCATTTACACCAAATGGAGACAATTTGAATGATATGTATTTAATATCTAATGGCTTTATCTTGGATGAACTGGAGTCATTTGCCATTTTTGATAGATGGGGTGGGAGGGTCTTTGAGACTATGGATAAGCATCAAGGCTGGGATGGAAACTTTAAAGGTACAGTAGTCAACTCTGGAACCTATGTTTATAAAATCAAATATAGCTGCAAGACCGAAGAGCATTTTAAGATTGGCAGTTTTACAGTAATAAGATAGACATCATTACTTTTTAAGAGACTTTCGTCCAATACATATATGAGACTAGTTAATTGGTTATTGATCCTTATGCCTCTCATAATTGCATGTAAGTCTGAGAGTAGCAAAACCACTAAACCTATAGTTAAGGAGATTCCTGATACTGTCAGTGTGGATAGCAGGCGCAATATTGTTAAAGACCTTGATATAGTTGTTGTCGAGGAGATCAAGCCAGATACCTTAGTGATGCAGAGTGAAGACAAAAAACCTGACACTAAGATCATTCCTACAAAAAAGAAAACATCTGTTAAACCTAAGAAGAAAAAGATCTACTCCGCTATTAGCTTTGATGAGGAAGTCTTTTCATTTGACACCTTGCAAGAGGGTGATGTGATAGAGCACAACTTTGTATTTAAAAATATAGGAAAGACACCACTTATTATCAATGGAGCCTCCGCAACATGTGGTTGTACCACTCCTAGTTATCCATTTATACCTATAGAACCTGGTGAAAAAGGTTTTATCGGTGTCAGGTACAGTAGTGTGGGAAAATCAGGGGAACAAAAACCCATCGTCACAGTGACGGCTAATACAGCCGATAAAACTCACAAGCTTCACCTAAATGGCTTTGTTGTAATAAAAGAGTAAGTTACATTTTATGCGTGCGGGATACTTATTAACTTAACGAAGTAGGGTAATGTCTCCGCTATAATCGATAGTACGACCGTCGATAAACTTAACTTTGACGAGATAAACAAACACTCCTGAATTTAATGGTTCTCCTTTAAAAGATCCGTTCCATTCTGGAGCGCCTGCAGGATTGGGGGCAATATTGTCTGCAGAAAACACTAGGTTACCCCATCGATCATATATCTGAGTAGTTTCTATCATCTCTACTCCATCACCTGCATAGACTTTGAAAACATCATTACCTGAGCTGCCGTTGGGTGAAAATATATTGGGTATGTAGATATTTCTATTTTCATCGATACGGACCGTTATGTCATCGGACGTAAGACAACCATTCTCATCCATGACAGTTACTGAGTAGTCGGTCGTTTGAGTCGGGAAGATGTAAACCACTTCACAATTCTCGCCTTCGCAACTAACCTGTTCTTCCGGACTCCAAAAGATAGAATCAATGGGCAGTTGTGAATTAATAATAGCCTCAAGTGTTTCATTGTCATCACCCAGATCAACTTCAAAGTCAGGTCCCAGATCCACGGTCAACTCAAATGGTTGATCGATAATTATTTCTTGTTCAATGCTACATCCTGATCCATCAAAGACGGTAATGTTCTTAACTCCGGCAAAGACATTAATACAAGTATCCAATGGATACCTCTCCTGATTTTGATTTATAGTAAAAGTATAAATGCCACCACTTCCACCCGTGACGCTTTCGACCGTGATACATGTCTGTCCACCAAAACAATCGGGCTCAGGTGGATCTGGAATAATAGCAGTAAGTATGGGGGGTGATATCATTGTATAGCTTATACTATCGGTGCATCCTTCAGTATCCGTGACGGTAATTTCATAAGTGCCTTGACCCAGGTTTTGTGCTACATTGGTATCAGACACATTCCCTGTCCAGGTATAGTCGAAATCGCCGATATTTCCTCCAGTATGAGATACCGTGATGATGCCAGTATTGGCTCCTGAGCAACTAAGATTTACAGTAGAAAATGGATCAATGAAAGCGATTAATGTATCGGGTTGACCTACCTCTACTGAATCCATTGTCATGCATCCTTCATTATCTGATATTTGAACAACATTCCATCCTGGACATAGGTCTATTACGGAACTTCCCGTCTCCCCAAGGTCGGGCCAAAAGTAAGTGTAATCGCCAGATCCACCGGTAGCAGCTACCGTGGCTGTTCCATCGCATACTCCGTAGCAAGTTACATCCTGTACATTAGTGCTTGACCCTAAAAGGGTTATGGCTTCTGGAGCCGATATAGAGAAGGCTAAAGATTCTGAGATACATTGTCCATCGCTTGCAAATGCTTCGTAATTACCCGGTTCGAGACCACACAATTCAATGGTGTCTGAATCTTGCCGACTTAGTTCTAATGTATCAACATTAGCATCGTAAATATCATAGAAAAATACATTGCCACCCAGTAAACCACCGCTACCAATGACAGTTACACATCCCGTAGCTGATCCTACGCAGGTGGCCGATTGAGTACTTATTGTATCTATCAATACCGGTGGTGGGTCCATTAGTACAATACACGTATCAGCTGTACACATGCCATCAAGTACTGTAACACAGTATGTGCCAGCCGATAGAAGAGATTGAACAGGAGTGTTTTGAGGAAAATCTTCCCAGTCAAATATGATATCTGGGCCTCCATTAGTTACCTGGATTATGATGGTACCGTTGGTATCTCCTACACATGTCGGTAAAATGGCTGTTGCCCCCAAGGTAATATCGCCTCCCGATGGCATATTGATTGTGTCAGGCTCAGAAAAGCAACCATTATTAGTGTCCTCCACAATGAGGTAGTAATTGCCGGGGCATACTCCCCCTACAATGTTAAATGTGGAATATGGGGTGTCGTTCGTGGGATCTCCGTCATCCGCATCATATGTATACCATTGGTAGATAAAACCTGTTCCACCGGAGACCACATCGCCTCTCATCAATCCACCACAATCACAGGATGGTTCTTGAATAATCATCACCTCTACATCAAGAATTTGGACATTATCAATGGTAACCTTGATCGAGTCTTGACAACCGTTCAAGTCGGTTACTGTTGCCTCATACATTCCTCCTCCAAGCCCTGTCCTATCCTTATCCATATTACCATCATCCCATAGATATGTATATCCTGGACTGCCTCCTATCGGATCAAGTACTATAGAGGCATCATTTCCTGTACACGATTGTTGCATCACGACAGTATCGACATAAAATGTATCCGGCTCGGTTATGGTAAATTCTTGAGTGACCATGCAATTAGAGCTTATGTCTTCAACTTCAATAATGTACGTGCCAGCACATAAGGCATCATGCCAGTATTTGGTGGGAGTGTTGGTGCCACCGGTAATCAACATGCCTACATCGTTTCTCAGCCTATAGCTATAGACAGTTCCACCAGCAGGGCATACCGTGACCATGCCATCACAACTGCCATGACATTGTATGTCTTCGACTTGTACGTCGACGGTAATCATGGTTTTATAAGGTATATAAAGAGAGTCTAAATCTGTTGTGCATTTTGGAAATGACTCGTCTTCCACATGAAAGATGTACCACCCTGTATCCACTGCTATGTCATCGACTGAAGACAATGGGCCAACATCTCCTCCTGGTAGCATAAACTCATAGCCAGGGATCCCTCCTTCAGCTTGTAAAAATACTTGCCCGTCTGTAGCTCCCGGGCAAGAAACACTATCTACAAGTGTTGCGGTTATCTTCAGTGTGTCCAAATTCAAAGTAAAGGAATCAATGGCAACACATCCAAAAGCATCATTGACAGTAACGGTATATGTACCTGCTTCCAAGTCGTCGATGTTCATAGTAGAAAACTCAAAATTTGACCATGCCTCGTGATATGCCGGCACTCCGCCAGCTATCGGTTCCAACCACACTTCTCCATTGTTTCTATCTAAGCAAGTAGGATCAGTTCCGTCAAGAACCAAGACCATTTCCTGCGCATTGAGGACCTGTACTGTTGCCGAGGTCGATGCTCCAGTATCGTCGGCTACATTTACGGTGTAACTTCCTGTCCCTAGACCTGAGATTATCACAAGTTCATTATCCATATTGCTGACACCTGAGTCAGTCGTTTCCGTGATATCCCATGAATAGGGTGGTGTTCCTCCGCAGAAGAAAAAATTGATGGCACCATTTGTACTGCCAGTAGGTGTACTACAAGATCCCGCATTAATAAAAAGGCTATTGCATCCTATTTGCATTACTCCAGGATTACCGATGAGATCCATCTCACAGATATCGGCTTGAGCTATATCCTCATCATTGATAGACACCGCCACAAGCGCTTCAGAGAGATTGTTGGTAATGGCGATTCCTGATAGATCTCCTGGATCGCCTATGGGAATGAAGCACAAAGAAAATATCACAGTTTCATCAGGAAGACATACTCCAGTAAAGTCGTCATTGATCCATACCATCGATAGGTTACCGTCCAATACCGATGTGACATTGCAATCATTCGCATCAAAATTGGGTAGATTCATTGTGATGACTTTATCATCAAAAGTAAAAATGGATGGATCCCATGTGATAGTAAGCTGTAGAGACGACAATTCCTGGAAATTGGAAACGGTTACTGGGACGCAGAATTGCACCCCATTTGACGTACTCAGATCAGATCCTATCGAGATTTCAGGCATCCAATCCACATCATCACATCCATTAGGATAAACGATGTTTGGACAATCCTGAGAATAGGCAGATAGCCCTACCAGACAAGCAATTAATGTTACACAAATCTTAATCCCACTCCTAATCATTACTTGATAAAAATGTTTTTTTTAAAAAAAATTGATAATCAGGCACAAAAATAGGAATTGACCAGATTATATCTACTAGGAAACAGTTAGTTTTTGATAGAACGATATGTACAATCTAATATTGAAAATCAACCATGTCGAAAGATCAAAAAATATTACAATTAATTAGACCCCCCAAGTCTGGAATCTGATGCCTTTGTAATTATAAAATTTCAGTCCTTAAAAAACGAAAAGGGCAGGCAAAAAGAGAGATGATCTCACTTAACGTAAGATCATCTCAGGCCTGTTTTTGGAATAAATTTTTACTGAACTATAGACTCTATATCAAATTTTTCAGATAGAATAGTTCTGAAGCCTTCGGCCTCATCCTGAGACCTGAATTCTCCCATCATTACTTTGTACATAACATTTTCGTTTCTAAAGTCATTAAATACAATTACCGGTTCCAGAAAAGTCTCTCTTAATTTGTCTACTCGATTGAATGCATTTTCATAATCTGAGTAAACACCTATCTGCAATCGATAAGTACGATTTTCATTCGCTTTCCTATATCTGGTCATATGATCTTTATCAAAATCAATGCCATCTTCATCCTCTGCGGATTGTTTGGGCGAGGTGTTTACTTCATGCGTTGATACAACACTCGGCTCTGCTTCATATTTTGTCAGCAAGTCAAGCATTTTTTTAGCGGGTAGAGTCTCTTCGATCCTGCCCATAAGTTCTCCTTCACTATTGAAAATAAGTATCGTAGGTAGAAATTGAATGGCATATTTTTTCTTTAAATCAAAACCTTCTTGCTCATCAATGTCAATCTTGACCGAAACAAAGTTTTCTTGCATTAAGGATTTGACATGGGGATCTGCAAATGTCGTCTGTTCCATCCACTTGCATGGTAGACACCACGAGGCATAAAAGTCAACGAGGAAGAATTTGTCCTCGACTCGTGCTTTCTCTTTGGCGCTTTCAAAATTTCCGCTAAAAAATGCACTGCTGCTTCCTTCTTTAGCTGAGATCTGAGCGAAACTCAGCACGACCATAAGTGTGGACATCGCGATTCTGGGGGATTTGCTCATATTAGTTTTTATTATAATTTATATTCTACTGGTTGTGTGTTATATGTGATGCAATTTGTGTGCCAATAGAAATCGTAATAAGACAACAGATAGGAGAATCACACGAATTCTAAGTAGTCGTTCTATGTAATTATCAGAAAATCAGACTAATACATATACTATTTAAGTATAATTTTAATATTCTTTTAAAGAACAAAAGGATAGGTTCAAATGCATAACTCAACTTTTTACTACCTTTCGACATCAAAGAAGAAAACCTCCATTAATGAATAAACAGAGAGCTGTAATCAAGGGTGTACATGGCTACGTACCCGATCATATTCTCAGTAATGAGGATCTGGAAAAGATGGTCGATACAACCGATGAGTGGATTACTTCGAGGACAGGGATTAAACAGAGGAGGATACTCAAGGAGAAAGGGAAGGCTACTTCAGATATGGGGGTCGAGGCCGTAAGATCACTGTTGGAAAAAACCAATACCGATCCATCATCAATCGATTTACTCATCTGCGCTACTGTGACAGGAGATATGGTTTTTCCTGATACTGCCAATACCATTTGTTCGAAGGCGGGTATAGATAATGCATTTGGATTTGATATCAATGCGGCTTGCTCTGGATTTTTGTTTGCTTTGACGACCGGCGCCAAATACGTGGAATCAGGGACACACAAGAAAGTGGTGGTCGTGGGTGGAGATACAATGAGTTCAATTATTGACTATGAGGATCGTACTACTTGTGTCATTTTTGGAGATGGAGCTGGTGCTGTATTACTGGAGCCCGGAAATGTTCATGGAGTGATAGACTCGATCTTTAGAGGAGATGGAGCGGGAAGGGAGTTTCTTCATATGAAAGCAGGAGGATCGCTCATGCCTGCAACAGAAGAAACCGTCAAGGACAAATTGCACTTTGTTTTTCAAGAAGGAAGACCTGTGTTTAAAGCGGCTGTTACAGGAATGACAAAGACAGTAAAGCAGATTCTCGAAAGAAATAATCTTACTATAGACGATATAGATTGGCTAGTGCCACATCAAGCAAATAAAAGAATCGTCAATTCAGTTGCCGAAATGCTCGATTTCCCTAAGGAAAAGGTTATGATAAATATCCATAAATATGGAAATACTACGGCGGGCACCTTACCACTTTGTCTATGGGACTATGAGAGTCAACTTAAGGAAGGAGACAAAATATTACTTACGGCTTTTGGTGGTGGATATACCTGGGGAACTACTTTACTGGAATGGGGGTATTGATAGTGTAATAAAATTACAAAGGGCTATGGAGAAGTATAGGTCTAAGTCTAGTGGCTAATGTCTATTTTCCTACCTTTGTATTTTTATAGAAAATTAGAAAAAGAAGAATGGCTAGTACATCAGAAATAAAGAATGGACTATGTATCAATTACAACAATGATGTGTATTCTGTGGTAGAGTTTTTACATGTAAAACCTGGGAAAGGTCCAGCATTTGTAAGGACAAAATTGAAAAGCCTGACCAATGGTAAGGTTGTAGATAATACCTTCCCTGCGGGACATAAAATAGACATAGTAAGAGTCGAAAGGAGATACTTTCAATATCTATATAATGATGACATGGGTTATCATTTTATGAATAATGAAACCTTCAATCAGATTACAATGGATACGGCACTCATAGATAAACCTGAGTTTTTGAAAGAAGGCCTCAATGTTGAAGTTCTTTTCCATGCTACAGAAGATATCCCGCTTACATTGGAAATGCCTCAGTACATAGAATTCGAGATAACATATACGGAACCTGGAGTTAGAGGGGACACTGCCACCAATGTGACAAAACCAGCGACTATAGAGACAGGAGCTGAGATAAAAGTTCCTATATTTATTAACGAAGGGGACAAGGTTAAAGTAGAGTCTAAGACAGGAAATTATATTGAAAGAGTAAAATCATAAATTTGCCTAACCTTATGCTGATTTGCCATCTGTGGCGGTCATTCTTTCTATCACAATAATTATTTTAGAGATGAACTTTAAGGAAATACAAGAGCTTATAAAATTGGTCACTAAATCAGAACTTACAGAATTTAAGTTAAAGAAAAGTGAATTTGAAGTTTCTATAAGGACGAAGAATTTTTCCAAGGAAACCATAGTTAGTTCTCCAGCTCAAGTTATGCCTGTACAGGCTGCCCCTGTAGCGACCATGGCGCCACCTTCTTCAGCTAGTGCTACTGATACTCCGGATACCACCACAGTTGATACTTCTGGCACTGATCTCCTTGAGGTTAAATCACCTATCGTGGGTACTTTTTATCGGTCTCCTACCCCTGAGAAACCAGTTTATGTCAGAGTAGGAGATGATGTATCAGAAGGGAATGTAGTATGTATCATTGAGGCCATGAAATTATTCAATGAGATAGAAAGCGAGGTGACCGGTAAGATTGTCAAAGTAATGGTCGAAGACGCCTCACCAGTAGAGTATGATCAAGTATTGTTTCTCGTAGATCCCAAAGGCTAATTACCTATATGTTTAAAAAAATACTCATTGCAAATAGGGGTGAAATAGCTCTCCGTATCATACGTACATGTAAAGAGATGGATATAGATACGGTGGCTGTATACTCTACTGCCGATAAAGATAGCCTGCATGTCAGGTTTGCCGACGAGGCAGTTTGTATCGGTCCTCCATCATCCACCGAGTCATATCTTTCTATACCCAGAATTATGGCAGCGGTTGAGATAACCAATGCTGATGCCATACATCCTGGATATGGATTCTTAGCCGAGAATGCTGACTTCGCTGAGGTGTGTGATGAATACGGTGTAAAATTTATCGGACCTACTCCTGATATGATAAGGAAGATGGGTGATAAGATCACAGCTAAGGACACCATGATCAAGGCCGGTGTACCTGTGGTACCTGGATCTGGAGGATTGCTTACAAGTGTCAAAGAAGGACTTAAGATCGCCGAGAAGATAAAATACCCGATTATCCTCAAGGCTACAGCTGGAGGCGGAGGAAAAGGAATGAGAGTTGTATGGGAAAAGGAAGATTTTGAGAATCAATGGAATATGGCTCGAAATGAAGCCAAGGCGTCATTTGGGAATGACGGGATTTATATTGAAAAATTTATTGAAGAACCCCGCCATATAGAGTTTCAAGTCATAGGCGATCAATTTGGCAGGGTGGTGCATCTGTCTGAGCGTGATTGTTCCATTCAACGCCGTCATCAGAAGTTGTTAGAGGAGTGTCCTTCACCATTCATGACCAGACCTCTAAGGTCAAAGATGGGGAAAGCAGCCATAAAAGCTGGAAAAGCAATTAACTATGAAGGTGTAGGCACCGTAGAATTTCTCGTTGATAAAAACAAGGATTTCTACTTTATGGAGATGAATACTAGAATCCAAGTTGAGCATCCTGTAACTGAGGAGGTCATAGACCACGATCTTATAAAAGAACAAATCAAAGTAGCGGCTGGAATTCCGATATCGGGCAAGAGCTATACTCCCAAGTTGCATGTAATGGAATGTCGTATAAATGCTGAAGATCCATTCAATGGTTTTATGCCCTCTCCGGGATTAATTACTTCCTTTCATAGTGCCAAGGGTCATGGAGTAAGAGTAGATACTCATGTCTATGCAGGGTACGTCATTCCGCCATTTTACGACTCTTTGATTGCCAAACTGATCTGCAAGGCTCAGACTAGAGAGGAATGCATAACAAAAATGGAGCGAGCCTTGGATGAGTTTATTATCGAGGGGGTAAAAACGACTATTCCTTTCCATCAAAGATTGATGAAAGACGAGAATTTCCGTAATGGAAACTTCCACACCGGCTTCATCAATGATTTCGATCTGTCACCACCCCAAGAGTAAATTGAAAGTTTCATGACTAGGTTTTGGAGCCTCATATCCCGTCTCAAATCCTATAAGTCACTTGTAGTTGCAAGTGTTGTATGTAACATACTGACTGCTATTTTTACAGTGGTCAGCATCCCGTTGATCATTCCCTTTTTCCAGATTCTATTTGATCGATCTCCTCTGGTCATTTCTGCTCAGGAAGCAGAGTCTTTGGATGGTTATATCAAGGCACAGTTTACAGAAATCATCCGATCGTATGATAGGCACGATGCTCTGCTTTTTGTATGTGCAGTTATAGTTGTTGTTTTCCTCCTTAAAAATGTATTCCGGTACTTGTCGATGCTTTTTATGGCTCCTGTTCGCAACCGTATCATCAGAGACATCAGAGCTGAGTTGTTTGATAAATTCATGAAACTACCTCTCTCCTTCTATTCATCAGAAAAAAAAGGGGATCTTATGTCTCGTATGACTCTTGATGTCCAGGAAGTCCAGCAAAGTATCCTGAGTGTGATAGTGGTCATCTTCAAATCTCCCATCATCATTATAGGAAGCATAGTGTTTATGTTGTACGTAAGTCCGAGTCTTACCTTGTTTGTCTTTGCGCTGATGTTCTTTACTATTTTCATCATTGGGGCAGTCTCTAGGACCCTGAAAAGGGAATCACAACTTGCACAGTCCAAAATAGCCAGATTAAACTCGGTCGTAGAAGAAAGCTTATCAGGCATACGTACAATCAAAGGTTACAATGCTCAGATGCTTCAGCAAGAGAAATTTAATCACGAAAATGAGTCTTATAGATCTATCATGACCAAGCTGTTTTGGCGTAAGGACCTATCGTCGCCCTTGAGTGAATTTTTGGGCATAGTGGTGGTAGCGGTATTGTTGTGGTATGGGTCTGTACAAGTATTTAATGAAACTCTATCACCCGAGACTTTCTTTGCTTTCGTATTTGCTTTCTATCAAGTGATAGAACCATCAAAGTCATTTTCGTCAGCTTACTACAATATTCAGAAAGGACTTGGTGGACTTTATCGCATCAATGAAATAATGGATGTAGACCTAAAAATGGAGGAACCTGTGAATGCACTTGTAGCAAATGGTTTTAGCGATAAGATAGAATATTCTCATGTTAGCTTTTCCTATGATGAGGATACTCCTGTACTTGAGGACATAAATCTAAAAATAGAAAAAGGGGATTTCATAGCAGTTGTAGGAGCTTCAGGTGAGGGCAAATCCACCCTGATAGATTTACTACCCAGATTTTATGATATTGATCACGGAGAGATATCTATTGATGGTAGGAGTATTACATTGTTTTCATTGGATTCATTGCGTGGCCTTTTTGGAATCGTATCACAAGAGCCTGTGCTTTTCAATGATTCCGTTGCTAGCAATATAAAATTTGGGAGGAAAGGTTATTCAATGGATGACATCATAGAAGCATCGAAGATTGCAAATGCTCATGACTTTATCATGGCATTAAGTGACGGGTATCAAACCAGTATTGGGGATAGAGGAGTGAAATTGAGTGGGGGTCAGCGTCAGCGTATTACTATTGCTCGGGCCATATTGGGTAATCCTCCTATTCTTATACTTGATGAGGCGACATCGTCGTTAGACAGCCATGCAGAGCAGCAAGTGCAACAAGCACTGGAGAATGTAATGAAGGAGAGGACAGCGATAGTAATTGCCCATAGACTGTCGACAATAATGAAAGCTGATAAGATAATAGTTATTAAGGGTGGTAGAATTGTAGAAAGCGGGTCGCATAATTCTCTCATAGCTGCTAATGGTACGTATGCTGAGTTAGTGGAAATGCAAAAGTTTTAAAAGCCAATGATTAGACTCAAGATATCGTATTTATTCCTCGCCTATATTTTAATAGGAATCTCAATTTATCCTAATGAAATACAAGCTGGTGATGGACTAGGAAGCAACCTATCGGAATCTGATACCTTAAGATATATAACAGATAGATATAGTAAAGAGCTATCAGTCGGAAAGACTGGGAAGAATCAATTCTGGAGTTTTCACTCTCTGAATGCACCGTATTATTTGGAGTATATCTTGGAAAACAATGGATCAGATGAATCTCATCTCATGGAGTCGTCATCACATAGAGCATCGTACATCGAATCGTATAAGGGACTGTTGGAGAAGAGTCACACCTATATACTACCTTTTTGCAGGGAGGAAATAGAATCTGTCATACATGGCGATAAAATAGTACGGCCCGCTAGCCTTGAGCTGGGGCTGAGAACCAGCGAAGAATATCAAGAGGTTTTGACATTTTCCAAGGAGGACCTTAAAGATGAATTTCAAAATTTGATTGATTTACTAATCGATTCAATTGCGATAGAGCTTAACGTGATTAGCAGTTTGTACAACAATGCAGAAGGTCATGTTTATCTACCTACTGGTGAGTTTAAGGTAACAAAAGCGAGACTTGAATCAAAGAAGAGAGTTACTGTGTCAGTAAAGCGATCTGGCAGATGGGATCGGAGTGAAAATCCACTCGAAGATAGAATTACCTCCTTATTGGAGACAAATGAGAAATTAGAACTTTTCTTCAATGAAGAATACCCTCTCCACGTGGCGAAGATTGATCTCACTGCAAAAAATCGCATCAATTTCGTTGAGTATGCACTGCTAGGCGATATAAATGGAATCAATAGGCTTTCTACGGATCAACGTGCAATTGTTCTGTTTCCTAACCCGACGTATGGTGACGTCAATGTTGAATTTCATAAATATCCACCAGGGGACTATACATTGAAGATTTATAACATTGTGGGGAAAGAGCAAATGTCCTTTCGGCTTAAAAGTGATAAAGGGGTTAGAAATAATTTTACATTGACTCGACTAGGAAAGGGATCATATCTGTATACCATTACCGACGAACATGGAAAACGACTGTTGACTAGAAGACTAATTATTATCAAACCATGATTCAGTAGGAATGACTAAACCCAAGATCAAGCGGATAAGACGGGGAAAGTACTTTTTATTTAAATTTAAAGTTCACCGCTTCTTACCATCAAAGTTCTTTAGGTTTATTGGAAACTTGGGCGAAATGTCTAGATGGATATCTGAGAAAAATGATGTTCAATTTTCTGATTTTCCTACAAGTTCATTTTCCTACAAGAAGCGGCATTCGCTACACGAGCATGTCATCGACCAGGAAATCAAGGGCGGCCCCATCGACTACCTTGAATTTGGAGTAGCTAGAGGAACGTCCTTTCAGTGGTGGGTAGAAAAGATCAGACATCCTGATTCGCGATTTTTCGGTTTTGACACCTTCACTGGATTGCCCGAAGACTGGGGGCCATTCAAGAAAGGAGACATGTCTACCGATAATGAAATTCCTGTGATTGATGATTCCCGTCACAGTTTCTATCAAGGTATTTTTCAAGAAACACTTCCTGACTTTTTGAAGCAATACAAGGGTACAAATCGAAAAGTTATTCACCTTGATGCGGACCTTTATTCATCTACGTTGTTTGTATTGGCATCTATATCACCCCATCTGAATACAGGAGATATATTACTCTTTGATGAGTTTAATGTACCCATGCATGAGTATAAGGCTCTTAGAGATTGGAAAGAATCGTTCTATATACCTTATAGTGTAGTTGGGAGGTAAATAATTTTTATCAGATAGCAATAATGATAAACTAGTGCATCAAGAGTGAAGTTCGAACTGTATAAAACGATGCGATTTTTTTTCAATATCAAGGCGTCGGTTCTCGTGAATAGCCATAGCTATTGGCGGGGTTCGACAACGCAGAGATTGTAAAAAAGACCAAGTTTTAAACGTGATGAATTTTGCTCCTGATGCACTAGCTGTTCAATAGATTATTCTCAATAGCAACTCTGACAAGGCCAGCCGTATTTCTTACGTCCAGCTTGTTGAGAAGATTGGAGCGATGAGATTCGACGGTCTTTAGGCTAATGTATAGTTTTTTAGCAATTTCCTGAGTTGTGTGTTCATCCATGATAAGTTTCAGCACTTCTTTCTCACGCTTAGATACTTTGGGTAGGAACCTTGTCTTGCCATGAGACTCGCGTCTCTTTTTCATCAGTCCATTCATGATCGTATTGGTGACCTCTTCGCTGAAATAGGTGTTCCCATCCATGATGGTCCTAATAGCTTTTAACAACTCTTCTCGTCCAGTATTCTTGAGAATATACCCCTGAGCTCCATTATTGAGAATCTCTGTGACAAAGCTCTCTTCATTAAACATAGATATAGCTAAAATCTTAATACCAGGATATGTTTTAAGTACCTGCTTGCTGACTTCGATGCCATTGATACCTGGAAGGTTAATATCCAATAGGATAAGATCGATCTCTTTCTGATCTTCAAGAAAAGAAAGTACGGATTCGCCATCATAGCAACGACCCGCTATCTGCACGTCAACTTCGTCCTTGAGGATGGATTCTATTCCATCGACAAACATCGCATGGTCATCTGCTATAAGTACATTTATCATTCAGATATAATTGTCAAATAAGGCTCTTTATAATTACATAACGAATATATCGGCAAATATAGGATACATAATAGGGGGAAACCCCCACATATCAAAATGGGTGGATTCATGGATACTGGCCGAGGGGACATTATAGATATTTGACTTATCAGTTATTAATACATGAATCACACAAATCAATATTCAGCTTTGAGATATAATAGATCTAATATGGACCATGTATTTGGTTTTCTGGTTTTAGTAGTGTCGACTTTTGGATCAGAGATATCGGAGTATGTAGATGAATTGTCTTACAATTCTAATTCAGACGCCTATGATGTACAGACCGATGCATACTCTGTATCTTCTGGTTCCATTGATTTAAACAGTTTAGTTAGTAGACAGTACAAGAGTTGGTTGGATGTGGATCATTCTTTTGCTCTACGGTTGCGAGAGAGCACAACCATTATAAGTTCAACTTCTTTCAGCGATCTGTGCCGACCAACTCAAGTACTGTTGAGTCCTTAAAACAAAGAGAATAAGAAAACACAAGATTAAATACTCATTGGGATTGACTATTGCATTCTAAAGAATACCCTCATAAAGATGAGGGTTTCTTTTTTTATATAATGATGTATCTTTCTAAATGAGAATAATTGCAGTTTGTCTTTGAGTTAGTAAAAGATTGAGGACCTTAGTCCACACCTATAAAAGAGATTGATAAAGTATAGACATATCATTTTAGTGTTTGTAACGTTTTTGTCGTTGCATCTCAATGGTCAGATCGGGGAAGGTGGAAAGGAATATTTGGAAGATTCCCTAATGATCCGCCTCGAGAATGCTAGGAAGACCAATAACCATCATGAGCTCGCAGAGGTCTATTTTATGTTGGGGGAGCTGAGGCAGAGAGACGGTAAAGATCCTGGGGAATCTCTTGATTATTACCTCAGGAGCCTTGATTACTTCAAATTGCTTTCTGATGAGGATCGGATACACCAAATTAAAAGAGTGATTGCCAGACGGTATCATGAAGCGGAATTGTATGAAGAGTCCGAGACCATCTACGATGAGTTGATACTATATTATGCTGGGAATGGAGATCGAAAAATGCTAATGTATTGTCATGCTGATCTTAGTGACTTGTATCGAACTAGAGGTGACCTAGATAAAGAGTACTCGCATCTGCATAAGGCCATCGCCTTGAATAATAAAGTAAAAGATTCTTCTCTGATGATTTCCTATCTGCTTAAATCTGTGGATAAGTATTCAAGACTAAGTGAGGTAGATAGTGCTTTGATTTCTGCAAGAATGGCATTTGGTCTAGCCAATGATCTCAACCGATATGATGACATGAGCAAAGCCTTGTACCACATAGGGATGCTCAATCATGGGCTTAAGAAAAATGACCTAGCAATAAAATACTTGACCGATAGCGAAGATCTATTGATATATAGACCTTATGATAGTTTTAGATCTGAACTCTACATGGCTTTGGCAGATGCTCACCGAGAGACTGAAAATCATCAAGAATCTTATCTCTATATGCTAAGGTATGCTGAGCTCAATGACAGCATCTACGACATTGACAGACAAGAGTCCATTAATAGCCTTACACTGAAATACGAAACCAGGCAAAAACAAAGCGAAATAAGACTCCTTGAGAAGGAAAATGACATTGCCGTCGATCAGAATAAGCAACAGCGAAGAGCATTGTATGTGATGGCAGGAGGACTCGTCCTTTTGCTTCTTATGGGATATTACTTTTATAGAATCTATACACAGAAGATCAAGACAGCTCATATCATCAACTTGCAGAAGCAAAAAATCAATAGCCAACGCATCAGAGAATTAGAGGACAATATGAAGATCAATAGTATGCAATCTATGATCGAAGGTCAAGAAGTGGAGCGGGAGAGGATAGCAAAAGAGTTGCATGATAGCCTTGGAGGAATCTTGTCGACAATTAAGCTACAATTTGACAGCGTTAAGCATCGGGTAAAGAGTGTCACTAAAGCAAAGGAGTATTCAACTGCCAATAGATTGCTTGATACAGCAGTAGAGGAAGTGAGATCCATTTCCCGCAACCTGCAGCCATCGTCGCTGAGAAAACTTGGTCTCATTCCCGCGATCAATGATCTCATCAATAGGTTTAGTGGCGAGAACTACCCAGACATAGATTTTCAGTATTATAATATTCCTACAGGCATAGAAAATATGAAGGCCCTTTCAATATATAGGATTATACAAGAGATGCTTCACAATACGGTGAAGCACGCTGAAGCCGAAGAGGTTTTTATTCAGCTGAGAAGAGAAGAAGATCAACTTGTTATTCATTATGAAGATGATGGAGTTGGTTTCAATCCAGAAAAACTGGTGTCAAAGGGAATGGGTATGGAGAATATAAGATCCCGTATTAACTACCTCAAGGGCACCTTTTCTTTAGATTCTTACCCCAGTAAAGGAACGTCATACGTTGTTCACATTCCTCATGGATAGTTGGCGAGAAAAAATCAACATTGATCTTCCAAGTCCCATCATGGAGATTGACCTGAGCCATTTCATTGATACCAATGTTCGTCTGTATGTAAAACGGGAAGATCTTATTCATCCTCTTTACGGTGGCAATAAATGGAGGAAGCTTAGAGGAGCTATAGACGAGTATTCTAGGCAATCCTATAGTGGACTTATCACATTTGGTGGTGCTTTCTCCAATCATCTTGCTGCAACGGCAGCACTGTGTCATGAACTTGCTATTCCATGCACAATTTATGTACGAGGGGATCATATAGACACTGATAATCCTACTCTACGTAATGCGCTCGAACTCGGAGCTTGTATCAAGATGATGGATAGGAGAAAGTATCGTCAAAGAAATGAACCGGACTTTCTCACTAAGATTAAAGAAGACAACCCCATGATGATGATCGTACCAGAAGGGGGAAGTGGTTCCTATGCTGCAGTAGGCATCAAGGAAATGGTGAAAGAATTGGAAGTCCAGCTCGACTTTGTTCCCAGCCATCTATGCATAAGCTCAGGAACAGGAATGACAGCCGGCATCATCTGTAACCAGATTACTCAAGATTTAGAGGTACATATTTTCTCAGCATTGAAAGGACAGTTCCTTGGCGATGAAATCAAAAAATTGACTTCGAGAGAGTTTGTATTTTATGAAGATGACAACGGCGGCTACGGGAAAACCACAGCCGGTCTTATCAAGTTTATCAATGATTTTTCTACATATACTGGTGTTCCGTTAGATCCTATCTACAATGGCAAAATGATGTACAGATTAGTGAGAATGATATCTAGAGGAACACTTGACGTTGATGCAAAAATTCTAGCTGTACATACAGGTGGATTGCAAGGTATACAAGGGTACAACTACCTATATCCTAATTCAATTATAAAGTAGTAGAATTACAAAGAGGGTCTACTGCTCGGCAAAGAGCAGTTTATACTCTCTCTCACGATTCATGGGTTTCCTATTGGGGATATCTGATGCTAGGTTGTAGTTGAATAGATTGAGGATATCTCGTCTCACTGTCGGACTGCTAAAAAAGTATCTGTGATTTGAAAATCTACTGGCACGATCTTCATCATCATTGAGAAGGGAAGTATTGACAATGTATATGTCATCAGGGAGTTTATCAAGGTTGTCTATTCCATCTAGCCCCAGTCTGTTGTTGTCATTGAGGAGCTTAGACATTTTTAAGGATCTATCATTGTTGTGTGTGTATACTACAATTTGCTCTGCGGCATCAGGGAGAGAAGACAGCGGTTGATTTTCATTGAATATATCAGATTCAAGATCGGCTGCAGCAAACACGATGGTTTTAAAAAAATCTATAGAAAGTTCTGGTTCGAGGAAGGAAGTATACATGCTCTCAAATACCCGATTGCCCATAGAATGGCAAATGAAACTCATGCGATTCTTGTCCTCAAAATTATCAAGACCTATGTGGTAAAAGAGCAAATTGAAGTATTCTCCAAATAGTACTCCCTTATCCCGAGCGATTGCTACATTGGTCCCATAAATCAATTTGCTATCCCATATAAGAGATACGATCAGACCAAAGTGACTATCTGGGTGCGCATAAATATCCCCAGCCATCTCTGTTGTATTGTATTCTAGATATGAAGATGTGTGTCCCCACATCCCATGGATATAAGTAAGAATATTGCTTTTGGCTTCGGGTAGAAAATCGATCGACTCTTCTACTACAAGGATGAATTCTTGGATGGTATTGTTCTCAAAGGCTACTTTTCTAGGAGTACCTTCTTCGTCATAAATTATTCGTCCAAATTCGGTATGATACTCTTCTGGCTCATCACCAGTAATGTGAATATATACGTGGTCAAAGTCATAGACTTGAGATTCCTGAGATAATAAAATAGTCCCAAAAGAAAATTGTAAAAATAATATTGACAGGAGCACCTTCACAAAAACTAATATTTACGAGTAAGACGTCGAGAGTCATGGTTTTGTTTTCCTAATCGTAGTTATTTATGTCCAACTCGTCGAAAATTGTCGTCACTGGGTCATTATTGACCCTATACTAGCGTTCAATCACAAATAATCTAAGATTCAACATGAAAGCCATGCAACGATTTTTCATTTTTTCCTCAGGAATCCATCCTTCATTTTTGAAAAGGGCACCATCTGACATTCAGAAGTACACGGGAATCGGAGCTACTGTATTTTTTACGGCATTGTTTGCCATTTTGTCTTCGTTTTATGCTGCCTTCGTGATATTTCATAGTTACTTGATTGCAATCGTTTTTTCCCTGTTTTGGGGGTTGATGATTTTTAATCTTGACCGTTATCTTGTTTCTAGTATGAAGCGTAAAGGTGGATTTTTTACTGATTTTGTAACGGCTTCCCCAAGGATATTTCTAGCACTGTTAATAGCTATTGTGATTGCGAAACCTTTGGAGTTAAAAATCTTTGAATCGGAGATTGAGTCTGAGCTTGTAATTATGGAACAAGAGATTTATAAGGAACAAGAAGATAAACTCCGAGCAAGATATGAGGGTGACATAAACCGTATTGATACTGAAATGGCAAGCCTCATGTCGGCAATTGATAATAAGATAGCAGTTAGAAATGAGTTAGAAAGTCATGCATTGGCAGAAGCAGATGGTACTGGTGGAAGCAAGATCAGAAATATGGGTCCTATTTACAGGGCTAAGAAACAAGAATCCGATAAAGCTCAATCTGATCTTGATAAGACGATTACAACTAATCAACCACTGATTGAAAATATGCGATTACAGAAGAACAATTTACTAGCTGATCGCGGATCGGACATGGACGTTCTGAACCAAGCGCCGTTATCTGGATTAGCGGCTCGCATAGATGCACTTTCTAGACTAGGAAAGGGAAAGCCTGCAATAGCATGGGCTGGAATATTTATTATGCTACTATTTATGGCCATAGAAACAGCACCCATCTTAGTTAAGCTGCTCTCTTCTCGAGGACCATTTGATTATGTGCTCGATAAGCATGAGTTTCAATTTGTAATGAGTCACAAACTTGAGACAGAAAGGAGACGAAAAGAAGTGGAGAGTGAGTTGTCCTTTTTGACAGAAACTCGACAATACAAGGTCAGAGAAATGATTAAGGCAGAAAACAAAATGACACGAGATTTGATCGATCAAAACTATGCCAGTCAAAGATCACAAAGGTCGTGGAAGGAAATACTCTTTTCTTGACCCTACACTATTACTTTACAAATGTTAGGGTTTCCTTGTATCCAATACCATTTAAGGAGAGTAGGTACACGCAGGAATGAGTATCTTCAAGATCGACAGAGAGTATATGTTGGCTAGGTAAAACCGGTATTCTTTCCTCCTTAATAGTCCTTCCCATGATATCCACCACTTTGAGAGATAGATATTCTTCAGTATCTGAGAAGTAATGCATTTGGACCTGTGATTCCATAGGATTAGGTGCGATCAGAGCTCGATTATTTTCATGGAAGAAATCTACATTGATAACATGGGAGCTAGTAAATGTGCCATCGAGGTCTTTGCTATGCAACTTATAATAGTTGTGACCATATGAAGGGGACCTGTCAATGAAATTATAAGCTAAGTTTTGGGCCGAGAACCCGGCTGCAGGAAGGCTTCCTAGGCTAACAAAGTCAACTCAATACTTGTACTATGGACAAAAAAAAAGGCAGTCATCAATCAGATAACTGCCCTCCTGTTTTCGGTCTGGGGAATTTAAACTTTAGTTTCTTTCTCCTCAGCTGAAGCTTTAATTTTCTTAGAACAAGATTTCTTGTTTTTGCTACAAGAAGCTTTGGTTTTGCCTTTACAGCAATCTCCTTTTACTGCCTTACCAACACAACAAGCTTTTGCTTCGCCTTCTGATACTTCAGTAGTTGAGGATACAAATTTCTTCAGGTCACCATCATATGATACTTCTGACCATGATTCTTTACCTGATTTCTCACAAACTGACTTTTGATGATATGTAACAGAGCCAGACTTAGAGCAAACTCTTTTCTCAACTGCCTCATCACTTTCAGCAGCAGCATCAGCTTCTCTGTACATAGCAGCCACAGCTGTAGCATCTACAGTCTCAGCAGCATTTGCAGAAGTCGCAGCAGCTTTTTTCTTGGCACAAGCCTTTGCACATGATTTTTTGGACTTAGAACAACTTGATTGCGCATTTGCACTGAAGGCAGCAACAACCAAAAACGACATAAGGAAAACTAATTTTTTCATCTTAATCTTTGATTTTCAATTTATACAATGGGTTAAAGATATTACGCAAGTATATAACTGACAAATCAAATTTTAAATTTCATCGATTACTTGTCAGTTATATGACAGATGCTGGATAAAGCCTGTTGATTGCTTGACTTGATAGGAAAAGTTAAATATTGTTTAAGAATTTATAGGATGGCAAACTATTTACATCTTGCATTGCATTTATTAGATATAGCTTGCAATCAGGCCATACCATTTGTCAAAATCTAAAGCGAATAATATGAGGTACATTTTGTTGATAGGAATTCTTTGGTGGTCATGTAAAGCAGCACCAACTCATACCCTGGATGATTATCAAGGCGAGAGAATCATCTTTGGAAATAGTGGTGGTTTTGCTGGAACCGTAAATAAGTATTGTTTGTTTGAGAATGGGCAATGCTTCAAGTTTGATAAGATGAATGCAGATGGCATGGCTGTGGATAAATGGGACAAAAAACTCGTGGGCCAAGTATTCTCCAATTATGAAACTCTTGGACTCAAGGATATTGACCATGATGATAGAGGGAACATGACCTATTTTCTTATCAAGGAGTCGGAAGGACTGAGTCATTCCATTCATTGGGGTGGAATGAATAAAAACCTTCGTAGCGATGTACAGGTATTCTATGACAATCTCTGGAAACTAGCGTTAGACCAAGAAAGTAAAACTCGATAAAACATAAAAATCACTCATGGCTAGATTAATTCTTACATCATTGCTCATCACCATAGGTGTTTATTCTAACGCCCAGTTTAAGCAGGTTGAACCACAAAACCAAAGATCTCTTCAAGGTACAATTATTACACCCTCAGGAAAACTTAAAGCTGTTTCGATAGATCAAAATGCTGTCCAGTACTTCTCTGTTGACGCAAGCAATCTTCCAAAGCTGGATGTACAATTACGAGTCCTTGCCAGAGCTAAAGACAATCAGCCCATTTACATAGAATCCCGATCACCTGTCTTGGGTGCCATGAGCAGGCAAGGCGGAATATCATTCCTCAAGGAATGTAGTAAAGTATTGAAGGTTAATAATACTGATAAGGAGATGGTGATTAAAAAGGAAACTACTGATGATCAGGGAATCCTTCACATAAGACTTACCCAGGAGTACAATGGAGTAAAGGTCTATGGTGGTGAGGTAATTCTACATGGATATAAGTATGGTCAGTGGACATTAACTGGGCGAAGTTTTCCCACCGCTGATATAAATGTTATCCCGGCGATTACCATGAGTAGTGCTCGTCAAGGAGCGATAGAAAATATAGGTTCGATTTCAATGTCTACAGATGAAGAGATCAGGAATTTTGCCGGTAAAGACTTATCAGAGTTGGTAATATATCATGACCAAGGTACTCCTGGGCTTGCTTATCATTTTACAATTCATAAGAATCTTATGGAGAGTTGGGAGTATTTCGTAGATGCTCAAGATGGAAATATTATGAAGAAATTCAAATCTTCATGTCATCTTCATGACCATGGGCTAGAAGGATCTGTTGATCATGCTTCTCTAGTAATGGACGGCCCTGCATTTGCCATGAATGAGACAGACGGGAATGGTGTATCTCGAGATATCAATACTTATGATGTAGGTGGAACATTTTATCTAATCGATGGATCGAGAGATATGTTTAATTTATCAGCTTCAAATTTACCCAATGAACCAGTCGGAGCAATTTGGACCTTAGATGGCCAGAGATCACCTGCTGACAATAGTTTTACGTATACGCACAATACCGATGGAAATAATGACGGATGGAACGATCTGGCTGTTTCGGCTCATTACAATGCTGGAGTTGCTTACGAGTATTTTAAAGATGTTCACAGTCGCAATGCGATCAATGGCAGTGGTGGTACAGTCGTATCATTTATCAATGTAAATGACCCCAATTCAGGTGGAAGCATGGGCAATGCTTTCTGGTCAGGCAGTGCAATGTTCTATGGAAATGGCGATAACGCCTTTCATGCATTGCCTCGTGGACTCGATGTTGCCGGACATGAGATGTCACATGGAGTTATACAGTCTACTGCTAATTTGCAATATTATGGTGAGTCAGGCGCAATGAACGAATCGTTTGCTGACATATTTGGAGCTATGATGGATCGTAACGATTGGAAGATAGGGGAGGATGTGGTCAAGACAAGCTTCTTTCCTTCAGGAGCCCTAAGAGACTTAGAAGATCCAAATCAAGGATTACCTGCCAACGACTTTGGAAGAGGATGGCAACCTCAGACTGTCTCTCAGATGTATACAGGATCAGAAGACAACGGCGGGGTACACATCAATAGTGGTATCTGCAACCATGCTTTTTATCTGCTCGCGACCTCTATTGGAAAAGAGAAAGCTGAAAAAATTTACTATCGTGCATTGACTCAGTATTTGACCATGTCGTCACAGTTTGTCGATTTGCGGATCGCTGTGGAGAAATCAGCTCAAGACTTATATGGCAACACCGAAGTACAAGCAGTCCAGTCTGCATTTAGTGATGTAGGTATAGGAGCCGGTCCGGGAGGAAACTATCAGGATGATGTTGTAGTCAATCCGGGTGATGACCTTATTATTCATACCGATCAGAATCGCAATGACTTGATTATCGTTGATAATCAGTTAAACCTTATCGCCAATCCATTGACGGACAGAAATCCAGTAAGCAGGGCTAGTGTTACCGATGATGGGTCGGAAATAGTGTTTGTTGCCGATGATGGACACATTTATTATTACCTAATAGACTACTCTACGGGTAATGCAAATGAGACTCGTCTCAGCGAAGTAGGGGAGTGGAGAAATGTGGTTATTTCAAAAGATGGCAATCGTCTTGCAGCACTTAGTGATAATTATAATAGCAGTATTTATGTTTACGATTTAGTTACAGGTGCGGATTTCGAATTTGAACTGTATAACCCTACAACAGCTGATGGCATAGCAACAGGAGAAGTACTATATGCCGATGCGCTGGAGTTTGGTTTTTCAGGAGAAAAAGTTATGTACGATGCAGCCAATGAAATTACAGGAAGCAATGGACAATCTATAGAATACTGGGATATAGGCCTGCTCGAAGTCTGGAACAACAGTGCTGATACCTGGGCGCTTGGCAATATCGAGAAGCTGTTTTCTCAGCTGCCGGAAGGAGTCAGTATTGGTAATCCTACATTCTCAAAAAATTCCCCTTACATCATTGCCCTTGATTATATAAGTGAAGATGAGTACGCTGTGTTAGGAGTCAATATAGAAACAGGCGATGTAGGGCTTCTTTTTGAAAACCAGGGATTGGGTTATCCTAGTTACTCTCGTGCAGATGATAAGCTGCTCTTTGATGCACCCTGGTCCGGAGGAATTGATATCGGGGTTCTCGATGTTCAGTCTGATAAAATAACTGCAGTACAGGGGTCGGAAGTATTTTTTAAAGAAGAAGCGCGGTGGGGAGTATGGTATGCCAATGGCCAGAGACCTGTTGCTGTTACCGATGTCGATGCTAGTACTGGAAAGCTCATTATTTATCCTAATCCTACAGAAGGTAATCTTGACGTAACGATCAATGGTGAGTTGCATGGAAGTCTTAGGCTGTCTCTCGTAAACGTGGATGGTAAATTGATCGAAGAGAAAATACTAGATGAACATTCAACTGGTAATGTGAATTTTGACCTGTCAGATCATCCTTCCGGGGTCTATTACGTGAGAGTAGTGGCGCAGGGAAAATCCACCGTAGCCAAAGTAGTGAGGATCAAGAACTAGATGTCCTGAGACATACTTCTATAAATCGTGTGCTGATAATTCGATTTAGTTCGATGGGAGATATCGTGCTTACTTCCCCTGTCATACGGTGTATGAAGGAACAGACAGGTGCACATGTTGATTTTCTTACCAAAGGTTCTTTTACTACAATTGTAGAAAGTAATCCACATGTCGACAATGTCATTATTTGGGATGAGAAGTCATGGCAAGAAGTGATCTCCAAGAACAAGTATGACGTGGTAGTAGACCTTCATAACAATCTCAGATCCAGGCGTGTCACAAGGAGAGTAAGATCTAAAGTGATCAGGTATAACAAGGGGAATATTAGGAAATGGTTGACGGTTAACTTAGGGAGAAAAGTGATGGATGGCAAGCACGTAGTAGATAGATACTTTGAGGCACTTAAGGGAACAAATATTGTAAATGATGGTCAAGGGCTGGATTATTACATTCCAGACCATGTGATGACCAGTGTCAAGGAGAGGTACTTTAGTCTTAGCGCCACCAGTTTAGTCATCTCTTTGGGTGCCACATATTTTACAAAGCGGGTTCCTACAGATAAAATAATAGCCCTAGTTAACAGTACGGATTTTAACATCCTCCTCATAGGAGGAGAAGATGTAGCCTCAGAGGCTCAGAAAATTGTGAGTAAGTCAACCAAGCCGGTAACCAACCTTTGTGGGAAGACTACCATTCATGAGACTGCTGCAATAATATCGCTATCCGATGTCTTACTGACAGGTGATACGGCAACGATGCATATAGGTGCTGCTGTACATACGAGGATGGTGAGCATCTGGGGAAGTACAATACCAGAGTTTGGGATGTCGGCCTACTACGGTGATAAGGATACCAGGAATGTCAATCTTCAAGTCAGCGGATTGAGTTGTCGACCTTGTAGTAAGTTGGGATTTGAGAGTTGCCCGAAGGGACATTTTAGGTGTATGAATGACATAATGGATGAGAAGATATTGAGTGCCGTAAAATCTCAACTATAGAAAATAGTAGATAGTTGCGAATTTATTTGCTCACCTACACACTGTGAGTAGTATTTTTGAATTTCGACAATTCAACCATTACCTACGACAAATAGAAGACAAACAGTAAACTATTATCCGATTAGGTTGTGTTAATGATTCTGTATATTACCTTAGACCAATAAAACAAGCAAAATGACATTTGAAAACAAACAAAAATCAACGTTCGTCAATCAATCCAAGCTACTCAAGTACATCATCTTCGGCTTCCTATTTTTCCTACTCATGTCCATTCTCACGAGTACGACCTTCTTGACCATAGACCCAGGAGAGAAAGGGGTATTATTTAAGAGATTTGGAGGAGGACTGGATAAAGACAATATCTATGGTGAAGGATTTCATGTCGTTGCGCCATGGAATAAGATGATCATATATGATGTCAGGACAAATGAAGGCCTCGAACAGATGGAAGTACTTTCCAAAAATGGTCTAAGCATCGTCGTTGAGTTGTCTTACCGCTATGAGCCACAGCATGATAAAATAGGATACCTGCATGGTGAGATAGGTGCAGATTACCTACGTAGGATTATTGTTCCTGAGATTAGATCGGCTACGAGGGAAGTGATAGGAAAGTACCTTCCAGAGGAGTTGTACTCCACCAAGCGAGAAGCCATCCAGGATGAGATCTATACACGTACCCAGGAAGCCATAGGAGAAAAGCATCTAAACCTGGATGCTATACTTATCAGAGAAGTTGCCCTTCCGCCAAAGCTCAAAGCAGCAATCGAGCAGAAGCTGGAAGAAGAACAGCTATCTTTCCAGTTTGATTTCAAGCTAGATAGAGAGCGTAAGGAAGCAGAAAGAAAAATAATCGAGGCTGAGGCCAAGGCGGCAGCAAATAGGATTTTGAATGCCTCACTCACGTCGAATATTCTTAAAGACAAGGGTATAGAAGCGACGCTCGAGCTGGCCAAATCTCCCAATAGCAAGGTAGTGATTGTGGGAAGTGGGGAGGGTGGATTACCTCTTATTCTGAATAATTAGAAGCAGAAAATTAGCAAGACAAAGAAAAGAGATGCAACTTAATTCATATGATAAGGTTGTTATCTACGTTATAATAGCGTAATTTTGCACGCTTATGAAAATGAGGTTGGTTCTTTTTATATTTTTGGGAGTGATAATGTCGTCTTGTCGGACTGAATTTGAGAAGATTCGTACCAGTAATGATCCTGTATCTATACACGAGAAGGCCCATAATTATTATGAGAATGAAGATTATGTCAAGGCCAATTCTCTTTACGAAATAGTAATACCCTATTACCGTGGTAGGGAGCAGGCAGAGAAAATTTTTTATAACTACGCCTATGGGCACTATCATCTCGGGCAGTACATCTTAGCTTCTCACTACTTCAAGAATTTTACAAGCACTTTTTATAATAGTGATAAGAGAGAAGAGGCTGCCTATATGAGTGCTTATTCGCATTACAAGTTATCACCTTCTGCTAAGTTGGATCAGAGTTATTCTCAAGAAGCCATAGAGGCATTTCAGGCATTTGTCAATAACTATTCTCACAGTGATCGGGTGGAGACATGCAATGAGCTTATCGATGAGATGAGGGACAAAATGGAGGAAAAAGCATTCATGGAGGGAAAGCTGTACTACAATATTGGACAGTATATTTCGGCAGTGACATCATTTGACAATATGCTTCAGGAATTTCCTGATACTAAAAAAGATGAGGACATCAGGTACCTTATTGTAAAGGCAGGGTTTGAGTTAGCTCAAAAAAGCATCTACACAAAGCAAGAAGAAAGATACACCGAGGTCCTTCGACGATACGACCTCTTTGTAAAAAAATATCCCAGATCTGAATACATGTCTGAGATAGATCAAGTAAGAGAATCTACATTGGAAGAACTTAAAAAATTTAATTAATGCCTGATATTAAAAATCGTGTTCAGGGAGTAAATCCCAATATCGAAGCGCGTTCTATGCATTCTCTCGTCGGTGAGACAGAGAACATCTATGAGTCTATCGTCATCATGTCCAGTAGAGCTAGACAGCTTGCTGTTGATATCAAAGAAGAGCTTCATGGGAAATTGGAGGAATTTGCTACTACGACAGATACGATAGAAGAGGTGCATGAAAATAAAGAGCAGATAGAAATCTCAAAATTCTACGAGCGCCTTCCCAATCCTGCAGTCATTTCCATCAATGAGTTTGTCGATGACAAAATAGATTACAGATATAGAGGTGATGAAATTGTTGAGGCTGAGACATCGGTGGAATCTAAAGACACCAAGGATACTAAAAAAGCTTAAGAAGCTCTTGTCCATTTATCATGGAATCTTTACATGACAAAAAAATTCTTTTAGCTGTAACAGGAAGCATAGCCGCATATAAGTCAGCCTTTCTTGTGCGCAACCTTATAAAGCAAGGATGCGATGTGAGAGTCATCATGACCAATGCCGCCTGTAGTTTTGTATCACCTCTTACCTTCTCTACATTGTCAAAGAACGAGGTTTATTCCTCGGTATCGTCTGGAGAATCATGGAACAACCATGTAGAGATGGGTCTTTGGGCTGATGCCATGGTAGTGGCTCCTTGTACAGCTACTACGCTAGCCAAGTTGGCTCATGGAATAGCTGACAATGTAGTCGTTGCGACCTACCTCAGTGCCAAATGTCCTGTGTTTATAGCACCTGCTATGGACCTCGATATGTGGACTCATGAAAGCACAGTCGACAATATCTCTAAGGTAGAGTCCTATGGCAATGAAATCATACCTGTAGGTCATGGCGAGCTTGCCAGTGGTCTCGTAGGTGATGGACGGATGGCTGAGCCCATAGATATATGTAGACATCTAGCTGAGGCAATTGATAAAAAAAAAGACCTGATCAATAAAAAAGTATTGATCACAGCAGGTCCTACTATAGAACACATCGACCCCATAAGATTTATAGGTAATCATAGCTCAGGTAAGATGGGCACGGCGCTAGCCCGAGAGTGTTCACTGCGGGGAGCAGATGTAACGCTCATTCTGGGACCTACATCCATCATTCCACCTACTCAGATCGATGTTGTTAAAGTAGAGACGTCAGCTCAGATGTATACCGAGACTGCAACAAGGTTTAAAGATGCTGACATCACCATATTTGCAGCGGCAGTATCTGATTACAGACCCGAAACGGTTGCCAACGAGAAGATTAAGAAGGACAGCCCGAGCATTACCCTGGAACTGGTCAAGAATGTAGATATAGCTTATCAGCTAGGCAAGCAAAAAGTGGCAGGACAGATCAATGTGGGATTTGCTCTAGAAACACAGAATGAAGAAGAGTATGCGCAGAGAAAATTAGACAAGAAGAACTTTGACATGATTGTGCTCAACTCTCTCAGAGATAAGGGCGCAGGATTTGGTCATGATACCAATAAGATATCCATCATAAAAAAGGACAATAAGATCACCGAGTATCAGTTAAAGTCAAAGCAAGAAGTATCGAAAGATATAGTCAACGAAATAGTATCAATCATAAGTGAAGAAAAATGAAGCACCTAGTATATATATTATTAATGGTTCTCGGTACTTGCGGCATGACCGCTCAAGAGCTCAATATCAAGGTCAAGGTAACTACACCCAAGCTCAAGCTGGCTGACCCGGCTGTATTCAAGGCAATGGAGACGGCGATATCAGAGTTTTACAACAATACAAAATGGACAGAAGATGACTTCGATGATAACGAAAAAATAGAGGGTGATTTGCTGATAGCCATCACGGAAGAGATCTCTACCAATTCTTTTCTAGCTGACTTTAGACTGCAGACCATCAGACCTGTTTATCACTCATCGTATTCCACTCAGATTCTCAATCATGTAGACAAGGAAATCAGCATTACATTTACAGAGTATCAACCCATAGAAAATAATAAAAATGCTTATACGGATAACTTTTCATCGATATTGACTTTCTACGCCTACGTGATTTTAGGTTTTGACTATGATACGTTTGCACCACTGGGTGGCGAGTCAAATTTCCAGATTGCACAGAACATCATCAACAACATACCGCCGTCAGTAAGTGACGCAGATCAGAGTTGGAGTGCTTTGGGACCTAAGAGAAGTCGCTACAAACTCATGGAAAACATCCTCAACCCTCGATGCAAGGACTACCGACAGGCATACTATGATTACCATCGGCATAGTATGGACCGCATGGCAAGCGATGTCGATAATTCTGTCAATGTCATGCTCGAGGGACTCAAGTCTATTGACATCGTCAATCGCAATGTTCCTAATTCTATGATACTGGGAATGTTTGCCGATAGCAAGCGAGATGAGATTATCGAGATCTTTAAACCTGCAGATAAGAATGCTCGTACGTCAGTTTACAGAATCATGACTGCCATCGACCCTGCACAAGCAGATAGATACAACCCCCTCAAAAAGTAAGAATGATCAGGCTGGCCATATGGGCTTCCGGTGGTGGCAGCAATGCCAAGGAAATAATAACGTATTTTAAGGATCGTTCTGATATCAAGGTGGCTCTCGTGTTATCGAGCAAGCCCGCAGCAGGAGTCATAGCCATCGCTAAAACTCTAGGAATACCCTACAAAGTCATGATAAAAAAAGACTTCAGGGACCCCAAAGAAGTCCTTGATACGATGGAGTTGTATGGCGTGGATTGGATCATTTTGGCTGGATTTTTATTGAAAGTGCCTGAGAGCATCTTGAGGGTCTACAACGATAAGGTGATCAACATCCATCCAGGCTTATTACCCAAGTATGGTGGTAAGGGAATGTATGGCATAAATGTACATAAAGCCGTGAAGCAAGCGGGTGAATCCGTCTCCGGCATAACGATACATCTCGCCAATGAAAACTATGATGAGGGACAGACCCTATTCCAGGCATCGACTACAATTGATGCCTCGGACTCTCCTGAGGACATCGCTGCCAAGGTCTTACAGCTCGAGCATTATTACTATTCAAGGGTGATAGAGACGACAGTGGGAGGGGGTGGTATTTAAGGAAAGACAAGTTGCCCTAAGAGGACAAACCAAAAGAAATACCCCATGCCTGTCCCTAAGAGACAACTGAGAGAAAGTAACAGCTTACGCCGCATCGTCAATGAAGCTATAACATGGCAATAACCTATTATCCATGTAATGGCAGGAGCGACCAGAATAAAACTAAAAAATAAGGCGTTTATCATTAAATAGCCTGCCAGTTTTCGTTCATCTGTAAATGACGGATTGATTAAATCAAACGACCATGCAATCTCCATCACTAGAATGTATACTTGCCTGAGCAGAAAAGTACTCAAGAAAATGGCAATCCAATCCATTGGAGATAATGTGAAGAGTCTAGGTCTATAAATGATTAAATAAATCAACCCCAACAACCCTAGGAATAGGCTGGTAAGAACTCCTCTGAGCGTAACGATGAGGTCGTTTGTTATTAAGAGTGATTCCAGTTCGGTAGCATACCTTGATAAGTCTAAGTGGTATTTGTCTTCAAGTTGATAGTTGTAAGAAACTCGGTTATAATGAAAAGTAGGCACAACCCCGCATGATTTGGCAGCCAAATAGTGACCTGTTTCATGAAGGATTGTGCCAACTGGAATGACTATTAAAAAGAGAACATAGAATTTTATGTATGGAGTATTCGACACTTTTATCTAGCCATTTTAAAATCTCTTAGTACTTGTGCTACGGTGTTGCCTTTGTATTTCTCAATATCATTGATAAGATTATCTATGGGATTTTTCCAGTCTTTCTGAATTGATAATGCCTTATATTTTACCAACATATCCGTTAAACCCTTTGCTAAATCTTCCGTTAGAAGAACATCATCTGTATATTCATCTGCGTTTTTAATAACATCCAATAAAGGGAAAATTTTTACAAGATTGTATGTAGCTTCTAACCTAAGCGGAATCGGAATATTTAAGTCTTTCACGATAGAGCGGATGTCATAATAGTTAGATACATATTCCATGCCCTTTGGACTTAACACCAGAAAACTATCCCTAAATGCGTACATATCAGAATATTGATACGCCAACTCTAGTAGGTCCTAAACGACATTATCTACTTTGTATAGTTCATCTTCATTACTTTGTACACCGCAATCACTATCAAATGTATATTCGCATACTATCATCATTACGTTACAATCGTCTCCATTCCCATCAGGACAACCAATACACAAGGTTCAGGCTGCCATCCTGTATTCTTCATCTTGGTTCTTTTGTCTTGAGTCAACACTGATAAAATATCTACCGGTGACCAGTTTATTTTAGCCGCATCGACGTTGTTGTCTAAAAACAGATGATATGACCTATAACCTATAATATCAAGTTGGTTAAAAAGTATATAGGCCATTGAATTGGACATAACCCCTTTTACTGGAAAGCTGAATAACTTTTCTGATGAGCCTTCTTCGGTGATAGAAAAAAGGGACAAATGAGGAGTTCCGTTGATGATGTGATACACTCCCAGAACGTCAGCATCCCGAATGCTAATTTTATCAATGTCATAAATATTATCCTTTGTACCAAAAAAGGTTGCCACTGCAAAAACATCTTCAGCAGTTGTGCTCAAAATATTACTTACATAGTCCAGAATATTTTTATAATCACCGTGATCAAGGCGACTAATACCGGATGCATAGTAGTACTTTCCGTAAGGATAAGGCAAGAATTTCGTAGCAATGGTACCATCCTCCCCTATCGATAAAAGAGACGATTCTAACGTGAATGTCTCATGGTTTCCTTCTTTGCATGATGTCACACTGATCATCAATACAAGAAATAGCAATTTAATCATGAGAATTCCCTGATGCTTGCATCGGGTGTCGCATAATATTTAGCTTTAAAATATGGAAGACAGGCATATTGTAAAGAGTGACAACAGAAGTTTGTTGTTGTATCAAATAGTATGTCCATCAAAATATAGGAGAGAAGTGTTTAGTAAGAAAGTTGACTTGACACAAAAGAAAGTATGTAAAGGGATAGGCAAACCAGCATTATTGTTGATGATGACTTCATATTCCTGATCCACTTCTACCTCTTGTAGGCGACATCGCTGCCCTAGGTCCTTTCCTGACAGTACAACGAATTCATAGAAAACACCGCCATTTACATTGAGAAGAAGTTGATCCGTTGCATATGGGTCCTGAAATGCGACAAATCCCTCCGATGAAGGATACGTCTCATAAAAATGGACACCCTTTCCGCATAGAGAAGTCAGACGATCGTTGTAAGGATCAAATTTTACACCACCATGCACAACAAGTCTGAGACTCTTGAAGATGGAACTGATATCTGACGCATAGTTTTTCTCAAGTATACTATCGATAAACATCATGATCCAGGGAGTAATGCCACTTATCATCCTGAGGTCTGAATTACTGCATATTTCTACTATGTGGTCTACTTTCTCTTTCCAGTCATCAATAGCATTGGTTCTGTAGTCAGGTAGGTGATTGAACCTCAACCACGCAGGTATCTCGTGGTTGACGATTCCTGATAATCGACCGAGCTTGTATCCATTTTTACGCTACAAGACAGGACTCCCAGAAAGGAAGAGCATCTTGCCATCAAAAATATCCATCAGGCCATGATGCATGCAGTAATAGATCACCGCATCACGAGCTGTACCCAGATGATAAGGAAGGCTGTCCCCGGTCAAAGGAATATACTTGACCCCTCCTGTCGTACCTGCAGTACCGACAAAATACATGGGTCTTCCCGGCCATAGTACATCGTCTTCCCCCTTGAATATCCGATCAATATATGGCTCATACTCTTGGTACTTTCTTAGTGGTACTGAGTGTATCCATTTTTCGTAGGAATCTACCTTGTCAAAGTTGTGATCTCTACCGAATGCCGTTTTTCTTCCCTTTGTCAGAAGTTCGGAAAAAATCTTTTCCTGGCATTCAATAGGGTTCTTTATGTCGTGATTAAGCTTGGCGACACGCCACCCTGAATAAATCTTTATGGCTGCTGATCTCAGACTCATGACTGTTTCATACTGGATTTTTAGAAAGATAGTTCTTCATCTTTTCGGCGATCTTACGATCATTGGACAATCGAGGAACTTTGTTTTGTCCTCCTAGCTTACCGATTGACTCCATGTATTTTCTAAATCCTCCTTTCTCTATAGAAATGATGCTCAGTGGTTGCAGCACCTTGCCTTCTATAAGATCTCGGTAGTATATGTTCTGGGCTTGGACTTCGTAGTCAAGCATTTTCTGCAATGTGACGTGATCAATACTTGAGTCCCCAAATTCAATATACCATTCGTGATGAGGAAGCATTCCTCCCGTAGGTGTGATATTGGGAGCAACGGTAAACTCTACTACATCAAAATTTAGTTGCTGTGATGCTTTGGACATCGCCTCTTCTACTTCTTTTCCAATGACATGCTCTCCAAATGCAGAGATAAAGTGCTTCACCCTTCCACTGACGATCAATCTATAGGGGTCAAGCGAAGTAAATCTCACAGTATCACCCAAGTTATAGGCCCATAGTCCTGCATTGGAATTGATGATGACAACGTAGTCCATGTTGGTTTTTACATCAGCTAAAGTCAACCGCACGGGCTTGCCATCATGAATTTCAGAGAGCAGGACAAACTCGTAAAAAATGCCTCCATCCGTATTGAGAAGTAAGTCACGACCTTCCGCTTGATCCTGAAATGCGATAAACCCTTCGGAGGCAGGGTAGGTCTCTAGAGAGTGAATTTTACGACCTACTAGATGGTTGAGGACATTGCGATATGGTTCATAATTGACCCCACCATAGACAAAGAACTGAAAAGATGGAAATACCTCTGACACAGATTTTTGACCCGTATATTCCAGTAGTTGTTCATAATACATCTGTACCCAGGGGGGTATGCCTCCTATGACTGACATCTTCATGGCCGAGGTTTCTTTCACTACTGCTTCTACCTTCTTTTCCCAATCCTCAATTCTATTTACACCATCTGAAGGTACTTGCTGACCACGTAACCAGAAAGGAACTTCATGATTTACGATACCGGATAAACGTCCAGTGTTTATGCCCGAGACTCGCTTCATCTCCGGTGATCCTGACAAGAACATCCACTTATTGTCAAATATCTTGAGTAGGTCGTTCCTGTAAGCATATGACAATACTGCCATTCTCATAGTGGAGATATGATATGGCATGCTCTCGTGTGTGATGGGTATGTATTTTATTCCTGAGGTCGTGCCAGATGTCTTTGCAAAATACTTGGGCTTCCCCGGCCAGAGTACATCTCCTTCTCCCCGTAAGATTCTATCGACGAATGGTCTGAGGTCTTCATAGTCTCTAATAGGTACTTTTGACGTATAATCTGAATGAGTGGAAATACTGTCAAACCCATGTTCTTTTCCGAAGGCAGTCTTCTTGCCGTTATGAAGGAGATGATTGAATATTTTTTCTTGGGCGACCTGAGCGCTAGAAGACATCCATTCTACACGGCGAGACGTGGCTGCAGCAAAAGGAGCGATGATACGAGATTTTAAGCCCATTCAGATAATAAATTCTGAGTATAAAAATACGAGGCTTGGGGCTATATAAAAATATCTGTGCTGTCTAAGTGTAAACAAAAAGGCAGCTTTTAAAATCATTTAAAAACTGCCTAGGTTGGTAAACTGAAAATCAGGTTCTAATCAATTCTCAGATCTTCAATATGGATTTCGGGATGTTCACTATAGGCAAATGTAAAGATTTCTTGATCGTATTGTTTATTAACATATATGTTTTTTACACTTAGTGTCATTTTGCTACCATCTTTCATATACATCACTAGCTCGTGAAGATCATTGTTTTTCACTGATGCCATGAGTGAAATTTTACTGTACTCAGAGTCTCTATCCGTTGGTTTAAACTGGATGAGATTGTACTTCATTCCATTTTCTGTGACTTGGCCTTCAAGGATGTAATCAAAGTCTTCCGACTCATAAACAGTGAGCAGGCCGCTTGGCGACATCATGTCTCCCTCTTCGTCTAAATCATTGATCTGTACTTCATTGTCATTTTTTAGATGAACCAATACATCCACACCATCACAGTATATGTCTTGGTCTTCTAATGTTATCACGTACTTTTCTTTATTTTGAACTAGGCGGCCTTCTTGTAATTGAGACTCATGCTCGGGGTAGTCTACCTTCAGATCAAAGACCATTTCCATCGAGCTGGCGTTGTTGTAAGTGTCCGATATGTCATTCAGTATTACACGTGCAGCAGGAACTTGCTGTCCTAGCAGGACCAGTGTAAAACACAGGGATAATATTGTAGATAGAGCTTTCATAATCGTCCTTTACAAAACTAACGTTATCCCCGCATCAAGAGTAACAATGTACCAGTTAAATAAGTGTTAAGCGGTCGATACAATAAAAGAAAATGTAGGCGGGTCCTTGACTTTCTCAAAAAGTATAATAATATTTGTGATATCATATTAATATCATAATGACATGAATGAGAAAATTTATAAACCGGTATCAGGCTACCTTATGGTGGTAGTATTATTCTCCCTTATTGCTGGGATTGTCTATTCAGTAGTTACAGGACCCAGCCCGTATATCATTGTTCCTTGCGTCCTCGCAGTCCTTTTTATTATTCCTGGATTATTCCTGGTTTACCCCAATGGTTCGCAAGTACTTACTTTATTTGGGAAATATGTAGGTACAGTTAGGGACAATGGATTTTTCTGGGTAGTTCCGTTTTTTGTCAAGAAATCGATATCTCTCAGAGCACGCAATTTTGATAGTGAAAGAGTGAAGGTCAACGACAAAAGAGGCAATCCGATCCTCATCAGCGTAATTCTTGTATGGAAGGTTAAAGAAACATACAAGGCTGCCTTTGAGGTAGACAATTATGAGAGTTTTGTAAAAGTACAGACAGATGCGGCGGTAAGAAAACTTGCAGGAGATTACTCCTATGATAATTTTGATGACAACATGGAAGAGATAACCTTGAGGTCAGGCCTCACGGAAATTAATGAGGCTCTTGAGAGGGAGGTAGATGAAAGATTAGAAATAGCTGGCGTGGAAATTCTTGAAGCCCGGATTGGTTATTTGGCTTATGCGCCGGAGATTGCTGCCGCAATGCTAAAAAGACAACAAGCTGAAGCCATTGTTGCAGCTCGACTAAAGATTGTGGAAGGAGCGGTAAGTATGGTAGAACTCGCCTTAAAAGATCTATCGGAAAAAGAAATCATAGAGCTTGATGATGAAAAACGAGCGGCTATGGTCAGCAATCTGATGGTTGTTTTATGCTCTGACAAGGATGTATCTCCAATAATAAATTCCGGTACACTTTATCAATAGGATTCCATGCCTAAGAAGAAGTTTGTCCTACGACTTAGTGAAGATAATTTTAAAGCTATCGAGAAATGGTCTGCTGACGAATTTAGGAGTGCAAATGGACAGATCGAATACCTCATTACGGAGGCACTCAAGAAAGCCAAGAGGCTACCAAATAAATCCAAGGGGTCATGACCCCTTGGACTATGTTTATTACTATTGAACCGGATAGAAAAACTCTTCGTAGTTAATCTTGCCGTCTTTTACTCCATAGACACAAATCTCTGAATTCTTAGACCTTGGAGCTCCCTTGTACGTCACATCCATCGTCATGGAGATGGAGAAATTCTCATCAGAAATAACTGGTTCCGATATTTCAGAGCCATGAAATTCCTCGATCATCTCTTCAAATTTCTGTCCCTTTGCCAATACTCCATCCATTCCTTCAACTCGATGAGGCCATGGTCCTCCTTGAGATTCTACACTTATCTACATCTTGCGCGTAAAGTTCTTGATAAGCTTTTTCGTACTGTCCAGTGCGGCAGTATTCCACTAATTTGTCTGCTACTTCCTTTGTTGTCATAACTGAATTATATTTATGATTAATAAATAATAAACGACATCAACTCCTGCAAAGATTTAAAAATGGAGAAAAAAAAGCCCTGTTTTGGAGACAGGGCTTTAAAAATATATATAGAACAGGTTGTTACTTATTCTTCAATTGTTGCCAGAAATTATCAAACTCCATTTCACTCATAAACATCACTTCTCTGGGCTTAGAACCATTAGGTGGACCTACAATTCCTACTGCTTCCAGCTGATCCATTATCCTACCAGCTCGATTGTATCCCAATTGCAATTTCCTCTGGAGTAGGGAAGTAGAGCCATGTTGGTTCACAACGATCATTCTGGCCGCATTTTCAAATTGGTCATCAAGATCTGATAGCTTAAGATCACCGCCTGCATTGATGTCGTCATCAGACTTATATTCGGGAAGGTAGAATGGCTCTGGAAATCCTTGTTGTTCGCTGATGTGATCTATCACCTTTTCTACCTCGGGAGTATCGACAAAAGCACATTGAAGCCTTACGGTATTACTACCGATATTGAGAAGCATGTCACCTCGTCCGATGAGCTGATCTGCCCCTCCTTGATCGAGGATCGTACGTGAGTCAATCTTTGAGGTTACTTTAAATGCTAATCTCGCCGGAAAGTTGGCTTTGATGACACCGGTGATTATATTTACTGATGGTCTTTGTGTCGCTATGATCAGGTGAATTCCTATTGCTCTTGCAAGTTGGGCAAGTCTCGCGATAGGCATTTCCACTTCTTTACCTGCTGTCATGATAAGGTCGGCAAACTCGTCAATTACAAGTACTATGTAAGGAAGGAACTTGTGGCCATTGTTGGGATTAAGCTTACGCGAAGTGAACTTCTCGTTGTATTCCTTGATATTTCTAGCTCGGGCTTTTTTGAGTAAGTCGTATCGATCATCCATCTCCATACAGAGCGAGTTAAGCGTATGTACCACTTTTTTAGTTTCGGTGACGATGGGTTCATCTTGATTGGGCAAGAAAGCAAGAAAATGCTGATGTAGTGTTCCATAAGGAAAGAGCTCTACTTTCTTGGGGTCGATGAGTACAAGTTTTACTTGTGAGGGATGCTTCTTGTAAAGCAGTGACATCAAGACAGTATTGATCCCCACAGATTTCCCCTGTCCCGTAGCTCCTGCTATTAGAAGGTGGGGCATCTTGGCTAGATCAGCCACAAAAACTTCATTACTGATGGTCTTACCTAGAGCTACAGGAAGATCCATTTTGGCATTTATGTATTTCTCGGAATTTAGAACCTCCTTTAGTGAGACGATTTGCTTTTTCTTGTTAGGTACTTCTATTCCTATGGTCCCTTTACCAGGAATGGGAGCAATGATCCTGATACCCAGCGCAGCGAGGCTGAGGGCGATGTCATCCTCAAGATTTTTGATCTTACTGATCTTGACTCCAGGGGCAGGAACTATCTCGTACAATGTGACCGTAGGGCCTACCGTAGCGCGGATCTTTACAATCTCGATCTTATAGTTGAGCAATGTTTCGATGATCTGATCCTTATTTGCCTCTAGCTCTGCACGATCTATCTCCACTTTTTGATCCTCGTAGCCTCGCAGAAACTCGAGTTTTGGATAAATGTAGCGAGATAAATTGAGCTTGGGGTCGTATGGCTCGGAGTGATTCTGATTCTCGGCTTGTATAGGCAAGATGTTCTCATCATGGTTGGTTTTAACAGTTGCCATGGTACTTTCTCCGTTGTCAGAAACAGTTACACCGGAATCGTTGATTTCTAGAGTAGCTTTGTCAGTTTTTTCTTCAGCCTTTTTCTTAGCCCATTTCTTTGACAATGCATCAGGCAATTTGAATTCCATCTTAGATGGAATTTTCTCCTGAGCACTGTCTAAAGAAACTTCGGTTTTTGGAATGGTCCCCTTGTGGGCCGCACCGTTGCCATTGGGTTTTAAGGCAACATAATCTTTCTGAGATTCTTCCTTCGTAGTGGGAGTAGTAGTTCTATTAGTCTTGAATTCTGGGAATGAAAATTTATCCATCCATGGAATATTAATATTCCATCTGTCTATCACAAATGCCAGTTTATTCCATTGTGCATTAAAATACCATATAGACAATCCCATCAAGGTTGTGATGATGATTAATAATAAACCTAGATTGCCTACAAAATTGCTCATCCATATATAGGTGCTTTCTCCGAAGGCACCACCCCAGGTAAAGTCGCTACTGCGAAATGCAAACTCGAGTAACAAGCTCAAAAATGCCATTGTTATCAGTGTATTTTTGCAAAGTGACCAGAATGGCTTGAGAGGAAGCCTCTTGATGAGATCTATTCCCAACTTGCTCAATAGAAAAACTATGACTATTGATGGAATGCCAAAGCCCCAATAGAAGAACATATTGGAAATAATGGCACCTAGGCGCCCAAGCCAATTCTCCACACTGATATCTCCCTGTAACAATACCTTCCAGCTATTACTAAGGACTTTATCCTGATCTACCTGCCATGTATACATGTAGGATACAAAGGCGATGGCGAGATACAGCGCCAAGAATAGGCAAAGAATACCTGTTATGCGAGCTACTCTTTCTTCCTTGAAATTGATTTTGAAAGAACGCTTCTTAGATCTTCCCTTTTTACTTGTCTTTCTATTCATTGAAAAACCGGTTTGGATTTAAACTTTACGTACGGTGTATTGGGATGGATACGAAATGCTAAGGTATAAAGAATAAACAAATTACATAATTCTACCATATGTTTTTTAATGATTTATAGTGAATTATATATTATTAAAATATATAATATATTGGTTTTGAATTACTTGGACGACTTTGATGGGGATGTTTTATTCTAAGGATTTCCACATATGGTCGATTTCACTAAATAGAGTACTTTAGCGCCTCAATTAAAAGCATCAGATATGACAAAAGTATTCATCGCGGGGGCAGGCGGGATAGGTCGTGCTGTTGGCCTTATTTTGACAGCACTAAACCATATGGATTGTGAAGTGACCCTTGGTGACATATCGTCATCAGCTGCAGAGTCGGCAGTTAGTTTTGTAAACGAAGGTTCTTCCAGTGATCAGGCATCTTTTGTATTGATGCCTCGAGAAGGGTCAAGTGATGATCTTGACAATGTTCTGAAATCATGTGAAGTAATACTGGACTGCCTACCAGGGAGTCAGGCACCAAGGATGGCGAGATTGGCAGTTGACCACGATTGTCATTATGCCAATCTTACGGAGTATGTCAAGGAGACTGAGGAAATAATGGAAATTGCCAAAGGTGCCAGCAAGGGTTTTGTACTACAGACGGGATTGGCACCAGGGTTTATCAATGTCCTGGCCTGTCGCCTCTATGAGCGATTTGTTGATAATTATGGAATGGAGGTAGTTGAACATATACAAATGAAGGTAGGCGCTTTGTCTCGACATGCACCTGCACCGCATTTTTATTCTTTTACATGGAGTCCAATAGGTGTGGCTACTGAGTACCTCAAGGATTCTTACATTGTCAGGGATTCTGAGAAAGTGACGATCCCGGCTTTGTCTGGACTTGAGAATATCATCATCGATGGTGAAGACTATGAGGATAATTTTACCTCGGGTGGAGCAGCTAACCTTCCTGAGTTTTTTGAAGGCAGAGCAAAAAATCTTGACTATAAGACGATCAGATATCGAGGACATTACAATTGGGTCAAGGATTGTCTATCGGAGATGTTTGCTAAAAAAGATAAGATCAAATTACTCGAGCAACTGATGCTTGACAAGATTGCCTCTGTCGAAGAAGACAAGGTGATCATCTATGCATCGGTCAAGGGTAAAGATAAAAATGGAACTTTGAGAGGGATAGAAGGAGCCTACGATATAAAACCCGTAAAAGTAGGTACCAAGACATTACGTGCCATACAGACTACTACGGCGTCAGCCTTATGCGAAGCCGCTAGATATTTGATTCAGAACAATCCTCAAGGTGTTATACTACAGAGTCAGTTGAGTACTTTGGATTTCCTCAATGGTCCTTATGTGAGTCACTTTTATGGGGAGACAGAATAAATAGAGATTTCAAGAAATCACCATCCTGGAGTCCAGATGTGGAATGTGTTCTTGCTATCGGTCAATACTTCTATCCACTCTTCAGGTGATGAATGCATTCCTCCGTATTAAACTGGGTGACCAAACCAAAGCAAAGCAAAAGAGCACTGCCAAGCATCAATACAGCCCCGATTCCCAATAGATGATCTCTTTCTACTCCACAAGCACCCATGACTAGGACTACCACTCCGCTGAAGAGAATACCAGTGAGAAGATTCCGATAATTCCCCAAACTAGATTTGTAATCATTCAATTGTCCGCTTATACTTTGATGGTCAGTGTATAGTTTCTTTATTTGGCTCAACCATAGACTTCGTCTGACAAAAAAAAAGCAGTAGAACAATCCAAAGGGGATTGCACTAAGACTAAAAATGGTCCATACATACTTCACTTGGAAAAACCATGGAATGATAAATGTCATTGAAAGCAAAAGACCAGTGATGATTCCTAAGACATTCGTCCAATGTTCCATTTTAAAAAATAGAGCTATTCTATTTTTTCGTAGTTGCACTATTCCTTCTATATTCTCTGATTTTTCAATCATTTATAGAATCAAAGATATAGAATATACTAGGATGGGTAGGACTCCTTGCCTCAGGGGTGTATGACAAAATGCAGGATTAAGCTGCAAGTTTGATCAAATCGTCGATGATATTCCAAGCACAGCTCTTTTGATAGCATCTCAAATTGGCAATTGCCTGAGCTCCTTTTATTGACCATTGTTGACCTGAGAGTTTGAGTCTTTGTTGTATCACATTTCGATGGGCGGCCTCTATAGGTCCTCAACCTATCAATAAACCTTTGTCTTTGTATGTTTTGTAAAGCATCCGATCTTCATGTTGTTCATAGTAATTGATGGCTATTTGTTTAGCCTTTCTTGCTGGCTGACTCTTGGATCTTATATTTTTGATATTGGAGATCTCTTTCAAGACTTCATCATCAAGCAGCAAGTCCTTTTGCTGGTCAAGCCATAGTTTTCTTTTTTGTTCATCACCATATTGGTGTTTGGCTAAGTCTTCTATTTTCTCTACGGCATGGTAATAATCAAGAATCTGGATGGCTCCTGGGTAGTTGTCTTCCACCCACCGCCATATCCATTTGGCACCATCTGCTACAAATACCTTTGGGTTAGTTATCATTGATAAATGTCTTTCCACCTTGGGTAAAAAATCGTCAACACTCCCTAAGTGACTGACGTATACTGTATCGACTATCTCTTTTCTATTGACCTGAATATCAATGTTTTGACTCTCGTGAAATACACGTGCCAGCTTATTCTCCTTCCACTTTTCTTCTCTAGTGAAAAGCATGCAAGCATCGACCATCACATAGGTGTGTTCATCCTTGTCTTTGGATGGTACAAGCATATACTCCGTATGGTTTGCTTGTACTATAGGGTCTATCTGTGCTCTATATCACTCGCTTACTCTCTGAAATTGCTTAGCACTCAAGTCAATGCCCAATAGTCTCTCTAGTATTTGAGAAGCATCCTCAAATACCGACCCCTGTGATAATAAGCATATCAAAGACTGCATATACATGCTCATCTTAAATGCCTGATGTTGTAACAAATGACCCTTCTTTAGATCAATGCGCCCAAATATGGTCAATACTTTTTTTTGCATTACGATCCTTGGGCAACTTGCCGCGGCTATTGGTTAACATACTTCACCCTTTTCGCAAGGTTCGCTCAAATAAATCCTTCTCATACTCATGGGCATCCGTCATCTTAGGTTCTATCTACAGCCATGCATCTACTTCTGCTTCTACTGTTCTCAGGATGGATTGCTTTATTTGTTCTTTGTCCATGTCCTGTTAGGTTTTGGTTTTATCTATAACGTTGTATCTGCATTTTGTCATTCACCCTGCCTCAATGTTATATCTTTGATACTTACCTTATTTTTGTTGTATGAAGTATTGGTTGTTTTTACTTGGCTTTGCTATCCTCTCTTTTCATTGCACCGATGATCCTTGTGATCAACCTGATAACCAAGAGTGCCTTGATGGTGATACAGACAATGATCGTATTGCCAACGGAGAAGACTCGATCCTGAAGATCCATGTAATCCGGATTCTGACAACCTAGAATGTCCTACAGGAGATACGGATCAGGATGGGGTAATCAATAGTCAGGATATAACTCCTTAAGATTCTTGCCTGCCAAATCCACAAAATTTGAATTGTCCGACTGGCGATGCTGATAATGATGGTGTCATAAACAGCAAGGATTCTGATCCATTGGATCCTTGCGTTCCCCTTAAACCTGCATTTTTTGAGAATATTGTAGGTGATTGGATATGGTCACTTAAAAGGACCTGGTACACAAAATAATACCACTGGATGATATCGTAACCCGAGAATGGTGGATAGACAATGGCTATTTTTTTTTATGTCCAAACCATGACCGGCGGGATAGTTCAATTAACTGAGTTGTTAAAAAATATAAGGTTACTCGACATACTCCTTCCTAATTACCAGGGCAAATACGTCGTTGTCAAGTTCAAGATAACCCTGTTCGTAACAAAACCTGTATGCTTTGCCTGCATTGGTAATGTACTCATTGGTGAAATAGGAAATTTTAAATCCATTTTCAATCAGTTGTTCTCTGGTTACCTTCGTCTTGCCTGTAGGATTTAGCTTTTTGAGGATGCGTCTGTTTTTACGTAAAATATTATTGATGTTACGCATAAAATTTGTCGAGTCACTATTCATACGATTGTGATGTGACGAGCGACAACTATCTGAGCAAAACCTCTTGTCGGTTCGACCTTTAATCTTTTCCTTACATTCTATACACAAATGGGGCATGATGAGTGTTGATTTGCCCTTAAATATAAAAAGGAAGTGAGTATTCTCTTACTCCCTTCCTTCTTAATAAATTGTAAGTAGCTATTTACTCTTTGATGAACTTCTTACTTTTTTCGATGTGCTCTTTGGCAACTTTCAATTTTTCTTCTGCTTTACTAATACCTGATAAGCCATCTTGGTACTCTTTGTTGCTGATCTTCTTAGCATCTTTTGCTTCTTCTAATTCTGATCTTTTCTTGTCAATCTTTATTCTTGCCTTGCTTAATTTATCCTTTCTTCTCTTCATTTTCTGCTCCATACGAGTCTTTTTATCTGCATGCCTGGCTTTCGCTTTCTCGGCTCTTTCTTTTCCAAACTCTTTGCCATTCATCTCTCCTTTGTTCTTTCCATAAGCATGAGCTTTACCCTTCTTCTTCTCCTTTCGTTGGGCTTTTTTTACATTTCTCTTCTCTTTTCTTTTTACCTCTTTTTCATTTTTCTTTTTTAGTCTTTCTTCACGCTTCTTCATTCTTTCTTTATTCTTGGCCTCTAATTCCTCAGCGTTTATATCTTCCAATTTTTTTGGAGCATTGGTCTTGTCAAGTTTTATGGCTTCCTTCTCTGCCTTCTTTGCTGCCTTTTGTACCATTTTTTCTTGGGCCTTGGCCTTTCCATTACTGTTTCCTTGTGCTTCCACTATATTTCCTATTGATATGAATAGCAAACTGAAAACTGACATGAGAATTAGGAGTTTCATCTTTTTCATGATTGATGCTTTATGATTTCAATTTAATAATATTAAAGCTCGTTTAGAGCTTCATCCAGTTCGTTTAATGATTCTTCTAAGAGAGCTTCAGTACTGTCAATTTCAGCAGCGGCTCTTTCATGCATTTCTATTTCATCGATTAGAGCCTGTTGTTCAGCTTGCCTTTTTTCACTCTTACAAGCAGATTGCTCATATTATCGAACAACTCTTTGTCTTATGCAAAAACCAAATCATGCAGGGATGGAAAACCTTCAAGGGTATGTGGAAGCAATTGTGGGCAACTCTATTTTTACTGCCTTTGGAATTATTTTCTCATTGTCAAAAATTAAAACTCAACTACCGATACTGAATTACAACCTGTGAAAAGTAATAGTGCCTATGGCTATTGTGCCTGGAACAAATTCAACAAAATCTACTATGAAATATTCAAGGCTGGTGATTCATAAAACCATTTTGGTTATTGGGACATTGATCCCTATAAACAACACCTCTTTTAACTCTGTAGCTCTGAATCGCTGCCAAGTTCAACTCAATTGTATCTGAATTTTTTTATTTCGTATATTTATCCTTACTGATTGTCTCCTCTGGACACCCTCCTTCTTATTCTTTGGGGTGAACTTCTGATACAATCCTTTATGTTGCCTGCAAGCATAAAGAAAAAATATTGTGTTCTCTAATTTAATATAGTGAATACGAACATTTACAAACATTGTATTTATTGAATAACAAAAATGGGAAAAATGGAAAAAATGAAAAAAGTTACATTTCTTTTGGGGTGATGCTCACCTTATGCATGGGCTGCCAATCCTCCAATAATTCTGTTGTTTTGGACTCAATTTCTATAGCTTGCTTACTTAATACTGATATCCATTATCAGTATTCCTGTAGCCCGATCATTGATGGTCAATAATGCTTGTTTGTGCTTTTTTCCAATGACTAGGTCGATTTCTAAATACCACGGTTTTACATGAAGAAAGTCCATTCAGAATTGTTATTTCACCTTCCTTTCCCTTATCTGAAATTAAGGAACCCGCAGGAATTAGAATTAGAGAAGTAGCTCTCAAAGACAATAAAATTACTCCGGTCAACTTAAAAGATACTACCAGAAATCTCATTAGACTTGATTCCTCCATCCAAAAAATCATAAAACAATGAAAATAAGATACTTGCAACTGACAAAAACCTATTTTTCTCTTATGGCCTTATTTCTGGTCACCCCCTTATTTGCTGGCCTCTCTTGCGATATCTCTTGACCCCTGTTTCTTAGATGCTGATACAGCTGGCCACCCTTCTTTTTATCTGCCCAGATGAACTGATATATTCTTTCAGTACTGAATCAGGAGTAGATAAACCTGGTACCTGTGATGACGGTTCTGGTTCAGGTACTGATGTTTTTGTACGTACATCATTAGATGCAAGCTATTGTGGCGGAGCTGGACTTCGAAGATGCATTTTAGCAGTCAATAACATAATCCTCAATAGCTTGATTCCAGTGCTTCTTTTTGGGCTTTGCTATCTGGCGTTCAACCGCTTTTTTATGTGCTAATTCAGCTCTATAAACCTTAGATCTCTGATCAGTGTTTCTTTTTACCTACAGGGACCTGTACGGCTGATGATGCTGGAGGAGGAGCCGACATAGTAGGAATTTTTGAAGGTGCTCAATACAGAAATTGTGGTATTTACCGACCACAATTTAATTGCAAAATGAGAGAAAGCAGCCAGATCTTTTGTTCGGTTTGTAGAAGAAAAGGGATTCAAACTCTGGATGACTATGTTTGTGGAACCACATCTTTTAAGTTTACCAATTTATTGATTAGGGATGACAGCGAGAGTTGGCAAGGCAAATTTCAATATCGTACCTTTGTTTCAGCGTTAAATGACCCATTCTTTTTTGAGATTTTTGCAACCCAAAATTAGAATGAAATTTTTCGCCGACCAGCCAACAGGCTTTTGGCCTAGGCTATCAAAAGCCTGTTGGCTGGTCGGTGCTGTGATATTTTTACAAACAAGAATACCGTTGCATTAACTACTTGGGAACTCTGGCAGGAGTAACCGCTCTTGATGGAGGTGCCAACATTAGCCTGAGCATTGAAGTGTGGGATGAAGACAGTTGGTTTACGGGTGGTAATGATAGAGTGGGTTCCGACACTTTTGAGTTCCAGAGTTCAGATAATTTTGGATTAGATAAAACCACCCATATTTTTGATCGTGGTAATTACCGGATTGTAATCAGTGTATATCAGTCAAATCCAAGTTAGACGATTTTTTTCTGTATGGCCTAAAACCAATAATCCATAAAATACAATTTGAAGAAATAAAAAAGCCAGCAGGCAACATTAAAGGCTGAAGATTGTGTTGGAGACCTATTTTCGGACTGTGTTGAACATAGCGGTGCCGAGCAAGAAGCACTGCGGGCTATGGGTATTGGATTATTGACTATAAGCTATAAGAATAAGAAATACCCAGTGAATTTGGATAGTGTATAGATTGTGATGATAGATTCTATAAGCATGACAATTGGAATTCTGATCTGAAATTTATAAAATGAGCTGATTTCCTTCTTTTTAGACAATAGGTTGTTACTGTCGCAGTTGGCGACCTTGCAAATTACAATTAGAATATAGGTTGATGTGTATGAATGATGGGCGGATCTTTGTTTGATGCAAAGATCTCCATCGTGATCATTTGTCCCTTGTTGCATATGGGGCATAATTTATTCTTGGTCCCAAAAATGCGTTGTATGGCAAGTTCTTTTCTCGCTGCACGATCTAACTTTTGGAACTTGGATAGATGTAAGGCTGGGCGCGCTAATGAAAGACTCTTCTTTTTTACTGGCATTTGCCAAGAACCCATAATGGCGGATCTTTCTAAATCTCGGTGGAAGAATATGCAGGCAGAATCGCTGTAAGAACTGCGTTCCTGTGAGACTCATCTTCTTTCTATGGCCACCATTTTTATAATCTTTGTAATTGAAGGTTCAATGGTGTTTACGCAAGAAGATAAATGGCGAGAGATGAAATTGGCGAGAATAATTTTAGATAGCCAATTGGATGATATCCAACAAGATAGAAGGGAGATATTGCGATCGATCTATGTTAGTCATTTGGGCAGCGTAGATAAATTTTTTCCTAAACTTGAACGATTCTTAGTCCACTATCGAAATATGGTAATATTGGGTGATGGAGCAAAATGGATATGGAATTGGGCAGAGGATAATTACCCTGGGGCTATTCAAATATTGGACTATTACCATGCAAAGGAAAAATTAGCTTTGTTTGCCAAACATCAATTTAGCCAAGATCAGGATAGAATGCAATGGCTTAAAAAACAAAAAGAAAAACTACTTAATAACCAAGTAGATCAAGTTATTGAAGTACTAAAATGTATTAGATCAAGAAGTGATCAAGCCAAGATTGCCAAACAAAAGGCCATTGATTATTATATCGAACATTGTCTCGAATGATGTATAAATCATATCGCACAAAAGGATTGCTGATCGGATCGGCACCCATCGAAGCTGCACATAGAAGTGTGATTCAACAAAGAATGAAGTTGTCGGGACAAAAGTGGTCTATCAATGGTGCAAATGCTATGGCTAACTTAAGATGCTACAAACATAGCGGAGATTGGGAGGTCATCAAGACCGTCATAGCTAATGCAGCTTAATTGTGCAATTTGAAATACACACCTTATTTCTCATTTGCCAGCTCATACTTCACCTCGCCACCCACAATCGTTGAAATAACCATTGCCCTCAGGATGTCTTCATCGGAGCAAGACATGAGGTTATGAGATAAGATGACGAGGTCAGCATACTTACCTGCCTCTAGACTTCCTTTAATATCTTCCTCAAATGAGGCATAGGCATTGTTGATGGTGTAAGAATCCAACGCCTCTTTTCTCGTCATCCGTTGCTCTGGAAAAAACTCATATCCATTGTCTTCCCGCTTTCTGGTGACGGACGCATAAAAAGATCTCAAAGGATCTACATCCTCGACCGGGGCATCCGTACCGTTAGTAACCAATGCTCCTGCATCAATCAATGACTTCCAGGCATAAGCACCAGTCCTGGACCTTTCTTCACCGAGGCGTTTTTCCACAAACGGGCTGTCAGATGTACAATGCACACCCTGCATGGAAGCAATCACTCCCAGTGAAGAAAATCGCTTGATGTCGTCAGGATTCAAGTGTTGGGCATGCTCTATACGCCACCTCAGGTCCTTAGACCGAGTAGTACCATTATTCTCAAAAAGATCGAGCACCTCACGATTGGCACGATCGCCGATGGCGTGCACACAGACCTGCATTTTATTATCTTTTGCGAGACCAATTATTCTATCCACTTCGTCTAACTCAGTCGTGTTTTGTCCATAAAAACCGGGATTGTCATCGTATTCCTCAAGCAACCAGGCACCATAGGACCCAAGTGCTCCGTCAACTTCTGTCTTGATGGCATTACAAGTAAAGTACCCTCCAGCATCAGTCACGATCGCCGATGTAAGACTGTCTTTCATCTCATCATAGGAATGGCGCAGCATGACCCATAGCCTGATGTCAAACTGACCGTTTTCAGCCAATGATTTGTACCCATAGATTTCCTTAAATTTTGATCCTGCATCCTGAAATGATGTAATGCCTTTCCTGAGGCACTCTTGCTGTGCCAGCCGTACAGCTTCCTCCCATTTCTCTTGACGACGCAGGGTAGGGATACGCATCTCATGTATCATCTTGGTCTTCTTGAATATATCCATGGCGTTTTCTTCGAATATGCCTATAGCTTCTCCATCATGATCTCTGACGATGTGTCCACCATCGGGGCTCGGTGTATCTCTAGATATTTTCGCTAGGCGCATGGCCATCTCATTGGCAAACAAGGAATGGCCGCTGGCGTGATAGAGCAGGATAGGGTTTTGAGGCGACATCTCGCTGATATCTTCATGGCGAGGATAACCACTCAGTTGCTTTACGGGTAGTTCTGTCCATTTTTCCTGGTGCCATCCACGTCCCTCTATCCACTCTCCCGGTGCTGACTCATCGATTTTTTTCTTCACCTTGGCTTCGACTTCTGCCCATGAGCCAGTATTGAGGAGATTGACATTGATCAGAATCTTCCCCAATCCTAAGAAATGACCATGACCTTCGATAAATCCGGGCATTACAAATTTTCCTCGGGCATCGATAATTCTATTGCCTTTGATGTCTTTAAGCGTCGTCTTTCCTTCAACAATCTTCACGATCTTCTCACCACGGATGTAGATCGTTCCGGAAATGACTTCATCGCCGTTAGTCGTATATATCTGATCTGATGACTAAGTCATACGATTTTTTACACCCGACCAGTGACATCAAGATGACTATAAGGAGAAGCAGTTTGTTCATAGCTACGAATATAGAGTAAACCTCAAATCTTCAAATCCTAGCATCATCAAATCTTCAAATCAAATCCCTAACCCTTTCTTTTTACAAACATCATTGCCAGACTGGTCAGCATGTCCTTTTTTTTCTCATCGATACTCAACTGCTCCACATGAGATCTTGACAGATCCAGATAGGCGTGCATTACTTCTTCGGCAAAACCTCGCACATGGGTGTTGTTATAAATGGTCAGGACAGTGTTGATTTTATCTGGATGATCATTGACAAATAAGGTTTTTAGTTTGGATCGCTCATCCTCAGATCCCAGTTCGAGTGCTTTAAGGTAGAGGTATGTTTTTTTGTTGTTGATAATATCACCGCCAATGGTCTTGCCTGTAGCTGCATCTCCGAATGCATCTAAAATGTCGTCCTGCAACTGGAAGGCAATACCGGCATTCAAGGCATAATTATACATGTGATCTTGATCTTTCTCATCAGCATGAGCGAGTAGAGCACCCATCTGAGCCGAAGCAGCCAGAAGGACAGCTGTTTTTATCTCTATCATCTTCATATAATCTGAAATGCTGACGTCATCGCGGGTTTCGAAATCTACATCCCATTGCTGACCATGGCACACATCTATGGCCATAGAGTTAAAGATAGAAGCCAGTTTACCAAAATTCTCAGGATAACTGTGTTGAAGAATAGAATAACACTGAATAAGTGCGGCATCACCGGAAAGGATGGCTTCATTGGTCCCATATTTTTTGTGGACGGAAGGCTCACCACGTCGCATGTCAGCATCGTCCATGATGTCATCGTGCATCAGGGTAAAAGTGTGAAACAGCTGCATGGCAAATGCCGCTGGTAAGACCCGGGAATTATCTCCATCGTCTAAGCTGCCATAGGCCAACATGAGCAACAAGGGTCTTATTTTTTTACCACCCAGACCGAGTAAATGCCGGATGGGTTGGTATAGCTCGTCGTATTGAGGGATCAAGAGTTGGGTTTGCTCATAAGCGTTGTATTGCTCCCTGTATCGCGCTAGTGTTTCGTTGAGATTCACGGGTGTAAATATACTTTTTCAGAAATGATACACCGATGGTTTGATGCTATCATCCTTCGATGCTACTACCTGCATATATCTCCGTTAATTTATCGAGACCAGCTAAAACTATTCATGGCATCATTGTTAAAAAGCACGAATGGCACGTTGAGTACCGCCGGAGTCTATCTTAGCGAAGACAGCCTGAAAGCCGTTGTTGAAGAATTGGCCCCATGCACTGATGCCGCTCTCCGTAGAACTCCAGTACCCAAAATCCGTAAAATCCTCTCCTCCATTGGCTACTGCTGTTGTATTGATGGCAGCTTTGTTTTGATACACTTCATCCAACTCATCTTTAGCTGGTAAGTACCAGTCGTCATAGTCACCATAGGCTAAATCTGCACAGTGCTGTGCGGCCGATCTGATATGACCCGATTGCATCATAATCGCTACCGTATTTCCAGCGCCATTAATATCGCTTTGGGCGGAAGTTCCTATTGTAGGACTGCCAACGTTACTCCACACGACGCCAGCAACATCATAAATACTGACCACTTTACCATGCTCTCCACTCGGATTTACCCAGAATACTACTCCGCCCTGGGCGTAGTCGCCCACAGCAAATGTGGTTGGTGGTGGAGGTGGAGATGCACCCATGATGCCAGACCATCGGCATCGCTCACCAGTACTTTATCCACTCCAGGGCTGCCGCCTGTTATTTTTATTTGTCCGTCGACTTCCAGCTTGGCGCCAGGATCGGTGACTCCTATGCCGACATTACCGCTGGGGATCACTGTGAGTTTAGGTGATGCTGAGGTGACGAAGTGTACTTTTCCTGTCGAATTGCTTCCTCCTGTACCAAAATTCATATCAGTAGCTCCAGTATAAAGACCTGTATAGCCTTGATAACCATTGGCATTATAAAATCCAATCCAGTTATTAGTAGTACCAGTTGACTCTATCTTTAGTGGGCGTACATTATTCGCTGAGATTTCTACTTGTTGAGCATTTAGTCCTATGACTATGACGCTAATTAAAACTGTTAATAATGTGATTTTTTCCATTTTTAGTTTGTTTTATTTGTCGATGCTTATTTAGATGTTCTTCGAATGATTTAAGCTTATTCTACCTCATATGACCTCAGTGTACCAGGAAGAGTTATGGATAAGGTGGTCACGGGTCCGTTGCATATCGGATCGTATACATTATACGATGTAGGTACATCGCTCGCCGTATATGTAGCTGATACACTTGCTTGCGCAATTAAGGTTCCTGATGTGGTGATAAGGAAGAAGAAGGAGAGTAGATGCTTCATGATTTGATGATTTCAAGAACAAGATATGGGTATGCCCTAGCCATTGTGGGTATGATTTAGTATTTGGTATGGTTTTTTGAGTATTCTGTTTTTGTAGGTGCTGTGATGCTGTAATTCTATGTTACTACGATGTTGTGATGATCTAATGGCTCATGTCAGTCAGCGCAATGCTGTATCATTGCACGCAATGAACAATACATTCTACACCCGTAAGGCAACCACTGAAGACCTGCCCTCAGTTATAGGTCTTGTGAAGAAACTAGCTGCCTTCGAGCGAGAGCCAGAGGCGGTGACTGCAACTTTGGAAGTATATCAAGAATGTTTTGACTCGGGACTGATAGATATCAAACTCGCCGTCGTTGATGGTCAGGTAGTCGGCATGACAGTGAGTAATGAGGCATTCAGTACATGGAAAGGGAAGATGTTTTACCTCGAAGATTTCTATGTTCTTGAAGAGTATAGATCGCTGGGTATAGGCCAACAATTATTCGATGAATTTTTAGAGGAGGCCCGATCTAGAAATTGCCAACTTGCTAAGTGGCAAGTACTTGACTGGAACACGGATGCAATCAGGTTTTATAGGAGAAACGGAGCAGAACTGGATGATGAGTGGCTGAATGGGAAAATATTAATGAGTTAATGTGATAATGAGTCAATGTGATAAGTGATAATTGGAAAAAAATGTAAAGGAACTATCCCAATTGCCGATTGAGAAGTCGAGCCTCCGATTAGGGAATAAGAGCGTGTGGCAGATAACAATAAGGCAATATAATAACGATTCAGTATGCTAATGGGTAAAGCAGCAAATGAGGATCACGCGTATCTTATAGCTGGCAACAGAAAGTTACAAAAGCTAGACTCCCCTTGGGGAAAAGTTACAAGTAGCTGACAATGAGTCAATAAGCCATTGAAGCAATAGGATGATAAATAGAAATCAAAAGTAAATCTAGGGTATCTCGTAGCTAATAACTGAAAGCTGCAAACGACCTCTCGCACACGTACTAATTAATTCCCCAATACCCGCTTGATTTCCAACAAATAAATCATACCTTTGCGACTCTTTTTTTGACGCCAGAAAGGCACAAGAGAAAAGAGCCATATTTTTTAATATAAAAAGCGGGTATGCCGACTATAAATCAACTGGTAAGAAAGGGTAGAAAGAAAATAATTTCTAAGAGTAAATCCCGTGCTCTGGATTCATGTCCTCAGAAAAGAGGTGTGTGTACAAGAGTATATACTACTACTCCCAAGAAACCAAACTCTGCGTTGCGTAAGGTAGCCAAGGTAAGACTCACTAATGGGCTGGAGGTCATCTCCTACATACCAGGTGAAGGTCACAACCTACAGGAGCACTCCATCGTACTTATCAGAGGAGGAAGAGTGAAAGATTTACCGGGTGTGAGATATACAATCGTTCGTGGTGCCCTAGATACTGCAGGAGTGACTGACAGACTGCAATCACGATCTAAGTATGGAACCAAAAGACCTAAAAAATAATAACTGCCGTTTTTAAAGAAATTTCATGAGGAAAAGAAAACCCAAAAAGAGAATCATTCAGCCGGATCCCAGATTTGGAGATGCTATGGTGACTCAGTTTGTCAATAACATGATGTGGCAAGGTAAGAAAGGAGCTGCCTTCAAGATTTTTTATGACGCTATGGATAAAATCCAAGAGCGCACAAGTGAAAATTCACATGAGGTATGGCAGAAAGCTCTAGGCAACATCTATCCAGGTGTTGAGGTAAGAAGTAGAAGAATAGGCGGTGCCACTTTTCAAATCCCATCAGAGATTAGACCTGGTAGGAGAATTTCTGTAGGAATGAAGTGGTTGATAAGATATGCAAGAGAAAGAAGTGGAAAGGGAATGGCAGAGAAACTTGCAACAGAAATCATAGCAGCAAGTAAGGGTGAAGGAGCAGCTGTGAAGAAGAAAGAAGATACACATAGAATGGCAGAGGCCAACCGTGCATTTGCGCATTTCAGAACATAAGATATTTACTAGATTTTTATTGTAATCGTTTTTAATAATGAGTAAAGATTTAAAATTTACTAGAAACATAGGTATAGCTGCTCACATCGATGCTGGTAAGACAACCACCACCGAGAGGGTACTATATTATACTGGTCTTAGCCATAAAATAGGAGAGGTGCACGATGGCGCTGCTACTATGGACTGGATGGAACAAGAGCAGGAGAGAGGTATTACCATTACCTCAGCAGCAACCAAGACAAATTGGAACTGGAAAGGAGAGGATTATCCGATGAACATCATCGATACTCCAGGACATGTTGATTTTACTGTAGAGGTAAATAGATCACTTCGTGTACTTGACGGTCTAGTCTTTCTATTCTGCGCTGTATCAGGTGTAGAACCTCAGTCGGAGACCAACTGGCGATTGGCTGATAACTATAATGTTCCTCGTATTGGATTTGTCAATAAGATGGACAGATCAGGTGCGGACTTCTTCTCTGTTGTGAAGGATGTCAAAGAAAAATTAGGATCAGAAGCCATTCCGCTTCAGGTACCTATCGGTGCGGAAGAGACATTTAAGGGTGTTGTAGACCTCATCACTGGTAAGGCAATCGTGTGGAATGAGGATGATATGGGGATGACATTTGAAGAAGTTCCTATTCCTGATGATCTCAAAGAAACAGCGACTGAGTGGAGAGAGAAATTGCTCGAGGCAGTAGCTGAATATGACGAATCATTGATGGAGAAGTTTTTTGAAAATCCTGATTCTATCACTGAGGAAGAAATGATTGCTGCCGTTAGAGGTGCCGTGCTTGATAACAAGTTTGTCCCGATGATGTGCGGATCAGCATTTAAGAATAAAGGTGTACAAGCAGTATTGGATGCAGTATGTGCATTCTTGCCGTCTCCAATAGACGTCGGATCCATCGAGGGTACTGATCCTCGAAACGATGAGGTGCTTGTAAGAAAGCCGGATATCAATGAGCCATTTACAGCATTGGCCTTTAAAATTGCTACTGACCCATTCGTAGGTCGTCTAGCCTTTTTTAGAGTATACAGTGGAGCGCTCGATGCCGGATCATATATCTTGAATAACAGGACAGGTAAAAAGGAGAGAATCTCTAGACTTTTCCAGATGCACTCCAATAAGCAGAACTCTATCCCTCGTGTCGAAGCGGGAGATATCGCTGCAGGAGTAGGATTTAAAGATTTGCGTACAGGAGATACATTGAGCTCAGAAGGTAGTCCTATCCAGCTGGAGTCAATGGTTTTCCCTGAGCCGGTGATCGGTGTGGCTGTTGAGCCTAAGAGTCAGAAAGATTTGGATAAATTGGGCATGGCACTAGCTAAGCTCTCAGAAGAGGATCCCACATTTAAAGTGAGATATGATGAAGACACCAATCAGACAGTGATTAGTGGTATGGGTGAGCTACACTTAGAGATTATTGTAGACAGACTAAGAAGGGAATTTAAAGTAGAGTGTAACCAAGGAGCTCCCCAAGTAAATTATAAAGAGGCACTTACGGCGTCATTTGACCATACAGAGCGACTCAAGAAGCAGAGTGGGGGATCAGGATTGTTTGCCCAGATGTCATTTGAGCTAGGTCCTGCAGATAAGGACTTTTTAGAATCTGATGAGTTCAAGGCAGGTAAGGTGAAGCTGCAGTTTGAGAATAAAATATTTGGTGGTTCTATCCCCAAAGAGTTTATCCCTTCTGTAGTCAAAGGATTTACGGCTATGATGACCAATGGTATCCTTGCGGGATATGGAATGGATAGCATGAAAGTAAGACTTTACGATGGATCTACGCACGCCGTGGATTCTAAGCCTATAGCCTTTGAGCTTTGTGCCAAAGAAGGATTTAGAACTGCCGCAAAACACTGTAAACCGGTTTTACTAGAACCTATGATGAAGCTAGAGATCATTACTCCTGAGGAGTATGTGGGATCGGTTATAGGTGATCTTAACAGACGTAGAGGCTTGCCTAAGGGTCAAGAGCAGAAAGGTGGTGGTGCAGTCTCTATTTCTGCAGAAGTGCCACTAGCACAGATGTTTGGTTATGTGACAGAATTAAGAACAATTACTTCGGGTAGAGCAAGTAGTACGATGGAGTTTTCACACTTTGCAGCAGCGCCTAAAGGCATTGCTAAAGAGGTGATAGAAAAAGCGAAAGGAGAGGTAGCGGTTTAGAAAGAAAATATTGGCAGAGCTAATGGCTGATTGCCTTGACAATAAATTGAATAATTTACGTGGAGTCGATAAAGTTGCTATCTTTGCGCCCACTTTTGAAAGAATAAATTATCTAACAAAGGGCTATGAATCAAAAAATCAGGATTAAACTTCGTTCTTACGATCACAACTTGGTCGACAAGTCAACGGAGAAGATCGTGAAAACAGTTCGCAACAGTGGAGCCGTCATTTCCGGCCCGATTCCGCTGCCCACAGAGAAAGAAATATTTACGGTTTTGCGTTCTCCGCACGTAAATAAGAAATCTCGTGAGCAGTTTCAGCTGCGAACCCACAAGAGATTGATTGAAATATTTACACCTACGCAGAAGACTGTGGACGCATTGTCCAAGTTGGAATTGCCTAGTGGAGTGGATATTCAAGTAAAGCTTACTTAGTAAGCATCATCTTTAGTTTTCACGCGATATTTAATATAAGACCTTGGTCTTATTGGTCCATTTTTTTTGATCCTAAACATTAAGAAGATGAACGGATTAATAGGTAAGAAAATAGGTATGACCAGCATCTTTACAGATGCAGGTAAAAATGTAGCTTGTACAGTCGTAGAAGCTCTACCTAATGTTGTTACCCAAGTAAAATTGGAAGAAACTGACGGCTACAATGCCCTACAAGTAGGATATGGTAGTAAAAAAGAAAAGAATACTTCCGCACAGATGCTAGGCCATTTCAAGAATGCCGGCACTACTCCATTAAGAAAGTTGATTGAATTGCGTGATGCAACATTGGAGAAGGGTCTTGGTGACAAGATCACTATTGAAGATGTGTTTGCCGAAGGTGATTTTGTCAATGCAGTGGGTACGTCAAAGGGAAAAGGATTTCAAGGGGTTGTCAAGAGACATAATTTTAAAGGTGTAGGAGATGCTACTCACGGTCAGCACAATAGAGCTAGAGCGCCGGGTTCTATCGGTGCCGCCTCTTATCCGGCCAAGGTAGTTAAAGGCATGAGGATGGGTGGTCAGACGGGAAACCAAAGAATAAAAATCACCAACCTTGAGGTCGTCAAGATAATGCCGGAAAAAAATGTAATGTTGATCAAAGGAGCGATTCCTGGTCACAAAGGTTCATATGTTCTAATAGAAAAGTTCTGATTATGAAGATCGATGTACTAAATATAGATGGCAAGAGCACTGGGAGAAATGTAGACCTTCCTGATGAGATTTTTGGTATAGAGCCCAATGATCATGTCATGTATCTTGCCGTGAAGCAATATCTCGCCCACCAGAGACAAGGTACGCATAAGGCCAAAGAGAGAGGAGAGATAAAAGGTTCGACGAGAAAGATTAAGAAACAAAAAGGGACTGGTACAGCCAGAGCAGGATCAATAAAAAACCCATTGTTTAGAAGTGGTGGTCGGATATTCGGTCCTAGACCACGTACTTATAAGATCAAGCTCAATAAAAAGGTGAAAACACTAGCTCGAGCGTCAGCACTATCGACCAAAGCCAAGGATGGTGCATTGAAAGTGGTTGAGGATTTTACATTCGATCAACCAAAGACAAGCCAACTGGCTCAGGTGTTAACAAACCTAGAATCTGGCAGGAAATCACTATTGGTATTGGGTGACAATGATAAGAATCTGTACCTATCAGGTAGAAACCTTCCTCACTCTAGGGTAGTCAATGCTGATAGTGTCAATGTATACGAGATTCTAAATTCTGACACGATTTTCCTTAGTGAAAGTTCCATAGGAAAAATTAAAGAGACATTTAGCTAGAAATAAGAAGACATTATGCCTAAGCAAATATTAATAAAACCTATTATCTCAGAAAAGAGCGAGAAACTATCCGAGGGGATAGGACAATATTCTTTTGTGGTGAATAGAAAGGCCAATAAGATCGAAATAAGAAAGGCCGTAGAGAAACTCTACAGCGTGAATGTAAATTCAGTGAATACAGCGATCATGCCTGCTAAGTCCAAAAATAGAAATACGAGATCAGGAATGGTTAAAGGACGAGTAAGTGCTTATAAGAAAGCTGTTATTACTCTATCAGAGGGTGATAGCATTGATTTTTTCGGTGATTTATAAGATAAAGAAAGAGAGATACCATGCCAGTAAAAAAGTATAATCCGACGACACCGGGAATCCGCCAAAGAGTGGGTCTGGACTATAGTATCATTACGACTAATATACCTGAGAAAAGCCTAGTTACGGGTCTTTCAAAGACAGGTGGTCGTAACCATGATGGTAAAATGACGGTACGCAACCGAGGCGGTGGCCACAAGCGTAGATATAGGATAATTGATTTCAAGAGAAACAAAGATGGGGTTCCAGGCGTAGTCAAGACGATAGAGTATGATCCCAATAGATCAGCCTTCATCGCTCTCATATTCTATAAGGATGGTGAGAAAAGATACATCATTGCTCCTGATGGATTGCTAGTAGGAGCTGAGATCATGTCAGGGAAAGATGCTGCTCCCAATATCGGGAATACTCTGGTACTTGATGACATACCTTCAGGATCATCTATTCATAATGTAGAATTGACTCCTGGTAAGGGAGGTGCCATGGCACGTAGTGCTGGAACATCAGCAGTATTTGTAGGTAAAGAAGGTAAATACGGTATCGTTAAGCTTCCTTCGGGTGAGGTAAGAAAAGTGCTATTGACATGTAGAGCTACGATGGGTACAACTTCCAATCCTGATCACCAGTTGCAAGTATTGGGTAAGGCAGGAAGAAACCGATGGAGAGGAAAGAGACCTCGTGTAAGAGGTGTTGCGATGAACCCTGTAGATCACCCGATGGGTGGTGGTGAAGGAAGAGCTTCTGGAGGACATCCACGATCTCGTACCGGAATTATGGCCAAAGGACAAAAGACTAGAAGCAATAAGAAATATTCTACCAGTCTGATTATATCAAAACGTAAATCTAAATCTAGAAAATAAGCGATGGCTAGATCAATAAAGAAAGGACCTTACATTCATCATAAGCTGCTGAAAAAAATTCAGATTGCTTCAGAATCATCAAAGAAGACTGTCATTAAGACGTGGTCTAGGTCATCCATGATCATTCCAGATATGGTAGGACAGACGATTGCTGTACACAATGGAAAGAATTTTATTCCAGTATTTGTTACGGAAAACATGGTAGGACATAAGTTGGGAGAATTTGCCCCGACAAGAAACTTTAAAGGTCACGCAGGAAATAGAAAGTAGAAGCTAAATAATATTTAGATATGGAAGCTCAAGCAAAATTGAAAAATTGTCCAATGTCTGCTCGTAAGATGAGACTGGTGATGGATAATATAAGAGGAAAGTCAGTGGATGAAGCATTGAACTTGTTGAAATTCACCAAGAAGGAAGCAGCATTGTGGGCAGAGAAAGTATTGATGTCGGCAGTTGCCAATTGGGAAAACAAGACACAGTCAGCTTACAGTGTTGAGGATCATGGCCTCTATATCAAGAGAGCATTATCAGATGAAGGTATGGTACTCAAGAGATTCAGACCAGCACCTCATGGTAGAGCTCACCGTATTCGTAAAAAGTATAATCACGTAACGATCGTTGTGGAAAACAAAGTCGCCATTGAGGAGGACAATGCACAGGAAGTTGCAGAAATCATAGAAGAATAAATCACGATAAATGGGTCAAAAGACAAATCCAATAGGTAATAGATTAGGTATCATCCGCGGATGGGACTCTAATTGGTATGGAGGAAAAGATTTTGCCAGTAAAGTGGTAGGTGACGAAAAAATCAGAAGGTATCTCAGAGCCAGAGTTTCTAAAGGCGGTATCGCACGGATCATCATCGAGCGCACACTAAAGCGTATCACAGTAACGATTCATACGTCACGTCCTGGAATTATCATCGGAAAAGGAGGTTCAGAGGTGGATCGCATCAGAGAAGAGCTCAAGAAGATTACAGGATCTGATGTACAGATAAATATTATAGAGATCAGAAAGCCCGAGTTGGATGCTTATATCGTAGGAGAATCTATAGCTAAGCAGATCGAGGCAAGAATCAACTATCGTAGAGTAATCAAAATGTCAATCCAGTCTTCAATGAGGGCCGGAGCAGAAGGAATTAAGATAAGGATCAGTGGAAGACTGAATGGAGCGGAGATGGCGAGATCTGAGGAATACAAAGACGGACGTACGCCACTTCATACCTTCAGAGCGGATATTGATTATGCACTTGTAGAAGCTCAGACGGTGTATGGAAAGATAGGACTCAAAGTATGGATTTGCAAGGGTGAAGTTCTAGGAAAGAGAGATCTAAGTCCGAATGTAGGCGTAGACAATAAGAAAGGAGGACGTAAGCCAAAGAGAAGGAGATAACGAAAAAATAAAAACGTACCTTTGCGCCTCTTTTGGACAAAGGAACAGATAAAATAGAGTAAAATGCTTCAACCGAAAAGAACGAAATATCGGAAAATGCAGAAGGGTCGCATCAAGGGTTTGAGTACCCGTGGCAGTTCTATTGCCTTTGGTACATTTGCCCTCAAGTCACTTGACTCGGCTTACATAACCAACAGACAGATAGAGGCTGCAAGGATAGCACTTACCAGATATATGAAGAGGGAAGGAAAAGTGTGGATTCGGATATTTCCTGATAAACCTATAACCGCCAAACCTCAGGAAGTCAGGATGGGTAAAGGTAAAGGAGCCTTGGACCACTATGTAGCAGTAGTCAAACCAGGCCGTATCATGTTTGAGATAGATGGTGTTCCTACCGCTTTAGCTCAAGAAGCACTGAGACTGGCGGCACAGAAACTACCAGTAATGACAAAATTCGTCGTGAGGCGAGACTATAGCGAAGCTTAATAAACCGAAGGAAAATGCCTAGTAAGAAATTTATAGAGCTACAGGAATTTAATGATGCTGACTTAGTGAGCGAGTTAAAGGAGACAGAAGTTCAGTACCAAAAACTGAAATTTGATCATGCAATCAAAGGTCTGGAGAATCCATTGACACTCAAAGAAGTACGCCGTGATGTAGCTAGATTAAAAACTGAGGTCAGAAGAAGAGAGTTGGAGAAGATGACTGATGGTGACCAGAAAAAAAGAACTAAAATCAGAAACAGAAGAAGGTCACAATGAGCGAGAATAAATCAGTGAAAAAACAGAGAGTAGGTGTAGTGGTAAGTAACTCCATGGAGAAGTCTATTACCGTAAAGATAGAAAGGCGTATCAAGCACCCTATCTATGGAAAGTACATGAAGAAATCAAAGAAACTTATGGCTCATGATGAGCAGAACCAGTGTGGTGTAGGAGATACTGTAAAGATTGAAGAGTCAAGACCATTGAGCCGTAGAAAAAGATGGAATCTCGTAGAGGTAGTAGAAAAGGCCAAGTAATAAATATAGAAAAGAACTGCAGAAATGATACAGCAAGAATCCAGACTAAAAGTAGCCGACAACAGTGGAGCCAAAGAAGTGCTCTGCATCAAAGTACTCGGTGGGTCAAAGAGAAGATATGCTTCTATAGGTGACAAAATAATAGTTACTGTAAAAGAAGCTGCTGCCGGTACGACCGGAGTAAAGAAAGGGACTGTATCTCCAGCAGTAGTGGTAAGAACTAGAAAAGAAATACGTCGAAAAGATGGATCGTATATCCGTTTTGATGACAATGCAGTAGTTCTACTGACCGTAGCAGACGAACCAAGAGGAACGAGGATATTTGGACCTGTAGCGAGAGAGTTGAGAGATAAGGACTATATGAGGATCGTTTCATTGGCTCCGGAAGTTTTATAAAGAATATAACCTAGTAGAGATGGCAAAGAAAAGATTTGCACCAAAACATAAGATAAAAAAAGGGGATACCGTGATCGTGATTGCGGGAGCAGACAAGGGTAAGAAAGGTGATGTGATGGAAGTGCTTCCTAAGAAAGACCGAGTTATCGTGGAAGGAGTCAATATGCGTAAGAAGCATACTAAGCCGACCAATGAGAATCCAGGAGGTATCAATGAGATCAATGCACCAATCCATATATCAAACGTGATGATCGTGGACCCTAAAGGTGGAGAGACTACACGTATAGGTAGAAAAATCGTTGATGGCAAGTCCGTCAGATATGCTAAAAAATCAGGAGAAATACTTAAATAATGGCTTACTTACCCAAACTTAAGACAGACTATAAAGAGAAGATAGTACCCAAACTCATGGAAGAGTATGGTTACAAGTCTATCATGGAAGTACCTCGACTTGAGAAGATTTGTCTCAATCAAGGTGTAGGTGGTGCTACCCAAGATAAGAAACTGGTGGACAATGCTGCCAATGAACTGACAACCATCGCTGGTCAGAAGGCCGTTATGGTTAAGGCTAAGAAATCGGTATCTAATTTCAAGTTGAGAGAGGGAATGCCCATAGGTGCCAGAGTTACATTGAGAGACACGATGATGTATGAGTTCCTACAAAGATTGATAAGTGTGGCTTTGCCTAGGGTGAGGGACTTTAGAGGGATCAATGATAAGAGTTTTGACGGCCGAGGTAATTATTCCTTGGGTATAAAAGAGCAGATTATCTTTCCCGAAATTGATATTGATAAAGTAGGAAAAATTAGCGGCTTTGACATCACATTTGTGACCACAGCCAAAACTGATAAAGAGGCACTCTCACTTCTTAAAGAAATGGGATTACCTTTTAAAAACCAAAGAAATTAATATTCACCGATGGCCAAAAAATCTATCATAGCAAGAGAAGCCAAGCGACGTAAGCTTGTGGCTAAATATGCTGAGAAAAGAGCTCAGTTGAAAAAAGAAGGACGATGGGACGAGCTTGATAAGCTACCCAAGAATTCTTCAGCAGTAAGACTGCACAATAGATGCATGCTTACTGGAAGACCCAAAGGTTATATGAGAAAGTTTGGGATCAATAGAGTCACATTCAGAGAAATGGCATTGGCTGGAAAAATTCCTGGAATCACTAAAGCCAGTTGGTAAATAACTAGAAGACAAAGAAAATTATGGCAGCTACAGATCCAATAGCAGATTATCTGACAAGAATCAGAAATGCCCAGCAGGCTAGCCACAGAGTTGTGGATATTCCTGCTTCCAATATGAAAAAGAAGATCACTGAGATCCTCTATGATCAAGGATTCATCCACAAGTATAAGTTTGATGATGAAGCGGGTAAGCAAGGAATGATCAAGATCGCCCTCAAGTATGATCCTATATCTAAGGATCCTGTTATCCGCAAGATGGGAAGGATCAGTAGACCTGGATTGAGAAAATATGCTCCAGCTAACAATCTACCGAGAATCATTAATGGATTGGGAATAGCCATCGTCTCTACTAGTAGAGGAGTGATGACAAATAAGCAGGCTAAAAAAGATAACGTAGGCGGAGAGGTTCTCTGCTATGTATACTAGAATTATTAAAAGATACGAGTCATGTCAAGAATAGGAAATGCAATAGTCTCTCTACCTGATGGCGTCAGTATTGACGTCTCTGAAGGTAATTTGTTGACTGTCAAAGGTCCTAAGGGTGAGTTGAAACAACAAATAGATCCTGACCTCAAGGTAGAAACAGAAGATGGTAATCTTACAGTGAGTCGGCCTACCGATCAGAAGCGACACAAAGCGTTACACGGACTGTACCGTTCCCTGATATCTAATATGGTGACAGGAGTATCAGAAGGTTACAAAAAGGAAATGGAACTTATCGGTGTTGGATATAGGTGTAGTAATACAGGTAACTTGCTTGAATTATCGGTTGGTTACTCACACCCCATTATGTTCTACATACCAGATGAGCTTACCTTGACCACTGCTATGGAAAAAGGTCAGCCGCCACGGATTAGTATCGAAGGAATCGATAAGCAATTAGTGGGACAGATATGTGCCAAAATAAGAGCTTACAGAAAGCCAGAACCTTACAAAGGAAAAGGTATCAAGTTTGTAGGAGAACAAATTAGAAGAAAAGCCGGTAAGACAGCCGGGTAATTTTAGATAATACCATTTAGTCATGATAAGTAAGACAGAAAAAAGAAAAAGAATCCACTACCGTATTAGAAAAAAGGTCAATGGTACTTCTGACAGACCTCGGTTGTCAGTATATAGGTCCAATTCATCTATTTATTGTCAATTGATCGATGACACTAAGGGTGTAACGCTCGCGAGCGCTTCTTCAAAAGAAATCGACAAGGGCAACAAAGGTGAGCAGGCACAAAGCGTAGGTAAACTTATAGCTGAGAGAGCCAAGGGACTGAATATAGAGTCCGCTGTGATGGACAGAGGAGGTTTCCTATTCCATGGTAGAGTGAAAGCACTAGCTGACGGCGCTAAAGAAGGTGGACTTCATATTTAAAAATACCAGGGACCTGGATGGAATACACCAGGACCTAATAATTAGAATATTACAACATGAAAGGTAATCAGCAAAGAATCAAAGCTGCCGATAAAGAGCTCAAGGAAAAGTTGGTGAGTCTCAATAGGGTAACCAAGGTAACCAAAGGGGGACGTACGTTTAGCTTTGCGGCACTGGTGGTTGTAGGTGATGGGAAAGGTACTGTAGGACATGGACTAGGAAAGGCTAGGGATGTCCAGGAATCGATAGCTAAGGCTGTGGATGAAGCAAAGAAATCGCTTGTTACGTTTCCTATATATAAAGGAACGATCCCTCATGAACAGAAAGGCAAGTATGGTGCAGGTAAGGTGTTGATTAAGCCAGCATCAGATGGAACAGGTGTGATTGCAGGTGGGGCGATGAGAGCCGTACTCGAGATAGGTGGTGTGCATAATGTATTGGCAAAATCACAAGGATCGTCAAATCCGCATAACGTTGTTAAAGCCACTATGGATGCTTTAACTAAACTGAGAGGTCCTGAGGAAGTAGCTCGTGATAGAGGAATTACTCTGGAAAAATTATTTGAAGGCTAGAAAATTAATAAGTCATGTCAAGGATTAAGATTACACAGATAAAGAGCAGTATAGACAGGCATAAGAAACAGAAGGCCACACTGAAGGCACTGGGTCTGAGAAGAATAAACCATACAGTAGAAAAAGAGGTTTCACCTCAGATCATGGGAATGGTCAGAAGCGTGGAACACCTCATTAAAGTAGAAGAAGCGTAAATCTAAGATTATGCAATTACATAATTTAAAACCCGCCAAAGGGTCTATAAAATCAAAGAAAAGAATAGCACGTGGCCAGGGGTCAGGAAAAGGTGGTACTTCTACGAGAGGTCATAAAGGAGCAAAATCAAGAAGTGGATGGAGTAGAAAAAGAAACTTCGAAGGTGGTCAGATGCCATTGCAGATGAGGCTTCCTAAAAGAGGTTTTAAAAACCATAATCGTGTTACATTTGTTGCTCTCAATGTGAGTAGACTTCAAGCCATTGCTGAGAAATATGGACTCAAAGAGTTATCTCTTGAGGCCCTTATCGAGAATGGCATCATCAACAAGAATGATAAAGTGAAGGTCTTGGGCAATGGAGAACTGGGAGTTAAAGTCTCAGTGACAGCTCATGCGTGCTCAGAGAGTGCCAAGTCTAAAATTGAATCACAAGGAGGTTCTATTAATCTAGTATAATAGCGACGAATGAATAAGTTTTTTGAGACACTGAAGAATATATGGAGTATAAATGAACTCCGTCAGCGTATCCTTTACACCTTGGCTTTGTTGGCAATTTTCAGACTGGGTTCCTACATAGTCCTTCCGGGTATCAACCCTCAAGGGCTCAAAGCAGCTCTGTCTGGAGGTGGTGGAGGTCAGGATCTACTGGGTCTCATCAATATATTTACGGGAGGAGCTTTTAATATGGGAGCGATTTTCGCTCTAGGTATCATGCCCTATATCACGGCATCGATCATCATTCAATTATTGGGATTTGCGGTCCCATATTTTCAGAGATTGCAGAGCAAGGAAGGAGAGTCAGGTCGTAAAAAGATTACTCAGATCACTAGATTTTTAACGGTACTCATCACCTTGGTTCAAGGAGGTGGATATTTGACATACATATCTAGTCTACCTGGTGCCCTGTCACCTAATGTTAATCTTTCGGTCTTCTGGTTGAGTAATATGATTATCTTATCTACAGGTACTGTATTTGCCATGTGGATGGGTGAGAAAATAACAGACAAAGGAATTGGTAATGGTATCTCGTTACTTATCATGATAGGTATAATAGCTGCCTTGCCTAGATCGTTTTTTGCAGAGATCCAGACCCAGCTCAATAGCAGTGGAGGTTTGTTTATGATCCTTCTAGAGTTGATCGTTCTGTTCCTTACGGTGTTAGTATGCGTACTAATAGTACAAGGTGTAAGAAAAATCCCTATTCAATTTGCTAAACGAATGGTAGGTAGATCGGGAGGAAACATTCCAGTGTCAGGGGCTAGAGATTACATCCCATTAAAGGTAAATGCTTCTGGTGTGATGCCTATCATCTTTGCACAGGCGATCATGTTTGTACCTCCGACGGTAGCACTATGGTTTTCTAACGATGCAGGCCAGGGAGGATTCCTTACGAGCTTATCGGATTGGAAATCACTACCATATAACGTAATATTCTTCTTGCTAGTGGTGATCTTTACGTATGTGTATACGGCATTGCTAGTCAATCCTCAGCAATATGCGGAGTATCTTAAGAGACAAAATGCATTTATTCCAGGTATCAAGCCCGGTACTCAGACACAGGAATTTATCGATAGTCTGACGACAAGGGTTACATTACCTGGTTCTATATTCCTCGGGTTCATTTCGATCTTCCCGGCCATCGTGGCCATCTTTGGAGTAAATGATGGATTCGCAATGTTCTTTGGAGGAACTTCACTCTTGATCTTAGTGGCAGTTGTATTGGATACGCTGCAGCAAATCGAGAGTTATCTCCTTATGCGTAAGTATGATGGTCTTGTAAAGTCTGGCAGACTCAAGGGTCGAGGTGGAATGCAAGGCATCGGAGCCAGCATGTAAATATGGTTTATTATAAGACTGACGAGGAGGTAGAGATCATCAGACAGAATTGTCTTTTGGTATCTAAGACCCTCACTCTAGTAGGAAATCTTATCAAACCAGGCATTACTGGATCTGAGTTGGATATAAAGGCTGAGGAATTTATTAGGTCACATGAAGGTGCTGTACCAGGATTTAAAGATTATAATGGTTTTCCTTCAACCCTGTGTATCTCGAAGAATGAGGCTGTGGTACATGGAATTCCAAATGACGAAGAATTCATTGAGGGGGATATTGTATCGGTAGATTGTGGTGTTTTGCATCATGGATATTATGGAGATGCAGCTTACACATTTGCCTTGAATGGCGTAGAGGGAGCCACTCTGGAATTATTGGAAGTGACTAAAACGTCATTGAATAAGGCCATAGAGCAAGCAATTGTGGGTAAAAGACTAGGCGATATTGGGTTTGCAGTGCAGCATTTTTGTGAAAAAGATCACAACTATGGTGTTGTAAGAGAGCTTGTAGGACATGGGGTAGGTCGCAATTTACATGAGTCACCAGAAGTACCCAATTACGGAAAAAGAGGTAGGGGACAGCTACTCAAGGATGGCCTTGTCATAGCTATTGAACCAATGGTCAATGCGGGTACCAGAGATGTAAGACAGGATAGCGATGGATGGACCATCATCAGTAAGGATAGAAAACCATCTGCTCATTTTGAGCACACGGTGGTCGTAAGGAAGGATAAAGCCGATATTTTATCAGATCATCAGATTATAGAAGAAGCTGTAAAAAACAACCCCTATCTTGAGGAAATTAGGCTAAAAAATTAGATATTTGCACTCCATTTTTTGAGTATGGCGAAACAAGGTCTTATAAAGCAGGACGGAATCATTGAAGAATCATTGTCAAACGCAATGTTTCGGGTACGTTTAGAGAATGACCACCTCATTGTAGCTACCATATCAGGAAAGATGAGAATGAACTATATAAGGATACTTCCAGGTGACAAAGTAGCGGTAGAAATGTCACCCTATGATTTGTCGAGAGGAAGAATCACTTATAGATATAAATAACGCTTGTAACCATGAAAGTAAGAGCCTCGGTCAAGAAAAGATCAGCAGATTGTAAAATCGTTCGCCGCAAGGGGAAGCTGTACGTCATAAATAAGAAGAATCCAAAATTCAAACAAAGACAAGGATAAGCTATGGCAAGAATCGCTGGAGTAGATTTACCTAGAAATAAGAGGGGCTCAGTAAGCCTTACCTATATATACGGTATTGGTCCGTCACGTGCGTCTGAAATACTGGACAAAGCTGGAGTAGAGCATGCTACCAAGGTAGAAGACTGGACTGATGACAATATACGTACCATATCAGGTATGATACAGAATGACTACAAAGTAGAGGGAGAGCTGAGAAGTGAAGTGCAGACAAATATCAAGCGATTGATGGACATCGGGTGTTATCGAGGATTACGTCATAGGAAAGGTCTTCCAGTGAGAGGACAACGTACATCTACCAATGCTCGTACGAGAAAAGGAAAAAGAAAGACTGTAGCAAATAAAAAGAAAGCGACTAAATAATCTGATAGAATGGCTAAAGCTAAAAAAAGAAAAGTTGTTGTCGATCCTGAGGGCTTGGTTTATATCAAGGCCAGTTTCAATAACATTATCATTTCGCTGTGTAATAGGAAAGGTGAAGTAATCTCATGGTCATCTGCCGGTAAAGGTGGTTTCCGTGGATCTAAAAAGAACACACCTTACGCTGCTCAGATTGCAGCACAAGATGCAGGACAAGTGGCCTATGATGCAGGCATGAGATCGGCTGAAGTATATGTGAAAGGACCTGGATCAGGAAGGGAAGCTGCTATCAGAGCTATTGATGGGCTTGGAATTAAGATCACACGTATTAAGGATGTGACACCCATCCCACATAATGGATGTCGACCTCCCAAGAAAAGAAGAGTTTAATCACCACATCGACCTTTAAGATTAATGGCAAGATATACAGGACCTAGAACTAAGAAATCAAGAGCATTTGGAGAATCTATCTTTGGATATGATCAGGCTTTTGAAAAAAGAAAATATCCACCTGGACAGCATGGATCAGGAAGGCGTAGAAGACAGCCTTCTGACTATAAGCTGCAGTTGATGGAAAAGCAAAAAGCCAAGTATACTTATGGTATTCTTGAGCGTCAATTTAGAAATCTATTTAGTAAGGCCAATAGTAAGAAAGGAGTTACTGGGGAAATTCTACTTCAGTTCCTTGAAGCTAGACTTGATAATATAATCTTTAGATTAGGCATTGCTCCTACAAGACGTGGAGCCAGACAATTGGTGTCACATAAGCATATCTTGCTTAATGGAGTTTTGACCAATGTTCCTTCTGCTCTGGTAAGACCAGGTGATGTAATAAGTGTAAGGGGAAAAAGCAAAAACCTCGAGGTCATTACACATTCAATGGCATCAAAATCTGACGTGAGAAACTTTTCATGGCTAGAGTGGAACCCTGATAGACAAGAAGGAAAATTCTTGGAATATCCTGAAAGATCAAAGATTCCAGAAAAGATTAACGAACAATTGATCGTTGAACTTTATTCTAAGTAATACATTAATAAGGCTGTTTTTGACAATGGCCTTTATCTAATTAAGTAATTCAACCTATAAACTTTATTGCATGAGCATACTTACTTTTCAGAAGCCAGATAAGATCATTCTTCAGAAAGCTACTGACTTTCAAGGAACTCTTGAATTTAAACCCCTCGAGCCGGGTTTTGGCCAGACGATAGGTAACTCAGTGAGACGTGTTCTATTATCATCACTTGAGGGATATGCCATCTCTGCAGTGAGAATAGCTGGCGTTGATCATGAGTTTGCTACCATCAAAGGCGTGATAGAAGATGTGGTTGATATGATCCTCAATTTAAAGCAGGTAAGACTCAAACCTATCAATGCTGAAGAGGAGACTAAGGACGAGAAAGTATACTTGACAATTAGCGGGAAGGATCAGTTTATTGCAGAAGATATAGAGGCACACAACAATGTCTTTAAAGTGATGAATCCAGACCTGGTTATTTGTACAATGGATACATCAGTAAATTTGGAGATCGAGCTTACCATAACAAAAGGTAGAGGATATGTAACTGCGGATGAGAATTTACCGAAAGATGCACCGATAGGAGTTATTCCAGTAGATGCCATCTATACTCCCATAAAGAAGGTCGCATATACTATAGAAAACACAAGGGTAGGTCAGCGTACAGATTATGAAAAACTCATCCTTGATGTACATACTGATGGTACTATCCATCCTGAAGATGCAGTAAAAGAGGCCTCAAGAATTTTAATCCAGCACTTGATGCTGATTACAGATGAGAATATCACTTTTGATGATGCATCGAGTAGAGAAGATGACATCGTTGATGAGCATATATTGCACATGAGAAAACTTCTCAAGACTTCTCTTGAAGATCTTGACTTGTCAGTAAGGGCTTACAATTGTCTCAAAGCGGCTAAGATTAATTCTCTTGGAGAAATGGTCAAGTATGATATGCATGAGTTGCTGAAGTTTAGAAACTTTGGTAAGAAGTCTCTTGTGGAGATTGAAGAACTATTACAAAACAAAGGCTTGACATTCGGCATGGACTTGTCGAAGTACAAGCTTGACGAAGAATAATTTATTAGTATCGGTGTAGCTCGGAATATCCGGATAGAAACTGCATTTACCGATTCTTTAATTGTGTTCCAAGCTACAAGGGACTAAAGAAGGTGATGCGAAGCAAACAATATTAATCATGAGACACGGAAAGAAGTTTAACCACCTCAAGAGAAAAAAAGGACACAGAGCGGCCTTACTCAAGAACATGGCATCAAGCCTTATTATACATAAGCGTATCAATACGACTCTGGCTAAGGCCAAAGCCTTGAGACCTTATGTAGAGCCACTCATCACCAAGGCCAAGAACAATACAACTCACTCAAGACGTGTTGTGTTTAGTTATCTTCAGGATAAGCACGCTGTCTCTGAATTGTTTGGTGATATCGCTGCTAAAGTAGGTGATAGACCAGGAGGATATGTAAGGGTGATGAAAACGGGCTTTCGCCACAGCGATGGTGCAGAGCTTGCTATGATAGAGCTTGTAGATTACAATGAGATTTACTCAAACACTGCTCCAGAGACGGGCAAGAAGAGAAGAAGAAGACGTGGTGGTAAGAAATCTGCCGCGGCTGCTGCTGCAACAACACAATCCGTTGCATCATCAGAAGAAGAATAGTAAAGATTATTCGACAATATATAAAAGACCGCTATGGAATTCCATGGCGGTCTTTTTTTTTGGTTTGTACAGATCAACTGATTGAAATATGGTGAATTCACCTGGTTCGTTTGCATCGTCATTCGGTTCATAGCCTTCAAGACCTTAATTCATTTGACAATATCTTATATTTGCTAAAATCATAATCTGTTATACAGGATAGCCTATGTCCGACCAACCAAATACAGCCCTGCTGATGCTAGAAGATGGCACTCTTCTCAAAGGTTCAGCAGCAGGAATTAAGGGAACAGCCACTGGGGAAATATGTTTCAATACCGGAATGACAGGGTATCAGGAAGTGTTTACCGATCCATCATATTATGGACAGATTCTTGTCACGACCAATGCTCACATAGGAAACTATGGCACAAAGGATGCCGATACAGAATCAGACCATGTACAGATATCAGGTCTAGTATGCAAGAATTTCACCAATGAATATTCTCGCCCCATGGCCGATGCTGATATCCAGACCTATTTTGAAAGTGAAAAAATAGTAGCGATTTATAATGTTGACACGAGGGCCCTCGTAAGACATATCCGGAGCAAAGGAGCTATGAATTGTATCATTAGCAATGAGATAGATGATCCAGCTAGACTCAAAGAAGAATTGGACAAAGTTCCTTCTATGGCTGGTCTCGAATTGGCATCTAAAGTGTCAACTAAAGAAATATATACATTGGGTGATGACCAGTCTGATATAAGCATTGCAGTCTTGGATTTTGGAACAAAAAAGAACATCCTCGGCTGTATGGTAGAGAGAGGGGCTAAGCTCACCGTGTTCCCCGCCACAACTTCGGCAAGCGATATTCTTGATCGAGAATTTGATGGTTACTTTCTGTCCAATGGACCCGGCGATCCGGCAGCGATGCCTTATGCCATTGAGACGATTAAAGAACTGCTGAAAGCCAATAAGCCGGTATTTGGAATCTGCCTAGGACATCAGTTACTGGCTCAGGCTCAGGATATTCCTACTTATAAGATGCATCATGGACATCGCGGCATCAATCACCCTGTCAAAAATCTAGTAACAGGAAAGTGCGAGATTACCAGCCAAAACCATGGTTTTGGCGTCGACCCGGCTGCTATTGAATCGGCAGCAGATAGAGTGGATATAACACATATCAACCTCAATGATGATACAATTGAAGGTATCAAAGTAAAAGGTATGCCGGTATTCTCTGTCCAATACCATCCTGAGGCGTCACCTGGACCTCACGATTCAAGGTATTTATTCGACCAGTTTTTGGACTTAATTAAATCAGAAAAGAAGTAAGACATGAGCGAAATAATAGATGTCATAGCTCGGGAAATCCTAGATTCTCGGGGCAATCCCACAGTCGAAGTAGAAGTACTCACCGAAGAAGGGTACATAGGCCGAGCGGCCGTCCCATCAGGAGCTTCTACTGGGAAATATGAAGCTGTAGAATTACGTGATGGAGACAAGGATCGCTTCATGGGTAGAGGTGTCATCAAGGCTTGCGAGAACGTAGAATCTAGACTCCGTAGTGCGATTATAGGAGAGGATGTCATGGATCAGATTTATATCGATGGAATAATGAGGGAGATCGACGGCACAGATAATAAGAGTGCCATCGGAGCCAATGCCATGCTGGGAGTATCGTTGGCCGTAGCTAAGGCTGCTGCTGAAGAAAGTCATCTGCCTTTGTATAGATACGTAGGTGGTGTAAATGCACATGTGATGCCAGTGCCTATGATGAATATCCTTAATGGTGGCTCACATGCCGACAACAATATAGACTTTCAAGAATTTATGGTCATGCCTCTCAATGCAGATACATTCAAGGAGGGACTGAGGATGGGTGTCGAGGTTTTTCATCATTTAAAGCACGTACTAAAGGACAAAGGTTATTCTACCAATGTAGGTGACGAAGGAGGATTTGCTCCTAATCTTAAATCAAATCAGGAAGCAATTGAGACTGTTCTCATGGCGATAGAGAAATCGGGATACCGTCCAGGAGAGGATATGGCTATAGCAATGGACCCAGCTGCATCAGAATATTATAACAAAGAAGAAGGCGTTTATCATTTGTTTCAGTCGACAGGTGACAAACTATCATCTGCCGATATGGTAAGTTTTTGGAAGGAATGGGTAGACAAGTATCCTATCCTTTCTATAGAGGATGGTATGGATGAGGATGATTGGGATGGTTGGAAATTACTCACAGAGACCATTGGGCCCAAGACTCAGCTCGTAGGGGATGACCTATTTGTAACCAATGTAAAGAGACTGCAGAGAGGCATCGAGTCTGAGACTGCCAATTCTATTTTGATTAAAGTCAATCAGGTAGGCACTCTTACAGAGACGATAGATACCGTCCAGCTTGCGACTCGCAATGCATATACCTCGGTGATGAGTCATCGATCAGGTGAGACGGAAGATACTACCATTGCGGATCTTGCTGTAGCTCTTAATACAGGTCAGATAAAAACAGGGTCAGCGTCTCGTAGCGATCGCATCGCAAAGTACAACCAACTACTCAGAATAGAAGAGGATCTAGGAGATCTAGCCGTGTATCCAGGAAAAGCATTGCTCGGATTATAAATAATTGTCATATTTTTGTGACAAATAAGGAAACCATGAACACATTTAAGAATTTCCGTAAGGATGGACTCTTTTCCTTTTCACCAAGCTGGATAAATAAGTATACGATCTGCCTATTAGTCTTTGTCGTATGGTTGGCTTTCTTTGATACGCACAATCTCTTTGTGCAGAATAGCTTGGCTTCATCTTTAGAAAAACTGGAGACGGAGAAAAAGGAATATGTAGCTATGATAGCTACCGCCAAGAAGGAAAGAGAAGACATGGAGAATGATATGGAGAAATTTGCGAGAGAGAAATATTATATGCATAAGGATGATGAGGATGTCTTCATTATCGAAAAAAAGTAAGGACATGAGTGTATTGGTCAATAAGAAGTCACGAATAATTGTTCAGGGATTTACGGGAAAAGAAGGCTCCTTTCATTCAGAGCAGATGATAGAATACGGTACCAATATTGTAGGAGGTGTTACCCCTGGAAAAGGCGGCGCTGATCACCTTGGGAAGCCTGTCTTCAATACTGTCGATGAGGCGGTCAGAAAGGCTGGAGCCGATACTTCGATAATTTTTGTTCCTCCTAGGTTTGCACCCGATGCCATCATGGAAGCTGCCGCAGCAGGTATTAAAGTAATTATTTGCATCACGGAAGGCATTCCTGTCCAGGATATGGTCAAAGTCAAAGCCTACCTTGACGACTTTGATTGCAGACTTATAGGCCCCAATTGCCCTGGGGTGATGACACCAGGGGAGGCAAAGGTGGGTATCATGCCTGGCTTTATACACAGACCTGGACGTATAGGTGTCGTTTCACGATCAGGTACTCTTACATATGAAGCCGTAGACCAGGTGACCAAAGCAGGTCACGGACAATCAACATGTATTGGAATAGGTGGCGATCCCATAGTAGGGACAACTACGAGGGATGCTGTAAAATTACTTATGGAAGATCCAGAAACTGATGGCATTATCATGATAGGAGAGATAGGTGGTAGTATGGAGGCTGATGCTGCTAGATGGATCAAAGAAAATGCAACCAAACCAGTCGTCGGTTTTATAGCTGGACAGACCGCTCCCAAAGGACGCACTATGGGTCATGCTGGAGCCATCATTGGGGGGAAAGATGATACTGCAGAGGCCAAAATGAAAATTATGGAAGAGTGTGGTATAAACGTTGTACGATCTCCAGCTGACATAGGTAAGACAATGGCCGAGGCCCTGATTTCATAGGTTAGTCCAATACTACCCGGTTTTTATTATCGTAATTTTCTTCTAGCCTCATTAGTGGTAGCTCTACGACAAATTCAGTACCGAGGTTTTCTTCTGACTCAAAATATATGCTGCCATTGAAAGAGTCAATGATATTGGCAGAGATAGCCAGACCTAGACCCGTTCCGGAATTCTTAGTAGTAAAGTTGGGTGAAAAAACACGATCACACATTTCATTTGGAATTCCACGACCATTGTCCCTAACCTTGACAAATGCATTGGATTTGTTTTTATCCAAAGAGATGGTTACTTCACCACGTCTCGTTTCAGGAATGGATTGAATGGCATTCTTTATGAGATTATTGAGAACCCTGATCAATTGATTCCGATCAGCAAAGACATATATCTCATCTATAGGTTCAATAAGTTTGATGTCCATGTCCTCTCTTTTTCTAAATAGATCATGGACAGTTTCTACAACTTCATTGAAGATGACCTTCTCATTAAAAGCTTGAGGCATCTTGGCAAAGTTTGAAAATTCGCTCGCAATCTGAGAGAGCCCATCGATCTGTTCTATCAATGTACTTGATACCTTTTCGATCATTTCTTGAGCTTTTTCCGGTTGAGATTCAATGGCTCGTTGGAGGTACTGAATACTCAGTTTCATCGGAGTGAGGGGATTTTTTATTTCATGTGCCACTTGCTTGGCCATCTCCCTCCATGCCAGATCCCTCTCCGTTTTGGCAAGTGTCAAGGCACTTTCTTCAAGTTTAGAAATCATCCTATTATAGTCGCTTATCAGAGCTCCTATCTCGTCGTTACTATTCCATTCGAGATATTCATTTTTCTTACTGAGCGATATAGACTTTATTTTCTCAGCGAGAACTTCCAAGGGCCGTGTGATGGACGTAGCTATACTAAGGGATAGTGCCCCTGCGAGTAAGAATAGGAATACATATACATTGAGTATGGTGCTGATGAATTCAATTATTTTACTCTTGATTACTTGAGGTTTTTTGCTTTCGTACTTTACAAACCCATACGTTCCCGTTGTAAGTAACCTTAGAGGTATCACGCTAGTATTGGGTGAGTTGCTCGTACGTAATTTTTTTTCTGAATTTAGTGTCAACGATTGATAAGTGGAATAATCAAGTTTGCCAGGACTGGTAAGATCATGTGTACTGATTAATGTTCCCTTACTATTATATAGACTAAAATTACCGTCATGAATCTTTGATATTGAAGGCAGTGAATTATTGAGTATGGCAAGGGCTGTCTCAGCATTGGATGCATCAAGCAATCTCAAAGCGATGTCTTCCTTGACGGCATTTAAATTGTCAATAATTTGCTTTTCTTGAGTTTCACCAAGTACATTATTGAAGTAGAATGCGGTCACCAGTCCTATTAAGAAGAAAGAAAAAATAATCAATAGGACGATGGCCATCTGTATCCGACCTCTTAAGGATGCCAGATTTTCTACACGTAAGCTAAGATCATCAAGGCCTAAATCAAACCTCTCATTACACACAGCAAGGATGATGGTCAATAAACCAAAGATGAAAAACAGAAAAGAGAAAAGCGATATAGGTTTAACTAACCTAGCTATTGACTCGGCATTGATGATGCGTATGTCTTCAGACGCCTGATGGACAATAATAGAAGTCCCATTTAGCGTATATGTGCCTACCTCAAGAGATTTATATGGAGCTGTAGGTACGGCCTTGTTCAGAAAGGGTCCTTCTTTGATTAGATTTTCACCTTCATAGACAGAATAGTTGAGATAATCAGTTTGATGAGGAGGCACATTCTCTACCTTAAGTCTAATAAATAGACTGAGACGAGAAGGTATACCATTTTTATCTCTCAATAAATGGTAAAGAATATATTCCTTCTCAAACGGGTCGTAGGATATCCTATTGGTGATTTTTTTAGACTGGCGAAGCTTTTCGTTGTAAGTATATATAGTTCCGTAATCATATTTGATAAGAGACAATGAGGTACTGTCGTATAAGTCGATGTTAAAGTCTTTGATCTCACTATCAACTGACGCCTCAAGAAGACTGTTTTTGTAGATGGACTTTAGATCTTCTCTATCTATTCTACCCTGTTGTAGAAGCTCCCAGACCTTATAGTCTTCTTCCTCAGAAAGTCCGTCAGCTATCTTGACTATTTTTTCATCAAGACTTTGATCCTGCAATCGGTAAATGTTCTTGATGGATGCCTGCCGTGTCTGTAAATGCTTCTGTTGGCTATATGTAAATAAGATGGCGGCTAAGAACCCCGAATAAATCATAATCCACCATATCGCCCACACAATAGATTGGCGACTAGATTCCTGGAAAAGGTCAAAGAGAATATAGTAGGCAATAAGAAATATTATCGGGGGAATAATGCTCATGCCTACGTTCAGCCACATCATAAAAGCCACACTTAGAATTATTCCTGTTCCGTATATAGCTATCCTATATTTAGGAGAATTAGACGTATTGATGATACTGGTCAGTCTAGTGGTTATCAAAAAGATTGACAACATCGATAAATAAATCATAAAAATGACCTCAAGACTGTATTTGTCAAGAGTCAATATCCGCTCTATATTTAAATTGACGCCAGTATTAAATGTAATGCCACGGATGATGAAGAAAAGCAGTAGGAATAAGCCAGTAACTGCCAATACACCCATGACTTGTAAGGTCTTGAATCTTTTTAGATGACTATTCTCGCTTGTAGGCCAACGGTAAATCCAATAAGCAATGGTCGTAAACAATAAGATGTTAAGACCTAGTAGTCCTATTGATGGATTATATGTTGATATAAAATTTCGTGTAGAGAAGAACGTGGCATCACTAAGGGCTGATAGCGATATCAATGAACCGACACCTCCTCTGATAAGAATCAGGACTGCGATTCCAGTAACAGTAAAGATTGCGTACTTTCTTGGTTCCTTTACATTGAGGATATACCTGGTCATGAGCAGCAATATCCCTATCAGCGTAGCGGTTATTAATATCAGGAATAAAAGAATCTTCCAAGGTGCAGGATAATAGGAAAGCACCTCCATTGGATACGCATTCTCTGATCCCGTGTAGGATAATTCTAGTTCGGATTCTCTCGTCTGACCAAACCGATATTCTAGATTAAGAAAATTATTTAAGGATGCAGATATCTTTTGGTTTTCGTCAAACAGCAATAACCCGGATCTGACTTGGTATCCATCTAAGAGAGCTTCATGATTTATATAAATTTCCTTATCACTTCCTTCAATGCCTTTGTTGTTCCAGAATATAGATTCGTCGGACTTTTCCGCTACAAAGCCTATAAAATTTGCAAGGTCTAGCTCATCTGATTCATCATTCTTATATGCCTTAAGAATGTCGATGCTGTGATCTGGTAGAGAATTTATAAAACTCTGCAGGCGAGAAAGATCATCTACTGGCTTAGGTATTACGAAAAGGACGTAATAACACAATGCTGTAATGATTCCTAATCCAAATATGAGGACTTGTCGATTCAAGACATTTTGACCTAAATGGTCTTGTAGTTTAAGCCTTAAAAATAAGCCTTTTACATATTAAGATATAGTATAATGTATACTATTTTTATTTTCGGCTTAGGAAAGCACCAGATACTTATCACCGATTGATGATGAAATCTGGAATATTTATCATTCTCACTCTGATTATACCTACCTTTGACCTATACTGCTCTATCGCTCATGTAGAGACCTAGGTCCATGTATGGGAGGAAAGTCTGGACAATGTAGAGCACTGTTCCATTTAACGAATGGGTCAGCAATGACAGTAAGGCCGCAGAAACAATACCGCTCCGATTTCACTCGGAGTAAGGGTGAAAAGAGTGAGGTAAGAGCTCACAGCAATGGCAAGCAATTGTCATTGGAGGTCCACTAACAGATTGAAATACCATGTACATCTTCACTGTCCTTGTGACATAGGGGCGGCTCGTTTTAAATAGAAATATGGTGGAGAGGGGTGGGTAGCTTGAGTATAGATCGTGAGGTTTATACCAGATAAATGATAGAGATCCGCTTGCGGAAACAGAATCCGGCTTATAGGTATATTAAAAAAGCCCAGTCAATTTGACTGGGCTTTTTTAATTTTTAATCACTAGAATTAGCTTCCAGATGTGTCATCCAGATTAAAATTGAGTGTAAATCTCAACGTGTTGTCCAGAGGATTTCTTCGATTATTAGTAGGTACAAGGTAGGATAGGTTGATACCAAAGACATTGTATTTCAACCCAATACCTACCGTCAAAAACTGACGATCACCTTTCAGTGCATTCTCATAATAGTATCCTGTACGCACTGCAAATTGATTGTCATACCAATACTCGACACCGAATGAATAACTAAGCTCTTTCAATTCTTCTGAAAAGCCCCCGGGTGCATCGCTGAATGAACCCAACATAGCTGAGAAGATTCCTTTCTCTCTATAGTCAGGAATTCCGGACGAATCAGTATCATAATCCTCATGTCCCACAGGTATTGGAGTTGGAATCAATAGCTTGTTTATATCCAGCGCAAATGCAAGACTATTGTAATTGTCAAAATTTAACTTTAGCGCAGTTCCTATGCCTAAGTTCATCGGAAGAAAATCCTTGTCCACATTATCTGTGTAGGTGACTTTTGAACCTATATTGGAGATGGTTGTACCAAAGCTCCACTCAGACTCATATCCAGATAGCTGAATATCCTTCCTATAAAACATCGCAATATCAGCCGCAAAAGCATTGGCTGACGATATATCAATACCTTGAACTTGTTGTCCGGAAGCAAGGTTGCTGTAGATATATTTTCCTGTAAGACTAGCTGAGAAGTTGCTTGATAGTTTTCTAGCATAGGCAAATGATAAAGCCAGTTCTCTTGGTTTACCCTGTCCGGCAGGATTTCCTTGCTCGTCTGTAAAGTTGATCTCACCTAATGAAAAGAATGTAAGACCAAATCCTAAGCTCTGTAATTCATCTATTTGCTTATAACCAGAAAGGTACGTTAGATATACATCATTCAGACCTAAGTCTCTTAACCATGGCGTATAGCTTGCAGAAAAGCCAACATTATTCTCGATAAAAGCCAGTTTTGATGCATTGTGATACAGTGCATTTGGATCAACTGAAGTAGCAATACCCACATCTCCCATTGCACCTGAGCGAGCGTCAGGAACAATTCTCAGGAAAGGTACTGCTGAGAGGATTGTATTTGGCAAACATTCACCATTTGCGTCTACTACGCATTTCTTAATAGGATCATATTGTGCTTCAGCATGTGGTAGAGTAACCAGTAGCATTAAGCAGATCACACTGTAAACGAGTTTATTCATTGTTTTAATTTGATTTATCCAGTTCAGTCCACAAAAATAGTAAGATATAATGACTTACTTTAATATGATTAGTTTTTTGAAGTTGCTATCAAGACTTTGATTTAACTGATCTGAGACCAGTTTTATTTTATAAACATACATTCCATTTCCTAAAATGTTGCCTCCAGCTGATCTGCCATCCCAATCCAAACAATCCTCCCTATAACCAGAGCCATTAACGGAACCATCTACAGTGTTTATATACTTACCGTCCATTGAAAATATTTCAACTTTGGCGGATAAGTCATCGGCAATTAAATTGTGTTCAAATTGAAAGCAGACGTAGCCAGAACTAGGGTTTGGATAACTTGAGACTTTGATTATCTGATTATCATTTTCTTTCAATACCCGGAACTCTATAGTACCCTCGGTAGAATTGTTGGAGATATCCCATGCCTTTACTTTTATATAATGAAGGCCGGGCTGCAGATTACTAAGAGGATATCTTACTATCCCACTCGTATGGTCATTGATATTGGCTTCGTAAAAACCATTCATCACGAAAATACTTTGCGAGTCTCCATCCAACTCACCTGTGATACCATGACCTATACTAGTATCACTTGTATTAATTCCATAATCGTCATCCAAATACACAAGTAGGGTGGGATCGTTGTCTGTAATTCCTCCATTGACAAATTTATTGTCATTCATAAATAACTCAATTTCAGGATCTTCATCATCTGCTACTGCATTCTCATCCGTCCCACCAATAATAAAATCGGTATAGTAACCCGCTGCATCTCTACTTATTCCATCATCTGCATAGTAACTTATTTTTCCATTGCCATAGCTGTAGTTTATGTCCTTAGGCACAACAAAGGAGAAGGTGAAACCTCCATTCAGTACCTCAGCACTGCCTTTGAATATCACATTTTTGTACATATTGAATTTCTTGACGTCACTCGTATGGTCATTTGCCAGAGTTTGTAACTCGGATGCCTTGTCAAAAATTGTCGGATAGATAGTACCATTGAAACCCTCGAGCTTGTTGCCATCAGAATCTGATATTATTCCAGATATGGTCACTTCTTCCAGGGCCTTTATGGTATCAGTCATGGATATCGGATTCCCATTGATACCGGTGGTAGTAACGTCATATGATGGCAGAGCAAGAGACATAGACGGGTCTCCGATCAGAGCAAATTTTCTAGAATTGATTCTAAGTGTATCTTGCCAATTGTTGTTTTTTGCCCTTCTCATTACTTCACCTATGGTGAGGTAGTCACCATCTACTTTTGTGAATATTGTATCGAATACGGATTGTGTAAGTCTTTTATTCTCAAAAGAATAAACTGCGCGTACAGTAGTGAAAAGAGCAATTGCAGCACCCTTTGGGCTGAGCATGGCTTGCTCACCAGCAGTTAGAATTGCGGGGTCATCGTAACCGGTAAATGAGCAGGTAGCAGTTACAAAAGTCAAGAGATTGTCATAATTATCCCATGATAATATATCGCTACTACGTAGTACTCGTTCCTGTGACCACCCTTTGGAACCACCATGTCCCAGATAGTCAAGAGTGAGCATTCCTTTAAATACATTAGCATAGAGAGCGGCCGTTGCATTCGGATATTTTTGACCACCAGGTGTTGTTTCCTGAACAAAGGCATCGAGATAGATTTTCTTTTGATTAAAAATAGGGTGGGTAGATTCTACTCTTTGAGAAATCCCTTCAGATTGGTTGAGGTGAATATTGTTGTCTTCATCATCGGCAACAAACCCCGTATTTAGCCTCCAGTCTCCCAATGTCTCTGGGCTGGTATCATAATGAATTATTTTGTCAACGACAACCTTTGCTTCTTCCAAATCCTTTACAGGAAGACGACCTACAGCAATGTCTAGTTCGCCACGTAGATCATCTCCTTCAAAATCATCTAGTAATGCGTAGAAGTCATCTGTCGGGAATGCAGCTATAGGGTCCATGGATTCCATGGTTTCATATACCGGGATAAAACTCTCAAAAGATACCTCTGGCATTAAGCCCATAAAATCGTATGATCCATCACCCATCAATAAAAGATATCTGAATCCCATATTTCGGTCGTATAACATCTTGGCGAAATCCCGTATTGCTGTAGGATCCTGTTTACCGCTAGAAAACTCATTATACACTTCATTGATATTCACGACTTCCACCATCAAACCGTCATGAGAGCTCCTGTGGTCGGCGAGTCGCATGGCTTGTTCCATTACCTCATCATAGGCTATAATTACCATGTCGGCAAGAATGATTCCATGGAGGTTTTGGTTGTCTACTAGGCCATTCGCTTCAGGTGATAAAAAGTTCATATTTGGCTGGAAAGCCACAAATCTCTTGATACCGTCTTCCACAAAATAGTCGAGGTTATATTTGTCGTTAATTCTTTCTATTACCAAATTCTGTGGATCGGTAGGGTTAGTGATATCCCATACGAGAAGGTCATTTACTGATGCTGATACTGTCACACGTGCAGTAGCCCAGTCAATCGATTCTTTATCTTGGATAATCATCTGCTGGCCGGAATGATATTTAGCTTTTCTCCTTGCTGATAATTGAATATAGTCTAGCCAACCCTCAGTTACTCTACCAGGTATAGAAGGATACTCTACGATGATTTGAGGTTGTCCATTACTTAGGGTAACCTCTTTCTGCAATATTCTTACGCGGGCATATTCAGCCTCAATATCACCTATAAGTGTGCTTTCAATATTTTTAGTAAACTCCTCGCCATTCACTCTTAAAGTATAAGAAGTTCCCACATCGGCCCTGCCGGCAAATGAGGACATGATTGTAGCCTTACTACCGGAAACTATATCCGAAATAGTAAAGTGATCACTATAGTTTCTTGTTCTTGTAATTCCATAATAATCACCAAACCACAGCTGGCCTGATCCCTGATTGGAACTTGCTCGTCCCAGTAAATTGGTCATATCTTTTTCGTACCTCATCAGCACATCATGATCGTCACTGACATAATCAATGCTTACAGGAATATCTGAAGATTGGATTCGTCTGCTAGGAGACGTATTAACTTTTAAATAATAATGATTCTTATCGCTATAGATATTCTTGTCGAAGATGTAATTTTTTCCTTCGGTTCGCCAGACATCAGCGCCTTCACCATAAAATAAAAAGTAATCACCTGGATCGAGACTACCATCTCCTGTCCCTACTGCTAACATTGGGTTTTCAGTAAGATCTTCAGTACGTTCTATGGCTAGAGCTTCTGGAAGGCGACCTCCACCGTTGCCATAAATACTCAGATTCGCAGGATCAAGATTGTCTACATCTATTTTTAGATCTTCTTTCAAAAACTCATAAGACAGCTTGTGAATTCCATTTTCTGACACTACAATCTTGTAGATCTGACCTTCCGTCAATATGGAGGTTGTCGTTGTAGGACCTCGGAAGCTGATTTGAGGTGTTGGAGAGAATTGACAATTAATTTTGAATGATTCACAAAGAAGAATATTAGACCCACTTATGATCGCAGGAATGAAATACACTAAAGCATAGTATTGGTCATTCTCCTTTGATATATCAGTTGTTACTACAATTTCAGTATCTATGTATTTTTTAGTTTTAGAAACAACACCCTTTGCCTGAAGGTAATTTGATACCTCGATGGTAGCTTCAATGCTTCCAGGTCCAGGAATAGGGAATCTCCTAGAGTAAGAAGGAATTTGGGGATGCTTGTATTGAAAATATGTGTTGTCCGATGCATAGATTCCGGTAAACTTATCACTACTGCTAGATAGTGAAACCTTAGTCTCTTTCCACTCGATATTATCGGAAATAGAAAATGTCCTCTGCGATGAAAGAGGGTAGCAAATAAGGATAGCTAAGGAAAAAAGAACAGATATCTTGATTATTTTCACGCTTCGATCGTTTAGTTATTCTAGGATGGCAAATTTCGTTATATAAAACGTTAAGGACATTCAACTATTGTAATATTACGCTTGATTCAAGAGAAATGAGAAAACTATTCAGCTTTATATTAAGAAGGCGACATTTCTGCATGGTATACATTTACGTTATTGTGGGCGCATTTACTGTTACGCTATCACAGGATCCAGTCTACTCCCAATTCTATAATTCACCATTGCTTCTCAATCCTGCCTTTGCTGGAACATCAAGTGCACCTGCATTTAGTTTGACTTATCGCAACCAATGGCCCTCATTACAAAACGCCTATGTTACCTTCTCTGGAAGCTATGATCAATTCTTTGATCGTACGAATAGTGGACTTGGTCTGTCTATTCTCACTGACAGTGCTGGAGATGGAATACTCAAGACGACCCGTGTAGCTGGATACTATTCTTACAAGATGAGGATCAAAGGTCATATGCAAATGAAAATTGGTGTTGAGGCGGCATTTGTTCAGACAAGTCTCGACTGGAACAGACTCATTTTTTTTGATCAATTAGATCCGAGATTTGGAGCAATGACACCAGGTGGAAACGAGATTCCTACAAGGGAGGCACAACCCTCATCGTTTTCCAATACATTTTTGGATCTTGGAACTGGATTACTCCTGTATGATCCGCTATATTATATAGGTATCTCATTTAAACATCTCAATAACCCGGATCAATCTTTCCTTGATACTGGCACATCTGATGATGGCTTAAACACTAGGATATCTATACATGGTGGAATTCAGATCAACTTTGACAGAGGCAATAAAAGGGATGAAGGCTCGTTTATTACTCCAAACGTGCTTTACGTTAGACAAGCTGAATTTTCACAAATTAATATTGGAGCTTATACTGGCTTAAAGAGGTTTTACGCGGGTTTATGGTATCGCCATGCTTGGGGAAATACTGACGCTTTGATATTTTCTACGGGTGTCAGAGTCGGGAATTTGAAGATAGGATACAGTTATGATTACACGGTGTCAGATTTGGGATCCACATCAGGTGGAAGCCACGAGATCGGAATGCTATTAAGATTCAATGAATCGAAGAGGAAAAAGATAAATTACAACGATTGTTTGAGCATATTTCGCTGATTAAATGTTGGAATAGTTTATGTACTGGTTTGTATCAGGAGAATTTGACCAATAAGTTTATATTTGTACGCCTTAACACAGAAATCCATTAATACGATGAAAAATAGTATTCAATTTTATTTTCTTCTACTCCTATGCGGAGTGTTAATATCATCTTGCGGAAGAGGTGGTGACGACGAACGTTCGACAGCAACGGGATTTAAGTTTGATAGCCCGGAGGGTTATGAGAAACTAGATTATGAAGGTCAGACCAATGGACCTAATCTTGTCTTAGTGGAAGGAGGAACTTTCACAATGGGCTTGACAGAAGAGGATGTCACTTTTGAGTGGAATAATATACCGCGACGTATTACGGTTTCTTCGTTTTATATGGAAGAGACAGAAGTCTCTAACCATAATTACAGAGAGTATCTAAATTACCTAAAGAAAACTTATATTTCGTATCCTGAAGTACATAGGAATGCCCTTCCTGATACATTGGTATGGAGAGAAGAATTGGCATATAATGAGCCCTTGGTTGGGACATATTTTAGACATCCCGCATATGATAACTATCCAGTAGTAGGAGTTAACTGGTTACAGTCAAAGGATTACTGTAATTGGAGATCAAATGCTGTAAATAAGATGCTTCTACAAGAAAGAGGTATCATGAATGAAACTCCGGATGAAAAGGATAGTGAAGCCTTTGATACTGATGCATACTTTGCAGGTCAATATGAAGGGAGTGTCAAGAAGAATCTTCAAGACACTAAGACTGGTGGAGAGAGAAAAGTCAGACTAGAAGATGGAATCACACTTCCAGGATATAGATTACCCACAGAAGCTGAGTGGGAATATGCAGCTTTGGCCCTTCAAGGAAACCAATCACATAGTGAGGATGAGTTGATAACTGATAGAAAGATCTATCCATGGAATGGTACTAAAGCTCGATATGAGAAGCATGGTAGACAGCAAGGTAAAATCCTAGCCAACTTTAAGAGAGGTAGAGGAGACTACATGGGTATGTCAGGAAATTTGAATGACAAAGCATCAAGACCAGGACCGATACGGCAATATTTGCCTAATGATTTTGGCCTTTATAATATGGCAGGTAATGTAAGTGAGTGGACCGCCGATGTTTATCGACCATTGACTAGCCTAGATCTTAGTGATGCAGAAAGTCATGATCTTGATCCATATAGAGGTAATAGATTTACAGAGCTTGTTGTAGATGAAGATGGCCGACCAGTAGAAAAGGATAGCATGGGTAGATTGCAGCGAAGATATGTGGATGATGAGGAAGTTGCCGATCGAGAAAACTATAAGAAAGCTGATTTAAGAAATTACCTTGATGGAGATAATAGTGAATTTGTATCATATGGATACGGAGATTACACACTTATCAGTGATAAGGCTCGTGTGATAAAGGGTGGTAGCTGGGCAGACAGATTGTTCTGGTTGTCTCCAGGGGCACGTAGATTCAAGGACGAAGACAAATCCGATAGAACTCTTGGTTTTAGATGCGCAATGATAAGAGTTGGTGGATCGGTGGGTAATGAAGATGTAGGAGGAAATACTTTTAAGGAAAGTGGAAGAAAAATAAAGAGACGATATAAGTAAATCCAGAATTATGGATTAGATTAAAACCCTTGCATATTTGTGTGAGGGTTTTTTTATATGGATTACATCGATAAAATATATCACACTTTTGAGGGCTGCCGTCAGGTCTCAATAGATAGTAGAGAAGATCAGAAAGGGAAAATTTTCTTTGGGATAAAGGGAGAAAATTTCGATGGAAATAAGTACGCTCAGATGGCTCTTGACAAGGGCGCAGTCTTAGTCGTGGTAGATGAGAGGACAGATATAGAATCAGACCGTGTCGTTCGTTGTCCAGATACTTTGTTAGCGTTACAAGCCTTGGCAAACAAGTATCGACATACCTTAAAATCTAAAGTCATCGCCATTACTGGCTCTAGTGGGAAAACTACGACCAAGGAACTTTTGAACTTGGTGTTATCAAAAAAGTATGGTACTCATGCGACACTAGGAAATTTCAACAACCATATAGGATTACCCTTAACAATACTCTCCTGTCCGATGGATGCGGAAGTACTTATACTGGAGATGGGGGCTAATCATCATAATGAGATAGAGGAGTTGTGTAAGATAGGCGAACCCAAGTATGGGTTGATCACTAATATTGGATCTGCTCACCTTGAAGGGTTTGGTGATATTGAGGGAGTCTTAAAAGCGAAAACTGAACTGTTTGAGTACTTGAAGGAAAACAACGGGATGATATTTCTGAATAGAGATGATACCAGACTAAGCTCGGCAATATCTTGTTTTACTCAATGTATTCCATTCTCAATATCTTCTCTAAACATTATTGATTATGATCCCTTAGCATTTACATGGAAGGGACGAGAATTTACGACTTGTCTTTATGGAGATTATAATATCTATAATATAATGTCTGTACTGACGATAGGCACCTACTTTGAAGTACCTATTACTCAAATGGTGAGTGCATTGTCAACCTATAAGCCAGCTAACAATCGTTCTCAAGTTTTGGAAATAAAGGGAATTCGTGTTGTGCTAGACGCTTACAATGCCAATCCTGACAGCATGAAGGCAAGTATAAATAGTTTTTACAAGGGTAGCAATTCTGACCAGGCATTGGTTCTTGGAGATATGAAGGAATTGGGTTCCGTTTCATTGAAGGAACATAGAGACTTATTGATCATGGTAGGCAAGCTGGACTGGAAATATATCTTCCTTGTGGGTACGGATATGGCTAAGGCTGCAAAATCACTCGGAGACCATAGCATTGAAATGAAGTCATTCGCCACGGTAGATCAATTGATGAAAAATATAGATTTGCTTGACTTGGATGTGTCTGAGATCCTAATAAAAGGATCCAGAGCGCTAAGGCTAGAACAGATCGTCGAAAATGTCATGCCATAAGGTGCTTCATAATTCTGTCAGGTATATTCTGTCCACACATTTCATCGAATTCCTCCTTGGTACAAGGCAAGTAATGAGATTTTCCATTGCCATTAAAATCATTTAAATCCAGCCAAATTCTACCTGTCGTTTCACTTTTAACAAATGTGTAAATTTCCTCATTTCGTGATTGGACGACAATCTCTTTCATTACCGATTTATCAGGGACTTCATTTAATTTTTTAGAATTAGCTTCAGAAAAATACCAAACCAGATCACTTACAATTCGAGATTGAATTAAAGAATCTGGACAATTGAATCCAATAATTGTCAAGATTTTCAAGCTTGGGTTGAATCCTGCATAGCGACACAGTTGGCAAAGGGTTTCCGTAGTTAAGCCACTGGGAAAGCAGTCATGCTGGTCTAGGATTTCAGTTCTTTTCAATACTCTCAGGTCAACAATGACCGCATCCTTATCTCGGATATGGGCTTCAGCCTGACGAACATTATTTTTGATTATACCCAATGGAATTACTTCACCGTATAACGAAGAGCCTATCTGTGTCCGATGTCTCTGTGCCCCGATTAAGTCTATCTTTCTGTTTTTCGTCGGGACAACTCTTGTGTTGCTTGTGATAATGGCCGTTTGATATTCTTCCCCTAGGACGAGATCCATAATCTCCTGAAAATTTTGTTCAAAACCTATGAGAATTGGAATGATACCTGCACTTATCAACTCGCGTAAAGCCTGTATCATAAATTGAGTGTCTGTATTTCTAAATTTCCCAAGATCGATGATAGCTGGATCGTGTGCTAAAGACTGAAGATTGTACAGATCATTTCTGAGGGTTTTAAAGTCCCCATTGGTGACAAAACCCAATCGCAGTCGTTCCTTCTTGTTTGTCATTGCGTGAATATTTTCCACTTGACTTGAAAATAGACCATCGTTGTCGGAACTTGAAATGTGATTCGGTGAGATAAACCAATGATTGAGCATATATTAAATTTTTATCAAATATAAAAAACATTGATAAACAATCGATTACAAATAATATAAATAGAAGTTATTAAAGAAAACGGAACTTCTCAGTAATATTGGACCGTTTTTTGACTTTTATACATACAGAATTATAGCATTCAGTGATTTATATATTATATATGCTGATATATAATATTGATTACCTTGACTAGTGACCAAAGGCATATTTACATGTCTAATTTTATGTGTCGATTTTTATTGATATGATGGGCAATTTTAGCTCTGATATAATTTGTGGACACATATATTTTAGATACATTTACGGATTAATTAAAAATGATTCATCTGAATAAAAAGGAAACCCTATGACTAAGAAATTATACTTTGTATCATTCCTACTGCTCTTTTTGGGCAGTGCTATGTTTGCACAAGAAGAAGAGACGGTAATGGAAATGATTGGATATGATGACGAAATGACTGTCGATCCTGAGCAGAATGCTAATTGGAAGGCAGGACAGTACGCATATTCTGCAAAACCAAAGAATGCTTGGGAACTTGGAATACACATTGGTCACTTCTTTATAGATGGTGATGTTGATAGGACTATTCCTGGAGGATATGGTGTCGGCTTACATTTACGTAAAGCGATTCACTATGCTTTCTCACTAAGAGCAGATTTCTTTTACGGACAGGCAAAAGGACTCGATCCTCAGCCTTGGAGTACGGAAACTAGAGGTAGTGGTCTTGTTGAGAACGTATTTAATCCTTACGATAATGTAGAAACTGGCTGGTTTCCTTCTCATAAGACAAGATATATATATTTGGCCTTTCAAGGTGTGATAAATATCGGTAATATCCTTTTTCATTCACCCAACAACAAATGGAATTGGTATGCTGCAGTAGGGGCTGGATTTGATACGCACAAGACGATGCTTGATCTTTTGGATGAAAACGGTAACCCTTACCAAAACTTAAGAAGTGCATCTGGCTTTACAGATGAGAAATTTAATACCAAATCAGGTAGATCGGACATCAAGAGTGCCCTCAATGACATATATGATGGTGATTATGAAACAGAAGGATTTAAGAAAGCAGGTATCTTTAGACTAGGTGATGAGACTAACATTCACGTTGTATTTACTGCATCAATGGGAGTTGCTAGAAAGCTTTCAAGAAGAATTAATCTAGGACTGGAACATCAAGTGATGATCTCTGATAACGATTATCTTGATGGAATCAAATTTAGAACTTCTGGAGATCAGACGAATAACGTTGATATAGGTCATTATACAAATCTAAGATTGGCCATCAACCTTGGTAGCTTCGATAAGAGAACTGAGCCTCTATATTGGTTGAATCCTCTTGATGCTACTTTCAATGATATTGCTGAGTTGAAAAGAAGACCTGCTCTTGATCTTACAGATACAGATGGAGACGGTGTGATTGACATGCTTGACCAAGAAGTTGAATCTCCTGCTGATTGTGCAGTAGACACTAGAGGTGTAGTTCTTGATTCTGATGGAGATGGTATTGCAGATTGTAATGATTCTGAGCCATACTCACCACCAGGTTTTGATGTTGATTCTAGAGGAGTAGCTAATATTCCTAATGTAGAGACACTGTCAGAAGGTGATGTTATTAAAATATTGAATGAAAACTGCCCAGGCTGTAAAGTTAAATCAAGATGTGGAGAATGGTTCTTACCTATGATTCATTTTGACCTTAATAAGTATAACATCAAGCCTGAGTTTTACAGTCAACTACACCATGTAGCGACTGTATTGAAACAGTGCCCTGATATTTGTGTTGTTGCTTATGGACATACAGATTCAAGAAATACCAACGAATACAATAATGTTCTTTCTTATAACAGATCTAAGGCGGCTATTGATTACCTAGTTACTAATTATGGAGTCGATAGAGGAAGACTTAAACTTATGTATGGCGGAGAAACTTCCCCATTAGTGCCTGCTTCTACGTCAGAAGGTCAGCACTATATGAACAGAAGAGTTGAGTTTAGACTTTGTGATGGGGCTTCTAATGACATGGGAAGACCTGCAGGATCTGATGCCGGTAGTGGTGGAAGAACTTACGGAGGAAACAAAAGCTCTGGATATTAAGAGTAGTCTCTCTTTGTAGAGATTTTATTTTCTCAGATGAAATATTAAAGGGATGTGATTCTATCACATCCCTTTTTCTTTATCACAAAGCGGAGTCTTTTATTAAATCACACGTTAGTTACGTGACCCCATTATCCTAGAGAAGAGACCCTTTTGTAGAATTATGGTTGTAAACAAGTGAAACAATTAGACAGATACTCAAAACAGCTTTCTTACATTAAAGCAAATGAACTTTGGACTTACTAGAAGGACGCTATAGCTAAAGAAAAGCCAAAGAATTAGACGATCATCATCACCGGATTTTCCAACATAGATCTAAATGTGGACAGGAATCTAGCACCAACGGCACCATCGACGACCCTATGATCACAAGACAAGGTAACTTTCATTCTGTTACCCACTTCTATGACACCATCCTTGATTACTGGCTTTTTGACAATAGACCCTACTGCCATGATACAGGCATCAGGTGGGTTGATTATCGCTGTAAACTCCTCAATACCAAACATACCTAGATTTGATATTGTAAAAGTATTCCCCTGCATCTCTTCGGGCTGAAGTTTTTTAGATTTAGCCTTTTTGGCAAGGGACCTTACCGAAGAATTAATTCTAGCTAGGCCGATTTTATCTGCGTGATCTAATACAGGTACAAGAAGACCTTCATCCACCGCTACAGCTACACCTATATTAATATCTCGATGATAAGTAATACTATCACCGTTCCAAGATGCATTGACATCGGGGTGGACCCTTAATGCCATTGCAGCTGCTTTTACAATAAAATCGTTGAATGATATTCTGATGTCTGGGTTTTCATTTATTGCCTTTCTGGCGATAATCACATTGTCCAAATCTATCTCTATTGTGAGATAGAAATGTGGGGCTTGAAACTTGCTTTCACCCAAGCGACGGGCAATTATCTTTCTCATCTGAGAGATAGGAAATGTGCCATACTCAAATGTAGATTCTACTTCTGTGAAGCCTTCATTCTCTGACGTTGTGATGGCCATCTCGATGTCTCGCTTGACAATGCGACCCATTTCACCTGTTCCTTTTACTCTATCAAGACTAATTCCTGCTTCGGAAGCCATTTTTTTAGCTAAAGGTGATGCCTTCAATCTAGAGGCTGATGATTTGGAAATTTTTGCAGGAGCATTTACTCCAGTGGAAACATCTGGCTTTACTAATGCTATAGATTCTTCTTTTACGGAAGTATCGCCGACATCTTCGATTTCCTGATCTGAAGACGTGCCATTAGTTCCCATGGCAGATTCCAATTGAGATTTAAAGTCTTCACCTTCTTTACCTATAACAGCAATGATTCCATCAACGGCGATGGGTCCTTCTTTAACACCTACATACAACAGGACTCCCTCATGATAGCTCTCAAGCTCCATTGTTGCCTTATCTGTCTCTACCTCGGCCAGTACATCTCCAAGTTCCACACTGTCGCCCACGGCTTTCAACCATCCCACGATGTTTCCTTCTTCCATGGTGTCGCTTAAGCGCGGCATTCTAATAATCTCAGCCATAGCCAGTATTTTGGTCAAATTTAACAACAGTCACACTTTATTTCACTATGTAAGATTAATATATTAGCGTTGTGAATTTATCATCAAGATATCTCCAGGAAGTAGTGGATGCTCTGAGTAGTTTACCGGGTATAGGGAAAAAGACTGCACTTAGGCTTGCTCTTCATTTACATCGAGATAAAACTGAAAAATCAGCGAGGATTTCAGCTTCTCTTGACGCTATGAGATCTCATCTTACAAATTGTCAAACATGCTTTAATCTTGCGGATCAAGATACCTGTAGTATTTGCTTAGATGCACGAAGAGATAGAACTACATTATGTATTGTAGAGTCGGTAGTAGACCTTCTAGCTATTGAAGAGACAGATCAATATAGGGGCGTTTTCCATGTCCTTGGTGGTGTAATATCTCCGCTAGAAGGAGTTGGGCCTGACGACCTTAATGTTGCTGGGCTGATATTAAGAATACAAGAAGGAGAAGTCTCAGAGATCATCATGGCAATCAGTCCTACCATTGAAGGGGAGACGACCATCTACTATTTGTCTAAACTACTTTCTGAGGTGGATGTCAAAATAACACAGATTGCTAGGGGAGTATCTTTTGGTGGAGAACTTGAGTATGCTGATTCCTTGACATTAGGAAGATCTATCGAGGCAAGGACCCCATATCTTATTACCTTAGAGTAAAGAGTTTTTACCCTAAGTGGATATTAGCATAATAATAGTAAACTACAATGTCAGACATTTTATTGATCAGGCTATAAGATCAGTGGAAGGAGCTTGTTCTAGTCTTGAGACGGAAATATTTGTAGTTGATAACAACAGCAACGATGGTTCACAAGTACATCTAAGCGATAATTTTGCTCATCATAACCTAATTCTGAATGATGAAAATCTCGGTTTTTCCAAAGCCAATAACCAAGCAATAAGAAAGGCAAAAGGGAAATACATCTTACTCCTCAATCCTGATACTGTGATGAGCGAGGAGACACTTATTAAGTGTTATGCGAAAATGGAGGCTGACCTTGACATAGGCGCTTTAGGAGTAAAGATGGTTGATGGGAGTGGTAAGTTTTTACCTGAATCAAAGCGAGGGTACCCGACACTATGGTCTGCGTTTTGCAAAATGACAAGATTGTCAAAAATTGCTCCTAAGTCTTCATTTTTCAATGGTTACTATATGGGTCATTTAGACTCCAGCCAAGCCCATGACGTAGACGTACTCTGTGGTGCTTTTATGTTTATACGATCATCTGTACTCGACGATGTTGGTCTCTTGGATGAGTCATTCTTTATGTATGGAGAGGACATTGATCTTAGCTTCAGAATCAATGAAGGTGGACACAGAGTAGCGTACTTTCCAGAAACATCTATCATTCATTACAAGGGAGAGAGCACTCGGAAACATGACTTAGCATACATTAAGCATTTTTACAATGCAATGATTCTTTACTATCAGAAGTATTCTCAGGGTAAAGGATATTTCAAGAATCTGCTCATCAGGCTTTCAATCTACATTGTTGGAATGGTAAATTATCTCGGAAAGCTAGTCAAGAGACTCTTACACCCGGCAGCAGATTTTTTTCTAATACTTATACCATTGATATTTTCAAGTCAGTTGTGGGCAAAATATTACCATCATAATGCTGATTACTACAATGATATAAATCTTTCCATGCACCTTTTGATTTATAGCTTCATAGGTGCGGGTTCTCTTTATTTGTTTGGAAATTACGATGACCGGTCTCGTCTTAGACATTGGACAAAAGGTGTGAGCCTTGCAGTCCTTTTTTTGGTGATCATATTTGCATTTCTTCCTCTGGAGTATAGACCCTCACGCGCATTAATATTAATGGCATCTGGGTTGATTATTTTCGTGAGTTATCTAACCAGGGTTATATTTAGGAAGAATAACCTGACATTTTCACAAAAGAAAAAAAGATTCCTAGTCATAGCAGATGGCGAATCCGTCGGAAATATAAGGAGTTTGTTATCAAAAAATGAAGTAAACGAAATCGTAAAAATTGTTTCTTCCGAAGAACTATCAGACTCTGATCAAGGCAAGTTTAATAGTCATGCACTGGAACAATTATCACAAGTATTGGGTGCCAATAACATTTTGTTTTCAAGTGGATCTGTGCCATTTCAATCAATTCTTAGTGCTATGACAGACTTAGGTAGTCGCTACGAGTACAGAATTTACGGAGTGGGGAATCACACGATATTAGGTTCCTCATCCAAGAATTCTCAAAGTGACTGGAATAGCTTGGGTATAAGGTACGGTATTAATGAACCTGCTTCAAAAAGAATAAAATATCTGAGCAATCTTGGGTTTTCCGTTATTGCTCTGCTATTTTCACCAATACTCCTTCTTATTCCTGGTGTTAATTTTAAAGTATTATCCTCCATTGCATCTTGTCTTTCTTTCGAAAAATGGTGGGTAGGATATGACGCAAGGGACCACAACCTCCATCTTGTACCACCACTAAAAGAAAGCATTTTGCCCGTATCGATCTTGTTACCTAATATAGAAATCTCACCTAAGGAGTGTCACCGGATCAACTCTTATTATGCAATAAATTATAGTGTCAGACAAGACATTGAAGTTATCTTCAAATATGTATTCAAGTTAATCACAAAGCAATGATCGATAAGGAAATAAAAAAACTTGCGGCACGGTATTATGAGGATGTTGTTAAGATCAGGAGAGAGCTTCACAAGTATCCGGAATTGTCTTTCAATGAAGAGAAAACATCAGGTGTCATCCAGAGGCAATTGGAAAAATTGAATATCGCATTTACGACGGGATGGGCAGGCCATGGTGTGGTGGCAATTATCCAAGGCAATGGCAAAGGCAAAGGAGTTATAGGACTAAGGGCTGATATGGATGCTCTCCCTATACAAGAAGCCAATAAAGTGGCATATCGATCTAAGAATCAAGGAATAATGCATGCCTGTGGACATGATGTTCATACTTCATCTTTACTAGGTGTTGCTATGATACTTAGTAGACTTAAGGATAAATTTGGAGGCACGGTGAAGTTGATATTCCAGCCTGGTGAAGAGAAGTTGCCTGGAGGAGCAAGTATCATGATTAAGGAAGGAGTACTCAGTAATCCTTCCCCACAGATAATGATAGGGCAGCATGTGCATCCACCACTCGAAGTAGGGAAGGTAGGTTTTTGTGCCGGAAAATATATGGCGTCAGCGGATGAGATCTATATCACTGTAGATGGTAGAGGAGGTCATGCTGCTTTACCCCAAGATGTGATAGATCCAATCGCCATATCAGCACAATTGATTACTGCTCTTCAACAGGTGGTTAGTAGAGAGGCCAACCCTATTATTCCGACAGTGCTGAGTTTTGGAAAAATATTTTCTGATGGTGGTGCCACGAATGTGATACCTGATTGTGTTCATATTCATGGGACCTTTAGGACCATGGACGAGAAATGGAGAAAAGAAGCGCATCATATATTAAAAAGGGAAGTACGACTACTATGTTCTGCTTTTGGAGCCAAAGGAAATATAGATGTAAAAGTGGGCTATCCATGCCTGCATAATGACATAGCGATAAGCGAAAATTCGTTTGTCTTGGCACAGAAGTTTCTAGGAAAGCGAAACGTGGTAAAACTTCCGATTAGGCTCACATCTGAAGATTTCGCGTTTTATTCACAGAAAAGACCATCATGTTTTTATAGACTCGGAACAGGTAACAAGAAAAGAGGGCTCACCTCTCCTGTCCATACCAACACCTTTGATATTGATGAAGATGCACTGATAACGGGAATGGGGCTGATGTCGTTTTTGGCCGTATCCAACTTAAATATTTAATATTACAAATAAATGTAACTTATATTTCCCTTATAAGTAGAGATTTATCCATTATAAAAATATTTAATGTATATTAGTGCTTTGTAATTTTCACTCCTAACGCACTAATGGTTAATTATGGCAAGGATTCTTATTGTCGATGATGACAAGAGTATTAGACGGACACTTAAGGATATTCTCGAATTTGAAAAGTATACGGTTGATGAGGCTACCGATGGATTGGATTGTTTGGTCAAGGTTAAGCAAAACCAATATGATGTCGTTCTATTAGACATTAAAATGCCTAAGATGGATGGCATGGAGACCATCGAGAAGATTCAGAACCTAGCATTTGATACACCGGTGGTGATGATTTCAGGTCATGGGAATATTGATACCGCTGTAGAGGCGGTGAAGAAGGGGGCATTTGACTTCATACAGAAGCCGCCTGATCTCAATAGACTGCTTATCACGATCAGAAATGCGATGGACAAATCTTCTTTGATCACTCAGAAGAAAGTCCTGCAAAAGAAAGTGTTAAAATCCAAAGTACAGGACATGGTAGGTAAATCTAAAGCCATGGCTTCTATAAGAGAGACCATTCAACGAGTAGCACCTACAGAGGCGAGAGTATTGGTGAACGGACAGAATGGTACTGGAAAAGAATTAGTTGCCAGATGGATTCATGAATATAGTGGACGCAAAGAAGGGCCGATAGTGGAGGTTAATTGTGCAGCGATACCATCTGAGTTGATAGAGAGTGAATTATTCGGCCATGAAAAAGGATCTTTTACATCAGCTCACAAACAGCGCATTGGAAAATTCGAACTAGCAAACAACGGCACCCTTTTCCTCGATGAAATAGGGGATATGTCTTTATCAGCTCAGGCTAAAGTCCTCAGAGCTCTCCAGGAAAATAGAATAACACGAGTAGGTGGTGAGAAATCAATAACTGTAAATGTGCGAATCATTTCTGCCACAAATAAGGATCTACGTATGCAAATCAGGAAAGGGAAATTCCGCGAGGATCTCTACCATAGATTGGCAGTGATCATTGTTGAAGTCCCAGCACTTAACGAAAGAAAGGATGATATTCCGGAGCTTGTAGATCATTTTAATATGATGATATGTAAGGAGTACGGAATAGCTCCCAAAAAGTTTGCAACGGCTGCCATTAAAGAGCTACAAAGTGTGAATTGGACTGGGAATATCAGAGAATTACGCAATGTGGTCGAGAGGCTAATTATCCTTGGTGGATCTTCTGTTGAGAAAAAGGATGTTGCTAGCTATGTGAGTTCATCTGGAAATTCAACAACAGAATTGCATAAACTTTTCGAGAGTTTTGACAATGTTGAAGAATTGAAAGCGTTTATGTCAAGTGAGTTTGAGCAGTATAAGGGGGCTACAGCTTAGAATATAATACATAACTTTAAGGGTTAGACCTGCTACAATTTATGTAGTGGGTCTTTTCATGAAAGAAACTTGACAATATGACTGAATTAGAAGCACAGAGTGGTTACGAACGGAGAATGAAGAAATGGAACCTCATAAAAGGTGAGAATTCATGGACGATGTTTAAGGTAATTGCTGAATTTGTGGATGGATTTGAGACACTCAATAAAATAGGTCCTTGCATATCAATATTCGGATCAGCTAGGACGAAGCCTGACGAGCCGTATTATAAGCTTGCGACAAAGATAGCTTCTCGACTTACCGAGGAGGGTTTTGGTATTATTACTGGAGGTGGGCCTGGCATTATGGAGGCGGCAAATAGGGGAGCACATATCAATCAAGGGGCATCTGTCGGACTGAACATCAATTTGCCCTTTGAGCAATCACACAATCCTTATATAGACTTTGATAAAAATCTTAGTCACAGATATTTCTTTATCAGGAAAGTAATGTTTGTTAAGTATGCCCAGGCATTTGTAGTATTACCGGGAGGATTTGGTACTATGGACGAGATGTTTGAGGTTCTTACACTCATCCAGACTAAGAAAATATCAGAAGTTCCAGTCATTCTCGTGGGGACAGAGTTTTGGTCGGGTCTTAGAGAATGGATTGTAAGTACGATGCTGGAGAAGGCCAATAACATATCAGCGAAGGACTTGGATCTCATTCCTATTACCGACGATCCCGAAGAGGTGGTCAAGATAGTTTCTGAGTTTTACTGCGAGGGTAGTGATCATACACTCACACCTAACTACGAGCTGTAATTAGTCCCTAATTATCCAGCGGATACCGAGTCTAAATTTGAAATCAAATAAGGGGTAGTCTTTGACTTGGTAATTTATATCGTCATTTAATATGAATGCCAGATTTTCAAACTTCAAGAAAGCTCTGAACCACTGAATTTTTCCATTGATGAAGTAATCGACTTTGGGGTAGCGATTGACAGAAATTCCTGTTTTATAGAACACAGCATTGACAGGACTATATCCTATGCTCTTATATCCATCTATCATGCTGACATCGAATCCTGTCTGTAGATGTAAGTTGTCATTGAAAACCGCATTATCATAGTATAATGCACTCATTGACCTCAGTTTAGGCAGACCAAATAAGTCATGAGATTGTAATTGAAAAATGCCTTGATTAGAAAACCGCAGCCACTTCCACTTGAGAAGATGCGACACACTCAATACCGTTGATGAATAAATATCAGTGGTCTGAGTGGGGAAACCAGACTCATTCCAGTTAATTGTATTGTTCTCTACCAATTGCCTAAGCCCTAGGGAAAGTCCTAACTTAGGTGCCTGGAGAGAAGCCCTCAGCACGGTCCCAAAAGGATTTTCAAAATTGGTTGAATAGATCTCTTCTTCGTTAATATAGAATGCATTTTGAATATTTGTTGGCAGGTGCCGATAAAGACTTAGACCTCCTGATAGTCTGAGATAATTTTTGTTCGGCATCAAGTTGATATCACCCTCTACTAGAAAAGTACCATTGACGTCTGCGGCACCTAATTGTCCTTTGGCAGAAAGCGAAAGATGATCTGATATTTTCAATCCTATATTACCATAAAGAACAAGTGAGTTCATGTCAGACTTTACCTGTTCATGTGTGATGTTGTACTTTGAATATTTTATTCCAGAGTTGAAATTAAACTTGGGATTTGGCGTAAATCCTACACTGATATCATGAGCAAAATTAGAGGATCTATACCTACTACCGATCCCTCTATTTTCGACAAAAAAAGCACCATAGAAATCCTCAAGCCCAGTGACGTCTTCATCGGAGAATCTGTAATAATCATTTTGATATGAAATGAGATATTGAAGTTTCGCCTTTGGATCACTCGTATCGCCTAGATTAATATATGTGTGTAATAGATAATTTTTTTCTTCTTTTCGACTGGAAGCTCCCGATAGGTAGACTGGTATGTTCTCTCGGATTTGAAAAAATTCTTCTTGAAAAAAATCCTTGTTACTGACTCCGCCATTATGTTTTTCGCTATTGTTATTGGTAAGTAATGTCGCTAACATGCCAAATCTTGAAGATTCAGGAAACATGCTGAGACTTATTGCCAGATTAGTGGTTTTCGTCTCCTGATCACTGTAGTAGCCTAGTTGGGAAATACGATTATAGTCAATATGAAATCCAGTATTACCTGAGAACATTCGATGAAACCGGGCTCCTACAATGAAATTTGTCTGGCCATCCATTGGAGAAAAGTACAAGTCATTGAATGGTCGATTCACCTGAAAAAGGTCAAGGTCTTCATATTTTAAATTGTAGAGGTCATATTGATGTAACCCATGGTCAACGCCTACATTCCTCACTGGATTATATACAATGGGTGTAGAAGATGATCCGGTGTTTCCTAGATGAAAACTCCACTTCCCCCATTTATCAGCAGGCTCATATCTATGTAAGAGTCGCAAAGCTGTATCAACGAATTCAGTGAATGATCCGGGACTTATGGCCTTATACTTATGATAAATAGTGGTGTCTGGTACCGTCAATTTTTCTTCGAATACGACCGTGGAATCGCCATCAGGTCGTATGGTGTCTGACGGTTTTGGAATAGTTCCTACAGACTTGGTTTTTTCTTTAACTTGACTAAAAGTGGCATTACTGCTTAGCATAGTCAGAATAATTATAACCCCCTTAGCAATCCTCATGAAAGAATAACGATACATGTACCACAAAGGTATCACTAAAAAGTATTTAGAAAATTTAAGAGTAAACGACGTGTGCATAACAAATTGCACAAATGCAGCTTTGCTTCAATATATCGTACTGACTTCGTATGGATTATATCTTTTATTACCGCAAGGAGACCAAATTCTACAAAATCAGTCAATAGCGTCCTTTGCATACTATCTTTGCGTCCCTTGCGGTTAGATCCAATAATGAAATCTTGCGGTTAGATCCAATAATGAAATTGTGAATATTGGGATAGTCGACAAATCTGTTTTTCTATCAAAAAGTGCAATTTGTTATGCACACGTAAACGACTTAAAGCAGGCAATTTACCTGACCAGCACAATTCGTGTATTGCCTTGAATACCAGACGGCCTTTCGACCTGCAACTGATAGCTTCCTGACGACAAGGTCTGCGGAAGATTTAGGTCGATATTACTTCCAAATGCTGTAGTCTTGTATACATTACGGCCTAAAGCATCAACGAGCTGGATATGTGAATTATAACCGTCTTTACCTAGACGGATGGTTATATTGCCGTTACTTGGATTTGGAAATACTTCGATGTCCAGCGTTTCTTTTTCACCGGGCAATGAAGAGATAGTCTCGTCTATCTTTTCAAAAACATAGAGTCCGGTCTGCATGTCAGATACGAGGATATTTCCTGAGGGGAGGAGTGGGTAGACTCCCCATGCGCCATGATAGAAACTCTCGTACGTCCCAGGATATGTGTCATAGTAAAACGCACGAGTGATATTCTCCTTGTCCTCAATGTTCCATATCTGGAGTCCGTCGTAGTAGTACGAAGCATATAAGTAGTTTCCTCTAATAATCAGATTATGAGGGATCGAAGATGGGTCATCAGATCCTGCATCTATGGTATCGATAACGGTCAATTCAGGCAGGGCGGTTACATCGATGACTTTGATATCTGTATCATGTGTCTCGTCAGCCATGTAGTAGGTCGTTCCATCATCTGATAACCAGCCACTATGATTGTATCCAGCCTGAGGATAATCCGCTGTAGTCAATGAAGCCAATAGTATGGGGTTGTCCGCATCATTGAAATCGACTAGGGCAAAACCACCAGGTCCACAGTTGAGATAAGCTATACCATCTCTTATGTATGCATCATGAATCTGACTAAAGGGAAATCCACCAATCTCACTATAACTTATCATGGGTACAGGAGCCATGGGATCTGAAATATCAAACAGCCTCAGTGGAACGAAACCACCTTGAATATCATCACCACCACTGATACAACTATATAATATATCTTGTTCAGCATCAATGAATATGTTATGGGACCTTCTTATATACTCCTTTGAATCATAAACCACCTTGACGTTATCAGGAAGTCCGGAGTAATCCATAATCTGCAATGTGGACTCGTCCCCTTCATCAGCGACGACATATAAGTATCCTCTGTGGTCATGAAAATCACGATGGATGATTTCTGATCCACTCACAGCTCCATCTATAACAGCAACTTCTTCAGGAGAATTTGGGTCGGTGACATCAATAAAATGCGTGCCCTTAGTACTACCTATTATTGCATATTCTCTGTCATCAACCACCATACCCCATACCTCATTGTATACATTGCCTATCCAGTCGGATTCTACCAGAGTTTCGTCAGACCACGTACCTAGCAAAGTATTCTCGATGGGTTGAGCTAAAAGATTAGTAAATAAAAATAAAGTTAAGATTGAAATAGGAATACGCATGATCAAGGTATTGTTGACCTAAAGATAAGACACAGTTGACGAATAGAGACTATCTTTTGTCATGTTGGTCGTGTAGAATGCAATACAACAATTAAAGTATATATCTTACCATTTGTATTTTGCCCCTATCTTAAGTCCGAGTGTCTTTAAGCTCGCATCCAGTTCATACTCCGATGTCGTGATTGACGGTACGTAATAAGTAAATTCTGGTCTTAGTTGTATGCTTAGATGATCAGTCAGCATATAGTTGAGATGTACCGATGTACTGAGTCCGAGTCCGATTGCACTTTTATAAGCTTTCTGATCTGTAAGTGATACTCGTATCTTCTAGGTTTTCAGGATTAAGTACCAGTCCATTAGCTTTGGACTTGATGTTCCATATTATACCCCCAGCGGCAGCCAAAGAAAATGAGCCTTTTCGTAACAACTCATGACCTAATCCAAGGTTTATATTGAGACGCGAGTATTTATTATAAATGGTTTCTGTAATCGTCTCGCTTCCCATGATTATAGTATCACCTATTACTTCTTGTTGAGTTCCTGATAGTTGTGCACTATAATGCCTACGACTACATCTTTAAACTCGAACAACTTAGGCAAATCATAGTGAACTACTATGGAAGAGTCAGCAGAAAGAGTCTTACACCAGTATTGTATCACCTACATCATCGAATCATCAAATGGGTATTAAATAAGTATAAGGGATTTAAAGGGAGTAAGATTAAAGCCATCAACTGGCTGCGAAGAATACTCAAATTTTATCCCAACTTATTCTACCATTGGCAACTGGGTTATAAGTTCATGAAGACTTAGGAACCAAGACCGTTCAATAAGAGCCGTATGATGGGAGACTATCACGTACGGTTCTGTGAGAGGTTAGGGGTGAAATTCCCCTTGCCTACTCGACTAGTGATAGTTTTTCATTCTTATTTGGCTTTTCCAATTTTATAAAAGAAAAGACCAATAAACATCATGCCAAATAAAGACTCTAAAGTTAATATGAATCTTGCTATTGTTGTAATTGGGTAAATATCGGATATTCCTAAGGTAGTGACCGTGGATGCGCTTAAATGAAACATTCTTGTCAATGATCCATCTAAGTCATTTGGGAATCCATCATGAGAATTGATTGCTGTCTTTATCATCTTACTTAATTTTGAAGATATAAATAATATGGTAGTATCCTTGTCTTCATTAATAAAAGTTCCTTTACGGAAAATTATAGGGTAATTTTCAACATTATCTGTGCATCCATCTTTTACTTCAATAAGTCTCCTTTCTTTTTTAGATTTCACACTATATTGAGAAATGCTAATACAGAGGTGAATAATATTAGGATTTTTCATTAAAGATTCAATATACTTTTTGACTTGTGCTATATTCGTAAAATGAATATTACTTGCTTTCTTAATAGATTGATTAAAATTTTGTTCTATAGAATATATAAGTCCTGCGGTAAGTTCTGAATTATGAATCTTTAGATCTGTAAGAAAAACACTATTTAAATCAATGAGTAAATTTTCTTCTAAGTAAATTGTATCTGATTTATGAAACTCCTTTATGTCTTTTTTTATTTCAAATAACAATTGAGTTCTCAAGGAGGCCATATGTTCTATGAAGTTTGAATCAAACTTTACATTAATATGACGAAAATCATCTTTTAAACAGAAGCAATAGACGAAAGCGAATAATGGGATTAAAAGAAGATATAGTATTAACCATATTAAAGCACTGGAAATCATATTTCTAAAAGGCAATAAAATTCTCCGTAGCAGTATTGATAATTTGCATCGAGATTGCCTTCTTTTCCATTTTATAGATTTAGATTATAAAATAGACTCTAACAAGAAGTATCTTTATTATTGAAAATTATTCTGATCGGGGTTCACGCCAAAGCGTGACCACCATTGAAATTTATCAACTGTCCCTAAACGTGAATTAGGGACTTTTTACTTCTCGAACGTAGCGTTTTTAAAAGTACAAAATTTGGCGGTCTTTGTAAATAAGCATATAACTTTGAATTTAGCACTTATTAGCTATGTTTTATACACGTTGTTCTACGCAGTTTTTACTCCGCTTAATTTTTCATTCAGTTTTTCAATTCCATAAACTTGCTAAATTCCGCAAGAGTAAATTCTATCTTTCAGTTCAGTTTTACGCAATATTTATAAATTCCGTTTGAGTGATAATTCGGAAATAGTAAATTCAGCGTTCTGTTCCGATTTAGAGTAATCTATTCAGTCGTTTTTAATTCCCTTCTATTAAAATTCGGTTGAAATTTTCTTGGTTCTTTCGTTACATATTTTTTCTTTAGTTGAAAGTAAAGAATTGAGCCTAAAACTGGGAAAAATAAAACTGCCAATAACCAAATAGTATTCATTTTCGGTTCTTTAAATCTCGATTTTGTTATGTCAAAAATTGCCCAAAACCATAATATGATGGTTAAAGTCACAAATCCGATAATCAATGTTGTTTCCATAATTTTATATTTTATTAATTAATTTTTTATTCAGCACAATGCTTGTCTCAAATTGCGTAGAACGTATAATTATATCCTCCGTCGCGACGAAGGAGCTATGGAGTGATATATAGTGTGTGTGCCCAGCATGGGCAGCTATGGTGAAAGATAGCTATATATTCTAAAGGGTGCAAGTCCCTTGTGCGCCAGAGTGATATTTGGAAGTACTAGTAAGCTGCAAGGGCGATAGGGGTGACCCTTAGTCTGAAGGAAGCAGGACTACAAAGGTCAGTCCTAACGAACAGGAACAGGATACAGAGGCTATTATAGCTGGGTAAGCAAGCACACCTTTGTAATGCCCTAAGAATACCAAAGGTTATAGTAGTAGATCCAGTAGGTATTGACTGAAAGAATAATGCCCTTACCTGGGGAGGTCTTGAATTAGGTTCGGTATTCCTATAGATCAAGAAGTCAGCCGAGGTCATAGTACCAAGAGTAACGAGTGAGGATTGCTAATACCATACCCTCTACGGCCTCACAACTGTGGAAGGACTGAACGAAGATCCGTTTGAAAATTCGATATGGAGTACATAAGTATAGCCATTTCTTAAAGTACAAACTACTCTAGAGTGGTGTAAAGAGCACCCTAGATTATGGGACTTCGAACCGCCGTATACGAGACCCGTACGTACGGTGGTGTGAGAGGCGCACCCCATCAACGACAGTTGGTGGGGCCGTCTACTCGACGTGTGTTGTGTAGTTTATTTAAAGATGGAGGTAGGCCCTCCGATAAGGGGATACAGGTCCACTTATCAAACAACTTCTGTAATTTATAAGAGGCAACTTTTATGGATGAAGCGACAGGAGAAAAGGCCGAATTAAATCGGTCATGTATGGATAGGAGAGATGATCGCAAGCGAACCTTTCGATGAAGTGGCGAAAAGACCAGTTGTTGTCAAAAATCGGGACATATCGAGGTTTCGATGAAGAGTACAGAAGTTACCTGTTTACGGTCTGTATGACAACCGTCATTCAGGAGGCATGACTCTTATCTAGGCTTTAGCTGAGAACCACAGGAAGCCTGTTGTAAATGTTAAATGGAAAGCACAATCGGAGAATGTCCGTTAGGCGATTACAAAAGTTGTAACAGGTGGCGGATCAACTCGTAGTAGTGATGAAACATCTGTAATGGAAGTGGAGCGAAGGGGTTGACATGCTCTGGATATTTTCATCTTGACAACCACCGGGCTTTCGTTCGGCTGGAATGAGCAAGTGATATGTCCTACTCTTTATAGAGTGAGTGTGAAGAGCCGTGTGAGTCGAGAGGTTCACGCACGGTTCTGTGAGAGGTTTGGGGGTGAGATTCCCCCTTACCTACTCGACTATGTGCTTTTTTAGTTTCTTCCAGCCATTACTCCACCATCAGTGTCCCAAATCGCACCAGTAACCCAAGATGCTTTTTCTGAAAGTAGGAATAGAATGCTATTTGAAATATCAGAAGGCGTTCCATTTCTCCCAATTGGATGAAATTCATTAAAACCTTCTAATGCTTTTTCGGCTTCTTCTTTTCCTCCAAAAACTCCGTGATAAACAGGAGTGTTTACTACAGCTGGAGAAACTGCATTAACTCTGATATTATCATCTGCTAATTCCATAGCTAAGTGTTGAGTTAAAGAATGTAAACCTGCTTTCTGCATAGAGTAAGCAGAAGATGGTGTAGCTTTTACCGCTTGTTTAGCCCACATAGATCCTACATTTACGATAGAACCTCCGTTTGTTGTTTTCATTTTTTTTGCAGCACTTTGAGTGATGAAAAAGAACCCTCTGTTTAAATCTAAATACGAGTTGTAATCCTCAACGGTGTGTTCAAGAAATGGTTTTGGTCCAAAAATACCAGATGCGTTTACTAAATAATCTAAATTGTCTAATGATTCAATTTTTAAAATCAATGACTCTACGTCTTTTGTATTAGAAATATTTATTTTATGCTTTATTAGATTAGGGACATCAGCTACTTTGTCAATGTTTCTACCTACAATGTGCACGGTTGCTCCACCCACTAATAATGCATTTGCTGTTGCATTACCGATACCACTTGTGCCTCCAATAACTAAGGCTACTTTTTTTTCGAATTCTTTCATTTTGTTTTATTTAAATTATTAATGAACAGACAGGTCTGTCTTTTGTTGTGTAAAATATTTTATTTTATGTTATGATTTGCGAACATATTTTTTTTGCTTCTTTAATTGGCCAATCTACTTGGTGTAAATGGCTTTCACCAACTGCACTTTCGTAGAGTAGGTAAATTTGTCGAGAAATAGAGCTGATTTCATCTACTTTAATTTTTTCTAAATTATTTGAAACGAGTTTTGAGATAAGTTGAATAAAACTGGTTTTCTGAGTTTGTATTTCATTTCTGATTATTTCATTATCATTTGGGATTTCTGCGACTGTTTTGATACACCAACAGCCGTTAAAATCTTTATCTTTAAAAAATAGTTGAAGGAAATCGAAAATGGCGAATATTTGTTGTTGACCTTTTTTTTTCGATTTACAATATAATTCAATATCATTTAAAAAAGTTGTGTTTTTGAACTGAAGATACGAAAGGCATATATCTTCTTTAGATTTAAAATGATTATAGAGTGTTGCTTTAGCTATTCCAGATTCAGAAATAATTTCATTAATACCAGTTGAGTTATATCCATTCTTGTAAAATAAGAACGAAGCAGTTTCAATAATTCTATTTTTTATTTCTGAATGTTTCACAGTGCAAATGTAAAACTATTTTCCAAACAACAGACAAGTCTGTCTGTTTTTTTAATTGCAACGGTAATGATAAGCGGAGGCCATCCCGATAGGGTGGCTTCGGTCTTATCTATTGTGTGTGCCCAGCATGGGCAGCTATGGTGAAAGATAGCTATATATTCTAAAGGGTGCAAGTCCCTTGTGCGCCAGTTTGACAACTGGAAGCATTAGTAAGCTGCAAGGGCGTAAGGGGTGACCCTTGGTCTGAAGGAAGCAGGACTACAAAGGTCGGACCTAACGAACAGAAACTAGATACAGAGGCTATTATAGCTGGGTAAGCAAGCACAACTTTGTAAAGCCCAATGAATAACCAAAAGCTATTGTAGTAGATCTAGTAGGTGTCGACTGAAAGAATTTGCTCTTACCTGGGGAGATCTTAGAATGAGTTGATCATTATGAGAAGTCAGCCGAGGTCATAGTACCAAAAGTAACGAGCGAGGATTGTTAAACCATACCCTCGAAGGACTCACAACTTGGGAAGGACTGAACATTAAATCACGTCTGGATTCACTATGGAATCAATGATAGCCATGGTCTAGAAGGACAGAAAAGAAAAAATGAATTGATAGCAAAAATCTTACAAGATAACTGACTGTTCCCATAGGGGCAATGTCCTGAGGACATTGAAAGGAAGGCACCGCAAAGCGGATGGGTTGATTATAAAGCCTACCGACGAGTGGTAGGAAATAAAGGGTCATGCGGAGTAGATGGTATGGGAGTATCTGAACTGCAAGAATATCTATCAATCCACCAGAGCAATCTGTTGCGAGAGATTCTATCAGATGGGTACTTACCGCAGGCTATCAGAGGAGTAGAAATTCCAAAGTCAAATGGGTTTGGCGCCTGTTAGGGATTCCCACTGTAGTGGACAGATGGCTACAACAAGCAGTTAGTCAACAGCTGATGACGAGATTCGAGTTAGAATTTTCGAAATACAGCTACGGCTTTCGTCCAAAGAAGAACATGCAACAAGCGGTGATACAATCCCTCGCCTATATCAATGAAGGATATAGCGATATTGTAGATATAGACTTGAGTAAGTTCTTCGATGAAGTAGCACATTATAAGATACTACAGCTCATTTATGAGAAGGTGAAATGCGTGACCACGTTGCGGCTGATCCGCAAATGGTTACAAGTACCGATACTTATTAATGGGAAGCTACACAAACGACGTAAAGGGTTGCCGCAAGGAAGTCCTCTGAGTCCATTACTATCCAATATTATGTTGGATCAACTAGATAAATACCTAGAAAAAAGAGGGTATAGATTTATCCGCTATGCTGACGACTTTAGTATCTACACAAGATCAAAATCGAAAGCGAAATCTATTGGGAATAATGTTTATCTCTTTCTGAGAGATAAACTAGCACTTAAAATCAATGGGGAGAAAAGCGGAATAAGAAGACCATCCACATTCAAAGTATTAGGACACTGTTTCACTTCGGTATATAAGAAAGGGAGCAAAGGACAATATCAGTTGGTAGTGAGTAAAAGTAGTTGGGAAGAACTAAAGAGAAAGCTCAAAAGAGCAACCAAGAAAACGATAGGGTATACTTTCAAAGAACGACTGTGGTCAGTTAAATTAATCTATCAAGGATGGATTAATAACTACAGATTAGCAAATATTTGTACAAAGCTAAAGAAGGTAGATGAGTGGCTGCGCAATCGATTGCGATACTGTATCTGGCATGACTGGAAAAAGCTTGAGCGAAAACGTAAGAACCTGATCAGACTTGGAGTGGAAGAAGGAATAGCTTATGCGTGGAGTAGAACAAGAATGGGAGGATAGGCAGTAGCTCAAAGTCCTATACTTGGGACTACTATTAAAGTGTCACATCTCAAACGCAGAGGTTATGTTCCTATGATAGACTACTACTCAAAATTCAATGTTTCGATTTAGTGAACCGCCGTATACGAGACCCGTATGTACGGTGGTGTGAGAGGTGCACCCCATCAGTTATCGCTGGTGGGGCCATCTACTCGATTGTGTGTTCGTTGTTCTTTTTTTACTTTTAAATATCGATTTCTTGTTTTCAAAATTAACTGATATAGAATCGAAAATCTAATTTTCAATTATGTGTTGATTATGATAAGAGAAAGCTGAACAACGAATATCTCCCTATTACTCGTGGGAATTTCACACTATAGAGTTAAATCTATAAAATAATACCCTTTAGTTTCAACACACTCATTTGCTCTGTTTTTTCTTAGAATTTCAAGTATTGTATTTTCTTGTCACATTAATTTTACAAGCTGATAACTATATTATTTCAATTGTGTAACTTCAATCTTTTCATCATCAACAAATAATCTACAACCAATTTTAAAGAAACCTCCAAGATTGACTTTAATAGTCTTTTTTTCTCCATCACTTGTTTTTAAATGTCCAATCAAGTCGGAAGAAAAGAAACTAAACTTTTCATCCTGTAATTTTCCATTAACAAATAAACGCTCGCCGTTAAACCAAGTGTTTTCAACTCTAATTTCATTTTCGTTATACTTTACAGTCCAAATACTTTTCATTTGATATTTCTTTTATGTTATTTTCTAATAGTCATTATATAATACTACATCGTCTTTATTTCAATGACACACATCGTCTCGGCTAAATGCAGTAGCCCTGCATAGGGGCTATTGACATTTTAGCCTTTGTTGCAGGCTGGCTTCATTCTTTAATAAATTTTTTCGTTAGTCTTTCTCCTTTTTCTGCTATAAATTGTAAGTTGTAAATTCCTATTGATAAATTGCTAATTGGAATTTCTATTCTGTTTTGAGAAAGGTATTCCATCATTTGAATAAATCGTCCATCCATTGAAAATATTTCAACTCTTATTGTATTGGTACCAAGCATATTTTCCTCGAATCCAACTGTTAATATTTCAGAAGCAGGATTTGGGGATAGAGTCAATTTATCAGAAATTAAAATTACATTCTTAACATTTGTTGATACTGAATCAGAAAGATTTCCAGTCCACTTATATAGTCCAACATTACTCGTGGGGTTAATTGCTCCACCACCAAACCCAACAGTAGGGGAAATGAATTGCATACAATCCATAGAAGGCGGATTGGATAACGTTTCCCATGTCATACCTCCGTCCGTTGTCAAAAGCATATTGCTTGATTCTTGGAAGCCATCATTGGTCAAGTATGTATTTTCAGTCCCTTCAATAAATTCAATTGCACCAAGTCTTGGGGAAGTGGGGATTGTAATTTCAGTCCATGTTTCGCCACCGTCAGTTGTTCTTGAGGCTTTATTTGGTTGAAATGTAACCGCAATTCCGTTTAAAGAATTTTCAAAAGCAATAGAAGATATTCCGGGGAAACTTCCAGTTCCTGCAATACCAACATCAAAAGCAATCCATGAATTCCCTCTATCAATACTTCTAAAAACTCTGCTTGCTCTGGTAACAAACCAAATTGTATCACCTTTTACATCATAAGAATTGTTTCCCGAATACACCCATACACCTTCACCTGCAAGTGGAGAAAGTAATTCACTTGGGGGAATTCGATTCCAATTATCCCCTCCATCATTTGTTCTAAAAATCTGAAGAGAATCTATTGACTGATTTCCAGTACCTGGGCTTCCAAAGCCAACACCTTCATTCTCATTGAAGAAATGCAATGCTGCAAAAGCGTGACCAGCATCATTAAACTCTCCATTTTGCTCTACCCATAAATTCCCCCCATCTTCAGTTTTGAGTATTTTAATACGGTCTTGAACCGAGTTTTCAATCATTATAATCCAAGCCATATTAGCATTTAAAGCATGTATATTTCCTGGATAGTAATTACCAATTGAATCCGGTAAACTTCCCTCTTCCCAACTTATACCTCCATCAGTCGATTTTGTGTATTCATAATTAGCTATAAAATTGGGGTTTAATGGAACTGCCCAAATAGTGTTTTCATCTACAACTGATAAGCTGAAGTAATCCCTTGGGTTTACGCTTACTCCACTCCCAATGCTTTCCCATTGAGCAAATAGACTTGAACTGTAAAGAATTAATAGAACCAAAGTTAATGTAAAAGTTTGATTTTTCATTTTGGTATTTTTTTATTGTAATGAAATTTGTTTTCTTTTTGCTTGCCTGCAACATTCGAATATCAACAACCTCCTATAATCGAGTTGTTGCTATTTCTATTATGTATGCATGTATAATTTAGCATTTTCTATAATTTTATCCAACGGACTCATGACTATTTTGTTATTAATCGAGATGATGTGTGTATAAATTTCAGTAGTCTTTGAAGAGCTCTGACCTAGCAGGGTTTGTATATATCTTAATAAAAAAGCCAGATAATATCGCGAGATAAAAGCCCTTTCGTATGTTAATAATCAGACGGTACATTCTATTTTGTATTCGAGTTATTAACATAACAGCTCCTTGTTTACAAAGTGTTAAAAAATATAGTTCATTCACATTTCAAACCTTCGACTTCCACATATAAGTATACAGTAACCATAATAGTTATAATCTTTGCAGCTAACATATTATCCTATTGACAAAGTCGATATTTACACTATATCAGATCTAGAATTTATTGAATGACTCATAAGTCTAGTAGTATTATTACTGCAATTTAGCTATAAGGAATTTAAATTAGAAAAGGGAAAACACCCTTATTTGTTGGGGGGAAACACCCTTTTCTACTTTGATAGTAATGACAAAAGTCTTCAATTCATAATAATGCAGCTGCAGTCTTACTCTAGGAGTTATTGATCCTAATAACTATTAAACTAGAGCATTGAGGGGGAAGCCTTCACAGGCATGCAATCATCCCTCTGGCAGATTACACCCTTCTGAGTCAGATAAAATATTGACAGAGCAAATCAAACAAGGATCTTCCTTGCTTGACCTAAAGCTCCTGGAGCATCTCATCATTAACTCAGCAGTTATATAATAGGATATTATAATAAATATGAGTATATTGAGGCATGGAAAAGTTTGATTTGAGAAGAGCTACTGAAGCCGAAAAGCAAGCGATAAAAAAGCGAGCCATTGCGATGCACACGAGTAGAAAGAAGAACATTGAAATTACACAGTACTGAAAATCACCGATAGCTGTTTAGCACAACACTACCAAAAATGTCATGGGGTGACCCTGCACCCATAGACATTTGTTGCTAATTGTTGGGCACAGTATTTATTTTTTAATTCGATATGAAGTTGTTCTTTTGTCCCCTTCTTTAATTATCAATTTACTTTCAACGCCATATTTTAAATCTCTGCTTGCTGTAGCTGTTGATATTTCCTTAAAGATATTCATATAATCTTTTCTTGTGAAAATATCTTCTCTAAAAACTGAAATAAAATATTCTATTCTATCTTTTGAATTGATCAATCTATTTTGAATCTTCAGCAGTTCTTCAAGAGATTCATTGATTGCAGTTAGAATGAACTCAATAAATCTTGTGGATTTTCCTTCTTTATCAGATTTCTCTAGAACATCATAATATTCATTTTGCCGATCTTTTATTATAGTCTCGAAAGGTAAGAACTCGAAAAGAGGGTATGACTTCATTAAGATTAAAGTTTGCCAAAGCCTTCCCATTCTTCCATTACCATCCATAAACGGATGAATGAACTCAATTTCATAATGCATTACACAACTTTTGATTAGAATAGGGTCATCTTCATTTTTGAAATAATCAAAAAGTTTTGCCATAAGGTAATCAAGATTCTTTGCCGGCGGAGCAATGTGCGATACTTTATCCCCTTTAAAAATTCCTACAGACTTGGTTCTCAATTTACCTGGCAAATCAATTAGGCCTTTCATTAATAGTTTATGTGCTTTTAGGAATGATTTTAAGGACTTCGGATCAAATTCGGTAAGTTTGTCATATACTTCGATTGCATTTACAACTTCAATAATATCTTTCTTTGGCCCAATTACTCTCTTATTCTCAATAATTGCTGTGATTTGATCTTCTGATAGAGTATTACCTTCAATTTCAAGAGATGCTTTAATAGTCTTTACTCTATTTCTCTTCCTTAATTCAGGAGATGGCTTATGAAGATGATTGGCATTTACTTCCCCGATCTTCTCAGATATAGAGGTAAGTAGTTTTAGAATTGAATTCGTTATTTCGTATGGAGGATTCATGATACTATCATTTGATACTATCACAAATGTACGATTTCTTTTTGATTGAGCCTACCGTCTCGGCTATGAGTAGTTGCGTGGTTTAGCAATTAACTTAGCAAGTACACACCAAACTGAAAATCCGTGAGGATTTTCAGAAGTAGGCGAGAACAAGCAATTACTTATAGCCATTGTGTGTGCCCAGCATGGGCAGCTATGGTGCAAGATAGCTATATATTCTAAAGGGTGAAAGTCCCTTGTGCGCCAGAGTGATATTTGGAAGTACTAGTAAGCTGCAAGGGCGATAGGGGTGACCCTTAGTCTGAAGGAAGCAGGACTACAAAGGTCAGTCCTAACGAACAGGAACAGGATACAGAGGCTATTATAGCTGGGTAAGCAAGCACACCTTTGTAATGCGCTAAGAATACCAAAGGTTATAGTAGTAGATCCAGTAGGTATTGACTGAAAGAATAATGCCCTTACCTGGGGAGGTCTTGAATTAGGTTCGGTATTCCTATAGATCAAGAAGTCAGCCGAGGTCATAGTACCAAGAGTAACGAGTGAGGATTTCTAATACCATACCCTCTACGGTCTCACAACTGGGGAAGGACTGAACGAAGATCCGTTTGGAAATTCGATATGGAGTACATAAGTAAAGCCATTTCTTAAAGTACAAACTACTCTAGAGTGGTGTAAAGAGCACCCTAGATTATGGGACTTCGAACCGCCGTATACGAGACCCGTACGTACGGTGGTGTGAGAGGCGCACCCCATCAACGACAGTTGGTGGGGCCGTCTACTCGACGTGTGCTGTGTAGTTTATTTAAAGATGGAGGTATGCTCTCCGATAAGGGGATACAGGTCCACTTATCAAACAACTTCTGTAATTTATAAGAGGCAACTTTTATGGATGAAGCGACAGGAGAAAAGGCCGAATTAAATCGGTCATGTATGGATAGGAGAGATGAGCGCAAGCGAACCTTTCGATGAAGTGGCGAAAAGACCAGTTGTTGTCAAAAATCGGGACATATCGAGGTTTCGATGAAGAGTACAGAAGTTACCTGTTTACGGTCTGTATGACAACCGACATTAAGGAGGCATGACTCTTATCTAGGCTTTAGCTGAGAACCACAGGAAGCCTGTTGTAAATGTTAAATGGAAAGCACAATCGGAGAATGTCCGTTAGGCGATTACAAAAGTTGTAACAGGTGGCGGATCAACTCGTAGTAGTGATGAAACATCTGTAATGGAAGTGAAGCGAAGGGGTTGACATGCTCTGGATATTTTCATCTTGACAACCACCGGGCTTTCGTTCGGCTGGAATGAGCAAGTGATATGTCCTACTCTTTATAGAGTGAGTGTGAAGAGCCGTGTGAGTCGAGAGGTTCACGCACGGTTCTGTGAGAGGTTTGGGGGTGAGATTCCCCCTTACCTACTCGACGTGTGCTTTTAATCACTTCCGTAAGGCTCTATTAAACTTAATATCTATATTTTTTCTGCTTTAAATTTACCTTGGGTAATTTCTATTGTTGTATTATCAATAGCATTAACTCCTGTAAACGAAAAGGTTCCCTTCATATAAGTAGCATTATTTTCAGATATTGTAACTGTTCCTGATCCCAAAGAATTGTCTGAACCCCAATTACCAAAGGGAGCAACCCGTAAATACACTAAAATAATTTCACTATCCATAGTAGTAAATGTTCCCGTTGCTGTTGCGGTAGGCAGGAGAAGTTGTATAGCAATATTATCACCACTACCACTTTCTTCAGCTCCTGATAATTGATAAGCATCATCTACACCAATCAATGCACCCACGGTCACCTGATTAATAAAGCTGGAAAATTCAACCCCGTCTATTAAAGCAGTCATAAAATAATCTTCTCCAGTTATGTCTGATGGTTCATCTGAACCACAAGAAGTAAAGAATGAAAAGATGGATACACTGAAAGTTAGAATTAGTAATACTTTTAAAATTTGCATTTTTATAAAATTTTAATTGATGCCTACTTCCATTTAAAGTCCTTTTTTGGCTTGTTCTGACTTTTAATATTGCCCATAACGTTAACGCTAAAAAGCGTAGCCATCCCGTAGGGGGCTATGCACTATACACATTGTTGTACACAGGTTTCTTTTTAGGACGGTTCAGTTTCTGATACATCATAAATCATAATAGGCTTTTTGAATCCTTTAATTTTTGCTCTGATATGCCCAATTGGACTAACCCAATTTGTATTATGCCCGAAAGTGGATTCAGATACCAAAATTTGATTTGGAACGGTCAGTGATTCAATTCTTGCTGCAATATTTACTGTTTCTCCAACTACCCCATATTTCATGCGTTTTTTTGAACCAATATTTCCAACAATTAATTTACCACTATTTATTCCTATTCCCATTTCTAAAGAAGGCAGGTTTTTCCGAGCTAGCATATCATTGATTTTCGGCATTGCCTCCTGCATTTTTCTTGCACATTTAATGGCTTTCTCAGCACAATTACTAACACGATTAGGTGCGCCAAATACCACAAGAATTCCATCGCCAAGAATCTCATTGATATACCCTTCATGTTTCTGAATTATCGTAATCATTTCTTCAAAATATAGATTAAGAATGTCGACAATAACACTTGCCTCATATTTTTCAGACATTGGAGAAAAACCTCTTAAATCACTAATCAAGATGGTAGCATATCTTTCCTCACCACCTAATTCAGGTTGCTCTCCTTCATTTATATCATCCAATAGTGATTCACTCATGTACCTTCCAAACAACTGTCGGTGAAACTTATTAGATTTTGACAATTCCTTATTTAAGGATTCTAAATGGTCTTTTGATGCCTGAATTTGGCTTTGAATGCTTCCTAATTTTTGCATGCGAATTCGTTCAATTAGGAGTTTCCCGATTGTCTTAAAAATATTCAATTCATCATCATCAAGTTTTCTTGGAACAATATCTGCAATGCAAAGTGCCCCAATATTGTAGCCAAGAAGGCTAGTAAGAGGGAAGCCTGCATAAAATCTTATTTTTGGATCATTGATTACCATTGGGTTATCAAAAAACCGTTCATCCTTGTGGGTATCCTCAACTATTAAAACCTCATCTTGTAAAATAGTATGACCACAAAAAGAGGTTGACCTATCGCTAGTATTAGCACCTATCCCACAAGCACTATGTATTGTTTGTTTCTTGCTTTCAATAGATGAAACGTAAGCTATTGGTACATTAAGGCATTTCGACAATATCATAACTATTTTATCAAATTGTTCTACCTTATTCGAATTCGATAAGTTAAGTGCAATTACGTCTGCAAGCCTTTTATTCTCATTTTTTGGTAATCCTGGTTCTATCATTTTTTATAATTGTGTACAACGTTTTGTGTATGGTGCCGTAGCATCCCGGAGGGTGCTATGCATTATACATACTGTGTGTGCCCAGCATGGGCAGCTATCGCAAGATAGCTATATATTCTAGAGGGTGAAAGTCCCTTGTGCGCCAGTTTGACAACTGGAAGCATTAGTAAGCTGCAAGGGCGATAGGGGTGACCCTTAGTCTGAAGGAAGCAGGACTACAAAGGTCAGTCCTAACGAACAGGAACTGGATACAGAGGCTATTATAGCTGGGTAAGCAAGCACACCTTTGTAATGCCCTAAGAATACCAAAGGTTATAGTAGTAGATCCAGTAGGTATTGACTGAAAGAATAATGCCCTTACCTGGGGAGGTCTTGAATTAGGTTCGGTATTCCTATAGATCAAGAAGTCAGCCGAGGTCATAGTACCAAGAGTAACGAGTGAGGATTGCTAATACCATACCCTCTACGGCCTCACAACTGGGGAAGGACTGAACGAAGATCCGTTTGGAAATTCGATATGGAGTACATAAGTATAGCCATTTCTTAAAGTACAAACTACTCTAGAGTGGTGTAAAGAGCACCCTAGATTATGGGACTTCGAACCGCCGTATACGAGAACCGTACGTACGGTGGTGTGAGAGGCGCACCCCATCAACGACAGTTGGTGGGGCCGTCTACTCGATGTGTGCTGTGTAGTTTATTTAAAGATGGAGGTAGGCCCTCCGATAAGGGGATACAGGTCCACTTATCAAACAACTTCTGTAATTTATAAGAGGCAACTTTTATGGATGAAGCGACAGGAGAAAAGGCCGAATTAAATCGGTCATGTATGGATAGGAGAGATGAGCGCAAGCGAACCTTTCGATGAAGTGGCGAAAAGACCAGTTGTTGTCAAAAATCGGGACATATCGAGGTTTCGATGAAGAGTACAGAAGTTACCTGTTTACGGTCTGTATGACAACCGTCATTAAGGAGGCATGACTCCTATCCAGGCTTTAGCTGAGAACCACAGGAAGCCTGTTGTAAATGTTAAATGGAAAGCACAATCGGAGAATGTCCGTTAGGCGATTACAAAAGTTGTAACAGGTGGCGGATCAACTCGTAGTAGTGATGAAACATCTGTAATGGAAGTGGAGCGAAGGGGTTGACATGCTCTGGATATTTTCATCTTGACAACCACTGGGCTTTCGTTCGGCTGGAATGAGCAAGTGATATGTCCTACTCTTTATAGAGTGAGTGTGAAGAGCCGTGTGAGTCGAGAGGTTCACGCACGGTTCTGTGAGAGGTTTGGGGGTGAGATTCCCCCTTACCTACTCGACTCTATGCAGGCATATTAGAATTCTGTATCAATCTTAATTCTTGATAAATCCGCTAATACAATAGCAGTAACAGCTTCGATAACTGGGGGCACTCGTAATGCTATACAAGTGTCGTGTCTACCTTCAATGAGTAGCTCTTGTATTTCGTTTTTCTCAAAATTAAATGTGTTTTGAGGTAGGCTAATACTAGAGGTTGGTTTTACTGCTACTCTAAAAACAAGGTCATTTCCATTAGAAATCCCTCCACTCAAGCCTCCAGCATTATTGGTTTCGGTTTTACCATTGGCTTCCACAATATTGTCATTGTGCTCTTGTCCCGTCATTTTAGTGGCAGCAAATCCTGCACCAAATTCAATTCCCTTCATTGCTGGGATAGAGAATACAATATGACTCAACATTGCGTGTACTGATCCAAAAAAAGGTTCGCCTAAACCTACAGGAATTCCAGTTGTTATGCATTCCACTATTCCACCAATCGAATTCTTGTTTTTTAAAGCTTGTTGTACAGCTTTTTCAATATTTTTTGATCCTCCTGCTTCTATAAGTTTAGCTGAAATTGTTATATGTGGAATTATTTTTTTTGCAATACTTCCTGCAGCTACTAGTGCCAAAGTGAGTCTTCCCGAAAAGTAACCGCCACCTCTATAATCATTAAATCCTTTATACTTTTTCATGGCAACAAAATCAGAGTGACCTGGTCTTGGATGTTTTAAAAGATTAGAATAGTCTTTTGATTTTATATTGTTGTTTGCAAATAAAATAGTAATTGGAGCACCAGTCGTTTTATTATTAAATACACCACTAATTATCTGTGGCAAATCATTTTCTATTCTAGGAGTGGTTCCTTTTGCACCACTTTTTCTACGTAATATATCAGACATTAAATCCTCAGCCGAAAGTAAAATGCCTGGAGGGCAGCCATCTACTGTTATACCAACATTAGAACCATGTGATTCTCCAAATATGCTTACTTTAAATAATCTTCCGAAAGTATTCATGACTAATGTTTTTTGTTAACTTTTTCAAAATCAGTAAAAAATGCTGGGTAAGATTTATTTATGGCTTGAGTATTTGTTATTTCTACCTCACTCTCTGCATTTAATGCTGCAATAGCTCCCATCATTGCAATTCTGTGATCGTTATGCGAATCTATTTTTCCTCCGTTTATTTTTCCACTTTCAATATGCATCTCATCTCCAATAAGCTCTATTTTAATTCCAAGTTCACCCCACACTTTTTTAAGAACTAAGGCACGATTACTTTCTTTGTGTACTAATCTTGATATTCCTTTTATTACGGTAGTACCAGAACATGCAACAGCCAAATTACTTAATGGCGGGAATAAATCAGGGCAATGAGTTGCATCAAATCTAAATGCCTTTAGTTTGTTCTTTGTAATTTTTATTGAGTCAGAAAGACAAACTACATCTGCTCCAGCAAGTTTGAGAGCATCTATTATAGCTCTGTCTGCTTGTGTAGAGCTAATTTTAATTCCGCTAACTTCAACAGAACCACTTATTGCTCCTCCTACCAAATGAAATGCTGCACCACTCCAATCTCCTTCAATTTCGTATTCTCTAGCTTCATAACTTTGTTTCCCTTCTATACGGAATTTCTTATACTCATCATTAGTAATATTCACTCCAAAATCTTTGATGATTTGTAAAGTCATATCAATATAAGGAATGCTTTGCAAGTCAATAACAGAGAGATTACTTTTGTTTTTTGCTTTAGGTAAGGCAATTAATAAACCAGTAAGCACCTGGGAACTGATGCTGCCATCTACTTCTATATCACCTCCTTTTATTGGTCCTTTTACCGATACTGGTAAAAAACCCTTATTTGTATTTACTTCTACTCCTAATGCTCTTAATGGGGCTTCAACCATTGTTAAGGGTCTACTTTTTAGCGAACCTTCTCCAGCAAATGTTATTTTATCCGAAAACAAACTCGATATCGGTATAAAACATCTTATTCCTAAACCAGACTCCCCAGCAGATAACTCATGATGTTTTGTCCCAGTTGTACCTTTAATGACTACTCGATCCTCAAATCGTGTAATTATTGCACCTAGATTCTCAGCCATTTTTAAGGCTGATTTTGAATCGTTACTGAAATCTGGATTAGTCAAAATTGTTTCTCCATCGGCAAGCAATGCAATGGAAATTGCTCTTTGCATAAAACTTTTGGATGGAGAGGCTTTAACGAGTCCACTATAGCTAGAGGGATGTATTAATTTTTTCATTTATGATTTATCAATAGTCCGTTAAGGAATTAAGCGGCGATTTTACCATAATTTAGTAGTTGATGATAGTTAGGGTGGACTTTTATAAAGGTATGGTCGAGACCATACTTTGAAAAAACTCTATAAATCATTTTTCTATTTTTCAATTCAGTGCATATATCAGCTATTGACAGACTGACTTTTTCGTCTTTAGGAATTTGATCTCTTAATAGTACTTTGCCTATGGACACGGAGGTGAGGCTGATATTGAAGTGATTGTTCATTTTCGAAAGACTTCTGGATTGTCTATGCTGTAGTCCTGTAAATTGCTTCGCATCTCGATACAAATATTCAATTTGGAATCGAGCTTTGTAATACTTTATGATGTCTATTCCATTTATATTGACATCAGTACTAAAGAACAGTTTAGTAGCTCTTACTTTACCATGGGTATCTTTAAATTCGGTATAGGCAACTCTAATGTTTCGCTTTAGAGAGACGGAGTATACTACCGCTGAATATATTGTCAATTGTGCGTCATCACACTCTTTTTTAAAAACACGCTTATCTATTTTGGAAAGATCCACCTTAGCTCCGTATTTCTTAGGGCGGCCTTTTCCACTTTGCTTACCATTGAAACGATATCTCAAATTGGCATCATCTCTAAGACGACATACTACAACTAAATCCGTTTGATCACATATGGGATTCACGAAATTCTGTTTTGCAAAATATCCATCTACAACTAATATGCGGCTCAGGGCAGTCAAAGCTGTGGCTCTGTCGAGAATTAATTTTGCATAATAATCCACTAAGGTCATATCTTCGAAGGATGATGGCGTCTGAATCGCCTCTAAATGATATGCGGTATGTTGATGTAAATCTATGACGGCCAACCCACCAATCTCCAAACCCTTCTTGCAGCGAGAAGCGCACCCAGAGTAAAACATGCCTAATTCAGGTGTCTTATTACCACTTTTAGAAATAAAGGAAGGATCAAATCCAATTATAACATCTCCACTACTTTGTTGTACGACCACAGAGGAATTGAAAGACATATAATCAAAGTCTTTCTCAAAATTATTCCTATAGGTCTGCTCATTAAAAGATCCTTCTCTACCCATTTGCATGAAATTGAATCGGCCATGCATCGAAAGATTTAAAAGGAAGATTCCTTTCATAAACTCTAATTGCCATTTCGAAATATTAGGCATTTTCTGTAATATTACTTCTATGAGGTCTTGACCTCTGATAAATGCGTCTTGAGTTTCCATTTTCTGTCGATTTTGAAAACTGCATTGGGAATATCCAATGTACGCATTTATCTTTTTATATTATATGTTTTACTAATGTGTGTCCCATTAACCTTCACGGACTATTGATTTTACAAATTTGAGTTATCGATTTTCCTTCAACATTAATAACAATGTGTGAAACTTCTTTATAAAAAGCTTCTCTTGACTTATATAAGTCAAGAGCCTTTTTTAATGGGTCTTTTACTTCTAACAAAGGACGGTTGTTTCCCTTCATTTGATTTAGACAATATTCTACGTCTGCTTTTAGCCAAATACAGATGGTTTTTTCTTTAAGAATAATTCTATTCTTTTCTTGCGTGATAAGTCCACCTCCACAAGAAATTACAGAGCCTGAATTTATTGTAGCAGTCTGAAGGGTTTTTGATTCTAATCTACGAAAATAATCCTCCCCTTTTGTTTCAAAGATTGAAGAAATGCTTTGAGAAGTCTCCTTTTCAATCTCATTATCTATATCAATAAATTTTACTTTTTCTTGTTTTGCAAAAGCATTTCCTACAGTAGTTTTTCCAACTCCCATAAAGCCAACGAAACTAACCAACTTATCTTGTCTTGAATCAATTGTAGACACAATATTCTTTAATTGATCATAACTAAATTGTCCACTTGCAGTTTCGGAGTCTAAAGATGCGCTCACGTATGTGTATCGTGCACCACAATATAAAGAAGCAAGTCGGCTTATTTTTCCCAATTCTCCCATTCCAAATGCAACAAGATTTTTGCATTGAGAATAAAGACCTAACAATACAGAATTGTCCGATTCCGTATTGACATATGTAGCCAGTTTCATGATGTCAGCTCCAAAGGAGATTCCTTTTTCATAAATACTCAACAACTCTTCTTTAGTTGGAGTAATTTTATAATTATGGTATGAAATAATGAGTTTACAATCATACTTAGATGAATATTCTCTTAGTTTGTTTATGAATGGTTCGGTTCTGCGAATGTCAACATCTATAAAATTTGCACCAAGCTCAATCGCTTTTTTAAGCAATAAAATACTAACTTCTTCATCTTTTATTCTACAAGTTGCTATGTAATTCTTGGGTGTTTTTAGAAGAGATACTAGTTCTTCTTCCGAAACAGAATACAAATCCAATCTTAACTCGACAAATTCTGCCAATTGCAATTGCTGATTACATTGCTCAAAATCAGGTCCTGAAATAGATAAACAGTATTTTGATAGCTTTTTCATCTTACAGCTTTTATATTTTTTTCTAATTCTTGAAAAGTGATAGGGTGAATGAATACTTCTCCTATACTTTTAATGGCAATAAAGTCCACTGAACCCAAACTTTTCTTCTTGTCTTTTTGTATCGCCTGAACTAATTCTGACAATTCTATATCAGTACTGGTAGCCATCTGTAAAGAACTTACTAGCATTGTAATTTCATCTACAGTTTCTTGAGAACAAAATCCAGAAAGGTGAGATATTCTAGCTGTTAAAACCATTCCTATTGCTACTGCAAATCCATGTGGAATTCCCAAAATAGATTCTATTGCGTGACCTATGGTGTGACCTAGATTCAATTTTTTTCGTTCTCCTTTTTCTCTTTCGTCTGCTTCTACGACTTTAGTTTTAATTCGCACAGATTGTACTATTAAATATTCTAAAGTTGGAATATTGATGGCTAATATTTTTTCAATATTGGAATTGATGTAATTAAACTTAGCTGGGTCATTTATTACGGAGTGTTTTACAATCTCCATTAATCCACTTTTAACTTCTACCTCTGGCAAACTTACCAAAAGATTGACATCACACAATACAAATTGAGGTTGACTAAACACGCCAATCATATTTTTGAATCCTTTGAAATTGATTCCTGTTTTCCCCCCGACACTAGCATCAACTTGTGCCAAAAGAGTGGTAGGAACATATCCAAAATTAATTCCTCTCATATAAATAGAAGCAACAAACCCTGTAATGTCGCATACTATTCCACCTCCAATTCCCACAAGAAATGTGTGCCTATCTGCACCTAAATTCAACATAGATTCTGCTATAAAATCTACTGTGTCTTGTGTTTTTATTTTTTCTCCCGTTCCTATCGTGATAACAGGATAATCGGGAAATAAATCAGAATATAATTCACCTACATTTTCGTCTGTAATGAGGATAACAGATTGAGCAGTTTGAGGAATGTAATGAGTGAGGTTTTGTAACCTTTCGCCAATAACTACTTTCGATTTTTTATATTCTTCTATTTCTGTAATCATAAGGATAGGGTAATTTCATCTACAATTAAATTACTCGCAGTAGGCTTTTCTTCAATAACACCTAATTCAAGAAGTGTATCAGAAGCCAATTATATACTTTTTATATCATTGTGAACAGTCTCTGCCCATTGTATTTCATTTAACCATTGTTGTGCATCTTCTTGCTTTAGTCCATACCTTTTCGATATTAATTCCGAAGTATCCTCACTGTTTTTCACAATCTGTGCTTGCTCCAAAACTTTTGAAACTATTCTATTAACAGCATCTTTATTTTTTTCTAGTATTTTTTTTTGAACTACAATTACAAATGAAGGCCAAGGTGTTGGGCAAACATCTATTCGATTAAATATGTCTGAATCTACAAGAGGCTTTGTCGTATACTTTTCCCATAAGAATAATTGATTGTCATTTTGTTTGAGCGAATCTACTGCTCCTTTCAAATCATTAATGACTTCAAAGCTATTGTCAGTAATTGCTACATTATTATCTCTAGCATAAACATGCGCCATAAGATGTGACCCTGAAGTGTGTCTACTTATTGCAAAAGAAGGGTCTGATAATTTTTCTTTAGTTAGGGAGCTATTTATATCTGTATGAACTCCCCAGATCAAGGGAGATTCCACATACGTAGAAACAATTTTAGCAGGTAGTCCTTCGTGAATATTTTTAATTGCTCCTTCTAATAAAAGAATGGCAATGTCAATATTTCCTTCTTTCAATTCTTGACACAATGAACCAGTCTCGCTTGGATTATTTATCCACTCAAGGTTAATTCCTTCCTCCTTTAGCTTTCCCTCTTCAATAAGAAGTCTCCAAGGCAAATTAAAGTGCTCTGGAACTCCAGAACATCTAATGGTATTTATCATTTTATTATTTCTTTTAATTGATTTAGTTTTGTCATTAATTTTTCAAATTCATTAAAGTCAAGTGTTTGTTGTCCATCTGTAGCAGCTTTCTCAGGTGTTTCGTGTATTTCTACCAATAAACCATCAGCTCCAACAACTGCTCCTGCCAAAGCCATTTGAGCAACATGCTGGCGCAATCCTATTCCGTGAGAAGGATCAACTACAACTGGTAAATGAGATTTTTCTTTTAAAATAGGAACAGCATTTAAGTCTAATGTGTTTCGATAGGCACTTTCGAATGTTCGTATTCCTCTTTCGCATAGGATTATTTTTTCATTCCCATTTTTAAAGACATACTCTGCGGAATAAAGTAATTCGTCTATTGTTCCACTAATCCCACGTTTTAGTAATACTGGTTTATCAATTTCCCCAAGAGTTTCTAACAAATTAAAATTTTGTGCATTCCTTGCTCCAACTTGAAAAATATCTACATAAGGAAGCATCTCTTCTATTTGAGAAGACTCCATGACCTCTGTAATGATTTTTATCCCATTACTATTACAAGCTTTGTAAAACATTTTCAAACCTTCCATTCCCAATCCTCTAAAACTATATGGACTTGTTCTTGGCTTGTAAACTCCTCCTCTCATTATTCTGACATTATTTGCCTTAAGAGCTTCTACTACCTTATTGATTTGTTCTTCTCCTTCAATACTGCAAGGTCCTGCCATCATAGCAATTTCTCCACCTCCTATTACAACATCATCTCCAAGATTAAGAACTGTTCGGTCTACTTTCCACTTATGACTTACCATTTTATGATTTCCACTTACTCTGTGTACGTCATTTATTCCTTTTAAATGTCCAATTTTTCGGATATCAAATTCTTGTTTTGGAGTACAAATTAAATAGATTCCTTTTTGAGTTTTCACAGGGTAAAAACCAATTTTTAATTGATTTAATACTTGTTCCATAAATAATCTATCTACCTCCTGTATGTCTTGTTTTAATTGAATAATCATAGTGTTATTTTATTTCTCTAATAGAATTAATAAAAGTCTGGGTATCTTGTGTTAAGTTTCTGCTGTTTGTTATATGTTTAATAAAGGCACTACCAATAATACCTCCTGCTGTGAAACTAGAAGCAAAGTCAAAATCTTCTTTGGTACTAATGTTAAAACCAACCATTAATGGATTAGTTAAATTCATTTCTTTAAGTCTTCTCAAATAAGTTTCGGCTGATTGTATTCCTGTCCCTTTACCAGTTGTACTGGAACTACTTACTGCATAAATAAAAGAAGTACTACACTCATCAATATAGCGAATTCGACTTTCTGTTGTCTCAGGTGTAATTAAGAAGATATTTGAAATCCCATATTTCTCAAAAATATCCTTGTATTCCTTTAAATAGATGTCGATTGGAAGATCTGGAAGTATAATTCCACTCACTCCATTCTCTTTACATTTTTTACAAAATTTCTCTACCCCATATAAATAAACGGCATTGTAATAACCCATCATTATTTTAGAAATATTGGATGGACATTTTGATAACTGATCAAATATCATATCTGTAGTAATTCCATTTTTAATGGCAATCGAACTACTGTTTTGAATAGTTGGCCCATCACTCAAAGGATCGGAATAAGGTATTCCTATTTCTACCATATCTACTCCAGCATTCACTAATCCTTCCAAAATTTCAGGCATACTATTCAATTGAGGATAGCCAGCCGTAAAATAAATATTGAGCAAAGGTTCGTTTGTGTTTTTAAATAATTTTTGTAACATCACCCTTTAATTGTTTTTGTTAAGGTTTTTAAATCTTTATCTCCTCTACCACTCAGGTTTATGATAATTCTATCTGTCGGTTTTATGTCCATTTTCTCTAAGTAAGCTAATGCGTGAGATGATTCTAATGCAGGTATGATTCCTTCCATACGAGATAAAAAATGGGCAGCATCAAGTGCTTCTTGATCCGTTATGCTTGAAAATTTTACTCTTTTCGTTTTATGCAAATGGGCATGTTGTGGGCCTATTCCTGGGTAATCTAAACCTGCAGAAATGCTATAAGGCTCTATCACTTGACCATCTGCTGTTTGAAGCACAGTAGTCATACAAGCGTGTAACACTCCTTGGCTTCCCAATACGAGAGTAGCAGCAGTTTCTGGCGTATCAATTCCCATTCCTGCAGCTTCAATACCTATCAGTTCTACCTCTTCGTCTTCTAAGAAATGATAAAAAGCACCAATGGCATTACTACCTCCTCCAATACAAGCAATAATGTGAGTTGGATTTTCTTTGATTTGATTTTTTATTTCTTTACTAATAATTGCTTGAAACTGAGCAACCATATCAGGATAAGGATGTGGACCTACAACAGACCCAATAAGATAATGTGTATCTGTTGGGTTATTTATCCAATCTCTTATGGCTTCGTTAGTCGCATCTTTTAACGTTTTACTCCCACTTGTTACTGGAACTATTGAAGCTCCCAACATTTTCATTCGAGCCACATTTGGAGCTTGTCTTTTTATGTCTTTTGCTCCCATATAAACCACACATTCCAGTCCCATTAAGGCGCAAGCAGTAGCTGTTGCTACTCCATGTTGTCCTGCTCCTGTTTCGGCAATGATCCGTTTTTTGTTTCGTTTCTTTGCCAATAATATTTGCCCAAGCGCATTGTTAATTTTATGAGCGCCTGTATGGCATAAATCTTCTCTTTTTAAATAGATGTCTGCTTTATAATGTTCACTTAGTCGTTTAGAATAATAAAGAGGAGTAGGTCTTCCTACGTAATCTTTAAGCAGTGCATTTAACTCTTCCTGAAAACTATCCGACCGAATTATCTCTTCATACGATTCTTGTAGTTCTTTAATATTTGGATACAACATTTCGGGAATAAAAGCTCCTCCATATTCTCCATAAAACCCTTTATCATTTACTTGGTATTTGCTCTTCATTCTTATCGTATTTATCATTTTATTAACCAATTCTTCATTCTTTACGCCTGGTTCTGTTTCAAATTTGCTATTGATATCTATAGCAAAAAGTTGGGGTAAATTAACCTTTTTTATCACCTCAGCATCATCAATCTCAATCCCTCCACTCAGAAAAAACGGAATTTCTTCTTCGTAGTTTTTTAGTAATTCCCAATTAAACTTCAATCCACTTCCTCCATAATTTTTGGTAGCTGTATCAAACAAAAAATAATTGACAAATGGTACATAGCCCTTTATTTTATCCCAATCAAAATCTTCTTTAATTTGAAAGGCTTTAATTAGATTGACTCCCTCATTAGATAACTCCTCCGCATATTCTGATGATTCGTCTCCATGCAATTGCACAAAATTTAATTTGTATTCTTCTACAGTCTTTAGCACTTCACTTATTGGGCTATTCACAAAAACTCCTACCGTTTTGGTATTAGCATTCATTTCTTTTGCCGAAACTAAAGTTTTATCCAAAACATATCTTGGGGATTTTTTATAAAAAATAAATCCCATGAAATCTGGTTCGCATTGGTTAACTGCATTTATATTTTCAGGATATTTCATCCCGCACACTTTTATTTTCATTTGATAAGTGATTTGTATTCATCAATTAAGTTCTTACAAGCTTTACCTGACTCACCTTGATTCATGAAGTAACCTCCTATCAAAAATCCATCATATCCTATGTCTTTCAGCTCTTTCACTTGCATCCCTGTAGTAATTCCACTTTCACTAATTTTCACTAATTCTTTTGGAAGGTATTCAAACAAATTTTTACTATTAATGATATCCGTTTTGAAGTCATTTAAATTTCTATTATTCACTCCAATGATATCAATGTATTCATTCGTGTGGCTGTCTGCTTCTTCTCTTGTTCTTACTTCTAAAAGAACTTCTAATCGCATACTCTTTGCAAAAGCGGCTAAGTTTTTACACAATGCTGGAGTTAAACAAGCTGCAATAAGTAGGATACAATCCGCACCTATACTTTTTGCTTCTACGATTTGATATTCATCAATAATAAAATCTTTACGAAGAATTGGAGAATAATTGAACTTTCGAGCAATTTCTAAATCTTCACTTTTACCTCCAAAAAATTTAGTGTCCGTCAGTACAGATAGAGCAGATGCTCCAGACTGCATATAAGAAATACTCAATTGCTCAACATTTATTTTGTCATTTATGATTCCTTTACTTGGAGACATTCTTTTTATCTCTGCAATAATTCCAACCTTGTCCTCTCTCTTTAAATATTCCTTCATAGAAATAGGTTGTGAGTTGAAGAAAATACTTTGTTCTAATAGTTTTACTGGACTCACATCTTTAGCTTCCTGAACTACTGTCTTCTTATAATTTACTATTGTTTTTAAAATACTCATATTGATAATAATGTTTTAAATGATTTAAGGGCTGCTTTACTTTCTAAAGATTGCGTTGCAACTGCCATTGATTCCTTATAATTTTTTGTTTTTTGAAAGCACTCTATAGCCATAGCCGCATTTGCAGTTATAGCTGCATTTTGTGCTTCCGTTCCTCTGCCTTCAAGTATCTCTAAAAATAACTCGGCAGATTCTTTCACGTCTTTTCCTCCTTTCAATTCCTCTGGAGTTATTTTCTTACCTATAACATTTACAGGATTTAAAAGAAACTCTTTCTCTGGAGTTATAACTTTTGCAGGACCTGTAAGACTAATTTCATCATACCCATCTAAGGAATGAACTATGCGGTAAGAAGCATTTTCTTGCTCATAGATGTATTTGTAATACCTCTGGAGCTGAAGAGAGAATACTCCTACTAATTGTTTTTGTGGAAACGCAGGATTCACCATTGGACCAAGCATATTAAAAAATGTGCTTACTCCAATGTTTCTTCTAATAGGAGCAACTTCTTTCATTGCTGGATGAAAAAGAGGAGCATGTAAAAAACAGATTCCACTTTTGTCGATCTGTTGCTTTAGTTTATCCGTATCTTTTGTAAATTGATATCCCAAATGTTCCATTACATTAGACGAACCACAAGTAGAGCTCACTCCATAGTTTCCGTGCTTTGCAACCTTGTAACCAGCTCCAGCAACTACAAATGAAGCCAAGGTGCTCACGTTAAATGTATCTTTTCCATCACCTCCAGTTCCACACAAATCTATAGGGTCAAAATCGTTTAAATCAATTGGAATACACCTTTCTCTCAGGCAATCTCTGAAACCAGTCAGTTCACCTACTGTGATATTTCTCATTTTGAATACCGCAAGAAAAGCACTTATTTCGTGTGGATTATATTTCCCTTCAGAAATCTCTCCCAAAATGGTTTTAGCTTGACTTTTGGTCAAATACTCCTGATTGAATAATTTTTCTAATATTTTTTTCATTGTTTCAAATCTTTACAAATGCTTAAAAAGTTTTGAATAATCAAATCCCCTTCAGGAGTTAATATACTCTCTGGGTGAAATTGAATTCCATATAAATGTTGCTCTAAATTCTGAAGAGCCATAATAGTCCCTTCTTCAGTTTTTGCAGTGACTTCAAAATCGTTACTTTCTGTAGTCGTAATTGCCCAAGAATGGTACCTTCCTGCCTGAAAATCAGCTGGTATAGAGCTAAACAATTTATGAGAATCACCATTAAGACTTACCTTTGATTGCACTCCGTGATACACCTTTTTCAATAAATTTAAGCTACCACCTAAGTGTTCTGCAATAGCTTGGTGACCAAGACAAACTCCTAATATTGGAACTCGACCTGCACAGGTTTTAATAATAGTGGTTAAGTTCCCTGCGTCTTTGGGTATTCCTGGACCTGGAGAAAGAACGATTGCATCATAATCCAAACATTCTTCAGGAGTTATTTTATCATTTCTATAGATAGATAAATCTTCTGTAATTTGTCTAATGATATAAACTAAATTATACGTAAAACTATCGTAATTATCAATTATTAATACTCTCATATTTCATTTGCTTTTTGGATGGCTGCTCTTATAGCTGCTATTTTATTATTTACTTCTTGTAGTTCTCCTTCTGGTGTGCTGTCTGTTACAATTCCTGCTCCCGCCTGATACACAAGTGTATTGTTTTTACTCAATAATGACCTGATAATGATAGCGTGATTTACACTTCCATCAAAGCCCATAAAACCAATAGCTCCACCATAAAAGTTTCTAGGAACATTTTCGTTTTCTGCAATAATTTCTAAAGCTCTATATTTTGGCGCTCCAGATAAAGTTCCTGCGGGAAAAGTATCGGCATAGATGTCAAGTCCACTTCGATCTTTCAATAAATTACCTTTCACTTTACTTACCATATGAATGACATGTGAGAAATATTGAATCTCAGCATAATTTTCTATCTCTACTTTTTCAGAGTTTTTACTCAAGTCGTTTCTTGCCAAGTCAACTAACATCACATGCTCCGACATCTCTTTAGGATTTTGCTTTAATTCCTCTGCCAGTTTTGTGTCGTTCTCTTGATTGTCACTCCTTAGCACAGTACCTGCAATTGGGTTGATAGAAGCTACGTGATTCGTTACCTGTAATTGTGATTCTGGCGAAGAACCAAATATTTTAAAGTCTCCATAATCGAAATAAAACAAGTAAGGAGAAGGATTAATACTTCTTAAACACCTATACAAGTTGAAATCATCTCCTTTGTATTTCTGTTGGAATTCACGAGACAAAACTACTTGAAAAGTATCTCCAATTTTACAGTGATTTATTCCTGTACTCACCATTTCTTTAAACCTCTCATCAGAAATATTAGAGGTCTCTTCTTCTATTGATTTAAAAGTAAAGTTAGGTAGGTTGTTTATTTGTAAAATACGAATGATTTTTTCAATGTTTTCCATTGATTCAATAGGAGTGTTCACCTCATTTTGAGTAATGAATAATTCATTCTTGAAATGGTCAAAAACCAAGATATATCTAAAGAATTGATACTTTAAATCGGGATTATCTTTTAGCTCATTGTTTGAAACGGGCAGTTTAATGTCTTCCATATACTGAACAGACTCAAAAGAAGAAAACCCCCAAACCCCTTGTATATTGAACGGTAAATCTGTTTGTGTGTTTTCAAATTTTGAAACAAACGATTGAAATGAAGAGAATATTTCTTTTGGATGTTCTACAGTTTCGATCCTTATTTCTTCATTTGGGAAATTATAACTGTAATTATTTCCCTTTGCTTCAAAGCCAGCAATAGGCTCAAGACAAATAAAACTTTTACTATCAGTACGATCTTGATAATCAGCACTTTCTAGCAAGAGGGCATTTGAAAACTGATCTCTTAACTTATTATACAAGCCAACGGGAGTATATAAGTCGGCTAATATTTTTTTGTGTTTAGTATGTAATTTGTAATTCATTTTTTTTAAATTTTGGACATAAAAAAAGCCTGCAAGAAGCAGGCTTTTAGAAATATGAGTATATTCAGTAGCGTCCTCTTAGGTTTTTAATTCTAAAAAGTTCCACCACCAAGTATTGTTTGTTATTGTATTCATTTTATTTTTTTTTAGAAAAAAAACCCTGCTCTAAAGCAGGTCTTTTTCAATTTTTTATAAAGCGTGCTCGTCTAGTTAGTTTTATCTATTAGCCACCAATTTGTATTTTTTGTTGTATTCACGCTGCAAGTATACGGTTATTTTTGGTATTTTTAAAAGTTTGATAAAAAAAGTATTTATTGAGATTGCAGAGAACGGTTAGTGTATGGTGTCGTAGCATCCCGAAGGGTGCTATGCACTATACACAATGTTATCTGTATTTTTTTCTATCGGAATATGTTTGTCCTTACAATACTTTTCTATCTCGGAATCGTTTTTAAAGTACTTATCACAAAATTCATCAAGTTCTTTTTCTGTGGATTTTAAATATTTTTCGTCAGCAGTTAATAGTTTTTCCGTTTGCTCAATAAAACTTTCAAACTCGGAATTTATCTTGCTTAGTTTGGCAATAGTTTTAAAATCAAGTTCTTTGTATTTTGCTTGAAACAAAACTTTGCTTTCATAAGGGTTCGGATTTAGTTCAATTATTTCAATTCCAAATGATTGATTTAACCTTTCCATTTCTTCTGTCAAACTGTTGCTAATATCAAAAGCGACTAAATACCCATAGTTTGCCCAACTTGAATTTGAAACAGCCTGAAAGAATGATTTTTTAAGTTCATAATCAGTGTTAATTTCTCTTTTAAGCTCGTATGAATTCAGTTTAAAGGTATCAGTCCTGTTAACCACATTTAGAAAATTTTGAGTGACCTTTGTTTGAAGTTTTACGAACTTTATCCCGACCATATCAGGGTGAATCCATTTTTGGTGATTATCATTACTGTTCTTAGAGTTCTCGTGAAAAATTGTTTTTGAAAACACGTCTGTATTTTTCAAATAACTACTGAGCAACATATGCAAATCCCTTTCGCCATATGTTTTAGTCTTAGTAGACTTTTTGGGTTCAGTATCAATAGGTTCTATTGATTCAAGATTTAGGTCTTGTTCAATTTTGGCTAAGTAATAGGAAAAAGTTCCGCCTTTCCCTTTTATCCTTTTAACTCTTGAATCACCATTTCGGATAAAGTCCCCAAGTAGAGCAGAAACTGTAGAAGCAGGTGTCTTTGCAGTTTTGAAGTCGTAATAACTATTCTTAGTCATATGCTGATAAATTTCCATATAATTTGAAACGGTTTTTAAGTCATTCAAACTTTGAAGTATTGCTTCTTTTATTGTCATTGTTCGATTTTTTTTCAAATTACCGACAACATGTAGCTAAACGACGTAGCTGACGGTTGCGTTGGATTAGCGGGTTTGCCACTGCCAGCTATGGCCGTTTCAGCTTATGTTAGGCGTATTTTTTTAAATGCCTTCTTCAACTAATTTTAAATTTATTTCTGGCAAACTAAATATTTCAAACGGCATGTTGAATGTTTTAATATGCTCTTGAAGACTTCTCTTTTCATCTTCAGTTTGAGTTATTATCCAGCCACTCATATTTTTGAATAACTCAATTGCAGCATATAATCCTAATTCATCAAGAATTCCAAATTCAATTTTCTTTCTAAGAGAATCTTCACTAAATCTTGCTTCCAATACTCGGTTTAGTTTGTTCATTCTCCATTTGATTTGATCTATTGAAAACATATTGAAAACTCCAAGATAGTGATATTTTAATCCTGAGAAATCATTCAATAAGTTATAACCTAATGGAGATCCTAAGTCAAATAAATTCTTATGGCCCGTGTCATCAAGAGGGCAAAAAAAAGCATCTTTAACCATTAAAAATCTTTCTATAATCCTGTCAACTGGAATATTTTCATCTGGTTTAGGTTTAGTTTGTTCAATAGCTCTTTTAATAACTTTTACAGCTTTTTCTTTGAAATTTGATTGATTATATTTGATTGTATCTAAGCCTGACACATTAAAAGGAAGATTGTCTGAGTTTCGTTGAAAAGGAATAACATATTTATTAAATCCCAACATCAGGCCATATTCCATATTTACATTTGCATTAGGCATTTTTACATCGTCTTTGTTATCATGATTCAATAAAACAATGCAAAACTGGGATGTAATTATCTTTGAACAAATTTTTGTACAAAAAGCATTTTTGCCCGGTTCCAAGTCACCACCTGCTTCAAATACTTCAATATTGTTATCAGTAAGTATTCCTTTTAAGATATCTAACTCAAGCATGCTTTCATTAAAGCCATAAGCAATAAAACATGATCTATTAGAATTAAAAACATAATCACAACGTGGTAAGCCAATTATGCAATTTTCATTTCTTTTATACGATTGTTTTTTTTCCATTTTCCCAATTTTTTTTTAATTCTGATATGCACTACAAAGCAATGTTGGAATTCAACTATTTACAAGTTTGTAATAAATATAATTTAATTTCTTGATTTGGCTAGTATCGTCAACCTTCTATGTTATTCCTGAGTTCCGAATATTTAATCTGACTAACGTTCTCTAACCCCTTGATTATCAATTCTCTTTTTCTCGTAAGCTAATTTGTATTTCTGTCTGCTGAAGATTCCCAAATCATTGGGGTCAATACCAAATTTACTAATTTTCTTTCTGAGCTGAGCTATAGCTCTTCGTTTTTCATCAAGGAATACATATTGATTTGTTGGATTGTATTGCTCCCTCTTGGTAACCATATTCCAAAGGATGACTGCAAGTTTTCTGGCGGTTGCTGTGATAGCTGCTTGTCTACCTTTTCGAAAAGCTATCTTTTTGAAGAACTTACCTAGATCCGAGTCTTTTAAATTGCCAACTGCATTTGCAGCATTTCTCAAAGCGATCTTAAGTCGATTACTTCCTTTAGGTATTCTATTGGACAGGATTCTTCCTCCACTCATTTTGTTGTTGGGGGCCAACCTAAGCCATGAAGCAAACTTCTTGGCAGAAGAGAATTTCTTCAGCCCTTCTGGACCTATTTCGCTCATGAATGTGAGAACTGTACTGTGGCTTACTCCTGGTATTGCCATCAGGTCAACTCCATTAAAGTATTGATATGATATTATATTTAAATCAATACCTTTTAGGCCATTCTTATTTTGTTTCTTATATGGTTTTTTGGTAGGAAGATCGTCGACTACTCCTTGCTTCTGATTAATAAAATTCTGCAAGAAATCTGCAATTTCAAAATCACATTCTTTTATCATAGATTGATAGAATCTGTATCGCTTGAACTCTTGCTTCAGCCCAAAGAGGTAATCTTTTCTTTCATTTGACACTAAGGCCTTGGCAATCTCCTCTTCTGATTTTTTGCAATTGTAATGTCTGTGAGTTGCTAGAGATTTTGGATCTAAATCACCATTACAAATTGCTTCTATTATTTTGATTCCTGTAAGACCAGTCACATCTCTGACGACCACATCTAGTCTGAAATTTAGCCACTTGAGAAACTTCTGCATTTTATGTGATGTGTCGGCTTTTTGAGCGATCATCTTGGCTCTATGTCTACATAAAGTTCTCAGCTTCTCAGTGGTTTCATCTGGCAAAAAACTTGCTGGAAGTAAACCCAGAGTATGCATCTTTTGTATCCATTGACAATCTAGTACATCTGTCTTTTTCCGATTGATATTCTTTGTAAACTTACCATTGGTAAGTATGACCTCAAGACCTGAATTCATCAGCTCTACAAAGAGGTTCTGCCAGTAGGTTCCAGTGGACTCCATAGCTACACTTGTGATATCTTTTGAGTGCAACCATTTTGATAGTGCTTTTAGATCTTCGGCATACACTCCGAATTCTCTTACATCTTTGTTTGCTTGACCTAATGCCACAAAGTGACTTCGGCTTCCTACATCTATCCCCGCACAATTAGGATTGATGATTTGCATCGAGATTGCCTTCTTTTCCATTTTATAGATTTAGATTATAAAATAGACTCTAACAAGAAGTATCTTTATTATTGAAAATTATTCTGATCGGGGTTCACGCCAAAGCGTGACCACCATTGAAATTTATCAACTGTCCCTAAACGTGAATTAGGGACTTTTTACTTCTCGTAGGCTTTGTTGCATGAATGGATGATAAAAGAGATGGAGATAGTATCTTTGAGAGACCAACCTTACAAAGCAAGCCACATGACAAAGCAAGAAACTAAGGTTGGGGAAAAGCAAAAAAAGCAGAAGAAAAACAAGTATAAGGTCACAAATTGGAGAGAATACAATAGGAGTCTTGTAAAACGAGGAGACATAACTATATGGTTTGATGAGGCCTTATTAGGCTGCTGGTATTACCAAGGTCCTAATCAAAAAGGAGCCCAGTATAAATATTCTGGGCAATGCATGAGGAGCTTGCTACAGCTCAAGGTAGTATTTGGGTTGAAGTACCGACAATTAGAGGGTTTTGCCAGTTCATTGTTAGGCATGATGGGGATAGAATTGAGCGTTCCGAGCTATTGTCAAATAAGCCGTAGGGCAAAACAAGTGGAAGTAAAAATGGATGTTCCCAAAACAAAGGGCCCCATGTTTATAGTATTTGATTCAACGGGACTCAAGGTATATGGAGAAGGGGAATGGAAGGTACGTAAACATGGGTATAATAAGCGCAGGACGTGGCGTAAGCTACATTTGGGAGTAGATGAAAAGACCGGATATATACATGCACAGGTACTGACAAAAAACAGCAAAGGAGATGGAGATGCTCAGCAGGTTCCACAATTATTGGATCAGGTAAAAAGTCCTATAGACCGCTTTGGAGCAGATGGAGCCTATGACACATATGAAATATGGGAAATGCTCAAGGAAAAACAGATAGAGGGGGTAATACCTCCACAGGAAAATGCAATGTACTGGGTAGATGAAAATGACGAGTTACTGGATCTTGATCGCAATGAGATAATCAAGAAAATAGAAAAGGTGGGTCGAAAGAAATGGAAACAGCAAAGTGGATACCACAGACGGAGTTTATCAGAAACAGCAATGTTTCGATTCAAGACAATATTTGGCCCACAGCTATACTCCCGTCGGTTCGAAACCCAGCAAAGAGAGGCTGCCATAAAAGTAGCTTGCTTAAATAAAATGACAGGCCTTGGTATGCCCGTTTGCCAAAAAGTAGCTTAACCAAATGATTAATCAAGCGATAGCTAAGCTATTTTTAAAAAATTATTCATGCAACAAAGCCCTTCTCGTACCAGAATGACGCTGGGACTTGTCCACCGAAATGAACAGAGATACCATTAAATAAACCGGTCTCTGATAGAGCCAATTCTAAGATAAGATGTATTCACGTTAGCGAGGGAAATTAATTTGCTGTGGAGAGTTTTATAGCTTGCTTTCTAAAATTTGGAACTGCAAATCTGGGGAATTGCATGTAACGTATAATGATATGTCGTCGTCTCTCTGAGGTACGAAGAGATATGCGATCATCATCTAGTGTTATCTTTTCGGCTCTTTTTTACGCCACTGTTAGCTCCTTCTTCTCTAATTCCACAGTCATCTTTACTTTTGCCCCTAAAGCCTCTAAAGCTCTTATGATTGTTCCTATTCGAAAGTCTTTAGTGTTGTTCTCCAGTTTAGAAATTTGCGCCTTCTGAACTCCCAAAAGGACTCCAAGGTCTCCTTGAGTCATGTTTTGCTTAATTCTTGCATCTTTAATCATCGTTCCAACTATATCCATTCGGAGATCGTATTCAAAAATGTCCCGCTCAACCGTTCCTTGTTTACCAACTATTTCATCCGTAAAGTCATCAATTGATGTAAGTTTCATATTTACTGTTTTAAGTATTTTTTTCTAATTTCCAACGCTTTAGCTATTTCTGATTCTGGCGTCTTTTGTGTCTTTTTCACAAATCCATGAGTACAGATTATGTATGATTTTTTAGTTGGATCCCAGAATGCAAGCAACCGAATTTGTTGTTTGTCATATCTGGTTCTAAATTCCCAAATATCCCCTGTTAGTTTCTTAAGAACCTTTGAATCATTAACTTCTCTTGATTTTTGGATATTATAGGCTACTTTCTTTTGCAGCTTTTTATCAAGAGACTTAATGAAGGACTTTGCTTCATCTGTCAATAATACCTGAAAGTTCTTACTCATCTATTTGAAACTAATAACAGCTTAAATATACGAAAAGTTTCCTTATTGGGAATAATGATTCTTTTTTCTTGCTTCTGACTAACGTTCTCTAACCCCTTGATTATCAATTCTCTTTTTCTCGTAAGCTAATTTGTATTTCTGTCTGCTGAAGATTCCCAAATCATTGGGGTCAATACCAAATTTACTAATTTTCTTTCTGAGCTGAGCTATAGCTCTTCGTTTTTCATCAAGGAATACATATTGATTTGTTGGATTGTATTGCTCCCTCTTGGTAACCATATTCCAAAGGATGACTGCAAGTTTTCTGGCGGTTGCTGTGATAGCTGCTTGTCTACCTTTTCGAAAAGCTATCTTTTTGAAGAACTTACCTAGATCCGAGTCTTTTAAATTGCCAACTGCATTTGCAGCATTTCTCAAAGCGATCTTAAGTCGATTACTTCCTTTAGGTATTCTATTGGACAGGATTCTTCCTCCACTCATTTTGTTGTTGGGGGCCAACCTAAGCCATGAAGCAAACTTCTTGGCAGAAGAGAATTTCTTCAGCCCTTCTGGACCTATTTCGCTCATGAATGTGAGAACTGTACTGTGGCTTACTCCTGGTATTGCCATCAGGTCAACTCCATTAAAGTATTGATATGATATTATATTTAAATCAATACCTTTTAGGCCATTCTTATTTTGTTTCTTATATGGTTTTTTGGTAGGAAGATCGTCGACTACTCCTTGCTTCTGATTAATAAAATTCTGCAAGAAATCTGCAATTTCAAAATCACATTCTTTTATCATAGATTGATAGAATCTGTATCGCTTGAACTCTTGCTTCAGCCCAAAGAGGTAATCTTTTCTTTCATTTGACACTAAGGCCTTGGCAATCTCCTCTTCTGATTTTTTGCAATTGTAATGTCTGTGAGTTGCTAGAGATTTTGGATCTAAATCACCATTACAAATTGCTTCTATTATTTTGATTCCTGTAAGACCAGTCACATCTCTGACGACCACATCTAGTCTGAAATTTAGCCACTTGAGAAACTTCTGCATTTTATGTGATGTGTCGGCTTTTTGAGCGATCATCTTGGCTCTATGTCTACATAAAGTTCTCAGCTTCTCAGTGGTTTCATCTGGCAAAAAACTTGCTGGAAGTAAACCCAGAGTATGCATCTTTTGTATCCATTGACAATCTAGTACATCTGTCTTTTTCCGATTGATATTCTTTGTAAACTTACCATTGGTAAGTATGACCTCAAGACCTGAATTCATCAGCTCTACAAAGAGGTTCTGCCAGTAGGTTCCAGTGGACTCCATAGCTACACTAGTGATATCTTTTGAGTGCAACCATTTTGATAGTGCTTTTAGATCTTCGGCATACACTCCGAATTCTCTTACATCTTTGTTTGCTTGACCTAATGCCACAAAGTGACTTCGGCTTCCTACATCTATCCCCGCACAATTAGGATTGATGATTTGCATCGAGATTGCCTTCTTTTCCATTTTATAGATTTAGATTATAAAATAGACTCTAACAAGAAGTATCTTTATTATTGAAAATTATTCTGATCGGGGTTCACGCCAAAGCGTGACCACCATTGAAATTTATCAACTGTCCCTAAACGTGAATTAGGGACTTTTTACTTCTCGTACCAGAATGACGCTGGGACTTGTCCACCGAAATGAACAGAGATACCATTAAATAAACCGGTCTCTGATAGAGCCAATTCTAAGATAAGATGTATTCACGTTAGCGAGGGAAATTAATTTGCTGTGGAGAGTTTTATAGCTTGCTTTCTAAAATTTGGAACTGCAAATCTGGGGAATGACCTATAACGATCCATGATAGCGAGTGTGCGTCTAAACCGTTTCCTATTTTAAAAGTACAAATTTAATTCTTCAGTTAGTATGAGTCGTTTCGGAGAATAAGACGCATACTCTGCTATCTATTGTTAGAGATAGTCTTTTTAGTCTTTTGTGCTCCAGTTTTCTATAATAGTTTTGATCTACTTAAAGTTCAAAATTGAATTCTCCAAAAATTCTTAATGAGTTATAGAGTCGTTAATACTGAGCATTAGGGACCAAAAGTAATGCTACAAATTAGATCACTTTCTGGACCAGTTTGCAATGTACCTGAGGCATCGAGATATTGAACCTGAACAGTCCAGTTATATGTCTGATTATTTGATAAATTAGGAAACAAGTAAAAGAAAGTTCTAGGGTTATTCCCTGGTAAAGTATAAGTTGAAACTGGATTTCCAGCCAGATCATAGAAGGTAATTATATATTCAACGGCTCCATATACGCTTGTAGCTGAGGAGTATGTGTTCATAGTTGTAAATGTACTCCCGCATGGTAATTCGCTTAATGGTTCTTCAAATGTAATTGTGCAATTTTGATTGCTTTCGGGTCCAGTCTGCAAAGTACCTGAGGCATCAAGATATTGAACTTGCACAGTCCAATTATATGTTTGGTTGTAAAATATATCAGAGAATAAGTAAAAGAAAGTTCTAGGGTTATTCCCTGGTAAAGTATAAGTTGAAACTAGATTTCCAGCCAGATCATAGAAGGTAATTATATATCCAACGGCTCCATGTACATTTGTTGCTGCGGTATAAGTGCTCATAGTTGTATACGAATTCCCGCATGGCAATACGCTTAATGGTTCTTCAAAAGTAATTGTGCAATTTTGATTGCTTTCGGGTCCAGTTTGCAAAGTGCCTGAGGTATCAAGATATTGAACCTGAACAGTCCAATTATATGTTTGGTTGTAAAATATATCAGAGAATAAGTAAAAGAAAGTTCTAGGGTTAGTCCCTGGTAAAGTATAAGTTGAAACTAGATTTCCAGCCAGATCATAGAAGGTAATTATATATCCAACGGCTCCATGTACATTTGTTGCTGCGGTATAAGTGCTCATAGTTGTATACGAATTCCCGCATGGCAATACGCTTAATGGTTCTTCAAAAGTAATAGTGCAATTTTGATTGCTTTCAGGTCCAGTTTGCAAAGTGCCTGAGTCATCAAGATATTGAACCTGAACAGTCCAATTATATGTTTGGTTGTAAAATATATCAGAGAATAAGTAAAAGAAAGTTCTAGGGTTAGTCCCTGGTAAAGTATAAGTTGAAACTAGATTTCCAGCCAGATCATAGAAGGTAATTATATATCCAACGGCTCCAGGTACTGCTGTGGCGGCAGAATAAGTACTCATGGTTGTATATGAATTTCCACATGGCAGTGTAGAGCAATATAGGCTCTGATTTACCTGAACAATTTCTGTAGCGGTACAACCAATAATGTCAGTTACAATTACTGTGTAATTTCCTATACCTAATCCTTCTGCTGTTTGGGTTGTTTGTCCATCGCTCCATAAGTAAGTGTATGGTGTTGTGCCTCCTATCGGATTTACGGTGGCTGTGCCATTATCGCTACAAGTTTCTGTTGCTGAGATGTCAGATAAATCAATACCTTGGAAAATTGTAATTATCACATCATCTGTTGCCGTACAACCATTATTGTCAGTTACTGTAACGGAGTAGCTGCCAGAAATACTTACATTTATGGTTTGTGTAGTTTCTCCATCTCCCCATAAATATAAATCTTGTCCGACTCCAGCATCCAATACTGTAGTCGCTCCATCGCAGAACTGTTGGTCAGGTCCTAAGTTAACTATTGGGTTGGGAAAAATGGTTACAGAAAACTCTTTTAAATATGTAAAATCACATATGCCATCACCGTCAAGATCGTATCCAACTTCAACCGTATAAGTTCCACTAGTATTAACTTGAATAGTTTGGACTCCAGATGCCCCAGTACTCCAAGCATAACAATTGTAGTCATTGCAGCCAGCATCTAAAATGATTTGACCACAGCTTTCTATTGGAGGAAAAACTATTGTTTGTGAAGTGAGGATGCTTTGTCCAATTAGTCCACATGCTAGTATACTTGTGATTAGTGATAATATTAGGTTTTTCATAATTCGATAATTTATATATACAATCTTACCTAAGATAAGGAATATTGAATAATAAGCCTTCTATTTCAATATGAAGCTTGTTACAGTTTCATTGATCAATGTGTTCTTACTGTAAAGTCTTGGAGTACATTTTATTCCAGATATATTCTTGACTTCAACTAATCTGATTATCTCTAACGGTTCTGTGATATGGAGTGGACGCAGCGATAGCAAGTCTGATCTCATATCACTTGTTGTGCTTTGGTTACTTATAATTATTGCATCTCAATTAATCGATTGAGTACCTTTTCAGTTGCAGCCATTATTAATTCTCTATTTATATTTCCTTTATCATTCATCCACTTACGTGAGGTTACATAACTTTCAAAGCTCCTGTATAAATCGTCGGGGACTATTCTCGACCAGGCTTTTTCTGCTAATGGTCCTCTTAGCGCTTTATATTCTCCAATTGAATATTTTTTCATCATCTCTTGAAATTGAAGATTATGGTTATTTATTTGTGTCTTAATTATATCACTTCTTATTGTTTGAACGGTTTGCAAATCAATTAAATAATCATATGTGGTATCATCATAATATTCAAGGATTCCATTAGATTGTATGGCAAGCAAAGTTTTGTTATTTAGAGGTCTGAATGTTTTAAAGTCAGTAGGTAATTCATTTCTTGCTATTTTTATTAAAGAATCATTATTGACGCTAAGGCTTGACAGTCTTTCAATTAAATTTTGAAGAACTTTATTGTCACTTAATGCAAAGTCAGTTTGTTCGTTTAGAATGATTATGTCTTGTTTTAGGTCCTTAATTAGGGATTCTGTATAGTTAGACAGTGTTGACTTAGTTTTACGAGTCTCATTCCAATTATTAATTGCTAATGCAATCAAAATACCGACAACTACTAAAACAATCTCTCCAACAGCATATTTCAAATACTTTCCGGTTTTCCCTTCTGATAGTAAATTTTGTCTAATTTTTCTAAAGAATTTAATCATAGGTTAATTTGGTTTGTGTTAATGAAGCACAACGTCCCGCATAAATGGCGTGAGGGCGCATAGCCCTCATGAACATTTTATGCATTGTTGTGCTTTCGTTATTCCATACGATATTTTAATGTAATACTTTTAATAGAGATTCCGTTTGTGATCTGGCAGTTTTTAACCTCTTTATGTGGATGGAAGCTATGAGTCCTTTGAATCTGATCAAATTCAATAAGGCTAATTCGTTTTCAGGGTTAGAAATATTAGCTTCAATTATATTCATAAGATGGTTCGGAGTTTCGTAATCATTAAAAGTGGCATCCATTCCTCTATAAATTTCATCATTATTTGAATTGCCCATAAATTCAAATATGGAAAGAGTTTTTGAACTGATAACGTGGTCCTTATAGTCGTTATTTTTTTCAATAATCTGATCGGTAAGCTTTAAATCTTCATAATATCTAACCATAAGATTTTTGAGAACAGAGTTGGTAATTAGGTCTAAATTGCCAGTAGATAGTAATTCTGTATATGTAGGTTGTGTTATAGCAAAGGACCATCTGTCGTTAAGGGCCGATATTAGTACAAGGTCTTCTTTTACAGGCCTGAATTTTTTATATTTTTTATAATTATTAGCAGCTTTAGTTAGGTTATTAAATATTTGCGTTTCACCTTTAAGAGTTCTATCTATTATCTTTAATTGATTGTTTAGATCACTTGCTAGATTAATTAGATAGTTGTCTTCTTTTAAGTGATTTATTCTATTGTTATTCCAATTATTTACAGAAAGAGCAATCAAAATTCCGATTACAACCAGAACAATTTCTCCAATTGCATATTTCAAGTACTTTCCAGTTTTACCTTCCGAAAGCAAGTTCTGTCTAATTTTTCTAAAGAATTTTATCATTGGTTATTTTAGTTTGACCTAATGAAGCACAACGGTTCAGTATATGAAGCGTAGCATCCCGATAGGGTGCTATGATTTCATATACAATGTTAGCCACTGGCATTCTTCATATTTACTTTGTAGGTTAACGGTAGTTCACAAAGAGTTGACAAGTCACCATTTATTATCATCAATTCAGCATTGTCGTTTTCTTCATCAAAACTATGCACTCGATAAAGTCGGTAATATTCATTTTCAATTTTGCTTCGTTCTAATTCATTTCTTGTTATGTAAAAGGTTGAGTTCGCACTTCCTTTTGTGGTCTTAACTTCAATATATATTTTGTTACCACGAAAGAAAGAATGTAATAGCCAAGTCCGTCTCCTTCTTCTTTGGCAACGTATTTTACTTATTCTGCCAACTTTGTCAAGTTTGCTTTTAAAGTAAAATCGATATCATTAGAGAACTAAAGAGTGCCCTGAAGGATATTAAGGAGAGGAAGGCTATTTTATCAATTTCTATTCCGTAACTTTTCAATTACAAGTATAAATAAGTCGGAGTTTAATTCACCAAGATGTTTTAATTCTTTTTCAGACCTATCAGATAGTTGTTTTAATTCGCCATTCTCAAATTCGCCATCGAATATTCGAACCCAAGCAGCGAAACCGCTAAACGATGCTGCCACATGTTCATAAACAGAGCATTTTCCATGAGGAACACCATTTTTAAATTCTCCTACAAATTTAGTACCCTTAGATTTTAAAGTTCCATAGCCATTAAATTCATTTTTTTTGAAATAACCGTTATAATCAAAATCGTAAGAAAGAGATTTAAAATGACCATCTCCATTAAATTCTCCATTTTTAAACTCACCCTCATAAATGTCACCATTAGAAAAAATCAACTTGCCAACATCATTTATACAATCTCCAGACTCACATCGATCACCCATAATTTCGCCATCGATATTCTCAATGGAAACAATCTCAGCCTCCTCTCCATTCCTCCATAATCTTGATACAATTTCATCACCTTTCAATACTTTAGCAATTCCATTTTTACGTCCATTTTCATATTGGCTTATATTTATATCTGGCTTAGTATTTTCAGATATAAAGATATAGTTTCCATGCGCTTCAAATCCAAGGCGGTTAAGATGCCAATAAACTTTTGGCTTACTTTTACACTCGGAAATATTAATATCTTTAAGATATATTCCCAGATTGTTTTCAATCCAATAATTCCTCATTTTTAAAAGGTCGCTTTCAAAATTTAACGTTCTAGTTAAATATTTTGCCATCATCTCGGCATGCTCTCTCGAATATGATTCAATATATTCAGAATTAAATGTTAACACTATTCTAACAACCACATTGGGGTTAGGGGTTCTATTAACTACAGTTATTCTCTCATTATCTACAACATAGAAATTCGAAACAGGTATTCCGTCTTTAAAAGTTGCCTCACAAAATCTATTTTTTTTAAAGGAAACTGGTCTATAATTATTACCTCTAAAAACATAAACCTTACCAAATCCATTAGCAAGCCCGCTATCACACTTTCCAACAAATTCATATCCATCACTATCATGTGATCTTAATCCAATCATTTGAACCTTGCAATAATCAAAAGTAGTAACCCATCCCTCTTCAAACTCTTCAATCTGCTTTATTTTTTTTCTTTTTGAATAAAATTTATCTATATCTATATTAGCAAGTATATCAGGATAATCGTAAAAAAAGTACTCGGAAGTAACAAGGTCTTTAAATGTTTGAAAATCATCCAACTTTACAGGAATATTTGAGTCTGGAGTTAAACCCTCAACGATGACTCTTGAGCCTGGTCTGATTTGTCCAGACTCAAGTAGTGAGTCTATTCTATCCTCAACTATTTTCGAGAGTGAATCAGCAATAAATTCCTGCCTTTGTTTTTTGATTAGTTCTTCAGCATGTTTAATGTTTGCATAATTAACGCTGGGATCACCAAAAGCCTGTTCCATTCTTCCATACTTATTTGACAACTTTATTATATTTGAGACGTGTGAATACTCAGCAAATTGTTTCCTGTCAATCTTTTTAAGATGATCTAACTGGCTTTTAACTATTAAAATAATCTTTGACAATGCTAATAATCTTGGGAAATAGCCATCCTCATTCATATTTGAATAAAAATATCGAGATCCTATTGAATAATCAAATTCTCGTACTAAGGTTTTTATTATCAACTCATTTGTCCAAATTGAGAAAGTCAGATATTTAATACTCTCTTTTCTATTCTTCTTAGATAACATTGAAATTTTTTCAATGTACTTATCCTCAGACCCAAAGGTTATTATGCAATCTACAAGATTTGGAATAGAATAAGGGTACATACCTTGCTTTAGACGTTTAACAATGGGACTCGAATCTGGAAGCGACCTTATGTGTCCTAAAGCGTCAGACTTCTTCTTGTAAAATTCTTCCCCCTTAGATTCAATTATCTTCAATGTTAAATTGATATAATGACTTCCTTCTTCCCTATTGTTATCCGAAAATATGTCTAAAGGGTGATTATATGTGTAGTCTGTATTTTGGCAATTGGCATGACCATAGAAAAAAATTAAAAAAACGAGTATTCTCATAGTTTGTTAGCTATTAATTAACAATATTTCCTTTACTATTCTTCAACCACAAATTTAAAAATTTTAAATCTACATCTTTTGCAATAGATATTCCAATTATCTTGAAATTGCTTTACCGCTTTCCATTTGTAAATTTCTTGTTTGTTTACAATCTCAAATTGGTGTTTGTATTCTTCAATATAAGATTTGACTATATTCTTGTTCATAAGTCGTCTTGCTGCTTGTGGCTAACGGTTTGGATATGCGGAGTAGGTGAGGTACGAGCCTCTTACGTCATATCTTGTGTTACCTACTGGCACTCATCTTTTTGTGTATTCAAATATATCATTTACTCATTTGTTTTGGGTTGGCAGACATACTCTTTGGCAAGTTTGGCTTTGTGTGGTGGCTTGTAGCGAACTTGCCAATGTGTATGGCTATGCGTGGGCTGGTTCAAAGTATTTCTTAATTTCTTCAGGGTAGTTTTGATAGATTTCTCCATTAAGTTCTATGCCATTTGATTTCTTGCTCCTTCTTATTCCATCAGCTCCCCAAGTTCCCCATTGTTTGAAAAAGAATGCAGAATCCTGTTTTTCACATTGCCTTTTCACATTAATAGCCCATTCCTTTTTCATTGGTCTGGCTTTATGACCACTCTCACCACCAACAATTACCCAATGGATTCCTTTTAAGTTTAACTTGCCTACATCTTCTAATAAAGGTTCAACTGAAAGGAATCTAATGGTAGCATCAATTTTTCGTAGATAGTCAATTCTTTTAGTCGTTTTCTTGCTTTCTACCGTTACACCAAGCCACACATTTTTGGGCAGCTTTTTATTTTTGAAATACTTTGCCATATTTTTTTCTCGCTTGGTAAGTATTTGATAGGTGTGCTGTGGGGTGGCATTTATCACATCAAATATTTCATCGAGATATTTGTAGGGCATTTCTTCGTGAAAAAGATCGCTCATTGAATTGACAAAATACTTGGTAGGCTTCTTTTTGGATAGTGGTTGTTTTAACCTTGTCGGCATTAAAGTAAACTCAAAGCCATTTTCATAACCTGGTGTTCCCATTGCTTGCAAGCGTTTTGCCATAGTTTCAGCATAGCAGTTTTTACAACCTGCTGTTACCTTGTTGCAACCTGTAGTGGGATTCCACGTTTGTTCTGTCCATTCGATTTTTGATTGGGCCATAAGTTTATTAATTATATTTCTTCACTATATCATTTCCGATATTAATAGCTGTTTTGTTGTTTGAAGTCAAAAATAAATGATACATAACTGAACCAGTCTTATTTTTCAATTCATAAGGATTAGACACTTCCTTAAATACTTCTTTTAGCCGATTCGCAAAAATTTCTGCTGATTTATTTATTGCTTGTTCTTCCTTCTTCATAATCTCAATATCTGGAAATAGAGTTTGTTCTTTTGAATAGAACATATCCATTATTTTGGATCTTTCAATTCCAAGAAACAACTCTAATCGCTCCAACCAAGAATCTGAAATATCTCCATTATTTTTTAGCAAACGATTTACACCCATACCAGTTGGCACTAAAATCCACATATCAATAGGCAAATCTCTAAAGTTTTCTATCGAACGCCATTCTACTTGCATTCCACAAGGATCAATGTACGCTAAAGTTCTGACTTTCTTATTTGTGGGGTTTCGCAAATAGTTTGATAGATCTAACATCTTTTTATTACAATCATCATTTACCGCATATATCTCTTTTTGAGGAAATGCCAGTTTAGTATTTTTTTCGAGTAGCTTAAAGTTGGTTTTATTCTTTTCTACAAAGTAATAAGAGTCAAATGGTATAGGATCATCAATTTCAACAATTCTACGTGCTGCTCCTACGGTTAGTTCGACATCAACCTTTTTGTCATTTACGATAAATCCTGATCCTGCAAAGCCATCAAAGTACAGCAATTTGAAATACCTTCTTTTTTTCATTATTTGCAGATATGCTTTTGCATACTCTACAAGTATTTCAATCTTTATTTTTGACCAATCTCCCCCGAAACTATTCATATCATTTATCCTTTAGGTGGGTTTGGGTCTTTCCCGTAAGTATTCCTTTCTCGTATTTGACCGTTCCTGCCGTGAATGAACATTTCAGATTTTTGATTTTTCGCAATTTCAGTCGCTACTTTAATTGCATCAGATTGTTTTGATACAACTTTTGTTGCTTTTGAATTTCCTGCACCTTTGACCGCCCAGCCGTCATTGTGCTTTACTACGTGTTGATTTTTCTTACTCATAATTTTATTTTTAAAAATTTATCACCCTTTCCACAACGCCTTGAATTTTAAAATCTTCGGTAAGGATTACGGGTTGGTGTTTTTTATCTGTTGATTTTGGTTTAAGTATCACCATATCGTCTTGGTGGTAATATTCTTTTATTGTGGCTTCATCATCTATTAAAGCAACGACAATATCATTGTTATTTGCTGTTTGTTGTTGGCGAATCAGAACCAAATCACCATCGTTAATATTCGCTTCGTTCATTGACGTACCAAAAGCTCGTAGGATAAAATATCGCTCTCCATCTTTTAATAGTTTTTTAGAGACAGGTATTTCGGCTTCCATATTTTCTATTGCAAGTATCGGTAATCCACAAGCTATATTACCCAATAAAGGAATCTTTACCGTTTGCTCTCTTTCTGTTTGCTGAGTGGCTTTGTTAGATAGTATATATCGGCCGTTAGGCTTCTTTTCCAAATAGCCCCTTTCTTCTAATGAAATAAGGATTTGCGAAGCCGAACGTGGTGATTTATAACCCAATAGAGCCATTAACTTTCTTACACTTGGGAATGTGCCAACCGTGTTAAGCTCTGACCTGATTAACCGCAAAGTATGTATCTCTTTTGAAGAAAGCATACGCAAATATACAAAATGTATCTTTTGTGTGCAAATCTTAACTATTCACCACAACCCTTATCTCATCTTCCGTCAATTCATACAACTCATACACCAGTTGGTCTATCTCTCGGTCTGTTTTTTCTATCTCTGTTTGAAGTTGGTTTATTTCTGTTTTGTAGGCGGTAAAGTATTCTTCCCATTCGTCTTGTTGGACGAGCGAAAGGGTAATTTTTTTCTTTTTGAGTTCAGCTATAAAGGTTTTGAAATCGTGATTATAAAAAGCAGTCATTTTCTTGCTGACTTTTTCAACTCCGAGATTGTCCTGTACTCGTTTCAGAAATTTATTTTTCTTTTGGTGGAGTTGGTCATTTAGGGTCAGCATTGTATCTGCCATATCAATGAATGGTTGTTGTTCTGTTTCTGAAATTTCTTTAAATGGAAATTTTCGCAAATCGTTTAATATGATTTTTGGAAACATCTTTCTTACCGATTTTGCTGTATTCTTAACAAAATAATAAGCCATTAACTGACTGTTCAAAATGGCAACTACATATTTTAATGAGATATTAAACTCTTCTCTTTCAATGATAGAAATATTACTCATATTGAATAAATAATATTTATCTGAATATGTTGCATTGATACTTTTAGGGAATTTTCCAGTTATTTCACGAATAATCACTTTTTTACTATCAAACAAATTAGAAGTTCTTGAAGCAGCAAGGTGTTTTCCATATTGTAAATATTGACCAGACCAGTTTGTAAAGTACCTGCCAACATCTTTACCTTCTAAATATTTGTGAGTGTTTTCATCAAACTGATAAGTGTAGTCAAAAGGTCTGTTCTTTACATCTTCAGCAGTTTGTTTAGGTTCTCCTTTGTTTTTCTCATAAGCTTTTAAACCAGCTTTAATTAAAACTAAATCGTCTAAATTTTTTGAATCGGTTTTTAACTTTTTGGTTAAAGCAACACTTGTTTCGTCAGAGAAAACTTTAAATTCAAATCCTTCATTATTTTCAAAATCAATCTGTTTTCTATCGTGAGAATACCTAAACTCTTTGTCATCACTTAATAATACTTTGATGGAATTGTCTTCTTGCTTCTGTTTTGTTTTTGTAGCAAGTATAATTATCGTTTCAACATTTACACCCTCAAAAGAATAACCTGCTAAATTGATAATTTCATTAATTGAACAATTTTGCAATATGAAATTTCTTAATCCTGTTGCAGAGCCAACCATTAACCAAGCATTCGGGATAATAAGTCCATAGTTGGCAGTATCTCGAATAATCTTTATTGTTTGTTCAATAAATAGTAAATAAGTATTTACTTGGTATTCAGCTGAAACATAATTGTTTACGTAGTAATCTTTTAATTCTTGAGAAATATTATCTCTTGCAAATACATAAGGCGGATTTCCAATAACTACATCAAAACCACCTTTGGTAAATATTTTTGGAAATTCTTTCTGCCAATTAAATGCTTTGTTCGCAGCTACTTCAATGTCGTCTATTAAGGAGTTTCCGCATTTTATATTGTTGTTTAGGGTGGTGAGTTTACGCCCTTTTTGTGCAGTGCGAAGCCATAGGGAGAGTTTGGCTATCTCCACACTTTCTTCGTTTATGTCCACACCAAAAAGATTGTTTTCAAGAATGGCGTTTTGTACTTCAGAGAATACCAATCCACCACCCAATAGTTTGGCTTTAAGTTCGTCTATGAATTTGTGTTCTTTAATTAGATATTCAAGAGCTTGATTCAGAAAAGCACCGCTACCACAAGCAGGGTCGCATATGGTGAGTTGGAGTAACCAGTCTCGATAGTCGTCTAACTGGTCAATGAGTTTTTGAATGGTGGCTTTCTTTCTGCCTTTTCGTTCTTTTTCGTAGTCGGATTCCTGTATGCCAAGTTCGGTTTTCTTTTCTTCGCAGAGTTTGCCTACGGTATTGTCAACTATGTATTTGGTAATGTATTTTGGCGTGTAGAATACACCATCTTTTTTACGCTTGGCCTTGCTTTTGTCTATTTCCGTGCCTTCTAATTGGGCTTGTATGTTTTCAATTTCGGTAAGCGAATGTTCAAAAATGTGTCCGAGTATGTTTACACTTACTTCGCTTTCAAAATCGTAGTTGCTTAGGTTGAGTGTATGCTTGTACAGGAGTTCGTCATCAATTTTTATATTGTCGAGAATTTCGTCAGGTGCAAACAGTCCGCCATTGTATGCGAATATGTCGTACTTTTTTCCACGATACCCCGTGTTCATATATTCGAAGTATTTTTTGAATCGGTCGTATAATGGAACATAAGCATCCAGTTCATCCCGTAAGGTTGTCCATTGGTTTACGATTTCTCGGATAGAGTTTGGTGGTAATAGCAATCTATCTTCTGCAAAAAAGATAAACAGAAAACGGTCGAGCAGCTTTTGAGTTTTCTTGAATAATGTAGTTTATCGTAATCGGAATTTTTCTTTTGTATGCTATCGAAAATCTCATTTCGGAATTGCGAATAATCTTTGTACAGTTTCTTGGTTACGTTTTCTTCCTGGGTAAGCGATTCATCTTTTATTCGCTTGGGAATACCTTTGAGCAGGTTTTCGGCAGCAAGACAGAGATACAGTATTTCAAATCGTTCTTTACAGAGTTGAAAGAGATTGAATTCTTCAAAATCCACCGCATTATCAATGTAGAACCGTAGTTTTTCAAAGTTGGACGTTATCACATACACACAATCGGGTTGATTGTTTTTATATCCGAATGCTTGTATTTCCACTTTGGCAAGGTCAACGGTGTTGGTTCCTTTCAGTTCGATTACGGCAAGGGCGTTATCGTCTTGTAGTATTGCACCGTCTGTTTTCTTCGCTCCTTTTAGGTTTTTGAGTTCGGTGGTTAGGTTGAAATTTGTTTCAGGATTTAGTATGTAGCCCAATATGTTTACGAACAAGTCTCTTAGAAATCCTTCTTGATACTGTTCTTCTTTGGAGTTGCGTATATTTTCCTGAATTTCAGGATTGTGAAAGTGAGTGGTGTATTTATTCCAAGCCTGTTCTACCCGTTGGCTGTCCAGTCCTTTCAGGTATTTATTTAAAACAGAATTTTGGAATAGGCTCATATATCATTCTTTCGTTTTGCAAATTTACTTTCTTTTTTTAGCGTTGGCTAAAAATCAGGCTCTTTTGGTTTTTTTGCGTTGGCTCTTGCGTTTTGACAAAAACCAAATGTGCCTGATTGCGGGTGGATTTCATTTTTCCAGCTTGTAGGTAACGGAATGATGGTATCCGGCGTATCCCGAAGGGTATGCCGTGATCACCATGTGTTACATGCTGGCCCTCTTTTGTTCATAATTCTTTTTTCATTTACTCTGTTTTTTTTAAGGGTTGGCTTGTAGCTCTCTGTCGCCCGCAGGAACGAGGACGGCAGTGTGCTATAATGCGTATGTTAATCGTTGTTTTTCTAATTCTTGGCTTATATTTACCAATATAGCATCTTTTCATTAAGTTAGTTACAAAAAGATTTAATGTGATTCAGAAAGGCCAAGGTAAATAAATCATGAATAATTACATATTCAGTACATTTCTTTGGTGCTTCAACTTGTCCAGTGTTTCAAATAATTTTTACTTTGTTATTACAGTTCCCCATCTTTTTGAAATAACAAAATAAATAACTATAAATAATTGTATGAAGCATAACTATCTAATTACAGGAGGAATCGGTTTTATTGGTAGTAATCTAACTTGCAAACTATTACAGAATAACCATCAAGTTACTGTTATAGATAATTTTGACAGCTATTATGATCCTAAAATCAAAATTAAAAACCTTAAAAGATTAGATAAGTTCGATAATTTCAGTTTTAAAAACTTAGATATTTTAAAGTTTGAATTGTGTAAAAGACAACTGAATGAAAAATTTTCAGCTATTGTCCATCTTGCTGCATACCCCGGTGTTCGAAATTCGTTTATCAAGCCAAAAAAAGCATATCATGTAAATGTAAAGGGAACAGAGAATATGTGCAAATTGGCAGTTCAAAAGAAAATAACAAAATTCATTTTTACATCTTCCAGCAGCGTTTATGGAATCAATCCGAATATACCATGGTCAGAAAATGATCAATCTCTATTCCCTATTAGTCCTTATGCAAAAAGTAAATTAGAAGCAGAACTCATTTGTAAAAAATATAGTAATAACCATAATATTTCATTCGATATATTACGATTGTTTTCTGTGTATGGACAAAACCAAAGACCTGATTTAGCTATCATGAAATTTATTTCCTTAATTCTACAAAATAAAGAAATACCATTTTTTGGTAATGGAACTACATATAGAGATTATACAAACGTAGTCGATATCATAGATGGGATAATTAAGACACTTGCATATAAACATGAGGGCTACGAAATATTCAATCTCGGAAGCGGCAAAATGATTTCATTAACTTATTTGATAGAAACTATTGAAAATTGTTTAAATAAGAAGGCGATAATTAATTATCTACCAAACCAACAAGGCGATGTAGATTTCACTTACGCTAATATTTTAAAGGCCTCAAAATATTTGAATTATAAACCAAGTATTAATTTTGAAGATGGAGTAAGAAACTTTGTACAATGGTTCATAAAACAAGGTTATTCAGAAAATGATTTATAATACTTGAAAATTTAACCGATGGATGTAAATCAAAAATTTTGGCAATCAAAAAAAATTGCCAATTTCTATTCTACAAGAAACTATTTGCAGAAGCCAGAAGATTTTATAAAGAATAAATTGGCACAAAATAAAGATCTTTCAAAAATGCTTGACATAGGCGTTGGAGGAGGTAGGACAACAAGACATTTTGGCAAAATGTTTTCTGAATATGTGGGTATTGACTATTCAAATGCAATGGTCGATTTATGTAACAATGAATTTAAATCATATTCTAACTTTTCATTTGAGTTTAAAGATGTTAGGTCTTATAATTTTGAAAATCAAAGTTTTGACTTCGTGCTTTTTAGTTATAATGGAATTGACTACATGAATGATGTTGATAGAATGAAAACTTTAAAAAACATTAAAAATGCACTTACTCCTGAAGGGATTTTTGCATTTTCATCTCATAATTTAAATAGTATAAAAGCATTATATCAATTGAATTCTTTAAAATCAAAAGATTTAATCTCGTGGGTATTATTTATCATTTCAAATAAATCAAGAAAGAATATATTGCGCCACAACTGGGCTATTATTAAAGACGGCTATCTAAATTTTAAATTGAAAACTTATTATATCAAACCCTTAGCACAAAGGAAAATTCTTTTATCTCTAGGCTTTAAACAAATCAAAATTATAGATAAGAATGGAGATGTAATATTACTGGACGAAGAGATTAAGAAGAATACTGATCCTTGGCTATATTTCATGTGTACCAAATAAATTTAAATTGCAGTCAGAACTTGCTTTTTAAATATTATAACCAGATATTTTCGTTATAAGTCTCATTGTCTTCTTCATTTTTCATGTAATCAATAATTTTATTGGTCCAATTAGATGCTGCTTGTGATTTATATTCATTAATCGCATTAATTTTGAAGTGAATATTAGCTGGAAGAATTACTTTCTTTATATTCCTTTTCAGAATTATTGAATCAATGCCATGAAATGCTGCGTACGGTTGATCCTCATAAAAGCCTATTTCATGTTTAGTTTGATTATACATTTCGATTCCAATTTTTGAAACTAAATAATGATCAATATGTTTCCCGATTCCAAGCGGAAATATATGCAAGGTCTTACATGAAAATTTCCGCATGTATTCTGTTATGGTCATTCTTATTTTTTTTAAACAAACAAAATCAAGAGGAACTGAAGTGGTAGGATACCGAAATTCACCTCTTGAATTAAACTTATGTCCTCTTAATAAGGCTTCCTTAAAAGCAAAAACAATTAATTCGCTATTTATTTTTTTTACATTATTCAATTCTTCAGTCATTCTTAATTTAGAAATATCTAAATCTTTTGAAAATCCATTATATTTGCTGCTAACATAATTAGAATTTCCAAAAATTATTACGATTGTAGTTCTCTTTATTGCATCTGGATGCCCTAAATAACCACCAAGGGATAAAAATGCATCATCATAATGAGGTGAATAAACTATTATATGTGCATAATTTGAAAGGAGATTATGACTATTAGGTTTAATCATTAGTAAAGATTTAGAAGGCGTTTCCATGATTTCAAAATTTTATCATTTGAGAATCTATTTGAAATTATTTTTGAATTTTTCCCCATTATAATTGCTTTGTTATTGTCATCCATTATATGCATGAGTTTTTTGGCAAATAATTCATGATTGCCTTTTGGTATTATATATCCATTAAATCCTTCTTCAACGAGCTCCTTTACTCCTGCGTGATAATTGGTTGTTACTATAGCGTTTTGAAAGTAAATTCCTTCAACTAAAACCTGAGGCATTGACTCAGAATTAGAAGTTAATATGACAATTTTAGACGATTGTATATATGATTCAACATTATCAACTACACCTAAGAACTCGATATTTTTCAAATCGAAGTCATTAACATATGCTATCATAGATGCTTTAAGATTCCCGTCCCCTAATATGATCAGTTTCCAATTGGGATACATCTTGTATATTTCATGCCATATTTTAACCACTAGAAAAGAATTTTTCTTTCTCTCTCTTAAGCGGCCTGCATAAATGATGTGATTTTTTTTTGTTGAATGTGGATTATAATTATTTTTAAAAACTACGGGATTGTAGATACAATGAATTTTATTTTGAACTTTATTTTTACGAGAAAAGTCTTCTAATAAGACTGATTTATCCGCTTTACTTACACAAACAAAATCAACAAAAGTTAATAACTCTAATATTTTATTACTTCTTGCACTAACTGACTTATTTTTTTTGTCATTACCTTTCTTTAGTAAATTATAGGAGGCGAAATGAGTAATTAAAATCATTCTAGGGGTAATCATTCTTAAGTCAGCGAAACATTTTTTGTAAATAAGCATATGATAACCATGAAATACAATACATTCAATATTATGCAGTTTACATGTTTCATTTATAACAGACGAAACACTATTAGACCCATCTTTTAATTCAACAAATAGCTTTATTTTCTTAAAATTATAAAAAGATGATTTATTCTTTTTCGTGAAAAAAAATAAATAATGGGAATCAATATTCCCTTCGTTCCAAATCTCTATTAAATTTGAAACCACTTTTTCAATTCCGCCGTATCCTGTGTAATCTTCAACTATGTGGGCTATTCTCATTGTTGTCTTTGATATAGTATGAAGTTTTCTAAAACAGGTTGACTTTTTCTAATATCGAAATACATACTTTTTCAAGAAAGGAAAATTTCAATTCATCTCGATTCCTTAACCATTTATGGATTTTCTTTGTTACCCAACTTCTAGGATCAGAATATTGATTGCTATTAAAGATCAGATTCCAGTCAACATCCCAAATATCTAACTTATCAAAATGCTGTACAGAGTATAAATTGAATAACTCTTTTATATAAAGTACATGAGGAATTTGACATGGAGTACTCTGTGTTAAGTCTATGCCTAATTCTTGATATTTCTCAATCCAGGTGGAATGCATATTTTGCAATTTAGGATTAAAGTGAATTTTGCAATAACGCTTAAAAAGGTAAAAATTACTTCGCTTTTCACCTGCCTTATTTAAAGATTTCATGGTTTTTTCTAAGCATTGATACCAAACTTGTTTATAACGTACTCTTGCTAAGTCTGTATATTGAAAATGCATTAGTTTTATACTTTGTACTTTGAAAGTATGCTTGATATCTTCATTAGGAAGTCTAGAACTATCAATTTCATGACCAAAATGATTTGATCCATCATCCACAAATCCAAATGAATGAAAACCCTTTGTCCAGTAGGTTTTAAAATATTCATGAACATTAATCCACTCAAAAGATATATGAGTACCTTCTTGTAATTTTATCACTTGCTTCCATTCCTTACAGTTGATTAAATTCTCTGTAAATATTTCATCAGCATCTAAGGCAAATAATATTTTTTTACCCGGAATCTTTCTTGCTTCATTTATTAGAAGTTTTTGGCGTTCTGGTTCATTAAATGAATCCGAATCATTTTTAATTAAAACTACTTTTTTAAATTTTTTTGCGATTTGTGTGGATCGATCAGTCGAGTTTTGATCAGCGAGTATAATCATATCTGCCCACAAAGAAGTACATTTTAAAAATCTTTCAAGAATCCACTCTTCATTTTTGATTGGTGTTAAACATATAATTTTTATCTCATCCATTTCATTTTCAGCTGTGTAATATTAGAAAAGTATCTTAATTGAATTTAAATATTTAGTAGCACATGTGTTGAATGAATAAGCACTGCTATATTCCAACGAACGTTTGCGATATTCAGTATAGTTATTTATGGCAAGATTAATTTTTTCTAACAAAAGATTTGTGTTATACTCATCATACGTCTGGAATATTTTGTCGGAAACCTTTGCCAATAATTCCTTTGAAAAATGTAATAGCTCAGGCATAGATCCAGTACTATAGCCGACAACTGGTATACCTACCGATATAGCTTCTATTACTGAATTTGGGCAAGGTGTATTAAGAAAAGTATATAAAAAAATATGTGAATCCCGTAATATTTTTGCGATAGTAGAATTAGTCTGTTTTCCATAATGCTTTATATACGGCCTTTCGAAATATAGTTGCAAACTATTATCTGAAATTGGACCTATTGTTCTTAGTTCAAAATTTTTATTAGTTTGATAGAGCTTATCTAACGCAAGGACTATAGGTTCAATCATGTCCTTGTGTCTAAAATTTCCACTTGTCGTAAATTTTATTTTTCTGAATTCAACATCTTTTGCTTTGCTTGGGTAAAATATATTTGAATCTGCACCATTATAGATTACATTGTAGATTGATGAATCTCTTTCTCCATAATTAGAAATAAATTGACTCTGACTATATAGACTTTGGAAAATTATACAGTCAGCTTTAAAATAAAACATATTAAAAAAAGTATTTTTTGATTTATATGCTGAACCATGCCTCGAAAAATAATATAACCCATCTAAGCGAAGAATAATTTTTACTCCTTGTGAAGAGAGGTATTCTAGATTACCTTGAAAAAAAAAAGGTGAGAATACTGCTTTAGCCTTATTAATATCAGTAGAATATTCAAGTTGAGAATCGATTAACCACTTATGAAGATTTGTCATAAAAGTCAATGGCCCGCCAATTCTTCGATTCTCTTTGAATGGAAAATAGACATGTTTCAGAAATTTGAAATTATTCATTATATAAAATTATTCTGGGTAACTTACATTGCATAAAGAATCCCTGATTAAACTTGCATAGTTTTCATTAATTTCAATTCCGACTGATTTTCTGCCTAACATTTTAGCAGCAATCAAGGTCGTTCCTGAGCCGCAAAAAGGATCAAGTACAATGCCCTCCACTGTGATATAATTATCTATTATCCAAATGAGATGATCCAGTTGTCTTGGACATGGATGCCAAGACACCTTGTTTTTTTTATTCATTTGCTGAAATAAACCAGGAAGAAATAGGTCTTCTTTGTTTTTCAGAATATGAGGTTCTCCAAAAATATACAACACATTAGAGTCGATTAATACTCCTTTTTTTTTGTTCACATCAGAATAACCCAACCAACAGGTTCTGAAATATTCCAATTCGGAAGGAATTCCATTCAAAAAACGAATATCACAATTACAACCTAATTGAATCATCACACAATTTGATAAATCAATGAAATATTTGCTTACTTGATTAAACAGGTAAAGAGGGTCTTTACTTCCTTTTATAAGCCCCTTGGGGACATTTGGCCATACAGGATCAGTAATAATTGCTTCAAACTTATCTTTAATTCTAGGTAAAATATCCCTAGAGTCACCAATGTATAATTTGGTTAATTTATCTTCATAATATGGCCTAATCATTTTTAAATGTCTAAATTCTTGAAGATTTCTATTGGATTACATCCAAAATCAGGTAAGTCTATTCGCACCTCACTATTATAATCAGCAAAACAATACCAACATCCTACAGTACAAATCTTTTGTGTTGCCCATTGAAACCAGCTTGAAGTACACACAATTTTCTTTTCATTTTTCAATTTTATTGAAGCAATTTCGCTATGGATAAATTCTTCATTAATAGGAAGACATTTTGAGATTAATTGGACAAAAGAAATATCTCCTTTAGAAATATTATTTTCATTATTGTAATCAATTATTTTAATTTTACCATTTTTAATTTCAATATTATAACCAAGCCTTTTCAATAGACCGATATTTTCGGGTTTGCCTTCATTATGAAGGTAACATTTTCCTCCAGTTTTTTTAGCAATTATACATGGACATTTTTGAGCAACCAAGATGTCTTCATTAGCACAGTAATCTTCAATTTGATTAAATATATTTTTGTCAACAAACTTTTTACTTCCTTTAATTGATGGGTCTCGAAAACCAGTGTAGGTCAGGAGCTTTTGACCTTTTGAAACGGCTTTGTTGCATGAATGGATGATAAAAGAGATGGAGATAGTATCTTTGAGAGACCAACCTTACAAAGCAAGACACATGACAAAGCAAGAAACTAAGGTTGGGGAAAAGCAAAAAAAGCAGAAGAAAAACAAGTATAAGATCACAAATTGGAGAGAATACAATAGGAGTCTTGTAAAACGAGGAGACATAACTATATGGTTTGATGAGGCCTTATTAGGCTGCTGGTATTACCAAGGTCCTAATCAAAAAGGAGCCCAGTATAAATATTCACAACAATGCATGAGGAGCTTGCTACAGCTCAAAGTAGTATTTGGGTTGAAGTACCGACAATTAGAGGGTTTTGCCAGTTCATTGTTAGGCATGATGGGGATAGAATTGAGCGTTCCGAGCTATTGTCAAATAAGCCGTAGGGCAAAACAAGTGGAAGTAAAAATGGATGTTCCCAAAACAAAGGGCCCCATGTTTATAGTATTTGATTCAACGGGACTCAAGGTATATGGAGAAGGGGAATGGAAGGTACGTAAACATGGGTATAATAAGCGCAGGACGTGGCGTAAGCTACATTTGGGAGTAGATGAAAAGACAGGATATATACATGCACAGGTACTGACAAAAAACAGCAAAGGAGATGGAGATGCTCAGCAGGTTCCACAATTATTGGATCAGGTAAAAAGTCCTATAGACCGCTTTGGAGCAGATGGAGCCTATGACACATATGAAATATGGGAAATGCTCAAGGAAAAACAGATAGAGGGGGTAATACCTCCACAGGAAAATGCAATGTACTGGGTAGATGAAAATGACGAGTTACTGGATCTTGATCGCAATGAGATAATCAAGAAAATAGAAAAGGTGGGTCGAAAGAAATGGAAACAGCAAAGTGGATACCACAGACGGAGTTTATCAGAAACAGCAATGTTTCGATTCAAGACAATATTTGGCCCACAGCTATATTCTCGACGATTTGAAACCCAGCAAAGTGAAGTTGCAATAAAAATAGCTTGCTTAAATATAATGACAGGCCTTGGTATGCCTGTTTGTAAAAAGGTGGCTTAAACCTATAGATTAAGCCATAGCTATGCTTTTTTTTGATGACTTATTCATGCAACAAAGCCTTTTGAAACACGTTCTAAAATTGGTAATAGAGTTGACATATTGTCATTCATTCCTTTTACAATTGGCCTAATGGAACAAACAACATTGTTTAGATTCTCACATAACTTCTCATAAGATCTCAAATAATCCTCCGTACTAAAAAGTTTTGATTCATTAAGTCCTGTGATGGCAAAAAAGATCCAAACATCAGGAAACTCTGTTTTAATAATATTCATTTGTTCAGAATTCATTACATATTTAGTAGGAACCATAATATTGGCTTTGTGACCTGATTTCTTGAGGCTTTTAAGTTTGGATAAAGTATCTTGCCATTGTGAGGGTTGTAATGAGTCTCCATAATTGCCATTTATACTAACTGGTATTTCACTTAAGCAGTCTAAATTTGTAGGTTCAATCATAATCAATCTTATTTAAGAGTGAAAGGTTTTGATGTTTTGTTTTTAATAATGAGTATAAACTATTTGAAGTAATAAAAATATTTTTTTGAGAATCTATTTGACTTAAAAAGTAGCGATCTAAATATTCACCAAGAAAATAAAAAGTATCATTGAAGAAATTACCATTTTTTCTATCTGTACCTTGAAAGAGTGAAAGTAAATCTGATGCTCCAATAATAAAAAAATCAAAAATTTCATCTAATTCCTTGCTTTTGTAAACTACAGAAGGTGTCTCGATCATACAACCAATTGAGCCTTCAAAATTTTCTCTAATTGTCTCAGTAGCTTCTTTTGCTTGGTTTAAAGATGCCACGTAAGGAATTAATGCGTAGATGTTTTTCTTATTTTTATGTAAAGAATTAATCAATTCTATTTCAAATTTAAAGAAATCAAGATATTCATCTAATAACAACTCAATGCCTCTTTTGTTAGATTGTTTAAATTTAGAATTTCCTGAATTCTCAAAAACAGAGCAATAATCATCAGAGAAATCTGAAAATCGATATATTACTGAATCGAAATTCGCTGAACCATATTCAACTATTTTTTTCATTCCGTTGAATATCTTTTCTTTTTTATTAGTATCCTTGACAACATGGGTTGGTAACTTATTGGAGTTTTGGAGATAAATAAATTCTCCTCTAGTGGCTAATATTGATGCGCCTTGTTTTTTACAATACTGCATACCTTTTATCGTACTTGTAAATGCAGCTTTTTTGGACGTCCCTTTATTTGAGAAGATTAGCTTTCTTTCACCTTCATAAATAAGTGATTCATTTTTCTCATTGCAGACCGTAATTTTTTTACCTATATAATTATGCAATTCTACATCTACATTGTGGACAAAGGGAACAAAATGATCCATGAAAATGATTGTCTCATGATCATAATATGATAATTTCTTTGTAAAAAGAACAACTTTCGCATTTGATAATAATTTGTAATTTTCGAATGTAGGACATTCTGTAATAACAATGTCTGTATTGTTACAATTTATGTTATCGGTTAAGGTTCCGACAATATTTATATTTAAAAATCCAACACCAGACCAATACTTTCCCTTAATTGAATTTGGTTTTTGAATAACCTCATTTGCCTTTTGAACGATAAAATTTACTATTTCATTGAATTCAAGATCAAAAGTACACACAACAACAGCATCTTTAGCTTTTCGCAAAGGATATTTACATCTGGTTATATCTTCACGATCCCTTTTATTTAATAGGCCAATCTTATCACTAGTATAGTTACTATATTCTATTTGCTTTGCTATTTCCTTTTCTGATTCTTGTGATATAAAAAAGAATTTTAGTATTGCATTTTTAAAAACTTGTGTACCAATGTCTCTCCCTTCAATAATAAAATCGAGATCTGCCACAGAATCTCGTATAATTGAATTCACCTTGGATCTAACAATATGATTTTGTACAATTTGAACAAGATATGATTCAATCTTTTGAGAGCGAAGTTCACTTTCCAGATATTCTCCATTAACTTCTACTCCCTTCATATTAATGAAATTCAATGACAGCTCTTTAAGAGATTCTTCAATCTCTTCTTGATTAGATGCATTAACACCTTTGTTCAAGAGAAAAAATGAAATTGCTCTATAAAGATTTCCTGAACTGATGAAATTGAACCCCATTCTTTTTGAAGTTTCCCTACTAATTGAGGACTTTCCAACTTTCGAGAACCCATCAACAGCAATAATCATAATCTAATCTAATTTAATATGAACTATATGTCGGAAGTAAGTTGCACCATTCTTTTTTATATTCTTGATCGTCAATACCAAATGAATACCTATAAGATAAGTTTTTACTTTTTGCCAAACATTCTGCTTTCATTGTATTTAAATAGTAAATAATACTTCCTAAGCTATATTTATGATAGTTTAAATCGTATGATCCATTTACATATTCAAATGTTGCATAATATCTTGAATAAGAGGAATAAGTTATTTGAAGAGCAACTATTTTTTGATTTAATAAGAGAATATTACCAAATACATTTCTTTCATACTCTTTTAAAATAATTGAAAATGAATCTTTAGAATTTGGAAAAAATCCCCATTTGTTATAAAATAGTTTAATGTAAGCTTCTTGAATAATTTGAGGATTAATGTCGGCTAATTGCTTAACTGTTCCGCCAATTTTCAAAAATTGTTTTATTTTTCTCTTCATCGAGTTACGAGTTTTCCCTGATCGATTTTCTTTTATACTCTTTGCTAAGCACCTTTTATATTCATTTAAACTCAAATTTGTAATTTGTTCTTCATGTATGTTTGAAATATATTCACATTTAAAAGGCAATTGTATTTTTACTTTTGGAGATATTGGAAAAATATATTCTGGATATCCTAAATCAAATAACCTTCGAGCATCATTAAATTTGTTATGTCTGATTTTTTTTAAATGTTTCAAACTTCCTGCAATCCAATTATCCCAAACACAAACGCAGCCTATTATTTCTGCCTTGTGTATTAAACAAAAGTACTCTTCATTAATATTAACAATCCTGCTAAGTCGTTGAACAATGAAAGGGCTTGTAATTAAACTACCTCCCCATTTTTTATAACACGATTCATATGTTTTTAAGTCTGTCTTTTTCCATTCCATACAATTCAATAAGTTACTATTGTGCTAATAAATGACGATTAACTTTCAAAATAAATGATGTTAAGTTCACAAGATATTATTCATATTTCTAAGCTTGTTTTTCTAATTATTAGTTTTCTTATATGTTGATTTCTATTTGTAAATTATAGCATTGTCTGTTTCCAATGGCAGAAAATGCAATGTGTCTGAAAGACTCTTTGCTTTTTTGAGGGTTGGCAATTTTTGAATTTAGTTTTTCATTATTCACGAAGCTCTATTTTTTTGTTTTTTTATCACCTGTCAAGTAGGCAAAGGGAATTTCACCCTAAGCCTCTCACAGAACCGTACGTGATAGTCTCCCATCATACGGCTCTTATTATACATAAAGCTATGCGTTAATAAATCCCCTTTCCCAATGCGCAAAAAGTTTTCTGTTATTCATTTTGAATCTGTAAAACCATTTACTCGCCTTGATATAGGATTTCCTTAATCGCTTATACCGTCTTCTCGCCCATTCAATAAGCCGTCTTTCAAAAACTCGAAATAGCGAATTCAATCTATGCTTCCTAAACTTCCCATAGTAGTTAATCCATCCCAGTATCTTAGCATTGAAAAATTCTGCGATTTCTTCTATACTCCTATTGGTCCATCTTTGAAATTTCGTCGATCGTATCTCCGATATTATCTTATTCTTACTCGACTGACTTATGGCACAGTCATAACCTAAGAACATTCCACCTTTTTTCATGGCTGTTGGTCTTGGTTGAAAACTGAATCCTAAAAAGTCGAATTTAACTGTCTTACTAGCTGACTCTTTCTTGTATTTCTTACAATTTACAATCTTTGTCTTTTCTTCATGTAATCGCAATTGACATTCTGCCATTCGGCTTTTGATAGTTTCCAATACCTGTTCCGCTTCTTTTTCTGTTGTACAATGCACAATGATATCATCTGCATACCTTACAAACATAAGATTTGGAAAAGCCTTTTCTATCCATTTGTCAAATACATAATGCAAAAACAAATTTGCTAGTAATGGACTTATTACTCCTCCTTGGGGTGTACCCTGCCCTTCTCGATAAACCAGCTCTTTTGATTCTGTTTCTATGGGTGACTCTAACCATCTTTCGATGTACATCAACACCCATTTCTCCGACACATGCCTCTTTAATGCTTTTATTAATAAGTCATGTGATTCTTCATCAAAAAAACCCTTTATGTCCATGTCTATCACCCAGTCTCGTTTCCGTACATTTTGGCGTACTTGTTCTAAGGCTTGGTGTGCACTTTTTAAAGGTCGATAGCCATATGAGTTCTCATGAAATTCCTTCTCAAATCTGCTCTCCAAATAATCTTTGACTACTTGTTGTGCTATTCGATCATCAATCGTTGGTATGCCCAACTTTCTTTGACTTCCATCTTTCTTTGGTATCGATACTTGTTTTACCGCTTTGGGAAAATAACTCCCGGAGGTAAGTCGGTTCCATAGTTTATAAAGGTTGTCTTTCAGGTTTTCAGAGTAAGTCTTTAAGCTCTTACCGTCTACTCCTCCACTTCCCTTATTCTTTCGGACTTTCTTGTAGGCTTGCCAGACCATAGATCTGGTTATCGGTATTCCTTTTGCTGTCACTCCTTTAGTCCTCCTTCCTTTGATAGAAGTTGTTAATGGTAGTTCAAGCTGTATAATTCCAACCCTTCGCTCCGATTCCATTACAGAATCTTCTTTGCTACTACGATTGGATCCGCCATCAACATAAGCATCAGTATTCAACCTCAAAGGTGTTTTCCCTTCTTGTGTCTTTCCTTTAGCATCTTTTGTTGATTTCCCCTGTTCCATAATTAAGCCTAAATAGAAATCATGCCACCTATATGCCGCCTGCCGTATAACCAGTAAATAAGGTTGCCCGTTATACTCTTATCCTGCAAACACAAGCTTATTGCAGTTTTGACAGATTGTTCGTTTTCTCGACATTTCATCAGTGGTTCATTTGCATTCATCTTTTCTATTCTTATCTGACCCGTATTACCAAGCCTTTTCCTTAATGCTAAGCACCAGAAAATCACTCTTCCAGCACCTTAAGGTGATTTGTAGACTCCGCCTGTACAGCGTCTACGGAGGACCTACCTCCATCTTAATTACAGCATTGGTCTCCAAGTTTATTCTTGACTTTGACACTTGTATGAGAGAAATCGTCTGAAACCCTTGCAGGGTAAGGGTTTAGTTTTTTTATAGTGTAAATTGTATTGCGAAGACAGTTTGTTTTTCTAAGAAATTATTAATATAATGTAGTTATTATGGCTACAATTCGTATTGATAAAAAGAAGTCCGGACACTATATGAGTCTGATTCATTCCTATCGCGATGAAAACGGCGTTGCGCGAATGAAAACCCTAGCCAATTTGGGCAAGGCAGAGGACTATAACCCTGAGACACTTAAGAAAATGGGATCCAGGCTGTACGCTCTAGGGGGTGGCAATCCCTTAGACTTGATGGGTACTGAGGTGGAGGAAGTGGGCAGGTTCAATTTTGGTTATGTGCAATTAGTTGACAGCGTGCTGCACACATTTAAGCTGGACCAGGTCTTTGCCAGAATAAAAAGAAAGCACCACCTGACCTTTGATTTATACGAAGCGGTGTTGCTGATGTTGGTCGAGCGCTTTAATGTTCCCAACAGTAAACTGGCTAATTATCACAATCAGGCTGAATATTACTCGGTACAAGACATAAAACTCCATTGGTTGTACCGTGCCTTGGATAAGCTGGACCAATATAGCCACGCCATACAGCAAAGTATATATATGACCGGTCGCAATTTATTCAATCAAAAATTAGATATTGTTTTTTATGATGTAACGACTTTTTATTTTGATAGTGATGTAGAACAAGAAAACACATTAAGAAAAAAGGGATACTCCAAGGATGGTAAAATAGGAAAGACTCAAGTGGTATTAGGAATGCTCATGGATCGTAACAAGCAACCGGTGGCCTATCATATATTCGAGGGAAACACTGCCGAAGTCAAGACGATAAGTAAAATACTGGAACAGGTAAAAAAGCAATATAGTATCGACAAGGTCATCGTAGTAGCTGACCGAGCCATGTTATCAGAACAAAACATTGACCTGATCAGTGGGCAAATGGACTTTCCATTCATATTTGGTGAAAAGCTAAAAATGATGAAAACGCCCGCCAAAGAAGCATTGGTAGATAAGAGCCGCTATAACAATGAATGGGTGTATCAAAAAGATGGAAAACCAATAAAGCTAAAATACACTACACTAATGTACCAGGGACGGAAAGTGATCTGCACCTACAGTGAAAAAAGGGCACGCAAAGACCGTCATGAAAGAGAAAAACGCCTAATAAAGGCACAGTACTTCATGGACAACCCTTCCCAGTTAAAAAAGAAAGCCTCTTACCATTACTTGAACAAAACGGGCAAGGACAGCTACCAGCTCAACGAAAAAAAGATCAAGCAGGACCAAATGTACGATGGCTTTTTAGCCATCAGTACCAATGTAGACAACTTGAGTGTTGTGCAAATATTAGATCAATACCGTCACTTATTTTTAATCGAACAAGGCTTTAGAACCATGAAAAGCATCTTGGAAGTCAGACCAATGTTTCATTGGACAGACAAAAGAATCCGCGGCCACATTGCTATGTGCTTTATGGCCTTGGCACTATTAAGACATGTCGAGATCAGACTTGAGAAAAACAAAACACCGCTCTCAGAGCTTACCATTCTAAAAACACTCGACAGGATGCAGTCTAGCAAGATTACCCAAGATGGAAAGGACTTTTACCTACGCAGTGCTATGGATTCAAACCAACAAGTACTGATAGATAAATTCAAATTGAAAAAAATCAAACCCCTCAATTACAACAGCCTGACAATCAGATAGTTATAGACAACGTATTGCGAAAACGAAAAACTTAACTGCTTGATAATCAAATGCTTATGGCTAAAACGTGTCAAAGTCAAGGCTACTACGATTGGATCCGCCATCAACATAAGCATCAGTATTCAACCTCAAAGGTGTTTTCCCTTCTTGTGTCTTTCCTTTAGCATCTTTTGTTGATTTCCCCTGTTCCATAATTAAGCCTAAATAGAAATCATGCCACCTATATGCCGCCTGCCGTATAACCAGTAAATAAGGTTGCCCGTTATACTCTTATCCTGCAAACACAAGCTTATTGCAGTTTTGACAGATTGTTCGTTTTCTCGACATTTCATCAGTGGTTCATTTGCATTCATCTTTTCTATTCTTATCTGACCCGTATTACCAAGCCTTTTCCTTAATGCTAAGCACCAGAAAATCACTCTTCCAGCACCTTAAGGTGATTTGTAGACTCCGCCTGTACAGCGTCTACGGAGGACCTACCTCCATCTTAATTACAGCATTGGTCTCCAAGTTTATTTGAATTAATCAATGGTCTTGGTTTCCATTCAGGGCACACGCTTGCATGTAACGATTTGGCTATACGCAGTTTGCCCGCATAGGGCAAATTGTCGTTATAGCCTTTGTTGGCGGTTCGTCTTCTTTATTTTACTCCTTTTATTAACCTTTTGAACAGATAAAACCATATAGTTGGATGATACCATAGTTTGCTATCTGAAACATTTGAACTAACTTCCTCTAAACGGTTATTAATGAAATAATTTACTGCCTTCTTCATAATCAAAATTCCTTCCCCTATTTGAAGATAGGTGTATGTTGCAAAATTATCCTTTCTTGTTGGTAATATATTTTGCTGAAATAAAACACCGCCAGTATCAATGCCACTATCAACGAGATGAACTGTAACACCACAATTATTTTTGTCTTCGTTTGCTAATGCCCAATATCCACCGTGTACCCCACGATACCTTGGAGTAATTCCTGCGTGGGTATTAATGAAAGTCGCACTTGTGCAATTCAATACCTTTTTCGATATAATTCGAGTTCCATTTACGATTATTAAATCAGGATTTTCTTTTTTGATAAATTCAATACACTCAACTGAATTTACCGAATTGACATTGTAAAGTACAGTATTTGGAATGGGCTTAGAATCAAGTTTATAATTTAACTTTATATCTTCAATCCTCTCTTTAGAGCTTTGTTCCAATATTTTAGGCACGGTTAATTGAAATAGAACCTGACCAAACACCTTAAAATATCCTAATCGCTTTATTCTTCTTTTCAAAAACTTCTTTCTATCAGATTTTTCTTCGATAATGACTTTTGATATGTGAAAGAAGTCCTTTAGCCCATTGTACATAAAAGTTGAAGATTTACCCCTTCCTGTAAGCATAATTATTTTCTTATCCATTTATGTCTATTTTTTGTATGATTGTTGATAAATCTTTCATTGACAAGCTTTCAAAGTCGTATTTGTCATTTAGGAATGAATAATGTGCAAGAACATTATTCAAAAAATTAAGATTTTCTTTTTGGTTGATTCCAAAATTATGTGGATGCCACCAAAGGTGAAATACTTTTCCTTTTTTAGCTGCATAAGTCATACTCTGTAATATTCTTCGTAACCTTAACCCTTCTAATAGTTTTAATTTTGAGGAGTATGGTCTCAAAAATCTGCTCGAGGGAATATCATAAGGTTCTTTCTTTCCTATTTCTTCTAAAGAATAACAATTGTATCCAGAAATATTTACATAAGTATCTAAAAGCCTAAATGCCCTTTTTTTTAATTTTTCTTCTTCGCCATTTGCTGCGTTATAAAACCAAATTCTTTCGTTTCCTCTGTAAGAAGTAATTCCCAAATCCTTTATGATTTCTAAGTATTCATCATTAAATTGATTTCTTGGAAAAACTAAACTTTTCATCTTAATATTCTTGTTCATAGCAATTTCTATTGCTGCTAAAGTATCATTCTTAAAATCTTCTTTTGTTTGACCATGTTCAAGACAGTAATAATGAGAAAATGTATGGGTTGCAATTTCTTGTTTTGGGTAATTACTTTGTTGCATGAATAAGTCATCAAAAAAAAGCATAGCTATGGCTTAATCTATAGGTTTAAGCCACCTTTTTACAAACAGGCATACCAAGGCCTGTCATTATATTTAAGCAAGCTATTTTTATTGCAACTTCACTTTGCTGGGTTTCAAATCGTCGAGAATATAGCTGTGGGCCAAATATTGTCTTGAATCGAAACATTGCTGTTTCTGATAAACTCCGTCTGTGGTATCCACTTTGCTGTTTCCATTTCTTTCGACCCACCTTTTCTATTTTCTTGATTATCTCATTGCGATCAAGATCCAGTAACTCGTCATTTTCATCTACCCAGTACATTGCATTTTCCTGTGGAGGTATTACCCCCTCTATCTGTTTTTCCTTGAGCATTTCCCATATTTCATATGTGTCATAGGCTCCATCTGCTCCAAAGCGGTCTATAGGACTTTTTACCTGATCCAATAATTGTGGAACCTGCTGAGCATCTCCATCTCCTTTGCTGTTTTTTGTCAGTACCTGTGCATGTATATATCCTGTCTTTTCATCTACTCCCAAATGTAGCTTACGCCACGTCCTGCGCTTATTATACCCATGTTTACGTACCTTCCATTCCCCTTCTCCATATACCTTGAGTCCCGTTGAATCAAATACTATAAACATGGGGCCCTTTGTTTTGGGAACATCCATTTTTACTTCCACTTGTTTTGCCCTACGGCTTATTTGACAATAGCTCGGAACGCTCAATTCTATCCCCATCATGCCTAACAATGAACTGGCAAAACCCTCTAATTGTCGGTACTTCAACCCAAATACTACTTTGAGCTGTAGCAAGCTCCTCATGCATTGTTGTGAATATTTATACTGGGCTCCTTTTTGATTAGGACCTTGGTAATACCAGCAGCCTAATAAGGCCTCATCAAACCATATAGTTATGTCTCCTCGTTTTACAAGACTCCTATTGTATTCTCTCCAATTTGTGATCTTATACTTGTTTTTCTTCTGCTTTTTTTGCTTTTCCCCAACCTTAGTTTCTTGCTTTGTCATGTGTCTTGCTTTGTAAGGTTGGTCTCTCAAAGATACTATCTCCATCTCTTTTATCATCCATTCATGCAACAAAGCCTATTTAAGTATTAAATCAATTAATTTAGATGCAAAATGGTATTTATCTTCTTCTTCAGTATTACCTAATAATTCAAAATGCCCATTGTAAGGTGAAAGATTTTTATTATTATATTCTGGCTTACTTGTAGGGCAATAACCGAGAAGCTCTTTTTTAGATGAGGCAAATAAAAATCCGACGGTTGCCCAAGTTGCTTTTACTTTATGTTTTTCAAAAGTTTCAAGCATTTTAGGTATGGCTTCCCATACTCCCAATATGTTTTTCCCATACGTATCAGGTGTTTTCTTATCTCTTACACCCCATAATAATTCAAAATCTAATGAAATTATAAACTTTCCTGTTGTATTCATTTTTTATTTTTTTTTGATGACCGCCAACGGTTCGGCTAAACGCAGTAGCCCCGCATAGGGGCTATTGCCGTTTTAGCCTTTGTTCGCTTCTCGCCTTCTTTTTTATTTCAGCCAATATCCTATTATCCCTCCAATTATTGTTGAACCAATTTTGGAGTCCATATCAGGATTTGTTACCATGTAAGTAGCTAAAATTAAAAGGAAAATTGTTACAACTAATCTTCCTATGGCTTTAACCTTATCATTTTGTTGAGGTTGTTCCTCTCCCAAATGAACTGGTTTAAATGCGTCAATTGTTTCTCTAATGGTCGTACCGAAAAATTTTACCATGGTTAATCGTTTTTATTGTTATTGTAATAAATAGTATATCCAACTGCTCCACCAGTTGAGACTCCAATCCCAACTCCAACTGTTACTTGTAAGTTTCTTCTTTTAGCAAGTTTTAAATCGTATTCAATAGTAAACTTATAAAGCAATTCGTCTTTAGTCATTGGTTTAGCTTTATGAATTTTTGAGAAAGACTCTAAGACATCTTCAACATAAATGAAATCTGTTGATTTAAAGCCTAAATGACTTCCTTCCAATCCATAACTTTTACATGTTATGGGATTTTTAATTTGAAGTTCAGAGACTGTTTTATCGAACAGCTTATTATCGATATTATTGAATATAACAACTGGCTCTTTTCCAGCGTTTTCAGCATTTTCTATAGCTATGCGTAAGGTCATTTCGTCTTCAACAAGAGAAGTGTTTTGCATCTTTCCAAATTTCTCAATTTTAGGTGTCATTTTTTTTGCCTGTTTTCGTGAAATCCCAAAGAGCTTTGCAAGTTTCTTCTTTTTCTTAGATGCAACTAAAATCAATTCAAAATTCTTGGGTTTAGCAGAAATGTCAGCAACTGTTTGATTAACATTTTTTATAAATTTAATATTTGACCTACTTAATTGAAATGCCATTTCATCTGTAAGGTCACCTTCAAAAATCACCTTGAATTTTCCTTTCTTTGCTTTGCTTAAGACTGAAATCAAATTATCTTTTGCAACCTTATTAAAAGAATTCGTGGAGTTTACAATAATTTTATTCTCTCCTGTTGGTTTTACAAATAAATAATTATCAAATCTATTCGTTGATGCTTTTATTTTTCTTCTTGTCATTCGACTTAGCAATTTAGCCTGACTCGAATTTAATTTTTTACCAACCAATAAAGCAATAATGTCATTGTTTAAAATATCATCATTTAAATTCGTCACCTCTTTTGGAAGTATATTATTAAAAGCATTTGCGTGTAATTTCTCAATTTTGAAATCTTTTTTATTTACAGTAAAAAAGCCTTCTTCAAAATTTTTAAAAAATATGCTTTCATCTCCGAATTCAATCTTTAGTGATTTTAAATCATCAAGATACTTAGTGAAAATATCAACAAGTAATTCTTCATAGTTTGTTCTATGCTGAAAACTATATTTATTTACGATATATCGAATTTCATTTGTCCGATCACCTAATAATTCATTATCTAATTGGACAATTTCATCTACAGATTGTTCTCGTCTTATTCTTTCGGCAGCTTCAATCGGTTCATCTATATTTTTCAGAATGTCATCAGAAGATTCTATCTTATTGGTTTTTGTAGTGGTTTCTCCAAATTCATCAGCTTCTTCTTGGACGACTCTTCTACTTTCTGCGCCTTCATCCAAATTTGAGATTATCTTCTCTTCCGGAAAAATAGTTCCATGTCGATTCTTTTGTAATTGTTTGGCAAGTTCATCTATATCTATTTCACCGTTTCGATATTGGTCAAAGAATTTTCCGTTTTCACCAAAAATTTCATCTGATTGGCGAGTCCATGTATTTGTTGGTATATCATCAATTGAATGTGTCCATGTGCTTGTTGGTATATCGTCAATTGAATGCGTCCATGTGCTTGTTGGTACATCGTCAATAAATCTTGCACTTCTGGAGCACATTTGTAAGGCGTCACCTCCAAGCATTGCTAAGACTACTCCAATCTTTGCAAAGATAGCGGCTATTCCACAACCTGAATTTTCGTTGTTATGATTTTGGTTAGTATTTTCCATGGTAAGGGGATTTTATTAACAAATGATTACATGTGTCCTGTCAACGTTTTCTGTATAAGAAAAATTGTTTCGTGATTATTTTGTTTTTTTCTTTTGGTGGAAGCTAACGGTTTGGCGATATCTGGCGGATTTGGCGATAGCCAATCTGACATGATCATCGCATGTTATCCTCAGTATTCTTTTACCAATACTTCTGTTGAGATATTTAATTTTTTATTTAGTTTTCTGATCATACTTAGAGTTAGTTTTCTCTTCTTATTTAGAATTTCACTTGCTCTACTTTTATGTCCAATAATTTTAGCCAAATCAGTTTGATTCATTCCCATTTGATCCATTCGAAATTTAATTGCTTCGATTGGGTGAGGTGGATCGATGGGATAATTTTTATCTTCATAATCTTCTATAATCAATGCCAATATTTCTAATTCATCTCCTTCTTTAGTGCAAGGTTCGGCGTCAAATATTTTGTCAAGACGTTTAAGAGCTAATTCATAGTCTTTTTCTGTTCTTATAGGTTTCATTTTCATTGTTATATTTTTGTAGGGTCAATTTTATCATATTCGTCATGGGTTCCAATAAATCTAACATATACCATTTGATATTTGTAATTAACCCTGACTATTAATCGATATTGGTTTCCTTTGATGTTGAATATTACCCGATTATTTGATACAAGTCTTGAGTTTGGGAATTCGTCTTTAACAAAATTTGGATTTGACCAATTACCCTTTATAGTTTCTTGAAACCATGATTTTAATTGTTCTTCTGTATCAGGATGTAACTCCCAAAATTCTCTTAATATCTTTTTCGCAAGTACTCTCAACTCTTTTACAAGTAAAGATACAAAAAGGTTCCCATTGTGGTATATTTATTTTTTATTGAGGATAACGGTCTTGTGTATGAAACGTAGCGTGCAAAAAAACACTACCTTTTTGGAATAGCACAGAGCCGAAATTTTATAATTTGTTTTTAATTTTTCTCTTTTTTTAAAGCCAAATTGAAAATTTGGCGGTCTTTGAAAATAAATACCAACTTTCAGTTTAGTAATTATTAGCCATGTTTTATACACCGTGTTAGCAATAGTTTTTAACATCCTGGAAAAGAATCACAGTCCAAATCATCACAATCAGTAAATCCATCTCCATCATTGTCTATTCCATCATTACAGATTTCAGCTGAACAACTTTGGTCAGAATCACAGTCCAAATCATCACAATCAGTAAATCCATCTCCATCATTGTCTATTCCATCATTACAGATTTCAGCTGAACAACTTTGGTCAGAATCACAGTCCAAATCATCGCAATCAGTAAATCCATCTCCATCATTGTCTATTCCATCATTACAGATTTCAGCCTGAGGGTTGTCATCATCACTATTACATGATTGATAAATAATTACACTAAAACTAAATAGTGTTAGTAGTAAAATTGGTCTTAAATTTTTCATTATTTCTAAGTTTTAATTATTGCTAACGTTTTGGATATGTAGAGTAGGTGAGGTACGAACCTATTCTGTCATATCTTTTGTTACCTACTGGCACTTTATCTTTCGTGTTTACAAATGTACTCATTTACTCATTTGTTTTGGGGTTGGCAGACATACTCTTTGGCAAGTTTGGATTTGTGCGGTGGCTTGTAGCGACTTGCCAATGTGTATGGCTATGCGTTGGCTTTTAGACATATCTTTTTATAAACTTTGAGCAATGCCAAGTAAATAACTTTCATATTCTCTTGGCTTTACTTGTTTTGAAGCGCGATAATTTGGTAATTTAAATTTACTCACAGCACTTCCGTTTAAAGCAAAAATTTCTTTTCCAATTTTAACCAGACAATATGCCCCATTTTTATAATTGATTACTTCTACATTTTTGACCAAAAAAGGCCAAGATTCGTGTTCTGTAGAATTAACAATTTTGGATTTAGCAGTAGTCTTAATTTTTAGATATTCTAAATTATGGCTTTCCCAAGGTAAATAATCTTTTTGAGGGTTTATTTTCGGAATAAGGTATTTTAGCTTCCCTAAATCCTCGTCACGTAATAAAATAAAGCTACCGAAATTTCCGTAATGCTTCCGCCCTTCATCGCCAAGTCCGTGAGTAAAGAACCGTGAAATAGCTCGTACTCCTTTTTCAATAGTTATGATTGTAGAATTTAATACAAAAGCATCCTCTTCATCATATGTTAATTTTGAAACATCAATATCGTTAGAATAGGAATATAATAGCGTTTTAAATTTTTCAAAAGAGTTGTTTTCTTGTCTTTCTTTTTTTACGATTGTGTCGATATAATAATAACGTTGAAATATAGAGAAGTCCGTGATTAATTCAAGAAATGTATTAAAACGAGTGTCGTTTTGTAAATAATCTAAATCTTCAATTACCATTGGTATTTTATTCATTAATTCAACATCTTTTGAATATAAAATGAGATTAGTTATCATTTTCTTAATTCCGTGACCATTATCAAACTGACCAAAATAATTCTTCTTCCCTTCTATTTGAGGATATTCTCCTGTAAGGTATTTTTCTTTGAGTAGAAGTAATATTTTAACTAACCGTTCAAATCCAGATGATAATAACTGTAGAGAAATATGATTGCTTGAAACAGCAGAACTTTGATTATCAAGTGCTCTAATACCTTCTTTAATGAAATTGAAAGAAGCTTCTATTTCTTCTCCTATAGCAACAATTTTTTCTATTTCTAATGTTTCTTTAGAACTCATATCAACTCCCCTCTACAATTTTTATCTCGTCTTCCGTCAACCCATACAACGCATACACCATTTGGTCTATTTGGCGGTCTGTTTTACCAACCTCTGATTTTAGTGCTTGGGCTTCGGCTCTTTTAGTTTCAAAGAGTTGCATCCATTCCATTTCGTCTGATTTGGTGAGTTTAATGCCCCCTGCTTTTTTAATAGCTTTGTTGAGTTCTTTAATGAAATCTCCAAATTCCAATTCGTACCAGTTTTGGAGTTTTTTAGTGAGCTTTTCTAATGAATATTTTGAGGTTAAGTATTTCGAGAAAGTACCTTTTGTGCTATTGTATCTACCCAAAAAATCGCTTATTTGGACTGATAGGTTTGACAGTTCCACTTCCTTTTGTTTATCGGAAATAGCAATTGGAAATTCTTTTACGTAAATATTTATCCATCTCGTAGTTCCCATACCACTTGTATTTGCAATTTGTTTGAGATAAAACTCAATTAGCTTGGAATTCAAGATTGCAAGTAAGTAATCAAGGGCTATGTTTTCAGGTGGTATCAAAAAGTATGCACTATTCAGCAAATATATTTCATCAATACTTTTGCTAAATCTTCCCTTATCTGTAAGTTCAATCCATACAATTTTCTCTTTTTTGAAATCATCAAAAAATGAACAGGCTCTTAAATTAGTCCAGTGTTGACCTTTGGCCCCACGTTGCTTAAATTTATCGCCAAATGAATCTAAATGATTAAAAATGGCCGGATAATTGGCTGAAACATCAACTCCGTTTTTCGTGAGTAGTAAGTAAAGGTTTGGCAACTCATAACTGTATCGATTTATATCACGACCACGCAGTAACGGTTCTATTAAATCTTTACTGTTTGAATCTTGTCCAATTAGCTCGGTTTTTTTATCTTCCGAAATCACAAATGCTTGATTTGAGCCTGTGGCCAGTCCTAATCGTATTTTTGTGTTTAAATCTTCAAGAGTAGGGTTAGTACCTTTTATTTTGTTTCTCAATTTTAAGACTTCAGGACGAATCAAATTCCAAGACAAGTAGTCAAAATCTGATTGCTGATATGAAAATTTATTACTCTCTATAAATGCCCAAAAATCCGTTTGAGTATCGTATATACTGTTAACTATTCTTGCTTTGAAAGTGCTATCTTTTGATTTTCTGAGTGTGGTGATAACTGAATTTACAATAGCATCAGAAAATATTTGAGTTTCTTCAATATTTATAAGTTCCTTAATTGTACTATGAGCTATAAAATACTCTCTTAAAGGCTTTCCATAATCAGCTTTTAAAAATGAATTTGACGTAATATAAGATAATGTACCATTCGTTTTTAAGATTCTAATTCCTAATTCATAGAAAAAACAAAATAAATCTGCAAATGCTTGATACGTTTTGTAGTTCTTTTGAAGATAATTCTTATTGTCAATTCTGTCGTGACTCACATAAGGCGGATTTCCAATCACCACATCAAAGCCACCTTTGGCAAATATTTCAGGAAATTCTTTGTCCCAATTAAATGCTTTATCGCCTGCTACTTCTGGGTCGTCTATAAGAGAATTACCACATTTTATATTGCTGTTTAGTGTAGTTAGTTTTCGGCCTTTTTGTGCTGTACGAAGCCAAAGGGATAGCTTCGCTATCTCTACACTTTCTTCGTTTATGTCAACACCAAAAAGGTTGTTTTCCAAAATTGCGTTTTGCACTTCGGAGAAAATCATTGCATAGCCCAATAGTTTGGCTTTGAGTTCGTCAATGTATCGGTGTTCTGCTATGAGAAATTCAAGGGCTTGGTTTAAGAATGCACCACTACCACAAGCCGGGTCGCAAATTGTGAGTTGGAGTAACCATTTTCTGTAAGTGTCCAACTTGTTTTGCAGGGCTGTAAGAGTGGCTTTCTTTCTGCCTTTTCGTTCTTTTTCGTAGTCGGTTTCCTGTATGTCGAGTTCGGTTTTCTTTTTTTCACAGAGTTTGCCTACTGTATTGTCAACAATGTATTTGGTAATGTATTTTGGGGTGTAGAATACACCATCTTTTTTACGCTTGGTCTTGCTTTTATCAATTTCCGTGCCTTCTAATTGGGCTTGGATATTTTCAATTTCGGTTAGCGAGTGTTCAAAAATATGTCCGAGTATGTTTACGCTTACTTCGCTTTCAAAATCGTAATGGCTCAGGTTTAGGGTATGCTTGTAGAGAAGTTCATCGTCAATTTTTATGTTGTCGAGTATGTCGTCAGGTGCAAACAGTCCGCCATTGTAAGCAAAAATATCGTGCTTCTGTCCTTTGTGACCTGTATTCATATACCCGAAGTACTTTTTGAATCGGTCGTACAAGGGTTGGTATTCATCATATTTATCTCGTAGGTCAGTCCATTGGTTTACGATTTCTCGGATTGAGTTTGGCGGTAGTAATAAGCGGTCTTCGGCAAAAAAGATAAACAGAAAACGGTCGAGCAGTTTTTGAGTTTTCTTGAATAATGTAAGTTTATCGTAATCGGAATTATTCTTTTGTATGCTGTCGAAAATCTCATTTCGGAATTGCGAATAATCTTTGTAGAGTTTCTTGGTTACGTTTTCCTCTTGGGTAAGCGATTCGTCTTTTATCTGCTTGGGAATGTCTTTGAGCAAGTTTTCGGCAGCAAGGCAGAGATACAGTTTTTCAAAATCGGTCTTGTTAAGATTAAAGAGATTGAATTCTTCAAAGTCCACCGCATTGTCAATATAGAAGCGTAGTTTTTCAAAGTTGGACGTAATCACATACATACAATCGGGTTGATTGTTTTTATATCCAAATGCTTGTGTTTCTACTTTGGCAAGGTCAACGGTGTTGGTTCCTTTCAGTTCGATTACAGCAAGAGCTTTGTCGTCTTGTAAAATTGCTCCGTCTGTTTTCTTCGCTCCTTTTAGGTTTTTGAGTTCGGTGGTTAGGTTGAAATTGGTTTCGGGATTTAGTATGTAGCCAAATATGTTTACGAACAAGTCTCTTAGGAATCCTTCTTGATATTGTTCTTCTTTGGAGTTTCGTATGTTCTCCTGTATGGTTGGATTATGAAAGTGTGCCGTGTATTTATTCCAAGCCTGTTCTACCTGTCGGCTGTCAAGTCCTTTCAGGTATTTGTTTAAAACAGAATTTTGGAATAGACTCATACTATCATTCTTGCGTTTTGCAAATTTACTTTCTTTTTTAGCGTTGGCTAAAAATCAGGCTCTTTTGGTTTTTCGTATTGTGCTTTGCGGGTCAGCAAAAACCAAATGTGCCTGATTGCGGGAGGGCTATACTTTTCAAGCTTGTAGGTAACGTCCCGTGTATGGTGTCGTAGCATCCCGAAGGGTGCTATGCACTATACACATTGTTGTGCTTTCGTGCTTTATTTTCTTTTCGTTTTTATTCTCATTTTCTATGTCCACTTGTGCGGTGGGGCATTTTTTTAAATTTCTCTTTTCTTGGGCAGGGACTTGAAAGCTCTTTTGCAGGTTTTGGTCGAGCGTTGGCATTGTGCGACCTGCAAATGTGCTTGAAAGTGTGCGTTGGCTAATACTCCCAATCTGCATGACTAACTGGTAATCTGTTTAACTCATCTCTCAGTTTCTTCCAATTTGGTAAATAATAGTCCATATGTGCTTTGAATTTGTCATTGTGATTTCGTTCTAATAAATGAACCATTTCATGTACAAGAATGAATTCTAAACAGTGAATGGGCTTTTTTGCCAATTCTAAATTCAACCAAACTCTTTTCTTTTCTATGTTGCAAGAACCCCATTTAGTTTTCATCTGTTTAATGCCACAGAAATTGATTCTTACACCTATTTTCTTTTCCCAATGAGAAATCATTTCAGGTAAAATGCTTTTTAATTCAGCTCTATACCATTCATTGAGTAGGTTCTTTTTATATTCAATCGAGACATCAGATTTTACTATTAAATCAAGATATGTTTTGCCTTTTAAATCTACTTTTCCTGCTCCTGTAGTTTCTTTTATTCTGAGCAAATACCTTCTTCCTTGGAAATAATGGCTTTCTCGTTCTTTGTATTCTTTTGGCGAAGTACGCTCTTGGGCTGCAAATTTGCGTTGGTGTCTTTTTATCCACCCTAGTTTTGAAATTGCAAAAAGGCGAATAGCGTCACCATGAACATTTAGTGGAACAGCAAGACGAACACGACCTGTTGGCGGATAAACAGCCAAGTGCATGTTTTTAATATCCTTTCGGATAACATCAACAGTCATATTGCTAATTGTAATTTGCTGCATTAGTATTCACGTTGATTTTTAACGATATCAAATATTCTGTCTATCTCGTCTGGTGTTACAATCCCTTTTTCAGCGAGTATCTCTTCAATTTTTAGCCTTACTTCTTTTGTTTTGAATTTGTTATCGCGCCAAGCATCTTTTTTAGTATATCGTACTGCTTTATCAAGAGAATTTGCTAGAAATTCATCTTTACCAGTATTGTCATAAAGTGCTCTTTTTGCCTCATTATCAATTGAGCTTGGATAGGTTGTTGAAGAACTTGGTTGTTTAATTTTTCTTGTCAATGCAACAATTTCATCCAAGTACTTTTCGTATTCATCCGCTTTTTCTTTCCTCAGTTTTATAAGTTCGTCAAGCAGAATGCTCATCTTCTCATAATACATTGGGTTTGTTGGACTTTCTTCAATTATGACTTTTCGCAAGTTGTTTTCAATCGTCTCTGACATTGAATCCTTATTCTTTCTGAGTTTTTCAGGAAGGTCATTTATTGCGTCTTTTCCTTTTTCAACAATAAGTTCCACCAAGCTTAAATCGTCAAAACTTGAAAGCATTCGGCTTTCTTCTGCTCCAATGTATGAGTCAATTAAATGACGCATTGCTGGTTCATACTGTTTTAGGTCAATGTAATCACCACTCGCTAACTGAATTTCTTTCCGCAGATTCTCGTAATATTTAACTTCATTTTTGATGCCTGCAATCTCGTTGTTCATGTATCCTGCTTCTGGCATTTCATCAGCAATATTGGCATAAGCACGAATAACAGAAATCACACATTTGTACAATGCAACCCTTCTGGGTTCGGTATCTTTTAATTCATCTGAATTTTCGGAATTCCCAACAAAGTAGTGCTGAAACTGAACTTGACCTTTCGGTGGTTCAACAGGTTCAATTAAAGCTCGCATTGTTTCTAAAGCGTCATCTAAACGTTGTTTTCCCTTTTTCAAGCGATCTTCTAATAAACCTGCAACATCTTCTTTTTCAAAATTGTCAAAAGCACCTGAGGTGTAATCCTTAATGGACTTGTCAAGGCTTTTAAATAGGTCTTTGTAGTCTATGACATAACCATAGTCTTTGTCATCCCCATCTAAGCGATTCACTCGGCAAATGGCTTGAAATAAACCATGGTCTTTCATGTTTTTGTCTATGTACAAGTAAGTTGCTGATGGAGCGTCAAATCCCGTTAAAAGTTTATCTACTACAATAAGGAGCTTCATTTGAGCAGGTTCATCAACAAACTTCTTCTTGGCTTCAATTTCAAAGGCTTCAACATCTTTTCCATTGAGCATCTTTTGATAAATCTCGTATTTAATGAGTTTTTCTGTTAATCCTTCACCTGTCTCTTCACCTTTAATATCTGCATGAGAAGGAGCAAAGGAGGTGACGATAGCACAGTTCTTTAGTCCTGCATTTTGAAACAGTTCGTAATATCGGCAAGCGTTGTACACACTTTCGGAAACCAACATGGCATTTCCTCTACCATTTTGCAAACGCTCTTTAGTTTCCATGTCGAGCATTACATCTGCAACAATTTTCTCTAATCGAGATTTGGAACTGAAGACCTTTTTTAAAGTACCCCATTTTTGTTTCAGTTCTGTTTTGGCGAAGTCTGTTAGCCCTTTTGTTTTAGCATCAAACCATTGGTCTATTTTATCAAAACTTGATATTTTCTGCTCAATGTCTCGTGCTTCATAACGCAAGTCAAGAACAACTTTATCAGCTACTGCTTCATCAAATTTGTAAGTGTGAATGTATTTACCGAATACCTCTAGACTCGTTTGCTTGTCTTTTTTGAGAAGAGGAGTTCCTGTAAAACCAATAAATAATGCATCAGGTAAAATGGTTGTCATGCTCTCATGAAGTTTACCACTTTGGGTTCGGTGACACTCGTCTACGAAAACAAAAACATCACCTTTGGCTTTAAAGTCAGTAGGCAAGCTTGCCTTTAAATCTTTGATATAATCATCAACATCCTTCTCATCAATTTCTTCTTTTCCGCCAAATTTGTGAACCAAAGAACAAAGTAACCAAGGTGAATTAGAATTGAGTTTATCGATTAAATCCTTACCGCTTGTTGTACGATAAATGTGTTCATCTACGCCTTTGTAAACTTTTTCAATTTGTTCATCCAGTTCCGTTCTATCTGTTATTATTAGAACTCGGGCATTTTCAACATTTTCTCTAATCCATTTGGTAAGCCAAACCATGGTTAAGGACTTCCCACTTCCTTGCGTATGCCAAATGATTCCACCTTCTCTTTTTCGAACGTGTTCTTGGGCTGCTTTAATACCGAAATATTGGTTTGGTCTTGTTAGTTTTTTGATTCCTCTATCAAATACTATGTAGTCATGGAGCAACTCAATGAAACGCTCTTTATTCAGCATTTCTATAATGTTCTTGTCCAAACGGTGCTCAACCGTTGCAGCTAAATGTCGAATAGGTTTTGTGAGTTGAAGTAAATACTTGTCTTTAGCGTTTACTTCTTCATTTACCTCTTTCCAACTTAGATAATATCTTTCTTTGGTTTCTATTGCTCCATAAGCCAATCCCTCATTATCACTTCCAGCCATTACAAATTGTAAGGTTGAAAAGAAAGGCTTTATAAAAAGGTGTTTTTGATTGTCTAAATTCTGACGAATTCCTTCTGAAATTGAAACGGTACTCCGTTTTAATTCAATAACGCCCAATGCAATTCCGTTTACATACAGAACAATATCTGGACGCTTTTTATGAATTCCTTTTATTGTGACTTCTTCTGCAATTGCGAAATCATTTTTAAGCGGATGCTTCCAATCAATTAGTTGAATGGTTTTTTTATTCTTCCCAATTTCAGGTTGAACATTTACGCCATAACGTAGAAGCGTATAAAACTCTTTGTTTACATCATATAAACTTTTGCTTTGGTCGTTTGCAATCTTATCCAGTTCATACAAGGTTTTTGTAATGAGGTTGGAGTCGTATTTCTTTTGTAGAAATTCCGTTAATATCTCAGTTTCAATATTGCTGTTGTCTTCACGTTCTTCCCAATTTCCTAAGTAACGGTAGTTCAATTTGTTTTGAAATAATTCAACAACTCGGTCTTGGGTAACTCGTTCTAATTGACCAACCTCAGAACTTGCAGGGTTTTCTAGTTTATTCACAATATTTCTTTTTATGCCTGAGGCTAATGGTTTGTCAGGTGAGAGGAGTATTAACCCTGGATCAGGAAAAATGTCATCACTTACAACGCCTGTGTAATCTTCTACTTCAAGTTCATTTTGATTGACAAAGCTTCCTTTTAAGAAACGAGATATTTTGTCATTAAAGACGGTTCTCAAATCAAGTTCGCCTGATAAGAATTTACCTGAATTTTCAGCATCTACTTTATGCCCAATGTATTCCTCGGTTTCCTCATCTAATAAGACAAAGAGGTAGTTAAACTGCTTCTCGTCTTCGCAGATAAGTAGCGTAGGAATCTCGTAATAGTACAGCTGTTTAACCACTTTTAAATTCATACTTCTACCTTTTGAATGGTTACAGAGCTTATGTCGAATGAATGAGAACGCCACCATGAATAATGACCATCTGAAAAAGTTTGCTTAATCATTCCGTCACCGTCATACAACACTATTTTTGCAAGCAATTTTTCTTTCTTTTTGCCCGCAGGTGTTTTGAAAAATGCATTTAAAAGTCCTTCGGCACTGTCAAATGTGGATACCGCTCTGGCACAACATTCATCAGGATATTCTTTAGTCGGGAATTTACTTCTGTGAGACATCAAACATTCTGAGGAAGCAGGATTGCATTTTACTATGCGATATAATTCCATAGAACCATCAGGAATATTTGCATCTTCATGCGGGCAATTACAATCCGCAATGTCCAAATCTTCAAAATATCTGATTTCGCTTTTATCCATTTTAAACCAATCTCTTTTTACCGTTTAATAAATCTTGCATCATACCCCTTTTGAACATTTTTTGCTTTGTGAGTTTAGATTCTAATTGTTCTATTTCATTATCCATATCAAAAAGAATGGTTGCTATTTTTTTTTGCTCGTCAATTGTTTTGGGAGTTAGAAATTTAAAATTGACAAAGTCTTTTTGATATAGGTGATTTATAGTTGAACCAGCACTTAATTGGGTTAAAAATGTCAGAAAAACATCAGATAATAGAAGGTAATAGAAGAATTCTGGGTGAAATGATTTGTTAATAGGACGAATAACAAAAACCCCACTGTTAAGTGTTGCGGGCTTAGGCACATCTTTTATTAGTGCTACTTTACCAATGGTTCCATCTTTTGTGACAAGAACATCATGTGGTTTGACTTGAATAAATTTGTCTTGGCGATATCTGTCATATTCTACATAATGACATTTATCCCAATCGATAAAGCCATTCTTAAACTCTGTGCCAGTAATAAGAAAATATTCTCCAGTTTTTTTGTACTCAGCAGTTGTTAAACCTTGCCAGCCAATCCGTGCTTTAAGAGTAGCTGTTTTACCTAATTCGTTTTCGACCCAATCTTTTTTGGGTTTCATTAATTTTTGGAGGATACCTTGTTTTAAATTTCGTTTCTTAGCAAGAAGTTTTTCAAGACAAGCAATCAATTGATCTGTATCACTGAGAGCAATAGAGATTTTTGTTTGCTCTGATTTCTTAAGAGGTAAAGCGACAGGACAATCTAGAATTTCTTGTCGCTTTATATTGGTTTGACCAGTACCACTATCAAATGCTAAATAGTATTTGTTTCTATTTAATTTATAGAACAGATACATATTGTCTGTATCATCATTGGCAGTTATTCCACCAATTCGTTGATTCAACGTATATCTGTCATCCTTATCAATGAGAAAGCATTTTGCTAATGCTTTTCCTTTTGGAATGTCACTCATTACAATTGTGATATCTCCTTTCGTTAATGGAAAAATGTTCTTCTTAGAAAATTTCTTTACTCCTCCTTCAGTTGAGATAAATTTTGAGTTCACTACGATGTATTCTCCATGCTCATCAATAAACTGTTCATGAGCTTTCCCATTTTCAAAATGGGCCACTTCATGCAAAGGTTTTACCACCCAATCGTTTGGAATGATTCCTGCGTCCGTTTGCTGAAAACCTTCTGCTATTTTCAATTCTTCTACCATGTGTAGTTCATTTGTTTTAGGTGGTCTTCAACTTTAGCAGTTAAGTCAGCTATGTCATTGGTAAGTTTAGGCATTGGTGTTTCGTATCTTTCACCAAGCTCTTTTATCCGTTCGGTTAATCGGTGACTTATGGCATCCATTTCTGATTTGACAAGTAGTTCCATGGTCACCATCCATTTCTTGTCAACCGTAAGTGTTTTGATTTCATCAATGCTCAAAACAGGATATTTCTTTATGACTTTACCTTCTAGTTCGGAAAGAGCTTTTTTTATACTTGCTTTTAGCTTGGTTTCTTTCGCCATTAGCTTTTTGTATTTGTCTAGCATATCCCATTCTTCGGCATTGTCTGCATCTTTCTTTCCAAGTTCCTTGATGCGTGCATCCAAACTCTTTTTAGAAATCTTTTGCTTGTCGTCCATGGGTTCTGTCAACAAACCATCTTCACCACCATTTTCATCTCTCAATTCATCCATTTCGGAAACGGTTGTGTCTAAATCAGATTGAAGTTTTTCAATGGCACCTTGCTCAGTTGCAAAATATTCTTGAATGATTATAGATGGCGGAATTAACCTGCCTTCTAGTCCGTCTATTCCATCAACTGCTTTTTCAATTTCTTTACCTGCTTTCTTTGCTTTTTTCATGATTCTTGAAACCACATTTCCAGCTTTCCAGCCATCAGCTGATAACTCATACAAATCATCTTGCATGATTTCAGACCAATAGTCCATCATGTGTTGATAAACTGCATATTTATCTACCAAGTCCTTTCCATGGTAGGTTTTAAGAAGGTCTTCTGATATTTTATGAATGACTTCTTTAGGGTGACAGGCTTCTTCTAAACCTTTGAGGTAAGTTGTGTTTTTGACACACCATTCGTTGAATACCTTTTCCATTTTTTCTGAGTAGATTACGAATTCAGGGTGTTCAAAAATGGTAGACTTAATGCTGTCTTTTTCTACGTCTAAATCCCAATAGTTAGCACGAGAGTTTGGCTTGTACATATCGGTTTTTAGTGTTGGGTAAACTTTCCAGTAACTATTTAAAGCTTCAATATCTCTGTTAGGAATACCACCTCTTAAATGTGCATCAATGTCTTGAATGTCCTCTTCTTCCTGACTGTCAATATATCTTGGAATATTTAAGTTGTAGTCATTCTTCGGGCCTGAGATTTCAGACAAAGGCACCATTCGGCTGTATTTCAGAATTTCAAGTTGTTTGTTAAAGACATCTACTATTTGGTGAAGGTCTTGCGAACGCAATCTGTTTTTGTTTCCGTCCTTCATAAATCCTTTACCTGCATCAATCATAAAAATGCCTTTACGCTGAGCGGCATCTTCTTTGTCTATCACCAAAATACAAGCGGCTATACCAGTTCCATAAAACAAGTTGGCAGGTAGTCCGATTATTCCTTTGATGTATCCTCTTTTAACAATGCTTTTCCGAATCTCTGCTTCCGCATTTCCTCTGAACAAAACGCCTAGAGGTAGAATGATTGCTCCTTTTCCTTTGCTTTTCAGTGATTTGATTAAATGGAGCAGGAATGCATAATCTCCGTTTTTCTTTGGTGGAATGTCGTAATTCTCAAAACGCTTATATAGGTCATTAACCGCATCAAGTCCGTTTGTCCAAGTCTTGTTGCTAAAAGGGGGATTGGCTACTGCATAATCAAAAGTTTTTAAATCTCCAGTTTTATCATCTTTAAAAAGTGGATCAGCAATTGTATTTCCTTGGACAATTTCAGATGCAGGATTTCCATGCAGCCACATATTCATAACAGCCAAGGCTCGTGTAGCATTGTCATTTTCTTGTCCGTAAATCGAAATGCCGTGAGGTGATTCATCTGCTGCTTTTAGCAGCAACGAACCTGAACCGCAAGTTGGATCGTAAAGACTTTCAGATTGGCTTTTTGATTTTTGAATTCCAATCACTTTTGCCATTATTCGAGAAACTTCAGCAGGTGTATAGAATTGTCCTTTACTCTTTCCGCTTTCCGTTGCGAAGTGTCGCATCAAATACTCATAGGCGTCACCAAGGATGTCGTCATTCTCTGCGCGGTTTCCGCTAAAGTCAAGAGCTTCATTTTCGAAAATCTCGATTAGATTACTTAATCTGTCAACTTTGTCTTTTCCCTTTCCAAGTTTCTCGCTATCGTCAAAGTCAGCAACGGTTATAATTCCATTCAGGTCATTGGCTTTTGCCAATGCTCCAATAATTACATTGATTTTTTCACCTATGTCTGACTTTCCTTTAAGTTTTATCATGTCCTTAAAGCTTCCACCTTCAGGTATGTCAACCAATGCACCGCCTTTGTCAGAGACATATTTCATAAAGAGTAAAACCAATACATAATCTTTGTACTGGCTTGCATCCATGCTTCCCCTTAATTCATCACAGCTTTTCCAAAGTGAGCTGTATAATTCTGATTTCTTTATTGCCATTTAATTTCCTTTATCTTCTTTGTTAGAAATAATCAAGTCTTTGATATCGATATCTAATATCTCTGCAATTTCCATTAGCACTTCCAATCTTGGTTGTTGTCTGTTTTGCACATAGGAGTTCACCATATTGTAGCTCTTTCCAAGTTTCTCAGCCAGCCAAGTCTGTTTAATCCCTTTGTCTGCAAGTACTTCCTTAATACGATTCATTGCTGTCAAATTATTCGGTTCTAAATTACAATTATATCTCAAATAATAAGATATAAACCGATAGTTATTATGGGTAGAGCGTGGGAGATTTGGCTCTTTTGTAAAGCTTGGGTTGTGGGTTGGCTTGTGCGGCTTTGCAAATGTGCCAAATGTGGGTTGGCAGAGAAATTTAAAAAAATGCGAAGCGGGGGCTTTCAGATTATTTGGTCTGTAAGTTTGATTTAGTCTTATATCAATTCGGTTAGCATTCAAAGTTCAGTTTTCTCTTTTTTGCATGAAGCACAACGGTTGATGATATCTCGTCGTCTCTCGACGAAGGAGAGATATGCGATGATATCTATTGTTAGTCGCTTTTTTTCATATTCTGTACACAAATTCCAGAAAATCACCTAATTCAGAATTGTGAATTGATTTGTTAGTTCTCCAATGTAAATGTCTAACGATTATTCCTAATGCATCCGCTATATCAGTTTTATGTTTACTTAAATCAATATCGAATTCTTCTTTAATAGTTTGATTTATTGATTGATTTTTATTCCCTATTTTGTTTACAAATTCGCTTGTATTGCAATCTATTATTTTTAAAGTATTTAGGACTCCATAAAATAATTTGATTGGTATTGATGTTTCGAAATCGTGTTTAAATTGAAATGTGTGGTCTTCTGAGATTAGTCCATTTTTTATATGGTTTTGAAAGAAGTTTATATCGTTTCCGTCCTTATCTCCTTGTATAAATATTTCATATCCAACTTCACGATTTTTCTCAATTAGCATTTTTATTTTCTTTTCGCTTTTATTGTTCTTTCCATCATAAGATTGCACGATAAACTGTTTAGCTGAAAAATCACCATTAGATATTAATCTGTTTATGAAAATTTCTTCAGTTTTTCCTTCTACCATCAATATACCTTTAGTAGCACCAAATTCATTTAATTCTCTGAAATTTTTACCTAATTCGTCTAAATAGTGTCGTATATAAAGAACGTGACCATAGTTTTGAGGTGAATGCTCGCCATACCAATCAAGCATATCTTTATCGAGAAACATACCTGTTTCAAGTTCGGATTGATATATGAATTTTTGAAAATAGTAAAGTCCGTTAAAGTATTTTTGGAGTTGGTCTTTCTTATATGTAGTTAAGAGATGAAAAGTTTGGTCGATAAAATTATTTATGACTTTAACTACGACTCCACATTGTATGTCTTTGAATTTATGTTTGACATATTCATGCTGAATGGTAAACTTACAATAATCAGATCTTCCACATTTATGGCACTCATAGTAAGGCACCCATCTATCTACTAATTCATTTGATAAACCCCTTTCTTCGAATTCTCCCATCAATTCCAATGGATAGAGTCCATATGGATTTATTGTCGATATTTCTTTTTCAGTAAAGTCTATCATTTTCTATTTTTAAATTGCGACTAACGTCTCATGTACATCCGTCTGTACACTGTTTATAATTCCAAGTTACTAATAAAGTCGGGACTAATTTAGTGAGCATTATTCAGAAGTTAATGGCGCTTGCTGGTGTATGACGTGATGTACGGTGTTATCCAACGCCTACCATCAAAGAGGATGAGAATGAAAAGAGGGCGATTGCTCGGGAGACATATCATTCCCCAAATGCTAAGACCCGAATGCTTACCTCCACAGGAGGGAAAGTAAGGATATCCTGAATTTTCACAAGCCCTCTCAATTTTACCAATGACCTATGAGAGGATGAATAGTTTACGCGAAGAAAAGAGGGCGATTGCCAGATGCTTCCACAATTTCATGCGCAATTTTCGAAGCCCTTTCGCCTTACTTCTGACAGATCGAAATCACGTAATTTCAAATCTGTCATGAATGATCCTTGAAATAGTTAGAACTGATTATTCTCTTACCCCACGAGAATCTGAGGAATGCTAATTCTTAAATTTTACCGTCTCAGGCTATTCTAAAAAGTCAGTCAGAAGAAAGGGGAGTGGAAGGAGGAAGTCTGTTTTGCCGAGCCCTCAACCAGTTTCGTTTTCAATAACAGGAGCAAAATTCTAAACGGATACCGAACTCTTTCTTGGGTGGTGGATAACGGTCAATGATACCCGTTCGTACTGACGGTAGGAAGTATGACGTGGTATCTAATGTTATCATCCTTTTTAAATAGATATTATGATTAAATTTTACAGTAAAGAGAATTGTCCATCTTGTGAGTATTTTGGCAGTATTGGATTGAAAAGGTTTGATTCAAGTAGGTTTCAGATTGTTAAATTTGAAGATGACACAGAATTGGTTGCTGTAATGAAGAGATTTGGTGTAACTTCTGTTCCGTTTATAACTTTGAACGATAATAGTGTAATCAAGGGTGATGATGTTAAGGATTTTGTATTTAGGCTTAGAAGCATTTAAACCATTCAAAGTTTTTGCATACAAAAGAAACAGCATCTAATTCGTTTTCAAAGTTGGCTTCTATGTCCGAATTTGAGAACGTTGTTGAGTTTTCAGTTGCGTGAACACGGAACTTGGTTTTAGCGGGATTCATTGATATATGGACATTGTATTCTCGTCCGTTTGAGGATGATGGTACATTGTTATGACAGGACATATCTCTACAAGTGTGACAACCAGACCCTTTAGAGAAGTCTAAACCAAGTTCTTTAAATGTTTTGTATTGTTTTTGCATATGTGGTTTATTTAGTTTGTTTTAATTGATGATAACGTTTAGTATATGGCTAGTAGGGCAGTAGAAAGCGATAAACTTTCAATCTTACACTTAGCCAAATATAAATATTTTGTTTTTAATTTATTCATCTTTAAAAGCCAAATTTTATATTTGGCGGTGTTTGTAAATAGCACTGAACTTTCGTAAACCTCCGAACGCCCTATTTGCTATATACAGTGTTACCTGCTGGCTTTTCATTCAACTTATTAAACGACTGCACAAGCTTCTCTAATTGACTTTTCGTTTTATCGTCCAAAATCTCTCCACTACTATTTATTTTGCCTTTAATTCCTTGTATTAGAAGCGTAGTTTCGTCTGTGAAATTTGTTTGGATGGTTTTCATTATTAGCTTCAATTCTTCATGTCCTTTTTCACCACTTGCAGAAGCTGTAATCAGTCCAATTGGTTTATCAGAAAATACTACAGTCGAAACACACCATTCAATTGCATTTTTAAGTCCGCTTGGGATACTAAAAACATATTCAGGTGTACAGATTATAATTCCGTCCGCATTTTCAATTTGATTACGAAATTCAATTATTTTTTGAGGGACGTTATTATCTGTCAATTCCGTTTTAAAATGCGGTAATTCGGTCAAGTCATCAATTATATTTAAATCAAATTTGGATTTTCCGAGCTCGGCAATTCTATTTAAAATAGAAAGATTGGAAGAGTTTTTACTTGCACTTCCATTAATTCCTAAAATATTTAATTTCTTATTCATTCTGTTTTTCACGCTTGCAGGTAACGTCTCATGTACATCCGTCTGTACACTGTTTATAATTCCAAGTTACTAATAAAGTCGGGACTAATTTAGTGAGCATTATTCAGAAGTTAATGGCGCTTGCTGGTGTATGACGTGATGTACGGTGTTATCCAACGCCTACCATCAAAGAGGATGAGAATGAAAAGAGGGCGATTGCTCGGGAGACATATCATTCCCCAAATGCTAAGACCCGAATGCTTACCTCCACAGGAGGGAAAGTAAGGATATCCTGAATTTTCACAAGCCCTCTCAATTTTACCAATGACCTATGAGAGGATGAATAGTTTACGCGAAGAAAAGAGGGCGATTGCCAGATGCTTCCACAATTTCATGCGCAATTTTCGAAGCCCTTTCGCCTTACTTCTGACAGATCGAAATCACGTAATTTCAAATCTGTCATGAATGATCCTTGAAATAGTTAGAACTGATTATTCTCTTACCCCACGAGAATCTGAGGAATGCTAATTCTTAAATTTTACCGTCTCAGGCTATTCTAAAAAGTCAGTCAGAAGAAAGGGGAGTGGAAGGAGGAAGTCTGTTTTGCCGAGCCCTCAACCAGTTTCGTTTTCAATAACAGGAGCAAAATTCTAAACGGATACCGAACTCTTTCTTGGGTGGTGGATAACGTAAGTGTATATTACGTTGCCGACGAATGGAGGCAATGAAAATATACACCATGTTGAATTTAGTTCTTTTCTTTTTCTCTTTATAATATCTCTTTTAGGATATTAATGGAAAGATATGAAAAACGTAGTTAAAAGTTAGAAAGATTCTATTTTTTTAGAAGTCTGTTCCAATTGAATATACACCTGTGTATGTACTGCTGGAACGCTAAAAAAAGGAACCTCCGGCAAAAAAGATAGGCCATTTCTAAACTATTTTAAATCTCAATTGTTTACAAGCTGTTGTTTGCCAAAACAACTCAGGTTGTCCAGCTGGCTTTACTTAAAGTTGCTTTAATTCAGCCAACCGACGACCTCAAATTATTGTTTAATTAGCTTGTAAACATTTCTATTTAAATCCCTTCTGCCTGATCTCTTTTTGTCTTTCTCTTTTAATTAAAATCAACATTCGAATATCAACAACCTCCTATAATGGAGTTGTTGCTATTTCTATTATGTATGCGTGTCTAATTTAGCATTTTCTATAATTTTATCCAACGGACTCATGACTGTTTTGTTATTAATCGAGATGATGTGTGTATAAATTTCAGTAGTCTTTGAAGAGCTATGACCTAGCAGGGATTGTATATATCTTAAGTTGACACCTTGCTGTAACAGATGTGTAGCAAAACTATGTCTCAAAGTGTGCACCGTGGCCCAGGCATTTACCCTGGCTGCTGATACTGCTCGCCTAAATATGACATTTACACTGGTTGCACTGTACTTTTCTCCATCCTGCCCTTCAAATAACCAATATGCAGGCTTGTACGCCTTATAATAAGTACGTAATAGTGTGAGTAGAGTATGTGATAAGATTGTTTTTCGATCTTTCTTGCCTTTGGACGCCTTTATGAATATATATCCATCGTCAGAGTGAATATCTTCAATCCTTAGATTCAATAATTCGCTCTTCCGCAATCCTGCGCTATATATGGTGTACAATATGGCTTTGTGTTTTATATTTTTGGGGATATTGATTATTTTTAGAATGTCCTCTGCACTTAGTACATTGGGTAGTTCTTTAGATTTTTTAGGACGCTGAAGATCATAATAGGTCCGGGGCAGACCCAGCACATGTTCATAGAAAAATTTAATCGCGTTGATAATACTATTTTGTCGGCTGTCTGATATTGCATACTTCGACTTTAACCTATATAAATACTGTTCTATTTGATCTTTTGTGATGGAAGATAAATCATGATTATCGAAATGGACTAAATAGGCAATGAAGGCCTCTCTATAGGTCCTAAGTGTATTATTACTGTAGCCTTTAAGAATTATTTTCTGCTGTAGTGCATTCAGGGCTTCGATGGCTTTGGGAGTGAGTTCCTTAAATGGTAGAGCTGTAGGCTTTTCCATCTTTTTTATCTCATACTGCCCTCCAAAAACATCTTTGATTCTGGCCAATCCTTCAGATGTATTTACTATGCTCCATAGTTTTTGATGATAGTGAAAAAAGGTGCCATTCAGACTCTTTATCTGCTCACGCCAAGCTTTGGCAGCATAAGGGACGTACAGTTTTATTCGCTTAGCATTGCGATGTGGTTCATATATTATAGCTTTCATATATCAATTATAGTCTATAATAGCCTATGTATCAACCTTTTAATGAAATTAGTCGCTTACATAACGGTTATTAGCGGGAATTAACCGTTATGTGACGATATACAAGGATTATCAATGCAATTGAAGATTTTATATGATGCAATAAATAATAGAAAATATGAATAAGAAATGCCCTATATGCCGAAGTAAGGTTACTGGCAGATCCGATAAACGATTTTGTTGCATTGCCTGTAAAAATAACTATTATATCAGATTGAAAAAAAATACAACATCAGCTACAGAGCCAATAGATAAAATACTCCATCGCAACCGGTCCATATTACTCGAGACCATGGGACGAAGCAAAACCAACAAGAAAATATCCAGATTGTTATTGGATAATAAAAAATTTAATTTCGATTACGTTACAGGTTTTCATATTAACACCAGAAACAAAACCATTCATCATGTGTATGATTTTTCATGGGCCATATTTTCAGATCAGGAAGTATTGATTATTTGTAATGATTGACTCAAGTCAATGTATATAATACCAACCTAAGTTAGCAGTATATTAAAAAATTGGTAACTACTCAGGTATCAAAGATAGTGGGTGTAATTCAGTTTGTCGTATTAGGCCGCTATTTTACCCAGATACTCAGCAATCAAATTCCAATGTCCACTTTTATTTAATATCCTCAAATTGATCATGTTTTGAAGGCCTTTTTTTGACCATCGCTGACACCAGGCTGTTTAAGCCGTTTATGCAATACATTCCTATGAGATTAGGGTCCGCTATCCGCGTCAAAGATTTCTACTATTTCTCCAGTGGCATCTGTGATAAAAAATATCTGTGCATAGTCAGGATCCGTTTGATAACCACTTCCCATCCAATTGACTAACTGACCTGGACAAGCTGGAACTGGATTTGCAGTAATAATTCCTGGGTCAGCCTGACAGCAAAACTCCACAACCACGTTTACAGTATCTTATAGCATACAACCAGATGGTCCGGTTAGAGTAACTATGTACTCCATATCTGTGAGTGGACAGACCTCGATAGTCTACCACTTTCTCCTGTGCTCCAGTCGTACATACGGCATCCAGAGCCTGCATCAAGAGCCGTACATTCGTCTTTACATATTGTGATAGATTCGTCAGGAAGTAGAGAACCTACACCGATGATATTTATGGGAAATTCTAAAAGAAAGACACAACCATCTGAATTGTACCATCCGCCTGTCTCACCATCTTCTGTAAGGTAAAATGAAATAGATTCGGCGATGTCACCCGTGGAAAGAGAGCAATAAGTCAGATCAAACCCAAATTTGGGACAAGTGGTCGTACAATTAATTCCCCAGTTATCTGAAGGATCACCATCAACAAAAAATCCAGATGTCGCCTCACAACTTGTAAATACAGAAGAGCAAAATGTGCCTATGAAACTGGATATGTTTCCGCTATTATCACAGCCTGTGCCAGGAGGGTCCCAATAATATCCTGCTCCATAAGTTGTTCCAGTACAGATTCTTGTTAGTGAATTTAGGAAAATCCAGCCTGGATTTGGAGGAATAAGAACTCCCTGCGCTGCGATCCACCCACCTGAAGAGGAAAACGAAACTTCATGAATCCAATTATTTTGGGTGCCAGGATTCCAATCAAAATCTATTTCGACAGATAGTACAAGCTCACCACAATCTGTTGCTGTGACTTGCAAGGCATTTGATGCAGTACCTGTTTTGCCCTGCTTGGACATTACTACTTATGTTAGCTGAACCAACATCAATTCTTCCTCTGGAAATTCCAGTGATGGTGGCAGAAATACTGCATACCTCACATGGACCATTACCACATTGCCCTAATAGGTATATGGTCGTAAATAGAAGTAAAACAATAATGGTTGTTAATCTCTTCAAAATCGGCATGCTCCGCTGAAAATAAGCAACTTCAACATTATATAATAAGCTGAATGTTGAATTACCTGTTTATGTCAAAACAGATGATTAACGAGTAGTGACATTGAGTATGAATAATTTTAGTTATTCATTTACTCCCAATGAGAATCTACATACCCCTTGCCATTGACAAGAATAACGATAAGATTAAATATTTAATCAAACAACCCCTCATACTCTGAACTAGAACCAGATGATTTCTTGATAGCATCAGGATCCTTGAGTTCAAGCAAATCTTCGTCAAAGGACTCTTTACCACCCAATAATAAAAGAGTCGATTTCTTCTCGTATTCCTCTAACATCTTGAGACCCTTATCTTCAAAAACACCTTGTTGAAGATCGATGCTATCCATGAATTCTGATGACATCTCCATGAACTGTTCCATCTCGCCTACTTTAGCAGCGACATCATCAGCAATGTTTTCCATGGCGGCATCAAACATGGCTCTTTTGTCAGGATCACCTTTGATAATACTCATTGCTGAGCGCATAGCAGAATGACTTGCTCTGATGGCTTTTCTTTCTTGCTCTTTGACTTTTACTTGATCCTTGGTGTCTTCAAGCAGTATCTCAGAATTGGAATGCATCTTGGACAATATCTTATACAAAACAGAAATTTTTCCGTGTAAGGCCGAATACTTCGCATTGGTGTCTTTTAGTCTTGCGGCCTTGCGACTGGAGAGCAGCATATGTTTTTGATTTCCCTGTTCCTTGGCTTTCCTGGCGATCAAGATGTGCTCCTCTATCTGCTTATTGTTTTCAGTAACCATCGTTTTGAGTTTTCTCGCCTGCCCTTTAAGGTTGCCGATTTGCTTACTCATTTTACGTAGGTTGTCTTCGAGATCGCTTATATAATTTTTTAAGATACCTATAGGGTTGATGGTAACAAATACCCCAGTTACCCATCTCATAAAACTCTTGTACATGTAGCCTACAAGGTTTCTCATCTTTGGGTCCAATACCATATATATTATAGCTCCCAATACCAATAACGTCACAACGAGGCCCAATGTCTGTCCTACGAATGCAGTAATCCAGGCTATATTAGAAAACAACAAGTACCCCAATCCTCCTACTACGGCTGTGAGAAATAAAGCACCAGTCGTTCCTTCAGGTCTTTTCCAAAATGACTTAGGCTTGGTCGTTCCATCGAGAGATGATAGCTCACTCATATTTTAATTTTTATTATTTGAATGTAATTTACAAATACTGTTTCACCATTTCTATATCTTTTTGTAAAGAATCAAAGACATGATCAAAGGATTGGTTGAATGTATTCTTGGTATACTCTATCTTTTCCTTGTCTTTGGCAATTTGCAAATCAAGATTTTCTTTTTTATCAACTAATGTTTTTATCTGTTGTTTCAAGTCTTCAATCTTTTGACGATTGGATTTTATAGCATCATCAATTGCTCTATGCTTCTCTTCTTTATTCTCAACTTTTGTAGCTACTTGGTTGGCTAAGGCTTCAGCAAATTCTCGGCGTTCTTTTGTTAGGATATTTTCATAATGCTTGGCAGTGCTGAGCAATTTTGGCTTGGTTAGACCGATGGTAGTTGCCGTCATGAAAGCCGACTTTATCGCCTGTTCATCGTCCATGTTCATCTCCTTGAGATTGGCCACGGACTGCTTGAATTTTAAGTAATCAAATCCATCTAGAGCATTGGTTTTAAGCGCTTTTAGCAAAGCTGATGCAAATTTCTTTTCTTCCAGTTGGTTAGTCTCAAAAAGTTGATGAAGGTCGATAGTCATGATCTGTTTATTTTTAAATATTTTGGTCAATCAGGGTCATATTGAATAAGATAAAAATGGCGATTTTAGTTTCTACTAATGTAGTTTTCTCGATTAAACTTCCCATAGCATAGATACATAAATCTACATTCTATAAAATTACTAAGTATCCAATTCCAATGTTTCAATAGATAGAATAGAATCACCGGCAATTCCCTTGATGGAAGCATGCATATCTATGGTGTTTTGTATTACGGAATCGATCTGTTTCTCTCTACGTTTCCATATACTATGCATGGCTCGTTTTTCTTTGTCTAGTTCTTCTTTCATTTTTGAGAAGCCATCGATAATTGCTCCTACTTGCTGTTTAAATTCTTCACTGGAGACAAAACTATAGAGGATCTCTTTTTTATCACCTTTGTTTTCCTGAGCCAGACTTACACTATGAGTTTTTATCAGAGTCTGCCGTAATAGAGAGACCATCGATGTCATTTCTTGATACCCACAAATCCATATTCCATCCATAGAACCAAAAAGTGATATCTCTTTAGGTAAAACACTGGTCACAAGTACTGCGAGTTCTGCTCCTACATTGCGTTGATCCATCTTGAGTTTGTCGATCCATTCTTTTGAAAAAGCCTTTGTTCTCTTGCTTTCAAAAATGATCTTTCCGCACACCTGCTGCATTGCATTGACAACTGTCTGCATAGAGTCAGCACCTCTTACACCTTTAGGTACTTCTTCCACTATGTCAAAAGGGAAAGCACTTCTCAGCATATCTTCTATGACTAATTCCTGTATCTCTCCTTGAAGTTGCATGGATCCTTGGTCTTTTTTTCTTTTCAGTTCTTCAATGAGTTCACTTTGGTCCTGAAGCTGCTTGTCCTTTTCTTTTAGTTTCAATTCGACTTGCTCGGTGAGCCTTTTGGAGATGGCATCCTCTTTTTCTGTCAGGCGTTCACTTAGTTTTTTTTCGTATTTGAGCTCGAAGTCTTTCTCTACCTCAGCCATCTTATTTTTTATACGTTGTATTTCTAGTTCTTTTTCTTTTAACTCCAGAACCTGTTTTCTTTTTTCCTCCAGTTCTTTTTTCTGTGCATTGATGGTAACGTCATACTCATCTTTTACGGACCTACGCATATCTTCTTCTCTCTTTGCCATTGCTTCTTTAAGCTTGTCTGCAAACAATTGATTTTCCCGTTTTTTCTTCTCTTCAAACTCTTCTTGCATCTTACTCAGCGAGGATTCTCGCTCTCTAAATTCGGATTGTAACTTAGAGCGCTCATCATTTAACTTTACTTTGAATTGTTCCTCTAGGTTTTTTGAGAGAACATCTTCTATATCAAAAGCATGGCTACAGTTGGGACAAGTTATATTGTGGATTTTAGACATAGAGATGGTTTTATATTACAATTACAAATATCTGAATTATCAAGCGCTAATAAGAATTAATTAGCTGAGATCAAACATCGGTATCTTCTAGATTTCTTTTTAAAGGAAATCAACATCCTCGGCATAGGGATAGCGCATCAGAAAATCAATAGCCTGTTCAATGTCAAAATTCTCATACACGATACGATATAACATCTGAGTGATGGGTACATGCAATTCGTAATATCGAGCAAGATGCTGTGCTATTTTTAGGGTTCTAAGACCTTCGATGACCTCTTTGGAGGAGTTTAGAATGTCCTCCACTGATTCACCTTGGCCCATACGCATACCACATATATAATTTCTACTTTTTTCGCTTGTGGCGGTAGCTACTAAGTCCCCGATTCCTGCAATACCAAGAAATGCTTTATGAGTACTTCCCATGGCTACACCGAGCCTAATCATTTCACCAAGACCCTTGGTGATTAATAACGACTGGATATTCTTCCCCATTTTCATTCCTCCCAGTATTCCTGATGCGAGAGCAATAATATTTTTATAAGCTCCCGCTAGCTCTGCCCCTTTAAGGTCGTGAGAACCAAAAACGAAAAATTTTGGTCCACTTAGGATTTTCCTGCCTATATCTATCACTTCGTCAAATTCTGACGCCAAGACAGTAGCAGCGGGTTGATTCTGCATGATCTCTCTTGCAAGATTGGGACCCGACATACATCCGATTCTAAGTATCGTACTTTCTTGCATTATGACCTCGCTCATCGTGGAGATGTGTTTACGATCTAATTGTACATGGTCTAGTACACTGTAGTCATAACCTACCAGATCGAGTCCTTTAGTGGCATGTATAAGTATATGTGATGGATTGATATGTGGGGATAAATCAATCATCATACTTCTAAACCCACTAGATGGGATGACGGGAAAGATAACATTGCATCTTTCGCCTATAATTTCCATGCTGTCCACAGCCTTGATTCTGGGAGAAAGTTTTACATTGAATCGCTCGTGATTTTCATTGATTGAATTCCTGACTTCAGTCTTCCTAGCATAGATGAGGACATCTACACTGGTTGATAGTAACCCGGCAATGGTGATACCAAAACTTCCAGCACCGATGACTCCTACGGGTTTGGTCATGGGTACTTATTTTTTATTCTTCTTCTGAGCTTGTTGTTGTTTCATTGCCTCTTCTAGTCTTGCCTGGAAACCTGATTTTTTCTTTGGTTTGGACTTTCGTACTTCGAGCTCAGCCTGTATTTTCTGTTCGTCAAACACATATTTCTTGGTAATTACAGTCTGTAGAATGTTGAATATATTACTAAAAAACATATAACATGTCAGCCCTGATGCGTAGTTGTTGAAGAATACCAAGAACATAATAGGCATAAAATATTGAACATATTTCATAGCCGGGTTTGCCGACATGTCCATATGCTTGGTATTGTAATAAGTATATATTACGGTGGTTATGGCCCACAGGACGGTAAACAAACTTATATGGGCTCCAAACATGGGTATCTCGAACGGAAGTCTCGTAATCTCATCAAATGATGATAGATCATGTGCCCATAAGAAGCTTTCCTGTCGGAAAGTGATACTTGCAGGAAAGAATCTAAAAAGGGCATACCATATGGGCATCTGTAATACCATGGGCATACAACCCCCCAAGGGACTAACACCGTATTCCCTATAGATTTTCATGGACTCCATCTGCTTTTTCTGTGGCTCTTCCTTGAATTTCTCGGTAAGATGGGAAAGCTTAGGTTTGAGGGCCTGCATCTTTGCCTGTGAGTGAAGCATCTTATAGGTGAGCGGGTAGAGAAGCATCTTGATAATGAATATCAAGACAATGATTACCATTCCCTTCGATCCAATATATCGGACTAAGAAATCAAAGCAAGGTCTTATGATCCATCGATTAATCGTACCAAAAATACTACGCCCAAATGCTATGACTTCTTCAAGATTATTATCAAATGCCTTCAGTCTATCATATTCATTTGGCCCAAAATAAAATTGCATTGCATAGGTCTCCTCACTTCCACCATTGTACGGAATGTCAATCTCAGTACGTAGAATTTTTAAGTCATCAGAAGTTGGTTCTTGAACCTCAGTAGAAACTATGGCTTTATCAAAAGGCTTGTCCTTAGCAATAAGGGTAGAATTGAAAAACTGATTGACATGGGAAATCCATGAGACTTTCTCATTGAGTTCTTGATTGTCATCACCCGTACACGAGCAATAATCGGAGTCACTGTCTTCGACAGTCTGGTAATATACGCTGGTGTAGTTTCTTTCAAAATTTGAGTTTTCCTCAAGCTTGTCAAGATGATTTACCCAATTAAGCTTTATTGGTTTCGTGTTATCTACTATCCTGTCTAAATCTATAAAAGTGATATCGTAGTCGACTTTGTACGATCCCGGTTGGATACTATAAGTCTGTTGAAGCTTGCCTCCTTCAACGGTCGTTGTTGTAAATGTTATTGAATTATTCTCCTCAGAAGAATTAAATACGATGTCATTGGTACTGACAGTTCCATTAGGTGCTGAAGATACGGGGAGTATGTATTCAAATCTGTTTTTCTCGTCTTCCATCAGGTAGAGAGGACGTTCTTCCCGCTTGCTACCTTCTACTCTTTCTAGTTTTTTGAAGTTCTTCATCTCGATGCCGGTGACTCGGGCACCTTTGTTGGACAAAGAGATTTTCATCAGATCATTTTCGAGATTGAATGATTGCTCAGGATATTGACCCGCACTGGCAAATAATCCCAGTTTGGTGTTGAGTAGCTGTCTGCGAATGCTGTCATTCTGGGGTGGCTGCACCTCTTCTTTTACCAGAGTACTGGTATCTATTTCTTTTTGAACAGGGGCATCTTCTTGAATATTCTCCAAGCTGTCTCTTTGACGCTGTGACTCTGCAAGTTCTTCCTTGCTGGGAGCGCTAAAAAACGTGTAACCTAGTAAGAGAATAAATATGAGGATTAGTCCTACAAACTGATTTTTATCCATTCAGTATCGGTCAGTATTTGAGGCGCAAAGGTAGTTGAATAATGATAATATTAGATGAAATATTAAGACGAATGCACCTAAGATTTAGACTCACGGCAATGTATTTATAAAAATTAGTATTGCTTCTTTGGTATTAGTGGCACTTATGATATTTTTGCACTCTCTTTGTAGAAAGGAACTATATTTTACGATTATTCGTAATAAGATAATATCGCGGAGTGGAGCAGTTGGTAGCTCGTCGGGCTCATAACCCGAAGGTCGCAGGTTCAAGTCCTGCCTCCGCTACTAGAAGTCCTGTAAATCATTGATTTACAGGACTATTTTATTTCTGGTCGTCGTTTTGGTCGTCACTTATTTATGTCTTTAAGAAATATTGCTGAATTTGACGGCGCTATAATAAGTTCCTTTTTTTTGTCATCAAACCAAGTTCCGATCGAACCCCAGAATTTAGAATGGATTCTAAGTTTACCAACTGGTAATGTATAAGTACGCCTCAAATTGACAGATGTTTTCTCATATTTTGTATGGGGATTAGTTGTTGCCAATGAGAACACTGAAATGTTAGAAACAAATTCCTGAATCATTGTATCTTCTGGAAGAAATTTTGAACCATTGCTCCAGCATGTCATTTTTAAGATACTGGACTCAGGTTCTCTTAGTACTTTTTTCCATTGATTTAAATCGTAGCTTGTTTTACTTCCATGATGTGGCACCTTTAAAATGTTGATAGTTTCTTCATTATTGATTATATCATGTAATACAGTTCGTAGTCCCATACCAGACTGATCGGAGTATTCTATATCTGCTATAAATTATTAGTGCGTAGTGAATCTATTTTTTAGTTAAGAAGATTTATTAGCCGACATTCAGGAAAAGCCCTGTAGTTTTAAAACTACAGGGCTTCCTTTTCTAATGATATTTGCTCAAGTTATTATATCAGATTTCCTGAATACAATAATTTGAAATGATCGCAGGATTGTGCCAGTTAATGGGGTCATTATAGTCCAAGATCCCATTGCTTCTAAGTAATAATCTACCAATTAGCCAATATATCCGACAAACAAACCCATTTCATGAAACTTCAATATCTTAATATTATGTTAATTTAATGCGCAGATTTACATTCAGCTAATGATAATAAAGACATAATACCATGATCACAATACTCACTTGGACATCCATCATCGCTGGCGGCATACTTGTGCTTCTATTGCTTCTCTCCATCCTGGGAGGCCTTGACATGGACATAGACATAGGGGGAGATGATGCCGATACTAGTGAGGGGGGATTAGGTATCATCAAAGGCTTACTCACCTTTGTATCTGTAGGAGCCTGGATGATGAGAATTCTTCTTATCGGCGATCAACATCCTGGACTAGCTTTGGCCATAGGAGTTGTTGCCGGATTAGTAGCTTTGTTTTTGCTTAATTATCTTCTTCGAGTATTGCTAAGTAATGAAGAAAATGTCAACTGGGAAATGGATGATGCGCTTTTCCAGACTGGAGAAGTTTACCTTAAGGTTCCTGCAAAAGACGGTAGCGGGATCGTCAATGTCGATGTCAAAGGAGCAAGTAGAGAACTCAAAGCTCGGTCAAGAAATGGTGAGCTTCCTACAGGAACATCCATCCGTGTAGTAGACATAGATGGCGAATATGTAATCGTAAGTAAAGACAATAAATAATATCAATATGACCAATCTATTAATTCTCATTGGATTCGTAGTGTTTCTCGCACTGCTACTCATTATCTTTTTTGTAAGTCGTTACAAGCGTTGCCCGTCTGACAAAATACTTGTCGTCTATGGAAGAACCAAAGGTGAGCAATCAGCGAAGTGCTATGCTGGAGGAGCAGCATTTGTATTACCTGTATTTCAAGATTACAGGTTTCTAGATCTTACGCCTATTAGCATAGATGTCAATCTACAAGACGCCTTATCCAAACAAAATATCCGTGTGTCTGTACCGGCACAGTTTACGGTAGGAGTAAGCAATAAACCAAATCTAATGATTGCTGCCGCTGAGAGATTACTGGGATTGGACCAACCATCGATAAGATCACTGGCCCACGACATCATCATGGGTCAGATGAGACTGGTAATCGCCAACATGGACATCGAAGAACTTAATACCGATCGTGACAAGTTTGTCGACTCTGTATATAGAAATGTGGGAAATGAGCTTCACAAAATTGGTCTAGAGCTGATCAACGTCAATGTAACAGATATCCAGGATGAGTCGGGCTATATTCAGGCTCTTGGTAAAGAAGCCGCAGCTAAGGCTATTAACGATGCCAAGGTTAAAGTCGCAAATGAGGAACGAAGTGGGGCAATCGGACAGGCCGAGGCACAACAAGACCAAAGAACTAAGGTGTCCGATGCCAACAGCCGTGCAGAAATAGGTGAAGCAGATGCGCAAGCCAAAGCAACAGAGGGAAAAAATACGGCCGGAATAAAAATAGCAAACTCTAATGCTTCCCGTGATATAGAAATTGCTGAAGCTGAAAGAAGGGCTACCGCAGCACAAAAAGTAGCCGCTGCCAAAGCGCTTGAAGAGGCATATAATGCGGAGCGAATAGCTGAAGATGCCAGGGCGAAAAAAGAACTTGCAAGAAAACAAGCCGACGAAGTTGTGGAAGCTGACATCGAAAAGCAAAAAGCTGTCATCGCTGCACAGGCTGAGGCTGAGTGGCAGCGAGAAACCGCTAAGGGAGAGGCCGATGCCATCCTGGCTAAGTACATGGCGCAGGCAAAAGGACAAGAGGAATTACTTACCAAACAAGCTGAGGGATTTGAAAAGTTGGTCGCCGCTGCCAATGGTGATCCACAGAGTGCCATCGGCTATCTTCTTGTTGATAAGCTCACCGCTCTTGCAGAGATTCAGACTTCAGCAATTAAAGATCTGGATATAGATAAGGTTGTAGTATATGACAATGGGTCAGGAAAGGGTGTAGGCAATTTTGTGCAAGGTCTTTATAGCATGATGCCACAATTAAGTGATTTTCTCGCTCAGAGTGGAATGAATCTGCCAGAGAGCTTGATAAAGACCAGTGAGCAAGAAGCGGAAAGTCCTGAAAATGGTCAAGAGACCACTGCGTCTTAGGTTTTCAGTACAGCAGACAGAAATTTTATCAGTGTGATCTAAGGTTGTTATACTCAACCTTAGATCACATTTTTTTGTAAAGATTTTAAAATCTCATTGGTTCGCATGAACCTGCGATTTGACACCGACTTAACTTGTCCTTAACTTTTTTTATAAAACTCTCTACCTTCATCTACGTTTATTTTAAAACCCAAATCATGCATCATCTAGTACTAGTGATCATTTATAGTCTTATGCTTTCCGGAAATTGCGGACAAGCAACTATCAAAACACAATCTATCATGCAATCAAGTCCAATGGAGCATAATAATGAAGTCATAACCCTCGGTGCGGGATGCTTTTGGTGTGTAGAAGCAGTTTTTCAAGAAATTGAAGGCGTCGAGAAAGTCGTTTCAGGATATATGGGAGGTCAGGTTGATGATCCTACTTATAAGATGATATGTACCGGTGAGACTGGTCATGCAGAAGTGGCACAATTATCTTTTGATCCTACCGTGGTCTCATTAGAAGAGATATTGGATATTTTCTGGGTGAGTCATGACCCTACAACGGTCAATAGACAAGGGGCTGATGCAGGAACACAATACAGGTCAGCAATTTTTTACCATGACGATAATCAGAGAGTGATCGCAGAGAAAAGCAAGAAAGAACTGGCTACGGAGTATTGGGATGATCCAATAGTCACTGAAATAACGGAATTGTCAACTTTTTATCCAGCAGAAGACTATCATCAAGACTTTTACTCACTAAATCCGAACAACGGCTATTGTAGAGCAGTCATCAACCCTAAAATTGCCAAAGTTCGAAAAAAATTTGCTGACAAGCTCAAGAAATAGACTCCATAAGACCTGAGCTCAACTCTCTAATCTACATACATTAAACTCCAGTTCTCCTGCATCTCCATGAGAGTCTTATTCATCCAATCTTCAGCCATTTGAGAAGCGTTTTCTCCACCCATTTCATTAAGTGGAGATCCGAAATTTAGCTTGACTTGAATGGCCCATTTTCCACACATTTTAATGTATTGCCTTATCATGCCAGGCTCATGCCAAAAGTCGTCAGGATGTTGATACTCGATGGTGATTGGGACGATCGGAATACTTATTTTGGATGCTTCTATGAAAGTTCCTTTCTTCAATGGCAAAACCTCACGATTGGGACTGATGGTTCCTTCTGGGTAAACTAGGACATTCCACCCAGCTTTAAGTGTATCTACCATTGCTTGACGAGTCGCAACTCTGCTTGATTTATCTTCCCGCTTGACATAAATGATGCCTGTGATTTTAGCACCTTGACTGATCACCGGCATATCTGCTACTTCAGCTTTGGCGATTACGTAGGCGTCCAGATGTCGACATAGAATTACAGGATCTAGAAATGACCGATGATTGCTGACGTATAATGCTGTGTTACTTATTGGTTTACCCTCAACGGTTACATGAATATTCAGAATTTGATAAGCCAGTCGTAGCCAGTTTCTTCTGAGAAGGAAAGCTCTCTTCGGTGAATTTGAAAGTATAGGTATAGTGATGACATAAACAAGTACAAACAATGCCATAGAGACAACAATCATTAGGAATCTGATGCCGGCCAAGATGTATTTGAATATCCTCAAGAAAAACAGTTTCTTATATAAAATCCCTAATCTTTAAACCCTCAACTCTCATCCCTCTTCTCCTTCTCCTGCTTCATCTGAGGGAAAAACAGAACATCTTGTATGGAATCTTGATTGGTAATAATCATGGCAAGACGATCCATCCCTATCCCCAGACCCGCCGTAGGGGGCATTCCATATTCCAATGCTCTGAGGAAATCTTCATCTAACACCATGGATTCATCATCACCACGTTTTCCCAGTTCTAGCTGTGCTTCAAATCGTTCCCTTTGATCGATGGGATCATTTAGTTCTGAAAAAGCATTGCATATCTCTTTGCCATTACATATGGCTTCAAAACGCTCAACAAGACCTTCCTTAGATGCATGCTTTTTAGCGAGGGGTGACATTTCGATAGGGTAGTCTGTTATAAATGTTGGTTGAATGAGTTGACCTTCGCACTTTTCACCAAATATCTCATCGATGAGTTTTCCTTTCCCCATGGATGCATCAACTTCGATGTGGAGTGATTTGGCTGTTGCCCTGAGTCCATCTTCATCCATTTCTGATATATCAATTTCAGTATAATTCTCGATAACCTCATACATGGTCATACTTTTCCATGGTCTCTTGAAGTCGATATCGTTTTCTCCAACTTTAATAATTGTTGACCCCGTTACGTCTAGAGCCACTTTCTCCACCATCTCTTCCACGAGATTCATCATCCATTGGTAATCTTTGTAGGCTACATACAACTCTATCTGAGTAAACTCCGGGTTGTGAAATCGACTCATACCTTCATTTCTGAAGTCCTTAGAAAACTCGTAAACTCCATCATAACCACCCACTATAAGTCTCTTGAGGTATAACTCATTTGCTATCCGCAGATACAATTTCATATCCAACGTGTTATGATGAGTTGTAAACGGCCGGGCCAGAGCACCTCCATACAAAGGTTGTAGAATTGGGGTCTCCACTTCTAGGTAACCCTTATCATCGAGATACGCTCTCATTGTATTATACATGCGAGATCTTTTGACAAAGACATCCCGTACTTCAGGGTTGACTACTAGATCGACATAGCGCTGTCTGTATCTTTGTTCTGGATCCGTAAAAGCATCATGGACATTTCCTTTGGCATCCGTCTTTACTACAGGAAGAGGTCGAAGAGATTTTGATAAGAGAGTCAATTCTTTTACATGTATGGTCAACTGTCCCATTTTGGTAAAAAAGGCATACCCTCTCACACCGATGTAATCCCCCAGATCCATCCATTTCTTGAACAAGCCATTATACATGGTCTTATCTTCATCGGGGCAGATGTCATCTCTCGAAATATAAAGTTGAATCCTGCCATCGCTTCCCATAATCTCTGCAAAGGACGCCTTGCCCATGATTCGCCTTGACATGAGCCTTCCGGCTACGACCACATCAATATAGTCTTCATTCCCTTCTTTGAAGTTGTTTTTTATTTCCGTTATAGTTGTATTAATGGGAAATGTCGCGCTGGGATAAGGGTCAATGCCAGCATCTTTAATCTTTTGAAGGTTTTCTCTTCTTACTATTTCCTGCTCACTGAGGTTTGTCATTATTATTATAATAATCTCTATTAGGCAGCAAAAATAGACATTCTATTGCAGCAAATTATTCCTATTTTTGGCATGGAATTCGTTTTATCACCTATTACGATAAATCCGGTCATTTACAAACGGAATATTTTGTGACTATTTGATATGGATTTAATGGACTTCATGAGACGTTATTGCTACTTCGCCCTTTGTATTCTCACCATGCAGCTGTCTAGCTATGGACAGGGGTTGATTGTTAATGAGGTTTCTCAAGGAACGGGTGGACTCAAGGAGTGGGTCGAGTTGGTTGTAGTGGGTTCTCCATGTGCAACTGTAGACATAAGAGGTTGGGTAATAGATGATAACAATGGATTATTTACGAGTTGTCCTCCCAATGCAGAACATGGTGCATTGGCTGGAGTGGGATTAAACAAAGGTCATATTCGATTTAAAAATCATGCAGATTGGGCTGAAGTTCCGGTAGGGACAGTAATACTTTTGTATGCTTGGGAACCAGGAGTCCCAAATGCACAAGCTGAGATTTTTCCTCTTACTGTTGACTATGATGACGCGGATTGTGACTTTCTAAGGGTCGTCCCAATCAATGCAGCTAGTTTCGCTCACCTAGAACAAAGTAATACGCTGCCAATATTTGCTTCCGGAGGCTCCTGTGCTCAAAATAGGACATGCCCTAATGGGACTGCTACTCCCGGAAATCCGAGCTATGGAGGAACTTACGTAAATGTGGGAAACCAATCGTTTGTTGGAAATATTTCGATACCAGTTAGTGGGGTTATTGGCTTAAGGAATGGTGGGGATGCATTTCAGGTGAGGAATCCATCGTACGCTTACTTTCATGGTTTTTCCTGGGGCTCTGGAGATGGTGGCAGCTGTGGAATGGCTCCCACGCTTACCGGTGGGCCAGATAACCTACATATTTCGGCAACGGGAGCTGCGAACAATGCTTATCAGTTCCAGAATATAATTAGTGATGATTATCGTGTCGTAGGAAATTTTGCAAAGGTTACTGCTTCTACCTCACAATCTCCCGGTGAAGCCAATTCTTGCGCAAATGCCCAATGGATCGCCTCTCTTAGATACCCACCCGACGATGAATTTAGTGATGGTAGTGGGGCTTGTGTAACATCAGACCCTACAACTTACATGGTTTGTGAAGGGGAGACCATAGATCTTGAGTTGACTGGATGCGAGTCTGATACATATAGCTGGATATCCAATAATACTTCTATAGTCTCTATTTCAGGGATGACAACTACTCAATCCACTACAATACTAGGTGTCAGCGTTGGAACAACGACGGTCGATGTCACAGCTATATTAAATAATACGAATTTGGGAACCTTCGCCGGATGTCCCCTCACAACAGAAGAAACTTATTCGTTCACCGTAGAGGTAACTCCGGCTGATGTACCTACATTATCCCCTATAGGATCATTTTGTGAAAGTGACATGGCTGTAGGTCTAAATATCTCTCAGGATGGTTATACTGGTTCATGGTCGGGTCTTGGTGTGACTGGTAATACTTTCGATCCTAGATCGGCCGGGTCGGGAGGATCGCCTCATACATTGACATTTACACCTGATCCGATGCAGTGTGCTATTGCAAATACTCTGATGGTGGTGGTGTTGCCTAATGTTACACCTATCCTCACCTCGTTGGGACCGTTCTGTGATTCTGATCTATCATTTCCATTGATTACAACCCAAGATGGAATAAATGGAAACTGGTCAGGACCGGGCGTTACTGGCAATGCCTTTGATCCTGGAACCGCTGGTGCAGGAGGATCACCGCATACGTTGACATTCACCCCTTTGGCTGGACAATGTGCTTCACCCAATTCAATGATGGTGACTGTTGAAGAAGCCCCTGACGCAGGGACAAATGGAACATTGACTTTATGTGAGGGTGATGCGTTGAGTGAGGCTATCTTACTTGGCTCACTAGGCGGAACACCTGATGGCGGAGAAACGTGGAGTCCGGGAGTACCAGGGACAGCGATGGCAGATGCGACCTATACCTATACGGTAAGTGGCATATCACCTTGTATGAACGCCATGGCTACAGTTATGCTGACAGTAAATACCCCCCCTGATGCTGGAACAAATGGCGCATTGACCTTATGTGCAGGTGATGGACTGAGTGAGGCGATCTTGTTTGACGAGTTGGGCGGAACACCCGATGGCGGAGGAACGTGGAGTCCGGGAGTACCGGGAACAGCAACGGCAGATGATACCTATACATATACGGTGACCGGAACGAGTCCATGCTTGAATGCCTCAGCGATGGTGCAGCTTATTGTTCATGCCAACCCCGATGTAGATGACATCACCGATGTAGTGATGTGCAACAGCTATACATTGCCGGCGATCACGGGGACGAACCTTTCTGGAAATGAAGCATATTGGACTGGTCCCAACGGAACGGGGACACAGTACATTGCCGGACAAATGATTACAGCTGATATTACCTTGTTTATCTATGACGAGAGTGGAACGATGCCGAATTGTAGTGACGAAGAGAGCTTCATGATAGATATCACGCCACCCCCGAGTTTGGATGCGGTAATGAATGTGATAGAGTGTGGCAGTTATACATTACCTACGATCACGGGAATGAATCTTACGGGAAGTGAGTCGTATTATGATGGACCGGGAGGGACAGGTATGCAGTACACAGTAGGACAATCGATTACATCGAGCATAGGGACGATGTATATATATAATGGGATGACAGGGTGTGAAGATGAGGAGAGTTTCTCGATAACGATAAACACATCCCCCGATATAGATGACATCACCGATGTAGTGATGTGCAACAGTTATACATTGCCGGCGATCACGGGGACGAACCTTTCTGGAAATGAAGCGTATTGGACTGGTCCCAACGGAACGGGGACACAGTACATTGCCGGACAAATGATTACAGCTGATATTACCTTGTTTATCAATGACGATAGTGGAACGATGCCGAATTGTAGTGACGAAGAATCCTTTAATATTACCATTGCACCACCACCTGATTTAGATCCTGTTTCAAATGTAATTTCATGTGACCTTTATGTGTTACCTGTCATTACAGGATCGAATTTGACAGGTGGTCAGCTTTATTATGATGGTCCCGGAGGAATTGGAACCTCATTTGGTCCTGGTCAAGTTATCACATCTTCAATTGCAACATTGTTTGTTTATGATGGAACTGTAGACTGCGATGATGAAGAGTCTTTTTCCATAACGATTAACTCGACTCCGGTGATTGATGATATGAGTAATGTGACAGCATGTCAAAATTATACGCTTCCTTTAATCACGGGATTCAACCTTACTGGTAACGAGGCTTATTATACTGCACCTAACGGAGGTGGAATGTCATTTTCTTCAGGTCAGGTTATTACAAATGATATCACTTTATTTATATATGACGAGACGGGAACAACTCCTAACTGTGCCGATGATGAAAGTTTTACAATTACGATTAACGAACCACCGAATTTAGATGTGCCTCCTAATGTTAGCGAATGTGACCTCTACATTCTTCCCGGTATTTCCGGATCCAACTTGACTGGCAGTGAAAACTACTTTAGTGGTCCTGGTGGAACGGGCATTCCCTATTTCGTAGGTCAAATGATAACATCGACTATTCCAGTAATTTACGTCTACGATGGAGTCCTTGACTGTGGTGATGAAGAAAGCTTTTCTATAACGATATTCCCTTCTCCTTCAGTGGAAGATATTCTGGATCAAACTATCTGTGATAGCTATCAACTCCCTATGATAACGGGATTAAATTTATCAGGAAATGAAAGCTATTGGACACAATCTGGAGGAATGGGCAATAAATTTTTTGCTGGACAGATGATCACATCCAGTCAGACGTTGTTTATCTATGACGAAACTGGATCTATGCCCAATTGCTTTTCTGAGGAGTCTTTTTCTATAACTATAAACATTAGCCCGGATGTTGATGACCTTTCTAATGTGGCGCAATGTGAAAGCTATGAGCTACCTCCTATAACTGGTATCAACCTTACTGGTTCAGAATCATACTGGACTGGGCCAAATGGAACTGGAATGCAACTTTCTCCAGGGGACATGGTCACCGAAGACAATACACTTTTTATTTATAATGAGACTGGAACATCTCCCAATTGCTCTGGCGAGGAAATATTTTTCGTAGCCATTTTTGATCAGCCTAACGCTGGCGTTGATGTTAGTTCGTCCGTATGCGAAGGTATCATTCTAGATCTTACAACCGTGCTTTCAGGTGCAGATGTAGGTGGAGTGTTTACGGATGATAGTGGTACCCGAGCATTGTCGGGCAATAATTTTAATACAACTGGTTTGGCTGGCGCAACTTACCAGTTCACCTATGAGCTGACTGCACAACCACCCTGCCTTGATGATAAATCGATTCTTATGATAACAGTTGTCACAAGTGTGAGCGCTGGCAACGATAATTCTGAAAGCACGTGTAAAGGCAATATGATCGACTTGTTTACTCTACTTGATGGAGCGGATGCGGGTGGTAGCTTTACGGACGATGATGGGACAGGAGCGTTAGTTGGTTCAGTATTCAACACTACAGGATTTGGAGGGGGAAGCTTTGATTTTTCATATAATATTGGAGACGGAGTGATTTGTCCCGAAGATGAGGCAATTATCACGGTTAATGTATTTGACAACATTGATATTAATAATCCTGGCGATGTAGCGGAATGTGGCTCTTACATCCTACCCACGATTGTTGGGGTAAATTTGACAGGAGGTGAAGCCTATTTCGATGCACCCATGGGGATGGGTAATCAATATGATGCAGGTGACATGATAACTGTATCAATAACTTTGTATTTATATGATTCAAATCGCAATTGCGAAGATCAAGAGGAGCTAAATATTTCGATCACTGATTCGCCTCTATTAGATAATCCTGGTAATCAACAGGCTTGTGGCTCATATACACTTCCTTTAATTACAGGAAGTGATCTTACTGGAGCTGAAGCCTATTACGACGCACCACTGGGAATGGGAAATCAGTATACTGAAGGAAACATGATTTTTGCTGATGTTACTCTATATATCTACGATGGGGCACCAGGGTGCGATGATGAAACTAGTTTTATAGTTGATATCAACGACTTACCTGATATTGACGGGATGCCGAATGTAGTACAGTGTGGACAATATATCCTTCCAGATATCACTGGCACTAATCTTACAGGAAATGAATCATTTTGGTCTCAATCAGGGGGCGCCGGTACTCAATACTTAGAGGGAGACATCATTTCCGGGGATATTCTCTTATATATATATGACGGTGTGGTTGGTTGCGAAGATCAAGAGTCATTTACTATAGATATTTCGCCTGCACCTGAGATTATTGAGATAGCAGACTTAACGGAGTGTGACGAGGTGACGTTACCTATAATTACTGGATCTAACTTGACAGGAAATGAATCCTATTGGACAATGTCTGGAGGGACAGGGATACAATACTTTGATGGAGATCTCATAGATGCCAATATTACTTTATATCTGTATGATGGATTCCCTAGTTGTGATGATCAAGATACAGTCAGTATTGCAATAGCCACAACATCGACAGTCGATGATTTAGCAGATGTGATAGAGTGTGGCCAATTCATTCTTCCGGAGATAACTGGGACTAATTTGAGCGGTAATGAAGCGTACTACGATATTACTGGAGGTGCTGGTATTATGTACCTTGAAGGAGATGTCATTACTTCTTCCATTCTACTTTTTATTTATGACGGAGCTGCTGGATGCGATAGTGAAGAAAGCGTCAGTATAGTGATCAATTTACCTATTGATGAATTGTTTACTATAACTACAAGCTATTGCATCGATGATACGCCTGATGTTTTACCAGGAACATCCGACAATGGAATTACAGGTACTTGGCTACCAACATCTATTGCGACGGATGCAGCAGGAATGTCAGACTACATTTTTACTCCTGATGCCGATCAATGCGCCAATTCTTATACGCTCACTGTTACCATCAACGATTGCAATTGTATCATCGACATCCCTGTGGTCAGCAATATTCAGTGTGATGACAATGGTACGGATACAGATCCATCGGATGATATCTATACATTTGACATAATCGTGACTGGAACAAATCTCGGATCTGGTTGGACTGCCGATGACACAAATTTTTCTTCCGGTAATTATGATGTAGTGATCAGTCTTGGTCCTTATGCTATATCGGATGGGGCACTTTCCTTTGTGATAGAAGACGTGGGAGATAGTGACTGCTTTATACAAGTGGATGTGCCACTCCCACGGTCTTGCTCTGACAACTGTCAAATTACAGTTCTTTCTTCTGAAATTGGAATTTGCGATGACAATAATACTGGAACCATTGATAGTGATGATATCTATAATGTTACGATCAACGTAGATGAGTCAAATACAGCTCCGGGTAGTCAATATACGGTGACATGGAATGCAATGACTCGGGGTCCATTTGACTATAATACAGACCATGTCATTACGGGATTACCAGCCGATGGCAGTAATATCACGTTGACAATTGTGGATGCATCAGGCAATTGCCAGACAACTTTAGATGTCACGCAGGTTTCATGCTCGTCCTGTGACCAAACAGTGGATGCTGGTACTGACCAGACCATCGATTGTAGTACTCCCGAGGTGACCATCATTACCAATTTATTAGAGATACCAACAACGTACAACTGGACAGGACCTTCAGGATTCACGAACGACCAGAGGTCATTTATAACTTCCACAGATGGGACCTATTGTGTGACCGTGACATTTGATAACTTCTGTACGGCTACAGATTGCACAGCGGTCATTGCAGGTGCAAGTTTACCAGTTGCGGATCCAGGAGCAAATCAGACCATAACATGTACAAACCTAATGGTAACCTTGGGTGGCCCCCTGACCACAACAGGATCTGGAATAACGTATGAGTGGAAGGATGAAGCTGGAATTATCGTTTCGACGGATCAATTCTTTACTAGTAATATTCTAGGAACATATTTCTTTCAGGTTATTAATGGAGGATGTGCTTCTACTATTCAATCTGTCACAGTTATTGACGGAACGACAGTACCATCAGCCGTCATCTATACCGACCCAGGAAACGTGATCAACTGTCTGGTTTCCTCTGTTCTATTGACCACTGATGAAGAAACAGACGTCACCTATACATGGATATTGACAGATGGGTCAATTGAAGCTGATTCAATAATTATATTAGTAGGAGGAGAAGTGATTCTTGTTGCATTAGATACCATTACAGGATGCAATAATCAAAGTGCCATTCAGATTGGTGACTTCATAGAATACCCGATCATTGACATAGCTAGCGTAGATCCACTTACTTGCACGATCCCGACCACGACCATCAATGCGACCGCTTCTCAGTCTGGTACTAGCATTGTCTATCAATGGTATGACAGCAACTTTAATCCTATTGTTGGGGGGACGTCAAGCACCTTGGATGTCGCCTCGCCCGATACGTACTACTTTGAAGCAAGAGATGGTGACAACGGATGTACCAATGTAGATACTGTAATTGTATTATCAGAGATAGACTATCCACTAGCTGATGCTGGCGAGAATGTCACCATTAGGTGTAGTGATACTGATATCTCACTCAATGGAACTGGCTCTGAGATGGGAAGTACGATCCACTACAATTGGAGCAGTCTTGACGGCAACAATATCATCAGTGGAAATACAACAATACCGTCAGTTGATGAAGCAGGTTGGTATTTCTTAGAGGTTAGCAATGGTGACAATGGGTGTGCTTCCATTGACTCTGTATTGGTGCAGGAAAATATGAATATGCCTGAGGTAGATGAGATCATCGTTCTTCATCCAAGTTGTTTTGGGGATACTGGTGGTGTGATAGATATTAGCATCATGGGAGGTACTCCTGAGTATCAGTACTCGATCAACGGTGGTGCTTTCACTAGCGGATCGACATTCTCTAACATTGGTGGAGGGACTTACGACATTGTAGTAGAAGATCAGGATGGTTGCGTATTGGATACATCAATTGTCTTGACTGCACCTCAAGAACTCACCCTTGAGATCATAGGAGATTTTGAAATTGACTTGGGAGAGAGCACCATACTGGAAGGTGTAACAAACATATCAGCTAGTGAAATAGCTTCCATTGAATGGACTCCTGCAGATAATCTCAACTGTCCAGGATGCCTAATCACAGAAGCCAACCCAGGAGAAACTACGCTATATTTATTGACATTAATAGATGCCAATGGTTGTGAGATTAGTGAATCAGAAGTAATCTCAGTTTCTACAGATGTAGATATCTTTGTTCCAACAATATTTTCACCCAATGGGGATCAGGTCAATGATAATTTTACTGTATTCTCTAAAGACAATGTACGAGAGATCAAAAGGATTTTGATATTCGATCGATGGGGCGAGCGGGTATTCTCTAACTTTGACTTTCAGTCGAATGATCCATCATTAGGATGGGATGGTTCATTCGAGGGAGTAAATGTGGTCCAAGGTGTATATGTTTACCTCATAGAATACAAACTCATCAATGGTCAAATTAGGCAATTGATCGGCGATGTGACTATCGTAAGATAGCATTATCACTCCTTCAGTATTTCAGATACAGGTCATGTATTTCGATGATTTGGTATGTCTTTAAAGATTAAATTTGCTGATCTTGAATAAGTCCGAAAAATACGTTTCTGTTATCCTTCCATTGGCAATTCCCAAGACCTACACTTATATAGTTCCAGAGCACTTGCTGGATAAAGTGAGTTTTGGTAAAAGAGTAGAAGTACAATTGAGGAATAAGCTTTATTCTGCATTGGTTGTGGAGTTTCCCGAAGAAGTGGACACTACGCATAAGCTAAAGCATATAATTTCGGTGCTTGATAATACTCCCATCATCACCGAATCGCAGTTTGAGCTTTGGGCATGGATATCAAAGTACTATATGAGTACGATAGGGGAGGTGATGAATGTAGCGCTTCCATCTGGACTAAAACTCAATTCTGAAACCAAGATAATATCCAATGCAGATTACGATGATCTCCAGCAAGAGTTAACTGATGATGAATACTTAGTTGTAGAGGCCGTTTCAATACAGAATGAACTAAGCATTGATCAGATCAGAGAGATACTAAATAAGAAGACCGTCTATCCGGTAATTCATTCCTTGCTATCCATGTCGATAATTCTGATCAAAGAGGAATTACAACAAGGTTACAAACCAAGAATGACTTCTCATGTAAAGGTTGCGGATTTTTATTTGGCATCGGACAAAAATATGACGACTGCTTTTGATGCAATCGGCAGATCTGAGAAGCAGACTTTTGCATTGTTGGCGCTTGTAAAATTGAAAGGAACGGAACATTTTGTTCAAAGATCATTGGTATGTAAGGAAGCTGGAGTAGACACCTCTGTGGTCAATGCCTTGGTAAAGAAAGGCATCTTGGTGAAGGAAGATCGGCAGGAGAGCAGGATCAAAAGTTATGATTCGGAGGAGCATGGCATACCTCCGATGAGTGATGACCAGATCGTGGCTCACAAGAAGATTGTAGACAAGTTTGAGGACAAAGATTGTGTGCTTCTTCATGGGGTGACTGGAAGTGGTAAAACACGGGTTTATATTGAGTTGATTCAAGAAGCGATTGATCAAGGAAAACAAGTCTTGTATTTATTGCCCGAGATAGCTCTGACGACTCAAGTAGTAGCGAGATTGAGAGTTGTTTTTGGCAATAAAATAGGTCTTTATCATAGTAAGTTGAATAATCATGAGAGGGTAGAGGTTTGGCAAAATTGCATGAAAGGTCAGTCTGTTGTTCTAGGTGCAAGGTCTAGTCTCTTTCTACCGTTTCGCGACTTAAGTCTCATCATTATTGATGAAGAACATGATCCCTCATATAAACAAAATGATCCAAGCCCACGGTATAATGGAAGAGACGCAGCTCACTTCCTCGCAAAATCTTTTGGAGCAAAAATTCTATTAGGTACTGCTACTCCATCATTGGAAACTTTTTACAATGTAAAACAAGAGAAGTATGGTCTGGTTGAATTGACTGAGCGCTACGGAGAGGCATTAATGCCGGCCATAGAAGTCATTGATATGCAATATCAACAGAATACCAATCGTGTCAAGGATTACCTGAGTCTTGATTTACGAGAAGCAATTCGATCTACTCTTGACGAAGGAGAGCAAGTGCTCTTGTTTCAAAATAGAAGAGGGTATGCTCCTATCTTGACTTGCGATATTTGTGCTTGGGTTGCAGAATGTGTTCATTGTGATGTAAGCTTGACCTATCACCAGTTTCATGATGAATTGAGGTGTCACTACTGCAGTCATCGTACTAGAAAAATGAACATATGCTCCCAATGTGGTTCTGATAAGTTGTCTATTAAAGGACTCGGAACACAGAAAATTGAGGAGATCATTGGGATTCATTTTGAGGATGCTACCATAAAGCGTATGGACTATGATACGGCAAAGACAAGAAGGGCATTTGAACGAATAATTACCGACTTTGAGCAAAGGAAGATAGACATACTTGTAGGTACTCAGATGATTACAAAGGGCCTTGATTTTGACAACATAGGACTGGTGGGAATTCTCAATGCGGACGGTATCATATACTTCCCAGACTTTAGGTCTCACGAAAGAGCTTTTCAACTATTTACCCAAGTGAGTGGTAGAGCCGGTAGAAAGAAAAAGAGAGGACGAGTTATTATTCAGTCCTATTCTCCTACGCACCCGATACTCTCAGAGACCATCAATAATGATTTCGATGGATTTTATAATAGAGAAGAGAGAGAACGTGCAAGATTCGTATTTCCCCCGCACATTAAGCTGATAGGTGTGCTGTTAAAACATAAAAAATCAAATACCGTGGCTGATGCAGCCAACTACCTTGTCAAGGAATTGAAACCAGTTCTAGGAAATAGGGTTGTAGGACCTTCAGTACCGGGTATAGCTCGCATACGAAATATGTATCAACAATATGTTCTCATTAAGATGGAAAACGACCCAGTTGTAATATCAAGAATAAAGACATTGCTATCAGAGAAAAAATCTCAACTTGTCAACGCTCCAGGATTCAAGTCAGTCCGAGTAAATATTGATGTAGATCCGTATTAAAATGTTACTTTCTTTGAGAGTTCCTTTCCATTTCGTTCAATAATTACATCTACCGTCTCACCCGGATTGAAAGCACTGAGAGCTTCCATATATGACATCATATTGGATATATTTCTTGACTTTGACACTTGTATGAGAGAAATCGTCTGAAACCCTTGCAGGGTAAGGGTTTAGTTTTTTTATAGTGTAAATTGTATTGCGAAGACAGTTTGTTTTTCTAAGAAATTATTAATATAATGTAGTTATTATGGCTACAATTCGTATTGATAAAAAGAAGTCCGGACACTATATGAGTCTGATTCATTCCTATCGCGATGAAAACGGCGTTGCGCGAATGAAAACCCCTTGACTTTGACACTTGTATGAGAGAAATCGTCTGAAACCCTTGCAGGGTAAGGGTTTAGTTTTTTTATAGTGTAAATTGTATTGCGAAGACAGTTTGTTTTTCTAAGAAATTATTAATATAATGTAGTTATTATGGCTACAATTCGTATTGATAAAAAGAAGTCCGGACACTATATGAGTCTGATTCATTCCTATCGCGATGAAAACGGCGTTGCGCGAATGAAAACCCTAGCCAATTTGGGCAAGGCAGAGGACTATAACCCTGAGACACTTAAGAAAATGGGATCCAGGCTGTACGCTCTAGGGGGTGGCAATCCCTTAGACTTGATGGGTACTGAGGTGGAGGAAGTGGGCAGGTTCAATTTTGGTTATGTGCAATTAGTTGACAGCGTGCTGCACACATTTAAGCTGGACCAGGTCTTTGCCAGAATAAAAAGAAAGCACCACCTGACCTTTGATTTATACGAAGCGGTGTTGCTGATGTTGGTCGAGCGCTTTAATGTTCCCAACAGTAAACTGGCTAATTATCACAATCAGGCTGAATATTACTCGGTACAAGACATAAAACTCCATTGGTTGTACCGTGCCTTGGATAAGCTGGACCAATATAGCCACGCCATACAGCAAAGTATATATATGACCGGTCGCAATTTATTCAATCAAAAATTAGATATTGTTTTTTATGATGTAACGACTTTTTATTTTGATAGTGATGTAGAACAAGAAAACACATTAAGAAAAAAGGGATACTCCAAGGATGGTAAAATAGGAAAGACTCAAGTGGTATTAGGAATGCTCATGGATCGTAACAAGCAACCGGTGGCCTATCATATATTCGAGGGAAACACTGCCGAAGTCAAGACGATAAGTAAAATACTGGAACAGGTAAAAAAGCAATATAGTATCGACAAGGTCATCGTAGTAGCTGACCGAGCCATGTTATCAGAACAAAACATTGACCTGATCAGTGGGCAAATGGACTTTCCATTCATATTTGGTGAAAAGCTAAAAATGATGAAAACGCCCGCCAAAGAAGCATTGGTAGATAAGAGCCGCTATAACAATGAATGGGTGTATCAAAAAGATGGAAAACCAATAAAGCTAAAATACACTACACTAATGTACCAGGGACGAAAAGTGATCTGCACCTACAGTGAAAAAAGGGCACGCAAAGACCGTCATGAAAGAGAAAAACGCCTAATAAAGGCACAGTACTTCATGGACAACCCTTCCCAGTTAAAAAAGAAAGCCTCTTACCATTACTTGAACAAAACGGGCAAGGACAGCTACCAGCTCAACGAAAAAAAGATCAAGCAGGACCAAATGTACGATGGCTTTTTAGCCATCAGTACCAATGTAGACAACTTGAGTGTTGTGCAAATATTAGATCAATACCGTCACTTGTTTTTAATCGAACAAGGCTTTAGAACCATGAAAAGCATCTTGGAAGTCAGACCAATGTTTCATTGGACAGACAAAAGAATCCGCGGCCACATTGCTATGTGCTTTATGGCCTTGGCACTATTAAGACATGTCGAGATCAGACTTGAGAAAAACAAAACACCGCTCTCAGAGCTTACCATTCTAAAAACACTCGACAGGATGCAGTCTAGCAAGATTACCCAAGATGGAAAGGACTTTTACCTACGCAGTGCTATGGATTCAAACCAACAAGTACTGATAGATAAATTCAAATTGAAAAAAATCAAACCCCTCAATTACAACAGCCTGACAATCAGATAGTTATAGACAACGTATTGCGAAAACGAAAAACTTAACTACTTGATAATCAAATGCTTATGGCTAAAACGTGTCAAAGTCAAGAAATTGTATTGCGAAGACAGTTTGTTTTTCTAAGAAATTATTAATATAATGTAGTTATTATGGCTACAATTCGTATTGATAAAAAGAAGTCCGGACACTATATGAGTCTGATTCATTCCTATCGCGATGAAAACGGCGTTGCGCGAATGAAAACCCTAGCCAATTTGGGCAAGGCAGAGGACTATAACCCTGAGACACTTAAGAAAATGGGATCCAGGCTGTACGCTCTAGGGGGTGGCAATCCCTTAGACTTGATGGGTACTGAGGTGGAGGAAGTGGGCAGGTTCAATTTTGGTTATGTGCAATTAGTTGACAGCGTGCTGCACACATTTAAGCTGGACCAGATCTTTGCCAGAATAAAAAGAAAGCACCACCTGACCTTTGATTTATACGAAGCGGTGTTGCTGATGTTGGTCGAGCGCTTTAATGTTCCCAACAGTAAACTGGCTAATTATCACAATCAGGCTGAATATTACTCGGTACAAGACATAAAACTCCATTGGTTGTACCGTGCCTTGGATAAGCTGGACCAATATAGCCACGCCATACAGCAAAGTATATATATGACCGGTCGCAATTTATTCAATCAAAAATTAGATATTGTTTTTTATGATGTAACGACTTTTTATTTCCTGGATTCAAGTAACAAATGCAACACTTGATTGATTGTCTAATTTGTCAGCAAAAACTTCGTTGGGTGTATTGTACCCAAATCTTTTTCTAGGTCTGTTATTTAATATGTTTTGAACTTCAATTATACGTTGTTTTGTGATCTTATCAAAGTTGTAATCTTTTGGGAAGTATTGTCTGATAAGACCATTTAGGTTTTCATTTGCACCACGTTGCCAACTGTGATAGGGTTTGGCAAAATAGAAGTCTATATTCAGTTTATTTGCAATATTTTTATGGTTGGCAAATTCTTTGCCATTGTCAGAGGTGATGGTATGAATAAGAGGCTGCCAATCCTCCAATAATTCTGTTGTTTTGGACTCAATTTCTATAGCTTGCTTACTTAATACTTTATCCATTATCAGTATTCCTGTAGCCCGATCATTGATGGTCAATAATGCTTGTTTGTGCTTTTTTCCAATGACTAGGTCTATTTCTAAATCCCCTATTCTTTCTTTGCTATCCACTATCGGTGGTCTTTGATCTATACCAACTCTGTCCACCAGAATCCCTCTACAGTCCTTACTGTGGCCTCTCTTGCGATATCTCTTGCCCCTGTTTCTTAGATGCTGATACAGCTGGCCACCCTTCTTTTTATCTGCCCAGATGAACTGATATATTCTTTCAGTACTGACACAATTAATTTCTTCTAATTTAGCCCTTCCCGCGATCTGTTCCGGGCTATAGTCCTTATTAAGTAGATCAATAACATAATCCTCAATAGCTTGATTCCAGTGCTTCTTTTTGGGCTTTGCTATCTGGCGTTCAACCGCTTTTTTATGTGCTAATTCAGCTCTATAAACCTTAGATCTCTGATCAGTGTTTCTTTTTATCTCTCGACTAACTACTGACTTGTCTTTTCCAATAAACTCAGCAATCATCGAAATTGACATCTTCTTAGCAAGGCAAATTTCAATATCGCACCTTTGTTTCAGCGTTAAATGACCCATTCTTTTTTGAGATTTTTGCAACCCAAAATTAGAATGAAATTTTTCGCCGACCAGCCAACAGGCTTTTGGCCTAGGCCAAAAGCCTGTTGGCTGGTCTTTTTTTTACAAACAAGAATACCGTTGCATTAACTACTTGAATTCAAGTTTTGATAGTGATGTAGAACAAGAAAACACATTAAGAAAAAAGGGATACTCCAAGGATGGTAAAATAGGAAAGACTCAAGTGGTATTAGGAATGCTCATGGATCGTAACAAGCAACCGGTGGCCTATCATATATTCGAGGGAAACACTGCCGAAGTCAAGACGATAAGTAAAATACTGGAACAGGTAAAAAAGCAATATAGTATCGACAAGGTCATCGTAGTAGCTGACCGAGCCATGTTATCAGAACAAAACATTGACCTGATCAGTGGGCAAATGGACTTTCCATTCATATTTGGTGAAAAGCTAAAAATGATGAAAACGCCCGCCAAAGAAGCATTGGTAGATAAGAGCCGCTATAACAATGAATGGGTGTATCAAAAAGATGGAAAACCAATAAAGCTAAAATACACTACACTAATGTACCAGGGACGAAAAGTGATCTGCACCTACAGTGAAAAAAGGGCACGCAAAGACCGTCATGAAAGAGAAAAACGCCTAATAAAGGCACAGTACTTCATGGACAACCCTTCCCAGTTAAAAAAGAAAGCCTCTTACCATTACTTGAACAAAACGGGCAAGGACAGCTACCAGCTCAACGAAAAAAAGATCAAGCAGGACCAAATGTACGATGGCTTTTTAGCCATCAGTACCAATGTAGACAACTTGAGTGTTGTGCAAATATTAGATCAATACCGTCACTTGTTTTTAATCGAACAAGGCTTTAGAACCATGAAAAGCATCTTGGAAGTCAGACCAATGTTTCATTGGACAGACAAAAGAATCCGCGGCCACATTGCTATGTGCTTTATGGCCTTGGCACTATTAAGACATGTCGAGATCAGACTTGAGAAAAACAAAACACCGCTCTCAGAGCTTACCATTCTAAAAACACTCGACAGGATGCAGTCTAGCAAGATTACCCAAGATGGAAAGGACTTTTACCTACGCAGTGCTATGGATTCAAACCAACAAGTACTGATAGATAAATTCAAATTGAAAAAAATCAAACCCCTCAATTACAACAGCCTGACAATCAGATAGTTATAGACAACGTATGTAAGTACTCAATACCTGTTGAGAATTGGGCATAGTTATCCCAAGGATAGTTGATATTTTTGGGTCATTATTTCGCTTAGCGGGGGGATATTGTTAAGGTTTTGAAGTCGATCCTGAAGATACTCCCAGAAAGATATTTCTAACTTTCTACAGGTTTTTTTCAGTGACAAAAAAGTATCTCTTGCCAATCTGCCATTTTCACTTCTGGTGCCGGCACTTATCTTTCTTCTTTTGACATATTCGCGGATGTCACTTTCCGAATCATTGTTGTGCAAAGAACTATTAGGTCGAAGAAGTACCACCAGAAGCTGGTCTTTGTTTTCTCTCAATTTTTCCAATACCTGATTTAGTGAAGAATAGTTAATCACTGGTTCGCATAAGGTATCAAATTGTTCGTTTAATTGCAATGCCAGATCATCATCAGGGGTTTTCTTGTATTTTTTGAGGGCTTGATACAACTGCCAGAAGGCTGTCTTTCTGTTTTCTAATTGTGATTGTTGAACTGGATTATAACTTTTGAGTTTTACCAGAGGTCTTTCGGCATGCTTCCAACATAGTGAATGGACAAATAAATTGAACTGACCTGCTCCGTCTGAGTGAATCACAGTATTAGGGTCAAATCCATGGGCCACAATAGTTCCTATTAACAAGGCTTCTGTTATTTGTCTGATGACGTATTGGGCCGTTATTCCCTCGCGGTTAAAATAATTTTCTAAGCTCGTTTTGTCTTCAAAGATTCGCTCACCACTTTCATAACTTTGCCTTAGTATCCGGTAATATTTGCTTGCAAATTTTTCTCTTTTAACATACGAAAGGCTCGTCTGGTTGATTTGATAATCTCTTCTTGACTGACGCAGTATTTCCAGAAAATTGATACGACTTTTTGAAAACGTTGTCGTAAAGTAGGTAAACAATGAGGAATTGATGCAATTACAAAACCCATTCCTAAACTCATGTCTTGCTCCTGTATCATCAGTGCGCAATTCTTCCCCCAATTCTATTCCTTTAGATAACAAGGATGCCTTTTCTATGTGAAAAGACTGCTTGTCTTCTGTTAATATAAAGCTGATCTGTCCAGATGATATATCTATCCCATAGTCTTTCAGTGAGGTTAAAAGTAGCGGCTGGGTCACACCACACTCATAATATTGGTGGAGGATAAAGGCTTTTAATCTCGGACCAAAATGGGTGTTTTGTAAATGTATAGGTAGCTCCGCTATTCGGATCTCTCCTTTTGGACCCTTCCATTTTTCTAATTTATACTCGATATTATTGGCCCTTATTATAATATCCTGTCTGATGTGTTTCTGATGACCTATTAATTTCCAGCCTTCCCCTAATCCTGTGATTTTGATCTCTTTGGTCTCGTGAATTTTTAGCGACGACTTCTTATTCCGTTTTCCACTTGTACGGCTCCCCTTTCCTTTATTCTTATTAGGATTCTTATCTAGTTGACTCGCCTTTATAGTAGGCTTCTTTGGAAGCTTCTTCAATTTCCTGATTTCAGCTTCTAGTTCTTCAACCTTTTTTGATAGCTTCTCTATTTGCCCAAATCCTTTATTTATCTGTTCATGAAGAAATTGAACATAGGGCTCTTCCAGTAATTCTTTTCTGAATCCCGGTATACTAATTGCTGATCTTTGTTTCTTTTGACTGATAATTGAGCTTTTTACTCTATTATCTATTCACGGTCGTACTTATTTAACGTTCAATTTCCTTCTTTGGTTTATTTTCCCAAATTTACTTTTTTTTCGACTATTGAGTACTTACCAACGTATTGCGAAAACGAAAAACTTAACTGCTTGATAATCAAATGCTTATGGCTAAAACGTGTCAAAGTCAAGAGTCCGAGTAAATATTGATGTAGATCCGTATTAAAATGTTACTTTCTTTGAGAGTTCCTTTCCATTTCGTTCAATAATTACATCTACCGTCTCACCCGGATTGAAAGCACTGAGAGCTTCCATATATGACATCATATTGGATATATTTAAATCTCCCATTTTTATAACGACATCTCCTTTCTCGATTCCTGCGTTACTAGCCGGTCTATTATCTTTTACCCCATCTATACGCATTCCTTTTCCGTCAAATAGATAATCAGGCATAACGCCCAGTGTCACTTTGAAATCAGGAACAGCGTCAGACTCGTCTACGGTCTTAGTAAACTTTAATTTTCCTTTTCCATCAAGTCGACTTACAAGATCAGTAATATACATGGCGATATCCTTCATTCCTTTGAAGTTCACTTTCTCATAGTCATCAGACGGTTTATGGTAGTCACTGTGCTGGCCTGTGAAGAAGTGTAATACAGGGATGTCGTTGTTGTAAAACGATGTATGATCTGACGGTCCTACACCCGATTCTTTTTTTACCAGTTTAAAGTTGAACTTATTGGTCTTGTCGAGATGTTTTTCCCATGTTGGGGAGGTGCCCGTTCCACTTATGGCAAGTGATCTTTCAGTGTTGAGTCGACCGACCATATCCAGGTTTATCATATAGTTGATAGTGGACAAGTCAATGTTGGCATTCTTTACCCAATAGTTGGATCCCCATAGTCCTTCTTCTTCGCCTGAGAAAGCCATGATGATGTAGTTATTGTTTTTAGGACCATTAACCAATTCTTTGGCAACACTTAGTAGTACAGCTACACCGCTTGCGTTATCATCAGCGCCATTGTGTACCTCGGGGTCACCATCCCATAGAGTTCCAAAATGACCATATCCTAGATGATCATAGTGGGCTCCGATGATGACAGTATGTTCCGTTTTATTATCAATATGTCCTACAATATTCATCGTGTTGATCTCGCCAGTAGGAGTAAGAGAATGCGGATTTGGTTTCTTATTCAAAGTAAACCTATGGTAGTATCCCTCATATTCTTTCATGCTGACAAGACCGATCTCCTGATATCTATCTGCGATCCACTTGGCAGCCTTAACCTCGCCTGGAGTCCCTACAAGCCTGCCTTCTAGATCGTCGGAAGCTAGGAATTTTACAACTGATCTCATTTCTATAGTAGAAATATCAGATTGAATATTTTCAGTAATACTTCCAGTTTTTCTGGAGCAAGAAATAATTAGGAATACACATAGAATGGTTGTGAGGAACTTCATATTAATCATCTTTCGGCCTACAATATTAGTACTTATTGAGGTACTTTTGCCGCCTGCCATTATAATATTACAATGTCATGACCTTGGAATAGTCGGCAAGCATTATTTTCAGCTTTTAAAATTTGACAATGAAATTATTTACTTATATAATGGTCGGCTTTGCAGTCTCGGTAATGGCTTGCAAAAATGATAAATCGAATAGTCAGGATGATCACGAGCATCCCCATTCTGAAAGTCATGATCAATCCCATTGGCATGCATCATCGGCAGGGGAGGAGTTGTTGGACCTTCAGTATCCAAGTGAGAAGTACATTAAAAATATCAAGCAGCTCACCTTTGGTGGTGACAATGCGGAGGCTTACTGGAGCTTTGATGATAAAAATTTAGTATTTCAGGCCAATAATGAAAAATGGGAAACAAGATGTGACCAGATTTTTCTGGAGGATTTTTCAATAGATCATTCTGATGGTTCGCCGGCACCGATGCTTAGTACAGGAAGGGGAAGGACCACCTGCTCGTACTTTTTACCAGGTAATAAAGACATATTGTATGCTTCAACTCATGAAGAAGATGACAACTGTCCAGAAGAGCCTCCACGTGGAGAGAAATACGTGTGGCCGGTGTATCAGAGTTTTGATATCTATACTGCAGATTTAGATGGTCATATTACGGGGAAGCTCACTGATTCGCCAGGATATGATGCAGAGGCTACTGTTTCACCTAAAGGTGATTTGATTGTTTATACTTCTATATCATCTGGCGACTTAGAGTTGTGGACCATGAAGATTGATGGCTCTGATAAAAAACAAGTTACCGGTGGCTTGGGATATGATGGAGGAGCATTCTTTTCTCCTGACGGAAGCAAGCTTATTTTCAGAGCCAGTAGACCCAAGACAGACGAGGCGAAAAAAGAGTATATGGACTTACTCTCTCGTGGTCTTGTGCAGCCGACAGAGATGGAGCTATACATCTGCAACGTTGATGGATCTGAGCTAAAACAAATTACAAACCTTGGCAATGCCAATTGGGCTCCCTTCTTTCATCCATCAGGTGATAAGGTAATTTTCAGCTCTAATCACAAATCTAAAAGAGGATTTCCATTTAATCTTTTCATGATAAATACCGATGGTACTGGATTGGAACAGATAACATTTGATGACACATTTGACTCATTTCCTATGTTTTCATTTGACGGTAAGAAATTGGTCTTTGCCTCAAATAGAAACAACGGAGACACAAGAGACACCAATCTATTTGTTGCCGATTGGGTAGAAAATGCTGAATGAGCTGGGTAAAAAAGCTACAGGAAAGATGGAATGTATCTGGAAGTAGGGTGTTTATCATTTTGCTAGTATTTGCCTGTACAGGATTCACTGTAATGTTTTTAAAGTATCCTATCGTGGATTTTATAGTAGGGGAGAATGGTAGGAGCTGGTGGCATTCTGTATTATATTTCATTCTAATACTACCGGTGTACAACCTGTTTTTACTTATCTATGGATTCATTTTTGGGCAGTTCACTTTTTTCTGGGAGTTCGAAAAACGATTTTTTAAGCGTATATTCAGAATTAAGTAGCAAATCATTGCTGAAGAATATCAGTAACCTTTCTGTCTCTGACTAGGATCATCTTCATGCTATCCCGCCTATTGGTACCTTTAAATAATATAGAGTCTTTACTTATAATCTCATATCTACCTTTGATATCGAAGGATCGATAATCGTGAAAATCATACATTTCAAACTGGTGATAAGTCGTGTCGACTAGGTATTTTAAAGTTGATAGATCGGCTCCTAGTTTCATCTTGGCATAGACTCCTTTATCAAATATCAATTTCTCTGCTGGTGGAAATTGCTCTCTCAATGTACTGTCACGCATCGATTCTTCAAATTCTGTTATATACCAACTGCCTACAATTGGATGATCGAAACTACCTTTGAACCAGGAATGGTAACGTTGGTTTTTCCATAGAAAAAGAATTAGAGGACCAATGATGAACGCAACTTTGAGAATGTTAAAGGCCTTATGAGTTGTGCTAGATGATGGAAAAATATCATAAGTCTTTAATGGAACATTCTTGTTATTGAAGAAATTGAAAATTCTATGGCTGTCATGTAATAAGATGACACATAGTGAGGAAATCAGAATCGTATTCATCGTTTTTAAACACAATTCAAAATTCAAATTTAAAGCAAGCGAGATGGCAATAAGTGGAAAAAGGATAAATACTGCGAGCGTGGAGGTTCGTCGAAAGAAAAGTAATGTGGCTCCCAGAAGTTCAAAGCATCCCAGAATTTTCAATAATTCTGGCCAGTAGCCATTAAAAGTATTCACAACTTCATAGGGAGAGAGGTCGGCTAGTGTTGTTTCAAACAGGTAAAAGCTCGCATTATGGTATTGTCCCGATATCTTTGGATAAGCATATATCAGAATAATGTAAGCGGTCAGATATCGGACCAGTGACAATAGAATGTAGTCCGCATATTTCTTTGAAGTTTCCCGGTAAAGAAGTAGACCTGTTATTAAAGATATTAAGAAGAACGCCGATGAAAACTCTAAGACCAGCCTTAGATTATCTGTGGAATCAAAACACTGCCTGGTGTTGAGGAAAAAGTAAGACACGAGGGCTCCATTACTTGTCCACTTTAGCGACCATAAGCCTACGTTCTCCAGCAACTTTAGTTTCTGTTTCACTTAATGCATTTAACTTTAGGCAAAATAAGCACCTCTGGTTTAATGAGAAGACGTAAGAGACTTTTTAAGTTTTTTTTAATCACACTGTTTCTGTTGGTGGCCACTTTAATTATTCTCATGCACGTTTTTAGTGCAAGTATGAGGGGAGGAGACGATGAGGATGTAAATATGTTGTTTGAGGAACAGGGCATCGAAGCTAGTATTCGACATATTGAGTACAATGAGACTCTTGGTCGATACGTATATGTCTCAGGAAACGACTCTGTATTGACGGTTTTTATTCATGGAGCACCTGGATCATGGGATGCTTTTAAAACTTACATGTGCGATGAAGAACTAATCAAACATACTTCTATGATTTCTGTAGATAGACTTGGTTATGGTTTTAGTGAGTATGGTAATGTAGCGAACATCGAAGATCAGATAGTTTTTTTACGTAAGATTATAATGGGACATAAGTTGCCTACCATTTTGCTTGTTGGTCATTCATATGGGGCTCCCATTGCGGTTCGGTATCAGTCGAGATATGGGGATGCTTCGGGCATTATCATGCTTGCCCCCGTCAATGATCCTATCTCAGAGAAGATTAAGTGGTATGCGTATCCTCCCCGATGGAAGTTGACGAGATGGCTGTTTCCGAAATATATCCAAGTAGCTTCTGATGAAAAACTTGATCATGCAGATCAGTTGGCTTTAATTCTTGATGATTGGTCTCGACTGAGTATACCTGTGATTCATGTTCATAATGAAGATGATGGTATCGCTGATGGAGTTGCCAATATGCAGTTTAGTCACGATAATATACCTAGTCTCAATCTAATAATTCATGAGCGACCAGGGAAGGGTCACCTATTACCCTGGAATGATTTCACTTTCACCAAGGAACTACTTCTTTCGGTTATTTCTAATAACTAGTAAATTATATATATGATTTTTAACATATATAAATAGTTTTATATATATTTGCATTAAGCTAACCTCTTCTTACGATTGGAATCTTACGAATATCGACTATTCATAAGAATTCTAGGGTTAGCAATAAGTTGAGGTTGGAGAATTTTATAGGCAACTAAAACTTCCACAATGGGGAAACTGCATGTGAAGCCATGTCGTAGCTATATGTATGCGATATTGGTCATTTTCTTAACCACTATTTCTTTTAACCTTATTTCACAATGCGCTGAGATAGATATACAAAATGTCTATTTCGAGTGTAACTCAGATGGTACTTCAACTGATGAGTTCTACATTGACATCACCTTCATACCTCTTGCCATGTCGGGCACTTATACCTTCACGGATGCCATGGGTAATACACCTACTATTATGGCAGACATCGGTGATGTATTCGACTTTGGAGTTCCAAGCCCCGGAAGTTATACGCTGACATCGGGAATGTCGTTCACATACGAATTTGGTCCTTTCACTGATGGGGATGCCTTTGACGTGACGATAGAAACTCCCAATGGTTGCATAATTGATGTAATGGCTGGTACTTACGATTGCGACGATAACATAAGCGGAGGTTGTGAAACAGATGTCCCATTCTATGATCTAGACTTCACAGGTGATCCTGACGGGGTGTTTGACATAAATTACACGGAGAGATTTGAAGAGTGCTGCATGTCCGGCGACCGATGTGTGGAGTTTAAGATTACCCTAGACCCCAATACGGAAGGGATAAGCGCTGCTATAAGTGGTGGTGGTGGATATGTTTATTCTGTTTTGGAGGCGGACTTTGATTGTATGGATTATCCTATTGGCAATGAACAGAATCAACTTCCTAATATCCAAAATGATGTTTGTTTGACGTCTGGTGAGACATTTTTTGTCTTTATTTGTAAATCTGGAACAAATCAAAATGAGATAACAATAAATGCCATCCCTAAGCCAGGAATTATACCCATGCCAGAGATTTCTCAGATATGTGATGTTGACCTGATGGTACAGAATCTAACGAACTTTACATGGTCTAGCGTTGCAGATCCAAATTTGGATAACTTGACATGCGCTACTCCATGTACCGATGTGAGTCCGGTAACATTTCTATATGATGAGGTTGAGTTTGGTATTGTAACGGATTGCGATGGTGTGGTATATGACTATACAGTATCAGGAATGCCATTAAATACAAGCTGTAGTATGGGTGTGGTAATGGCATCTACGACGGTTACTGTTTTTCCAGAATTTAATATAATGCTTGAAACCCAATGCAATGACAACGGTACGATGGACATTACAGCGACACCTACCGGCAATGGCGCATTATGTTCATACCTATTTGACTGGAGCAATGGGGAGATGACACAGACAATCGTGGTGGATCAAGATGGAGCGGAATATTGTGTTGATGTAAAAAGAACAGCCAATGTACATGAATGTGCTGTAGTTTCCTTATGTATAAATGCAAACTGCTGTTTACAGTCAGCTAGTTGCGGAATAGGCGATCTATCGATCCAGGGATGTGATTTGACAGTTGCTCCAGCACCATTCACGTTACCTTATGAAGTTTTTTCAATGTTTGAAAGTTGTAGCAACGATACATTGCTACAGGTAGAGGCAGATACAGTAGGAATGCTTTGTTTTGGCGGAATTGCAATAGAGCGTATATACCATCTTGTGGTGGATATGGATACCGTTGCAAGTTGTATGCAAACCATTACAATAACAGATACAACAGATCCAACAATTACAGCACCAGACGATATAACCTTGGAGGTTTGTGGAGTGACCTCTACAACAGTCAATGCAGGAAATGCAGGATTTTCATATTCAGACTTGGTCATTGTACTGACAGATGCAGATGTATTGACTTATCTGGGATTACCCGGAGCATTGGCAGCAGATAATTGCAGTTTTGAGATTTCATATCAGGATGATTATATCATGTCGTGCCCTTGGTTATTGACCAGAACATATACAATAACAGACACATGTGGTAACACAGCGATGGACACACAACTTATCACAGTAGATGACACAACGGATCCAGTGATAGTAGCACCAGATGATATAAGTATAGAAGCATGTTTTGCAGATGCTACTACGGTAACAGCAGCACTGGCCGGCTTCGTGTATTCAGAGATCTTGGTAACCGTAGACCATTCCGAGGAAGCTACATTCCTAGGCTTGGCAGGAGCATTAGTGACGGAAGCATGTGGATACGAGCTGACCTACATAGATGTAGCAGCAGGTACATGCCCGACAATAGTGACAAGAACGTGGACCATCACAGATACGTGTGACAACACAGCGATGGACACACAACTTATCACGGTAGATGACACAACTGATCCCGTGATAGTAGCTCCAGATGACATAAATATAGAAGCATGTTTTGCTGATGTTACTACTGTGACAGCATTATTGGCAGGCTTCGTGTATTCAGAGACCTTGGTAACCCTAGACCATTCCGAGGAAGCTACCTTCTTAGGCTTGACGGGAGCCTCAGTGACGGAGGCATGTGGTTATGAGCTGACGTACATAGATGTAGCAGCAGGCACGTGCCCTACAATAGTGACAAGAACGTGGACGATCGCAGATACATGTGACAACACAGCGATGGACACACAGTTGATCACGGTAGATGACACAACAGATCCAGTGATAGTAGCGCCAGATGATATAAGTATAGAAGCATGTTTTGCAGATGCCACGACTGCGACAGCAGCACTGACTGGTTTTGTGTATTCAGAGACCTTGGTAACCCTAGACCATTCCGAGGAGGCTACTTTCCTAGGCTTGACAGGAGTCTCAGTGACAGAGGCCTGCGGTTATGAGCTGACGTACATAGATGTAGCAGCGGGCACGTGCCCTACAATAGTGACAAGAACGTGGACGATCACAGATACATGTGACAACACAGCGATGGACACTCAGTTGATCACGGTAGATGACACAACAGATCCAGTGATAGTAGCGCCAGACGACATAAGTATAGAAGCATGTTTTGCAGATGCCACGACGGTGACAGTAGCACTGACCGGCTTCGTGTATTCAGAGACCTTAGTAACATTAGACCATTCCGAGGAAGCTACATTCCTAGGCTTGGCAGGATCCTCAGTGACAGAGGCCTGCGGTTACGAGCTGACGTACATAGATGTAGCAGCGGGCACGTGCCCTACAATAGTGACAAGAACGTGGACGATCACAGACACATGTGACAACACAGCGATGGACACGCAGCTGATCACCGTAGATGACACAATGGATCCAGTGATAGTAGCTCCAGATGACATTACTTTGGAGGCGTGCATGGTAGACATGACGACGGTTGATGCTGCCAACACAGGCTTTGACTACTCGGAGACATTGGTGACATTGACGCATTCCGAGGAAGCGAACTTCCTTGGTTTGATGGGAGCCTCAGTGACCGAGGCATGTGGCTATGAGATCACATATATAGATGTGGCAGCGGGAACATGTCCGGCAGTGGTAACAAGAACGTGGACGATCACAGATACATGTGACAACACGGCGATGGATAGCCAGCTTATCAGTGTAGGTGATGCAATAGATCCAATAATAGTAGCACCGGAGGATATAAGTATAGAAGCATGCTTTGCGGATGCCACGACGGTGACGGCAGCCGATGCCGGCTTCGTGTATTCAACGACCTTAGTAACTCTGGACCATTCCGAGGAAGCTACATTCTTTGGCTTGACAGGTGCATCAGTGACGGAAGCATGTGGCTACGAGCTGACTTATATAGATGTAGCAGCAGGCACGTGCCCTACAATAGTGACAAGAACGTGGACCATTATAGACACGTGTGACAACACAGCGATGGACACTCAGTTGATCACAGTAGATGACACAACAGATCCAGTGATAGTAGCCCCTGATGATATCACATTAGAGGCATGTACTGCAGATATAACAACAGTGACAGCTGGGAATACGGGTTTTGACTACTCGGAGACATTGGTAACCCTAGATCATTCAGAGGAAGCTACATTCTTAGGCTTGACAGGTGCATCAGTTACGGAAGCCTGTGGCTATGAGATCACATATATAGATGTGGCAGCGGGAACATGTCCGGCAGTGGTAACAAGAACGTGGACGATCACAGATACATGTGACAACACGGCGATGGATAGCCAGCTTATCAGTGTAGGTGATGCAATAGATCCAATAATAGTAGCCCCTGATGATATCACATTAGAGGCATGTACTGCAGATATAACAACAGTGACAGCTGGGAATACGGGTTTTGACTACTCGGAGACATTGGTGACATTGACACAAGCAGAAGAAGCGACCTTTCTAGGTTTGACGGGAGCCTCAGTGACGGAGGCCTGTGGTTATGAGATTACGTATATAGATAGTCCATCAGGAACATGTCCTGTAATCATAACGAGAACATATACGATCACAGATACGTGTGATAATGTAGACATGGATAGTCAGCTTCTCAGTGTAGGCGATGCGATAGATCCCATAATAGTAGCACCTGATGATATAAGTATAGAAGCATGCTTTGCTGATGCCACGACGGTGACGGCAGCCGATGCCGGCTTCGTGTATTCAACGACCTTAGTAACTCTGGACCATTCCGAGGAAGCTACATTCTTTGGCTTGGCAGGTGCATCAGTGACGGAAGCATGTGGCTACGAGCTGACGTACATAGATGTAGCAGCGGGCACGTGCCCTACAATAGTGACCAGAACGTGGACCATTATAGACACGTGTGACAACACAGCGATGGACACTCAGTTGATCACAGTAGATGACACAACAGATCCAGTGATAGTAGCACCAGAAGATATAAGCATAGAAGCATGCTTTGCTGATGCCACGACGGTGACAGCAGCACTGACCGGCTTCGTGTATTCAGAGACCTTAGTAACATTAGACCATTCCGAGGAAGCTACATTCCTAGGCTTGGCAGGATCCTCAGTGACAGAGGCCTGCGGTTACGAGCTGACGTACATAGATGTAGCAGCGGGGACATGTCCGACGGTAATCACACGTACATGGACCATCACAGATACATGTGACAATACCGCGATGGACACACAGTCGATCACAGTAGATGACACAACTGATCCCGTGATAGTAGCACCGGATGACATAAGTATAGAAGCATGTCTTGCAGACGCCACGACAGTGACAGCAGCACTTGCAGGCTTTGAATATTCAGAGACCTTAGTAACATTAGACCATTCCGAGGAATCGACATTTTTAGGCTTGACGGGAGCAACAGTGACAGAGGCATGTGGTTATGAATTGACATACATAGATGTAGGAGCAGGAACGTGCCCTACAATGGTGACAAGAACGTGGACGATCACAGATACGTGTGACAATATCGCAATGGACACGCAGCTTATCACAGTAGATGACACAACGGATCCAGTATGGAATGCTAATCAGAATTTAGATCAAAATGTAGAGTGTGGCAGCGAGGTTATAACTCCCAGTGATCCGATGGCGATGGATGATTGTGGGACTCCTGTCATATCTGTTGTGAGTGATGTAACGACAGTCGGACCAAGTGGTTGTACGGATGAGGATTATGTGAGGGTAATAAAGTACGTAGCTACTGATGGGTGTTTGAATGAGAGTGATACATTTTACACTAATATTATTGTATTAGATGCTACTCCACCAGTTATGGATTGTGACCTGCTCTCTGATCTAGTCTTAGAATGTGGTATTGACGATGAATCAGATATAGATGCTTGGGTATCTTCAATTGAATCTTTAATTGATGCAAACGTTACTGACAACTGTGGCGGGGATGTGGAGGTCAGCAATAATTATGTCGGGGGGTTACCACCGCTTAGCTGTGACCTCTCTGTTGGACTCGATATCTCATTTTACATTGAGGATTGTGTGGGGAATGTTGATTCTTGCATTCTTCAAGCCTTCATGGATGATACCATTGCGCCAGACATCACTTGTCCCCCAGATATCAGCATGGAGACTTGCGATATGATTGACATTACTTCAATCATGCCCGAAGTGTCAGAAACAAAAGCGAGTATTCCAATTGTAGATTTCATTGGTTATGGTGGAGTTTTTTCAGATGAATGTGGAGTTGAAACTATTGAGTACCAAGATGAGATTACTACAATGACTGATGAATTGATCGTAATTGAACGTACCTATTATGCCTTGGATACATGTGAGAATATTGACTCTTGTGTACAAAAGATAGAGCTCGTTGAATTGATGGAGGTTGCCGTGTCCTGTAAGGCCGTAATTCATGTTTCGTTAGATGAGAATTGCATGGCAGAAATAACACCAGGAATGGTAATAGGAGGGGAAGAGGTTTGCCCTGTTTTTTATAGAGTAGCGGTATTCGATCAAGATGGAATTGATATTGGTAACATAGTAGATTATAGCCATATCGGTACGACTATTACATACGAGTTATGCTCTGAGATAACGAACGTATGTTGTTGGGGTTATCTGATAGTTGAGGACAAATTGCCCCCTACCGTAATCTGTGATGATGTTGATATAGAATGCAATGCCCTTAATCAAGTACCTGATGCAATCGCCATGGACAATTGTGGAGGGGCCGTATTGCTAGTAGAAGAATACCACGAGTTTCTCGATTGTGATCCGGATTATATAGCACGGGTATATCGCAAGTGGGTAGCGCGAGACAATGCCGGCAACGAGAGCGACACCTGCTATCAGACGATTAATTTATTGCGGATAGATTTCGGAGCGATAGATTTTCCAGGATCAATGAACCTAGAGTTTAGCTGTGATGGCGGTTATCCGGTAGATGAGAATGGTCATCCGCATCCAGATGTAACGGGAATACCGACGTATACAGGAACAGCATTGTGGCCAGTTATACCACCAAATTTCTGCAATGGATTTGTAAACTATAAAGATGTAGTACTATTTGAGAGTGGATGTCATACTCGTATCATGCGAACCTGGGAAGTAGGTGAGTGGCATTGTGGTGGACTAGTAGGGCCACAGCTGTGGGTACAGATGATAGAGTTATTTGACCATGAAGGGCCATCGATTACTTGTCCATCAGACATGACCCTGAGTACAACACCTACAAACTATGGACAGTGTACAGCGATGATAGACTTACCAGCAGCAGCGGTGAGCGACAATTGCAACGAGCCAGTTGAGGTAGATGTAGCTTACCCAGGAGGGTTCTTAGACAATCAGAATGGAGGCGAGGTGACCTTGCCTGTAGGCACACATATGATTACATATACGGCCTATGATGGGTGTTACAATAGTAGTGAGTGTTCATTTGAGGTAACGATAGAAGACGGAACGCAGCCAATAATAGTGTGTGAGCAGCATACGGTAGTGAGTATAAAGCAAGATGGAAGAGCAGTAGTGTATGCTGAGAGTTTTGATGATGGCAGTTATGACAATTGCGAGATCGACAGATTTGAGGTAAGAAGGATGACGGACAATTGTGGAATTGCAGAGAACTTGATATGGGGAGCCCACGTAGAATTCTGTTGTGCAGATGTAGGCGAGGAAGTAATGGTAATGTTACGAGTATATGACACGTCAGCTAATTACAATGAGTGTATGGTAACGGCGATAGTACAGGACAAGCAGACGCCATTTTTCTATTGTCCAGCAGATATGACAGTAGAGTGTACGACAAATTTTGACCCTGACCTTCTAGGAGATTTCTTTGGAATGGCGGGAATTATGGACAACTGTGATGCACCACCTGTGAGCGAAGAGGCAGACATAGATATCGACAACTGTGGACTGGGAACGATCACAAGAGACTTTACTCTAGTAGATAACAATGGCATCGTACAGACGTGCCAACAAGTGATCACCTTTATCAATAGCGACCCGCTGGATGAGTCAGGAATCATCTGGCCATTACACTATGAAGGATCAGATTTCTGTTCAATAGTGGGGACAGATCCTGAGGACTTACCGGCAGGTTTTGATGTACCAGTGATCACAGAGGACGAATGTGACTTGACAGGTTATAATTATGATGACTCAGTGCATACGTTTGCCGATGGAGAGGAGGCATGCTTCAAGATACTGAGGGAATGGACGGTGATAGACTGGTGTCAGCGCAATAGTGATGGGACGCTGAGGACATGGGAATATACGCAGGTGATCAAGGTATTCAATACAGTAGCTCCGACAATAGATGCATTGAGTACGATCGAGGTAGAGACCTTTGATGTGAACTGTGCAGCGGCGCATGTAGACTTGGTAGCAACAGGGTCAGATGACTGTACATCAGAAGAAGGGCTCAACTGGAGCTACGAGATCGATGAAGATAGAGATGGGGATGTAGATTACTTTGGACTAGGCAATGACGCATCAGGATTGTATGACATAGGGATATATACGATCACATGGACAGTGCATGATGAGTGTGGAAACTTTGTGAGTGCAGATCAGGACTTTGAAGTGATAAATGCCAAGCCACCGACGCCGATATGCATCTATGGGTTATCAACTCAGTTGGTAGCGATGGATCTGGACGGAGATGGCGACATAGATACAGAGATGGTGGTATTGGCACCTGAGTATTTTGACGGCGGGAGTAATCATCAATGTGGCTATGCAATAGATCTAAGCTTTAGTAGTGATCCCAATGATGATGAGATCATGTTTGACTGTGATGACATAGGACTCGATAGACCAGTGGAGTTATGGGTGACGGATGAGAATGGAAACCAGGCTTACTGTGAGACCTTTATAGATGTGCTGGATGAGAATGGAGTAGATTTCTGTCCGGTACCACGACAGAGGGCGGATGTATCAGGACAGGTGAGGACCGAGGGAGGAGCTGAGATGGCAGAGGTGAGTGTAGAGTTGGCAGGAGGTGACTTGCTGGATATGACAGATGAGAGTGGGGTGTATGCATTTGAGGATATGCCACTGGGGGGTGACTATGTTGTATCACCAAGGAAGAATGATGATGTGATGAATGGGGTGAGCACACTGGACTTACTATTGATGCAGAAGCACATATTGGGACTTGACGAGTTAGAAGGACCGCTGAACCTGATATCAGCGGATATTAACCACAATGATGAAGTGACGGCAGTGGATTTAATCGAGTTGAGGAAGTTGATATTAGGAATCTATGAGGAGTTTCCCCACAATACAAGCTGGAGGTTTATAGATGCAGATCATGATTTTGCAGTGGCAGCGGATCCATGGGCAGAAGCAATACCAGAAGTATATGAGATCGAGAATCTGAATAGCAACATGGACATAGACTTTGTAGGGACAAAGATAGGGGATGTGAATGGGTCAGCAGAGGCACAGATGATGGGAACAGAGGTAGAGAGCAGAAGTGGGAATAGCTTGATACTAGACATGTCCTATAGCGAAGAAGGAACAAGGATAGGAGTAAGGTCAGATGATATCAATGGATTAGAGGGATTGCAGATGACTTTGAATACAGGAGCAATGATGATAGTGGGCATAGAAGGAGGAGCGATGGAGATGAAAGGAACAAACTATCACATAGCTCGAAACAACGAGGTACGTATAAGCTGGCATGTGGACAGGAGGCGAGGCGATGAGTGAGGAAGGAGAAGAGGATCTGTTTTACATTGTAGTGAAAGAAGGAGAAGGAGATCTGGGGTCAATACGAGTAACAGAGGTACGGATGAAGGCAGAGGCGTACCGAGGGGGACAGATCGAGGAGGTAAGACTGAGGACGGAAGAAGACAAGTCAGAGTTTACGTTGTATCAAAACACACCAAACCCATGGTCAGAGAAGACAAGCATAGGAGTGGAACTACCTGTCGGAGGGGAGATGACACTGAATGTATATGATCAGAGTGGTAAGATAGTGTATACGATGAAAGACTATAAAGAGAAGGGAAGTCACACGATAGTCATCGACAACAAGCAGATTGGTACATCGGGCGTGTATAGATACGAGGTAATCTCAGGCAAGTACCGAGCGATCAAGAAGATGATAGTGATAAGGTAAGACACAGTTAAATGAACTATTCCGCCCTGATCTTCATATGGAGATTGGGGCTTTTGAATTTTGTTGAATGAAGAACACATATAAGTAAGTAATATATAATATAATTATATATGTAATTATTATACTATATATAACAACTAGTAATAGTCGAATTGACAGTTTCTATGAGAGAAATATATTCTGTAAAAACAGCACTTATACAAGGAAAAATGTTCATTTTAAAAAATATCATCATATAAGTTACATATTTAATATATTTTAATATCTTTGAAATTGAATTAATATAATTCTCAAAAACCCGATTTATTCCATCCCCCCAGTAAACATTTGAGGCATTGCTTCAGGTGGTATTATTATATGTTTCGGGTTCTTGAAATTGAGAAAGCTACATTTTTAATTTCTTCTATTTTCTGAGGAGATATCTTCTGAAATTTCAAATCAATTCCTGATCATATTCTTTCCTAGAAATTGCTCGATCTACTTCGGTAGAGCGATGAATTTAATATTTGAAATGATTTAAAATTGAATTTGATGAAACACCAAAACTATTTAATGATTGTCCTGGCTCTATTTTTAAGTAGCCACGAGCTTTCTTCACAATGCCCTTCAGAAGTCTCTGGTCTTCCTGCAGACTTAACTGTTAATGCTGACGAGACGTGTATGGCCACAATCGACTGGGTAGAACCAGAATATGACATTACATGTAATGATTTCGTTGGATCATTTGATGCTAACGACCCAACAATATGGATTCTTAACACCAATGGTGAAAATGGAGGAGCGAGCCCATTGCCAGACGGCTCCTCAATTACTTTTACTGGATCGTCCAGTGGGGTGGCAGGAGTAAATACTGATACTGACTTTTGTATCAATATACCATTCGATGTAACCGTTAGTTTTGACTGGGATGCTACAGCGATTGGTGGCGGTATGCAACTTATCAATAATGAACCTGCTATGACTATCGACGGTACAGAGACTCTCCTCAATATGATGGGAGTTCCGCCTGGAACTGGAATTCCTAACGAAAGTGGATCTGTCACGGACCTATCACTTGCTTCTGGTCAAGTATTTTGCTTCAGGGTAAAGTCCAATAACCAAGCTGGAGTAACAACCATGATCATTGATAATTTTACATTTAACATTACAGAAATTAATCAGACTGATGGGCCAGCTAATGGATCTTCGCAAGGCCCGGGTGACTATACTATTGAGTATACAGTGGAGAATTGTGATGGGACAGAGTCTATGTGCACATTTATTGCAACTGTGGCAGACAGCATGCCACCAGAGATTACTTGCCCTGATGATATAGTAATTGATCTTGGCCGTGATGACTGCGAAGCAGTGGTTTGTTTCATGGCAACAGTGACGGACAATTGCCCCGCCATGCCTCCATCTTCATTACCTGGATTTGATTTCTTAGGCATGCATAATGGTAGCAGTTACTTCGCATCCGTAGGGTTTGCAGGAGCCTTATCATGGGAAGATGCCAATACTGCGGCCGCTATGGCAGGAGGACATTTGGTTGCGATCAGCGATCAGGCTGAGCAAGACTTCTTAGAAGGCGCATTGTCTGCTGGCTTATTTTCTCAGTACTGGATTGGATTAAGATACTCTGAAGAATTGGGCGATTTTAAATGGGTCAACGGTGACCCTTTGATATTCGATTCATGGGGGCTTGGTCAACCTGGAATCATAGACGGTGATTATGTATATACATGGGACTTTTTTGGAGGATTTTTGGATGGCTGGTATGATAGTCCAGCAATACTACCAAGACGATATATTGTTGAAATTTCATCATATGACTTACAACTTACAAGTGGCCTCGCTCCGGGATCAAATTTCCCCACAGGAACAACGACCGTTACGTATGTTGCATCTGATGTGGCTGGAAATACAGCTGAGTGTTCCTTTGACGTAACAATAAATGAGTATATACCTGATGGACTTGCTTGTAAAACAGAGAATATTTCACTTGATGAAAACTGTGAAGCTACGCTAAACCCATACATGCTGTTATCCAATGATAGTTTAGGATGTATTGATAATTATGAGGTTACGGTATGGGCACCTGACGGTGTGACAAATCTTGGAAATACTGTGGGTCAAGGTCAAATAGGTCAAACATTAACTTATAGCGTTTGTCATGTACCAAGTGGACTTTGTTGTGATGGAGAGATTACAGTAGAAGACAAGCTTCCTCCGGGACCGCTAGTCTGTGATGACGTAGATATTGCGTGCAACGCACTTTCTACTGTTCCTACCCCTATATCATCAGACAATTGTGGAGGGGCCGTATTGCTAGTAGAAGAATACCACGAGTTTCTCGATTGTGATCCGGATTATATAGCACGGGTATATCGCAAGTGGGTAGCGCGAGACAATGCCGGCAACGAGAGCGACACCTGCTATCAGACGATTAATTTATTGCGGATAGATTTCGGAGCGATAGATTTTCCAGGATCAATGAACCTAGAGTTTAGCTGTGATGGCGGTTATCCGGTAGATGAGAATGGTCATCCGCATCCAGATGTAACGGGAATACCGACGTATACAGGAATAGCATTGTGGCCAGTTATACCACCAAATTTCTGCAATGGATTTGTAAACTATAAAGATGTAGTACTATTTGAGAGTGGATGTCATACTCGTATCATGCGAACCTGGGAAGTAGGTGAGTGGCATTGTGGTGGACTAGTAGGGCCACAGCTGTGGGTACAGATGATAGAGTTATTTGACCATGAAGGGCCATCGATTACTTGTCCATCAGACATGACCCTGAGTACAACACCTACAAACTATGGACAGTGTACAGCGATGATAGACTTACCAGCAGCAGCGGTGAGCGACAATTGCAACGAGCCAGTTGAGGTAGATGTAGCTTACCCAGGAGGGTTCTTAGACAATCAGAATGGAGGCGAGGTGACCTTGCCTGTAGGCACACATATGATTACATATACGGCCTATGATGGGTGTTACAATAGTAGTGAGTGTTCATTTGAGGTAACGATAGAAGACGGAACGCAGCCAATAATAGTGTGTGAGCAGCATACGGTAGTGAGTATAAAGCAAGATGGAAGAGCAGTAGTGTATGCTGAGAGTTTTGATGATGGCAGTTATGACAATTGCGAGATCGACAGATTTGAGGTAAGAAGGATGACGGACAATTGTGGAATTGCTGAGAACTTGATATGGGGAGCCCACGTAGAATTCTGTTGTGCAGATGTAGGCGAGGAAGTAATGGTAATGTTACGAGTATATGACACGTCAGCTAATTACAATGAGTGTATGGTAACGGCGATAGTACAGGACAAGCAGACGCCATTTTTCTATTGTCCAGCAGATATGACAGTAGAGTGTACGACAAATTTTGACCCTGACCTTCTAGGAGATTTCTTTGGAATGGCGGGAATTATGGACAACTGTGATGCACCACCTGTGAGCGAAGAGGCAGACATAGATATCGACAACTGTGGACTGGGAACGATCACAAGAGACTTTACTCTAGTAGATAACAATGGCATCGTACAGACGTGCCAACAAGTGATCACCTTTATCAATAGCGACCCGCTGGATGAGTCAGGAATCATCTGGCCATTACACTATGAAGGATCAGATTTCTGTTCAATAGTGGGGACAGATCCTGAGGACTTACCGGCAGGTTTTGATGTACCAGTGATCACAGAGGACGAATGTGACTTGACAGGTTATAATTATGATGACTCAGTGCATACGTTTGCCGATGGAGAGGAGGCATGCTTCAAGATACTGAGGGAATGGACGGTGATAGACTGGTGTCAGCGCAATAGTGATGGGACGCTGAAGACATGGGAATATACGCAGGTGATCAAGGTATTCAATACAGTAGCTCCGACAATAGATGCATTGAGTACGATCGAGGTAGAGACCTTTGATGTGAACTGTGCAGCGGCGCATGTAGACTTGGTAGCAACAGGGTCAGATGACTGTACATCAGAAGAAGGGCTCAACTGGAGCTACGAGATCGATGAAGATAGAGATGGGGATGTAGATTACTTTGGACTAGGCAATGACGCATCAGGATTGTATGACATAGGGATATATACGATCACATGGACAGTACATGATGAGTGTGGAAACTTTGTGAGTGCAGATCAGGACTTTGAAGTGATAAATGCCAAGCCACCGACGCCGATATGCATCTATGGGTTATCAACACAGTTGGTAGCGATGGATCTGGACGGAGATGGCGACATAGATACAGAGATGGTGGTATTGGCACCTGAGTATTTTGACGGCGGGAGTAATCATCAATGTGGCTATGCAATAGATCTAAGCTTTAGTAGTGATCCCAATGATGATGAGATCATGTTTGACTGTGATGACATAGGACTCGATAGACCAGTGGAGTTATGGGTGACGGATGAGAATGGAAACCAAGCTTACTGTGAGACCTTTATAGATGTGCTGGATGAGAATGGAGTAGACTTCTGTCCAGAGCTGGTGACAGCAAATGTGATGGGTGAGGTAAGAACAGGAGGAGGAGCTGAGATGGAAGAAGTGAGTGTAGAGTTGGCAGGAGGTGACTTGCTGAATATGACAGATGAGAGTGGTATGTATGCATTTGAATACATGCCATTGGGAGGTGATTATACAGTATCACCAGAGAAGAATGATGATGTGATGAATGGGGTGAGCACACTGGACTTACTATTGATGCAGAAGCACATATTGGGACTTGACGAGTTAGAAGGACCGCTGAACCTGATATCAGCGGATATTAACCACAATGATGAAGTGACGGCAGTGGATTTAATCGAGTTGAGGAAGTTGATATTAGGAATCTATGAGGAGTTTCCCCACAATACAAGCTGGAGGTTTATAGATGCAGATCATGATTTTGCAGTGGCAGCGGATCCATGGGCAGAAGCAATACCAGAAGTATATGAGATCGAGAATCTGAATAGCAACATGGACATAGACTTTGTAGGGACAAAGATAGGGGATGTGAATGGGTCAGCAGAGGCACAGATGATGGGAACAGAGGTAGAGAGCAGAAGTGGGAATAGCTTGATACTAGACATGTCCTATAGCGAAGAAGGAACAAGGATAGGAGTAAGGTCAGATGATATCAATGGATTAGAGGGATTGCAGATGACTTTGAATACAGGAGCAATGATGATAGTGGGCATAGAAGGAGGAGCGATGGAGATGAAAGGAACAAACTATCACATAGCTCGAAACAACGAGGTACGTATAAGCTGGCATGTGGAGGGAGGCGAGGCGATGAGTGAGGAAGGAGAAGAGGATCTGTTTTACATTGTAGTGAAAGAAGGAGAAGGAGATCTGGGGGCAATACGAGTAACAGAGGTACGGATGAAGGCAGAGGCGTACCGAGGGGGACAGATCGAGGAGGTAAGACTGAGGACGGAAGAAGACAAGTCAGAGTTTACGTTGTATCAAAACACACCAAACCCATGGTCAGAGAAGACAAGCATAGGAGTGGAACTACCTGTCGGAGGGGAGATGACACTGAATGTATATGATCAGAGTGGTAAGATAGTGTATACGATGAAAGACTATAAAGAGAAGGGAAGTCACACGATAGTCATCGACAACAAGCAGATTGGTACATCGGGCGTGTATAGATACGAGGTAATCTCAGGCAAGTACCGAGCGATCAAGAAGATGATAGTGATAAGGTAAGACACAGTTAAATGAACTATTCCGCCCTGATCTTCATATGGAGATTGGGGCTTTTTTTTTGTTGAAAGAGTCCTCAACACCACCTATCACCTGCTAGAAATTCATGGGAAGATTTTGCATTACTACGCACGTTATGTAGCTATAAATCATTCTTCAACCAATACATAGTTAAGTTTGTATTGTTCCGCTTTTCGCATCTCTATTTTGACCTTATGGACTAGACGCATCTTGGTGTCCTGATCAACTTCTAGAAAATTCTCAAAGGGCTTATTGGGGTATTTGGCGGCAAGTGACCTGATTGCATTCTCAACTTGATCGATGCTCATATATTTGTCGTTTAACTGTATCTTCTGACTACCGTTGCTTCTTCCTATATAGAAATTAGCGGCATTTCGATTATAGGAAAGTTTGGTGAGGTCTCTTACTTCCGGTAGGACGATGTCTAGTTGATAGGATTCTACCCTGAGGACAGTGACTACCATAAAGAAGAAAAGCAACATAAATACGATATCTGGCAAGGATGCGGTTGATATTCTGGGTGTGCTTTGTTTTTTCTTTTTCATAGTTATTCATTTAATACCAATTTTGATTTCAATTAGTATGATAGGTTAATGAATTGATGAAAAGCTTGATGGGTCAGCTTCCGAGACTTTAATCGGGATTAGCTCAGCTATCTTCTTTTTGTCTACATGACTGAGCTGTGAGAACTTGAGAATTTTTTCCAAACAACTCATTGGACATGATATTTTTTCCAAACAACTCATTGGACATGTCATCTCTCATCTCGTCATAAGCTACCCGTATCTGGCTGTAGACTAGGGTATAGGTTTTGTACGATGTTTCTTCGTCGTTGATCAGCGAAACGATCCCCGTCTTAGGGCAGGTGGCTTTGCCGTTGTCATGATTTGGATTCAACACGTAGTTCATTATTATCTCTTTTACCTTAGTTACTGGAAGTACATTGCCACCCGCGAATACTTCATCATCGCCATTGATATTAATTCAAAGTAGGTCCTTCTTGGACGCACTTCTCGCATGATCAGAGTATGGTGGCAGAATGACTTTGATTCCCTTGTCATCGAAAATGGTAGTTGTTACTAAAAAAAAGATGAGCAGCAGAAATGCTATGTCAGCCATGGAAGATGTATCGAGATGAGCAGAATGACGATTCCTTTTCATATCTCTGTTTTTATACTAGATGACAAAACAGAATGAATGGTGTCCATACCCGATTTTTCAAGTCGCTTGTAGGATAGGGTGATATTTTTTTAGTTTCTTTGACACCACGATTTTTTGGGCTATAGCTTCCCGTACCTCGTTCCTTAGACGGGACAGGCACTTCGCTATGAGCCCCTTGAAGAAATACGGGGCTATAGCTCAGTTGGCTAGAGCACTTGACTGGCAGTCAAGAGGCCAGCGGTTCGAATCCGCTTAGCTCCACCAGAGGATGAAATCTGGGATAAGAATGAGAAGAGAGAAATACCATGCTCGCATGAGTATTTCGAAAGGCTCAGGCTTATGAACGAAAGTTCATTATGATTTCATTTTGACCTTGGGAGAATAGCAGATCGAGTATCAATCCGCTTAGCTCCATAAAATGTGCAGGATGATTGTGAGGGAGGGGATAATATCCCTTTGATATGTCTATAATTGTAGTTTCCAGAATTACATATGCTTAAACAACTTGGTAAATCCGTTCTTAAATTTCACGATTGGTCTATTGCAGACAATATTCCTCCTGAGACATCACGATGTGTTCTAGTTGCCGGGCCGCATACCTCCAATTGGGATTTTTATTTTGCCGTAAGTGCTATGCATGCCTTAGGTGTTCCCATAAAAGTGGCTATCAAAAATTTCTGGACAAAGTTTCCCATGAACTCCATTATTGTTCCCCTAGGTGGGATAGGTCTTGACCCCAATGCTGGAAAAAAATTTGATCGGAAAGCCAACCAGACCACCATGCTCGCCAATGTCTTTAAAGAGTATGAAGATATTGCTCTCATCATATCACCCGAGGGCAATAGGGTGAAGACTGATAAATGGAAGACAGGATTTTTTAGGATAGCAGAAATGGCGAATGTTCCAATAGCTCTTGCCTATCTCGACTATAAAAAGAAGATTGCAGGGATAGGTCCCGTACTATCTGCCGACACAGGACTTGACGTGGTCATGTCTGATTTAATGAAATTCTATAGCAGTATTACACCTAAGTTTCCTGATCAGTTCGTAATTGACAGGCGGTATAAACATGCATTGATATGACCTATAATGCAATTATAGACGAGATGAACAAGGGGGTGTATCAGTCGATTTACTTTCTCCAAGGCGAGGAGCCATACTTCATAGATGTCTTGACTGAGCATGTAAGTAAAAATGCGTTGGACGAGTCTCAAAAAGCATTTAATCAGATCGTACTTTATGGTAAGGACATCGACGCCAATGATGTCATCGACAATGCTCGACAGTTTCCCATGATGTCAGAGAGAAAGGTGGTCATAGTAAAAGAAGCGCAATCGATGAAGAATATCGCTGACTTGAAACTTTATATCGATTCACCCGCTACCCATACAATTCTTGTACTAGCTCACAAGAATAAGAAGCTTGATATGCGTACTGCATTTGCTAAGTCACTAACCAAGAATGCCGTCGTTTTTGATTCAAAGAAGATATATGATAACAAAATCCCTCAATGGGTTACATCTTATGTGAAAACTAAGAACAAGAGTATTGATGTTAAAGCTACTTATCTCCTTGCCGAATTTGTAGGTTCTGACCTCAATATATTATCTGGAGAGATCGACAAGCTGTTGATAAGCCTGGATCAGGAATCAATCAGTGAATCCATGGTATATGACATGGTAGGTGTAAGCAAGGAGTACAACGTATTCGAGCTAAACAAGGCCTTAGGTATGCGAAATGAGACCAAGTCATTTGCCATCATACATTATATGTCTAGAAATGAAAAGTCAAATCCGTTGGTTATGGTCATCGCCAATATCTATTCCTATTTTGCAAAGCTTGCGGTACTTCGAGGCTCTAAATCTCGGTCAGAAGCCGAGCAATTAAAGTTAATGGGACTTAGTCCACGGGCGTCTTTTTTTCTAAAAGAGTATAAACAGGCGGCGGCCAATTTTAAGATCGACCAGTTGAAAAAAATATTCTCTTCACTGGCAAAAGCGGATAGACAATCCAAGGGCTTGGGTCAGCGACATCTGTCCAATGAAGATGTACTCAATGAACTAGCCTTCAATATTCTACAATAATATCAGCTACAATTTCTTTGCGAATGCACTAGTTTTCACCAACACCTACTTCAATCGCACCTCATACGGCATTCTAGCCTGAGGTCCTTTAGTAGAAATTTTTCTTTCAAAGTCCTCAAACTTCATCAGCGCTGTTTTAGTTGACTCATCGAAAGTTGTCTTAGCCATGTTGTCAGACAACGCTGTTGACAAGATTTTCTTGAACAGATTCTCCTTGATCTTCGGGTACTCTACGATTCGATATTCTTTAGTACCCATATAATCTGATGCCATATCGATGGCGTCGTCTAATGTCCCTATCTCATCCACCAACCCAACCTCTAATGCATCAAGTCCAGAGTAGATCCTGCCTTTGGCTATCTCATATACTTGATCTAAAGGTAGATTTCGTCCTTCCGCTACACGCTTGGTAAATAGGTCATAGATCCGCTGGGTCTGCTCATGAATAATACTCTCTTCATCTGGACTTATATCATACATTGGAGAGAAAGAAACAGCATATGGGTGAGTCTTTACAGTATCGAAGTCTATCCCATTTTTATCTAAAAACCGACTTAGGTTGGGATAAGTAGAAAAGACACCTATCGATCCCGTAAGAGTACTTGGCATAGCAATAATTGTGTCAGCACTGCATGAAATGTAATATCCTCCTGAGGCAGCATAGTCACCGTAAGAAGCTATTACCTTCTTTCCACGTTCTTTTAACTTTTCTACTTCATGCCATATCAGATCAGATGTCAGAGCACTTCCCCCGGGTGAGTTGACACGAAGAATAACTGATTTTATCTTATCGTCGTTGCGAATCTTCTTAAGAATAGGAAGATACCTGGTGTCATCTATAATACCTGTCTTTCCATTGCCATAGGATATTTCACCCTCTAGATAAAGAATGGCAATTTTGTTGTCCATTTTCCCCTTTTCTATCAGGACTACATCCTCTTTGTAATCAACAAGATCTACATAATTTATTTTCTTATCATTTTTGAGATCTAGGCCTTTTCTGATAAGTTCTTCCATCTCGTCCCAATATACAATGCCGTCTATAAATCCTAGATCCTTGCAAATCTGAGGATTACGTAAGTCGAGACTACTGGCAGCTTCATTTACGACGTTTTTATCTAGACCTCGATCCATGGCTATTTGGCCAGAGAAATGAGAAAAAGCATCGTTCATAAACTCCTGAAGCTGGAATCTGTTTTCAGCACTCATCGAGGTAAGTCTATAAGATTCAGTAGCACTCTTGAATTCTCCAGCGTAGAAAACATCCATCTCCACACCATATTTGTCCATTATCTCCTTGTAATAGGGTACGATGGTACCAAAACCCTTAAGGTCAATAGATCCATTGGGATTCAAGAAAATGCTATCGGCGGCTCCGGCAAGGAAGTAAGCGCCTTGGGACATATAATCCGCGTAGGCATAAACCTTTTTGCCGCTTCTCTTGAATGTGTCTATACTTGCTCTCAATGAGTGAATGGTAGCGAGTCCAGTACTCACTCCTGAGTTTTTAATAAGCATCGACTTGATTCTTTTATCTGATGCTGCTTCTTCCATCAGACGTTGAAAATGCCTAAGACCTATGCTGGAAGAGGATGCAGGGTCATACATTGAGATAGCTATATTGTTTGTTTTTTCCGATATGGGTTCTGATAGGTCGAGCACAAGAACAGAGTCTGCAGCTATACCTTCACCACCACCTCCGCTGAATGCAGCGACCAGGACAAATAAGAGGATTATAAGCGTTAAAGCCGTCAGAACACCTAAACAAGAGGCAGTAAAATATGATAATATGCGTTTCATTTGTTTCAGATATTTAGTAAAACTATTCATTATTAAAACCAATAGTGACAGAGAAGTTCATATTAGTAGTTTTTTACATTTATTATTAAGTAATTTTGCGCCCGAAGTATACGTTATAAAGCAGCGTTTTATCACTTTTGATCTATCTACCATATAGTAGCTTAATAAAGAAAATCACGGTGATTAGGAATTTGAGAAATATTCTGATTTTTTGCTTGTTTTTACCCGTTGTAGGATCTACCCAGATGACCGTTATCAGTGCTGATGAGCCTGCTTATACGCCTGAGTCATTAATTGAAAATGTCTTTCTCGGTGACGGAGTAGAAGTTATATCAGTTAGTTATTTTGGAACTGATAATGCCGTTGGAGCTTTTGACAATGCAGCTCCTTTTGTAAATATGGATCGAGGAATCGTGATGAGCACAGGATTGGCTGGCGATGCGGACAATGTCAATAACTCTGATGCCAATATTGGTTTTACGAGTGGATCCTCTGTTAGTGATGCAGAGTTAGAAGCAACAGCTACTGTAGGTCTATTAGACATTGCTAAGTACGAGATTACTTTTATCCCTACGGATGACACCCTTCGTTTTCAGTATGCGTTTGGAAGTGAAGAGTATCCAGAATTTGTCTGTACAGACTTCAATGATGTATTCGGATTCTTCATCCAGGGACCAAGACCAGCAAGTGAAGGCGGAGGCACCTATAATTGGGACAACATAGCGCTGATTCCTGACCCCACTGATCCATCAGGAAATACATTTCTCAATTTTCCTGTGACAATCAATTTTGTTAATTCGGGAACTGTGAGTAGCAACGGAAATATATCCAATTGTACGCTGCCTGATGGTTCGTTAAATTTTAGCCAGTATTACAATACAATAGCATCCAACAATCAACCAACCTATGATGGCATTACCGATGTTTTTACAGCCCAGGTCATAGTCACACCTTGTAAAGAATATACGATCAAGCTAGCCATAGGTGATGGAGAGGATGACTCCTATGACTCGGCCGTATTTTTGGCCGCCAAGAGTTTTAGTACAGGCTCTCTTAATGTGAGTCTGGAAACAATTAGCGTTGATGGAAGTGTAGCTGAGGGTTGCTCTATGGGAAGTTTAAGGTTTTCTTTGCCCAATAATACAGCTACTGACCTCGATGTTTCATTTACCCTTATAACGAGTGATCCACTCTTTCCCAATCTTGCTACTGAAGGGGTTGACTATTCTCTCCTCAGTCTACCAGTAATAATTCCTGCAGGTAGCAACGAGGTAATGATCCCCATAGAAGCCTATGAGGATGGTATCATGGAAGGGGATGAGTATATTTCGTTTGAAGTCAGAAAGGATGAATGCCATCTGGATACATTTAGAGTACTCATAAGAGAAAGCATCATCGAGCCGATGGAGATGCCATCAGATGTAACAATATGCCCAGGTAAATCGACCTTTCTTGATGTTAACCTTCCACCCACTTTTATGCTTCCGGAGCCACCTAAGTTTTCATATGCTGGACCTAGCGTATTACTGGGAGATGCTGGGATCAATGAGTATTACTTTGACATTACCGTGTCGAATGTTGCTCCTGATATACTTGCTGATGGAGTTATCAAAAGAGTCTGTATAGATTCTATGTCTTCATTGGCATTCGATATGTCTATCTATGACTTCTATCTCTTCGGCCCTGATGGTCAGGTATTGGAGTTGGCGACAGATATCGGCGAAGGACTTTTTGACGGATTAGTACCTCCTGTAGATGTAGATACATTTATTAATATGTGCTTTGTGCCACAGGTCAGTAATAATATAAATAATGGAAATCCCACGCTTGGTTCATTTTTTCCAGGTAATCCTGAGTACAGCGGAGATTTTTCACCTGAGGGTGAGTTTTCGGACTTATGGGATGGAACGTATCGTAGCAATGGCACATGGAGATTACTGGTTTTTCTCGACAAAACCCCACTTCCTCTAGGGGTCATTAATGGATGGAACCTCTTTAAGTCATGGTCCATTTGTTTTAATTCTATATATAGTTTATCGTATGAATGGAGCCCTAATGACGGTAGCATTGACTGTCTTGATTGTGAAGATATTACGGTAAATCCGAGTAGTACAACGATGTATTACCTCGAGACTTCAGACTCCTATGGTTGTACAACTATTGATTCTGTCTTGGTTACGATCGATCCGGGTCTTCCCGCACCTGATGTCATTTGTAAAATTCTATCTGGATCAGCAATTCAGTTTAGCTGGACACTTATTCCGATGGCTACATATCTGGTTCAGGTTAACGGTATGGGACCGTGGATAGATATAGGGAACGTGGCGTTATATGACGTCACTGGCCTCGCCAATAATGAGACCGTTACTTTGTCAGTACAATACTCAGTTGATGGATGTACGAGTGAGATAGGAAGGGATACGTGTACCACTCCTTCTTGTGATCCTCCACTTGTTGTAATTAATGATATAAATGCCTCTTGTGAAGGAATGATACAAAATGGAAATATACAGTTTATAGTATCAGGTACTACGCCGCCTTACGACTTTGATTTTCCTGGTGAGCCCAATATGGCCATTTTTGTTGAAGGAGGGACTTTGGACTATACGGGGCTCGTTGGCGGTGATTATACGATAACAGTTACTGATGACTTGAGCTGCGCTATAGAAGTAAATTTTTCTATTGACAGCTTACCTCTATTAGATTTTAATCAGGTAATCGTCCAAGAGATATCATGTATTCATGACAGTGATGGAGCTGCTACAATAGAAGTATTCAACGGAGTAGGAGAATATGTTTTTGAATGGTTGCATGATAGCTCCATTGATTCTATAGCTACTGGTCTTTCCGATGGTATTTATACATTATTTGTTGATGATGAGGGACCTTGTCCTCCCCTTTTTGCCGTTGTTACAATCAGTGATCCAGATACGTTGGAAGTGGATGGATTTATGAATACACCAGATGGGTGTACAGGAACAAACACAGGAGAATCGATAGTGGAAGTTACCGGAGGTACAGAACCATACTCATATGCCTGGTCTGCTGGTACTGAGCTGATGGATACTGCCATTAACCTGCCCTCGGGAACGATAATGGTCACTGTGACAGACGCCCATAACTGTACGACCACGGGTACAACCAATATTCCCAACTCACCCCCAATTATTTATAATGGATTTGTGGTTAACCTCAATTGCCAGGTGTCTGGGACTGCTGAGATAATCGTGACAGGTGGAACAGGACAGTACTCGTATCTCTGGGATGATTTGTCAGTGGACAATCCTCACATTTCTGCTATGGTGGGCCCAATATCAGTTACAGTAACAGATGAAGCTGGATGTACATTTGAATATAATACCATTATCAATCCTCAGCAATTTCTAACTGCAAGTGAGAATCATTCTGATGTTTCTTGCTTCCGAGGAAACGATGGAATGATCGATATTGGAGTCATCGGTGGAATGGGTGGGGAGTCATATGAGTGGAGTGATGTATCCTTAACTGGTGCCAATGTCACTTCACTCGATACTGGTATGTATTGTGTGACAGTGTCTGAAGGAATATACTGTCCTGACACGGTATGGATTTTGATTACTCAGCCTGATTCGATCATTATTATGGAAGATGTTACCGATGCTGGATGTACTGCTGGTGTAAAAGGATCTATAGACATAAATGTTATGGGTGGAGAGGGTGGATACCAGTATAGCTGGGTAGGACCCGGCTCACCACCTTATACTTCCAATTTTAAGGATATAAGTGATTTGGAATCTGGATTTTATAATCTTACGGTGACGGATGACAATCTTTGTACCGCAGTTCTGCTAAATGTAGAAATCGGACTTTCTGATGCGATAAATATAATGCAGACGAAAACAAACGTGACCTGCAATGGAGAATTTACAGGAGAAATAGCTTTAGACGTTTTAGGCGGGACAGTACCATATGATTATGATTGGACGGGACCCAAAGGATTTGTTGATACCATAGAAGATATAACAGGCCTTGAAGCCGGGGTTTACAACATTACAGTCACTGACCAGAATGGATGCTCAGGATCAAGTAGTTATCTAATTTCAGAGCCTGAAGATTCCTTGGCTATCAATATTTCTCAGCCTGATACCATTTGCTTCAATGCGTCAGATGGAATGGCAAGTATCAATTCCATGGGAGGTACTGGACCATATAGTATAATGTGGAGCACAGGAGATACAACATTAATTATAAATGGTTTGATTGCAGGAAACTATAGCGTTATAGTGACGGATGACAATATGTGTACGGAGATGGTAAGTATTGAAGTCACTCAACTTGACACCTTACTCTTAGAGGTGGTTCAAGGTGATCCCAGTTGTCATGATGACAACGATGGTACTGCAGAAGTCACTTCTATTCTATACGGAAATCAATCCCAACCTCTGGATGACTTCACCATATCATGGAGTAGCGAGCCTACCAATAATACAGAAATCCTCGATGGTGTTGTAGCTGGCAACTCATATTTCGTTGAGGTTGAAGATAAATTTGGCTGTACAGCTCGCTTTGATTGGACTGCTTTCAATCCTCCTGAGGTAGAGCTTATAGAAATTAATTCATCAGATGTCTCATGCTATCTCGGCTCTGATGGTATGATTGAGGTTGATGCCAGTGGAGGTCAAGGACCATATAAGTATTTATGGGATCAGAATACAGGTTTCCAGATGGGACCCATTGTGCAAAGTCTATTATCAGGAAGTTATGTGGTCACCGTAGCTGATGACAATGGATGTACAAGCACGGATATCTATAATATAGATGAACCCATTGAGCTGAGCGTAGACTTTCGAGTATTCAACATATTCTGTGCAGGAGGCAATGACGGAGAATTGGAAATCATAGCTGGAGGTGGCGCTGAACCATATTCCTACATGTGGTCCACTGGAAGTTCTGATGATGAAATAAGCAATTTGTCCACGGGTGTCTATTATGCCACGGTAACAGATGGCAACGGCTGTCAGGTGCTAGACTCTATTTTTGTCGATGAACCAGAATTTGGACTTGTGATGGACGCTGTGGCAAGTGATGTAATGTGTGAAGGCGGAAGAGATGGTATTATTGAAGCAAGTGCATCTGGAGGTACAGGCATCTATGTATTCAGTTCTGATGGAATCATCTATACTGGATCACCGACACTTGTGGGCTTGACTGCAGGTACTTATTCTGTTTATGTCAAGGATAGCAATGGATGCATCGATAGCATCACAGGACTTATTGTTGATGAACCTCCTCCGGTAACTGTAGGTATTGGCGACGATATAACGGTAGATTATAATAGTTCGATGGACATCTTTGCGACGATCACCAATTCGTCCGGCGATGTTACATATGATTGGAACACATTTGACAGAGGAAAGGTCACATGCTTTGACTGTCATCCACTGCACATCGATAGTATTGTCTCTGACATGGTTGTCGAGCTCGATATCATCGATGAAAACGGCTGTAGAGCATCAGACAGTAGAAGGATTACAATACTCAACCATAACTACATCAAAGTACCTACGGGATTTACACCCAATGGGGATAATATCAACGACTTACTTCACGTCTATGGTCCTGATGATAGCCGGGTACTCAGCTTTAGAGTTTACTCTAGATGGGGTGAAAAGATATTTGAAGCCGAGGATTTTATTGTCAATATGGAAGACATTGGATGGGATGGCACCTTCGATGGAGAAGAGATGAATCCTGGTGTTTTCGTATGGGTGGCAGAAATAGAATTTGATTATGGCAAGCGTCAGGTTTTTAATGGACATACAACACTGATAAGATGAGCAGATTAAAGTGTGTGGTAATTATGTTGTTTCTGGTAAGTGGACTTCAGAGTCAGGATCCTTATTTTTCACAGTATTATAATGTCAATACTTACCTCAATCCCGCCATGAGCGGCGCATTCGAAGGCAGTTATAAGATCAATCTGGCATATCGTGATCAGTGGTCATCCATACTCGGTGGATTCTCATTCAAGACCATGTACGCCGACCTACAGTATAGAGTATATGCAGGGAGAAATGATTACTTCACCGTAGGCATGGATATCATGAGGGATCAGGCAGGACAGAGTCGTTTCACTCAGACCATGACGCACATCACAGTATCGTACCTCAAACAAATGAGAGGCGACCGTCGTGGAAATGGTCAGTACCTCATCTTTGGTGGCCAGATAGGTGGTGGGCAGAATAGCGTCAACTGGTCCGACCTTTGGTTTGGCAGACAGTTTAATTATAGTACACAGCTGGAGGACAAGACACTTGATGATTTTGAAATCTTCAATGACTTAGATCTAAAAAGTTCATTTATCGTAGACGTCAATCTAGGATTACTATGGTATGCAGTCATGGGCGAGAACAAGAGTTACTATGCTGGATTGGCCTTAGATCATATCAATGAAGCTAATGTGGCTCTTACCACGGATGGGAACTCACCCATTTACTCACGATGGACAGTACATGGAGGTTTGGAATTACCATTGCATGATGAGATGAGTGTCATGCCATCATTGGCACTTGTATTCCAGGGACCTTCTACCCAGATAAATCTCGGAAGCAATCTTCGTTTTACAAATAGGGACGGGGGTGACATCGCTATGAGAGCTGGTCTTGCGACGCGTATTAGCAAAACCTATGACAGCATGCACATGGATGCTTTGATCGTATCTGGAATGTTGGAAAAGGGAAGAATTATGCTCGGCCTGAGTTACGACATTACCATGTCGGACCTATCAGTGATCAATAGTCGCAGAGGTGCCTTTGAAACAACTTTTATTTATACCAATCCACAAGGAAAAAGACAGAGTAGGGTAACCTGCCCCAATTTTTAAAAGCCAAAATAAAACATTGATAGATTACAGCAATGTTATATCTCCTGTGACAGTGATCTTCTTACCATTGGAAATATAGGAAATAACATAGACATATACTCCTGGATTGAGAGTACCCAGGGGTTCCCATCCTGCATAAGAGTCATTACTTGATACATTGTAGTTGCTGAATAGTCGATTTCCCCAACGGTCAAAGACAAGTATGTCATAAATCAAATCATGATTACTCTGTATGTACAAAATACCATTTTCCCTAATAGTTGGTCTTGATGCAATGACGTTAGGTATGTAAATGGCCGCATCCTCAAATGAAACTTGAAGACTTTTCATGGCAGTACATCCCCATTGGTTTTCTACCAAGATGGTAAACCATCCTTCGACTTGATAGCTAAGAACTGGAAAAGGACAATTACTGCAATTGAGACCTTCACTAGGAGACCATAAATAGGAAACTACATCATCGCTGTATTCAACAGGAAGATTCAGTCCTTGGCTAAAGGGTATATCTATCAAGTCAGAAGTCGATACACTTGGTATACTGTTCACTGAAACGGTAAAGGTAGTATCGACATAACATCCATCGGGACCTATTCCAGTAAAAGTATAATTACCGGGAGTATCGATCACAATTGGAAGGCTTTGATTTATGCCGTTAATTAATATGTCAGAATGATCCGATAGTACATCGAGCATGGTAATTTCTCCCTCGCAAAATGATATCTCACCCGAAATTTCAATGTCATACTCTTCAAAGAAATCAATATTCAGGTCATAGATTATGCTATCACATCCATATGTATCAGATATACTCTGAGTATATTGTCCAGGAGCATTATAAAATTGACCGAAAAATTCATATTCATCGCCTTCGCAGATGAGAACATCTAGTTGAGAAATATCTGGTGAAGGTCTCAAATTTAGCTCAAAGGTCTCATAAGTCTCACATCCGTAGTTGTTACGTATTACAAAGGAATAAGTATTTGCAATGCCAAAAGACCTAATCTTTTGTTGACTTCCATCCCACCATTCTATGTCATCTGTCACTGATGATAAATCTACGCTGAGCGAACTGCCATAGCATATAGAAGTATCTGACAATGATATCGAAGGAGGGTGGGAATGAACATACAACTCAAGCAAGGACGTGTCCGCACAAGGAAGGTTTTGTGATACGTAGTTCAAGAAAAGATGATCCGGATCAGAATGGCTGAATAAATGATCGATCAGCATTTCGTTGTCATCAATAAAGAAACCACCTTGGTCGGCATCAGAATCAATAAGTTCGTAGAGGTCTACGACATCAGTGGTACAGATGTCTTGTAATACATCTACCCCTGCATATGGTCGTGGTGTAACAATATCGATCATTGCAAGAGCTACCCTCCCTTGAACACCACCGTACCATGCTGCCACACTTATGACGATGTCACCAGATGGAGGAGGGCCAGTATTGTTGTATCGACCTGACAGGAGCGCTGCTCTAAAGTCATCAATGGTAGAGGATGTACTATTTATAATGTGATAAGTTGAATTGTCGATTATATTGACTGAATAATTGCCTATGGCAAATACCAATGCTTCATCAGGCGAAGCATTTTCTATTACTACAACGATAGAATCAAGCGGATACTCATTGCTGATGTCTATGTCATCATCACATATCTTGAGATCAGTATACTGACAGTGATCAGGGGATAAAAAATCTACTCCATCTGTAGTACTGTCGTCGGCATCCAGGTCTATTCGACGCTGACAATCTTCCCAGATAGGATTATTATAGTGTCTCACAGAAGATGTAAGAATACTATTTGGTACTCCTACTCGTGGGTGAGAATAGGAGAGATTGCCGGAGTCCAGATCTACACTGTACCAACCCGCTCCATTCCCGAATCCTGAATGTTTTACTATTAAATATAGTTTAGTTGAATCACAGTCATGCTGATAAGAAACTATATCACCATGATTGATACCGGCACCTATCCCAAAATAATCATAAAGCAGTGTATTGTTGTCAGGATCATCCGGGTCGAGACGCATGAGTTTTTCGGAATTTGATATATAGAGGTAGTCGCCCTTGTGCCTCGTGATCTCAGTACAGGCTAAAGCTTGCTCATGCATAGTAAAAGCAGTAGGGTGGTCAATCGGCTGTCTAATCAAATCGAAATCTCTGGTATTGATATTGTACCTTCCGTAAGTAAAGCCGGATGCATAAAGAATGGAATCATTAAGGAAGAAAATATTTGCTATTTGAGTATAAAAATGAACAAAAAAGGTGGGTACTATTGCAGGAGTCAGATCTTCTATAAAGACAAGGTTGTCACTAGCGATGCCATATTGGTACAAGTCACCTTCTTCTTCCATAAAAAATACAGCGGAGCGGTCGGCAGTATATTCAAAGCTATTAATGAGGTTTCTTGTGCCCGTCATATTGGCATGAGAGAATCTGGACTCATCTATAGTGAATAATAGTTGAAGATCACCACTGAAGAAATCAAGGTTGTACATCTCATAACGGTTGCCGTTATCGAGATCCGAGATCAATGTCCAGAAAAAGGTCTCCTGTGCACTCAGATGGAGACTGAGAGCACAGGAGACAAGAAATAATAATCTTCTTATATTAGACAGTATATTCATTCTATTATCTGCTAACAAATATTCTTTTAGCCCTGACATGTACCCCGTCTTCTATCCTTATTATATATACCCCTGTTGGGATGTTTTCTAAATCAATACTCATGTGGGAAATCGTGGAATCATTCTGTTGTGATAATAGTGATCTGCCCTGAAGGTCGTAGAGATTTACACTAATATTTCCCTGCATATCAGATATATCAATCGTAGTATTATCTGATATTGTCAGGTATCTGTGACTGTGAGTATTATTTCTACTCCCCACAGGATATAAGCTGTTGATTCCTGTGTTAACACTCACTACATAATTTTCCTTTGGGCTCATGGAGATAGAGGATGGCTTGGCAGTATGTATGGTTAATATATCTGTTGAGCTACTCAGTTGTAAGCCTTCATGACCAGATGAGTAATCCATCCAGGTTAAAACAACGGAACCGTCACGTATAGCAAACTCTGCACCAGGTAAAGTGGAGGTAATATCGTAAGGGATTTCACCATTTAGATCAAGAGCGAGCGTCAATCCATGAACTATCCCATCAACAGGACTTTTCACAACAAAAGTTTCTTCAGTTTCCTGTATTACTATAGGTATAGGACCATTGCCATTGCCATCACCATGTATACAATCGTCACAACTACCATTGAGATCACCGAGCATGAATCGAATAAAATCTACTGGCAGGAAGGGAAAGGTAACAGTAATACAATTGTCAATACCTGATATATTGCCATAGATTTGTACTTTTGCATATCAAAAAATTTAATACGTTATTTAAAAGTTCAAGAATCTCCAAAAGACCTTTGCTCTTGGTTAACTCATTGAAAAGTAGGGATAGTGGTTACTTTTCACATATTGATGATACGATTTTAGTGAAAATAAGAAAAATATAAGACAATCCAAAAAGTCTGACTTATAGAGTGTGTAAACCATATTGCACATACACTTGAATGGATAGTTTGATTAAACCATCATGTGTTCATTACTCAAGAGAATGATGTCTTGAAGAGAAGCTTAAGGGATGGTGGTCTGTAGATAGAAATAGACTGACTTCATAAGGGTTAAAGCTCGAGTTTCTGAGTAGGATATACCGTTGGCTAAAGTCAGCGGAAAGAATGACACAGTATTGTGAAGCAGAGATAGTGTGGGGAGTAAATATAAATTGAAGGATGCCAATTTTGCCCTTGTCTATTGCCGTTGCCTTCAGGCAACGGAATACTAATACCATTTGTAGTTTGTAATGCCGCATTAGATGAATAAATAATTTGCACTTTGACAAGGCAAAAAGCACAGTAATAGTCGCACTATTGCGAGCATTTTTAACGAAGTAAAAGGACAAATTATGATTCTTATATGCGGCAGTTATTATTTCAATTGGTGTAAGGGCTGTGAGGCTCTTTTTTTCCGATAAGAGACGATCGAGAGAATTGTGCAATATGGTATTACACACATTTGTTGAGATCAATGATAATAGCGTAATGGCTGTTCGTTGATTACCTACAGTAGGCAATCAAATCACCATACTCATGCGATGTACACCAGGGCGATACTCCTTGGAGAGTAGTTTCTTGATCTCCTCGTATTGACTAGGATTTTTTACAAAATCTATGTTATTGATATCTACGATAAGGACAGGAAATGAAAGAATATTACGGAAATACTCGAAGTAAGAATTTTGAATACCTTGCAAGTATTCAGCGCTGATCTCCTGCTCGTAGGATCTTCCCCTGTTACGTATATTCTGCAACAAGATGTCCACATCTCTATGAAAATAGACCAATAAATCGGGATTTGGAAAGGACTGATTCAGGATAGTGAATAACTTCTGAAACAGCCTGAATTCTTCATCCTGAAGATTCTTTCGGGCAAATAGCAGCGTCTTGATAAAGGTATAGTCGGCTAAGGAAAAGTCAATGAATAAGTCCTGGTGCAGCAGTTTTTTCTGAAGCTGCTTGTGTCGCTCCGTCATGAAGAACAACTCGACAGTAAATGCATATCTCTCAGGATCTTTATAGAAGTAGCGGAGGAAAGGATTGTCATCAAACTGTTCCAGAATTAGCTTACAATTGTACTCTCTACTTACCATCTCACAGAAGCTGGTCTTACCGGCACCTATGTTTCCTTCGACAACGATATAATTGTATGGAAAAGATTTATTCATTCTCGTATAGCCACACTCTCGATTTGTCTTGGCAGTCAACCAGGTGCTCCTTAATGGTTTTTTCGGTACCAGGAACGCAAATATCGGGATAAACTTCTGATAAGGGAAGTAAGGCAAACATTCTCTTTGTAAGTAATCGATGTGGAAGGGTAAGTCTGTCCTCATCCATGACGATGTCACCATAGAGGAGGATATCAATGTCTATTACCCGCGGGCCCCATCTGTAGGTCTTTTCTCTACCTATCTCTTGTTCTATACTCTGGATTTTATCCAACATTAGATATGGCGACATTGCAGATTTTATAACTATGGCCTGATTAATAAAATCATGCTGCTCTTTCTCACCCCACGCCTCAGAACCATAATAATTTGAGGTTGTGTTGATTTTTCCTATTGTAGATAGCAATGTGACAGCCTTTTGCAGATGTTTTCTTTTGTCCCCAATGTTACTTCCTAAAAGAAGATATGAGTTGATCAAGCTGTAGGATTATTGATAAAAAAATGTGTCCCGGCATTAATTGGAAATGGTCAGTACCTCATCTTTGGTGGCCAGATAGGTGGTGGGCAGAATAGCGTCAACTGGTCCGACCTTTGGTTTGGCAGACAGTTTAATTATAGTACACAGCTGGAGGACAAGACACTTGATGATTTTGAAATCTTCAATGACTTAGATCTAAAAAGTTCATTTATCGTAGACGTCAATCTAGGATTACTATGGTATGCAGTCATGGGCGAGAACAAGAGTTACTATGCTGGATTGGCCTTAGATCATATCAATGAAGCTAATGTGGCTCTTACCACGGATGGGAACTCACCCATTTACTCACGATGGACAGTACATGGAGGTTTGGAATTACCATTGCATGATGAGATGAGTGTCATGCCATCATTGGCACTTGTATTCCAGGGACCTTCTACCCAGATAAATCTCGGAAGCAATCTTCGTTTTACAAATAGGGACGGGGGTGACATCGCTATGAGAGCTGGTCTTGCGACGCGTATTAGCAAAACCTATGACAGCATGCACATGGATGCTTTGATCGTATCTGGAATGTTGGAAAAGGGAAGAATTATGCTCGGCCTGAGTTACGACATTACCATGTCGGACCTATCAGTGATCAATAGTCGCAGAGGTGCCTTTGAAACAACTTTTATTTATACCAATCCACAAGGAAAAAGACAGAGTAGGGTAACCTGCCCCAATTTTTAAAAGCCAAAATAAAACATTGAGGGATTACAGTAATGTTATATCTCCTGTGACAGTGATCTTCTTACCATTGGAAATATAGGAAATAACATAGACATATACTCCTGGATTGAGAGTACCCAGGGGTTCCCATCCTGCATAAGAGTCATTACTTGATACATTGTAGTTGCTGAATAGTCGATTTCCCCAACGGTCAAAGACAAGTATGTCATAAATCAAATCATGATTACTCTGTATGTACAAAATACCATTTTCCCTAATAGTTGGTCTTGATGCAATGACGTTAGGTATGTAAATGGCCGCATCCTCAAATGAAACTTGAAGACTTTTCATGGCAGTACATCCCCATTGGTTTTCTACCAAGATGGTAAACCATCCTTCGACTTGATAGCTAAGAACTGGAAATGGACAATTACTGCAATTGAGACCTTCACTAGGAGACCATAAATAGGAAACTACATCATCGCTGTATTCAACAGGAAGATTCAGTCCTTGGCTAAAGGGTATATCTATCAAGTCAGAAGTCGATACACTTGGTATACTGTTCACTGAAACGGTAAAGGTAGTATCGACATAACATCCATCGGGACCTATTCCAGTAAAAGTATAATTACCGGGAGTATCGATCACAATTGGAAGGCTTTGATTTATGCCGTTAATTAATATGTCAGAATGATCCGATAGTACATCGAGCATGGTAATTTCTCCCTCGCAAAATGATAACTCACCCGAAATATTCATATCATACTCATCATAGAAATCAATATTCAGGTCATAGATTATGCTATCACATCCATATGCATCAGATATACTCTGAGTATATTGTCCAGGAGCATTATAAAATTGACCGAAAAATTCATATTCATCGCCTTCGCAGATGAGAACATCTAGTTGAGAAATATCTGGTGAAGGTCTCAAATTTAGCTCAAAGGTCTCATAAGTCTCACATCCGTAGTTGTTACGTATTACAAAGGAATAAGTATTTGCAATGCCAAAAGACCTAATCTTTTGTTGACTTCCATCCCACCATTCTATGTCATCTGTCACTGATGATAAATCTACGCTGAGCGAACTACCATAGCATATAGAAGTATCTGACAATGATATCGAAGGAGGGTGGGAATGAACATACAACTCAAGCAAGGACGTGTCCGCACAAGGAAGGTTTTGTGATACGTAGTTCAAGAAAAGATGATCCGGATCAGAATGGCTGAATAAATGATCGATCAGCATTTCGTTGTCATCAATAAAGAAACCACCTTGGTCGGCATCAGAATCAATAAGTTTGTAGAGGTCTACGACATCAGTGGTACAGATGTCTTGTAATACATCTACCCCTGCATATGGTCGTGGTGTAACAATATCGATCATTGCAAGAGCTACCCTCCCTTGAACACCACCGTACCATGCTGCCACACTTATGACGATGTCACCAGATGGAGGAGGGCCAGTATTGTTGTATCGACCTGACAGGAGCGCTGCTCTAAAGTCATCAATGGTAGAGGATGTACTATTTATAATGTGATAAGTTGAATTGTCGATTATATTGACTGAATAATTGCCTATGGCAAATACCAATGCTTCATCAGGCGAAGCATTTTCTATTACTACAACGATAGAATCAAGCGGATACTCATTGCTGATGTCTATGTCATCATCACATATCTTGAGATCAGTATACTGACAGTGATCAGGGGATAAAAAATCTACTCCATCTGTAGTACTGTCGTCGGCATCCAAGTCTATTCGACGCTGACAATCTTCCCAGATAGGATTATTATAGTGTCTCACAGAAGATGTAAGAATACTATTTGGTACTCCTACTCGTGGGTGAGAATAGGAGAGATTGCCGGAGTCCAGATCTACACTGTACCAACCCGCTCCATTCCCGAATCCTGAATTTTCTACTCTTAAATATAGTTTAGTTGAATCACAGTCATGCTGATAAGAAACTATATCACCATGATTGATACCGGCACCTATCCCAAAATAATCATAAAGCAGTGTATTGTTGTCAGGATCATCCGGGTCGAGACGCATGAGTTTTCCGGAATTTGATATATAGAGGTAGTCACCCTTGTGCCTCGTGATCTCAGTACAATCCAAATCTAGTTCGTATGGCGTACTAGCAGTAGGGTGGTCAATCGGTTGTCTAATCAAATCGAAATCTCCGGTGTTGATATTGTACCTTCCGTAAGTAAAGCCGGATGCATAAAGAATGGAATCATTCAGGAAAAATATTTTATTTATCTCTGTATAAAAATGAACAAAAAAGGTGGGTACTATTGCAGGAGTCAGATCTTCTATAAAGACAAGGTTGTCACTAGCGATGCCATATTGGTACAAGTCACCTTCTTCTTCCATAAAAAATACAGCGGAGCGGTCGGCAGTATATTCAAAGCTATTAATGAGGTTTCTTGTGCCGGTCATATTGGCATGAGAAAATCTGGACTCATCTATAGTGAATAATAGTTGAAGATCACCACTGAAGAAATCAAGGTTGTACATCTCATAACGGTTGCCGTTATCGAGATCCGAGATCAATGTCCAGAAAAAGGTCTCCTGTGCACTCAGATGGAGACTGAGAGCACAGGAGACAAGAAATAATAATCTTCTTATATTAGACAGTATATTCATTCTATTATCTGCTTACAAATATTCTTTTAGCCCTGACATGTACCCCGTCTTCTATCCTTATTATATATACCCCTGTTGGGATGTTTTCTAAATCAATACTCATGTGGGAAATCGTGGAATCATTCTGTTGTGATAATAGTGATCTGCCCTGAAGGTCGTAGAGATTTACACTAATATTTCCCTGCATATCAGATATATCAATCGTAGTATTATCTGATATTGTCAGGTATCTGTGACTGTGAGTATTATTTCTACTCCCCACAGGATATAAGCTGTTGATTCCTGTGTTAACACTCACTACATAATTTTCCTTTGGGCTCATGGAGATAGAGGATGGCTTGGCAGTATGTATGGTTAATATATCTGTTGAGCTACTCAGTTGTAAGCCTTCATGACCAGATGAGTAATCCATCCAGGTTAAAACAACGGAACCGTCACGTATAGCAAACTCTGCACCAGGTAAAGTGGAGGTAATATCGTAAGGGATTTCACCATTTAGATCAAGAGCGAGCGTCAATCCATGAACTATCCCATCAACAGGACTTTTCACAACAAAAGTTTCTTCAGTTTCCTGTATTACTATAGGTATAGGACCATTGCCATTGCCATCACCATGTATACAATCGTCACAACTACCATTGAGATCACCGAGCATGAATCGAATAAAATCTACTGGCAGGAAGGGAAAGGTAACAGTAATACAATTGTCAATACCTGATATATTGCCATAGATTTGTACTTTTGCATATCAAAAAATTTAATACGTTATTTAAAAGTTCAAGAATCTCCAAAAGACCTTTGCTCTTGGTTAACTCATTGAAAAGTAGGGATAGTGGTTACTTTTCACATATTGATGATACGATTTTAGTGAAAATAAGAAAAATATAAGACAATCCCAAAAGTCTGACTTATAGGTGTGTAGAACAAATTGCACTTTTTGATAGAAAAAAATTTGTCGACTATCCCAATATTCACAATTTCATTATTGGATCTAACCGCAAGGGGCGCAAAGAGAGTATGCAAAGGACGCTATTGACTGATTTTGTAGAATTTAGTCTCCTTGCGGTAATAAAAGATATAATCCATACGAAGTCAGTACGATATATTGAAGCAAAGCTGCATTTGTGCAATTTGTTTTACACACGGCTTATAGAGTGTGTAAACCATATTGCACATACACTTGAATGGATAGTTTGATTAAACCATCATGTGTTCATTACTCAAGAGAATGATGTCTTGAAGAGAAGCTTAAGGGATGGTGGTCTGTAGATAGAAATAGACTGACTTCATAAGGGTTAAAGCTCGAGTTTCTGAGTAGGATATACCGTTGGCTAAAGTCAGCGGAAAGAATGACACAGTATTGTGAAGCAGAGATAGTGTGGGGAGTAAATATAAATTGAAGGATGCCAATTTTGCCCTTGTCTATTGCCGTTGCCTTCAGGCAACGGAATACTAATACCATTTGTAGTTTGTAATGCCGCATTAGATGAATAAATAATTTGCACTTTGACAAGGCAAAAAGCACAGTAATAGTCTCGCACTATTGCGAGCATTTTTAACGAAGTAAAAGGACAAATTATGATTCTTATATGCGGCAGTTATTATTTCAATTGGTGTAAGGGCTGTGAGGCTCTTTTTTTCCGATAAGAGACGATCGAGAGAATTGTCCAATTTGGTATTACACACATTTGTTGAGATCAATGATAATAGCGTAATGGCTGTTCGTTGATTACCTACAGTAGGCAATCAAATCACCATACTCATGCGATGTACACCAGGGCGATACTCCTTGGAGAGTAGTTTCTTGATCTCCTCGTATTGACTAGGATTTTTTACAAAATCTATGTTATTGATATCTACGATAAGGACAGGAAATGAAAGAATATTACGGAAATACTCGAAGTAAGAATTTTGAATACCTTGCAAGTATTCAGCGCTGATCTCCTGCTCGTAGGATCTTCCCCTGTTACGTATATTCTGCAACAAGATGTCCACATCTCTATGAAAATAGACCAATAAATCGGGATTTGGAAAGGACTGATTCAGGATAGTGAATAACTTCTGAAACAGCCTGAATTCTTCATCCTGAAGATTCTTTCGGGCAAATAGCAGCGTCTTGATAAAGGTATAGTCGGCTAAGGAAAAGTCAATGAATAAGTCCTGGTGAAGCAGTTTTTTCTGAAGCTGCTTGTGTCGCTCCGTCATGAAGAACAACTCGACAGTAAATGCATATCTCTCAGGATCTTTATAGAAGTAGCGGAGGAAAGGATTGTCATCAAACTGTTCCAGAATTAGCTTACAATTGTACTCTCTACTTACCATCTCACAGAAGCTGGTCTTACCGGCACCTATGTTTCCTTCGACAACGATATAATTGTATGGAAAAGATTTATTCATTCTCGTATAGCCACACTCTCGATTTGTCTTGGCAGTCAACCAGGTGCTCCTTAATGGTTTTTTCGGTACCAGGAACGCAAATATCGGGATAAACTTCTGATAAGGGAAGTAAGGCAAACATTCTCTTTGTAAGTAATCGATGTGGAAGGGTAAGTCTGTCCTCATCCATGACGATGTCACCATAGAGGAGGATATCAATGTCTATTACCCGCGGGCCCCATCTGTAGGTCTTTTCTCTACCTATCTCTTGTTCTATACTCTGGATTTTATCCAACATTAGATATGGCGACATTGCAGATTTTATAACTATGGCCTGATTAATAAAATCATGCTGCTCTTTCTCACCCCACGCCTCAGAACCATAATAATTTGAGGTTGTGTTGATTTTTCCTATTGTAGATAGCAATGTGACAGCCTTTTGCAGATGTTTTCTTTTGTCCCCAATGTTACTTCCTAAAAGAAGATATGAGTTGATCAAGCTGTAGGATTATTGATAAAAAAATGTGTCCCGGCATTAATTGGAAATCAAGCCGGGACACGTCAGATTGAATAAGGAGTAATGAATCTTTATACAGTCTTACCGATTGCCTTCAAATATTTAGCCAATTCTTCCTTAACCTTCGGAAATAAGAAGAATAGTCCTATCATATTAGGGAAAACTAGTCCCAATATCATCGCATCAGAGAAATCAAGTACTGCACTCATAGTCGCTGACGCACCCAATATTACGAAAAGAAGGAACAAAAGTTTATAAACCAGGTCTGCTGTTTTACCTCTACCAAATAAATATTTCCAAGATTGTAGTCCATAGTATGACCACGATATCATAGTTGAAAATGCAAATAACACAATAGCTAAGGTCAGAATATGCTTAAACCAGGGAAGTGTCGATGAGAAGGCCATCGTGGTAAGATCTACTCCACCTATGGTTTCTCCCGTAGCATTGAGTATGACATTTCCTCCTTGACCACCATAATCAAATGCTCCATTCATGTTAAATATGATAATAACGAGAGCCGTCATAGTACATATCACTACTGTGTCTATAAAAGGTTCTAGCAATGCTACTACACCCTCTGATGCAGGGTATTTGGTTCGTACTGCTGAGTGAGCAATGGCCGCTGATCCTGCACCTGCTTCATTTGAAAAAGCAGCCCGTTGAAAACCAACAATCAAAACTCCTATAAAACCACCGACAGCAGCTTTTGCATTGAAGGCAGAGTCAAATATCATTCCGATAGCATCATCGATGTAGGAGAAATTGGAGAATATAATGATGAGACAAGCAAGTACATACATTACTGCCATAAAAGGAACAATCTTCTCTGTCACACTGGCAATTCTCTTTATTCCTCCAATAATTACGATTCCTACGAATATGGCTATTATACATCCCACTATAAACCCTGAAGATCCTCCATCCATAGAAAGAGCAGTAGTTATCTGTTGTGTTGCTTGATTTGCCTGGAACGCATTACCACCTCCAAACGATGCACCTATACATAGTACCGCAAAAATCACTGCTAGGACTTTTCCAAATGATTCAAATCCTCGCTCTTTCAGTCCTTTGGATAAATAATACATCGGACCACCATACACAGTACCTTCAGGTCCTATATCTCTATACTTGACACCTAGTGTACATTCCACAAATTTTGATGACATACCCAGTAGTCCGCAAACGATCATCCAGAACGTCGCTCCAGGACCCCCAAGAGCGATAGCCACAGCCACTGACGCTATATTTCCCAGACCAACAGTTCCAGAAACTGCCGTAGCCAAAGCCTGAAAATGGTTTACCTCACCATCTTTGCTTTCATCTCTTATGGTGTCTACAATGTCACCCTCTGCGATATTGACCATAGCATGATCATCGGCACTTTGCTTTTCTATTTCATCATACTTTCCTCTGACGACATTGATGGCAAGCGGAAATTTGCGAATACTGATAAATCCAAAGTAGATTGTAAAGAATCCAGCACCCAGCACAAGAAGCATCACCACTATCGGCATTCCGCCTATAGGTGTGAGAATGACATTGATACAAAAATCTGCAATTGGTCTGAAAGCCTGATCTATCCTGTCATCTAAACCTAGATTTTCCTCTTGGCTATAAGCCAGTATTGGAAAAACAAAAGCCAGTCCCACTACGGATAACCGTTTCAAAAATTGTCTCATGCTATGTTGTTGTGATTAGTTAGGCAGTTAAGGTATTTACTTATTTCCGTTTATTCAAGAATTTGATATAAAACGTCTGATGGTGGCTAAGTGCAGTACTTGAGTTTTTAGTACAGAAGACCATATAGATCCCCCCCCTTACCGAGTCTCTTATCAACCTTTTGCTTGGTGCGTTCGTCGACGATCAACTCAGGCGCATGATGTGGTTTTTTTCGGGCATCAATTATCAGTGACCCTCGACATCCCCAGTGTTTATGCTCGATAAATGAATTGATTCCATGAATGTCATGCGATGGATTGGAACGCGTGAAGGTCACCCATAGGAAGTTGTTGAGGGATTTTGAAGTAAAGTCACTATTATCGACAAGCACAATCAACGGAAATTGCGATAAATCTACTGACGCAAGTTGGGTTGTTACATTTTCCATTTCATCCAGGGAGATTTCATATGATACAAAAGAACCAATCTCAAGCAATAGTATCCCGGGTTGGAGGAGGCGTACTTTTTTTATGGCATCCAATCTATTGAGAGAATCATGAATCACCGATGCCAGATCCCGAATGGGATCACCACAACAAGCCATGACAACTTTTGACCCTGAGTTCCATCCACTGCCAGAGTAATCGAGCGTGTCAATGGTAGTCTTGGTCTGGAAGTGAAGATCCCGTCTCCAATCGATTCTTCGCAAGACATGATCAAGAAAATGTTCGATCCTATGGGTTGATAGACCAACTCCTTCTTCGTCTTGAGCTATGATGAGAAACTTGGCTAGTGATGTTTGTCCAGATCCGAGGATTCGATTTGCAATGGTCAATATCTCTTCCGGTTTCTTCTCTCGGAATGGCATGTATCGTTCTTTACCAATCGCTAATAGAAGAGGGTGTACTCCTGCGGCATCTACAGCATTAACTTCGACCAATCCAGGGAATTCATGCGGTGCAATGTTGTCAACCAATTTATGAATGAGATGACCGAAACTACTATCCTCCTGAGGTGGTCGACCTACCACGGTAAAATGCCAGATGGCATCGTGACGATGGTAGACGTCCTCTACCTTCATCACTGGAAAATCATGGGCTAGACTGTAGTAACCAAAGTGATCGCCAAATGGTCCCTCTGGTTTCTTTACATTTTTCCGGATGGTGCCCGTAATGACGAAATCTGCATCGCTGGATATATAGTATCCTTTCTCATCAATAAAATACCTAAACCTGCGACCACCTAACATCCCTGCCATGGTAAGTTCGCTCAAGTCTTCTGGCATAGGCATGATGGCGGAAAATGCATGTGAAGGTGGACCTCCCACAAAAATGGAAACCTTAAACTCCTCGTCGCTGTCGTTATACATCGTATGATGCACTCCTATACCCCGATGAATCTGATAGTGCAAACCGACCTCCTCATTCGTTATATATTCATTCCCTGATAGTTGGATTCGATACATGCCTAGATTGGATTTCATAGGGCTTTTCTCTCCTGGGGGAAGGGTGAATACCTGAGGCAATGTGATGAATGCACCGCCGTCATCCGGCCAACTGACAATTTGTGGTAGTTGGTCTATAGTTGTCTTTCCGTATGATACTGGTGACTTGAATCGTGATTTTCTTGGTAAAGCTTTCAATGCCGTGAATCCCGTCCCTATGTGTGCCCAAGGTTTCTTAATTGCGCGAGAAGGGTCCATTTTTATTTCCATAACCCTCTTGAGACCAGGGATAGTTTTGCGGAATAGAAACTCAGTTCTTTCCTTACTTCCATATATATTGCTTGCAGCAGGGAAGGGACTTCCCAGTACATTCTCAAACAACAATGCTGGCCCTTTTTGCGTATATGCACGCCTATGTATCTCGGCCATCTCCAAGTGTGGGTCAACAGCTTCCTTAATGCGGATAAGTTGTCCCGTCGTTTCAAGATCTCTAACACATTCAGCTAGACTATGATACATGCCGCAAAGATAACGGACTTTCAAATACACGTAAAGAACAAGCCCTGAGGTCGTCCAAGGGGTCATGACCCCTTGGAGAAATCCACGCGATTCCTTATTTTCTCCCTTCGTCGATATCCTTTATCATTTCGTAGATTCCTATTGTATAAATAATGATAGTCATTTACATTGAAATTAAAAGCAATCAATATGATCCTCTTAACTTTTCCTATGATATTTAGTTTTAGATTCAGTCTTTTTGGCGGTATTAAATTGTTCTGTATGATCTGGGTGCTCTACCGCGTATGGTCAGTTGATGATCATCTGGATCAAACTAAGCAAGTCTTATGGACACTCGGCGCCGTATTTTTTAGCTTAATATCAGCTATAATCTATTATATAATTTATGTGCATGATGGAGAACGTTACGATTACCGGTAAATCGATCTGAGCAATATAAAAATGACGATCGATGAAATCCCAATGTAGATTAATTCGCTTTTGAGTACTTCCGCTCCCCACTCAGTAAAAAACCTGTCCATACCTATCGGTGAGACTTTGATAAATCTCCAGGGAAGGAAATACCTTTCATCGGTAAACGGGGCAAAAAACGCTACACCTCGACCACCAGTTGTCATGGCATCGAGTATGGCATGACTCAGCGTGCATATGACGAAGTACAGACTTGTGGACTTTCTAATTGATCTATTGACGCTAGGGTAAAATAGACGAGATACCAGCCAGCCTAAAATTAAAGAGAAGAAAATAGAATGCGTAATTCCTCGATGGCCAAACATATGACTATAGGGTATGCCAAAATTGAACGCAATGATATCGGCATCCGGTAGGATACTACAGATGATTCCTAGTAAAATGAGCTTGGTCTTATTGAGTCCTTGTGTGAAAGGAATTGATAAAGATGAAGCAAGCACTGCGTGTCCAAAAATAGAGGCCATAGGTCGCAAGATTACCGAATATTTATGAAAAAGAGCAGAATACAGAAAATATAGGACGATGCTCATCGGAGAGTAGAGTTTGTATGGGTTATGAGCTATCTTGCCTCTGATGCATCGCTGTATTTTAATACTTGCAATAGTCTTGCACATCATCTTTGTGCATGGTCAGCGCGTACCTCCCAGCTGAGTCATTTAGATACGGTGGATGGGGCTTGCCTCCAATTGGATAATGGACATTGGTAAGGACAGTACGGGCTTCATGTGGTTTGCCGGCCATACGGGGCTGTCTCGATGGGACGGTCATCAAATGATGAATTATCTTCCTTCAGAAAACGATGAACATGCTATTGGCGAAGAACAGGTCAGGGTAATCCATACTGCAAAGAATGGAGTGACGTATTTTGGCACGCAATCAGGAATAAGCATTTATGATGAGCACCTCGTAGGTTTTATTAATTTTCAATCTTTTACTTCTTAAGGTGGCCATAAAAGTCATTTCAGAGTAACGGATATCTGCGAAACTCAGAAAGGCACTATATGGTTCTTGTCCAATAATCTCTATAAAATCGTTGCAGGAGATTCGACATTCATCGACCTAGTAAGTGATGATATCTACGACATGCGTCATCTCTTGCCCGGAAGCGAAAATGAAGATTTGTGGATTTCGACGGGCAAGAAGGTATTTACGTATAATACTTCCATTCCGGAATTTAGACTCGTATATCGTTCCCCCTGGGAGATCAGGAGCATGTATATTGAAGGTGATTATCTGATCTGGCTGGGTACGACGTTCCACGGTGTCACCAGATATAATATCATCACCAATGAGACACGTCAGTGGGATTTTTTTGCTAATCTCGCTAATGAATTCAACAACAATCGCAACACTGTAAATGACATCGTTCCGGTAAAATATCCTGTGACAAATACATTACCGGATGCATCGATTGCTACAGAATTGCCTTTTTCTTGGAGGCTTCCTCCGGCAGATTGGGCCGTCATATCTCCGGGTATGCCCCTGTCATTGGCATTATATAGGCAGTCCCATATCGTTCCGTTGAAGATACGCAAGCAGCTGAACTCGGTATCATAGACCATGAGACCCGGAGTAGGGCTGGATATATTTTTTATATCGGTATAATTCATACGAGGCATCAAGACACCCTTGTCAGTACTCTCTACGTCTAAGATGGCCGAGGCGTCTGGAAGTTGATCACTACCTACTTTTATACTGCCTTGATTTCCGTCCAGCATCATAATTTCCGTAGACGACCCATCCCAAAAATTGATCTGCATACTTTTACTGACCCCATTATAAAAGAATCTAATGTTATCTGAAGTGGTATTATTGCTTTTAAACTTCAGCTCTGAAAATCCATCGCTTGCCTGGTTGGGCCTATGAGCAGGCTGGCCGTACTGAGAGACGTGGGGCCTGAACTGACATGAAGATTGGCATCAGGAGAGGTCGTATTGATGCCTACGTTTTCCTGGCTGCTTATAGCAACGGTTATTCCCATAAATGTAATCACTACAAATAATTTTATTGTTGTCTGGGTATTACTAGCTTTCATAATGATTTACTTGATTATGTCAATTTTTAATCAATTATGACTACAAAGTAGGCCTTGCCTTGGTCATAACGATCATCAGAAAAGGCCGATTTTGTATTAGGTATAAAATCAGTGGTATTCGGTGTTGTTTACCAAATATTTGAATCCATAAATCTTTCCAGAGCGGACTTATTAGGAGGGAAGTTTTGGAAAATGCACGGATAATTCTTATCTTAAGATTATTATTAAACAAAAGCTTTTGCCTATGATGAATGAACCTGTACACAGTATTATGTCCACAAACCTTATCACTGTTACTCCAACAACTTCTCTGGTCGAGGTGAGAGAGATTTTTATGAATCATAAGATTCATCACATTCCAGTAGTTGAAGACAAGAAACTCGTAGGTATTCTTACGACCTACAACTTGTGGCTAAAGGAGATCAAGCCGGAAGAGTATTCTCATAAGACAGCAGGAGAGTATATGTCCCGGAAAGTTGTGAAAGTGCAGCAAAGCGATAAGATAGGAACGGCTGCGGAGTTGTTTCTGGACAACAGATTTCATGCGTTACCTGTAGTTGATGACCAGAATTTGGTTGGATTGGTTACTTCTTTTGACGTACTCAGGTACAACTTCAGAAAGGAATACCCCAATCCCATACTTTATAAAGAAGTATTCAAGGAGTAGAACATCAGATGATGTATGAAATTAAGGGTCTCTTGTCATGAGAGACTCTTTTTTTATTGCACTTAAACATTACGTATATTGCAATATGAAATGAGCAAAGTAGGTTAGATTAGCTCTATTTCAAGTACTGTAAAATTTTGAATGGATGAAAGTTACTGATCACGTAAGGATATTCATATATAGGGTTCATGAGAAAGGCCTTGAAGTGTTTTTAATTGAGCCCAAGGCAGGAGCGGATTCGTCGGTGTGGAATGTACCGTCTACATCTGAAAATTTGTCGGGAGATAATTTTATCAAACTTGAGCCTGTAACCAATGTTTCAGGAGAGTTAGTTGATGCATATGCTATTGAAGGCGACTGGCATGACATTCCATCGATCAGAGGCTTACTCAATCACGATGTCAAAAGATTTAAAAACAAAATCAAAGAAATCATACCTGATAATGAAGGTGGCGCTTACTTTATTCTGAAAGATGCCATCAAGAAAGTTTTACCTCAGGAATACGCAGCACTCAAGGAACTCAAAGACATCATAGTTGATCGCAATACGGCGATTCATATTTGATCATGGAAAATGCACTCAGGGAGACGAGCTTTGAATTTCCCAATTGCACCGAGTTTTATCGTGGCAAGGTAAGAGACGTATATTACTTTGGAGAAAAAATGGCCGTGGTGACGTCAGATCGGATTTCCGCATTCGACCACATCCTTCCGATAGCCATACCCTTTAAGGGACAAGTACTCAATAAAACGGCTATCTATTTTCTGAATGCGACAGAGGATATCGTGGAGAACTGGTTGGTCTCTAGCCCGCATGCCAATGTAGCCATAGGCCACCGATGCGAACCGATCAAACTTGAAATGGTCGTCCGCGGCTACCTTGCAGGACATGCTGCCAGAGTCTATTCATCTGGAGAGAGAATCCTATGTGGCGTGACTATGCTGGATGGAATGAAGGAGGGCGACCGGTTCCCATCACCCATCATCACTCCAGCGACCAAAGCTGAGGAGGGACATGACGAAGATATATCCGAGGAAGAAATACTAGTGCGGGAAATAGTCACTAAGGAGCAATGGGATGAGCTTTCAAGAATTACCATGGCCCTATTTCAGCGGGGCACCGAGATGGCGATGAAGAGAGGTTTGATCCTCGTTGATACAAAATATGAGTTTGGATTGTTGAATGATAAGATAATCCTCATCGATGAAATCCACACCCCTGATAGTTCAAGGTATTACATAGCCGATGGTTATGAAGAGAGACAGGAGAGGGGAGAGAAACAGAAACAGCTGAGTAAGGAATTTGTAAGAGAGTGGTTAATGGACAATGACTTTCAAGGTAAAGAGGGTCAAATTATGCCGGATATGCCTGATAGTTTCATAACTGAGATTTCCGAGAGATATATAGAACTCTATAATCTGCTCACCGGTGACGAGCTAGTGAAAGATCCGTCGGTTGTCGATGAGATAAGGTCGGCGATTGAATCTCACATTTAGACTATGTCCGTTGGTAGTAGTTTCCTATTCATTGCACATAGCCCATTGTCTGATCTACCAACGATGCTTGGCATGGAAAATGAGGGAGGTACATTTTACCCTGATCTTCAGATCAGGGTAAATGATATAGTGTGAAATTGCATTGGCGAGATTTTTGACCAAAAATCGTGACAATGTTAATCGACAATTAAAGTTGTGGAACTGCCGGGAGTTTCCGACATGAGATTATTCAGGACTAAAGAAATCCAAGAAAGTCGGGACATGCTTCTCCTCCCAAAGAGGCTGTAAATATCTGCTCGTTTTCCTAGAAGAATCTGTTATACTATAAGTTGTGGAACTGCCGGGAGTCGAACCCGGGTCCAGACAAAGCGCTCATAGGCTTTCTACATGCTTAGCTTATACTTGAATTTTCGATATAGGGAAGGTATACAAGCAACCATCCTTCAACTTAGCTTCTTAATTTTCGGAAACTCACCGAAGCCTTGAATTTCCTAGTCCAATTGGTATACCCGCAGTACACCTCCCATTATACACTTATGATGGCTTATAAGACTTCCCCCATCAAGTGCAACTAACTATGCTAATCCTAGATTAGGCAGCTAGTGCGAAGTTATTATCGCCAATTGTTGTTTTGATCATCATTTGGACGGAGTGAATGATCACTTCTCCGACATGCTTACTTACAAGTCATCTTTCCTGTCGATGCCATGTCAGTCCCATTATTTAATCTCACGACTTTTCGCAAGTGAAGAGGTAACGATCAGAATAGACAAATTGTTCCCCTAACTACCGTTACTTTTCGTTTTCAAGACCAGATTTGAACTTGAAGAAACTCAAAGGGCCGTTTTATCGGATTTACGAATATATCTTTTTTTGATATGAAGATTATATTTAGTTTTCAAGAATGTGTAACTCGCGAATAATTAGATACTTGTCGTATATATTTGAAAATCAATAATTTATACTCTTTTCGTTTAGGGTAATTTCTCTTTGAAGTATGATTGAAAATAACATTTTTCACATAAAATAGGTCATCAAAAATTATGGCAAAGGCTGATTTTTTGAGTCACTGATGTAAATCATGCCTTTTTGCTAATTGATAGTTTTGACCTTCTGAAGATTAATACGACCCTACTTATAGGATTGAGCATCATGTAAAACAACTCCAATGCATATTCAAGTTTCGCTAATATTGTTATCGGCAATATTCATTTCAATGCCATCTTTTTATAGTAAGAATGTGAGTCCTTCATTTTCTTGGGGGCCGTCATCTTTTCAAACCCAAACGAACCCCGATTGTGATGGTACCTGGGATGATGGTGATTGCTGGGTAGATGGCTGCATACCGGGATCAACGATCACCTCCTCACAGACCGTCAATATTGATCATGATATAGTTTACGACTTAAGCGACGATCTGATAATTGAAGGCACATTGAATATCGATGGAGCAACCTTTGAGACAGTCAATGGTGATGATCGCTCTGTTTTCGTTGACGGTGGTGATGTGGTCATATGCAACGGATCGTTTATTTTACCATTAGTCAATAATTCTGTAAATAACGCCGGTAATTTTGTGAATCGGGGTGGGAATATAGAGATAAAGAATTCTTACGTAGAGGTCGCAGAGAATTGGGATGACACAAGTGATCCCGGTGATGGATACAGAATAGTCACAGGAGGTTGCCTTATAGTAGGAGAGAGCTTCAGTAATAAAGGATCTGTGGATGTATATAATGGAGTGTGTATAACCGTTGGCCGTGAATCTAGTGGAAACTTCTCTAATGAATGGATGATGGATATGAGCGAGGTCTCGATCATCATACTCGGCAATTTTGAGAATAACAATACAGGTTCTATTACTGGAGGCGAAGATGCCATAGTACTATTAAATGTACCTGGAAATTTATCTAACGACGGTATGTGGGATGCTGAGGTAATGAATTATTGTGTCGGAGGTAATATAGACGGAGGAAATGTGAATGATTTGACTGAAGATCTGATTGGTCCGGAAAATTGTGGCGATGAAATAACCATGGCTGAATGTAACAATTGTATAGAATCTTGCTTGATTGAGATGACTTGCTCCGTTGGAAATCATGTCAGTTGTAATGGTGGAATGGATGGAATTATCAATGTCATGATTACAATGGGAAGTCCAGCGTACATGTTTACGGTAAATGGTTCTTCTACTACTCCCACAGACAATGGAGGAGGTTCTTTCTCATTTGAGGGTCTGGGGACTGGTGGTTATAACATTTCTGTAATGGATATGGACGGATGTGAGGCGATGTGCGAGATAGTAACTCTCACCGAGCCGGATGAGCTGGATTGCACAATTAATAGCCAGACTAATCTGGATTGTAATGGAGATACAGATGGAGAGTTTACGATCATGGTGAGTGGAGGTACGCCAGCTTACAGTTTTATGCTGAACGGTATGTCAACATTGCCGATGGATAATGGAGGTGGCTCGTACACGTTCGAAGATTTGGGAGCAGGCATGTACACAGTAGAGATCGCAGATGCGAACATGTGCATGGAGACATGTGCAGTAGTGACCTTAAGCGAGCCGGATGAGCTGGATTGCACAATTAATAGCCAGACTAATCTGGATTGTAATGGAGATACAGATGGAGAGTTTACGATCATGGTGAGTGGAGGTACGCCAGCTTACAGTTTTATGCTGAACGGTATGTCAATATTGCCGATGGATAATGGAGGTGGCTCGTACACGTTCGAAGATTTGGGAGCAGGCATGTACACAGTAGAGATCGCAGATGCGAACATGTGCATGGAGACATGTGCAGTAGTGACCTTAAGCGAGCCGGATGAGCTGGATTGCACAATTAATAGCCAGACTAATCTGGATTGTAATGGAGATACAGATGGAGAGTTTACGATCATGGTGAGTGGAGGTACGCCAGCTTACAGTTTTATGTTGAACGGTATGTCAACATTGCCGATGGATAATGGAGGTGGCTCGTACATGTTCGAAGATTTGGGAGCAGGCATGTACACAGTAGAGATCGCAGATGCGAACATGTGTATGGAGACATGTGCAGTAGTGACCTTAAGCGAGCCGGATGAGCTGGATTGCACAATTAATAGCCAGACTAATCTGGATTGTAATGGAGATACAGATGGAGAGTTTACGATCATGGTGAGTGGAGGTACGCCAGCTTACAGTTTTATGTTGAACGGTATGTCAACATTGCCGATGGATAATGGAGGTGGCTCGTACACGTTCGAAGATTTGGGAGCAGGCATGTACACAGTAGAGATCGCAGATGCGAACATGTGCATGGAGACATGTGCAGTAGTGACCTTAAGCGAGCCGGATGAGCTGGATTGCACAATTAATAGCCAGACTAATCTGGATTGTAATGGAGATACAGATGGAGAGTTTACGATCATGGTGAGTGGAGGTACGCCGGCTTACAGTTTTATGTTGAACGGTATGTCAACATTGCCGATGGATAATGGAGGTGGCTCGTACACGTTCGAAGATTTGGGAGCAGGCATGTACACAGTAGAGATCGCAGATGCGAACATGTGTATGGAGACATGTGCAGTAGTGACCTTAAGCGAGCCGGATGAGCTGGATTGCACAATTAATAGCCAGACTAATCTGGATTGTAATGGAGATACGGATGGAGAGTTTACGATCATGGTGAGTGGAGGTACGCCAGCTTACAGTTTTATGCTGAACGGTATGTCAATATTGCCGATGGATAATGGAGGTGGCTCGTACATGTTCGAAGATTTGGGAGCAGGCATGTACACAGTAGAGATCGCAGATGCGAACATGTGCATGGAGACATGTGCAGTAGTGACCTTAAGCGAGCCGGATGAGCTGGATTGCACAATTAATAGCCAGACTAATCTGGATTGTAATGGAGATACAGATGGAGAGTTTACGATCATGGTGAGTGGAGGTACGCCAGCTTACAGTTTTATGCTGAACGGTATGTCAATATTGCCGATGGATAATGGAGGTGGCTCGTACACGTTCGAAGATTTGGGAGCAGGCATGTACACAGTAGAGATCGCAGATGCGAACATGTGCATGGAGACATGTGCAGTAGTGACACTTGAAGAACCAGTTCAACTAGAGTGTTTATTTGTTCAACTATCACATGTGTCTACTTTTGGTGGTATGGATGGGGAATTTACAATTGCGGTTTCCGGTGGTACACCTCAATATTCGTTTGAGCTAAATGCTGTGCCCAATGTGCCAATTGACAACTCGGATGGGACGTACACCTTTAGTGGGCTTTCTGCAGGAAATTATGTTGTAGATATCATCGATGTCAATGGTTGCGAAGTTAGCTGTCTTGAGGTAGAGATTCTTGAAAGGATAATGATTGGAGACTTTGTTTGGCACGACCGCAATGGAAATGGCATACAAGAAGTAGGTGAAGAAGGTATAGAAAATGTTAGAGTAGAATTGTACAATGACATGGACATGTTGGTTGATACTCGCATGACTGATGAAGATGGATTTTACCTTTTTGAGGATGTTGAGATTGGCGATTATTATTTAGTCTTTGATGTTGGGTCCGAATACTTATTATCTCCCTTAATGGTTGGATTGGATGAATCTATCGATAGCGACGTGTTTAAATCTGGCCCTTTAGTGCAAACAACGATCAGATCTTTTTTAACAAATGATCTTAGTATTGATGTTGGACTTTATAAGTGTTCTTTTGTTGGAGATTTTGTCTGGCTAGACTATAATAAGAACAACATTTATGACTTTGGAGAAAATGGCTTGAACGGTGTGCCAGTAAATCTGTATAAGTATGACGTAGTAAGTATGTCCTGGAATTTGACCGAAACATTGTACACTTCTTCAAGGCCTGGTTCACCTTCCGATGACGGATATTTTAAATTCTGTACGGCTCCGGGAACATATTATTTAGAAGTTGACTTTATCTTACCAGGATATGTATCTGCTGTCCCATTTGTTGGGCCAGATCCTGAGATAGATAGTGATATTACAGACTACTTTGGGGAAAATACGACATATTCATTTTCAGTGATAAGTGGTGATGAAATTTGTGATTTGGGTGCGGGATATTACGAGGAATCCACTGTGGGCGACTACGCATGGCATGATGCAAATGTCAATGGCATCCAGGATGAAGGAGAACCAAAGCTGGCAAATGTAACTGTGCAGGCTTATGATTTAATGGGGGGGATGAGGTCTGAGACAACGACAAACAGTGAAGGATATTATCAGGTGAGTAACCTCAGACATGATGAATACTTCCTTAAAGTGATAGCCCCACTTGGAATGATACCTACATATCCACATATGGGTGATAATGTAGAAATTGATAATGACATTACAAATGACAACGGTTACCTGACGACTTCTACTATAAGTTTACAATCAGGAGAGGATAAGGGTGATCTTGATTTAGGGTTTGTAGTTGGCGTTGTTCCGATAGAGCTAATTTCATTTTCTGGTCGAAATAAGGGTAGTTATAATCGACTGGAATGGATAACTGCCTTTGAACTGAATCACAAAGAGTTTGTATTAGAAAAACGCTTTTCCAATGAGCCATTTGACGATTACGCGATTGTCCCAAGTGCAGGATCATCGATAGAAGAGCAATCCTATCATGTCGATGATGTTGATATTGATCGAAGTGGAGTCTACTACTATAGACTGCGGAGTCTTGACCTGGATGGTAGTTTTAATTATTCCAATGTAGTGGCAATTTCTACTGATGATAGATTTAACGATCTTACTCTTCTTCCCAATCCATGGCGAGGAGGAAAGCTGAATCTTGTGCTTCCGGATTTTGAGCAGATTACCAGAGTGTATATCTACGATGCTACAAAGAGACTCATGTATGTTAATGAGAATCTGGAAAAGGATCAGTTTATCCTGGAGATAGAAGGAGATGATTGGAGCAATGGGGTCTACGTTGTTTATGTAGGCACTGCTCGAGGCGAATATGTGACCAGAATGATTAAGATTTAGATAAGGCCATAGTGATCTGATCGAGATGTTTTTGGTTGTGTGATGCGATCTTTTGACATAGGTCGACAAATGTCTTTAGGCCGGACTTACTATGGATGTACTCCTTTTCTGGAATCTTATCATAGAATTTTTCGATATACCACATGTTTGCTTTACGAGATATCGAGAATATTTCTTTGCTCAAGCCCAACGGTCGCTCATCATAGCATAGACTTTTAACCCACATGTCTTGTTCAAATCCCACAATCACTTGTTTGGGTTCGGCAATAAGCCGCCTTACTCTATCGAATAATACTGATTCTGCATCGGCTAAGTGATGCAGGATCTGCCTTATGGACCATTTGTCATTTCCGTAGGTAAGATCTAGGTGGTCAATCATTTCAAAGTGGCTCACAGTAGCATCGTGAGTGTCTTTGAGTTGTATCATCAGAGCACTTAAAAGCACGTTAGAATTATTAGATATCACGACGAGAAAATGAGCGATACGCAAGCCCTAAAAATAGGATAATATAGAATGTAGACCCTACAATAGACTGCGTAGTTGTCAGTACTTCACCGACTATCGGAATATCATCTCGAAACTTGTCTGGTAACTCATCTAAAATTTTGTAAACGGGCATGGGCATTAAATCTTCAATGACATTCATGGGAAGATAATTGACTATGAAGTCAAATTTATTCAACCAGTCAATCTTATTAAATACGTGAAAGTATAATAATGCTCTGACCAGTAATTCTAAAAAGAGGATGTAAGACAAGTAGAAGAATGTAGCAATGCCTCCCTTCCTTATTACAAAACCCAGGAACAGTCCAAACGACAAATATCCCATGCACATCAGAAAATATTTGAGAGGTGCATAATCACAGTCCATCGCTTGACTGAAGGTAACATCCTCCGTATGAAACCATCCGATGAGCATTGCCATCAACACGTACAAAACTGTACAAGCTAGGCTAATTGCTGTAATAGAGTAGACTTTGCCTAAAAAGTATTCCTTTCTCGTCATTCCTGTAAGGATATTCTGACGAAGGGTTTTATTACTCACTTCTGATGTAACCATATGGACCCCTATGAATCCAATGAAGAAGAAAATCATCCAGTTTCCTTCATAACCCAAGTAGTCCCATATTGCAGGAAACTCAAATACTATTCTTCTTGTGGGTAAGATTGGAAACGGAACTTCCTCAGGCATAAACTCTTTTAACGAAAAAATGCCAACTGGGAATAATATGAGGAACAAAAAGCCCAGCAAGGTTACTACCGAGTTAGATTTAAATTTTTTCCATTCAAGTGCTAAGAGATTCAGCATATTGTGATCGAAGTTTGTAATTGATTAACCAGTAATTTCTAGGAATTCTTCTTCAAGTCTTCTCTTTCTTGAAACAAGGTGAGTCAGACTAAGCCCTTGCTTAAATATAGCATTGCTCAATTCTGACACGTCATGACCTTCTTCTATAGTACATTCAAAGAAATCTTCTCTATCTATGACTTTCTTGACCCATGAAAGTCCAGAGCATAATTCCTTGAGTGCTGTCATATTCTGTGCACCTATCTCCAGCATGGTATCATTGGATAAGATGGCTCCCACAGGCCCCGTAGCGAGTAGTTTTCCAAATTTGATAATCGCCACATGTGAGCATATTTTTTCTACCTCATCAAGAATATGACTGGCCATGATAACCGTCTTACCTGTGTCTGCAATACCCTTAAGAATCGATCTTACCTCGGCGATACCTTGTGGATCTAGACCATTAGTAGGTTCATCAAATATTACTACATCAGGTTCGCCTATGAGGGTTGCAGCGATGGCCAATCTTTGCTTCATACCTAAAGAAAAAGTGGAAAAATTAGATCGACGTCGATCATAGAGATTTACTTTTTTTAGAAGGTCTTCAAAGTCAGTCATAGAAGCACTCTTTATATGCCTGATGATCTCCAGGTTTTCCAGAGCATTGAGGTAAGGGTAAAAATTAGGTGTCTCTAGGATGGATCCAATCCTCATTCTGGATTTTTCTCCGTACTTACCATCAAACCATCGATAGGAGCCAGAATCTTGTCCCAAGATACCTAGAATTATGCCTAGGGTAGTGGTCTTTCCACTACCGTTAGGTCCTAATAGACCATATACATTGCCGGCTTCGATTTCCAAGTTGAGATTGTCCAACGCGGTAATCTTGCCGTAGGTTTTTGTTAGATTATTAATCGAGAGTACAGACATGTTTTCTGATTTGCCACAAAATAAACCAAATATTGGATGGAAAGGAAAGATGCTTGATTAATAAAGAGTGATTTGATCGACCAATGGCACGAGAAATTTTAGAATCTAGGAAACTGGATGAATAAGATGTATAGTCTAATTCGAATTTAGAACTACTTGACAGCAATTGAATGAATCTGGTAGCAAAGAGGGCAGGAACCTTTGGTATATTTCATTCGAGTCTTTCGTTCGAGTTGCTTGAAGACGTCTTCTATGTTTTGGTCCAGATCTATTCTGATGACTTTTCTACCCGGAATATTTGATCTGTCAGAGATGTAGATGCTCCCCGCTGACTGTGTAAATAAGTACTCGTAAATCTGATATATGCTATGAGGCTTACCAGTACTAACTTCTTCCTCGAGACTATTGAATCCACTTGGTGTAAACAAGATGCTCTCGCCTCGCTCTAGAATGACTGACTTACTAGGATTTTTAATCTCCGCCACTTTTACCTTTCCAGATGTATTTTCAACATAAAGACCAGCAAGAACATCGTCGAGCTTAAAACTTGTTCCCAGTACTTCAATAGATATCCGCTTGAAGTTAACAATAAAGGGCTTATCGGGATTTTCAACAACATCATAATGCACAGATCCTTGAGACACTACTTTTCTCTTAGTGCTATTTTCAAATGAATTTGGATAATATAAATGAGCGCCATCTGCAAGAGTGGCCACACTTCCATCGGGGAGTGTAATAGTATCCACATCTGCACTTACCCAAAGAGTCTTTTGTTCTGGGTTTATAAATATCACAGCCATGGCAAGTCCTATAAGGCATGCTGCTGCTGCCCAGTATTTTAGTCTGGATATTGACACTATATTGGCTTGAGAGCCTGTCGCCTCATGGTCTATTTTTTTTAGAAATTTAGACCACTCCTTATGCACATCAGCTTCCTGATAGACGTCTATTCGACTAGAATCTTTTATATGTTTATCTAATTGTGACAATACTTCTCATTTACATATTACATGGCGAATAAATTTATCAATACCACAGATAAACCAACAAAATCAGGGTGATTTTTAAGCTCAGCCTTGAGAATATTTAGGGCTCTCGTTACATTATCTTCTACTGAACGCTTAGAAATACCAAGATGTTTACTTACTTCTTCGTAAGTAAGCCCTTCCATTTTAGTGAGAAGAAAAATCTCCTTATTTTTAGGTTTAAGTTTTTCGCAGGCATTTAATATAGCTTGTCTCACTATAAACGCATCGAGCTCTTGGTCATGACCATTTTGTCGATATTTCACAACATCGATGACTTCATCATTCTTCTTTTTCCTCCTGATGAAATCGATCAGGGTATTCCTCACACTGGTATATAAGTAGCTCTTTAGGGATGCAGATACCTCCAATTTGTCCCTTCTTTTCCATAATACCAGAAAAGTTTCTTGTACGATTTCCTTGCTATCTTCCCAATTGTGAATTTGCTGATTGACATAATTGCTTAGTGGATTGAAGTACTCTTTGAAAACTACTTCAAATCCCGATTTTGTTTTTATGTCAGCAAGACTGTTCAATGTTATATTCTTGTCTTAAAGGTATGAGTAAGCAAAGCGTTCCATCAAGTTTAACGGGAACTATTTTTCTTTTTTCTTTTTTCCAAAAGGGTTCCAGTCTTTGATTTTGTCCTTTAATTTCTCTATTTCTTCTTCTGCATTTTCTCCCAGAACATCCTTGGCTTTGTCGCTCAAAATGTCCGTTAAGGTGTCCGCAACTTCGTTCTTGATAAGGCTATCTAACTTATCTTTTGCTTTTTCTTTGCCATCGCTGACTAGAGTGTCCAATTTGGTTTCTATTACTTTTTTCTTGTCTTCGACCATGCTATCAACTTTGGTCTGTGCTCTTGTCTTGAGCGTGTCTATCTCTGATTCAACTACTTCCTTCGCGTTGTCCTTTACTTCTTCTCCTAGAGACTTACCTGAAGATCCTATAGGAGTTATCTTTACATCGGGGTTGGTGCCATTACCAGTGAGACCGATTTGTATATCGATATTTTCACCCTGATCCAGGTCGAGCCCAAGCATTCCTGCGCTTTCCTCTAGGAATTCAAGACCCGTATTTATTCCTTTTGCAACCTCATTATTTTTGAGCATCTCACGTGGTATAGATGTGAGTATTGAAAAATCTATGTCACCTAATATTTCGTAATTCCCTTTGATAGTCATGGGAAGTCCCAGTGATGAAAACGATCGTTCTTTCAATTGCACACTTCCATCCTTGATCTCAAACCAGTTTTTAGTATTGGTGAGATCAAGACCCTTTAATGATGAAATTCCTAGTTTGTCACCTACCTTGGCAAGAGGTGGATATGACGCTAACTTGCTATTGAATGTTTCAAAAAACCCTGAACTAGTCAAAGTCCCCAATTCTGGAAAAAAGTTATCATCAAGCCCTCCTTCCATAATAAGTGTCGAACTGAAGAAGCCATCCATGTATTTTACTACGGGGGCAAGTGTGCTGAACGTCTTCATCTTCTTAAAAGCTTCCTGCAATAGGATTTTTTCAATGTCATACTTAATTGAAAATTTTGACTCACCATTTTTTGGAAGCTTTAGGATTCCATGAAGAGCCATTTCTCCGCCCATCGTTTTGCCTTTCATGTTGTCCATGGACAATACTGCACCTTCTATTTCTACTATTCCATTTACATCGGCTATCTCCATGCTCTTGTAGATGACCTTTTCTATATCGCTGTCAACAGTAATGTCCCACCGCTCGTTGAGAAAAAACTTTTTGACATTTTTATTGTCTGACTGCTGCAGTAGCATGATTTTGTTGACATCAAGACTTTGAGATTTGATGGATAAATTTCCGCTGAGTATCCCTTCGTTGTAGAGGAATTTGCCTATGCCGTCAAGCTTTCCAGTGACGTTAAAATCACTATCTGACATTAGACCGGTAGAGGAGCTTATCGTCATATGATCGAGACCACCCTTGGCCTTTCCTTTTAGGTTCTCGATAGGGTAGACGTCATATAGGACCTGATCTATATCTAGATCCATATCTATGTCGAATTGGTATGGCATGGATGCTACATCGGTAGTCTCAGTTTTTGAGGTTATCCATTCGTTGAGGTCTAGTCGCTCTCCATTTATATTTATACTACCTGTAACTTTACTTGTTGAATTGATACTTAAAGGTCTGTCAACTTTCCCAGATACATTTACTCTGGACACTCCATACACCACTTGGTTTGCTTCGAATGCTACTTCCTTGAGACTGAGCTCTGCAGATGCTGATGAAAATGAAATATCCTGTTTTAGAGATTTATGTGACAGTTGAAAATTTTCAAGTACAATATCGCCTTCCATCAGGTCGATAGAATTTCCCGTTGTGAAGTCAGCATCTAAGCCACCTTTATATCTCATATCTATATCAGCATCGCCTGAAATATTCGTAATTCCTTCTACAGGTAAGATTCTTGTAATCTTTTCAAGATCAATTTTTCCGTCTACACCAGCAGATACATATTGGTCATTTCCTGAACCCTTGGTCGTGATCTGACCAGAGAATGGTTGTCCATCAATCGAAAACCGGAAAGTCGGAATATCAATTTTATACCGGTGGCCATTGTCGTCTATCGATGCGAGTGCCATATCTATCCTTATCCCGTCCATGGCAACCCCAGACTTGCGATCTTTTAGATACCCATTGTTAAGATCACCATTTAGAGAAATCCTAGGAACTCTATTTTTGACACTATCATAGAGCCCTTTAATCGTCAGGTCGATGTCAGCTACACCTCGGCTTTCGAGATTTCGGATTTTGTCTTTCTGAATGTTGGGTAGGATACTCATGAAAGCGCTGGTTGTCGCATCCTTGCTCTTGACTACTGCATCCACTTCAAATCCTCCTTCATCTATTAAGGTCAACGAACTATCTCCTTCAAAGTCAAGATCATTGAGCCTCCAAGTGTTTTCTTTCAAGGTGAATACGTTGTAATCTAAGTCCACTCCCACAGTTGCCTGGATCTTTGCATTTCCGTCAGTCATCATGGAAATCTTTCCTGAGGTGATGTCAATTGTATCGATGGTACTTTTAGTAAACAGATCAAATCTCTGAGCAGTGAAGTCACCTCTCCCTTCGTGGTAAATGCCTACCAGATTAATGTCAACATTATTTTTTTGATTGCCGTAATATAATATGCCTTGATCAATAGAGTAATCCTTAATTTCAAGTTTAAATGCGGATGTGTCACCATTGTCTTTTTTTGTAATTAGGTAATTAGCATCTCCAGATTTATTAACCTTTAAGTTGACGACAGGCTTATCAAAATGCAGACTTGTTATCTGTGGGTTTCTACTGTTGCGAATGACATCGATCAGATCAAAAGAAATATCCACTTGATCCACTGCTACTAATTCGACATCTTGGAATGTATCGATTCCTGTAAGAGTTGCATTGGAGAGGGACAGTGAAACAGAAGGAAAATCTTTTAACAATGATATAGAGGAGCTTTCATAGTCAAATGACGCATTTAGCGTATCATTGACTTCATCCTTGAGTTTGTTTTCTATCTGACCTCTAAACAAAAAGGGTAAAAGAAACAGTAATAACACAAGGACAACGGTTCCCCCAATTAGAAATTTTACAATCTTCTTTACACTTTTCATGTTGCGGCGTCTTTTCTATATGACGTAGTATAACTGTATGTGGGTCAATAGAATTGTTATATAAAACTTAAACAATATTAAGATCAGCATCTCTCTCATGATATAAATCATGGTTTTTACTGATATTTGACCATATGTCCTCTGATCCAACAAAGTTACTCGATGTCAAGAACCTGACCATTGATTTTCAATCAAAGGATAGCACGGTGCATGCAGTGAAAGGTATTTCATTTGATTTGATGAGAGGAGAGTGTCTGGGAATAGTCGGGGAGTCAGGGAGCGGAAAATCGGTCACTGCATTGTCAGTAATGAGACTTCATCCCACACCGCCTGCTGTGTACAAGGATAGCGAGATATGGTATCATGGTGAAGATGGTCCTATTAATTTGTTGAATGCCAATGAAGAAGAAATTAGGCGTCACAGAGGAGCACATATTGCCATGATATTTCAAGATCCGATGAGTTCTCTCAATCCATCTCATCGTGCCGGTAATCAAGTAACTGAAGCCATTTTTTTACATCAAAAGCTTTCTGCTTCCGAAGCCAAGGAGTACACGCTTAACTTATTCAAGAGGACAGGATTGAAGGATCCTGAGAGGGTATTTAACTCCTATCCACATCAATTATCAGGAGGACAGATCCAACGAGTAATGATAGCTATGGCCATATCTTGCAAGCCTAAGATATTAATAGCGGACGAACCCACGACGGCACTAGATGTTACGGTACAACAGCAGATCATGGCCTTGCTAGATGACATTCGCAAGGAATCCGGGACCTCTATTATTTTTATTTCACATGACCTGGGATTGGTCAATCAAATATCTGACAAGATACTTGTGATGCAGCATGGCCGTATAGTAGAAAAAGGAATAACAAAGGAGGTGTTCGACAATCCTCAAGATCCGTATACTAAGGGACTTATTGCTTGCCGACCAAGAATGGATAGAAGGGTGAGGAGACTGCCTACTGTTGAGGGTTTTTTGTCTGGACGCAATGATCAGGTAGATATTATATCAGATTCAGAGTACATTTCGCGCATTGATAATCTCGAATCCAGCGAATCTATCCTGGAAGTTCATGGATTGAAAAAGAGTTATCCGGCAAGTAAGAGTTTTTGGGGAAGAATAAAAACTTATACCCATGCCGTAGATGATGTGTCCTTCAAGGTAAAAAAAGGAGAAGTGGTAGGATTGGTAGGTGAGAGCGGAAGTGGAAAATCAACACTCAGTTTGTCCTTGCTCAATCTCATACCCATAGACGATGGTAAGGTTTTATTTGAGAGTAAAAATGTACATGAATTGCGAGGTCGGGCATTAAAGAACCTGCGTAAGGACTTCCAGATAATATTTCAGAATCCGTATGCATCACTCAATCCAAGAATGAAAATTGGCAGGGCGATTTTAGAGCCTATGCAAGTTCACAAGATGTATGATGGTGAAAAACAAAGGATGGATAAGGTGATGGACCTGCTCGAGAAGGTTGGCCTAGAGCCTGATCACTACAGCAGATATCCTCATGAGTTTTCTGGTGGTCAAAGACAAAGAATCTGTATTGCTAGGAGCTTGTCTCTTTCACCTAAGTTTATCATCTGTGACGAATGTGTCTCTGCTTTGGATGTGTCAGTACAGGCCCAGATTCTTAATCTACTGCTCGACCTCAGGGAGCAGTTTGACCTTAGCTATCTCTTTATTTCTCATGACTTGTCAGTAGTCAAGTTTATCAGTGATAGGGTAATGGTAATGAGATCAGGAAAGATAATCGAGTCAAATGATGCCGAAGCCATATATAGTAATCCTCAGAGCGATTATACAAGGAGATTGATTGAGGCAATACCAGATTAGGGTATTTTTTTACTTTGGTCAAGTATAGCGTAACTTTTTCGGAGTTCAATGCGTTATATAATTGTAGTGCAACATTGCAGTACTGCTGAGGTACTGATCGATACAAATGAAGTCAAACTTTCGAAAAAGAATTTCATGGTTTTGCTGTATAACAATTAGTACAGCTTGCTTTGCATATCTCCACATAAATTTAAATTCTACTCTTGGACCTGCTGTCGCTGATTCTCAACATTTATTGAGGACAGGTAGTAATTTACCGGACATGGAGATTATTCAGTATATCATTGAGAAATTATCACGAATAGTTACTATCTAGGCTCAATCTTAAAACCATTCAACAGGTCTTTAAGAGGCATTCTTTTCTTTCCAGCAAGTTGCACATCTAGTAGATTTACAAATCCATCATTACAAGCCACCTTGATATAGGTTTTGTCATCAGATAAGATGCTGCCGATATCTGATTTGTGTTGGGTTCTGTCTACTTCACATGAAAATACTTTCAGTTTCATATTATTAATTTTCATCCACGAAGTAGGATAGGGGCTTAGTCCCCTCACAAAATTATAGATAATCTGTGCTGGTTGATTAAAATCAATCTCACAGTCTTCATGAAATATTTTTGGGGCCTTGGTAGCGAGTTGACCAGCCTGGGTCTGATAGACAACATTTCCATTTGCGATAGTCTTGAGGGATTCCGATACAGCAGCGGCTCCTACATGCATCATCCGATCATGAAGACTGCCGGCAGTATCATTATTGTTGATTTCAATACTTACCTGATGTATGATGTCTCCTTCATCAATTGCATGGACAAGCTTAAAGGCTGTAACACCTGTCCCATGGTCACCATTGATCACTGCCCAATTGATAGGTGCTGCTCCTCTGTATCTAGGAAGAAGGGATCCATGGAGATTATATGTGCCTAATGGGGGCATATCCCATACAACTTCAGGTAGCATTCTGAAGGCAACAACAATCTGAATTTCGGCATTTAATGACCTGAGTTCCTTGACAAATTCTTTATTCTTTAGGTTGGCTGGTTGTAATATCCGAAGCCCTCGATCTTCCGCATATTTTTTTACAGCCGACTTGAGAAGTTTTTTGCCTCCACGTCCGCCCCACTTGTCAGTGGCCGTAATTACCCCGACAACATCATGACCATCTTCCATGATGCGCCGCAATGTGGCCACGGCAAATTCTGGTGTTCCCATAAAAACAATCCTCATAAGTGTATTCTCTGCATAATTTTTTTATCATCTTCGTCCCAATAAATGTAAAATCATTTAAATATCATATTACATGCATAGTAAATACAAAATAACCACCCTTTTTCTTCTGCTCTGTTTTATTTGCTCAAGTCAAGGTTTAGTGGAAGGATATCTTTTTGAGTCAGGTAATCGGGGATACCTCAATCAAGTGGAGGTGGATGTTTTGGATGCAAAAACTGATCAGTTGGTCGTACATCTCGACTCCAATGTAGATGGATTCATTGAGGCCACTCTTACTCCGGGCAAGGAATACAAGCTCATAGCGACAAAAGACTTGTTTGAGCCACTAGAAAAAACGTTTACAGTAGAGGGATCGGGAAAGACTTTTCTTAGCCTCGAGATGAAGCGTGCACCTGGGTACATATTTGATATAACCTTGGCCGAAAAAAGAGTCGACGACTATACACCGGTTGATGCCATCAATGGAGCGTTGGTTGAAGTTTATAATAATACTACGAAGAAAGAGGAATTGGTACTCAATAATCATACTGATCCTGACTTCAAAGTCAATCTAGTCAAAGGAAACCACTATACCATTATGGTAAGAAAGGAAGGTTATCTCACAAAACGAATTGAAGCATATGTAGATGTAGAAGGATGTATTCTTTGTTTTGAGGGGTTGGGATCTGTGGAACCTGGAGTATCAGACAATCTTACAGAAGGCAATCTGATGGGGTCATTGCTAGCAAATGTAGAGCTCGAGCCTCTTTTCAAAGGAAAGAAAATCGAATTGCAGAATATTTATTACGACTTTGCAAAATGGAACATTCGACATGACGCAGAAATCGAACTGAATAAGGTGGTCATGTTTCTAGGCGACAACCCACATATTGAGATAAGACTTGGTTCTCATACTGATTCTCGTGGATCTAATGATGAAAATTTGTCCTTGTCATCTAAGCGAGCCCGATCTGCCGTCCAATACCTTATTAATACAGGAGGAATTTCTGAAGAGAGAATATCAGCTCAAGGTTATGGGGAAAACCAGCTGGCTAATCACTGTGCTGATGGCGTTGATTGTACAGAAGAGGAGCATCAAAGAAACAGGCGTACTGAGCTTGAAATAGTAGAAATAAGCATCAGGGAACATTTCAAGTCATTAGCTCAGATAAAAAAAGAAGAAGAGACTGAAGCATTGATCCTTGAATTGACAAATCAAGAGCAATTGAAAGTGACAGATACTAGTTCATTGCCCCAAGAAATAAAGGAACAACTAGGACTTGATACGGAGACTGGAAAGAGGACGATACATGAAAATTTTACTGGTCATATGATCGCCTTGATGAAGGAGACTTCCAGTCTTCCCGATGATCACGAGGTTTACAAAATACATAAGGATATTGTAGAGTATGTGATCGATGATGAGTATTTGTATTTGATAGGAGAATACAGCGAACTAGAGCGAGTGTATCATGATCTGAAAATCATGCAAGAATTGCATCCAGATGCATTTGTTGTCAACTTTGAACAAGGTAAAATGGTCAAATAATTCTCTTGTATATTCTAGACTAAAACTATTAAAACTCCATGAGCTTATAGTCTGATAGTTTTTTAGTCTGAGGAGAGAGATTTATTGTAATCGATAAAGCGGGTGAACTGGATATAAACGGATCTGTAGAATTGAAAACACCAACACTGAGGTCATCATCGATATCAAAATCCATGAGGTGTCGATCTACAAAGGCGTCGAGGATAGTAATTAAATGTCCTATTCCCAAATACAGAAAACCATACTCTTTTCTTTGTCTGTAAGCATCTCTGTACACTTTTACCTGCGAGGCAGTTGTGAGTCCTCTGAAATTGTAATCAGGATCGATCAACATCATTCTATATGCGGCATCAAATACTTTGTATCGATTGTTATAGAAAATGGCGTTAGACAACAACCACGCATCCAGCCCTATAGCTAGGGGTACCTTCCACCATCTCTTATTATAAACCTGCCCACCACCGGGAATGAGAAGAGAGTAAAGGGCCGCCTTCCCTGGTTCTCCTTTAAATATATCCAGAAATCCGGTTTTATTATCATCAGCAACTTGAGTATTAGATGTGTCGACGACTTCCTCTCGGGTATTAGATTCATTAAGATTTATCCCTTGAGAGTAACCTGAATAACCCAAAATTATCAATATGACTAGCGTTAGATACTTCACTCTCATCTAAAACGAACTTGCCACGGATAAGTTACCTGTAACATCAATCAAGAAGATGGTCTATTAGATCATTAAGCGCATCATCCGACTCAAATTGGATAGTGACATGACCCTTTCCTTTATTATTTCTCTTGATTGATGTTTTTAAACCAAGTTTGTGAGATAGGTCATCCTGGATTTTAAATAACTCAGGCGTTATTGAGAGAGTCGATGAAGCTTTTTCTCCTTGAAAAGGTGGACGTGCATTAGACAATTTTTCAAGTTCTCTGACCGACAATTTTCGGTCGATCACCTGATTATATAGATCTATTTGTCTAACCGAATCCTCAATTCCTACAAGGCATCTTGCATGACTCATAGATATCGAATTCGTCTTGATTCCTGATTGGATGATCGGAGGTAGCCTTAGCAATCTTATATAATTGGTAATATTACTTCTTGCCTTTCCGATCCTTTTGGAGAGAGATTCATGTGTGAGCTTGCATTCATCGATGAGACGCTGATATGATATGGCGACCTCCAGTGCATTGAGATCACTACGTTGCACATTTTCTATTAGAGCCATTTCTAGCATCCCTTGATCATCTGCTTCTCGTATGTAAGCCGGAATTGTTTTGAGACCGGTCATCTTAGAAGCACGCATGCGCCTCTCTCCAGAGATAATTTGATATTTATCTCCACCAAGACTACGCACTGTGATAGGTTGTATAATACCATGAGTACTTATGGACTCTGCGAGTTCTTCGAGCAGGTTTGCATCAAATTCTCGTCTGGGTTGAAAAGGGTTAGTTTCAATTTTCTTTATGCTAATTTCCTCTGATCCTTTAGAAGTTTTAGTACTACTTACTTCCTGCTCAGATTCTATACCTGACAGTAGTGCCCTTATACCCTTGCCTAGTTCTTTCTTCTTCGCCATCTTACTTTTTTAATAGTTCTTTGACACTCATGTCTTTGTTGTGAGTGATGTCATCATTATTCTTCTGCATAAACTCATAGGCAAGATTTAGAAAATTATTACTTCCCTTGCAGGTAGCATCATAGAGTATCACCGGTTGTCCCATGCTCGGAGCTTCTCCTATTTTAGAGTTTCTATGAATTATGGTTTCAAATACATGATCCTTTATGTTATTTCTTACCTCACTTACAACAAGATTGGCCATTCTGAGTCTTTTGTCGTACATCGATAATACTATGCCTTCTATCTCGAGATTTTCATTCAGTTTTTCCTTTACGAGACTTATAGTGTTTTTAAGTTTTCCGAGACCTTCAAGCGAGAATATCTCACATTGAATAGGTATGATAACTGAGTCAGCAGCCGTCAATGCATTTATGGTGATCAATCCGAGTGATGGTAAGCAATCAATAAATATGTAATCAAATTGATCTCTAATTTCTTCAATAACTTTCTTAAGTACACTTTCTCTTTTCTCTTTATTTACCAGCTCTATCTCGGCTCCTACAAGATCTATTGATGAGGGAAGGAGGTAGAGATTTGGTGAGCTAGTTTTGACGATGGCTTCTTGTGGAGAGACATCATTAATTATGCAATCATAAAGGTTATGCTTGATACTATCCTCTCGTATGCCCAGTCCAGAGGAGGCGTTGGCCTGAGGATCAGCATCGATTACCAATACTCTCTTTTCTAGAATGGAGACAGAAGCTGCTACATTGATGGCTGTAGTTGTTTTTCCTACACCACCTTTTTGATTGGCTATTGCTACTACTTTGCCCATCAGATATCTAATGTTTGACTTATTTCCATAAGTGTTAGTTTTTTGCTTGCTGATGCAAATGATGCATTTGCCTTATCATGATCGATTTTTATAAAACCAAATGTATCATAGTGACAGCCAATAATGTTATTGCAGCTTATAAATCCTGCGGCGAGTACGGCATCATCTACTGACATAGTAAAATTGTCACCTAATGGGAGTATGGCAAAATCCAACGGAGGACAGGTAAGTGGAATAAGCTTCATGTCCATGGTTAGTCCTGTATCACCGGCATGATAAAAACTTCCTTCGTCGTTCCAAATCACAAATCCACCAGCTTGACCACCATATGTGCCATCTGGGAGAGCAGAGCTGTGGGTGGCCATTACATACTTTACATTGCCAAAATCAAACTTCCACTTACCTCCAATGTTCATAGGATGAAACTTCAATCCTTTGTTACCATACCACACTGCAGTCTCATAGCATGAGACTATCAAAGCATCATTATTCCTCGCAATATACTCTGCATCAGCCACATGATCTGCATGTGCATGAGTGAGCAATACATAGTCTGCACGGATGTCTTCTATATTTATATGTGAGGCCAGCTCATTATCCTTAATAAACGGATCGAAAAGTATTCTCTTACCTTCCGTCTCTACCAAGAAACAGCTCTGACCAAAAAATGTGATTTTCATTTCCTTTCAAAATTAGTAGAACATCATATGTTCATTAATGATAATACAAAGGTAGCGATAATGTATGAGGACTTGTCAAGATTTGAGGCAACGAATTGCCGCCCATGGAGTTCTTGTAGACACATGATTATCAGAATATTAATTTTAAGTACTTTTCTTTTGACATCTTGCTTTGATGGAAAAGGATGCATTCAATGTGAAGACAAGGGCGACAGCAGATCCAATCTTTCGCATCTTGACCACATTAGGCTTACCCAATATTATAATTCCTGAATTTGATTCAACTACTTGGTTGAATCTCATTTATGATTCTTTTGATAATGACCTTACTCTCGAATCAATTGAGCTCACAATTCGTGATGACAAACTTAAACCATTGTATGTGAGAAATAGCATTGATCATATTGATACTAGAACCATCTACTTGAGGGACGGAAGAATCGATGGAGATATCTATTTGGGTGACTTTTTCTTTGAACTTAAAGCCAGTTTCAATGATGGTAAGTTCTTTATTATTGCAGAAGCCATATCCGCATCATGTGAGGATTGGAAGAATTATCACAAGAATTCAAATACGGATTGCAATCTAGTCGATTGTAGGTAATATGCGTCATTAGTACAAGAAGAGGGTTGGATACCACAGTTTTGTGTGTAGAGCTGGTCCACAGCAAAATTTCCACTTGTAATTCTCGTTAACATAGACTATATTTATAGGGCAATTGCATTTCTCCCGACAGCGTTTTACGAATGAGATCGTTATACGTAGTGCTGCTCAAAGGTTGCTTTAAAAGAAGCAATAGTCAATTCCCTTTAGTAACTTAGTACTAGGTTTACCAAACTGACCTGAAATGAAAAGAATAATCCCGTGCACAGCAATAGCTGTATGTCTTGCTATGAGTATATTTAGTCAGGACATACACTACTCACAGTTTTTCAACTCGCCCACTGCTCTCAGCCCGGGTCTTACAGGTATATTTTCAGGAAACTACCGCATGAGTGGTAACTACCGCAGCCAATGGGCCGATGTACCCGTTGACTATAAAACTTTTGGCGCTGCTTATGACATGAAGTTTGGTGATATCGTCGATACCTCTGGATTTTGGAGCGCTGGAGCAGAATTTTACCATGATAATGCCGGCGATTTGGGCTTTAAGAAAACTAGTTTTGGCGCATCTGCCTCTTATTCACTTAGACTAGACAAGGGCATCTACATGACACCAGGTTTGGGAGTCACATTTGCTCAGCGTAATTTTGACATGACATCCATCAGGTCAGGTAACCAATGGAATGGAGATGTTTTTGACCCTTCTATTTCTCCTGAGATGCTTGCTACAGATAATCTATCTTTCTTAGATATTAGTGGTGGTCTGAATTTCAGGTTTCAGAGTTCTCATCGGACAAGGATGGATATAGGAGCTGGAGCCAATAATCTTCTGAGTGTTGCTCAAAGTTTTAATGAAAATGATACTCCTGCTGATCTCGAGAGGCGATTTAGTTTTTATGGAATGGGATCATTAGAGGTAGCATCAAAATTTGACATACTCTTGAATGCTTTGTATCAGGCTCAAAGCCCACACAGTGAAGTAGTTCTCAATGCCCAAGGAAAAATGTATCTCAATAAAAATGGTGACAGGGATATTGCCCTCATCATTGGAGGTGGTCTAAGGCTAGACGACTCCTGGTATCCTATGGTTGCACTCCAAATGAAAAGCATCTATGTTGGCTTGAGCTATGACTTTACAACATCGGAGTTTGAGATTGCTAATGATGGTAAAGGAGGACTGGAAATCGCAGTTCAGTACAGAATAACAAAGATTCCATCTGCCATTTTTAAGCCATGCCCTATCTATTAATCTTGAAATACCGAAAATGAGAAAGATCATAATTTTATCCATCTGTATTTTATCCGCTTTTTCGTCTCATGGGCAGGCTTCTTTCAAGAACTATCTGAAGAAAGGCAAGCAAGCAATCAAGGAGAATAATTTTAGTGGAGCAGTAGAACTTCTTTCGGAGGCCGTCGCACGAGAACCTCTGCACAAAGAAGCTGTTTCGTTGCTTGCTGAATCCGCAAGAAAGGCATATGCATATAGCATAGCAGAAAACAACTATCAGATATTAGTCGATAGCCTGGGCATAGAAGATCAGCCAAAATCACTATTGTATCTAGCTGAATTAAAGAATATTCTAGGAAAGTACTCCGAGGCTGTGACTTATTATGACCTCTACTTGTCAGAATATGAAGAACTCAGTGCCCAGGATTCTCGGGCTGCGAAAAAAGGAAGAAAGTCTGCACGATGGGCTGCTGAACAACCTCCGGCAGATCCAGACAAAGCGCTTGTTATGCATCTTGATGAGAGTGTCAATACAGGATACTCAGAACATGCGCCCTTTCTGCGTGATGACAACCTGTATTATACATCACTTAGATATCAAAAACCCAATGACACCTACAAACCTAAAAGATATGTATCCAAGGTTCTTGTATCAGATAATGAGTTAGAAGGAGAATTAATGCCATTGACTGGAAACTTTAATAGCAATAAGGTGCTCACCTCGGGCACTTCACTTACAAAAGATGGTAAGATCATGCTTTTGAGCATTTGCAATTTTACTGAGCTCAATCAAATTCAATGTCAGTTGTACTACAGGACATTACAGGACACATTATGGAGTGAACCGGTAAAACTTCCTGAGAGCATCAACTTAAAGAAATATACGTCTACACATCCAGCCATTGGAGAACAAAATGATGAAAAAACAGTCCTATATTTTGTGTCAAATAGACCAGGTGGTAAGGGAGGAATGGATATATGGCAAACAACATTTTCCAATGAGATGGAGTTTGCAGAACCCTCTAGACTCAAGATCAATACAGAATATGATGAGGTGTCTCCACATTTTTTTGAGGCTAAAAACGAACTATACTTTAGTTCAACAGGTCGAGATGGTTTTGGAGGATTTGATATTTATCGATCACCTGCAAAGGGAAATATTGATGATGAAGCCATTGAAAATGTAGGACCAGAGGTCAATTCTAGTTTCAATGATTTATACTATGCTCTTAGTTATAGAGGAGATAAGGCTTATTACTCATCCAATAGACCCGGTTCATTCTATCTGATCGAAAAATTTGAGACTTGCTGTTATGATATCTATCGGGCTGATCTAGATGAATGCTATCTTAATTTGTTAGCCTTGACATTTGATGGATTGACAGAGGAAGAGCTAAATGGTGTGACGATAAAGATTGAGGATATTGATGCTCCTCTCGAGGAACCTAGGGAGTTTACCAATCTTGAAGGGAATGATTTTTTAGTAGATGTGGATTGCAAGGGGAAGTACAAGATTACAGCTTCCAAGGAAGACTATGATCCAGCCATCATCGAATTATTTATGGAGGATCAGGAGTTGGAAGATGGAAAACCTGTTGAGCACAAGATTAAACTCTTCCCATCTGAGCTGCCATTGATCGTATATGCATTTGACAAACTTACGGAGCAACCGCTCTCTGGTGTGAAAGTGACTTTGGTAGATGTAGTGACCGACCAAAACGAATATAGATCCAATCCAAATGGAAATGATTTTTCCTTCTCTGTCCTCCCTCCCAAGGAATACATCATATTAGGTACCAAGGATGGATATATCGAAGATAGGGTAGATCTAGTCGCCAATAGAGAAGAAGGAGACAGCCTGATCAGAAGGATCTATCTTGAAAAATCTGATATCGTTCTTAAGGCAGTCACAATGGAAAAAGCTACACGGGAAAGACTTGGTGGTGCAACAGTGAAACTTATCGATATGGAGAGTGGCACTGTCCTCAAGGAGATAAAAGCTAATCCACTGAGTGAATTTACTTTCGAGGTAAGAACTGGAAGGGAGTATCAATTAGTAGGATCTAAGGATGGATATGACGATTATCAGTTGACATTTACTGTACCCAGAGGGATAAATGAGTTAGAGAAGGAATTACCCCTCGGTAGGGTTGCGGAAATTATCACTTTGTCCAAACTCATCCCAATGAAACTTTATTTTGACAATGATGAGCCTGACCCTAAAACCACTAAGACTACTACAGCAAAGAGATTTGCTAGGGCGTTTAATGACTATTACACCAGGAAAGGTACTTATTTGAAATCCTACTTAAGCTTGTTTTCATCTAATGAAAAACCTGGAGCTAAGCAAGAAGTGGAGTCGTTTTTTAACGATGAAGTGAAAGGTGGCTTCAATACCATCACTATATTCCTTGAGACCTTACACAGGGTCTTACAATCAGGGAAGACTACCAATATATATCTGAGGGGATATGCTAGTCCGGTAGCACAAAGTGATTATAATGAAGCGTTGGGTAAGCGTAGAGTGGATTGTATCAGGAAAGAGTTTTATTCATATGACAACGGAATCCTGGTTCCATTTATTAATTCAGGTCAGTTGATCATTACAGAAAGATCATTTGGAGAAGGAACGGCCCCCACCGGAGTAAGCGATGATCCCTCTGCTCCTGGAAGGGCAGTGTATAGTCCAAATGCGGCTAGAGAACGTAGAGTGGAAATTGATGAGATTAAAGAAGTTAATAACTAATCAACTATGAAGACGATGAAATCAATAATAGACCAGATAAAGCCGGGATTTATTTCTTCTATAGGCGTGATTATATTTTCTTTTATCTTCTTGAGTGAGGTGTCAGCCACCCATGTTGTGGGGGGGAATCTCCACTATAGATGTCTGGGCAATGATATATTTGAAATCTCCCTAGAGTTTAGAAGAGACTGCTTCAATGGTGACCCTGCTGCCCAGTTTGATGATCCGGCTTCTATTGCTGTTTACGATGCAGGATCAGGAGATCTTTTACTTATATATGGAATGAATGGTGAATTGTTACCCAATCTCAGTAGCAATGACACCTTGAATGAGGTATTAACAACGGAGTGTGAAATTCTAGGAGGAGACGTGTGTGTACATACTACGATCTATAAAAGTACAGTCAAACTTGATTACAGACCCAATGGCTATGTCTTTGCCTATCAGCGATGTTGTAGAAATTTGACGCTTAATAATATTGTGGATCCGTTGGGAACGGGTGCTACCTATTGGGCTTTCTTGTCTGGCCCTGCCTATTTGGGATGCAATAACCAACCTCAATTTAACTCATGGCCCAATATTTTTATGTGCGCCAACGAAGAATATACATTTGACATGTCTGCAACTGATGAGGATGGTGATTCATTGGTCTATAGCTTGTATACTCCTTTTATTGGAGGGTCATCGAATAAGCCAATACCTACACCAGCAGCACCTCCACCATACGACAATGTCACTTGGCTCAATCCATATTCTCTTGACAACCTCTTAGGAGGAGTGCCGCTTGCCATCGATTCTCTTACGGGATGGATTACTGCCTTGCCCAATACTGTGGGTCAGTTTCTGGTAGGTGTGAAGATTGAAGAATATAGAGGTGGGCAACTCCTATCAACTAATTATCGCGATTTTGAATATAATGTACGTATTTGTGACAGATCGCCTAATGCCGGATACATTGCATTTCCTGAAATGAATTGTAGTGGTCTGGCCATTAACTTTGAAAACACCAGCGATACAGACTCTATTGTTTACTACTTTGATTATCCCAATCTTACACCTAGTTCTACCTTACCTGTACTGACATATACATTTAATGCACCAGGACTGTACAACGTGGCGCTTGTGGCTCAACAAGATATGTGTATTGATACTTTTATGATGAACATAGGTGTTGGACTTCCTAATGATACTGATGCGGCGTTTTCTATCAGCTCTACATCATGTGATGAAATAATCGAGCTTCAGATTACCAATGAAACGACATCCCTGCAGGAAATTATAGAGTACAACTGGACTATTATCCATGGACAAGACACGATATTCAGCCAGGAAACAGATCCATTTATAGTAATTGATAACAATCAAGATATAGGTATTCACCTTGAAGTTGTGACCGAAAGCGGATGTACTCATGAGTATGAGGAGGTTGCTACATTGGCATCAATAGACTTTGAACTCCTGCCCAGCCCAATTGCCATTTGTGAGACTGGTTCTACTTTCCTGGTGGCTAATAGTGACCCGTCGTATACGTACACATGGGACCCAGACGGTACGTTAGACTTGACTGACCCTCATAATCCGGTGTCTCATCCTTTAATGATTACAACTTATTTTGTAACGGTAACTGACGGGGTATGTACCATTACCGATCAAGTAACTGTAGAGTTGGAGATGGAGCAGACTGTCAATATTTTAGGTCAATTGAGTATTTGTGATGGAGATGTTATTCTCGAGGCCACAGCTGGACCGGGATCTGAGTTCGAGTGGTTTTCAGATCCAAATTACCTTCAGAGTTTGGGTAATGATAATCCGATTACGTTGCCTCTCTCTCCAAATGAAGAAATGACTTTCTATGTTAGCCTGATCAATAGCCTATGCGAAGGATTTGCTGAGTTTACTGTAGAACAGAATAGTCTGGATTTACAATTAGATATTGTGGGAGATGTTAATAGATGCACGGGTGATACAATCATGGTTACCTTGACCAATAATGTAGATGACCACGACCTTGATATCCTTTGGTTTCCTTCGGGACTAGTAGAAGGTCAGGGAAATGATACCGCCCTCTACGTTTATGATGCACCTGGGTCATATATCTTTAATGTTCAAGCTTTTAATCAGTTTGGATGTAATATTATGACTTCGACTGGCGTCACAATATATTCCTATCCGCAGCTTGACATAATAGGAGATGCGACTATTTGTGACAATGGTCCTGTCGAGTTGAATCCGTCAGGTGATCCAACTCTTATTTATTCTTGGCTGCCCAATGATCCAAGTCTGATTGATGATCCTACATCTTACAATCCGATAGTAGATAATCTCATCGATACGGTCACATTTAGTGTAACTGTTACCAACAACGATCTGAATCTTTGTCCTACGATCCAAGAAGTTACATTGATGCCTGCTCCTGAAATTAACATATCCACAAATGCTATCTATAACTATTGTAGTGGTGATACCGCTTTTGTGTTCGTGGAAACTGATGTCGATACTGATGTCACCTGGGCCGACGAAAGTGGAATTGTAGTCTTTGAAGGAAATCCGCTTAACTTGATCGACTTGCCTTCAGGGACCTACACTGTAACTGCTGTAGATCAGTTTGCTTGCTCTGAAACTATGAAGGTAGAAGTAGGAGTGTATTCTTATCCTGAAATAGATCTAATCCCTAATCAGACGATTTGTTATCAAGGTCCGGTAGAGCTCAATCCGGATGGTGATCCATCTTTAAATTATATATGGGATTCTGTTGACCCCTCTGTATTGGATGATCCTACTTCATTCAATCCTACTGTGGATGACTTAAATGAGGTTATGACGTTTTATGTTACTGTGACGAGCAATAATCTACAACTTTGTCCAACCTTAGATTCCGTAGAGCTGACTCCGTCACCAGACATTAATTTAGTTGCACAGTCAGATTATACTTACTGTAAGGGTGACACTGCAGTGATTGAGGTGGCGGTTGATGTTGATGTAGACATCACTTGGATTCTTGATGGGAATATTATCGTCTTTGAAGGAAATCCACTTGAAGTGTTTGACCTTGATGAAGGTAATTACCTGGTACTAGCTGAAGATGAATTTGGTTGTTTGGACTCTGCCTTTGTCAATGTAACACATCCTGCTGATATCAATCTTGATGTGATAGTTGATGATGAGCAATACTGTGAGGGATTTGAAAGTACTCTGACTGCCATTGCAGATACTGATGTCGAGTATACATGGTATGATGAGGATGGCAGTATACTAGGCAATGAAGCGGTGCTAGATGTGTCAGCGATGGGAGAGGAAACATATATTGTAGTTGCTGAAGATGCTATAGGTTGTCAGGATACGACAGAAGTTACGCTTTCTCCATACATGATAGATTTTAATTTATCCGGCCCCGAATTACTTTGTGAGGAAGAAGAAGGTACAGCATCTGTCACTGTAAATGGTTCGGGTGATTTCCAGTATATCTGGTCACCTGAAGAGCCAATCCAATCAGGTCAGAATACCAATGAGATTACTTATATCATCACAGATGATACCTGGATATATGTCACCATCTCCAATGAGGCAGGATGTGAATGGATAGATTCGTTATTCACAGTCCTTAGTATCGTAGACCCTTTTACTGTGACTGCTAATCCTTCGGAAATCAATCTAGGTGAAACGGTACAATTAGAGGTTACACAAGGAGAAGGATATACTTATGAGTGGGAACCCTCTGAAGACCTAGACCAGGATAATGTCTTTGACCCCATAGCGACTCCTGAGGAAGCATCAGTGGTATATACAGTGACAGTGATGAATGCCGATGGCTGTTTTGACACTGCCTCAGTGACAGTAAGTGTTACATTACCAAATTGTGATGAGAGCGATGTTTATGTGCCCAATATGTTTTCTCCAAATGATGATGGACTGAATGATGATTGGGAAATCAAAAGTAACTTCATTGATGACCTTCAGCTTATCGTATTCAATCGATGGGGAGAGAAAGTCTTTGAATCTAATTCTCAGTCTAATCCTTGGGACGGCACTTTTGAGAATGAAATGCTCGAACCTGATGTATACGGATATCATTTATTTGTCAGGTGTATCAATGGATTTGAGTATACGACAAGGGGCAACGTGACCATTATGAAATAAACTATTGTGAGGAGCTGTCGCATAGGTTTTCTACCTTTGTATCATGAGTAAGCATGGAAGAGTATTGGTCGCCATGAGTGGTGGTATAGATAGTACAGTTACCGCTATGATGCTGCACGAGCAGGGTTACGAGGTCATTGGGATTACCATGAAAACATGGGACTATGCCACTTCTGGTGGATCCAAGAAGGAGACAGGCTGTTGTAGTCTAGATTCTATCAATGATGCACGGCAAGTTGCGGTAGACATGGGATTCAGTCATTTTATCATTGACATTAGGGAGGAATTTGGCGATTATGTTATCGATAATTTTGTTGATGAATATATCGCCGGTCGAACTCCTAATCCATGTATACTTTGTAATACGCATATCAAATGGGAGGCTCTTCTCAAGCGAGCCGACGCCATGGACTGTGAGTTTATAGCCACGGGGCACTACGCGATCGTTAATGAGTCGGCGGATAGAAAGTATATTTCAAAAGCTGTAGACGGGCACAAAGATCAGTCATATGTTTTATGGGGCCTAAGCCAGGAATGCTTGGCACGTAGTCAGTTTCCTCTTGGACCATATACAAAGCCAGGGGTAAGGAAAATAGCAGAGGATTATGGATATCTCGAGTTGTCAAAGAAGTCAGAAAGCTATGAAATCTGTTTTGTTTCAGACAATGACTATAGAGGATTCTTAAAAAGGAGAGTACCTGCTCTTGAGGCTCAAGTAGCAGGAGGAGACTTCCATAGCATTGATGGCAAAGTACTAGGGCAGCATGAGGGTTATCCATTCTATACAGTTGGGCAACGAAAAGGCCTCGGTGGCGGCTTTACCAAGCCAATGTATGTGACACACATCATTCCGAAAAATAATGTCGTGGTATTGGGAGAGGTCGATGATTTGATGAGGAACGGAATGAAAGTAAAGGGAATAAATATGATGAAGTATGCCCAGATTGATGATTCATTTGTTGCAACAACGTGTGTGCGTTACAATGATATGGGTACATTGTCTGTTTTATATAATGACGGTGAGGATGTAAAAGTAGAATTTCAGGCAAATGTGCGAGGGATAGCGCCTGGACAATCAGCTGTATTCTATGAGAACGATGATGTCGTGGGAGGGGGTGTTATTGATAATAGCATCTAACAACTCTTTGTAAGAAAAATATATTAGTATTTTCATAATATGAAAGAATTTGTCCGTATATGCTTTACTGTAATGGCAATTTTAAGTTTGCTATTACTCATGAACTCATGTGGTGGTGATGGAATGCATCATGTTCCGGAGGATCAGGGTTACGATTATTATCCCTTGGAGGTGGGTAGGCAATGGACTTATAAATCCGATAGTGTATTATATAATAAGCAGACGGCAAGTGTTGATACATTTTCATCATTTATCAGAGAAGAATTGATCGACACTTTTAGAGATGGTGCAGGAGATAAGGTTTTTATAGTCGAGAGATTATTCAGGAAAACTGAGATAGATGAATGGAAAGTGATAGATATATGGACTGCTTCATCTGATTCACATGAAGCCATTCGCACTGAGGAAAACCTACGCCAATTAAAGATGGTATTTCCTGCAAAGGTGGGGGTGTCCTGGGATCACAACGTATTTTATGATGAGAACATAGAAGTGATTGTTGGTGGAGAAAGCCTTACCCCATACAAATATTGGAATCCAACCATCACAGAAAAATTGGACAACTACATTATATCCGGAAATACTTTTAGTGATGTCATTATTGTAGATCAGGTGAGAGACAGTAGCATTATTGAGCTTAGATTTGCTGAGGAGCTTTATGCAAAAAATGTAGGACTCATCGAGAGACGAATGTCCATCCTTGAAACTCAATGTATAGAATGTGCTGGTCAACCTTGGACTAAGAAGGCAGAAAAAGGTTTCATCCTCCACTGGAGATTGATAGAGTATAAATGATAGACTTAATATCTGTAGGTAGGGTAGGTGGTAAGCATGGTGTTGACGGTAGTTTACGATTACTTATTGATGAAGGTGTCCAAATATTGCCCGATATACAATTCCTTTTTATTGATCGTGAAGGATCCAAAGTTCCATATGGAATTGAGATTGGCAAGCTTGCCAAAGATGAGATCATCAAACTGGAGGAATTTAATTCTCCCGAAGCATTGGATGCTGTCATGGGCCATGAAGTTTTCATAGAACGTGGATTCTATAAGTCTCATGAGTATGTGGATCAGGAGGTGTATGGTTATCTCGTTGGTTATTCTTGCCTCGACCTCGATGGAAGGGAAATAGGCGAGGTAAAGTCCATTTTGGTGTTGCCCCAGCAGGAAGTCGCAGAGGTGTCACATGGTGAAGAGAACTTTCTCCTCCCGTTAAATGATTCATTGATCAAGGAAATAGACGTTGAAGAAAAAAAGGTGATGATTGAAATTCCAGAGGGACTTATCGACTTAAATGCATCGCCTTAATTGGAATAATAAATTACCTCTCAGTATCTTGAGTATTAAAACTAGTTGATGACTTATCAGATCAAAGACCTCGGCGATTATAAGAAGGCATATCAAAGAAGTATAGATGACCCTGAGACTTATTGGGAAGAACAAGCTCAGTCTTTTCAGTGGTATGAGAAATGGGATAAAGTTCTTGACTGGAATTTCCGCGACCCTGATATCAAATGGTTTATCAATGGCAAGTTAAATATCACGGTAAATTGTCTGGATAGACATGTGGAAAGTAGAGGTGATCAGACCGCTATTATATGGGAGCCCAATGAGGATGGTCAGGAAGCCATACACTTTACTTATCGAGAATTATTGGCAGAAGTCTGCAGGGCAGCTAATGCGATGCGGTCTTTGGGTATAGGTAAAGGTGACAGAGTTGTCTTTTATATGCCAATGGTTCCACAATTGGCTGTTGGAGTACTTGCTTGCGCCAGGATAGGTGCTGTTCATTCTGTAGTCTTTGCTGGATTCTCGGCTCAGGCGTTGGCTGATAGAGTAGATGATGCCGGTGCAAAACTGATTATTTGCTCTGATTATAACAAGAGGGGTGCAAAGCTTATTCCTGTAAAGCAGGTTGTTGATGATGCAATGGACAAAGGGTGTAACACAATAGAAAAAGTCATTGTTCATAGAAATACAAGTGGGCAAATAAACTGGAGTGATGATACAGACTTGTGGTGGCATGAGATCGTCGATACGCAATCTGACGCATGTACACCGGAGATTATGGACAGCGAGGATTTATTATTTATACTATATACCTCAGGGTCTACAGGGAAACCTAAGGGTGTAGTGCATACCTGTGGAGGATACATGGTATATACTTGCTATAGCTTTTCCAATGTATTTCAATATAAGGAAGGTGATATCTACTGGTGTACTGCAGACATAGGCTGGATCACAGGACACTCTTACATCGTCTATGGTCCGTTGCTCGCCGGTGCCACTACCGTCATGTATGAAGGTGTACCAACCTATCCGGATGCAGGGCGATTTTGGAAGATATGCGATAAGCTAAATGTCAATCAGTTCTATACGGCACCTACAGCTATTCGTGCGCTCATGGCTCGAGGAGACGAGTGGATAGAGAAATATGATCTTACTTCGTTGAAAGTCCTAGGATCTGTAGGTGAACCTATAAATGAAGAGGCGTGGCATTGGTATAATGACAAGGTGGGTAGGGGTCGAGCACCTATTGTTGATACGTGGTGGCAGACAGAAACTGGGGGCATCTTGATATCTCCATTACCGGGTATTACTGATGCCAAGCCCACCTATGCTTCATATCCACTTCCGGGAATTCAGCCTGTCTTAGTTGATACCGATGGCCATATCCTTTATGAGAATGATGTCGAGGGATTGTTGTGTATTAAGTTTCCGTGGCCATCAATACTTAGGACGACATATGGAGATCATCAAAGATGCAAGGAGGTTTATTTTTCCACGTTTGATGACATGTATTTTACGGGTGATGGAGCTAGGAGAGATAGTGAAGGACGGTTTAGAGTTATAGGGAGGGTAGATGATGTCATCAATGTGTCAGGACATAGGATGGGCACAGCTGAGGTAGAGAATGGTATCAATGAGCATCCGCAGGTCATCGAATCTGCTGTTGTTGGATTTCCACATGAGATTAAAGGTCAAGGAATCTTTGCGTTTGTCATAGCTGAAGGAGTCACAGACACGGAGTCTACAATTGATGGTATAAAGAGAACGGTTGTAGAACAGATAGGTCCTATAGCCCGCCCTGACAGGATCTTGATCGTTCCTGGGCTTCCTAAGACTAGGTCGGGCAAAATAATGAGGCGTATTCTACGTAAAATAGCAGCAGGCGACCATGATAACTTAGGTGATATATCTACATTGCTTAACCCTGATGTTGTAGATCAAATTAAGGAAGCGGCATCAGTATAACCTAGCCATTGATCAAATTGTAGTTAAGAATATTGATTTGGTCGATATTCAAGAGCATTATAGGCCTATGACCCGTATTTTTGTTGTAAATCAAGGTGTGTATAAAAGACTATGATCGACGATTTTTTATCAGGTATAAGATCTTACTTTGAGGCAATCCGATATATCCGTGAGTACAAACTCTGGAAGTATCTTATTTGGCCAGGATTTTTAAGCCTTCTTGTGGCTGCAATAATTATTTACTTTACTCAAAGTGGATTGGGAAGTTTATCTGAGAAGATGGCAAATTGGTACCCGTTCCAACGTGGTAGTGGGCTGGTATCATCCATATCTGGATTTGTAAGTGCAATAGGAGCGGTTTTCACGTCTCTTATCTTTTTCAAGTACACCGTATTGATAGTGGGAAGTCCCTTCATGAGCTTACTAAGTGAAAAGGTCGAACGAGAGATTGCAGGTCATGACACATCTCCTCCATTTTCCTTAGCTCACGCCATCAAAGATATCCTCAGGGGCATTCGGCTGACAATGCGTAATTTCTTTCGTGAAATATTTTTGACACTTCTGTTACTCTTTTTAAGTATTTTTCCTGGGCTAGCACTCGTTACGACTCCGTTGATTTTTGCCGTTCAATCATATTATGCTGGATTTGGAAGTATGGATTTCTATATGGAACGCCACTACAATATTCGAGGGGCTGCGAGATTTGTAAATTCTCATAGAGGTATGGCCTTAGCCAATGGTATGGGTTTTTTGGTAATGTTGATGATTCCATTTATAGGAGTTTTTATGGCGCCAGGTCTAGCAACTGTTGCGGCTACATTAGAGTGTGTAGAGAGGGACGACAAGATAATAGAGGATTCTTTTGATCAGTTGGTATGATCGATAAATTTGTAGCCCATGCCACGCACGGATGTGATGAATTGAGGTTTGCGTGGGTCTTTTTCGAAGTGTTTTCTTAGTGCAACTATAAAATTGTCGATTGTACGAGTTGATGGAAATACATCATAGCCCCATACTGTTTGCAATATTTGTTGTCTGGTGACGACTACGTTTTTCCTATCTATTAGCATCTTTAACAGCATAGCCTCCTTGGCAGTAAGTAAAAAATCTCCGTTAACCCCGTGGGCCTCAAAACTTTTAAAGTTTACCGTGTTTTCGCCAAATTCGTAATGTTGAATCTCAGAACTAGTTATTTCACTTCTACTTATCAATTTTTGAATCCTAAGGAGTAATTCTTCCAGATTAAAAGGTTTTGATAGATAGTCGTCGGCCCCAGTTTTCAGTCCTTTTATCCTGTCATGAGCTGTATTCTTAGCAGAAACAATGATAACTGGAGTGTCTTGATCGACTTGTCTCATTTTCTCACATATCCTGAAACCATTTAAACCAGGAAGCATGATGTCTAGAATTACGAGATCAAAATGTTGCTCGGCAATTATGTTCAATGTCACCAAGCCATCATCGGAGACCACGACTTCGTATCCTTCTCTTTCAAGATTAAATTTTATAAGCCGTTGTAGGTTTTTTTCGTCTTCTACTAATAATATTCTCTTCATTCTATTGGCAAACTAACAATGAATTTACAACCAGTGGGCTTGTTATCTATTAATCCTAAACTGCCTCCATGTTGCTTAGCAATTTCGTGAGCAATATATAGTCCTAATCCCGTTCCAGAAGAGGACCTTGTTTCTTCATTTCCAACTCGGTAAAATTTATTAAATATTTTGGTTTTCTCTCCAGAGCTTATTCCGACACCTTGATCAGAGACTATCAACATCATTTGATTAGTATCGCGATAAAGATCAATATTGATGGGCTTTGTTTCGGGACTGTATTTCAATGCGTTGTCTATTAAATTCAAGAGAAGCATCTTTATAGCCTCATCATCTAGATGCATGATGGTTTTTGGCTCATCTGCATGAAGTTCTATTTCACGTTCTTTATGTTTTCTTTTCTGGCCATCTACAATAAGGGTAATTAATTGAGAGATATCTACTTGTCGTCGTATAAGATCATACCGATGATCGAGCCTACTTGTGAAAAGCAAATTATTCACTAGACCATTTAATCTATTGTTTTCTTCTTCGGCGATTTCCACCATCTCCTTTTTTTTCTTCAAAGCTGAGTTTATCATTCTTTAATGTGTCTAGAGCCAACTGTATTGAAGATATAGGAGTTTTCAGTTCGTGAGTGACAGCTAGTAAGAAGTTGTTTTGCTGAACGGCGGCTTCCATAGACTTTCTGGAGAATCTATTGATCAACCATATTCCGGTGATGAGCATTATTCCGAAAACAACCGCTTCACCAATGATCATATTATTCTGTCGAGATCTGTAATCTTTCAAGTCTTCTAACTGAGTTTCTGTTGCATTTCTAATATGGAGATTATAGACTTCTTCATTTTTTCTCAATAGAAGAATAGACCACCATCCCAGTGCTAATAACATGTATGTCATAACGGCAAAACTCAAAATTCTAATGGAATGTCTGGATTTCATCAATGGAATTAGTAAATCTATGGTTCAAAATTATTGAAATTGGCATGATAATGGGTCATAAGTAAGTGAAAATGGAGCTTGATATATAATCGGGCTTTTGCTTACTTTCGTACAGAACGACATATTGTGTTGAAAAACAGAACGTTACGTAATATTATATGCAGAAGTCTGCTAGATGAAGGCAAGATTTATCTTGATGGGATCGGGACAATATTGGCAAAGCACTTACCTGCTGTACAAGATAAAAGACAAGGGACGATCAGTCCTCCTAAGGTAGACTTATCTTTCACAAAAAGGGCCTATGTCAAAAGCAGCCTGAGAGGTAAGGTCAATGCTATAAAAGGAAGGAAACCTATTAAGTCTCTTGATACATTCTTGAAATCTATCGCTAGTGGAATAGAAAAGAAGGGCTCTTATCACCTTCAGGGCATTGGAACTTTACAGAAAAGAGGAAAGCGAGTAGTGCTCATTGAAGATGACAATGTGCTTGTCAATGAATATTTTGGATTACCTACAGTGAAGGTAAAATCTATCCCACAATCAAAAAAAGCGAAGAAAGCAGCTATTGAGAAGATCCTAAAAGAAAAAGCAACAATAGTTATAAAGAAGCCACAGGCTCCGACAAAATTAACTCCTAAGCCTAAGGTAGTATCGCCTGTTATTAAAATTGAAGAGAAGAAGGAAAAAGTAGTCCTTCCTCAGAAACCACCGGAGGTTAAAAAAATAGAAAGTACTAAGATTACTCCTGTTGAGACTACAACATTGAGCACGGTTACGACGAGCGTTTCTTCTGTCGAGACCTTGAAAGAAAGTAGCTCTCCGGCTACAGATACTCCCATTTACAATTATGATGATGACCGCAGTGGCTTTTCTGACTGCCTCTTACCATTGCTGGTAGGGTTGGTTTTCTTGGCGGCAGTTATTTTCGGAATATGGACCTGCAATAATAATCAATCCACTGGCCCAGATGACCCTCTTGTCGTTCACGAAGATGATCCAGCGTCGGTAGAAGAGCCTTTTTTGGAAGAGTCGGAAAAAGGAAAAATTGATGATGTTTTCGATGAAGATGATCAAGTCGTCACCTTTTTTGATTCTGAGAGCAAGGAGTATTTCAGGCAGGATCAATGTACCATCGTATTGGGTACATTTAGGAGGCATAAGAATGCTCTCAGAATGATGGATTCGGTGACTCAAAAAGGATATGATCTCTACTCGGAGGTTATAGATGGTGGATTGACCAGAGTAGGATTTTCATTCGACTGTTATAATGAAGATCTCCCTTCCTATATTCAAGGTATTCGGTCGACGATCGAAGCTAAAGCCTGGTATTTAAGTCCTGAAATCACCATAGACTACTAGATATCCTATCCGTCCGAGGTTTCAAGCAGATGATCGATTCTACAAAATTGCTGTGGTAATGCTGACCGCAAAATCAAGTAGAGAAAATCAAAATAGAGGCCTTAAAAGTAGGAAGCTTATGAGGTTGGATTCCATAGTGCGACATCATTTACAAGGAGATTTAAGCATAGATTTGGGAAAAGTCCATCAGAGTTTAAAGAAAGCACTGATCTTTAGACATTATATACTGATTTTTCAAGACTTGACTGATAAAATCACGTTTTGACGGATTTTGCACCGCTATTGACGGATTTCGTATAAACATTGACGGATACACCCGTTGGACTGAATGACCTATCTTTGTATCGGAAGGTATAAACAAGAAATTAAGATTAATAGTGGTTGATTAGAGCATAAGCTCAAGAAGGTTCCTCGATGGAGGAGCTTTTTTTTCTTACCGATATCCTCAGTTATCTATTAGCAGCAACCACCTCCATCATAAAAGTTAGTAGACTCTGAAATATAAATATCAGGTCGATTCATACTTGCCAGATCAGAAGCTGTCTTATCACAGACGGACAGTGGTTGGTTTTGAAGCAATATGTGACCTTTGTCATCGTCATATGAGGCTTCTGTGCCATAATAAATGGCCGACTTACCAGTGAAAACACATGGTCCATCAACAGGCGTTGGGTCTTTAATTGCTGCGACCTCCACGCTCTCTATATGGATTATTTCGTTTACATCGTAGTGTTCAGGACTCAATAGCCTGTATGGTCGCTTGGCTCGTACCTCCACAGTTCCAAAGCCTATGGAGGTTAACATATTTATATATTCTTTGAGTGGAAGTGAACCACTTATACAAAGGGCTCGAAGTTTTTCATCATTTCTTAGTGAGTCAGGCATATTTTGCTCACATACTGGATCAGAAAGGACTAGCCTACCATGCGGCTTTAGCACCCGATATATTTCTTTTAAGGCAACGAGTAGGTCGTCTTTCTCAAAGATATTGAAAAGACAGTTTTGAGCAGCCACATCTATAGACTCGCTTTCTATTGGAAGATCAAGAGCTGTGCCTTTCCTTAAGTCAACATAGTCTCTGGAAAACCATTCGTTGGTCTCAGCGGCAAGTTGTAAATTCTTGTCACAAGCGGTAAGCATCTCGTCGACAATGTCCACACCGATGACGCCATGTTTTTTACGACTGAAATAACTAAACTGAAGTACTTCCATACCACCGCCAACACCTACGTAGAGTATATTGGGGTCATTTACAAGATCTCTGGGATGGATAGTTGTACCACAACCATAGTTCATCGAGAGCATGAGCTGGGGAATGTCAAGACCTGGCAATTGCCAGATAGGACTTGTCGTACAACAAAGACCTACATCAGGGGATTCAGCAGCTTTTTTATAGACATCATGGGCCGTATCTAGGTAACTCATATTTGCATTTGATTTTTACGTGTACGAATATACACTTCATTGACGCAAAATCGTTTTGATAATAGTCGTCTAAATGATACATATGTCAGTATTTATAATGACAGGGTGTATGACAAAATGCAGGATTAAGCTGAAGGTTTGATCAAATCATCGATGATATTCCAAGCACAGCTCTTTTGATAGCATCTCAAATTGGCAATTGCCTGAGCTCCTTTTATTGACCATTTCTGACCTGAGAGTTTCAGTCTTTGTTGTATCACATTTCGATGGGCGGCCTCTATAGGTCCTGAACCTATCAATAAACCTTTGTCTTTGTATGTTTTGTAAAGCATCCGATCTTCATGTTGTTCTTAGTAATTGATGGCTATTTGTTTAGCCTTTCTTGCTTGCTGACTCTTGGATCTTATATTTTTGATATTGGACGATCTCTTTCAAGATTTCATCATCAAGCAGCAAGTCCTTTTGCTGGTCAAGCCATAGTTTTCTTTTTTGTTCATCACCATATTGGTGTTTGGCTAAGTCTTCTATTTTCTCTACAGCATGGTAATAATCAAGAATATGGATGGCTCCTGGGTAGGTGTCTTCCACCCACCGCCATATCCATTTGGCACCATCTGCTACAAATATCTTTGGGTTAGTTATCATTGATAAATGCCTTTCCACCTTGGGTAAAAAATCGTCAACACTCCCTAAGTGACTGACGTATACTGTATCGACTGTCTCTTTTCTATTGACCTGAATATCAATGTTTTGACTCTCGTGAAATACACGTGCCAGCTTATTCTCCTTCCACTTTTCTTCTCTAGTGAAAAGCATGCAAGCATCGACCATCACATAGGTGTGTTCATCCTTGTCTTTGGATGGTACAAGCATATACTCCGTATGGTTTGCTTGTACTATAGGGTCTATCTGTGCTCTATATCACTCGCTTACTCTCTGAAATTGTTTGGCACTCAAGTCAATGCCCAATAGTCTCTCTAGTATTTGAGAAGCATCCTCAAATACCGACCCCTGTGATAATAAGCATATCAAAGACTGCATATACATGCTCATCTTAAATGCCTGATGTTGTAACAAATGATCCTTCTTTAGATCAATGCGCCCAAATATGGTCAATACTTTTTTTTTGCATTACGATCCTTGGGCAACTTGCCGCGGCTATTGGTTAACATACTTCGCCCTATTCGCAAGGTTCGCTCAAATAAATCCTTCTCATACTCATAGGCATCCGTGATCTTAGGTTCTATCTACAGCCATGCATCTACTTCTGCTTCTACTGTTCTCAGGATGGACTGCTTTATTTGTTCTTTGTCCATGTCCTGTTAGGTTTAGGTTTTATCTATAACGTTGTATCTGCATTTTGTCATTCACCCCTTAATATGAGCCAGCGTATATCCCCCATTTGACCGTATTCTAAATAGTATTCTTCAATAGAGTATACATTGTTTTTGAGTCCATTATAAGTTTGCACATGACTATGTATTGAATCGCAAACATGTATAATGTTTCACATTGTAGCGAAACCTTGCCTATCTAAGGTGCGTCAGAACAACGATGTCCTGGAAGTCGAGACAATCCCCAGGTTCAGTTCCAGACCAATGTCCTGGGAAGAATCGATCAATTTTTAGACCCGACCTCTCTATCTCCCTTTCAAGAAATTCTCGTCGGTATGCTACATTAGCACTCTTAACCTTCTTGTCCATCAAGTAGAAGTCTCCGAGATCATAGGTAAAATTAAATTTCTCTGTACCAGTTCCACCGTCCTCATCTATAACGAAGAGTGTAGCAAGGACCTTTCCCTCAGTTCCCAGAACTTTCTTGCATTGGAGTAGATAATTAATGACCTCATCTGGCTGGAAATGTGTGAATATGGAGATGGCTATGATTAGATCAAAACTATGTATGTCATATGGAAAATTAAATGTAGCAGCATCCAGTCCACTGGAATTGTACAGATCATTTTTTAAGCCTATCCATTCAAAGGAAAAATGAGGATGCTGGGTACTAATATTTTTTTGACACCAGTCCACGCCGGTCTTTACCGCATCAAAACCCACATACATTCCCTCTGTCAGCAGGTCTGTCATGGGCAGCGCCATCCTTCCTATTCCACATCCTATGTCCAAGACCCTTGATTTATGTGTCAGGCCTCCATGTTCCTTAAATATATCTAGAAAACGATCTCCAGCTTCCTTAAAATCTCCTCCTCCTGTGTAGATAAGGCCTTTAGGAGGCTGTTTTTGAGCATCAGATACGGTATCCGTGGGTAGGTGATAAAGCCTGCGGGCAAGAAACCTCATTCCGGGCGGCAGTGAATAAAAGATCTTTCTTAGACTCATTCCATTGCCTTGATAAGATACTTGTGCTTTTTACCATTCTCGACCAATAAATATTTTCCATGAACAAGTTGTTCGTTTCCTATGATATGGTCAAGAGAGGTAACTTTTATTTTATTGACTGATACAGCATTATTTTGTATGGATCTCCTTGCTTCCCCCTTTGAGTTGACTATTCTTGTGTGATCGGCTATAAGGTCTATGATCGATGTACCGCTAGAAAACAATCCTGCATCTATCTCAAATGCTGGAATGGCCTCTGCTACCGTTTCAAGAGCATCTGCTGACATTGAATGGACGAAATCAGAATTAGCTCTTTTGTTAAATAATAGCTCTGAAACACTCTGGGCATTTTTCAAATCTCTTATAGAATGAACTCTTTCTGTTAATTCTTCTGCCAATAATTTCTTAATGGGACGACTGTCCTCCGGATGTTCTTTTTCCAGCGCTTCAACTTCTTCTTGTGATCTGTAGCTAAAGTACCTAAGAAATTTCCCTGTATCAGCATCATCACCATCGATCCAGAACTGGTAAAACTTATATGGTGAGGTCAGGTGAGGGTCGAGCCATATGTTTCCTTCCTCTGATTTACCAAACTTCTTGCCATCTGACTTGGTTAGGAGGGGAGTGGTGATAGCATAGGCTTTGCCATCAACGTTTCTTCTGATAAACTCAGTGCCTGAGGTGATGTTTCCCCACTGATCACTTCCACCCATCTGAAATCGACAATCCAGGTCGCTGTACAATCTCTGAAAATCATATGCCTGTAACAACTGATAACTAAACTCGGTAAAAGATAATCCGGTTTCTAGTCGGTTTTTGACAGAATCTTTTGACATCATGTAATTTACCGTGAGCGTCTTACCAACATTCCGCAAAAAAGACAGCACGTCCATGTCCTTATAAAAATCAAGATTATTTACAAGGATGGCCTTATTGGGTCCATCGAAATCGAGAAATTTTCTAGCCTGCTCCACTTGAAATTGAAGATTGATGTCTAACTCATCATAAGATTTCAGTTGTCTCTCAGAATCTTTTCCTGACGGATCACCTACGCGTCCCGTCGCTCCACCCATGAGGATAATGGGCTGATGACCTGACTTTTGCCAAAAACTGAGCAACATGATTTGGACGTAGTTGCCGATGGTCATAGAAGGTGCCGTAGGATCAAAGCCTATGTAGCCTTTCTGTGGCCCCTCAAGTAGCTTTTCTTCAGCTCCTAGTGTCATCGTATGCATCATGCTACGCCAGGTCAACTCTTCTACAAAATTCATTTTGTCGATTTTAATGCAAAATTAGTGTTTTACGTATTCTTTTGAGCAAAGGTCATCACGAGTGCATATAAAAAGCCCCACTTGCAAGCAAATGGGGCTTCAATATTTTGATAGTCAGAAGATTACTTCTGAACTACAATTCTCTTAGTTGTAAATCCTTCTTCTGTGATCACTTTAGCCATGTAAGCACCTGAAGCTACATCTGTCATATCAACAGAAACAGCATTGGCACTGAAACTAGCGTAGTCATGAGCTTTTATTAGACGACCATCAAGACTATATATTTCTAGTCTTACGTCTGATGGATTGTCCAGTGATACATTCATAATTGTGTAGTCTGTAATTGGATTAGGGAAGAAAGAAACGTCAAGATCATTGTTTAGATCTTCTGTTCCTGATGGTATTATAGCAATACCCATTTCCACGTACAATACCTTGCCAGTAAGTTGGTTCAGTGATCTGGTACCAATATCAGCAGGGTCAGGTGATGATCCTATACCTCCGTAAGTAGTTGAATGTCTATCAGTATCTAGAAATCCCAGAGCAAAATCTGTAGCAAACTGATCAAACTGATGTAGTATTGGATCCAGATTGTCGGTATCAATACCGAGGAAATCCAGTTGGTCACCGCCCGGATTACCAGGACTTGTGGAAAGAACAATCAGATAATTGGTATCATCGGCTAATTGTATATCATCAGAAAATGACCCCTCGAGTTCCGTAACTTCGACAAACCTAGCTGGTCCACCCAAGAAATCCACTGTTCCGAAACCAACAAGTTCTCTCTCATCACCATCGATAGATCCACCTTCGTCAAGGAAAGCATATAATTCTACTCTTACGGTACCTTGAACATCTGCATTATTTAGCCCAAATCTAATAGCACTAACTTTGAAGCCTTCTCCATTAGGAACATAAAAAGCGTGTGCAGCGCTATAGTAAGGAATCTCTCCTGGGCCTCCATCAAGAGGATTGTTTAGCCAAAAGACATTACCAAGGATATTGCCGAATTCACTGTCACCTGGCAATGAAGCAAAGTAATCTTCCGTAATTTCAAAGTTAAAAACCTTGGTATCGTTATCATTGCTAAACTCTTTATCTGACGAAGCACTATAAACACCTCTATACAGACCAACTGTAGCAGGAGGAGTGTACATGTCATCAAATACATTGTCAAATACAGTCTCGTAGCATCCTATATCTGCATAAGATCTGGACGCACTGTATAGTTCGTTTCCAGCTCCATCGAGAATCGCGATATTCAATTCAGCATTTGTAGCCGTACCGGTACCGACATTGGTTATGTCTGCGACGAATGGCATTCCCGACACCTGAGTAACAGGAGTTCTGTATGATGGTGCAGTTGCAAAGAATGGCTCATGAATTTGGATATCACTTGCATCATTCAGGTATAACCTGAAATCATCGACCATCCAATAGTACTGGTCCGCAGTGTGTTGAATTTTAAATCTAAGAGATTGCGTACCTGCACCATAAGTACAAAGAGGAACTCTTACAGTGTTGCCCCATCCACCTAATGAATTTACTACACTATTGTTACTAGGTATTGGGAAGTTATTTCCCCAGGTGTCTTGTCCACTTCTGTTTATCATTATCGTGTCAGGCCAGGATACTCCACCATTTTTACTTAACAGAATTGGAATTTCTGCTGTCCTCCAGTTTAAATAGAATTGATCAAACTCAAGGACAAGGCCGTTTGAAGAAAGATCTTGACCACTTAGATCAATAACCGGTGAAATTAGCTCACTCACTTCTCCTCCAGCACAGTTGCCGAAAACGAATTCTACTACACCATTGCAGTCTGTATTTGTGTCAGCAGTTAGACCATTCCATCCTGTCATCACTGGAGCAGCTCTCCATGCACAAGCAACTGCAGGCTCTACTGTCCAGTCATGCATGCCTCCATCGAAGTCACCTTCACCGGGGTTTTGACCCCAGATTACATCAGGGCCATATGCTGGTGAATTACACTCTACCTTGAATGCTATATTTACTTCTCCATTCGCAAGGTCCATTTTTATAGTGGCACAGTCTTCCATACTCATGGAGAAAGCAGCTATCGTAGGATCATCAACCATATCGTCACCTCCCATGTTTACAAGTCCTGTATCTTCATCATTACAGATGATAACAGCAAGTGCTCCCGCTGCTTCAGCATTATGAGTTTTAAATTCAAACCCACAGTCACCTCGATCTATCATAGCAAACTTTCCAGATACATTGCTAAGTGATGGCTGACAAGCGTCTGTTGTCGTACCAGGATCAGGATTCATAGGATCAAAGTCAGTAGTATCACCATCATCTCCAAGTACCAGAGCACCGCCAGTCATGCTCGTCGGTTGAGGTCCAAAGACCCCTATGAGAATAGTATAATCAGTCGATGAACCAGTTACAGTGAGTGTATTTACAACTTGCGCATTTGCAAATGCAAATAGTCCACACACCATCACTAAAGTAAAAACACTCTTAAGCGTAAAATTTTGTTTCATAATCTTTCTATTAATGAGTTTTAATATTAAATATTTCGTTTTATGAAAAGTAGAGTTAAAAATAGCATTTTCTCCAAAACAATAACGTTTTAGAACAAAGAGTCATGAATAATATTATGCATCATATGTCATGAGCGAGACTAGTGAGTTCTTTTCTCAATTCTGTCAAATTAATAGGTACGACACCAGGCTTTTCACAAACTTGTCCTCCTACCACATTGGAAAGTCGGCAAATCTCATCACAAGAGAACCCTCTTACAAAGGCAAGACTCATGATGCTCAATACTGCATCACCCGCCCCACATACATCTGCTACATTGCGAAGCACCGTAGGGTATAGACCTACCGATGTAGCACTTTGGTAAAACAACCCATCCTCTCCCAATGTAACATAGACTTGTTCTATCTGTAGAGTGCTTCTAAGCTTAGCTGTAAGAGCACTTAAGTCTTCTTCGTAATTCCTGATTCTACTATGAGTGGCTTCCAGTATTTCTTTAAGATTAGGCTTGAATATGGCCGCTCCTTTATATTTCCAAAAATTCTTCACCTTAGGATCTACTGAGAAAGGGACGCCCTGTTCTCTAAGAAATGTCGTGGTCGTCTTTATGAATTCTGAGGTCAGTACTCCCTTGTTGTAATCTTGAAAGACGACAATATCTATCTTTTGATTATATATAAGATGCTGAACACTCGTCGTCAAACTCTGCATCACTTGAGGAGAAATATTGTGAACATCTTCATTATCAACCCGTAGTATGTGATGATTATCGGCAAGAACTCTTGTCTTGATGGTCGTCTTTCTTTCCGGATCTCGCTCTATAAATTTATGACTTATGCCTTCTGTGGTAAGTGCCTGCAACAGACTCTTGCTGTTTTGGTCCACACCGATGACACCTATGAGATGCGGTTCTGCTCCCAGATGCTTGAGATTGAGTGCAACATTGGCGGCACCTCCTAGTCTATCTTCATACCTTATATCTTCGAGGATAGGGACCGGGGCCTCGGGAGAAATGCGGCTTATACTACCAGTAAGATATCGATCAAGCATGATATCACCTATCACCAAGACGTGGATTCCATTAAAGTCAAGTTGCATATCAGCTGCGAAGATATAATATGTGTTTCATAATTTTTTCAGATGCCCCACAATTGGACTCCATATATTGATCGGGAATAGTACTGGGGTCGTTTTTATCTAGATGTTTTATAGCTTTTTCAAATTCCGATGATGTTTTTATCACACAGATTCCTCGAAGATTTACAAGGTCACTGGCTTCTTTAAATTTCTCATAGCGAGGGCCGATAATGACAGGAACAGAATGGGCAAGAGGTTCCAAAATATTGTGAATTCCAGCTCCGAAACCACCACCTATGTAGGCTATATCGACATATTGATATAGATCAAATAGTAATCCTATCTTATCAACTACAATGATGTCCTTATCTGAGGTACTTTCAAGGGTAGAAAAAAAATCAAAATCACGTGTTATCCAACAAGTCATCTTGTATACATTCTCTTGAGATACGTCATGAGGGACAATGAGGATCTTACTATCAAATTTTTCATTGACAAACTTCTTATAAATATGTTCGTCACTAGGATGTACACTTCCCAAAAGAAAGATCTCCTTGTCCTTCCAATCTTTGATAGAATCAATATTCTTACATCTGTCCTTTCTCTGCAAAACGTTGTCTATTCTTGTGTCTCCAGCGACTTCTGATTCAATACCATGAGGGGAAAGTAGCTCTACAGAATTTTGATCCTGGACAAATATTTTATTGAAGCATAGTAAGCTATTTAGAGTCTGCTTGCCATACCACTTAAAAAGGTATTGGTTTTTTCTAAATATAGCCGAAACAAGAATTAGTGGAATACTCCTTTCCTTTATTGCATTCAAGTGATTTCTCCAAAATTCATACTTCACCCAAATGACCAAATCAGGATTGAGAGCTTTTACAGTTGCCGATGCCGTAGAGCCTTTGTCTGATAACATATAAAAATGAAAATCAGAAGAATTCTTTATAACTGATGATTCTATACCAGAGGCAGAAAAAAAACTCACCGCAACTTTAAAAAGCTTCCTCTTTTTTATTTCCTCTATCAGTGACCTTGCTTGCTCGTACTCTCCAAGTGACGCACAATGAAACCAAACCAGCGGCCCTGGGTACTGAAATCTATATTCTTTTATTCTGGATATTGATTGACGTCTGCCTTTGATGATACGAGCAGACTTGCGGTTCCATAATGCACTGAACCTTAAGTAAATATCGATGAGGGTAGGGACGAGGCTGTAAATGATTTCTTAATTAGTTAATAGTAAATTTCCTCACCGGAATATTGACCAGTATAGATAGGTATGATCCACGTGGCAGTTATTCCATATGTCATATCTAGCCTAGAGCTGTCATCCGTTAGGCCTGTATCATAATTGACAGATCTTACATTTTTAGTAAATCCCTGAATGAAATCGAATGAGAGTCTCATGTTGATCCTCTTATTAGGTGACAAATACATCAAACCAATACTTTCTTTGAGCGCCATACCTCTAGTGAGTCTATCATATCCCTTGGCATAATCCCCCTCTATTTGTGGCACAGATTGAGTGTCATCCTGAATCCTAATCTTGTGTGCGAGCATACCTCCACCGGCCGTCATTCTGATCCCCAATCGTTTTTTATCATTGAAAGGAAAGAATTTACCCACATTCAGTCCCATATAGAGCCCTCTTTCACGTAATAGGACAGTAGCCGTAAAGTTATTGATTCCGAGGATATCGTCTCGATCATTCCTCAAGGGAGCCAGTGGATCCTCATGCACATTGTTGCCAAAAATGAATTTTACTTCACCTCCCATAATCCAGTTGCTGCCAGTCATATAATCAAGACTTCCTCCCATACTAAAATTGTTGCCAAATCTATCGGCGAGATCTCCTCCAGGTAGATCAAGGCCATAGGAAAGATTGATCAGATAGACGGAACTAGAGGAATGATCCTCTTTGTCCTGAGCTATACCTGATTTGGTCACTAAGACTATCAATATGATCAATGTAATTATTCTCACAGCCACAATATAGTAACTATATAAATGAGAATGACGTCCTCTATGATATCTCTGAGTGATTCTTTTAAATCATATTATATTCTCTGATTCTGATGAGACGGACGACATTGATATGTGTTAATATTATAACTTTGCGCATATGTCAGATAAGAGAATATTGATTACTGGAGCAGCTGGATTTATTGGTTCACACTTATCAGATCGCTTTATAGCCGAGGGTTTTGCTACCATTGGCATGGATAATTTACTTACTGGATCCTTGAGCAATATCGAGCATCTATTTAGCCATGAGCGATTTACATATTATCATCATGATGTCACCAAGTTTGTCCATGTACCGGGTAATCTTGATTATATATTACATTTCGCCTCACCTGCCAGTCCTATTGACTATCTCCAGATGCCCATACAGACCTTAAAAGTGGGTAGCCTAGGAACACATAACTTACTTGGCTTGGCTAAGGAGAAGAATGCCCGATTATTGATTGCTTCTACCTCGGAGGTATATGGTGATCCACTTGTACATCCACAACACGAATCATACTGGGGTAATGTAAATCCTATTGGTCCTAGAGGTGTATATGATGAAGCAAAGCGATTTCAAGAAGCCATTACAATGGCTTATCATACCTATCACGGACTAGAGACGAGGATAGTGCGCATATTTAATACTTATGGTCCCAGGATGCGAATCAATGATGGAAGGGCATTGCCAGCTTTTTTTAGTCAAGCAATCAGAGGTGAAGACATTACGGTATTCGGCGATGGAAGCCAGACTAGATCCTTTTGCTACATTGACGATCTAGTCGAGGGAATTTATAGATTGCTCTTGAGTGACTATGCTTACCCAGTAAATCTAGGAAATCCATCTGAGATTAGCATCAAGGATACTGCCGAAGAGATTGTAAAGCTAGTTGGAGATACGTCATCTAAGATAGTATATCGAGACCTGCCTATTGATGATCCCAAGCAACGCCAACCTGATATATCCAAGGCCAAAGAATTGATAGATTGGACACCAAAAATTGATCGATCAGAAGGATTTGCTAGGACATATGAGTATTTCAAGCATGTGCTTGCTATCCAATAGCCTCAATCCCGGGAAGTGATTTTCCTTCAAGGAATTCCAGCATGGCGCCACCACCTGTCGATACAAAGCTCATACGATCTGCAACACCCGCCTTATTAATGGCTGATACGGAATCTCCACCTCCGATAAGACTATAAGCTCCTTTGTCTGTAGCATCTGCGAGTGCTTGAGCTACAGAGAATGTGCCTTTTGAAAAGTTTTCAAACTCAAAGACTCCCATGGGGCCATTCCAGAGGATACTTCCTGATTCGATGATCTTTCTTCGATATAACAGGGAAGCATTGGGACCTATATCCAGGCCCATCCAGGATTCTGGAATGCTTGCACTGTCGGAAACCCTGAATGCAGAATCAGCAGAGAACCCATCAGCGATGACACTGTCTTCTGGTAAGAAAATGTCAGTATTGTTTTCTCTTGCCTTATTAAGGATATCTTCAGCCAGACCTAGAAAATCGTTTTCGCACAGTGATTTTCCGATGTCGCCACCTTGGACCTTGATAAATGTATAAGCCATGCCGCCTCCTATAAGTATGTTATCGGCCTTCTCAATCAGGCGATCGAGGAGTTTTATCTTGTCAGAGACTTTGGCTCCTCCAATGATTGCAGTAAAAGGTCGTGCAGGACTACCTAGAAAGTACTTGGCGTTTTTGATTTCTTCGGTCATTAGGTATCCATAAGCTTTCTCCACTGGCTTAAAATAATTGGCGACTACGACAGTAGAAGCGTGGGATCGATGCGCTGTTCCAAAAGCATCATTGACATACACTTCTCCTATTGCGGCCAATCGAGCAGCAAATTCGGGATCTCCTTCTTTTTCTTCACTATGAAATCTCGTGTTCTCAAGGAGAAGTACCTCACCATCATGCAATCTCTTGGACTTGGTCAGTGCCTCATCACCTACACAATCAGCGCTGAATCCTACTGGGACATCTAGTATTTCCCTCAGATAGGGAAGTAGGTGACTCAGCGTGAATTTCTGAACGTCAATGCTGCCATCATCTCTCAATTTTTTTAAGGGTTGACCTAGGTGAGACATTAGAATTAGTCTACTGCCTTGAGACAAAATGTATTTGATGGAAGGAAGAGCTTTGACAATGCGAGTATCATCTGTGATTTCATGGGCAGCATTCATTGGTACATTGAAATCTACCCTCATCAGAACCCTTTTTCCTTTAAGGTCTAGCTGTTCCAGATTCATCTTTTATTTTTTTCTGACAGCATCAACGATGTCATCATCTAATTAATAGGCAGTTTTTCCGTAAGATCAGCAAGTCTTGCTGAGTAGCCGGCCTCATTGTCATACCAGCAGATGACCTTCAGCATGTTGCCTGATACGGTGGTCATCAAAGAATCAAAAATGCACGAGTGAGGATTTCCTATAATGTCAGAGGAGACGAGATGATCCTCACTATATTCTATTATTCCCTCATATGCATTTTTAGATGCTTCTTTAAAAACTCGATTTACCTCATCCACAGTTACAGATTTATTGAGTACTACATTCAAGTCTACCAGAGATCCGGATATGACTGGCACCCTGATAGCAATTGCCTTGAGTTTACCTTTCAATTCAGGTATTACTACGACCGTAGCATTGGCAGCCCCGGTTGTCGTGGGTACGATATTGACAGCTGCTGCTCTAGCTCTTCTCAAGTCCTTATGTGGAGAATCTTGAAGTCGTTGATCAGCCGTATAAGCGTGTACTGTAGTCATCATCCCAGTTTCGATACCCCATGTATTGTGTATTAGAAAAGCGATGGGTGCGAGACAGTTAGTGGTACAGGACGCATTGGAAAAAAGAAAAGCGTTTAGGTCATCTTTGTCATTGTTTACACCGAGAACCACAGTCTCGAAAGAATCATCCTTTCCTGGAGCTGAGATAACAACTTTCTTTGCGCCGGCTGTTAAATGTTTTGCTGCAGTTTCTTTGGTCCTGAACCTTCCTGTACATTCCAAGACTATGTCGACCTTTAATTCAGCCCAAGGCAATTTCTCCGGATCCTTTTCACTATAAGCGTGGATATACTTTCCATCAACAACAATAGAGTCGTCGTCACTGCTGACGGGCACATCGAAGTTTCCTTGGGCACTATCATGGGTCAATAAATAAGCCAGGGTCCTATTATCAGTCAAATCGTTAATAGCTACAATATCTACTTGATCGCTGTAAATCAGATTGCGGAAGGTCAATCTTCCAATTCTGCCAAAGCCATTAATGGCCACTCTCTTTTTAATCATCCTTGATATTCACTTAAAAAACAAGGGAGGCGAACCTCCCTATTGATACTATTATTTAACCGTTAGATACAATTATTGTTTAACGAATTTCTCGGAGATTGAAAATCCATTTCCGTACATATTGAGAAAGTAAATACCGGGGACTAGATCGCTTGACCTGAAGTGAATTGCTTGCTCACCGGAATTGAAAAATTCTCCCTGCCTCATCTTTCTGACTACAGTTCCGTTGACATCGACAATGTCTACATTGATAGGCATTCCGTGCTTCAAAGAAAATGTAACGTTTACATGATCATTAACAGGATTTGGAAAGATAGGATTGACCTTGAAATCTCTTTCTTTGATTCCCAGGTCTTCAAGACCTACAGTAGGGTCAAAAACTACATTTTCATCCCCCTCCCGATAATCAACATATAAGAGTGGTAAGTAGTACATTTCATCATTGGTTCCTTCACCCCATGTCACCGTAACTGGTGGATTACTTGGATTGTCAGGATTTTCGCTCGTGTTGTCGTAGGTGGCAATGGCATGAACGATAGATCCAGCTTCAGCAACAATAAACTTTGGGAAATAATAATTACCCTGCCAGTTAAAATCCCATTCAGGAATGCTGATCAATGGCACAGTGCTACCATCGGTATGTTCGATATACACTTCCCAATCTTCACCTAGCAAATGCATATGTGGAGATAGTCCAATAAAACTTAAGCCATTGGGTATTGTCCATTGACCATGGAATGTCTTGACCTGCTCAGGCTGCATGACAAAAGAGAAAAATCCACCTACACCAAAAGGCGGTAAATCAAAAGGCAGCATAATGCGATCCTGAACAAATCTGTCTACAGTTTCTTCATTATCTGCAAAGAATATATTTACAGCACTTCTGTCTGTTTCAGCTGTAGTCCAAGGGGCATAGTGTACCTGAATCACGATGTCAGCGCCTTCATGAAGGGTCTGACCCAATCCGTCAGGATACCATATCGGCTTTTGACCGGGAACATAACCCGGGTATTGTTTTTGATCTAGAAGCTCTAGTTGATCACCATTGTCAAATCCTCCAAAACCAGGGAATCCATATTCCGGTGTTTGAGCATCAGAATTAGCCGCAACACCTTCAGTATCCTCAAAGATGAGGGCATGATGTACTATCTTTCTGTTGCCAGCACGGAATTCTACGGCCTTGACGATCTTGTCTTCCGTCAATCCGGTAGGAAGGACGAAGTACATGTAAGAGTCTCTATTGTTCCCTAGATGAGTATGGCTCTGTGTCATCTCAACTACCAGATCAGGGTCACCCAACAATGATCCACTTGGAAAATCAGGGAAGGGAGGTTCTTCATTGGCATTGCCATACGGTGCTCCTGCATCTACCCAATTGGCGATTGTCTGTATTTCCTCTTCGCTCAAGAAATTTTCCTCAATGAATCTTGAGTAACTCGGATCGGCTTGCCACGGAGGCATAATCCTGTTGCTCGTTACAAATTTTATCATTCCAAGGTTAGATGATATCTCTTCATAGTTTGTCAGTGGGGTGAAGTACTCGGCTCCTATTTCTCCTGCTCTGTGGCATGTGGAGCAATGGTCGTAAATTATCTGAGCAACATCGCCTGTGAATGTAGGTTGTGCCGTTAGGAATAGCGATATACCTGATAAGAAAATAGTAAGAATAGACTTATTCATTTTGATTGTGTTTCCCTCCTACTCGCTGTAGGGAATTTTTCATTAAAATTAATAAAACATCCGATTGCTTGAGTTTCTGAGTAGGGTACATCTTCACCATTGGTTATCCGAGAAAGAACATCTCTCAACTCGTGAGCGGTGATAACGCGTCGACGCTTACTCAACTTAAAATAAGAATTGTCGATGCGACCCTTATAGATCACCTTGTCCTTGGTGGCATTGTAGACGACAACTTCCGGGGTGATGGTGACATCAAACTTCCTCGTGACTTTCTTGAAGTAGTCAGATTTCAATTCGAATTCGAGCTCGTGTTCTGTGCCAAAAGCATCTATTTCCTCAGGTTTAGATGAAAAATTGGGAAAGAGACCTATGAATCTAACCTTGTCATGGTAGGTATTATAAATGTCTCGAATCTCTGGTATATAGTATTTGGCAATGACGCAGTCCTCTAGGAAGAACATATAGACAATGATTTCATCATCGGTTGCAACGCCTTCCTTTTTAGATGGTAGAAAGGATAGGAGGGTAAATAATATGGTTATTGTGAGTTTCAAGTAATATCCTATTGTCTAAAGACGAAAGATTGTTTAAACTGTAACATAAATCAATTCGTAAATTTCTATTTTTAATATGGAGGAAAGATAATATATTTGCGCTGCTTTTAACAAGACACTTCCGATATGGCCCGTTCGTCTATCGGCTAGGACGCCAGGTTTTCATCCTGGTAAGAGGGGTTCGATTCCCCTACGGGCTACTTTATACCCTCTGTAAGTCTTTGATTTACAGAGGGTTTGTTCTTTAATTTGTAATTATAACTAGTATTGTAACTACCTGAGTAGTTACAGGGCATTAAATCATTTATATTCACACGATGTTAAAAAAAGACTTGGAAACCCACAGGTAGCCCCACATTTGAAGCTGCTCTACAAGCGATGAGCAATCACATGATCCTTCGCAACAATGCCGATGCTACACGTGTCAACTATGTACGAGGTGTTCGCGATCTTATGATGTCATTACACAAGCTACCAGAAGACTGCGATGTCCATGAGATCAAATCCTTCTTTGTAAATCTGCGAAATATCGGCCAGCTTTCAAGCTCCTCCATTAATATCCGCGCATGTGGATTGAAGTATTATTTTCGACATGTAGTTAATCGATTAGACCTCGTAGTAGGCATCCCCAATCCACGTATCGTTAAGTATACTACTGAAGTATTAGATGATGCTTCCGAAATGCGACGTTTTTTCAAGGTCTGTCGTGATATGCGGCAATTGCTTATTGTACAACTATTATTTGATACAGAATTACGATCACGAGAACTACTGCGATTAGAATTAAAAGTCCAAGTTATAGGTCTCACTCGATCAACCGCCAAGATAACCCTGATGAATCTAACATATAATATGGATAGGTATGTCTATTTAACAAAACAATCCGGATAATTGGGTTATTCAAGGCAATTATTAGTCATATCGAAGAATTAATACCTTAAACTTATACCCAAAACCAAATCTTTTCTAAAAGAAAATACCTGAATTTTGTGACTAATGAGCAAATATTTGTTTTAGTCTGAAAGGAGTGTAAATAGAGGTAGCCCTATGTCTAAAAAGAAGGAAATCAGCTCATTTTATCAATTTCAGATCAGAATTCCAATTGTCATGCTTATAGAATCTATCATCACAATCTATACACTATCCAAATTCACTGGGTATTTCTTATTCTTATAGCTTATAGTCAATAATCCAATACCCATAGCCCGCAGTGCTTCCTGCTCGGCACCGCTATGTTCAACACAGTCCGAAAATAGGCCTCCGACACAATCTTCAGCCTTTAATGTTAGGCACAGTTTTTTACTTATTGGTCGTTATATTGAATATAAACCTAAATTGCTTAGGCTTTATTGAAGCAACTACTCCTTCGCCTTTTCTGACATATATTTCATCATTCCATCAAATTCAATTTTGAAATCCTCAAAATCAATTTGATTTCCTTGTAATATCATACTCCAGTGCCTTGTTTGTGCACCATGAGCTATAGCTTCCTTAATTTCTTCGTCCGTTGCACCCAAAGCTTTTGCTGAAGCAGTATGGAAGTAAACGCAATATACGCATGGAATCTGGGAGGCAACAGCCAACTGAATAAGCTCCTTGTATTTCGCAGGTATTTTCCCATCAGGACTGTTTAATTGCTTAAAGCCTTCCCAAGCTCCAGGTAACGCATAATTTGGGAATGCCTGAAACATTGAGGGGAAGGTTCCGAATGTTTCCTGGATTTCACTTTTAGCTTTTTCATAAGCCATATCATCCTGTGCTGATAAAGTTATGGATATTAACACTAAAGGAATTACGAGGATCATACCTCCGATGATACTTTTAATTGATTTTTTCATACGTGATAGTTTAATGATTAGATAATAAATTTAAGAGTTATTACAATACTGACTAACGTCAATTAACTGATTGCTTACCAAGCTGATTTAGCAGCCATTTTTCTCTGTATTCTGGTCTTATAAAGACATCATGATCATTGGGATCAAGGCCCAATTTAATGATTTTCTTTCTCAAGTCAGCCAGTTGTTTTCTCTTTTGATCTAAGAAGAGGTATTTTTCTTTTGAACGATATGGGATTTTCTTAGTAATCATATTCCAGATGATTACTGCCAGTTTTCTAGCTGTAGCTGTTATTGCTTTTGTGCCTCCTTTTTTGAAAGCTATTTTTTTATAGAATTTATTGGTCTCAGTTAAAGGTTTAAAACCTCGCACTTTAGTGCGAAAAATTTATTAGAATTATCTTTGTGAAAAAACAAAGATGTCAGACTATCGAACGGGTTCACATACAAAGACGAGATTGACAATACATCGTGGTGTGGGTTACAAAATATCGTTATCCAGTCCTTAAAGGAGAAGTTCAAAAGCGTTGTCGAGCGTTACTAATTCAAGATTGTGATGCATTGGACATCAAAATTTTGAAAGGAGTAGTGAGTAAAGATCATGTCCACATGCATATAGAAATTTCTCCAAAGTTGTCAACTAGTGAAATCATGAAACAACTGAAAGGAAGAAGTTCTCGACTTTTGCAAAAAGAGTATCCCAAATTAAAAAAACGGTATTGGGGACAACGATTTTGGGCAAAAGGCTTTGGTGCATTTAGCACAGGAAATATTACCGAAGAAATGGTTCAAGAATATATTGAACACCATCGGAAACCATCGAATAAAGATCGAGACAACTTTTTTCTCGAATAATTTAAACTCCGACTTTTAGTCGGACTATATTTCAACCCACCTACTTTCAGTAGGTGGTAGTTTAGTTTTAGTTGTGAGTCATTTGATTTATTTTTTTCTTTTTGGTTGGGGAGAACACGGTCAATGATATCGAGAGACTGACCGAAGGGAAGATTATCTGATATCTATTGTTAGCTGTGGTGATCATTAAAAACTTCTGTCATAGAATAGTAAACCAGTACTATTGTGAGTCCCCCATCCGAAAATATTGGTATGATGATGAAAGCTACCACCCACGATAATGTCCCAGCTTTTACGCCAGCCTGTATGCTTTTTCAAAAGGTACATTTCTCCTCTCCCAATAAAATAGAAAAGGTTAGTTGTCTAAATTTCACCTTCGCCCCTTGTTTTGTCATAGAGTAGCAAGTCCGAATGACCATCTCCTTCGAATTTCCCACAATAATCTTATCCCAAGATTTACGCCAGCCAGAATTTTCTATTAAATATGAGTTATCACCTGTGCCATTAGTGGCATAGAACAGACCTAGTCCTGCGTTTCTATCATAGAATAAAAAATCCGAATATCCATTTCCTCTAAAACTTCCGATAATTATCATATCCCATATTGATGGCCATCTCCAATAAAATTTATCAAGTTGTGCATATATGCTATTTACCTTTCAATAATATATAGCTGCGCTACCAGTACAGGCACATCTACTGGTACTGTCTGGAATTTGCACAAAATACGTTGGGGTTCAAAGATCCAGTGAATAGACACACATTCATTACCGTTGGGACAGCAGCAGGTGACACCATAAAACTGTGTCTCGCATGTTCGGTTAGCTTTACATTGCAAAAACTCCGTACTACAAAAATGTTTCTTCAGACAGACATCTATGATATTGCTAAAGTCACAAGCTACACCACTGGTGATGACTGGATCAATAGTCTGATCCGTATTTACAAAATGATTTTCGGCTACCTTCCGACCATTGCCATCGGTGGTGAGCATGGATAGTCTTTTGCCTCGCTTGAGAATTTCGTATTTGTATGTTTTGACACTAGTCTTTGATAGTGTCTTTTCAGAATAATAGCCCAGCAAGATAGTGGTGTCCTGAGTCGTGCCTAAGTTGACTATATTTTCGACAGCACCATTATTCAGCACAACGGCTGTGCGTTCGCTATCCTGAAATACTCTATCCTCAAATGAAATATTCTCATATTTTTCATTAGCCACTTTCAAAAGCTCTTCTTTCATGACATCGAGTTCATTGACTACTACTGGTTGTGATTCATCACATGACGATATTATGATCGCACCTATACACATAGTTAGTAAAATTGTCTTTTTCATATTGATTGTTTTTAATAATTAGTAAATGTCTTAATTGTTCAATTAATAAAAGTACGCAATCTCAGATACTCATACCACACCAAATATACGGATATTGTAGTATCCCTTTTTGTAGGGAGTATTGTGGTTCTGAAAAAGAAATGAAGCAAGCCATTTTAGAGATATAATTCGGCATCAATTGATTACAGTTTTCATCACCTTGTATCAGAATCTAACACTTTTGTTACCCCAGTTCTATTTCTTTCATCACAGCTAACGTGAGTATACCTGATGTGCCGACCGGATGGGAGGCATAGACATAGCTGGGTAAGCAAGCACACCTTTGTAATGCCCTAAGAATACCAAAGGTTATAGTAGTAGATCCAGTAGGTATTGACTGAAAGAATAATGCCCTTACCTGGGGAGGTCTTGAATTAGGTTCGGTATTCCTATAGATCAAGAAGTCAGCCGAGGTCATAGTACCAAGAGTAACGAGTGAGGATTTCTAATACCATACCCTCTACGGTCTCACAACTGGGGAAGGACTGAACGAAGATCCGTTTGAAAATTCGATATGGAGTACATAAGTATAGCCATTTCTTAAAGTACAAACTACTCTAGAGTGGTGTAAAGAGCACCCTAGATTATGGGACTTCGAACCGCCGTATACGAGACCCGTATGTACGGTGGTGTGAGAGGTGCACCCCATCAACGACAGTTGGTGGGGCCGTCTACTCGATGTGTGCTGTGTAGTTTATTTAAAGATGGAGGTAGGCCCTCCGATAAGGGGATACAGGTCCACTTATCAAACAACTTCTGTAATTTATAAGAGGCAACTTTTATGGATGAAGCGACAGGAGAAAAGGCCGAATTAAATCGGTCATGTATGGATAGGAGAGATGAGCGCAAGCGAACCTTTCGATGAAGTGGCGAAAAGACCAGTTGTTGTCAAAAATCGGGACATATCGAGGTTTCGATGAAGAGTACAGAAGTTACCTGTTTACGGTCTGTATGACAACCGTCATTAAGGAGGCATGACTCCTATCCAGGCTTTAGCTGAGAACCACAGGAAGCCTGTTGTAAATGTTAAATGGAAAGCACAATCGGAGAATGTCCGTTAGGCGATTACAAAAGTTGCAACAGGTGGCGGATTAAGCCGTAGTAGTGATGCATTTGTAATGAATATGAAGCGAAGGGCTTAAGTTGAACAGTTTTATTATTTAAGGACAACTTAAAATTTAAGGATGATTTTTAAAGAAGAAACAAAGTCTATCCCAATTACCAAAGAGATGGTATGGGCAGCGTACAAGAAGATTCGTCAAAATTTGAAGGATCAGGAGTAGATAGTTTAAGTCTGTCAGAATTTGAGAAAGTTCGAAGAAAAGAACTGTACAAGATTTGGAACAGGCTATCATCAGGAAGTTATTTTCCACAGATGGTAAAGCGAGTGCAAATTCCGAAAGGAAATGAAAGTTGCGACCATTAGGGATACCTACGGTTAGTGACAGAATAGCACAGCAGGTAATCAAAACTTATCTAGAACCAAGATTGGAATTAGAATTTATGGAATGCTCTTACGGGTATAGACCTGGAAGAGGGGCACATGGAGCAATCGAGAAAGTTAGGAAAAATGTACGGAAATATCCGTGGGTTATAGATCTGGATATCCAACAATTTTTTGAGAACGTGGATCATGCATTGCTGCAAAAGGCATTGTCTAGACATGGCGATGGGTATTGATGTACATACCTCACCAGTCCTATTCTTTTAGAAGTGGACGAGTGCAAGAGTCAAGAGGCTTGGGTACACCACAAGGCGGCGTAATAAGTCCGCTGTTGTCAAATCTGTATTTGCATTATTGCATAGACAGATGGATGCAAATCTATTATCCAAAAGTGGAAATGGTACGATATGCTGATGATCTTATAATCCATTGTGGTTCAATTAGAATGCGAAGAAATTTTAAGTAGATTAAAAGAACGTCTATTTGACTGTGGGCTTACAGCCCACTCAGAAAAGACACGAAGATAGTATACTGAGAAGGACGGACGTAATTTAAGAGGCCATCCAGTACAATTTGATTTTCTTGGGTTTAGCTTTCAACCATTAAGGATGCGTTTGAAAAGGGGCGGAAGTTTTCTCTTCGATTGTAAATGAGCCGTAAATCTAAGAAACGGATACTGAAGACTCTGAGCGAATTGGCATTTCATAAGAAGAGTCGACTGAAGATTCAAGATTTAGCAAAGATGTTAAATCACAATGGATTAGAGGGTGGGCAAACTACTATGGAAGAGTCAGCAGAAAGAGTCTTACACCAGTATTGTATCACCTACATCATCGAATCATCAAATGGGTATTAAATAAGTATAAGGGATTTAAAGGGAGTTTATCAACTGGCTGCGAAGAATACTCAAATTTTATCCCAACATATTCTACCATTGGCAGCTGGGTTATAAGTTCATGAAGACTTAGGAACCAAGACCGTTCAATAAGAGCCGTATGATGGGAGACTATCACGTACGAACTTGGACATAGCGGCTAAAATAGATACCCCAACAGTATGGTCGTGGGCTGATTATTTTAATAGCAAAACGATGAAGAATTTCTTTATCTGAAATGTGCCACCTATTGGCTTCAGCATAACCACAAATAAATCGCCGAAGTCTGCCTTTATTCTTGAATTGAAATAGAGGTGCCATGCGTATTTCAGAATCATGTCAAAGTCCATTCACTCTTATGAGAGATAAGGGGGTTCCTCGATTCCTAATCTGACAATGTCCGTTGATAGATAGATTTATGGGCATATCCTCTGTTTCTCAAGCAAATAATCGCCGAAAATCATCTTTGGGTCGTATGAACATCAAGTATCATGGAACTCCTACTCCTCTGCCCCTGCCCATTGAATACATAGGATCCCATGGCCGCATAGAGTGTAGAAAGTCCTCCGGAGGTTATTTGTACCTTCGATAAGGCCACTTTGCCCTTCTTCATAAAGGATAGACTGACCAGTCAATAGAATAGGAAGGAGAATCAAGAGAATCGTTTTCATGCCTATTAGGCTTTGGAGCGTTAGAATGTTCATTCTCGAGTAAGGCTATTTTAGTTACCGCCAGCCACGTCATACCATTTGGAATCCTCCATCCATCTTTAATTCAGTGCCATCATAGGATTCAATTATAGATTCTTATGTAGGTGTAGTGAAAATTACTTTATCACACCTTCGGTTTCCCAATCCGCATAATATACTCTGTGGCATCTCCATTGTCCATGTACCATGCCATGTAGTTGCTCCATTAGATTGAAATAATCAAATCCTGTATACTTCCCCGATATGTCACAGCCTCCGGGTTATACAGGATAGAACATGTATAGGAAGGCTAATAAAACAAGGGCATATTTCATGGTGGTGTTAGTTTGATACCATGCAAGTATAGTGAAATCTTTACTCAATACAACAAATACGTTGTAATGTATTTCGAAGTTTAAGAACTAACGAGCCCTTTATCTTGTTAGAACCGGAAAATGTGATACTTGGTCGTTCTATATGTTTTCGTATATTAGTTGACAAGAAACAGAGCGAGGAATACGGTAAACTCCTCACCATCGTTATTAAACTTAAACCGTTAAACACAATTAGAATGCCGATATTAAATTCCCCTTCTATTGCTAAGACACCAGACTTTGTTAAGTTTTGGGAGTCGGCGCACGTAGATGATCCTACTGATCAGGTTATCTCCGCATATAATTATGGTCTAAATACTGGTCTTTTGCAGGGCCGGCGGGAAATTGAATTCCTTATTTTAGACAAGACTACGGACAATGTTGACGAATCGACAAAACTCATTAAGATTTTTTTTGAAGAATTAAAAAATGAAGATCCTGATGTTCAAATGTTTTTGAAAATCAATTCTCCTTTTGCCTTCGAGTTTTTAATCCTATTATCTGAGAAATACTTTAGTAAGAATAAAGACAAAATCTACAAAGAAGGTCTCGAACTTGAGGATGTATTCAGAACCAGCACATCTTCTATGATCATTCATTTTAAACCTCTAATGGAGTCAACAAGCATTGAGCTTATTCAACAGGATGGTTACAATTTATCTTTTAAAGGATAGGTCTAGGATTGAGCTATTCAGAGAATTTAAGAAATAAGGCTAAGAATAGTTTTGGTGCTGCTTATTTTTTATATGAAAATCTGAACATTCGATTGGGCAGTTACGATATCTTTTTATGCTTGTTTGAATATTGTAAAGTATAAGGCATTTCCACTAGAATATGAAAAATATCATTTTGCAACATTTGAGGAATTTTATGATCAGTGGGGTGGTGAGGGTACTGTATATTCTAATAAGCATACCTGCATTCAACACTTAACCAGGGAACTTTCGTCATTAAAAACTATCAATCAAGAATATCGGCAGCTATTTGATCTATCGCAGACATCCAGATATGACCAATATGCTTGTTCAAAAGAAATCAGAAGAAGCCATAGTGCTTATGAAACAAATATTCAAACGTGCGATACAAATAAGCCAAAGCCAAAGAAGTAGAGAAGAATAAGGCGCTAAGCCTTATTCTTCTCTACTGAAATTCCCCGCATACAACAAACTCGTTGTACTGGTTGCCTTAAAGGAACAACTTTGGTTATAGTAAATAGGGCTAGTAGAACTGGGTTTAAAGTTCAGGAAAGCACGGTTATTGGCTAATTTGACGCAGAATGAACTTGCGGCCCGCGCGGATAAGGATCAGCAGTCCATACAGAGGCTTGAAAAGGGAAAGGTGAATCCTAGTTACCTTTCATGATGAATGTCTGTCAGGCCCTTGAAATGAGCCTCACGGATGTAATTGGGTGAGTTTGCCTTAAGCTAGGCTAAATTATATGCAGCTAAGTTTAGCTAAATGGCTAAAACTAAAGAAAAATGCAACTTTTAGGTGATCAAATGCGTATATTTATTTAAGATTCACATGTATAATTCACTATTTAATAGCCTTTGTTATGTGGCGTTATTATGATGATATTTTTAAAGTAATTGGAATATTTGCATACTTTTTACTTCCATTTGGATTAGTAATGTGGGTGTGTTATGAAAAGTATGATGTTGATATTGACCCTATTCTTATTGGGTGGGGTATGGTTTTATTAGAATTGGCTTTGTTTGTTCAAATACTATATTGGATTGGCGTTTAATGCCACAAAAGGAATGTCATGCGGATTTACAATCCTCATACATTTCAGTTGAACCCTACTAAAGGGAAACGCGTTGAGCTAATTTTGCTTTAAGATATGAATTAGTGTGAAAATTGAGAACTACACCTTGCTGTTGTTCTTGTTTCACAATGATTTATTGGTGAGCTTCTGTACATGTTGCTTTTTTCTCATTATTATCTACGGTAAAGACATAGGAGTATCCCTTGAGATATGAGTATTAGTATTCCAGCCTTTCAGATTTTCTATTCATGGGAGGACCTCTGTAAGAAGGAATGGTGATAAAATTGAATATCCACTTTATGTCGGCCCTCAATGCGGTTATCTCAAATTCATCGTGCTGACATTTCTCACACCTATATCCCATCAGGCCATTGAGATGATTCAATATCTGGAATATCATCCTCACGGTATGGCCATTGCGCTTTAGAATATCAGGAATCTGATCTTTGATACGCTTGTAAGTCACTGGTGCATGGATGCCATAGTATCTCGACTTCTGAAAATAGGGAGGAAGGACATGTGTCATGAATTGATGCATGGCTACCAATGGTCGTAATGACTTGACAGCAACTGGTGCCGCTTGACCCATTTTCTGGTTGCGATAATCTTTATACGTGATGAGAACAAGGTCGTTGTTCTTCTGCTGAGACGCGACATATTCCAATCGCGATTTTGAGATTGCTATGCGATTGACATAGCGTGCAAGATACCTTTCCAATACTTCGGTGTCTGATGTGGGGTACTCGTTCTTTACATTCCATCGCTTATGTTTTATCGTCGCAATTAACTCATTCATGTCATCTACCTCTGCAAGGTCTCCCTTAGCCCGATGTCGTTCTAGCATTTTGAGAAAAGTCTCCCTGTACACTTTGCATATCTGTCTGTAGGAGGCCAGTTTCTTTTTGCGCTTTGGCCATTGCCAAGAACCATTGTCATTTATTCCGCCAAAGGTGATTAAACTATGCACATGGATGTGGTACTTCATGTCTGAGCCAAAGGTATGCAGCACCGCAACCATCCCTGGCAGGCCACCCACGTTTTTGGGATCAGCAGCTAGATCTTTTATCGTCTTCCATGCCGCTCGCATGGTGATGTTATAAATGACCTGCTTATTCTTCTTCGCCAGTTTATTCAACTCATGGGGGATTGTAAATACGGTATGCACATAAGGAACTGATAGAAATTTTTCAGCTAATTTTTCCTGCCATAGTTCTCGCTTTAGGTTTTGGCATAATGGACATTGGGAGTGACCACAAGAAAGGTAGATATGTCTAGCATGTCCACAGTGCTTGCAAGTGACTCGCTTGCCGCCTAGGGCTGGTGTTCGGCAAACTCTTATGGCTCTGATCAACTTGATGTGATGGATGGGTGGCTTGTAGATGCGGATGTAATCCTCTCCGTAGCTCCTGAAGAGGTCCCCGATCGACTTATCCAGTTGATATCCTGATGGATCTTGTCTAGCGGATGATTTACATGGGTTTGCCTACATAGATTCTAAGAAGTTGACGGTGTGCCATAATAGAAGAATCCATCAGCACAAAGTGTTCAAAGGCCTTGCCACACGGGGTCATTGCTCTGTAGGATGGTTTTATGGATTCAAGTTATTTCTGGCCATCAATCCTGTAGGACAGATACTCATATGTTTCATTACACCAGGTAATGCAGCCGACAATAATCATAAAGTGATGCGAAGATTATTAGACAATCTCATAGGAAAGGTCTATGGTGATAAGGGGTTTATTAGTTCTAAAATTAGCAAAGAATTTGCCGAAAAAGGAGTCTGCCTTATCACCAAAATTAGAAAAAATATGAAGAATCAATTGCTTAGTTTACAAGACAAATACCTGTTGTTGAAAAGAGAGGTTATAGAATCTGTATTTGACATCATGTCTGCTATTTGTGATATTGATCATTCTAGACATAGATCCCCTGCCAATGCTTTTACTCATCTGTTTTCTGGCTTGATCGCTTATTCTTTTTTTGATAAACTCCCATCTATTTTTAAAAGAAAATTACAACTCTCTTGACCCAGAACTCACGTTAGGTAAGTTTTGTTGAGATAGAAAACCTTGAATCTAGGTCATTTCCTTCAAAAACGGTGTCACACTTTATTTAACCGCTCACTAAAGCCGACATAGGTTGCGCAATTGGGTGACTGAACGATTTTCATTTATGAAATCAAGTACGACAGTGCTTGAAGTGAAGGAACGGTGAATACCGGTGGGTTAGGTCGAAGTAGCCTAAAAATGTAAAGTGTATGAGTCACCCTAGAGTTCTACAAATCCGTGTGGATCTATAACCTTAAGAATTGTAGTGAAAATCGTTGTATCTGACGAGTTTTTACATTTTGGCGGCTGAGGCCTTAATGGGTCAATGAGCATCCATCCCGATAGGTCGGGATGATTTTCCTGCCTGCTGGTAGGCAGGTGCTTCTTTGTATTAAGACAAAGAAGAAGAAACACAATAATATCGGGACAGAATCGGGAATGTTGGCCTTACCTCAGAATATGTCTATTTATAGGACAGTCTAGTCTCAAGTCTTTCTGCTCTTCCTCATTAGATTCAACAAGGTAAGGAGCCTGCAACACCAAGGTGTCGAGTGATACATGTCCTTGTTAAAAGCGTGCTCTTCAGTAAATCTACCCTATCTATTGAATAAAAACACCCTAGGGTATTGGGGCAAATTCCTAATGGAATAAGGGTTTTAGTTTCTATAGGTATTAGAATTCTACTCAGAACTTTGCAATGCAATGATCCGATCACAATTGGTGAAAGCTTATTTCAATAAAATCTTAATACAAAAAAAATGAAAACTAGTATACAACTTTTTCAAGTGCTGATGACATGGGTACTGATGACCATGTTCATTTTTTCATGTACTCCCAAACCTACAGGTAGCAACGGTGAAACTGCAGAACGTCGGAACTGTGGCACAATGCTCGATTATCAAGAGAGGCTTAAGAACGAACCTGCATTTCAAAGAGCAGAAGGGAGGCTAGAAACCCAGATCCGTAATTACATCGAGCGAAATACAGGACAAACCGGTTTCAATTTTCGTACTGGAACAGTCACCATTCCAGTGGTTGTTCACGTGGTACACAATACTACTGCACAAAATATTTCTACGGCTCATATTCAGAGTCAAATAGATGTTCTCAATCGCGATTATCGATCTACTAATACAGACATAGGTAGTGTCCCGAGTGGGTTTAGCGGCACTGTATCAGATTCGAGAATAGAATTTGTACTGGCCAAAAGAGATCCCAATTGTAATCCTACTACCGGAATTACAAGAACATCAACCTCCGTATCATCTTTTGACTTTAACCCAACAGCAAGTACAGCTACGACAAGGAATCCAGTAAAATTTACAAGTAGTAATGGGGTAGATGGATGGCCAAGCGATGAGTATCTCAATATATGGGTATGTAACTTGATTGATATTCCTTTTCAGTTGCTTGGATATGCCTCCTTCCCGTCAGAGTTGGCTACAAGACCTGCAGAAGACGGAGTTGTGGTTGATTTTCAGTTCTTTGGGAATATTGGAACGGCTACCGCACCCTTCAACCTAGGAAGAACTGCAACACACGAAGTGGGTCACTGGTTCAATCTTAGACATATCTGGGGAGATGATTGTAATCCTGTTAATTGTGATGGATCTTGCCATAGTAGCGAATGTACAGGAACCGACTTTGTTACTGATACACCTAATGCAGGTCAGCCTAATATCGGTACCCCTACATTCCCTTTAACCGATTGCTGTACTTCGGGAGGTAATGGAGTCATGTTTATGAATTACATGGATTATGTAGATGATGCTGCCATGATTATGTTTACCAATGATCAGAGTGATCGGATGGATGCTGTGTTATATACGACTCGAGCAAGCCTGGTAGGGTCACAAGGGGATATCGCCCCTACTACAGCAATAGCCCAGGATTTATTTATTAAAGATACAGATGCCGATATAGGCAATGAACCTAATAATGAATCGAGCACATTTTATGTGAGTGATGATATATGGGTAAGAAATGCTAATGATGGAATTGTCAACCAGGAGCATCAAAATCCAATAGGAGGCGCAGATAATTGGGTATATGTAAGGGTAAGAAATATTGGCTGTGGAAATGCCCCCTCAGCAAATGTGAGACTGTACTGGGCCAAGGCATCTACAGGATTGAGTTGGACATTTCCGTGGGATGGGACAGGAGGCGGGCCTCCGGCTCTTGGAGGACCATTAGGGCTGCAACCAACAGGTGTGGTTTCCGGCTCAGGAGAGACAATACTGGTATATAACTGGAATAATACTCCCAATCCTACTGATTATGCAAGCTTTGGGGCTGATCGGACTCACTTTTGCTTATTAGCACGAATAGAAACATCTTCTTCTTCACCATTTGGGATGACATTTCCTGAAGGTACGAATCTTCATGACAATGTTGAAAACAACAACAACATTGCCTGGAAAAATGTGACAGTCGATGAAACACTTAGTGGTGGAAGGATGAGCGGGGATGTAATAGTAGGAAATTTCTTAGACAGAGAACTAGCCACGGATCTTGTCATTACCAGTCCCAACAAAAATTTCTTCATTCATGAAGAAGGAGAGATCCTGATAGAGTTTGATGATAAATTAATGAAAGCTCTTGATATAGGTGGCTTTGATTATAGTGGATTGGAAAAAACCAACGAGCCTAGCACATTCCAGATGATCAATGAGAGAGCTACACTGCGTAGATTAATATTTGCCCCAAGAAAAATGGGAGTACTTAGAATAACATTTGTTCCCAATAAAGACGCCCTCTCAAGAGATAGAAAACTTGTAGAGATTAATGTAGAGCAGTTCGATTCGGAGACTAATAAAATAATTGGAGGAGAGACATTTAAATTCAAAATAAATAAGAAATAGTTTTTTCATCGTAACTCAAGGAGGGTTATAAAATTGTAACCCTCCTTTTCACCCAACTTACAAGTAAGACACAGTAAGAGTGATTGCTGACACGGGCCTTTATTGGGTTCTTGAAACTTTGCAATACAATTATTAATAATCTAAAAATTTGCCATTATGAAAAAAATAGTTTTACTACTAACCAGCCTTGGATTGATAGGTGCTTTGGCGACTACATCGCAAGCGCAGGAAATCCAAAGACATTCTGAATCCATTGCCACTGTTGAGTATAAACGCTCGCAAATATGGTATACAGAAACCGATGTAAGTGTAGGTGCCAATCATGCAACTGTCTTGTTTGATTTCTGTCGTAATAACCGCAAACTCTGCTTATTGGCAGGAATTGAATTAATAATCATTGATGATTTGCCTGATCCCGCAGGCCCTATTGATCCCATATTTCCAGTAGGTCCATTTCCAGGCCCTGACCCAGGTCCATGGGTGGGATTTGATCTTTGTCAACTCGTATTTGGAAAGTCAACCATAGCCATGCCTATTCTAGGAGTCACAACTACGCTCAATGATAAATTGTCACTATCTCTTACCATGGGAGTCGGGATTCAGTCACATGAGGCGAAAACAACTCAGATAGGAGATAATAACTTCACCATCCCTGCTATGAGCTACCCAGTAAGCAGATATATGCTAGGTGGTAGCTATGCCTTGGGCAATAGATTTAGCGTAAGCATAGGAGGGGGCGTACATACTTCCTATCGAGGAAACCTTAATGTCCAGGCTGAAGATGGTAGCCTAGCCATATTTGAGAGCAATACAACTGTTTCACCGACATTGACTGTAGGTGTAGGAATCAAGATTTAATCATTTCAAAATTTATAAATTATGAAAGCATCATTAATCAAAGATTACTTGGGCAGCATTGAGTCCGCTGCGGCTTTTGCAGACAAGTCAAAAACACTAAAAGCTATTACCGCTGCAAGAGTAAAATTGCATAAATCAATTGAACCCAAGGCAATTCTTACAGGTAAAGCCAAGCAGGGAAACACCAGATTTGAAGAATTAACAGGTCTGGGATTCTATCCACAAGAAAGAAGACTCGAAGCCACTCTTAAAATCAAACAGCCCTTTGGGTATGGTGGTGGTGGAGTTCCTTTACCCGGAACTTACGAGTACGTTGCCTTTTATGTCAATTGGAATGGGGACAGTGATTTTAGTGATACTGGAGAAGATGTGTGTGCAAGTTATGTCCATATGTATGACCCAGGACCGGCTATCAAGAAAATTGGATCTTTATGTTACGCAGTCTATCGGGATATTATTCCTCTACCTCCAGTGAAACCTGGCGCTATGATCAGAGTAAGAGCGATACTTTCCTGGAATCAAAAACCTACAGGACCGAATTTTGTGCCCATATGGGGTAATGTACTAGACTGCGCTATGAAATTGGATCCTATTTATTAATTACTGAAGGATCACTGGACTCTTACGAAGAGACTTAAGCTGCTTTCTACTGGAAAGCAGCTTTTTTCATAATTATCGATACCACACATGTCGGTTCAAGAGATGAAACACGATTAATAAAAGCCACAGCGTCGGTTCTATTATATGGATGGGGAAATTGATCCCTGACATTGAGCCATATTTTCTTATTATTGGCTATGGAAGCCAGATGCTCGACATCATCAGTGACGAACTTTCGAAGAATGATATCTGGGTCTTTTGTTAATAATACCATGTTTTACTATAAGTCTTAGTGTCTAAAATCTATCCTCTCAACTAATATCCATATTTCTCTTTCCACAGTCTTTTCATTTGCTCGGCTATCTTGCTTTCGGCACCCAGGACTTTTGGACTGTAAAATGCTGTGCCTGATATCTCTTCTGGTAAATACTCGAGATTTACGTGTGCACCATCAAAAGCATGAGCATACTGGTAATTCTTTCCGTAATCCAGCTCCTTCATCAGCTTGGTTGGCGCATTTCTCAGATGTAGCGGAACAGAGAGGTTGCCTGAGTTTTGCACTTCGGACTGAGCAGCCTTGATTGCCATATATGCCGAGTTGCTCTTGGCGCTTGACGCCAGATAAATGGCACATTGTGACATGGGAATCCTCCCTTCAGGAAGTCCTATCTTATTGACCGCATCAAAACAGGCATTGGCCATGAGTAGAGCGTTGGGATTGGCGAGACCGATGTCTTCCGCTGCGAGTATGATCATCCTCCTGCAGATAAACTTTGAGTCTTCACCACCTTCGACCATGCGTGCCATATAGTAGACAGCAGCATTGGGATCTGATCCTCGTACCGACTTGATAAAGGCAGAGATGATGTCATAGTGCATCTCGCCTGCCTTGTCGTAGACGACCATGTTTTGCTGGATCGTGTCCTTTACCAGCTCATCGGTGATTACTATCTCAGATTTATTGTCAAACTGATTGGAGATGATCTCCAGACAATTGTATAGCTTTCTTGCATCACCTCCGGAATACTGAAGGAGGGCATCATAGGAGCTTATGCTGATGTTCTTTTTTTTTAAAAATTCATCTTTTTCTAGTGCCATGTCGACGAGGGACTTGAGTTCGTCCTTCTCGAGTGGTTTCAAGGTATAAACCTGACACCGTGAAAGGAGGGCCGAGATAACCTCAAAGCTCGGATTCTCCGTGGTAGCTCCTATCAGCGTAACAATACCTTTTTCTACGGCATGTAACAGTGAATCCTGCTGTGATTTACTGAATCGATGTATCTCATCAATGAAGAGAATTGCCTTGTGCTTGTCAAAGAATCGTGTACTTTCCGCTTTCTTGATGGTCTCTCTGACATCCTTGACACCAGAGTTGATCGCACTCAGACTATAGAAGGGGATTTTTAGCTGGGCAGCTATGATGGTTGCAATGGTCGTCTTGCCTACACCTGGTGGACCCCATAATATGAAAGAATGGATATTGCCGGACTCGATGAGTTTTCTCAGGACGCCATCTTTTCCTATAAGATGTGACTGACCTACAAAGGTGTCCATATCTACGGGTCGCATTCTTTCAGCCAAAGGTCTCATATGGCAAAAGTAATTATATTGAGACGTATCGACATTAAATCTGGATTATGCATTCGGTTTTCGTCGTGAGAGATGAAAGAGGGAAGAAATAAGGTGATTACGGAAAATTTATACTACATACGTAGCCACCGCTAAGGTGAGTTAAACATGAACCTAACATTGTCCCATGAATATACATGAAGAACTAGCTCATGATCTCGATATCCAATTGAGCGCCGTGAAGGATGACCTGAAGGCGGCAAAGATGAAGGTTTATATGAAAGACAAATTCTCCTACTACGGGGTATCTGCACCGCTACGCAAGGAAGTATTTGCAGGCTTCTTCAGGGAGCATAAGAGCCGACTGAAGTCGTGCTTTCGAGAGTTTACCCTCACATGCTTTGACAATGAACATAGGGAGATACATTATTGTGCTATGGATGCCTTTGATAGAGTTTCAAAGCAGCTACAGAGTGATGATCTTGGAATTATAGAAAAGATTATTACGACGCATTCATGGTGGGATACGGTCGATTTGATAGCTTCAAATACAGTGGGAAAATTCATGAAAAGATATCCTGACTTGATTCCTATGACCAATGACAAGTGGATTGATTCTGGAAACATATGGCTCCAACGGACAGCCATCCTCTTTCAGTTAAAGTATAAGGACAGCGTAGACAAGGAACTGTTGTTTTCTAACATTCGGAGCGTAAAGTCCAGCAAGGAGTTTTTCTTGCGAAAGGCGAGTGGCTGGGCATTGAGACAGTTGTCGAAGTTTGACCCCGGTGCAGTACGCCAGTTTCTGAAGGATAATCCTGATCTGTCAACGTTGACGGTGAGGGAGGCGTCGAAATACTTAATTTGAAGATTTGCAATTTGAAAATTTGAAGATGAACTGACTTGATGATTATAAACAAACATCACTAAACACTAAACCCTAATCCTCAACGCTTCGAAGAACATTCAGGGCTTATGATCGTTTAACCTCCTATGATGCTTCTCATTAAAACATTGGTACTTGTCACATCTCTCACTTGGATAAGTTATTTGTCGGACGATGGAAATTTTTCTATAAGTTTTCCTGAAGAACCCATCGTAAAGTCTGAGGAAGTACAGACCACACTCGGTAGTCTTGACGTGCTCACAGTCTATTGTGAGGGTGGTGAAGAAGATAGGAACAACCTTTATCTTGTAAACACTATGGAGTATCCTGAGGAATATGCTCTCCGTGATAGCACAGCGACAAAGGATGAAATGTTACGAGGAAGCATCGAAGAGATCAGAGTACAGCTGGGAGGAAGAATAGATTATAGCTCAGAGGGTCAAAAGGGATATAAATATCGTATTTCCTATAATAAAGATAGTGCCATCTGTAAGGGGCAAATATTCTTTAGCGGTAATGAGTACTATTCTTTGCAGGTCTTTACTTCCAGTACCAATAGCCTCAATGATGATATGGAAAGATTCTTGAAATCTTTTAGACTGAGATAGATTGTAATTATGGGGTCAATCAGATTGGACTAATAGAGGAGAACACTACCTTTACGCACTAATTGAAGAACAATGCGAATAGCTGTATTTCCGGGTTCGTTTGATCCCATCACCTTGGGTCATGTAGATCTCATCAAGAGGGCTCTACCTTTGTTTGATAAAATCGCAGTGGCAGTTGGTGTAAACTCTGCAAAGAAAACACTATTTACCTTGGACAAAAGGATAGAATGGTTAGAGAAGACCTTTGAGGAGTATGACAACATTGAGATCGGTCATTTCAGCGGATTGACAGTCAATTATTGCAAAGATCTTGGGGCACAATACTTGATACGAGGATTGAGAAACGCATCAGACTTCGACTATGAGAAAACTATATCTCAGCTCAATCACATTATTGGAGACAATCTGGAGACCGTCTTCTTTATTAGCCAACCTGAATATTCACACATTAGCTCCACCATTGTAAGAGAGATCATCAAGGGTCAAGGGAATATAGATGCTTTCCTTCCCGAGATTATAGCCAAAGAAATTTCATCAAATTATAAATAAACATCATACAAATGTCAAATGCCTTTTTTGAAGTGCCAATAGCGGTAAACGAACCTGTATTGAACTATGCTCCGGGATCAGCGGAGAAAGCCGAGTTGAAATCGACGTTAAGAAGAATGAAATTACGGGAGCTCGATATTCCTATGTTTATCGGAGGAAAGAAAGTAAGGACAAAGGATAAAGTGGGGATAAGTCCACCACACGATCATCAGCACAGCCTCGGCCACTATAATCTAGGTGACAAGACTCATTTTCATCGAGCCATCGATGAGGCCTTGAAGGCCAAGGAGGCATGGGAGAATACACCATGGCATGAGCGTGCAGCGATTTTTCTCAAGGCTGCTGACTTGCTCTCTGGTCCATATCGTGCTAAGATGAATGCAGCAACCATGCTTGGCCAGTCTAAGAATGCTTATCAGGCGGAGATCGATAGTGTTGCAGAATTATGCGATTTTTTTAGGTTTAATGTGCAGTATATGTGTGACATCTACGCCCAACAACCGGAGAGTGTTCCTGGTGTATGGAATAGGCTAGAGTATAGACCACTGGAAGGATTTGTCTTTGCCCTGACGCCGTTTAACTTTACCTCAATAGCAGGTAATCTGCCTGGCTGTCCTGCTATGCTAGGGAATACTGTCGTATGGAAACCGGCCGAAACTCAGATTTACTCAGCAGCAGTGATCATGGAGATATTTGAGGAAGCTGGATTGCCTGACGGTGTGATCAATTTGATCTATGGCGGAGGAAGAGAGATAGGGGATGTTGTCTTCAGTCACCCTGATTTTGCGGGACTCCATTTCACCGGAAGTACTGGTGTATTCCAGACCTTATGGCAAAACATTGCCAATAATCTGCCCAACTATAGATCATACCCAAGGATAGTAGGAGAGACTGGAGGTAAGGATTTTATACTGGCACATCCTTCGTCAAATCCTGATCAAGTAGCAGTGGCGATGGCTAGAGGAGCTTTTGAATTTCAAGGCCAGAAGTGCTCCGCTGCATCCAGGGCGTACATTCCTAAGTCCTTATCTGAGAAGATTCTGAAAAAACTGAAAAAGGATGTTGAGTCTTTTAAAATAGGTGATCCTGAGGATTTTACCAATTTCATCAATGCGGTGATCGATGAGAAGGCATACGACAAGATCACTTCTTATATCAGGAGTGCCAAGCGATCCAAAGACGCCGAGGTGATCATCGGTGGTGGAGCCAGCAAAAAAAAGGGTTACTTCATCGAGCCTACGGTCATATTGGCAAAGAAACCTACGTATACAACTATGTGTGAGGAGATATTTGGACCTGTCTTGACAGTCTATGTGTATAAGGATCAGGACTATGATAAGATTATAAATATCGTAGATACTACATCCCCGTATGCACTCACGGGAGCGATCTTTGCTAGGGACAGATATGTAGTCACTGAGACTACTAAGAGACTCAGAAATGCTGCTGGTAACTTTTACATCAATGATAAGCCGACTGGTGCAGTCGTAGGTCAGCAACCGTTTGGTGGTGCTAGAGCATCAGGAACCAATGACAAGGCTGGATCTGTTCTCAATCTATACCGATGGATATCACCACGAACGATTAAAGAGAATTTTGTGGCGCCAAGGAATTATGAATATCCGTTTTTAGGTGAGGAGTAGAGCAGCTTGTTTTAAAAATTTTAATCAATAGAATTCCCCGAGGCTCTGCCTCGGGTGTTGCGTAATGATATTTATGGATATGAGTGAACATATACACAAAAGTTATAACAAAAGTTTGCTTTTGTATCACTTTGTTTGTCCTATCAAATATAGGAGAAATGTTCTGAGCGAAGAAGTGTCGGCTACATTCAAGCAGATCTGCCTTGGGATAGAGGAAAGATATGACATTCATTTTTTGGAGATTGGTCTTGATGGTGATCATGTTCATTTTTTGATTCAGAGCGTTCCTATGAATGCTCCGAAAAAGATAATTGGAGCAGTCAAGAGCATCACGGCAAAAGAAATGTTTAGGCTTCATCCGGAAGTAAAAAGGTTGCTCTGGGGTGGTAAATTTCGGACAAGTGGATATTATGTGAATACGGTAGGTCAGTATGCAAATGAAGAAGTAATAAAGAAATACCTTCAAAACCAAGGTAAATCAAAATACAAGGAGATACATAAGGATCAATTACGTTTGTTTTGATACCTCGATAGCTCTGCCTCGAGGTAGTTCATTGAAAGCCTTGGTCATTTTATCAGGGCTTTTTGGGTTTCGATAGATGTATCGTTTTCTGGACGGCAAGGGAAGAAAAAGATATGGTATCGAGGTTACAAACCTCGACAAACGGCATATGGATGAAATGGTGTCGACTAGATTATTTCCTCTGAAGGACTAGGGAGTAAAAGGGCAGATATAGAATCGAGGTTGCAAACCACAACAAACGCGTATAACGTAATACGTACTGCATAGATCGTAAAGCATATTACAATCACCTACGCAGCTGAGCCTTATACTCTGGATGCATCAAATTTTCTTTACTCAATATACTGTCAAGCTCTTCCTTGGAAAGAAGTTCTTTTTCGAGGACCAATTCTTGGATGGTCAATTATAATTCTCAATATCAGTCCAAATTAGAGTCATTCTGCAATATTCACCAGCTTAAACTCAATCCTAATAATAGATGGGTTAAGTTGGCACATACCCTCCCATGGGATATGCTAGTAAAAATATATTGCAAGCAATTTTCCAATTTAGGATCTCGAGCCAATAACCCCAGAGTGGTTATTGGAAGTTTTATTGTTAAGCATAAGTTGAATTTATCAGACGAAGAAACGGTAATCACCATCAGCGAGAATCCATATATACAATACTTTTTGGGTTATGATGAATTTATATGTGAATCGCCTTACAGTGCCACGTCATTAGAGGAAATTAGAAAAAAAATAGATAAAGAAATATTTGATGAGTTTTGGGATGCATTAATCAGAGTATGTTTTCCATCTAAAATCAAAACGAGAGAAGTCAATGATGATCGACTAAACAAAGGCAAACTTAAGCTTGATGCTACTGTTGCTGACCCATATATTCGCTACCCAAATGATCTTGGTTTGCTTAATGAGGGGAGGCTGATACCCCGTCAGTTTGCTGCGGGGTAGTTCATTAGAATTAATCTAAAGACTGGACTGAAAGCATACTATATTTCCTCATCATCCGGGGCGATACGTATAACCAAACCATCCAGATTTTCAGTAACAGGGATTTGGCAAGTGAGGCGACTATTGTCTTTTACAAAAAAGGCTTGATCAAGCATATTTTCCTCATCTTCTGTCATATCATTCAGTTCGTGATCTGATTCAATATAGGAGTGACACGTGCTACAAAGAGCCATGCCCCCGCAGGTTGCTTTGATAGGGAATTCATAGCTTTTGAGTACTTCCATCAATTTCATTGAAATCCCGAGAGGCACTTCAAGCTCGTGGAGAACATTCTTCCTGTCAAATACAGAAATGCATATTGAGTCTTTTTCTTTACTTTCTTCCATAGGTACTTTGACGCAGCCTTAGTTTGTTGGCAACGATAATGTATTTTAACGCTTGTAACCAATTATTGGTTTGAAGACTTCTGTTAATTATAGAAAATCACTGTAACCATATGCCTTTTGACCATAGCAGATTGGTGGATATGACACAGAAAAGTACTGTAGTGATCGAGCTAAAAGGCATCAGTATCGCGGTGATCAGTAGAACGGTAATAGTAAATGGCTGAGCTATCTTATCTGTAATTTTGCTACGTAGATTTGGTGTTTCCTCAGATTTGAAACCTGCATCATTCCACAATTGGGTTAAATAACTTTGCTCAACACTCTTTTCTACTTCGAGTTCGATCAGACCTCCCATCTGTTTTCCACCTGCAAATATTTTGTCACCAGATTCTTTAGAAACAGGGCGAGATTCTCCTGTCACAAAACTATAGTCAATGTGCGCATTTCCATTTATCAATATAGAATCCGTAGGTATAAGCTCTCCATGTCTAATAATTATTCGGTCTCCTGGATTTAGGTTATTAATGCCAACTGATTCCTCTGTATTATTCCTCATTATTATCGTAGAAATGGGAAAGTATGAAGTATAGTCTCTATCAAAAGATAGCTGATGATATGTTTTTTGTTGAAACCAGCGACCTATTAAAAGAAAGAAAATGAAGCCTACCAAGGAATCAAGATAGCCGGATCCAGATTGACTTAGGATCTCGTAAAGACTACGTCCCAATAGGGCCATCATACCCAGACATATGGGTACATCTATGTTCAAGTGTTTTTATTTTATTCCGGTCCAGGCCGAATTCCAATAGTCCTTGCCACAGTATGCTACCACGGGTAGTGCCAGAGCAAGGCTTAGGTACCCAAATAGCTTTGCAAAAGTTCCATCATCATCATAAATGATGTTTGCTTCTTTTCGATGAAAATTTACCGCGGAGTTTCTGATACCTTCATTTAGCTTATGGATATTCTCCAACAGATACAGGCATGATGAGCAGTGAATTTGAGGCAGTTGGAATCTGACTTTTGAAGTATTACCATCCGTAAAGTCGATAATCTTATTAATAATCTCTTCATCATCTAAAAATGCATATTGACTATCCTTTCGTCCTTTAAGGCTTACTCCAGCATTGTTGTTGAGTTGGTAAAAGCCGGTAAGATTGTTTTCAGTTAGGATATTATAAACAGTCTTGCATCCAAGACAGCAAAATGGTTTTTCATCAAAAAGTACAACGCCGTCATCACAGTCTTCTCCACTATGAAAGCATGCTTTTTTTAGGTAAGGGATGACACTTTTATTTATTTCCTGATGAATAGTGGACATGTCTATTAACGAAGGTAAGACTATAGTTTTATATATATACTTTTGGCTTAAAGCTCCATCGATTTACATTACTCATTTTTTAAAAACATGTTGTTTTCTATTGTGCGATACTTTGGACCTGATATGTCTTCTTGACCCATCTGATAAAGAATGCACTCCCGATAATCGGGGAAATCCTTAAGCCTTGGATGATTAAAGACCTCGATCCTTGTCATGCCTATTTTTTTCATAATATTCTCAGAACGGGCATTAGAAATGGTGCATGTGGAGAAAACACTAGTCAAGCCCAGATCGTCAAACGCATGCTCAAGGCATCTTTGGGCTCCTTCTGTAGCATAGCCTAGACTCCATGCTGACTTCTTGAGCCTCCATCCTATATCTACTGCTGGGGTAAAGTGAGATTCATAAGTCTGATAAGCCAGTCCTATAAAACCTATCAGATCTTCTGTCTCTTTCACTTCAGTCGCAAAATAGCAGTGACCATATTTGTCATAATGAGCAATAAGTCGGCTAATGAAACCCTCGGTCTCTTCTCGGCTCAATGCACTAGGAAAGAATTCCATAACGGCAGGATCAGCATTCATCTTCGCAAAGTCGTCTAGGTCACCCAACGACCACTTGCGAAAACCCAGTCTTTGTGATGTAAATAAGTACTTACTTTTCAATTTCTTGTTTTACTTGTAAAAAAAGTTAAATGTATCATTATTCTCGGTGAGCATATTGTGGATGTGAATCTATAATGTGACTCATAAAGTTTTCTTAAATGACTTACAATATCATATGACTTTTCGTTCTTTGTTTATGCCGTGGAGGATACTTAATGTACTATTGGGATTGCTACTGATCATTGGAGTAGTGAGTGGTCAAGAATCTTACACGATCAAAGGGCATATTTTTGATAAGCAGTCTGGTGAGAGCCTTATAGGAGCAAATGTCTTTGATCTCTCAAAGGACAAAGGAACAGTTACCAATGCTTTTGGATTTTACTCTATAACTCTCAACGAGGGCCCCGTCGAGCTTAGCCTTTCCTACATTGGATATCAGGCACAGTATATATCCATGGATCTCGATAGAGATACTACCCTGAACTTCACCTTACTAGCCAGCCTTGAGCTGGAAGAGATAGAAATTACAGACGATCGTGTCTCGCGCATAGAAGAAAGGACACAGATGAGTACAGTAGAAGTACCCATTGAGCAAATAAAGAAAATACCAGCATTACTAGGAGAGGTTGATGTACTCAAGGCACTTCAGTTATTGCCAGGTGTCCAGTCAGGAGGGGAGGGACAAAGTGGACTCTATGTACGCGGTGGAAGTCCTGATCAAAACCTGATATTGCTAGATGGTGTGCCGGTATACAATGCTTCTCACTTGTTTGGATTTTTCTCAGTATTCAATGCCGATGCGATAAAAGACGTCAAGCTGATCAAGGGAGGATTCCCAGCCAGATATGGAGGACGCCTCTCTTCTGTCCTGGACATCTCCATGAAAGATGGAAATAGAAAGGAAACTCATGGACGAGGGTCTATAGGATTGGTGGCTAGTAAATTTACGATTGAAGGTCCTATTGCCTCAGAGAGGACGTCATATATATTTTCGGCACGGCGCACATATATTGATCTATTAGCTCGTCCATTTATCAAGAAGGGATTTTCCGATGAAGGGCAGGATGGCGGTACAGGCTATTACTTCTATGATGTCAATGCTAAGATCAATCACAACCTCACGGCGAAGGACAAGTTGTATCTCAGCATCTATGCAGGTAGAGATAAGTTTTATCTCGGTACAAAAGACAATTATGGAGACTATCGCGATTACCAGGATACAGGACTGGGATGGGGAAATATCACTACGGCACTTAGATGGAACCACCTCTTAAGCGATCAGCTATTTGGCAATGCGACTTTGACATATAGCAGTTATGGACTTGATACCAAAGCAAAATTCGGAACCGAGCTTCCAGGTGATCATCTCGAAGAAGTATCGCTGGAATATAACTCTGGCATCCATGACATAGCTACGAAGTTGGACTTTGACTACCTTCCTGATCCGGATCATTTTATAAAATTTGGAAGCAATGTCATTTTTCATAATTTTCGCCCTGGCAAGTTCAGACTTGGTCAGATCGAGACTGTGGATGACTACGAGTTTGATCTGGAGCTGGGACAAGATAAGATTCGCTCTACCGAGGTTTCTCTTTATGTCGAAGATGATTTCAAAGTAGGTGACAACCTCAAGGTCAACGCTGGTCTGCATGCATCATCTTTTTTTGTAGATGGTGAGGCATATCATTCCCTACAACCTCGTATTGGTGCCAGATATCTAATGGATAACGGTTATGCATTTAAGGCTTCTTATGCGACCATGAAGCAATATATACATCTTCTAGCGGCAGAAGGAATAGGCCTTCCCACAGACTTATGGTTACCGACAACGGCTAGAGTAAGACCACAAGATTCTTGGCAGGTAGCCATAGGTGCTGCCAAGACACTGGATAGGACTTATGAGATAAGCTTCGAAGCTTACTATAAGAGGATGAATAATGTCGTTGCTTATAAGGAGGGATCAGGGATATTTGAGTTTGGAGATTGGCAAGACCGTGTCACTCAAGGTAAAGGAGAAGCTTATGGACTTGAGCTTTTCGTTCAGAAAAAGAAGGGACGCCTATCAGGATGGGTCGGCTATACATTGGCATGGAGTAAAAGACAATTCGCAGACTTAAATTTTGGTGAGAAATTTCCATATAGATATGACCGAAGACACGATATCTCCCTGGTAGGTCTCTGCAAACTTAGCGAGAGAATATCGTTTAGTGGCACGTGGATCTATGGTGCTGGCAATGCAGTAACACTTGCCAATTCCAGATTTAGTGGTGTATATGAGTTTATTGAAACAAATCGATTTTTTTCGGGGTCATTTTTCCCTGATCGTAATAACTTTAGAATGGCAGCATACCATCGAATGGACCTCGGTGTGACTTTTACCAAAAAGAAAAAGAATTATACACGTACATGGGCGGTAGGTGCTTATAATACATACAATAGAAAAAATCCCTTCTTCATTTATGAAGATTACGAATACATCAATGGGAATTCGGAATTTAAACTCAAGCAGGCCAGTCTTTTTCCTATCATTCCTTATGTCACTTATTCAATAGAATTCTAATGATGAGACTAATTTTAATATTGATTGCTTTATCGCTCGTGTCTTGCGGAGAGGATTTCTTTGACACTACACTTGACATTGATATACCTGCTCATGAGCCTAAGTTGGTCATCCATGCCTATGGTTCTACGATGGATAGTTTTCTCAAGATACAACTGACTAGGTCTCAGGCGCTGGATGAGAATGAAAATAACATAAGCCAGCTGTTTATCGCAAATGCAGAGATAAATGTATATGAGGATAATGAATTCTTGCTTACGGTTCCCGAAAATTCGGGGGCATCATCATCGTCATATGCTTTTAATTATATCTCGGAACCCTTGTCAGGTAATTTTAAAGAAGGCAGTACTTACAAGATCGTGGTGAAGGTATCTGGATATCCTATTGCTGAAGCAAGTTGCATCCTGCCACCTCGTCAATTTCCTCAAGACCTTGCCTTTGAAGAAGAAGGAGGTATCAATGAAGAAGGGGATCAGCGTAGTTCTGTCAAGATGACTATTGATGATGAAGCAACGATAGATAACTATGCCGAAGCGAGGATCACTCTTAAACAATTAGGTGGTCAGGATGAATATTTTACGACTACGTACACGAGTAGTGTAGATCCCAGTGTCATCCAAGGTGCTTTTTCGGTATCTGCTTTGATAAGCGATGAATCTTTCAATGGCGAGTTGAAAAAACTCGACTTACAGATGTATCCCACAACTATTAATGACATTGATGGAAGGTTATACTTGTTATGGCGATCCATTTCCTATGAACACTACCAATTTATTAAAACACTAAAGGCTTTTCATGATAATGAGGATAATCCATTCACTACGCCAACTCAGATTTTTACAAATGTAAAAAATGGACTCGGTATCTTCTCCGTATTTCATGAAGACTTGATATTTGTAGAATAATTGGGGGGCTTTATTCCGTTAGTCTATTCTTGGAGTGATTTAGTATCGATTGTTGTGATGCAAGTTGGTAAGTTACTTTATTAGAATTTGATAGAAATCAAAAAATTAGTAAAGACAAAAGAATTAAATAGAACATTTCATGAAAAACTACTTTCATTAACCCTAGCAATTTGTTTCTTTTGCGTTATGAATGCACAAGAGAAAGAACTACCAGGCAATCAGGATCTAGTAAACTCTTCTGATGAACTCAATGTCTTGAAGACTTGGGATAAGGGGGCTTACTCATACTCGGTAAAGGATTACTTTCAGAAGCCAAGTATGTATTCCTTTCAGTTTTCACCTAAGGGTGACTACCTGTCATATCGCGAAAGAGATGATGAGGGTAAGGGACATATTTTTGTAAAAAATACTGAGACTGATGAGGTTATAAGAGTAGTTACTGAAGGAGAAGAGTTAGTGAGAGGTTATGGTTGGGCCAACGACAATCGTCTTCTATATGTAATGGATACGGGTGGCGATGAAAATTACCATATTTTTGCCGTAGACCTTGATGGTAAGAATAAAAAAGACCTTACTCCTTTTGATGGAGTAAGGGCCAATTTTCAGAATATCCTCAGGGATCAACCTGATCATGTTATTATCCAGATGAATAAAGACAACCCTCAGATCTTTGAGCCATATAAGCTCAATATTGTGACAGGTGAGCTGGAAAAACTATTTGAGAACACTGATCCTGCAAATCCTATAGCAGGCTATGATTTTGATAAAGATGGCAACCTGAAAGCTTATACTAAGCAGCAAAATGGCACTGAGTATGTCCTTTATTATAAGAAGGATGATGGAGAGTTCCACCCAGTATTAACGACAACATGGAAGGACAATTTTGGGATTACGGGATTTGATTACGAGACTGAAAATCCTCATGACGCCTACGTACGTACAAATCTTGAAAATAATACCGACGAAATCATCCGCTATGATTTTTCAAAAGAAGAGATTATTGAAAAGATATCCTCCAATGAAACCTTCGATATAGGGGGTATGTCTCGATCCAGAAAGAGAGGCTATGAAATCGACTATTTCTATTATACAGGAGAGAAGAATCACATAATTCCTGTAAGTGAAACTTATAAGAAACTGCATAGGAAATTTAGGGCTCAATTTGGAAACAAAGACTTCAATATCACTAGTAAGACAGATGATGAGGACAAGTATTTGATTAGGATTAATTCTGATCGAATTGTAGGAATTTATTACATGTATGATGCGATACGTGGCAAGTTCAAGAAGCTTGTGGATCTCATGCCTCAGTTGAAGGAATCTGACATGGCAGAGATGAGACCTATCCGGTTTAAGTCAAGAGATGGACTAGAAATTTACGGATACCTGACCATTCCTAATGATATTGCTATAGGTAAGAAAGTACCTATGATTGTCAACCCGCATGGTGGTCCTTATGGTCCTCGTGACAATTGGGGCTTCAATCCGGAGACACAGCTATTTGCAAGTCGGGGATATGCTACTCTCCAGATCAACTATAGAGGGTCGGGAGGTTACGGTAAGGAGTTCTGGCTAGCTGGGTCCAAGCAGATCGGTCGCAAGATGCTGAATGATCTGGAAGATGGAGTAGCTTATGCCAAGACACTGGGCTTTATCGATGGTGACAAAGTAGGAATATATGGAGCGAGTTATGGTGGTCTGGCAACACTAGGCAGTCTGGTGAAAGCTCCTGATCTATACATGTGTGGGATTGATTATGTCGGGGTCTCGAATCTCTTTACTTTTTTCAAGTCCTTTCCGCCCTATTGGAAGCCATTCCTAGCACAAGTCTATGAACAATGGTATGATGAGAATGACCCTGAGGACATCGAAATTATGAAACGAGTCAGTCCAGCATTGAATGTAGGCAAGATAACGAAACCACTATTTGTAGTACAAGGAGCCAATGACCCAAGAGTCAATATTGATGAATCGGATCAAGTCGTCGAAAATCTAAGGAAGCGAGGTGTCGATGTTCCATACATGGTTAAGTATAATGAAGGACATGGATTTGGACATGAGGAGAACCGGATAGAGTTGTACGAGTGTATGGTGGGTTTCTTTGCCAAACATCTGAAGAGTGATAAGGTGGATGGCATGAAGCGTGATGTGAGACCTTAACAGAAATAGATAGTGTAGGAGGGTAGGGAGGTTTTGAGGAATGGTCGAGTAGTGAAAATTGGAGTTTTAGACTAATCATTTTTTATCGTATTCTTGACCTTGGAATAAAAAATGAAATTATATTTGCCGGCGCAAAGGCCTGGCTGCTCTACTCAACACTCGATGTTGTTGGGGAAAGCCCAGAGCCTTGTTTTTTTTAGGCAACTATGAAAAGAAAGTAAGTTGCTTTTTTATCCTTCCAAATGATGGAAATCAGATTGATCTTTATAGGTAAGAGTAAACCTTCATACATCATTGAAGGGGTCAATGCGTACATCAAAAAAATGCAACCTTTTTGCAAAGTATCTATCGTAGAGATCAAGACTCCATCATATTCCATTTCTTTTAGTCCAGACGAAATAAAAAGGATGGAAACTGTCTTGTTCGACAAGCATGTCAATTCAAAAGATTATGTCATTCTCCTTGATGAAAAAGGGCAATTCTACAATTCAAGAAAATTTGCAAAAAAGATTGAAAACCTGCAGTCTAGAAAGCTCATCACCATCGTGGTAGGTGGAGCTTACGGAGCGAGTGAGTCCTTAAAGAACTCAGCCGATGAAATGCTATCTTTGTCGGAGATGACTTTTACTCATCAAAATATCCGCGTGATGATTGCCGAACAATTATATCGAGCATTTACCATTATTAACGGACATAAATTTCACAACGACTAATATGAGTATTACGATCATACTTGTTGGGATAACTTCAATCGTGTCATATATCTGTTTTAGCAATCAGAGTCTATTTCATCAACTAAAACATTATCCATACGCTGAGAAAAGAAACAAGGAGTGGTACAGGATGATCTCGGGTGGTTTTGTCCATGGCAGTATGATGCATTTATTGATCAACATGTTTGTCCTCTGGCAGTTTGGTGAGATTGTTGAGGATCGCTTCATTCATAAATATGGACTGCTCTATGGCAAACTTATCTTTACTTTCCTATATCTATTGATTATAATCATGGCTGATGTCCCTACATTTTTCAAGCACAAAGACAATCCCCAATATGCTAGTGTAGGTGCGTCAGGTGGAACATCTGGTATTGTACTGATATTCTGTCTTATATATCCATGGAGTTGGCTAGGCTTGTTTTTTATCATTCCTATTCCTGCCATCGTATTTGCAGCATTGTATCTAGTCTATTCATCCTGGGCAAGTAAGAATAGTCGCGACATGATAGATCATGATGCACACTTTTTCGGTGCTTTAGCTGGTGTCGTATTGACGGCATTTCTTATACCAGAAATTTTTCCTGTTTTTGTAGAAAGATTGCTAGAAGGCCCTTCATGGCCGGGCTAAATCTTCAATTTTCCTAAGCCTTCTATACCTCCTAACAGAGCTATCACTAGGAGCTGAGCATTATGACTCGTCCACTATTCGCAATTGAAGGAATCGATGACTTCCTGTTTTTATCTTGAATCGATCATCAAGACGCTGACCCATTACCCAAACGATGTCATCCTTGTGAGTGAGGAGCACAACATTCCTTCGTTGTAGTGGGTTGATCTTTTTGGCTTTCAGGAATTCACTCACCTTTTTGCTTTGCCCCTTCATTCCTAAAGGATAAAATCGATCATCCTCATTCCAACTTCTTACAATTAATGACTCAGTAATGGCATCGGCATCAATATATTCAATAGTCGACTCATCCGTAATTTTTGCGTCACTACATGGGACAATTGTAAGGGTATGTAAGTAATCGAGCTTTTTGCTTTCTCCAATATTGATTTTGATGTCTTGAATTCTATCTTCTGACGTCAAGACGTAAAGTCTTCCTCTTTCAATGATGACTTCATGCGATCCTGAGTAGAAGATTACTGGCTCCCTATGATCTTCTAGCATCTGCTTGATCTGTGTTCTAGAGAATTTTTCTTCACTCAATAAGTGATGAAGTAGAGAATAGGAACCTTCATCGCGTATTTTTCCAATGTCTAATATTTTACCACCTATCTCTATGCTTTGCCAAGAGTCTATATTTTTTTCAATTAGATAACAAAGCAAGTCATCGGAGGCTGATATGTTTTCTATAGAATGATATGCTGACCTCAGATTTTGGGGGTGTACGCGAATCAACTGAGGCAGTACTCCGTGACGGATGATATTTCTATCGTATTTTTCAGTGATGTTGCTGGAATCCTCGCGGAAAGCGATTTGATGATCGCTTGCATATTTGCTGATTTCTTCTCTAGTGGCATGCATTAGCGGACGTACGATATCATGGGACTTTGACTTGATTCCCGACAAGCCTGATAATCCAGCGCCACGCATAAAATGAAGTAAGAAAGTCTCGACAGCATCATCCCTGTGGTGCGCTGTGGCAATTGAAGAATAATTATGGCGGGAGCAGAGATCTCTGAAGAAACGGTATCTAAATTTTCGAGCGTCATTTTGAAAATTCTCAGAAGAAGCTGAATTTGACCCAGAATAAGACTCACAGTAAAATAGGATACCATTCATTCTAGCATAGTCAGATACAAATGCCTCATCGCCATCTGATTCTTCACCTCGCAATTTGAAGTTAACGTGAGCAATGCCTATTTCTCGACCTGACTGCAAAAAGAGGTCCGCCATGACCATGCTATCCATACCACCACTTAAGGCGAGAAGTATAGGGTCATCTTTCGAGAAGAGTTTTTCATTGCTTATATATGATAAAAACTTTGCGAGCATTGTATCTTTGGTTCAATTTAATAATCAAATATGAGCAAGACTATCAAATTAATATTCATCCTGACGATTATATCTTTTGTTTCATGTAAGTCAGATAAGACAAATATTGAACAAGAAATAAAGCCAAAAGAAAAGAAAGAGGTGGTGCAAGATGGCTCAAATCGAGGGATGGCCTTGGCTACAATTGATCATAGACTGATAGATGAACCAGAGTCATTTTCCATAATTGAATCTGGAGTATGGATGTATAAGAACAGATTTAGTGGTGGAAAGATGTCAGCGAAAGGGTCTCTGGATGGCGAGTGGATTGATTACAAACCAGATCATACATACGAATACGGCAAGTATGATGAAAAATGGGGGTCTGGTAATTATCACTACTCTATGGACAAAGAAATCTTGCTTATGGTAGATGACAAACCGGAAGCAAATCCTGAGGAGTGGGAAATAAAGAGCACAGGTGATGTCATCATACAAGTAGGCCAATCAACCTACGGTAGTAATCCACAACAGATTCAGCTAATAAGAGAGCAAGCGATACCTTCTAGGTAGTTTTTTGGCAAAATCGGTTTAACCCTCTGTTAACCGTATAATAAAAGACTTTAACACAGTATTCCCTGTACTTTGATGTTATCATATTAAATGATTATACATCAAAATTAATAGTTATGCGATACGCTATAGTTTTACTCATGATGCTGATCACATTCAATACTGCCCAGGCGGGCCACAAGTTTCACATTCACCAAGGAAAATGGATAAGTCAGGGTTATTACCACAAGGTGATCAACATCAATGCAAAACATTATGGATTAAAAGTAAAGGGACTTAAGGGCCATAAATCGATGAAATTTGAAAGGGTGAGTAGAAATGTTTTTAGAGATTGCTATGGAAATACCGCTAAACTTATCTCTCCGGTCAAGATGATGCTAGTCAAGAGAGGGAGCCATCGTCCTATAGTTTTTAGAAAAACTAACTCTCATAATCACAACAATTATGGATCAAGCTGCTCAATATGTGAGAATGACAGAGACCATTACTACGAGTATAGAAATGATCATGATAAATCATCAAGTTATGGTGATTATCTGTATGATAGACACGAGAGTGTAGGTGAGCGGATCGAGGGCAACTGGAAGGTGAGAAACTCAGGCGACACTATAGAAGTTTTGTGGACAAGAGATGGTATTAAAGTCAGACTCAATAGAGTGGGAGACTGGAGGTACTATTCAAAGAACGAGGGTAGGGGAACCAGTTATAGAGATTTCAAGGGAAATCAATATATCGTTAAAGGGGACAATGATATGGTGTGGTTGTCTTTTGACGGCAAGCGCGAGATTAGACTACAACGCTAACATAAGACAAGATATCAAGCAATAAAGCCTGCACATCGTGTAGGCTTTTTTTATGTTTGTACATGCCTCGGTGGAAAAGAGTGTTTATTGTCGTTATTGGAATTTGTCTCAGTGCTCAGGTATGTTGGGATATACCACTACAGGGAACGACGATTCCTATCACTGGACAGAGCATAGCAGTGATGCTGGGGTGTGCCTTCCTCAATCAAAAGGAAGCCACTGGTATCGGTCATCATTTACCTTCTATTAGGAGTTGTAGGTCTTCCTGTATTTGCGGAAGCTTCCTCAGGAATGGATAAAATGCGGAGTGGCAGCGGTGGATTTTTATACGGTTTTATTTTTGCAGGATATGTTATGTCATTTTGGAATGTTGACAGCGAGACGTCTTTGCAGAAATGGACGTTGACCTTGCAATATGTCATGATTGCTACTGCTGTTCTTTTCTTCTTTGGCTTGACTCACCTTACGATGCTGTTTGGTTTTCAGCCGGCCTTGGAATATGGCCTATATCCTTTCTGGATTCCAGCTTTGATAAAGGTGCTTCTAGTTACCACAGGAATAGTATTATTATCTGGGTACATCAAGAAATAGCTTTCAATATTTCTGCTCTATATACTTGATTGCGTGGTACAGAAACTGATTTATGGGTGTGGCGATATTTAGGTTTTTCCCCTGCCGTATTATTTCCCCTGCAAAGATGTCTATTTCCGTTGGTCGATGGGCCAAAACATCTTGAAGCATGCTAGATTTATTAATTGGATCAAATTCTGAAGCATGCTTTAGTACATCAGCTACATCTGATTCATGCAATGAGATTCCCTTTGCCCTGGCAATATCCACTACCTCCATCATGGCTAGCTTAGCCATATTGAGTCCTTCCCGAGTCTTGAATATCGAATATGGCTTTTTAAACAAGGCTTGTATCTGGTTTATACCAGTATTTGACATCATCTTCCACCATTGCCTATGTTCTATGTCGGAGACCCGTTCATGAGGAATATTGGCCATCCGAAATACATCTTCTACATCATTAGCATAGCTATCTAATTGATCGCTGATCGATCCAAAGTAAATCATACCCTCGGGGTCAAACTGAATGTCTTGACCCGTACGTTGACTGTCAGTCTTTATGGTAAATGCATGGACAACTTTAGATTGAGGGAATTGATCACCGAGAATTTTCTCGCTAGAAATCCCATTAAGGAGAGAGACAATGATCGTATCTTCACTCACAAAGTGAGACATCACTTCCATAGCTTCTGGTAACTGAGTAGACTTTATGCATACTAATATGAGCTTGGCGGATGATGTTGGTCTTTCTGTATATCTGAATTCGTAAGCTTTGTTGTTTACTGTAAATGGATGCTCCGAGTATCTCTTTCTCCTTTCGGCATCACAAATGATAGAAATAGAATACGCGCTGTCATAAAATATCGAGGCATAGGTCGCTCCTATCGCTCCGAGACCGATGAGGTAAATGTTTTCAGCTTGGATTATATTCACGTCGTGATAATATTAATATTGCAAATTAAGAGTAATTGTAAAGTCAAGTGAAAATTCTCATCATCACATACTATTGGCCTCCAAGTGGGGGCGCCGGCGTACAGCGATGGTTAAAGCTCTCGAAGTACTTGTCGCGCCTTGGCGTGGATGTCCATGTGCTGACAGTTGATGAGGAGTATGCAAGTTACATGCAACTCGATCACTCCTTATCTAAGGACATTGAAGCTGGAGTAAAAGTGACCAAAACAAAGTCCTTTGAACCTATAAATTGGTATGCTAGATTGGTTGGGAAAAAGAATGTTCCCACGGCCGGTTTTTCCAATGTTGACAATAACAAGTGGTCCCAGAAGATGGTCAACTTTCTGCGGACCAACCTATTCATCCCCGACCCGAGAAAGTATTGGAAGAAATACGCGGTGTCAGCAGCAACCAAGATAATAACCGAACAGGGGATTGATGTTGTTGTTACAACATCACCTCCTCATTCAACGCAGCTCATAGGATTGGAGCTGAAAAGAAAACTTGGCGTCAAGTGGGTTGCTGATTTCCGAGATCCATGGACAGATATTTACTACTACAACGAGATAGGACATACTTCATATTCTAGAAGGAAGGATGCGGAATGTGAGAAGGAGGTGTTGCTTGAATGTGATATTGCTCTGTCTGTTGCTCAGGGACAGAAGGAAACGTTTGTTAGAAAGGATAAATCAATAGCTGAAAACAAAATTCATGTCATTCCCAATGGATATGATCCTGATGATTTTGCGAGGTTGGTAAAAAGAAAATCAAACGAATTTGTTATCTGTTATACGGGAACCATGAGTGAGATTTATAATCCGCTTTCGTTCTTTAAGATATTGAATGAGATGTCATCTACATCTATTAAGGTTAGACTGGTGGGTATGGTAGCTCCTTCCATTAAAGAGAAGATCAATTCTTTAAATCTATCAATAGATTACATTGATACTGTACCTCATGATCAAATAAATCAGATTCAGCTTGATGCCGATTTATTATTATTGGTAATTCCTGATACTCCGAATGCGGAGGTAATTATCCCTGGAAAAATCTTCGAGTATTTGGCTACGAGAAATCCAATCCTGGGGATAGGTCCTGAGGATGGGGCATCGGGAGAGATATTGTCAGACGTAGGAGCAGGTAGGATGATAGATAGGACAAATGAATTTGAACTGAAGAAATATCTTGAAGTTCAACTTTCTGATAAATCGAATTTTTCGGTTGATCTCGACAAAGCAAAAAAGTATTCCAGAGAGAATCAATCATCAACAGTATTGAAATATTTAAAATCAATTCCGTAGTTAATTATTGCTATTTTCTGATTTTTTTATAAGTTTCATTTGCTGAATGTCAGAAACCAATTTATTTCTCAAGTTGCTAATGGAATATGATTCTTTTATCTCTGAAAAATTATAATCCTTAATTGCAGGGTATGACTCAATCAACGAAAATAATATTTCTGTGAGATTTTCAGATGAGATATATTTTACACAGACAGAATTCAGGAAGGAAGGTATTTTTAATTGACTGGGCAAAATACAGGGTTTTTGAAATTTAACTACATCTGAGAAAACACCGGAATACTTTGATACTCCATATACCTCGCTGAATATTTTAAATCTTGTAGTAGTAAAACAAGGATTAAAGAGGAAGTCAGTAGATTTCATCACGTTTGACAATTCTGCTTGACTAGTAAATTGCCCAGTAGCATTAATCCTTATATAAGTCGTTTCTAACTGACTTATTTTTTTTATAATTTTCCTGCCATAATTATCAGAAGCAGCTCCCAGAATATTGATATTTACTCTTTTTGATAATCTGCCCTGCAAAGACGTCAATACGGCGATTACAACGTCAAAATCCTTTTTCCTTGTGCTAATAGAACCCAGTACAGTGAAGGTTATTTCTTCCTTTTCTCTGATGGTAGTCACTGCGTTTTGAGGACTGTGAGTATAAGGTAAAGTGCTAAATATTTTAGACCCTAATTCTGGTGAGATTCTTCTTGCATGTTCTGACATCTCTAAGGTAGGGAGCATGATAAAATCAGCTTTACTAATTATTCTCTTTAACCTCCTCATATACCCCATTAGGATATCTGTAATGGTAAACTTTAAATCTTTGAAGAAAGTAATCGTGTCAAAGGAGACGGAAATGTGATGAAGTGGGTCAAGTGATGTATGTAAATTATGTATTCTAATAATTTTCAACGGTGTCATATGGTCTATTGGATATTGCTTTGGACTGTATTGAATAGTATTGAAAATTATGGCATCTGAATCGTTGATGATATCTAATTTCTGAATTAAAAATTCTCTTATAGAAATATCCTCTGATTTATAATATAGATCGATGTTTGAGGAGATCGCTATATCGTTGAATAGGGTCGATTGACTTTGTCTGACTAGTATCTTTATGTGATACTTGGTGTTGTTGAATAGTTCTATGAAATTAACTAGTAACTCATAATGATCTTCTAGTTCGATTAATGTTATCAGTGACTTATTGTCCTTGACCATTGAATAATGATGAGTCTACTAAAATGTAAAAACCTGGCATTATTGGCAATTAAGGTTTTTGCAATATTAATCTGATTGTAATGGGGTCTTCATTGCTATACGGAGCAAAACCTCTATCCTGAATGCTGTATAATATATTAAATCCAATTTTAATTGCTCTCTTCTTTATTTCTTCTAAGTCGACAAATCGCCTATAATGGTCAGTAATAAACTCATGGTTTCCGATTTTCGTTCCTTGGCCATACAATTCATCATGAATGCTTCTGACTTCGATAAAGAAGAGTCCATTTTTATCTAAAGATTGGAGTGCCCAATTTAAAATCTGTACTTCTTGCTCAAGTTTAACAGAGTGAAGTGTAAATCTGGAGTACAAGTAATTTGCATCATTCAATACATCTAAAGTAGTCATGTCCCCAGCCATGAAACTAATATTGTCTTTTGCCGCAAATTCTTTTGAGAGAAAATTGATTTCATCACTGCACTGATCAATGGATATAATTTTTAGTGATGAATCAGAGAAATAGATGCTATCTCTTCCGTTTCCACACCCGAGTTCTATGAAATAGCCATTTTCAGATAGGAAGGGACTTACAAATTTTGCAAAATTCGAAGGTTTGGAGGCCAGTCGATGTGTTTGATAATATTCTTTCCAGAATAATTTGCTGTCACTCATATGATCAATGATTTATGTAGTCAAGATGTTTATTTACAATAATTGAATTAAGTGCATCTTTAGGCGTGGACCAGTTCTTTATTGGGATGGTCCAGTTTTTACCATAAGTAAATTCGAGACGCTTTTTGGGCGCAGAAGGTATCGTAAATTCTACACTGTTGAAGAGTAATTTCTCGAAACCCTGACAGGGAACGTATACTTCTCTAATATAAAGGATACCGTTATCAGTATCAACAAGGTGACAATACATTAGATCCTCTTTCCGCGTATAATAAAACAAATCCAGTTTAATCTTTGACAATATGTAGGTTTCAATTAAACCATAGGTCCCATTTTCTATCTCTATGGAGCGACTTTTAGAAAAGCCGGCCTCCTCTAAGGCCAATTTTATTTTATTTCTATCCTCACCCATCCATACACCTATGTCATTGTCAGTGTCATGACTTATCAATTTACCATCTCTCACAACACCAAGTAGAGTACCAAAGTCAAGCCAAAATGGAATTTCATACTTGTCAAGGGCTTTTTTGGCGGTCATGAGAGATTTCAGGCCGTTTTGTCTGTACCTTTTATTCTCAATATTATATTGAAATTTATGCAAATAAGGTAGATACAGAAGTTTCAAGACCTTCTTAATATACCATCCATCTGTTATTTTCGTAAAATTTATTAGGCTCAAGGATATAAGCACATTTAGGAGATCGAATATACCGTTATATACGATAAAAGTTGTACGTGTTTCATTAGTATTACTAATTTTGTTAATATGACATTACAATGAAGTACTTTATTAGCTTGAAGAAGCAGTGGATTAAAGTGGAGCATCTTTTCTATCGACACTTTATGACTAAGAAAATATCTAAATGTCGGCGGAATGAAAGCTCAGTAGATTTAGACGAGCAAGTCCCTGACGAGAGGCACAATCACACTGACTTTAAGGAAAGAATTGTTTCTGTTGCATTGAGAATACTCGAATGCCTTGATTACTTGGCCAGAAAGCATGATTTTGAATATTTTTTAGCGTACGGTTCTCTTTTAGGCGCTGTAAGGCACCACGGGTATATACCTTGGGATGATGATCTTGATATTATGATGACTGAAAGGAGCGTGGAAAAATTAATTGCAGTTTCAAATGAATTGCCGTCTTCAATCATCTTTTTTCCGATGTACAAAAACTTCCTCAAGCTAATGGATGCATATTCTGTCATCTCTAAAGATGGTAAACGTGGGGTGGCAGTCGATATTTTTGTCGTTAAAGAATTACCGAATGGAAAAATCCGTTTTAGGACGGCTCATGGATATCATCAGATCTATCTGGAAGCATCTGATATTTGGCCTCTTAAGGATGTCAAATTTGAGGATAGGCAATTGCCCATTCCTTGCAACCCTGATAAAATGCTAACCGCCATTTATGGTGACTATATGACATTGCCTCCGGAAGCTGAGAGGGTATACAGCCATACAAACGAGGATATTGGAAGAATACTTCCATTCGGACAAGAACCAGAAAGAAAGGGTAAGTGGGTGTAATCCAACGCCAGGCATATAAAAACTCAATAGTACGACTCCTGGCAGTTGCCATTGCAGGTGTATCATCGTTGTGGATATATCCGAGAGCCTTAGATTTATATGGGAAAGTAGGATTTATTATCGGTGCATCAGGATTGCTCCTGCCTCTGATGTCGTTAGGGGGACTCACATTGATAGTAAAGTTTTTCCCCTTCTTTCGAGATGGAAAGTACAGATCTGGCTTCTTGGGAAACGTTTTTGTGTATGGATTCATAATGCTCTCCATCACAAGTGTCCTTGCATGGATTTTTAGGCCTCAGGTATTATCTGTCCTAAGTACACTGGGCTTTGACATCGAAGTTATGGACAGGTATTTCGTTGTGATTTTAGCATTGATCGTCTTACTGTATGTCCATTTAGCGCTTTCATCATATGCTGTCAATTTCAAGAGGATCGTTTGGCCCACAATTTTCAATTATTTGGGACCCAAGGTATGGTTGCCAGTAGTGTTTCTCCTGTATATATCTGGACATATTTCAGGTGAAGCTGTATTGATGTCTCTCTTACTGCTCCATACACTGATTTGTCTAGCCATGTTATTCTATGTTTACCACCTAGGAGAGTTGGACTTACGTCCTCGGTTCGGCTTGTTCTTAGAAAAGTCAAAGGAAATTCTTGGATACGCCTCAGTAACATCACTCAACTCTATTAGTGGATCACTAGCTCTAAAGATAGACCAGATAATGGTTCCTTCCTTGGTAAGTTGGGCAACAGGTGGTGTCTATGGCATCATGGCGTATTTGGCCAACGTAGTTGAAGTGCCTACAAAATCTCTGTTACAGATCACATCGCCTTTCATATCACAAGCGTGGAAAGACGATGATGTGGAAGGGATAGAGTCATACTATAAGCAGACGTCCATCAATCTTTTTTTAATAGGGCTTCTAATTTTTCTTTTGATATGGTTTTCCCTTGATGATTTATTCGTACTTACCGGACGTTATGATTCATTAATCATTGGTAAATATGTTGTACTCCTTCTAGGCATAGGCAAGCTCGTCGACATGGTAACAAGTATCAATGGACACATCATCATCTATTCTAAGTTTTTTCGATGGAATCTTTACGCTTTGATCTTTCTAGGAGTGCTGAATGTCGTACTGACATACCTGTTTCTTACAAGTACCAGCTTCGCAGAAAATCCGATGATCGGTGCAGCAATAGCAACTTTAATATCCATGACCCTATTTCAGAGTTTCAAAGTACTGTTCGTTTGGATCAAGTTTGGTATTCATCCCTTTTCTGCCAACACAATTAAAGTCTTGCTAATAGGTGTTTTCATCATGGCAATCATTATGTTATACAACTACCTGGATATCCTGGGTGGGATATTTGGAGATGAAGGTTCTGGCATGTACCTAGGTGCCGTGGTAAATATTCTCATGAAGACGCTTATCATATCTGTTACATTTGTCTACCTTGCTATCAAGTTGAACATATCAGAAGAATTTACTTCGCTTGTTCATGAGAAGTGGAACAGAGTGATATTTTGGAAATAAAAATGATACAATGAGTGATAAGACTATAGTGGTTACAACAGTAGATGGAGTAACTACGCTTACTATCAATCGACCCCATGCCCTCAATGCAATAAACGCCTCTGTCATGAGTGAATTGGATGATTTCTTCTCAGAGGATTACAAGAAGGTTGATAATCTTAAAGGAGTGATTATAACAGGAGCTGGAGAAAAGGCATTTGTTGCCGGTGCGGATATCACGGAATTTGCCGAGCTGTCTGCCGATGAAGGTGCTGCACTGTCACGTAAAGGGCAGAAAGTATTTTTTAAGATTGAGCGATTCCATGTTCCGGTAATTGCTGCTGTTAATGGTTTTGCTCTAGGTGGCGGATGCGAACTAGCAATGTGCTGTCATATGCGCATCGTTACGGACCATGCCAAATTTGGACAGCCAGAAGTCAATCTAGGTCTTATCCCAGGCTATGGTGCTACGCAAAGGTTAACTCAATTGATAGGGAAGGGTAGAGCCATGGAGTACTCTATGACGGGAGATATAATTGACGCTCAGAATGCGTATCGGACGGGACTGGCAAATCATGTGGTTGCTCCAGGAGATGAACTTACGCTTGCACATGAAATCATATCTAAGATAGCTGCCAAAGGGTCTGGAGCAGTCAGTCACGTTATAGCAGCTATCAATGCTGCGGGATCTAAGAAAGGTTACAAGAAGGAGAGCCAACTTTTCGGAAAGTGTATAGCCTCTGATGAAGCCAAGGAGGGAACAACTGCATTTTTAGAAAAGAGGAAAGCAGAATTTCGTCGAGAATAGGTGCGGTATTCTACGGCGAACTTATAGTAATTCCTCAATCTTCTCCAAGAGCCATTGCTTATTGACTACTCCTTTCTCGGCTAGGATATCTTTCTTGAGCTTTTCAAGTTTGACCTTTTCACTCGGAAGTAGCTGAGAGAGTTTTTTGGTAAAGCGGATAAGATTAAGACAGCTTTTTCTTTTTTCTTTAGAGACATTTTTTTTTCTAGTAACAAATATTCTGAAACTGGAAAGAAGGTTATCTAAGGCTACCATTTCATCTAGTTCATAGTAGGCAGCAATTAATATTGCTTTGGCGTTCAGATTATACCAAATGTCTTCGTAATCCAATTCGTTTAAGTAGACTATAACTTTTTCATAGTCCTTTCTATACATGTTTACCCGTGCAAGGCTAAAGTTCATAGCGTTTTTTCTGTGTTTTAGTTCAAGTAAATCATTTTTTGTTTCAATAAATTTTTCTGCCCATGCTGTACGGTTAGTTTTAAGTGCAAAAAACACAGCATTTCTGTATGTAGTCGGAGAAAGCACACCCCTTTCCAATAATAAATCGTACTCAATTGCTTCTTCATATAAATTAAATGCCTCTGCGTAGAATTCATGTTCGCCTCGATTGACCTTACCTATACAATATGAAAAAAAAGCGTCATATATATAGTATAAATCTTGATACTCAAGCTCATTCAAGTGAACATTCACCTTATCTCTTAATTTATAATAGTGTTCATGGTTATTGGGATGACGAAGCGTTAACAAAATAAGATAATGCAACTCGATTAATGGAATGCTTTGATAGATCCCATTCTTGATGTTGGTTTCAATTTCGCTTGTAAAATTTATTTTTGTATCTAGGTCGTACATATTTTTCCACCCCAGTACCTGGCACTGATATCGTAATTTTTCAATAACAAAGAAGATATCTAGATTGTCGGATATCTCTTTTAAATTTATTTTGGCACTCTTGTTTTTTGAGTTGGCTTTTTTATCAGCTTCTGAAGTAAGGTTGAATAAATTTTGCTCAAAAATGTACCTCTGGAAATATATATCACTAGTTGCTTTATTGATTGATCTTTCGACTTTTCGAACCTTTGTAACAGCATAATTGGTGAGCCTATCAAGTTTTCTATTTCCTATAGCCTTGATGTACAGATTTCCTCTAATTAACGATTTATTTCTCAAATCTTCAAGTATTACAAAATCTTCGAATAGAAATAAAAGATCGGAATTCATTTTGCGAAAACGAGAATCACTGTACTTTTCTTCTTTAAAGACCATATCCCAAAGAACTTGACTTAAGGGTATTTCTTTACGTTGGCGAAGACTCTTTTCTAGAGCACTGAAATACTTAGATAGATTAATATTGCTGTTGTGGTATGGAGAACAGACGAATTTTTTAAATCGATTCAATTCATATGCTGAGAGGCTTCTGAGTGCATATATGAGTTTTGAGTCTTCCAAATTATACTATTTCGTAATATGTAGGTATGTCTTTATCAGGTAGTGATAGATTAGCAAAGTATTTATATGTTAAGGTGAATTAAGCAGTACATGTTAAATTAAAATATGTATAAAAAGCAGTTTATCAATCTTAATCGTATAAAGAAATCTAAATATACTTGTATTTAGCCATGCCTCATATATTTATTTTTAAAATATATTTCTTTCCTATGTAAAATAGCCTTATATTGCCGTGATTTTACCTATAAAACCAAAATACCCCTGGGAATGAAGATAAGTCTTGTCTTTAAGTGCTTTGTGTCATTGATGATGTGTATGTCATCGATGATATTGCTATCTCAGGAAAATCTTGGATATATTTACTCCCACCATTTGGCTGGCACCCCAGATACAGTCTATTTAGAATCAAATGGAATTCCACAGATTATTTCCTATCCTCATTCTATATCAGAAGGATCGGCAATGCATCGAACTTATATGGGTTCGGGGTTGTGGGAGTTTGTCTTCGATCCTGGTTTGGGTTGGACTGGTGAGGATTCATATACAGTCGAGTATTTTGGACCTGGTCAATTTCCTGGTTTCTGGCCCCCTAAGTATACTTCAGTGGTATTGCGCACAGATCACTCGATCATAAGTGCCAAGGATGATCATGTTATCATGGAAAATGGTCAGACCAGTATCACTGTAGATGTCATGGCAAATGACGTTCATACTGAGAGTGTGACATGGATTGATATGACTTCCCAAGAGTCGAATTGTACAGCAACTTTAAACTCAGACAGCGATATTGTTATAGATGTTGATCCGTTATTTGTGGGAATGGCATATGTGACCTACGTAATTCGAGATAGCCTTGGTGCTAGTGATATGGGCAAGGTAACGGTAAAGGTGAATGGAGGGCAAGTCAACATGACTGATACACTTTCTTTTCATCTGATCAATGAACGACCCCTTACCATCATCTTGGATCAATCTGGTTATTCATTGGACCTTTCCAATGAGGCAGTTTTAGGTGAGGTGACAAGCTTAGGTGATGATAGGTTCTTGTATACTCCCTTTGAACATATTTCGGGTCCTGATGACTTTTTGTTGATTAATGGATCTGACAGCAAATTAGTAGAAATTACGGTCATTGACCTTCCAAATGAAGTCGGTTTTGTTGTGGATGATTTTGTCGTTACCTCGTCTGGCAATACTGTACAGTTTGATGTATTAGTCAATGATCGTAAGAGGTCATTTCCCCTGGTAGATTATTCTCCTGAACTGGTACGTGATACACTCGGTATTTTCTCTTATACAGCTCCGGCTGGAGTAGTGGGCGAGTACCAATACTATTATACAGTCTATAATGGATTTGAGCATCAGACAGCAACGGTTACTATCAAGATTGATAATTATGTACCGGCGCAGTTTAGCTATGACTTACATGCCTTGGAGAATACTGCCATGGCACTCGAGTACGATGTAGCTATCTCTGATTATTCTATCAGTGTATTATCGGCTCCTCTTCACGGCACATTGGATATTTATCAAGGTCTGGACACTGTACAGATAGGATGTAATGCTGTCGTGGGTAGAGAATTGCAGATTTATACGCCTGATCCTGATTATACCGGATTGGATAATTTTGATGTTGAGTATTGTGTTGACAATAATCCATGCTTTGTCCTGAAGGTGGATGTTGATGTGATGGAAAATCTTCAAGACTCACTGTGTCATTGCGTAGGAGATTGTGTATGGAGTGGCGACGCCAACGATGATGGCAGGGTGACTATCGCCGATATTTTACCTGTTGCCTTGTACATGGGTGAGAAAGGAGAATCAAGAGCCGATATTAATTATAACTTTAGAAATGGTCAGCATGCCGCTGATTGGGGAGAAACAATTGGAAACAGTCATTGTGATATAAAGCACATTGATAGTGATGGTGATGGTTATATAACTTCTGATGATACCACGGCGATATCAACCTATTTCAATGAAGTTCATGAGTATGTACCTTTTGAAATTCTTGGGCTGAAGAATTATCCTTTTTATTTGCTTCCGCAGGAGACTGAGTTAGACTCAGGTGATCTTGCCGTAATTGATATTATAATTGGAAATGCAGAGTATCCCGTTGTTGATCTTCACGGACTGGCATTCAACATATCTATCAATAGTGCTTTTGTGGATTCATCTTCCTTGAATGTGCACTTCTTTGAGAATGACTGGTTCGCATACAACTCGCCGTCTATACAATTGTCTAAGCAACCTGTAGATGGTAGCATACATGCGGCCTTCTCCAGAACAGGAGGTAAGTCCATAAGTGGGTATGGAATTATTGGACAAGTTACCTTTATTGTTGAAGATGAAGCAATGGGATTTCGCATAGAAGAAGGAGAAAATCTACCATTTACAATATCTCTCTCAGAAGGCAGTGGGATGGATGGCAATGGCAATGCTATCGGACTACCATCGGCTGAGACAACGATGTTCCTGAGACCACCTAGTAAAGCAACGCAAGGTCCGATCAGTGAAGCAGATGTGGTAGTTTATCCCAATCCGGCACAGGATCACATCAATATTCATCTAAATGCGGAGGACCATATCAGATCGGTCAATGTTGTGGATGTTCTAGGAAGGAGCGTAGATTTTCTCGACAATCTATCTGATGACTCGTTTGTACTACCTATAACTTCATATCCGACAGGCATGTATTACATGCACATCCGTACGGATCATGGCTATATCACCAAGACCTTTGAGGTGGTGAGGAGGTAGCTAGGAGACATTAGACGCAAGACAATAGACTGATAGACTACAGACTCAGGGCAATACGCTCAAATTAATCATCAAATCCCTTCATCTACACTCTATGTATAGTAGTCATTAAGATCGATTCCTCGATTCTTCAATTCCTCAACTAAAGAATCTAATCCTTCGTCATCTCGACCTTGTGGACAGTCATCTCGCCTTATGGAGAGATATTCTCTGATCAAGATTTTTTCTTGACTTTGACAGTTGTTGGGCTAAAATCCACATAACACATTGATAATCAGAAGTAGAATTTTGACATTCTCAAAAGTGTTGAGCAAAAAGTAATTGTGTCGGTGCTTGGAAAGGATCGTAGTTAGTCAATAGCTTTGTATTGTGGCCTATTTCAAGATACTTGAATTCAAGAGTTATTATTCTCTTACATTTTTAAAAACTTGACCAATTTGTTTCCCTCCGATGACTTCAGACTCAGGAAGTAGACCGCAGGTCTGAGTGATTCGATGTTCATGTCAAACGATCCCTTTTGATTCTCGTCGAGAAAATCAATTCTCTTTCCTTGAATATCAAAAAGGTCAAACTGAGCCCAATCAATATCGTCAAGGATTGTAATTTGTACAAGAATACTTGTAACCTTAATGGCAATGAATTTATCTACAGGACGTTCAGGTCCTTGAAAGCAGTCGGTTGACCCAAACTCCACCGCATCGCAGCAATCAGAATATTCGACATCACATGCAACAAAATCCCATACCCAGTCAACCTCAGAAGGTAAAGGTCCTATGGTAATAGGTAGATCATTGTAACTATACTCTCCATGATCCATTCCGTTCCCTACTACAGTGAAATGATCACCATTTACTTCTCCATAATTTAAATCCAAATTGATATAAAAGTCGCCACCATCACATTCTATCTGCCAAACCTCTAATCCTTCTATTGAGCACTCTGATTCATCACAATCGAGTCCCATAAACTCATATTCTTGGCAACAATCAGGAACATCATTTTGGCATATCCTAATGATGTCATATTCTACTTCTCTATCTATAACTCCTTCTATGATTACAGGTAGGTCCGTGAATAAGTAGAATCCTAAGTACATGTCTCCTGACCATACTTCAAAGTAGTCATTGGTCATGCCGGAGTATTCAAAGTTCAACCCGATACTATAGGTGCCATCATCAGCACAGTGTAATGGCTCAACCACAATATCAAAGAACATGCAGCCTTCTTCATCACAGCAAGCGGGAGATTCAAAGTAGAACTCACCACCACAATCTTCAAATTCATTGTCGATAATCCCATAAACAAACAAACTCGTGCATGAGATCACAATTGATCTCAAGGGGCCCAAGGGTATAGAATTCTTGCCCGTACTGAAATTCTCCATAATTGTGACCATTGCCCAGAATGACGAAGCCTTCCCTGCCCACATTGTCATATAAAAATTCTATATCCACATAGAACTGCCCTTCATCATTGCAATCATAAAACTCTGCAGAGACATCCCAGATATGGCAGCCGCCTGACTCATCACAATCAAGGCCGATGAATTCATGTTCTTGGCAACAATCAGGAACATCATTTTGGCATATCCTAATGATGTCATATTCTACTTCTCTATCTATAACTCCTTCTATGATTACCGGTAGGTCCGTGAATAAGTAGTAACCTAGGTACATGTCTCCTGACCATACTTCAAAGTAGTCATTGGTCATCCCAGAGTATTCAAAGTTCAACCCGATGCTATAGGTGCCATCATCAGCACAGTGTAATGGCTCAACCACAATATCAAAGAACATGCAGCCTTCTTCATTGCAGCAAGCGGGAGATTCAAAGTAGAACTCACCACCACAATCTTCAAATTCATTGTCGATAATTACAAACTCGTGCATGAGATCACAATTGATCTCAAGGGGCCCAAGGGTATAGAATTCTTGCCCGTACTGAAATTCTCCATAATTGTGACCATTGCCTAGGATGACGAAGCCTTCCCTGCCCACATTGTCATATAAAAATTCTATATCCACATAGAACTGCCCTTCATCATTGCAATCATAAAACTCTGCAGAGACATCCCAGATATGGCAGCCGCCTGACTCATCACAATCAAGGCCCATGAATTCATGAGCCCCACAGCAACTTGGATTATCATTGTCACATATTGTTATTATATCATAGTCAGCATCGCGCTCAGGAAAGTGATCAATGGTTATAGGCAAATCTGCATAGGCAAAGTAGCCCACTAATTCCCTGTCTGAGAAGACATCGAAATGATCATTCGTATTTCCTACATAATCAAAATCTAGTAATATACTGTATGTGTCATCACCATCGCAAGCTATAGGGTCAACTGTAATTGCCGTTATAACGCACTCCTCACAGCACACTGTCTCTGGCAATGTATAGTCCTCCAGACATGTGGAGAATTCAACATCTACAACGAATAACTTATAATTGGTCATGCAATCACCATCAACCGGTCCGATCGTATAGAATGACTGTCCGTATTCGAATGGGCCATAAGCTGAACCACCGACGATCTCTACCATAAACCCTATGGATCCTTCATTGGTATAATCAAACTCAAGGTCAATTAAAAACTGACCATTGTCATCACAGGGGTGAGGTTCTGCAAAAATGGACGTGATGTTACACTGATTATATGCGTAAATACTGACCAAGAGCAAAACTGCGAGTGAAAGGATTCTTTTCATAGCACAGAGTTTACTGATGAGATACTAAAGATAGCATAATCGCTGCTTGTCATTGAAAGTGACGCTTCACCATATTTAAAAATCTGAAATATATCTTAGTCTATAATTTTGGTACAAATATTGTATTAAAAAAAAGTGTAATATGTAAAGTATTGATTTACTGTATGAGGAGCTGCAATATAAAACGTGTGATTTTAGGACTGATGTTCATGAGTTGTGTCATGCTTCAGGGTAAATCCAATTTGTCATGTTTACTGGTAATTGACGTTTATCCAGGGCCTGATACAAGCATCTGCAACGGAGGTATTCTTGATATATCAATTTTAGGTGCCCATATTTCCGGTGATGTATCCGATGGTACATGGTTCACGACAGGAGATGGCACTTTTGATCCTTCGGGGACGGACCAAGACATATTTAGCATTACAAGTCATTATCAGCCGGGCCCATCTGATTATTCCAATAGCTTCGTCGATCTTATTCTCGTATCAGATGACCCAGATGGAAACGGACCATTGACTGAGGAATCTGACATAGTCCGGATACATTTTCAGTCAGCACCAGCCATGGTATGCTATAATAATCTGAATATTTCTCTTGATGCTTTCTGTCAAGAACAGCTGGCCATTGATATGCTGCTATCAAATCCGATATCACCATTAACGAATTATAGAATAGAGTCATTTGATGAAAATGACGACCTTATTTTGGATAATATATTGACTTCGGATCATAGAGGTCAGACTATTTCATTTGGGGTGTCGCATCTCTGCGGTTCCAATTCTTGTTGGGGAGAATTAAAGGTTCTTGATAAACTAGCACCTAGCTTTATCTGTAGCGATGTAACTATAAGTTGTTCGCAGGACAGTTCTCCTGACTCTGTCGGGTTTCCATTACCGATAGGGGTAGTAATCACACCCATTGATGACAAGGAATATGAGGTGGTTAATTTTGATTCTTGCGGAATGGTTGAGTTGTCCTATTCGGAAGGGTCGAATCCGCTTGACTGTTCTACAGGATATGAGACAGTAATAAGTCGTACATGGGTTGCTGAGGATGAGAGTGGCAACGTTTCTGTTTGCAATCAATCTATTTACATCATGTTAGAAACTCTGGCTAGTGTCACTTTTCCGCCAAACTACGATGACAGTGATGAACCTTCTTTAGAGTGTATGGGGGGTGTATGGACTACTTTGCTTAATGGCAATCCTCATCCTTCCTATACAGGATATCCGAGTACCGATCAGTGCAGCAATCTGGAATCCACTTTTGACGATCTTAACTTTGAAAACTGTGGATCAGGATTCAAAGTCCTACGGTCATGGACGGTAATAGATTGGTGTAACGCTGGTAGTCTAAGCCACAATCAGGTTATTAAAGTAGCAGACAATATAACTCCCGAAATCCTTTGCCCATTGGATCTGGTATTACCTGCCAATGGATATGAATGTAGGTTGATATATCATGAAGTAGATGTGCCTTCTGTTTCTGACGCATGCTCTGCATATTCTGTGAGCGCATATTTGATAGATATCAATAACAATAATATAGATCTGTTAATAATCAGCAATGGTTTTGTCCAACTAAATGATATAGTTTTGGGCGATTACCTTTTACGGTTCATTGCTTTGGACGAATGTAATAATGCGGACACTTGTAATTTAAATTTGTCTATTGTAGACCAGACACCTCCATTTACAGTGTGTGACGGTTTTACCAAGGTAGCATTGGGTGAAGATGGAAAAGGCAGGCTTTATGCTAATTCATTGGACGATGGCAGTCATGATAATTGTAGTATCGATCGATTCGAGGTTGCAAAAATGACGGACTTTTGTGGATTTGGATTAGGCTTTGGTGAGTTCGTTGAGTTTTGCTGTGAAGAGAAAGATTCAACGATTATGGTTGCCCTTCGAGTGTGGGATATTCATGGCAACTACAATGACTGCATGGTCGAAGCAACCGTTGAAGACAAGCTGCCTCCTATACCTACCTGTCCAGATGACGTTACCATTAGTTGTGATTATAGTTTTGACATCGATGACTTGAGCGAATTTGGGACTATGAATCCCAATAATAGAGATTCTATTTTTATTTATGATCAGTACAACCAAGGATTTGCCGGGTTAGGTAGTACTTTCATTGACAACTGTGGAGCAACCTTTGAGGAATCCGCAGTGTCAAGTATCGATTGCTTTATAGGTAATGTCATCAGAACTTTTATTGTGACAGACGAGAGTGGAAATTCGTCTTCTTGCAATCAAGTAATTACAATTGTAAATCCGGATCCCTTTGATGAGGATGACATTGAATGGCCTGTAAAATTTGAGAGCTCGGGATGTGATATGTTACTCACTGATCCGTCAATCACAGGCGAACCTGTACTTTCCAATATATACTGTGCTACTGCAAATCATACATTCTCTGATAAAGTATTCAATATAGTCGATAGTGCTTGTGTAAAGGTCGTCAGAAAATGGAGTGTTATAGACTGGTGTCAGTATGATGACGATACTGGATTTGGCCTTTGGGAGTACACTCAAGTCATAAAGCTGATAAATACCGAAGCACCGACATTCTTGTCATCATGCAAGGATACTACTGTCTGCCTCAGTCAAATCGATGACTGTATGGGAACTGCTGTCTTAGGCATAGATGCCATCGATGATTGTACCCCTGATAGTTTGATTAATTATACATGGAGGATTGATCTTAATGGGGATGGCATATTTGATCAAGATGGAATAGGCAATGAATTGTCAGAAGAATTGAGTCCCGGAAACTATCTTATCAAATGGACCGCCGAGGACAACTGTGGAAATCTATCCTCTTGTCAGTATCTTGTTGAGGTCAAAGAATGTAAAGCTCCGACCCTGTATTGTGAATCAGCAATAACCACTGTCTTGATGCCAACGACAGGCGAGATGGAGCTATGGGCAAGTGACTTCGATCGAGGAAGTAGTGACAATTGTACTGCCACTGAAGATTTAATATTCTCATTTAGCAAAGACACATCAGATGTCGTAAGGACCTACAACTGTGATAGCCTGATTAATGGAATGGCAAGAACCTTTGTCATAGAGATGTGGGCTACGGATGAGGCTGTAAATCAGGAGTACTGTATTATCAATCTCACGATACAGGATAATCAAGATGCATGTACAGATTCTACAACTAAAGGTGATATACAAGGATTGATAGCCACACAAGAGGGGATAGGTGTCTCCAATGTGGTTATAGATTACTATTCTAGTGTTGAACAGTTTGATGGGGCGACTCAGAGTGACTCTGACGGGAACTATGACATTGATGATATACCAGCACACTTGTTTTATGATCTGGTACCTAGAAAAAACACAAACCACAATCAAGCCGTCTCAGTGCTTGATCTTATTCTGATAAAGAAACATATACTTGGAATCAAGCCGTTTACGTCTCCTTATGATCTTATCGCTGCTGATGTCAACGGATCTGAGTCAATCTCAGGAGTAGATTTGCTTGAAATGCAACGATTGATCCTAGGATTTACGAGTGAGTTCAATGGTAATGAAAGCTGGAGGTTTGTTGATGAGAGATTTGAATTTAGCGATCCTGACAATCCCTGGACATTTAAGGAAGAAATCAGTCTACGGCCTCTATCAGCTCCCGTATTAGACGCAAACTTTATAGGTGTCAAGATAGGAGATGTCAATGGTTCATATGATGGCTTTTCGCAAAACATGATCTCGTCAAGATCAGAAAACTCCCTAATTCTACAAATTGAAGAGACTCGTCTTCACAATGGATACACACACGTCGAATTCAAGGCATCTGAAAGCCTTGCATCTGAAGGAATTCAACTGGGGCTTGTCTTGAATAGTATATCTGGTATAGAAGAAGTGAGGTATCTGGGGACAACCTTAGATGACAGTTCTTATAAGTGGGACTCTAGGGATGCTACGCTTAAATTAATAGCTTACCAATCCGAGTCCTCAACTATAATACCTGGAGAGGTGGTAGTTGAGCTAATGGTCAAAGGAAACATTAGTGTATCTGATATGGTCTTGATAGAAGGGTTCTCTACCATTGTAGAGTCGGGGAACTCGATTAGATCTATAGAACTTGAGTTCCATTCTAATGAGGAGATGCTTGAATCTAATGATAAGCTTTTTGAGGTGATCAATAACCCTTGTAAGTCCACCTGCATGATCAAGAGTCTTATTAAATCTACCGATAATTTGACCATAGAATTGTTCAACTCCAATGGGGCTGTTGTTCAATCGTGGAAAGACCATAGTCCAACCTTGGGAAGTCAAATAAACTTACATCTCAATGAGGGCCATTTACCTGGAATTTACTATATCAGAGGCTTCTCAAATGGCCGTAGTCAAACCGATAAAGTGCTTGTATCCGTCGGGAAGTGATAACTGCCCTCATGTACTTCAACATGGGAGATCATTAGATTAAGTGGTTTTATAGTCTAAAAAAACTTCATATTTTTTTTTCATCCGCATATCTCTATTACCCTCACTGTTTTAATGTGTTATAAATGTTAGAAAAAGCTAATATAAAAACACATTATTCAAAGTTATAATGTGAATCGGGTTTTGGCTTAAAAATTGGTTTTAAACATACGTCAGGAGGAAAATTAGATTCTTCCTGTGTTTATTGGCGTAATAACCTAATAGAAACTTACACACTTCTTGTAGGAAAGAATGCCATGAATTTTAGAATGATTAATTCGAGTGAAAACGAATTTTACAAAAGCCAAAAATTGATGAAGAAAGCCATACTTGCACAAAGGAGTAATGGGCTCAAAAGACAAATGAAGAATTATTTTATTCTTCTGTTCTTGGTGAGTTCATGTTGTGTTTCGGCACAATCGCTACAAGTCAAATCGTGCGACTACGATATTTCACAACCGTGGAATTATCGATTTGTAGATACTGTTGAAGTTGTCTCTACTACTGGAGAACTTTGGCAAGTATCCAATAGTCCTACTTTATACAATCTTATTTTTCCAAGTTTACATGTAAACGGAACGTTTTTAACTGAAACACCAGCGGGATCCGGTATATATAGGTTGATTGGAAGAAGAAGCTGTGGTGGAGCATACGATATCGAAGTATCAAGAGTCGCTGGAGGAGGTGTATCCGTTTTAGATAACGGCTCAGATCCGTCTTCAACTGACGCATGTACGTATCCAATGGATGAAATTCTTGGAGATCTTTTCATATGTCCTGGAGACTCTGAGACTTACCAGGTGACCATTGATCCTGATAGTATCTCATCGTTTGCAATTGCTGTGAATGGAGTTGATCCATTGACACTATCGGACGGCAATACTTATGTTCCTGGTCCTGACGGAGTATTAAATATTGATTGGGTGACGCCAGGTACCTATACCATTTCGATGGGAGGAATTACAAATTTAGGTTGCCCGTTTGATATGATGGTCACCGTAGAGGTAGAAGCCAACATTGCTTTGGCTTGTAATAATTCAATTAATGTAACTTCTAATGGAAGTTGTGAAATAGTGGTAGACGCTGACATGCTTCTCGAAGATCCACAGTATGAGAATGATTCTTATACAATAGAAATAACTGATAATGACGGTAACCTCCTTCCAGGGAATGTAATTACCGCTGATTATATTGGACAACAGTTGACTGTTAAGGTGATACACACGTGCGGTCAAAACTCATGTTGGGGTATCATAAATGTAGAAGACAAAACAATCCCACTTTTGGAGTGCGGACCTGATGTGACAGTCGATTGTGACGACCTCACAGGACCTACTGCAACAGGATTTCCACTGCCTGCATCTTACACTGGAGTGCCAGTGCATATAGATGATGATACGTACCTCCTGCCAGGATTTGATAATTGTGGAGATGCATATATTACATGGACGGATGAGCTCGAATCAACAAGCTGTACTGGACCATTTGGTGCGACAATCACAAGAAAATGGACCGTAACTGATGAAAATGCAGGTTCGAGCACTTGTTCGACAACCATACAGATAACAAGATCTGGTCTTGCTGACATTATGTATCCTGATAATTGGGATGATGTGATCGGACCAAATCCTACTTTGGAAGCTTGTCCTGAATTGTACTTCAATCCTGGTGATCCCGAATATTGGGAGGCACTTCCAAATGGTCACCCAGATCCTGAATACACAGGCTACCCTACAGGACTCGTTTGTTTCAACGTCAATATTATGTTTGACGATACAAGACTTGATATATGTGGAGATAAAGCTTTTAAAATACTCAGAAGATGGATTGCAACTGATTGGTGTACCAGCGAGTCAGACACCATGGTACAGTATATCACTGTGATGGATAGAAGAAATCCAATCGTTTCATGTGGGTTGCTTGATACGCTATCAACTGATGCCTATGCATGTGGTGGTGATTACCTTGTACCCAATCCATTTGAAACTGAAGGATTTGTCGTTACTGATTGTAGTGATGTACGATATGAAGTATCTTACTTACAAGGTCCAGCAGAAAACCCATGTCCTCCGGCATTCCCTGGACAATTTAATGCGGCAACTTATATTCCAGCTCTAGGGAGATATTCAATATCTGATTTAGTTGCAGGATGTGTATGGGTAAGATTCACTTTTATTGATGCGTGTGGGAATGTAACAGAATGTACAAGAGAGATAGTGGTAGAGGACGACGTAGAACCTGTTCCCGTATGTGATCAATATAGCTTCGTTGCAATTAATGATACTGGAATGGCTCTTGCAAGTTGGGAGACATTTGATGATGGTAGTTATGATAACTGTAGTCTGCATGCATTCGAAGTAGAAAGAATGACTCCAGGTGATTGTGAACAACCTTCCAACACGGAATTTGTAAAATTCTGCTGTGAGGATGTAGGAACTACACAGATGGTGCAACTCACAGTATGGGATGCATCAGGTAATAGTAACTTCTGTATGGTTGAGGTAGAGGTACAAGATGTTGAACCCCCAATGATCTCATGTCCAAAAGACCTGACACTAGGTTGTACAGCTAACCTTACCGATCTTAGTATATATGGTACTGCTACTGCAACAGACAACTGTGGATTTACCATGAGTGAGATTGTAGACTCCTATTTCGGTCAATGTGGGAATGGTTATGTGACCAGAACATTCACCGCTACAGACTACTTTGGAAATACTGCACGGTGTACTCAGACATTAACTCTGACTGACCTTACCCGATTCAACGGAAATTCAATAAACTGGCCAAATAATTATGATGTAAATGGGGGATGTACTGATGGTGGTACTGATCCTGATGACCTACCATTCTTTGCATCTTATCCAAGATATAATGAAGGACCTTGTTCCAATGTGGCATATGACTACGATGACATAGTATTTCAATTTGTTGATGAGGCTTGCCTCAAGATATTGAGAAAATGGACTGTAATAGACTGGTGTCAATTCAATCCATTCTTGCCTGGCTCAGGCCAATGGACTAATACACAAGTCATCAAAGTATTTAACAATGTAGCTCCGACTATTACAGAAGGATGTGATGATATTACACCTGATCCACAATTTGTTGGTACGTGTGATGCGCATGTCACAGTTACTGCAATTGGAGAAGATGATTGCACAACTGATGAGAATCTTGAGTGGTCTCACTCAGTAGATTATAATAATGACGGCGATGTTGATTACAGTAATTATGGAAATGATGCCAGTGGTGTTTATCCTTTCGGTACACATGAAGTGTGTTGGAGTGTGGAAGACGATTGTGGCAATGTGACTGAGTGCTGTCAACTTGTTACTGTGCGAGATAATAAGCCACCTACACCATATTGCTATGAAGGTATTATAACAGTAATAATGGAAACGACAAGTGATGTCACGATATGGGCTTCAGATTTTTATGCAGGTGCTAGTGACAATTGTCCAGGGGATGTAGAAACTGCGTTCTCAGATGATATTGATGACAAATGGAGGACATACTCATGTGATGATCTGGGCGCTAATATTCAGGATACTTTTGAATTGAAAGTATACTTCTTTGATGAAGCAGGTAACAGTGATTTCTGTACTACGATGATTATTATCCAGGACAATCAGGGTATCTGTCCCTTTGATCAAGGAACCATGGTTGCCATCAGTGGAGGGATCTTCTCAGAGAATCATGATGTGGTTTCAGATGTAGAAGTAAGCTTAATGAGAGAAACTCCTGATGATATGAATTTCGATATGACTGAATCAGGAGAGTACACATTCTCTGAGTTGGCCATGTACAGTGATTACACTGTATCAGCCAGTCATGATGTTGACTATCTAAATGGTGTGTCAACTCTTGATTTGCTATTGATTCAAAAGCATATACTGAATATCAAGCCTCTGGACTCACCATATAAGTTGATTGCAGCTGATGTTAATTCATCTGAGTCAATATCCGCCATCGATCTTATAGATCTAAGAAAATTGATATTAGGAGTATTTGATGAGCTTCCCAAAAATAGCTCTTACAGATTCGTTGATGGGTCACAGACTTTTACAGATCCACTAAATCCATTCCCATTCACTGAAGAAATAGAAATGGAATCTTTGGACCATGACGTTGACAATGCAGATTTTGTTGTTGTAAAAATTGGTGATGTCAATGCCAGTGCAGACTTCAATTTCAGCAGTAACCAAGTTGAGAATAGAAGCAAGAAGAACCTTGAGCTTTTGTATAGTAATAAGAGTTTTGAGGCAGGTGAGAACTTTGATATTGAATTCTCAACTGATGGTCACAATGATATACATGGGTTACAATTTACGTTAGAGTACAACCCCAGTCTTGTTAGATTCAACGGAATTTCATCTGATGTGCTAGATGTCAGCCAACAAAATTATTCTCTCTTAGATGAAAGAAGGGGAGTCGTGACATTTAGCTGGAATACAAGCCAAGCTTTGAATACTGAATCTTTATTCAACGTCTCTTTTGAGGCTAGAAATTCAGGAGAAGTCAGTGATATTGTAAAAATATCCTCAAATGTGACTTCGGCAGAAGCTTATCTTGAAAACGACGGAAGAATAGAAGAGTATAATATACTTCTAAGAAGTGGCGACAAGAGTAGCTCTGGTTTAACTCTTTATCAGAATGTTCCTAACCCATTCGATCAATTAACTACAATAGGATTTGAATTGAACCAAGATGGTCATGCCGTACTCAAGGTATATGACATCTCAGGTAGATTGGTATTTGAAAAACAAGGAGAATATCCACATGGATATAATGAAATTATTCTTAGTGCTGACGATCTAGGAACAACGGGCATTCTCTATTACCAACTTCAGACAGACTCATATACGGCTGGAAAGAAAATGATATCGATTAAATAAGAAGTAGGGATAAAAGCATGCTTGGTCAGAAGCTGAGCATGTCTGCTACTAGATTAAAAGTAAAAAACCGCATTTAAAATAAGAACCGATGAACAGACCAATACTTACACCGAATAAACCTTCAATCGGGAAGTTGTTCAGAAAATCAGTCTTGACACTATTGCTGGTAGGAGCTTGGGCTATGGTCCATACAGCTTACGGGCAATGCAATATTTCACTAGCTTGTAATGACGGAGTCAATGTCTCGCTGGATGAAAATTGCGAGGTGACTATGTTGCCTGACATGATTTTGGAAAACATGCAAGGCGTTGATGCTGATTACCTTGTAGAGGTTACAGATGAAAACGGAGACCCCGTGGACGCTGATCCTCTTACTGCGGGAGTACAGCTAGATGGTAATCATGTGGGCATGACCTTTACGGTCAGCATTACACATATTGCTTGTGGCTTATCCTGCTGGGGAACGATATATATTGAAGATAAACTGGGTCCTGAGTGGATCAATTGTGATTCTTCAATAACGCCAATCGACCTTGAATGCTACGAGGATACTGACCCTATATCAGAGGGTGGTGATGTACCTGGTCCAAATGCTGTAGATGCTTGTGGAGGTCCTGTGACATACCAGTACATAGATGAGGTGTCAGATCTCGGATGTTCAGATCCTTATGTAACCGTTATTACGAGAAAATGGATTGCTACTGATCAACATGGAGCTACATCAGAAATCTGTGAGCAAGAAATAAGGGTCTTAAAAGCTAACATTTCTGGAATTACGTTTCCAGGAGATCGTATTTACGAGTGTACAGACTTTTTTGTAAAATTACCATCAGGCGCACCGTCACCTGTCTCTACAGGATATCCATTGGGAGTCGAGTGCTCAAACATCCAACACCATTTTACGGATCTTATATTCGAACTTTGTGGTGCCGGCTTAAAAGTTGTGCGACAATGGTACGTCATCGATTGGTGTACTGGTCAAGACACGACCCACAATCAGATCATCAAAGTAATGGACACGACAGCGCCTGTAGTTGCATGTGGTGAATTTCAGGCTTTGCTGACCACTGTATCTACATCGGCAAATGATTGTTTTGCAAGGAATGTAGAAGTGCCAAATCCATTTGATCAAGAGGATATAATTGTTATTGATTGTAGCGAGGTAACATATACCATTGCTTACAAACAAGGACCTGATGACGAGGTATGTCCTGAAGTCTTTCCAGAAGGGGAGTTTATTTCAGATGATGTAATAGATAATGGTGATAGCACATATACCATTCCTAAACTAGAAAAAGGGTGTGTATGGATTAGATATACGTTTACCGATGCATGTGGAAATCAAAGAGAATGTACCCGTGAGATAAAAGTTGTAGATGATATTCCACCTGTTGCGATCTGCGAAGGTTATACCGTTGTATCACTTGGTGAAGAAGGATGGGCAGACATTTATGCTACATCTATAGATGATCACAGTCTTGACAATTGTTGGATAGATAGTTTTGCGATCAAGAGACTAGATTCTTACTGTACCGGATTTTATAAAGATTTAGAATTTGGACGAAAAGTAAATTTCTGCTGTGATGACGTTGGTCAAGGCTATATCAAGGTGGTAATGAGGGTTTATGATGAAAATGGCAATCACAGTGATTGCATTGCCAATGTAACTGTTGATGATAAACAAGCACCTGTTATATCTTGTCCCGCAAGAGACACAATTACTTGCGATATCGATTACACAAATCCTGCTAATACTGGTGGATATGCCACTGCTGAGGATAACTGTGACGTGGAAGTCACGAAATTTGATTCACCTGTACTCAATGCCTGTGGAATAGGGTATGTCAGAAGGACATGGAGAGCTACTGACCCTCAAGGGTTGACAGATTCATGCACACAGTTTATTTATATAGAAAACAATGACACCTTGACAGAGGATGACATCTATTGGCCTCAAGATGAGTATGTTGAAGGCTGTGGTGTATATGATATAGATCCTGATGTTCTGGATAGCAAGCCATATGTAATCAATGATGGCTGTATCAATGTAGGTATATCATATACTGATGAATACTTCTATGACGTGGCTGGGTACTGTATCAAAGTTTTAAGGCATTGGAAAGTTGCTGACTGGTGTGAGTTTAATCCGGATGATCCGTTTTACTTTACTCATACCCAGAAGGTTCATCTCAATAACAGTGTAGCACCTACATTCGGAATAGATCAGTGTAACAATATACAAGTAGATGCTGATGATGGATTTTGCAGCGCATTTGTCAACCTTGTTTCATTTGCAACCGATGATTGTACGCCTGCCGGTTCTCTGTATTATAATTGGGAAATAGATCTTTATAATGATGGGTCTGTAGACCTACATGGATTAGGTAACGATGCATCAGGTAAATACCCTACAGGTAACCACCTTATTACATTTTGGGCTGAGGATGATTGCGGAAATGTGTCATTCTGTAAGTATACATTTAAAATTAAGGATAACCTTGCTCCACAACCAATCTGTCTTGCAGAAGTGGTATGGGTAATGGATGAAGATGGTACTGCTACGGTATGGGCAAGTGATTTTGATTTTAAGAGTAAGGACTATTGTACTCCTGATGATCAGTTAATCTTTTCATTCAATCAGTATGGAAACCAACCAAGTTTGACATTTGATTGTGATGATCTGCCAAATGGAATAGCACAGGAGATCGCTTTGGAGATGTATGTGATAGATTCAGATGGCAACTATGACCATTGTGATGTGATTCTCACACTCCAGGACAATGGCAACGATGCATGCGCAGACGGATCAGATAGTATGGCTGCCATAAGCGGTAGAGTTGCTGATGAGAACAATACAGGTATGGAAGATTTTAACGTAACCCTTCTGGATGCGGATCTTGTTCCGATGCAGTATAAGGCCACAGATGATCAGGGGCAGTTTGAGTTTGATGAGGTTCAGTATTACCTTGATTATAATGTGTCACCCGTAAATAATGAGAATCCTCTCAATGGAGTTTCTACATTAGACCTGCTACTTATTCAGAAGCATATTCTTAATTTGAAGAGTCTAGATTCACCTTATAAGTTGATTGCAGCTGATGTCAATAATTCTAGGTCTATTTCTGCAACTGACCTTATCGAGCTGCGCAAGCTGGTTTTAGGTATCTATGATAGTTTCCCTAAGAAGGACTCCTGGATATTTGTGCTAAATGAAGTAGAATTTATTGCTGACGATGATCCATGGAATTATACAGATAAGACGTATATCGAGAACCTAATTCTCAATAGAAATGACGTTGACTTTACAGCTGTGAAGACAGGAGATGTCAATGGATCTGCGGATCCCAATTTCAATGCAGGATCTGTAGAAAACAGAAATTCAGAATTTATTACTATCAAGCTAAACGAAGTTGATCTTGGGGATGGTAATGTGGATGTAGCCTTTGTATCTACGGATAAATTATCTGTAAATGGTATGCAATTTACATTTGAATATGATCCTGTTGCTTACTCATTCGTAGGAGTTGGAAATCAAGGGGCTTTTAAAATAAGTGATGTGAATATAGGTAGTCAACTTGAAGCGAGCGGTACCATTACGTTAAGCTGGAATGATATAGCGCCACATGAACTAGATGAAGGTGTGACAATGTTTGCTTTGAGATTTGAAAAAAATGGTATAAGCCAGCTTAAAATGGATATCACGTCTGGAATCACTAAGGCAGAAGCATATGATGCCAACCTAGAAGTACTGGAAATAAATACTCGAGGAGATATAGAAGATCCGGATGATGAAATTTGGCTTGATCAAAATCAGCCAAATCCATTCTCAGATGTTACGTCAGTCACGTTTGGTCTAGGCTCACCATCTGATGTAGGATTTAAGGTGTATGATGTGAATGGAAGAATCTTAAAAGAACTTAAAAACACGTACCCTAGAGGAAATCATACGGTTACAATCGATTCACAAGACTTTGATGCCAGTGGAGTATTGTACTACCAGCTGGAGACTGGAAGCACTACCCTGGTTAAGAAAATGGTCTTGATAAGGTAAAGTGTTCTTATTTAGTTCTACGAACTAGGAAAGCCGGATATCGTTTGATGTCCGGCTTTCTTTATTTTGGGTCAAATGTTAAAATTTGCAACACTTTGACTCCAGTCTTCGTCAGACTTTTGTATTTAGGGTATTTTTCAATTACAAAATTCAACTTCCAGATCATTAAAAAAAGTAAATTGAGTCTGCTGACGGTTCTTATACGGCAGATGGCAATGACACAAAACTTTGTAACCGACAACTATTCAGTTGAAATATTTAACTTAGTACCTGTCCTAAAATGGGGAAGGTTACAGTAGTAAATAGAGGTACCCTATACAATGATCAGATCTCATTAAGCCGCAAAGCCATTGTAGTGGACTGATGCTAAAACAATGTAGATTGCATTAATATGTATGAGCTACATACGGGAATATGTGGCTTTTTTCATTTTTCGTCGATTGTTAATTATGGTCTATTTATTGAATTACATATATATTTATCATATATTTAAAAAAATTAGATGTGATTTTGTCAATTTACAAGCATCTGATTTACCAATTACCGATATTTGAAAACCAATTAATTTATCTAAAACCAAATTAGAAGTTATGAGTATTGAAAGTATTTTAATCTGGGTAGTTCTTGGTGCCGTTGCAGGATGGCTTGCAGGAAATATCATGAAAGGTCGTGGATTTGGGCTTATGGGCAATATTATTGTCGGTATCGTGGGAAGTTTTGTAGGTGGCTGGTTAGGTGGCTTACTTGGAGTATCTGGAGCAGCTACTGGCGGTTTCAGTATTGCGAGTGTCATTACGGCGGTTATAGGAGCCATTGTACTCTTATTTATTGTTGGAATGGTCAAAAAGGCTACTTAAAGCTTAGTAAAAGAATTATGAAATAAAAAAGGCGGCCCATTTGGGTTGCCTTTTTTGTGTTGTGTACATTTGTGTTTTTGGCCCCATAGTTCAAGGGATAGAATAGCGGTTTCCTAAACCGTAGATCCAAGTTCGAGTCTTGGTGGGGCTACTACTTTCCTTACTTATTCAATGTGATTGACTACAATCATTGATAATGTTGACAATGATCATTGAAATTCGTTGGTCTAGATCGGATATTTGAATATAATCCTAAAGCAATGAAATTATTTGATATATCCTTTTCAACAGTGCTTTTAAGGTTTTATCTTCTTATGGGTGTTGTTTTTGTGGCTTTTTTCTTGGATGTGCCTGTTTTGGCATTTTTAGCTCTTCCCATTTTTATGACGACTATTCTTGGTGTAAAGTTCACCAAGAAATCATAAGTCACAGATAGATTTGAAATATTAAGCGATCCTGGCGGCAGTATTAATCCAGCATTTTTTCAAGCCGTTGTGGATCTAGTAAAGTGATTTTTTTTTGTTCCGTTGAGATAAGTTGCTCAGACTTAAAATCAGATAAAGTTCTGATAAGAGTTTCTTTAGCTATACCAGCTTTAGATGCAAGATTGTCTCGGGAAGTTTCGATAAAAGTATAGACAGTACTTTGATTTGTTGTGTTTGTGGCGAATGCTAGTAAGGCGCTCGCCACTTTTTTTCGTACTGAACCGTACGCATGCTGAATAAGCTGTTTTTCAGCTTCTTCCACATCGCTTCCAAGGCTCTTAATAAACATGGTAGCAAAGTCAGGATTGTTGTAAAGAAGGTTTAAAAACTCATCCTTCGGTATCATCCTGACCATCGTATCCTCTAACGCAACTACATATCCAGAATAGTTGTCTCGCCTTAGGAGATTAAAATGACCAAAAAACTCTCCCTTATTTAGCAATCGGACGGTTAACTCTTTTCCTTGATCATTGGACTTACACATTTTTACACTTCCTGTGTCTATGTAGAATAACCATCGCGGTAAATCTCCTTGCCGATAAATCAAGTCATTGATATTATATTGTCTTGATTCAGATAACCGTGCCAAGCTTACCAAGGCAACCTGACCTCTAGATTCTGAAAGAATTTGAGGCTTAGGGAGTGATTCCTGAGAGGCTGGATTTACTTTCATCAGACGCTCCGTTTTCTTGAGTCGGGTCTCTACAGCTTCGAGTAATTCAGTATCATCAAATGGCTTAGTAAGGTAGTCAGAAGCTCCTAGACCCATGCCTTTCCTTATGTCTTGCCTATCAACTTTGGCCGTCAAAAAAATAAGGGGAATTTGATTTACCTGTGAGTTGTTTTCCAATATCTTTAATACTCCAAATCCATCCAACTCAGGCATCATTACGTCACACAATATCAAATCCGGTAAAGATTCAAACACCCTTTCTACACCTATCTTTCCATTTTCTGCAGAGTTGATAGAATAACCTGCAAGCTCTAGGATTTCACATAGGTTCTCCCTGACTTCAGCGTTGTCTTCGATGACAAGTATTTTCTTCCCATTATTATCCATCGCCTTTCAATTGAAGTGGCAATAATACAACAAATGTACTTCCTATGCCTTCAGTACTCTCAAATGAAATGTGACCACTCAATAGGTCAAGGTATCTCCCTACTATATGTAACCCGAGACCAGTCCCTTGAATATTTTCCACATTTGAAGCCCTATAGAATCTGTCAAATAGATGATTCTGATCATTCTGCGGAATTCCGATCCCATTATCGACAATTTTTATCTTCAACTTATCAGGCAATTCCGAGATTTCACAGAGTATTTCACTTTTTTTACGGCTGTACTTTATAGCGTTACTTAACAGATTGAAGATTATATTCTTCAATATTCTAGGATCGGTTTCTACCATCTTACTAGATGCCGTTGATACTAAATGAATCTCTTGATCAGGCTCGAGAAGACCTTCAACTTCGTCCTTTACCTCTGAGCATATTTCTGAAACATCTACAAGTGAAATTTCAACTGACTCCTTCCCGTCTTCGATTTTGCCCAGAGATAAGAGATCATTAAGTATTCCATTAAGATTGGTAACCGCTGATTTTATACGCTCTACATGTCTTGTTCTTTTAAAGTGATCTTCCTCTTCATTATATCTTCCTATGAGAGAGACGGAGGATAGAATGGTGCTGAGTGGAGTTCTAAATTCATGAGAAGCCATCGAAACAAAACGAGATTTTAATTCATTGAGCTCTTTCTCTTTGTCAAGTGAGTGTTTTAACTGAATTTCCCGATTATGGAGTTTTTGATTTGACTCGAGCAACTTGTTGACTACATTTTCCAATTCATTGGTCCTTTCAACAATCCGACCTTCAAGTTCTTCATTGAGACTTTCGAGTTTTTCATGAACAGACTTCACCTCTGATAGATCATGAATAATACCTGTGAATATGGTCCGATCGTTGAGCACAACTTCGCTTACGGCGAGTCTTATCGGGAATGTGCTGCCATCCTTCCTTAATCCCATCACTTCTCTTCCGATTCCGATGATTTTAGGCTTTCTAGATGTGAGATACCGCTCAATGTAATTGTCATGTGCTGTCTTATGTGGTTCTGGCATAAGTAGAGAAATATTATTGCCAATTAACTCGCTTGTCTCGTATCCAAAATGTTTTGCTCCAGAAAGATTTATACTCTCGATAATTCCCTTAGTATCTATAGTGATAATTCCATCAATTGCTGTATCAATTACTGCTTGCAATCGCTGAGCGATTTCCTGTTGTTCTTTAGCTATTGAATCTTTGATATTTGTCATACTTAATATTGACTTAAATCATTTCATAGCAAATGTAGATAAGTTAACTTTGAATTAAAATGATACAATGAATCTATTAGCCTCCATAAGTACAATTATGACTAGTTCGATCATAACAGTGAGTGAGAATGATCCTCTGACAAAATTAGAGGAGATTTTTAATGAAAACAACATTCATCATGTCCCTGTTTCTGATAAAGGTGGCATTCAGAGAATGGTAAGTAAGACAGATTTTATGTTCTTTCAAAAGGGATTTACTAAAAGTGAAAATGATCAAGCCCTTGATAAGATACGTCTTAATTCTTATACCGTAGGTGACATTATGACCAAGAGACTCGCCACTATGGATACCGATGACCGGATCAATGTAGCCCTTGAAGTATTTAAAGTTAACAGGTTTCATGCAATCCCAATTATGGAGAATGGAAAGCTAGCCGGGATTGTAACTACCCTTGATATTATCTAACATCTGGATGAAGATAAGGGTGCGGATAATACATATACGTAATTTATTAACCGTATTAATATCTTGTCATTGGGTACTCATTCTAAAGGCAAGTATTTTTTTAATTTTAATTACTAAGTATGAAAAATGTCATCATTCCCATAGACTTTTCAGAGGCGTCAGATGTAGCGGTACAGTATGCGCTCAAGGTGGCCGAAGCAATGAATTGTAAGATTACAATTGCCCACTTTTATCATCCTTCTCCAGTGTCAATTGACGGTACAATGTATGTTGATGAATCTCTAGAGGTTAAGTACAAAGAGGAACTAGAGAGGTATGTAGGTCAGTTGTCGTCACAGTTTGATATAGATGTGGTGGCAATGTTTGACATAGGATTGGCAGGAGACGAAATAGTTAAGTTGTCCAATGAAGATGCAACTCTCATTATCATGGGAAGTACGGGGAGTTCCGATAATGTAAAAACATTGTTTGGGTCGGTATCCACACGTGTCGCACAAAATGCACATTGTCCGGTATTGATAGTACCTAAGACAGCAGAATTTACCCACATTGATCACATTGCATATTGCTCAGATGACATTTCGTTGGATGCTTCGACATTCCACAAAGTGATCTCAGTCGCTGAGGTATTTGATTCGACAATCAGCTTGGTTCATATCCACAATAAGAATGAATATAATGGTGGTCAAATTTTTTCTCTCTGGAAAGATTTCTATCCTGAAGAGAAACTGGGATTCTATTACCTTGATGGAGTGGATAAGATGGATGCGATTAATAACTTTTGCACCGAAAAAAGTGTAAGTCTTATGGCAATGTCAACTAAGGAGCGCGGTATCCTCGCTGGTCTTTTTCACCGAAGTTTTACGAAGCAGATGGTAATAAATAGCCATATACCAATATTGGTAACCCACAGGATAGAATCTTGATGGGGTAGGGCTCCACTATGTGACGTAAGCTAGAATCATATCTGGGTGAGTTTATCTATGGAGGTATGGACGGAGCCGTCACTACCTTTGCTGTAGTTGCAGGAGCTGTAGGTCTAGAAACGGGCATTATACTTATTCTAGGATTTGCCAATCTTATTGCAGATGGCTTTGCAATGTCTATAGGAGCTTATCTGTCTTCCCGTACCCGAGAGGCAAATAAAGTCAAAGCTTCTCGTCTCAATTTGACTAGAAGTGCTGAAGAAAAAGCGTACTCCTTTTCTGAGTATTATAAAAAACATGGATTTGAAGGAGAACTGTTATCTTCTATTGTAGCTATCAGTTAAAGAATGGTAAGCCTTATCCTGATGAGATCTCAGTGGATGACAATGAAGTCAACAAGGCATATTGTATAGGTCTCATCACTTTCCTTTCATTTATCACTATTGGTTTCATACCCCTCTTGATATATGTGTGGAATTTCATTGGAGGGTCGGGAGATCACTTGTTCTTGATAACATGTATCCTTCAGGTATAGGATTCACATTTATTGGATTGACTAAGTCTTATGTAAATGAGACAAGCATGTTGAATGGAGTATTGGAAACATTGACATTAGGAACACTTGCTGCTGTGATCGCTTACAATGTGGGGGTGTTTTTGGAAGGCATCATTCATACCTAAGGGCAGTGTAACTTGCTGCTGCTGACAAGTCAGTAAGTCTTGATTATCTAATAATCGCCTACAGTGCTTATCGACGGTTGTTGCAAAGATCGTCATTTTTGAGAAGCAGTTTTTGGAGCTTTGATAGACCCGTGTCAATACTATTTTCACTGGTGTCGAATCTAATCATTGTATCTGCGAATCTGACGCAGGGGATGGACTCCAAGTCTCTTCCGAGCACCTCATCTACTGAGTTCAATTCAACAATCGTAGAATCTAATTCTATTTTTACAAGAAGCTCACCCAATGATTTTTTGAGCTTACGATAGAGATGTGATTTGAATCCGATTAATTCTATTTCAGGAGAACATGGATCTGCTAGCTTTATCGAGCTTAGTCTATCCTGTATACTGTCAATGGTATGAGGCCTTGTTCTTATCATGACTTTCCTATTCGTGTTCTAGATCGGCCGCTATGGTTTTGAAATAGAGAAATGCAATAAATAATAATACACAAACAGTAAATGGTATCCAGAAGAAATAATTAGAAAACCTCAGAGGGTTGTGTAGCTTACTATAAACTACTTGAGGTCGCTTTATTGGATTTGCCTCTGCAGGTTTTACTTTGCTAGACTCCTTGATGTAAGCGAGAATACTGTTTATTTGGTCGTCATCTAAATTCTGATCAGGCATTGGAATTTGGTTAAACTCCTTGAATAGGTCCATTCCGGTGGAGTCGCCAGCTGCGATCATTGCTTGTGATCCTTTTACAAAATTTACAATCCAATCTTTGCTACGCCTTGACTCTACTCCTTTCAGTGCTGGTCCTACAAGTCTCTTATCTAAACTATGGCATGCCTTGCAATAACTTTTAAATAAGTCCTTGCCATCATGCTCTTGACTCATGATACTTAAGGGTAGTAGACACAACAGTACTATTAGGTATTTCATTTAAAGTCTGATTTAAGTTTTTTTATTACGTCTATTATTTGATCATCGGCATCTTTCCCAGTTCCATTGACAAATGCTCTTATGTCACCATTGGGGTCAATGACTACTAAATTTTCTGAATGTATAAAGTCTTCATCATCTCCAGCACCTTCAGTGGCTGAAATTTTGAAAGATTTCCTGGCGAGCCTATACAACAACTTTTTATCACCTGTCAGCAGTTTCCACGTCTCATGATTGATATTAAATCGATCAAGATATTTCATGAATCTATCTGGGGTATCTCGCTTTGGATCTACAGTGAGGCTTAGAATCAAGATATCTTCGTCTGATCTTATATAGTCGTGCAAACCTTGCATGTTCCTCATAATTTTGGGACAAATAGATGGACAACTTGTAAAGAAATAATTGACCACCCATATTTTGCCATCATGATCCGCTGATGAAAACATTTCACCTTCCTGATCGGTCAGATTAAAATCTTCAATTTCATGACTCTCATCTGTATAGTACTCCAGTTCCATGATGTTGGACTCATACTTAGATACTGCCATATAGACCCCTGTGGTCAGAGTAAAGATGAGTAGAACAAACAATATGGATTGAGTTACAGACATTATTCATCCATGTTTTCCGGGAATTCTATTGGATTTGGATTTTCCGGATGGTAAGGTTTTGCTCCTGGACCAGTCAGATCGCTAATATCCCTGAATACAGGTATGTAGGCAATACAAATGATCAATAGCATGATGATAAGCCATGGAGTGAAAGTGTCCAGCAACTTGACTCTCGGCTCCTTATGAATAACCTCGCTTGTAGGAAACTCGAGAACCGACTCTTTTGATCTTTTGGTAAAAAGTAAATTGGTCAGGACTACAAAGAATAGACACGCAGATACAAAGAGTATTAAGCCTCCCATTACGGTTATACCTGTTGTTAATACCCAGTCAGGACGATACAGAGGGCTATCGGGGTCTAGATAAGAAATACCCATGTTAGTACGTCTTGGTTCTCCTCTTAGTCCACCTAGCATCAAACCAGATGAAAAAATAAGCATTCCCACCATCCATAGGTGAGGAACGATCACTGCAAATCGCTTTAATCTTACAGGCTTACCTGATATTTTTTCAATCATATATAGACTCATCCCAATAATACCTAGAAACACTGGACCACCTACGGTCATATGGAAGTGACCCGGCATCCATGCCGTGTTATGAACCATGCTATTGAGGCTATAACTTGCATTGACCAATCCTGTCAATCCTCCAAAAATAAATAGGACTAATCCGCAAATTAAGTAAGCAAATAAGTATCTCTCCTTATCGAAAAATGGTAGTCTAAACATCCACCCTAGAAGATTTCTTTTTCTGTAACCTTGAGACCAACTCGCATATTCAAGGGATGCGGCTATAGTAAATGCCGTTATGAAACTTGGTATGGCAACTCCATAGGTGAGGATACTTTGAAATAATTTTATTCCTCTGGTGATACTAGGATCTCCAAACTGATGGTGAATGCCAACAGGAATGGAAAACAATAGAAATAGAAAGAAGACCAATCTTCCTGCATTCTCTGAGTACAGCTTGCCACCAGCCAATTTGGGCAGCATGGTATAGTACATCGTATAGATAGGGAGCAGCCAGAAATAAACCAAGGCATGGCCAAAGAACCAGAAGAGTGTTCTGGCTAGGGGGACATTAATGGTCTCTGTCCATCCCATAGACCATGGTAACAACATGACCAGTAGTTCATAGGCCACCGGTATCGTGCAAACAAACCAAATTGTAAAATTGACAAGTGTTGCCAGTACAGGAAGTGGTGTATTAATATTTTCATTGCGACGTTTCCATTGGAGGTACATCGTTATCCAATTAAAAAATGCAACCCAGGATCCTACGGCAAGCAATGCTACTCCTATATAAAATAACGGATGAGCTTTCAATGGAGGATAAAACGTATATAACACCGAAGCTTCTCCTGTAAGCATCGTAATTGCGGCAAGTGCGGTTCCTATCAACATTAGGATGGCTGACAACCACCCCGCCGTCTTATTAATTTTCATTTTGAGGAAGTACATCATACAGGCATGACCAAAGGCTACGGCAAAGAACGTAGTCAATACAACGGCATTGATGACACCGTGCAGCGTAAGGCCTTGATAGTAATCCAATGCCGCAAATGACGTCTGCGATATCATGCCAGACCGATAGAGGGTCTGCAAGAGACCGTGATATATCCCTAACGTAAGCAATACAAGTGGCACACTGAGTAGTACCAGTAAAAGTGATTTTTCAGATCTTGAAATCTTCATTGGATTTGTTATGATTTAGTTAGGATAGTTTACGATAACCTCAGCGCTCATGTGCTGATGACCAGATCCACAATATTCATGGCATACGATAGGGAATACTCCAGGCTTGTCAAAGACAACTGTTGTCTTGTTGACACCGCCGGGTACTGCCATCATGTTGACACCTTTGTCAGCAATATGGAAGCCATGGACGACATCCTTAGCCGTAAGGTAAAAGTCAACCTCACTACCCACAGGAACATAAATTTCGCTAGGTTCAAAGCTCCACATCTGGGCATTTACAAATACCTGAAAAAGCTTTTTATCTAGTTGCTTTACATGTGGATTTGTAAAAGATTCATCATAAGGGATACACTCGGGTACGTCTGTAGAATAAACTTGTACACTTCTAAGGATGGTTACTAGAAATGCTACAAGTAATATTATCGTGATCGCAAGAACTCTTAATTCATATCTATCCATAACACTATATTTTAGAGATCATAAAAAAGTACATACCGTACCATATGACGAGAGCCAAAATTACCAATAGAATGAAAAAAGTAATAGCGCCGAAGGGAATGAATTTGTCTTCGTTTTGATGATTTGTCATGAGATAAAAAATTTACTTCTGTAGGGGATAAGAAATTCAGCCCAATTATATTAAAATATTATAACTTCAAAGGTAAATACTCTGCTCAATTCTTATAGTGATGACTATCAGAATTCTTAATGATTACGGTCATTCATTATTAATTGAAACATGATTATTGTCATTTTGACGAATGACCATAATCATCGCTAGGATATAAGATTCTTATCAATTTTGTTGTTGATAAATGAGTAATGAAATGAAGTATGTAATAGTATCCCTTATTGCCATTGTAGGAATGGTGTCTTGTCTTAGTGATAAAATGGACGACAGGACATCCTTAGAATTAAGAAATCGGCTGAATAAAATCTCAGCTACAGGAGATTTGAGTCACTTTATTTTTCCTGAATCAGATGATTACGCCAATTTACCTTTACAGGACCCGGCTAACCCAGTAACCAAAGAGAAAATAGACCTTGGTAAGTTTCTTTTCTTTGAAACCGGTCTTGCACAGAATCCCAAAGACGAATCATGTTATGAAACTTACTCCTGTGGCAGCTGTCACATTGCCTCTGCTGGGTTCTTACCGGGTAGAAGACAAGGAATAGCTGATGGTGCTGAGGGATATGGACAGAATGGTGAATATCGTGTTCTTGTTGAAGGATATGAAAGTGATGAGGTTGATGCCCAAGGTACCAGACCTATGAATCCTTTCAATGCTGGTTATAGCACAAACACGCTTTGGAGTGGAACATTTGGTGCTGCTGGAGTAAATGAAGGAACAGAAGATCATTGGACAGGTTTGGCTGAAGTCAACCACACTGGTTATATGGGACTTGAAGCTCAAAATATTGAAGCATTTGCCCTACATAGATTAGATATAAACGAACATGTTCTTGATGATTATGGTTATAGGGCGTTGTTTGATGCTGCTTTTCCAGAATTTGATGAAGAAGATAGATACTCTGCAACAACTACAAGTTTTGCATTGGGAGCGTTCATCAGGTCGTTCTTGGCTAATGAAGCTCCCTTTCAAGATTGGTTAAAAGGTGATGAACACGCCATGACTGCCAGTCAAAAGGCTGGTGCTTTGTTATTTTTCGGTAAAGCAAGATGCTATACTTGCCACAAAAGCCCTTCTCTGGGTGCCATGGAATTTCACGCATTAGGTACACAGGATATGCACGAACATGGAGGAATGAATACGGGCCCTGAAGATCCTAGAAATTTTGGTAGAGGTGGATTTACAGGTAACGAAGAGGATATGTTCAAGTTCAAAGTACCTCAGTTGTACAACACCAAAGATTACGCTTATTACTTCCATGGTTCTTCCAAGAATTCTCTAAAAGAAGTTATAGAGTATAAAATGAATGCAAAATCTGAAAACTCTAATGTTTCGGATGATTTGCTTTCCAGTTCTTTTTATCCTGTACAGTTGACGGATCAGGAATTAGACCAGCTTCTGGATTTTGTGGCGAATGGTCTATATGATGCCAATTATGATCGTTATGTACCAGAATCAGTGCCGTCTGGCAATTGTTTTCCAAACAATGATGCACTATCAAGAAAGCATCTAGGATGTGATTAATGCTATAAAAGATTTAGTAGTAAATTGTAGTAAAACGGCGCTAAGAATTTCTTAGAGCCGTTTTTCGTTAATCATAGCTAGTAATTCATCTCGGTAGTTTTTACCAATAGGAATATGCTTTACTTGACCCTTTTCGATGACTTCTACCATGTTACCTACGATGGCCTTGATCTGGTTAGTATTTACGATAAAAGACCGGTGTATCCTCTTGAAACTATCAGACGGAAGCTTTGCTTCTAGAGACTTCATCGTTTGTAAAGTGATGATTCTACCTTGGTCTTTCTTGATCATCACATAGTCTTTTAGCCCTTCTATATACACGATATCTTCAAAATTTACCTTGATCAATTTTTTATCCGCTTTTACAAAGAAATAATCTTCAGTGGACTTGTCACCCATGTCAGATGAAGCAGCTTCTACCTTATTGACAGCCTTCATAAATCGATCAAGGGATATAGGTTTAAGAAGGTAATCAACTGCATTTAATTCAAATCCATCGACAGCATAATCAGGATGGGCAGTTGTAAATATTACTTGTGGTGGATTGTTAAGTGATTTAAGAAAATCTATGCCCGTAAGTTGAGGCATTTGTATATCAAGAAACATCAAGTCTACATTGCCCGCTTTTAAAACTTCATTGGCCTCGATGGCATTCTCACATCTTTTAAGAAGATTGATATTGGGCAATTGATCAATATATGTTTCTAATACATCCAAAGCTAGGGGCTCGTCATCGACGATAATTGCATTTATCATAATGGTCTAGTCGTTTAGGTTTATCAATAGTTTTACTGTATAGTCATTTGGCTCGTCTTCTACTTCCAACAGGTGCTTGTCCTGGTAAAGAAGACTCAGTCTCTTTCTTATGTTGGTCAGGCCAATACCACCACTTTTTGCTCGACCTGCAAAAGATGGCAATGATGATACCTTACTATTTCTGGCTGTTAAGCTCACCTCGTCGTTGATTGATTTAATTGTCACATCAACATATCCTTCGGTTATCTGATTACTGGCTCCATGTTTAAAGCAGTTCTCTACAAATGGGATAAACATGAGGGGTGCGATTTTTTTATTATTAAACTCTCCATCAAATGAAAATGAAATGTCCATTTTCTTGCCTTGTCGCAGCTTCTCGAGTTCAAGATAGTTTTGCAGATATTTTATCTCTTTTTCAAGAGTTACTCTTCTCTCATTGCATTCATAAAGCATATATCTCATCATTTCTGACAATCTAAGTACTATCTCTGGTGCTTTATCTGATTTCTTTAGTGTGAGTGCATAAAGATTATTGAGTGTATTAAAGAGAAAATGCGGGTTGATCTGAGATTTTAAAAAATTCAACTCTGACTCTAATGTTCTATGCTCCAATTCTATAACTTCTCTTTGGTGGAATACCCAGTCACTGCTAATCTTGTACGCGGTAGATATTATTCCCACAAAGAAGGTACTTAGAAATAAGGAAGCTTGGTGAAGGATAAAGTAATTTTGAATACCAGGGTCATTGGAATAAAGTAAATAGTAGACCAAGGTCTTTATAGGCGTAATAAGAACGGCAACTAGGATGAGTAAGCATAGGTACCAGAGAAGGTGCGATTTAGAAAGATATTTGGGGATAAGGTAATGTAAATTGACATATACGATTGCCGCAAAGAAAACAACATTTACAAATTCCTTTCCCAGGCGTAATGTCAGACTGGGCTCGCCATCAAGTACAACGAGAATAGCATAGAAAACAAACCAAAATAGCATATGAGAGTAAAGGTCACGGCTTAACAGAGAACCGAGCTGTGTCTGTACGGTCCTTTTGTTTATTGAAAAATCTACTGACATATAATCGATTATACCAATGCAAATTAAGCAAGTCTTGTTCCATATCCAATGTTCTTAATAGACCAACGGCAGTAAAGCATGGATAAATGAGCACACTTAACCGGAATCCAATGAGTCCAATAAGAATAATTACAATTCTTGAGAATATGGCAGCTGTCTTATTTAGCCTAATATATCAACAGGTTTAGAACTTATAGCCCTATTTATTCACCAACAAGTATCCATATTAGAGCCTCGCAGAGCATCCTAAGAGCTCATTAGGATTAATTCAACACTCTAGAGGTTGATTTTTGTAATTTTACCTTTACTAGATATTGTGGCATTTGTAATTTTGATCTTGCTGTTTTAATGACGTGAGATAAGGGAACAATACATGCCGTTTCATAGTTTATTGTCAAATTACAGCAATGAAGTACAAGGAGGTCCATCAATATGATAATGAGATTACAGAGTCCCTTGAAGGAAGGTATCACGACATTATAGCAAAACTGGGTGAGGATCCGAACCGAGAAGGTCTTGTCAAGACACCGGAAAGGGCATCTAAAGCTATGCAATATCTTACACATGGCTATGAACTTGATGCAAAGGAGATATTGAAATCAGCTCTATTTGCTGAAGATTACAACGAGATGGTACTGGTAAAAAACATTGAACTGTACTCCTTGTGTGAGCATCACATTTTACCATTTTTTGGGAAAGCGCACATTGCCTATATCCCAGACGGTTATATTGTTGGACTCAGTAAGATACCGAGGGTTGTTGACGTTTTTGCACGTAGGCTCCAAGTCCAAGAACGCCTTACCTCAGAGATTCTGGAATGTATCGATGAGACGTTAAAACCTCAAGGGGTTGCTGTGGTGATAGAGGCGGCACACATGTGTATGATGATGCGGGGAGTTCAGAAGCAAAATTCGGTAACGACAACATCGGCATTCCGAGGAGCATTTAAAAATGTCGAGACTAGAAGTGAATTTTTAAATTTGATACAAGCAGATTTAAAGTAAGTAATGAAGGCATATATATATCCCGGTCAAGGGGCGCAGTTTGAGGGAATGGGCAAAGATCTATATGATAGCCATGATCTAGCCAAAGAGTATTTTGATGCTGCTGATGATATTGTTGGATTCAAGTTATCCGATGTCATGTTTAATGGAAGCGCTGAAGATCTCAAGAAAACATCAGTAACCCAGCCAGCAATATTTTTACATTCTATAGTGAAAACAAAAATGCTTGGAGAAAACTTTACCCCTTCATGTGTGGCAGGTCATAGTCTTGGTGAGTTCTCGGCATTGGTAGCTGCAGAATCTATGTCATTTAATGATGGACTGGCACTTGTGCAGAAAAGAGCTGACGCGATGCAGAGGGCATGTACTTCTCAGGAAAGTACAATGGCAGCAATAGTAGGTCTTGACAACAAGGTTGTAGAACAAATTTGTAGTGAGGTTGATGAGGTCGTTGTACCTGCCAATTATAATTGCCCAGGTCAGTTGGTTATTTCGGGAAGTATACAAGGTGTAAAAAAGGCTTGTCACCTTCTAAAGGAAGCAGGAGCACGAAGGGCACTTGTTCTCCAGGTGGGAGGAGCATTTCATTCTCCACTGATGGAAATGGCTAGAGAAGAGCTAGCTGACGCTATTGAAGGCACAGATGTAAAAAGCCCCATTTGCCCTATTTATCAAAATGTCAGTGGCAAACCAGAGAAAGATCCTTCGGTCATTAAAATTAATTTAGTACGGCAACTGACGTCGCCAGTGAGATGGGCACAGACTATGGAAAATATGTTGAAAGATGGCGTAAATAAATTTGTGGAAGTAGGTGGTCGTGGGGGGATCTTGGCAGGTATGGTAAAGAAGATTGACAGAAGTTTAGAATCAGAGATTGTATGACACATCACAAGCAGCTCGTAAAACCAGGAGTAGTTCTCGTATCACAGCCTTTCATGGATGATCCAAGTTTTAAAAGGTCAGTAGTATTACTATGTGATCACAATGATGAAGGAAGCGTGGGTTTTGTTTTGAATAAACCGATCAATATGAAAGTTAATGACCTTGTTGCCGATTTTCCAGATGCTCCTCAGTTTGATGTCTATTATGGAGGCCCTGTATCCAGAGATACCATTCATTACGTACATAATGTCGGTGACCTATTGGAAGATAGCGTGGAAATCAATAAAGGATTGTATTGGGGAGGCAACTTTGATAAGATGAAGTTTTTAATTGACTCAAATCTTATACAACCGTTCAATGTAAGATTCTTTGTGGGTTATAGCGGATGGTCTGCTGGTCAGCTACCTGAAGAAATGGATAGAGGTTCATGGATAGTAGGTAAAATGGACCAGAATTATGCTTTCAAGAATCAGGACTCTGTCTTATGGAAAGAAGTCCTAGACAATAAAGGGGATCAGTACTCAGTCATTGCAAGAATGCCTGATAATTCTCATAACAATTAGTCCATGCTGGTTATAGATGGCGTTGACCTCCATTTTGGAGATAGAAAAGTACTCAATGGAGTTTCTTGCACCTTTAAAGCAGGGCAAAGGATTGGTTTTATCGGTAGAAATGGAGCAGGGAAAACCACCTTGTTTAAAATCATCACTTCGGATCTAACTCCAGACGCAGGGACTATTAATAAGCCCAGCAATTATACAATAGGCCACCTAGAGCAGTTTCTCGAGTGGGACAATAGTCGTCACGTTATAGATGAAGTACTTTCAGCATTGACTGTACTTAGTAGTACCGAATCCGAATTAGATCGTCTCAACAAGCTGATCTCAGAGAGAGAGGATTATGAGTCAGAAGAATATGCTGGCCTCATCCAGAGGATGTCAGATTTATCCCTGAGATTAGAATCCCTGAATGCACAATCTGCAAAATCCAACTGCGTAAAAATCCTTGGAGGTCTGGGATTTAACCAGGGACAAATCTTTGGACCGGCTTCATCTCTGAGTGGCGGATGGATGATGAGAGTAGAGATAGCCAAGTTACTATTACAATCACCTGATTTGTTGCTATTAGATGAGCCCACTAATTATCTGGACATAGAGTCTATCATTTGGCTGGAGAATCACCTGAGATCTTATCAAGGGACCGTGGTCATTATTTCTCATGATACCAGGTTTTTAGATAACGTATGTAACATGACAATGGAATTGACATTGGGGAAGGTGAATACTTATACAATGAGATATCGTGACTTTCTCGTTGAGCGTGAGAAGCTTAGAGAAACGCAACTTGCTACATTCAGTAGTCAGCAAAAAGAAATTGAACAAAAGGAAAAACTGATCAATAAATTTAGAGCCAAAAGCTCGAAGGCGAAGTTTGCTCAGTCACTTATTAAGCAGCTTGATAAGATGGATCGGATTGAGATAGATCCTGAAGAGAATCATTCCTTCAGACTAAATTTTCGCGAGGTTCCCCGCAGTGCACTTATCGTAACGGACTGTGACGATGTAGTAAAAAAATATGATGACAATCTGGTTCTTAGTAGCGTTGACCTTAAAATCGAGAGAGGAGAGAGAATAGCCTTCGTTGGGCAGAATGGACAAGGGAAAAGTACATTGGCAAAGATCATTGCCGGTGAATTAGATGCAACGAACGGGAATGTTAGGATCGGGGAGAATGTCCACACAACTTTTTTTGCTCAGAATGAGTCAGAGAATCTCGATGGTAACCTGAATGTAATTGAGACGATAGAAAGCGTGATTCCTCCTGAGATCAGGACCAAAGCACGTTCTATATTGGGTGCGTTTTTATTTTCCGGTGACGATGTAGAAAAGAAGGTGAAGGTACTTAGTGGTGGTGAACGATCAAGATTAGCACTTGCTTGTGCCATGACAAGAGTGACTAACTTGTTTATCCTTGACGAACCCACAAATCACTTGGACATTATGAGTAAAAATGTACTCAAGAGAGCTTTACAGGACTATAAAGGTGCCCTCGTAGTTGTTTCTCATGATCGGGATTTCTTAGAATCTCTTACAACCAAGACTTTCGAGTTCAAAGACAGGAAGATCAAAGAGTATCTCGGAGACGTAAATTACTTCCTTCAGAAAAGAGGAATAGATGACATGAGGACTGTTGAAATGGCAACTGATAAAAGTGTGGAGGTGCCTGGTAAAAAAAATAATCATAATCGAGAAGGACTAAAGAAGCTGAGGAGAAAGATAAAGTACCTAGAAAGAGATATTGATCAACTTGAGAAAGACATCAAGTCCACAGAAGTGAAAATGGCGACAATAGATTTTTATCAAGAGGATGGCCATGATAATACCATAGCTGCGTACAATAAAAACAGAGAGCTATTATCTGATAAAATGAAAGATTGGGAAAAGCTGTCTGATCAGCTAGAATAGAGTCCTAGTCAGATTTTAGTTTCTTGATTAAAGAATCCAAGCTGGCAGATCTTGATTCAGATATGTTGGTGTCGTTTACAATACCATGAGCATACCCTAGATAGTTCATCCCGAGATATTCGGCTGAAGCTGATATCGGTTTTTCAAAATAGGAGCTAACGTCATCAGAATTACTACAACTTATCAATGCCAGAGATTTCCCTCTAAGCCTTCTTCCCATTTCTTTATGATCTTTGAGGAGTTCCGTAAATCGGTCAAGGAATACTTTCAACTGTCCACTTATCGTATACCAGTAGATCGGTGTGACCATTATCATGGTATCGAAATTGGTGATAAAATCCCTGATGATTCCGATAAAATCATCCTCCGCGGTACGTCCATATTTGTAGAAACCTAGGCTCTTGTCCGCCAGTGTTACGATATCTGCTTCAAGATCGTTACATATGTGATTTACCAATGATGCCGTATCTCCGTCTACTCTGGCACTGCCTTGAATAAGTAAAATCTTCTTCATGCCTAGTAGAACGGTAAATTTACACTTTGGTTTAGTATAATGCTATGTAGAAGTACCATGTCAAGACAAGTTCAGCGGTAACTAGTAATGGGTATTTAGTATAACTTTGCGCATTATGAAAAGTATTGAAAAGTGCGATTGTGAAGTTTAATGAATTTAACCTTGATGAGAGGTTAGAAGAGGGTCTGTCTTACATGGGATTTATAGATGCCACTCCCATCCAGAAAAGAGCCATACCCCACATCTTAGAAAAGAAGGATGTATTAGCTTGTGCTCAGACAGGGACAGGTAAAACGGCGGCATTTATTCTTCCAGTCCTTCATGAGCTGGCAAAACGTGAAGAGCATAAAATTGGTGCATTGGTAATTGCCCCCACGCGGGAATTGGCCTTGCAAATAGAGCAACAGATACAAGCATTTGCCTATTTTGTTGATGTGAGTTCCATATCTGTTTATGGCGGAGGTACAGGTCCGGAATTTGACCAGCAGAAAAATGCTCTTATCAAGGGTACTGATGTTATTGTCGGCACTCCGGGTAAGCTTATATCTCATATTAATATGGGTTATGTTAACTTTACTGGTCTCAGGGTCCTCATCTTGGATGAGGCGGATAGAATGCTAGATATGGGTTTCTTTGATGATATACAGAGGATAGCCTCACACTTGCCTGAGGGACGACAGACCCTTATGTTTAGCGCTACAATGCCCCATAAAATTCGTACGTTGGCCAAAAATATTCTAAAAGACCCCATTGAAATAAGTATTGCTATTTCAAAGCCGGTCGCAGGAGTCTTACAAGCGGCGTACCTTACTTATGAGAGTCAGAAAGCCAGGTTGCTTAGGCAGCTTATCGATGAAAAACCCAACTATAAGAGTATACTCGTTTTTACTTCTACGAAGAAGAAAGTAGGTGAGATTATTAGGGTGTTTAGGGGAAGTAAGTACGATGTTCAGGCCGTCTCGTCTGATTTGGATCAGAAGGAGAGAGAATCAGCCTTGAGGAAATTCAGAGCTCGGCAGACCAGGGTTCTTGTAGCTACTGATGTGTTGAGCAGGGGGATAGATATAAAAGATATCAACCTGGTCATCAACTATGATGTTCCCTCAGATGCCGAAGACTATGTACATAGAATAGGAAGGACAGCTCGTGCGGATACAACGGGGATCGCGCTTTCTTTTATCACGGAGGACGACATGTTTAGATTTAACAAGATCGAGCAGCTCATCGAGAAAGAAGTAATGAAAATTCCATTACCTTCTGGTTTTGATCGAGGACCCAAATGGGACCCTACTAAACAACGTATGCCACGAGGTAGATATTCAAGAAAACCTAAGAGACGATAAAAGCGGAATCTCCTATTATATTACCTCTAGCGGGAATGAACGTCAGCAATACTCTTAATAACCTTATGTCCTTGAAGGTTATCTATTCCCCAACCTTTCAATTCGTCTTCTGACCATAAATCGGAGAAGAATATTCTCCTTTGATATCTGGGATGCATGTATTTTTTCCAATCACTTCCTCCTGTTGCTTCAGCTACTTGATCACCACTATCTAGGTATTTTGCAGCAGCATCATAATGAGCCATCACCCATAGCACATTGACCGTGTGGTCGTAATGTCTCATGGAGTTTATTAAATCTATATCGTTCTTTTTATCCTCAGGCAGTGACTTATACCTAGACCACAGATTGCGAGTGTTATATGTCTTCATAAAAGTGATAAAATCGTCCATATACCTTTCCTCAAACAGCTGTATAAGCGTTGATTTTTTACCGGTCTTATGATCTGTACCTGCCGCTTGCCAGTATAGATGATCAAATGCATGTGAGAAAGGAGTTTCTCGATCAATTGTACCACGATATCTAAGGTCGATTAAGTTAATCAATTCCGTTGATGCAAATTCAATTTTACGGTATTGTGCACTTTGAAAACCACTGGCTGGAGTCAAGGTGTCACGAAATTTCATGTACTGCTCTACCTCCATTCCCTCACCCATGATTTCGAATGATGAGGACAGCATGTCAAAATATCTGCTGATCCTATCCAATCGTTGAGCAAAAAATCCTGCTGTCAGATTCTCGTTAAAGGCGACTTGACTAATCTCCCAAAGAATCATCTTGAAGATCAGCTCATTTATCTGATGGTACATTATAAATACCATTTCGTCAGGAAGCGTGGTGCGTTGTACTTGCAGGCTGAGCAGAGCATCGGTCTGCACATAATCCCAATAATTCATGGGTTTGGCATAGAGCAATCCACTTAAGTGAGTGTCTACATCTTGTCCAATCGACTCATACCTAGTCTTGAGTTTATCAAATAAGTCTTTTTGATTTTCATTCATCTAGATCAATCTTTCATTCTCTTATAATGTTCCTCTTTTGGCTTGTTCGGCTTCTATTGATTCAAACAATGCCTGGAAATTTCCTTTTCCAAAGGACTGTGCACCTTTTCTCTGTATTATTTCCAAAAACAAGGTAGGACGGTCAGTTACCGGCTTGGTAAATATCTGTAATAAATATCCTTCGTCATCTCTATCTACCATGATTCCATATTTCTTGAGGATATTGAGGTCCTCTGAAATTTCTCCTACTCGGTCACCTACGGTGTCATAATATGTGCCGGGAACATGTAAGAATTCCACACCTCTTTTTTTCATTTCACTCACTGTAAATACGATGTCATCGGTCGCTACTGCAATGTGCTGACATCCCGATCCATTGTAAAAATCTATGTACTCTTCTACCTGCGATTTTTTAAGACCTTTGGCAGGTTCATTGATGGGAAATTTAATTCTTCCATTGCCATTTGTCATTACCTTACTCATAAGGGCTGTATACTGGGTAGAAATATCTTTGTCATCAAATGTTATTAAATTAGCAAATCCCATGACTTCTCTGTAGAATTTTGCCCAGATGTTCATCTGCCCCCAGTCCACATTGCCTACCATATGGTCAATAAATTTCAAACCACAGTGCGGAGGATTGTAAATAGACTCCCATTTCTCAAACTTAGGTAAAAATACACCTTGATAGTTTTTTCGCTCTACAAATACATGGATGGTCTCCCCATAGGTATGAATAGCTGATTTTACAACTTCACCATTTTCGTCGGAAATAGTTTTGGGGGAGAAGACAGATTTACCACCCCGAGAGGTGGTTTCATTCCATGCTTTAGTGGCGTCTTCTACGCAGAGGGCTATAACCTTGACACCATCACCGTGTTTCTCGATATGTTCAAAGATTTCACTATCACCTGACCCTGGCATTGGAGTGGTCAGTACAAGTCTGATTTTGTCCTGAGCAAGAACATACGATGTCCTGTCACGCAGACCGGTTTCTAATCCTGCATAAGCCAAGGATTGAAAGCCAAAGGCTGTTTTATAATAGTGGGCAGATTGCTTTGCATTTCCTACATAAAGCTCGACATAGTCAGTTCCCAGAATGGGTAGAAAATCATCTGCGTCAGGAAATATTTTCTCCAATGTATACGAGTAATTCTTTACACTTTTTAAATCTAGCATAACATTAAGTTTTAGGAAATCCAGGATTTGTAGTATCCGTTGACTTCTATTTTAATTGCTTCTTCTGTGATTGATACGGGTTTAAAAGGGTCTATCATGACTGCCAGTTCACCAGTTTCTTTCTTGCCAATACTTCTTTCAATAGCGCCAGGATGTGGTCCATGAGGCACACCTCCAGGGTGTAGTGTGATTTGTCCTTTTTGAATATTGTTTCTACTCATGAAATCTCCGTCAACGTAGTATAAGAGTTCATCAGCATCGATGTTGCTATGGTGATAGGGTGCTGGTATGGCCTCAGGGTGATAATCATACAATCTAGGCACAAAAGAACAGATCACAAAGTTGTTTCCTTCAAATTGCTGATGGATTGGAGGAGGCATGTGTATCCTTCCTGTCAACGGTTCAAAATCAAAAATGGAAATGGCATATGGATAGTTAAAGCCATCCCATCCCACGACATCGAAAGGATGGTTCTCATATATATAGGAATACATGATTCCCTTCTTTTTTATATAAATTTTATACTCACCTTTTTTGTCAATAGTCTCCAGGTTGGCTGGCAGTCGAAAGTCCCTTTCGCAGAATGGCGAATGCTCCAGGAGTTGACCGAAGTTATTCCTATATCTATTCGGCGTCAAGACTGGGCTGAAGCTTTCGACATATAAAAGCCTATTGTCTGTTGTATCAAAATCAATCTGATAGATGGTGCCACGAGGTATGATCAGATAGTCGCCGTATTTGAAATCTAGACTTCCGTAATTGGTTCTAAGCTTTCCTGTTCCTACATGGACAAAGATCATTTCATCGGCGTCCCCATTCTTATAAAAATAGTCTTTAGAAAAACTACGGGGGGAAGCCAGACCTATGTGTAGATCATTATTTACAAATAACGTTTTTCTGCTATCCAGATAATCATCAGAAGGAGGAATGTCAAGACCACGAAAACTTAGTGCCTTCATATTGTCCTCAACGGCTACTTTAGATCTTACATTCACTGGGTTACCAAACTCTGTAACACAGGTAGGAGGGTAATGGTGATAAAGCAGTGATGACATACCTCCGAATCCCGCAGTACCAAATAATTCTTCCTGATACAAGGAACCATCTTCTTTTCTGAAAGTCGTATGTCTCTTGTGTGGAATTTTTCCTAATGTGTGGTATCTCGGCATTTGTAATCTGTTTTTGAAAGTGATATAACAATTGCTCTTACATCACTCCATGTAATAAAATTGACATACTGGAACACGAGAGAGTCGATTGACGAATGTAAAAATACACCATTCAATTTAGTATGATATTGGTCAATAGATGAGATGATCATAGTCACTTACTTGTGCTCAACTGTTGGACATAGGACGAACTAATTCATGCCTTGTGGATCTCTTCAGATAAGGATAGATTACTTATAAACTTGCACTCTTGCCAGTCCGTCATTGAAGTCTCTCACCTCATAGAACTTTCGATCCATGATGTAGTCGAAGTTACTATCAACAAATGAAATTCCACCAGAAACAACTACCCGTGCATAGCCATGGTGAAAATTCCAAACTAGAGGAGAGAAAGGCTCTTTGATCAGTGTTCCTTCAATATCAATGTAACCCCATTCATCGGCTAAGGCCACTGCTGCACGTCCTTCTTCGAAAGTATATGACATATCATATTGGGCGGGAATAACGGGAGTCATGAGATGGTCAATGAAACCATATTGTCCTTCATCGACGTATAGCCATCTATCAGGACCTCCATACTCGAGATGATCACAGTCTAGATATCTGACTAGACCTTTTTTGTCAATCAATCCTAGGCCAGTATCGTCACGGACAACTGCCAGTCCTTCATTAAATGGACCTGCCATAGAGAATGGGGTAGATGATAGATTATGTAAGGTCTTGACATTGATGAAGTTCCATTTTCCATTTTCTTTTACCCTTATCATTTCCTCTTTAGGTGGGATGACCTTGTCGTATGAATTGTTAGTAATTTCATTTCCATCACCATCAATTATAGTCCACCCACGATCATTTTTTACAGCGGCATAGCCTTCAGAGAAGTCTGTGGTTTTATCATAAGTGGGGGGAATAGTGACCGTTCCGTCCTTATCAATGTAACCCCATTGACCTTTAAAGTTTATTCTTGCCCGACCACCTGATAAAGGAAGACATTCTTCAGCCTTTATTGAAAACAGAGTGTCATCACTTCTACTCAGCCCATAATACGTTCCAGAAAAACTCCTTGCCATTGCTATGTCTTCTCTAAAAGAGGATAGACTTCGCCATCGCGGTTGAATCACAATCTTGCCAAGTTTGTCAATCATTCCCCATTTTCCTTTGATATTGACGACCGCTGTGCCACTCTCAAAATCTCTACAATCGTCAAAGTCATTCTCCAATGCAAGTTTACCTTCTGTGTTGAGGTATCCCCATTTGTAACGTGAACCTTCATAATCTTCGAGATACTCTTCAAAAGCCTGATTTTCCGCAGGATCGGTAGATATCAAACCGGGCTTGTCGGCCTTACATGCCATGATGACTGAAATCAGTAAGAGAAATATTCCTTTCCTTAATTTCATATTACAAGGATATGAAGAAGTTGTTGATTATATTATAACAATACGTGTAGTCTTAAAAGCTAGAAGTAAGTGAAATTGACCCACTTTTCAAATTTTATAAATTTTTAATGTAATTTAAGAAGACATTATTGTTTTTTATCTTATTCTTGGGCAGCGATTCTTGTTATGAATCTGTTAACTTCACGTAGACTTATGTTTACTCCGAAGAAGGCATGAGAACAATTTTTTTTAATAAATTTAAACTAACTATGAAAAAACTTTCAATTCTGATTTTTTCAATGGTGGTCTGCCTTAGTTCCATTGTGGCACAAAGGCAGGTGACCGGTGTTATAACTGATAGGAACAACGATCCACTGATCGGTGCCAATGTCAGTGTTAAAGGTTCTGCGATTGGAGCGATCACAGACATTGACGGCAAATTCGAACTCATGGCCCCCATAGGAACGAACACCTTGGTGGCGAGTTATGTGGGGTTCGAGACACAGGAAATCGATATTTCTGGATTGTCGTCAGTGACACTTTCATTATTTGAGGGGAAAGTTCTTGATGAGCTTGTCATCGTTGGATATGGTGAGCAGAAAAGAGAATCGCTTACCGGCGCGGTAACATCGGTAAGTAGCTCGGAAATTGAATTAAAGCCACTTGCTTCACTGGATCAGATACTTCAAGGTAGAGTTCCTGGATTAAATATTCTGAGTGGTAGCGGACAACCTGGAAGTAGTCTATCAAGTGTCAGATTAAGGGGCCCTTCATCCATCCAAGGTAGTACTGAACCGATTTATATTCTTGACGGATTGCAGATTTCTTCGGATGATTTGCAGACGATCAATACAAATGACTTGGAATCTGTTACAGTATTAAAGGATGCCTCTTCTACGTCAGTATATGGAGCGTCTGGAGCCAATGGTGTCATCCTTATGACAAGTAAATCAGGAGAGGCAGGTAAGGTGAAAGTCGAATACAATGTTCAGTATGGTTTTACGGATAGGACCAGAACCAAGTTTGAAGTAATGAATTCTACTGAGAAATTGGCTTTTGAAGAACTCGCAGGTCGTGGTTTCGGATGGATTTTATCTAGAAATAATCCTGGCAATATGGGATTGACAGAGGAGGAGCATCTTGCCAATGATGGGATGCTCGACAGTCTGAGAAGTATTAATACAGACTGGGCTGACGAAATTTTCAGAACTGGGGTAATACAAACTCACAACTTGAAAGTGAGTGGTGGAGATGAAAACACAAAATACTTTATTTCAGGATCTTACTATGATGAAGAGGGTCAGACCATTGGATCAGATTTTCGTCGAGGAACATTGAGGATGAATCTTGATGAAAAAATTTCTGATAAGGTCAGAATTGGAATGAAATTGACTGGTGGAGTTTCTGATTATAATAACATTACCACCGAGGGTTTAATAAACTTCAACAATCCGTTTGCAGCAACATATTTTAGGAATCCATATGAGCAAGTATTTTTAGAGGATGGTACTTACCAATATGGAAATACAGGTAGGAATCCTTTTGAAGAAGCTGAGTTTAACGACAGGTCAAACAGGGACATTAAAGGGATAGCACAATTGAATGCTGATGTTGAGTTGATTGATAATATTACCTTTTCAGGAATATGGGGTATAGATTACACTGGTAATAATCTGACAAGTTTTACAAGTCCAGATTCTAGGCTTGGATCGACATCATCTCAAGGAGGTCAAGGTGCTCTAGGGAAGATAAGAGATGACCTTACGTTGCTGACTTTAAGTAATAGATTGAACTATAAGAAGATACTCAAAGATGATCATGCGGTAGATTTTTTAGTTGGGCAGGAATATCGCGGTAGGTGGATCGATAGCTACGGGGTGACAGTATTCGGGCTTACAGGTGGACTTGAGACTATTAATGGACATACTTCTGGAAGTTCAGCTTCGCCAGCGTTTATCCCGTTTGCTCAAGGGGCACAAAGAAGAAAAGTTACGCTTTCATATCTTTCAAGAGCTAATTATACCTACAAGGATAGATACAATTTGACGGCGGGATTGAGACGAGATGCAAGTTCTGTTTTTGGAGTGAATAATAGATGGGGTACATTTTGGAATGTTGGCGCTTCATGGTTGATAAGCAGGGAAAGTTTTATGAGTGACATAAGTGCTGTCGATTTTTTGAAAATAGGAGTTAGTTATGGTACAAATGGAAACTCAGAAGGAATAGGAGAGCAAGAAAAGGAACCATTATTCACGATAGGATCATATGGTGGAGGGGCAGCGTTTCTTCCTTCGGCAACAAATCCTGGAAATTCAAATTTGAAGTGGGAAGTCCTTAAAGGATTTAATTTATTATTGGACTTTGAGCTTTTTAATAGTTTCGTAGATGGCGATTTCAACTTTTACAACAATATAACAGAGGACCTATTCATAACCCAAGAAGTTCCTAGATCTAGTGGAGGTACCTCACTTACAATTAATGCAGGTTCAATGAGAAATCGTGGTTATGAAGCGAGGTTAGGATTTAATCTTATAAGAACAGAAAATACAAGGTTACGTATCGGTGCCCATGCTGCTTATAATAACAACGAGATTACCGATTTGGGACAGGTGGAAGAATTCGAACAAGGAACTACAATTATTAGGGAAGGTCTTCCTCTAGGTACTCATTATTTAGAGGAATGGGCAGGTGTAGACCCAGCGACAGGAAATCCATTATATGTAGATGATGATGGTAATATAACAGATGATTTCAACGCCGTTGACCCGAAGGCAACCTTTGGCACCTTTATAGCTCCATGGAATGGAGGAGTAAATTTAGAATTTTCTAGAGGAAGCTTTTCGGTTTCTGCATTGGGTAACTGGGTATCTGGAAACACATTGTTTAATAATCAAACCTTCTTTCAAGAAAACCCAAATTTTGCGCAGTTTAATTTGCTTACAATAATGAACACCATATGGCAAGAACCGGGTGATGTGACAGAAATACAGAGAATAGGCACGGCACGACAATTTTCTTCGAAGGATTTGGAAGATGGGTCATTCTTTAGGTTAAGAGATGTGACAGTTGGATATGAAGTTCCCCTTACTAGTAAACTATTAGGGACTATTAGAAGTATAAGGCTGTTCGTTCAAGGAAAAAATTTGTGGACTACAACGAATTTTACTGGATTTGATCCTGAAGACAACAACAACATTGCTCAATATTCTTATCCTTCATCGAGGACGTACCTATTTGGTGCTAATCTTGGATTTTAACCTTTAAAATTGATTATAATGAGATACATTAAATTAATAATATCACCAATTTTGATAATCTTTATGATCGTCGGCTGTACAGGCGATCTTGACATTCCAGGGAGAGATAATGAAGTAGTCCAACCTGATTTTTCTAACATAGATGACTTGGAAATTAGCTTGTTTGGGGTGTATTCTGCCCTGAAAGGAGCTTATCCTAGTAGTTTGACATGGCTGGGAGATTGGCCTAGCGATGACTTGAAAATTGTGTCTCAGAATACTGGTCAAGGTGCCCTTGTCCATGAATGGGATTATATAGATAACGACTTAAATGTTTCGTCCGTATGGAACATTTTTTATCGATGTATAAGGCGTGCTAATTTCATTATCGAGAATGCCGATGGATTTTCTGGAAATGATGGGGTATTGGCTATGCAGTTCAAATCGGAGGCCTTAGTTGTAAGAGCTCTTGCACTTTTGGAATTGTATAAAGTGCATGGACAAGTTTACGCAGATGGTTCAGAACTCGCAGTACCGATAGTAACTGACCCCAATAATATTCTTCAACAGGTTCCTAGAGCAAATACAGCAGAGTTGTTTTCATTTATTGAAACCGACATAAACTCTGTCCTTAGTGCCGGCAACCTGCTTGATGGTGATGTAAATCGGGTGAGCGAGGCTCTTGCATATGGTATACTTGCTAGAATTTCTATGTATAAAAGGGATTGGTCTAGTGTAGTTGCTCGATGTAATGAAGCGATAAGTGCTTCTTTAGTTGGTATATCTGCTATGGCAGAATATCCTTCGATGTTTGGTGAAACGGATGCTGATGGAGAGGCGATTTTTAAAGTAGCATTGGACGCTATTGATCCCTCCATTGGAGATGGATACTTTTTTGACGGAATAGGCCCTTTATTTGATGCTTCTGATGACTTGATAGGGTTGTACGATGTGGACGATGTTAGGCTTACCGCCATTTTAGCAGACGATCCTGCGTTTGGATCCATAATAGGTAAATGGTACGGAGCTCCATCTAATAGGGGTCTTCATGAACCATTTGTGATGAGAGTTTCTGAATTATATTTACTCAGAGCAGAGGCAAATGCGGAAATGGGAAATGATCAGTTGGCGAGAGATGATGTAGATGCGCTAAGGACAAACAGAATCCCTGGAGTGGGATCAACAACTGAGGCTGGATCCGCTTTGATGAACGTTATTAGAACAGAGAGAAGAAAAGAATTTGCTTATGAAGGAATGAGATTTTTTGATCTGAAGAGATGGGGGATGGCAGTTGTTCGAACGGACTGTACCTCTGATGAGTGTACATTGGATGCGGGTAATTTTAGATTCACATACCCTATTCCTCGAGTTGAAATTTTTGCCAATGACAATATTGTTCAAAATCCTGGCTATTAAACATAAAACTAACTATCATGATAAATAGAATATTTATTTTTTTAATTGCTGTCAGCCTCGCAGTCGCTTGTAATGACAAAGTAGCGGATGATGGGTTTTTGGATGGAGAATATATAGGGTTTAACAAGGAAGTAACCCTAGGTAGTTTCTTAGCGGATGGATCAGGTACAATCTATGATCCAGGAATCGAAGTAAGGTTAATCGCTCCACATAAGGATACGGATACTAAGTATAATTTTATTGTTGTAGATTCTCTTACTACGGCTATTGAAAATGTTGATTATCGGTTGAGTTCTGAAAGTGGAGTAATATCTGCTAATTCAAGCTTTGAAACTCTGCCTATCGAGATTCTACCTGATAATATAGATCCTACTACCAGTCCGATTCTTACATTAAGACTAGTAGATGCAGATATACAGATTGCTGAGAATTTTAAAGACATTAGCTATAAAATTATAGTAGCTTCTTGTCCTGTTGGTGCTTCTGATTTTACTGGGGATTACGCGATTACATATTTGGATAATCAGGTTTTTGCAGCGATTGGGGCAAGTACTTTTGGACCTGATGGAACGGTAGTTAACCTAACTAATGCAGGCGGTAATTTAAGGTCTTTTAACTTTGTTCATTTGCAGGAACTTGCTATTATGGGACAAGGTGCCGTAGTATTATCTTTTGACCTTGATTGTGGAGAGGTTATCCCTATTAATCTAATTGGGACTAACCTTTCTTGTGATATGGGAGCAACGGAAATAAATATAGGTCCTGCTGCTACATTTAGTTTTTACAGTGCGGCTAATGACAGTAGTTTTGAAATGACTTATAATACATTTGAGTCTGGTTTTGATGGAGGATGCGGTACAGATCCATTTACAGAGATTGTATTATTTACCAAACAATAATAAATCGTATTGAATGACATAGAGCCTCTTGCAATTTGCAAGGGGTTTTTTTGTACTTTAATTTTCTAAATAATTAATTAATCAGTGAGTAGGTGATTTGATGTTGTGCTTCGTCTAATTAATAATAAGTAGTGTCTTTAATCGTTTAATCGAAAATAAAATAATATGAAAACAGTCGTCTTAAGTATAGTCCTCTGCTTACTCATTAGTTGCAGCTATGGCCAAATTAACCGTTCGATAAATAAAGAAAGCCTACTAGAGTTAAAAGCTGATGTTAAAAAAGAGAATTTAAATGCCAAGAATAGGATTCGTGCCTTTGTGCTTGCTAATCCTTCATTTAAGGGAGGTCTTTATACTCGCTATGGTAAGCAAATGATTATCGAAGATATTATTAATGGATTACCTGTTTTAAGAGCCACTTATAATAGGACAGCATCGATCACTACCGGGACTGATTTTTTAAAGAAAGACGGTGGATTAGGGCTGGATCTAAGTGGGGAGGGTATGGAAGTCGTTATGTGGGATGGTGGTAGAGTTAATACAGACCATCAAGAATTTGGCTCGAGGGTGGTAAATTGGGACGGTGGAGATTTGAGTGACCACTCTTCCCATGTTATGGGTACAATACTTGCAAGCGGGGTCAATCCAGCCGCTGAGGGGATGGCGACAAAAGCGGAGGCAAGAGCCTTTGATTTTGAAAACGATACTCAAGAAATGATTGACGCAGCTATTGGTGGCCTTGTACTTTCTAATCATTCTTATGGTAGTGTAGCCGGTTGGTCAAATGGAATATGGGTAGGCGATAATACTTTGAGTACAGATGAAGACTGGAAATTTGGATTTTACGATTCCAGAGCCCGAGAATGGGACCAGGTGGCCTTAGATGCGCCACATTACCTCATAGTTAAAGGAGCGGGAAACGACAGAGGTGAAAGCGGCGATGGAAGCCATCCTGCAGATGGTACTTATGACTGTATTTCTACCTACGGTACTGCAAAAAACATACTTACCGTAGGAGCTGTAGAAAAAATTAGCGGGGGGTACATTGAACCCGCTGATGTGGTCATGAGTAGTTTTAGCAGTTGGGGGCCAACAGATGATGGAAGAATAAAACCTGATATAGTAGGTGTTGGGGTAGGAGTGTTTTCTTGCCTTGATACACCGGATGATGGCTATGGAATAATGCAAGGCACATCTATGTCCACTCCCAATGTAACAGGAAGCCTACTGTTGCTCCAAGAGCTTCATGAGGACTTGAAGGGTCATTTTATGCGATCGTCTACAATGAAGGCACTCGTTATTCATACAGCCCACGAATCAGGATTTAATCCAGGTCCTGATTACAAGCATGGATGGGGACTTTTAAATGCAAAGGGTGCAGCGGAGGTTCTTCTAGAGGAAAATGGTGTCAACGAGATCATTGTTGAGGACGTCATAACATCTGGTGGTGAATATTTACTTGAGCTTAATCCGGTGCTTGGATCGAGAATTAAAGCAACCTTGGTCTGGACAGATGTGCCTGGAACTCCTGTACCGGTATCATTGGATCCTATTACACGAATGCTGGTAAATGACTTGGATATGCGCATCGATGATGGTGCAGGGAATGTATCCTTTCCGTGGACACTTGACCCCAATTCACCTACTGCCGCAGCACTAAAAGGAGATAATTCAAGGGACAACGTCGAGGTTATAGAGATTGATGACCCTAATCCGATTTCTTATACACTTAGGATTTCTCATAAAGGGTCTTTAGTAAATGGGTCACAGTCATTTAGTCTTATCATTAGCTACGAATCGCAAGGAGATGCTCTATCTAATCTATATTGGATAGGAAATGAGGGCAATTGGTCAGATGGAAACAATTGGTCCTTTAATAGTGGAGGAGCACCGGCTGGAGTGACTCCAGCAAGCACCAATAAGGTAATTTACGATAACAATTCTTTTACAATAGATGGTCAGACCTCTCTTATGGATGGCGACTATGCTTGTGGCGGAATAGTATGGTTTAGCAACTCTACGGCAGTACTTGACCTTGGAGGAAACGACTTGTTATCTAGTGGGGATGTCCTACTGGAATCAAGCAAACTAACGCTGGTGGACGGTACCTTGCGATTGTCCAATGATAATGTATCGAGAAGTCTATTGTTAAACTTAAATAAGACTTTGGTAGATGATATTGGTATTGTATTGGAAACGGATAATCAAGCGATTTGGAAACTTAACGATCAGACCGTTGGACCATTGTTAGGGATAATTGCACGAGGTGGAGTGATAGAGATTCAACGTAGTAATGTACAAGTAAACAGCCTTATCTTTTTAAATGAACAGAGTCTTATTCCATTGGATAGTTCAGACTTTAGCAATCTGCGCATGATTGATTTTGGATTAGTGGCTCATTTATCCGATACGTTAACTACATATAGTTTTGATGAGAATATACCAGGAAGTATTGTAGCCTCACAGGTCGCATCTCATGGTTTTATCAATGCTGGGGACCTTAGACTAGAGGATGTTGGAGGGTATTACAACAGAATAGAAGTGACAAAAAGTCTTGTTGTTCAGGGAACTGGTAATAGGTTCAGAACACTTGTGTTGATGGATGCTGATCTGAAAATTATGGAAAACACAGAATTGCATATTTATGATGACATAGTTGTAGATAATATAAACACCATATCAATCATGTCAAGTGCATTTTCCAGGGCAGCAATAAACATCGAGCCTCATAAGAAGTATTGTTTTGATAATCTAAATATTACGAAAGTGGACATTGTTGGAAATTCTTCAATGAATGCAGGATTAAACAGTACTGTGTCAGAGTCAGACAATTGGTTTGAAGTTGAGTGCGATGATCTACTGTTTGCCGATTTCACATATGATAAAGCATGTGAAGAATCCCTGGCCACTCTGACAGATGTCAGTACAGGGAATGTAGTGAGTAGGGAATGGATAGTAGGAGGTGAAGTTGTGTCAACAGACGAAGTGTTTCAGTACAATTTTGGAGACGAAGGAGAATATGAAGTTATTATTAAAGTTTTTGACGGCTCTGGTTCGATTACATCATATAGTTCTCTGATAAGTGTAGGGCCAAGCGATCTTCTTCCCAATGAGGTTATTCAGAATGATACAGAATTAGTTAGCTTAAAACCTGCCGATTCTTATCAATGGTATAAAGATGATCAACTCATTGTCGGAGCCACTGAAAGAACTTATGAATTTAATGAGGAACCAGGAGCATACTTTGTAACTACATTTAGCGAGAATTGTAACAGACAGTCAGCTTTGTGGTTGGTAACCTCTGTATTTGATCCAACATTAGCAGATGATATTGTACTTATCCCGAATCCAACTCGTGATCGTCTTGAAGTAAAAATAACTAGAGGAGGTGATTATGAAGTGCAAGTTATAAACCTGCTACAGGAGATAATTATGACACGAAGATTGAATAGTAATTCGAGCAAATTCATTGACTTGGAAGACCTAGCTGCTGGAGTCTATATTATTAAGGTAAGTTCAAGTAGTGGTTTTGGAACAAAGCGTCTTTTGAAAATATGAGCGTGATAATGTATGTTAAGAAAGATGCAAGAATTTCGTTATCCAAATTGAAGTTTTTCAATTAAATACTCTCACCATATTCCATACTTCATACGGATGGTTGAGATTACAATAGACGGGACAAAAAAAACTCCAACAGCTTAAGTCATTGGAGGTTTAATTTTCTTCTTACCAATATCTTATTTGCCCACCATCTCTTCAACCAATCTATTGGCGTTGTAGATGTATCGGATCGCAGCCATGATACCGCCGGCATGCACGGATACCGTCCTGTTTAATTCATCATCAAAAATGAAATTGCCAGGCAGTGACTCGATGTTTCCATCAAATATCAGTCCTACAACCTCACCAGATGCATTGATCATCGGGCTTCCGGAGTTGCCACCAATGATGTCATTTGTCGATACAAAATTCAATGGTGCTTTGAGTAACTCTGAAGGTGGATTCAACCAACGCTCAGGTAGTGACCAAGGGAATACTTCTCCATGACTGTAATGTCTGTCATACATACCATAGTAAGTAGTATTTACGGGTGCTATTGTTCCATTGTACTCATACCCTTTTACCACACCATCTGATATTCTAAGGGTAAAAGTTGCATCGGGAGGCAAGCTTGTTCCATGAACGTTAAATACTTGGTTGGCAATCTTTTTCTCAAGCAATCGTCGCTTTGGGCTACTTGTTTGGAAAGCAGCTCCTGCTTCGATATACTTTGGTATCAACATTCTCGAAGCTCTCAATAGAGGGTCATCGTCTTTCTTTACTTTATCTGTCTTTTTCAGACATTTTTCTCCCTTCTTACGAGATGTGAATCTTGTCTTGTCTATAACTTGATCTACAAAAGCATCAATGCTCTTACTTCCAAGTAACTTTGTCATTGTATTATCTCTTTTGTAGATGTCTTCTGATATTTCAGTGAGTAATAGCTTAAAGAGATTCCTTTCTTCTGGTGTATCCAGATTTTCACCCATACCGAGAATCTTTTCTCTACTCTCTGTCAATACACCATCTTCGGCGTCATCGGCAATAAGATTTTCATAATTGTGAAGCTCATGCATCACCAAGAGAGCATTGCCACGCAGATTACTTGGGCCTAAGTGCATCAAAGGCCAAGTGTGAGGCTCCAATTCTTTGTAAACCATTTTTAAATCATCCCAATACGTGATCCCAGGTGAGGCTTTTTTGATACTCTTTTCCATGGCTACTTTTCTATTGAAAAGCTCAGGGTTATTCATCCCTTCTACGATTCCGCCGATGGCTTTTGTGCCATTAGCTATATTGGCTATCTGATTAAGTAATTCCTGTGCCTCAAATTCCTTAGACGGATCCTGTATCATCTCAGTATAGTCAGCTTCCATGATAGCCTGTCTGTTTTTCATGAACTTTAGCTGCATAGAATATCGATAATCTCGATCCCATTTTAGTTGATCGACTGTTCTATATCTTTCTGTGCTTCCAGGATTTCCTACCACGAATGTAACCTCACCATCTACAGCTCCAGCTTCCTTGAAAGGAAGGTAGTGTGCTGATGTATTCAAAGGCTCACCATTTTCATCATAAGCTCTCCAAAATGTAACATCAAGATTGTAACGTGGGTATGTAAAGTTATCTGGATCACCTCCGTAAAAACCTAAATCCAGCTCAGGAATAAGGACGAGTCTGATGTCATCAAACCTCTTGTATCCATAAAGAGAGTACTTGCCTCCACTGTAGTAAGTAACAGTCTGCAGCCTCAGGTTCTCCCACCCACTCATAGCTTGGTACTTTGTTTGAATCTCTTGAAGTGCAATTTGAGAAGCGGCAGCCAACTCATCGTCAGGAGTTTCCATTGTCTTTCCTTTGACTTCAGCTGTGATGTCAACGACCTTTACTAATTGCTCCACAAACAATCCATCAGCTTTTCTTTCGTCGCTAAGTGTTTTAGCATAAAATCCTTGCTTATCAAAGTTTTCACCCTCTGCTTGAAGAGCCGTCACGACATTCCTTGAGCAATGGTGATTGGTCATAATTAGTCCATCAGGCGAGACGAACGATGCCGAGCACCATGTAGCAAATCTTAATGAAGACATTCTCACTCTTTCAAACCACTCATCAGAAGGCTCAAAGCCATATGCTTCCTTGAAATATTCTTTTGGTGGATGCTCAAATGTCCACATCTTGCCAAAGTCAAAGACACTGGCTTCTTTTTGACCGAGTAAGACACTCGTGCCAATAAATCCTATTAATAATAGTACTGATAATAATTTTTTCATATAGTGATATTTTAATTGTGCAAATGTAGCTTATAATTCTAATAAGGCATCCATGGTTCCAGTAGATACAGAGTGATAGTTGGTCTTAGCTTTTGCATATATTTCACGCGCCTTATCTAAGTCATTGTTTTCCTTTAGTGCTCTATATAGTGGGGTCAGGAATTTACGACGTCCCACCTTGATAAGGAATTTCTCTATGTCATCAACATTCTCAGAGTAATAGCCATTATGGATTGATAATTCATACCATGCTGCAGCAATTTCAGAATTTGTCGACTTACTAAAACTATATGCTTTGTCCAATGAGGCCATTTTTGTCTTTTCAAGTTCTTTGGGCAACGACCTTATAAAGTGAAGCCATTGGTGAGTATTCCATTCAGCTGTTTTAATGTCAATTCCCTTAGCTGAATTGATGACTTTTCCTACCTCGTCGTCTACTTGTGCAAACTTGTCGGTAGAGAATTTTGGACAGTTGGAAGGAATTCCTGGGCCAAAGATCCATTCGTCAAGATCAACCTCGACATTGTTAGGCGCAAGTAGGTTAGATTTAAGATAGGTAACAAATTCGTCAGTAGCTATGGTTTTGAATTTGTGATGCTCAAAGTAATTACGCAAGAATTCATCAAACTTCACTCGACCGACCTTCTGCTCCAACATCAACAAAAAGTAGGCACCTTTTTCATAAGCAATGTCTGTCATTCCATCATCCGCATCTCTTCCTTTGAGATCCAGCTTCAGGTGCGTGTCATGACTATGCTCTCCTATGTCTTCAACATCCGCTTCCAGATCTTGATATCCCAATATTGCCAACATGTCGGCATACTCTTTTCCATAGACGGCCTCCATAATTCTCCTTTCAAAATAAACAGTGAAGCCTTCATTGAGCCAGAAGTCATCCCACGTTGCATTCGTCACTAAATTTCCTGACCACGAATGTGCCAGTTCATGAGCTATAAGTGCGGTAAGTGAGCGATCCCCAGCAATTATCGTTGGTGTAGCAAATGTAAGTCGAGGGTTTTCCATGCCTCCAAATGGAAAGCTGGGGGGAAGGACAATTACATCATATCTGTCCCATAAATAAGGACCATATAAATTCTCTGCAGATTCTAACATCTGCTCCATCTCTCCAAATTCATATACACTAGCATCGAGCATAGAAGGCTCAGCATACACTCCAGTTCTCTTTCCAACTGACCCAAATTTCAGGTTTCCAACAGCCAATGCTATAAGGTATGGAGGAATTTTCTGCTTCATTTCAAAAGAGTAGACTCCGTCGTCAGACATTTTAGTAGGATTGGATGCACTCATGACTGCCATGAGACCGTCTGGGACTGTCACCTTAGCATTGTAACTTATTCTTATGCCAGGGCTGTCTTGGCATGGAAGCCAGGTACGGGTAAGGATGGCTTGCCCTTGTGTGAATAAAAATGGATGGGTCTTATCTGCTGTTTGTTCTGGACTCAACCATTGTACGGCAGGTGCCACGGGTGTAGTTTCGTATGTGATGCTTACACTTTTTGATTGAGTCTTGATTGGGATTGTGAGGCTTTGTCCGAGGAATTTATCAATAGATGATAATTCAAAGTCAGCTTCATGACCATCGACTTCAACTTTCTTTATAACGAGATCTCTCGTGTCAAAAATAATCTTATCGCTTCCATCATTGAGTATGTCCCACTTGGCTGTACCAGAGATCACTTTACGATTAAAATCTAATCTGATATCTAGATCAAGATGCGTTGTCAAAGCTTCCGATGGATTAGAGTAACTATGGTGATCCTTGCGATTAGGGTTTTTGTAGACATCGAGAGCAGGGTTGTCACTCTTACACATAGCGAATAGGATGATGGTTAGTAAAACCAATATAGATTTATAACAAAACATGTAGATATGAGTTTGATGCAATTAATAACGAATGATATTATTATTCCGTGTATATTTACTCGGTATGATTTCAATGGACTGCAGTACACAAATGTAGTAAATCTAATGTGTGCTAGCTAAATAAAAATTATGAGGAAGCCTATATTTTCGCTGTGTTTTGTAATAGTTTCTTTTGCAATTATAGCACAAAATCCGCTCATTACGGATCGACCAGATAATACTGAATCCACGGCTGTAATGGCACCCGGTTCATTACAATTAGAAGCAGGATATCTTTGCACAACTTTGTTTGATGGGGCTGATGCCAAAATTAATCAATTGGACTTCCTGATCAGACTGGGAATATTTAAGAATGTCGAATTTCGCTTGATCACTTCAAAAATTTTTCCCAATATTGATGGAACACATATTGCGGGCTTTGGTCCTGTAACTATAGGATTTAAAACAAATCTAGTAAAAGAAAATAATTCCTGGCCAGCGATATATTTTCTTGGTCACCTTACCCTTACTGATATAGATGAATCGAGCTACAGACCTTCTCACATAGCTCCTGATTTTAGGTTCGCCATTTCAAAAGGAATAAACGATATGTTTTCAATTGCAGGAAACCTAGGTATGGCATGGGACGGAGAGCAGGCTGCAAGCAACCCACTTTATTCGACATCATTGGGTATTAATATTACAGACTGGTTAGGTGCTTTTGCGGAGATATGTGGATCTTTTCTCGAAGAGAGCAAGCCCTTCACAATGTTGACTATGGAACTATTTTATGGCTCATTGAGGACGTGCAGTTAGACATTGCAATGGGCATGGGGCTCAACGATTATACTACCGATAGTTTCTTTTCGGCTGGTATCAGTTGGAGGATGTTTGATTGAGCATTTCGATAGTTGTCAGGAGAGTATTCTATCAAAAAAAGATGCTTGTTGATCGATTAATCATAATCTATGGAACATTTTCATTTATAATTGTATTGGAATATTGACAAAGAAACTGACATGACTAAGAAAATATCAGACCGCACAGGAAACGCAAATTCTGTAATTAAAAATCATATGATCTGGTCGATGGGAGCTGGTTTTATACCAGTACCTATTGTAGACTTTTTTGCGGTAAGTGCTATACAGCTGGATATGATACGTCAGTTGTCTAAGCTTTATGATATTGATTTCAAAGAAACCGAAGGGAAGGCATTGATAACAGCATTGACTGGAGCCAGCGTGGCCAGGATAGGGGCCCGAGCTATAAAGTTTATCCCTGGTGTGGGTTCTATACTGGGAGGGATTTCTCTGGCAGTGTTGTCAGGAGGCAGCACATATGCTTTAGGGGAAGTATTCAAGAAGCACTTTGAGACAGGTGGAACATTTTTGGACTTTGATCCTGATCGATTGAAGAAGTACTACAATGAAAAGTTTGAAAAAGGAAAGGAGATCGCACGCGAGTTAAAGAAAAAACAAGATCAGGTGCCTACGTCTGCACCTGATTTAATAGGAGAGTCTAACTTGGCTGATCCTGTATCAAAACTAAAGGAGTTGGCACAGATGAAAGAAGACGGTATCATCACGGAGACGGAGTTTAAGAAGATGAAAAAGAAGATAGTCGACGAATAAAGATTATAAAGATAAGAGCACTTTCACTCAAATCTAAAAAGACATTCTAGGATCGGGAACCACGTCTGCTTTGGCAAATTCCTTTGCCAAATACTTGTAATAAGCTGATACTGCAATCATTCCAGCATTATCAGTACAGTACTGGAAGTTGGGGATGAAGGTGTTCCATCCCATCTTGCTGCCGATCAATTCAAACTTTAACCTTAAATGTGAGTTTGCGGATACACCTCCAGCAATGGCTACATCTGTGTGCTCTGTGATGTTTGTGGCTTTGATCAACCGATTCATAAGGATAGATACGATTCTATCTTGGATGGAGGCTGCCAGATTTGCAATGTTATGATTTATAAAATCAGGGTCTTGGCTTAACTCTGACCTGAGGAAGTATAAGAAGGATGTTTTGAGACCACTAAAACTGAAGTCTAGTTCTCCTACATTGGGTTCAGGAAATGGGTATATAGGGTTTCCTTTCTTTGCCAATTTATCAATGGCAGGTCCGGCAGGGTAGTCAAGACCGAGCATCTTTCCGCACTTATCAAATGCTTCCCCTGCTGCGTCATCGACAGTAGTACCAATGATGTTCATTTGGTTGGGACCAGTGACATCAAGTATTTGCGTGTGACCACCTGATATAGTTAGACATAAGAATGGATACCTAGGATGGGGGTCTTCTGCAAAGTGTGCCATGACGTGAGCCTGCATGTGATGTACTTCTATCAAAGGAATATCGAGCGAGGCTCCCAATGCTTTTGCCATGGTAGTACCTACCAATAGGCTGCCCATTAATCCCGGTCCTCGAGTAAACGCAATTGCATTGAGTTGGTCCTTTGTTACAGAAGCCTTACTTAACGCGGTATCTATCACTGGGACAATACTTTGTAGGTGCTGTCTACTAGCAACCTCTGGGACAACACCTCCATAGAGCTTGTGTATGTCTTGAGTCGCGGTTACATTACTTAATATTTTACCATTAAACAAGACAGCTGCTGATGTGTCATCACAACTACTTTCAATGGCAAGTATGTGTATTGGCTTCACTTTATCCTAATGGTTGATGAGTATTGCATACAAATAATTAAAAAGTTGTATAATTGTAGCACACCAAAAATAGATATTTTGACATCTTCAATCTTGGAAGACTAGCTTTAAATTAAACAAACGTAGATGAGACTGATTATAAACATATTGTTATTTGCTTTGGTAGCCTTTTTGCTCTACCTGTTGGTTCTTAACATTAGAGGTCCTATAGCTTTTAATGCAGAGAAAAGTAAGCGAGAGAATGCAGTTCAAAAGCGACTTACTGATATTCGTGTAAGCCAGGAAATCTTTAGGGATATTACTGGGAAGTTTGCAGGTGATTTTGATACGTTGAATCACGTTTTAAGAAACGATAGTATCACTTTCGAAAATATAGTGGAAGATCCCGATGATCCCTCAAATCAAGATTTGTGGAAAATTGTCTATAGTTACTATTCGGCGATTGATTCTATTAGAGACATGGATATTAGTTTAGATTCACTTAGATATATCCCTTATACCAATGGCAAAACCTTCAATATTGAGGCTGATACTTTAACATATCAGAGTACATTGGTGCATGTTGTTGAAGTTGGGACTAAGTACAAGGAGTTTATGGGCAAATATGCGAGTCCTTCTTTTTCAAAGTATGATGCAAGTTATAATCCAAACAAAACATTGAAATTTGGAGATTTGAATGCTCCTAATTTATCTGGAAATTGGTAACCACCTAGATGGCTAGAAAATTAACTTCTCGTAAGGCGATTACGGTAGAAATAGAGAAAAATAAGTATTCATCCATGGAGTGGGTCGGTGGAAAGCGACGATCAAAAGACACGGATAAAGACCTTGCTGGATTAAAGGAGGCATGTGCGTCTAAGTCTGATGCTGAGCGCATTACTATAGCATCTCATGGGCAGAATTATACACATATAAATAGCAGAGAATTTGATGCTGATTATCTCAAAGATTACATGCGTTATATTGGGTACACTATTTCTGCCGATCAGATAGTATATGAAAAGGTGAAGGGACATCGACTTACAACTGTCTATAGCATCGATCACGATACATGGTCACAATTTCCGACATTGGATGGTCGTATCCGATCAAGGCATATTTCCACGTGTATACTGTCGCATATAAGGAAATATCATTTGAATAAGGTGTATGCCCTGTTTCGCGATAACGTCCTCTATCTTGCTTACGAAGCTAAAATCGGGGGATTAAAATTTTATAATCAGTTCAAGTTTAAATCAACAACTGATGTATTGTACTTTATTGCATTAGTCTACCAAGAGGAAAAACTGAGTAGAAGAACAGTACCTCTCGTACTTGCAGGCGAATTGACAAAGTCATCTGAGATATATCGAGCGGTTTCTCCATATTTCCAACGTATAACATTTGATGATTCTGCCGAGGAAGTTTTAGGTGCGAGATCCTACCAGCATATGGATAAATATGCAATTCTTCAATGCGAATAATAGGAGGTTCTCTAAAGGGAAGAAGATTTTCTCCAGCAGGAAACAAATGGCCTACTCGCCCGACAACTGATTACGCAAGAGAAGCCCTTTTCAATATATTAAGCAATAAAATCGACTTCCATTCTGGGAGTATGCTGGATTTATTTGGTGGTTTTGGAGGACATTCATTTGAGTTTATTTCCAGAGGAGGAAGACATGTGACATTTATCGATAAGTACAGAAAATGTACTGCCTTTGTTGATAGTGTTGCAAAGGATTTACAGATAGAGGACAAGTTAAGTTCTTACTCTATGGATGCTATTAAATTTCTAAAATCTTGTGAGGATAGATACAACTACGTTTTCGCCGACCCCCCATTCAGTTTTGAGAATTATAATGATTTGCTCAAGGCAATGAAAAAGGTGACTGCATCGCATGATTCCTTAGTGGTCGTAGAGCATGGACCTAGTATCAGCTTGGAGCATTATGATGGATTTTTCGACGCCAGATCTTACGGTGAAGTAAACTTTACTTTCTTTCGAGGGCTCATGAGGTCTTAAATCGTATTTTTGTTCCCTGAAATTATGACACAGATTGTAGATAATATTAAGACTCTATGTAGTGATGTATTGAGTCAGAAACTCAATACTAAGGTATCACCTCAAGAGATTGTGGTTAACTCTACTAGGAAAGATCAGGAGGGCGATTTAACTGTTGTTCTTTTTCCTCTGGTAAAGAAATTTTCCATGTCGCCCCCTCGATTAGCGGAGATAGTAAAAGGAATATTGGCAGGGCACAAGGACATCAAAGAATGCCGAGCGATTGGTGGTTTTTTAAATTTGATATTGACTGACGCATATTGGATCGATAGGCTAGGAGACATTAACTCAGATGAGAGTTTTGGCTTTGCTCCCGATAATGGAGAAAAAGTGCTGGTCGAATACTCATCACCTAATACCAATAAACCTCTGCACCTGGGCCATTTTAGAAACATCGTACTTGGATGGTCAATGTCTAAGCTATTTGCCTCACAAGGTTATGAGGTTATAAAAACACAGATTGTAAACGATAGAGGTATAGCCATATGCAAGAGTATGTTAGCTTGGCAAAAATGGGGGAATGATGAAACTCCTCAAAGTAGTGGGATAAAGGGAGATCATCTTGTGGGGAAGTATTACGTAATATTTGACAAGAAGTTAAAAGAAGAGTATGCAACTTGGCAATCCAGCAATGATGCTCAGGAAGCTGTAAAAAGAAAAATAAAGGAAGGACAGAGTCCTGATCAATTTTTTTCTGCTTACAAGAATGCCTATTTCAATGAATATAGCACATTGGGAAAAGAAGCCAAAGACATGTTGACGAAGTGGGAGAGCGGAGAAGAGGACACAATGGCACTATGGCGCAAGATGAATGGATGGGTGTATGCTGGATTTGATGAGACCTACAAAGCCATTGGTGTAGACTTTGATGTTATCTACTATGAATCTAACACATATACCCTAGGGAAGGACCTTATCAATAGTGGTCTTGAAAATGGAGTTTTTTATAAGAATGATGATGGAAGTGTCTGGATCGATCTAGAGGATGTAGGTTTGGACAAGAAAATCGTGTTGCGTAGTGATGGTACCTCGGTCTATATAACACAAGATCTTGGAACGGCAGAGTTGAGATATCGTGAGCATGATGTAAAAAGAATGATTTATGTTGTTGGGAATGAGCAGGACTATCATTTTAAAGCGTTGTTTGAATCATTGAAGAAATTAGGGAGACCATACAGTGAGGGGTTATATCATCTTTCTTATGGTATGGTAGATCTTCCAACAGGAAAAATGAAGTCAAGGGAAGGCACTGTAGTTGATGCTGACGAATTAATGGCTGAAATAATTACCGAAGCCAGCAACAATGCCAAGGATCGGGGAGTAATTCATGAACTTACCGATGAAGAACAAGAGGATGTTTTTAGAAAGATAGGGATGAGTGCGTTGAAGTATTTCATCCTAAAAATACATCCTAAGAAGAGAATGACTTTTAATCCTCAAGAGTCGTTAGATATGCAAGGCCAGACTGGTCCATATATTCAGAATGCCTTTGTGAGAATCCAATCCGTCTTGCGGAAGCATGATTCTGATAAATCAGGTAGTAGTGATTCATATACTGAGCTTAATGAATTTGAAGTATCGTTGATTAAATTGTTGTCTGATTTTCCTGAAGTATTGAAAGCTGCAACAGAAGAAATAGATCCTTCCCACTTGGCTGCGTTCGTTTATAACCTTGCCAAGAATTATCATCGATTTTATCATGAAGTCAGGATTCTCAATGCAGAGACCGAGGCTGCAAAGTCATCCAGAATAAACTTGTCTAGGAATGTAGGTCGGATTCTTGAAAAGTCCATGGATATCCTGGGTATAGAGATGCCATCAAAAATGTAGATTATGTCAGAAGAGAAAAATCAGTCGCTCAATTTTATTGAAGAGATCATAGAAGAGGACATAAAATATGGAAAACATGATGGTCGTATCCATACGCGATTTCCCCCGGAGCCCAATGGATATCTTCACATAGGTCATGCAAAGGCGATTTGGATCAATTTTGAGTTGGCAAAAAAATATGGAGGAAAGACCAACCTTAGATTTGATGATACCAATCCGGTGACTGAGGAAACACAGTATGTTGACTCGATTAAGAGGGATATTGCATGGCTAGGCTACGAGTGGGCAAATGAACTTTACGCATCAGACTACTTTGATAATCTATATTCTTACGCAGAGAGATTGATTGAAAAAGACCTAGCGTATGTTGACGACAGTACAGCTGAGGAAATAGCTGAGATGAAGGGTGTTCCTACGGCTCCAGGGAAAGAAAGCCCATATAGAAATCGTAAGAAAGAAGAGAGTCTTGATTTGTTTAGAAGAATGAAGGATGGAGAATTTGAGGATGGAAGACGAGTGCTACGTGTCAAGGTTGATATGACTTCACCTAATATGCATATGAGGGATCCGGTAATCTACCGTATTAAGAAGGCTACTCACCATCGTACGGGTGATAAGTGGTGTATCTATCCTATGTATGATTTTGCTCATGGACAGTCAGACTCTCTTGAAGGTATCACACATTCTTTATGTTCGTTGGAGTTTCGACATCATAGACCCCTCTATGATTGGTTGATCGCAAAGCTCGAGATTTTTCCTTCGCGACAAATTGAATTTGCACGTATGAATGTAGAGTACATGATTACAAGTAAACGTAGATTACTGAAACTCGTCAACGAAGGTCTTGTAACGGGTTGGGATGATCCCCGAATGCCGACAATATCAGCACTTCGAAGAAAAGGTTATCCTGCAGCAGCCATAAGAAATTTCTGCGCAAAAACAGGTGTAGCTAAAAGAGACAACCTTCAGGAAATAGCTCTGTTGGAATCTTGTGTCAGAGATGAGCTCAATAAGACCTCGGATAGGGCGATGGTGGTTCTTAACCCCTTGAAAGTTGTGATATCCAATTATAAGGTAGATGAAGTCGAACAACTAAGAATAATAAATAACCCGGAGGAGGAAAATAGTGCTTATCGCAATGTCCCATTTTCCAGAGAAATATGGATAGAGAGAGATGATTTTATGATTGATCCTCCCCGCAAGTTCTTCAGATTGGGTCCCGATAGGAATGTAAGACTCAAGGGAGCATATATTCTTCATTGTGAAGGGTATGAAACTAATGATAAAGGTGATATAACTCAAGTCAATTGCACGTACTACCCAGAAAGTAAGAGTGGTGAGGATACTTCAGGTGTGAAGGCTAAAGGAACACTTCACTGGGTATCGGCAAGTCATGGGATAAAGGTGGAGGTGAAAAACTATAATGCATTGTTTACAGATCCTGCTCCATTAAGTCATGAGGACAAGGATTTTCTCGAGTTTTATAATAAAGAATCTCTTTCTATAAATAAGAATGCAATTGCGGAACCAGGCTTGGCCAATATAGCCCCTGGTAGTTGCTTTCAATTTATGAGAAAGGGGTATTACTCAGCGGATACAGATTTCTCAGAAGATTGCAGAGTCTTTAATCAAACGGTTTCTCTTAAAAGTGCTTGGAAGGGAAAGTGAATAATTCTAAAAGAAAAGGAAAACAGGGTCAGCAAATAGCAGCTAGCAATTCATATCTTTGCCGTCCATGAGTCGCGGGAGAACCATACTTCAAAATGAACGCTTTGGTCTGACACTTGAGCGACTTTCTCATCAACTTATAGAGAATTATAATTCCTTTGACAATACCTGTCTCATAGGCATCCAGGAAAGAGGAGTTTATCTTGCTGATCGCATTCGTGCCTGTGTCGAGTCCAATGTGAAAGGATTGAGCTTACCTACAGGAAAGCTGGACATAACTTTTTATAGGGATGACTTTCGTACCCGATCGGAGCCTCTTAAGGCTAGCGATACAGACATAGAATTTAGTCTTGAAGGAAAAAAGGTTGTGCTCATAGACGATGTTCTCTACTCAGGCCGAACAGTACAGGCGGCAATGGCAGCAATTCAAGATTTTGGCAGACCAGATAAGGTTGAATTGTTGGCAATGGTGGATAGGCGTTTCAATCGACAGTTGCCTATACAGTGTGATTATACGGGGATTACAGTTGATGCACTGGATCATGCCTACGTTAAAGTAGAGTTTGATTCTATCGATGGACAAGATCGGATTCTATTGTTTTCACCTGAAAGAGAGGTAGAATGAGTGAGACTCCACAGCTGAGTACTAAGCACATTCTGGGAATCAAGTATATCACGGCGGCAGATATCGACCTTATCTTTGAAACTACTGTCAAATTCAAAGAAGTTATCAATAGACCCATCAAGAAAGTGCCGTCACTTCGTGATGTGACCATAGCCAATTTGTTTTTTGAAAACTCTACACGAACCAAGATATCATTCGAGCTAGCAGAGAAGAGATTAAGTGCTGACGTTGTCAATTTATCTTCATCTTCTTCATCGGTCAAAAAAGGTGAGACCATGCTTGATACTGTTAATAATATTCTCAGCATGAAGGTGGATATGGTTGTTATGCGTCATCCTGCTCCAGGAGCTCATCATTTTCTATCTAAGCATATTGATTCTAGCATTGTTAATGCAGGTGACGGTACGCATGAGCATCCAACTCAGGCATTGCTTGATGCATTTTCTATCCAAGAAAAAGTTGGAGACATCAAAGGGAAGAATGTTGCCATTGTTGGAGATATTCGTCATAGCCGAGTTGCACTGAGTAATATATTCTGTCTTTTGAAGCTAGGTGCCAATGTCAGAGTCTGTGGTCCTCCGACACTTATACCTAAGTATATCGAGACTCTTGGTGTAGATAAAAGTTACAATATAGAAGAAACGTTGGAATGGTGTGATGTTGCTAATGTATTACGAATTCAACTGGAAAGACAAGATATTAAATACATACCCTCCTTGCGTGAGTACACTCAATACTACGGGATTAATAGAAGGATGCTCGATGGTTTAAAAAAGGAAATTGTATTGATGCACCCAGGGCCGATCAATAGGGGAGTAGAACTTAGTAGTGATGCAGCGGATTCTCATCACTCTATAATTCTTCAACAGGTAGAGAATGGTGTTGCGGTGAGAATGGCTGTATTATATTTACTTGCTGCAAGACGAGGTGCAAAGATTGAAGAGTGATTATTAATATCAACCCCAAACTACATTACATTTTATACTTAAGTTAATAAAGATTTAAAGTCAACCGATAGTCACATAATTTTGCTTATTTCATGTTGTGATGAAGGACATTATTAACATTATGCTGTTAAAAACATTCTCTATAATTCTATTTGTAGCCATGCTGTCCGTCGGCAACTTGAGCGGGCAACACGATATCCGTATTGAGCTAGAAAATTATTCCAACGACACATTGATTGCTGGCTACTATTATGGTGCTCGCCAGCTAGTATTTGATACACTTTATCGAAACAATGGACGATTTGAGATTAAAGGAAAAGATACTCTAGAGACAGGTATTTACTTGTTTCTAACGTTTCCTGATAATAATTATTTCCAATTCTTGGTTCCTAAGGATGACCAAGAATTTACGATAAAGCTTGATATTAATAATCCTATGCCCATGGAAGCAGATGGCTCTATGGAGAACACTGTTTTTTTTGATTATCTAACTTTCATTAGTGAAAGGAAAGAGAGAGTCCTTCAGATAAACGATGAGTTGTCTGCGGAGGATGTTGATGAAGCGGACCAGGCTAGACTTTCTATTGAAATGGAATCTCTAGATGTTGAAGTAAAAGCCTACAATGAGAAGTTGGTAAGAGAACGCACAGATGCGCTCGTTTCCAAAATTGTAAAATCTGGGTTTGAAACGCCACTACCTGAGTTTGAAGGAACTGATGAGGAGCAACAAGTACAGAGATATCTGTTTTATAAAAAGCACTACTTTGATCATGTCGATCTGGGAGATGAGGTGTTATTGAGAACACCGTTTCTTAATCAACGTATTAATTATTACATAGACAAATTGACGCCTTCTCATCCTGATTCAATGATAGTCACTGTTGATTACCTTTTGAGTGAATTTGAGCATGCCCCGATGTCATTTAGGTTTTATCTGAGCGAGTTTGTCAATAGATTTACTAGAAACAAGATTGTTGGAATGGATGCGGTCTTTGTGCATCTCGTTGATAAGTATGTAAAATCGGGAAGGGCAGACTGGATAGATGACAAGAATAAGTTTAAAATAATAAGTAAATCAGATGGTAGGAAGCGAGTATTGATCGGAAAGACACCAAAGAATGTTTTATTGTTTAAAGAGAATGGAGACTCTATAAGAATTCATGATATAGAGGCTGATTATATCGTCTTGATCTTTTGGGCGCCAGAATGCGGGCATTGCAAGAAGATAATGCCCAAGGTGATCGAATTCGATAAAAATTTTAAAGATAGAGGAGTCAAGGTTGTGGGGATTTGCACCAAGCATCAAGACAAGTATGCATCTTGTTGGGAGGCCGTGAAAGAAAAAGGAATGGATGGATTTTACCTGAATCTAGGTGACCAATATCATAAGTCTCGTTTCAAGATGTTCTATAATGTGGAGCAGACACCTAAAATATTTATCCTTGATAAGGACAAAAAGATAATACTCAAAGATATTGGAGGTGAACAGCTAGAGATGGTAATGGAAGAAATAATGAAAGAGGAAAAGAAAAAAGGCGGTCAAAATTAACCGCCTTTCGTTTTATTACTTGAATTTACCTCCTTGGCGAAGTTCTTTTACCAGGAAGTAATAGAAAATTGCTCTGTACTTATTTCTGTTTCCTGAACCGAATGCTGCTGCTGCCTTAGAAATAGCGGCATCCAATTTTGGGTCATCTTTAAGTCCGAGTTTTTTAATCAAGAAATTCTTCTTGACGCGATCCATTTCTTTAGGATCTTTTGTAGATACTCGTTCAGCATCTTTTCGGTATAGTGAAGGACCACAAGCCTTGGCTACTGCAGTAAAAAGTTTTTTATCAACTCTTCCTACTTTTAGTTTGCCAGTCATTTCGGCGATGTACTTTTCAACCTTCTCTTCGAATTTGCTCATAATTAAGATTATTTAAATTTTGTGCGAAATTAATACAATATTACATATAACAAAAATATTCTATATAAAAGATGTTTTGATATTTATTTAGACTGTCAATCCACAAGAAAGATACCTATTGGTATTAAAAAAGTTGTTTCGTCTTAAGGGCACCTCCGAAAACCCATTAAAAAATCATATTTTGTAGTATAATAAAAATTAGTGATGGCGGCAGGTTTTTTTGATGAGCAACTCAGGTTGGAGCAACTATCGAAGATGGGTGATCCTCTCGAGATTTTGAATAAACACATTGATTTTTGAGTCATTTCGCAAGACATTGGAAAGTGCTTTTACTGTTGTTGAACACCGCAAAGATGGTCGTTCTTGTTTTGATCGTGTGATGATATTCAAAGCATTGGTTTTAAAGTCTACTTATAATCTAGTGGGTGAATACTCGAACCGTTTTTGCATTTAATTAAGTATATTGTTATCCGAAAAGTAAGTGCATTTAATCCGCTACTGCTCTTATACTAAGCGCGCTGTTCGCTTCCACCTAGAAAAATAATTATTAACAATAAAACCTACATGAAATGAAAAAGATGAATCAAACACCATCAAGTACAGCCAAAAAATCTGTACATCCAGAATCAGCCACAAAAGAAAGATTCAACAAATTATTTTTTGTGAGCCTTTTACTCATGTTCGCAATCTCAATGATTTCTTGCGAAAAGAAATTATCAAAAGGAGATTTAGAAATTGGAATCTTAGAGTCATTAGAAAAAGTAGATAATAATGGAGGAAAAGTAGATTATACTTTTCAGGGGTTTGGGTCTGAAACTACTGCAAAAAAATGTGTGAAAGTTACTTTGGGAAATGGAGGAACTGCAAAGTACTGCGGTCCCAATACTGACAAAATTAAGGCAAATTGCAAAAGTAGAGGATGGACTTGTGAAGATGTTTCTTCCTCTGAAGTAAATATTGATAAATACCTTGTTGCATTGGATGACCTTAATACAGAAGGTGAAAAAGTTAATTTTGGTCTAATTGATTTAGGAGATAATAAGACAGCCAAAAAATGTTTACACGTAACATTTTCAAACGGAGGAACTACCAAGTATTGTGGACCCAATATAAGTACAATAAAGGCTAATTGTGCAAAGCGTGGATGGACCTGCAAAGAAACCTCAAGTAATCAAACAGCGCCTGTTTTTGCACTATCTAATTTTTTAGATAAAGTATCGGATAATGCAGATTATTCATTGACCTTAAATTCCAGCGGAGGTACGAGTAAATGGGAATGTACATCATCTACATCATCCGGACAGGGTGCTTGTGTAGATGCAGCAGATGAAATGCAAGCAAGTGGCGATTGGGCTTGTTCAAGTGTTGAAGGAGGTGCACATTGTGAAGAAGTAAATTGATAAATACTGTCAATAATAAAAAAGGAAGTCGAGTAGGTAAAGGGGAATCTCATCCCTAAACCTCTCACAGAACCGTGTCCCGTTAGACAACGGGACAGGCTGTGAAACTCTCGCCTCACACGGCTCTTCGTAATCAAGTCTAAGGCGTAAATCCATGTTGCCAATGTGGAAAGATGTAGGCAAAATCTTTTGCCAGTTTTCTTAACCACTGTTGGGCATAGGTTACGAATTTTCGCCTTTTAAAACGCTTGTACTTGTTAAATGCCCACTTGGCAAGTCTGCGTTTGATAATTCTGAAAATACTTTCCATTTCCGTTTGGCTTTGTTGCATGAATGGATGATAAAAGAGATGGAGATAGTCTCTTTGAGAGACCAACCTTACAAAGCAAGACACATGACAAAGCAACAAACTAAGGTTGGGGGAAAGCAAAAAAAGCAGAAGAAAAACAAGTATAAGATCACAAATTGGAGAGAATACAATAGGAGTCTTGTAAAACGAGGAGACATAACTATATGGTTTGATGAGGCCTTATTAGGCTGCTGGTATTACCAAGGTCCTAATCAAAAAGGAGCCCAGTATAAGTATTCACAACAATGCATGAGGAGCTTGCTACAGCTCAAGGTAGTATTTGGGTTGAAGTACCGACAATTAGAGGGTTTTGCCAGTTCATTGTTAGGCATGATGGGGATAGAATTGAGCGTTCCGAGCTATTGTCAAATAAGCCGTAGGGCAAAACAAGTGGAAGTAAAAATGGATGTTCCCAAAACAAAGGGCCCCATGTTTATAGTATTTGATTCAACGGGACTCAAGGTGTATGGAGAGGGGGAATGGAAGGTACGTAAACATGGGTATAATAAGCGCAGGACATGGGGTAAGCTGCATATAGGGGTAGATGAAAAGACAGGATATATCCATGCACAGGTACTGACAAAAAACAGCAAAGGAGATGGAGATGCTCAGCAGGTTCCACAATTATTGGATCAAGTGAAAAGCCCAATAGACCGCTTTGGAGGTGATGGTGCTTATGATACATATGAGATATGGGAATTGCTTAAAGAAAAACAGATAGAAGGTATAATACCTCCACAGGAAAATGCAATGTACTGGGTAGATGAAAATGACGAGTTACTGGATCTTGATCGCAACGAGATCATAAAGGAAATAGAAAAGAAAGGCCGAAAGAAATGGAAGGAGCAAAGTGGATACCACAGACGGAGTATAGCAGAAACAGCAATGTTTCGATTCAAGGCAATATTTGGTCCACAGCTATATTCTCGACGATTTGAAACCCAGCAAAGAGAGGCTGCCATAAAAGTAGCTTGCTTAAATAAAATGACAGGGCTTGGTATGCCCGTTTGCCAAAAAGTAGCTTAACCAAATGATTAATCAAGCGATAGCTAAGCTATTTTTAAAAAATTATTCATGCAACAAAGCCGTCTACATAGGCTCGATCCACCACAAGTACTGAGCTTGAAGGGAATACAGTGTCTTTGGCTACATTGATCTCATGGGTCTTGCCGTCAGTCATCAAAGCATAACAAGGCAATCCCGAGTCATAGTCAAGTACTGCATGTAGCTTTAAGGCACCCTTCTTTGTACGAAACTTAGCCCAATCAAATACAGACAAACACAAGGGTATAATGCTGGCATCCATGATGAATATCTTTCGTTTGAGCCGTCGTGCATACTGACGACGCCTGTATAAGGATGGTTCCCACCTATCTAAAAGACTGAAGTATATATCCTCAAATACCTTATAACTGCGATGCTTATTGATGTAACTCAGTGATGACTTACACGGTGCCTTTGTCATTCCCATGTGGTTGAGGTTGCCTGTGGCACTTCGCAATCCCCTTACTATACTTATCTGTGCCGTGCTCTCTTACTGCCTTGCTTATTATTGTCCGATCTATTAGTGCTAAAAGTTGTGAGAACTTATTTTTATCCTAGACATGGATTATGGTTTTGTGTACCCCTAAGTTTAGGGATAAACTCCATGTCTTTTTATTTTATTTTGGACGCTTGTGATCCAGGATGATAAGTTTCGCTTTTCTCATGTGATCCAACCATTTGATCAAAGAGCCATCCATTTTAGCCAGGCCGATTTGTTGGGTGAATCTATTCATGTTGAAGTAAAGTGTTCGGTAACCTTGAACGCAAGCGTGATGTCCCAGAGCGCAACTTATACCAAAGACGAAAAGATTTGACTGATCAGCATATTATGATTATACTTAATGCGTGATAATCCGCTAAAGCGGATCGGGTTTTCCTTGAAGAACTCCGAGGAAATACAAGAGACAAAAAAGAATTTGTCAGATGTTCAGTAATGATTATGTTGAGTGAAGGCTGTCCTTATGAACTAATTGCATTATCACTGGGAATAAGCCTTAAGACGATACAGCGTTATAAGAAGATGTATGAAGAAAAGGGAGTTGATGGACTTATGGAGTATCGATATACGGGACGAGAAGGAAAACTCAAAGAAGATCAGGTCAAACAAATAGAAAAAGAACTGGAGGAGCACTTATATGCAAACACAGAGGAGATCAGGATATATGTAGAATCGGAGTTTGGCATACAGTATAGTCGATCAGGGATCAGGGATATACTACATCGGATAGGCTATGTGTATAAGAAGTCGAAAATACTACCGGGAAAAGCGGATAGTGAAAAGCAAGAAGCCTTAGTTGATGAGCTAGAAGAGTTGATATCTACCAAAACAGAGTCAGAGGCTTTGTTTTACAAAGATGGCTGTCATCCGCCGCAAAAGACACGCCCGTGTTATGGGTGGATAAAAAAAGGGAAAGAACATCAGATTCCAAGCAACACAGGTCGGAAGTGAGTGAATATAAACGGTGCGATGAATGCAGAAGATCCAACAGAGGTATATACAGATATGACGGATCGAGTAAATGCGCAAAGTACAATTCGATTACTCGAAGAGATAATAGCCAACAATACCGAGAAAGAAAACATATATATAATAAGCGACAATGCTAGGTATTATTATTGTCGCGTATTGAAAGAATGGTTAAGAAACCATCCAAAAATAAGATGGATGTGGCTTCCATCATATTATTCTCCCAATTTAAATCTAATCGAGCGAATGTGGAGATTTATGCAACAGCAGATCTTAAATGGCTATTATTATGATAGCTATGACAAATTCAAATTAGCCATAGTGTCATTTTTCGAAAACATCAAAAATTATAAGGCAGACCTTAAAACATTAATGACACTCAATTTTCAGACTATTCGCTGGAATTAAGCGGTCATTTCATATCGTCTTGGGTATATTTTCTCGGTAGGTACTAATATAACATTGTTTCTCCATTTTTGTTTAACTACCTGAGTAGTTACGAAGATTCTACATAACAACTCCTAAGCAAGCAACATCTATCAAAAAACAAGCAAAATCTTTGTGAAATTCAACATTTTCCATATATTGGCTAAGGACCACCATTATACTATTTGAAGCTGTCACGAAATTCCTCTGATGCGAAATGTGTCAATGCGTAAGATGTATAGACAATAGTAGAAGAATGAACTATCTTAATATCCTAGATTAAGGTAAAAATGAGGTTGCTTATGGTGCAGGAGGAGGTCTTGCTGGAGCTTTTATTGGAGGCAGTGTTTCTTTTGGTGTATTAACTGTTCCTGGCTGGGTGGCTGGTGCCGCAGGTGGTGCCATAGGAGGGTCGGTTGGCAATGGATTATTACAAGTGTTGGACCATATTTGGCCATAAATATTATATGATGAAAAATATTAGCACTATTATAGTAAGCTTTTCCATTTTTGCCATTGTAGTTTTTATAATTAAAAAATTTGTTATTGGAGATTTCTCTTTACTTAAGGATGGTGTAGGTATTATAGCTATATACACAATATTATATTCTATTGTGTATAAGCACCTAATAGAGTCGAAGACAAGTTATAAGAAAGATTAACCGATGATAGCACTAAGACGGAAGCCACCCTTCGGGATGGTCTCCGTTTATCATTTCCGTTGAACTAAACCGCTACGCGGTAACAACTCCATCTTAAAAGTCAGAACATGTACTCATTGTTTACTAAAAACTAAAACAATGAGTGCTTTACGAGAAAGATTTGTCCGTGATTTAAGAATGGAGAATTACAGCGAAAGAACCATTAGGAGTTATCTTGGTGAGATAAGTTTATTGTCTCGACATTATAACAAATGCCCTACATCAATCACTAAAGAAGAGATTAAGGATTATATCGCTATGCGTCAGGCGATAGGTAGATCCTAGTCTAGCATTAATTTACTTATTTCCGCACTGCATAAATTATTCAATACCACCTTGGGTGATCCTCGGCGTTTGGAACACGTAAATCGACCGAAGCTAGAAAAAAAGATTCCGAGTATATTGTCTCAGCAGGAGGTCTTGTCTATCATTGAGTCCACAAAAAACTTAAAACACAAAACCTTTTTGATGACTATTTATTCGGCAGGATTAAGGGTTGGGGAGGCTTGTGTTTTACGTATAGGAGATATTGATTCTGCTTGCATGCGCATCATTGTGCGCAACGCTAAAGGTCACAAGGATCGTGAAGTGACCCTATCCGAATTATTGTTAACCAACCTCAGAGCTTACTTTATACAATATCGCCCTGCATGTTTTTTGTTTCCTGGAATGGATAAGTCTAAATCCTATTCACAGTCTTCTGCGCGGGCCGTTGTAAAAAAAGCATTAACTCGTAGCGGGATTACCAACAATGCCACTCCACATACCTTAAGACATTCTTATGCCACACATATGATGGATAAAGGCATAGATTTACGATTTATACAGGCTCTTATGGGGCATAAATCCATTAAAACTACCTTGCATTATTGCCACCTTTCCAATCTAGGTATGAATGAAATTACAAGTCCGCTCGATGATTTAAACTTGACCTAAAGTGACCCGTCCTAAGTGGGAAGTATCAGATGTGCTTTCTATTGGCTATCCCCAATTGAACCAATCTGATCAGCTTCCTTATGCGGTTCAAAAGGTCGCCCAAGACATTATGCAATGCAGAACAAGCGCGCTTGGCGGGCATGTTTCGGTTTGGTCACATTGCAGTCATCGAGAGATTTCATATAATTCTTGTCGGAATCGCCATTGCCCAAAATGTCAATATTCTAAGCGGGAGCAATGGATTCTGGATCGAGAATCGGATGTTCTTCCCGTGCGATATTTTCATGTCGTTTTTACTTTACCTCATCAGTTAAATGCCATGACCATGGCATTTCCAAAAATCATGTATGGCATCATCTTTAAAGCTGCATGGAAAACAATTCAAAACCCTTGGAAATGATGTAATATCTCCCTGACTTTTTGATAGAATCTGTCTGCCTATTCGCAATGTCATTTTCAATACTTCATCTTCATAGGTATAGCCGTCTTTAATCGTTGGCTCTTTGGCTAACCAGATGTTTAACTCTTCGCTTACTGTTTTCACTCCTGTTTAATTGATCGGTGATCCATTTTTGTTTGTTTTGGTTTTATCTATAACGTTGTTTTCGTGGATATTTGTCTTACACCCATCATTTCTGATCTGGTACCACGAGAACAAATTTTCGCTAATTTTAGTGACTGTTTGGAATGGATTAAACAGAAGGAAAAAGAATAAGCAGATATATAATTATAAACGAAAGTGAATTTCACATTGCCTGTACGAGGGACTTACAAACTTGACAGTTTTCCTTTTAGTTCATATAAAATGGCGGATTCTGGAGAGATCAAGATTAGCGATGATGTCATTAAATTACGGATAGGTCCTCATCACCATACGGTTAGAGCAATTGTTGCATTGAGACTAGTACGTCCGCATGCTTTGTTCATTGAACAATGGGTAGAAGTAGTGTATTTGCATAACGGAATGAATCAATCGGTTTATTTGAACGATCATAAGTACTTTGGCTTTCTATCTCTGTTTAAGGATAGAAACGCGATGCTTCTGTCTAAACTTTAACTGTATCAGTCTTTACAGCCAAACGTTTTATGATAAACACTACTTGAAAGAAGTATTAACGATCCTGGCAGTCAATTTTACTTCTTCTCCTTAAACGCAGGATCGTCCTCAGGTTTGATATAGTCTTTATTCTCCTTGCCGAAAACTGATAAACTGACGTATCGTCGAGGATTGAGTCTCATGTCCTGAAGGAGAAGAGCCATATTCTTTGATGTAAATTCCAAATTGTCATAGAGCTTTTTATCAGTAAGCAGTTTGGAGAGGCTTCCTTCACCAGACTCGATATCCGCAAGGATCCCGTTAAACTTTGAAAAAGTTGTCTGCGATAATTCCAGTGTTTCCTGAAGCTTCTTCATGGTCTCTCTGGTCTCCGTAATCGTGGCTGTCGATGCATGGAGGGTCTCGTCAATATTGCCCTTCTTTACATCACTCGAGATCGCAGCAAAATTGGCGATCAACGAGTTTATCTGTTCGTTCTGTCGGGAAAAGTTGGCCGTAATTTTTTCAATATTTCCAATGGTCTTCGTCATGGCTCTGGAAGAATTGGCTATCAGCGTATTGGTGCTGGCCGTTAATTCCGCCAGATTTTTCATAGCGTGACTGAGCTCTCTGATGGTCACATCTACGGACGCATTAGACTCTGGATCACCCAATTGACCCATAAACCTCTTTGCTTCATCACCGTACTTGGACAGATCATCATCGCCGAGCATCGTCCCCAAGATGCCTCTGGTTTCTCCCTTGATTTTATCACCATTTACCAGACAGTCCTCATTACAGGGTTTGTCAAATTTCAAAGCAATTCCCTTACCTCCTACTAGACCTTCCGATTGCATAACAGCAACAGTAGACTTGGGTAAGTCTAGCTCAGAGGTTATCCTGATTTTGACAACCATCTCATCATAATTATCAGGATTGAGGTAGACTTTCTCTACCTGGCCTACTCGGAAACCTTTGATGTAGACTGGTGAGGACTCCGTAAGTTGAGAAACATCAGGATATGAGGTCTCGATGGTCAAGTCTCGGCTGAATAGGTCATTACCCTGGATATACTTGTATCCCCAAATAGTAGAAACCAAAACAAATATCGCGAGTAAGCCTAACTTAAGTTCTTTGGACATGAAAATGTTTTAAATCACTTCCTTCGCTAAAAATAGAAAACTATCAGCGATCGGAGTTTATTCTTTTTGCTTTTTGGAGGCTGATACGGTGTCCATCAAGATATGCAACTATGAAACAGTCCTTATGTCCCGATGCGATGATAACATCCTTAATTTTACCAGCCTCGTTATAGGAGACGCAAGAACCCAGCAATTGTTTAAAATATTCACCTTCTTTTTTGATGATAATCTGGTCATGATAGGGGGTATCCACGAGCACATCTCCAACTTTCTGTGACTTCGAGGCACTTATTTGTACATAATACCGTGGGACAGGTACAGATTTTACTTTTTCACTGATATGTTCTACTTCTTGGGTTCTAGATACTTGCGGAGGTACCGATATTTGCTTTATTTCTGTCTGTGTATTGGTAAGATGAACCTGCAGTCCTGATTTCTCGGCTATAGAACGATGATATCTATCTATTGCAATCGCTATGGCATCGGTAATCTTTCGTTGACCTTCATTACTCATCAGCTTTTTCTCTTCGGTAGGATTGGTGATATAGCCGGTTTCCACAAGGATACTGGGCATGGTTGCTCGTCGTAACACAACAAAACCAGCCTGTTTCACCCCTCGGCTTTTGATGAGACCACTTTTGGCAAATTCCTTTTCTACCTCAGACGCCAGTTCCATACTCCGCTCGAGATAAGAGTTTTGGTACAAGGAGAATACAATATGGCTCGCTGATGAGTCCGGATCATAGCCATCGTAGTACGATCGCTGAGCATCGTTCTCATATATGATCGAGCTGTTTTCTCGCTTTGCAACACTCAGGTTTTCCTCACTAGAATGAGGGCCTATGACATAAGTTTCTGATCCTCTTATGGAAGAAACATCAATACCATTACAGTGAAGTGAGACAAATAAATCAGCTTTGACATCATTAGCAAGGTTTATTCGTTCAAATAAGGGTATAAAGCGATCATCAGTCCGAGTATAAATAATCCTAGCTGATGGAATTATGTTCTGTAGTTTCTTACCTAGAACAAGAGCAATTTCCAAAGTAATGTCTTTCTCTTTTGACAATTTACCTACGGTGCCTGAATCTTTACCCCCATGGCCGGCATCTATTACAATTGTAAACGAATCCGTAGAAACATTTCCGAGGTACTGACCGTCTATTGAAGAGTACACGGAAGGAAGAAAGATTAATAGATGGATTATCGTTATAATTACATTGAACCGAGTCCTTGTCATACTATATCATATATTATATATTTGCAAATTTATAATATGTTCTGGGATTGAGGGTTTATTTTTGAAGAATTTGAAGAACTTGAATTACATAGCTTTTAGTTTTTGTCTTGCATTATCTACTGGATTGGCTGCTCAGGAAGCAGTGGATTCATCTACTTTGATTATGATAGACACCCTCAATGAGACCTCGACCAAGCTAGATTCCACTTCTCGAGACTCTCTGATAGAATCCGTACAATTTTCTAAGGACAGTCTTAATGGAGAGATAATTTATGGGGCAAGAGATACTCAATGGGTCGATCTTAAGTTAAATCAAGTACATCTCTTTGGAGACGCATATGTGGAATATCAGCAATACTCCATCAAAGCAGGCTATATCATCTTTGACTTCGAGAATGACCTGGCTTACGCCGAAGGAATAACAACAAAGAGGGTAGAAAACTCTGAGGAAGGAGATGTGGAATCAGAAGAAGAAAAAATGATTCAAAAGCCTCAATTTTCTGATGGTAGACAAACGTTTACATACAATAAATTAAAGTATAACTTTAAGACTAAAAAAGGGATCGTATATGATGCTGTTACGGAGCATGAAGATCTATTCTTGCACGGAACCAAGACGAAATTTGTCTCAGCTGATTCCCTCCATGAAGAAGATCACATATACAACAAAGATGCACTGATTACCACTTGTGACCACGAGACGCCGCACTATGGTATCAGAACGAGAAAGCTGAAGGTAATACCAGATCGCCTGGCTGTTGTCGGACCGGCAAACCTTGAAATTGCAGGAGTTCCGACGCCACTTTTTTTACCATTTGGGTTTTTCCCACTGTCATCTGGACGGTCGGCAGGCCTCATTTTTCCAGATGATTATGAGTATTCTCAGGAGTTGGGATTTGGTTTGCGAGAGTTTGGATATTATTTCCCTCTAAGTGATTATATGGATCTCAAGCTCACAGGAGATATTTATACACGCGGTACATGGGCGCTCAGAAGTGAGATGAACTACAATAAGCGATATGCTTTTAATGGAATAATCAGACTTGGATACTCTGACAGGAAGTCCGAGAATAGTCTTGACGGATCCATCTCATCTAAAAAAGCATTTTCCATTCAGGTCAACCATAATCAGTCTGCAAAAGCTCATCCATATAGAAAGATTCAAGGCTCGATAAGGATGCAGTCCAATGATTACCAAAGTGACAATTACCGAGATGTTGGTTCACAATTCACAAACATTTACAATTCCAATTTCTACTACAATCACTCATTACCTGGCACTCCTTTTAGTTTGAGAGCAGGGATGAAACATGATCAGAATACTCAGACTGGCGTGGTAAATCTTACCTTACCTGATGTCATTGTCAATATGAATACGATTTATCCCTTCAAGAGAAAGAAAGCAACAGGAGGAGAGAGATGGTACGAGGAGTTTTCCTTGAAGTACGATGGTTCGTTCAAGAACTATGTCAAGACCCAGGACAGCATCCTTTTTACTAGCGAATTACTGGAGGACCTAAATTATGGTTTCTCTCATAAAGCAAGCACAGGGGCTTCATTTAGAGTTTTAGATTATTTCAACTTCACGCCCAATGCTAGATACGAAGAGTTGTGGTTTTTTAGATTTAATGAGAAAGTTCTTTCTGGTGAGGCAAGGCTAGATTCTACATTGGTGGATATTGATGATGAAGGAAATGAGATCTATGACTACTTTGAAGTTTTTGATACCGATGATATCACCCGCAATGGCTTTAAGCCATATCGCCGTTATGATATAGGCGCCAATCTATCTACCCAGCTCTTTGGCACCAAGACATTCGGCAGTGGATGGTTAAGAGGACTGCGACACGTTATCAAGCCCACTGTAGGGTTTACTTTCTCACCAGACACCAAAGTTCAATATCAAGAAGTCCTCGATATCAATCCTGACCCACTAGTAACTGAACTTGAGGAATACAGCCCATTCATAGGTGGCCCATTCGGCACGCCATCGTTGAGAGATAGGCAAGCAGCCATCACATATTCTCTTGTCAATATTTTTGAAGGCAAGTACTTTTCTAAATCGGACAGCACAGAGAAGAAATTTAAACTGTTCGACAATATTACCATGAGTGGCCGATATAACTTTGCTGCAGATTCTTTGAACTGGAGTAAGCTCAATATGAGAGGCAACGCAAGATTCTTTGGTGGACTGACCACATTCTCATTCTCAGCAACGTTTGACCCATATTTGAAAAATGAAGACTTTAAACAGATTAACCAATCGGTCTGGAATCAAAAGAAACGTCCTTTTGACTTTGAAAGCCTGATGGGTAATCTGTCCACAAACTTTACCTTCAAGGACGTCCGCGACCTATTTAGAAAGGAAGCCGACCCCAAAGATGAAAAGAAGCTATTGGCTGGTGAACAACCACTGCTGGACATCCTTGACAACTTTAATATTCGTCACAATCTTGGATTCCGAATGAGTAAAAATCCGACTAGGGAGAGCTTTGAAGTCGCTACCCATACATTGGCGATGAATGGGAGAGTAAAACTCACTGACAACTGGAATATTAATGTTCAGAATATATCCTACGATTTCAAGAATAAAACTTTTGTCTATCCGGCATTTACCTTTTCGAGGAATCTTCATTGCTGGAAAATGGACCTTAGCTGGTATCCTGCTCTCAACACTTACAGCTTTTTCATTGGAATCAAATCTAATAGCCTCAATTTTGTCAAGTACAATTATGGCAAGAACAGATATGACGGTAGGGGATTTTAGATCGCATTTTAATATAGTAAAGTAGCGAATATTAATAATACCATCACTGGCATTCTTACATAAACTGCTAGTAAAAAATAAACATTCCGAATTTTATTATTCCATACGAATCACCTTTGCTGTATACACTCCTGATGTGCTTACTATTCTTATGACATAGAATCCAGGTAGCAAGTCCTCAGGACATTGCCATTCTACGATTATATCGTCAGATAGTGACTGAGGTGAGAAATCTATATTCTCCAATACACGACCTTCAATATCTAGAATACTAATTGAATGAATCTCATCACCTGCCGTGTATTTTGAAAATCTAATGGTCAGCTTATCGGTGAACGGATTGGGATAAACCTTTAGTAATGTACTCTCTACTGACTCTGTTTCGTCTATGCTAGATATTACATGATCACCTGTTGACTCACCTACCGCAATTGTATCAGGCTCAAGGCATAAAAACACAGTAAGGTACGACAACATGCCATATTTTTTACTTGACTCTACAATATTACCTCTCACTCTTACCTCAGAATCATTGTCATACTCGTTCTCTAGTAAATATTGGGCATTCTGAACCTTGACAGGTGCACATCGCAAAATGGGAATGTTTATCCGCCTGAGTAAATTAAGATATCAAGCTACCCTACATGATATTGATTGTTCAGTAAAAAGAAATCTGTCTAAAGAAAAATTGATGCTGTTGGCCGATTGCTCTTTTATTGATCGGGGAGAAAATATTTTAATCTCGGGAGCTACTGGCTCAGGTAAATCCTATTTAAGTTGTGCTCTGGGACATCACGCTTGCGTTCAAGGTTACCGAACACTTTACTTCAACATGAATAGATTCACCCAACAAATCGGCCTGGCTAAAATGGATGGCTCTTTGATCAAATGGTTGGATCGCATGAGAAAAGCCAAACTTATCATCCTAGATGACTTCGGATTACAACCCATCTCACATGATATCAAACTGATCATTTTACAAATACTTGAAGATCGATACGAAAAATCAGCTACCATGATCTGTTCTCAATTACCACCAAACAAATGGCATGAATATTTTGCTGAACCAACCATCGCTGATGCCATCATGGATCGTATTACCCCTAAGGCCCATCGCATCGAATTAAAAGGAGACAGTCTGAGAACTAAATCTAAATATATATCTTAGCAATGAATTTTGTCGTAGTTATCCACAGGGAGTCAAATAGACCAGAATGAGGGGGTCAAAGGTTTCGGAATACTCACTACCATGGTAGCCGCATGTGATTTTCCTCTTCTTACTAGGCTGATTGACCAAAGTAAATCCTCTATGAGTACAGACATTGGACATACATGTAATAGAGTCGCTTTGTCTACAAAGTATCAAGGGTTCACTGATAAAACCATCGAGTAATTCAATAGGATGAAGGTTGACCTCAGGGTTGAATAGTAAATCCTCATCTCCTAAATATTGCCAACTACTTCCAAATATTTTGTCTTTGGACAATTCCCAAACATCATCGGAAAGGTAAAATGAAGAAGACAAGGTATCTGCAATTTTTATGTCATTCTCATTTTCCATTCTTGATAAATTTGTAAATATTTGCTCTCTTTAGTTCCTTCCGTGCTGAGAGTGAAAAACTCCTCTTCTCAATTTGAGAAATGATCTTATCACTCGTCATTAAGTCATTGCAATGCTTTAACCCTTTCTTATATTCATATAAATAAAGGACGCCATCTTCCTTGAGTGAGAGGTAGATAGACTCAAGCATTTGCTTCTTTTTGGAGAAATGATGAAAACTACTCCTACATATCACCTTGTCATATGCATTTTGGTGCAGACCCGTAAGTTTCTTGTCTCCCTTTAATACTTCCATCTTAGATATTCCACGCAGTTTTGATAGCTTGTCTAGCCTCACATCAAGGTATTCCAAAAGTAGATTCTGAATCTCTTGTAGATGAACCTCAGTATCGGGGTAAATGATTTGCAATAGAATACCTATTGTGCCTAAGCCAGCGCCTATATCGGCAACGACGTCATCTTTTTCGATACTTATAAAATCGAAGCTCTTGTAATAGATTATTGTCTCTATCTATGGGTAGCGTTGCTTTCTCTCTGAATAAATTGGACCGAAGATTCACCAGAATATCGGCATGATCAAGGAGAATTTCCTTTTCCTTCGTTGTGAATAGATCCCAGTTGGATGAAAACTTAATACTATCCTTATATCCTGTTTCGATCCACATGTAAGACTGTATCAATCGATCTCTTGCCTCGTCAGAATAAGGCTTCTTTGAAACCCAATAGGGCGGAGATGTAAGAGCATTGAACACTGAATCAACCTTTTCTATTAATCCCAGATATTGCCTTAAGGTATCCGACTTTTCATTGAGTACAAATTCCCGATAATAATTTAATCCTTCAACATAGAGACTGTCATGATTTCTTGCTTGTCCAAAGAGACCAAAGGTCATGCCTGATATAACAAGGGTGGCAAGAATATATTTGACAAGTACCATGTTCTTCAAAGTAACTTATTGAAGATTCTCCACATTACATTAAGGACAACCGAAACGAGTAGCATACTTACCAAGGGAAAATAAAACTTAACATTCCCATCTGTTGATCTAAAGTCTAAGAAGATTGCCAAACCACTTGAAAACTCCTGGAAATGCATAAACTATTATCCCCACTAAGGTGATGAGCACTCCAACGAGGATAATAATTTTTCCATTCATGACTAGGCAATTCCAATCATATAAAGATAAGGTATCCCATTAATCCGCGGAATGCTCCTCTTCGCCTACTGGTTCGTCACTTGTGGTGACATAAGATTCATCAGAATCGAAATCGTAGAAAAAGAAAAGAGGCTTCTCGTAACGCATTATGTCAATATACGAAGGATACTTTTCTACTCTGAGAAAAACATAAAACGTCTTCTTCCCATTTTTTTCTTCACAATAGTTTTCAAGCGTATAATCTCTAGTAAATCGGAGAATAGCGTTTCCAGAAGGGATGTTCATATGGATACCATAATCTGTCTTTTCTCCTTGAACATTTCTTCCATATAGGAATACTTTGTAAAACTCAAATTCTTCGATAATAAAATTTGTTAGTGCCATGTCTTTTCAATTTGACTCAAATGTAAATAAGGGAGGTGAAATGACATAATGTTACTTTCTAAGTATTTAGTATTTAAAATTTCATGACAAGTTTTAAATTTGACAATGATTCTAAAGAAACTATCATTTTTCTTGATTCTGTATGCTAGTTCCATGGGTCTCTGTGCCCAGGATTACCAAGCGTCAGCTACTTTGCCACAGGGCTTATGGGAGGTTAAATTGTTCAATAATCTATACTCTCAAACTGCATTGCAGCAACGATCTACTTTTTTTACTTCTTCAATACAGGCTTTATATGGGATTAATGATCGGTTTAACATAGGAGTTACTTCTCGTCTTAGAAGAACTAGCAGAGATATAGGGGATTCATCACCTTTTGATGTATTCGCGGGTGGGGATGGACCTGTGAGGTCTGGAATAACCGGCATGGGGCCTCTGTTGAGACTTACTCCTAAAGAATCGTGGAAAAGATTGTCCATACAAGCATATGTTCTTTTTCCTTTGGGAAATGACCTTGATGGGAGAAAAGGTAATCTGTTTATCGATTGGTCAGGTCCTGTGGTAGGTGTACAATTATTGAGTGACAAAAGACTTTCAGGTAAATTCAACCTCTTTACGGAATTTGGGATCTTGATAGAAGATATCGGAAAGAAGGATCAGCATGTCAATCGATTCTCGAGCCCCTTAACTTTGATTCTAAATTATTATCCTCAACACCGATCTACCTTGTATCTTCTGACAACCTATTCCCCTTATTACCTCAAAAATTACGACTACTATTACCAGTTGGGGCTAGGTGCAAAATATTCGTTAAACGCCCATTTAGAGATTGAAGTATTATATAGTATTTTTCGAAACGAATTCCTTAATACTGTTCAGGGGGAGGCTAGCACTTATAATCTCGGCTTTCGGATAAGCTTATAAAGTTCTCATCTTTTCATTTTGAAACGTCGACAGCATCACTATAGAAGCTTATTTGCCATGTCTGCGAGCTCTGACCTTTCTCCTTTTATTAATTTTACGTGAGCAAATAAACTATTCCCCTTTAGTTTGTCTATAATATATGAAAGGCCATTGCTATTCTCGTCGAGATAAGGGGTATCAATTTGTTGTACATCTCCCGTAAAGACAATTTTGGTTCCTTCGCCCGCTCTTGTGATGATGGTCTTTATCTCATGTGGGGTTAGGTTTTGTGCTTCATCGACGATAAACATGGTATTTGTGAGGCTTCTTCCTCGTATGAAATTTAAAGCGGTGATTGTCAATCCTCCATTCTCTTGCAGATTCTCCAGCCACTTCTTCTTTTTGGCATTGTCACGGTACTGAGACTTGATCACTTTTAAGTTGTCCCATAAGGGAGCCATATAAGGAGAAATCTTATCGTCAGCACTTCCCGGTAAAAAGCCAATATCTCGATTCCCTAATGGGATGATAGGTCTCGACAATATTATCTGGTCGTAATTGTTCTTTTGCTCTAGGGCAGCTGCAAGTGCCAGCAAGGTCTTTCCTGTTCCCGCAACACCTTGTAACGCTATGAGTCTTATCTCATCATTGAGCAATGCATTGATGGCAAATGTTTGCTCAGCATTCTTTGGTCTGATGCCATAAGCATATTGTTTCTCTACCAGTTCTATTTGATCGGAATTTGAGTTATATCTTGCTAGTGCTGATTGTGAGCAGTTGTTTAGCACATAGTATCCGTTGGAAACTTTTGCATCAGCAAGTACTCCTTCTTCATCTATCGTCTTTCTCTCGTATAGTGACTTAATAATTTCACTATCAAGATCATGCAATGCGCTAGAATAGGTCTCGCTCAAATTATCTACATCATCTACTTTCCCTGTTTTGTAGTCTTCCGCTTGCAGACCTATAGCCTTTGCCTTGATCCGAAGATTGATGTCTTTGGCTACCATGATGACTTTATCACCATACTCTTTCTTGAGCGATAGAGCACAGTTTAGAATTCTATGATCATTCTTTACAGTACCATAAACTTCATTGGCGTCTAAACCATTGGGTTGAGGACTCATGACAATTTTCAGTTTCCCTTTGTGCTCACCAAGTGGTATCCACGAGTTGAAGTATTTCTCCTCAGATAACTTATCAAGGAATCTAATAACATTCCGAGCCTCAAAATTCCTGGTATCGTTACCGTTTTTAAAAGTGTCAAGTTCCTCTAGGACTGTGATGGGAATCGCTATATCATTTTCCTCAAAATTAGTAATAGCGTTATGATCAAATAGAAGAACAGATGTGTCTAAGACAAAAAGTTTTGGCATTGGACAAACATTTATATTATAAAAATAACTAATATGTTTGACCCATCAAAAGAATTGCACAAGAAACATTGAAGTTTTAAAATATTGAAATGGGAAATATATATTACTAGGCTTGTCCAGACCGACTTGCACGTTTACGTTCGTGCTCGTCTAGATAGATTTTTCTCAACCTGATGGACTTTGGAGTAACCTCAACGTATTCATCACCACCAACATATTCCATGGCTTCTTCTAATGAAAATTTAATAGCCGGAGCGATGGAAATTTTGTCATCAGATCCTGAGGCTCGCATGTTAGTCAATTTCTTGGTCTTGGTGACATTGATAATGATGTCTTCAGCTCTTGTATTTTCTCCAATAACCTGTCCGCCGTAGACATCTTCATTTGGATCAATAAAAAATTTACCACGTTCCTGAAGTTTGTCTAGTGAGTAGGGGATAGAAATTCCTGCATCCATGGAGATGAGAGATCCATTCCTACTATTTTCAATTTCCCCTTTCCAAGGTTCGTACCCATTAAATCTATGGGAAATCACAGCCTCGCCCGCTGAAACTGTCAGGATGGGATTGGTAAGTCCTATCAAGCCTCGCGCAGGAATTTTAAACTCAATATTGACACGATCATCTTTCTTTTCGATATTTGTGATGTCTCCTTTTCTTTTGGTTACAATTTCTATAACCTTACCTGAATACACTTCACTTACATTTACAAATAAAAGCTCGACAGGCTCATGCTTGTATCCATCTATTTCTTTGATGACAACCTTTGGCTGACCCAGTTGCATCTCATATCCTTCTCTCCTCATCGTTTCTACGAGAATCGATAAGTGGAGGATTCCCCTACCATAGACGAGTAATTTATCGGGTGAGTCAGTCTCATCGACGCGCAGTGCTAGGTTTTTTTCTGTTTCTTTAAATAAGCGATCTCTTATATGTCTGGATGTGACAAACTTGCCCTCTTTTCCAAAAAATGGAGAATTATTGATCGTGAACAACATGCTCATTGATGGTTCGTCAATGGCTATTGGCTTTAGGGCTTCAGGATTCTCGATCGTACTAATGGTGTCACCTATATCAAAGTTTTCAAGTCCCATGATGGCAACAATTTCACCAGCCTTAACTTCTTCTTTCGTCTTCTGCTTGCCAAGACCTTCAAATAGATAAAGCTCTTTGACCGTCGATTTGTGATTTTGTCCGTCACGTTGCATAACGACTACTTGATCTCCTGCCTTGATACTACCTCGATGTACCCTGCCTACAGCGATCCTTCCAGTGTATGAAGAGTAATCCAATGAACTAATCTGCATCTGTAGATCGCCAACATTTTCCTTCGGAGGATCAAAATGTGAAATAATTGTATCCAATAAATATGACACATCTGTGGTAGGAGTGTTATAATCTTCTCCCATCCATCCTTCTTTTGACGAACCATATACGACAGGATAATCTAGCTGTTCTTCTGTAGCCTCTAATGCAAACATGAGATCAAAGACTTTCTCGTTGGCTAACTCGGGATCACAATTTGGCTTGTCCACTTTATTTACAACAACGATAGGTTTAAGTCCTAACTCGAGTGCCTTTTGTAGAACAAATCTAGTTTGAGGCATGGGACCTTCAAAAGCATCAACAAGAAGGAGTACTCCATCAGCCATATTAAGAACTCTCTCCACCTCTCCACCGAAGTCGGAGTGACCCGGTGTATCGATAATATTGATCTTAGTGTCTTCATATCTGACCGATACATTCTTTGAGAGAATGGTGATCCCACGTTCTTTTTCCAGATCATTGGAGTCGAGGATCAAGTCATCCACTTCCTGGTTGTCCCTAAAAAGTTTTACCTGATGTAGAATACGATCTACAAGGGTGGTCTTGCCATGGTCAACGTGAGCGATAATTGCTATATTTCTTAAATCCATTAACTTCGAATTTCTATTTGCGGCTGCAAATGTAGTCTAATAGATAAGATAATAATCCTAAGATTGACATTAGTCTTACTTATAATGTATAGCTCAGATGAAAACGGTACTAGCAAGTTTACTCTTATTTATTGGTCTATCCATAACATGTTACTCGCAGACCTGTGGGTATTCTTATGATCAAGAGGAAAGAGCACTGGCAATTATGCAATCAATGAGAGACCAAGATTTAACTCAACTAGCCCACAAGAGCCCATTATTACCTGTCCAATTCCACATTATTGGAACCAACAGTGGCTTACTTACAATAGATTCATCGGATGTGTTTAATGAATTAACTAGAGTCAACGTATCATGACTGAGGCCAATGTCTTTTTTGAGCATTGCGGTTTGATCAACTATATCTATGATTCATGATACGTCAATTTTACATCGGGAGCTGATGAGGACTTATGTGATCTCCATAACAGAGACGGTGTCATCAATATTTATTCTGCTGCAGAAGTACAAAGAAGTAATGGAGAAAAGCTTTGTGGAACAGGTAGTGATGGACAACAACTACTCTACCAATGAACCCATGAGTCTTACACATGTTAATCAAGATGATAAAGGGTTAGGGTATCCTACATTTCATAACATTTCGACCACAAAAGACTTACAGGCAGGTTGGAAGTAGTCTAATAGGGCTCTACATATACTGATAAAACAACTTTTCCGAAAATCCTGACCACTCCTTTATTCCTTTTCTAAACTTGTCAAATGATTCGTAGGTTTTCTTACTATGTCCATCATTCTCAATTTGTTCTGCTATAACCTCATCCATTGCAGATCGAAGAGAGTTAAGAACATCGGGATTTAGTGATCTAAGTTCTACAGAGGACTCGACTTTGATCTTTTGAAGGTATTCGTTGTTTTTAGCTTTAAATTCTGATAATATCCAAATAGTAAGTCGCTCGGAAGCCGCGGCTACGATCTCTTGAAATCACTAGGGAGACTTTCAAATGCACGCCTATTTACGATGGTTTCCAAGATAGATCCAGGCTCATGCCAGCCTGGTGAGTAGTAGTATTTGGCGATACGATGAAATCCCATCAAGTAGTCATGATACGGACCTATCCATTCTGTTGCATCAATGACACCTCTTTCGAGATTTGTTTACAACTCACTCTTTCCGGTGAGAGGATGCTTGTTCCTCCCACTCGGTTTACTACCTTACCACCGAGACCTGGTATACGCATTTTGAGTCCTTTGTAATCTTCTATGGTGTTTATCTCACGATTGAACCATCCAGCCATTTGCACACCAAAATTTCCACCAAGAAATGGTATCACATTAAATCGCTCATAGAGCTCTCTCCATAGTTCATATCCACCACCAAACAACATCCATGAATGCATCTGTTGCCATTCATTCCAAAGGGAATAGAAGAGAAAAATGAAGCTGAGAGTGTCTTACCTGCACAGTAATAGGAAACTCCATGACCCATCTCAGATGCGCACTACTTACTGCCTCAAATGTCTCAAGAGCTGGACCCAACTCCCCACCACCGTAAACTTTAATCTGTAATCTTCCACCTGACATTTTTCCAATCCAATCCGCCAGTAGGTCACACCCTTCTCCAATAACAGGAAACTTTGGCGGCCACGTTGTGACCATTTTCCACTTAAAGGTTTTGTTGAAATTGACATTTATAAGTTCTACATTTCCATTGTCCGTCTTGTCTCCAGAACACCCCGCGAGGAGGACTCCTGAGGAAAGTACCGCTATCGATGCTTTCTTCAAAAAAGATTTTCTTGTTATAGGGGATTTTTTTATGCGCATTTTTTGTAATGTGTTATATTGATGACGTTCTTGTTGGGCGTAATAAATTTAACCAAATCTACCATACATGACAAAGACCTTTGAAGAACCCAATGCACTCAACGATGTAGCGGACTTTCATAAAACATTCAAACTGCCGATCAACTCTGATCCAGAAATACCATCTGCAGATAGATGTCGACTGAGGATAAATCTTATTGAAGAAGAGGTCAATGAACTCAAAGATGCCATCAAGGCCGGTGACCTTGTAGAGGTGGCAGACGCGTTTGCAGATATACAGTATGTGTTAGCGGGAGCTATTTTGGAATTTGGAATGGGAAATAAGTTTAATGAAATTTTCAAAGAAGTTCAACGGTCCAATATGAGTAAGGTATGTAAATCGCTAGAAGAAGCTGAAGCCACGCAGAAACACTATGTTGACACCAAGGACACGGCGTCATACATCGAGAAGAGCGGTGATGATTATCTTGTTTATCGTACTGAAGATGGAAAGGTACTCAAGTCTGTCAACTACTCTAGTGCCGACATAGGACAGTTCTTATAATTCAACCAGGGAAGGGTAGATATGGATTTAAGTACATAGGTACGGAATTGTCATAATCTGAGGAAGTACATTTTACCCGATCTTCAGATCGGGGGTAAGAATTGAATAAATGAGTTGCATTTGCGAGATTTTTGGCTGGAAATCGTGACAATGCTTTGACTGGCTTTATTTCTCTACGATTATGATGAATTAAATATATCACAATTAGCCCATTTGCCTTTATTCTATTACATGGGTATCTATAAAAAAAGCCTGTCTGAAAACTTCTTCCAGACAGGCGGCTCCCATTTACGAATAATAATACTTCTTAAAACATACCCAGGATGTCAAGAATTTCTTCGAGACTTTTTTCCGTGGGTTCTATAAATTCGATCTGGTTATTTTCTAAAGTTGCATTTTTCATACCAAAATGGTATACATCATTACCTCTATCAGAAATAACCACAAATGTTACATCAGAATCTATCGGCGATAAGCCGTAGGGTTCACAATAAGCTGTGAATGCCTTGGTCGGATTAAGTTTTACAATAGAATTTAGATCATTAAAAATCATGAGCACTACCGTACTTTCATTGGAATATATACGCTCGTCTGTACCCGGCAGATCAACACATACATCAGCTCGTTGTTCCTCTGGCACATCAACAAAACGATCAACACTGATCCATGTAAGCTCATTACAATTAAAAACATAGCCTTCAGTTTCCCACCAGACTTGCTCAATCTCTACGCCCCATATTTCTGTACTTACACTATTATTGGGAGAGTTGTTCAATTCCCAGCCAAATTCTCCATTTTCATTCTCACTGCCATAGAATAGCTTCATGCCCTCCCGGAAACTTGAATCCGAGGTCTTAATAGTAATTTCAAATTCGGGGCGAAGTACCAATTCTTGATCTTCTTGGCGAGCAGATAGATGGAAAACACCTTCGCTTTCAAGAAGGCGATTATCATCGGTAATAGTAGGAACATTATACATGAGCATATGTGCTCGGTTGAATATTTCTACAAATGTAAAGGTGATAGTTCCTTCCACTTCTTGTCCATCAGGAGACTGGAATGCATTAGCAGGAATGACAATCAATGAATTTCGATCCGTGAGTAAATTATAATTTGACTCACTCTGTAGAGTAACATTGGTTTCTAGCGTTTGTACTTTACAATAAAATGCATCAATATCTCCTATGTCATCGATAAATTTTTCACTATCAGTGCATTGTGTAAATAGCAATATAAGAAGCGCAAAGGGGAGCATGCTTAGTTTATATGTCCTATATGCTTTCATAATTCTAGATTGAACTTTCTCTTTGCTTATAGATACGTTATTAACAAAATGTGATGCCTAGGATTGGATTATTTTTAAAACCTATACCTTATGCCAGTATGAAGACCCACAACAGAGTAGTTCTGTTCAAGCGGATACTGACCTAGAGAAAAGGACTGTGGATAAAACCTAAAACTCGGCTCGGCATAGAAGTCAATGCCATCAGCCCAATGGTATATAAATGCTGCTCCCGTATAGAAACTCACATCTACATTGGATTTATAGGCTTCATAATTTCCGCTATTTATACCTCCATACCACACAGGAAGATGATCCACTGGATCTAGAAACTGGCCACGTTGCGCAAATAAGATATTGAGGTAAACACCCACATTGATGGAATAGGAAAACTTATCATTGATCTTGCTCTCATATCCTAGAATAACAGGAATATCAAGTTGACGGAATCGATTCTGGATGCGTGTCACTTTTGTGCCATTTACTTGCGTCCTAATAGTATCACTATCTACTAGCCATATCATTTTTACAGGATCGTATATAGAGTCTGTCGTTATAGTCGTGACAAATCGAATGGATTCCGGATCTTCGTATTCAAATACCTCATTGATTTGAGAATAATTGAGACCCGATTTTATGTTGAATCCTTTGTTGAGGACGTAATGTAACCTAACTCCTGCGGAAAAACTATACCGAGCACTTTCACTTTCATTTCTTAATCCCACATATTCTTCAAATTCTGGAACTTTTGCTTTCAGTGATCGTAAGCCTATTTCGTGGGCATAATAAAGATCTACATAGAGACCAGGCCTGTTTACCGTAAACTCAGGGCAATCTGTTGGAACCTGCCGACCAAAACGCCTGTCAGGCATCAGATGCATGTTATAGGTAAGCGTCGATTCCGTAAGTCCTAGTGAGGAAAGTGGGTCTATATCTTGTCTAGGGGATAGTTTGTTTTTACTGAATTCTGAATTTGGTACTAATATTTCCGTTTCTTGGGTTGTTCTAAAAGCAACTCTATCGGCATAAGAGCTGGAAGATTGAAAATCAGTCTCTGTATTGGATTGATCCACTATAACCGGTCTTGTCGTTTTTTCAATAATTGAAAGAGGAGCTTCTACCTGGTCGCTTTTTTCTTCAATAGTATTTTGATCTACTATTACATTTTCTTTTTTTGCAAGAATATCAGATGTTGAGATCGAGGCAGTAGTGGAAGTCATAGAAGAAACAGCCGGTATCTTATCTGATGTTTTTACAGAAGTCAACAACACATAGGAAACCAAGCCTCCAATAATTAAAAATCCACCAAACCATAGCCATGTCAAGCCTCGACGTTTCTTTTCTGTCTTATCCAAAGCCGATGCGATATTGTCCCATACATCAGACGAGTATGCACTTTCATGCTTTCCTATCTTATCCTGAAACAATTTATCTATTCCGCTCATACTGCGATTTTATGTAATTCTATGACTCTTTTTTGCAATATTCTTCTTGCCTTCACCAGCTGTGATCTTGATGTACTTTCCTGGATCCCCAGCATTTCTCCTATTTCTTTATGACTATATCCTTCGACCGCATAAAGATTGAAAACGAGCTTGTATCCGTCGGGTAACTCGTTGACCAAGCTCATCAATTCATCAGCTGATAATTTGCTTGTGATAGATTCTTCAAATTTCTCAGGTATATAATCGGACCCTACAATCTCATTTTTGAAGCTTTTCTTATTCACTTGTTTAAGGGATGAATTAATCACAATGCGTCTTATCCACCCTTCAAAAGATCCTTGAAAACTGTATTTATCCAAGTGAGTAAAGACTCTTATAAATCCATCTTGAAGCATGTCTTCTGCTTCCATATCATGTCTAGCATATCTTCTGCACACCGTCATCATTTTCCCTGCATACCTCTCAAACAGCATCTGTTGACTATTCCGGTCTCCCTGTAGACACTGGTAAATGAGGTCTTTTTCCGTCAAGCTATGGGGCTTTAATGATGACATTTATACGGCTGCTTATTTATGAGATTCTACATGTATCGATTTCGCTGCCCACTTTTTTTAAAAAAATACACATTATTATTCTTCACTTACAATCGTAGCATCATCAATGATTTCATCACCATCTCCGTCAAGATCCTTGAATCCAGCAGCTTTTGCACCATCGGATATCTCAGAGACACTCGAGTCTGCCTCTTTAGATATTGTGATTTTTCCTTCTGAGAAAGCATCATGTTCTCCATCCGCATATTTAGCAGCTTTTGAGAAAAAATCATCTTCACCAGCCAATAATGATCCACCAGCATCCAAAGTGTCATCGACAAACTCTTTCTTTGGCTTAAGCTTTTCTTCAGCAGCCATGGCCTCAGCTTTCTCTATTGTATCATCAAGCTTGTCTCCTAATTTATCAGTTATATCCTTGGCTTTCTCTACCATTTTATCTTTAACGTCGAGCACCTTCTCCCCTACGGATTCAGAGATATCTTTGGCACTATCTACTAATTTTTCACCGGTGTCGAGCACTTTCTCTCCAACATCCTCTGTAAAATCGGCAGCTTTCTTTATAGTCTCAGACTCCACAATCTTATCTTTTACTTCCTCTATCTTGTCTGCTGCATCATCAAGGAATGTTCCAGCCTTTTTCTTGACATTGCCTAGGACTTCTCCGGTATCTTCCAACATGTCACCTGCCTTTTCTTTGATATTACCTAATATGTCACCAGTATCATCCATTAAATCATCAGCTTTATCTAGGACAGCATTCCTTAATCCAGCAGTTTTTTTAGCTACCGCATTCGTTACATCATCGACCGTCTCAGAGGCTGCATCCATGAACTCACCTGTCTTCTCCCGAGCATATTCTGTTCCCTTTTCAGCAGCAGATTTAGCGACGGATTTTTTGACAAATAGCAACTTTCTCATCTCACTTAAGAATCCCATATCATTATATTTTTGAATTATCTCTAAATTTAGCATTTATCACACTCAAGCTCAAAATTTGAAGTGAAAATTGCAATTGTTGACACATAAAAATAATTATGAAAACATATGACAGACTTATATCTCTGGTAGAGAATTCTCATAAACAAGAGGCTCTGTCAAGACACGTAAGTCAACTACAAGATCAAGTGAATCTAAATACATCAGAGCTTAAGAAACTCCAGAAGAAGATGGTGAGTGAAGAAAAGGATGTTGAGGATCTTGAATCGATAGGGCTGAAGAATGCCTTTTACAGTTTTCTTGGTGACAAGGAAGAAAAGATAGAAAAAGAGAAACAGGAGTTTATTGAAGCTTCCCTTAAGTACAATGAAAAAATTAAGAAGCTCGAGATTCTCGAATATGAATTATCACTACTCAACAAAAAATTATTGCCACCTGGTCAGCTAGAAGCACAAGTCAGAGAACTCCAAGCACTGAGACAAAAAGAAATACTAACTGTCCCGTCCGGTCTGAGAACCAGACTTGAAGGAGTTCTTGACAAAGTAAGCAGAGCAAAGCAATACGAAGTCGATCTAATGGAAGCTCGGGATATTGGTGCCGCCGTAGATAGACATCTTGTGAGCGCGATGAATAACATAGGAAAAGCACGTAACTGGGGTAGGATCGGTATGGGGAACCGTGGACTAAGGTATGCCAAGGAAAGGTACATGGATATCGCTAAAAACGAGATCTATAATGCATCTTATAAATTGAATCAATTGGCGGCTGAACTTAATGATATAGGAATAAGTAGTAAAATTCACATCGACCAGGAATGGGTTAATGGACTTACAAGGACATTCTTTGCAAATATTATCACAGACTGGATGCTCAATCAAAAATTAGAGAAAACCTATTCTGCAGTCGCTTCTCAACAAAAAGAATTGAGAGCCTATTTAGCACATATCAGTAAGGAAGTCGAAGGGATGAAATCGGAAATGAAAGCACTCGAAGTAAAAAGATTGGAAGTAATAATGACTAAACCTTGATTACTTTCGTTTTCAATTATAAAGAATTGAAAACCTCGCTAATCCATATTTCCATTGGAGGCGAGATTCAATATTTTTCAGTCAGGCAATGCGGCTGTAGCCAATAAATATACTAGTCTTAAAACATGATAAACTTGGATCGAGATCCACAAGTAGCTTTACCAAAATATCCTATTCCCCAGTTGATTTCGAATACAATACCTGCGAATGCAGGATGTGTTCCTTTTTCACCTCCATCATAAACGGAAGCAGAGTTGACTGGTAACCCCTCATCGTAAGCCGCTGTATCATTTATATCTGTAAATCCATATTCAAATCGGAGTCCAAGTATTCCAGTAAATGCTCCATCACTTCCCATGAAATACGCACCAAATCCAATCACTGCACCAAAGCCGCTGCTCTTGAAACTATCAGTAAAGTCTGCCGTGTTGCCACCAATAGTTCGTTCCATCTTATTCATCATGGACATCTTTGGACCTAGCTCGAAATATCCCAAATTGGCATTGTTGCGATAAAGAAGATAAAAGTCAAGTGTACTTATATCCCAATCTATAGTATTAGCGTCAAGGGAATTTTGCTCGAATGACTGTTTATATGACCCCTTCATTACATCTATAGTGATACCGGTGTTGTCATGGTTGATTCCAATCTTACCTCCAAAGGCATAACCTGTATTGATATTATAATCGAAAACGTCGCTATCTGCTATGGCTGAGTTATACAATCCGTATGCACCATACTGCGCTTTAGCACCAATATCAAACCACCATATTCCATCACGAGCACCACCTTGACTAAATATAAATGTTGAAGTCAATAGTAAAAAACTGAGAATTGATAATTTCTTCATTTAGTTAGTTTTAAGAGAAACGTCAAGGACGTCATATGTAATTAATAATTAATGGATCAAATATAAGTTTAATTATGATTCTAGTAAGATACCCTTTGATAACCAAATGATGCCCGACATATTGTAAACTCAAATGATTCCAGGAATGGTCAGTAGGACTTTGCCTTGCTTCTAAATCCTTGAAGTAATTGACCAGCGAAAGACTTTGGGAAGTTTTCAATTTCTGGGAAACCAAGTTTGATATCTCGACCACTATGGGGAATACGAGCAGTCCCAAAGAGGTAATCCCAAAGTGCCAATGAGATTCCAAAATTGATACCATAATGCTCTCCTTTAGGAAGATTGTAGGCATGATGCCAAATGTGCATTTCTGGACTATTAAAAATAAATTTCATGAATGGGCCCAATAATAACCACCCAATAATCGCACTTGAGACTATTGTTATAATTTGATATAGGGTGGAAACTCCATCAAGAAAATGAATGTCAGCCAGTCCCAAAGTAAACACCACTCCAAGTGCTACCCCGATTATTAGACCAGTCACACGTCCTGATATTGTAATATTGGAATGGTTGTAATGTCCAATAACTAAACTCAAGATATGAATCACAAAGAAATCGTAAAGTCCTATCCCCAGTAATGCTAGAGGAATATACTCGATGCTACGATAAACCAATGTTTCCATCCAATGGTAGCGTAGGTGGGCCGCAAAACCCATTTGTTCGACGCTGTGATGAACTTTATGGAATTCCCACAATCGGGAAGAGCGATGCAATAATCTATGTGTCCACCACTGTATAAAATCTCTGAATAAAAATCCTACAAGCAATATTGCCCACATGGGCCATGAACGTAGTGGGTTCATAGATTGAAGGTCCAGCCCGGCGAGTGAAATAAGCACGTCGTTGAAAAACTTAACCACGACATCACTAGAGGCATTGTATATAATCAACCAGAAAAGAAAAAAATTGAAGAACATGTAAAAGGCGTCGAGCCAAAAGTCCTTTCTGAATTTAGCTTGTTGCTTCCTCCATGGCCTCAGCCACTCCAGTGCAAGAAAAAACAGTGACACTAAGATGAGGGCATAGAAATAATTATGCCACCCTGGAGATGTAATTTGCTTCCATAGATGAGACGCATAGCCTGTGTATCCGTTTATAAATGCATCAAAGTACGATTGCATATTCTATCATTTTGATCACTCGATCGTTTTAGTTCTAGTTGTTAAAGTCACTATAAGCCTCATAGCCACCTTCCAGATTATACACATCCTTAATACTTGCACGTTGCATCACCTTAGCAGCACGATCAGATCTCTTTCCGCTTTTACAATATACTATGTAAGTCTTATCTTTGGGCAGCTTAAATATGTTTTGCTCAAATTCATCACTGTAGTAATCTAACACAAGTGGATTACCTATTTTGCCTTCTTTGATTTCATCAAATGTTCTTACATCTAGCAATAGGGCAGATGAATCGTTATTCATAAATTTGGCTAAGTCCTCAACTTTAAGACTTTTAATTTGATTAGTTACAGCTGAATCAACATCTGTCGTTTCTGTATCGGAAACATTATATTTTTCGTTGACAGACTTGCATGATTGTTCCGTCATAAGGACGCCAAAAGACAGTAGAATAAGACAGTTGGAGAGGATCTTGTTTGTCATGATTTTATTTTTAGTACAATTTTACCAAACTGTTTCCCTTTACTCAAATATTCCAGTGCCTCATTCGCATTTCTGGCATTAAAAACTTTATCAACGACAGGAACAATCTTATGGCGAGTTACAAAACTCAACATATCTTCAAATTCCCGATCATTACCCATCGTACTACCAAAAAGGTGGATCTGTTTTAAAAAAAGATGCTGAGGACTGATTTCTCCAATCTTACCTTGTGTCCCTCCAAAGATTCCTATCCGTGCGCCTCGATTACATATTTTGATCAATTGATTGAATCCATTGCCTCCCGCACTGTCAATAACTACGTCCACTCCACCGTGCTCTTTCTTAAATTCATTTGCCCACTCATCCTCTCTGTAATTGGCTCCCGCAACAGCACCCATAGATATCGCCTTTTCTATTTTCTCTGCACTGCTAGATGTGACATAGACCTCGGCTCCTATCGCCTGCGCCATCTGGAATGCCATAAGGGCGACTCCACCACCAATGCCAGATATGAGGACCTTATCTTTACTAGTGACCTTACAATTCCCGATGAGAGACCTATAGGCAGTTAGACCAGCAAGTGGTAGAGCCGAGGCCTCTATCATTTTTAGATGATCGGGAACTTCATGTACACGGTCGGAAGGAACTACAACCTTTTCGGCAAAACATCCTTGATACTCCAACCCTCTAATAGCATAATCTGTAGATGGTACCAATGGATTGTCTCCCCAATGCATATTGGGGTTGATTATGACTTGCTTGCCATCTAAATAGCCTGCACCATCAGAACCCAAAACACAGGGAAATGATACACCAGGATATAGTCCCATAGTGATCCAATAATCGCGGCGATTAAATGCTGCGTATGTCAATTCTATACTTTCACCTCCGTCACTTGAAGGAGCTTCGATGTCAGCCCATACTAGGGGCTCTTTCTTGCCATTAAGAAGTAATGCTTTCATTTATAGTCTAACACATAAATCAGAAATCTGTTGTAAAGTCATGCTTAATATTTATATTGATCATAACAAGTTATTGTGCCCCATAAGATTATCTTAAATGTGGATAAAATCCAGCCATTACGTCTATTTGAAACCATCGTAAATGTTACATTTGCTCTTATTTTTATTTAATCTAAATAAGATTTATGAGTAAGCTGTATATCATCCTAGGCATTTTTTGTATATGCTGTTCCCTACAAGGACAATCGACATCCAATTTTGCTGATTCTACTACTACATCATCCTCAATTTACACAAGAATCTATGGCGAATTAGTCTATAATCAAATCATAGAATCGGATGTTAATCACAATGGAATCCTTGATGCACGTCGGATTGTCTTGATGATGGGGTATCATTTTAATGACAGGGTGCAATTCGTAACAGAGGTAGAGTTTGAACATGCGAGTGAAGCATTTGTAGAGCAAGCATTCATAAAGTATAACCTAAGAAATAATTTGAACATAAAGGGTGGTCTCCTCCTTATACCCATAGGTATGATAAATGAAGATCATGAGCCAACAAACTTCAGTCTTGTAAATAGACCATGGCTTGACAAGGTTATCATTTCCTCGACCTGGCGAGAGATGGGAATCGGAATATCAGGCTTGCTATCGGAATTTGGCGTTAAGTATCAAGCTAATTTGACAGTCGGCCTTCTGAGTTATGGTAATGGAACAAAACTGAATGGCAGTGGATTGCGTGGAGGTAGACAAAAAGGAATAAAATCTACTCTTAGTGGTCTGCCATCTTTATCAGCAAAGGCGGAGTATTACGGTATCCCAAACCTCAAACTGGGACTTTCTATATATCAAGGAAATACTGAATCCATGGCATATGACGGACTTAACAAGAATGACCAGCCTGGACAGGAAAGGGCAGATAGTACAGTAGTAGATATTTCAATGATAGGAGCGCACGTCAATTATGATAAAAACCGATGGAAAATTAAAGGACAGTTGACATACGCTTCGTTGGGCAATACGGATGCCTACAACGTTTTAGGTAATACCAACATTGGCAAAGGAATGCTAGGGTATTACTTGAACGTCGGATATAAGATTATCAATGGTGTACAACCATTGTATTTTTTCATTGACTATTCTACTGTTGATACGCATTTTAAAGTAGATGAATCAATCGAAAGGAATCCTGCTTATTCACGTGATATATATAGTTTAGGGATCAATTGGTTTCTTAGCCGTGGTGCAGTTTTTAAAATGGACTATCAGTTCATCGGTCTCGATTCAGGAGAAGATTATAATCAATTCAATACAGGTATAGGGGTATGGTTTTAATCGTCGCTTTCTTGCTTCTTTTTCAAGGAAAGGAGGGTCACATTATTCCAGAACGCTATCAAAAAGAGGTGGACAAATCTATCAAGAAGACTTTTGATCTAGATGACTGCACTTTGGCGTTTGATGAGGATTGGGACATGTATGGCATTACATCCAGTGGTGAGATGCATGGATATCTTTATTACAGTAACATAAGGACATGTAAAGCAGGTGGATGTTTAAAAGAATCAGAAATCAAAAATGATGGTGCCTATGAGTTTTTTGATTTTATAGTCTTGCTGGATAGCGAGCATCAAATTCGCAATATTAAGATACTTAAATACGGGTCTGATTATGGTTTTGAAATAACATCTCGTAGATATTTAAGAAAGTACATTGGTAAATATCCATGTGACCTAAAAGCAAGCGTCAGTGTGGATGGGATCTCAGGAGCTACCGTATCTGTCAATGCTCTCCATTCTAAGCTGATGGAGCTTTGTCGTTAAGATATCTGTAGAAATAATATCAGGAATCTAGAAAGGATAGTTGACGGCAATATTTACATTACCTAAAAATTTGAATGTTCTATGACTCAGCCAGTAACTGCCGGTCTCTGGGTTGGGGAACGGATTTCTAATGCGGTATCCAAAGTCAAAGCGAATATTGAAATAGACAAAGTCCCATCTAAGCCCCCATCCACTTCCCAGGGCAATCTGCTTATAAAAATCAGTAGTAAAATTTGCTCCTGGTCTATCCGGATCTTCTTTCCGTGTCCATACATTACCACCATCTAGAAATAGAGCCCCCTCCAGCAACCAAAACAAGTCAAATCTGTATTCAAGATTAAATTCAAGCTTTATATCACCTTGCTGGTAAAACAGCTGATCTTGAACTGGGTTGATCAGGTTTGTACTGTTGGCACCCGGTCCGAGTTCTCTGATTTGCCATGCGCGTATACTATTAGGTCCTCCAACATAGAATTGCTTGGTATAGGGGATTACCTGATCCTTATCAAGGGGTAGGGCAATACCTATGTTAAATCTACTAGCTAGGGCAGATCTCTTACCAAGGTCCGTGTAATATCTCGTATCTACATCGAGTCTTACGAATTTGGCAAACTCAAAGCGATCACTCAATCGCCATCTATCATCTTTCCCGTTGATCTGATTAGTAAGCTTATTTGCTAAAAGAATTTCCCATCCCGATAGTTCTAAGTCTGTTATATTGGCCCATGATCTTCCACTGCCTTTCTTTGGACTTTGGTAAAAGTAAGTAAGACTTCTGAAGAAGACTCCTGTAAATAAGCTCGATTCAAAACTGTTTACAATAAATGGATTTCCTTCAATCCTATCAATGAACAAATCCTCGAGATTATAGCTATTTAGATTGAGCCCTATAGCTCTAAAAAGATATCTACTATAAGATGAAGGTCGATAATCGTAGCTATATGATAGACTCAAAGATCTTATGTCATAAAAGTCAATAATATTAGACCGAGTGTAGCTGAGGGTAAGTCTAGACTTCGTATTTTCCTTTATTGAGGTGTGTCTCTCATCTGAGATAAGACCCAATTTATTGAAAGTCCCTCCGGTATTAAGGAGATCTACCAGTTTGGGGATTTCTAGATTTGCCTGGAGAGTTCCAGTGATGGCTGAGGTACGAATTTTGGGGTTAACCTCAAACTCATAACCGAGCTCACCATCAATAGAAAACAACTCCGCCCCCTTCAAGAAATTTCGATTTTCAAGTGACTCGCCGACAGAAAATCCAAACAGCTTCCTTCCCACAGAGCTTATGCTGGAGTAAAATGCATTCACGCCGAAGTCAGAAACCCAGCTGTTTTTATGAGGAACGAGGTAAACATTGAAATCGACCGTTGAATCCCTTTGAGATTCTACGATTGGACTTATTGTAATAAACTTATAGGTATGTAGCTCAGACAGCTTCTTGAATGTCAGATTTTGCCTATCTTTTTTATAAAACTCACCGGGTTTGAGATAAATTGACTGGCTCAATCTTGAAGGTTTTACGATAAACTCTTCACTCTTCTTGAAAAACTTTTGCCTTTCACCACCACCACCATCATTGTACATGGTCACAGGGTCCCCTTGAGTATAATCAGTAAACACATTTACAAGACCGACTCTATATTTTTGGTGTGCAAGATCAGGGCTTGGAGGGTTGACTCTTAGTTCAATAGATACTTTGCCATGTGCATTAGTACTGTCACCTTCCACCGTAATATAGCTTGAAGAAAAATTGGCATAGCCAAGATTCTGGAGCTCTTTGGCCACTCGTTGTCTTTCGGCATCAAAAAGACTTCCATCCATTGGTTGCCCCGACACAAGCGATATTTTGGAATCAAGGTTATTGATTACATCGATAATTGCTGTGTCTTCGCTGACGTATTTTATATTTGATATAAAGTATTGATGTCCCGGCGTGATGTCGTAGGTTACTTCACTTTTTTTATCCTTGGTCTCTACAGAATAAGCGACCAATGCCTCATAGTAACCCTTTCTATTTCTAAGATAATTAAACATTGATTGGGCCGTAGCATGAGTTTCTTCTTCACTGTAGATAGCTGGTAATTCACCTATTGAGTTTCTTCCCCAGTTATGATACCAAGATGAATCTCCCGGTTGAGAATTAACAAAATAAAACCACTCTCGTGGCCAAAGAAGGAGCCAGCGTGTGTTAGGTGTTTGCCGTAAAAATAGTCTTAGTTCATTTTGAAGCTTTACCTTCTTCTGCCTCGACTGGTCAGAGTTGATTTCGATATTATTCTTTTTCAAAAGGGATTGACTCTCAGTCAAGTACTTATTAGTACCGCATGATGATACCAGCAGTACCAATAGTGACAGATAAAGTACCTTTTTTAAGGCTGCAAATTTCCAAAGTTTACTATTTTGAGAATTCAATACAGGCATATTGTTATCCAGAAACAAAATAAAGCTCATTAATTCGCTCAGGCAGGTCAAGTTTAGACAAAAGTATGACAAATATATTGCAGAAGGCCACAAATTGGCAATGGAAATAATCGCTTATGACCCTACGTCTATAGAAGATGTAATTGCAACTTCTTCATGGTTACAAACTTATGCTACACACATCAAGCACATCGACGATAAAGTCATAGAAATTTCTCACAGTGATCTCCAGTCAATCTCAACCCTTACTACAACGAGTGACGTCATGCTGGTGGTACATAAACCTGCCAATAGTGTCACTGTTGATTTTCGTGAATCTCGATCCATTTTTCTTGATGATATTCAAGATCCGGGAAACGTTGGCTCTATTATTCGTACTGCAAACTGGTTTGGTTACAAAAATGTAATCAGGTCACATGGAAGTGCAGATTTTTATGGCACCAAGTCTTTAAGAGCTGGTATGGGAAGCCATCTAAGTGTATCACTAGAAACCATGAATTGTCAAGAGTTAGCTGAGGCAGTATCGGAATCAGCACCCATATTAGCAGCCGATATGGAAGGGCATTCCATCTATGAAGTAGACCCCCCTTCATCACATGTACTAATTATTGGGAATGAAGGAAATGGTCTTAGTGACGTCGCAAGACAAATTGCAACTTCATTTATTTCAGTGCCTCCTTCTCCTGCTTCAAAAAACAATGAATCATTGAATGCAGCAATGGCCTGTAGTATCTTGGCCGCATTCCTGTGTCGTTAGTAATTGTTGATTCTTTTACAGTAATTTCTTGATCTGAGCTTCGAGATCGTAGCGTGGATTAAGTGCCGCTATTTTCATATCTCTATCTATCAAGAAAGTTTTGGGAATTGACTTCACTCCATAAAGTGCAGCTGCTTCAGATTCCCATTTCTTCAGGTCACTCACATGATGATTCCACTCTAACTTATCTTGTTCGATAGCCTTCAACCATCTAGAGTGCTGCTGCGCCATAACTTGTGAAATCTTAGTTTCATCATTGTATCTGCTCTTAGTTCTTGAATCAAGACCATCCAATGAGACACTAAAGACTGTAAATCCTTGCTTCTTGTACTTATGATAAGTCTCAACAACATGAGGGTTGGCCTTTCGGCAAGGACCGCACCAGCTCGCCCAGAAGTCGAGAAGTACAATCTGCCCCTTAAGATCAGACAATTTCTGTTCCTTACCATCTGGATCAAATGATACAATCTCAGGCGCCACTTCACCTACTTTTACCTTATTCATAGCCTGTTCACGACGAGCTTGTTGTTCCATCTGGGAAAGAACAGCTTGGTATTGCTCCACCAAAGGATTCTCAGGATATGAAGACTTTAGTCTTTCAAATACAGTTTTATGAGTGTTCATATAACTGGTTTTATTCCCAAATATTCTTTGAATGAGGAGGGTACCAATCAGAGGGTCCGCTTCGGTTTCGACATATTTGACCAAATCAGTAACATTCAACTTTTTTGAAGTAAATGAATTAACCTTTTCGGCAAATGTTTTACTCTTGTCCGAACCAGCTATCTCTACATTATATTTAGGAAATCCCGCCAATGAACCATCCACGGATAAATTAGATTCATTACCATCAAGGATCAACTCAACAAATCTAGCACCAACCCTTAGTCGGTAGTAGCCCGGCTCTAGGGGATCTTCAAGATTGAGTTTGAAGAATCCTTTATCATCAGACTTACCGCTTACGAGAGACTGATTAGCTTGCTTAAAAAGGTCTACTTTATCAAAGTGAACATTTAGATTCTCTGCACCCGAAACGGTTCCACTAATGCTCGTTCCTTTTGGCGAACAAGAAAGAAGAACCATTGATAGTACACCTAATAAGAATGTAATTTTTTGCATAGTATAGAAAGTGTTTTAGATCAAGCCTACTGATTATAATTCAATAGACTTATGATTGTTATATTTATTATTTATCCATTTGCTGGCTTAGTAATGTCGAATGGTTTTCCTGCCATTCCTGTACATCTCCAAATTCCTGTTCATTCACCATTATTTTACCTCTAATTGTAACCCCTAGCACCTCGTGTGGTATACCGATATTATTTAATAATGCTATTACGTCATCTTTGTTCTCGGGATTAAGAGAAATAATGGCTCGACTTTGACTCTCGTTGAAGAAAAAAACATCATCTCGTAGATTGCCATTATTCTTGACTTTAAACCCTATATCATTTGGGAAAGATGACTCAAGCAATGATTGAATGATACCTCCCTCAGACACGTCATGAACGCTATTTACTATTTGTGCCCTGATCAACTGTCCAATTGCATCATGAAGAATTACCTCGGAGTTCATGTTGAAAACAGGAACCTTGCTGTCTCTAATTCCCATGATAGTTTGTAAATACTCACTCCTATTTATATTATCATGAGTTTCTCCAAGCAATAGAATCAAGTCACCTTCCTTCTTGAAATCAAGGGTCATCCTATTATCGATATCCTCGAGAATACCCAACATTCCTATCGTAGGAGTAGGGTAGACAGGTACCGTTTGATCACCTATAATACTCTGATTGTAAAATGACACATTTCCACCGGTGACTGGAGTGTTAAATTTACGACATGCTTCACCCATTCCTTTGATGGCATTGACAAACTGCCAGTACACATCCTCGCTATAAGGGTTGCCAAAATTGAGGCAATTAGTAATAGCTACAGGAGTACCGCCACTACAAACTATATTTCTAGCAGCTTCGGACACAGCTATCATGGTACCCACATAAGGGTCGGCATGCACATATGAACTATTACAGTCTGTTGTGGCAAGTAATGCTTTCTTACTTCCTTTTAGCCTGATGATAGCTGCATCAGATGGAGAATTGGTATGTATGGTATTGGTTCTTACCATGCTGTCATATTGCTCAAAAATCCATTTGCGGGATATAAGGTTAGGAGATGAGATAATCTTCCTTGTCATGGACAACAAGTCTCCGTCGTACTCCACATTAGAAGATGAATAATCCATTTGACGACTGTAGTAGGAAGGTTCGCTATACGGCCTATCGTAAACAGGGGCACCACCTCCAAGGACTAAGTCATGTGCAGGAACATCAGCAACCAATTCACCATGGTTATAAAATTCTAATCGCCCTGTATCAGTCACAGTCCCTATTTCACAACACTCTAGATTCCATTTATCAAAAACAGCCTCCATGACCTCTTCCATACCTTGCTTACAAACTATAAGCATTCGCTCTTGACTTTCAGACAAGAGGATCTCAAAGGATTGCATATTTTCTTGACGGGTAGGTACGCGATCCAGATGAATTATCATCCCTACTTCACCTTTTGCACTCATTTCAGATGTTGAACAGGTAATACCTGCAGCACCCATATCCTGCATACCAATAAGGGCTCCAGTCTTTATAGCTTCAAGAGAAGCCTCAAGTAAAAGTTTTTCCTGAAACGGGTCACCTACCTGTACGGCAGGTAAGTCTTCAGCCGAGTCCTCAGTAAGGTCGGCCGATGCAAATGTAGCTCCATGAATCCCATCTTTGCCTGTTGCTGAGCCTACAATAAATACTGGGTTTCCTGGACCTTCAGCGATGGCTGAAATAGTCTCATTGGCCCTAACGATTCCCACAGACATGGGATTTACGAGTATGTTTTGGTTATAGCATGAATCGAAGTATACTTCACCACCAACCGTAGGGACTCCTAGGCAGTTTCCATAGTCTCCAATTCCCCTAACAACGCCATCAATCAAATGCTTTGTTTCTTCTCTATCAATTTCCCCAAACCTTAGAGAATTGAGTGCAGCAATAGGTCTCGCACCCATCGTAAAAATATCCCTATGGATTCCACCTACTCCAGTAGCTGCGCCTTGATAAGGTTCTATGGCAGATGGGTGATTATGTGATTCTATTTTAAATGCACATGCCATTCCGTCTCCTATATCTACAAGGCCAGCATTTTCCTCGCCAGCACCTACCAACAACTTCTCACCATCACGAGGTAGGGTTTTAAGATATTTAATGGAGTTTTTGTATGAGCAATGTTCTGACCACATTACCGAGAAAATGCTTAGTTCAGTAAAATTGGGATCTCGTCCCAATATCTTTTGGATCTTTTCAAATTCCTCTTCGTTGAGGCCTAGCTGCTTAGCGACTTCAAGATCAGGTAGCGTAGAAGTTAATGACATGCGCTTTATATATAAAATATTTTAATACAAAGATATTTTGTTTTCTCACTTGAAGAAACTTTCAATACGTCTTTCTGGATATTTTTCAATTATTAATTTGTCCAACAATCTGACATATTTGTGATCACATTGCATATCAAGCTCATGCCGATAATGATTAACTTTATGGCTGGCCATGATTCCTACATGGCTACTTAAATAGCTATCTACTACAGCAATATAGGTTGTATTAAATTCTTGTTCGGATAGATAATTCACAACTTCGATGAAATCAGTCAGATTATCGATTTTTAATTCTTGGCGAAATATATGAAGAGCCTCATTTCTCGCATTCAAATTAATAAGCTCGACCACTACCTTAGATATGAGTAATGGTTTATCTTTTTTCTTGGCAGCTATGTTGAGCAGTAAATCGATCCTCTCCTTTTTCGACAAGTAGGGTTCCAATTCTAGATAATATCGATATTGACTAGTGTTCATCAAGAGATTCGTTGCCATTTTTTGATGGTTGTTTTCGTCCCCAATCGCCGCCGAAGCCTGCATCATTGTGTCCTTAAGATGGTCACTTGTCCCAAAATGTGAAAGAAGAATTTTTGCAGCTTTCTGAGCCAATAAATGATAGCCGTGTTGCATAAGGGAATTGACGTAAATTATCGACTTATCAATATCTGATCTACTGGTAAGGAATTTACTTGCGAACCTACAATCTAGTGAAAGGATAGATATCAAGCTTAGGACTATTATGATCTCTCGTGAATCACGTTGCTCATTAGCGATCAGAACGAGCATATCCAACAAGCCATCTCTAAGGTCGTTGCGTCCAAGAGGCAATGCTGCATAGAGTAAGTAATAGCCATTGATCGCAGTAAACCTATAGAAGGAGGCCTGACTAAGCTCGGTTAAAAAATGATGAATCTCCAATACCAATTCTGGGGCAATGGATTGTTGAATTAAGGTCTTCAAAATAAGAATACACCTAGCACGAATTTCCTTGAAATATTTATGATCGCTGTGATAGGCATGAACGATATACTCGGTTTTATAGATAACGGATGTCAATATCACCTTTGCTTCTGTGAATTGAAGTAGTGAAATACAATCTTCACTTTGATCCAACAAGTCCATTGATATAGTCTTGAACTCTTTTATGGCACGGACGTATAACTTGTCTTCGGGCCTACGTCGGGGACCTACGACAGAGTCGAGGATATACTTATACTTCACCCGATTATCAACGAGCTCTATTTTCCTGGCATATTTGGACTTTAGACGATGGACAAAAGCTGGATTTTTCCTAGCATATGACAGGACAAATTCTTTTAGCTCGTCCGAATCCAAATGGTCTAAGATGATATTCACGGTTAAACTTTTGGGAAGATATTTCTTCCCCCTTAACCGTTTTTTTAATTTATTTGATTTCAGTGTTCCCAAGTGTAATTTCAGTATTCAGATGGCTTAAACCTTCAAATATAGTTAACTTGCTAGAGCAATGAAGAACGTCTTTGTTATTCGACATGCCAAATCGTCTTGGAAAGATCATTCTCTGAGAGATATTGATCGACCTCTGAACGAACGAGGTCTCCGTGATGCGCCTTTTATGGCTAAGTTCTTGAGATCACGTTGGGAGAATATTGACCTTATTCTTTGTAGCCCTAGTGTCAGGACAAGATTGACCAGTGAAATTTTCTGTGAGACTTATGCTATGAATCCAGATGACAGACAAATAGAACCTTCACTTTATGAAGCCTGGGTGGGTGATTATTATGACATCATTAAAGAACTCAGTAAGGATGCTAAGAATGTATTGATCTTTGGGCATAACCCCACGGTTACCGTTATAGCTCATCAAATGGGTAGATCGGATATATCCAATGTCCCTACATGTGGAATCGTCCATCTTGTTTCTACTACATCAGATTGGGGGTCATTTGATGTCTCAAATACTACGGTTGCCAATTATTATTTCCCAAAAATGAATTTAGGTGAAGTATAGTCTTTCAATAATATTCATAGTCGTTTTTCTTTGTCAATGCAAAGAGCCTACCATTGATCTCCCAATAGAAAAAGACGAGCTGGTTTCCTTGTTGGCTGATCATCACATTATGGAAATAGCCCTGCGTCAAGCAAACGCAGATAAGCGAGATTCATTAAAAACAACTTATGAGGCACAGATACTTGACATTTACAACATCACCTCATCAGAATTGGATTATTTCATAGCGGAATTGAAAAAGCATCCAGAGGAATACCATGACATCTATAAGGTAGTAGTGGACACTTTAAAAGGCTTTGGCAAACCTAAGTAGTTATTGAACCCATCAGATTATTTAATGTTGAGTTAACACAAGACTCTTGAATTGATGTTAACATTGTACATTAATAAGAATCATTTATGACAAATAAAGCAAAGGTTCTTCTTGTTGATGATGAAGTAGATATTCTAGAATTTCTGAAGTACAATTTGGCAAAGGAGAATTTTAATGTAGAAACCGCGTCTAATGGTAATGAGGCAATAGAAAAGGCACTATTATTCATTCCGGATCTTATTATCCTTGATATAATGATGCCGGGGATGGATGGGATAAAGGTGTGTCAGGAGCTTAGAAGTAAGGATTTATTTAAAGATACATTGATCGCATTCCTTACGGCAAGAGGGGAGTCATTTACTCAGGTATCTGCGCTTGATAATGGAGGAGATGACTTTATTGTAAAACCCATCAGACCAAATGTGCTTGTAAGCCGAGTAAAAGCACTCATACGCCGCAAACTTAGGAATCAATTGGAAAGCGGCGATCAACTTGTCGAGTTTGGTGATCTTAAAATTGACAGTGATAAATTTCAAGCGTCAGTGAATGGAACTGAGATTAATCTCGCTAAAAAAGAATTCGAATTACTTAATCTTCTTACTTCAAAGCCAGGAAAAGTATTTAAGAGACACGAAATTCTCAATTCAGTCTGGGGCAGTGAAGTTATTGTAGGAGATCGCACGATAGATGTACACATCAGGAAATTACGAAAAAAAATTGGCAGTCACTATATTGAGACCTTAAAGGGTGTAGGTTACAAATTTATTTTCTGACAATTGTTTAAAAACATCACAAGCGGTAAACTTACCTTATTGATAACCTCTGTGGTAGGTGTTATCATACTACTTTTCGTAGCACTCATTCTAGCTGATATAATCAATATTCAGCAATTGCCTGTTTTCTTTTTGGCATTCGTTATAGGTCTCCTTGCCATCTATTTAGTGGTGAAATATTTGCTTGAGGCCTTTGTACTAAGAAAAATAAAACTCATATACAAGATCATCAGTACATCAAAATTTGTCACTGACCATAAGCCAAGTGCTTCAGATTCCAAGTCTTTGGATGAAGTTAATGATGAAGTCATTGAATGGGCAAGAAAGACTAATCTAGAATTAAAAAACTTGAAGTCTCTAGCTGACTATAGAAAGAATTTTGTGGGCAACATATCCCACGAATTAAAAACACCAATATTTTCAGTACAAGGATATTTACATACGCTTCTTGAAGGAGGCATGTATGATGAGAATATTAACCAGCATTACCTTGAAAGAGCTTTAAGGAATACGGAGCGACTGCAGACTATAGTTGAGGAACTAGAAGTAATAAGTACTCTTGAGGGAGATACAGAGATTTTGAATTTTGAGGACTTTGACTTACGATTGCTTTGTGATGAAGTAAGAGAAGACCTCAAAGTACAGGCAAATGCTGACCATGTAACTATTGAATACAAGGAAGGTGTTGATCATCATTTTTCTGTTTTCGCAGATCGGGAAAACATAAGAAGAGTACTCAATAACCTTATCATCAATTCCATCAAATATGGCAAGGAGGGAGGAACAACCAAAGTGAGTTTTTACGATATGGATAGTAAAATATTAACGGAAATCTCAGATGATGGAATCGGAATTGATGACACACACCTCAAGCATCTATTTGACAGATTCTATAGAGTTGATGCCAGTCGATCCAGAGAGTTGGGCGGTTCCGGACTAGGACTATCAATTGTAAAACACATCATCGAGGCCCATAGGGGAAATATAAATGTACGCAGTACTTCTAATGTAGGATCAACTTTTGGGTTTACCTTAACCAAAGCACAGAAATCGTAAATTATTCAAAGAAATAGGCTATCAAATGTTAAGTCCTATCATCATTGACAGCAAGATCATCATTGCTATTGTCAAAAAATGGAATTAGGTCGATGAACGATTTGATCTCGTCTCTCTTCTGGAAATAATCAGGAAGTTCTGATTCTTCGATTGGTTTAGCAGGAGGAAAATTTTCCCGCAAGTGATCTACTTGCTTGCCATTTTTCCAGAATCTAAAACAAACATGAGACCCAGTTGCCAATCCTGTAGATCCTACATATCCTATTGTCTCACCTTGTGATACTTTTCTGCCCTTCTTCATGCCTTTGGCAAATTTTTGCATGTGCAGATATTGAGTCTGATAAGTCTTGTTGTGCCTTATTTTGACATACTTTCCATTACCACGTGTATAACTTGCCATACTGACGACACCGTCAGCGACTGTACGAATGGGAGTCCCATAAGGAGCGGCATAGTCAGTGCCGAAATGCGGTATCCTACGCTTCTTGATTGGGTGCAGGCGACTATGGCTATACCTTGAAGATATTCTCGAAAACTTAACCGGTGCTCTTAGGAAAGCTTTCTTCGTTGCTCCACCTTCAAGATCAAAATACCCAGAGTAGTTTTCACTTTCATAGTAGACGGCATAATGCTCACCATATTTATTCTGGTAATAGCCACATAGTAGTTTACCCACCCCGACAGGCTTGCTGTCTATATAATTCATCTCGTAGATCAGCTTAAACTTGTCACCACTCTTGGCATGATAAAAATCTACTGATGAAGCGAGAGCATCTTCCATTTTGTCTATCATAGATGGACTAAGGTGGTTTTCAATCATGGCATTCCATAAAGAAGACTCTACCACTCCCGAAGCCACCTCGATACATTTAGTAATAGGTCTATGAACAACCTTTACATCTGTAGAGTCTCCTAGGTTGAATAACACATATCTGTATGGATCGGGCTCATAGATAAAGCAAGAGGGTGCAACACAACTGTCGTGTCTCACAAAGGTCAACTCTTTACCTGATTTAAGCTTTCTTACATTATAAACATCTTTTGAGTTTTTCTCAAGATCAATTATCTTCTTGAAGTCTACACCTTCATAATAAAGAATATCTCCTAGAAACTGATTTGGCTTCAACTTAATCCTATCAAAAAGGTGAGTATTAATATCAAATCCAAATTGTAAAGTAGGGACGTATTCGTTTTGGACCATCTCAGTTTTCTGAGGAACGTCGGTATTGATATATGTATGATATAAAGCTATCGCTGCAACAGCAATCGTCAGGGCAACGAGCAGATCGGTCAATAGGGAAAATCTAGTGCTCCGCGGCATATAGTGTAAGTTCTCGGAATAAGTGGTTAAAATTCGGTACAAAAATATAAGTATTTATGGTTCTACAAAAATTATTGTGTGAACTTGCTTTCATAAGTATCTGAAACGTAGGTAGTTTAAGAGATAGTAGAGCCAAATCAACAAATCATACGAAATGAATTAAATTGTGCCCACTATTATGGCATGACAACAATCTCATTCAATGGAAAGCTTCTTAATTTTACTCATCCTCGAGTGATGGGCATTATCAATCTCACTAATGATTCATTTTATGCCGACTCGCGATTAATAGATTCAACCGCAGTGATTGATCAAGTGGCATCCATGATAAACGACGGAGTCAGCATTATTGACCTTGGTGCGATGTCCACAAGACCTAGTGCCGCTGAGATATGTGAAACTGAGGAATGGGATAGGCTAGCAGACATAATTTCACTGATTCGTGATAAGTTTCCTGATATCTTTATCTCATTGGATTCTTACCGCCTGTCTATCATGAAAAAGGCTGTTGATAAGGGCGTAGATATGATCAATGATGTCAGTGGAGGTTTGTATAATGACGATATTTCAAAGTATGTAGGCTCAATAGATATCCCTTATGTGTGGATGCATAGTCTTGGTAGGTCTGACCATATGCAGGACAACCCAGTCTATGATGATGTCGTTATGGATATCCTTACTGCAGCTAAGCAAGCTCTCTGGACCCTAGAGGGGCATGGAAGCCGTCAGGTGATAATTGACCCTGGGTTTGGGTTTGGGAAGACCATCAGTCATAATTATGAAATACTGAAGAAACTATCCTGCTTTTCAATTTTTGACAGGCCCATTATGGCAGGTATATCAAGGAAATCCATGATCTTTAAAGTCCTTGATTTAACTCCTAGTACATCATTAAATGGAACCACGGCCTTGCATATGATTGCATTATGCAATGGTGCTAAGATCTTACGTGTTCACGATGTGAAAGAAGCCATGGATTGTATAACACTGTGGCGGCAATTAAATTAACAGTTTCCACCCTTTGAATCCGATAATACGGTGGAGCAAATTTTACACCATAGAATTCCACTTCTAACTCATTCATCCGACTGGAAAAAATATGGGAATCAGTTAAAGACATTAAGGGTTTACCCTAGTTATGGATGAAAGGTATTTTTTCTATGCTTAAGGTTAAGTTAAAGGTCAGGCTTGTGGTAAGATACTTGCTGTATATTTGTTGAAGTTACGGATGTCAGATAGTAAAAATAAGGACGTTAAAAACAAAATGTTGACTCGTTGGGGACCCGGGAAATGGGCCAAACGGACCGCTAGGTCGGTTTTTTTTATTGTAATGCTTCCATTTATTGTAGCACTGGCATTTCAAATTCCTGCAGTTCAAGACTGGACAATCCGTAAGATAACTGACCTACTTAGTAAACAGTTGGAGACCGAGGTAACCGTCGAGAAGGCCAGATTGGATGTCTTCGATGGATTTGTAATGGATAACTTTAATATTCAGGGGAATCATGGAGACACTTTACTTCATGCCAAGCATTTGGGTGTCTCATTATGGAAAAGTCTCTTCTCTCTTTTTCAAAATAAACTCAGCCTCAAAGAAGTACGACTTGAGACTGCAATTCTAAATCTTGTAAGAGAAGAAGGAGAACAAGATTTTTTTTATAAAACCTTGCTCCAAAGACTCGATACTGGAGGTGAAGAACAAGTGTCCAACAAAGGTAGCAGTAAGCCTCTAGAGTTATCATTAGAAAGAATCCTTGTTCAAGATCTTCAGATGATCATTAATGACCAAGTCCATAGGGAGCATCACAACACTTATATAAGTGAGGGGCAGATAGACATAGAAAGCCTGGATCGTGATAATGGTTTAATAGTCTTTAACCGCGTCGATCTCAAGAATCCTGTAATACGAATTTCTAAGAATGGACAGGGACAACATATCGATGAAGAGATCAAGGAGGATAGTAAAGTTTTGACAGAAGCCATGGATACCTTTCTGATCAAAGTCAAGATACTGACAGTGGCTGACGGAACTTTCTACTATGACAATAACACCATACCATCGGCTGGACACGACAACATAGACTACAACCACTTAGGAGTTGAACAATTCCAATTGGAAATGCAAGACTTTTCTTATCGTACTGATTTTTCTATCTCTGCACGATTAGACGAGCTTTCTTTTATAGAGAAGAACGGATTTGAGTTTTCCAAAATGACTTCTTCTCTGGTCGAGGCAAATAATAAAAAGATAGAGCTTCATGACCTTTACCTTGAGGCTGGCAAATCAGTTATTAGAGATCATTTTCGTCTTAAGTACCGTGATCTTTCTGACTTATCAGATTTTACCAATAAAGTTTACATGACTGCGGATTTCAATGATTCTAGGGTATCAATGCGCGAACTGCTTTACTTCGTGCCGGCATTGTCCGAAAACCCATTTTTTATGGCAAATAAGGATAAAACATTTGAAATCAACGGTAAATATTCTGGAAGAATAAATAAATTTTACGGCCAAGACATGATCGTGAGAAGTGGAAACGACTTTGTGTTTAAAGGTACACTCAATGCAAGAAATATAAACGACCCAAGTCGGGCTTTGATCAACCTGAAAATTAATGAGCTGAGTTCTAATATCGTCAGTCTGGAACAAATCATTCCAGGCTTCAAGCCAACTGAGAACTTTTACCGATTGGGGAAGATTGGATTCGCAGGAAGGTTTGATGGTTACTTTGAAGATTTTGTAGCCTATGGAAAGTTGAATTCTGACATCGGAACGGCAGATCTGGATATGCACTTAGGTGTTCAAGATGGGAAAAAGAAAGCAACTTATTCTGGTACATTGTCACTAAATGATTTTCAGCTTGACAAATGGTCAGGTAGTGACAAATTTGGCCTAACTAGTGTTAGCTTGGAAGTAAAAGATGGAAAAAGCTTAGTCCTCGACAATGCATCAGCCGATATTAATGGAAAACTAAATCGATTTGAATACAAGGGATACATTTATGAGAATCTTATCCTTGACGGAAAAATAGAAGCCAATCAATTCCGGGGAAAAATGAGCATTGAGGACGAGAATATTGATATGGACTTCGACGGAGCTGTAGTTCTTACGGGTAGCCTTCCATCATTTGATTTTGTTGCCGCCATACGAAAATTGAATCTCTTTGCCTTGAACCTATACAGTGAACCAATGGCTGTCTCTGGCGATATAGACGTCAATCTACGAGGAAACGATCTTTCGACACTGGATGGAAAAGGTAGCATCAATTCATTGACCATTGAATCTAAAGATACCATCTACCACGTTGACAGCTTAGAGCTTGCCTCATTTCCTGTCATTGATGGTAGGGCCATATCACTTCAGTCTGACATTGCCGATGCTACTATAAGAGGAAAGGTCAATTACCAAAAGGTGCCATCAGTAGTAAAGCAGATACTGAAGGAAAATTATGGATATCATTTCAGGCAATGGAAAATTAATCCGTCCGACCTCACAGACACAGATTTCACCTTCGATATTCATGTAAAGGATAGTAGAAACCTCCTTGACCTTGCAGGATTGGCTGGTGTTACGGTATCAGAATTGATTGCTAAAGGAAAGGTCGATTCACGTTCTGATTTCATGCAGGCGAAAGTCAGTTTTGACAAATTTGCAATGCCAGACTTAGCTACGAGTGGGGGATTGATCACTTTAGATAGTCGCAAGTCAAATGGGAATATAGATTTCATTCTAGATACGCTTTGGTCCCGGGGTAGATTTCTCGATAACGTTGCCACCTCGGCAAGATTCAATGGTGACACCATCAGGTTGAGGGTAGATCTTGCCAATCTTGCTGATACCATAAGAAGCATAGATCTAGTAACATTGATTGCACCACATAGTGAGGGATATGAGTTAAGTTTCCATGAAAAGGACCTTGATATATTAGGCAACAAATGGACGATTTCCAGTGGTAACTCCTTGGTTCTAGGCAATAAATTTCATGCGATCTCAGATCTTGAATTGAGCGATGGTAGTAGTAGAGTCGTACTAAGGGATATTAATAATAAAGGTCTCGCATTTAATTTTGAAAATTTTGATGTACTACTCTTGAGCGAGCTTATAAGCTATGATAAAATGGATTTCGGAGGCAAAGGCGAGTTTGGCTTTTTTGTATCAGATTTATATGGTGATAGAGACGTAAATATTAGCCTTGATGTTCCTGGTTTTACAATTAATGATGATCCATTTGGAAAACTATTTGCACAGGTAACAAAGAAAATCGACGGCCCTTTTGACGGTGCTATGTATGTAAGGAGGGAGGAGATGGACATCTGGGCTGAAGGAAAATATGACGAGAAAAATAAATTGGTAGATGCTCGATTAAGATCGGAGAATGCTCCTCTTGCTATCATGGAATATATAATTCCAGAAGGCATTTCTAATACCAAAGGCGATGGTACGGTCGATGTTAAGGTAAAAGGTCCTATTTCAGATATTAAGTTAGATGGAAAGGTGTTTCTTGAAAACTGTGAGACGACGATTGATTATCTCGGGACCACATTTTTATTTGACAAGCAGACAATGACCATCACGGAGAATACGATGAGTTTTGACAGAGGTGTTGTCAGTGACCCTGAAGGAAACATAGGTTACATAGACGGAGATCTGTTCCACAATCTTTTACAGGACTTCAGAATGGCTATAAGGATGTACTCCGATAAATTTGTTATGCTCAATACCAATAAGTTTGATAATCCATTATACTATGGTTATGGACGAGGAGAGGTGGACGTCTTCGTATCAGGTTCCTTCTCAGGTGCTAATTTTAAAGTAAATGCTATCACGGGGCCTGGCACAGTATTGTCCATACCAGTAAATAACACAGGAACAGATTACAACGAGAGCTTTGTTTCCTTTGTAGACAGAGATGCTCCAGCCGACGAAAGTGAAAAGGATAAGTTTGAATTGAAAGGCGTCGATGTGGACATGAATCTGACCCTTACAGAAGATGCTACTGTAGAGATCATTTTCAATGAGAAACTAGGTGACATCATCAGAGGGACTGGTAATGGAGATTTGCAAATAGCTGCTAAGAGATCGGGTGAATTTACCGTCTTCGGCCAATACGTTATAGAGAGAGGGAAGTACTTATTCACTTTCTTTGACATCGGATCTAAAGCCTTTGATATCATCAATGGAGGTAGGGTATTATGGACAGGTGACCCTATCAATGCGGACCTGGACATTCGTGCTAAGTACGAAGATCTACGAACGTCACTTAGCGTATTTCTTCAAGAATATTTAGCAACTAGAGAGCAAGGAGATGAGCTAGTGCGGGAAGCCACTCGAAAGACGGATGTAGATTTACTCCTGCATATCGGTGGGCAGCTCTACTCACCTAGGGTTAGTTTTGATTTGGAATTTCCCTCATTGGAAGCAGGAGAATTGAGATCTTATGTTGACAGCAAGGTGCGTGCTCTGAGAGAGAATGAAAGTGCCCTTAATGCTCAAGTTGCAGGGTTGCTTTTTTTCAGATCTTTCTTGCCATACAACAATCCATTGGGTGGACAATTATTTACTACCGGCAACCTAGTCCAGACTGGAAGTGGCACTCTGAGTGAGTTTGTATCAAGCCAGTTTTCTATACTCATATCAAGCCTATTGAATGAGGCTATTGCTGATAATGCCATATTCTCAAGCGTAGACTTCTCGATAGGACTCAATCAAAATACTGACATCTATAACAATGTCGATGCTAGCCTTTTTGATATTTTCAATCCTGATGAAATCGAGCTCCAAATAAATCCTACATTTAAATTTTTAGACGAGAAACTTTCAGCGAAGGTAGGAGGCAATTATGTTAGGAATTCGGCCTTTATACCTCAAAATTCTATCATACCTGATTTTGCTCTAGAGTATTTTATTACAGATGACAGAAAACTCAAGATACGATTCTATGGTCGCTATGATTTTGATGAAGTGGACCCTGAACGAAAGCAAAAGTATGGTCTAGGGCTAAGCTGGCGCCATGAATTTGGGTCACTATCTAAGATCAATAATCACCTAGAGAATATTGTCAACTAGGGAATAGTATAAGTCAGAAGGTAAAATTAGGATCTAACTCCATCCATTCTGAACTCTACCTTCTAGATTCAATTCCTATCCACCATTTAATTTGTTGATGTCGCTCTGATCGATATTGAAGTATAATCTCCCGCATTGTTCTTTAGGAGCACTAAAGTCTGGTTCGAATTTATAGCCTTTAGCTGCCTTAGCCATTTCCTTCAACTGTTTCCGATTTGTCAACGTAGTTTCATCCCATATAATCTCTACAGTTTGAACAATACCTAATCTATTAACACAGATTTTGAACGCTAATTTCGCTGAGCCAGTCATTTCTTTCAAAACTGCTCCAGTATTTTTGTATATCACTTTTCTTCCAAAGATTCCATGTCCACTACCATCATACATGCCGCTGCCAGAACCACCATCACCCATGCCTTCATCACCATCATCGCCTTTGGTTTTTCCTTTACCGTCCCCTTTACTTCCTTTACCTGCCCCACCACCTTCTCCTTCAAATACGGATGGATTCCCTCCTTCATCATCAGCTTCCATATCATTACTTGAGGGCACTTCAGCTTCTACAGCAGGTTCTTCACTTCCTTCTTCCTCCACGGGTTCTACCACCGGATCTTCTACTGGTTCGGGTATCTCTTCAAATTCTGCATCTTCCATTTCGAGATCTTCTTCAATCGCCTCAATCTCAGCCTCCTCAACCACCACATCGGTTACAACTGGGTCTGTAGGCTGAGGTTCTATCTCGGTCTTAGTTTTAGGAAGCTCTACAGGCTGTGTTTTTACCTTTACTTCAACTTCGGTTTTCTTAGGTGTAACCTCTATTTTTTTGACTTCCTCTTTGGGACGTGTGTCACCTTCATCATCTTTGGTGTACTTACTGAGTGAGCTCTCTTTGAATTCAATAAATTCTACTTCCACTGCGTACTGAGTATCAATATTCTCACTTGGGTCATGGCTCATGTAAAACCACATGGCACAAAACAGTAGGCCAGCATGCGTAAACAATGAGATACGCATTCCCTTCTTCTTGTTGGCTTTCTCGAAGCTGAAATTATCGGCATTCATATTATTGATATTCATGACAGTAAGTTTATTGTACTACGTATGATTAACGCAAAATAGGGTTAAATATATATTAAGAAGTTAAAAGTAATATTTTACTCATGAAGCGAATCGTAATTAACTGGAAAGGCCATGTTCTACATTTTTTCCGATTCGCACAAGAATAAGCCATAGTACCGCTATACTAGCTAGGAGTAATACGAAGCAGATGAGCAAGCCTCCTCCGAAGTAAGTTGACAGAGTTACAGCCATCAAACTAACGACACCAACAGTCAATGCATAAGGTAATTGCGTCTTGACATGATCGATGTGATTGCAGTCTGTAGCGAGAGAACTCAATATGGTCGTATCTGAAATAGGGGAGCAATGATCCCCCAGAACCGAGGCAGCAAGCACAGTAGCAATTACATTGAGCAATAGCTCCATACTCACCTCAGGTGATATTCCATTGGCCTGACATACGGCGTAGGTTGTAGGGATGGCTATAGGATATAAGATGGCCATCGTACTCCAGCTGGATCCTGTAGAGAAAGCAATAGCTGCCGCCAACACAAATATCACAGTAGGCACTAGGTAAGGATTGATAGAATCAGCCAATGTTGAGCTCAGAAATTCTGCCGTGTGTAATTCATTGGTGGTAATGGCAAGGGCCCATGCCATCGTAAGAATGATAAGAGCAGGAAGCATTGTTTTAAAGCCCGTTGTCATCCAATGCATGGTGTCAAACAGATTCATTATCCGCTGTGACACTGTGAGAATGATTGCTATTACAACGCCTGACAATGATGCCCATATTAACGCTGTATAGGAATCCGAGGCGCCGATAAGTTTACCTAGTTTCGAGAAAAATGAAGCATTACCATCTAGCAAAGATCCTATGCTTGACCAGACAGAACTCCAATTGTTATTGATCGATGGATCAATTTCCTGAAGTGTGCCATATAAACTTTCCATGCCTGTATCAACCAAACCAAACATGGTCATACCAATAACCACGAATACCGGTATCGCAGCATTATACCACCTCAATTTTGCTCCCTTCACGGGTGTGAGGTCCTCCATGTCAGGCTCATCTTCATCATCGGTTTTAGCAGGGGATACTTGACCAGTTGTGAAGGCACGACGGTCGGCCTTTAACATAGGTCCGAAGTCTCTTCGCATATAGATGACCATCAAGACAAAGATCAAAGTGAGGATAGGGTAGAACGAGTATTTGAGAGAACTGATAAACAATACATAGGCACTACTGTCCGTAGCGAGAGCGATTCGAGTCATCGCATCATCTATGTATCCTAGCTCAGCACCTATCCATGTTGTGATAAATGCAATGGCCGATACAGGAGCAGCTGTACTATCAACAATGTATGCTAGTTTCTCTCGCGATATTCTAAATTTGTCAGTCACAGGCCTCATGGTATTTCCTACGATGAGCGTATTGGCATAATCATCAAAGAAAATCGCAATCCCAAGTAACCAGGTAATTATCGAACTGCTTCTCTTAGAGCGGGCGTATTTAGACAAGCTCCTTACCACCCCGGCCATGCCACCATTCTTAGATATGATAGCAACCATACCACCTATGAGCAATGAAAAGACAATGACCGCAAGGTGCCCCCCATCATTTAGGGCATTGACGACATAGTTTGTTACAGAATTAAATAATGACTCTAGAAAATAGTACATCGACTCTATTCTCAATCCACCCGCAATAAAGGCTCCTGACCAAATGCCCGCAAATAAGGAGAGAATAACCTCTTTAAAAATCAAAGCGAGAATAATGGCAAGCAAAGGAGGTATGATGGATAGCCATAATGGTATATTCTTAATGCGATGGGCTCTATCCGTTCGAGCAACATGAGTTAATGAATGATGCCCTCCATTTTCATTCTGGTACGAAAGAAAAAGTAGTTCGCCTCCGTGGTCTGTATTTACATCGATTCTTGATTGTCCATTTCTGAAAATGAGTTCCGTTTCCTCGCCATTTAGCTTGAGCTTGAACTTTCCACAATCTACATTAGGTGCCTTGAGGAGCAATGAACCTTTAGATTCGATGATGTCGAGACGTGATACTGACTCAAGAGAAGGATAACCTAGCGAGTCTATGGTTTTTTGGTCACATTGTGAATAAAGAGCACATGTAAGGCTTATCACAACAAGCACAAACGACAATCTCACCAAGTATATCATATATGTTGATTTGGAAATTCGTTTAAAGAAAGAGATTATTTTATACTTGTACAATAATCAAGCAATTAAATGTTGAAGCGAATAGGTTATCCATTCTTAGCACTATTAATGATTAGTGTCCAGTCTATGGGACAGACATTTCAGAATCTCGAGTGTGAAGTTATTCTCGAAGGTGATCAATTGATAAATCCTTTTACAGGTGGAATCAATGCACCACAATTTAATACCCTTGACATAAATTTAGACGGTCTCGATGATCTCTTGATTTTTGACAGAGTCGGAAATGTGGCAATACCCTATTTGCATAATGGAGATCTTAGTAGCCCTGGTTTTATTCATGCTCCAGAATACAAATACTTATTTGATCATCTCAACAACTGGGTCTTAACCCGTGATTACAACAATGACGGTATAATGGATCTTTTTTCTGCTCCCGAAGGCTCGGGCTTACCGGCTATCGAGGTGAGAAAGGGAAAAATTGACAATGGCGTTCTTGGCTTTGAGCTCGTCAAGTTTGATGTGGACGACTACAATATTCTTTATTTCAAATTGGGCGATAAGTATTTCAACATCTATGTGTCAAATATTGATAAACCAGAGATCATTGATGTTGACAATGACGGCGATCTTGATGTCTTGGCTTTTGAATCTGGAGGAAGTACTGCTTTCTGGTACAAGAATGAGGTTATAGAACAGGGATTGGGACTTGATACTTTCTCTTTTGTTTTAGGTGACATGTGTTGGGGAAAATTTGAAGAGAGCTCATTAGGTGAGCAAATAAGCCTTAGCGATAATGCTTCAGATTGCTTCGGAAACGTTAATGACCCAGCTATCGATCTGAGGCACTCAGGCTCAACATTGACTTGTATCGATGAAGATGATGATGGTGACTATGAGGTAATAATAGGAGACTTGACAAGTGAGAGAATGGTGAGGTTATTCAATGCCGGAGATGAAAATAATGCATGGATGAATGCGGGTGATGTTACTTACCCATCCTATGATTCTCCAGTAGATCTTGCCTTCTTTAATGCAGCTTATTACCAAGACGTAACCTTTGATGATAAAAGGGATCTTATTGTTGCTCCCAACGCAGTAAACAACATCAATAATTATAATAATACCCTAATCTATCGCAATATCAACACAGACAATCTGCCCGTTTTTGAGCTTTCGTCTACAGATTTATTCGCTAGTGAGATGATCGATTTTGGGGACATTTGCAATCCGGTTTTTGTAGACTATAATGTGGATGGACTTATTGACATCGTCGCTGGATCTAATGGAAAATATACTGGTACTGCAAGCAAGCAAAGTGCGCTTTATTTATTAGAAAATACGGGGACTGCAACTCAACCACGATTTGAGTTGGTAGATGAAGATTTTGCTGATATGAAGACCCCCGCAGCTCAAACTAGCAATCTTGCACCAGCATTTGGTGATCTGGATAATGACGGTGATCAAGATATGGTCGTCGGAGACCAGGCTGGTAAGTTATTTTATCTTGAAAACCTGGCCGGTCCAGGTAATGAAATGATATTTGGTACGCCAGTATATGAGTATATGTCAATATTCATCGGCCAAAATGCTAAACCAAACATCTTCGACTTAAATGAAGACGGGCTCTACGATCTTATCATAGGAGAGAGAAATGTAAATACCTTTCAAGATACCATTTTAGGAAATGTCAATTTCTTTAAAAATATAGGTCAAAGTGACAATGCTGTCTTTGATATGAATAGTGACAATGGCAATCATCTACCTACTCTTGGCCGGATCAATACGCGAGATGTTGGATCATCAGTAGGTAGCAGCGCTCCTTATATATTTGATACAGGAAGTGACTTTCTTTTATTTACTGGCAGCGATAAGGGCCTTGTAAAAGTATATCGTGACATTAAAGGAAATGTAGAAGGAGTGTTTACCAGGACGGATAGTATTTTCGGTAACATACGTGAAGGAAGAAGGACGGCCCCTGCTGTAGCTGACATCAATGATGATGGCATTCTGGAGATCATGGTGGGTAATGATAGGGGTGGTCTAAGGATATTCGTGACAAACCTGAGCATGGATGGCAGCAATGGAATTGATCCTATTTCTACAATAAATAGTCTTACGCTTTATCCCAATCCTACCCATCAATATCTACATATTTCTTCTTTAGAGCGGAAGCAAATATCTTACCTCATACATGACGTTTCTGGTAGGCTCATTGCTCGTGATCAGATTTCTTCAGAGGGTCGTATAGATGTGTCTACTCTAAATGCCGGGATCTATTTCATCAAGATGGAAAATGGCTTGGCCGGACGTTTTATCAAAATCTAGTGCAAACCGCGTGATCCAAAAATTAACGACCCTATCCTCACCATGTTGGCGCCTTCATCTAAAGCGATCTTGTAATCACCCGACATCCCCATGGATAAGATATTGAATGAATCTCCAAAGGTCTCAGAGTCAATAAAATTATCGTACTTATTCTTTAAAGATCTAAATTCTGATCTGATTTGTAATTCGTCTTCAACAAAGCTGGCCATTCCCATCAATCCTCGTACACGTATATTCGATAAACTAAGAGCATAGTCGACAATGATGCTATCATCATTCAGCTCTATTCCATACTTAGTCTCCTCTTTTCCAATCTTATACTGAAGTAGAATGTCCAAGGTCCTATCAACTTTAACAGCTTCTTTATTAAGTATCTTGAGGAGACTCAAACTCTCTACAGAATGGATTAGGGAAACAAACGGCACTATTTGCTTGGCTTTATTTTTTTGAAGATGGCCAATCATATGCCACTCTACGTCATCCGGTAATAATTGACCTTTTTCAACGAGCTCACGAACTCTATTCTCACCAAAAATGCGTTGACCTAGGTTATAAATCTGGAGGATTTGCTCGATTGACTTTGTTTTAGACACCGCAACGAGTGTCGCATTATACAAGTCGATATCCTGCAATATATGGCTGTATTCTTCCACTATAAAGTCAACAAATTAAACTTGAATTGGTTTGAGATATTTTGGGTGGTCTATACTAAACAAATAGGTCATGGAGTTCTCTATCTACGACTTCTAGGATCTGACCAAAGTCTGCCGGATTACCAATGAAATCAAGATTGTCTACATTTATTATCACGAGCTTTCCTTCATCATAAGTAGATATCCAATCTTCATATCTGTCATTTAGTTTTTTGAGATAATCAAGACTCATGGATCCTTCATAGTCTCTACCTCGGCGTTGGATATGGTCTATCAAAGTAGCAACGTTGGCTTGAAGATAGATCAGCAAATCTGGTGCCTGGATCTGAGCTGTCATTAACTTAAAAAGGGAATAGTAATTCTCAAAATCTCGTTTCTCCATAAGCCCCATTGAATGTAGGTTCGGGGCAAAAATATTGGCATCCTCATAGATGGTCCTATCTTGGACTATGGTACTGTCTCCGCCTCTAATATCGAGTACTTGCCTGTATCGACTATTTAAAAAATAAACTTGGAGATTGAATGACCAGCGATTCATGTCACTGTAGAAATCACTTAAATATGGATTGGTATTGGTGTCTTCATACTGCACTTTCCAACCATAGTGATTTGACAACTTCTCGGATAGAGTCGTTTTGCCTGCACCTATGTTTCCTGCGACAGCAATGTGTTTTATTTTCTTCAGGTTGTCTTGAATGTCAGACATTCAGAGAGTTTTGGCTAATTCTGTCAAATGTAATTATTTAATATGGATAAGTAATTATGAATCACAACATTTTGAAGCTTATTGGCTCCTAGGGCTAGTGAGTAAATTGGTAGATCGAATCATGATGCTCATAGAAAATCAAATAATTAATATCTAGCAAAGTATATCTTTGTCAGAAGATGAGTGATAAGACAATTATAAGCACGCAAGAGCTCAACAAGACGTACATCATGGGTACTGAAAAGGTCGAGGCCCTTAAAAGCATAACATTAGAAATTGATCGTAACGAGTATGTAGCCTTAATGGGACCTAGTGGCTCAGGTAAGTCTACTCTGATGAATCTGCTCGGTTGTCTTGATACACCTACGACCGGTAAGTATTGGCTCAATGGGATCGACGTAAGCAATCTAAAAGATGATCAATTGGCAGAGATAAGGAATGTGGAGATTGGTTTTGTTTTTCAGACGTTTAACCTGCTTCCAAGGATGACCGCTTTAGACAATGTTGCCCTTCCTCTCGTATATGCGGGGAAGAGTAAATCTGCAAGGAATGAAAGGGCGGCAGAAGTCCTCGAAATTGTGGGTCTTGGAGATCGGATGGATCACCGCCCCAATGAGCTTTCTGGGGGACAACGTCAGAGAGTGGCTATAGCCCGAGCTCTTGTCAATAATCCAGCAATCATTCTCGCTGATGAACCTACAGGAAATCTAGACACCAAGACATCGATAGAACTCATGTCCATTTTTGAAAATATTCATGCAAATGGAAATACTATTATTGTGGTAACTCACGAGCCAGATATAGCTGAGCATTCCCATAGGATTGTTAGATTGCGTGATGGTCTTGTGGAAACTGATAAGGTCAATGATAATATAATAATAGTTTCAGATCCAGAACATAGATATAGAGTAGACTCTAATTCTTGATCCTATGAACATTAGGTTAACAGTAATATGAAAATTTACACTAAGACAGGTGACAAGGGAGGAACCTCTCTTTTGGGAGGACGCAGAGTCTCTAAAGATGACATAAGAATAGAAGCGTACGGTACTGTAGATGAATTAAATTCTTCCATAGGACTTCTCTTGTCTAAGTTGAACGAGGTGGAAATCATTACTGAGCTTCACTCAATTCAAAATCTACTGTTTACCATTGGGTCTAATCTTGCGAATGATCCTGAGTCGCCGTTAAAAATAGATCAGATAGAGGAAACTCACATCGCAGCACTTGAGGAAAGAATGGATGAATGGACGGCTAAACTTCCGCCATTAAAAAACTTTATCCTTCCAGGCGGTTCAGAAAAAAATGCATTGACGCATGTTTGCCGTACGCTATGTCGAAGAGCCGAGCGTCGAGCTGTGACCTTATCAAAGGCAGAGAATATTGATCCCCTTCTGATCAAATATATAAACAGATTATCTGACTACTTTTTTGTCCTAGCAAGATACTTTTCACTCGTGGATAGGACAGATGAGATAAAGTGGAAATCCTAAGAAGTATTACTTTTATCTTTCCGCAGTAAAATCGCATGGTGAAGCAAGTATCAAAATTTCTTACCGCAGTGGTTGTATTGGGTAGCATTGCACTCATTACATTGATGTTTCCCAAGCTTAATTCCCTTGAGCATAGTGTAGGTGAGAGGTGGAATCATGATGACCTAATAGCAAATCACAATTTCGTTGTAGAGAAGTCAGATGAAGAAATAGCCCTAGAAAGGAATTCACTGGAAAGATCGCAACTACCTGTGTACGATTATCAACACGTAAATGTTGCGGAGGATTTTGCTTCATTTTTGTCTTCATTATTTGAATCCAATATCGATTCATCTGAGGTAGTTTTATTTCGAGATTATCTGAATGACTCTTATGACATAGGTGTACTTTCCAGTGCTGATGCTAGGGACATGTCTGGTAAATATCTTATTCTCCATAGGGCAGACGATAGCCACGAGACGAGCGTAGAAGCATATAGAACGAGCGCTGACCTGGTCAATCGATTAAAGAATTTTAGCATATTGGGTCTAAACTCCACATTCGATCCCAAGCCTAATCTATTTTTCAACAAGTACAAAACGCAAGAATTGCTCGATGCCAGAATTGCGAATCTTAATTCCAATGCCGGTCAAATAAAACAGGGAGATGTAATCGTTTTTCAAGGGCAGCAGATCTCCGAATCTATTAGCCGAAAGATAGGTGCTTACAAAGATTCACTCGGCCCAATCGGACTGAATAGCCAGTCTTCATGGATCATCTTCTTTGGGTATTTTCTACTTACCTGCCTGATAATCGGTGCATTGGTCTACTACCTTCAAAGGTATTTTCTTGAGATCTACGGTGATGTAAGGAAATTGCTATTTGTCTTGATGTGGCCGGTCCTATTCAGTTTTTTAGTTTACCTTATAGAAAGAGAAACAAATCTCAGTACGTATATTATACCGTTCTGTATTATTCCTATTGTTATAAAGAACTTTTATGCCGATAGATTGGCATTATTTATCCACGTTGTTACCATTCTTATCGCGTCATTCATATCTGAACTCGGGTACGAGTTTACCTTCCTCCAGATACTGGCGGGTATAGTGGCTATTCTAGTAGTGAGCAAGACTAGATACTGGAACGCGTTTTTCATATCCATAGGGCTGATATTTTTAACCTATCTTTTTGGTTACATAGGACTTTCAATGATAAAGGAAGGATCATTTGCGAGCATCGACTGGTCGGTCATCATTTTTCTTGGCATCAATGCATTGCTTACAATCATGGCGTATCCATTTATACCCTTGATAGAAAAGTTGTTTGGTTTTATCTCGGATATATCACTTGCTGAGCTTGCAGATCTCAATAAACCACTTCTCAAGGAGATGTCAATCAAAGCACCTGGCACCTTACAACACTCATTGCAAGTGGCCAACTTATCCGAGGCAGCAGCGGAAAAAATTGGGGCTGATTCTTTACTACTGAAAGTTGGTGCTCTTTATCATGACATCGGAAAAATTGCGGAACCTCAATATTTCATCGAGAATCAATCTGGCGACAACCCACATACTACGCTTAGTAATTTTGAAAGTGCGAAGAAAATAGTTGACCATGTTATCGAAGGAGAGAAAATGGCTAGGAAGGCTAGACTGCCTGGTAAATTGATAGAATTTATTCGATCGCATCACGGCACAACTAGGGTAGAGTACTTTTATAGAAATCAACTCTCATCGGAACCAGATAGAGAGTTTGATGAAGTACTATTTCGTTATCCTGGCCCCAAACCCAAGACCAAGGAAGAGGCCATCCTTATGATAGCCGACTCATTGGAGGCAGCATCTAAAAGTTTAAAAAATCCTACAGGAAAAGACATTGATGAGCTCGTTGATAAAATCGTTGCCGGTAAAATCTCAAACGAGCAACTCACTGAATCTGCACTTACTTTCAGCGAACTAGAACAATGTGTGGATGTTTTTAAATCTCTACTGAAAAGTATAAATCACGTGCGTGTAGAATATCCTGATGAGGTGTCTACTGGCAAGTCAGAGTAGTCTACGTCAGAATATTTCATAAAGAGATTATACGTGTTTTGAGAATCTATGCTTTTGCTCTTTCCAAAGATCCCGACTTCCTCATGTAGAATTGATAAGATCCAAAGATGATAATCACCCATGACACCGTACCTATGAGAGTTCCCTTAAAGAAAAACGGAAGACCCATTTCATAGCAGGAAATGAGGCCGCTTAGAGATTGAGCATAATGGACAGAACCTAGCCATACTCCGAAATTTGATATGAGAAAAAAAATAAGAGTGGAGCCGAGAGTCACTCCAAGAAGATTAAGAGGTCTTACTTTCTTCAGAAACTTGTACGCGAAGAATACAATAAGAACTATGGAAAAAATACTCCACCATATATATGATCCCCACAAAATAACACCTTTATCCTGAGCAAAGTATTCACGTTGAATGGTATTGTTGAGAACAAGATCACTTAGAAGCAAAGCTGAAACCGGAATGGCGATCATAGCAACGATAGATTTATAATATGCCGCTGCAAAAATCGCTATAGCCCATAGTGCTACAAAATTCCACTCGTGAAGAAGAAGTCTACTGACAACTCCCACGACAATAAGAGCAATACCTACTATAAGTGCTTGTTTACCTTTCATGACACAAAAGTACAGAATGATGCAGAATTCAAAACAGATATCATCATATCACTTGATAATTACAAGTATTCTTTAATCATCTGAATAGCAATTGCTATTAGAATAATTCCAAACACCTTTCGCAGTGTAGACATTATCTGAGGTGACAATTTGTTTGACAACCATGTTAAAGAGTGCAGAATAACGAATACGATGAGTAGGTTAATTACGATACCTCCAACGATGCTCATCAATGAAAACTCTGCTCTCAGGGAGATGATGGTCGTCAATGTTCCTGCTCCTGCAAGTAATGGAAATGCAATAGGAACGATACTCCCAGAACCACCGTCGTCATGATCACTTCTGAATATTCTAATCCCTAATATCATCTCCAATCCAATAAATAGGATGATAAGCGCTCCTGCGAGGGCAAAAGATGAAACTTCTATTCCGAAGGTGCCCAAAATAGCTGCACCAAAAAATAGAAAAGCAAGCATAATAACCCCTGCGGCTAGGGTTGCCAATCCAGCCTTAATCTCGATTCCCTCACGCTTCATATTGATCAATACAGGCAAAGACCCAATGATGTCTATCACGGAGAAAAGAATTAGGCTTACTGATAATACTGCTGTAATCATATTTCACATTAATTATGACTTATAATAATGATATATAAGTTAATTAAGTTGTTAAAGATGCTATATTTAGTCATAATATTTATATTTGGATAAATATAAAGTCATATTATAATAAATAAAGCATCATTACATGAAAGAAAATCAACTTGACGCAATTGACGTAAGAATATTGAATAAATTGACAGAAGACGCACGTATGCCGTTTATAAAACTTGCAAAAAACCTCAAGGTTTCAAATACACTTGTACACCAGAGAATTAAGAAAATGTATGAAAGTGGGATTTTAGGAAAGCCAACAATCAGACTCCATGCCTACAGACTTGGCTATGAGACTTCTTCTTACACTCAGGTTATGCTTGAGCATTCTTCATTCCATCGGGAAGTTGAAACCGCACTAATGAAAATACCTGATATCGTAGAATGTGTCAATATAGCGGGACGATACGCATTGTTAGTAAAAATCTATGCACGTAACAATCGACACTTACGTGAAGTCATATATGACAAGATTCATACGATAAAAGGCATTGAGGGCACCAATACGACGATCTCTTTTGAAACTGCATTCTCAAGAAACGTTCCCTTGGAAATATAATTACAAAGATCAATAATCGACCCCAAAGCCTTATTTTTTGTATTTATCATTTAAACCAATCATGGCGTTTATCATGGGTATTATTTTATCGATTCTTCGTTGCTTGGTTTCTGGTTTTTTTGCTTCAGATATATACTCCGCATACTCCCTACGACATGAAGGGCTCATATCATTGAATTTATTTGATAAGGTAGTGTTTTTAGATAGTACCTTTTTTAGTTCATCCGGAACTACTGTAGGGTTTGACCGATGGGAAGGTTTTATCATCATGCCTTTCTGTTGGTTTTCACTGGCCTCCACGATATATTTCAAAACTTTTGTCGCTTCAAACTCATCAACAGAATGAAAAAGCTATTGTCTCATTCCTTTTGTTTTGCCTTCTTGTGCATTTAGGAGGACAGAATGATGATCCTTTAAAAATGAACCATGATGAAATAACAATGATAGATGATTCTTGAAAGCACCAATTCCAAGAACATTTTTCCCACCAACGGTGTAAGTAGGCATTCCCCATTTTATCGTCTCCTCATAAAGTCCTGTACTAATGATTACCTCTCGCAGCAGCATAAGAAGTTCCTTCCATTTGTCATGCTCATCAATGTATTCCATTACTGAACCATACTTTCTCACACGTCTACTTTATTGAAATTACGCTCCCTTCAAGATCAGACTCTGCCGAACTTGATTCTATCACAAAGTAATTACGATCAGGTGTTGATAAAATATAAAAGGTTGCAAACAAATCATTTTTTCCAATACCAGAAAACTTATACTTGTATTTATAAAGCCTCTTATTACCCGCACGCTTAAGACCACTCTCTATTGACTCGCTTTTAAAGTTTTTATTGATGGAATAAGCAAACTGGTGAAAATTGGCAATATCTTTTTTCAGTTCATCGCCACTGTCTTTACTGATCGTAAACTGATTGACATCAGCGATCATAATAAAATCTGATCTATTTAATGTGTCTACAATAAAATCAGGTTGGCGGTCCCGTTCTTCAAATGACTTAAATAGTCTAGAAATCAATTCAGAAACCTTTTCAGGATGAGCTTTACTTCTTATGTCTCTTGTAAGCCGGTACTTGCTGCTTTTCTTGTATTGAGAAGGTAGTGATATCTGGGCTCGATCTCCTTCCAAAAAATAACTTTTCATCATAGACAACTCCGCAGTTTTTCCTTCGTCTCCAGCTTGCTTTTTCCCAGAATCCGAGCCACAGTTAGGCATAGTCAGTATTACTCCTAAAAACAACAGTATTTTTTTCATCAATTCTTTTTTCGGGTTGTTTTTTCTGACCACAATTTATATTTCTCTACTTGCTCCTTCATGGCATCGATAAACCCAACTTCAATTTCATTGACCAATGCCTCGACACTAAGAGTTTCATTTATTGAAGACACTCCCTGACCCGCAGACCATACTGTCTTCCACGCCCTGGCCTCTTCACTTACATTGGCAGCAAATTCTGCATGACCCTCATTTAGCTTTGATACATCGTAACCAGCTTTCTCAAGACTGGGTTGCATAAAATTTGCCATTATTCCTGATACCTTATCAGTATATACGATTTGATCTGCTGTACAATGACTTATCATTTCTTTGTACTCTTGGTCTGCAGAGCTTTCTATCGTATTGATAAACCTCGTACCCATGTAAGCCATATCAGCACCCATCTGCAATGCTGCTGCAACATCTCTTCCGGTACTTAAACATCCTGCCAGAACGATCTTCCCTTCAAATATTCGTCTGACTTCTTCCACTAATACCATGGGATGTAATGAACCCGCATGACCACCCGCACCGGCACTAACACATATTAAACCATCGACTCCTACTTCTACAGCTTTCTCTGCATGTCTTCTCTTTATAATGTCATGATATACTAATCCACCATAACTATGGACTGCGTCCACTAAATCTGATACAGCTCCTAATGACGTTATGATCAATGGGACTTTATGCTTTATACAGATCTCCAAGTCGGATTGAACTCTTGGATTGGAGCGATGCACGATAAGGTTGACACCATAAATCGGCCTTGGAATGTCGCTTTCTAGTGCGTAATCATCAAGGTCTTTGCTAATCTCGATAATCCAATTTTCAAATTCTTCCGTAGTCCTGCAATTTAGAGCAGGGAATGTTCCTACAATACCATTTCTACAACATGCTTTTACAATTTCAGGTCCACTGACAAGAAACATTGGAGAAGCAATTACTGGAATTCTTAAGTTTTCTATATTCATTATTCTACTTCCTATTCTCAAGGTCTTAGTTACTTATTTATCTTGTGTTGGATTTATACTCAAAATTAGTTTTATGATGTGGCTTTATATCATTATTGGTATTATTTATTGATAAGACTATCGCGTTTATCAATCAAAAGCAGACGTAATTGATATTCTTAGAACACTATTGGCATTTTTATGTTGGCATCTAAAGGATAAATCTTTTAATGTGAAAAGACAAGTTGAAGCATTATTACCTACAAAGTACGGAGACTATACTATTATCGTCTATGGTGATGATGAGACTGAGGTGAAACCACATTTCGTACTAAAACATGTGGACTGCGATGTATCTAATCCGGTTACATTGCGTATTCATTCTGAGTGCCTGACAGGCGATTTGCTGGGGTCAGAAAAATGTGATTGTGGATCCCAACTGGAGTCATCGCTGCATGTCATCGACGAAAAAAAAGGAATACTAATCTACCTGAGGCAGGAAGGTCGAGGTATTGGCCTCATCAATAAACTAAAAGCATACAAGTTGCAGCAAGAGGGGTATAATACGGTTGATGCCAATGTGCATTTGGGATTTAAGCCGGATGAGCGTGATTATCAGATCGCTATAAATATTGCTCACGATCTAGGCATCAAAGAGGTAGATCTTATAACCAACAATCCTGATAAATTAGCCGCATTCAATGATTCCGGGATTGCTCTTAGGAATAGAATACCCATCAACCCTGTTGTCACCAAGGAGAATGAGGAGTATCTTCAAGTTAAAAGAGAATTGATGGGCCACTTGTTTTCTTAATATGGATATTGAACAATACAGATCATACTGCCTATCCAAGAAAGGAAGTACCGAGTCGTTTCCATTTAATGAAGATACACTTGTCTTCAAAGTCATGGGTAAGATCTTTGCAATTTGTGGACTTGAGCGATTTCCTCACGAGGTCAATATGAAATGCGATCCAGACCGAGCCATTGAGCTAAGAGAGAAGTATGAATCCATCAAGCCAGGATATCATATGAATAAGAGTCATTGGAATACAGTTGCTCTCAGTGGAGGCGTAAAGCATGACATTCTCATAAATCTGATTGACCATTCTTATGATCTGGTAGTAGCGGGGCTTACCAAGAAGCTTAAACAAGAGCTTTTAGATATTTAACCATGCGAAGAATCTTAATTGTTGGGCAAGGACTTGCAGGGACATTACTTTGCCATGAGTTAGAAACCAGAGAAATAGAGTTCATTGTAATTGACAAGGGCCATGATAAAGCCGCGAGTCATGTAGCAGCCGGCCTAGTAAACCCCATTACAGGTCGCAAATATGTAAAGAGTTGGATGTTTGAAGAATTACTCCGACAAGCTAGAAAAACCTACACCGCGCTGGAATCACGAATTAACTCTCAGCTGCTTACTGATCGTATTATAGTCAGAGTACTTCCTGACATTAAGAGTGAAAATAACTGGTGTGCTCGCATGGAAGAAGATGGATACTCGTCCTATATAAGTTTGGGCGAGGATGAAAGTTGGCCCTCAAAACATCTTAAGCCGGTAAATGCTATCGGAATAACCCATCAGTCACTAATGGTTAATATCAAGAAGTTGATTGCCAGCTATCGCACACGTCTGGTGTCGATGGGACGTCTAATCGAAAAGCCATTGAACTTTGGCAATTTGCTGATAGATCACGAAGTAGAATATGAAGGAGAAAAGTACTCTGACGTTGTCTTTTGCGAAGGAAGCGGAGTAACCGACAATCCATACTTCAACTACCTTCCATTCCTACCAGTAAAAGGGGAAGTGCTAATTGTAAAAATTCCAGGCACAATGATCGAGGACATTCTAAAAGACAGACTTTTCATAGCACCTCTAGGTGACGAAATCTATTGGATTGGTTCGAGGTACATCAAGGAATTTGATGATAACCAGCCCACATCCGATGAGAGAGCATATATCGAGGGGGTACTTGACGAGCTATTGACGGTAGATTACAATGTTATCTCTCATGAGTCAGCGATCAGGCCATCCACGGTAACGAGAAAGCCTATACTAGGCAGTCATCCTGACCATGACAATGTCTGGTTGTTTAATGGCCTTGGAACAAAGGGGGTTTCATTAGGTCCATATATGGCGGGAAAATTCATTAATCACATGATAAATCGGACTGATCTCATCAAGGAAGTAAATATCAGACAGTACGATCATCTACTATCTTGAGTTGCAATGTGATTTGTGATTTTTATAACTATCTCTTCTCTGTTAAGCCAGTAGTGCATAATTTTAACTGAAAAAATTATGCAATCTTGCAATCATTTACATCATATGAATGTATTAATTAAAGAATATCACGATTATGAATATGTTTTTAAAAATGGTTTCATTACTAGCAATAGTTTCACTTTTTGGCATGAGTAGTTTAAGCAATCTGAATAATGAATATGAAAAGTTGTGGAAGACCCTTGAGCAACACAAGAAGGACAATTTGCCCAAATCGGCTCTCAAAGTAGCCGAACAAATTTATGATTTGGCAAAAAAGGAAAAGAATTCCAACCAGTCTATAAAAGCTCTTATGCACATCGCTGGCTTCACAAGTTCTCTTGAAGAAGAAGGTTACGTCAAATTCATCAATCTCTTTGAGGCTGAAATAGCGTCAACGGACGGCGATCATCAGAAAATCGTAGAATCTCTTACGGCTGACGTCTATTGGAATTATATACAAAGAAACTTATACAGAATAAAACAGAGGACACAGCTTGCAATTGAAGAGACTGATGTTGCTACATGGTCTTTAGAAGGATTAGTTGCTAGGACTTCATCTCTTTATAGATCGTCGGTTGCCGATGTGGATCTTGTTGGCAACGATAGTGATGAATATTCTTTATTACTTACACATAGTGAGAAGGATGACCTGAGAAAATATAAGCCAAGTCTTTACCTCATTTTGGTAGATAGGGCTCTGGGATTTTCTGAAAATGGACTCTCTTATGTTGCGGAACCGATTAATGCATTCGTATTGTCGGACCCAATAGTTTTTGGCAACGTAGACGACTTTGTCAATGCCAAAATTGAGAGCAACGATAAAACGGCTATGTCATTCCAATCTCTATTGATCTATCAAGAATGTCTCAGGTATCTCAAGAATCTTGATCGTGCTGACTTAATGGCTTCTTATGACTTGCAAAGACTGAAGTTTGCTCGACAACATTATCAGGGCAATAAGAAAGACATTCTCTTTTTAAATGGCATCGATCACGGAATATCTCACTACCGTAAATCAGAGGAAGTCGCACAGTTCTATTATGAAAAGGCCAACTATTATAGAGGAAAAGGGTCAGAGCTCGAAGGAAAGAAAGAATACCCCAATCCATATTTTAATCAGGCATCTGATATCGCAGAAGAAGCGATGTCTTTGTATGGAAAAAGCAATGGAGCATTGCAATGTAAAAGTTTAGTAACCAGTCTCAATAGGAAAGAGATTAATGTTATTGGGGATAGAGTTGCTTTACCTGGTGAGGATTTTCTTCTTGGACTTCAGTATAGAAATATTGACAATATTCATTACAGGGCTTACAGAAGTTCTCCAGAGGATATTGAGAAGTATAATAATCTTAGGCATGATCATGTCCAAAAGTTCTTAAAAAATAAAGAAGTAATAGAGACGAAGACCTTTACACTTTCCAAGTCCGATGACCTAGCTCGTCATCACATTGATCTTCCGTTAAATGCTTTGTCAGCAGGTTCATATATATTCGCTATCTCAGACAATCCGGGCTTTAGATCTGGCGAAGGGGCTGCAATCTTCACCTTGATTGTGCAGATTTCAGATCTGGCGGCCATCACTATTCTCAACACGAAGGTGCCTTATATCAAGGTGGTAAATAGAAAGAGCGGTATTGCATTAGAGGGCGCTCGAGTAGAAGTATTTAGATCTATCTATGACCAGAAGAAGAGACAGTATGTCAAGAGTAAGGCCTATGAGAAAGTGACGGACAAGGATGGATTTGCAGACCTACAGGTAAATGATAGAGAAAGTTTACGATTTGTCATCCATCATGATGACCAAGTCCTGGATACTGGACAAGAAAATCATATTGGAACTTATAGGGAACATAATCAATCGAGGATTCAGACCTTCTTCTTTACAGATCGATCAATATATAGACCTGGACAGACCGTATACTTCAAGACCATATCTATCCAGTATGACAATGACAACATCCCTTCATTAATCAAGTCTCGTAAAGTCCTCATTGAATTTCTTGATGCCAATAGTCAAAAAGTATCCGACTTCACATCTCTCACAAACGATTTTGGGTCAGTTAATGGAACATTTACAGCTCCGAATGGAGGTCTGTTGGGTCGCATGTCACTGCGTTCATCCCTTGATGGTTACCATCAAATCCGTGTAGAAGAATACAAGCGGCCAAAATTTGCGGTCAAAATCGACAAGCCAGAAGGGGAGTACAAACTAAGTGATACCGTCAAATTTAAAGGCCACGCCTCCGCTTTAGCAGGCAACGCCATTGATGGAGCTCAAGTAACTTACCGTATCACTAGAGAGGCTATATATCCTCATAGATGGTGGGGCTATAGGCCAGATTACCAACAGGCGGAGATAGCACATGGAGCGCTCGAAACCGATGACAATGGATCATTTGAAATTGATTTTATAGCAATTCCTGGAAGCAATAAAGGACGGTCCTCATCTGTAAATTATAACTACAAGATAAGCGTCGATGTAACAGACATTAATGGCGAAACAAGAACCGGTACACAACACATAATAGTAGGTGAGGCAAGTGTAATGCTGTCTGTAGATCATAAGGACGTCTACGATGTCAATGATCTAGATACCATTGGCATATCTCTTAATTCACTCAATGGTCAGGCGATTGATGGATCTGTTACGATAAAAATCCAATCTCTCACGCAGCCTAGATCTGTCTTGAAGAAAAGGGAATGGTCAGCACCTGATGTATTCATACTCGATAGTCTTGAGTTTATTGAAAAATTTCCACGAGATATTTACAGTAAGTCAGGAGTTCATAATTGGCCAACGGATAAATTGATCATTGAAGAAACACTGAGTGTATCAGGGAATAAACCATTGCAACTTAGAGATAAACTCAAGGCGGGTGTTTACAAAATCACCTTGAATACTAAAGACAAAGATGGGGTAAACGTGATGACGACTTCTTTCTTTTCTGTTACTGATAAGAAGAAAGAAATATTTCCAAATTCCAAGCACCTTCACCTAAGTAATCTACTATCAGAGTACGAACCGGGAGATGTTGCCAAAGTAAATCTAGGAACGCCTGAAAGTCGTTTGCACATATCATATGTCATCTCTAGGCGAGCTGAAGAAGAGAATAAAAAGGTTATAGATGTTTCAAGATCAGAGAGACTCGAATTCCCTGTATCAGAAATGGATCGCGGAGGGTTCTATGTTACTTTCTACTATGTGATCGAAAATAGAATCTTTGAGGAGCAGCTTCATATAAATGTTCCGTGGTCCAATAAAGAATTGGATATTGAGCTGACAACATTTAGGGATGAGCTGCTACCCGGCCAGGACGAGGAATGGTCTCTGACAGTAAAGGCTGATGAGAAGAAAGTTACTTATGCTGAGGTGCTTGCCTCGATGTATGATGCTTCTTTGGATCAATTCACACCCCATAACTGGAGTCGATCTTTTTATCACAAATTCTATAGCAGAATTCAGATCAGTCCGCAGCAATTTGGAAGTCAGCATTTCAGAGGATTTACAAGAGGATGGCAAAAATATTCCAACAGGCCACTTAAACCACCTCCATACATCCAGTTGAATTGGTTTGGAATGATGAATTCGGGTAGAGTTTATCAGCAAAGAACTAAGTCAATATATGCCAGAGGCGGAGCTGAATCGATGAGTGCTCCAATGGGAGGCATGGAAATGGAAGAATCTACATCAGTAGATGCAGTGATGGTAAGTAGTGATGCACCAGTGAAAGATGAAGCCTACACCACACCAGGTAACCAAACACTGCTTCAGAAAGAAAGCATCGATACTCCACCTACCATACGTGAAAATCTAAATGAAACAGTATTCTTCTTTCCAGACCTTCATACAGATAAGGAAGGGAATCTCGTCATCAAATTCAAAATGAACGAATCTCTTACCAAGTGGAGATTCATGACCATGGCTCATACTACTGATCTCAAGGTGGGCTATGCAGAAAAAGAAGTACAAACCAAGAAGGACTTGATGGTGGTCCCTAATCCAAGCAGATTTTTGAGAGAAGGGGATGAGATCACTTTGGTCACGAAAGTTGTAAATCTAACGGAAAAACTCATATCAGGAAAAGCAGAAATAAAAATCATCGATCCTTGGACTGATGAAGACATCACTAGCGAATTTGGCATCGACGCAGCAGGGAGCACCTTTTCTGTGGACGGTGGTAAATCAGGGTCCGTTTCATGGAAGATCCGCGTTCCAGACGATGCTAGATATGATTTGATAAAGTATCAGGTCATGGCAAAAGCCGGCAAACATTCGGATGGTGAAGTACATACAATCCCAGTTCTTACCAATAGGAAACTGGTCACCGAAACAATGGTAATGTCGCTAAAGGGAAATGAAACTAAGAATTTTACTTTCAAAGGATTGTCTAGTTCTGGAAACTCAAATACCTTGAAGCATAATTTACTATCACTAGATTTCACTTCCAATCCTGTCTGGTATGCTGTGCAGGCACTCCCATATCTTGCTGAATACCCTTATGACTGTACTGAGCAACTTGCCAATCGGCTATTTGCCAACATGCTGGCATCGCACATCGCCAATGCTAATCCACGCCTTAAGAAGGTATTCGATAACTGGAAGACGCTGGATTCTGATGCGCTCTTGAGCAATCTTCAGAAAAATCAGGAGCTCAAGTCCGCTCTGCTAGAAGAAACCCCATGGGTTCTTCAAGCTAAGGATGAGGAATCACAGAAGAAGAACATTGCCTTACTCTTTGACTTGAACAGAATGTCTAATGATTTCAATACGATCGTAGGCAAACTTGTGGACAGGCAAATGGGAAGTGGTGGTTTTCCATGGTTCAAAGGCGATAGAGAAAATGTCTATATCAGCCAATATGTTGCAGAACTCATTGGCCACTTGGATCATCTCGGTGCTTTAAACCAAAAGGACAATAGGCTCAGTGGACTATCGAATAAGCTAATCACCTATATGGATGAGAAACTTGCTGAGCGCTATGAGCGATTGAAGGAAAATATAAAAGATCACGGAGGAAAGATGGAAGACAACCATCTCGACCATTTATCCTTGCACTACTTATATGCTAGAAGCTTTTATAAGGACAAAACAGTACCAGCTAAGAGTAAGGAAGCTTATAATTACTACCTATCTCAAGTGAAGATGTACTGGAAAGCTGCCGACGTTTACAGTGCAGCCTGGATGGGCTTGATCCTCCACAGGGGTGGAGAGAAAGACATTTCATCAAAAATTGCAAGATCGCTCGACGAGAGAACTACGGTTAATGATGAGCTAGGACAGTATTACAAATCACAAGGTGGTTATTATTGGCATCAATTACCATTAGAACGTCACTCAACAGTTATTGAACTGTTTGATGAGATTGACTATAATGATGAAGTAGTTGACAATATGAAAATATGGCTTATAAAGAATAAGCAAACAAACAGATGGCCCACGACTAAGGCTACCTCAGCCGCTATTTATGCTTTATTGATGAGCAATGAGGATGGTGGAATGACTCCTTGGATAGAGAGCCAGGATCAGGCGGAAATTCGAGTCGGTGGCGACTTGTTATCATTTAATAACCGAGACATAGATAAAGGGACAGGCTATGTCAAGAAAACATGGCAAGCTGGAGAGATTACCGAAGATATGTCTACGGTCAATGTTGTCAACCCGAATGATCATATCGCATGGGGAGGAATGTATTGGCAGTACTTTGAGGACCTTGATAAGATTGATGACTTCAGGGAAACACCTTTGACCTTAAAAAAAGAGCTTTATCTAGAGGAAATTAAAGACAACGGACCAAGTCTCACACCCATCGATAAAAACAGATCATTGACCATTGGCGATAAGATTGTTGTTCGTGTTATTCTTAAGGTAGATCGCCCCATGGAGTTTCTTCACATGAAGGACATGAGGTCAAGTGGTTTTGAACCTATAAATGTCCTCAGTCGATATAAATGGCAGGATGGACTGGGATACTATGAGAGTACAAGGGATGCGAGTACTGATTTCTTTATTTCTTCGATACAGCCGGGAACATATGTGTTTGAGTATCCTCTGCGAGTTCAACATGAAGGAGTATTTTCAAATGGTATAACTACCATTCAGTCCATGTATGCTCCAGAGTTCTCGAGCCACAGCAGGGGAGAGTTTGTAGAAGTAAAGTAAGATCATTTTCCAATCAAGTGGAATTTGGTTTCTGGCCCTAGATTGAAGAGCATATTTAAAATGCTGACTCTGGGTCTATCAGAATCTGACAAGTGGAAGGCCGTTGGATATACTGGGATAATGGTATCTGTACAATCAGTTTTCCTGAGATCTATTCCAACGAATTCATGGTTGTATTCAGTTGTAAAGATGAAAGGTCGCTCGAGCTCGAGCACATGATATAGCAACTTCATTAATTCTAGATTTAACTCAAATAAGTGATTAAACCTAGACAGCATGATGTCCTTCATTGCGTCAATGTAGTAAATGTAGAAAGCCGTATTTTCATAGCAATGTCTTATTGACTCTAGATGAGATGTGGCCCAATCTTCATCATACGATATTCTTACCTCGGTAATAGGTTGGCTAGCATTCTTGCCCTTCATTAAGGGCACACTCAAGTTGATCAATCCACCCGATCCCAAGATTAGATTCCTATTCCTGCAGCTTCTTTTCTGAAAATTTTCATGCTGCTCAAATTGAACATGGTGCCCCTTCGCAATCAATGCAAATAATGTGACATCGCCAAAAAAGGGAAGGGGTGAAATAATTCGTGTATTATTCATTTGTCTTATCATTGCTAATGTAATAGCAATCAGTTATAGAAATGGCAAACCGTGATTATTTTTTGGATAGGTCGTATTTTAATCATCCAGTTAATAGAGATTTTCCGGATGTAGCACCTACCATGATCATCGTAATTCCCTCCTATAACGAGCTCCATTTACTACACACCCTTAAGTCCCTAGACCAATGTCAGGGTAACTCAGTCTGTATTATTGTTGTCGTCAACTTCCCCGATAACGCTAAGAAAGAAATCAAGGCCAAGTCAAATTTATTAATTGAAGAATTGAAGCAATATTCTTCTGTCTCCAGACACAACATTTTCTTTATTGCTGCTTTTGATTTACCTTCAAAAATTGCTGGGGTTGGGCTGGCTCGAAAGATAGGAATGGACGAAGCATCTTTCTGGTATGACAGAATTTATAGATCCAATGGTCTTATAGTAGCCTTAGATGCAGATTGTACAGTTTCAGAAAATTATATCGAAGGCATCGAAAGACATTTTGATCAGAATCCCAAATCAAATGCAGCTTCCATATACTTCGAACACCCTCTTATCGACTTATCAGAACAGAATAGAAATGCCATCGTTGATTATGAGTTGCATTTGCGACTTTATATAGAGTATCAGCGTAAACTAAAATTGCCGTATGCTTATCATACCGTAGGCAGTAGTATGTCGGTGAGATCTGCCTCATACATTGCCATGGGAGGAATGAACAAACGCAAAGCCGGTGAAGACTTTTACTTCATGCATAAGTTTACACATGATCAACATTTTGGCGAAATAAATGATATTACTGTATTTCCATCATCAAGGGTTTCAGATAGGGTACCTTTTGGTACTGGGAAGGCGGTGGGCATCTTGGTTAACACTCAGGATTCCAGTCAACATACTTACAATCCAATATCCTTTCTAATGATAAGATCGTTTTTTGACTCTATCGGAATAGGACAGAATGGTAAAGAACTCATAATTGATGGTGCAATAATTCCAGGCGATATTGGCAGCAAATTAGGTCTTCCCGAGACAAAAAAGAAGCTCAAAGAAATACAGCAAAACACATCTAGTCGCCAGAGTTTTGAGGGAAGATTCTACGCCTGGTTCAATGGATTTACATTAATGAAGGCGTTGCACTATTTAAGAGATAATAGCAACGATAATTTACCAGTTTTAAAAGTTGCAAATAGTTTATCGAAGACTACTTTCGACACGAATTTAGATGCATTATCATATTTCAGAAATTTGCAAAAGCATTTAGATGAGAACTTTACTATCTCGAATAATGACTATAAATAAGTGGAAATATTGAATTGAGAACATCACCAGATTGTTGTTGATGTTGGTCATTTGAAACTTGAAAGCTTTGCAATGTTAAAACGACTAAGTCAATACTTGGAACCAATATGAGACACTGCCCGCCATATCCTTGAGCTGAATATATTTTGTCTTCTGTATAATTTGATACCCACCAAAAATTAGAATATCCTGATTTCAATTCTTTTACGTCAATTTGAGAAGTTTGAATTTTATTTATCCATTCCTGCGGTACAACTCTATTAGAATTCCAGATTCCAGAATTATTTAGAAGGATACCAATTTTCATTAAGTCTCTAGGTTTTAACTGAAGACTTATACCACCCATCGCTTGTTCACTGGGCGTAAATAACCATTCATAATCTTCAATACCTAAGGGAGAAAATAGTTCTCTGTTAGAAATTGAATCTAGAGGTTCACCCCATGCTCTGGTGATGCACTCTGATAGAACCTGGCTTCCAAGAGTGGAGTAGTTAAATTCAGTTCCAGGGGTAGAAGTCAATTCTTTGCTCAAGGCCTGTTTTGCTGGATCTTGTATTAAGTTTCCTACAAACCCCCCTATTTCCTTGTCTTCATCCCATTCAATTCCCGATGTCATATTCAACAAATGAGAGATTTTCACTTTATCGGCTAAGTGAAGATTTTCTTCAGTAAAAAATTTTGAAACGAAGTCATCTTCTGACATTAAGTTCTTATCTATGGTAATGCCTGCCAAAATAGAAAGCACACCTTTAGACAATGATCGGACATGAATCAAATCCTCAGCCGTCTTCCCATGAAGATAATCTTCGATCACAATTTCTCCATCTTTGGCAACAAGCAAACTATACATTGATTCCATACTGGCACACTTCTCACGGACTTTCTCTAGGTTGTTTTCGCTGAGTACAGATGTAGTAGTTGACACATCAGGATCTGGAGTGGGGGACTTACATCCGATGAAACAAGCAACAACAATGACAATTAAATGATTTGTATTATATGATTTCATTAATAGCGAGGTTTAAGAAATTGAAATTACCGAATGCCTTCATTCTTTAAAAATCTCCAATAAGCCCGAGCATTGTTATTGTGTTCTTTTAGTGATCGTGCAAAGGCATGCTTTCCTGAGTAATCATCCTTTGCACAGAAATACAAATATTTATGCTCTTCCCTGTCAAGCACTCCATCAATGCTACTTATGCCAGGCATGCAAATAGGTCCAGGTGGTAAGCCTTCATAGATGTATGTATTGTATGGAGAATCGATTTTGAGGTGTTTCTTTAAAATTCTTTTAAGACCAAATTCACGATGCGCAAATACAACCGTAGGATCGGCTTGCAACAGCATTCCTTTTTCAACCCTATTAAGGTAAACTCCGGCAACACGTGGTTTTTCTGACCGCACTCTAGTTTCCTTTTCCACAATGGAGGCGAGTGTATAGACTTCAGAAGGTGTTAGACTAATCTGCTCAGCCTTCTTTAGTCTACTATCGTTCCAAAACTTATCATGTTCTTCTTTCATCCTAGTCATCAAATCGTCTACACTCGTCGTCCACCAAAATTCGTAAGTATTGGGAATAAAAATGGACAGAATACTCTCGGGAGAATACCCAAGATCAGCCATTGCACTTGAGTCCTGTAAGTGAGACAAAATCTCTACAGAATCAGGCTCTATGTATTTCCCGATCCTTCCTGATAGCTCTTCGAGCAGGCGCAAGCTGTTGATTACAAGTTTCACTGGAGTCTGATTACCAGATCGAAGTCGACTCACCAACCCCTTGTTGTTCCAAGTACTGTCTATGACATAATTCCCTGGAGCTACAGTTCCTTGATCATACTTCATCAACTTAGACACTAATTTAAATGAACCAATGTCACTAACTATCTTTTTCTCTCCAAGAAGCGCTACTACATCGTCGAATTTACTGTAAGTCGGGATTTGAAGGTCATAGCCTAATGCATCCGGATTGATGTTGGGCTTGTATATTTTTTGATACCCAAAATAGGCCGCCGCCAAGCCAATACAAAAAAGAAACAATACAGTCCATTTCAATATTTTCAACATACCTTAGTACTGTTCCTTTTCATTTGGAAAATCTACATTCTTGACATCTTCAATGTACTTCTTGACTGCCCCTTGAATCAAATCGTACAATTCCAGGTAACGCCTTAAAAACCGTGGGTGAAATTCTTTGGTAAGACCCAGCAGATCATGCACAACTAATACCTGCCCATCAGTTTGATTGCTTGCACCTATTCCGATTGTTGGTATAGACAAAGACCTGGATACTTCACCAGCTAATTTTGCTGGTATTTTTTCCAGAACTATACCAAAGCATCCTAGTTCTTCCAATAGCTTGGCATCGGAAATTAACTTAGCCGCCTCTTCCTCCTCTTTGGCCCTGACTGTATAAGTACCAAATTTATAAATAGACTGAGGGGTGAGACCGAGGTGACCCATAACAGGTATGCCGGCTGATAATATTCTCGTTACGGATTCTGCAATCTCAGCTCCGCCTTCTATTTTAACAGCATGGGCACCCGCCTCCTTCATAATTCTGATGGCAGAACTTAATGCTTTTGTAGAGTTGCCCTGATATGTCCCGAAGGGTAGGTCAACTACAACAAGCGACCGCTTGACCGCTCGGACAACGGACTGGGCATGGTAAATCATCTGATCCAAGGTAATGGGTAAAGTCGTCTCATGACCCGCCATTACATTAGATGCAGAATCCCCAACAAGGATGACATCGATACCGGCTGAGTCAACGATGCGAGCAATGCTGTAATCATATGCTGTAAGCATAGAAATTTTCTCACCCGATTCCTTCATTGCTTGGAGGACATGAGTCGTAACTCTTTTTACGGTCTTTTTGGCTGTTGACATTACACTCTATTTCTTCAATGATAACATAATTCCTTAATGAGACAAAATTATTCATTTGTCATGAGTACGATAGGATAAAGATTCATCAATTGACAAATTAGCTTAAATTTGTCCTCTTCAATGAAAATCTTGAATTCTATGAACAAATTCTGGTTATTGTTATCATTTGTCGTCATTGCCTCATGTGACAATATGCTAGATTTGGTGGAAGACTACAAAGACATTCCTATTGTCTATGGATTACTGAGTTCGACCGACACTGCACAATACTTCAGAGTAGAGAAGGCCTTTCTTAGTAGTAATACATCAGCCTTGGAAATAGCCCAGAATCCTGATTCTCTCTATTATGACAATGCCACTGTATCCATTGTAAGGAGTTCTACAGGTGAGGAATTTGTTCTTCATCGTGTTGATGGCAATACGGAAGGGTATGTAAGGGATCAAGGAGTTTTTGCCCAAGCACCCAATTATCTCTATAAAATTCATACCACTGACCTTAATCTACAGGACGAGGTCAATTATGAATTTAGATTGAAAAGAGATGAAACATCTCCGTTAGTTACAGTAGATGCCACCTTGGTGGGTCCACCAACATTGCGACGTCCTACTGAGAATGGGACATTGGGGTTTGTATATCAGGGAGATACTGAGTTTTCGTGGTTATCTAGTCCATCAGGTAAAGTTTTTGATGTAACAGTCAAAATCAATTATAGTGAAATAAAGGATGCTGTATTGGTAGATAAGTCGTTATACTGGAAAGTAGCTACCAACGTAGAAGAGAAGGAAGTATTCGTTAATGGAGTTAACTTTTATTCATTTATGGCCTCTTCACTTAACGAAGATCCTAACATCATAAGAGTATTGAAAAACGCCGATGTCATTTTGGACTCTGGAGGCATCGATGTCCTCCGATATGTACAAGTTGGTCAGGCAAATCTAGGCATAACCAGTTCTCAAGACATCCCTATTTATTCCAATCTATCAGAGGGAAGAGGGTTATTTTCATCCAAACACAGATTCGTTAAGCCTGGAATACCATTTACAGAACTAACTCAAGATTCATTGAGTAATGGGATTTTCACAAAACACTTGAATTTCTAGAGTGACGTTTTGTCATATCTATTTGGCTTAATTTCTGACATAATCCCACTTTTTTCTGTCAATAGATGACTCATTTACCGTGTTTATGGCTTGGCACAGCTATTGACATACATTTCCTAGAATTGAAATTTATAATTAAACAAATACGATATAAATGGGAAAAATTATAGGCATCGACTTAGGTACCACGAATTCATGTGTCTCCGTAATGGAGGGCAATGAACCAGTAGTGATACCTAATGATGAAGGAAGAAGGACCACACCGTCGGTAGTGGCATTTATGGATAATGGTGAGAGGAAAATTGGAGATCCAGCCAAAAGACAGGCTATTACCAACCCAACTCGTACGATTTCTTCTATCAAGAGATTTATGGGTCTCAGGTACAACGAGGCCAAGGTAGAGATGGCTAGATCGCCATTCAAGGTAATCAAAGGAGATAATGATACGATCAGGGTAGAAATCGATGGTAGACAATACACTGCGCAAGAGATAAGCGCAATGGTACTTCAGAAAATGAAAAAAACGGCTGAAGATTTCTTAGGTACTGAAGTGACAGAAGCTGTCGTTACAGTGCCAGCTTATTTCAATGACTCACAGAGACAGGCTACCAAAGAAGCAGGTGAAATTGCAGGACTGACAGTCAAAAGAATCATCAATGAACCTACAGCTGCAGCTCTAGCTTATGGTCTTGATAAGAAAAACAAAGATATCACGATAGCTGTATATGATCTTGGTGGTGGCACATTTGACGTTAGCATTCTAGAGTTAGGTGATGGTGTCTTTGAGGTCAAATCTACAAATGGAGACACACACCTTGGAGGAGATGACTTTGATCAAGTCATTATAGATTGGCTAGCAGAATCTTTTAAAGATCATGAGGCAATCGACCTTAGAAAAGATCCGATGGCATTGCAAAGATTAAAGGATGCCGCTGAGAAAGCTAAAATCGAATTATCAGCATCAGCAGAGACTGAGATCAACCTTCCATATGTGACCGCTGTCGACGGAGTACCTAAGCACCTTGTCTTGAAGTTGACTCGATCAAAATTTGAGCAACTTGCGGACGGTCTTGTGCAACGTACACTGAAGCCTTGTGAGGAAGCATTGAAAGATTCTGGCTTGTCAAAGGCTGAGATAGATGAAGTAATCCTCGTCGGAGGATCAACAAGGATTCCAAAAATACAAGAAGCGGTAGAAGGATTTTTTGGGAAAAAGCCTAGCAAGGGGGTTAATCCCGATGAGGTAGTTGCCGTAGGAGCAGCTATCCAGGGAGGAGTATTGAGTGGTGATGTTCAAGATGTACTTTTGCTTGATGTAACTCCATTGTCTATGGGTATTGAAACCATGGGTGGTGTTTACGATGTCGTCATTGAATCCAATTCGACAATTCCTACAAAAAAATCTAAGGTTTACTCCACAGCAGCTGACAACCAACCAAGTGTAGAAGTACACATTCTCCAAGGAGAGAGACCCATGGCTAATGACAATAGACCCATTGGCAGGTTCATTCTTGACGGTATTCCACCTGCACCCCGTGGAGTTCCTCAAGTTGAGGTGACTTTCGATATGGATGCAAATGGCATCCTCAATGTATCTGCCAAGGACAAGGGTACTGGTAAAGAGCAGAACATCAGGATAGAAGCATCTACCGGTCTATCTAAGGAAGAGATAGAGAAAATGAAAGCAGAGGCTGCAGCAAATGCAGATACAGATAAGGCAACGCGTGATAGGGCTGACAAGATGAACACTGCTGATAGTCTGATATTCCAGACAGAAAAGCAAATGAGTGAATACGGGGATAAAATCCCTGAAGACAAGAAAGGTCCTATCAATGAGGCTCTTGATAAGTTGAAAGATGCCCATAAGTCAGAAAACCTTGATGCCATAGATACGGCTATGAATGATATGAATACGGCATGGCAAGCTGCGAGTCAGGACATTTATCAAGCTAGTCAGGAGGCACAAGCCAATGGAGAGGTACCAGCGACCGAGAATGATTCTACATCTGATTCAGGTGAGAGTGAAGAGGTGACAGATGTCGAATTTGAAGAGGTGGATGATAAGTAATCTATATTACTAGATAACAATACAACCCCCTAAAGAAATATTTCTTTAGGGGGTTTTTTAATTCAGCATACTTGGAAAGGAATGAGGTCGTTTACTTTTGTGTTGAAAGCATATGCCAGCAATTATATGAAATATTTTTTCTTCACCCTATTCACACTTATTTCGATGCAGATCTCTGCTCAGTTTGCAGGGACAGTGGTATCTCAAGAAGGCGAACCATTGCCATATGCCTCTGTATACATTAAAGAGACTTCCATCGGAACTTGCACCAATGAAGCCGGAAAATTTGAACTAGATATAGATTCTGTCGAATGCACCATCATGGTCAGCTACATTGGCTATAAGACTCTGCAATATTCCTGTACTGAACTTATTAGTAGTGGTGACTTAGTCATCATCATGAAGCGACAAAATTACTCCACACCACAGATAGAGATTGTGGCAGGCGAAGATCCAGCATACGCCGTCATGAGGAAGGCAATAAAACGAAGGGAGGAGCATCATGAGAAGATAAAGAAATATGATGCTGACATGTACATCAAGGGAACGGTAAAAATTCTGGATGCACCAGAAAAGTTTCTTGGGAGATCAACGGATAGGTTATCAGAATATCTTGATTCAACTGGACAGGGTCTGATTTACCTTAGTGAATCAAAATCTAGATACTATCATCTTGCTCCGCATAGGCGTAAAGAAGTCATGTACGCTTCTAAGGTGAGTGGTGCTGAGAATGGAATCAGCTTCAATATGTATGAAACAGCCGATATAGATTTTTATGATGAGTACATTGAATTTGGAAGAAGTCTGATTTCACCATTGGCAGATGTAGCGTTCTCATACTATAGATTTAGACATGATGGATCATTTACAGATGAGGAAGGAAGGAAGATAAACCGGATAAAAGTTATCCCTAAAAAAAATAGGTCGCCTTCGTTTTTTGGTACAATTTATATAATAGAAGATAGCTGGAACCTCTATGGTACAGAGCTGTCATTTACGGGGAAGGCATCGAAAGAGGCATTTTTTGATACCATTTCAGTATCCCAGACATTTATTCCTTCAGTGGAAGGCTGGTTATTATTTACTCAACGTCTTGATTTTTCTGCTCATTTATTCACATTTAAGTTTACTGGTAGGTTTACTTATAGTTTTTCTAGCTTTGATCTCAACCCGTCATGGGATGATGATTTTATGGATAATGAGATTCTCAACATCGATAAAGCAGCAAGCAAAAAGTCATCTGAATTTTGGGACCTTTCCAGACCAATTCCTCTGAGCATAGAAGAAAAAGAAGATTATACAAGAAAAGACAGCCTTGAAACTCTTTGGAAGTCAAAACATTACTTGGATTCTGTCGACAGGATCAGCAATGCACTTTCGTGGACGGATTTGATATTCGGATATACAAGACGAGAATCGTTCAAAAACAAGGAATACACCTTCAAGTCCCCATTAACATCACTACAATTTAACCCAGTCGAAGGGTTCACATCTACTTTTTCTCTGGACTATAGGGATTGGAATGAATCCTTTACAGGCTATTTTAAAGTAAAGCCAGAAGTGTCTTATGGTTTCGCTGATAGGAAAATGAAATTTTCAATTAGCATTGAATCCAGATTGAATTCCATCGACCGCACTTTCTACGCCATTTCTGCTGGTCGAAAGATCAGTCAATTCAATGACCTGGATCCGGTCAGCAAATCAGTTAATACTTTTCAGAATTTGCTTTTTAAAGATAATGATATCAAAATTTATCAGAAGGAATTTATTTCTGGAAAGTATCAAAAAGAATTACTTAACGGTCTGTTTATGTGGAGTGGGGTAGAGTATGTTTCAAGAAAGCCATTGGTAATAAACACAAATTACAGTTTCTTTAGGGGCGATCAAATCTATCCCAGCAATCATCCTGTATCTGATAATGATTATTTTCCTTCTTTCAAAGCTCACAAAGCCGTTACATTGACTCTAGGACTAAGACTCAGGATAAATCAAAAGTTTTTGAGTTTACCTGATCAAAAAATATATCTAGGATCTAGATATCCAGACCTGATCCTCAGATATCGCCGAGGCTCGAGGTTGTTTAATAGTGCATCAAATTATGACTTCATCAAGCTGATGATTAGAGATAGAAATGTAAACACCAAGGAATATGGTTATTTTTCTTATGTAATGCAATATGGTCTTTTTCTAAATAAAGAACGATTGGAATTTATTGACTACCATCATTTTTCTGGAAATGAATCTACCCTAGGTTATTATGACAATAATTTGAGTAGGTATTTATTCCTTGACATCTATTATTATTCTACAAATGAAAACTTTGTTGCTGGATATTTCACATATCACTTTGATGGATTCATAACAGAAAGACTGCCATTATTGAGATCTACACCACTTAAATTATTTATGTCTTCAAATGGATTTTATATTAACCAAGAGACTTACTATCATGAATATTTATTCGGTCTTGAGAATTTTCTAATCGGTCCTCTTAGCCTGTTCGAGATAGGCTATGGCTGGGGGTTCGATAGGAATGGTCTATTTGATAGAGGATTTAAGATAAGACTCAACAGAATGATAGGAGCCGGATAAAAAAAAGGTGACTTGATCTCAAGTCACCTTTTTTAATTATTTAGCCTTAGGCGGCCTACCTCTTCTTTTAGGTGCAGCGGGAGCTGCAGGTTTTGTAGGCTTTGCCTTAGCAGGTCTACCACGTCTCTTTGGTGCAGTAGCTGATTTAGCTTTTGCAGGTCTGCCTCTTCTTTTAGGTGCAGCGGGAGCGTCAGCACTAGCCGTTTTCACTTTAGCAGGCCTCCCTCGTCTCTTCGGTGCACCAGCTGATTTAGCTTTTGCAGGTCTGCCTCTTCTTTTCTTTGCAGGTCTGCCTCTTTTAGACTTAGTAGATGAAGGAATACTAATTTCAAGATCTCCTGATGAGATTTGCTTGACAATGTTCTTTAATTCATCTACCTGTGCTTGTGCTTTTTTCAATTCCGCTTCGTAGTGGTCTTTCAAATGTTGTACACCTGAAGCAGGTACTTTAATTTTACCCATAGTTTATTATAATTAATTATTGTAAATATATATTGTAAGAACAACCTATTCTAATATATTGCTTAATAAGTCACGTAGTTTATAATTGTTCGTTCATTGAATAATTAGAATAAAACTCTTACATTCCTACATAATTGTCACCTAATCGACTAATTCGTTATTTGACTTAGAGATATATACAATAATGAGACCAACAATAATAAAAGCGAGTTGTGTCAATAAATTGGCAAGTGGACTTACTCTTGATAAGTAGGCAAATATTGATAGTTGAAGACCCACGAGTTGGAGAATTAATCCAATTGCTCCTACCATGAATAGTAAAAATCCTATTGTCGTTAGCACGTTCTGTTTGGCCATAATATTTATTCTCCAAGAAATACCCAAGAATCAATCTTCATTTATCGAAACAATGATCAATTGAGCCTCGCAAAAATGTTCGATAAAAAATACTCAGGACCCAAAGATATCTTTTCTGCACATTAATGGGTTTTAAAAATATTGATGATCAAATTATGCATATGTCATTTGAGATATACCTACATTAGCCTTACATGGAAAAAGTCAAACTTATCGAATGCCCTAGAGATGCGATGCAGGGTATTATTCCTTTTATCCCTACTGAGGAAAAAGTTAGCTATCTAAATTTATTACTCAAGGTAGGATTTGACATTTTGGATGCAGGAAGCTTCGTTTCTCACAAAGCCATACCTCAGATGAAGGATACTGCCGAAGTATTGGACAAGATCGATCACGAGAATTCTAAGACCAAGTTGTCTGTCATCATTGCCAATCATCGAGGTGCAAAAGACGCTGTGCAATTTGACCAGGTTGATTTTCTTGGTTATCCTTTTTCTATTTCAGAAACTTTTCAGATTAGAAATACCAATACTACGATTGCAGAATCAATCGATCGGGTAAAGGAAATACGAGATGTCACATTGGGAGCTGATAAAGAAATGATCATGTACATCTCTATGGGGTTTGGGAATCCTTATGGAGATCCCTGGAACGCAGATATTTGTAAAAAATGGATAGCAACTTTGTACGATCTTGATGTGCGAATATTTGCACTCTCTGATACGGTAGGAGTATCTAATCCCGATAATATATCATACATATTCAGTCATCTAATTAAAGAATTTCCTAATTGTGAATTCGGCGCCCATCTTCATACAACTCCGGATAGCTGGTATGAGAAGGTGGAGGCAGCATTCAATAGTGGATGCAGACGATTTGATGGTGCCCTAAAAGGGCATGGAGGCTGTCCGATGGCTCGTGACGAACTTACCGGCAACATGGCTACGGAAAATATAATTGACTATTTTGACAAGCGTGATGTCAAGACGATTATTGATGACAAAGCTTTGAGGTCAGCTCTTAACTACTCATTGAATATTTTTCATTGAAATACCGATAGCTTATTAATAAATTTGACAATGACCATTATCTAAAAGGAAGCATTGACCTGGAAGAAAAAATCAGCATTTGAGCAGTTATTTAAGGAGCATTATCGTGTTTTGGCTAACTACGCATACGGATTTTTACAGAATGGAGACCAAGCAGAAGATGTGGTACAGGATGTGTTCTTACAATTATGGTCAAAGAAAGATAAGATTGTTTTGAAAAAAGGAATGATGGAATATTTGTTCGCCGCCATTAGAAACAAGTCTCTAGATATCTTGAGAAAACAAAAATCAGAAAGATTGCATATTACTCATATTCTACTCAGCTACAATAGCCACGATTCCGAGGAGGATGAGGCAACTCTATTATATAAGAAGGAGCGATTGTATAAGTCTATACGACAATTACCACCAAAATGCCAAGAAGTATTGAGATTGAGTAAGCTTAAGGGACTAACTTACGCCGAAATTGCAAAGCAAATGGATCTTTCTGTAAAGACGGTGGAAAATCAAATGGGACGTGCGATGCGACTGCTTAGAGAACTAATGAATAAATCGGACAATAAGACCGAATGAGTATAAACAATGCAATAGCGAAATTTCTGTTGGGGAGCAATTCAGTCGAGGAGCTGGATCAGTTACATCAATGGGAAAAAGAGGAGATGGATAATATCAATGCTTTGAACGAATTCAAGGAAATTTATACGGATATAGGGAAATTGAAGGGATATCAAGACTTCGACTCTGATCAGGCTTGGACTAAGTTGAACAGTAATATAGAAGAGGGTCGTACTTCCACAAGATCCTTGGGTTGGACACGATGGGCTGTTGCAGCGAGTATAATGCTAGTAGCAGGTGCCGCATGGTTCTTTAATCGTGGAGAGATGCCTGTTGAGGACCAATTTACTTCGACCGACATGATCAAGTCATTTAGTCTGGAAGACAACACGTCGATAGTACTTGATAAGAACTCCAAGCTATTTGATATATCTGACTTTTCCCTCTCTCGGGAACTCAGTCTCCTAGGTAGAGCTCATTTTGACGTGACCAGTGAGGCGGGAAAGACATTTATAATTCACACTAGTCATGGAAAAATTGAAGTGCTAGGTACGAGATTTTCTGTACTCGCTGAGGAGAACTTGTTTGAAGTTATTGTGGAGGAAGGAAGAGTTAGAGTAACTAAGGGCATGATGAGGGTGGAGCTTGGAGCCAATGAAAAAGTCATCCTTGACCAGATTAGACTTGTAAAATTAAAAGCCAAGAGCATAGATCATATGAGTTGGCAAAAAGGATCACTACAACTGGTAGATGCATCATTGCGACAGCTTGTAGAGGGTCTTCAACGCCACTATAGAGTAAATATCCAACTCTCAGATACTGTAATTGCCAACGGATGTAAGATAAATTCTGTCTATAAAGACAGTGACCTTAAGATTATACTTGAGGAGCTCAAGAAAATTTATGGAATGGATTACAGTATGGATGAAGGCAAGGTTGTCATACATCAATTCAAGTGCTGATGAATGACTTGGCGCTCATTGTCAATATTGCTATTCTTTTTCCTTACCTACACTCTTCATTCTCAGTCAGGTGAAAATCCTCTTACTCAGGTTGTTTCTCCCATTCAAGTAGGGACGACAACTGACCATATACAACATCTCACCTCTGTGTATGGCATCATTATTAGTTTTGATACTAGACATCTATCTGATGAGCGAATAATAAACATTGATAATAAGAATGTATCGATATCCGACTATTTGGACGATATTCTCAAGTTTCAGGAGGTTAATTATACTTCACTTACCGAGGGCAGAATTGTTATTTTCCCTTCTGACCAACGAAAAAAAATAGATTTCCATGGATATATAAAAGATGCATCTTCACACGAAGTTATTGCCGGAGCCTATGTCACGGATAGGTTAAGTGGCACCACCGTATATAGTAACGATGAAGGATTCTTTAGCCTGGGATTGATGCCTGGTCCTGTTGAGATTGAAGCGAAATATTTGGGTTATAAACCTCTATTCATGAGTTTGAAAGTTCATGAAGAATATCAATATGACATTGAGCTGGAGTTTGACAATAACATTCCACAGATACTCATTGAAGGGGACAACCTCTACGGATCTAAAGGAGGTGGGGAAACAGATGTAACAGCACAAGTGAATAACAGCTCGAATTCGATATTTGGCGAGAATGATATGTTCACTAAAATGAAAATGCTCTCTGGTGTAGCCGCTCCTGACGATGGACAAGGTGGTTTTTTAGTGCGAGGTGGCTCGGTGGTTCAAAATCTAATTGTATATGAAGGAGTACCAATGTACGAGGTCAATCACATTGGCGGTTTCTCATCGGTATTTTTGGATGACGCGATAAGTACAGCACAATTCTATAAAGGAGGATTTCCCGCACGCTATGGTGGGCGACTAAGTTCTGTCCTCAATGTAAAAATGGATGATGGAGATCCTTATGAAGGTGAAATAGGGTTATCTGCAGGATTGTTGGGAGGAAGACTTCACGTAAAGGGACCGATAATAAAAAACAAGTTGACCTATAATTTATCAGGCAGAAAATCATGGTCAAGCCTTTTTCTTGATGGACTTCTTAATGACCTACTTGATAACGATGCAACTTCCTTGGGATTTGATGACATTAATTTGAAATTATCATTAAAGCCTACAAAAACAACAAACATATCCCTAGCAGGATATAGGGGAAATGACAAATTCCGATTCGTCAGGATACAATCATTCGATGAGGAGGGTCGCAACTTTGATATTGATGAACGCAATAATCTTTTTTGGAAAAATGAGTTCCTCTCTTTGAATGCGGATCATATTTTGGGTTCATTTTTTTTTCTTCACTTAAATGCCAGTGCATTGAACTATAAGTACCAGAGCAATGGCAGTTATCGGTACGCGCTGACAGAAAATGGAGAGACTGTACTGGCAGATCTCTTTGTTTCGTCTTTTTCTGGTATAAAAGATAGACAAGTTAATTCTAGAATCGACGCATATATATCTCCAGAGTTGAAACTAAGTATGGGAGGAGGATATACACACCATATGTACAATCCTACAGTGCAACAACAAAAAGAATTCGTGGAAGATGTAGAATTAGATTTTATCGAAGGTGATAGCCTTATCGAGGCGGATGAAATTGTTCTCTTTTCAGAATTGACACTGAGACCTCGATCTAACTGGGACATTTTCTTGGGGTTACGACTCAATCAATATTCAGTAGAAAATTCTCAGTATAGGAATATTGAACCAAGACTCGCCATTCACTATTATCCCGCTAAGGGTCATAAATTATTCTCCTCATTTAGTCGAATGACTCAACCTGTTCATCTATTGGTCAATCCCGGTATTGGACTTCCTTCAGACCTGTGGGTCCCTTCCACTGATGAAATTCGACCTGAGGTTTCAGATCAAATCGAGGTAGGATATAATTTCTATTATAGTGACATGCTGAAATTAGGATTGAGCTTGTATACTAAAAGTCAGAAAAATCTCATCGAATATAAAGCGGGAACCGATCTTTACGCCAATCTCCAGGACCCCGCTCGCCCTCTGACATTTAACACAAGTGATGCATGGGAAAGCGAAGTAGAGGTAGGAGCAGGCAATTCCAGAGGTATGGAATTTTCTTATCAGTTTTCACATCGTGGATTGGTATTAATTGGCAGTTATACTTACTCCAAGACGAGTCGCATTTTCTCTGAAATAAATGAAGGTGAGGCATACCCTTACAAATATGACCGCACTCATATTTTTAATCAGTCCTTTCTGATGACTTTGTCTGATCATTGGTCACTGTCAGGAATTTGGTCAATTAGTACTGGATCGGCATTTACTCTAGCTACCGAAGAATTCAAATCCATCGATGACATCAAGCTTCTCAACACCCAAGGAAGGAACAATTTTAGACTTCCGAATTATCATCATTTAGACCTTGGTGTGAACTACTCCTCAAAGGGAAAAGTGAATTGGTTGGTTGATCTAGGCGTCTATAATGTCTATAATAGATTCAACCCATCTTATGTATATCTAGTGGATAATCCGATATCAAAGCAACAAGAGCTCAAAGCGGTGAGTACCTTACCCTTATTACCCTACCTGAGAATTAAGATGACAATCTAATAATAATGTTGTATTTTGTAGGCATTACACCGCTATGAAACCAACACGAACATATTTATTCCTTTTTTTACTAGGATTTCTTGTCATAACTTCATGTGAGAGGACTCTTGATCTTGAGGTTAAGGAATTTGAGTCTAGGTTGGTAGTCAACTCAACATTTACTGAAGGTAGTAGCTGGATTGTAAATGTATCTTCAAGTGCAAATGTGTTGGATATAGATTCTCAAATAGGTCCGATAGAAACTGCTATTGTATCCATTATCTGTGAAGAAACTGGCAATATTTTTTTGCTTGGGCATCTTGAAAATGGCATCTATTCATCAAGGGAAGATTTACCAGAAGTAGGATATCAGTATTCTTTAAAGATTATAAACGATGGCTTTAAAGATTTGACTGCATCTGACAAAATAGCTGAAGCTGTTAGCGTTGATAACATTGATACCGAATCAATCTCAGTTGATGGATCCGAGGCTTTACAGATTGACTTTAGTATTGAGAATAGCTCTGTATCGGCGGATTTTTATATTGTTGATATAGTTCAAAAATCTGATGCTGAAAAGTACAACATTGATATATCAACTACGATTGCTGACGAGTTCATCTTTACGACTGAAGACAATAATGCTGACGATGTAACACCTGATTTTCGGTTTAAGTCGCGATTGTTTTTCAGTGATATGGATTTCGATGGGCAAAAGCAGAATATAAGCATCATTTCACATGACCCTAACACGGTCAGCACTTCAAACTCAACCATCGGAGGAGGAACTACGACCACTGATGGATCTGGTGGTACGAGTACTGGTGAGGAATCAGCCTTTGATCCAGAACTACAGCTGAGAATTTTATCTGTGAGTAAGAATCTATTCGAATATTACAAGTCCGTAGAGGCATACAGATGGAATAGAAATAACAACTCTAGCTTTTCCACGCCACCTAAGATTATATCTAATGTTGAAGGTGGCCTTGGCATCTTTGGAGCCTATACCATTCAGTTCAAAGATTTATACTAGAATACTACTCCCTACTATGTGACTTTCACGTAGCGATTATAACACTATGTGACTCTTTTCTTTACTCGAAATAATGCTGCCATTCTCTTACAAGTGTATTACCTCTCCATAAGCTGCAGCAGTAGCTTCCATCACGGCTTCGCTCATTGTAGGATGAGGGTGAATAGCCTTGAGGATTTCGTGTCCTGTCGTTTCTAGTTTTCGGGCAGTTACTATTTCCGCTATCATTTCGGTAACATTATAGCCTATGAAATGAGCTCCTAAAAGTTCTCCATACTTGGTATCATAGATGACTTTGACAAAGCCTTCCTTTGCACCAGCAGCACTGGCCTTACCTGATGCAGAAAAAGGAAATTTACCCACTTTCAATTCATAGCCCGCTTCTTTGGCAGACGCCTCAGTATATCCTACACTGGCAACTTCTGGACTACAATACGTGCATGATGGAATGTTGCCTATGAAATGAGCTCCTAAAAGTTCTCCATACTTGGTATCATAGATGACTTTGACAAAGCCTTCCTTTGCACCAGCAGCACTGGCCTTACCTGATGCAGAAAAAGGAAATTTACCCACTTTCAATTCATAGCCCGCTTCTTTGGCAGACGCCTCAGTATATCCTACACTGGCAACTTCTGGACTACAATACGTGCATGATGGAATGTTGTTGTAATCTATCGGTTCTGGATGATGGCCTGCAATTTTTTCAATGCAAGTAATTCCTTCAGCACTCGCCACATGTGCCAAAGCCGCACCTGGGACGATGTCTCCTATAGCATATATTCCAGTCACATTTGTCCGATAATACTCATCTACTACTACCAGCCCACGATCGGTTTTGATGCCAAGAGCTTCCAATCCCAGATTCTCAGTATTGGGAGTCACTCCGGCGGCTGATAATATGACATCACAGGAGATACTGTCGCTTTTTTCAGTTTTGCGATTTTTCATGGTCACTTTACAATTCCGTCCTTTGATGTCCACCGACTCGACTGCTGTATTTCCAAGAACTTTGATTCCAGATTTCGTAAACACCTTAGTGAGGTCTTTTGACACATCCTTATCCTCTCTTGGTAACAAGCCTTGCTCTAAATATTCTACGATTGTCACATCCGTGCCTAGAGAATTATAAAAATAGGCAAACTCCACACCTATCGCTCCGGCTCCCACAACCACCATTTTCTTTGGCAATTTTGGCAACGATAACGCTTCTCTATACCCAATTATCTTCTTACCATCAATAGGGAGGATAGGAAGTTCCTTAGCGCTCCCTCCAGTTGCTAAGATTATATGATCAGCAGTGTATTCACTTTTTTTACCCTTGCCATCTGTTACAACTACTTTCTTTCCGCGAGCTAGCTTCCCTTCACCCTCGATGACTGTGATCTTATTCTTCTTCATGAGAAAGCTTACTCCTTTGCTCATGCCATTAGCAATATCACGACTTCTTTTTATGATACCACTAAAATCGACCTTCGCAGTACCAACCTTGATTCCATAATCCGAAGCATGATTTATATAGTCAAATACCTGAGCACTTTTAAGCAAGGCTTTTGTGGGGATACAACCCCAGTTGAGACATATACCACCGAGATTCTCTCGCTCTACGATGGCTGTCTTAAGACCTAATTGAGATGCCCTTATCGCAGCTACATACCCCCCTGGACCACTTCCTATAATTATAACGTCGTAATTCATTTTTGTCGATAAATTTGTAAGCGGCAAAGATAAGATTGTTGGACTTCAAATCATGCCTATTGCATTTGAATAATAAGGTCAGTAATTTTTCTTACCAAGCTACTTTTTTAATATAAACAGTCCCTTTAAAGAGCGCCACTACATCGTCGTTTTGATTAGTGATGATGACAGAGTAATTTCCGGTTTTCCTGCCTCTATGATCTTCCTGTGCTACAGCAGTCAACACATCATCAACTCTGATGGGTTGAGTGTGAGATATGGAAGTTTCTATAGAGACAGCATGCTTGCCACGGCTATTTGATGCAAAAGCAAATGCACTGTCAGCAAACGAAAATGAGACCCCTCCATGAGCAACACCAAAACCATTGGTCATCTCATCTCTTATTACCATCCTTAGTTTACACTCTCCGACGTCCACACGTATGACTTCGATGCCGAGCCATTGACTGAACGGATCATTGTCATACATTTTCTTTACAATATCGTTGGGGTTCATTTTAATCTAATAAGTGCTCAATTTTTCATCGATAACCATCGTATCTGACCATCTGTCATGCCATCCATTTGACCTTTCTCCAAGGAATGAAAACGCTTCAAAAGGAACGATACGAGAAAATGATCTCTTAATGTAATGGCCGGCATCAGGGGCATAACCATCAATACTCAATACCCTCATCCTGGTGATGTACTTGCCTATTATCTTACCTCCAAGTCCGCCTTCATAGAAACAGTAGAATATCGCATAGCCTAGCATACTGATAATATTTTCGCCAAAACCATCTAAAATTGTTAGCGAAGTATCAGGAATAAAAAAGACAAGAACAAAAACTAAAACGTAAAAAATAATCGCATCAATAAAATAGTTGGCAAGTCTTTTCCCATTACTCACAGGAATGAAAGTTTGTTCGCCATCAAGGTTTTCATCTAGTATGTAATCTTCTATCATGGGTGTATAATTTTATCTGGTAAGCAAGATATATTCTTTTGCCACTTGTTTGAGAAATTCTGTCGGTCTTTTGTCTATGCTGGTCAATTTTAGATCAACGCAAATTTTATCGAACGAAAAATTAAACCCCGGATTTTTTACTTTTGCACAATAAATAAAAACATGATGCGATCTTTCTTTTCCCTGATTACATTGCTCATGCTCATGCTCATGCTCATCATCGGCTCGCTGCATGCTCAAGTACCACCATGTGGTGATTCATGTGCTGGAGATCCCACTGTCTGCCAAACACTAGGCAGTACGTGCACCAGATGCGTATTTGGTAAATGCGCGCAAGGATTTGGATGCTTTTCGGAGTGTGTTTTTAAATTCGACTGCATTCTGGGCATTAAAAAACAAAAAAATTGAAATCACTACTAACAATTCTAATTTGCTTTCTAACATTAACAGTTCAAGCACAATCATTTGAGGAATTAATCAAAAATGGAGATAACTTGTACGACAAAGAAGAATATCTTGAATCGGCACAAGAATATGATAAAGCTTTTGCTATTGAAGAAGGAAATGCAAGTCAATATTACAATGCAGCCTGTTCGTGGGCTTTGACTGGTGACACAATTCAATCAGTTAAATATCTTAATTCATCAGCAGATAGGGGCTGGAAAAATCTGAAACATATAAATAGGGATAAAGATTTATCAACCCTTCACACATCAACAGAATGGAGTCAAGTCTTAAAAAAGGTTCAAGCTAATCTTGATGAGTATGAAAAAGACTTTGACAAACCATTAAAGAAAAAACTGGAACAGATTTATGTTAGAGACCAAACATTAAGACAATTATATCATGATGCGGAAGAAAAGTTTGGCAGAGATTCAGAAGAGATGACTTACTTCTGGGAATTGGTATCGGAACAAGATAGTCTGAACGAGTTGGAAACTATTGAAATAATAAAGGAAAGAGGTTGGGTCGGAAAAAGTTTAATTGGTGGTCAAGCTAATACAACCTTGTGGTTAGTTATTCAACATGCACCAATTGAAACGCAGGAGAAATATTTACCTATGCTTAAAGAATCTGTACTAAAAGGAGAATCAAGAGGAAGTCATTTGGCTTTATTGGAAGACCGAATTCAAATGCGAAATGGAAAACCACAAACTTACGGCTCTCAAATAACACGAGATGAAGAAACAGGCGAACAAGTTGTCTATGAAATATGGGATCCCGAATTTGTGGATCAAAGACGAAAAGAAGTTGGGCTTGGTCCTCTTGAAGATTATGTAAAAAGATGGGGAATTGAATGGACGGTAGAACAAAAGGAAAAATAAAAAACGAACTGAGAGTCGAGTAGGTAAGGGGGAATCTCACCCCCAAACCTCTCACAGAACCGTGCGTGAACCTCTCGACTCACACGGCTCTTCACACTCACTCTATAAAGAGTAGGACATATCACTTGCTCATTCCAGCCGAACGAAAGCCCAGTGGTTGTCAAGATGAAAATATCCAGAGCATGTCAACCCCTTCGCTCCACTTCCATTACAGATGTTTCATCACTACTACGAGTTGATCCGCCACCTGTTACAACTTTTGTAATCGCCTAACGGACATTCTCCGATTGTGCTTTCCATTTAACATTTACAACAGGCTTCCTGTGGTTCTCATCTAAAGCCTAGATAAGAGTCATGCCTCCTGAATGACGGTTGTCATACAGACCGTAAACAGGTAACTTCTGTACTCTTCATCGAAACCTCGATATGTCCCGATTTTTGACAACAACTGGTCTTTTCGCCACTTCATCGAAAGGTTCGCTTGCGCTCATCTCTCCTATCCATACATGACCGATTTAATTCGGCCTTTTCTCCTGTCGCTTCATCCATAAAAGTTGCCTCTTATAAATTACAGAAGTTGTTTGATAAGTGGACCTGTATCCCCTTATCGGAGGACCTACCTCCATCTTTAAATAAACTACACAGCACACATCGAGTAGATGGCCCCACCAACTGTCGTTGATGGGGTGCGCCTCTCACACCACCGTACGTACGGGTCTTCCCGCCATTAGCGGGACAGGCTGTATACGGCGGTTCGAAAACCCCATGATCAATCGCGCTCTTTACACCACTCATGAGTAGTCTGTAATTTAAGATATAGTTATACTATTATGTATTCCATATCGAATTTCCAAACAGGTCTTCGTTCAGTCCTTCCCAAGTCGTGAGTCCTAGAGTATTTGGTATAAGCAATCCTCACTCGTTACTGTATAATGGGGCCTTGTTGCATGAATATAATGTTGATTTTCAAGCAGTTATAGAATATAGGTGCAGCTAACTTGCTAGGGGTACTTCAAAACTCAATATTTTATACCGCATAGGTGTTTTTTATCGGTTAGTTCAGTATATAGTTCTGAATTTATTTCTTTTTGAAACATCTTTTATGCAACAACGCCGTATAATGGTGCATATTTGACCCCCTAGATCAAAAGAAGATTACAAAGAAATAAAATTGGGTTTAAGAACTTTTTCTTAGACTTTTTCGGGTGTAATTCAGTTTGTCGCAAAAGTCGTAAATTAGTGTAAAAAAGTATATAATCACAATATGAATATCAAGCATATCGTACTCAACAATTCTGAATTAGGAAAAATATCTAAGGAACAATGAGCTGCAGAAGTCGACGTTTGGCATACTTCTCTGAGTAATCCGAGCTTCGCCCAGTTTGCTGAAAACTGTGGGGCACTTGGTATACGTGTGGAGAAACTTGAAGCGCTCATACCTGCTATGGAAAAACTTAGACACCATAATGGTCCAGCATTATTGGAAGTCATTACAGATGTCAATTTAATATAACAAAACATAATCAATGAAACAAAATCTCAAGAATGGAGTAGCTGCTCAAACTTATGACCTTGTCTCTTTTTATAACAGTATTCCGCGGAAAGGAAATAATACTTATAAAGTGGATCATAATGGAGCAACATATCTATTTGCATCGCAGATGAATAAAGAAAGCTTCGAATCTTCGCCAGAAAAATTTAACTTACAATACGGCGGATTCTGTGCTATCGCCATGTCAGAAGGAAAGGAAGCCAACCCTAATCCAAAGAGCTGGGAGATAAGAGATGGCAAGCTCTATTTCTTTACTCGTATGCTGTTCGGAATTATAGACGCAAAACGACAATGGGTAAAAGATCCTATTACAAAACGCGATCTTGCTGATAAGGAATGGGCAAAAATAAACACATGAGTAAACACGATTATAATAAAGAGTCATTAGAGTTACACAGGAGACTACAAGGTAAGTTAGAAGTCAATTCCAATACTCCAATAGAAAATAAAGATGACCTATCTGTGGTGTATTCTCCAGGTGTGGCAGCTCCTTGCGAGGCCATTGCTGCAGATTCTTCACTGGTATACGACCTGACAATTAAAGGCAGGACAGTAGCTGTGGTATCTGATGGTAGTGCAGTACTCGGTCTTGGCAATATAGGTGCTAAGGCAGCTATTCCAGTCATGGAAGGCAAGGCAGCACTCTTCAAAAAATTTGCAGGCCTTAATGCTTTTCCCATCTGTCTGGACACACAAGACACAGAAGAAATAATCCGTACTGTCCAGTTAATTGCACCTGTATTTGGTGGTATTAATCTTGAAGATATTTCTGCGCCTAGAAGTTTTGAGATAGAACAGAGGCTGCAAGATATAGGCATACCCGTCTTCCATGATGATCAGCACGGTACAGCGATAGTCACTTTGGCAGGATTAATCAATGCTTGCAAAGTGGTAGGAAAGAATCTAAATGAACTCAAAATCGTCATCAACGGAGCAGGTGCAGCTGGTATAGCAATAACCAATCTCTTAAGATGTCACGACCACGGACATACAGGTCAGAGTTGTATCACCGTGCGATCAGTGATCGTCTGTGATAGCAAGGGTATCATCTCTAAGGAAAGGAATAGTCTTAATGATGCCAAACAAAAATTACTCACATTTACTAATCCACTAAATATATCTGGAAACTTACTAGATGCCATGCAGGATGCAGATGTATTTATTGGCGTCAGTAAGGCGAATATCCTTAATGCTGAGCACATTAATGTCATGGCTGCTCAGCCTATCATCTTCGCATTGGCCAACCCCACTCCTGAAATAATGCCCGAAAAAGCCAAAGAACTCGGTGTCTCCATCATTGCGACTGGTAGAAGTGATTATCCTAATCAAGTGAATAATGTATTGGCGTTTCCAGGAATATTCAAAGGGGCATTAAAAGTAAGAGCCACAAAAATTACAGCAGATATGAAAATTGCTGCCGCTCGCGCTATCGCAAATTGTGAACCCTACCCTACGACTGAAAGCATCATACCCAATGCCCTTAATCTTATGATTGCAGAGAAAGTTGCTAATGCAATAATAGACAACTACCAATGAGAAGTCAACACGAAATATAGAATTAACTTATGCTAATGAGGTTCTACAAACTAAATATCAAAGCTCTTCAAAAAATTACTCCTGATACAGTAGAAATAACTTTTAACATCCCTACAGAATTGCAAAAGACCTTTGCATTCATACCTGGGCAGTATTTGACTATCGTTCCTCAAATAGATAATGAAATGCCTCGGAGGGCTTACTCTATATGTAGCGATGTGACCCAAAAAGATATAAGCATCTTAATAAAAAAAATAAATAAAGGTAAGGTGTCCAGCTATATGAACGATGTCGTGTTGGTCAATGAACAACTAATGGTTGCTCCACCCACTGGACATTTCCAATTGGATACATCCAAGGTCAAAGAAGAATCAAATTATATTTTCATAGGCGCTGGTAGCGGAATCACTCCACTCATTTCTATGATAACTTCTCTCTTAAAGACAACCGATAAAACCGTCAGTCATATGTTCTACGGTAGCCGTACAGAAGATACAATCATCTACAGAACGAAGCTAGATAGATTAAAACTGGTGTACAAAGATCGGTTGAAGATTCATCACTTTATCAGTAGGGATTCAGAAAAAAACAAATCAGATGGGAAATATGATTTTCAATATCACAAAGGTCGAGTCGACACTAATTATATTGTTAGTCATATAAACACTATACCTGAACATTTATTGAACGGCGTTTATCTCTGTGGACCGGCAGAATTGATAGAGACAGCCATTGAGAAATTTGAGGCATATGGAGTGAATAAAGAATTGATTCACCGAGAGTATTTTACAGCACCGATAACTGAAGATACTAATTTTGATATGGTATTTGACGATTTACCAGATAGATCAGTAACTGTAGAACTGGAGGGTAGATCTGTAGAAATACTTATAAAAGACGACAAAGATATCTTGAGGAAACTGATGGTTGATGGTTACGACCCCCCCTATTCGTGTCTACAAGGCACTTGCTCCACCTGCAAGGCAAAACTTGTCTCAGGAGAAGTCAAAATGAAAGTAGATATAGGTCTGGAAGCAGATGAAATAGCTCAGGGATATATACTAACTTGCCAGAGTATTCCATTGTCCAAAAAGACCCATTGCAAATACGAAAACTAACAAACATGAAGCAAATACTATTCATAGTCATAGTCATTATTTTACTATTCTCAATCTATGGTTCTTTCAATCTATCCATGGTTGATTTTCATAAGAAGAATATTTGTCCTAAAGTATTGGGCATACCTGCTTGCTATATCGTTCTCCTTTTTTTTATCCTAGGTCTAGCTGGGCATGTATTCAAAGAGTATTTGGGTAGAGACCTATGGTATTATGGATTTATAGCCGTTCCATTTCTCTTAGCATTAGGAGGTTCCTTGACAGAACTATCCGGTAAGGTTATCTGTCCACGTACACCTGATGGTACACCGATGTGCTTTATCAGTTTAGGTATTTGTACTACCTTATTGATCCTTAAGTATACAGAAATAAGACTCTTATAATGACTGTAACTAAGCACTATCGGGTATGTAATCTATGCGAGGCCATGTGTGGTCTTGAAATAGAGCATGATGGAGATATTGTGCTATCTGTCAAGGGAGATAAAAAAGATCCTTTTTCTAAAGGAAGTATCTGCCCCAAGGGGGCACTGATTCACCATTTGCATGAAGACCCTGACAGGCTAAGAACACCACTCAAGAAAAATGCTCAAGGAAATTGGGATAAAGTGAGTTGGACCGAAGCTTTAGAATATACTGCTGAACAAATTATTAAAATACAAAAGAATCATGGTCGTGATTCGATGGCACTCTATTTAGGCAATCCTACGGTTCACAACTTTGGCGCTATGATGTTTGTCGGTGAGCTGAAGCGTATGCTCGGTACAAAGAATAATTTTTCCCCAACGTCGATGGATCAACTGCCACATCACTTTATAGGGTACTATATGTTTGGACATCCACTCAATATACCTATTCCAGATGTGGACCGTACGCAGCATCTTATCATGATCGGTGCCAACCCTATCGCATCCAATGGTAGTATAATGAGTGGCTGTGGACCAGTAGAACGCATCAAGAAAATACAGCAAGGTGGTGGCAAAGTCATACTCATAGATCCACGTCGTAATGAGACCGCTCGACAGGTAGATGAACATATTTTTATCAGACCAGGCACTGATGTGTATCTCTTACTTGCGATGCTTCATCTTATTATTAAAAACGACTGGATAAGCTTAGAGCATCTGCCTGATCACATCACAGGACTGGATAAGCTCAAAGAAATAGCTCAAAGATATACACCACAATTTGTTGAAAACTGGACTGGTATCTCTGCAAATAAAACATACAAATTGACTCTGGATTATGTACTGAAAGAAAAGGCAGTACTCTATGGTCGCATGGGTATGTCTACACAAGAGCATGGCGGATTATGTCATTGGCTGATTACTGTAATCAATATTTTGACAGGACATTTTGATAAAGCTGGCGGAGCTATGTTTACAGATCCAGCTATCAATATAAAAAGGCAAAAAGGATTCAAAGCCGCACACGGTAGATGGCACAGTCGCGTAAGAGGGTTACCTGAATTTGAAGGAGAGCTGCCTGTGTCGGCCATGGCCGAAGAGATGCTAACCCCCGGTCAAGGGCAGATAAAAGGACTCATTACTTTTGCTGGCAATCCTGTCTTATCTACACCCAATGGTAAACGACTTGATATAGCCTTAGGGAGATTGGACTTTATGATGTGCATGGATATATATCTTAATGCAACCACAGCACATGCGGATATTATCCTACCTACACCTTCACACTTGGAGGTAGATCACTATGACCTTATTTTTAATCAAATATCTGTGAGTAATAATGCAAAGTACTCTGAGGCATTATTCTCACCCACAAATGGTCAACTCTATGACTGGCAGATTATCAAAAAGCTTATCAATCGCTTGGCCAAACACAGCCCTAAGAAAAGAAGTCTTCCTTATAAATACTTGACTCCAAGACAGTTGCTTAATCTCGGATTACTTATGGGACCTTATGGCAAACTCAGCCATCCATCTAGATGGTTTAACGGTTTGAGTCTTTCTAAATTGATAAAATCCAAACATGGCATATCCTTCGGGCATCTACGTCCAATGATACCTAAGGTGTTAAATACTGTAGACGGTAAAATTAATATCGCTGATGACGTTTTCCTGAATGGTTTGAAAGACCTTGCAAAATCGAAAATATCTAATCTAAATGACAATGAGTTCTACTACATCGGTAGACGACATCTTAGAAATAATAATTCATGGATGAATAATATCAGCAAACTGGCGAAAGGTAAAAATCGCTGTACAGTCATGATAAATAGTGATGATGCTCAGAAGTTAAATATCTTATCTGGAGAAGTCGTAGAAGTATCATCGAATACTGGCAGTATACAATTGCCCGCAGAAGTCACTGATAACATTATGTCAAGTGTCATCAGTATACCACACGGATTTGGACATAACAAGAAAGGGGTACAAATGGCCGTAGCTACTTCAGCAGATAAAGCTGGTGTCTCTGTCAATGATATTACAGATCATATGCGAGTAGATAGAGTGACAGGCAATGCTGCGTTCTCTGGCACAGTTATAAGTATCCATAAATTAACCGAAAAACCTACAGCATGAATGAACTTATCGCTAAGATAACATCCAATAGTAGTGTTGCAATCAGAAGCAATGATGCAGCCGAAGGACTAGATCAACCACTGTACGCTGTAAACTGGTTTGATGCATCACCAGCATGGTTATATCATCTGTACAACAAACTAGCATCACGTTGTGTCATCAAAGTAGGCGGACTTCCACTATTCAAAGCAACGGTTAATGATTCTCTTTTATCGGATACGGGTAAGCGTCAAATATTACTGATTGTCAAGTATCCTGATGGAAATGCTTTCAAAAAACTCTTAGAATCTACCTACTTTAAGCTGGTCAGTCTACTGCGTATTATGGCAGTCCAGAGATTCACTTTTTCCTTTACACAGCCACAAGGTAATGTTCAATTGGGTGAGTCGTATAATTATTATGCTTTGCATCACTTTGATAATCGAGGACTGCATAAAGTATTGCCGCATCAAACTAAGAATGGTATAGATGTCAAGGTACTATTTGCAGGAAATACTTTCGCACGGCTCCATAGATTAAGCAAGGACAAAGCTGATATACCCATCAGAAACGTCGTCGATAAGTTAATCATTTATGGGGCATCATCACAAGAAGAATTAGAAAACTATCTTTTATCCAAAGAATATTTGAGTCATTTTGATATTGAAAAACCGGGGTATATTTCATCTTTAAATCGAATATTTTGATGAAAGGATATGTACTCATAACAGGCGTTTCATCAGGTATTGGATACGATGCTACTAAGTATTTGATTGACCAAGGCTATAAAGTCATGGGAAGTGTAAGAAAGGAGTCGGATACTAAACAATTGATTAAAGAATTTGGGTCAGAATATATTCCGTTGCTCTTTGATGTGACTAAGCAAGATCAAGTGCTGGCTGCAAGGACGAAAGTGCAAGATGTACTAGAAGGACAAAATCTAAAAGCGATCATCAACAATGCGGGTGTTGCTCAAGGAGGCCCAATGGAACTCTTAGATGATGAAAGGTTTAGATGGCAGATGGAAGTTAATCTTTTTGCCGTCCGTAATATTACGAATACCTTTCTTGATTTTATCAAGGGAGACCGGGCAGCCAAAGTTGAAGGTGGTAAAATTATTATGATCAGCAGTATCTCAGGGTACTTTAACTCTCCTTATAATGGATCTTATTGTATCTCTAAACATGCCATGGAAAGTTTAGGAGAAATTTACCGCAGAGAATTGTTTATGTATGACATTGATGTGGTAAGTATACAACCTGGACCTGTCACTTCTAAGATATGGGAAAAGAACATCAATACTTGTCAAGAATTCAAAGACACTGATTATGCAACTTTATGTCGCAGGGCGGATAAGGTAATGCGTCATGGTCAAAAAAATGCCCTCGAAGCAAGAGTAATATCTAAGATAATAGAGCGAATTCTAACTAAAAAAACTAAAACAAGTATAGTGATAAACAAGAACTTGTGGACGACACTTATTTTTACCAAGATGCTACCTGCTCGCTGGGTAGATAAAATATTATATAAACAGTTTTTTAAAAGCAAATGATAATGAATTTAACTAACAAACAACTACTACTGATCGGTATCATCGCAAGTGTCATAGTGGGTATAGGAGAATATCTTCTGCATTATCTTCCAGCAGGGCCTGGAGGAGAGGTATCTATGTTACAAGATGTTCCGCTCGACAGAGCATCTAAAGGGCATTTTTTTGTAGTATTTGGGGCACCATTGTACTTCGCTGGGTACTATGGATTGAAGAATATTTTCAAAAAGACAAGCCCCTTACTTGCTCAGCTACTTTTTATTGCAGGCGTATTGTCATTTTCTGTAGGAGGTGTATGGGTTTCATCAAGATACTTTGCTGCCGAAGTACTACAAAGAAGTGTAGGTACAGCCGATCATGCTTTTTATCTGCAATCATATGAAGAGCATTATCAAGTACTAGTTTGGGCATTACGTGCATTAGTTGCTGCGGTATCTGTGCTGTATGTCATCATAATTTTGAAGAATAATCAAGGGTTACCTAAATGGCTTGCTATCTTTAATCCTATGGTTCTTTTAATAATAGTCATATCATCCCTATTTTGGTTTAAACCACTTGGTAATCACTTTGCTCCAATAGCAATGAATGTAACCCATTTTATATTTTTTGGATTAGTCCTTTCACAACTAAATAAACTTTCAACGAAATGAAAAAAATACTTTTACTAATACTGGCATTGATAATCATTGCAGTTGTAGCCATTTTACTTTTCTTTGAATATGATTCTAAAAATCCTTATCCTGAAACAGAATGGGGTAAGTTTAGTGGCACATGTGCTGTTGATGATGTACCTAAAGATAATTTCGGAAAAGATTTTCATGGATGTGACTACTCAGTACCCGCATCGGAGATTCCTGTTTTTGAGAAAACAGGTCTCAACTGGAATAATAAGTTTGACAATACTAAATCACTGCCCATTATGGGGTCAGCTATGATAGATGTAGACAATGATGGTGTAGACGAATTGTTTCTATCAGGAGGTATTACACAACAGGATGCATTAATGTCTTATAAAGATGGTGAATTTACCCCTGCAACGGTTTCGTTGCCATCTAAACCAGAGAATACAAGTACTTTTGGTGCTGTTTCGTTTGATCTTGATGCTGATGGTAAAAATGACCTTATACTAACAGGTGATTATGGTGTGCTTTGGTATAGAAATACAGGAGAAGGCTTTGAAGTCAAAAAAATCAATGTGCCCCTTAATGAAAAATCTGTGGCTGCATCTGTCACAATAGGAGACATAGATCAAGATGGAGATGCAGATATCTTTGTCAGTGCATATATCAAACTGGATAAGATGGAGGGACAAACTATTTTCAAAGACTTTGAATATGGTGGAAGTAGTTTACTGATGATAAATAATGGTGATAATACTTTTACAGACAAGACTGCTAAGTATGGATTAACGTATATACACAATACCTTTTGTGCAGTATTTGTAGATATAGACAATGATGGTTTTCTAGATCTAGTGGTGGCTCACGATACTGGTGAGATAAGAACCTATAAAAATGATAGAGGTAAATCATTCATCAAGAAATCAAACCCTACTACTGGGAAGTATGCTTATCCGATGGGAATAGCTGTTGGAGATTACAATAATGATGGTAATATAGATTTTTTCTTTTCAAACACTGGGAGTTCAGTCCCTACTTTTCTGGCAAGAGGGGACTTAGAAGAAGGAGATCTGTTTATCAGTGATTGGATGTTATTTAAGAATAACGGGGGGTTCAGTTTCTCTGATGTAGCCAAAGAAACTAAGGTTGCTGATTTTGAATTTTCGTGGGGTGCAATATTCGAAGATTTCAATTTAGATGGCAGACAAGATCTAGTTGTTGCGGAGAATTATGTCGACTTTCCGCCACATAAGTTATTCAAGTTGCCAGGCAGATTTTTGCTTCAGCGACCAGATGGCACCTTTGCTGCCGTAGAAGAGCAAGCAAAAGTAGTCAATAAGAATTATGCGATTACACCATTATCAAGTGATCTAAATCAAGATGGATACCCTGATCTAATATTTACCAATCTGTCGGGCAATTCTCAAGCCTACATTAATAAAGGCGGGGATGCTAATTATATAGCGTTTAGATTTCCTGAGATAGCCAAATATGCAGGTACAAAGGTTACTGTCACTAGAAATGACGGTAGTATTTTATCAGATGTCTACGTGATAGGTGAAGGCCTAGTAAGTGATCAAACTTCTACACTTACATTTGGCCTAGGGTCTGACATAGCGATAAAAAGTGTAGTCCTGAACCTTCCTAATGGTGAAGTAAAAACTATGAGCACATATACAATAAATAAAATAAATAGAATTTAAATGTTAGAAAGTTTATACGAAGGTTGTGGGCTCTTAGCCACATATTTGGGTACGTTGCTTGAAGGAGAGATCATGTTGCTGACTTCAGTTCTAAGTGCCAAGATGGGGCTTTTTAATTATTACTGGGGACTAGTTGCTGCATTCTTTGGTGCTTATACTCAAGCTTGGTTAAAGTTTCTTATCGCCAAAAAACAAGGTCCAAAATTGCTTAATAAAAAACCTTCTCTTAAGGAAAAATTAGATAAGGCAAGTGTATGGTTTGATAAGCGACCTTTTGCTATTTTATCCATATATAAATTCCTATACGGGATGTCGACTATCATTATATTAATGGCAGGTTTACGTAATATCAGTTATCTCAGATTTGGGGTACACATTGCTATAGCTATTTCAATATGGGTGGCTGTTATAGGCGGGGTAGGTTATTTTTGCGCAGAACTGATGATGGAAAATATCAATGCACTATCTGAAAATAAGTGGTACGTTATAGGGACGTTAGTATCTTTAGGCTTACTCGTATGGTTCTTCAAACATAAACCGCACAATGATCATTGCTTGAAACCAATGACTAATAAAATTATTTCATACAATAAAAATCAATAAAAACATCAACAGTAAAGTAACGAATATTATAATGTTAAAGCTTGAAGTCGTTTGTAATGCCTTTTTTACTTCAAGAAGTGGAGTGATCCAAAGTTGGTAATCCAAATATTTTTTTGTAATCATTAATCATCTAAACGAATAACACTATTAAGGGAAAGCAAGAGTAGAAATAGCCTTACAAACGACTTCATCCAACTATTCGCTTCACTACTTTCTCATGAATAAGTCATCTAAAAAAAAGCATAGCTATGGCTTAATAGCTATAGGTTTAAGCCACCTTTTTACAAACAGGCATACCAAGGCCTGTCATTATATTTAAGCAAGCTATTTTTATTGCAACTTCACTTTGCTGGGTTTCAAATCGTCGAGAGTATAGCTGTGGGCCAAATATTGTCTTGAATCGAAACATTGCTGTTTCTGATAAACTCCGTCTGTGGTAGCCACCTTTTTACAAACAGGCATACCAAGGCCTGTCATTATATTTAAGCATGCTACTTTTATTGCAACCACTTTGCTGTTTCCATTTCTTTCGACCCACCTTTTCTATTTTCTTGATTATCTCATTGCGATCAAGATCCAGTAACTCGTCATTTTCATCTACCCAGTACATTGCATTTTCCTGTGGAGGTATTACCCCCTCTATCTGTTTTTCCTTGAGCATTTCCCATATTTCATATGTGTCATAGGCTCCATCTGCTCCAAAGCGGTCTATAGGACTTTTTACCTGATCCAATAATTGTGGAACCTGCTGAGCATCTCCATCTCCTTTGCTGTTTTTTGTCAGTACCTGTGCATGTATATATCCGGTCTTTTCATCTACTCCCAAATGTAGCTTACGCCACGTCCTGCGCTTATTATACCCATGTTTACGTACCTTCCATTCCCCTTCTCCATATACCTTGAGTCCCGTTGAATCAAATACTATAAACATGGGGCCCTTTGTTTTGGGAACATCCATTTTTACTTCCACTTGTTTTGCCCTACGGCTTATTTGACAATAGCTCGGAACGCTCAATTCTATCCCCATCATGCCTAACAATGAACTGGCAAAATCCTCTAATTGTCGGTACTTCAACCCAAATACTACCTTGAGCTGTAGCAAGCTCCTCATGCATTGCCCAGAATATTTATACTGGGCTCCTTTTTGATTAGGACCTTGGTAATACCAGCAGCCTAATAAGGCCTCATCAAACCATATAGTTATGTCTCCTCGTTTTACAAGACTCCTATTGTATTCTCTCCAATTTGTGATCTTATACTTGTTTTTCTTCTGCTTTTTTTGCTTTCCCCCAACCTTAGTTTCTTGCTTTGTCATGTGTCTTGCTTTGTAAGGTTGGTCTCTCAAAGATACTATCTCCATCTCTTTTATCATCCATTCATGCAACAAAGCCATTTTGATGCCCAAATAGCTGACGCCACACAATGTCTTATGTGTTATAATATTCTGGCACACTTAAGAGCTATTAATGATGTTTCCTCAAAAAAGTGGACAGTAAGTTTAGTTTAAATTTACTGTAATATGAGTAGAAGAAAATTTTCATCAAAATTCAAGACCAAGGTAGTATTAGAGGCACTCAAGGAGCGCTCCTCTATGGCAGAATTAGCACAGAAGTATGAGCTTCATGTCTAGCAGATCAGCAATTGGAAACGAGAGTTTCTAAGTAAGAGCAAAGACATATTTTCTTAGCCAAACAAGTCACAGAAGACTGAGAGCCAGAAGGAAAGAGATCGATTGTTCAAGCTATCGGAGAACTCAAAATCGAGAATGATTTTTTAAGGGAAGTCTTGCCACCCTCCCTACGGAACAGCGAAAGAAAATGATCCACAAGAGTCATTCCGATATGAGTATTACCAAGCAGTGTGAGACATTATCTGTATCACGATCCGGATATTATAAGCAACCCAAAGGGGAATCGTCGCTAAACCTAGAACTGATGGATCACATAGACGAGCACTATCTACTGCATCCAGAGAAGGGAGCCAGACGTATGCATGTGTGGTTGACCAAAGACATGAGCTATGAGGTGAGTCTGAACAGAATACAGAGGTTGTATTATAGGGTAATGGGACTCAGAGCAATTATGCCAGGCCCACATACTTCTAAGAGGAGCAAAGATCATGCTGTGTACCCGTATTTATTGAGAGATATGAAGATCACAGACCCCAATCAGGTATGGGCTACCGACATCACCTACATAGGAATAGAGAAGGGCTACATGTATCTGTGTGCTATCATAGATCTGTACAGCAGATATGTAGTAGGATGGTCATTGTCCAATACAATGGATGCCCAGTGGTGTGCACAAGTGCTAGAAGAAAGTATAGATCAGCATGGCTGCCCTAAGATCATCAACACAGATCAAGGAAGTCAGTTTACCAGTAAAGAGTATGTCGCAACCGTACATTCCAATCCAGGACTAAAACTATCCATGGACGGAAAAGGAAGAGCAACAGACAATGCATTTATAGAGAGACTCTGGAGAAGTGTAAAATACGAGAAGATACATCTGTACAAACCACAGAACGGAGCAGAACTGTTTGTTCTACTACAAGAATATTTTGCCTATTACAACAACGCAAGAAGACATAGCACAATAGATGACTACAGACCAGCAGACTTGTACATTCCTGACTCAAAGGAGAAGGAAACCACTGTCAGTTTTCCACATTCCAACACTCGCAACAATAAGTCTCATAATGATGAGCCTATGAGTGAAAAATAAGCATTGAAATATGGAAAACTGCAACTATATTAATAAACCTATTTTTTCATCAAACCTGTCTACTAAATTGGGTACACCTCAGAACGACCACCAAAGTATCGGAATGTTATTTGAACAGGTATCACAACAATGGCTTAAGCCAACGATAATGCAAAATTTTTGGAAAGAATTTTATCAAGCCATTCAGAATCTATCTGAAATAATCTCTACATCTGTATAAGAATTGATCCAGCTCGTGATTAATAAATCAAGATTTATCGCTAATATCCAAAATATTGGGCTTGCTTTAAGTACCGAAACTTGAGTAATTAATATTAGATACTAGACGAAATAGAAAAATCCACCTAGTTCAAATGGATAGGCGCTATGATAAACATTGCTGTTTTTATGATAATAGCCAGTGCGGTTCTATATGCCAATCTTATTAATTAATTCCTTTACCTAAATGCTAACTTTATCCAGTAAGCCAATTACTTTTTTATTTAGATTATCCAACGCAAGCTCTACCTCCCACTTGTCTCTGTTCCTAGGCTCTACCATATTTGATATGGCTCGTAATTGTACACAACTTACATCCATCATCTTAGCTGCATAGAACGCCGCCGCTCCTTCCATACTCTCTATATCAGGATTGTAAAATGATCGACGCCGCTCGATGGTATCATTATTCCCACTGACCGTATTGATCGTGATGGCTCTGACCTGTTCCATAGATGCTGTGAGGTTATGAGGTTCATTGATGATCCAGCCATCAGAAAAAGGAAATTTATTCTTGTCCTCTAATTCCAAATCATAAACCGAGGTAAATCCTCCGTCAGACTCTTCTACACCTATATCGGCAAATCTCTCACGCTCTACGCTTACTATATCTCCGATTCTGACTCTTTCATTAAATGATCCAGCCAATCCCATGAATATCATAAGCTCGACGTCCTTCATTCCACTGTACCTTGACAATGAAAAAGCACAATTGACGCTTCCTACACCCGTACACAACGGAAAGACATGCATTCCATTGTACTCGTACTCAAAGAAAGACGCCTTACTGCCATGGGTTTCGAGGTGCGATATGACGCCAGCTAGCTCCATTGTTGTAGAAGCTGCTAATAGTATTTTCATCTGTTTATTTTTTTTTGCTTGCAGAAAATCTGCAAAAAAATTGTAGTGCATTCAGGAACTCGCATGCAATTATTTTAATCATACACAGGCGTGTATATTTTGATTAAAAAAAATCATGCTCGTTTCATCGATTAATTATTTCTTATATGAAAGACTCAAGCCCGGTGTGTTTCCGAGCAGGGTGTGATAAGAGTTTCCTATCTCTATGTCAAATTTCTCAAGGTGTAGTACGATGCCTACCGAGAATAAATTTGGCTCTGTGCTTATTCCAAACCTTGCCCCCAGTAAATCAGAAAATGTATAATCAGCACCTACTCTGAAACTTACGGTCTCATCTATGACTTTTGATGCTTCGACCATCACATTAAGTTTTTGGCTTGCGAGGTACTTTACTCCGAGACCATAGATCGTACTAACTTCGTTTTGCTCACCCACCTTGATGCTGCCAGGGCTATACACATGTGCTCCTATGTGGAAGTCTCTTGTCAACTTGGTATATACTCCTAGTTCAAACGTGATGATCGACTGATTTCCATAGTTCTGGACCCTTAAATCGATATAGTCCAGTTGACCTCCGATAGACAATTTATCAGTCAGCTTGCGAGCATAGGCAAGTCCAATTTTTTGCTCTTTATATTCATCGATCCCAAAAGTAGAAATAAGCAGTCCGATATTGCCGAAAGACATAGACTTCATGGCGGCAACCGAGTAGGTAGATAGGTCAGATAAGGCAAATCTACGCTCAGCACTGGCAATAATTTCCATGCCTGATGAGAGGACCATGCCCGCTTGATTTCCATAGAGTGCATTGGCTCCTGTCATCATAACTGAAGTGCCTCCGGTGCTCAACGAGTATGTGCCTTGACCTCCATTGAAAGAAATCTGGGCCGATAGTGTCAGACCGAATAATAAACCGATCAATGTGACTGTAATACGCATAGGGTGAAGATAGCAAATCTATCTTTTTGTAATGTTAATTTTACCGCATGGCTAAATTTCGTACCAATCATAGACGGCAGGATCGCAGTGGTTTTTCATCCTTGTTGATCAGGGCCACCCTCTTCGTGATTTTTTGTGGTATCGCCTTTGTATACCTCTATCGTAATCTGGGTAATATTCTTGACAGCAATGTCTCTGCTACAGTTATAGAAAATGGAGACGATCGATTCTACCTGCCCCAAGGCGGTTATGGTGATGTCATTCATCATAAACACTATTCACTGTCATACAATGAGGAACATGAGCAGGCCGACTGGGTTGCTTACCTACTTACAAAGGAGAGTATACGTATACCCAATGTAAAACGTGGAGATGATTTTTATAAAGATCCGTTGGTTAAAACAGGTTCGGCTTCCGACAAAGACTATGCTCGTAGCGGGTACACAAGAGGCCATCTGGCGCCAGCTGGCGATATGGCATTTAGCGAAGAGGCGATGAGGGAGTCTTTTTACCTGAGTAATATGTCTCCGCAACTGCGTTCATTTAATAATGGCATATGGAGAGAGCTGGAAGAGAATGTAAGAAACTGGGCTTGGGACAAAGAAGAAATATATGTAGCGAGCGGGCCATTGTTAAAAATAATTTCCAACAAAAAAATCGGCAATAATGGAGTCAGTGTGCCTGAGATTTTTTTTAAGGTCTTATTAAACTACGATGACAAACATAGCGAGGCGATTGCTTTTTTCATTCCCAATAACGTTTCTAATGAACATCTGCATTCTTATAGTATGAGTATAGATGAAATAGAAAAGCACACCGGATTAGACTTTTTTGCTGACCTTCTCGATAATGATGAGGAAGAACGGATCGAGTCATCTTTCGACCCTAGTAAATGGAAGGTTGATGAGAAACGATACAAGAATAGGGTGGAGAAGTGGAATAATCAGTAATGTATATTGAGAATAAAGTAATAAGTACATAGTATCAAGACTAAAGACTAATGGACACAAGATGTCACGAATTTTGATATCGAGATATCGAGATATCAGGATAAAATGAGGATTTGAAGATGGCTTGCCCCGAGTCAACGCATTCCTGAAAACCCAGAACTCAGGAGTTTAAGAATAATGTACTCAGTCTTAAGTACCGGTATCAGGTACAAGGTGCCAAGACAATTGACGCCTCGAGAATTAGACAGCGGAGTAGGTGACACCAACGATCATGAATTACTTGAACTAACAAACACTTAGACCCACTGTACCAATGTTCATTTCAATCTGTCTATTTAATCGCAGACATAACGGCCAAGATGATAAGTACGAGAAAAAACAGCCCTAGTAATATTAAAAATGGAGAGAAGGAATATTTTCCCTTCTGTGAATCTGGCTTGTCAAAGCCTAAATCAATAAGAGTCTTCTTTGCTTGAGTCAAATGTTTCGTCTCGACAAAAATACTCGCTCCTCCTATTCCGGTAAGTTCTATACTACCCGCTGATAGTGCAGTTTCTCCGTCGACGCGAACATTGACTCCATTGTGTTCTAAGGCAGTACGTAATTGTTCAACTTCGATGGGATTATTGCTGCTTAGCAAGTAAGTGTATTTATTCATCTACTAAAGATACATAACTAATCACACCTTTGTTTAAATCTTAGAGAACGGAAAAGGATTGGAGAGAATTTGACCAAAAGCCATGATAATCTAATAGGGAAATGTAATGTTGCATACACATTGCAAGCAGAACGGACCTTACTACTACTTAATACTTTCTATCTCTGCCTGAAAAACGGCTTCGATAGGGAATATCGGATCAGGAAACTCAGGTTCCACTTCATTGCTTCTCACCTTCGCACTAAAAATGACTTGATCTTTTTCATTGAAAGTGTCACTAAGATTGTCTGGAAGGAGATATAAAGTGGATAGATCATCTGGGTTTGTACATTTAATACCTTTCTGATTGAAGCATTCCATACCGAGTATCTCACCAGAGATATCTTCAAGGACGAAGAGACAGTCTTGGTCAACACACTCCAATGCAGTTTCCTTGGAACAACATATGATCAACAAAGCCATTAAAAAGAATAACGCAACATGTTTCATTGTCTTTTTTATTGGTAAGACAACATATGGAATGCATTGGGTTGGTAACCAATTACTATTCCTTTCAACAAACGTGGTCAGTTCTGTACCTTTACTGTTGCGATGATTTTCTATTGCTCAGGTAGTTATCTAATGAAAATCACCCACTTCCGAGTAAGAATATTGCGAGATAAACGCCCAGATAGATCAAGGCTAATTCCTTGACGCCAAAAGGATCACGGGCGTGTACTACAAAAGCAGCAATAACCATAGTAAGGATCAGTGGGATGACAACGATGCGGGTGCCCAATCCCATGAGAACAAACAATGCACAAAAGAATTCTGCCAAGACCGCCAGAACAAGTGTTGCTCCTTGGCCTATGCCTAAGGGATCTCCAAAAGCCATATCTCCATCGAGCAATTGCAAAAATTTAGCTGTTCCATGGGTAAGCATAACCCCTCCCCCTATGAGCCTAATACCATAAGTAATAGTGCGGCATAGTTGGTCTTGGTGTAGTCGATTTGATTTGCAAATAATCTCATCGTGTTTTGATTTATATTAGTTAGACATTGAATCTAAAGTGCATTACATCACCATCTTTTACGAGGTATCCTTTTCCTTCAACTCTCATTTTCCCTGCTTCCTTTACGGCAGCTTCTGATCCCAGCGAGGTGAAATCGTCATACCCGATTACCTCGGCACGAATAAATCCCGTTTCAAAATCGGAGTGAATCACTCCAGCTGCTTCAGGAGCCTTGGCACCATTACGTACCGTCCAGGCCCTGACTTCTTTTTCACCGGCTGTGAAATATGTAAAGAGATCGAGTAGCTTGTATGCTGAGAAAATAAGCCTGTTTACGCCGGGTTCTTTAAGTCCCATCTCTTGTACAAACTCCATCCTCTCTTCAGAACTATCAAGCTCGGCGATCTCCGCTTCAATACCCGCACATACAAGGAGTAACTCTGCGTTTTCATCCTTGACACAGTCACTTAATCTTGTGGTGTGATCATTCCCATCCAGGACGGCATTCTCATCAACATTACAGACATACAATATCGGTTTTGCAGTAAGCAGATATAGGTCGTCGAAAAGGTCAGACTCGTCATCATGACGATCAAATGATCGTGCAGGATTCTCATTGGAAAGGTGCTCCATCAATCGTTCTGCAAACACAACCTTTTTTAGCTCTTCCTTGTCACCACCCTTGGCTTGCTTATTAAATTTATCGAGTCGCTTTTCTAGGGTTTCTATATCCTTCAATATTAGTTCAGTATCGATAATTTCTTTGTCTCTTACTGGGTCTATACTACCATCAACATGCACGATATTGTCGTCATCAAAACATCTCACTACATGAATAATGGCATCTACTTCTCTGATGTTGGCAAGAAACTGGTTGCCTAATCCTTCGCCTTGGCTGGCTCCTTTGATCAATCCAGCGATATCCAGTATCTCTACTGTAGTAGGGATCGTTTTTTGAGGATTCACGAGCTCAGCAAGCTTATCTAGACGAGGATCAGGAACAGTGATGATGCCTATGTTGGGTTCTTTGGTTGCAAAGGGAAAATTTGCTGCCAGTGCTTTCGCTGAAGTCAGCGCATTGAACAAGGTCGATTTTCCTACATTGGGGAGTCCGACGATACCACATTTTAGTGCCATAAGATACTTTTAAAATCGCGCAAATATAATCGTTAATTCAAAGACAGATGGATTACATTGCAGCAATGAATTATCTTGCCCATGTTTATCTATCATGTGGAGAAGAAGATCTTCTTATTGGAAATTTTCTTGCAGATTTTTTGACAAATGCCGATGTCAAGAATTTGACAACATCAGTGAAGAAAGGAGTGACTTTACATCGCATGATTGATAGCTACTCTGATGCTCATACGATCTTTAGAAAGTCCACCTCTCATTTGCGTAAGCGACATGGTAAGTATGCTGGTGTACTGACGGACATTCTATATGATTACTACTTGGTTCACAATTGGGATAGGTACTCAGGTGAAAGTTTATCGGATTTCACAAAGGGAGTATACGATATATTATTAAAAAACAAGTCTTCATTGCCGGATAAGGTTAGTGTCAAAGTTGACAGGATGGTATCGGATAATTTTCTGATGTTATATACGACCATTGATGGTCTTAAATATTCATTGGAACGAATGGACAAGCGAACAAAGTTTCCGAGTAGGTTCCATGAAGCTGTATTGGATATCGAAGAAGTAGGCGATACGTTAGAGAAGGAATTCAATCTATTTTTTCCTGAGATAATAGCCTATGTAGACCAGCATTGTGAATGTGATTTGAAAGTTTAGAAGTTAAGAAGGTTTAGTCGGAGTAGGAGTTAATACGTAGAGATATCAATCAACAGTGGGATAGATCCCCTTTAGGGCTCGGGTGTGACCCTAAACCGTTAAGAATCTAGATTTGATGCTGTCCCTCTCTGATCTCTCAACCAACTCCTATCCCTCAAAATGAAATGATATCGTAAATATCTGGGAGACAACGCCTTCTAGGACTTTGGCTTCATTCAATTCACCATTGTAGATAAGTGTATTACTTATGCCACGGCTGTACTTTATTTCAGGAGAAAATATAAAGTAGGGTAGAAAAAATTGCATTCCGGCGCCTACCTCTACCTGAAAGTCATGAGGAGAAATCTTTACCAGGCTTGCCGCTTGTCGTGCCTTTGAGTTGCTGGCTACGTCATACGAATACTTGATTCCACCGATGATGAATGCTCTTTTGTCTTTATATGGTGCAGATTTGAATCGAAGGTGCAAGGGTACTTCAAAAAACACTGATTCTATTTTTCTTTCGCTGATAGGTTGTCCCTCTATCGGTGAGGTGTAGACAAGATATCGTTCGCTGAAAGCAAAACCCGGTAAAAGTCTAAAGTCAAAGTATTCACCGATCTTCATATTGGCAATGATATGCAGGTTAATACCTGGTCCTTTATCCGGCTCAGCAATGCTAATGCTGTCATTCCCAACAAAGTGCATGCTACGGTCGATACGAAAGCCTGAGGAATTTCCACCGATCGTGATCCCAAAGTAATAGGGCTTCCGTTGAAAATCAAGGTAGTTGTAATTGTCTTTTCGACTGAATTGTCCGCTGACAAAGATCGCCATAAGGAGGAGTGAGCTTAAGAGAACTATTTTTTTCCTACGTATATCGTGCATATTCCGAAAGTCAATGGTTTCCAAAAAGTGTCAGTAAAACCAATCTTTTGTAACACTTTTTCAAATTCTTCGTAGTTGGGAAAATGTTGAACAGATTCGTATAAATATCTGTATGCCTTTGGGTCTTTTGACGTGATCCTACCTATAACGGGCAAAACGTATTTAAAGTATGCATTATAAGATTGTTTGATTGGAAATTTACGTGGTGTCGAAAACTCCAAAACAACCAACGAACTTCCCGGTTTTAGGATACGATGAATTTCCTTCAGTCCTTTCTCCAGGTTACCAAAATTCCTGACTCCAAAACCTACGGTGGCGCCATCAAAATAGTTGCTTTCATACTTCAAGGATTCTGCATCACCCTCATCAAGAGTCATGCGATGGTCAAGTCCTTTCTTCTTAATTTTCTTCTTGCCGATCTCCAGCATTTTGGGAGAGATGTCCTGACCCGTAATCAGTGCTCCTTTCAGCTGTCGTGAAACTTCAATGGCCAGATCGCCAGTCCCAGTTGCTAGGTCAATAATCCGTGGATTATTATTGTCAGGAGAGAGTGATTGCTTTATTATTTTGACCGTCTTTCTCCGCCAGGTCGTATCAATACCTGCAGATAAAAAGCCATTTAAAAAGTCGTAATATGGTGCTATACGATCAAACATAGATGTGACCTGCTCCTTTTTACTTTCTGTCTTGTCCTTGTATGGTTTTACTTGGCTTATTTTATTTTATTTTGATGCCAAAGATAACCATTATACATTAATAAAAAAGCCCATATCCAAGTGACTGATATTTAGGCCAGTATACCGCTATAAAGCACGCATTTTCAATGGATTTATTTATTAGATTTTTACCTATATATCTGTTTATTTTTTCGTACTTTTGGTACTCTTTTTGACCAAATTAAATTTACACCTAAGTGGCTAAAGATCAAAGAATTATAAATGTCAATATTGAGGACGAAATGAAGTCCGCTTATATTGACTATTCAATGTCGGTGATTGTATCTAGAGCACTGCCGGATGTCAGAGACGGATTGAAGCCTGTGCATCGTCGAGTGCTGTATGGAATGTCAGAACTGGGACTCAGTTATAGCAAGGGTCACAAGAAATCAGCAAGGATAGTAGGAGAGGTTTTAGGTAAGTATCACCCGCATGGTGACTCATCGGTTTATGACTCTATGGTACGTATGGCGCAATGGTGGTCATTAAGGTATCCATTGGTAGATGGTCAAGGTAACTTCGGTTCTATGGATGGGGATAGTCCTGCCGCCATGAGATATACCGAGGCGCGACTAGCACGTATAAGTGACGAAATACTGACCGACCTAGGAAAGGAAACGGTTGATTTTCAACTCAACTTTGACGACTCATTAGAGGAGCCTACCGTACTGCCTGCCATATTGCCTAATCTACTGATCAATGGTGCCTCAGGTATTGCGGTAGGAATGGCGACCAACATGTTGCCACACAACTTATCTGAAGTAGTCGATGGAGTATGTGCAATGGTTGATAATCAGGATATCACTATTGACGAACTGACCCAGCACATCAAAGCACCTGATTTTCCTACGGGTGGCGTGATCCGTGGATATCAAGGTGTCAAGGAGGGTTTCGAGACAGGAAGAGGAAAAATTGTAGTCAGAGGGAGAGCCGAGATACAAGAGAAAGGGAACCGGGAAATTATAGTTGTTTCAGAGATACCATATCAAGTTAATAAAGCAACTCTCGTTGCCAAGATCGGTGCTTTGGTCAATGAAGGAAGCATTGAGGGAATAAGTGATGTAAGGGATGAGTCAGATAGACGTGGTCTACGGATCGTTGTCGATGTTAAGCGTGATGCAATGGCTCAGGTAATCCTGAGTAAGTTGTTTAAGTATACACAACTCCAGACGTCATATGGTGTCAATAATATAGCGCTGGTCAATGGACGACCTCAGTTGTTGAATCTGAAGCAAATCATAGAGGAGTTTATAAAGTTTAGACTAGAGGTGATTGTCAGGCGTACGGTGTATGACTTGCGCAAAGCACAGGAACGAGCACACATTCTGGAAGGATTGTTAATTGCATTAGACAACATTGATGAAGTAATACGAATCATCCGTGGTAGTAAGACCGTTGAAGAAGCCAAGGAAGGCTTGATGTCAGCGTTTGATTTTACTGAAATTCAGGCCAAAGCCATTCTGGAGATGAGACTTCAGAAACTGGTCAGTCTTGAGATTAATAAGGTAAAGGCCGAGCACGATGAGTTGATGAAGAAGATAGAGCGTTACAATGCTATTCTTGGAAGTGAACGCATTCAGCGAGACATCATCATCGAGGAATTACAGACGATTAAGGAAAAGTACGGTGATGAGCGTCGTACTGAGATTACTTTTGATGAGGGTGATATAAGTATGGAAGACCTAATCCCTAATGAGGAGATGGTCGTTACTATATCGAATCTTGGATACATCAAGCGTATCAACGCCAATGAATTTAAAATTCAAAGTAGAGGAGGTCGTGGTTCACGAGGGAGCAAGACTAGGGATGAGGATCACGTAGAGCACTTGTTCTCTGCTGACTCACATAATTATTTGATGTTCTTCACAGAGCAGGGAAGATGTTTCTGGTTGCGGGTTTATGAGATACCTGAGGCATCCAAGACATCTAGTGGTAGAATGTTGCAGAATATTATCCAGATTCCTAAGGAGGATAAGATCAAGGCCTATATCAATGTCAAGGACATCAAGGATGAGGAGTTTATCAATAGCAACTACATCATCTTTGCTACAAGAAAAGGGGTAATAAAGAAAACCCTTGTTGAGGCATTTTCACGACCACGTATCAATGGTATCAATGCCATTACAATCAGAGAAGGCGATCAGCTGATGGAAGTTAAATTGACTGATGGCAATAGTGAAGTCATGCTTGCAAATAAGAATGGTAGAGCTATAAGATTCCCCGAAGAGAAGGTAAGATCAATGGGGAGAAGTGCAGCGGGTGTTAGAGGCATCGTATTAGATGATGATCAGGATGCTGTAGTAGGAATGTTAACTGTCAATCGTGATGACCACGATAAGACTATTATGGTTGTGAGCGAGAATGGGTATGGTAAGAGATCAGAAATCGATGATTACCGCATCACCAATCGTGGTGGAAAAGGTGTCAAGACGATGAATATCACAGATAAAACAGGGAAGGTCGTTACCTTGAAAGCAGTACAAGAAGAGGATGATCTGATGATTACGACCAAGGAGGGCATAGTGATCCGGATGAATGTAAGTGACATCAGGGTAATAGGAAGAGCTACTCAAGGCGTAAAAGTCATTCGCATCCAGGAAGGTGATCAAATAGGTGATATAGCTGTATTATCAGGTGATGATGACGATTCTTCTTCTGAAGAAGAATAGATTTTAACATTTTGAAAACGATTCTTTAGAAAATAACAACGTTTATCAGAATGACAGAACGTCTTATTTGTTGAAAAACCCATAATTTTATACTCCAACTATATTTTAGACCTATGAAAAAAACATTATTCTTTATCCTCACTTTTTTGATGGTTGCTGGAATGTCTTATTCACAAGATTATAAGAAGGCTCTTAAAAATGCCTCTAAAGCAATCGGAAAGTACAATTCCAATCCTACAGATAATAAAGACAAACTAGCTACGGCTATGACGTTGATTGAAGACGCATTTGCTTCTGATGAAGCTAAAAGCAGTCCTAAGGCGTGGGTGACAAAAGGAAAAATATTTGCTGAGATCGCTTCTGCTGAGATCAATCAAAAATTGTTGAATCCTGCATTCGAGGTACAGAACCCCGATGCTGCCATAACTGCACTCAATGCTTTTCTCAAAGGCATGGAGCTTAATCCAGGTAAAGGTGAGAAGAAAGATGCCTTACGGGGAATCGGCGAGTGTGAGAATCACCTCAATAATGCTGGCGCTTTGGCTTATGAAAAGCGTGATTTTGCTGGTGCATTTACAGGATTCGAGGGTTCGATCGTTGCCAGTGATTTCTTGAAATCCATGGGCGAGAAAACGAGACTGGAAGGTGAGGAAGATTTTTATAACCAATTATTTAGTGCTGCTTTTACAGGTTACTATTCGGAGAACTTTGATGCTGCTCTACCTTACATGGAGAGAGTATACGACTCAGGTAAAGGTGAAGCTGTGGTTTATGAAGCCATGTATACAATGAAGTTGGCCAAAGAAGATCTTGACGCGCTTAAGTACTTAGAAGCAGGTCTTGAGAAGTTTCCTGATGATACTGCCTTGCTATTTGCTGAGATCAATCATTATCTGCATGCAGGTAAACTGGAAGAGCTGACAAGTAAACTAGAAATGGCGATTGAAAAAGAACCTAATAATACTTCTGTATACGTCACCCTAGGTAATATTTATGATCAACTGAGTACATCAGAACGATCTGCTGGTAATGAAGTCAAAGCAGATGAGTACTTTGACTTGGCACACAAGAATTTCAGCAAGGTAGGTGAGCTAGACTCAACAAACTTTGATGCACAATATAGCTTAGGTGCTTTGTACTATAACAAGGCCGCTGGCATGACAGAAATGATCAATGAATTTGCCAATGATTTTTCTGATGCAGGAACTGCCAACTACAATAAATTGAAAGATGGAATGAATGCATTGTTTACACAAGCACTTCCTTACTTTCTTAATGCAGAGACCCTTAATGGCGAGGATAAGAATACCTTGATCGCGTTGCGTGAGATATTTGCGAGAAAAGATGAGCTGACCAAAGCCACAGAATATAAAGCCAAGTTCGAGGCATTGAAATAGGATTTCTTTACAAAACAAATATTATAGAAGACATTGCCTTTGGCGATGTCTTCTTTGTTTTAGCGTCATTTTATTTTCAATTTGGTATTATTGATGCCTCTTCTGTGGTTCTATCATTAGCGCATCTACTAGCTTCTTTAAACCAGTCGTAGCCACCTCAGTGATGATATTAAGGTTCCTAGCTGCCAGTTTGGGAGATACATGAGGTCTTGGGTCAATGTAATAGATCTCGGCTATATCTCTCGCATATGCAACCAATCCGGCTGCTGGATACACTTGCATCGATGTTCCTATAATTATTACGATATCGGCATCTCTAACTTCAGCGATGGCACTATCCATCATAGGTACCTGCTCTCCAAACCATACAATATGAGGCCTAAGCTGATGCCCATCCTCGCCATAATCTCCTATGACGAGATCATCAGACCAGTCAAGAATCAAATGAGGGTCAACCGTACTCCTAGCCTTTCTTAGTTCTCCATGTAGGTGTATGATTTTTGAGCTGCCTGCTCGCTCATGAAGGTCATCTACATTTTGGGTAATAATTACAGTGTCATACATCCTTTCTAGATGGGTAAGTACGAGATGCCCAAGATTGGGCTTTACCTCTTTAAGCTGTTTTCTCCTCTGATTGTAAAAGTCCAGAACCAATTCCTGATTCTGATACCACCCCTCTGGAGAAGCGACCTCCATAACATCGTGACCTTCCCAGAGGCCGTCGGCGTCACGGAATGTTTTTATTCCACTTTCTGCACTCATGCCTGCTCCACTTAGTATGCAAATTTTCTTCACGTTAATTTTATTTTGGGTCTCAAATTGCAAACTATATTTGAGCCATGCAAGCTAATACCTCATCCCCCTTGTCAGATATCAATGTATTTGACCTATCTACTGTGTTGGCAGGCCCGCTGACGGGCTCTTTCTTTGCCGAGTTGGGCGCGCGAGTAATAAAGGTGGAAAATCCTGTCACAAATGGAGATGTCACACGACGCTGGAAACTACCAGCGAAGAAAGATGGAGATGAAAGTGCTTATTATAAAAGTAGCAACTGGGGAAAGGAAGTAATATTCTTGAATTTTAAAGAGACAGAGGATCGCAAAGCATTGGAAGAGTTGATCAAGGAGGCGGATATTGTTATATGCAACGGCCTTCCAGCAGTTTGTAGAAAACTACGGATAACTTATCCCGACATGAAAGCAATCAAGCAAGATGTCATATATATTAGACTAGGTGCATTTGATCCAGAGAATAACGAACCGGGATATGATGTCATCATGCAAGCTGAAGCCGGATGGATATCGATGACAGGTCATCTTGCATGTGGTCCCGCTAAATTATCTGTAGCTCTCATTGATGTGATTGCCTCACATTAGATGAGAGAAGCTGCCTTACTTGCATTGTATCTACGACAAAAGAGTGGATCGGTAGTGAGTATTACATATCACTATACGGGTCCGCAATATCTGCCCTTGCCAATCAAGCAGGGAATTACTTGATTGCTAGTCATATTCCTCGACAGATGGGTTCAAAGCATCCCAATATTGCACCTTATGGTGATGTCTTCAAAACTGCAGATGGTCTTCAATTGATTCTGGCTGTGGGTACTGATAAGCAATTCGCTGAAATATGTAGTATTCTCAAAATTGACAATACATTACTAGAAACCTTCAAATCAAATGGGTTTAGAGTAGCTAACAGACCTGAGCTCATCATCTTACTTCAAAAAGCGATATCAACTCAATCTTCGAAACACCTAAGAACGCAATTGTTGGATGGAAATATCCCTTTCGGATTCATCAAAAACATTGCAGAGGTTCTTCACGATCAAAGGTCAGCTGATATGATCAGTGAAAACCCTGATGGATTAAAAACAGGAGTTAAAAATGTAGCCTTCTATAAAATCAACTAGTCATTTTTAGTACGGTTTTTGCACATCTATAATTACAAATTAGCTTACGTAAGTCATTAATACTCAATGATTTGTTAGTCAGCCTGTAATGTATTAAATAAAAACCTAATATGATGTCGTACCCCAGAACTAGACGCTTCACTTTAAGGATCATTGTCTTATATATGGTATTTTTTTTCATACCAAATGAAATTTTTTCACAGGACCTTCATTACTCTCAATTTTACAATTCTCCATTGAACGTCAATCCCGCATTGACAGGAATATACAACGGAGATTTAAGGTTCATGATGAGTGTCAGGGATCAGTGGAGATCAGTACCTGTTCCATGGTTTACTTTTTCTGGGGCTTTTGACAAGCGCCTATCATCAAATGAGCGAGATAATCGATTTTGGTCGGTAGGATTTAGCTACAACTATGACAGACAAGGAGCTTCAAATCTCAATTTGAATTCGCTGAATTTGTCAGCAAGTTTCTCGAAAATTATAAATACCAGTAATATAATCACAGTGGGTGGTCTAGTAGGGTATACGATGAGAGGGTACAATCTCAATACACTGACCTGGGATAAGCAATGGGATGGTGAGAGGGTAAATATCAATCTACCGTCGGGTGAGATGTTTGACTTGGACAAAGTAGGGTTTATTGAAACAGGTGCTGGAATCAATTACAGATGGCAAAAGTCAAATCGCACGAACTTGAATTTAGGAGTGGGTGCATTTCACTTGCACGAACCTCAGACGGGATTCTACGAGACAGATGATGTGAAATTGCCCATGCGCATGACATTTTCTGGAGAGGGTAGTTTCAAGGTAATGGACATGTTAGATTTTGGAGTTAATGCGCTGATGCAGATGCAAGGATCGTATGAAGAAATGCTATTTGGCGGGCTATTTAAGATCCACCTCAGCCAGAGTCGGGGAAAAGAAAATGAACTGCACATTGGTGCCGGATATAGGACATCGAAGTTTTTATATCCCACGGTTGCATTGAAACTCAATAGCCTGTTTGTAGGTGTGAGTTACGACATAGATTTTACAGAGTTTGATGCATTACATGATTCCAATGGAGGCCCGGAAATTCATGTGAGATATATCATCACGAATGTGAAGCCTCTTAAATTTTTTAAGGCATGTCCCATTTTTTAAGATTGTAAATTATGAAAAGAACACTTTATTCAATAATCGTATCTGTAATCACCCTAAGTTCGCTTTCATCACAATCAATGACAGCTTACCTTACTGCTGCTGAGAATGCTTTTATTACAAAGGACTATTATAGTGCCTTGGTATATTATTCCAACGCCTTGGAATTTGACTCATCTAGAGTCGACCTGCAATACAAAGCAGGGGAAGCGGCCAGATTGTTTGATGCATATACATATGCAGCAGAGCGTTATGAATATGTCCTCAACAATGATGGATCTTCTCGATATCCTTTAGCTAGTTACTGGTTAGGGGAAATGAAACAAAGGCAAGGTAACTATGAATCTGCCAAGTCCTTGTTTGATATGTATTTGTCAGAGTATGGTGAAGATGACGAGTACTTTTCTGCAAAAGCAAGAAAGGAGAGTGCCGCATGCTCATGGGCAATCAATGTGATCTCACATCCTGATTCCAGTATGAATATAGAACGTCTCGGTGAGGAAATAAATACTCCATATTCGGAGTTTGGCGCTACGTCGAAGGGTGACGAAGATCTATATTTTTCTTCCTTAAGATTTGAAAATAAGAATAGTGGATTTGATCCTGATCGACTCCAGTCAAAGATTCTGGAAACAAATGAAGCGAGTATAGCGTCAGTAGTGGAGTCTGGGATTAATAGGGAATTGCTGCATACTGCACATACTGCGTTCAATACGGATCGTACCAAAGTTTACTATACAGTCTGTCAGTATATCAATAGTAGTGAAATACGATGTGATCTATATGTTTCTTCTTTGGGTTCGAATGGAGAATTGCTGGAAGGAGAGAAACTCCCTGAGTTGATCAACTCACCTGCCCATACGTCGACACAACCCAATGTTGCAATTGACATGGAGACAGGGAAGGAAAGGTTATACTTTGTTTCGGATAGGACAGGAGGAAATGGAAAGATGGACGTCTGGTTTGTAGACATAACTGATAGCGGATATACTACGCCACAAAACCTTACAAGAGTCAATACTACGGAGAATGATATTACACCGTTTTATCATAGTGAATCCGAAAGTCTTTACTTTAGTTCTGATGGTTACAAAGGATTAGGAGGTTATGATGTTTTCAAATCTCAAAAGATGGATCGCGGCTTCAATGCTCCCGAACATATGGCTCATCCTCTCAACACCAGTTTTCATGATCTTTATTTTTCTTTAAATGAAGATGGAAGCCTTGGTCATTTTTCTTCTAATCGCACGGGGTCACTTTACTTAGAGAATAGTCATGAGGCTTGTTGTTATGATATTTATAAAATTGAAAATGAAGATGTACTGATAAATCTCAATGCATTGAGTTTTGAAGCAATGGTGAGTTCACCACTGGATAAAGTTAATGTAAGACTTATAGATGTTAGAGACAATTCATTAGTAGGGGAAGTATTTAATGGAGATGGCAATGAACACTTTTTTGATTTAGAAAGGAATAAAACTTACATGGTGATTGCATCGCGCGGAGGATTTTCGTCTGATACTATCAATCTAAGTACTTTCAACATCAGCTCATCGAGGGACATAACCAAGCGACTTTTCTTGGGTAGAGAATCTATAGAACTAGAGGTGCTTACATTCGACAAACAGACCAAAGCCCCACTAAATGGAACAGAAATAGTAGCGCTTGACCAGACAGATAGAGAAGCCAGCCCGATGACGGCCTCCGATCCATTGTCCAATACGGCTTCGGTATTTGTAATCGCAGGACACAGATACCACATAACGGCCAATAAGAAAGGCTACCTTGAAGGAGTAGGATCTTTTTCTTCCAAAGAAACTGATAGTGGTAAGCATATCGTAAAGATCTATCTCAATAGTGACCTACTTCAAAACCAGATTCCGGTAATGGTTTATTTTGATAACGACGAGCCGGACAAGAGGGCATACAAGCGCACCACACTTAAGACATACACTGATACCTATATTCCATTTGTCAATAGAAAAGAGACTTATAAATCTGAATACGGCAAACCATTATCGGGAGAAATGAAGGTTCGTGCCGATGTGGACATCGAGAATTTCTTTGAAAATAGCGTTAAAGGAGGATACACAGATTTACATGTATTCCTAGGTTCATTAGCGGATGAGCTAGCTAAGGGAGCTATCCTAGAATTATCTGTAAAAGGATACGCTAGTCCTAGGGCGACATCAAATTATAACAAGATCTTAAGCCAAAGACGCATCATTTCTGTTGTCAATGAATTGCAAAAATTTAATGATGGAGTCTTGTTGGATTACATATATGATGAGAAGCTCGTCTTGAAAGATGTATCGTATGGCGAGTCTACAGCACCGGTATCAGTAAGTGATGCCTTGCATGATGAGAGAAACTCAATTTACAGTGTAGAGGCGTCTAAGGAGCGCCGAGTCGAGATTGTCAATATTGAATACTTCGAGAATTAATCCCAAGAAAATGACAAGAACTGATAACTATATAATGAAGATTTCGATCATAGGGATATTGTGCATTGCTTCGATATTTTGCAATAAAGTAAGAGCGACCCATATAGTAGGTGGAGATATCACTTATGTGTGTCTCGGCAATGATAACTACAAGGTCACGGTGACGATTAGGCGGGATTGTGAGTTAGGTGATCCAGAAGCTGAATTCGATGACCCAGCTGCGATAGGAATCTATTCTGGAAATGGAGCACTCCTTCAGCAATTTGGACAGTTAGGTATGTTGCTTATTCCTTTCAATGCAAGTGACACTCTCAATAATGTGTTGAGTGCTGATTGTGGATTCCTTGGAAGCCCTGTATGTGTCCACGAGACTATATACAAGGGAATTATTCAATTGCCATATCGACCTGATGGATATATCCTTACCTACCAGAGGTGTTGTAGAAATTCCAGCTTAAACAATATTGAAGATCCCCTTGATACTGGAGGAACGTACTACATTCATTTGACAGGGGATGCGATCAATTCTTGTAATTCATCACCTAAGTTTAATGAATGGGGTGATATTAATATCTGTGCCAATCAAGATTTAGTTTTTGACCACAGCGCTACTGATGCTGATGGCGACATGTTGGTCTATAGGCTTTGTACTCCTTCACTAGGCGCTTCAGCTGATAAACCTTTGCCACAACCTCCATCCCCACCGCCATTTGATGAAGTTACTTGGTCTGTAGGTTACGGCATCGACAATATGATGGGAGGAGGAGATCCTTTGCTGATAGATCCTGTTACTGGAGTTTTAAGCGCCAATCCTAATATTGTGGGTCAATACCTCATAGGTGTGTGTGTAGATGAATACAGAGACGGAGTTCTCCTGTCAACAGTGAGGAGAGATTTTGAGTATAATGTACGTGTATGTGTTGCTGCACCTGATGTGTCATTCTTGACTGATGATGCCACCTGCGATGGACTAGATGTGGCCTTAGAAAATACTTCGACAGAAGTTGATGAATACTTCTGGTATTACATCACAGAGTCTCTAGATACCGTGCTGTTTTCCCAAGAAGAAAATCCACAACTTACTCTGCCGGAAGAGGGAGAATACCAAATACTTTTAGAAGGAATACGATCAGCCGACGGATGTAGTGACATTTTTGTCACCAATGTAATAGCCATTTTCTCTGAGCTACTGGTAGACTTCACCTACGAATTTTCTAATTGTCAAGAAGGAGGAGAATTAATTCTTTCTCTCTCGAGTGCATCCACTGATACCGATCCTGCTTATAACCCGTCGTCATGGGAGTGGATCATTTTACAGAATAATCAAGCCGAAAATTTGTCAGGTGAGAATGTGGACTACGATCTTGTTTCTTCCGATGACATTAGTGTCACACTTGCTGTCACTTCATCATCGGGTTGTGTCGATGACCTGACCGCAATTATTCCTGTTGATAATATCGAGTCGCAATTAGAGGCTCAGATTGGCTATGAAATACTAGGGTGTGAAGGTGATTTAATAAACATTCAGTTAATCGATTTGGATGCTCAGGCTAATGGTGTCAACACTTCAGACTGGACGATTACTATTGACGGTTTGAGTACTGAATATACTGGAACGATAGTGGGCCTTACGGTGAATGCTGATGATGTAATCTCAGTAGAGTTGACCTCAACATTTATCACAGGATGTCTTGCAGATGAAACGATGGAGATCATTGCAATTGAATTGTTACAACCCATGGTAAATGTCACTATTGATTCATGCACCATGGATGGGTTTGATGTAACATTTACAGCGGAATTCAATTCTAATCTTGTTATGACATCGGTGGAGTGGATTATTAATGATGAAACATACGATACACCTGACGTTTCACTTACGGAGCAAGATTCACTGGTAGAGGTGTCCCTCACGGTAACCTTTGATAATGGATGTGTATATACGACCTCTGATATATATGACTTGAATGACTACGTAGCACAGTCATTAATAGATGTTTCACTTTTAGAATGCGCCGATGATGGATTTCTCATTTCACTTGAAGAAATTCTCGTGGGGGGAGCCATACCTGTAAGCACTGAGTGGATTGTAATAGATGGACAAAATACCATAGAACTAGAGGGAAGTCAGGTAGAGTATGCGGCCACCGAGATTGAAATTATAGTTGTCTTGACTTCTACATTCGATGATGGTTGTAAAAGTACATCCATAGATACCGTAGATATCTCTACACTATATCCAGAGTTAAAAGTAGAAATGAAGGTGAATGAATGTGATTCTGATGGCAACCGTATCGTGGCTTTCACCGATGCTAGTGATCATGGATCTTGGTTGATTGAGAATCGCTTATGGACTGTATTTATAAACAATGTCGCTGACAAATTTTCTATAACCGAGGCAAGCATCGATTTCACCTTTGATTCTGATGTTGATACTTTTTCTGTGCTACTCGAGGTATTCTATATCAACGGTTGTACGCAAAGTGTACAGATAGATGATGTGTTCATGGCTGGAATGATGCCATTGTTGAGTATCAATGCAATCTCATCAGATTGTTCTGATGAAAATGTAATTGTATTCTTTTCGGCTGATGTCACAAGTGGAGCCGTAATTGAAGAATACGACTGGTCAATTACTCATGATGGAGTAACTAGTAACTTCAATGTAGCTACGATTGAATTAGATTTGACAAAGGAGATTGTGGCTGAAGTATATCTTTCGGTTTTGCTTGATAATGGATGTATCATAGAAACGTTTAGAGAACTCACCATTGAGGACATTGAATTTAATTTTATCTCGGCAAGCATCGATGTTTGTGACGGGCAGAGCACTCCGCTTGTCTTGAATCCTAATCCTGATTATACATACGAATGGAGCCCCTTAACAGGTCTGGATTTTGGAGATCCAGAAGATTTTTCAAACCCAATTGCCACTGTTTCCGAAGCTACTACTTATATGGTGGCGGTAACTGATCCTTCCGGCGTATGCTCACAAGAGTATTCTGTAGATATAAATATTACACAGAGTATTTCCTTGTTAATAGCAGGTGATGCGATCATCTGTGACGGCAACGTTTTCTTAGTGGTGTCTGGAGGTCTTCCTAGTTATGAATATGAGTGGTCTACTTCACCTGATTTCTCGGATATAATCTCTAGCAATGACACGCTGATGACAGTTATTGATGTAGGAAATCAGACATTCTATGTACAGCTATCGGATGGGGCTTCATGTTCTTCCGATCCTACATCATTCTCGGTAGAAATGGTGGGTCTTGGAATAGAGATCTTTGAGCCATTTATGATTTGTCCAGGAGATACTGTCGACTACCCGGTACTCATTACTGAGCCCTCATTAAATGTGGTTCTTGAATGGTCTGAAAATGACCACATCGTGGACATGACGGATCCATTTAATCTTGTAGTGGGTCTAGCTGACGGAGACACGCACGATTTTCAATTAATCTATACTGGGAGTAACGACCTTGGCTGTATGATTACGGACACTGTTGATTTTATCGTTGCTGAGCCAGATGTTCTATCATTCGATTATGAGCCAGAATCATGTGAGTCTTATACTATTTGCTTTACACACACTTCTGATGTAAATGGCATTTTGATATGGGATTTTGGAGATCCTAGTACGACGGATGATGTGTCGGTATTACTGGATCCTTGTTATACATATCCGGCTGCCGGAAATTATACGGTAACCTTGGAAGAAGTATCCTCCATCTGTCAGTCTGACCCTATTTCAGTGGAGATTTCTGTTCCAGATATTGTTTCTATTGACATAGAAACGGATACTATAAGGGTCTGTCAAAATGAATCAGTTCTTTTATCTGCGACCGTAATAGGTAGCGATGAAATCACATGGTGTGATGATGATGGTAATCCATTGGGATCTGGAGATGAAATTGAGGTTTCATTTGATGCCGATACCCTTGTTTATGCTAAAGCATCCAATGATCTCATGTGTCAGGCGATAGACAGCGTATTTATAGATGTCTTCGATTTCGACATAGAGTTGGTCGCACCGGACACAGTATGTGCATTGGATTTGTTCACGGTACCTTTGGTTGATCATTTAGAGCTATCAAATGTCAGCATAGTATGGGGTCCTGAAGAATGCTTAATGTCAGGTCAAGGTACAGATGTGGCTATATTTACCTCTACTGTTGACAAAGAAATATCGGTTACTTATATCAACAATGATAACCAGTGTGAAATAACACTTACCAAATCCATCACGGTCGAGCAATTGAACATAGGAATAGATGCTGACCCAGGAATAGAATTGATCAAAGGTAATCAGGTCGACTTGACCGTGACTGGCTTACCGGATAACTATGACATTGAATGGAACACAGATGAAGATACGGAGACTATAAGTGTCACTCCATTGGAGCCTATAACATACTCGGTAACAGTTACGGATTTAGACACGGGTTGCGAGGGTGTTGCCATCATTTCTATCAATGTGATTTCACTTCAGTGTGATGAGTCGGACATTTTCTTGCCATCAGCGTTTTCTCCGAATGATGATGAAGCAAATGACATTCTCCACATTCGTAGTAACATACTCAAGTCTATGGAACTAATCATCTATGACAGATGGGGAGAAGAAGTCTTCAAGTCTACCAGTATATCTGATGGGTGGGATGGAACTTACAAAGGAAAGCAACTTGCTCCGGATGTATACGCCTTTTGCATCAAGGTCGTTTGTATTGATGACCAAGATTTTATTAGCAGAGGTAATGTGACATTATTTAGGTAGGAGAGTTTTATCGGATGGCAGTTTCATGGCGTGGTATCTGGAAGTATAAGTGTCCTATTTGTGGGATTGGTGATATGTACAAGTCGCCATTCAAGTGGGCAAATCCTCTAGACATGTATGATCGTTGTCAAAACTGTGGTCAGCGATTTGAGCCTGAACTAGGTTTCTATTTTGGAGCGATGTTTATATCTTATATCATTTCGTCCTTCTACATACTGGGTCCAACATTGCTACTGGTGTTCTATTATGGGTGGACGTTGGAGGCAGCTATGGGCATCGCGATTCTCATATCGGTCATCAGCTACCTCAAGTTGCTAAGGGTGTCCAGATCTCTCTGGCTACACCTCATGGTTAAGAAGAACTAGATAAAGAAAAAAGGATTACTTACTTTCTTTATCTCCTCCCTTATAACCCTCGGTCATTTCTTTGGAGATGGCACTTGGTACTACCCTGATAAATGTCTTTTGGTCAACTTGCAGAGTGACTGCGTCGTCTTCAAACTTATTTATCTTTCCTATAATTCCGCTATTGGTAACGACCTCATCACCTTTAGCCATTGCTTGTACAAAAGCATTCTGAGCCTTTTGTTTCTTTACTTGTGGTCTTATAAAAAAGAAATACATTACCAGAAGAATACCGCCAAAGAACAGGAGATTTGCAAGTCCAGCGGATTGAGATTGAAGTATTATTAATTCCATGATTGATCAGATTTCATTTACATTCCCTTCCAAAGTTAAATCCGATTTGCTGGGATAGCAATTCGTGTGCAAGTTTACAGTTTTTCTTTGTCTACCACGTTTATTGGTAGTATCAAATATCACAGAAATATGAGTTGTGTCACCGGGAGTGATATTATCTTTTTTGAAATATGAAGTAGTACAACCACAAGATGAGGTGGTATTAAAAATAATAAGGGATCGGTCACCTATATTTTTTACGATAAAGGTATGCTCCACTTTTCCTCCTTGATCTATTTCTCCAAAATCATAAACGGACTTATTGGAGATCTCAATTTTCGGACCCTGATATGTGGATCCATCATCTGATGCAGTAGCAGGATTGTGGATGATGTCCTTAATTTTTTCAAATTCTGGATTGACATGCGACGTCTTCTCAGGGCTATTACAGCAAACGAGAAAAAGCACGACCGCAAGGCCCGATGTAAGAATGATCAACTTATACAAAATCTGGGTTGTATCCATCCAGAGAAAAAAATAAGTACCCGGAGCCGGGATCGAACCGGCACGACCGCAATGGTCACAGGATTTTAAGTCCTGCGTGTCTACCAATTCCACCACCCGGGCAAAAATTTCAATGTGAGTGAGTTGTGCAAATATTGTGTGGTATATTCTTGGTAGTATGTTGAGCGAAAGACGGGATTCGAACCCGCGACCCCGACCTTGGCAAGGTCGTGCTCTACCAGCTGAGCTACTTTCGCTTAGTCCCTGAGATTTCTCTCAAAGCGGGTGCAAATATAATTTAATCTACAATTTTGACCCAGAATAGCATCAAAATTGATAGACATATCCCCTTGGCCTAGAAGAATACCCCAAAAGACACAATGAATGGATCACCATTGTCGAGAACGATCTTAGGATCAATATATGCTTGCATTTCACTAAGAGGAAAATGGATGTGCAGACCAAGGTTTATTCCGATATCCGTATTACCCGCTCCGTTGAGAATATTCAACCCTGCAAATGGATAAGTGACAAAGTCACCTCCAAACAAGTGCTTTAGATAATGTGCATCCAGATCAATAGCCCAGTCGGCGCCATCACTTAGGTACAAAGTAAATGATCCCGATAATCCGACCTGATCATTGAGTCCTGTAAGAGCCCGTGCTTGAAGGCCAAATGTCGTGCCATTGCTAAATACCAACTGGCCACCACCACCAAAAACAAACTCTTGCTGAGCCTGTAGTGAAAAGATGGAAGCTAAGACAACTAAAGTAGAAAGTACAAGTTTTTTCATAATCATGATTTTATAACTCTAATGTATATTTTTTCTGATAATGTGTGACGATCAAGCCAAATATTAACCTCTAATTATGATTAACAATTCTACTATTAGGCCTTATTACACCTTGTTATTACCGTCATATTGTCTAGGAGGAGATTTCCTTTATGCGAAAAATCACCTTCTTCGTAGAAAGCTTCTATTCTGATATACCGATAAGTGCCTTTTGTTGTAAAGTCTATGGTATAGGTTCTCCATTCCGCATGATCGATAAATTTTGATTCAAAGATTAGCTGATCTCTACCACTTTTGGATGTGCCAAGCCATATTCGCAGCTTGATAGGCTTATTGAACCCGGCATAGGTCTTAGAGTGTGCTAGATCTATGTCGAATGAATAACAGTAGTCTTTGGCCATCGACTGACTCATTTTTTGGCCAATGCTCTCAAACGATCCGTCTTGTCTGGTAATAATTCCCATGAAAGTATCTCCGTCTACAGGTTCGTTGTTGACACCCCAGTACCCGGGAAGTATATCAGGAGTCGTGTAGTTTTCACACACAAACCAACCTTGAGGTGTTGTGGCGTCACCAGGTTGATCCTCAAAAGAAGGATTTACCAGCGTGATTTGAGCGTTTAAATGCCCTAAATAGAATAATATCACAATTCCTATACAGTTTCTCTTCCACATATATTTTATATTACTATATATTCGCCTTGATTCTTCAAAAGTAAGCATCTGTGAGATACATCAAAATTCCTTCATTTTTTCATCTTGCCTTCATCCTAGGCATCCTTACTTACTTTTTGGCACTTCTTGTTGTTCCATTGGTAAATGCTCCTGTAGTACAGAACCGCATACATGAGAATCTAAATATACTAACGGAATTTTCATTAACGGCGTCTAAGGCTGATCAAAAGAATGTCGAGGACAAACTCATGACCATGGAGGAGGTTAATAATTCTACGATCCGATTTATCGATAGAAGCAGTGCCAATGAAGAACTATCCGACCTGTTGGCTAGTTTGCCCGAGATTTCTGAATCACATGACATCTTTAGGGATATGGTTGCGTTTCGCTTAAAATCAGAATACTATAACACGACATCCTTGTCATTAATTAAGGATAAGATAGAGCAATCGGAGGGTGTGGAAAAGGTTTTCTTTAATGATCCAGTGTCTGAAGAAGTCTCAGGCTCAGTTTTTAAGGCATCAATTATATTTTTGGGACTTAGTGTGATTCTTTTGATAATCACTGTTCTTGTCTTGCGTAGTACCGTGGACCAGGCATTAACAATATCTGGTAAGGAAATCAGGATAATGTCATTGGTAGGAGCAACGGATGAATTCATCAAAACACCTTACATATCGAAATTCAGTAAGGTGGCGATATATGGAATTGTATTGGGAATTGCGGCTTTGATCCTCACATTCCTAATTATAGAATTGATGGGATTACCGATCTTTTCACTTTTCGCAACGGTTAGAAGTTTTGTCGCGATTATGGTATTGACAGTGGTTATCTTAATGGTAATGAAGTATTATTCCCACTATTTGATGGATGCCCATTTACAATCAAGGTGATAGATGGGGTGGCTTTGCTGTGGTGTGTATAACATATTGCAGGTTGAGGTCATTTTTTTATTGGGTACATTTATAAATTTGGTTCGGGATTACTCCAAGGGGTCATGACCCCTTGGACGATGAATGTCATGACACATGGGATGTCGTATATCACAACAGATTGATGTTACATAAAGCTTAGAATCATACAAACGATACAAGCGAAATCTAGATAACAATGAAGATCCTGCATTTTGTCATACACCCCATTGCGGAGTATTAGATAAAGAGAAACGAAAAAATCATACCTTTGTCATATAAATAAAAATCTTTATGAGTCAGCCTAGGAAAAAGGTGGTAGTATCTACAAAGAAGGTCAGCCCGACGGTGTCGAAATCCAAGAGAGCTGCAATCACTACTGATCCTGGCGAAAACCTCCTGTACGGAAGAAAGAACTACATATATGCCCTTGTAGGGATAGGACTTATTTTCTTAGGCATGATACTAATGATGGGAGGTCATATGCCCAATGACGTGTGGGATGATAGCGTCATTTACTCTAAGCGGCGCACTCTACTAGCACCGATCATTATCCTCATCGGTCTTGGTCTACAGTTTTTCGCAATATTTAAAAATAGGGACTAGTCAATGAATGACATTCTCAATGCCATCGTCTTGGGCATTGTGCAGGGCTTGACAGAGTTTCTTCCTGTTTCATCGAGTGGTCACTTGGAAATCGCCAAATTAATTCTTGGTGATGATGCGAGCTTACTCATGACAGTGATGCTGCATGGTGCTACAGCCCTAAGTACCCTCCTTGTATTTCGAAAAGAAATCGGTCAATTGATTCGTGGCATCTTTTCTGCAAATCGGGAATCTTTAAGATACATTGGGTTTATAGTATTGTCTATGGTTCCTGCAGTGATTGTAGGTTTGATATGGGAAAATGAAATCGAGGCACTATTTAACAAAAACTTGTTGCTAGTAGGTGCGATGCTTATTGTCACGGCAATCTTACTTCTGCTGGCAGACCGGGCTAAGGATACTACAAAACATGTTGGACCTTGGCAAGCCATCGTGATCGGCTTAGCTCAGGCTGTGGCAATCTTGCCGGGAATAAGCAGGTCTGGTGCTACCATAGCAACATCCGTAATGTTGGGGATAGATAGAGAACGGGCCGCGCGCTTTTCATTTCTTATGGTGATACCCTTGATCTTTGGTAAGATAAGTAAAGACATCATTGGAGGCGAACTGAGCCTCTCCAATGCAGAAATTCTTCCCCTAAGCATAGGTTTTTTATTTTCCTTTGTAACTGGAGTTGTGGCATGCACATGGATGATAAAACTAGTGAAGAATAGCAGCTTAAAGTATTTTTCATTCTATTGCATCATTGTGGCTATTGCTGCTCTTATTATGTACTTCACGTGATACTAGATAAGACAAATATAAGTGGTGCTGATTTTCTTGAAGGCATGGTTATACCTGTAAATAAGCCTCGAGAGTGGACGTCTTTTGATGTGGTCAATAAGATCAGAAATCTGCTATGTAAGAGACTTGATATTAGAAAGATGAAGGTCGGTCATGCTGGAACTTTAGATCCATTGGCGACTGGGGTACTTATATTATGTACGGGTAGGATGACCAAGAAGATTGAGACTTTTCAAAACCAGAACAAAGAATACATTGCCGATATCACGATGGGAGCTCATACGGCAAGTTATGATGCAGAAACTGAGCTTGAGGATATTATGGACGCATCTCATGTCAGCATCGATCAGATAGAAAACAAATTGTATAATTTCAAAGGAAAAATTGTTCAGGTGCCACCTCGATTTTCTGCTGTTAAGATCAAAGGAAAACCAGCATATAAACTCGCAAGAAAAGGGAAGGACATTCAATTGAAGGGTAGAGAGGTTGTTATTGATAGATTGGAAATAGTGAAATATGAACCACCGACATTGACGCTTAAGGTCAACTGTAGTAAAGGAACATACATAAGATCTCTGGCTCATGATCTCGGTCAGGAATTAGGTGTAGGAGCCTATTTAAGCTCTTTACAACGGACAGCTATCGGAGACCTCTACGTGGAACAATGCTTTGACCTTGATGAGCTTATTTCACTACTTTATGTAGAGAGAAAAAATCAACATAAGGCCAACTAAAACTAGTCCTAAATGTCTTTTTGTGCGTTATTAGCTTGGATAAACTTTAATACATTTGTACGCTAGACTTCCTAGCAGGGTTTTCAGTCTTAAAATATTATGTCTGTAGTCGTTAAAAATATATCAAAACAGTACGGTAGCCAAAAGGCAGTTGATGAACTGAGCTTTGAGGCTAAGGATGGAGAGATATTGGGATTGCTAGGGCCCAATGGTGCTGGAAAGTCGACGACCATGAAAATGCTGACTTGTTTTACGGGACCTTCCGGCGGCGATGCGGAGGTCTGTGGGCATTCAATTATTGATGATCAGCTGGCAGTAAGAAATTGCATTGGATACCTTCCCGAGCATAATCCGCTTTATGGTGACATGTATATCAGAGAGTATCTAGGTTTTGTGGCTGACTTGCATGGTATTAAAGATGCTAGGAATCGTTCGGAAGAGGTAATAGACTTCACGGGTCTTACAAAGGAAAGTCACAAGAAGATCGGTATGCTATCAAAAGGATACAGACAGAGGGTGGGACTTGCTCAGGCATTGTATCATGATCCCCAAGTCTTGATTCTTGATGAGCCGATATCGGGTCTTGACCCCAATCAACTCGTTGAGATTAGATCATTGATAAAGAGCTTGGCAAGGAAGAAGACTGTGATCTTTTCAACTCACATTATGCAAGAGGTTGAGCAATTATGTGATAGGGTGATTATCCTTAATAATGGTAAACTAGTCGCAGACCAACTGGTGAAAGCAGGGGAGGATTATCAGGTTTCCAATCTGGTGATAGAAATTACTGATCACGAATTAAGACCCGATTTCCAAAGTCTGCCTGGAGTTATAGAATGTCAATCATTATCAAAAGGTAAATACGTATTGACGTATGATTCATCACGAGATATCAGAAAGGATGTTTTCGATATAGTTGTCGCAAAAGGGTTGAAAATTCTTGAGATGAGAAAAGTAGACCAATCAATCGAGCAAATCTTCCAAAAAGTTACATCGAGTAATGCTTAGTATTTTTAAGAAAGAAATATCGAGCTTTTTCTCGTCCTTGATCGGCTACATAGTCATCGGTGTTTTTTTGATAGTTATCGGATTGATTACCTGGGTTTTTCCTGATACTTCAATTTTGACATACAACTACGCTGGTCTCGATCCATTGTTTTCGTTTGCACCCCTTGTTTTTCTTTTTCTTATCCCCGCCATAACGATGAGATCATTTAGCGAAGAATTCCAGCATGGCACTATGGAGTTTCTTAGTACTAAACCTATTACGGACGTTCAATTACTGGGTGGGAAGTTTCTTGCCAATTTCTGTCTCGTCATGCTTGCGCTCATCCCTACGTTTATATATTACTTTTCAGTTTATCAATTGGGCTCACCCAAAGGCAATCTGGATTCAGGTGGCATATTGGGATCATATATCGGATTGAGTCTTCTCTCCGCTGCTTTTGTCTCCATTGGAATATTTGCTTCCACACTCACTAGGAACCAAGTAGTGGCATTTGTGCTTGCTGTATTGTGCTGTGTGATGATGTATAGCTTGTTTTCCATATTATCTGAGCTGCCGATTTTTGTAGGATCATGGGATGAGATGATATCGAAGGTAGGAATGAGCTATCACTACAAGTCTCTGAGTAGGGGGCTTCTGGATACGAGAGATATTATATATTTTCTTACTGTCATATTCTTCTTTTTATACCTCACCAAATATTCGTTAAGCATCTATCGCTCATGAAAAAGTGGAGTAGTGAAATATTGAATGTTGGATTGGTGTTGCTTATATGCGTTATGGCAAATGTAGCAGCAAGCTATGTACATGGAAGTCTTGATCTTACAGAGGAAAAGAGATTTACGATGACTCAGGAGACTAGAGACTTGGTAAGCTCTCTAGACGAAGACATTTATATCAAAGTATACTTGGATGGTAAGTTTCCGGCAGGATTCAAGAGATTGAAAAACGAGACATCTGATATATTAAGACGACTTCGATCTATGTCCTCTCGTATAGAATATGAGTTCTTTGATCCTTCAACAGGATCTGTAAGTGAGGTCAATGGATTTAGGAAAGAAATGGCCAAAGACGGCATTATACCTGTTCAGTTGACTTTTAGGGAGAACGATGAGCTAACGCAGAAATACATTTATCCATTTGCAATGTTGCATCGTGGAGATCGTAAAATACCGGTCAACTTACTTGAAGAGCAACTTCCTGGTGATGATGAGGAAGTTGTGTTGAATGAGTCTATCCAGCTGCTTGAATACAAATTTGCAAGTGCCATCCAGAAGTTGGTAAAGAAAAATAAACCTAATGTCGTTTTTACCGAAGGACATGGGGAGCTGGAGAATCGACAAATTGCAAAGCTAAGATCACTACTGAGGTCACAGTATGATACTGGTCGTATAAACCTTGATAGTATTCACAGCATACACCACGAGATAGACCTAATGGTTGTAGCCAAGCCACGAACTTCATTTACGTTGAAGGATCAGTTTAAGATTGATCAGTACATTATGAATGGGGGTAAGGTCATCTGGTTTTTAGACGTCCTTGATGTGAGCAATGACAGCATCAATATTAATAAGTTTTATGTACCCGAGCCACTGCCTTTGGATCTAAATGACATGCTCTTTAAGTATGGAGTAAGGATTCAGCCCAATGCCATTCTGGATCTCGAGTGCTCCCAGATATTGCAGGTGGTCGGTATGAATGGTAATCAGCCTCAGACCGAGCTTTTTAATTGGTATTACCACCCATTGGTAGCGCCATCTGGTGATCACGTAATAACTAGGAATCTAGATCGGATCAATACAATATTTCCTAGCACGATAGATACGATCAAGACCAAGACAAAAGTTGATAAAACTGTACTTCTAGCCAGCTCGGTGTATTCACGATATCAGATAACACCGATGAGGCTCAATTTTGAAATATTACGATATGAGCCCGTGACATCAAAATTTGACAAGGGACCTCAGAATGTTGCAGTCCTCCTCGAGGGAGAATTTGAGTCTTTTTTTAAGAATAGAGTTCCTGATGGGATGAAATCAACACTACAAGAAATAGGTCAGTCGTTTAAAGAAAAAAGTTTGCATACTTCACAATTGGTGATAAGTGATGGAGATATGGTAAAGAACATTTACAACAGCAGAGATAATTCCCCCTATCCCATAGGCTACAATAAGTGGGAACAGAAACTGTATAAGGCCAACGAGGATTTTATCCTCAACGCCATAGAGTATATGATCGATGACAATGGAATCTTGGCCTCTCGTGCCAAGGAAGTAAAGCTAAGGATGTTAGATAAGGTTAAGGCCAGTAGTCAAAATTTGATGTGGCAGGTGATCAATATTCTGCTCCCGTTATTGATACTGGCAATATTTGGGGTACTTTTTAATATTTTGAGAAAGAAAAAATACGGAATGATAAGATCATGAGTAAAACTTCCATTTTAATAGTGACTGTGTTGTTACTAGGACTGCTCGTTTATTACAATGCAAGTAAGGGCAGCAACTCGACAAATGTCGTGTCAGCTGATCGAAATTTTGCGGTTGAGAATAAAGATGATATAGGCAAAGTGTTTATTGCTACAAAGTCTGATGTAGCTATCACTTTAGAGAGAAAAGGTAAAAAATGGATGGTAAATGGGAAATATGAGGCAGAACCGTCAACAGTCACCAATGTGCTTTCTGCACTTAATTCTATGCAGATCAAATATATTCCTCATAGAAATGCCACTGAAAATATCATAAGGGAGATAGGACACCTGGGAATCAAAATCGAGGTTTATAACAGAAGTAATGAAAAGATGAGGACGTTTTATATGGGAGGTGCTTCTCAAGATGAGAGAGCTACATTTTGCTTAATGGATGGTGCTACTCAACCTTATGCGATGCACTTGCCTTATTTTGAAGGCGGTCTGCGAGCAAGATTTTTGCTTAAGGAGAATGAATTCAGATCTAAATTTTTTATCGTAGAAAATCCTAGTAAAATCGAGAGGATAAGTGTAGAGTACCCAAAACAAAAGAACCAATCTTATGTCCTTCAAAGGAATGGTAGAAAGTTTTCTGTCTCCCCACTCAACTCTATGAGACTGGAAAGCAAGACAGATGTCAACCAAAAACTGGCAGAAGCTTACCTATCAGATTTCAGGAAAATAGGAGCTGAATTTTATGATAATGAAAACTCCGGACGAGACACTATTGTGATGACTGTGCCATTTGCTAAGGTTATTATTCATCGATCTGATGATACTCAGAGTTCGTATTCAGTATATCCTTTGAAGGATCTGGTAGACAATTATGCCGATAATAAGTCATATAAGGACTTGCAAAATATAAACCGCGCTTTTATCTATTGTAGCAATGATGATTTTATCTTAGCTCAACAGAGAAACTTTAAGAAAATGTTGAGGTCTTATGACTATTTCTTTCAATAGCAAATTTTACATATCAGCGTTGGTGTTGCTTATGGCATCGTCTGCATTTGTCATAGGTGAATGGGGATTCTACGGTCACCGCAAGATCAACCGCATGGCGGTATTCACATTGCCTCCTGAGATGATGCCCGTTTTTAAGAAAAACATTGAGTTTCTCACAGAGCATTCGGTCGATCCTGACAAAAGACGCTATGCTACCAAGCACGAGGCGGTAAGACATTATATAGATATCGATATGTGGGACGTATATCCATTTGACAATGTACCGAGAAATTTCACAGATGCATTGCTGAGGTATGCTGGTTATTATAAGGTTAGTGGCAGGGACACCACATTACTGGACTTGAACCTGGCAGGTGATGGGTATGAGCTGTATGACGAAAATCATTCCATATCAGGGAAGTATAGCGACTTTAGAATGGTGATTGGTGATGTTGTTAGGGAAAATTATTTTGAAGAGGAGTGGATAGTGGATATGGGTGACCTGATTGAGGAGGATACGGAAGACGAAACATACTTGATCATCAAGGATGAGTTTAGTCATGGAGGTATATTGCCTTACTGGCTGATGCAAATGCAGACGAAGCTCAAGAATGCTTTTATGAATAAAGATAAGAAGAGAATTCTACGCTTGTCGGCAGAAATGGGACATTACATTGGTGATGCACATGTGCCCCTTCATACTACTAAAAACTATAACGGACAACTTACCGATCAGATAGGCATACATGCGTTTTGGGAGAGTAGAATACCTGAGTTGTTTGCTGATGAAGATTATGATTTTTTTGTAGGCAAGTCGACGTATATTGATAATAAGAGCGACTATTTCTGGGACATCGTACTTGATAGCCACATCCTACTTGATAGTGTTTTGTCTATTGAGAAGAGGCTAAGTAAAACTTTTCCTAGTGATCTACAGTACTGTTATGATGAAAGGCTTGACCAGACGATCAGGGTTCAATGCCCTGAGTACGCTGATGCTTATAGTACAGAGATGAAAGGCATGGTCGAAGACAGAATGCGTGATGCTATTCTATCCATTGGAAGTTCATGGTTTACAGCATGGGTAGATGCAGGACAACCAGACCTCTCAGACTTGGGAGAACATGAATTGACGGATGAAGAGAAGAAAAAACAAGAAATGGAAGATGAGGCTTACAAGTCAGGGGAGATAAAAGGTCGAGAACACGGTAAATGACAGTAAAGCTGATCTTGAAAGGTGTGGCGATGGGTATTGCAGAGATAATACCTGGTGTATCAGGAGGAACAATAGCGTTTATTACTGGAATCTACGAAAAACTCCTTAATTCGATAGAGGCATTTGGTCCCCAACTAATCACTAATTATAAAGAGGGAGGAGTATCAACAGTTCTAGATCGGATTGATGCAACATTCTTGTTACAGCTTCTCATAGGTATGGTGTGTGGGATATTTATCGGACTATATGCCGTTACTTATTTGCTCGAAAACTACCCTGAACCCTTGTGGGGATTTTTTATGGGCTTAATCATTGCTTCTTCAATATACATGATACGATCCATGGATAAGCACAGTATAGTGAGCATTATTTTGATCGCCTTAGGTGCATTGGTAGCGTATTTGGTAACGTCGATGACTCCATCTCACGGCAATGAAGGATTACTTTTTGTTTTTTTCTCAGGAGCTATTGCGATTTGTGCTCTTATATTGCCGGGAGTATCCGGGAGTTTTATCCTTTTGATGCTAGGCATGTATACCATTGTTATAGGTAACCTCAAAGGGTTGATTGAGTCCCCTTCTTCGAGCGAGATGATTCTCATGTCAGTTTTTGCTCTGGGATGCTTGATAGGATTGATGACATTCTCGAGATTGGTTTCATGGACATTCATCAAGTATAAAAACGAAACTACAGCTTTGTTGATAGGATTGATGATAGGATCGTTATTCAAGATCTGGCCATGGAGAATTGCTACAAAGATTCTAAATAAGGATACGAGTGAGATAATAACATCTTTTAATTCTGATATGCTTTCATCGGATCACATTAAGATTCTCAGCGAGTCTAACGTTCTTCCTACAGCGTATTCTGGCGAGCCACATTTAATGCTTACGATACTCTCTTTTATCTTAGGCTTGGCCATCGTTTTGGTTTTGGGAAAAGGTCAAAGAAAACTTGACTGATTAGTCTGTTAAGGAGAATGTCCATTCAATAATTATAATTCAATAGGTAGCGGTGCTCTGCACTTTTGTGAGGATACAAATTTCTAAAGACGTTGAGTTAATCTAAGTCTATTATGAAATCAAAAGACAAAAAAAGACCCACTCTTGCGAGTAGGTCTTTCCTTTTTTTGGGTTATAACTTGAGAAATCAATTCTACATCATTCCCGGCATTCCACCACCTGGAGGCATAGCAGGCATTCCTGAATGCTCATCCGGCTTGTCATTGATGACACACTCGGTAGTCAACACCATCCCTGCGATAGATCCAGCGTTTTGAATGCCGACTCTAGTAACTTTTGTAGGATCAATAACTCCTGATTTCTTCAAATCTTCATATTTATTGGTACGTGCATTGTAACCATGAGCGCCTTTGGCGTTGGCTACGGCTTGTAGTACCACAGATCCATCAACACCCGCATTTTCTGAAATAATTCTCAGTGGAGCCTCGAGTGCCTTTACTACTATCTGTATTCCCATGTTCTCATCTTCGTTTACCCCAGATACTTTAGCAAGAGCTTTGATTGCTCTTACAAGAGCTACACCACCACCAGGGACGATTCCTTCTTCTACAGCTGCACGAGTTGCATGAAGAGCATCATCAACTCTGTCTTTCTTTTCTTTCATTTCGACCTCTGTTGCTGCTCCTACATAGAGCACGGCAACTCCACCTGACAACTTAGCTAATCTCTCTTGTAGCTTTTCTCTGTCATAGTCAGAAGTGGTAGTTTCAATCTGTTGCTTGATCTGATTTATACGACCATTGATTTCAGTTTTCTTTCCCTTACCATTGACGATAGTTGTGTTGTCTTTGTCGATGGTAATTTTCTCTGCTTGTCCAAGATCTTTAATCTCAGTATTTTCTAGCTTATATCCTTTCTCTTCTGAGATCACAGTACCTCCAGTCAAGATGGCAAGGTCTTCTAGCATAGCCTTTCTTCTATCCCCAAATCCAGGAGCTTTCACTGCCACTACCTTAAGGCCACCACGTAATCTGTTTACAACCAATACTCCGAGTGCTTGAGATTCTACATCCTCAGCGATGATAAGTAGTGGTCGACCAGCTTGAGCTGACTTTTCTAGTAGAGGAACGATATCCTGTACGTTAGAGATTTTTTTGTCATGGACAAGAATGAGTGGGTTTTCGTACTCCGTCTTCATATCCTCTGTATCAGTGATGAAGTAAGGAGAAAGATAACCTCTGTCAAACTGCATACCGATTACCTCGTCTACATATGTATCTGTTCCTTTAGCTTCTTCTACAGTGATAACACCATCTTTGGTGACTCTTTTCATTGCATCAGCTATAAGTGCTCCGATCTCTTCATCGTTGTTTGCTGAGATAGATCCTACCTGCTGTATTTTCTTGAAGTCATTACCTATAACTTCGCTTTGCTTAGCGAGGCTAGAGACTACAGAGCCTACAGCTTTGTCAATACCTCTTTTAAGGTCCATAGGGTTGGCACCGGCAGCAACATATTTCATGCCCGCGGCTACCATAGCCTGAGCAAGAACCGTGGCAGTCGTAGTACCATCACCTGCAGCATCTGCCGTACGTGACGCTACTTCCTTTACCAGCTGTGCTCCCATATTCTCAACAGGATCCTCGAGTTCTACTTCTTTGGCAACAGTGACACCATCTTTGGTGATGACAGGTGCTCCAAAACTTTTCTGAATTATTACGTTTCTCCCTTTAGGTCCGAGAGTCACTTTTACTGCGTTGGTCAACGCATCAATGCCCGCTTTCAACTTGGCTCTGGCAATTGAATCAAAGCTAATTTCTTTAGCCATATTATATTCTATTTTTAAGATTAATCAATTAGGGTTAAAGTATACTACTTGTCAAGGATGACTAGAATGTCGTCTTCTCTCATGATGAGATAGTCCGTTCCTTCGTAGTTGATCTCTTGTCCAGCATATTTACCATATAGGACGATGTCTTTTTTCTTAACGGACATTTCGTTTCCGTCTTTTCCTGGTCCTACTGCCACTATCTGACCTCGTTGAGGTTTTTCTTTAGCGGTATCAGGAATGATAATACCACCTTTTGTCTTGGCGTTAGCGGGGGCAGGTTTCACGACCACTCTGTCATTGATAGGTTTCATCATAGCTCGTTAGTTATTTAATAATTTAGGTTAATATTAATATTACAATGTCTTACTAATCATTAGTCATGCCAACCCATATTTACTGACATTATTACCCCTGATAATTCATTTTTGGCAGAGTCTACAAATGAGAGTCTTGATTTGTCAACGGACCATTGCCATTCTGACATAAAAAGTCCCTACCATGGCAGAGATGGTTCTCGCTTAAAATTTAGAATAATCCTTTCTCGGATTCGAGAATAGGTCCAGCATCACCACCACCACTTACAACAATAGCTGTGATGATACATAATACAAACAGGGTAATGGCTAATCCCCATGTCAATTTTTCTACAAAATCTGTTGACCGTGCGGCTCCAAGCATCTGACTCGCACCAGCTCCTCCGAATGTAGAATCAACGCCTCCTCCCTTGGGATTCTGTATAAGTACAACCAGTGTAAGTAGAACACAAACAATGGCAATAAGTATCGTTAGTAATGTGATCAAAATTCTTTACTTTTTATTTTTTAAACTCCGAATTTTCGCTGCAAAGAAAGAACTTTTTTTGGGAATAATCAAGCTGAGTTTTTTATACATCTTGATGGCCTTCTTTCTCTTGCCTTGCCGTTCTAGTAATTGTGCCAATGATTCTGATACTATGGCACCAGATTTCTTGACACTTATACTTTCCGCTTTGTTCTTGCCTACTTTCTTTTTCTTTTTTTTCTTTGGCGTAGATGCCTTCTTTGGACTCTTCTCTTCCTTGGTCAATGGTTTCATATCAAGAAGCCATTCCGAATAGCTTTCTGTTGTTTTTTTCTTAGCTGGTTTACTCTTGAGAGGCGAAATACTTTGCTTTACCGATGGTGTCTTGGACTTTACTGTATTCCGTCGCTGTGACGTTGATGTGCTCTTTTTTTGAGGAGAACTCTTGGATGTTGATGCTTTTGATTTTACCAATTTTGGAATATCCTCTCTTACTGATTTTGTTTCTTGAGGTTTCATCGTACTGGTTTTTTTTCCTGAGGTATTGGATTTTACGGAAGAAGTCGATCGTGTCGATTTACGCACTGGTGTCTTTTGTACCACAGACTTGACTTTGGTACTTGTCTTTCTTCTTGTCGTCGTGCGCGAAGGCGATTTCGTTGCAACTGTAGGTTTCCTTGTCCGTCTAGATTTTGCCGCTGTTGTCTTATTTGTTGAGGACTTCCTTGTAGTAGAAGCTGCGGCTGTTTTTTTAGTAGTGATTTTCTTGGTTGGCGTTTTTTTAATCATAGGATTGGAGATCACAGGTTTTCTGGTGACGCGTTTTTTTACAGGAGCTTTTACTCTAGGAGTAGGTTTGGCTACAGAAGCTTTGACTTTTTTAACTGCTGGTTTCGGTTTAAGAGTAGTAGCCTTAGTGGCGGGTGTATAACGCCTACGGGTAGTAGTTGTTTTTTTAATCGCTGCTGAAGATTTTGTTGGCTTTGGTCCAGATTTTCTTTTCTTTTTAATAGTAACCTTCTTGTATTGGACCGATCCCTGGCTATCTGTTACTTGAGGGGTAGGCTTCTTTTTTGCTGGGCCCCTTCTAGTCTTGACGGGTTTGTGTAATAATTCTTGGAGCATAATTCTGTCATTGGTTGAGGATGCTGCGTTATAAATTTGCTCCAAGTCAGTAGAATCGCTACCGATGACTGCTTTTTTTGCCAGCAGCATTTTCCAATTTTGACAGAATGGATTTTGAGCTACTTTTCTCTGTAGTTGAGTAAGAGATATTTCTCTGATTCGGCTGAGGTCGGCGAGATAGTAGTGAAGTGCTTGTACTTTCATAAAATATGATTATCAAGAGCAAAGATACATTACTCAACAATATGCTGAAAGCTAAACGATCACTTCTTCTTTTTCTTACTCCTGGTCGCCATTGGGTTGAACTCCAGGCACTTATCTATCCAAAACTCAAGGTCAACGTCATTTTCGATACCTGGCATCTCCACAAACGCATATCTCTTCATGAGCCTACCACCATGTACCATTTTGTCTGCCCAAGGCCTTTGGATATATTCCTCTACATTATTGGGGTCAAGTCTTGCCATAAGACCGCCTTTGTACGTTCCAAAACACATTTTTTCGTCTACCATGAAGCAGATCCCTCCAAACATCCGAATTTCTCGCCATTGGATGTTTTTAACTATAAAGACGTTTCTCATTCTTTCTAAAAGTATATCGATCTCGTTCATCTAAATCACTTTATTGATTTGAAATTACGAAAGATCCTTAGTATTTGACTCATGATATTTTCTTTGATTTGAGGGCAATGAATTTCTGTTTTTTTCTATCAAGGTATTTTTTTTCTTGATGGTTGCTTACGGAGGAGGTGGCATCATCCAGACTCAAGATGGCTTCATCTACCTTGCCGGCTTTAAAGTTGAGCTCGGCTAGGGTACCATGATAGAGGTGCTCTCTCTGCTTAAGGTCTAGAGGGTCGATGTTTTCAAGTGCCAACAGTGCGTCAGAATATATGTTGAGTTCCAGCATAACATATGCTTGATTGAGCTTATTCATGGCTGAGGGTTTGATAGCTTCAATTTTATTGTACCACTCAAGGATTTGTTTCCAATTAGTTTCTGAGTAGGATTTTGCCTTAAGATGTTCGCTGGCAATCGCTGCTTCGTAATGATAGACCGAGAAGAGTTCTGTATCACTGACTCTAGTCATGGCCCTATGCCCGAGTTCTATCAATGGGAAATACCACAATGATCGATCTTAATTCTTGAGATTGATGATATTCCCATCTAGTGAGATCTTACTTTCTAGCCTCGAGGATTGAAAACACATCAGTCCCAGAAGGGCATAGACCTGAGGCAGGCGATACATCTTACGTTTGAGAAGAATCTGACATAACCTCAGTTCCTCACCACATAAATCCTCACGAATAATTTTGTCCTTTTGATTGGAGTGAAAACCTTCATTAAATATTAGGTAAATGCTGTTAAGCACACGGTCAACTCGCTCTACTGTTTGATACTTATCAGGAACTGTAAATTTTATATTGTAGGTTTTGATCTCTTTACGCGCTCTGGCCAGTCTTTTTTTTATTGTCTCCACATTCAGAAGTAAAGCACTTGCTATTTCTTTAGTGCCAAATCCTGCGACAGTTTTCAATGCAAAGCTTATTTGATCTTGAGGCTTGAGTGATGGATTACATGACGTGAAGATCATTCTGAGTTGACTATCCTCGATCTCATGCTCCAAAAATAGGTCATCCATGGCTACTACCGCAGGGCTTCGGAGCAACTTGCCCGATCTTTCTTTTTCGGCTTTTATCTTTCTCAGGAGGTCAATGGCCCTATTCTTGGCAGACAGGGTAAGCCATGCTTCAGGATTATCGGGTATGCGCTTTCTCCATTTTAATGATGCATTGTAGAACGAATCTTGTACAGCATCCTCGATGGTTTCAAGATGCGCTAAACCAAATATCCGAGTAAGAACCGAGACCATCTTTCCATAATGGTGTCTGAAAAGAAGGTATATAAGTCCATTATCGGTCACTGGTCAAATACGACAGTTTCTCGGATTTCCACAGTACCTCCTTTGCCGAAGTCAGGATAATCTTGAGCTATCTCCGACACTTCATCCATACTATTTGCCTTAATGACATAGTATCCGCCCACCATTTCTTTGACTTCAGTAGAGATGCGGTCAGTGGTCACTCGGTCAGGCCCAGAGATGTATCTAGCCTCAGCATGAAGGGCTTGACCATCAACTACAATTCCGGCTTGTTCCATCTTGCCGTGCTAGGCCCACCATTTGCCCATACGACTTTGCATTTCGTCAGGAGATAAACCCATCTCACCATAGTCCTTGCTAATAAAGATCATCATAAATTTTTTCATAACTATTGTTTTAAGGTATTAAAAACATTAAACTAGGTTTCCTCCCCATTGACTTATAATACAAGCCATTGTACCAAGCTTACAAGCCAATAACCTCCATTTACCAAAACATATGCAATTCCATTCTTCTCCCATATAGCGGTAGAACCTATAAATGACAAAGCAAAAGCTAAGAAAGCGATAAGTAATCCATGGGTCAATCCATGACTCCACGTAGTGAAATTTCCTCCGAAATTGTTCATGAATGCCTGTACAGATTCTGTTTTGAATGCCTCAATATCTGGTCCTGTCAATGCAAGCACATGGGTTTGATGGACTGTGACGACAAATACACCGAAGGCGAGCAAGAAATTAAGTATGAGACTCAAGACAAACTGATAAGGACGTGGAGGCGTATTAAAACTTTCATCAGACATGCCTACACTTGCTTGCCATTTCTTACCGAAAATTTTTGGATGATACCATACAAAGGCAATGATCATTGGTATAAACGCACAAGCAATTATTACTGGAATATTAGGTAGCATCTTTTATAGGTTTTGAATATTACTATTGGTATAAACTTTAAGGTTATTGATATTTATTAACCTTATTACGAATCCAAATTCATTGGAGGGGACAATTATTCGATTTTTTTAATTCGCCCTATACCATGATGGGAGATAAAAAATGATTTTCAATCATTACTCGGTGGTAAAGGTCCCTGATTTGATGTACTTTCTCTTAACTTTGTCGTCCAACCCAATTGCAAGATTATGGCTAAAAATCTAAAGTGTTTTATCCCAGGTACTGAAGATTCTGACTTTTCAATTTATAATATTCCTTTCGGCATATTTTCTACAAAAAAAAAGTCACACAGAGTAGGTTCTGCTATTGGAGACTATATTATAGATCTAGTAGTTTTGTCTAATCTTGGATGTTTCGACGGAATAGATATTGACGCAAAAGTCTTTTCTCAATCAAGTCTCAATGATTTTATATCATCAGGTAAATCGAAGACCAAAAGAGTACGAAAGAAAATTCAGTCCTTGCTATCTGACAAAAATTCCCCTATCAAAGGACGACGAGGGTTATTGGTAAAAAAATCAGATGCCAAGATGCATATGCCAGTTGAGGTAGGTGATTATACAGATTTCTATTCTAGTATTGAGCATGCGACGAATGTGGGAGTCATGTTTCGTGATCCTAAGAATGCACTTTTACCCAACTGGAGACATATACCTGTGGGATACCACGGAAGGGCTTCATCGATTGTTGTGTCTGGTACCAATATCCGAAGACCCCAAGGACAGACACTTCCCAAAGGAGCCAAAATTCCTGTTTATGGCCCAAGCAAGAGATTGGACTTTGAACTTGAGATGGCATTCATCATCGGAAAGGAGAATAAATTGGGAAATCCGATTAGTGCGGACAAAGCCAATGACCATATATTTGGAATGGTACTTTTTAATGATTGGTCGGCACGAGATATCCAGAAGTGGGAGTATGTACCTCTAGGACCTTTCTTAGGGAAAAACTTTGCTTCATCTGTATCGCCGTGGGTAGTAACTATGGAGGCGTTGGAAATATTCAAAGTTAGAGGACCCAAGCAGGAACCAAAGGTCCTTCCTTATCTCAGAACGACAGGTCTTAATAATTATAATATCAATCTGGAAGTAAGCATCAAGCCGAAAGGCGCCGATAAGACGGTTGTGAGTAGATCCAATTTTAAGTACATGTACTGGAATATGAGACAGCAGCTGACTCATCATACGGTCAATGGATGTAATGTGAAAGTTGGTGATATGATGGCGTCGGGTACCATTAGTGGAAAAAATGAGTCATCGTATGGGAGTATGTTGGAGATTTCATGGGCTGGTACTAAACCTGTAAAGATGGATGATGGAAGTTCAAGAGTTTTTATTAATGATGGAGATACACTGTCTATGAGAGGGTATTGCGAGAAAGAGGGAAAGAGAGTGGGGTTTGGAGAAGTTGTAGGGACCGTATTACCCGTAAAATAATGAATAGTAATAAGAGTATATCAGATCACTTCAAGTCTCACCTTAGCGTTAAGACTGTTTACAAAGGTGGAAAGACGGCCAAAGATATCGGTGGCACCAGGAAAGTTTACAAGCTTTCATCAAATGAAAACCCCATAGGTACATCGCCAAAAGCTATCGAAGCAATCGAGCGATATAATAAGGACCTTCATCTGTATCCTGATCGCACGGACGTCAGGCTTAGAGAGGCGCTGGTAGAAGGGTTTAACAATGCGTTGGAAGTCGACCAGTTTATAGCGGCTAGTAGCGGGTCTGAAATCCTGGATCTTACAATCCGAGCTTTTATAAGAGAAGGGGATGAGGTGATCATATCCAGACCTTATTTTCTAGTTTATAGCATGTTCTCTTATTGGAACGGAGCTAAAGTGGCCGATGTACCATTGCTAGAAGATGATTATTCACTCGACGTTGATGGCATACTGGCTGCAATTACACCGAGGACGCGGATTATATTCCTTACATCTCCCAATAATCCTTCGGGTTCATACATTCCTCAAGATGTACTTGAGACTTTTCTTGAGCGAGTGCCCAAGGATATTCTTGTAATCTTCGACGAGGTGTATCGCCATTTTGCTGATGCTCCAGATTATACATCTGCTCTTCCGTATATCAAGCAGGGGCATAATATTCTTGCCGTCAATAGTTTCTCAAAAACATACGGACTTGCATCGATGAGAGTAGGGTATTGTTATACAACGCTGGAAATTGCCCAATACATACGACAAATATGCAAGCCTTTCTTGATACCGATTCTGTCATTAGAAGCGGCAATTGCAGCTCTTAAAGACCACGATTTCGTCGAAGAAACGGTCGACTTGGTGAGAAAGGAGAGGCAATATCTGCAGTCTGCATTAGCTGACTTAAAGATTACTTATACACCATCACAGGGTAATTTTATCCTAGTTGATCCACCAAGGGGAGACTCGGCGTTTGTTGAATTCCTATTTGAAAATGGTATTATGGTAAGGCCTGTAACGAGTTTTGGAGCACCTGGTAAAGTAAGGATAACTATAGGTACGCATGAGGCGAATGAACGGTTGTTGGAGTGCCTCGAGAGGCTAAATAAGGATTCTTAACGATCATTTCGTATTGGGGTGAAACACCCTGGCAGAATATTGATTCAATTTTGTTCTGAAGACAACAAAGTAGACGCCAGTGATTGCAGTTAATTCAGCAGAAGTCGCTCCGTAACGATTGTCGACCATCTGACTCAGGATCAGTTTTCCACTTGTATCATAGATACTCAATGCTCCCTTCAGTATATGTTCTGATTGATTTATTATCCTGATAAAACCAAATTGAGATATATACTTTATTTCAATGTCTTCAGAAGGAATTGAAGAACAATCAGTGTCAGATACTTGAAAGGAGTGACAATATAAGTTATTGTCCTGATTGCCGCCGATAGTTTGATTTGGAAGAGTAGTCCACAAACACATTTCATGAGATGTGCTATAAGGTACATTCACATGGTGAATAGGTCCTAGATTTAGCTCGATGGACTGCTGAGGTAGGATTGAAATATTGAGGTTATTTCAGTGTTACCAAAATTTTTGACACTGATAATTACTTCATCGTAGCATAAGTCGACTTCATCACATGGTAATGTTAAGTTGCAATACCCGGCTAACTGAGATGGATCAGTACCACGAACGTCGATAATACCTACATCGTGATTCTCAAAGCTGTTTGGCGAGCCCATATTGTATTGTCTAATAAAAAAAGAACTGCTGCTATGTTGATGCCATGGACCCTTATTCGCACTTTTATGTTCAGATCGAGAATTGCCCAAAACAACAAAACTTACATTGGTTTTCAAGAAAAAGGGGTGCAATTCAGTTTGTCGCAAAAGTCGTAAATTAGTGTAAAACATAGAATAATGGATTGAATCAGAATACCCCAAAGCACAGATGATATTGGATTTTTATCACGGCATGTAGAACATAGGTAAGCTGGTAAAGCTATGCATAAAAGGAAACAAAGAGAAGAAAGACTGGATGGATAAGACAGGAAAAATACTGAAAGAAGAGGGTATAAAAAAAGCAAGAGAACGGGTTGAAAAATTGGTCATAAAAACAAAACCGCAAATCGAACAGAAACGAAAGCTGGATACATACTTAGATCGAAATGAAAGTTATATGGACTATCCCGAATTCACAAATAAGGGGTGCTTAATTGGGTCAGGAGCCATAGAATCAGCTCATAGGAATGTATTGCATAAACGGCTTAAACAGCTTGGTCAGCGATGGTCAAAAAAAGGCCTTCAAAACATGATCAAAAAGTGGACATTGGAATTTGATTGCTGAGTATCTGGGTAAAATAGCGGCCTAATACGACAAACTGAATTACACCCAGCATCTATATAGTACTTGGAAATTCATATCCACAATTTCGGTATAATCATTGGTAAGAACGGTTAATTATGTTCAAAATGTCGTGACGAGCAATTTAGAATACAGTTGTGAAATCATAAAGATATGTCTTTATTTTTACTCAATAAGTAGATAAAGACTACTTTTGCATCCGCAATGAATGGCATCGAAAATATCAAGAATCAACTGTCGCAACCCAAGGTAGTGAGCATCTTGTCGCACCGCAATCCTGATGGTGATGCGCTGGGGTCATCTCTTGCGCTAAAGCAGTATTTAGAGGTCGCAGGACATCTAGTTCACGTTATACTCCCCAGTAGTTTTCCTAGCATATTCAGTTATCTCAAGGGAAGTGAAGATTGCATCATTTATGATGATCATTCTGAGGATGCCATGGCGAAACTAGAAGCGTCCAATGTCATCTTTATGCTTGACTTCAATGCACTGGATAGGATCGATAAGATGGCAAAAACAGTAGAGGAGTCTTCAGCTTTTAAGGTGATGATAGACCATCACCTCGACCCTGAGCCTGTATGTGATGAGATCATTTCTATTCCGTCTGCAAGCTCTACATGCGAGATTCTTTATGACTTTTTAGTAGAGATAGGAGGAGATACTTGCGTGGCCAAGTATATTGGAGAATGCCTTTTCAGTGGATTAATAACCGATACAGGAAACTTTAGATATAATACAAATCCTAATACTTATCAGGTTGCCTCTAAACTAAAGGAAGTAGGCGTTGATGACTATTATATAAATGATCGAATATTCAACAGACTCAAAGAGAAAAATCTCAGATTGCTAGGTCATTGTCTTGCCAATAGAATGGAAATTCTACCTGAGTATAAGACTGGCATTATTTATCTTACCAGAGATGACTATGCGGAGTATGATATTCAGAGGGGAGATACTGAGGGGGTTGTAAATTACATTCTCCAATTGGATGGAATAGAAGTAGCTGCTTTTATACATGAGCAACCGACCATTGTCAAGCTCTCCTTGCGATCCAAGGGAGACATTTCTGTCCAAGAAATTGCCTCGCGACATTTTAATGGAGGTGGCCATAAAAATGCTGCTGGAGGTGCAGCCTATGCAAGCTTAGATGATATAATAAACCGATTCAAACAAGTAATACCTAATTACATAAAATAGATAAAAACAAATGTCAAATTCAAAAAGGCTAGTGTCTTATGGAAGCTTATTCCTATTTACTCTATTGATGATCTCATGCAGTACGGATAGCAAGCAGAGGAAGACATCAGGAGGATACGATTACATCGTTCATACCTCAGGAAACACCGAGATAGCTAATGTAGGTGACTATGTATATTACGAAATGGAGATCAAAGGAGAGGATGGCAAGATATTGCAATCTATGAAGGGACTTCCTAAAATGCCTGTGATTCAAATTCCTGAATCAAAGAAGACAGACAATATGGCTGATGCCATCATGGAAGTAATGTCTTCATGTGCTGTGCGTGATAGTGTCACTTTGTATATTCCTGTAGATTCAATTCCCAATGCGCCTGCCAGTGTTGCCAACTTTAAGCAGATTTCATATGACATTCTCATAAGAGATGTGGCGGATGAGCAAGAATATAAAAATAAGCTCCTAGAGGAGAATAAGATATTAGAGACGGCTAAGAAAAAGATGGCTGGTGCAGGTGATGAGGTGGGAAAAAGAGTTCAGGAAATTATCACAAACTATAAAGCTGGAAAACTGGATGAGCAGGTCATGACTCATGAGACGGGACTCAAGTACATCATTGACGAAAAAGGAGATGGACCTATGCCTAAGAGAGGCCAGAACATCACTACTCATTATTATGGAATTAATTTAGGAAATCAGGAGATGTTTGACAACTCCTATAGAGCAGGACGACCTTACTCGTTTGCTTTAGAAACCGGAAGTGTGATTCAAGGGTGGCATACAGGATTTGCGCAGTTGCCTGTCGGATCCAAGGCAGTATTGATCATCCCTTACAACATGGCTTATGGTGAAGCAGGGCGACCACCTCAGATATCGGCGAAGAGTGATCTCGTTTTCTATGTAGATTTCCTGAAAGCGGAATAATTTCTGAATAATTTTAAACGAGGACAAATGACTTTAGATCAGCTCAATGAGCTAAAGGAACGGTTGACATTGCTCAGGAGGTATCTTTGACGTCGATAGACGGTTGCAAGAAATAGAAGAAAAAGAACAGACATCGCTCGATCCCGATTTCTGGAATGATCCCAAGAAAGCAGAAGTAATACTCAAGGAGATGAAAATTCACAAAAACTGGGTAGCCAGTTTTAATGAAATAAAAGAGTATGTGGATGAAGCCGAGATCCTTCTTGAGTTTCAGAAGTCTGACGAGGCTAGCGAAGAGGAGGTAGATCGTCAATACCAATCTGCTCTTAAAGTACTAGAAGAGGCTGAATTTAAGTCTACCCTAAATAAACAAGAAGATGAGCTGTCATGCATCTTAGAAATCAATGCTGGGGCAGGAGGTACTGAGGCTTGTGATTGGGCGGAGATGCTGTACAGAATGTACGTGATGTATGGTGAAAAGAATGGCCTCAAGGTATCCGAGCTGAATCGAGTACAGGGTGATGTGGCTGGCGTCAAGTCTGTTGAATTGGAGCTTATAGGAGATTATTCGTACGGAATGCTCAAGGGCGAAAACGGAGTTCATAGGCTGGTCAGAGTGAGTCCTTATAATGCTCAAGGAAAGCGGATGACTTCTTTTGCTTCTGTATTTGTCCATCCCATGATAGATGATCGTATTGAAGTAGAAGTCAATCCAGCTGATATTGAATGGGATACCTTTCGTGCAAGTGGTGCAGGCGGACAACATGTCAATAAAACTGAGTCAGCGGTCAGACTTCGTCATCTTCCCTCTGGTGTCGTTGTGGAATGTCAGCAGGAGAGGTCACAACACATGAATCGTGATAAAGCCATGCAAATGCTAAAATCTCGATTGTACGAGATAGAAATCCAACGACAAAGGGCAGAAAAAAGTGAAGTAGAATCTCAAAAGATGAAGAATGAGTGGGGTTCGCAGATCAGGTCGTATGTCCTTGATGATCGACGAGTAAAAGACCATAGGACAAAGTATGAGAATCGCAATACAGATGCCGTACTCAATGGAGATCTTGAAGGATTTATCAAAGCCTTTCTCATGTGGCATAAAAACTAGAGGTATCTGATGAACTGGCGTGATTTCTTTTATCGAAATATGTGGCTTATCAATTTTTATCCTCCCTTTATAGGGGCAGGGGTAAGGCTCTCTGATGTAAATAAGGATCGTACACGACTTGTAACTACTATGAATCTAAGGTGGTATAATCGCAATGTTTATAAGACTCATTTTGGAGGATCCCTTTATACTATGTGTGATCCATTTTTTGTTTTTATCCTTGCTCATAGAATGGGCAATGACTACATCCTTTGGGATCAGTCCGCTTCTATCAAAGTATAAGAAACCGGGAAAAGGAAAAGTAAAAGCCATCTTTGAAATAAAACCTGACGAGCTTGACAAGATTCAAGATAAAGTAAATAGGCTCGGGAAATCCATTTTTGATTTTGAAACCAATATCATGGACATGAATGGAGAAGTGGTTGCGGAAATAAAGAAAAGAGTATATGTCAGAAAGAAGTAGAGGAATAAAGATTGAACTTGATATAAGTAAATATAAAAGCTACATTTATTTCCTATTTGACTCAGTGATAGAAAATAATGGGTCGAGATTTTAATATGAAAAACATTAGCCCTTGAAGATCGTCATAGCTGGAGCAGGCGCCATCGGATTTCATTTGGCAGAGTTAATGTCCAAGGAGAATCAAGACATCACCCTTATAGATACGGATGAGGAGGTATTGATGCAAGTTGACAGGCACCTAGATGTGTTGACTGTAAGGGGTAATGCATCTTCTCCCAAAATCCTCAACAGAGCAGAAGTGTACAAGGCTCATCTTTTTATAGCTGTTACTACATCTGAGAGTACCAATTTGCTGTCGTCCATATTGGCAAAACAGCTCGGGGCCAAACGTACTATATCCAGAATCTCAAATACTGAACTTCTTGAAGATGAAAATGTCGAGCGGTTAAATGTTCTGGGTGTCGATGTTTTAATTTCACCGCAGAAGCTTGCAGCGATGGAAATAGAAAGGCTGCTGAATCGAGCCTCTTTTACCGACCTCTTTGAGTTTGAGGATGGGAGGATTTCAATAGTAGGATTTGCCTTGGACACCAGTTGTCCTTTGGTAAATATGACCATCGCAGAGATTGATGAGATAACAAAAGACTTCGTCTTCCGGGGCATCGCAATACTTCGTGGTCAAGATACCATCATTCCTAAGAAAGACACCGTGCTTCAGCCAGGCGATCACTTATATATTTCCACCCAGGATAAATATGTGGAGAATGCAATGTTATTTGTAGGCAGACAGTTGAAGCCTATCAAGAATGTGATGATCGTTGGTGATACATCCCTTGCACTACGGACCGCGCAGCAATTAGAGAATATATTTAACCTCAAGATCATGGTCGATGATGAGGAAACAGGTAAGCGATTTGTAGAGGTACTAGAAAATAGTCTGGTCATTCATGCAGACCCAGGTGACATAGATGCACTGAAAGAGGAAGGACTAAGTAGAATGGATGCCTTTGTAGCACTGACAAAGAACTCAGAGACCAATATACTCACTAGTTTGATGGCCGAAGAGATGGGAGTATACAAGACTATTGCCCTTGTGGAGAATGTAAACTATACTCATATTTCTCAGAACATTGGGATCGACACCATAATCAATAAGAAGCTGATAGCTGCAAATAACATATTTAGATATGTAAGAAAGGGTAGTGTCGAGGCGATAGCTAGTCTCCATGGTGTCAATGCCGAGATAATAGAGTTTAAAGTGCATAAGAAGAATAGGATTGTGAACCTACCCCTCAGGAAACTTCCTTTCCCTGAAAAATCCATTATCGCAGGAGTGATAAGAGGAAATGAATGTTTTGTACCCGATGGTGATACTCATTTTGAGCTCAATGATAAGGTAGTTGTACTTGCTATGCCTGATGCCATATCTAAGGTCGAGCAAATATTCAGGTAAGATGAATTTTGGAATCATTGTAAATGTCATCGGTGTTCTTCTAGTTCTTCTAGGTGGTTTTATGCTCACTACGTTGCCTTTTACGATCTATCATGGAACAGAAGACTATTATGCGTTTTGGTATGCTTCCATCACTTCAGTGGTGATAGGAATTTCCTTATGGTTGATAACTCGCAATACAAGTAAAGATATAGGCAAGCGAGAAGGTTTTCTTATCGTGGCCTTAGGATGGTTTGTTATATCGTTGTTTAGTAGTTTACCGTATGTGTTTATGGGCACTTTTGCAGGTGTAACAGATGCGGTGTTTGAAAGTGTGTCGGGTCTTACAACTACTGGTGCTTCGGTGATCAATGATATCGAGGCGATGCCGCCGGGTATATTGTTTTGGCGTAGTCTCACACAGTGGATAGGGGGGATGGGGATTATTGTACTTTCTGTGGCTATCTTTCCATTGCTGGGTATCGGTGGAGTCGAGCTCTTTGTAGCAGAGGCTCCCGGACCTACCTCAGATAAAATTCATCCGAGAATTAAAGAAACCGCCAAGAGGTTGTGGCTGGTCTATCTGGGATTGACGTTACTATTGATCTCTCTATTATTTTTCAATGGAATGACAGGCTTTGATGCGCTCAATCATGGACTCACTACCATGGCGACAGGAGGCTTCTCGACTAAAAACGCCAGTATTGCATATTTTACCAATCCGGCTATTCATTACATTATTTCCTTATTCATGTTTATAGCGGGGATCAACTATACGGTCACCTATTTTAGTCTCAAAGGTAAATTTTACAAAGCATGGTCCAGTGACGAGTTCAAGACCTATCTATTCATGGTCATGTTTCTTGTGGTTCTTATTGCCATGGTATTATGTCTTATAAATGGAGGAAAGCTAGAATTGGCATTCAGAGAATCCTTGTTTCAGGTCGTATCTATCATGACGACCACGGGCTTTGTTTCTGCGGACTATACGTCATGGACACCTGCACTAACCATGGTGTTTTTTCTTTTGTTATTTTCTGGAGCATGTGCAGGATCGACTAGTGGAGGAATAAAGATGATAAGACACCTTGTCTTTGTAAAGAACTCGTACCTGGAACTCAAGAGACTCCTGCACCCCAAGGCCATCATACGCACCAAGATAGATAAGCATATTGTCGCACCGAGAATACTTACCCATATCTTGGTCTTCCTACAGATTTATCTATTGATATTTACCGTAGGATGTATAGTCATGACCTTTATGCTGTCGGACTTCGAGCAACCTATAGTAACTGCCATTGGATCAGTAGCTACGGCATTGGGCAATGTAGGGCCAGCGATTGGACAGTTGGGACCCTTGGATAATTTTTCACAGGTTCCTATTTCAGGTAAATGGGTGTTGATTCTTCTCATGTTGATAGGAAGGCTAGAGCTGTTTACCGTGCTGATCTTGTTTACTCCTTATTTTTGGCGGAGGAATTGAAGTTGTCACAATTCAAGTCCATGCATTGGATCAGATGTAATATTTTTTACTGGGACTTCGCTCTAGAGAATTACCTTGTTACTTGACTGGCTGTCTCAATATTGTCTTCATCTTCTGAGGCTGCGTTTTACGGGGGTCTGATAAATATATTTCATGATGTGTTCCGTTTTCAACTAGGCCTTCATCTGACATAAACTGTTTCATTAATTCAATGTTTCTGGTTCATCTGCATAGGGTCCAATATGCATTATCTGGACACAAGCACCTTCAGTAATTAATTTAAATTCGATAGCAAACGTTTTGGCAATGGCTTCTCTTTTCTTCTTGTTCACTTTTACTGAGTCTGCATAGGTGTGTGCCTAATGGTAGGCTCGATTAGATTGACGGATTGTTCTACTCATATCTTGTCCCTAACGGGGCACTGCGAAGGCGTATCTCTGTTACAATTTGAGTCGAGAATTAATTATTTCTTACCGTTCGACGAGGTTTCTCTAACCACGATGGCATGCAGTCACCTAGCCTCGAGTAAGGTTTCCATTCTATATCTTACATCGGAATATCACTATTAAGAATTCTTACTACGATAGTTTTTTATATCTGTTGTTTTATAAAAACCCACAAATCAAAACCTGTCCAAATTCATCACTTTCACCCAAGCCTTCACGAAGTCATTCAAGAATTTTTCCTGTGAATCGGCACAGCCATAAACCTCCGCCAAAGCTCGCAGTTCGGAATTGGAACCAAAAATCAGATCAGCACGACTGGCAGTCCATTTTTGATTGCCCGTCTTACGACACGAACCTGTGAAATATTCGCCAGCATCAGAATTGGCATTCCAGGTCGTACCCAAATCCAGTAAGTTCACGAAAAAATCATTGGTCAAGGTTTCTGGATTGTCCGTAAACACACCATGTTTCGATCCATCGTAATTGGTGTTTAGTACCCTCATGCCACCGATAAGTACGGTCATCTCCGGTGCAGTCAGCGTCATGAGCTGTGCTCTGTCTACCAGCATTTCTTCAGTAACGGCAGTAACTGTGTCGCTTTTATAATTTCGGAATCCGTCTGCTCTTGGCTCTAGTACATCAAATGATTCTACGTCCGTTTGTTCCAACGTCGCATCGCCACGACCCGCAGTGAATGGGACACTAATATTGTGCCCAGCATCTTTAGCGGCTTTTTCGATGGCTGCGGCACCACCCAGAACGATGATGTCTGCCAATGAAACGGCATTTTCCTCTTTGCCTTCGGTAAAATATTTTTGAATGTCCTCCAGTTTATCCAATACTGATTTTAGTTGCTGTGGGTTGTTTGCCTCCCATCCACTTTGAGGTGCAAGTCGAATACGAGCGCCATTGGCACCGCCACGCTTGTCAGATCCCCGAAAGGTCGATGCTGAAGCCCAGGCTGTAGTCACTAATTGCGAAATGCTCAGTCCTGAATCCAGGATTTTATACTTCAATTCAGAAATGTCTTTATCATCGAGTATGTCTTGCTTCATGACAGGAATAGCGTCTTGCCAAATTAGATCCTCCTGGGGAACATCCGACCCTAAATAGCATTCTTTAGGTCCCATGTCGCGATGCGTCAATTTAAACCATGCTCTTGCAAATGCATCCGCAAATTGATTAGGATTTTCAAGAAAACGCTGTGAAATAGGTGCATAAATCGGATCCATCCTCAGGGCAAGGTCTGCCGTAGTCATCATAGGAGCGTGGCGCTTTTCTGGGTCGTGCGCATCAGGTACAGCAGTTGCTGCTCCTTCACCGACGGCCTCCCATTGGAAAGCACCTGCAGGGCTTTTTACCAAATTCCATTCGTAGCCAAACAGGGTTTCAAAATAACTGTTGTCCCATGTTATGGGAGTCGGTGTCCATGCTCCTTCGATTCCACTCGTAATGGCATCGACTGCTTTGCCGGAGCCGAAACTACTTTTCCAACCCATGCCTTGCTCTTCGATTCCTGCCGCTTCAGGCTCACGACCGAGGAGAGAGGCGTCACCCGCTCCGTGGCATTTTCCAAAGGTATGTCCACCAGCCACGAGAGCGACGGTTTCTTCATCATTGATCGCCATGCGGGCAAATGTTTCACGTATGTCTTTTCCCGAAGCAATGGCATTAGGTTCTCCATTTGGACCTTCAGGGTTGACGTAAATCAATCCCATCTGAACAGCTCCTAATGGGTTTTCCAAGTCACGATCTCCGCTATAGCGGTTGTCACCGAGCCATTCCGTTTCTGATCCCCAGTTGATGTCTTCTTCAGGATGCCAAATATCTTCACGACCCCCTCCAAATCCAAAGGTTTTGAAACCCATGGACTCCAAAGCGCAGTTTCCTGCCAAGATCATCAAGTCTCCCCAAGATATTTTCTTACCATATTTTTGTTTAATAGGCCAAAGCAGCATCCGCGCCTTGTCGAGGTTGCCGTTGTCTGGCCAGCTGTTGACGGGGGCAAAGCGTTGGTTGCCAGTAGACGCACCACCACGACCATCGGAAATCCGATAAGTACCTGCACTGTGCCATGCCATACGGATGAACAATGGACCATAATGTCCATAGTCGGCAGGCCACCAATCCTGTGAGTCAGTCATCAAGTCGTAGATGTCTTGTTTCACTGATGGCAGATCCAGGCTCTTAAATGCGTCAGCATAATTAAAACCCTCATCCATAGGATTGGATTTACTGGAGTGTTGTCTCAATATATTGAGGTTTAAGCGATTGGGCCACCAGTCTTGATTTGTAGTGCCACCTCCTGCTTTTTGTTTAGCTTGTCTGTTGTGGAATGGGCATTTGCCTCCTCCTTTATTTTCATTTTCCATATTGTGAAATTTTACTTTTTATGATGAATCGTTTACAATGTTTTGCCAATAGGGTAGACTCCGATTACAACTTGTCTTTTCAAGTTGAACAGTTATTTTGAGGGTGTAATATTATGATATATATTTGATTGACAAAAACGATATTTTCAATCTTAATATTGACAATGTAGATGAATCTTCAGCAAATTGAGTATATACTCGCCGTAGTAGACTTGGAGAATTTCAGATTGGCAGCAGATAAATGTTTTGTAACCCAATCTACCTTAAGCACCATGATAAGGCGGTTTGAAAATGAGGTAGGAATAAACATATTTGACCGTAAAACCAAACCTGTATCTATTACTAAAGAGGGCAACGATATTATTCAACAGTTGAGACTCATTTCTAAGGAAGTCAATATGTTGCAGGAACTGGTTCAATGCCTTAAAGGTGAATTATCCGGTTCTATAAAAATGGGTATTATACCTACTGTTGCTCCATTTATTTTACCAGAATTTCTGAATGAATTTGCAAAGAAGATTTCACGTGTCTCACTATCGGTGAGTGAAATGACTACACCTACCATTATAAACTTATTGCAAAAGAGAGAATTGGATATTGGAATTTTGGCTACTCCCCTCAACCTGACAACATTGCAAGAAATACCGTTGTACAATGAATCATTTGTTCTTTATGATTGCTTTGGTAAAAGTATAAATGGCTATGCCAATCTGGATGAAATAGAGTTCGACAGATTCTGGTTATTGGAAGAGGGCCATTGCTTGAGAAATCAAGTAATAAGCATTTGTGATCTGGAAAATTGCAAAGACAAAACAGGTCTCAATTTTAGCTTTAGAGCAGGTTCCATTGACAGCTTAATACGCTTTGTCAAGATTAATAATGGAATTACAATGTTGCCCTATTTGGCTTCTTTGGATTTTGGTCCTCAAGAACTAAAAAAAGTGAGGCATTTCAATTCTCCCGTGCCAGTAAGAACCATAGGATTGGTCGTTCATAAGAATTTTGTAAAAAATGAATTATTGGAACTATTGCAAAGGGAAATTCAGCATAAAATTATTCCCAAGCTTCATTCAGGTACTAATGAATATGTAGTTTCACCCTTGTAAAATGTTCCTGAAAGAGAGTCTTCGTAGCAACATCTGCCAAAACAGTATTTTATTTTTCATATGAGACAATGAGAATCATGATATAATCATGCTTGATTTAGTAAGATGCTAACTCAAGTTTCGGCAGTCCAAAAAAGAGCTTTAGAAATTTACATAAGTCACTGTTATTTAGCAACTTATGGTTAAATAAAACCACAAAAGCTCATGACTAAAGATAAGGATATTTTTGAGAACATCAAAAGCATATTAAAATATTCAGGTACGATTAATAACTGGGTGTTGGATTCACTACGAACAATTAACACTAAGAATGTACCACAAGACAGGCGAAGTGTATATTCAAGAAAATCTATTGTAAGCTGGATGGTTCTTTCTAAACTACTTACTTTCCAAAGGGCTTTGTTGCATGAATAGAGGACGAAAGAGAAGGATATAGTATCTTAGGGAGACCAACCTTACAAACAAAGATGTATGACAAATCGACAAACTAAGGCCGGTGTAAAACAAGAAAGAAGGCAGAAAGACAAGTACAAGGTTACAAACTGGAGAGATTACAACAGGAGCCTTGTAAAACGAGGCGACATTACAATATGGTTTGATGAAGACTTATAAGGTGCTGGTATTACCAGGGTCCTAATCAAAAAGGAGCCCAGTATAAATATTCACAACAATGCATGAGGAGTTTGCTACAACTCAAAGTAGTATTTGGGTTGAAGTACCGACAATTAGGGGGATTCGCCAGCTCCTTATTGGGAATAATGGGCATAGAAATAAGAGTTCCGAGCTATAGCCAAATAAGTCCTAGAGCAAAACAAGTGGAAGTAAAAATGGGTGTTCCCAAAACAAAGGGGCCCATGTTTATAGTATTAGATTCAACGGGACTCAAGGTATATGGAGAAGGGGAATGGAAGGTACGTAAACATGGGTATAATAAGCGCCAGATATGGCGTAAGCTGCATAGCTATGCTTTTTTTTTTGATGATTTATTCATTCAACATAGCCATGCAAAACTATCAATGAGTCAGCATTATTTTTGACTAATTTATTAACTTTTAACCTTTCAGCTACCTACCGCAAATTGAACGGCACCAACCATTCATATATCGACACTTGCCACAAATACAATAGTTATGATACAAAAGTAGAAGACAGATACCTTGATGCTAGAATTAAATATAAAGCTTCATTATGTACAACCTTAAAAGTTCCATTTTGATTATGAGTTCTATTCTTTTGATGACGAATATATGTTCTCAAAACAATGCCCTTCATTTTGATGGGATTAATGATTTTATAGAGTGTCCATCTCCTATCAACGGTGGTGGTGATTTTACATTTGAAGCCTGGTTTAAATCAGAACCAAATGGAAGTGGATTTAAAAGATTGGTTTCAATGAATGGTCCGAATTCCAGATTTGAGCTTGGAGTAGATCAAGAAAACATTGCATATTTTGTTCATGAAGATAATACTGCAGGAACCAGCCATACTACTACGAGTTCATTTGTAGGAGGTGTACAATGCCATCATTTAGCTTCAGTTAAGTCAGGAACAGATTTTACCCTGTATCTTGATGGTATGCAAATTGTCTTTATAGAAGATCATTTCGCAAATAATTTTTCACTAGGAGGTGGTCAAACAATGAGATTAGGCAGATGGGGAACTTCGGCAGGTGAGTATTGGACAGGAATGATCGACGAAGTCAGAGTATGGGATGTAGCCCGTACCCAATCAGAAATCCTGGCTACAATGAATGTTCAGCTATTTGGATCAGAAGTCAATCTTCAAGCGTATTATGATTTTAATCAGGGAATAGCTTCAGGAAATAACATGGGAACAATTCTTCTCACTGATATCGTAAATAATTATGATGGGAGCCTAATGAACTTTATACTAAATGGAAATAGTTCTAACTGGATATCATCTTGTTCTGATATTGTCGAATATTGTACTTATGAGTGCTGCTCTTCTGCTAATGAGGGCTTTCTGTCATACCCACTAGGCCCATTACAGGCAACACTCCCATTTCAAACGGCAGGTTGGTATAAAGTATCCGGATTTATTAATATGGTAGAAGATGGTTGTGAGGAAAACAATTCCATAGAATTAGGCAGTGCTTCATTGGGAAACTTTCCTATTCTCGGATTTGGTACAGATGGTGGAATTGGAGGGCCTGTTTTACTATTCGAAGAAGGGAAATATTATTGCATATCTCTTTGTGCGCAGATAAGCACAGAAAACTCATTCGGTAATATAAACTTCATGCAATACGACGGTCCCATTCAGGGATATCAAACCATTCTTTCATCACAGGTTTTTACAAATAATGATGGATGGATAAATATTCAACTTCCTGTGTGGCAAGCGGATATGGATTACAGTACAGCTTTTTTCAATGTCGCTGGTGGAGAAATAATTCCAAGCAGCAACTCAGATGTACCGATCGGTATGCAACTTGATAATTTTTGTATGGAAGAAGTAGACTCTCCGGTTGTCTGCAAAGCTGACTTTACTTATGAAATATTAGAATGTGGAGAAGTATGCCTTACCGATGCTTCTTGCGGTGACGATTATTTTACGGATTGGTTTCTAGATGGAAATCAACTAAGTATGGATGCAAGCCCCTGTTTTCAAGTGGATGTAACTGGTAATTATACTGTTTGTCTGTCTATTGGCCAGGATGACTGCAACGATACTTATTGTGAGGAGATATTTGTGGAGATTATTGATGAGGTAGCTCCTGAAATAACTTGTCCAGTAGATCCCATTGTTGTAACTTCAACCTCATCCGATGGGACAACCATCATGTGGCCGGATATCGTCGTATCTGACGATTGTGGAACCGTAAATACTTATTGTTCATTTGATGAAGATCACATCTTCCCGTGTGGAGAAACGATAGTATGGTGTTATGCCGAGGACAATAACGAGAACATAGATAGTTGTAGTTTTCTGGTGATCGTGGAGTGTGATCCATGCACACCGATCGAGAGGGGATCTGTGATTGACTTTGAGGATGAGGATCTGAGTGTAGGTGATGAAATTTTCGATCAATATGATTGCGGTTCTTGTGGGATAAAATTCTACTTAGGTGATCCGATAAATAACGAGCATCCTTTTCTTGCAATGGTGGGGAATCCTACCGTACCTGCATTTCAAGGTCCACTGGGCTCGGAATGTGGTGTAAGTAGCCCTACTCAAATCAACATGCCTGCTCCTGGCCAAAATATAGGATGTTTTTTTATTACAGATGACTACCTTGTAGGCGGCACTCCTCAAAAACCAATTAATGTTGTCTATACAACCCCAACTAATAAAGCTAGTGGTGATTTGTTGGATATTGATGGACAAGAAGAATGGACCATTACTGCTTTTGACGTTGCAGATGTTTTTATTGCTAAGGTAATACTTAATGCGTCGCAACTTACAAGTGAAAATGGCATAGCAAGTTATTGGGAGTTTAACACGACACATCCCATCAGCAGGATCGAATTCAAATATACCGGAGGATCAGGAAATGTTGGGCTGGGCTTTGATAATTTCTCAGCTTGCTCCACAAAGGCCGAAACAGAATTGTGCGGCAAAGCTGTAGTAACCTGTTTTTCTGGAGTTGACGGTATTTCTGGGAACTATAGGATTCCAGACCCGAATGGCTTTGTTCTTGGCATCATTGATATAAGAGATCGATCATTAGCCCCAGTAGGATCGAATTGGACTCAGGCGTCAGTCGGACGTTATCACCATAATACCTGGACAGCATCAAATCTTGGGGAAATCTTTGGGATCGCTTTGGACTATTCTGGTAACATATACGTTACAGGAACTACTATATATGGTTCTCACCCTTATGGGCCTTTAGGTGGAGGAGGTGTATACAAAATAAATGCTCTGACAGGGACAATTACTAATTTAGTAACAATACCTAATGGCAATGATCCGGCAAAAGGTCCCGGACTCGGAAACTTATGTTTCAGTGAAGCCTTTAATATGCTTTATGTTTCGAACTTTTACGACGGACTTATCTATTGTGTAGATGCAAACTCTGGAAGTATAGTAACGACCTTTGATCCATTTATTCCCAGTAATCCCAACCTTATTGATGACTACTCCTTTGCTCCATTGGGCGACAGACCTTGGGCGGTTGGCATCAATCCCAATCAGTCAGATAGATTATACTTTAGTGTTTGGAATGAACATTCTTCAATTCCTAGTAATAATATTGTTAATCAAATTTATTCAGTTAGCTTAGATATAAACGGATATCCCATTGGTACGGAGGTATTGGAATTGGATATATCGCACTTTTCTCAAAATGATAGAAGTTCGCCAATTGCAGATATAGCTTTTTCAAGTACAGGTAGACTGCTAATTGCTCAGAGGACAGTGAAGGGTGATATAATACCTGACAATCAACATTATTGGGCCCATGATTCTTATGTTATTGAATATGAGGCAGGTTCTGGTCCAAATTCCTGGATACCTTCAATCGGGAATATTTCTCCTTATTCCAGTCCTATCCATAATAAATTCCTGGTTGGCGATCCGGGACCAGGTAAGAATTCTGCCGGTGGAGTTGATTATGGATACGAATCATTTCAAAATGGAATACCTCAAATTTGCGATGCTATGGTATGGGCGAGTGGAGATGCTCTGTCACCCTCTCATGGAGTCGGGTCTGAGCCATGGATCTATGGACTCCAGGGTATTAATGCAAGTGGAGGAAACAACGTTAGTAGTATTCTTATAGATTATAACAATGATGTCATTCATTGGGACAAAACGCAAATCGGCGACGTAGAAATCTTCAAATGTACATCCTGCACCGTAGATACTACGGATTGTACCCTTTTAGATATCACTTATAACGACATATCTACGGAGAATGACACCTGTTGTTACAGTGCAACGATCACTAACAACATAGGACCTGATATTACCAAAATCTGTATTGATCTTACTGACAGCCCAGGCTGGATCATCAATACAGCCAGCCTGAGTCCGGGATATTCATGGGATCTGGTTACAAGCGATAAGATATGTATAGAGAATGTAAATGGTATTCCCCAAGGAATTATTGAAGATGTATTCAGTTTCTGTCTGTCAGAAATTACGGATGCTATTATGCCTGGAGATACTCAATGCCTGATTACATCATGGTACAAAGAAGAACTAAAAACTCAATGCCAGGACACTACAAAAGTAGCCTGCTCTACTGTGGGAGAGCCTTGTCTTAGCACTGTTGTTCAAGAACCAGCTTGCAATCCCGAAAATGATTATTCCTATTGTGTATGCTTCGATATAACGAATAATTCAGGACAAGATGCTACTAACTTAGTCCTGGACAATCTTACCAATGGATTTGATTTTATCCCGGGATGTAATGGAAGTGGTACTTCATATGGAAATGATTGGGCATTTGATCCCGGCCATCCTGACCTTCCGTTGATGGATACGCATACGGGGCAATTTTGTGTAAACATTCTTTCTTCTTCTATAATAAATCCTGGAACCATAGTGGACTTTCATGCTACATTATTTAACCTCACCAAGTGCTGCTCGGCACCTGCTTTGTTACAATTGGAGTTAGACCCATGTTGCGACCCATGCAAATCCATCTATAGTTCTATTAGATTGATCGATGAAACTAGCTGCTGTTACAGCCTGGATCTCGACTACACTTGCGGTTTTCAGTATTTCACTAAAATTGAATTAGACATCCTCACGCAGGGCATCGGCTTCGGCTACCATGCCAATGGCCAACCAGCGGATTGGTCAATGTGTGGAGTAACTGACCAACATCTATGCATGACTCCTGACATTGCTGGCACTATTCCTAAGGGAAGTATCATGGGATTGCTTGACTTTTGTCTTACTGATGTAAACAAACCATCCGAAGTGCCACAACAGATTAGCATTAAGTACTACGCCATTGACGCTGATCAGAAGGAGGTTGTTGTCTGTGATACGATTATAGAGCTCAACTGCCCGTTAAGTAACAATTCATGTGCTTTCATATTTAATGAGCAAATCGAATGTGATGTAGAAAATGAGAAATATAATATCTCGGTTGAGGTTCAAAATCTAGGTAATCCTGACTTTGATGCATGCTGTCTGACCTTCCCGCCATATTCTTGGGTCACGTATATTGACCCCTTGGAAATGTGCTTTTCATCTCCTTTATCGAATGATGGTAGTACTGAAACGGTAAGCTTCTGTTATACGCCTCCTGTATTTCCAGATTCTGATGGTATATTCCCGGTGATATGGTGGCTCAAATCCTGTGAAGGTGACACCTGCTGCGCCGGCCATGAGATGCTTTGGGATACTCTTTATCTTCCAACCTGCGAACCAATTGATACCTGCTGTTCCAATGACCTGTTTGATCAGCAAGTAGATGACTTCCTCAATTCAATTACTATAAACGGTTGCGAGGTCTGCCTAAATCCCATGCTACTGGATACATGTGCGGGTCTTACAATTCAATGGGGAGACGGCATGGGCGATTTCTATGAACTGAACGAGACGATATGCTACACTTATGCTGAGTCGAGAAGCTATGATCTATGTGTACATGTAGAAGTATGGCCTGAAATCGGTGATTTTCCCTGTCTGATGAAGGACAAATGCGAAACGATCGAGGTAAATTGCAACACATTTACTTGTCAAAATAATCTTGTAAAAAATGCAGGTTTTATAGACGGTATAATTCCTGGTAATTTACCCACACCCGGTCATGTGGATTTTTGGGAAGCCATGCACGGCTCTCCTCAAGTAGTGGACTCTGATGGATGTACACAAGATGGCAACGTCCAAATGTGGGGAAATCAGGCTACTGGAGAAAGTATTTTCCAACTGGTGAATTTTAAAGCAGGACAATCGTACAAAATATCTTTCTGTGGCAAATGGCTTGATACAGTTCAAGATAATGTTAGAATTAGATTTAGAGGCACGAATGGTCCATACAGTTATCAAAATTGTTCCTCTCCAGATTGTGAAGACATCTGGTTATCTCCGGTTTTGGATATAACTTGGAAGAATTATCAATCTGTGTGCTGGACACCTCAATTTGATCATAGTCATCTGCTATTATCCATATGGAATGATTTTGATGATCCCACGGATGGTGCTTTGGTCTCTTGGGCAAGGATAGATGATATTTGTGTCACTGAATGTGATCCTCAACCTTGCTGTCTCGATCTAACCCCTCCTGTCGATAACCCCTTCTCCCTGCAAGGTAAAAGATCACAAACAGGTTTTGATTTTATCGATGTAGACGCTATTCCTGGTCTCGATATAGTTTATATAGATAATATATTGTATTCGGGTCTCATGTTCAGATCAAAGATAGGAACCTCCTTTGGGCCACCGATTAATATTGGTCTTGGAAACTTAAACAATCGCTTCGAGTTTAAATATCCATTTGAATACAAAGGTGACTTATATGCTGTCCATGAAGGCGAATTGGTTTATAGCAAGAATATTCCTGGTCCTGCCAATTTCCAATTATGGAAATTCAACCTTGAAAATGGGAACCCTCTTTTGCTTGGAGATTTATCACCCTTTGCCATATGTGATCTTGACAATGATGGTGATGGCGATATGATAAGTATAGAAAGAATCGGGACGACGCTGACGATTTATTATCATAATGGACAAAACCCTGTTGGGAATATTCCAAAATTTGATAGTCCTGTTATACTCGCAAGCGGAATCTTCATTCCGAATCTGGAATTCCCAAATCTCGACCTTTTTGATGGGGATTGCGACAATGATTGCGATCTGTATATTTCCGTAGTTGGTGCCGTTTGGTTATTTGAAAACACAGGCGGTTTTACTGGTGGTATACCGAATATCTCGACAACAAGCCCTGTTATAAATCCGCATGGAATTACAGGTATTGCCGGTATCAATCAAACAGAATTTGTCAAACCCAGATTTCTTGATTTTGATGGCGATGGAGATGCAGAGCTCTTTATCGATGATAATACCAAAATCCAATACTACGAAAATTGCGGAGCCACGATAGATGCCTGCTCATGTAGCCTGTTTAATGGATGGAATGCCGTCAATACTACTTTGGGAACAAAGCAATGTGGAGAATCGGCAATAATTCCTGATGGATTTGCGCAAGATATAACGGTGTCAGGATTCTATCATTGCCAGGAAGATTGTACTTCAGGTTCGGTAGTTTGGGAGTTACAGAAACCTAATGGAATGACTTTGTCAGGATCATTTGTTTCAGGAGTTTATTCCTTCGATATTCCTAATGTAGAATTCTCTGATCCGGGATCATACTTGTTAACTCTTTCACCAACTTGCGGACCGAATACTTGCGATTTTTGCGTCATTGAGCTTATCGTAGAACCTCCCTGTGGTTGCAACGGACACTCTGATGTCATACTCACGACCCAAAATCAGAGCTATTCCATAGATTGCAACTTTGGAGAAACTACCACACTACATGACTGCCCGCAGATAGATCCGATCACTTCCCTGACGGGCATAATCAATTGCTCAGGGCCATGTATGGCTACAGATGTGACATGGACATTGGATAAGAATGGTGGCACATACATACTCGGCGGTAATCCAGTACTAGAAAATCAAAGCTCGCCTGTTGATCCGATTACCAAAGAATACATTATAGATTTATCTGGCGTAGCTTACTGGGAACCCGGAACTTACTCCATTAACCCACTTGGGCTTTGTGATCCTGATACCAAATGTCAATGCTACGCAAGCTGGATCGTGCCTGAGAGTTGTGATTGTGACTGTCTTGATTTTTATCTCAACCCCCCATTTATAGTGGAAGATTTTGTGAACTTCGGATCATGTGCACGCCAGTTCCACCTCGAAAATGCCGGGCCTTGTGATCATGCAGAATGGGAATGGAAGGAATTCCAGGGAGGAATAAGCACTGTGCCGCAACAAGCCATGACAGTTGGTGACGATGTTGTCACTTTTACGGGAATCGATGGAAAAGCCTTTATCGTGAATGTCAAAGTAACCAGGACACTCATCAATGGAACCACCTGTACAGAACACAATACCAGTGACATCGTCATTACAAATTGTGATGGCCAGGTCGGCAGTGACGATCACCAGTTTTACTATGACGGACTCCTGCATACGGTAGTAGGCGACTATACACTGGATGACGATGACCTTGATGATAAGATCTATGTTTCTGGTTTTGGTACAGAAGAAAAGGGACTCGACATCACACTAGGCGAGGTGATAGGACATGAGGTCAATCACCGATCACCTCACCATATACAGGATGATGAGGGAGATTACTTTGAATATAAAATATATGGCAGCGTTAATGGACAGGACAACTCGCTCATAAGAACGACCAGGGAAGAAGTAGTTATGCTCGATGGCAGCCCATATATCCGCTGGACTGTAGATAATAATAACGTCGATAATAACCAGCTGATCATTACTTCGGCCATCGGGCAAGAGCTAGCCAACATGCCGATAATTAATAACGAACCCCTTTATTTCCATGTCGCTTTGTTTGATGGAAATGTAGACTGGCTTTGCACAAACAACGAACATAATCAAAGCCTATCAAATAATGATCAGATTGTCTTCATGCTTCCGAATAATAATGACTTGCTGGACCTGCCGGCAGGAAGCAATATAGAGATCAATGCCATCGATCCTACAGACGGGATAAATTATTATAGTAAGGTAGAAATGAGATGGTCGGGTGTGTCGTCAGATCAGATCTATCAGGAAAAAGTGGTCATGTTTGATGATCTGGTATCCAATTATGCCTTGGGCAGTGTGATCTTTGATGCTACTGACCAGGGGCATCGATTAGTGTTGTTAAATGTGCCACAAAATGAAAATAAAGGGATACAGATCAGCTGGCCTTATATCGATGAGCTGGATGAGTATGGTGTCTATCATGAGAATACATGGGTATATGAACTTCCGGATTTTCCCGAGCGACCAAGTCTTCATTTGGAAGCAAAGGGTATTCAGGGCAGCCAGGTTGATCAAAACCTAGGGCGTCTTTCATTGGAGCCCTTTAATGACGGTGAGTTCATCAACTTCGATAAAGGAGATTTAAATACCGATAATCTGACGATTCAGCTTTATACTGATGGAATCTTAGAATATGAAATACAATTACCTACGGACTTTGAGCCTATTCAGTATAGTGGCGTGATTCCTTACAAAGCCGGAAATATGGGTAATGGCACAGACATAGCCTTTGAGTATGATCTATACTGGATAGATCCGATTAACTTTTATATAGATGATGGATGGAGGACAGGTGATGAATTGAGGATTATTATTGACCAGTCAGAATATATCGAATTAGAGAGTTTTACCATTATTCCAAATCAATTTAAGTCCTTTGTCATCACTGATGAAATACTTCGCGGATGTTTTTGTGGGCCTGATCACTATGGTCTCACAGATCAGTTAAATATGGGCTTCACGGAGACAGTTACAGAAAATGAGGTATGTGTAGAAACCCAGCTTTCAGGGCCTTATTCTTGTGTATCAGAGTCAAATTCCACATTTACCTGGAATTGGGGTGATGGCAGTACTGACATTGTATCCACAGTAGCCTACAGTGCTTGTCATACTTATGCAGATGATCCGGCGAACTACGAAATTACTTTTACAGCTGAGATATACTACATAGGAACAAATCACTTCTGTGAAGAAATTACTATCAAAAATGATGGGACGGTAGGTACAAGTGATGAAGAGAACGTACTAGACGTCCATATTTATCCTAATCCTACACGCGATCTATTTACCATAAACATTGAGATCCCTGAAGCGCAGGAATTACAGATGACTTTATATGACATTGTAGGGCAGAAGGTAATACAAGAGGATATTCCTAAGAGCGTAGAATTGACGTCATTTTCATTGGCTAGTCAAAGTGCCGGTATCTACTTGCTGGAAATAAAGACAAGAACGGGCAAGGGATTCAGAACGAAGATCATTAAGATATGAGTGGCAGATCCAATGGACTTGCAAATTCATTTGCAAGGGATCAATTTGTTTCAAATGAATTTGAAACTCCATTGAAATTATGATTCAGAACAAAATGAAAATTGCGAACTTATGATTACAATAAATTTCCATAGACATGTAGCTGTACTCCTTGTGATGCTCTGTACTAGTTTAAGTCATGCACAATCATGTTTACTAAGTGGTATAGCCTTCTCGACGCAACAGCAGATCGATGATTTTGCAGCGAATTATCCCGGATGTACTGAAGTATTGGGAAATGTTTTCATTGAAGAAGCTACAAGCGGTAATATCACTAACCTTGCTGGACTTGCACAAATCACAAACATCCGAGGTGCCTTAACCATACAGAATAATAACGCCTTGACGACTCTAAGTGGGCTGGATATGTTAACCTCTATTGGCGATGGCGGATCAGCATCATTATCATTATTCAAGGCGTCTTCATCAAATTTGAGAGGATTAAGAAATGTGATTGTTGAAGATGGATTCTTACGGGTTGAATCTAATGCTGCATTGACCAGTCTTGGTGGCTTGGATATGTTGAATTCAGTTTTGGGAAGTGTAAGAGTCGTATCTAACCCTGCTTTAACTAGCCTGAGTTCTTTGAACAACTTGTCTTCTATCGGAACTTATTTGAACTTGACAAATAATGCTGTCCTGATTGGTTTGAATGGCTTGGATAATATAGACTACACCTCGATTACGGATATAATACTCGAAAATTCTCCTTTGCTTTCCTTTTGCGAAATTCAAAGTATCTGCGACTACCTGGATGTCCCAGCAAATCCGGCAACAATATCGGGAAATGCAACGGGTTGCAATTCGAGAGCAGAGGTAGAATCCACCTGTGCTCTCGTACCTATAGTACTGGCAAGTTTTAATGCTAGGATCACAGAAAATGGTGATGCAATCCTCCACTGGCAAACCCTCTCGGAAATTAACAGCCATGGATTTTCAATAGAGTGGTCACGAAATAATCAGGGATGGGCAGAACTTGATTTCATTGCCGGCAAGGGTAACTCATCAGAAATAACAGGATATGAATACGTCCACAACAAACCCGGTACGGGCACAAATTATTACAGATTAAAAATGCTAGACCTTGACGGCAGTTATGAATACTCGGAGGTGGTCAGCGTGTACATAGAAAAGACAGATGAGGCAACAATATTTCCAAACCCTACAAATGGTCGAATCGACATACAAGGTTTAAATCAGGAAAGTAATAGCATTTACGTCTATGATCATACAGGCACGTTGGTCAACAGCGGGACGTTGACTGATGGTCGGTATGATATTACAGAATTAAGAAATGGGATTTATATTCTGGAAGTAAGGGATGATACGCGTTTGTACAATTTTAAAGTGGTGAAATTGTAGAAAGGGGCTTACAAACTCATATTGTCCTTACAAATTTATTTGCAAGAATTTAGTACTTGGTTCAAATAAAATTTGGAACTCCATTGAAGATCATTAATTTCAGAGATGGTCAATGAAAAAACGAAAACGGCGTATTTCCAGAGGCTTCCTCATTTACAACCCAAGGGTGCTGCCTTCTTCGTGACCTTCCGACTATTCGGTAGCATACCGAAATCCAACATGGAAGTATTGAAATGCAGGTATGAAGAAAAACTGATAGTCGCTCAAAAATCAGAAGACACAAAAGATAGACGTGCAAATATTCATCGCTTAAGAAAACAGTATTTTGCCGAATATGATCGTTTATTGGACAAGATAGAATCTGGACCCGTATATCTGGCCCAGGATAGTATTGCCGAAATTGTCAGTCGCCAGATTCATAGATTTGACAGAGAATTCTATAACCTTATTTGTTGTACGATTATGTCGAACCACGTACATATGCTTATCGATACGGACGTACAATTGAATGAAAATATGAGGGTCCCACAACTGACTGAAAAATATACCAACTTAGATCAAATCATGAAAAGGATAAAGGGTGCCTCAGCAAGATACGCTAATGTCGCACTCGGAAGAAAGGGTCAGTTTTGGGAAAGGGAAAGTTATGACATGTATATACGCAACGAGAGGATGGCCGGTAATGTCGTTTCTTATATTCTGAGTAATCCGATAAAAGCAGGTATGGCGGATAGCTGGGAAAAGTATAAGTGGAATTATTTATGTGACCATTGATGGTTTGATAAATTCGCTCATAGACTTACAATTCACTAATGGACTTGCAGATCCAAGGGCCTTGCAAATTTATTTGCAAGATTTTTGTACTTGTTTCATCCCTGTCCGCCTCGGAGGATGAATTTGAAACTCCAATGGGGTACAGGTACCATGACCTATAATCTGACCAGTGGGTTGCAAACCCAGCTGCCGTTTAACGGTTCTGCTTGGTGGGAGGATTTAATTGCGAGTGCCTTTTCCTGTTTCAAATAAATTTGAAACTCCATTGAATTTTGTCCTCATCCCAACATAGCCATCAGCTCTTCCTTCCGTCGACGGGCAACGGGTACCCGATGTCCGTTGCGAAGAACCAGCGACTCATCGGCTCTAAGAAATTGCTCGATGTATTGTAGATTGACGATATGAGATTTGTGGGTTCTGAAGAATTGAGTCTGAGGCAGCATTTCTTCAAACTCCTTGATGAGTCGTGTGACTAGAATTTGCTGATCTTTGGATGTATATACCGTAGTATAACTTCCATCAGAATTAAGATGGACAATATCATCGAGCTCCACGTACACGATGCCTTCTTTAGACGGAAAAGCCATCTTGTGGAATACGTTTTCAGTGGAAATGGATTCGAGATGAGAGAGGCGCCTGTTGAAATCTGCTAAACTACTTTTCTCGGACAGTTTTTTCACCACGTTCTTAAAATCGTCAGTATCGATGGGCTTCAGTAAGTAATCGAGTGCCGAATATTTAAATGCCTTGATCGCGTGTTCGTCGTGCCCTGTAATAAAAATTACTTGAAAGTTTCTTTCCTCAATGGCATTTAGCATGTCAAATCCCGTTCCATCCTTTAATTGAATATCAAGAAAAATTACATCGGGTCGCATATTGTGAATCACAGAAATTCCTGACTTTACACTTTCGGCTTCTTCCACTAATTCAGCCGAATCAATGTATTTCAATACGAATGATCGTATAGCCTGTCTGGCATCGGATTCATCATCGATAATAGCTATTCTCATGGCGGATGTTCATTAGACGGCAATTAATGTATGTCATTTTTTTTCATTTTCATAACTTTGCTTGGCGTTGTTGCATAAAAGATGTTTCCAAAAGAAACAAATTCATAACTATATACTGAACTAGCCGATAAAAAATACCTATGCGATATAAAATATTGAGTTTTGAAGTACCTCTAGCAAGTTAGCTGCACCTATATTCTATAACTGCTTGAAAATCAACATTACATTCATGCAACAAGGCCACTTTGCTTCTGTATAATGCTTCCCTTTAGGGGTATAGTACAGGTTGTCTATATTGATTTGTCTTGATTTTGACGCAAAAGATGTCGTTGACGGATCTGCATTACACCAGGGAATTGCTAACCCATCTATGATTTTGAAACTCCATTGGATTTCGACATAATACCAATTTTAGTATGCGACATTTTGAGCTTAATTTGGTATAAAAGGGCAAATGGATAGAAATGAAGAATCAGAGCAATGCTATTCTATTTTCACCCTTATCATAATTTTAGTACCGATTACGCGACCATCTGAGGCCTTCAGATGATGAACTGTGACCATTTTATCCTTGTCTTTTTGATCTGCTAGTAGTTCCAGCCTGCGTTGAGTTATAGCCATTCCTACCGAATTGTACTCTTTGTTTTTCAGCGTGTCTTTTTGGAATCCATGACCATTGTCTGTAACAGAAATGACAAGGTAGTTTTGTTCTGTGGAGTAATTAACACCAATAACTCCTTTCTCTACGTTTTTGAGACCGTGCTTGATGGCATTCTCCACATAGGGCTGGACGAGCATGGGTGGGATGGTTGTATCATACGGGTCGATGTCATTGTCATGAGTTACGTTATAATCGAAACCCCTCTTATGCCTGACCTTTTCCAAATATAAATAGGACTCTAAATATGCGATCTCCTCTTCGAGAGAAATTTTTCTGGCCCTGGCGTTATTTAAGGTAGCCCTGATGAGCTTGGAGAACTTGGCTAAGAGATGGCCGGCATGTTTTTTCTCGTTCTGGGTGATAGCACTTTGAATAGAGTTGAGGACATTGAAGATAAAGTGAGGATTCATTTGAGCCTGGAGAGCTGATCTCTCTAAATCATTCTTTTCAGAAATAAGAGATTCTCTGTATTGCAAATTAGATAGGTTTAAAGCATAGTTAAAAAATGACAATTCAATGAGCATTCCTATTAAATACAGCTTATGTGGATTGTCCTGAAATATACTAATTCCCGGGAAGGAATAAATTATTAATGATAATAGAATAAATGTGAGCGCGCCAAGAAGGCCAAAGCCTATTATTCTAAATGATGGATTATTATCTTTAAATAATAATATGACCAAAAAATAATTTAGTAATAATGATGCTAATCCCAAAAGTAGAGTAATTATTTGTACCCCATCGAAATTTAATAATAGAACATCAGTTATAGTAGTCAATGGTGCGGCACTAAGTGTAAATATAATTTGATATTTTAACACTCTTCTATAAAGCGCACATCTGCTAGACTTCAATACGTAATACCAAAAAAAGAAGTAGTAAAAGAGCATGGGAATTGTTTGACTAATTCTTTCATATTGATAAAATGGAGTCAAATTCAGCTGAGAAAACAGCATTAAATTATTATATTTTCCAAACGTATATAATATAAAAATGATGCTAAATATAATATATAACACATAGAATATATAGGCGCTGTTTCTCTCGCTTAGGTAGAAATTTATAGCGGGTATAATAAATGAAAATGTCAGCCCCAGTAAGAATATCCAAAGTAGCATTTGTATTATTTATTCTTTGATAAAATAAATTAATAACGGTTAAGTAGTTTTCACCCTTATCATAATTTTAGTACCGATTACGCGACCATCTGAGGCCTTCAGATGATGAACTGTGACCATTTTATCCTTGTCTTTTTGATCTGCTAGTAGTTCCAGCCTGCGTTGAGTTATAGCCATTCCTACCGAATTGTACTCTTTGTTTTTCAGCGTGTCTTTTTGGAATCCATGACCATTGTCTGTAACAGAAATGACAAGGTAGTTTTGTTCTGTGGAGTAATTAACACCAATAACTCCTTTCTCTACGTTTTTGAGACCGTGCTTGATGGCATTCTCCACATAGGGCTGGACGAGCATGGGTGGGATGGTTGTATCATACGGGTCGATGTCATTGTCATGAGTTACGTTATAATCGAAACCCCTCTTATGCCTGACCTTTTCCAAATATAGATAGGATTCTATGTAGGCGATCTCCTCTTCGAGAGAAATTTTCTCGGCCCTGGCGTTATTAAGTGTAGCCCTGATTAGTTTGGAAAATTTTGCCAGTAATAGAGCTGCTTGGTCCTTTTCATTTTGAGTGACGGCATTTTGTATGGAGTTCAGTACATTGAAAATAAAGTGAGGATTCATTTGAGCCTGGAGTGCCGATCTTTCCAATTCGATCAACTGATCTTTTACCTCATGCTCCTTCTGAATAGAGATCAACCTTCTACTGTAGGTAAAATATCCCAGCCCTAGAATGGCTAACATTACTAACAAAAGAAACCATAGTTTTTTCCAGAACGGGGGATTTATTCTGAAAGATTGTACCAAAGATTCGCTCCAGTATCCGTCTTCATTCTGTGTCTGGATTTCCAGCTCGTAGTTGCCCGGTGACATGTTAGGAAAATTCAAACTGGTACTCTTAGTGTATTCCCAGGCACTTGTATTCTTAAGTTTGTAACGATAAAGAATATCACCTCCGGCCTTGTAGTCTATCGCTAGATAACTGAGGTTGATGTTTTTATCATCAGGGTCCAAATCATAGAAAGGACTGAGTGCTTGAGCAGTACCATTGACGACAAATTCAGTGAGCAGCGGTGTAGAAGTAGTCAAATTTTCTCCCTCGTCTTCCATCCTACATAGGCCTTTTGTAGTAGCTACCCATATGGTCTCTCCTTGCCTCCTTACCTTGGTGATCTCATTTCCTGGGAGGCCATGCTTTTTCGAATATTGCTTAATCTTGAAATTACCAGAAGAGAGATAGGTGACCTTATTAAGTCCATTGAGCGTACCTACCCAGATCTGATCTTCTTCATCAATAAAGACATTCTCGATCATGTCGGCGGTGAGACCTTCATAGGAAGTGATGGTAACCAGATTCTCTTTTCCATCCCAGATGATGATTCCATTGCCCTTGGTACCTAAGACAAAATCGCCATTACTCATAAATTCCACGGCTTCTATTCTTTCGTAGAAATATGGATGCTCGTACTCTGGCCGGACCAGGGAATCCCCAGTCCATTGCCACAATCCATCGACACGGCTGATCCATATGTTCCCTTGGTTGTCAAAATTGGCATCCAGATGCCTGGTGGAGTTGATGTAAAAGGCATCTGTTGTTTTGGTGATTTTCTCAGTGTTTAAATTGGCAAGTAGGGTGTTTGTTCGATTAGATAATAAAACGTGGCCGTTGTGTTTTCTCGAACTGACTTTACGCAATCCAAATCTTCTTTCCGTCTCATAGAAAGGCCCTAGCATTTGAGACCATTTTCCTTCTTTCAATAGACTGCCCATGTCGCCCCCAATGAGTTTTTCAAATTCATTGTCATAATACAAGTCATAATTATAGGCAGCATTATATGGAGAGGGCTGTAGTTTTTTTATTTCTCCTTTTTCATGATCCACCTCTATAATGTCGCCTCTCCACAAACCAATAATGAGCAGGCTGTCATTCTTGAGCGTAAATGTTTTTACGAAATCCTCAGATAGTCCGTTAGTTGCGTTATAGGACACAATGTTTTCATCGGGCGCATAAAATACTCCGTCCTCTACTGTCATTATCCAGAGACCACCTTGCCTGTCTTTGTATATATTAGTAATAATATTTCCATCTAAAATGGAATAGAAAATATTCTGCCTTAATGCATCATAATTCTCGTATACTCTGATTCCTTGATTATTAATTAAGCCAAGCCACAATTCTCCTTTGGTTGTTGTGTATCGACAAGTAAAACCAGAATCGTTGGCTTTGCACCATTCCAATTTTCCATCCTTTATTAATCCCAGAGTACCAGAAGTATAAAACAGATAAGATGACACTGCAAGTTTCAAAAAAGTGTACCCGCCCAATTCATTTATGCGAGGCATACGGATTAGATAGGCTTGGTCCTTTTCTATTATCTGAATCGGCAAGTTCAAACCCTCTTTAAGAGTTTCATCCTGAGCCAGGAGTTTTTCTATCGGGCACTTGGAATGCCATGAAGAAAACATAGCTGTATGATCTTTATCGATGACTATGAAGCCATAGTCATCAGGCAGTATTACTTCACTATGCCCTGAGGAATCAATTTTGATTATTCCATTTAGAATTAGACTTACGAAAATAGGACCACCTTGATCAGAGATGACTAAACGTTGAGCACATATAATAGTCGTCCTTATACTGAGTAATCACATGATTAAATTCATAGGGAAATATGCTGTCATTCTCATGAATATAAATGTTCCCTGACATCGTAAGGATCCACAGCCTGCCTTCCTCATCTTCTTTCAAGTCAAAAACCACTGGATTCTTCAAACCTTCACGTGAGCCATAGTTTTTAAACCGATATCCATCGAATCGACTCAGGCCATTATCCGTTCCGAACCACATAAAACCATCTTTGTCTTGTAAAGCTATGTGTACCTCAGAACTTGGTAATCCGTCCTCAGTAGTGTAGTTTCTAAAAGTGGGGTGGGGGTGCTGAGAGAACAGTTGACTTACAACAAGGCAACTAAAGCACAGTATCATAGTTGTTCTTAAATAAAACACCCATAAGTATAATCAATTGTCAGTACATACAATTGATAGATGTCATAAAATCATCACAGGGCTTTTGACTTTTTTGCATGATAGTAGTGTGAATTCAATTCTTCAGCCTTTGCAATATGAACCTGAAACTCACAGTGATGAAGGACGAGTTATGGACTGCGGATAAAACCATCAACGATAAGCAGTTTAGAAGGTCTATAAGATCGCATAATGTGAGAACGTGTAAAGGTAGATTGATCTTGTGTTAAGTGAATTCACATTTGCTTGATTCCGCGGGTTGAGATGTTGATTTCCGGTAGTATCCTATCCAAGTCTAGCAAGTGGAGCCGATTCACGGCCCTGCCTATATACAATATGAGTCCTGATTCCGAGAGGCAAGAAAAAAAGTCTATCAGTTCGGGATATACAATGATAAAATACGTATTTTTAACATATATATCAGATTGCGCCATTTGCGTATTTGACTTCAATGGTACGGATCGTGTAGTATGATCATTGGTTGTAAAGTTAAGAAGTATGCCACAACAAGAATTTGCTCCCACATCATGGAGTGTAGAACAAAAGAAAGAGTACATCCAAAAACATGGTAAAGCAATAGCCATGGAAGCTCGTAAATTATCTGTCCCAAGTAATTGGCTTGTATTATTGCACTTAGGTGTTACCGTAATCGGATATATTGCATTATTTGCTTCCGCATACTGGGTGTATGGTAAGTACGGATTTCATTATGCGCTGCCTATTATTGTATGCACGGCTCTGTGGGTTCCGCGTTTTGTTGGCACCCAGCATGACTGTGGACATAGAAGTTATATAAAGAATACGAGAATAGGTAACGCCATAGGTGTCGTCTGTTCTCTTTTCACGCTACTCCCATATAGGTACTGGGGTGGTGAGCACAATTATCATCATGCACATAACAACAAGATAGAGACCAATGATATTGGGGATATAAAGACCATTACGGTAGATAGATATATAAAGTTACCTGAGCATGCAAGGAAAAAATACAGAAAATTTCGCAATCCTTGGAATCTAATTATTTTGGGCGGACCTCGATATGTATTGATAATGAATCGGTTTTTCCGTCATGAAAACATCAAGGAATTTAGGAAGTATAAATCTTCTGTTCTCTATACTAATATTATGTTGTTTGTTTTCTATACAGGATTGACACTTCTGTTGGGGTATAAATTCCTCGTTATCTGTGCAATTGTTTTTTGCTTATATGGAATTGTTGATGTATGGTTCTTTTATGTGCAACATCAATTTGAGGAGGCTGTAAAGTATATGAAAAGTGAATGGGATTTTATCGAGGCTTCTCTTTTGGGAAGTAGTAGATATAAATTACCATGGTTTTTGAATTTTGCTACGACAAATATTGGTGAACACCCGCTACATCACCTTATGTCGAGTATGCCTCACTATAGGTTGAGAAAATCATGGAAAAGCATAGTAGCGAAGTTTCCAGATTTGCAGCATATAATCACGGAAATAACTTTTCGAGAAAGCATCAAATGTGCTTATTTGGCACTATATGACATGGACAGACAAAAGATGATCACTTTTAAAGAGTTTGATCGAGGTAATAGTTATTATCCGTAGCCGTACTGTCGACACTAGATATAGCAAGGGAACTTAGTTCAATGAATTGAAATAGCCATTTACCTGAGAAATGCGTTTTTCTTTGTCTCCAGAACTCAACCAACTCGCTTCAAAGGCATTAATGGTCAATTTTTTCAATTGATCTTTAGTTAAGTTTAGTGCTCTTGCTGTTTCGTAGTAATTCTCGTTCATATAGCCTCCAAAATATGCTGGGTCGTCGGAGTGGATGCTTGCCATTATTCCTTTATCAAGCATATGAGTAACGGGATGGTCTTCCATATGTTGAATGACTTTGAGTTCTACATTACTAAGTGGACATAATGTTAGTGGGATGTTTGATTGAACTAGTCTTTGAACTAAAGCTTCGTCATCCAAACAACGATTTCCATGGTCTATTCTTACAACTTTCAAGAGATCGAGAGCTTCCCAAATATATTCTGCTGGACCTTCTTCTCCAGCATGAGCTACCAATTTGTAACCGTGTTTTGCTGATACTTCAAATACATTGACAAACTTGCTGGGAGGATTACCCCTCTCTGATGAGTCTAAACCTACGCCATCAATCCAATGCTTGAAGGGGAGTGATGATTCAAGTGTTTTGAATGCGGCATCTTCACTTAAGTGACGAAGATAGGACATGATGAGCTTGTAGGAAATGTTTAATTCATGCTTGGCTTTTTCAAGCGCTTTATAAATTCCTTTGATAACGACATCAAATCCGATCCCTCTATCAGTATGGGTTTGTGGATCGAAGAACACTTCTACATGGACAACATTTTGACTATGTACTTTGCTTAGATATGCCCAAGTCAAGTCGTAAAAATCTTGCTCATGGATCAATACTTGAGCGCCAACATAGTAGATGTCTAAAAATTCTTGAAGATTTTTAAACTTATAAGCTTTCTTCAATGTTTCGACGGAATCATAATCTAAGGGGATGTTATTCCTATTGGCAATTTCAAACATGAGTTCGGGTTCAAAGCTCCCTTCGATATGTATATGAAGCTCTGCTTTAGGAATGCCTTGAATGATATTTTTTAAGTCAAATGATTCCATGTGGGAATATTGTTTGATGGCAAATATAAAATATCATATAATTGTATCCGATGTAGAGAAGAGGAGTATGGAGAGAGATATAGCGTTAGCATCTCGCCAATTCAGTTTTATAGACTAATTCTTAATCCAAGAATATTTAATGGATCGTAACTACTCAGGTAGTTAACAAAAATAGAGAAACGATGTTTCACTATATATTAAGTTGGTTCATTCTACAATTTCGTAATCAATGCTTAGTTTTCGCAAAGCTCTTAAAGCAGAACTAGAATTTCTATCTGCAATCTCAACCTCTATAGCATCTCCTTCTATTAGAATATCTGTGAGTTCATTTGAAAGTGATTCGTCCATGATAGATGAGAACTCTGTTATGCACCTGGCTATCGCTCTTCTATCTGGCCTCATCGCATCGCAAGACAATAAGTTTAATTTCATGATTGCGTATTATAAGGCAAGATACTTAAGTTGATATTATTGCTGGATAACGTTGGCATTGTTTTAGCATTAGCATAATGCTACCTTAATAATCTTGACAGGACAGTTGGCTGCGGCCTGAATATTTTCAGAGTGCTCGTTTTCATTAACCAATGCCTTGAATACTCCCTTCTTTTCCTTTCCCTCAATAAGATTGCATCGTCCGTCCTTTTTGGAAATCCGCCATCTATTGGGTGCAGCTTCCACACAGCCATTGCATCCTATACATTTTCCTCTGTAATATATAATACGAACCATTACTCGGTCACTATTTTATACAGCTTGGTAGAGGGCTTGATAGCTTCATCTACTTTTATCGTGAAGGTATCGCCTTTCTTAACAGAGTCGACACATACGGTATCTACCCGGAGTTCTTTCACTTCTGTTTTAATAGCTCCAATGTTGGGTCCAGTGAGTAGAATTCTGTCACCTACTTTCAATGTGTGAGATTCCATTCTAAATTCTCCTACCTTTATTTTTCCAAAATACTTAATACATCTTCCAAGGAGGAGCTTCTTATCTGTAGCTTTTGAACCGTAAGAGTCATTCCATTCTCCCATTTTGCGACCCAGATAATAGCCATCCCAAAATCCACGATTATAAACTGTTGCCAGTTGCTTGGTCCAACTCTTAATTTTGTCGGATGTGTAGTTTCCTTCCTGAATGGAGGAAACAGCCTCTTTATAGCAACGTACAACGGTGTCGACATAATCAGCCGAGCGTCCCCTTCCTTCTATTTTCAGAATACCCGCGCCGCTTTCCAGTATTTTATTAAGAAACCCTATGGTACAAAGGTCTTTAGCACTCATAATGTATTCATTGTCTATTTCCAATTCAACGCCATCTTCCTTGCTTGTTACAATGTACTCTTTCCTGCAGTTTTGGATGCATGCGCCTCTGTTGGCAGAGGCATTATTGGAATGTAGACTCAGGTAGCATTTTCCGGATACGGCCATACAAAGTGCTCCATGAGCAAACACTTCTAATCTTACTAGTTCACCTGAAGGTCCTATGATTTGTCTTCTTTCAATCTCTTTTGCGATCTCTGAAACTTGTCTCAGACTTAATTCCCTGGATAGAACCATTACATCAGCAAAAGCGGCATAGAATTCTACTGTTTCAATATTGGTAACGTTGACTTGAGTAGAAATGTGCAATGGCATGTTGATTGACTTACAATAAGACATTACAGCATGGTCCGATGCAATTACTGCAGTGATATTGTTTTTCTTTGCATGATCTACGATAGACTTCATCAGACTTATGTCATGGCTGTAGAGTATAGTATTGAGGGCGATATATGATTTAACGTTGTTCTCCTGACATATTTTGCTTACCTCAAATAAGTCATCTAATGTGAAGTTGATAGATGAACGAGACCGCATATTGAGTTGCTCAACCCCAAAATATATAGAGTCACCCCCGGCTTTTATAGCAGCTGTAAGTGATTCATATGAACCTACAGGAGCTAATATCTCTACTTGTATACTTTTCATTTTAATGTTGTCCAACGCCGAAGACTCTACTATGACGTTTATCTATTATTATATCTCGTTTCTTAGAATGTACCGTTTTCTGATAATTGATATAGTTTATTGTTTTATGAAGTAAATAAATACTACGTAGTAAACCTAACTATGTCTCCACTATTTCGGGGAAGTCCATAAGGTTGTCCAAAAAAGATGATCACCAGTTTACGTTTTATCGAAGAATACATGGTCAATTGTGGATTGATTCTACATTAAAAACTCTTCAATCCAGAAAGGATTTATTATTTGTGAATAATATATTACATTTTGTAGGACCTCCGCGTAAATGCAAGTGGAATATGTTTCGGAATTTTCTATATGTAATATATCCCTTCGATTTCCTTTGAGTAATGATCTAGGATATGGTGTCGCTTGTATTTCTGCGCACTGGATAAGGTGCCTTCTTCTACGCTCAGAGGGTGATCGAGGAGATAGATGCTGCGTACCTTTTCATGATTCTCCAATGAGGCTTCTCGATCTTTAATCTCGCGGAGTACCTTGCCTTTCACCTTTATGTTGTATGACATATACTTTGGGCTCGTCCAGTGAATGTTATTTTTCTCACACCACGCTTTTAATCTATCGTATTGAGGATAGACCAAGGCAGTAAGATATGGGCGCTGGAAGCCTATAATTACTATCTGCTCGATGTACTCAGACTCTTGATGGATGTATTCTATACGGCTGGGAGCAACATACTTTCCGGTAGAAGTCTTGAAGATGCTTTTCTTCCGGTCTGTGATCTGTAGATACTTGCCATCAATCAGTCTCCCCACATCGCCAGTATGTAACCAGCCATCATCGGTCATTACTTTACTGGTGGCCTTAGGGTCTTTGTAATAGCCCATCATTACATTGGGTCCCTTTACCATAATTTCTCCTGACTCGGACTCCTTTGATCTTTCTATCCTCACCTTGACATTATTTAGAGGAAGACCTACGGTTCCTATTTTATTGAGTCCAGGCGTAAATCTATTGACGCTGATGACGGGTGAGGCCTCGGTCATGCCATAGCCTTCACGCAAGGGAATTCCCGCTGCCGCAAATGTTCTGCTGTACTTAGGATTGAGGTGGGCAGCACCTACAATGATGGCTTTCAGCTGTCCACCCAGTGCCGATCTGAATTTTCTAAAAATGAGGTGCTTTGAAACGAGCAATTTTCCGTGATGTAACATACCCGATATACCACCTTTAACTTCCTTGCTGCTCACCTTTAACGCCCTCTCGATAAGCTTAGACTTGATCAGTGATTTCTGAGATTTTACGTCAACTACTCTGTCATAAAGCTTTTCTATCATCCTGGGCACAGCAGTGACAAATGTAGGTCGTGCATACCGGTAATCTCCTTCGACGTCTTCTCTAGACCCTGGCAGATAAATGGCACATTCTACCATCAAGTAAGTCAGTACAACCGTCCGCTCAAAAGCATGACTGTAGGGTAGAATACTCATCACTCTCGTTCTTCTATCCACAGGCAGGAGAGGCGCTATTCCGTGAATATTGCTTATTATGTTTTCATGAGAAAGCATCACTCCTTTTGACGTACCTGATGTACCTGACGTAAAGATGATCGTACTCAGTTGGTCTGGCGACACTTCATTATGGATTCCTTCTGAGGCATCGTCGATCGTCTCCAAGTTGATGGCGGAAATGATAAAAATACGTGCTACTGATTGTATTTCAGCGATGATCTCTTTTCTTAATGGGGACTGGAAAAAGACAATACTTGCGTCGGATACCTTCAGCTGACGGGCGAATTCATGTACGGGTAAATTAGGATAAATAAAGACTGATACGGCACCAAGCTGCTGTATGGCAAGATCAAGGAACAACCACTCGGCTGTGGCGATGTCTGACGTTAGAACTACATGGGTTCCTTTACCGATACCTACAGAATTCAAATACGTGGAATACCTATTGATGGTTTTTCTTATCTCCTTGACGGAGTATGTACGCCAGACGGAATTCTCCTTTGTCGAAAGCGAGATCTTTGACTTGCCTAAGGCATCGCCCTGAGGGATGAGATCAGCCAGTGTTTTTACCTTCTTCATCTACTTGTTTCTGTCTAGAGAATCGAGGAGATCATAAATAGCTGAGTGAAACTCAGGGAATGAGGGTAAGTTATTGTGTCCTCCCTTATCAATGATGAACATATCGACATTGGGTTTTATTTTTTTGAGTCTATAACTGTGTTCGATAGGTATCAGGCGATCCCTGTTGCCATGCAAGATGGCGATGGGGCAAGAGACCTTATTGATAAATTGATCCGTCCTGATCTGATAGCGCAATATTTTTTTCAGCGGAAGCCAGAAGAGCCATCGTTTGATATTCTCATAGAATGAAGAATAGGGTGAATCCAGAATGAGCATCGCCGGGTTATTCCACGATGCAATGCGAGCAGCTATTCCCGATCCCAAGGATCGACCATAGATCACCAAGTTGTCTTCACCGTACCTCTGTGTGAGCCACTTGTAGAGGTATTGTGAGTCGGCATACAGTTTTTGTTCGGTTCGCTTTCCCTTGCTCTTCCCAAATCCTCTGTAGTCCATCATGAAAAAATCATAACCGTTGGAGATGAAATCTTTGGCAAATTTCCCCCATCCTTTGATGCTTCTTGAGTTTCCTTTGAAATAGTAGATAACTCCTCTCGAGTTGGGGACTGTAAACAAGATGCTGTTGACACTGCCTCCGTCTTCCATCTCGAATGTCTTCTCCTCAAAATCGAAGGGATATTCAAACTTAAAGGAAGGAGGCAAGATCTCGGGCCGAAAGAAAAAGTAATGTTGGAAGAAGTAAAAAACAAGCAATAGCAAGACATAAAGCACTATGATGCTTACGACAGCAATCCATAATCCAGGGGCTATTTTAGAAAGAAGAGTTTCCACTTGCTGCTAAGATAAACGCAGATCGTCAAGAATCGAAAAAAACTAATCGTCATCGATGTCGATAAATTCCAGATACTGATCGGTTTTGAAATCTTCAATGTCCCTTCGTTCGCGTTTGGTAGGTCGTCCACTTCCTCTTTCGCGGAACTCACCTTTCATCTTTCCTATAAACCAGTCTTTGAACTTATTCAACTCTTCAGCAGGCGTGAGATTTTCATAGCATTCGATGGCTATCGGTGCACCCACACGTTTTGTTATGGGCTTGACTACCTTGAATATAAGATTGAAACCATTTTTTTTTACCGATACGACATCATCGATATTCACGTCTGATGAAGGTTTTGCCGACTTATCATTGATCCTGATGTTTCCTGACTTGGCTGAGGCTGTTGCCTTGGTCCTCGACTTGTATATCCTGACACTCCACAGCCATTTATCTACTCGGGGCATGGCTCAGAATTTCTTCGACTCGAGTGGTGGCCAAGTAAGATTCATTGCTTCGAGCACTTTTAGCACTTCATTGGCGATAAAGTAATTTCTGTACCATCGCGGATCCACCGGTGCTATGATCCATGGAATATCCGATCTGTTGATGGCATCTTGATAGCATTTCATATACTCATCCCATTTTTCTCTCTCCTCCCAGTCGCCATCATTGTGCTTCCAGTATTTCCGCTCCAGTTGTGTACGCTCTGTAAGCTTGTCGTGCTGTCTTTCCTTAGAGAGGTGGAGATATACTTTTATGATGGTAGTATTGTTGTCGACTTGGAGTAGTTTTTCAAATGCGTTGATGGCATCTATCCTAATAGACACGCGATCCTCATCGATCCACTTGTGGACACGTTGGATAAGGATGTCTTCGTAATGAGACCTGACGAATACCTTTATCTTTCCTTTCCGTGGAGCTTGCTTATGAACTCTCCATAGAAAATCGTGGGCAAACTCTTCATCCGTTGGTTTTTTAAATCCATATGTATCTACCCACATAGGACTGCAATCACCAAACACTTTTTCTACCGTCCCATCTTTACCACTCGAGTCCATCCCTTGCAGTACAAGAAGAATATTCTCATCTTTTCTGGAATAAAGGATTTCCGTCAGTTCGGCTATGCGCTTAGTGATGTCCTTGGTTTTATCCTCTATTTCTTTTTTGTTGAGACCTTGAGGAGCACGAGTCGATATTTCTGATAGATTGATCATGATTTTGATTTAGAGCATCTTGCTTCTTCTTACGATGAATTTCTGAAGGATAGGGTAGAAGCCCTCCTTAATGTCGGCTTCATAGATGTCAATACGATATTGCAGGCACTTCAACTTTAACTCAGAAACAAACGCCTGCATTTTTTCTTGATACAAATCTTTTACTTGGTTGGACTGTAGTTTTACCTGTTCTCCCGTCTCCATGTCTCTGAAGACATAGGGTCTGTTTTCGTATTCAAAATCCCGCTCCAGCGACTTGTCGAGCACATGAAATAGTATGACTTCGTGTTTGTTGTGCTTTAAATGCTGGAGGGCGGCAAATAACTCATCGGCATCCTTTTCTCTCTCGAGCATATCTGAGAAAATGATCACGAGAGATCTCTTGTGTATTCGATCTGCAATTTCATGGATAGATTCGGCGGCAGCGGTGGTCCTGCTGAGTGCATCATTCTTGATGAGTCCTTCCAGATAATTGAGCATCAGGTAGTAATGCTTGGTAGAAGATTTAGCAGGAGTATGAGTGTGTAGGTTGTCTTCAAATAGGCTTATGCCAAAAGCATCACGTTGTCGCTTGAATAGGTTCATCAACGATGCTGCAGCCAAGGATGAGAATTGTAGTTTGTTTAGCTTTTTTTCCTTGGGAAAGTACATAGAGGAGGACGTATCAATGACGATCTGACATCTTAGGTTGGTCTCTTCTTCGTATTTCTTGACAAACATCTTGTCTGTACGAGCATATACTTTCCAATCGATATTTCTAGTGGACTCACCTTGATTGTAGAGGCGATGCTCGGCAAATTCAACAGAGAATCCATGGAAGGGCGACTTATGCATTCCGATGATAAATCCCTCTACCACCTGGGAAGCTATCAACTCCAGATTCTCTATCTGCCGTATGTCGTGTTTGTCAAAAAAATCCATAAAATAAAAAGCTCTTACTCACAACGGTGAATAAGAACTCCAATATATGTTTAATAGCAGTTTAGGACAAATGTGCGTTGATTTTTTCTTCCAAGGCTGCTTTTGATGTAGCTCCTACATGCTTGTCGACGACTTCTCCATTCTTTAGAAATAGGATTGTAGGAATACTTCGCACACCATATTTCATAGGTATCTCAGTATTGCTGTCCACGTTCATCTTTCCTATTAGTGCTTTTCCATCGTAGTCCGTAGCTAGTTCTTCAATAATGGGGGTAATCATTCTACATGGTCCACACCATTCTGCCCAAAAGTCAACAACAGACAATCCGCTATCTTCTTGTAAGGCTTTTTCTCCAAAATTAGTATCAGTAAATTCAAATGCCATTTTTAGTAAGTTTAATAGTTTGCAATTTTTTTTTGATCTATTCTAAGATCGCAAAGTACTGAAAGACTTGCCATCTCAATGTCTAAATCGATATCTTCAACATCGGCAAACTTACAAAAGTTGCAATTTTTTTGTCAAAACGTCGTTAATATGATATTTACAGTTGAATGAAATTACTCCGAAAGTTCTGGCCGTTTATTCTTCTGCTATTTACGCTGGTGATAAATCTGATCATGTCGTCAGTACATGGACTGGACCAAAGCTACTTTGTGAGCATATTTCAAGCTTTGAGGATCGCTTATGATCACACTTTGGGATTCCTTGCCATCCCTTTTATCTACATCATCTTTGCATTGGTCTTGTATTTCACGTTTCGATTTTTCCATAATCATGCTCAAAGGAAAACATCTCTTAAAGATAGATTCTTGAAAGGTGGAGTGGGTATCTTAAGGTTCATAGCCGTCGTCGTGTCTTTGTTCTACATCTTTTGGGGATTCAATTATAACCTTCACCCTTTGGCTACCACGTTGGGTTTTCAGCAGGACAGGATTGACAGCACATATCTACATGAGGAAGCATCATTGGTGCAAAGCCATTTGGAATCACTACGGTTGCAGATTGACAGAGACACTTTGGCTCTTGAAGCACATGCAGACTTTACGGATATTGAAAGTCAGATCAGACCTATCCTCGAAGAAATATTGAAATCGTGGGATTTCCCTACACGGGGTAGAGTAAGAGTACGACGACTGCACCCCAAAGGTATATTACTCAGAACATCAACGGCAGGCATTTATATCCCTCACAGTTTTGAAGGGCACATTGATGCGGGATTGCACCCGTTGCAATGGCCTTTTACACTGGCGCATGAGATGACCCATGGTTATGGTGTGACTGATGAAGGAGAGTGCAATTTTGTCGGACTCCTCGCATGCCTTAGTTCGGAAGACACCTACATCAACTATGCAGGATTGCTGACATACTGGAGATACCTCATGGTCTCATTACGGAGCGATAGTCCTCTGCTTTATCATGACTTGAGGGGAAAGCTTCCTTCTTCCATAAAAAACGACTTAGAGGCTATCTATGACAATCAAGACAAATATCCTGATATCCTTCCTCGATTACGCGACCTAGTTTATGATCAGTATTTGAAGCGCCATGGTGTACATTCAGGTATTGTCAGCTACAATGAGATAACTATGCTGATGAATGCCTGGAAAGGCAGTGCTTGGAATAGGGAGATTTATAGAAAGTGGTATGAGTGATCTGTGAATATTTTGACTTGACATTTTGCCCTGACCTCAACTGCATCCCATTTGTCAAAGGCACGGCTGACAGGTTTAGGTCAGGGTAAAGATTAGAGAAATTGAAAGGCATTGGCGAGATTTTTGACTAAAAATCATGACAAGACCTATCGAAAGACTTTAATTCTGATAATGAAGAAAGCTCAAGAATCGGATCAACAGGAGGGAGACAATTCACGAAATACCACCGCAATTCTATCCACAATATCGCTGGCTATCATCGACTCCATCCCAATTTCTTGAGCGGCAAGATCACCAGCCATACCATGGATATAAACACCTAGTAAGCACGCCATCATAGGATCATAACCTTGGGCCAAAAGCCCGCATAATATTCCTGTCAACACATCTCCGCTGCCAGCAGTAGCCATTCCCGGATTTCCTGTACTGTTAAAGATGAGCTTTCCATCCGGCGTACTTACGGATGTATGCGCTCCTTTGAGAATGATGTAGATACTGTATTTTTCTGATAGGCTTGATTGCTTTTCGATTTTCTCTAGATCATCATCATACAATCCTACTAATCTTTTGAATTCTCCAGGGTGAGGAGTGAGAATGGACTCCTTCGGAAGTAACCTCAACCATTGGGGATTAGCCGATAAAATATTCAGGGCATCGGCGTCAAGAATCATTGGATTCTTGAGACTAGTAATCAGGTTACGCAGCATTTTTACTGTAAGATCGTGGGTGCCTATCCCTGGTCCGACGGCCATGGTCCGTTCATTTGTCGAAACAGTATCGCTGATAAAATTATGATTACTATCGGCTACTACCATGGCTTCCGGAACTGCGACTTGCATAAGATCATATCCGCATCCTGGAATGTGAGAGGTTACCAATCCGATGCCTGATCTTAGGCTGGCTCTTGCTGCTAGGATGGCGGCTCCCATCTTACCTTTTGATCCAGCAACGAGAAGACCATGGCCATAACTACCCTTATGTGAGTATTTTTCTCTCATTCGTACTGACAAGTCCGTTCTTTGTAGGTAATAATACCTGGATTCTTGCTTTTGGATGTATTGTTGATCCAGTCCAATAGGAATGATGTGCATCTTGCCGACAAAATTCTGATTGTCGGATAGCATCATAGCCAGTTTGGGCAGTTCTAGACTAAGTGTATGGTCGGCTCTTATGATGCCCGTAGGATCATTGGAATTGTTATCAGTACAATACAATCCGGACGGAATGTCTACTGCGATGACTTCATTGTGAGAACTATTTATCGCCACGATAATCTCTTTCAATAATCCACTGGTGGGTCTGGTCAACCCTGAGCCTAGGATGGCATCAAGGATGATGCCTTCTTTTGGAATGGTAAGCTCCTGTGCATGGTCGATACGATTAATACTTACCTGTAAGTCTTCAAGTCTGTTAAAATTCGTTTCGCAATCTGGCGAGAAGTTTTCTTTGTGATTTATAATGGAAACAACAACCTCATATCCGCTTTCGTGGAGAAGTCTTCCTAAGGCAAGGCCATCACCACCATTGTTACCCATCCCTGAGATCACATGGATTGCTTGATTAGCATTTGCATGAGCTATTATCCAATTACTACAATTGACGGCTGCACGCTCCATCAGGTCGATCGAGGCAATGGGCTCGTTTTCGATGGTGTATGCATCAGCCATTCTTATTTGTTCAGCATTCAGGATTTTCATCATGGTTGATTTACAAAGTATGAATCTTCAAAGATACTTCCTGACTATTTCCATCACCTGATTTTTGTAGCTCAATCCAAACATGTTTAGATGGACAAGTAAGTAATATAACTGAAAGAGGTCTACTCTATCTTTCCATCCTGCTACCAATGGATACGAGTCATGATAGGTTTGATAAAAGGTCGGAGCACATCTTCCGAAAAGCGAAGTCATGGCGATGTCAAATTCTCGATGAGAATAGGAAACGGAAGGATCTATTATTACAACTTTCCCATTCCTGTTACACAAGTAGTTGCCGCTCCAAAGATCGCCATGGATGAGTGCGGGAGGTTCATTGGGGATAAGACTCTCAAGTTTTGTACAGAGTTTTTCGATCATTGCAATTTCATCCAAAACAAGCAGACCTTTATCCAAAGCCAATTTGCCTTGTGGTAGAAGTCGACTGTTAGCAATAAATGAAAAGACGTTATCAGAAAATGTATTTCCCTGGGGTAGGCGACCTATGAAATTGTCATTAGATAGTCCGTAAGACTTGGTGGTCATTTGATGCAAAGATGCTAGAGCTTTACCGAAATCTTCCCAATAACCTGGTCTTCTCTGTCCTGGATGTATAAAACCTAGAATCAAGAATTCTCTATCACCATTGGTTGTGACGTCCTCGACCTTGGGAACGTAAATGCATTTTGTAGAGGCTATGAGTTGCAATCCTTCAGCTTCGGATTCTGCCGCTCCACCCATAGATGACATTGAATAACCTTTGACAAAAAAGACACTGTCTTTAGTAGTAACCTTGACCGATGAGCCTATATCGCCACCAGACTGAGACTGCACGTTTAGGATGACTCTATTTTTAAAAAATGATAATTGGTTGATGTTGTTTTTCATCGGAAAACCTCTGCCATCATGCACCTAGCACTTCCGCCGCCAATGGTTTCTATAATGTTGACGGGAGAGGATAATATGGTATTTTGATGTTTGTCCTCTATCATTTTTCTTTGTAAGTAGGTGAGTGATAACTCGGCTGTACTCGACATAACAAGAAATTTCTCTCCCTTGTCATTCTGAAGTTGGAGCATATTTCCAGCAAATTGTTCCATCTGATCTATAGTAATATCTATGACGTCTTTTCCTGTACTGGCAAGGATTTGATCAACTTGAATTCTTTCGTTTTGATTATGAATCGTCTCCAATGCGATTACTGCATATTCATCAGCCATAGTCATCATGACATTGGTGTGATATATCTCTCCGCCGTCTTTATCAAGTGTATGAAATATTATGGCTTCAAAACCGGTTTTCTGGCACCACTTATCAAGAATGGTTTTTTCAGTACGAGGACTCAATGCCGCATATGCTAACTTGTTTTGATGATCAAGCACCAGGCTGCCTGTTCCCTCGAGTGACTTATCTTTTGACTCATAGGAAAGCAAAGAATCATCATAGCTAAAACCTGTGTCCTTCTTTAAATCTTCCACGATGTCTTCTCGGCGCTCGGCGGACCGACTTTCATTTTTCATCGGATAAGCGTAAATGGTCTTACTGTGAGGACAAGTACTAAACCAGTTATTGGGAAAAATGGAGTCAGGGGTGTGAAAGTCAAGAGTGTCATTAAAGACTTTCACCTTTATTCCATTATCTCTGAGTGTTGCCACGAAAGCATCAAACTCCAGACTTGCGACCTCTTGAATCTGACGGGCTGATAGACTTTCTAGTCTGTGCTGAAAAGAGTTGGTCTCAGCGGCTTCTTCATTAAAGCCAAACTGGACAGGTCTCACCATGAGAACAGTGTTTGCTATAAATCTATTCATTGTTGTCAATTATACTGCCTTCTCAATGGCAAAGTAGAGCACCTAAGAAGTCCTTCCATCTTTGATGTCTCGGAGTAGTGGATTTTTTCTACGGTAAATCCCTTTTCCTCAAGTTGACGATTTACTTCTCCAAACTCATCCTCGTTATCACCAGAAACTATGACATCAGGCCTAATGGAAAATACATTGCTATTCATATTGTACATCTGCAGGCTTGAAATCTTTATAGCGTTATCCTCACCTCCAAACTTATCCATCATCTCGTGAGCTTGATCTTTATTCTCAAAGCCATCGATGAAGATGATGCAGTGGTCATTCTTGCCCAATGGTTGAAAAGCGCAGTCAAGGTGGAGGCTGTTTTTCTCAGGATACCTGTCCGACTTATATAGAGGGACACCTACAATTTTTTTATCTGGAAATTTATCCTGAAGATATGTGATTGCGGCTTCGTTGCTACGGTTGCATCTCATACGTTCAGTTCCCTTGGCGGGCTGTCCTACGTAAATAGTGTCATGTATTGGCATGACATCACCACCTTCGATTTTTACACTCTTTGGTGGAAACCAAACCTCTTGTCCTATACGGCTTACGATATCTCTAATTGCAAAGAACTCAGATTGTCTTTCGATGGTACCCATGTTGGACTTAATAAAGACGTCATCAATGACAAACCCAATGTCACGGGTGTAAATTTGATTGGTGCTAGGAAGTGTGATGGGCTGAAAAACTTTGACATTGTACTTCGCTAATACTCTGGCAAATTCATCATTCTCTCTTCTAAGATCTGTTTCCAAGGGATAGGTGCCGGCCATGATGTGCTCTCGGGATTTTGGATCGGTAATCTTGTCTTTGAGAGGAGCCTCCTCATTGTGCCAGTTATTTGGATCTACATAATTCATAAATGGAGTGCCCAAGTCTCGTGCTGTTCCCAGTATCACTGCCTCTAAAGGTGCAGTCTCATCACGAATCTGTATATCTATGGTTTCTTTCATCGTACAGCGAAAATATGGAATCAGATGATATCACATACTCTGAGAAAGGAATATTAATTTTGTGCTATGAAAATTTGTAACGTGTCGTGGCTCATTATCCTTCTGGGACTCATGAGCTGTCGACCTAATAATAAGAGTGATATGGAGTTGGGAGATGTAGAGAGTAGCAAGGGAGATTTGGTCCATGTAGTCTACTTTGACCTTAAGGACGGAATGTCGAAAGACAGTGTGAAAATGTTGATCGACGAAATTGAAAGATTGAAAGAAATACCCAGCATAAGGAATCTTGAGATCGGAAAATTTACAGACCTGGACGATAAAAGAGCAATGTCACATCTGGAATTGGTGATGTCCATGAGCTTCAATAGTCAGGAAGATTATAATTCTTATCAAATTCATCCGATACATATTGGACTGAAGTCAAATTGTAGACCATTTATAGCTGGTCCGCCAGTGACTTATAATTATATCATTGAATAAGATACCCATGAATATTGTAGAAAAAATAAAAGAGGCGATTGGTGACGATAAGGTATTGACAGGCGAGCAATTGTCGGATCGCTATAGTCATTTCTGGCACATGGATGAAAATCTAAGAGCCAAGGCATTAGTGACGCCATCGAGTACTGATGATGTTAGCAATGTGTTGAGGATTTGCCATGAAGAGAGCCAGCCGGTAGTTGTTCATGGTGGATTGACCAATCTTGTAGGTAGTACAGTCTCTACCGATGATGATGTCATTATATCGTTGGAGAAGATGAGCCAGATCGAAGAAATTGATGAGGTGAGTCGCACGGTTACTGCTCAAGCGGGAGTCGTACTAGAGACAGTACAGAGAGCTGCTGATGAAAAGGGACTATTGTTGCCGCTTAATTTTGGCGCCAAAGGATCAGCACAAGTGGGAGGTGTAATCTCTACCAATGCCGGGGGCTTGCGAGTCTTCAGATATGGCATGACAAGACAGTTGGTTCTTGGCCTGGAAGCCGTTCTTGCGGATGGAACCGTCATAAACTCCCTCAAGAAGATCATCAAGGATAATTCTGGTTATGACTTAAAACAACTCTTTATTGGTAGTGAAGGCTCGCTGGGAATCGTTACCAAGGCTGTCTTTAGACTCTTTGAAAAGCCATCACGGAGGTGTAGTGCTTTCGTGTCAATGGATAACTTTCCTCAGGTACAGTCCTTCTTAAAGCTCTTAGGTCAGAAGTTACAAAATAATCTGAGTGGGTATGAATTGATATGGGGTGATACCTATAAGACCATGACCTCCCCACCAGCTAGCCCAAAGCCTCCACTACCTGATGGTAGCAAATATTATGTGCTCATCGAGACCTTAGGTAGTAGCGATTCCGAAGATCAGGCCATGTTACAGTGCCTGGAGATGGCCATGGAAAAGAATATTATCACTGACGCTGTGAAAGCTGATGGTGACTCAGACATGCAGTGGTTTTGGCGTATTCGAGAAGATGTCCATGTCTTGTCATCGGTATGTGCGTATGATCAGCACTTCGATATCAGTTTGCCCTTGGTTGCGATAGGTGATACCATAGATATGATTAGTGAAGAACTGGCACAACAAGACGGAGTTGAGCATGTCTTTACCTTTGGTCATGTAGCGGATGGGAATATTCATTATATCATTGGGAAGGATAATGATAGCAATGAGCTGAAGGAGAGGATCGATAGAATCGTGTATACACCGTTGAAAGCGTTGGGCGGGTCGGTTTCTGCGGAGCATGGAATAGGCACACATAAAAAAAAGCACCTGACCGTGTCTAGGACGGATGAGGAGCTTCTGTTAATGAAGAGGCTCAAAAATGCTCTCGATCCGCACCACATCCTGAATCGTGGGAAGATCTTTGATGTGTGACAATATAATAGATGCTGAGAAGTCGATATTTCGAGAAACCGAGATTGATAAGTATAAAGTAATAAGACATAAGACGATAGACTGGAGACTTCGAGAAACAGGAAAGTCAGGAAGTAGAAAAAATAAGTACCTAGTATCAAGATTTGTGTATCAAAAAGATGGAAAACCAATAAAGCTAAAATACACTACAGGATGGCTACATATACGCAGATCACAATACGCTCTTTGCCAAGTAGTCATTAAGATCAATTCTTCGACTCCTCAATTCTTCGATTCCTTAATTTGAAGATGGCTCAGCGAGGTCGTCTCTTGACTTTGACACTTGTATGAGAGAAATCGTCTGAAACCCTTGCAGGATAAGGGTTTAGTTTTTTTATATGTAAATTGTATTGCGAAGACAGTTTATTTTTCTAAGAAATTATTAATATAATGTAGTTATTATGGCTATAATTCGTATTGATAAAAAGAAGTCCGGACACTATATGAGTCTGATTCATTCCTATCGCGATGAAAACGGCGTTGCGCGAATGAAAACCCTAGCCAATTTGGGCAAGGCAGAGGACTATAACCCTGAGACACTTAAGAAAATGGGATCCAGGCTGTAATGGCAATCCCTTAGACTTGATGGGTACTGAGGTGGAGGAAGTGGGCAGGTTCAATTTTGGTTATGTGCAATTAGTTGACAGCGTGCTGCACACATTTAAGCTTTGACCTTTGAATACGAAGCGGTGTTGCTGATGTTGGTCGAGCGCTTTAATGTTCCCAACAGTAAACTGGCTAATTATCACAATCAGGCTGAATATTACTCGGTACAAGACATAAAACTCCATTGGTTGTACCGTGCCTTGGATAAGCTGGACCAATATAGCCACGCCATACAGCAAAGTATATATATGACCGGTCGCAATTTATTCAATCAAAAATTAGATATTGTTTTTTATGATGTAACGACTTTTTATTTTGATAGTCGATGTAGAACAAGAAAACACATTAAGAAAAAAGGGATACTCCAAGGATGGTAAAATCTTCAAGTGGTATTAGGATGCTCATGGATCGTAACAAGCCTATCATATATTCGAGGGAAACACTGCCGAAGTCAAGACGATAAGTAAAATACTGGAACAGGTAAAGATGACCTGCAAATGGACTTTCCATTCATAGCTAAAAATGATGAAAACGGTCGTAACAATGAATGGGTGTATCAAAAAGATGGAAAACCAATAAAGCTAAAATACACTACACTAATGTACCAGGGACGGAAAGTGATCTGCACCTACATGAAAAAAGGGCACGCAAAGACCGTCATGAAAGAGAAAAACGCCTAATAAAGGCACAGTACTTCATGGACAACCCTATGACCAGTTAAAAAAGAAAGCCTCAGCATTTGAACAAAACAACAGCTACCAGCATCAACGAAAAATAATCCAGTTAGAAGACTTGATACATCGAGATATTTACGGCCCCCAGATGCCGATAATTTCGTTATTTCTTGGCCTATGCTGTTTATAAGGCTGATATCGGCATACTTCATTCCATCCCATTCAATAGTGATGGTTGACGAGGAAGGATTGGGATAAATTTTAAACATTTCCTCAATCATCACATCTTTAGTGGGCGTTATGTCTGAGCAATAGGCTTCATTGGGTTCCAGTTCTATCCATCCCTTTGATGTGAGATCCTTTCCGTCAAAAGCGACAAAGTCCGTAGGGTAACGCTTCATCCTAAACGTAAGGTTGTTATTGACCGATTCCTTAATTTGAAGATGGCTCAGCGAGGTCGTCTTACTGAACATAAATTTTTCTGGAATAACTATGACCATCAGCATTCACAACGACATAATAGAATCCAGTTAGAAGACTTGATACATCGAGATATTTACGGCCCCCAGATGCCGATAATTTCGTTATTTCTTGGCCTATGCTGTTTATAAGGCTGATATCGGCATACTTCATTCCATCCCATTCAATAGTGATGGTTGACGAGGAAGGATTGGGATAAATTTTAAACATTTCCTCAATCATCACATCTTTAGTGGGCGTTATGTCTGAGCAATAGGCTTCATTGGGTTCCAGTTCTATCCATCCCTTTGATGTGAGATCCTTTCCGTCAAAAGCGACAAAGTCCGTAGGGTAACGCTTCATCCTAAACGTAAGGTTGTTATTGACCTCAAGGATGTCACCTTGAGTCGCAACTTCCATGCCCTTGCGAGGAGTAATGTATTCCCACACTATTTCATCATCGGGTGTTAGCTCAAAGGAATAACCATGGCGACCGTCTGTCAAAAGCCTATTTCCATTGGGCAGAACTTGTATACTTGAGAGCCCTGACGAAAACATCTTTGATGGGATGGGGTGAGTGATTGTTTCATCAAAATCATCTGGAAGAGATGCATTCGCCCCAGCGAGATATTTCCACTCATACATATCCCAAGGCGGTGTGATGATATTGGCCGTAGAAAAATCCTCTCCGACGCGATTATTGAATACACCAATTTTTCCATACATCGGATGACTTGCATCTAGAAAATCATCGATCCAATGTGTGTCATGCTGGAAGAAAAGCTTCTGGTCCATACTGTCGCCCAGATCATAAGTGATTGGATTTCCCCATCGATACATGAGGTCTCCTCCTACATTTCCCATGCCACCAAAGTGATCAGCGGCTTGCTCGGTTGTTGTCGTCTGATCAATGATCCATAGTTCGTTAAAATAGGGGACACTCATCATGATCTGTCCTAGATCGGCATTATAGTCAAGTGCATTGGAATGCATCCAGTCGGGATGGCCATCATCGCGTCCAAAATTTACATCGACAAGCTGAGGATTATCGGCGAGTATAGCAAAATTAGCTTTTTTTGCATCAAAGTCCTGTACAAGATGATTCCAGGTGTGCCATTCCCAGATGATATTGTCGGTTGTAGGGTCGATTTCAAAGATCCATTCGGGCCACATGATCTTTTGTGCAAGGGTAGATGTATCTCTACCTGCATCCACACAGTCTTGAGTTGTCTTTAGCTCCCATGCCAGGGCAATTATGTTTCCATTGGGTTTTACGGTAAAATCGTGATGCAACCTATTGATTTCATTGTTCATCTCAAAGCTCCATACAAGGTTGTTGTCCCAGTCTCTGATCTCGAAAATTGCCCCACCTCCACCGGCCCAAATCGCATCACCGGCTACGGTCATGTCACGCTTTGCTTTATATAAATAACCATTTTCGGTGATGTATGCTGTATTTCCTGGTCTCCAGTTATCATCATCAGACCACATGTGGACTACTTCACCACAGTTGTCAAGTAAATAAACATTGGGTTGATTATGAGGGTATATGAGGTTGTAACCATCGAAAGCTTTGTTTTGATTATAGGTAATCAGTCCCACTGTGTTTTGTCCGTATAAGGTTATGGCAAGCGAGAAAAGGAGGAGGATGTATGTAGTTTTTTTCATACCACAAAGTTAATGATGAAACTTAAACACTATGTACTTTCAGTGTATAGTGTTTTAGTTCGATCTATGTAAGTATCCAGCTTTTGTTTCTGTTCGATTTGCGGTTTGGTTTTTATGACCAATCTTTCAACCCGTTCTCTTGCTTTTTTAATACCATATTCTTTCAGTATTTTACCTGTCTTCTCCATCCAGTCTTTCTTCTCTTTGTTTCCTTTTATGCATAGCTTTACCAGCTTACCAATGTTCTCCATGCCGTGATAAAAATCCAATATCATCTGTGCTTTGGGGTCTTCTGCTTCAATCCACTCAGATGCTTGTTCTCCCATCTTAGAATTTATCCGATTAATGCTCGTATCACTTATTTGTATCCCCATCAGCTTCTCAGCTATCTCTTTTCCACTTTCATAACAACAGAATTGTCCAATGAACACTAGCTTATCCTCTAAATATGGACTAACTTTTGATCTTTTAAATTGCTCCATGTACTCGTGATTATTGTTCATTTCTACCTTTCCCGACCTTGTCGAAATGACTTTTTTTTCTTCGGTCCTTGGTAACATCCCCAAGGGATGACTCAAATATTTCTCTCGCAAACTCTTGCCAAAGCTCTTAAAACTTGGACTCCTACTCGTAAAAACTTTCCGTTCCTTTTAGGTTCTTTACATCACTCAGAAGTTGGTCAAATTGTTGGCGTAATTTAACCCAACTTGGCTTAGGAGTTTCAAGAAGCAACAATTTTCGACAAATATGAGTGTCTACGAGTGTCTAACAGACTGATAATCAGTTATTGTATTATTAGTTTTTCAATTGTAGTGGTGTACGGTTATTGGTTTTATGCAATTTTCATTGTATCTTTGCTTTCATGTTTATTAGATGTGTCAAAAAACAACGTAGTAAGAACTCCCAAATATTTTATCAATACACTTTGGCCCAGACTTCCAGGATTGACGGTAAAGTCAAGCAATTTTCCATTTTGTATTTAGGCTCAGATAAGATATTGGCAGATAAAGCCAATCGTGCCGTTGTATTGGCCATGTTAAAAAGTAAAATTTTTGGACAACCGGACTTGTTTCCATCGAAGTATCCAAAGGAGCTCGAAGAGCTTGCTTTGGGCTACTATGAAAAATATCTTATTAAATATGAGTTGCAGGGTAAGCCCGCACCGACGTCCATACCTCCCCCACCAAACAAAGCGGAGTTTCACCGATTAGATATAAAGGGTTTGAGAGTAGAACAAGTACGTAGTTTTGGTGCAGAAAATCTATGCAAGCAAATACTGGATAAACTAGAGCTTGCCCGTTGTTTTAAGCAAATGGGATTAACTAAAGTTGAAATAAACAAAGCATTAATAAGTATTACTGCACGAGCCATATTTGCATGCTCTGAACATAGGACAGCCCAAATTTTACAGACCAATAGCGAGCTCCAACATTGCTACCGACAGGAAGAAAAAATTACACACAAACAACTATATGCCATTGCCGATAAGTTGTACAATAACAAAGACAGAATTGATCAATTTATTTACAATAGGGTCACAGACATGTTTGGTTTAAAAGACAAACTTGTGATTTTTGATATTAGCAATACTTATTTTGAAACAAGTAAAAGACAGAGTAAAATAGCACGTCACGCAAGGAGTAAAGAAAAGCGAAATGATTGTCCAATAGTTGTATTTACGGGTGTCATAAACGCCGAAGGCTTTATACGACACTCTAGGATCTATGAGGGGAATAGGGCAGATGCAACGACACTTGATGATATGATAAAAGATCTGGAGAAGTATGCAAAACCCGATATTGAACGCACAGTAGTCATAGACGCGGGTATTGCAACAGAAGACAACTTAGCATTACTGAGGGCCAGGAAATACAAGTATGTTTGTGTATCACGTAAACGCCTCAAAGATTATCCAGCGCAGGACGTTGATCAGCGAGTGACTATATTTAATAAAGATGACAAGCAAAAGGTCGAGCTATACATTTTCCAGCCACAAGGATATACGGATACATGGATGTATGTTCAAAGTGATGGCAAGCGAAAAAAAGAGCAATCGATGGATGGTAAATTAGTCCAGAGATTTGAAGAAAACCTGGAAACCATAAAAAAGGCCATTGACAAAAAAGGAGGAACCAAGAAGATCGAAAAAGTATGGGAACGTATTGGTCGAGCAAAACAAAAACACCTTCGAGTATCGGGACGGTATGATATTAATGTTGAGCAGTGCCAAGGTATTGCCACGGATATGAGTTGGATCAAGAAAACATCGAAAGTAAAACAAGACAAAGCAAAAGGGGTATATTTTTTGCGCACAAATTATTCAGATCCAACCGAAAATCAATTATGGGATATATACAACACCATCCGTGAAGTTGAATCAACCTTTAGGTGTCTAAAAACTGACCTGCAAATTAGACCCATTCACCACCAAAAAGACGAGCGAATCAAAAGTCATATCTACTTGACAGTTTTAGCTTATCAACTTGTTAATACGATTCGGTATATGCTAAAGCAACATGGTCTCACATACGATTGGAGAAACATACTTAGAATATTGAATACCCATACTATCCAAACTGTTGTGCTTCCTACGGATAAAAAGGTGATTCATATGCGCATACCTTCTAAGCCCATTGAACAACTACAGCAAATTTATTCTGCCACCCAATGTAAGCACACTCAAACCCCTACAAAAAAATATGTAGTGTACCACTGATTTTCTAAGTCACTGAAAATCAATAAACTAATTTCTCCGTCGGCCAAGTTGGGTTAACGGACTATTGAAATTAACATATTACGAATTTATTGCATGTTTTGGTGCGGTCGCCCTAGTAGTCAACTATGCTTCACTAAATCAGCTATTAAAAGAATTAAGCAAAAAGAAAGATCAACTACTGGTAGTGCTTCATAGACCCAATACATCCCTGCACAACAATGATTCGGAAAGAGACATCCGCGAATATGTCAAAAGAAGAAAGATAAGTGCCGGCACCAGAAGTGAAAATGGCAGATTGGCAAGAGATACTTTTTTGTCACTGAAAAAAACCTGTAGAAAGTTAGAAATATCTTTCTGGGAGTATCTTCAGGATCGACTTCAAAACCTTAACAATATCCCCACGCTAAGCGAAATAATGACCCAAAAATATCAACTATCCTTGGGATAACTATGCCCAATTCTCAACAGGTATTGAGTACTTACCAACGTATTGCGAAAACGGAAAACTTAACTGCTTGATAATCAAATGCTTATGGCTAAAACGTGTCAAAGTCAAGAAATATAAGAATATAAATCTTCGACAAAAAACAGGGAGAGCTCTTTACGAAACTCTCCCTGTTTTTTGTTATAAGGTAGTATAATCTACTCGACTAAAATCATCTTCTTAGTAGCAGTGAAGTCACCACTCTCAAGCTGGTAGTATAATACTCCGCTTGCACCAAGGTCACGATTAGATACTTTTATCTCGTTGTAACCTTTGTCGTAGTCACCTTCTATCACTCTTACTACTTTTCCTGTCACATCATAGATTGTAACCGACGCTGCATCAGCCGTTGGTAAGTTGAAACCTATCGTTGATGTTACTGAGAATGGGTTTGGCTCATTCTGGAACAATGCAAACTCTCCATCGAGAACTGCATCACCTCCTCGCAAGCTCAACTCAACTCCCTGCACCTGATATGTTTCACCAACATATGACTCAGCTGTTGTTACTCTACTATTGATAGATAACATTTCTGAAATATGCTTAGACTCAGTAACATTCAATACTAGAGTGAAGAGAACTTCATCCGTACCTACAGATACTGCATCTTTTGAATTCCAACTCATTGTAACGGTTCCATCAGTAAGTAGTGCTGTGTTAACACCATGTACCATATTGATAGCTCCACTTTCTACGTCTACCAATGATGCACCATTAAGATTCATCGTATACTGGTATCCATAGATAGATGCAAAGTTTCCACTTGTCACATCTACTTTCACTGTACCTACTGCCATATCAGCATCAGCAACTTCTAGCTTGAGGCTAGCATTGCTTCTACTCTCTGAGCTTACACTCTGAGCATTGGCTTCAGCACTTAGGTTGACGTCTCCAATCTTGACTGCTACAAAATCCTCAGCCATCATATTATCTTGAAGATTGTCCACTTCCTTGTACTTATCTACTGGGAATGGATCAAGTATGTCAGCAAACACTTGGTCAGCATCAACTGCTATCCAACTCACATTGCTTGGTAACTCATCGAATACACCCAAGATCAACTTTCTCAAGATTAACAAGTCTGTAGCACTTACGTCCTCATTGTCATTGATATCAGCTGCAATCACCTTGTATGGGCTATCTAGTAGCTGTATTCCCAAGATGTGCTTCTGAATGATCAAGAGGTCAAGTGTACTTACACCGTTCATGTAATCGGTAGTACTATTTCCACTTAATACATAATTAATACCTAGCACATTGTCTACGAATACATAATCTCCAGCATCAGTCATCTGATGTATAGGGAATTGATTCCCTAGTGCATCAGCATCATTCGTCATCTCGATATCAGTAACACCTTCACCGAATTCAGTATTTACATGTCCTCCGATCTCTCTACCTTGACCCTCGCAGTTCTCACCACCTATCGTCATAGTAATCGTACAGTAGTCGATGTTACCGCCAAAGATCTCAGCATCAACTTCTCCTCTCCATGCAAGCTGGGCTTTCTCATCCCATACGTACATTCTCACCTCATTTTCTCCACACTCTGTAAAGATGTGTCCTTCACAGTTGCTTCCATCCCAGTAATGCCATACTCCGCTAACATAATTAGCTGGGTGAGGCCATTCGAATAATCTCATGAACTGTCCACTATTGTTAAAGTAGTGTCCTAGGTTATAAGCGTAGTCACCAGCTGATTGTACCCACTCTACACCAGGTCCTACCTCACTAAATGTAAACCATAAATTCTCATAATCAGAACAATTGTCATATGATCCTAGATCAAAATCACAAGCCCATACTTCTACCATTCCAGGATCTCCCTCCATCAGCGCTGTACTTACATCGACACAGTATGGCGTCGGTGCTTTCTTGTCAGTCACCATAAATGTGCTGCTGCAGCTTGTTACATTACCACAACCATCTGTCACTTTCCATACTACCTTATGGTTGTACATACTTCCAGGTATAGTAAGATTAGCCGGTGGTGCTCCTAGATTTAGTGATAGTTCTTCACCACTAGCTGTAGGTACAACTGGTACTCTGATAGCACCCGGGATAGACTCATTGAAGCTTGTAAATAGTACATCTACTGTACCATCCCCCCAAAGGTCTACTTCTACATGCCACTTGAGCCATACTACTGTATCACACGCTCCTGCATCAAATGCAGTATTCTTAAGAATGACTTCATGATTGATACAAGCTGCATCTACATTGAAACACTCATCATTGCAATCCATCTCTGGAGGATCATTGTCCAAGTACTTAACTTCCTGGATATGTGTCCAGTATCCTGAAACCAATCCATCATCACAACTTTCATCTATAAGATTCAAATCACAATCGTCTTCCTTAAACTGACACCAGTCGATCACTGTAAAGTAGTTCAACACTTTGAAGCAAGCTCCTGATTCAAACTCGAAGGTATCACTAGCCGTAAGCGTCCATGCTACTAAACTACAAGGCGTATCATCCCATAATGGCTCGCCCGGAGCTCTATCACAGTTAGGTGGATTGTTTACTTGATCACCAGGCCAGTCAATCTCTCCATCAAATTCATAAGGTGAATCAATAGTTATCTCCTGTGGTCCACAAGATATTGTACGCTCAACGGCTTCCAACGTATCATTACCATTAAAATCTATATACCAGACTCTGAGTATACTACCTACATTACATGCATTGGTACGTACTATATCATCGTACAAAACATCCAAATCTCCACAGATACCAAATGCCCTAGCTGTACCAGCCATGTCGAGATCATTATAATCCATATCACATGTCAATTCTACATCTGGAGGACAAATAAGGATAGGCGTAGACTTATCTTCTACTCTTACATCTGTCCAACCTTCATTATAGTTGTCTCCAGAAGAGCCATATACACCATCCATATCTGCATCATCCCATACTCTTAACCATACTTTCACCATACCAAATCTAACTCCGTCTTCTTCATCAGTAAGATCAGTACAACATACTTTTATATACGCACCACCATCCAAATCACGATTATGATCCTGAGGATGGTTTGTGTTGTCATACGTGACGTTCTGGTTATGAGGTGGATTGAAAATTGGATTTACATTGCCACAAGCATGATCTCCTGCAGGTCTTCTGACCTCAAGGTATACACCAGTACATCCATCATAACTTCCATTATCTACATGATACGTATAGATTTTACCAGTACCTCTATCTGTAGTACCGTCAGAGGTGAGGCTGATCACTATATTCTGAAGCGTAATTACTGTCGGAGCAGAGCCATCAAAGACTACAAAGTTGAGATTCTTTGTGGTTACATTACCACAGCAATCAGAAACAGTATATGTAAGTACGTGAGTACCCTTAGGTGCATCAAATACATTGTTACCTATAATAACCATAGGACTTCCATCTTCCAAAACTCCAGATACTAATACAGATGTATACTCAGAACATGCATCATGCGCCCATACCGTAGGTAGTGGTCCACTGTATACACAGTTCCATGGATTAGCTGATACTAGAGAGTCACCTGTAATCTCGCTGATCGTCGGTGGTTCCTTGTCAGTACGCTTGATTACTTGCGTCACTGTTACAGGTCCTGACGCAGCATCACACCAGTCAATGATGGTCCATGTACGGATCGCTTTAAATATCTCATCGCCACATAATCCACCGCAAGCAGGGATTACTTGGTCCGACCAAACGGCTACAACACTCTCGCAGAGATCACCATCGTAGCCCGTATGACCTGTGTAAGGTATTTTACCAGGCTCATATCCAGGAATATCGTCATCACAACCAAGCAAAACAACCAGCTCTGGGGCAGGGTAATCGCTTGCAACAGGGAATCCAATCTTAATAACTTGCTCACATATTGATGAGTTACCATACTCATCCGTTGCAAGCCATAATATGTTGATTTGAGTAGAATCACATTCCTCCTTATGTACTGTCACCTGATGCCATAATGTATAATCGCTGCATTCTTGAATTACAGGTTGTACTAAATAAGGATTGCTAATGAGTTTATCCACGTCCAAGCAAGTATAATCGTCCTGGATGGTACAATCGAGCAACGGAGGTAATTTATCCTCAATACATACTTGACCCCAACAAGAATTCATTGACCCACAGAGTTCTTTTACTGATACTGTCAAACATGTGCCTATATAATTAGTTAAATCACTTGTGTCAATTGGATTTCCATATTGGTCTTTAATAATTACTTCATAAAAGTAATCTAGGTAGTCGGCAGGATCAATGTTACAAATGTCCATTTCTCCTTCAAGGAACATTGACGGAGACAGATCTAATGAACAATCAGGACTTAAACTAACATTGATCTGATCATTACATGCAAGGGTAAATCCACCAGTATGTACTAGAAGCGGAACTGTATCACTCGCTACACTACATTCGGGATCTGGATCATGATCAGCCGTTACCAGAATCCTCCATAAACTACAGTTGTAGTCCTCTGGAATATTATCCAATGTAAATGTTACTGATTCAGATCCGTCCGTGTCAACTGTATTGGTCATTATAGTTACCCATGTCGCCCCATTAAGATTCTGAAGTTCAAAAATCAATGGACTACCATTTTCAACCTCAGCCGTTGCTGAGAACGTAACCGATCCACCTTCACAAGTAAATGCCGTTACAGGTTGCTCCAGGATTTCAGGATTAGGATTAATAATAATTTCTATGCTATCAATGTTTCCACATAAATCATCATTTCTTCCAATGACGTAATATGTACCATCATGTACTCCTATGACAGCGTCAAGAATGATGGGATTTTGTTCGGAAGAGAAAAACCCGTTGGGTCCGGTCCACTCCCATGTAGTACTTCCACTTCCAACTTCTCTCAGGAATATAGTCTCTCCTTCGCAAACACTCTCACCTCTAGCAATAACATTTGGAAAAGGAGGTTCCAGTACCATGATAGTTCCACTGCAATTAACGCAGTTGTTACTGTTGGAGCTATTATTATCCATTGCGGTATATGTAATGACCACAGTTCCTTCTGTATATGGTCCAAAGAAATATGTTCCATTAGGAGTATTCGGAGCTGTCAATACAGTTTGAGGTACTTGATTATCTGATACCTCAAATGGGACTCCAATACCTCCCATAACTGAGATAACCTCTACATACCACAATCCTGGACCAGCAGGGATTCCATCGGCATCTGTACATGAAGCCACAGCTTGCATGGCAACTACAGGTAGAATGCCAAATGGGATACATGAGGATAAATTCAGGTCAGCACAATAAGTGAAGGTGCCTGACACTCCCCCTGTCGTCATTACTCCATCATTTTCAAATAATACATCTGCGACAGCTATAATGTCCATACCAACAAGAATATTTGGTGGTACTTCCAATTCCGGTGGTGTAATATCAGGATTGGTATCCGGATCATTGAAGTAATTCAGACCATATATGCAGTACATCCCTTCAGGGAGCATTGCCCCGAAGAAATCTTGTAAAGGTATGTCTTCGTTAAAGTCAGCCGGAGTGCCAATATTGTATTCAATCGATTCATATGCCGCTACAATAAGGTCAGTTGATGAATCTACTATCAACCAAGCATAATGATATAAATCCGCTATTGGAACAATGCTGGGGTCGTCAAAATCAACTTCTATATTAATAGTAGTGCCGACAACAGTCAGACCAGTCACCTCATCTACGCAAAATGAGTTACAATCTGTCGAAGTTTGAGTACCCGCATCAGGCTGACAACACAATTCTTCGTCAAAACTTTCAGAATCACAAGCCTCGGAAGCATCTTGTGGTGGTACTCCATCTACAATATCAAAATCTACAATTGATACATTGACCGTGGCTTTATTGGCGGCATCAAAATCTGAGCCATTCAAAGTGATACAATTACCTGTGACACCTCCTATCAACTCACTGTAATTAAATGGACCAAGTATCGTGATCAACATAATATCAGTATCCTCGACAACTACATAAAACTGTCCTGAAGGACCTTCCTGATCAACAGTGAAACATAGTTCGATTTCATAACCATGCGCTGGTGGAGTCGCAAAATTGCATTCTTGTGTGACCTTCAAACTGTTATTACCTACAACAGTTATATTGACTGGCGTCCTATCACTGACGCATCCATTCTCTTCACACTGTGTAAAGAATGTATATACACCAGGAATAGTTAGATCAAAAGGAATCGGCATGGTGTCTGAAGCTTCCGAAATCCCATTATCATCATAGGCACCAGCAATCAAACCCAGCGGATCAAGCGTCGAGCCCATTCCTTGTTGCATTCCATCAACCGGCGCATCCCACCATGTTGCGATTATAGATTGCCCACCATTGCACATTACTTCTAAAAGATCACTAGGATCTATAGTACCACCGGCGCATAAGACAGGTTCATATGCTACTGTTGGGGGGTCAGGAATCGGGTATACATTTACGATCACTTGAGATGGCATGCTCTCACAACCATTACAAGTTGTCGTCGTAACATAAAAAGTATCTGGACTACTAACAACATCAGTTGGAGGGCAGTAGAGCGGTCCAGTAAACACAGGGCTAATACCTCCTGCCATTGGATCTTGATCGTAAAAATTAAATCTTACTTGCTCTGGTAAATCAGAGCCATATATCTCAATATTGTCATAAGCCACTGCTTCATCACCACCATTTGTCACTGTCTCCAATCTCAGTGTCAATTCATCTCCGACAGGGCAAGCTGATAATGGGAAACAATATTTTGAAAACCCATTAAGCACCTGTTCTCCATTAAGAGTCATTGGATCATTGAGTACGATCGGTCCATTTGTAATATCATAAGAAGCTAAGCCATTGTCATCAACGATTAAACTAAAGAGATTTGTAAATCCACCTCCGTCAATATCAAGAGACCAATCATGAGTATCTGTGGATTCAAAATCGCCCATTGCTGAGACATCAACGCAGATCATACTTACACCTTCAGTGGCTGTGGATACATCAAATATCCAATCAACTGAAACAGTACCCATGTTATCCCCATTCTCAGTATCTACGACACCAAAATAATTATTCCCATAATTGCACGGAATAGGGCCTAAGTCATCCGCAGGGAAATAATTAGAACATCCTGAGTCAGCCGCATCATCTGCTAATGCAAATGGAGCTTGTCTAGGCATAGGATCATCACTCAATCCAGTTGTAATCCCAAATAAATCACCTCCCGAAGTGAATTGATCTTCGTGATCAAAAACAGTACCTAAATCTGTGGTATTGCTAATGACCGACAATCCAACCGGAGCATCAAAGTCATCCGATGCGATTAATATAGGTTGGTTAAGTGGGTTTCCAGCATCGGGCGAAATAACCGGCTTTTCACCATCACACACTTCGATATCCATAACTATCGGAGGATCAGGAACAACAAATTCTATAAGAACTATTTGTTGCTTACAAGAATCAATATTGTTACACACATCTGTTGCATAATATGTCCTTTCAATTTCAATAAGCATAGGTGTATCCGTAATGTATACATCAATATACTCTATGGTGTCAAGACCACAATCATCAGATGCTGTACCACCAAATCCAATAAATTCTAGAAGTGTAACTCCTTCCAATGTCCCGGAAATGGAAGGCATTATATTCATCAATTCTATCATATTGCACATTGCAGTTTCTATATCATCAGGACATGATATTCCTGGCGCAATGGTATCATCCATGAAGGCTTGAAGAATGCAAGAATCAACATTCCCCACACAATCCTCAATGTAAAATGAGATATCGAGTCCAACAGAGAGGTCACAGCTAAGCGGTGGTAACCCCCCGACATAATTATTGCTGACCTCCACATCCCCGCCACAGTTGTCAGTAACGTTTGCATCAATTAAAGATTCAATTGAAGATACCCAAGCATCTATATCTGATTCATCGTCAATACCACATTCTAAGACTAGATCAGAGAGCAGGTCACAATCCATAACTGGTGGAGTAGCATCTAATACAATAATATTAGTGTAAAATGTATCACTCTCATTCAAACACCCATCAGTAGCTACGTACTTTATTACCCTCACATAATCCTCATCCGTACAACCACTTGGTCCGACTGTCGTTACATCACTCACAACAGATATGACAGGAGTCCCACAATCATCCATCGCCATCGGATCAGTGGGAATTATAACTTCGCTGTCACACTCTACATTTTGATCTAAATTCTGATTAGCATTCCATACTGGGGCTGTTGTGTCATCTACTGTGATCAACTGAGTGTCCATCGCTGTATTGCCACATGTATCTGTGATCGTCCACGTTCTTGTCACTATTGTAGGGCACGTTTCCGCTGCCACATCTATGTACGTCAGCTCATAGCCACATGCTTCCGTCACTGAGGCTCCTGTCAAACCTAGGAATATCGCTTCTTCTGCTTGTGTCAATGTCACCAATGTCTCCGAGTAGTCAAATCCCGTATTCCCAGCAGTCACTGTTGTTATATCTGCAGTACATGCCTCTAATGTGATATCATCAGGGGCTACTATTATCGGATCTATTGCATCACCTACACTGATAAGCTGACTATCCATATCTACGTTATCACATGTATCTGTGATCGTCCACGTTCTTGTCACTATTGTAGGGCACGTTTCCGCTGCCACATCTATGTACGTCAGCTCATAGCCACATGCTTCCGTCACTGAGGCTCCCATCAAACCTAGGAATATCGCTTCTTCTGCTTGTGTCAATGTCACCAATGTCTCCGAGTAGTCAAATCCCGTATTCCCAGCTGTCACTGTTGTTATATCTGCAGTACATGCCTCTAATGTAATATCATCAGGAGCTACTATCACTGGATTCGTAGTGTCCTTAATTGTAATTGTCTGCATACAACTCGCAATCGTATCTCCGCCTATAACTAAGTAATATATTCGGTCCAGGCTTATTCCATTCATGCACAACATTCCTGTCGTGTCTGCTGATAGTTGTAATTCTGTGATCCCTCCACAATTTTCCATCATTGTAAATACCTCTGCTGGCAATGTAAACGGGGCTGGAGCATCGTCAGCTGAGCACCCTTCTACATCTTGATCCATTATATTACATGTTGCTGACTCTATACAACAATTGGCATTTATACACATCGATATTACAGAACACTCTTCTACATCATTGGTCCTTTTGACGTCTACACAATATTCAGCTCCATCTTGATCCACCACGATTGTCTGCGTCATCTCTCCATTGCTCCAGTCAAACAAGTATGAACATAATGCCCCATTGCCAGTAGGTGTAGCTGTAATATTCATCGTTCCATCGTCATTACACTGTGTTTCAAGCATTATATTAAATTCTGGATAAACAGTCACTGTCGTAGATGCCATTACCGTTCCCGTACTACAATTTGTATTTAAAGGCATTCCTGTTACTGTGTAATCAAATACTACCCCATCGCAATCGGTCACTATTCCAAATTCCACCTCATTATATAGAAATGTTACTGGGCTCTCATCAGTACATGGAGTGGTACATTCCAGGTTGTCCAAACCTAAATCTGCAACACTGGACCACGTAAAATCCGTTAGATTCTGTACCATCAAGTCGACATCACATATTTGAGAAATATCTGGCATGGGTATAATTCCTGGCTTGGGAAGTCCATTGATCGTTATCTCATTTTGATTAGCTCCCGACTTGCACATAAATACAAAGTAAGTCTCTCCTGCTGTCAAACAAACGTCATCCTGAATATTGGGGAGCATATTTTGTTGTTGATTTGTCGTTGGGAAATCAGCACAATCAAAGTCATCTACCAATACAGAATAAACAAATCCTCCACCACCACTTATATCAGCGCTTATCCCTTCCGTATTGGGGTCTAGGGTAATCTTAAACTCCACACATCGGTCGCCGGACATGCAGCACTCTTCAAATCTCTCCGTGTAATTTATGTCAAACACCCCGTCAGGATCACCTGTGAAGTCTAGATCATAGAATGGGACATCTGTTTCACAACCTCCGCTTATGTTATCGTCGCAATCGTAAGTACCAGCCATTACATCAATTATGCAACCATTGGGAGTTTCTATCGTCACGTCAAAGGCATCCCCATCAGTGAAAGGACCAAATTCGTATGTGAACGACATTCCCGATGTCAGCGTATAACTTCCGGGGCTTGGAACTCCAAAGTCGAATACATCACCGATGTCTGCCATAATAGTAGGTGTATTACCCATGGCATCCGTGAAGGTATAAGTGCCCGACATGGCAAGAGGTATGAAGGTGATGTCAATGTAGAACTCATCAGTTGAAGTACCATCTGAGTTACACTCGAAATAGACATTTTGTATATCTATCTCAGCGCATTGTGATGTGACTTTAGATATGAGTAGGACAACAAAAAGGGGGACAAGGAAGAGTGAAGTTGTTCTTTTCCAGATTCTTGATGACACTAGCATACCTCTACAATAATCTATTATCATTTCGGTTAGTTTTGATTATTAATACGTAGTATGTAAAGATAGGATTCTAATCGGCTTTGTTGCATGAATGGATGATAAAAGCAGGGCAATCGCAAGAATCAAGTTACTAGTACCTTGATCAAGTAATCATCGTTCCAACCAGCTTTCTTTCTTTTTGCCTTAATACCTCTTTTAAATGTTTTTTCGTTTTTCAATTTGTTTAAAGCGATGTGTCTTAAAAGAGCCATGTTCTGCGGACCATTAGCCTTTCGAATACGACTTTCATCTTCTCTGAATGCTACATCTAAGACCCAATGTAGCTTGTTTTCTATGCCCCAATGGCTACGTATTACTATCGCATGTTGTGCTGGATCTACAGTTAGTGAGCTAATATAGTATCGCTGTTCTCTGGTTACAGTCCCGGTTTTTTTGCCGTTCACAAATTGAACTTCTGATTCAACTTTCACTAGAGTTGTCAGGTTGGACCAATTTGAGTAAACCGGAGTGCTCAACCATTCTTTGGCATCTAATACGTAAGCTGTTCTCTTTTCTTGTCGACCATGTTTTTTTTCTTCTTGAGTGTATTTGGCTGCTAATTTATTCCCTCCTACTTTTTCAAAAGATTCAACTATTTCCTCATACAATGAGCCTTGATTTCCTTTCGCGGCTAATACATAATCGGCCTCATTCTCTATTATTCTTTCCGCTATTTCTGTTTGACATCCCATCGCATCAATAGTAATTATAGAACCTGTTAAGTCCAACATTTTCAACAGTTTAGGTATCGCGGTAGTAAGTACTCAATACCTGTTGAGAATTGGGCATAGTTATCCCAAGGATAGTTGATATTTTTGGGTCATTATTTCGCTTAGCGTGGGGATATTGTTAAGGTTTTGAAGTCGATCCTGAAGATAATCCCAGAAAGATATTTCTAACTTTCTACAGGTTTTTTTCAGTGACAAAAAAGTATCTCTTGCCAATCTGCCATTTTCACTTCTGGTTCCTGCACTTATCTTTCTTCTTTTGACATATTCGCGGATGTCTCTTTCCGAATCATTGTTGTGCAAAGAACTATTAGGTCGAAGAAGTACCACCAGAAGCTGGTCTTTGTTTTCTCTCAATTTTTCCAATAGCTGATTTAGTGAAGAATAGTTGACTACAGGTTCGCAAAGGGAATCAAATTGTTTCTTTAGTTTGACAACTAAATCATCATCAGGATTTTGCTTGTATGCTTTAAGTGATTGATACAACTGCCAGAAGGCTGTCTTTCTGTTTTCTAATTGTGATTGTTGAACTGGATTATAACTTTTGAGTTTTACCAGAGGTCTTTCGGCATGCTTCCAACATAGTGAATGGACAAATAAATTGAACTGACCTGCTCCGTCTGAGTGAATCACAGTATTAGGGTCAAATCCATGGGCCACAATAGTTCCTATTAACAAGGCTTCTGTTATTTGTCTGATGACGTATTGGGCCGTTATTCCCTCGCGGTTAAAATAATTTTCTAAGCTCGTTTTGTCTTCAAAGATTCGCTCACCACTTTCATAACTTTGCCTTAGTATCCGGTAATATTTGCTTGCAAATTTTTCTCTTTTAACATACGAAAGGCTCGTTTCATTGATTTGATAATCTCTTCTTGACTGACGCAGTATTTCCAGAAAATTGATACGACTTTTTGAAAACGTTGTCGTAAAGTAGGTAAACAATGAGGAATTGATGCAATTACAAAACCCATTCCTAAACTCATGTCTTGCTCCTGTATCATCAGTGCGCAATTCTTCCCCCAATTCTATTCCTTTAGATAACAAGGATGCCTTTTCTATGTGAAAAGACTGTTTATCTTCTGTTAATATAAAGCTGATCTGTCCAGATGATATATCTATCCCATAGTCTTTCAGTGAGGTTAAAAGTAGCGGCTGGGTCACACCACACTCATAATATTGGTGGAGGATAAAGGCTTTTAATCTCGGACCAAAATGGGTGTTTTGTAAATGTATAGGTAGCTCCGCTATTCGGATCTCTCCTTTTGGACCCTTCCATTTTTCTAATTTATACTCGATATTATTGGCCCTTATTATAATGTCCTGTCTGATGTGTTTCTGATGACCTATTAATTTCTAGCCTTCCCCTAATCCTGTGATTTTGATCTCTTTGGTCTCGTGAATTTTTAGCGACGACTTCTTATTCCGTTTTCCACTTGTACGGCTCCCCTTTCCTTTATTCTTATTTTTATTCTTATCCAGTTGACTCGCCTTGATAGTAGGCTTCTTTGGCAGCTTCTTCAATTTCCTGATTTCAGCTTCTAGTTCTTCAACCTTTTTTGACAGCTTTTCTATTTGCGCAAATCCTTTATTTATCTGTTCATGCAAAAAATGAACATAGGGCTCTTCCAGTAATTCTTTTCGGAATCCCGGTATATTAATGTCTCACTCTGGGGGAAAATCCCTCGCCTTTAGGCGAAGACTTTAGTTTTATATTTTTGTGTGGTACAGAATTACCGAAAGACATCACATACAACATACGACTGTAAATACCATATAGTATGGATCACAAAGTATAGGAAGGAAGTATTGGGAGGCCAGGTTGGAATACGGGTGCGAGAATTAGTAAGAGAGATATGTAAACGACAAGATGTTGAGATAATACGTGGACATGTTTCGAGAGAACATGTTCACCTGTTTGTTAGTGTACCTCCACATTTAGCCATTTCAAAGTTAGTCCAGTATTTGAAAGCCTGGATTCAAGTAACAAATGCAACACTTGATTGATTGTCTAATTTGTCAGCAAAAACTTCGTTGGGTGTATTGTACCCAAATCTTTTTCTAGGTCTGTTATTTAATATGTTTTGAACTTCAATTATACGTTGTTTTGTGATCTTATCAAAGTTGTAATCTTTTGGGAAGTATTGTCTGATAAGACCATTTAGGTTTTCATTTGCACCACGTTGCCAACTGTGATAGGGTTTGGCAAAATAGAAGTCTATATTCAGTTTATTTGCAATGTTTTTATGGTTGGCAAATTCTTTGCCATTGTCAGAGGTGATGGTATGAATAAGAGGCTGCCAATCCTCCAATAATTCTGTTGTTTTGGACTCAATTTCTATAGCTTGCTTACTTAATACTTTATCCATTATCAGTATTCCTGTAGCCCGATCATTGATGGTCAATAATGCTTGTTTGTGCTTTTTTCCAATGACTAGGTCTATTTCTAAATCCCCTATTCTTTCTTTGCTATCCACTATCGGTGGTCTTTGATCTATACCAACTCTGTCCACCAGAATCCCTCTACAGTCCTTACTGTGGCCTCTCTTGCGATATCTCTTGCCCCTGTTTCTTAGATGCTGATACAGCTGGCCACCCTTCTTTTTATCTGCCCAGATGAACTGATATATTCTTTCAGTACTGACACAATTAATTTCTTCTAATTTAGCCCTTCCCGCGATCTGTTCCGGGCTATAGTCCTTATTAAGTAGATCAATAACATAATCCTCAATAGCTTGATTCCAGTGCTTCTTTTTGGGCTTTGCTATCTGGCGTTCAACCGCTTTTTTATGTGCTAATTCAGCTCTATAAACCTTAGATCTCTGATCAGTGTTTCTTTTTATCTCTCGACTAACTACTGACTTGTCTTTTCCAATAAACTCAGCAATCATCGAAATTGACATCTTCTTAGCAAGGCAAATTTCAATATCGTACCTTTGTTTCAGCGTTAAATGACCCATTCTTTTTTGAGATTTTTGCAACCCAAAATTAGAATGAAATTTTTCGCCGACCAGCCAACAGGCTTTTGGCCTAGGCCAAAAGCCTGTTGGCTGGTCTTTTTTTTACAAACAAGAATACCGTTGCATTAACTACTTGAATTCAAGAAGGTAAAAGTTCGTACAAACTAATGCAGGAGAATAAACAGATATCAAGATTATTCTGGGGTCGGCACGTTTGGGCACGAGGGTATTTTGTAGCTACATCAGGAAATATAACAGATGAAGTAATAATGGGATACATCAAAAATCAAGATAACAATGGAAATGAGAACGAAGAATTCACAACTGTAAAGTAACTTTAGTCGCCTTTAGGCGAAATCAAACCTATCGGTCTTTAGCCGATAGTAGTTTAGTTCTTGATCTTTGTTTCTCTTGACTGATAATTGAGCTTTTTACTCTATTATCTATTCACGGTCGTACTTATTTAACGTTCAATTTCCTTCTTTGGTTTATGATCTCAATTCTTCTTTTGATTTATGATCTCAATTCCTTTTTTGGTTGACTATTGAGTACTTACATAGGAACGACGTAATTGCTTGCCATCTATGTTCACCACTTCACCGCATAAATCACATAAATCCTGAATCCAAAGACTAAAGTATTTTTGAAATGTATCAGGATCTACCAAACCGAAAACTCGTCCAAATGTGTCATGCGATGGTACACCATTAGGAAGCTCCAATATTCCTGATAAAAAATCTTGTTTGTTCACAGCATAATCCTCCATTTCAGTCCATTCATCAGCACCACATATCGTAGCTAAGATGCCTATAATTAGGATGTCTTGAAACTTATGTAACCGCCCTCTACGTCCTCGTGGATCCTCAAGTTTGGAAAAATGCTTGCCTAATAAGTTGACAGCTTCGTTTTGAACTTTCTTCATGACCTTGTTTTTTCTACAAGATCAACATATTGTTTTTTATTTATAATGTGTTCTTGCGATTGCCCTGATGATAAAAGAGATGGAGATAGTATCTTTGAGAGACCAACCTTACAAAGCAAGACACATGACAAAGCAAGAAACTAAGGTTGGGGAAAAGCAAAAAAAGCAGAAGAAAAACAAGTATAAGATCACAAATTGGAGAGAATACAATAGGAGTCTTGTAAAACGAGGAGACATAACAATATGGTTTGATGAGGCCTTATTAGACTGCTGGTATTACCAAGGTCCTAATCAAAAAGGAGCCCAGTATAAATATTCACAACAATGCATGAGGAGCTTGCTACAGCTCAAGGTAGTATTTGGGTTGAAGTACCGACAATTAGAGGGTTTTGCCAGTTCATTGTTAGGCATGATGGGGATAGAATTGAGCGTTCCGAGCTATTGTCAAATAAGCCGTAGGGCAAAACAAGTGGAAGTAAAAATGGATGTTCCCAAAACAAAGGGCCCCATGTTTATAGTATTTGATTCAACGGGACTCAAGGTATATGGAGAAGGGGAATGGAAGGTACGTAAACATGGGTATAATAAGCGCAGGACGTGGCGTAAGCTACATTTGGGAGTAGATGAAAAGACCGGATATATACATGCACAGGTACTGACAAAAAACAGCAAAGGAGATGGAGATGCTCAGCAGGTTCCACAATTATTGGATCAGGTAAAAAATCCTATAGACCGCTTTGGAGCAGATGGAGCCTATGACACATATGAAATATGGGAAATGCTCAAGGAAAAACAGATAGAGGGGGTAATACCTCCACAGGAAAATGCAATGTACTGGGTAGATGAAAATGACGAGTTACTGGATCTTGATCGCAATGAGATAATCAAGAAAATAGAAAAGGTGGGTCGAAAGAAATGGAAACAGCAAAGTGGATACCACAGACGGAGTTTATCAGAAACAGCAATGTTTCGATTCAAGACAATATTTGGCCCACAGCTATACTCCCGTCGGTTCGAAACCCAGCAAAGAGAGGCTGCCATAAAAGTAGCTTGCTTAAATAAAATGACAGGCCTTGGTATGCCTGTTTGTAAAAAGGTGGCTTAAACCTATAGCTATTAAGCCATAGCTATGCTTTTTTTTTGATGACTTATTCATGCAACAAAGCCTATTAAATTCGATGTTAATTCAACTATATGATCGTTCCATAATTGTTTTTCTCCTCCACCCAATACCTTATTATCATCGATTTGAATCTTGATTTTGCCATTTTGCTCATCACCAATAAAATCTAGTACAGATTTATTTTCCTCACTAAAGAAAGGGTTATCAGAGAATAATTTTTCGTAAACAACGGATATTCCAAAGGTTGAATTATCAAAATTATTTGCGCTAGAGATACGTTCTCGAATTGTTAAATGACTATTAGTTTTACTTTCGGATATTTCGTTTATCATTTTCACGCTTTTTTCGAGTTTAATTCTGACTTTACTAAAATGCGAATTGAATTCATTAATACTAGATATTGTACTTTCATGCTTATGTAGCATTGATAGGAGCCTTTCTCTATTTTCTTTATTCATTTTTGGCAATTAACTTTAGTAATAAACTATTAGTATTTTAATTGTTCGGGAAGTCTGTGACCCCTGGTAAACGAGGGAAATCATTAAATTACTCACTAAGTTATAAGTTTTTCGTTGTAAGCAAAATATTACATGATCACCCGTTGATATATCGTCAATCTAAGACCTACTGACCTTGAACTTCCTTCCTCCTGGTCCCTCAAACTTCGAGCCTTTCTTTTGGTCTTGGCTAAATTTTGATTACCTATTCATAAACAGCACTATTAGGTGCTATATAGGTACAACTCACATTAACACTGCAAGCCTTAAAAATCTTACTTATCGCATTGTCTGTTATTGTTCTTTAGCGAGTTCAGCTCAAAAACGCAAAAAGCCTAATTACTTTCGTAACCAGGCCTTTCGTTTGTCGGGGTGGCAGGATTGATTAAATCGATCCTGTAAATGCGGCGTTGCCAATGAAAAGCCTTTCCTTCGCTATGCTCAACAAGGCCTTTGTTTTCTTCTCTAACAAGCAAGCTTGAATCGGTATAAAACAAAAGCCTCCCAGACTATGTCTGAAAGGCTTGTTCAATTGTCGGGGTGGCAGGATTCGAACCTGCGGCCCCCTGCTCCCAAAGCAGGTGCGCTAACCGGACTGCGCCACACCCCGAAATAAGTGTGTGTGTACCGTGAGTATGTTGCGGTGAGAGGGGGATTCGAACCCCCGGTACCCTGTTAGGAGTACGCCGGTTTAGCAAACCGGTGGTTTCAGCCACTCACCCACCTCACCTTAAAACTGTTGCTCACTTTTTGAGCGAGTGCAAAGATAGAATGAGGGATGATATTTCAAAAGACTTTAGTAGTTATTCTGCACTATGTGCTAAATGTCAAGCTTGCAGCTTATGCTAGTAACTCAATAAATTATGGTGTTTCTTATTATTGTTCTTACCTTATACCAACAAAAAATCAAAAAAAATGCAAAAGCTAATCATCGGAACTGTCGTAGGAGCCATTATTCTTTTCTGCTGGCAATGGATATCATGGGGTGCGGTAAACCTTCATGGGTCGCAATTACAGTATACTCCTAATCAAGATGAGGTTATCGAATGCCTCTCTCAGCATTTGAAAGAAGGACAGTATTTTGTTCCTACCATTCCTTCGGGAGCTACGGCTGAGGACCATAGTGCACTCGTAGACGAAAAGCTGGGCACACCATGGGCACAGATCAATTACCATGAAAAACTGGAAATGAATATGCTTTCCAATATGCTAAGAGGATTTCTAACAAACCTTGTAGTCGCCTTTTTACTTTGTTGGGTCTTGATGCATTTTGCTGACTTGACTATGAAGGATGCTGTACTAGGGTCATTGGCCGTGGGCGTCATTGGTTATCTCACTGGGGCTTATTTGAATAGCACCTGGTTTGGTACCAACTCTATGCCTGACCTTATTGATGCCATTGTTCAATTTGGATTGGTTGGATTATGGCTGGGATTATGGTTGCGTAGATCCAGTTAGAAAAAGAGAAGGCCAGTTTCTCATAATGTCAAGACATAGTACAGGTCGCAACTACTGTGACCTGTATCTCCCATGTTGCACGTCAGTGGTTTGAACCCATATTTTTGGTATAGCTTATTGGCGGCGGTCATTCTTTCTACGGTCTCTAAGTAGCACTTCTCGTAGCCCAAAGATTTAGCTTCATCCAAACACAATTCTATGATCTTTTTACCAAAGCCTTGACCTCTGAGATCCGACATGAAGTACATCTTTTTTAACTCGCAGATATCTCCATCACTTCCCTCTAAGGGAGCTATACCACCACCACCATAGACATTGCCATTATCGTCGACAATTACCCAGTATCTAGATTGATCATGAGCAAATGACTGATACATCATATCTACCTCAGCGTCTTCTATGGAGTAACCTTCTCCTACACAACCATACTCAGTCATGGTTTCTCTTATAATAGTCGCTATAGCTTCATTGTCCTGAAGGGAGATATCACGAATGTGGAAATTGCTCGGTATTGTATTGGTCATCCTTGTAACGATTATTGATTTAGTATTGCGATAGTAATACCTACCAAAGCAATGATAAGTGTGATAGGGGTAAAGAACCTGGTGTCCGCTTTTGCAAATTTAGTAGATCGAATTTTCTTAAAGAGCCCCATGTAACGAAAATCACCTATGGCCCTTAGAAGGAATAAGGAAGGAATAACCCAGCCAATTATTCTGATGACATCAGCAGACAGCCATAAATCTATTGTTCCTAGGACATTGAGGTAGTAAACCGCAAAAGCGTAAAGGGCTAGTCCGACGAGAATTGTTGTTACTAATCGGGGTCTAAAAAGCACCTTATTTTCTTCGTCCATAGGAAGGGCTCGGCCCAGTCTGGTTTTGCCACCTAGTGCCCAATATATGTGAATAGATCCCAATGTTATTAAAATGAATACGATGATAAAGATGAGCAGTGTCACACTATATTAAATATTGGTGTTAAATTTGATATATAAATAAGTACCATGCGTTTCTATCTGTTCCTCATACTAGTAACAAACTTGTCTACTATTGGTTTAGCTCAAAACCAATTTGGAGGTTGCCCAGAAGCACTTATCAATCGTTCCTATCTAGATGAGGTCAGTGCAATTGAAGTTAGTGATTTTAGGCCAAATACGGAGGACCAATACGATAAAAGACAGGGTATAGATAATCGGTTTGCCGGGGTAGTACCTATCAATTTTGATTTTAAAAATAGATCAACGCGCATTGTGAAGCTCGATGGAACTACTGTAAACCTCATCAAAATAAAGACAAATGGTGCGGGAGGCCAAGCTATCCTTTTTGAGGAAGTGAGATTAAAAGGCGCTGTGCGGATCTTTGTTTATAATTTGGACTTTAGTGAGGTAAGTGGAGCATATGACGGTCGGTCAATAAGCTTAAAAGGAAGGCTATTGACAGAGTTTATTTCGGGAAATGAGTTGATCATTGAAGTAGTGACCCCGCCAGGCTCAGATTATGATTTTATAATCAATAATGTATATGCTCGCTACGACTTTGATGTCGAGAATGAAGCTATGATGGAAACTGGATATGGAACCGCAGCCCAATGTCACATCAATGTCAATTGCCCAACAAGTGAACCATATGCTAATGCACAGAAAGGTGTTGTGAGGATTTTGGCAATATTTGAAGAAGGAGCAGGGTGGTGTAGTGGTTCCCTTATCAATAATACAAGCCAGGATACTACACCGTACCTACTGACGGCATTTCATTGTCAGAGTGGCTTCACCCCTATGTATGATGTCTGGCGGTTTGACTTTACTTATGAATCTCATGCTTGCGATATAGATGTGCCACCGGTTTTTGGATCCATGACAGGAGCTATACAACGTGCAGGCAGAGAAGAGTCTGACTTTTTGCTTTTGGAGTTGGAGCAAGACATGCTCCCTGCTGCTGACGCAGTTCTCAACGGATGGAATAGAACAGATGGATATACTCCTAGTGATGTAGCAATGATTCACCAGCCTAGTGGTGATATAAAAAAGATTTCTATCGATGAAGACCCTATCGAGATCTATGATAGCTTCATTACGTGGGACAACGGATTGACTACGCCACCGAACCACCATTTCAAGCTTCATCTAGACCAAGGGACTTCTCAAAATGGCTCCTCTGGATCACCACTCCTAGATCTTGAGAATCGGATTATAGGGCAATTACATGGAGGATTTGCCGACACGATCTGTGATGTCAATTCTCTATACTTTGGTCGGATCCACCATTCATGGAACGAGGGGGTAAATGCATCGGAACGATTATCTGATTGGCTTGATCCCGGGTCATCAGGAGCAATTACCTTGGATGCACTTGATATATCGGGCCAGGCATTTATTCTTACAGGAACGATTCTTACGCCTCTAGGGATCCCCATGCCCAATGTAGAAGTGCATGTATCTGGCGATCTCAACGGGTTTGTTTTGACCGATGCCAATGGAAGGTATACTATCACATCGTTGAGACCCGACGGAAACTACACGGTTTCACCTACTAAGCCTGCACTTGCTGGTGAGGCGGTAACGGCGATAGATCTTCTTCAAATAAAAAAGCACCTCTTAGGATTGCTCACTTTGACCAATTATAGTTTTAAGGCTGCTGACGTAAATATTTCTCAGTCTATATCAGGTCTGGATTTGTTGCAGATTCAAAAAGTAATTCTTGGAGTGGAGCAAGAGTTTCCATCATCAACACCATGGCGATTTGATCCTCCATCATTCTTTTTCAATGCTGATGGTTATAATCAAGAAGCTTCCTTCACAGGATTCAAAGTCGGCGACGTAAACTTCAGTGCCCAGCCGTGATTTGATCTATTTTATAATAGATATTTTACCTAAGCCGATTACCTCGTCTCTGTCAAGTAGAGTAACGATATAAAGTCCAGATGAAATTCCATACAACCCAATAGTGCCATTATCAACCTCCCTACGAGCAACAACACGCCCATCCACAGCTTTGATAGTTACGTACATTTCATCAGAAAGGGAGGGTAGGTCAGTCACTGTTATTATGTCTAGAGCTGGATTAGGAAAGAAATGGAGTTTTGTCAATTCTTCTTCATTTGTACCACTGGGATTGCCATCGGTCACAAGAAAAGCATCGACTCCTGCTTCGACTAAATGGCCTTCTTCATGGTCTTCTGCAATAAAGCGAATAGTCATTTGGTCCGTGATGGCTATATGATTTGCAACATGAATGGTGTTTTTTCCTTTCCATTCACTTGATGATTCTGTAATTCTTGATACTTCTACAGTTTCTGTTCCGTTACTCAGCTCTATGGTCAAGTCATCATTGGGTTCATCAAATCCACCACCATTGAAAAACCAAGTATAGTACTCAATTGCAGGAAAGTTGTAAGGGGTAAGATCCATGACAGGTGAGATAAGAATTGTAGCTCCGTCATCAACGTCATCAAGACCAACATTGGGCTCATCGCTGTTTCCGGTAACAAAGGCTTCCATTCCATTATCTCCGTCGACATCTACATTGGCATTAGAAAAATCGCCATCATAAGTTGTCCCATTAGGAACACCTCGTTCCCAAATTCCCGCTGAAGCATTGCCAGTTACTGTCCATCCTTGTTCGAATAGAAAATCATCTTGATAACCTTCTTCGAGTTCTATTGTAATAGAATTCATGCCTGATATTTCCATCTGAGTTGCCTTGTGAAGATAACCCCAGGAACCTGCAATAATAGCGTAGGTTCCCTGAGCTACAGTTGCAGAAAATTGACCTTGGTCATCAGCTTGTAAATCTACGGTCTCGCCATCATTTCTGAGGAATCTTACAAATCCACCAGCTACAGGAGTTCCATCGGCACTTTTAACTGTAGATCCTGTCACATTGAAGAAAGTTCGCTTGCACATCTCGATATCTAAGAATGTAACAACTCCATTAGACAACTCTACAAATGCAGTAAATAACTCATAGTCCGGGTGACTAAATGTGATAGTATTGAATCCAGGTGTGACTTGGCCAGTGGCATAAGCTCCTGTGGCATTACTTGATTCTCGATTAAGGTCATTGGATTGAATCTGGACCTGTACACCTGATATAGGCTCATTCGTGTCTTTGTCTATGATGTTTCCTTCTAGCCAACAAGCTCTCGTATAAGTAGGCTGTAATACGAAGAATCCGTACCCCCTATCACTTGCAAGCACAATACCTGAAGGCAACCATGGGTAAGCTCCCCAGCACCCATTCGTCCCACCGTGAGCATCAGGCCATGTATCATAAGCACCTACTTTGACAAGATTATGAGGTCTTTCTGCATCGACTATAACAATTCCATCGGTATACCAAGAGGTGACGAGATAACCATCTATGTAATGTGTATTGTGAGGTACAACACCCAGATTCTCTGTTTCCAATGGATGGTAAGTGTCTATTCGTTCCATATTGGATAAGTCGGATATATCATACGCATCTATGTTGGAGTTTCCTCTCTCATCCGTCGTAAAAATATACTGACTGTCATCCGATAGCCACGCATTGTGGGTAAACTCAGATGTAGTAATATGAGATCCTAGATAAATAGGGTCCCAGGGATCAGTTATATCATAAGCAGTAATAGTAGGTGCGTATATCTCTGAACAATACATTATGTTGTCTCGGACGACGACATCATGGGAATATGCAAAGGTTTCGGCACCTATGAGTTGAGGATTCATTGGGTCAGTGATAATATCGAGGACCAATATTCCCCTTTGATTAACATCAGGACTAATATTGCATCCTGCTAAATAACATTGCCCATTCTCGTCAATGTATAAGTTGTGGCAAGTCTGTAAGAGGAAGTCATAATCACCAAAAGCCAGCTGAGGTTTCCAAAAACTAAAAGTAATATTGAGAGGTGCATCCGACATATCAACAATGAGCAATCCATCATCTCCGCTATCCGTAGTTACGTATAGGTGATCGTTCCAATGCTTAATATCACGCCAAGTGGAGCTGCTTCCAGGGATGAGTGTTCTTTCAACGGGATTGGTAGGATCTTCTAAAGATAATATGTGAGTTGCAGTTTGGGTTCCTACTATTCCATATTCAATTCCATTCTCATCAACGTAACCCCATACATCATTCGTAGCCTCATTGAACGTGATGTTGGCAATTTTTTCTAGGTTATAGTCCTCTTGTGAAAATAAGTTTATGGAAAAGAGAAATACTAGTAAGAATGTGACAATTCTATTCATAGGGTTAATTGAAGTAATCATTTAATAATAAACGACCAAAATAGAAATTCTAGCCGTTAAGACTATTGACTCCGTGCCTTAATGTCGTACACAAGCTATTAATTCTATTTTTGTGATGTTATTCTCTTAATGTCACTTAGACTGTAGAATCATCACTGTTAGACGCGATGAGCATATAATTTTCTCCGTTTCATCCGATATTTTAATGTTCCACACATGGATTGTGCGTCCTAATTTAATGGGTGTAACGCGGCCGAATACTCTTCCACCCAGTGCACTTGAAAGATGGTTGGCATTAACTTCTAATCCTACGGCAGCATTCTTGACAAGGTCGATGCAACAATGAGAGGCAACGCTTCCCAAGGTCTCCGCCAATACCACGGAAGCTCCCCCATGTAATAAACCCATCGGTTGCATTGTCCTTTTATCTACTGGCATTGATGCAACCATATAATCATGACCCACCTCTTCAAATTTTATATCTAAATGACCTGGTAAACAGGATGCTCCTAGGTTGTTTAAAAAGTCAAGGTCAGGCATTATCTTCCATATCATAAGAATCTGTGTTTTTATTAATAAAATGTAATATGTCATCAAGGTCGTCGGGATGAAAAACCTTCCAACCTTCTTGTTGTCTCCACCAAGTCAATTGCCTTTTGGCATAACGTCTAGTATCTCTTTTTATTAACTCGATGGCCTCATTCCTAGATATGCTGCCTTCGAAATATTTAAATAATTCTTTATATCCGACGGTATCCAGACTACGATAAGACTTCTTTGAGTATAGGTTCCTTGCCTCCTCTTCTAATCCTTGATCTATCATGACATCTACTCTGGTATTAATCCTTGAATATAAATTTTCACGAGGTATTTCAAGGAGAATCTTTATTGGTGTAAAGCCGCGAACTTGCTTGTTTTTTTTTAGGAATGAAGAATATTTTTTTCCTGATGATCGAATGACGGATAGTGCCCTTACTAGCCTCCTGCTATTGTTCATGTCGATGAGATCGGCATAGTCTGGGTCATGCATGATCAATTGATCTTGTAAATAAGTGATTCCATTTTGTTGGAATTCGTCCTCTATTTTAGATTTGATAATTGGATTGACATTGGGAAATTCGTCAAGACCTTCGAGGACAGCATCAATATAGAATCCCGTACCTCCGGTGATAATAGCCACATCATTATCATGATATATTGAATCAAGAAGGGAAAGACATTCTCTTTCATACTGGCCAGCAGAATAACTATCCTCAATGGACAGATGATTGATGAAATGATGTTTCACTTTCTGGAGATCATCTATCGTGGGCTTGGCAGTACCGATATTTATCTCTTGATATAACTGTCGGCTGTCCGCAGAGATGATTTGACAATTTATAGATTCAGATAGTGCAAGGGACAGTTTGGATTTTCCTATTCCTGTAGGTCCAGCTACTACAATTAAGTATTTAACATCCTTGCTCATATCGCGGCAAATTAAGTGTTATATTTAACATTAAGTCAAACTTAATTTCCGTGATCTACGAGATCCTTAAAGTGATAGCTCGATTTATTTTCCTTTCTTTTTACAGAAAGGTTCAGTATTCAGGAATCGAGAACATTCCTGAGGACAAACCGGTGTTGATAGCTTGTAATCACCCTGCTGGATTTCAGGAGCCTTGTATATTTTCTACCCTTTTACCGTTCCAGCTCCACTTCCTGGTGAGAGGTGATTTGTTTAAAAAATCAAGGATGAACTGGTTTCTGACCAGTACCAATCAGATTCCGATTTTTAGATTTAAAGATGGATTTTCTAATCTTAGAAATAACCAAGAATCATTTAAGGAAGCGATAACAAGGTTGAAGGACAACAAGAAAATAATGATTTTTGCCGAGGGTAGTACAGAAGATGTAAGAGAACTTCGAAAGTTAAAGAAGGGATTGGCAAGGCTTGCTTTTGCTGCAATGGAAGAGTATCCCGACATGGACCTGAAGGTTATACCCATGGGAATGAACTTTACTGATCCCGGTCAGCTAAGAAGCCATCTAACATGTAGGGTGGGGAAGCCTATATCTGTCAAGACTTATTACTCAGAGTTCAGATCCCACCCTCAGAAGTTTAACAGGAAATTGACCAGCAAGGTTGAGGAAGAAATGAAAAACCACATACTGCACCTAGATAAGGAGGAGGACAGGTCCTTGTTGGAGGCATTGATTCATGACGATAGGATCTCCAATCCGATCTCAAGGTTTCCGGTTTTTGAAAAGTCGGATGAGATGCTTAAAAGAGAATTGGAAATCATCGATAAGGTAAATGGGTTTTCTTCAAATGAGAAAACTGATGTTCATTATTCATGGAGGCAATCGGGGGAGAGAGCAGTTTATTTTAGTAGAAATTCAGACTTTGTAGAGTTGATACTACTAGTCTTAGGTGCCATCCCAGCAGTTCTTGGATTTATTTTGAATATTGTGCCTTATGTAATTGTTAAGAGCTTTGTTGAGAAGAAAGTGCCAAAGAGAATTTATAAATTGGGAGTGATGGCTGCAGTATGTGCAGTTGTATTTCCACTTTATTATATTATAGTTATTCTAGTGGCTTGTTTTATTTTGGGTAAGTGGACGTTGCTAGTTTTCTTGGTTCCTTTATTGGGATATTATTTTATTTCTTATAAAGACAGGATGATTCAATATCTACATCCTACAGCACCTATATTATCTTCCAATTCTCAAAATGACATACAATATTTATGATCATTAAATACTTCGTCTATAAAATATCTAGTTATGAACAACATCCTTTTTGTAACCATTATTGCAGTTTTAATATGTAGTTGTCAACAAGAAAAACCTATAGTAAACAATTCAGCAGAAAAGCCTGATTATGCTATTGTCGTTCATGGAGGTGCGGGAATGATGAGGAAACAGGACTTAAGTGAAGAACGATATAAACTTTATGAGGATGCACTCAACAAGGCATTGGACATCGGAAGTAAATGTTTATTAGAGGGGTGTTCATCCTTAGGTGAGGTGGAGCAAACTATCGGTTTTCTCGAAGATTCTCCTCTTTTTAACGCTGGGAAAGGTGCGGTTTTACACACCATGGGACCAATGAGCTTGATGCTTCAATAATGGATGGTTCCAACCTTAAGGCAGGTGCAGTAGGTGGAGTAACTACGGTAAAGCATCCCATTTCTGCTGCTCGAGCAGTAATGGAAGAATCAAAACATGTATTTATGGTAGGTAAAGGAGCTGAGACTTTTGCGTCTTTGATGGGATTGGATACAGTGTCACCATAATATTTTTATACCAATGAAAAATGGGATAGACTGCGGAATTCTATTAAGTCTTCTAAAGACACAGGCATGACCGAAGATAATGAGTCTGCTGATTGGAAATTTGGTACTGTCGGAGTGGTAGCGTTGGACAACAATGGAAATCTTGCTGTAGGGACTTCGACAGGTGGGATGACAGATAAAATGTATAATAGAATCGGAGATTCACCTCTTATTGGTGCCGGTACATATGCCAATAATAAAACCTGTGCGGTTTCAGGTACAGGCCATGGAGAATATTTTATTAGATGGGCAATTGCTCACGATATATCGGCATGTATGGAGTATTCAGATATGACTGTCCAACAAGCAGCTGACAAGGCTGTCATGAAAAAGATGGTGGATGTAAAAGGACTGGGTGGTGTAATTGCCTTAGACACCAAAGGCAACATTGCCATGCCATTTAATACTTCTTGTATGTTTAGAGGTTTTAATAAAGATGGCGAGAGACAGGTGCGGATATTAGAGTAGACGCTGTACTTGTGTTGAGGTATTAAGAAATCTAGCGTCTTTGATAGTCAGGATTTAAAAGTCTCTTCAGAATTTATATTACATTTGTTTATATATAAATTATATTAATATAAGTATTGCAGCGATTACATCTTTGCATTTTTAATTATTCGCAATTTTACTAGAAATCTTCTTACATGAAAAATCAGTTCAGAGCAAATCTACCGCACATAGCAGCGTTGATCATTTTCGTACTTGCCTCTATGATTTACTTTCTTCCACAATTTCAAGGAAAAGTACTTCATGAATCAGATATAGTGATATATAAAGCAGCTGCAAAGGAGGCTGTAGATTTTGAGAAAGAAACAGGATCTCAGACTCTTTGGACAAATTCTATGTTCGGTGGAATGCCTACGTATTTGATTTCTGCTAAGCAAAAAAACAATCTAGTCAAATATGTGCAGAAGGTAACCAATCTTGGCATCAGTCGTCCATCTGGTTATTTTATCCGAGGAATGATATGCTTCTATATATTAATGCTTGTTTTGAGAATCAATCCATGGCTTGGAATTGTAGGTTCACTTGCCTTTGCTTTTGCGACCAACAATATTCTCTTGTTTGACTCTGGGCATATGACAAAACTAAACTGCATTATGAGTAGCCCAGCGGTGATTGCTGGAGTTATTTTGGTTTTTCGGAAAAACTACCTATGGGGTGGCGCGCTCTTTGGCATTTCTCTGGCAATGAATGTCCTAGCCAATCACCCACAGATGACTTATTACCTGGCACTTGTTCTTGGAATATATTTCATTATACAAGTATATAAGGCTTTCAAGACCAAGGAATGGGGACACTTAGGAAAAGCAACTGGCATACTTGCTATTACCTCGTTGCTAGCCCTTGGATGTTCCGCATCAAAGCTGTTGACAACCTACGAGTATGGGAAGGATACAATGCGTGGGGAACCAATATTAGCCCCTACAGGCGACGATTTCAATAGTAGCGAAATTGATGGCCTTGCATGGGAATATGCTATGCAATGGAGCAATGGAGGATTAGATCTACTTTCATCATACATCCCTAGAGCTGTTGGTGGAGGATCTCAAGAGACCTTGTCATCGAAGTCCAAAACAGTAAAAGACTTAAAACGAAAAGGTGTCAATGTAAGAGATGGAATTCCATTGCCATTGTACTGGGGAGACCTGCCCTTTACGAGCGGGCCCATATATTTCGGAGCCGTGATATTTTTCTTGTTCTTTATCACGATCTTCACATTGAAAGGGAAATACAAGTGGTGGTTGCTGTCAGCAGTTCTATTGACATTTGCTATGTCGATGGGGAAGAATCTTGAGTTCTTTAATCGCTTGATGTTTGATTTTTTTCCAATGCTCAACAAGTTTCGTACACCTAATTCAGTCTTGAGTGTAACGGCTATTCTCATACCGATGCTGGCAATGATAGGTGTTTCCCAAATGATTAAAGCCGAGAACAAAGTCCGATTAATCAAGCCTCTTCTTATAGCTACTGGCATACTTGGAGGGCTTACTTTGATAGTAGCATTTATAGGCCCGTCCATGTTTGATATGAGTTCGCCAGGGGATGCGCGACTTGCTCAGAATGGAATAGACGTAGATGCATTCTTAGATGATAGGGGATCAGTGCTTAGGAGCAGTGCACTGAGATCTTTGGCTTTTATTCTACTCACTTTTGCAGTAGTATATTTCTTTTTGAAAAGTAAATTATCAACTTCCATTTTGATAGGTGCTATAGCAGGACTCACACTGATGGATCTCCTCCCGGTAGATATGAGATATATTGCACATGGTGATTTCATCTCGCAACGTAAGTACGATCAGACATTTTCGCCGAGAACGGTTGATAATCAAATCTTAAATGATAGTAATCCGCATTTTCGGGTACATGACATGTCTATTGATTCGTGGAATTCATCGTTGACCTCTTACTTCCATAAAACCATAGGGGGTAATCACGCGGCTAAGTTGCAGCGTTATCAAGACTTGATATCTAGGCACCTAGGTCCTGGCAACCAGAAGGTATTTAATATGCTCAATACCCGATATTTTATCCAACCTGGTAATAATGGACCTACCGCCACATTGAATCCCGCGGCATTGGGGAATGCATGGTTTGTAAATAATGTAATACAGGTGTCATCTGCGGATGAAGAAATATCCAAGCTTAGTGATTTTGATCCCGCAGGAGATGCCATTGTTCACAAGGAATACTCTGCTTATGTCGAAGGGCTCAACCCTGCAAAGGAAGGCAGGATAACGCTGACAGAGTATCAGCCAAATTATCTTAAGTATGAGTCTCAAACTTCTAGTGATCAGCTTGCTGTGTTTTCTGAGATTTGGTATGGTCCTGACAAGGGTTGGCAGGCTTATATTGATAAAAAACCTGTAGATCACATCTGTGCCAACTATGCACTACGAGCGATGAAGGTGCCCTCTGGGAATCACATTGTTGAGTTCAGATTTGATCCTCCTGTTTTTAAAACAGGAGAGTTAATTAGTCTGATTTGCTCCTTGTTGCTTATTGGGGTTCTGTTGGCCCTTCTTGTAAAGTATTTTTTATCTAAGAAAGGAAGTGAGCAACAGGAGCATGCAAAAGCAAAGAAAAAGAAGGGGAAGAAGAAGTCAAAACCCTGACAACTGAAAATTTTCTCCCAAGTGAAAATAAATTGAATCATTAGGGGAGAAGTGAACCAAAAATTTCACATCTTTATATTATAATAATATCTAATACGTAATTAGAAGTGTTAAAGTTTGTCACTCGAGACAACTATTGCGTCATACTATACGTATTAATTATACTGAAATTATAATATCCGAATGATGAAATTCTTTTTAAATCTGAAAGATCTTTTTAGAACGATCTTCAGAAAATCCAAAGAAGTCGTCTTGCTAGGCAACGATGACGAATATGATAATTGGTTGGGAGTTTAATAACTCACCGACCAACTATCTTATTACACCCAACGCTTTTACCACAGAAAGAGTCTTATTCTGTACTGGTAGTTTATTAATTTGTCTTCAATGAAGGACAGGTCGAAGCAATTTACAGATAAGGAGATAATACAAGGTTGTTGTAACAATGACCGGGTATTCCAGGAAATCTTGTACCGCAAGTATTTTTATACCATGATGTCTATGTGCCATGCCCGAGTAAGAGATGACGACAAGGCCATGCATATTGTCAATGATGGTTTCTTAAAAGTATTCAAGAATATTGCTTCATATAGCTTCAAAGGATCATTCGAAGGATGGATACGCCGCATAGTTTACCATGCACTATCAGATTACTTCAAGAAAGAGAATAAGTATCTATCTCATATATTTTTAGAAGAGAAGGATGATTCCGTGAGATCCAATTCAGAATCAAGGCTCTTCTACGATGATCTATTGGAGTTAGTAAATCAACTCCCATTTGCCACTGCCGAGGTATTTAAACTTTACGCCATCGAAGGGTACAATCACAGGGAGATAGGTGATAAAATGGGAATAAGTGACGGCACTTCCAAGTGGCACTTGTCAGAAGCGAGGAAAAAATTGAAAGCTCTTATTTACAAATACGATATATATACAGGACATGCAATCTAAGAAATATCAATCACATGATGAGATCATTGATCGGTCATGGTCAAGGATGCGTAAGATGCTGGATAAAGAAATGCCAACGAAGAGACGCAATCGATCATTAGTGCTATGGTGGGTTCTTGGATCGGTAATTTTATTTACGACAATTTTTTCCTTAAAACGAACTTCTGATTCTAAAGAACCTAACCCTGTCCCAACTTCAGCTAGTGTCGCCATTTCTGATCCATCACCTAATGACGGGAAAAATGGAGACCTTACTACCACACATCAGTCACAAAATGAAATACTTCAAGAAGTGAGAGCAGAAGAAGGTATTGAGAGAGTAATGTCAAAAAAGCAAGGAGAAGAAGTAAGTCACATTAAAACCATAGAAAAAAGTAGTGATACACGTACGGATGTCATAGTTAAACAAACCGTTGTTCGTGAAGACATCGAGCATACTGATAGAAGTATTCTATCTGATGTTCATACACGTATTGCAGATGAGCATATGAAGTTGAATAACGATGGAGAAACACATACCTCAGAATTTCGATTTATTAATCAACCAGTACATTTAAGCAGGGAGATTGTTCCATTAGGATTGCCTGTGCTGACTAAAGAACTATTGATAGCACAAGATCCTTTTGCAGGGATGACCGGGGCACTAGTAGGTTGTTGCTCATCTTCACATTCAATTGGATTTTATAGCTCAGTACACTCTCATCGTGGGAATAGTCTAGATGGATATGAGCTAGGACTTATTGTTGAATCTAGCTTCAGAGAGAAATGGAGATTGACTGGAAAATTAACATGGTCTCGGTTTGAGAAAGAAGGGTTTAATAATACACTGGGATATGATTCCTATGACCTAAAAAATTCTTTCCCCGAAGAATTAGCTGATTTCAACGAGTCGTTAAGTGATGCCGAGGTTACCTATATAGTAGATAAACTCTCATATATCAATCTTGATGTGAACATAGGTCGTGAGATAATTAGTAATTTGGATATTTATACAGGACTGGGTGTGTCAAGGCTGGTCAAAGCGACCAATCATTCTTATGAACGCACATCCAATGTAGCTCTTAGTGAATTGAGTATATCTTCAGAGTCGTCTTATCTTGTTGATAATGAGTTGATCAATATTTGGGATAGTAAAGTCCAAGTCGGGCTTAGCTATAAATGGAAAAGGTGGCGTCTCAATACAGAGTACAATCATGGATTATTAGGATTACTTAACTTAGCAGACGATGGTAGTCTATCGACGATTGGCAAAAACAGAGATAGAAACAGGTCTTTTGAGGCTGGTCTGGGTTATGTCTTTTAGAGATGAAGACTCTCCTTCCTAGAAAGGAGTTTTTCTTCTGATTCTTCACGATCAGGATCCGGCACACAACAATCGACGGGACAGACAGCGGCACATTGTGGTTCTTCATGAAAGCCCACACATTCAGTACATTTATCGGGGACAATAAAGTAGATGTCTTCATCTATCGGGTATTGAGGATCTGATGCATCTATCTGCTTACCATCCCCTAAAGTGATCATACCTTCGGCACCTGTACCTTCCTTTATCGACCATTCGATGCCTCCTTCATAGATTGCATTGTTCGGACACTCAGGTTCACAAGCTCCACAATTTATACACTCATCTGTTATTATTATCGCCATTCTTAGCTTAACTATATCGTATGATCAATTGTTCCTAAAATGTGCGCAAAATTAATCTCCTATCTAGTGATTTCGGTATCGAAGATGCTTTAATGCGGAAAGTGTGATGTAAATAATTACCGATAGAGTGATGGCTACTTTGGGTTCGACAACTAGAAGGGTAATGAAAAAAAGCAATGTAAGTATCTGATAGTGGTTGCTACTAAAGCCTTGATCAATTTCTTTTAATGAAAACATCTGTAATCTTGATAGCATCATGAACATGAGGAAGGCCGGTATAAGCAAGTAAATTGAAGCATGCTCGAGGCAATTTGCGATGAAATTCTCCTCATAATGATTGGCGAGAAAAATTCCAGTTAGGAAGAAAGCTGTTGCTGGAGTGGGCAGTCCTGTAAAGTATTTTGACGAAGGAGCTGTATTGAATTTTGCAAGTCTGAGGGCACTTCCCCAAATAAGTAGTAGTGGTGCCAATACCATGATCCAATGAGCCGTGGGTGCAAGCGTAAAGTATAAGTAAGCTGGGGCGATGCCAAAACTTACGAGGTCTGCTAGACTATCAAGTTCTTTTCCCAATTCTGATTGTGCATTGAGAAGTCTTGCAAGTAAACCGTCCATTGCATCAAGACCAATGCATGTAAGGATCAAGATAGAGCTGATGTACAGATCGACAAAAGCAATTGCTGCAAATCCACAGGAAAGATTGAGTAGGGTTACTATTGATGGAACATGCTTCGTCACGTACAGCAAATTTATTACAAAATTATTTTTTTTGTTATAAGTTGAACGAATTGTCTTACTTACTTATTAACTGTATTAAAACTTTGATAACAAGATTGTTTAAGATTATCGGACCTTTCTTGTCATTTTTTACGTCATAATGATAATTAGTAAAGAACTTCTATGAAAACTCGCAGTTATACATTCCCCATTTGGACACTTTTACTCTCCGCATTATTCCTTATTACCTCTTGCTCCCGTAATCCAGTAACTGGAAAAAGAGAGGTGATGTTGATGTCCGAGGGACAGGAAATATCTCTTGGAAATGAATCTGATCCACAGATTGTTGCCGCTTATGGTCTTTATCAAGATGATCAAATTCAAGCATTTATTAATAAGAAGGGACAGGAAATGGCAAAAATTTCCCATCGCCCCAATCTTAAATACGATTTTAAAGTTCTCGATTCTCCCGTGGTCAATGCCTTTGCTGTCCCGGGGGGCTATGTATATTTCACTAGAGGTATTCTTGCCCATTTTAATAATGAAGCCGAGTTTGCAGGAGTTTTAGGTCATGAAATCGGTCACATCACGGCACGTCATAGTGCTAAGCAATACAGTAAACAGATGCTCGCTCAAGTTCTTTTTGTCGGTGGATTGATTGTTTCTGAAGACTTTAGAAACTGGGCTGATGTCGCAAGTCAAGGCATGGGTTTGTTGTTTCTGAAGTTTGGTAGGGATCATGAAAGCCAGTCTGATGAGCTTGGGGTGGAATATTCCACTAAGATAGGCTATGATGCACACGAGATGGCGGATTTCTTCAATGTGCTGGCACGGATGAGAGATCAAAGTGGTCAGTCGATACCAACATTCATGAGTACTCATCCTGATCCGGGTGACAGGTATAATAAGGTAAACAAGATGGCAGATGAAAAGCAGAAAAGTATTCCTGCTGGCCAACTTAAAGTTAATAGAGATAGCTACCTAAGTATGATAGATGGTATTATTTATGGAGAAGATCCTCGTCAAGGTTATGTAGAGAATAATGTTTTTTATCATCCGGAGTTGAAATTCCAGTATCCGGTACCCAGCTTATGGAAGACAGTTAATTCTCCTTCACAAGTGCAGATGACTCCTGAAGACGGAAAGGCACTCATGGTATTCACCCTAGCTCAGGGAACCAACCTACAGGATGCTGCACAAAAAGTCGTTAATGAGAATAAGCTAGCTGTTATTGAATCTAATAATACAACTGTAAATGGCTTTAGCGCCGTTGCAATTCTTGGTGATCAGACTCAGCAAAATCAGCAGGGCCAGTCTCAGACGTTACGAATCTTGACCTACTTGATCCAGTATGGAAGTAATATATATGTATTCCACGGTCTATCTGTAAAGCAAGATTTCAATCGGTATTATAACACGTTTACATCCACAATGAAGGGGTTTAAAAAATTGACCGACCAGGCCAAGATTAATAAAAAGCCTACAAGAATTCACATTAAGACAACTTCTAGAAGTGCGACATTGAGGAATCAACTACAGACCTTTGGAGCAAAATCGGTAGATCTTAATACGCTGTCATTGCTCAACGACATTAAACTGGATGCTACTGTGCCATCTGGCACAAAGATCAAGGTTTTTGGTGAATAAAAACACATAGGAACCACTTGACTAAAAGTCAGTCTTTGCCATGGACTGGATATTTGAGCTTTCCTGGAAATGATGTTATATTTTCAGTAATATCTAGTATAAAACAGATAAGATGATTCTTCAAGTTTCAGAAAACTAAAACCTGATAGTTCACTCAGACGAGGCATGCGGATCCTGTATGTAAGTTCATTTTCAGTTATCCGAATATGATCAAAAACCATTGGATTCTTCAAACCTTCACTTCCCCCTCAATGCTCTAGTTTAATAGTTATTAGGATCAATAACTCCTAGAGTAAGACTGCAGCTACATTATTATGAATTGAAGACTTTTGTCATTACTATCAAAGTATAAAAGGGTGTTTTCCCCCAACAAATAAGGGTGTTTTTCCTTTTCTAATTTAAATTCCTTATAGCTAGATTGCAGTAATAATACTACTAGACTTATGAGTCATTCAATAAATTCTAGATCTGATATAGGGTAAATATCGACTTTGTCAATAGGATAATATGTTAGCTGCAAAGATTATAACTATTATGGTTACTGTATACTTATATGTGGAAGTCGAAGGTTTGAAATGTGAACGAACTATATTTTTTAACACTTTGTAAACAAGGAGCTGTTATGTTAATAACTCGAATACAAAATAGAATGTACCGTCTGATTATTAACATACGAAAGGGCTTTTATCTCGCGATATTATCTGGCTTTTTTATTAAGATATATACAATCCCTGCTAGGTCAGAGCTCTTCAAAGACCACCGAAATTTATACACACATCATCTCGATTAATAACAAAATAGTCATGAGTCCCTTGACTTTGACACTTGTATGAGAGAAATCGTCTGAAACCCTTGCAGGGTAAGGGTTTAGTTTTTTTATAGTGTAAATTGTATTGCGAAGACAGTTTGTTTTTCTAAGAAATTATTAATATAATGTAGTTATTATGGCTACAATTCGTATTGATAAAAAGAAGTCCGGACACTATATGAGTCTGATTCATTCCTATCGCGATGAAAACGGCGTTGCGCGAATGAAAACCCTAGCCAATTTGGGCAAGGCAGAGGACTATAACCCTGAGACACTTAAGAAAATGGGATCCAGGCTGTACGCTCTAGGGGGTGGCAATCCCTTAGACTTGATGGGTACTGAGGTGGAGGAAGTGGGCAGGTTCAATTTTGGTTATGTGCAATTAGTTGACAGCGTGCTGCACACATTTAAGCTGGACCAGGTCTTTGCCAGAATAAAAAGAAAGCACCACCTGACCTTTGATTTATACGAAGCGGTGTTGCTGATGTTGGTCGAGCGCTTTAATGTTCCCAACAGTAAACTGGCTAATTATCACAATCAGGCTGAATATTACTCGGTACAAGACATAAAACTCCATTGGTTGTACCGTGCCTTGGATAAGCTGGACCAATATAGCCACGCCATACAGCAAAGTATATATATGACCGGTCGCAATTTATTCAATCAAAAATTAGATATTGTTTTTTATGATGTAACGACTTTTTATTTTGATAGTGATGTAGAACAAGAAAACACATTAAGAAAAAAGGGATACTCCAAGGATGGTAAAATAGGAAAGACTCAAGTGGTATTAGGAATGCTCATGGATCGTAACAAGCAACCGGTGGCCTATCATATATTCGAGGGAAACACTGCCGAAGTCAAGACGATAAGTAAAATACTGGAACAGGTAAAAAAGCAATATAGTATCGACAAGGTCATCGTAGTAGCTGACCGAGCCATGTTATCAGAACAAAACATTGACCTGATCAGTGGGCAAATGGACTTTCCATTCATATTTGGTGAAAAGCTAAAAATGATGAAAACGCCCGCCAAAGAAGCATTGGTAGATAAGAGCCGCTATAACAATGAATGGGTGTATCAAAAAGATGGAAAACCAATAAAGCTAAAATACACTACACTAATGTACCAGGGACGGAAAGTGATCTGCACCTACAGTGAAAAAAGGGCACGCAAAGACCGTCATGAAAGAGAAAAACGCCTAATAAAGGCACAGTACTTCATGGACAACCCTTCCCAGTTAAAAAAGAAAGCCTCTTACCATTACTTGAACAAAACGGGCAAGGACAGCTACCAGCTCAACGAAAAAAAGATCAAGCAGGACCAAATGTACGATGGCTTTTTAGCCATCAGTACCAATGTAGACAACTTGAGTGTTGTGCAAATATTAGATCAATACCGTCACTTATTTTTAATCGAACAAGGCTTTAGAACCATGAAAAGCATCTTGGAAGTCAGACCAATGTTTCATTGGACAGACAAAAGAATCCGCGGCCACATTGCTATGTGCTTTATGGCCTTGGCACTATTAAGACATGTCGAGATCAGACTTGAGAAAAACAAAACACCGCTCTCAGAGCTTACCATTCTAAAAACACTCGACAGGATGCAGTCTAGCAAGATTACCCAAGATGGAAAGGACTTTTACCTACGCAGTGCTATGGATTCAAACCAACAAGTACTGATAGATAAATTCAAATTGAAAAAAATCAAACCCCTCAATTACAACAGCCTGACAATCAGATAGTTATAGACAACGTATTGCGAAAACGAAAAACTTAACTGCTTGATAATCAAATGCTTATGGCTAAAACGTGTCAAAGTCAAGATATATACAATCCCTGCTAGGTCAGAGCTCTTCAAAGACCACCGAAATTTATACACACATCATCTCGATTAATAACAAAATAGTCATGAGTCCGTTGGATAAAATTATAGAAAATGCTAAATTAGACATGCATACATAATAGAAATAGCAACAACTCGATTATAGGAGGTTGTTGATATTCGAATGTGTTATGCCCAACCAGAAAAAAAATGATAATGAAGAAATTGACCCTAATTATATTAGTAATATCATTCATTCAAACAATACATGCTCAAGAAGATACAGTTCAAAACAAATATGTTTTAGCAGGCTCAATGAATTTTTTTATTCAAAATAATACATATCCTCTTTCAGGTTTGTCTATTAACTCCGGATTTGGGGGGATATATTCGAACAGTTTAGATGATACAAAGAATACATTTTTTGCAATAACACCATCTATTGGTAAAGAGATAAATCCTAAATGGATGTTCGGGATACAACTTGATTATCGAATTAGTAAATATAGAGCAGATAATATATTGGTAGTTGGTCAATCAAATTCAGTTGATTTACAGAGAAATTCTAATCAAATTGGAGCAGGAATATTTTCAAGATTCACCCTAAATCCAGACAATAAATTCAATTTATATTTTCAACCATACATAGCATATAATTTAGCTCAGGAAGAAGAAAATCAAAACTCTAGTATCACACAAGAAGAAAAAGCATATTTTGTAGAGTTAGGAATTGATGTAGGAATCTTATATAATATTAGTGAAAGAATGAGAGCAACCTTGAGAATTGGTGGCTTAAATTATGTCAAAGGAAAATGGGAAATAGTCGATTCTGACACGGAAAAAGAATTTAGCTCTTTAGGAACAAGAGTAAATCTAGCAACAATATATTTTGGATTTGAATTTAGACTATAAAAAAAAGGCAGGGCATAATCGAGTAGATGGCCCCACCAGCGATAACTGATGGGGTGCACCTCTCACACCACCGTACATACGGGTCTCGTATACGGCGGTTCGAAGTCCCATAATCTAGGGTGCTCTTTACACCACTCTAGAGTAGTTTGTACTTTAAGAAATGGCTATACTTATGTACTCCATATCGAATTTCCAAACGGATCTTCGTTCAGTCCTTCCCCAGTTGTGAGACCGTAGAGGGTATGGTATTAGCAATCCTCACTCGTTACTCTTGGTACTATGACCTCGGCTGACTTCTTGATCTATAGGAATACCGAACCTAATTCAAGACCTCCCCAGGTAAGGGCATTATTCTTTCAGTCAATACCTACTGGATCTACTACTATAACCTTTGGTATTCTTAGGGCATTACAAAGGTGTGCTTGCTTACCCAGCTATAATAGCCTCTGTATCCAGTTCCTGTTCGTTAGGACTGACCTTTGTAGTCCTGCTTCCTTCAGACTAAGGGTCACCCCTATCGCCCTTGCAGCTTACTAATGCTTCCAGTTGTCAAACTGGCGCACAAGGGACTTTCACCCTCTAGAATATATAGCTATCTTGCGATAGCTGCCCATGCTGGGCACACACAAAGTGTATAGTCAATGGCGGTACTATACTTGATTTCAATGTTTTAGCATTTATCAAATGTGGTGCTAAACCGACAGTTGAGTACTTCAAAATCCGCCACTAACCATACACAAACCGTTCTCATCCATTAAAAAGAAAAGATATGGAAATATAAAAAATGAGTCAAATACAAAAAAGACAACATTACTACTTCAAAGGTCGAGATTTAGCGGAGAGTGGAGAAACAACTAAGGCAATAGAGGTCTACAAGATCTATTGTACAGTTTTGGCGAAAGTAGACCAACATATTCCCTAATTATGGATTTCGAATATGTATAAAGATTTAGGCAATGAAAATGAAAGTCTAAAGCATTTAGAGAAATAGGCTATTGGCTGTAGCGATCCAAAAGCTGCGGAAGTCTATAAAGATTGTGGTGATGGTTATTCGAATTTAGGAATAGTTGACAAGGCAATATTTAATTATAAGTTGTCTTTGGGAAAGAATCCAAAGTCACCTGTGAAATCAAAAATACAATCACTTCAAAAATGAATTTTATTGCAATAGACTTTGAAACTGCAAATTCGAATAGAGGTAGTGCATGTGAAATTGGCATTGCTAAGGTCGTTGATTTTAAAATTGTTGATAAGCGATCGTATCTCATTAAGCCCAAAGAAAATTACTTTGACTGGTATAACACTCAACTACATGGCATAAACGAAGAAACTGTTGAGAATGAACCCGAATTTGATGAGATATATAATGAACTTAGTGATGACTTTATGACTTTTCCAATTGTTGCTCATAATGCAGCATTCGATATCAGTGTACTGAGAAACACATTAGATCAATATGATATAGATTACCCAACAACAATGTACAGCTGCACTTATCAAATGGCAAGAGAACATCTTCCAGACCTATTTTCACTCAGGCTGGATGCTGTGTGCGGCCACTATGATATTCCATTGGTTCATCATAGAGCACTACCTGATGCAATTGCTTGCGCCGAATTGGCAATAAGGATTTTCAAGGAGCGAAATGTTCAAGCATTTAGTGATATAGAGAATCAGTTCAATCTAAGACTGGGTTCCCTATTTAAAGGAGGATATAAAGGGTCATTAAAAAGATCAAGCCAAAGTGTATACAAGATTTCAGATATAATATATGACCCAACAAAAGTAGATAAGAATAACATCTTTTACGGAAGAACGGTTTGTTTTACTGGAACATTACACTCTATGGTTAGAGATGATGCACAAAGAATGATTCTTGAAATAGGGGGAAATGTAAGTAAAGGAGTTACTAAAGAAACGAATTATCTTGTTGTAGGCGAACAAGATTATAAACAGTATGGAGACGGTTTCAAAAGTTCCAAAATGAAGAAAGCTGAGAAATATCTAATGAACGAACAAGAGATTGAACTAATAACAGAAAATCAGTTTCTTGAAATGAAGGGGAATGAAAAACGGATGAGAACAAGCCGTGACCACGATCATGCTTCCTTCGTCAGCACGACGGATGTCGCAGAACCGTTAGGCGCAATTGAAGTTCCTGACAAAACCGAAAACTAAAACATAAAAATTAATAAAATGAAAAAAAATCTACAAATTACAATTGCAATCCTCCTTATTACTTTCTGTATTTCTTGTTCAACTAATAAGCAAATTGTATCGGAATTGAAAAATGAATAGTCAAACGGAATTGAAAAATGAGAATAGTCAAACAATTCCTGACAATAATGAAGGATTAAATTCTACATTGAAACATATTGCCTATTTTGACAAGGACTCTTTAAATAGACTAGAGGTCGTTAAAAAGCTTAAAGACGAAGAAGTCTTAAAATACATAGCATATTTTGATTCGTGCGCTACTGTCAGAAAACTAGCAACAGAAAAAATTAGTAAAGAAGATTTCCTTAAACACATAGCATACTTTGACAAAGATGAAGAGATTAGATACATTGCAACCAATAAAATAAGTAGTGAATCCTTTCTCAAACATATCGCTTACTTTGATAAGTCTTCTAATATTAGACAATTAGCAACAAGCAAAATTGAATCGTTGGACATTCTCTCTCATATTGCTAAATTCGATAAAAATCAAGAAGTTAAGAGAACTGCAATTGCTATCTTGACCAAAATAAAAGAATAACAAAAGCGCCTAATCGAGTAGACGGCCCCACCAACTGTCGTTGATGGGGTGCGCCTCTCACACCACCGTACGTACGGTTCTCGTATACGGCGGTTCGAAGTCCCATAATCTAGGGTGCTCTTTACACCACTCTAGAGTAGTTTGTACTTTAAGAAATGGCTATACTTACCAATTGGTAAACGCCTTGTTAAAAACATCCTCGATAAGCTGCTCATAGATGGTCTCTATAAGGTCGCTCTCGACACTCTGTAGATCAGTAGTAGCGTCGAAGTCACTAAAGAATGAAAATGACTGTCTCCAACTTTCATCCTCCTTTATATTATCAACCATCTCTATATTCACGGCGATCTGTAGTCGGTTGATATCAGACCTTCCTCCTTCCACAGGTGCGACCGCATCCACTGAGTAACGAGATATTGTCCCACTAAAAACGATGTCGGGGTCTACCTCTTGGTAATTAAGTCTGCTTTCGTTTCTGATCTTGGCCCGGAGGTCCTCAGAGAATATTTGTGCTGCATCAGCAGGAGGAGATATGGTGCCGGCAATACTAAAATCTTCTACAAAAAATGTCTTAATCTCTGGCGATATGCTAATGCCTTTAAAACTGTAGCAAGACGTAAATAAGGCGACCGTCGATATAATTAATAAGTATCTCATAGATAGATTAGACGAATGCAACAGCATTTTGTTATCACTCATCTATCTCGTATTGCTTAATTTTTCTGTATAGTGTACGCTCCGATATTCCTAAATCTAGTGCGGCATCTTTCCTTCGACCACGATGTTTCTTTAGGGCTCTTTCTATAAAGTCTTTTTCCATATTTTCAAGAGAAAGATTCTCTTCTACCTCTTCACCTTTTTGGTATTGATCCGTTGCATTAGGATTGAGAACAATCTGTGGTGATTCGTCAAAACCTGGGGATGGGACGTACGTTGAGGACTCTACAGTTGTCTTACGGGGCCCATCAAATTGATACGGCTCCGTGGGGGTCAAGCTCTTGATAGTGTCGATATTAGGCATGGCAAGATCATTGGTTTTTACGAGCTCATAGATTAATGATTTCATGTCATTTAAATCCCTTTTCATATCATAAAGGAACTTGAAAAGAATCTCTCGCTCCTCATAAGAAGTCTCACTTCCTATATCTACTTTGGCTGGCAGATTTCTGCTTAATAGTTTTGGAACGAGTTCTATCAATTTTGCATTATCAAGGATAGGGGAGTCAGCAAGTACCGACAATTGCTCCACAGCATTTTTAAGCTCTCTTACATTGCCTGGCCAACGATAATTTTCGAGAATTGTTCTGGCAGCATTGGTGAGTTCAACACTTTCACTCCTGTATTTTTCCGAAAAGTCGACGGCAAATTTTCTAAATAACATGTAGATGTCTTCCTTACGCTCATGCAATGCAGGTACACGTATAGGGACTGTATTGAGCCTGTAGAATAAATCTTCTCTGAATTTTCCTTTCTTGATTCGGTCTTCAAGAGAGACGTTGGTAGCAGCTATTACTCTCACATTGGTCCTCATGACCTTGGAAGAGCCCACTCTGATAAATTCTCCAGATTCTAGAATCCTCAATAAATAAGCCTGAGTGTCAAGAGGCATTTCTCCTACTTCATCTAAAAAGATGGTGCCTTCATTTACCGTCTCAAAGTATCCCTTACGCTCCGTCGCTGCTCCGGTAAATGCTCCTTTTTCATGGCCAAAGAGCTCACTATTTATGGTGCCACCAGGAATGGCTCCACAGTTAATCGCTATAAATTTATTGTGCTTTCTTTTTCCAAGTTCATGAATAATCCTAGAGAAGATTTCCTTACCAACACCGCTTTTACCTTGAATGAGGACAGTCAGATCAGTACTTGCAACCCTGATCGCGGTATTGAGTGCTCTCTCGAGAATCTCACTGCGTCCTATGATTCCAAACCGTTGCTTTACTGATTGTACGTTCATGAATAGTTTCTTATTCGCTTATAATTCCTCTCAAAGTGGCTGCTGTGCAGGCAGTAATTTCTACCATCACAAAGTCGCCAGGTTTTAGTCCTTCCTTTTTTGGGAAGTTCACCACTTTGTTATGTGTATTACGTCCTTTGAAATCCTGATCAGATCTCTTAGAATCTCCTTCAATTAACACATTATAAATCTTTCCTATATCAGCCTTATTGTGCTCAAGAGAAACTTTGCTCTGAACCTCAATAACTTCCGCCAATCGCCTCTTTTTTACTTCCAACGTAATGTCATCTTCGTATTTTCTTGAAGCCAATGTTCCCGGACGTTCCGAATAATAGAACATATACGACATGGAATAGTTGGCCCAGCTGATCATCTTCAGAGTATCTTGATGCTCTTCCTCCGTTTCACTACAGAATCCAGTAATCACGTCTGAAGAAATAGCACAGTCGGGCAATATCTCATTGATTGCTCTTACCTTGTCCATATACCATTCCTTGTCGTACGTTCGATTCATCATCTTCAGTATTCGGCTGTTGCCAGATTGTATGGGCAAGTGAATGTAATTGCAGATATTATCGAAAGCGGCTATTGTATGCAATACTTCGTCGGTGATGTCTTTGGGATGAGATGTTGAGAATCTAACCCTGAGCAGGGGATTCACCTCAGCGACCATGGACAGAAGGTGAGCAAATGAAACAACCTCATGGGTCTCTGGATTATCCCATTTGTAAGAGTCCACATTCTGACCTAGCAGGGTTACTTCTCGGTATCCTTTCTCATATAAGTCTGCAGCTTCTGATACAATTGAGAATGCATTCCGACTTCGCTCTCTCCCTCGTGTGAAGGGTACTACACAGAACGAGCACATATTATCACAACCTCTCATGATTGAAATGTAAGCTGCGACGCCATTGGATACAAGCCTCAAAGGGGAAATATCAGCATAAGTCTCTTCACGAGATAAGAGTACATTTACACCACGTTCACCGCCATCGGCTTCACTGATGAGTCGTGGAAGATCCCGATATGCGTCAGGTCCAACGACGATATCTACTATCTTTTCTTCTTCCAGAAATTTCGCCTTGAGTCGCTCTGCCATACAGCCAAGAACACCAACCAGCAAACCTGGTTTTTGAGCTTTAAATTTATTGAAAACACTGAGTCGCTGCCTTACTGTTTCTTCCGCCTTTTCTCGTATGGAACAGGTATTTACCAATATGAGATCCGCTTCCTCCGAATTTTTAGTAGAATCATACTTGGCATCAGCCAGAATAGAAGCAACGATTTCAGAATCACTAAAATTCATGGCACAGCCATAGCTCTCGATATAGAACAGCTTTTTATACTTATCAGTCTCATTGTCTAGGAGTGTAGGCTCTCCTTGACGTTTTTCATCAATCACTTTGATGCTTTGGACCAATGTGGGCTCGGTGTCAAACATATTTAAAACTTAGGTACTCAAAGATAGACATATTGAGATAATCTGTCAATATGGCAGTAAATGCAGGTCGAGAAATGCTAGCTAACTCTTTTTATCACTATAGCGCTTGCTCCACCACCGCCATTACAAAGGGTTGCCAGACCGATCTCACCGGATCTATTTTGTAAGACATGATGAAGAGTGGTAAGAATACGTGCCCCAGAGGCTCCCAATGGGTGACCCAGGGCTACGGCTCCACCATTAACATTTACTTTGTCTTCTGAAAGTCCCAGTTCTTTATTAAAGGCGAGTGTCACTACGGCAAAAGCTTCATTAACCTCATAAAAGTCAATATCATCCTTACTGAGGGACGCCATTTTTAGTGCCTTGGGAGCTGCCAATGTCGGAGCTGTTGTAAACCACTGTGGGTCGTGTGCGGCATCGGCAAAAGAAAGAATTTCCGCTTGAGGTTTGAGCCCTAATCTTGCTACCGCATCTTCACTTGCAAGTATGAGTGCTGATGCGCCATCATTGATGGTTGACGCATTGGCTGCTGTTACGGTACCATCTTTGGTGAAAACGGGCCTCAACGAGGGTATTTTTTCAAATCGTACATTCTTATATTCCTCATCCTCAGTCATGATTATTGGATCACCTTTACGCTGGGGTATAGATACTGGAATAAGCTCATCCTTAAATTGACCTGATTCTGTTGCCTCAGCCGCTCGCTTGTATGACCTGATTGCATACTCATCTTGCTGCTCCCGACTGATTTCATATTTTTTAGCTGTATTGTCAGCACATACGCCCATCGCCATCTGACCGTAAGCATCTCTAAGACCATCTTTCTCCAATCCATCTACTAAATCTCCTCCGCCGTATTTATATCCCCATCGTGCATTGGGCACGTAGTAAGGTATGTTGGACATGCTTTCCATGCCGCCAGCCATTACGATATCATTCATGCCGAGCATGATGGACTGTGCACCAAGCATGACTGACTTCATTCCTGATGAGCAAACTTTATTTATAGTTGTACATGGCGTTGTCTTAGAAATATTGGCCCCCAATGCTGCTTGACGTGCCGGGGCTTGTCCTAGGTTTGCCGATACTACATTTCCAAAGTAAACCTCGTTTACCTCATCCGACGATAGTCCAACATTTGCGAGTGCGCCTTCCATAGCTAAACTACCTAGTTGTACTGCCGTAAAATTCTTTAGTGATCCGCCAAAACTACCCATGGGTGTCCTGACTGCATTGATGATATATACTTTTTTCATATTCAAATACTTCTAGAATTGATAATTAAGTGGAATCTAAGCAAATATAATTATTAGAATGTGGGATATTCGTCGCACGATTGTTGTATGTTTTTTAATAAGGTGATTTTTTAAACTTTTATTAACCACATTTATTAGATAAATTACCGTTACAATAGTAAATGCATCTGATGAGGATTAGTTTTATATTTTCAATAATCTTTTTGTCTTTGACAGTTTCTGGACAGTCATGGGAAGAAGAGCTTGGTTTTATCTATACCAAGGGGAAATACCTCATGGAGACTGAGAGGTATGATGATGCGGTTCGACAATTTACGGAAGTGGTGAATAAAAATCCTGAGTACGAAGATGTACTGTTGCTCAGAGCTCGTTGCAAGTACCACCTGGCCGCTTACCTAGGTGTAAAGAAGGATCTCAATCAATATATTGGTTACAAAGGTATAAGCCCCGATGTGGTGGTACTCATGGCCAAGGTAGAGCACTCAATGGGGAATAATGAAGCTGCCCGTAATTCGCTATCAACCGCTACCACACTCTTTCCTTCTGATATCAGATTGATGGAGATGAAAGCTGATGTTTTATACCAACTCAATGAAGATGACTTGGCTTGCGAAGCATGGACGAGTGCTGCTAATCTCGGTTCCAAGAAAGCCAAGCGGAATTTGAAGAATTATTGTGACATAGATTATGATGTGGTCTTTTTCAATAAGCCTAAGAAAGAAAGGCCAGAATCAAAATATGAAGATAAAGTAGAAAAGAAGAACGATGAGTATAAGAAGGAGGAGAAGAGAGAGTCAGGAATGGGAGGACTTTCTGAGGCAGAGAACACTGGTAATGACATGGAGAGGACTGATGAGGGTAGCCAGTATGATGAAGAAAATGATGATGATGAGGAATTCATATCCGACGTACCCAATATGATCGAAATCGATGAAGACTTGACGATTGTGATATCAGGTAGTGGTCTAGGAGAGCGACGAATCTTGAATCAACCGAATATTTTAATATTATCTGAGGAATCAGGAAAAGTAGCCATCGATGTATGTGTTAATCGAAGTGGCAGGATACTTACAGTAGACTTCAATTCCACAGAGTCTTCCATTTCTCGTGAAAGCTTGGTCTCCTTATCCTTGCGTAAGGCAAAGGAGTTTTGGTTTGAGAAATCCAAGTTGAAAGAACAATGTGGAACAATACTCTTCGATATCAGAAGTAATTGATATTGAGTACAAAAAATGTATCGTCAGCTGACAATGCACATTTAAATTGACTTTTTTACTCAGTACTAATCGTCTCCATTGTCATATTTATAGAGATTGGCAACCATAGCTCAAATGACAATATAGCCAAGTAAGCACTACCAATATCCCGAGTTCTCATATTTTAACTGAAATCTATTCCCCTCATCATGGGTAGACGTAACAATTTGTAGAGCGTACAACGATTAACGAACGACGTATTACCAATTACCCATCTACTGAGAGAACTTTTAACTCAACACGTTGATTTTTTTGTCTTCCTTTCAATGACTTGCTTTCTGTAATAGGATTACGCTTCCCATAGCCTTTAAATGATATTCTTTTATTTGGAATCCCTCGCTCAAGCAAGTATGTGGCAACATTTCTCGCTCTCTCGCTACTCAGTTTATCACAATAGTCATGGGAAGGGATGGTATTTGTATGCCCACCGATTTCGATAACTACGTTATGATGACTCGATAGAAACTCGTAGATCTCATCTAGCACTTCGTATGAATCTTCATTTACAATGCTACTATCTGCCTCAAAGTATAATTCATTAATACGTAGAGTTTGACCTACTTTGATTTTAGTAAGATCTAACTCCGGTAAGATTTTTTCACGATTGATTTCTACAAATGATACCTCTTTGCACCCTTGCTTGTCCGAAACTGTAATGCCATATTTTCCTGCCCCTACAGAGCTAAGAGTAGCGCTGTTGCTTTCATTGGACCATTTGTACTTATATGGTTCGGTTCCACCTGTCGCTAATACTTCGGCTGACCCATCTTTCTTTCTTCTACCGGTAATTCTTGTCGTATTGATAATATCAACTTGTAACTTATCTGGTTCGACGATTTCTATTGATGCAACATACTCTATATCATTGGCATCCGTGACAGAAACAGAGTAGTTGCCGGGACCCAAGCTCTTTGGGTTTTTGCCGCGAAATCTTCTTTCTGACCACTTGTACTTGTAAGGAGATGTTCCTCCCGATACATTGACAAGGATAGAGGCGCTGCGATCATCTTTGCACCTAATGCCATTTTCGAGGATGCAGGTCGCAACCAGCAAATCAGCCTCATTATCTGTAAACCTCAATCTGAAAAGACCTGCACTTTCAGTGCCAATCCACATATGACTATTCTTGTCTCCAGCTAGGCTGACACATTTCTTACTTATCAGTCCTACACCTTCTCCATAAGTGTCTATCACTCCTGTGTATGGATCTATTCGTCTGAGAACATTAGATGCCATATACAACCGACCCTTGGTGTCAAATGAGAAGTCGTTAATTTTACCTGAATACCAGTCTCCCTCGAGTCCAAGGGGATTCCAACGCTCATGTTCATCATAGATAAACCAAAATTCCTTATCTGTAATCATCCATAAGGCTTCAGAGTTTTCCTTAACAACCCAAAAATCCATTTTCTTTTCTTCAAGTTTTGCGTTCCAGTTTTTATTTCTAATTCTTAAAACACCTTGTGTCGTTCCTACCCATGTATTTTTGTATTTATCGGTATGGATAAACCTTATATGGTCTGATTTCATTTTGGTATTCTTTACCGTTTTGATCTCCATGTGTTTTCCCACGCTAGGCTGGATGGTGTGGACACCTTTGTTGGTACCTACCCATAGCTGACCACTTACCCATTCCATGCATGTAACTTGTAGGTCATCTTGGAAGAAGACGACATTGATGCCGGTGGTGAGGTTTTGTACTTTTCCTGATGCCTCAGCTAGCCAAATGTTACCTGTCTTGTCCTGGCATGCATCCACAATATGGCCATCCATTAGCTTAGAAGCTTTTTGATCAAACCTATTCACTTGATAAGCTCCTTTTGAAGAACATATGATTTTATTATTTGCACGATCTACGATGATCTTGTGTATTGCCGCTCCAGTAGGAATGCCGTCATATCTCTCCACGATTACACGATCGTAAGACTGAGATTCTTCTTGGTTTTCTTCCTGGGAATGGGCATTGGATAATGTGAGCATCAAGAATAGAAAAGCTAGTAATCTCATTTGTAAAATTGATTTGCCGTTAAAACTGAATACTTGTCAAATTTAGTATCTATCAATAAGGCATTCTTAGCCAGCCAACGATATCGTAATCTGCAAGAGTAATCACTCCTTCAAATTCTACAAGCTTTATTCTATCCCTTGTATCAATGCCCATATTCTGTTGTATCGTTTTGACATAATCCGTGCCCACATCTGTGACGATGCTCATATGGCCGTAGGGATTTCTTTTATTGCCATCATAGATAATGATATCATTCTCTAGAGGATGGTATGTCCGGGTATTTCTAAACTGGAGCAATGCACGCTCCGAGTTGTAGCCTCGATCTGGCAGAGTCTTATCAAAGAAGTCCTTGGCATGTCCGTAGGAGTTGGGCATGGCATGGTCGAGACAAGTGTAGTAGTATCTTTTTACAAATTCTACACATTGATAGCGGAGCCCTAGGTTATAGCCTGAGGCATCCACATTTCTGCCAAAAACATTGTGAGGACTCCCATTGAAATACACAGGTACGGAATTGTAGGAATCTATTACGTCGCCTACCTCAGGACTAAAACTGCTGATCTGAAGCAAGGGTAGAAATAGGAATATGAAGTGAATTATTTTCATTGAATAGATGTAGAGCAAATATAAGTTATATCACCACTTCACCTTATTCCAATAACATATTATTGAGGTATATTTGCCCAAATTTTGCAATTATGTTTGACAATTTAAGTGATAAACTCGAGTCGGTCTTCAAGTCCATTAGTGGACAAGGTAAGATCACAGAAATTAATATAGCTCAGTCTATCAAGGAAATTCGAAGAGCACTAGTCAGTGCAGATGTCAACTATGCCATTGCCAAAGAATTTACCGATAAGGTAAAAGACAAAGCGCTGGGAGATGAGAACGTTCTCAATGCGGTGAAGCCTGGTGAACTCATGGTAAAGATAGTTCTTGATGAGATGGTCTCATTGATGGGCGGGCAAGCCGTAGGGATCAATGTCAAAGGGAATCCAGGAGTCGTACTGATAGCGGGATTGCAAGGAAGTGGTAAGACGACATTTTCGGGAAAACTTGCCAAATATTTGAGAGAAAAGAAGAAGATGAAACCTCTGTTAGTGGCTTGTGATGTGTATCGTCCTGCAGCGATAGATCAGCTTACCGTTGTTGCTGGCGATGCTGGTGTAGAAGTATATACGGAACCTGGGAACCAGGACGTAGTGGAAATTGCGCTCAAAGGTATTGCACACGCAATGGAGAACAACTTTGATGTGGTCATTGTGGATACAGCAGGAAGATTGGCTATAGACGAGGAGATGATGACAGAAATAAGAAACATCAAAAACGCCATCGAGCCGACCGAGACCTTGTTTGTTGTCGATGCTATGACTGGTCAAGATGCTGTAAATACTGCCAAGGCTTTTAATGAAGTTATTGACTATAATGGTGTAGTACTTTCCAAGCTAGATGGTGATACTCGGGGTGGAGCAGCCCTTACGGTTAAGTATACTGTAGGTAAGCCTATAAAATTTGTTTCCACTGGAGAAAAGCTCGACGAGATGGATGTTTTTCATCCTGATCGTATGGCACAGCGAATACTGGGAATGGGAGATATTGTTTCTTTTGTAGAGAAAGCTCAGGAGCAGTTTGATGAAAAGGAAGCTAAGCGGCTCGAGAAGAAAATCAGAAAAAACAAATTTGACTTTAATGATTTCCTCGGTCAGCTCAATCAGATAAGAAAAATGGGAGACCTCAAGAGTCTGATGGGAATGATACCTGGCGTAAACAAAATGACTAAGAATCTAGATATTGATGACTCAGCTTTTTCAAAGGTGGAGTCAATTATATTGTCCATGACACCACAAGAAAGAGGAAATCCCGAGGTTCTCAATATGAGCAGAAAGAAAAGAATTGCCGGTGGCTGTGGAAGAAATCTTCACGAGATCAATATGTTCATAAAACAGTTTGACCAGATGCGGAAAATGATGAACATGATGAGCAAGGGTAAAATGAAAGGCATGGAAAGTTTGATGCAGGGCATGCCTGGCCCTGGGAAGTAAAGCTTTGCCTTAAGGATGTTTTTTTTCTATTACGTTAGAAAAAAATCAACCACTCATGCGAAATCACTTTTTACTCGTATTCACTTTTATTGTAATATCAAACTTTTCATTATTTGCCGTGCTTCCTGACGGATCTCCAGCTCCTGATTGGACACTTACTGACCTTAATGGAAATACTCATAACCTCCATACTTATCTAAATCAGGGAAAGGCGGTAATCTTAGATTTTTCGGCTACTTGGTGTCCCCCTTGCTGGAGTTTTCACAACAGCGGTAGACTCGGATATATTTATAATACTTATGGCCCTAATGGGACTGATGATGTGATGGTGTTTATGATTGAAGGAGATGGAAGTATCAATGAGGCCTGCCTTTATGGCCCTAGTGGTTGTTCAGGAGGGACACAGGGAGACTGGGTTAGTAATACCGATTATCCCATTATAAACCTAGTAGAAGCGGACATCTCTGTTGCGAGTGACTATAATATCACTTTTTGGCCTACTATCTATGTTATATCGCCAGTGACAAAAGAAGTCTATGAAACAGGTGCGACAAGTATTCCTGGTTTTGTGTCTTGGATATTTGACTCATTTAGCCTTAATGCTTCGGAGAATACCACGGATATTCTTTACGTAGCTCCATTGAATGTCGTTACGCAATATCTTCATCCGTTATGTTCTTATTCTTCTGATGGACAGATTGACTTGGCTATTGATGGAGGATTGCCAGATTACCATTTTTCATGGACAGGACCTAATGGTTTTACAAGTAATGATATAAGTCTTATTGACCTCTCACCTGGTATCTACGAAGTGGTGGTCAGTGATCAAAATGGGAATCAGTTTACCGAAGTTTACACATTGATAGCTCCTGATGAGATAAATATTGTTGGTGTGGTTCAAAATCTTTTTTGTTTTGGTGAAAGTGATGGAAGTATCGAAGTGATGGTAGACGGTGGGACAGGTATTCTTGAGATGACCTGGGAGGATAGCGCATCAGGAAGCAGTCGGGATGACCTGCCTGCAGGAATGTATGATTTACTGATATCTGATGAAAACGGTTGTATTCATTCTGTTTCTTATGAAATAACTACACCTGACGAGATAGTGGCATTTGACCTGTCTGTTGTCAACGAGACCAATGCAGATGCATCTGGAAGTATTGAAATTAGTATTTCTGGAGGTGTTGAACCTTATGAGTTTCTTTGGACAAATGGAGAGACAACTGAAGACATCAGTAACCTGTCATCTAGAGAATACTCATGTGAGGTAACTGAGGGCAATAGTTGTCAGAGAATATTTGGACCGTTTGCAGTGGATAATGTGACCAGTACTTACTTCTTGGAAGGTATGAGTCAATTTGACCTATTACCCAATCCTGCTGTCGACCATTTAAGCATCGCTATTCAAGGTGAGAAAAAGATACATAGAATGTCGACCTTAACAGTTGAGGGAAAACAGATATTAAGTAAGGATATCACGAATGGATAAAATCAGTTAAATATTTCTGATCTCATATCAGGTATATACTTTATAAGGATCTCTGATCTAAATAATGCTGTTTATCGTAAGATTGTCAAAGAATAAAATCGGTGGTATTATAGCTATTTTTTTATGAACCATTTATTGGATGCGTAAGGATGGCTATATTGAGATATGATAGAGAATAATCAGGTGAGAGTGGAGGACTTACCATCGGTAGATGATTTAGATTTTCATGGTCTTCAACCAAGCTATAGATCATTATTGATCATTGCAGTAATTTTATTTTGGGTCGTCCTTATCCTCGGTTCGCTATTCTTGAATTTCATGTTCGATGATTTCAAGAACTTTATATATCCAGCTCTAGGAGCGCTATTAATCTTGCTCATCATTAACCTACTACTCGTGTTCTTTGGATTTGCTGTAAAGAAGTATGCGATCCGAATGCGAGATGTAGTTTATAGAAGTGGACTCATATTTCGTTCCGAGACTTCCATTCCGTTCAATAGAATTCAACATTGCGAAGTTACTCAAGGGCCGTTTGATCGGTTGTTTTCCCTTGGTAGTGTAAGAGTATATACTGCAGGGGGCAGTGGAAGTGACCTCACAATACCTGGTCTGACCATTGCTCGAGCTCACGACTTGAAGGACTTCATCCTTTCAAAAACTGCCCTTGATGAAGAAGAGTGAGTTTGATTTTTCACAGCCCTTGCGCCAATCACCAGTCGCTATTCTCATTATCATTTATAAGACGATCAAGATCATTTTTAGACAGATATGGCCATTGATTCTTATTTTACTTTTGGGTAAATCCGGTAATAAACAGTCAATGGTTTTTCTGACATTGATAGGTGTCTCTTTATTATCCCTGATAATTTCTATTATTGGATATTTCAGATTTTACTATTTCTTATCCGACGATCATCTCATTGTAAGAAAGGGTGTTCTACGAAAGAAGAATCTTGATATCCCTTTTGAGAGAATACAAAGCGTCAATTTTGAACAGAACATAGTTCAGCAAATATTCCAAGTTGTCAGCCTCAAGATAGATACAGCCGGGAGTGGGGGTAAAGAATTTGAGTTTGATGCCATGGACAAAGATCAAGCTGAAGCACTAAGAGAGATTATTCTGACAAGAAAATCCGAATCCTCTAGCTTGATGCAGGAAGAGCAGATAAAGAATCATCAGCGGGAACTTGTACTAAAACTGGGTATTACTGACTTACTCAAAGTTGGGTTAACTAGAAATCACTTCAGGTCATTGGGCTTGATTGCACTTTTCTTTTTCTGGATTTATGAAGGACTTAGAGACATTGGAGTGAAGGATTCTGAGGTGATGGGATACTTTCCTTCTCTGGATCCTGAGCTTGGCGTATTTATATTCGGTTTTGCCTTTGTTGTTGTTGCGTCATTGGTCATTTCTCTTGTCAATACCGTCGTTAGGTATTTTGATCTACGGCTTTTGCGTGGTAATGGAGAATTCAGAATACAATCAGGACTATTAAATAGGAAGGAGGTAGCTGCATTGGACAATAAGGTGCAGGTCGTACGATGGTCTCAAAACTTGTTACAAAAGCTAATCAATATATATGACGTCGGTCTCAAGCAAGCGTCGAGCAAAGAGGTAACAAGTGCTAAGTCTATCATAATACCTGGATGTTATCAATCTCATGTAAATTCTATTTTTAATGTTTATTTTCCACAAGATGACATGGCGGAGAAGGATTATGAGGCCGTAAGTTTCCATTTTTTTCTAAGACGGTTTCTTTACTTTGGATTGATCCCCGTAGTCATTGCCATTGCAGTAATGTGGCATTTAGATGTTCTCGATGGGCTAAATGTTTTGATTCCTCTAGCATGGTTCAGTTTCTTGACATTGACTTCTTATCTTCGATACCGAAAGATGAAGTACGGAATATGGAATGATCAGATGACTATTAAAGGAGGCGTTTATGGACAGAGTAATCAACGTCTACTAGTCCACAAGATCCAGGGAGTTGAGCTTCACTCTAATATATATCAGAGACGAAGAGGTCTTTCGAGCATATCGATGTTTACCGCAAGTGGGAAAATTACCATTCCGTATATTCCCATTGGGAGGGCACAATTGCTAAGAGATAGTGTTCTGTATCAGGTTGAGACAAGTAGGAAGAAATGGATGTAATAACCATTAAACTTCCTTTATTTTAGCCGCTAGTTCGCTCAGTTTTAACATACACTCAATGGGAGTCATCTTATTTATCGAAAGGGACTGCAGTTCCTCAATAACCTCATTCATTTCAGGAGAGATGTTAGAGTCAAATATTGACAATTGACCTTCAAAAGCAGGTGCTGGATTGATTCCTTCGACTCCAGGGTCATGATCGAGAGACTTCTGTTCTAGCATTTTTAAAATTTGATTGGCATGGCTGACGATGCTCCTGGGCATGCCTGCCATCGATGCCACATGTATGCCAAAACTACTACGACAGCATCCTCTTTCCAGCGTTCTGAGGAACAACACTTTACTACCTACTTCCTTGGTTGCCACATTGAAATTTTTGATTCTCTCATGATTGTCAGCCAGCTGATTGAGCTCGTGATAGTGGGTAGCGAAAAGTGTCTTTGGTTTGAACTGATGGTGATCGTGCAGGAATGTAGCGATGGACCACGCTATTGAAATTCCATCGTAGGTACTAGTGCCACGCCCTATTTCATCAAGTAATATTAGGCTGCGTTCGGAGATGTTATTCATGATGCTAGCTGTTTCATTCATCTCCACCATGAAAGTAGATTCTCCACTGGTGATATTGTCAGAAGCACCCACGCGTGTAAATAACTTATCTGTGATTCCTAATGTAGCGGACTTAGCAGAGACGTAACTACCCATCTGAGCCATTAGGCATACCAGTGCAGTCTGTCGCAAAACTGCTGATTTACCTGACATATTGGGACCAGTGATGATTATTATCTGCTGCGAATGATCATCGAGTGATACATCATTTGGTATATAAGCTTGATCGGGTGGCAATTGATGCTCTATTACGGGGTGTCTTCCCTGTACTATATCTATCTCATTTTCATCTATTATCTGAGGTCGGCAATAGTTATTACGCTGAGCAATGGTGGCTAGACTGCTATAACAATCCAACTCTGCCATGGTCTGAGCATATTTCATCAATGGGATGATATACTCAGCACAGTATTCTATCAACTCAATAAAAAGTTTCGATTCGAGCTCAAGGATTTTGTCCTCAGCTGTTAGAATTTTTGTCTCGAGTTTTTTAAGGTCATCAGTGATATATCTTTCACTTCCTGTGAGAGTCTGTTTCCTAACCCAATGCTCAGGTACCAGACCCTGATTCTTATATTTATTGGTGACTTCAAGGTAATATCCAAAAACGTTGTTGAATCCTATTTTGAGGTTTGTGATGCCAGTGTTTAGAGCTTCTTGAGTCTGAATATCGATAAGTAGTTCTTTGCTGTTGCCTACCGTATTTTTAAGATCGTCGAGTTCCTCATGGAATCCAAGTTTGATAATTCCTGGTTTGCCTAATACAGCAGGAGGGTCATCGGACAACTGAGTTTTCAGCTTGTCGAGTAAGCTAGTGGGGATTTCGATACTGTTGATCATGTTTTTCGTCAGCCCATCTTCTTCACATCGGAAAGCATCATTGAGTATATTCAATTGTTCGAGGCACTGCCTTAGCTGTAGCAATCCTCTTGGACCACATTTGCCATAAGAAATCCTGGAAACCAATCGTTCAAGGTCACCACAGGATTTTAGACCTGATCGTAAGGTGCTTATGTATGATGAATTGTCCATCAATTCCTGGACATGGTCAAGTCGATTATTTATTCTCTCTTTGGAAATCAATGGCAATACCAACCATTGTCTCAGCATTCTAGCGCCCATAGGTGAGCTTGTCTGGTCGAGGATTTCTATAAGGGGGACACCTGTGGGATGAGTACTTCTTATTAACTCAAGATTGCGTATTGTAAACTCATCAAGCCACATGAAGTCTTCTGACGGCAACCGTGTAATTTTGGATATGTGTTTTCCGGCGCCTTGATGATTGGCTTTCAGATAATGTAGTATGGCTCCAGCAGATATCTGTGCGAGAGATAGTCCGTCAACACCAAAACCCTTTAAATTCTTGACATTAAAATGTTCTTCAAGTAGCTCACGGGTATAGTCAGGGGTAAAGATCCACTCATCGAGCTCGTAGAGGTAATGCTCATTGCTAAAATCTCGTTCAAAGAATTCTTTAGAGCCTTTGGTCAGGATGATTTCTTTGGGAAGAAAGCTATTGATAACTTTTGATATAACTGATCTGCTTCCTTGTTCTACCAAAAACTCACCAGTAGAAATATCTATGAGTCCAATTCCTATGTCCTTGTCATTATAGTGTATGGCAGCAAGAAAATTATTTTGTCGGTCATCGAGAATATTCTCATCAATGGTGACTCCTGGAGTCAGAATATCCGTAATACCCCGCTTGACAAGCTTTTTTTCTTTCGAGGGTTTCTCCAGCTGGTCGCATATCGCCACACGGAATCCAGCCTTTACAAGTTTTGATAGATATACATCTAGACTGTGGTAAGGAAATCCTGCGAGTTCTATTTTTGAAGAACCATTGTTTCTACTCGTAAGGACAATACCTAGTGCGCTTGAGACAGCGATGGCATCTTCACCGAAGGTTTCATAAAAATCTCCAACTCTGAATAGCAAGACTGCATCGGGATGTTGTGATTTAATACTAAAGTACTGCGTCATCAACGGCGTCATTTGGCCTTTGGATTTTGCAGTTTTGGTCATTTTAGTTGGTTGGTAAAAGCAAGCAAATATAAGAATGCAATGATAAAGTAATGACTCAATAATAATTCAAAAAATGGTGCTTATCGTGTATCTAGAATCCCACAATTTTTAAATTTGCATAAAAGAGAGCCCTATGAAGTCATATTTATCAAATCTACCTCCCGATATGCTACGTAGCCTTAAGGATGCAATATCTTTGATTACCATCCTCATTGCTGGATCTGATGGCAAGATTGACCATGAAGAAACGGCCTGGGCAGAGAAATTGACAAGGATAAGATCCTACTCCTCACCTGAGAAGATAAGTGACTTTTATGCAGAGGTTGGTAAGGATTTCTCAGAACGACTTACTCACTATATTGAAGCTCTACCTGATGATCGGGATGAGAGGAATAAGGACATCTCCGATCGTCTTTCTTCGTTGAATGGCATATTTGCTAAACTCGACCAGGAAAAAGCTCATCATTTCTATCTCAGTATGACCAGTTTTGCAAAGCACGTGGCCAAGGCGTCAGGAGGCTTTTTAGGATTTGGATCTATAAGCAGCGCTGAAAAGAAATGGATAGGCCTACCTATGATTGATCCGATAGATGATCATGAGGAGGTAGTGGAATAAAATCGATTTTTTTCGTGGCATTCCTTATCTTCGACAAATGCAACACAAGTTCATTTCCTGTCGTCAGTTTATGGTAAGAGCATTTATCACGCTGTTCTTTATTGTTTCCTTGATCCCCATTTATAGTCAAAGTACTAGTGTTAGAGTACAAGATGCTCAGACTGGTGAAGGTCTCATCTCTGCCAATGTTATAGTGAATAGTATCGTGTATAATACCGATCACGATGGTATTTCTCATGTCGATGTCGAGGCAGGTGATGTGATATCAGTATCATATGTCGGTTACACACCAGTGACGCTGGAGATTTCCAAAGCTTTGTTGTCTTCAAGCCAAATTGATTTCTCAATGTCACCCTCCGCCACTTTACTAGAGACCGCTGTGGTCACAGGATCGAAGTATGAAAGATCACTTGCTGAATCTCCTGTATCACTTGAGGTGATCAAAGCGGAGGTAGTAAGTTCTTCCAATGCTGTAAACCTTGAAAATGTACTTCAAAAGGTTCCAGGGGTGCAGATGCTTGATGGCCAGGTAAACATACGTGGGGGATCAGGTTATTCCTATGGTGCCGGTTCTAGAGTACTTATACTGGTCGATGATATGCCAGCTATGCAAGCCGATGCAGGTAGACCTAATTGGAGTGATGTACCTATAGAAAACATCGCCCAAGTAGAAATACTCAAAGGTGCGGCTTCTGCATTATATGGTTCTGCAGCTTTAAACGGTATTATAAATCTCCGTACAGGGTATGCCACATCAGAGCCAGTGACAAAGTTTAGTATCATGGGCAGAAGCTTTATGGATCCATCTGACCCTGAAAAAAAGAGCTGGAGCCACAGTCCGTATGATGCATCATTGAGCATTCTTCACAAGCAAAAATTCGACAAATTGGACCTGGTAGTCAATGGGTATCTCTACAAGCTTGATAGTTATAATTCTGATACTTACGAGACGAGGGGTAGGATAGGACTAAAGACAAGGTATAGACATACGGATAGATTGAGCTACGGCGTCAACGCAAATTTTAATACTGCGGATGCGAGTGATTTTTTCTTTTGGAAGGATGCAGCCAGAGACAATTACCTTGCTGCTTCCGGCTCAGTGTCTAGTAGAACCAATGTTAGGTACTTTATTGATCCACATCTTACTTATTTCGACAAATTCAATAACAAACATAAAGTACTTAGTCGGTATCATTTTGTTGATAACAACAACAATATGGATCAGGCCAACTCCAGTCATGAAGTATATGCAGAGTACCAGTTTCAAAGGACATTTCCTGATCAAAATATAAATACGTCTCTCGGTGCTGTGACACAGTTTATTGCTTCAGATAGCGAGTTGTTCTCGGATACGTTGATAAAAAGCTATACCTACGCATTGTATGGTCAAGTAGAAAAGAAATTCTTTGATAATCTTACCCTGTCTGCCGGTCTCAGATATGAATACAATGACCAGAAGGTGCCCGAAAACTTTTTGGGTCAAATAGTCGAAGGAGGAAAAATCGTTGATTCGGAAGTTATCACAAGGTTCGGTGCCAACTGGAAGGTCACCAACGGTACATTTGTTAGGGCTAGTTATGGAGAAGGATTTAGGTACCCTACCATTACAGAGAGATTGATTACAACCTCATTTAGTGGCCTTAGTATTTTTCCAAATCTAAATCTGGTCTCAGAGAGAGGCTGGTCAGCAGAAATCGGTATCAAGCAAGGTTTTGGTATTGGGGGATTTAACGGATACGTTGATTTTTCACGATTTATCACTCGCTACCAAAACATGATGGAATTCACCTTCACGCAGATTGAAGGAGTAGCAGGTCTTCAATCGCAGAATGTAGGTGATACGGAGATAGATGGCTATGAAATTACTGTCGCTGGCAAGTCTAATCTGTTGGGCATACCGTTGACGGTATTGGGGGGATATAGCTACATTGATCCCAGATATACCAATTATACTCCAGAACTTCAAAATGCATCGACAAGCGATTCAATAAATGTCTTAAAGTACAGAACCAAGCATTCTTTCAAACTTGACATTGAAGCTGAGGTTTACGACTTTACTATTGGGGTATCCTCGAGGCATGCAAGTCATATGCTGGCAATAGATAGATTGCTTGGAATGCAAGGTCAGATCGAGGCTTATCGTCAAGTAAACAATGATGGATTCTGGCTCTGGGACACCAGAGTTTCATATAAGTATGATGATTTAAAACTAACCTTTCTAGTTGGAAATGCCTTAAACGAGGAGTACACTGTAAGACCCGGATTGTTGGAGGCACCTAGAAATGTTGCAATACGTATTGACTATGACATTTAACTCAGATCTTTTAATACTTTGTTAAGAACAATATGCCTTACTTAAACGTCTTACTATCAAACGGACAATAATAGTATGATGAACATAATGACGTATGCATTGACGCTGGTCTTGATGAGTGGGACATTGAGTCTGACACCACCAGATGTTGTACAAGAAGGAGACAAGGCAGGACATGAAATTTTCGATAATCTACTTAAGAAACATGTATCAGTTACTGGAGTAGTGGATTATTCAGGATTGGCTTCTGATAGATCAGAATTGAATAGATATACAAGGATTTTAAGCGAGAATGCTCCTACAGATTATTGGACGAGAGATGAGCAACTGGCATATTGGATAAATGCCTACAATGCATTTACCCTTACCTTGATCGTAGACAATTTGCCGGTGAGCAGTATTACTTCTATTGAAGGTGGAAAGCCATGGGATAAAAAATGGATCAGTATTAGATCAGCGACGTATTCACTTAACGATATAGAAAATGACATTATACGTTCCCAATTTTATGAACCTCGTATTCACTTTGCAGTCAACTGTGCTGCAAAGTCTTGTCCGCCATTGCTCAATAGAGCCTGGACAGCGGATAATCTAGAAATAAACCTAGACAGACAGACCAGAAAATTCATAAACGACGGTAGTTATAATGTAATAAGCAATAGCTCGGCAAAGGTGTCTAAGATATTTGAATGGTACAGTGTCGATTTTGGTGATCTTAGGAGGTTTATCAATAGATATTCAGAGACACAACTAAGTGATTCAGCCAAGATATCATACAATGATTACAACTGGGGATTGAACGGAGGATAGACCAGAATCACAGAATAAAAAAAAGACCATGCAACTTGCATGGTCTTTTTTTATTGGTGGAACTAAGTCCTAGAGATTAGGTATTCTTAGCATCTGCCCTGGATAAATTTTGTCAGGGTGGCTCAACATTGGCTTGTTAGCCTCAAAAATACCGTTGTATTTCATTGGATCGCCATACATCTCTTGAGAAATCTTTGACAATGAATCACCTGGTTTTACTTCGTAAAATCTTGATTGAGGTGGAGCTACGACAGAAATTCTATCATCTACAGTAGCAACACCTTCCACATTTCCTACAATAAGTATCACCTTCTCCTTATCTTCTAGCGAATTGGCTTGGCCATAAAGGACGGCAGTGTCATCATTGTATTCCACTGAAAAGTTTTCAACAGCAATACCAGATCCGTTTACGATGGATTCAAGTAAATTACCTCGATAGGTGTCCATTTCCAGTTCTTTGGCCTCAGCCGCAGCAGCTTTTCTAGCTTCAGCTTCCTTGTCTTTGAAAAGGCTACTTCCCGCCTTCTTTAAAAATGAAAATAATCCCATAGTTTTATATGTTTTTGTGATTTATAAAATGGAGTAAAAAACCTTGCAAATAAAGCGATAATAAACCTAAACAACAAAGTCAAACTCATGAATAATAACATGACCCACAACTCATTATTGATATAAATGATTCCTCATCTTTAATAAGATTTGCAGACCTCATCATTCCTTAAAAGGTTTATATTTGCGAAGTTTTTTACAGCCGCAATTTTAAAGACTTCGTAATGCAAGGAAAAGGACTAATCAAGCTGGTACTCATTCTACTTATCTTAGTAAGTGCAATGCAGTTTCTTTTTATGATACCTACCAATAAGGTAGAAAAGAATGCCAAGGAATATGCTGAACAAATTGCAGCTAAATCTCCCGAAGCTGAACGTCATAATGTATTCAAAGCTAAAAGAATCGCTTATCTCGATTCGATGTCCAGTGAGAATATATTCAGCATTCCACTATTAAAGGATTACACATATGACGAACTCAAAGGCCAGCAGTTGGCTTTTGGACTCGACTTGAAAGGTGGTATGTCTGCTGTGCTCCAGGTTAAACTTAAGGACTTGCTCATAGCATTGTCCAACAATTCTAAGAACAGAGATTTTAGAGATGCTCTAAATAACGCGGTTAAAGCTCAAGAGAGCAATCAATCTGACTATGTCACATTGTTCTATCAGGAATGGAGGAAAATTTCCGGTGATGGAAAACTTGCCAAGATATTCAACAATGCACCAGCCATAGGTGAAGATATTAACGTGACTACATCGGATGGTGAAGTGGTAAGATTACTCAAAACCAAGGCAGATGAGACCGTTCAGCTAACATTTGATCGATTAAAACAGAGAATAGACAGGCTTGGGGTATCTCAGCCTACCGTGTCATTAGATGAAGCACGTGACCTTATTTTAGTAGAGGTGCCCGGTGTTGATAATCCAGAGCGAGTGAAGAAATTCCTTCAGGCGAGTGCTGTATTGGAATTTTGGGATGTATATCAATTTAGAGAAAGTAACCTGGTAGGTCTTATGACTGAGGCCGATAGAAGACTAGCTGCCAAAGGTGATTCCACTCTTCTCGAGAAGCGCATTGTTATTGATACTATTGCAGAGCCAATACCGGATTCACTAGGTCATGTAATCGACACGGTTTATAGATATGAAGAACGTGAGGTAGACCAGCTCGGTGGACAAGGACCCTTGCTAAGTAAACTTCAGGTAAACGGTTTAGGAGGGCAGCAATTATATCAAAATCCTGTTATTGGTATCGCTGAGAAGAGAGATACGTCAGCCATAGGCAAGTACCTGAGAAGGGAAGAGATCAAGAGACTCTTTCCCAATGATTTATTCTTTGTATGGTCTAGAAAGCCTATAGATAATACTGAAGCGGATGATGATAGTGATTATTATCAGTTATTTACGCTAAAGAAGCAAAGTGGATCAGACAAGCCACCTTTAGAAGGGGATGTAGTAATTAGTGCATCCCAATCTCCGGATCCCAATACGGGTCAGCCTTCTGTTTCTCTTTCTATGAATAAGAAGGGAGCCAAAAAATGGGCAGAAATGACCACGATAGCGGCTCAAAATTCCAACAGGGAAGTAGCAATCACTCTTGACAACGAAGTAGTTACATCACCTACAGTAAATGAACCTATAACTCAAGGTAGATCATCTATCAACGGTGGATTTACTGTACAGGAAGCAGTTGACCTCGCCAACATACTAGAGATTGGTAAACTTCCTGCTAAGACCGAGATAATACAGCAAGCAACAGTAGGACCATCACTCGGTAAGAAGAATATTTTATCTGCTAGGAATTCGTTGCTCGTAGGAATGAGCTTACTGCTATTGTTTATGCTTTTCTACTATGGCGGTGCAGGTATTGTTTCTATCATTGCCTTGTTACTCAATGTACTTTTCATTTTTGGTGCTCTCGCGTCATTCGGTACAGTACTTACTCTACCTGGATTTGCAGGTATCGTATTGACCATCGGTATGGCAGTAGATGCCAATGTCATCATTTTTGAACGGGTAAAGGAAGAGCTGCGGGCAGGAAAGACCCTTCTGGCTTCTATTACGGATGGATTTAGAAACTCCTATTCAGCCATCATTGATGCCAACGTCACGACAATTCTCGTGGCGATGGTACTCTCATATTTTGGACTGGGACCTATTAAGGGTTTTGCAGTTGTCCTGATGATAGGTGTAATCATGTCCATATTCACGGCGGTATTGGTCGGTAGGTTAATAATCGATTGGTGGACTGCCGGTCGAGGAAATAATCTGACGTTTTGGAACCCATGGTCAAAGAGCATGTTTGCTAATCTGAATATTGATTGGATAGGAAAGAGAAAGATTGCATATGTGATATCAGGAATATTGTTGACCATCAGTTTAGCTTCAATCTTTACAAGAGGATTTGACTTAGGTGTGGAATTTCGGGGAGGATATCAATACAATGTACAGTTTGATGAAGGAGTAGATATAGATGCAGAGACATTGAGAACAGGTCTTGAGACAACATTGGGTTATTCTCCAGTAGTAAAGGCTGTGGATACGGAAGGCACCTATAATGTACTTACGAGATTTCCAGATTCTTCAGAGGGAGATGACCTAGATGAGGTCATGTTGGATAAATTGTACGAAGGATTAAGTACCATGGCTGAAGGGGGCATCACAATGGATAATTTTAAGGATGCCGATGCCCAGAATGGAACCCATATCACCAGCTCCAATAAGGTCGGACCTACAATTGCAGACGACATTAAGCGTAGCTCATACAAAGCAGGAATTCTCGCTCTAGTTCTTATTTTCCTTTACATCTTTTTACGATTCAATAAGTGGCAGTATAGTCTTGGAGCGGTGGCAGCATTGTTCCATGATGCAATTATCGTCTTAGGTTTATTCTCATTATTATGGGGACGAGTTCCTTTTGCACTCGAGTTGGACCAGGCGTTCATAGCGGCCATATTGACCGTGATCGGATATTCTATTAATGATACTGTTGTCGTGTTTGATAGGATAAGAGAGGACTTTGGAATCTATGCCAACAAGTCAAAGGATGAAGTAATCAACCAGGCAGTGAATAGCACATTTAGTAGGACGATCATTACTTCGTTTACAACGTTGCTGGTGGTAACAATTCTATTCATCTTTGGAGGAGGATCTATTAAGGGATTTGCTTTTGCTCTATTGATAGGTATCATTGTAGGTACGTATTCATCTGTATTTGTTGCTACGCCTCTGGTTAGAGACTTATCTGACAAATTAAGATCTACTAAAACCAAAACCTCTGACAAGAAAAGCTTTTCTAGAGCTGCTAAAAAGAAATAAGAAACATAGTGATATAAGTGATAAAAGCCTCGACATATAGCTGGGGCTTTTGTCGTTATAGGTCGAATATTAATTTTGCTTGCCTTAAGGTAGACACAATAGACTTCTAACATCGTTATATTTAGACCAGAATTAATAGCATGATTAGAGTCATTATTGGAATTTGGATTTTCTTTTGTGTCGCTTGCACGTTTACGAAGACGGTTGAAACGGGCCAGTCCGCATATAACTTAAAACAGTACTCACGTGCCATAGAGTTTTTACATGACGAATTTGAGAATACGACTGGAGGGAAAAAGGCTCAAACAGCCTATTTTTTAGGTAAGTCGTATCAGCAACTCCATGATTCTAAAAATGCCATCGTTTGGTTTCAAACTGCCACGGATCTGGATTACGGCGTAGATGCCATGAGGCAACTGGCAGCAGGTTATAAAATGCTGGAGCAGTACGATCATGCATTGAACGTATATTACAATATAAGAGATGAGATAGGTAAGAATGAAATCATTGATCGTGAAATCTCCATTTGTAAGCAGTTGTCATCATTCTATCATGACGACGAGACGGTAACAATCAATATAAAGGGGGTAAAACAAAACACCAAGTATGCTGACTATGCACCTGTTATATACAATGAGAAATACCTCGTCTTTACATCGGACCGGGGTTTGGCAGTAGGGGATGAAGTTTATGATTGGACTGGAAATTCTTATTCTGATATTTTTATTCAACGAAAATCGGGATCAAGACCTAAGAGTTTTGACAAGCAGGTCAATACGACATTTAATGAAGGCGCAGCTTGCTTTACTAAAGATGGTAGCACCATGTACTTTACAAGATGTAGTGGATCGTTAGAGGACGACAATTATTGTAGAATAATGGTATCACATAAGGATGAAGATGAATGGTCAGACCCCCATATTTTAAACTTCATTGTTGATGGATATAATTATGGACAGCCTGCACTCATAGAGAATGATAGCGTCATGATTTTTTCTAGTGATGCCAATGGTGATCACAACGGACATGATCTCTTCTATAGTGAGTTGTTAGAGGAGAATGAGTGGTCCGCACCGGAGCCTATGCCATCTTCTATTAATTCCCAAGGTGATGAGAAATTCCCGACGGCAGAAGGAGATACCTTATACTTTTCAAGTAATTACCTTGCAGGACTAGGCGGTTATGACATTTTTATGACGGTACTGCATGACAATCACTGGTCAAAACCAGTTAACATGAAGACACCTATCAACTCTGGAGGTGATGACTTTTCATATATCCTGGACAAATCTTCACGTAGGAATGAAGTCTTAAAAGCTGGTTATTTTTCTAGTACGAGGAACGGAGATACGGATGATGACATATTTAGGTTTGAAGTGGTGAAGACTAAATTGTACGAAAAGAAGAAAGAGGATAAAGAACCAGAAATCAAGGAGTTTACCGTCTTTCTAGCAGGAAAAGTGGTTGATGCAACAGGTCGACCACTTGAGTTAGCTGAGGTCATTATAATGGAAGGTGATAAATCATTATTCGATATAAATACAGACAACAAGGGCCTTTTTATACGTAAGATAAACCGTGATCTCGATCTCAAGATCATTGCAGGAAAGAGTGGTTATCTTACGAATTCGATAGAATCAAGTAGCAAAGATTTAATAACGAAGAACGAAAGTATAACTATTAATGTAGAGATCACTTTAGATAAATTGATAAAGAACAGAGAGATAGTGATTGAAGATATATTTTATGAATTCGACAGATGGGAAATCAGAAATGACGCTATACCTTCGCTTGATAAGCTAGTAAAAATGCTCAGAGATAACCCTCAGGTCAATATCGAATTGTCGTCTCACACCGACTGCCGAGGAAACGATGCATATAATCAAAGCCTTTCTCAGAAGAGGGCACAGTCAGCGGTGGACTACCTTGTTGGGGAGGGTATCTCAAGATTGAGACTCATACCGTCAGGATATGGAGAGACTAAATTTGCGATCCGTTGTGACTGCGAGGAATGCAGCGAAGATGATCACCAGGCAAACAGGAGGACTGCATTTACCATTCTCGACTAGTCATGGTCATCTTTGAAAAACAATAGATTCTTGTGCTTTCCTTCCGATTCTATCTTGAAGATATATAGGCCTACCATCAATTTTGAAACATCGATCATCATTGGCACTTCACTCTCATATTGAGTTTTTCCCACCACTATTTGACCCTGTAAATCTACTATAGAGAAATAAAGAGGTGAGTTGGTATCGTGATTGATGATTAAGTGATCACGAGTCGGATTGGGATATAATTGAATGATTAAGTCTTCTGGCTCTGAAGTGTTGGTTATATTGTCGACGTAAAAGAAAGTGTCGAGCATACAACCTTGACTATCTCTAATAATAATGTAGTATACATCATTGACGAGAGACGATATCATGCTCCCTGATTGACCAGATTGTATCCAATCAAAAGTATAATCCGGAGTTCCTCCAGTTGCCACGACAGTGATCGATCCCAGTCCTTGGCCATTTATGTCGTTATTTATTGTTGCTTGCGATGAAATCGGTGAAGGGGAGGTCACATTTAAGGCTTGAGTAATGAGCTCGCATCCTTTGCCATCTGATATGGTACAAACGTAAAGACCATTTTTCAAATCATGAATATCAGGATTTTCATCCTCATTACTCCAATGATACGTAATGGGTTCCTGGCCGCCGTCAATCGTTAGAAAAATAGATCCATCATTGCGGTCATGACATATGTTATTGTGAATAGAATCTACAGTCAACTGAAATAATGGAGGCTGAGGTATAACGATGTCCTCTGCCAATCCTATACAGCCCTCGCTGTCGGTTACGGTGAGGTGATATGCTCCTGAGGCAAGTTCTCTTACAGTATCCCGAACATCTTCAGATATATGTTGGTATCCAGAACTCCAGTTGTAGTCATAGGGTTGTTCTCCAGAGGACAATGTTGAGGATATAGTTCCTGTACGATCACCGGGACAGTTGTTTATAGACTCTACATTGGTGTTGAGTATCAATGGAAGATTTAGGTTGCCGACGTGGATGCCCTGTAATGTCACTTTGCAGTTGAGCCCATCAACCAATGTTACACCATAAGTGTCGGCAGTCAAGCCATAAAGAGTGGAAGTTTCAGTTACTCCATTACTCCAAAAATAAAAGTAGTTACCATCACCTCCTTCTACATTGAGCGTAATTTTTCCATCATTGCTAAAAGGACAAGCTACGTGTTCTATGCTAGATACGGTCATGCTGAGTAAGTCATTTTGAGGAACCTCGATGTTTGATAATTCAAACGAACACGCATTGATATCTGATATTACGACTGAGTATATTCCGGCTTGTAGATTGAATATATCATCCGTGAATGAAGCGTTACTCCATTGGTAAGAATAGGGCGGTGTACCGCCTTGAGCAGAAATCTCAATGTTTCCACTTTGCTCACCATTGCAGTTGATAGATCCTATGTTATCTATTAGTGCGGATAGAGGTTCAGGTTCAATTATTTTCAAGTTGTCCAATATCGCACTACATCCACGACTATCTGCAATGGTACAGCTATAGATTCCGGGAGATAGATTATCAAGAGTTGGACCGCTGCCATTATTGTTCCAATCAAAGGAATATGGAGGGAAGCCACTATTGGCAATGACTGTGATACTTCCATCATTACTACCGTGACAGCTTATATTTGATATAACTAGAACACCAGCATTGATCTCAGAGGCTGTCAATTCAAATTCTTCAGAGATGACGCTACAATTCATAATATCCTGGACGGTCACTTGATAGGTCCCTACTCCTACATTTGATAGATCTTCCATCATCGACCCATTGCTCCATAGGAATGAATATGGTGGATTTCCTCCCGCGACACTTATAGCAATACTTCCCAAAGTATCGCCGATGCAACTAGGTTCTATAATAGCTGATGGAAAGATAAGTACACTCGCTTCTGATTTGATTTCAATGAAGTCTGTTCTAGCAAGACAACCATTGTTGTCCACTACGTCACAGTAATATATTCCCTTGTTAAGATTGTCGAGAAGACTGTCTCCTGTCATTATGTTCCAGGCGAAAGAATAGGGTAATGTACCTCCTGTCACTGAAAGATGGATGGATCCATCTCCGCTTCCGCGACATGATTCATCAATCACAGAAACCAAGGAGATTCCTATTGGATTTGATTGATCATTATCATCATCGGGACCATTGCAGTTTTCATCAACGAGATTACATGGAATTTCGATGGCATCTGGATTTATGACATCGTCGTTATCATTACAATCAAGCGCATTGTTGACATAACCTTGAGGAGCATTATCACTGCAAGTAAGTAAAGAAACGGATTGATCTCCATAGCCATCCTCATCATTGTCACTATAATATCTCTGTCCGACATTTTGTGTGGACACACTATAAAAATTTATCTGATCAATCGCTATGTCGCCTTGGCTGGTACCTGATGATGCAGCAATAAATCTAAAGAGCGCCCGTCGTCCTTCGTAAGAACTCAAATCCATTATTTCTTCTTTCCATCCTTCCCCTTGATCGCTATTCTTTTCAAACAAGGTCGTCCAGTTATCACCAGAGTCCAATGAAATATCAAGGTGGAGATAAGTAATCCCTTCTCCATGCATATGATAATTGAAGGAAAAGTCACACCCACTCGTGTTCTCTAATAAGAAGCAGGATGATCTTAAGATGGCAATGCTACCCTCAGGACATGAGCTGCCACTATTTTCAATGTAGATGTAGTTTCCAGAATCACTAGCATCACCATTCGGTCCTGTAAATTCTGAAGGAGTAGGTCCACTATTAACTAACCAGTCATGGTCATCTGAGCTATCATTGTACCAAAATGATGAGATATCACATAACTCATTACAGTTGGTGTTACATACGGGTAAATCATCAAATGAAGTGGCGAGGATAATCTTTTTACAGCGTGTTGTAAATGTTATTGGACAAGTGAAAGCACTATTCGAATTCGGACAATTGGTTCGCAAGTATGCATCATAAGTAGTTCCAGGGTTCAGTCCTGTGATCAAAAAATTTCCCGGAGTACAACCGGCAAATATTGAGCTGTTGGTCTCGGGGATAAATCCTGTTGGACCGAAGTCTATCTGTGAAATCTGGCAGTTTGACGGAGATTCCCAGGTCATCACTGCTTGATCAGAAGCTATGTCCTTGATTCTTATATTGAAAGGTAAAGGGCAGGTTTCCGTATTGAAGTTGAGCGCAACATGTTTGATAGTACCTATATCGTCATTGGCACGATCACATATTGACAACGCCCAGGTTCCATTGGCACTAGAGGCGTCAAAGAAGGTATTGAAATTTCCTTCAGATCTAAATGTCCCAATAAAGGGAGGTGATGCTTCACTGATTAACAAGCAGGCGTCTTCGGAGAATTTCAATGTAGAAATGCAACTAGGATCTGTAGGGTCTCCGTAATTTTGTGATCCGATACCATTATAACTACTCAGTACGATGGATTTTCCAGCAGGAGAGAGTAGTTCAATATAGAGATCAGGAGGCCAGTTATGTTCTATAATTAAGTCTACACTTTCAAGAAATATATCATCACCTAGATCTAGCTCTGGATAATTTCTTATATCTATTTCTACAAGCTCTCCTATAGGACAGGTATTGTCCCCTAGGAGGATATTGATTGGGCAGGCAGAGGGATTGACGATATGAGTCCGAGCAAAAAATGGTCCATTCCACTCACTGTTTCCTAAAGCGCATACTGATCTGAGGTAGTACTCATAATCCGTCGCAGGGATTAGACCTGAGTAGTCGTACTCTGTTACTTCGATAAGTGGAGTAGTAGACATAAAAGTTCTGGCAAAGCCTCGAGGTCCAAGTTCTATCTCCCAGCCCATCACATCAGTATTGGCGTCGAACCAGTTGATAAAAACCGAGGTATCTGTGTCACTTGTGTTAAGAGGAAAGAATGGCTGTTCACAACCCTGTCCCACGACGTCGTTGGCGGAAAGCCCCAACATCAACGTCAGTAGTGACATGGTAATCTTGATATACCTCGGAAAAGCCATATGCAAAATTAAGATTAATGGATAGCTTCTAATAAATTCTTAATCATTCTGTCAGGACATTAGACAACTATATTGATCATCCTTCCAGGAACGACAATGACCTTCCTCACTTCTTTTCCTTCTATCCATTTGCCGAGCATTTCGTAATTGAGTGCAAGCTGTTCAATTTCTTCCATGCCAAGATCAGTAGGTACAGACAGCTCGGTCCTCTTTTTACCATTGATACAAAGAGGGTATAGAATCGCAGACTCCTGAAGATGCTTTTCTTCAAACAGAGGGAAACCAGCATGGTGAACAGAAGGTGTATTACCCATTCTGGACCACAGTTCTTCTGTCATAAATGGTGCAAAAGGAGCTAATGTCCTTACAAGAGGATCCAGTATTTCTTTTTTATTACAGTCCAATGCTCTTAGGTCATTGACACATATCATCATGCTACTTATCGCCGTGTTGAATGATAATTTTTCTATGTAATCCGTAACTTTCTTTAAAGCATAATGAAGGGTTTTAAGTTCTTTCTCTGATGCCCCGTCATCGCTTATATCAAATTCACCTTCTGCATTGTGGAAGAGATGCCAAAATTTCTTCAAGAATTTGGCGACCCCATCAATTCCTTGCGTGTCCCATGGCTTAGACTGCTCTATGGGTCCTAGAAACATTTCGTATAGACGGAAACAATCAGCTCCATAGTCTTCAATAACATCGTCAGGATTGACAACATTGAAATACCGTTTTGACATCTTGCCTATCTCAGAGTGGGTGACGAGGCGGCTGTCCATATTCTTTGGATCTTTGGGGTAGAATTTGCCATCTCTAAATGTTCCCTTACTGCATTCAAATATTGCATTGACGTACTCAGGTCTCCAAATGATAAACTGATTAATGCTCTCCTTGTTTAGATACGATGACTTAGACCCATAGTCCATTACAAAATCAATGTGGATAGGAATCTTTATAAAGGCATCTAGATTGTCCTTCGGAACCAATCCTGCGCATAGAAACCGACTCTTGCCTTCTACTTTATCCTTGTACAAATAAATGTATTCTATAACACCTTGTATCATTCCCTGATTGACGAGCCTTTTGAATGGTTCATCAGTCGGTACCATATCAATGTCGTATAAAAATTTATGCCAAAATCTAGAATACATCAGGTGACCTACTGCATGTTCTGTACCTCCTATATAAAGATCTACATCCTGCCAATAGTCAATGGCGTCTTCACCGACAAAACGCTCATCATTCATAGCATCCATATACCTGAGAAAGTACCATGACGATCCAGCATAACCAGGCATGGTGTCAGATTCTCTCGTTGTCTCAGACGTGGGATGTATCCATTCATCTATCTTTGCCAGTGGAGAACGGCCGTCGCTTGATGATTTAAAATCTGAAAGCTCAGGCAATTCTACAGGTAGATTATCAAGGTCAATCTTCGAGGTAGTACCATCCTTAGAGTAAAGGATAGGGAAGGGCTCTCCCCAGTATCTCTGCCTGCTATAGTTGGCATCATGAAGCTTGTAATTTATCTTTCTTTGTCCCAGACCTCTGTCCTCAATTAATTTTGTAATCTTATAAACGGCATCTTCAACCTGCATTCCATCAATCTCATCAGAATTGATCATGACACCCACCTTGTCCTTCTTTTCTGCATCTGGGAAATCAGATTTATCGACAACTTGGATGACTTCCAATTGAAACTTTTCGGCAAATCGATGGTCCCTATCATCTTCACTTGGTACGGCCATGATGGCACCGGTCCCATAACCACTCAATACATAATCACCAATCCATATAGGTATCTTCTTATCAGTAAACGGATTGATGGCGTAAGACCCAGTGAATGCACCAGAGATTTCTTTTACTTCTGACATCCTATCTATCTGTGACTTAGACTTTGCTGATTCTATGTACTTCTCTATTTCTTCCTGCTGAGAGGGAGCAGTAAGCTGCGTTACAAGTTTATGCTCGGGAGCGAGAACCATAAAGGTAGATCCGTATATTGTATCTGGCCTAGTGGTAAAGACCTCAATCTTTTTATCGTGATCCTCTATTTCAAAGAAGACTTGTGCACCTTCAGATCGACCTATCCAATTCTCTTGCATTGCTTTGAGAGATGAGGACCAATCAAGATTTTTCATGCCTTCTAGCAATCGGTCGGCGTAGGCAGTGATTCTCAAAGACCATTGCATCATAGCTTTCTGAACAACAGGATGACCTCCCCGCTCTGACAGTCCATCTTTTACTTCATCGTTGGCAAGAACTGTACCCAGTTCTTCGCACCAATTCACATAACCCACTTTACGATAAGCCAGTCTGTAGTTCATCAGGACATCATCTTTCTCACTTGGTGTCATTGAGTCCCATTCAGCAGCCGTGAAGTTCTTTTCATTGGTATGAAAGGCGTTGATAGCTTTACACCCATTAGCAGAAAACAATTCTATCAGATGCGGTATAGGCATAGCGCTTTTGCTGATAGGATCATAATAATGGTCAAACAGCAAAGTGAAAATCCATTGAGTCCACTTATAATACAGAGGATCACTTGTAACAACACTACGTTCCCAATCATAGTTGACGCCGAGATTGTTGAGCTGTCTTTGATAGTAAGCTATGTTGTCATCCGTACTTTTAGCTGGATGTACACCCATCTGAACTGCATACTGCTCTGCCGGTAAGCCAAAGGAATCAAAGCCCATGGGGTGAAGTACATTAAATCCCATCATGGTCTTATACCTAGCATAAATGTCAGAAGCAATGTAACCTAGAGGATGACCGACATGTAGTCCTGAACCTGAAGGGTACGGAAACATATCAAGGATATAGTATTTAGGCTTAGTATGGTCAATGGATACCTTGTACGTATTGTTTTCCTTCCAGTACCGGCTCCATTTTTCTTCAGTCGATTTAGAGTCAAATGCCATATGTTTTTTCTTGAAATTGGAATGGGCAAAGGTAACACGTTGCGTTTGCAATGCCCTATTTCTTTACGATTTTGATCTCAACTCTTCTGTTTTTTCGGGCATCCTCAGGATTCCTTTCAGGATATACCAATGGCTTAGAATATCCGTATCCCTTTATGGACAATCTTGATTTACCTATGCCTTTCTTTATAAGATAGTCGTAGATATCTTTGGCTCTAGCCAATGATAAATCGTACTTCCCAGTTTCTATATCTCTTCCGTCATCGTGACCCGTTCCACGAAGGCAACAGATGTGGCCTTCGATCCTGATATGCAAGCTAGTTGCTTCTTTTAGAGTTCTTACGAGATCATGCAGCACCGGAATGGACTCTCTCAAAAGTCTGTGTCTTCCAGGTTGAAAGTTGAGGTACTCTATGATTACAGTGCTACCTAGCTCCGCTTCCATGAGTTGTGTAAGTGAAGATGGATAGTGCTTTAGCCTTCGAAGATTGGTGGCTATAATTTTTACAACTCTGTCCTGAAGAATCCCTATTGATCGATCATATTTGGATTCATCAACGATGATCTCTCCCGTAGATACTGAGGTGATGCTTTCGATTTTACTCGAATATTCAAGTGTCAATAAATCTTCAATCTCCTTAAGTCGACGATCGGATAGAATTTTATTGGAATCTATATTTCCAAGAAAATCTGCACTAGCAATAAGCCTTATTGATGTTTTTTCTTCGTGTTCTTTGAAGAACTGATCGACATCTGATTTGTGCTGATCGGTGAGATGATATGAACCGATTCCATGATATATAATGAGGGTATCACTCTGACACATTATAGAAGTGCTGAGGAGTGATAATATTACAATCTTGATATTCAGTTCTTTGTTGTTGAATGATCTTCTAGCTGTTCTTCAGAGGGGTATTGTACTGGTAGTCGATATTTTTCAAAAGGAAGTGACAAGAGAGACATGATACTCTCAGATCTGTCATGTTCCATATGAGTGTCTATGCCAAACTTTAATTTTGAGTTTTCTACGACTCGAAGCGTTTTAAAAATTCTATCCCAAATAGAAAATATATTACCATAGTTACAGTCAGTATATGGCTGGCGATAATGATGATGTACACGGTGAATATCTGGCGTTATTAGAAATGGGCTCAGCGCTCTGTCTAGCCAATGAGGGATGTTGATATTGGCATGGTTGAACTGACTTAGAGCTGCTGACAGCGATTGATAGAGCATGACAACCCACATGGGAGTACCTACGATGACAACGGCCAAAGTTGTAAATATAAATCTGATGACACTTTCACCAGGGTGATGCCTGTTTGCTGTAGTGGTATCGATGTTTTGGTCAGTATGATGTACCAAATGAAATTTCCACATCCACTTGACATGGTGCTCTATCCAGTGAGCAGCATAGGCCCCGATAAGATCTAGCAGTAATACACCAATGAGCATTACAAACCAACTATTGAGGTGTATCCATTGTAGTATTCCAATCCTATGATCAATAGCATAGTCAGATGACTGTAATAGGATCACCGCCATCAGGAAGTTTATGAGCATCGTAGTAATAGTGAAGAATATATTTACCCAGCTATGTTTCCACTTATCATACTTCGCATTAAAGAACGGAAGTATGTTTTCAATGCTGAAGAACAGCATAAGACCACCGATTAATATTATCGATCTGTGCGAAGAAGGTATGTTTGAAAAATAGTCTATGATAAACTCCATATTGATAATTGATCTTTAAAGTTATGAATATGGGTATAAAAAAAGGCCAGATTTTCATCCGGCCTCTAACTTTTTAATCTTTCTGGATTATTTCATCACAGTCTGCTCAACCATTATTTCTACTTTATCTGCTGCAGCTTTTACTGCATCATCACTCCCCATTCCCTTAAATGATATCTGCCCTTTATTAACTCCTAGAGTTACAAGCATGTCTCTTACTACTTCAGCTCTTAGTTTTGTAAACTCATTGTTCTCTTTACCACCAGAGCCATCATTTGTATGCACTTGAACCTGAATCTTTGCTCCTGGCAATGATTTCAGCGCTGAAGCAAGTCCTTCAACCTCATTCTTAGAGAAATCAGTAATACGATGTGAATCCCTGTCAAAAACAATCTTAGACAATTGGTACTTAGATCCTACCTTTTCTTTAGAGCTAAACAAACCTGTAAATATGCTTTTGAAAGCTCCAGCAGTCTGTGAAGCTACTCCGCCTATTGCTTTTCCTATTTTGCTAAGAAGGCTAATCTTCTTTCCAGATTTATCTACATAATATTCACCTTCTTTCTTAAAATCTCCTTTTTTATAGAGGATTTTTCCAGAAGCATCTACGATGTTACCATTGGCATCGAGGTAGTATGAATAAGTAGTCGTCGCGCCGTCAACATCATTATCATTATCATGACTTTCACCACTATGCACTGTGCCATCCTCATGTGTATGTGTATCTCCTCTAGAATTGGTCCCTTTTGTACCATTAGAGTTGGTCTTACCACTAGATATGGTTGCTGTTCCATCTGCATCATTGTCACCATCTGTATATCCATCAACCTCAGTAGTGTCGGTTGAATTTGCATCACCACAACCATCTTTGGTAAAGTACCAGATAGCTGCTAGTAGCAATAGGAGTGGAAGAAGCCATTTCCACCATCCTCCACCGCCTGATGTATTATCATCAGAGCCATGACTGACAGATTCGCCTCCAAGTCCCATAAGGTGTTCCTTTTGACCTTTTAAGTAAGATCCGAGTTGTGCATCATCGTAATTATTGGACTTTGCCAATCTTGAAATAAAATTTAGCGCTAAAGGAGCAAGTATACTTAATAGCTTAGTTCCTTTACCCATAGAAAATCCAAGATTTCCTATAAGTCTCTCTAGCATGGATTGCTTAGCACTTCCAAAAACCCAATCAAGGACATCGGCTCCTTTGCTCAGAAAAGAATCGGTATCTCTACCATCTCCCATATTCATGAAAGAAGACAAGAGATTTCCTCCTAAGTCATTTTCCCCGATGAATCCCATCAGTTCTCTTGCATTGTCAGTTGTGTCACCTCTGTTGACTACCGCCTTAAGAATAGTAGGCAGAGCGCTAGCAATAGCTGATTGATTAGAAGATGCACTTTCGCCAATAAGAGATCCTATCTTTGAATAGGCTGCATCAGTAAGTTGGTCTTTTACAAACCCTAATAAATTAGTTGCCATCTGTTTCAATATTTTTAAATGAAGAAATTATCGGAGTGGGGATAATAAATAATCACAAAGATTAGACGTTAAAGATAGTAAATGTCACGTCACGAGTCTATTAACGTTGCAATCCTTTATTTTCGTTCCCAAACAAAATAATATTCCGAATCATGAATTATGGTCGACTTTTGAAAGAATGTCATGATCGTATAAAGCCTTATATACATCATACCCCTGTGATGACATCACGGACAATCAACCGCATTTCAGGCACAGAGGTATTCTTTAAATGTGAAAATTTCCAAAGAATGGGGGCTTTCAAGATGAGAGGGGCTACCAATGCAATTTTGCAATTGAGTGAAGAACAGAAAGCCAAAGGAGTGGTTACACATTCATCCGGTAATTTTGCTCAGGCCGTGGCATTGGCATCAATGGAACTCAATGTAGAGGCTACCATCGTGATGACTGAGAATGCCCCATCGTCAAAGAAAAATGCCGTTAAGGAGTACGGAGGTACAATAGTTGAATGTGCTTCTAATATTATTGCCCGAGAAGATGAGGCAGATAGAATAGTCAGAGAAACGGGATCCACATTGCTTCATCCATCTAATCAACTCTCGGTTATCCTTGGACAAGGAACGGCAGCCATGGAGTTAATGGAAGAAGTTAAAAACCTTGATATTCTTTTGGCACCGGTGGGTGGTGGTGGACTCTTGGCGGGCACAGGCTTAGCTGCTAAATATATTGGTGGCGGTGTAGAGGTGGTAGCGGGCGAACCACAAACGATGGATGACGCATACAGATCTTTCCATTCAGGTAAGATAGAATTGAATGACTCTCTGTCGCATTCCATTGCTGACGGATTGAGGACAAATCTAGGGGATGTAAATTTCCCGATCATCATGGATACGGTATCTGAGATTGTAAGAGTAAAGGAATCAGATATCATATCTTCGATGAAGACCGTTTACCAACATATGAAGATAACTATTGAACCATCTAGCGCAGTGCCGGTAGCAGCTTTGATATATAACCCGCACCGATTTAGGAACAAAAGAGTAGGTGTTATATTGTCTGGTGGAAATGTTGATTTAGATAACTTACCTTTTTAGATATGAAAGAAGCAAACGAATACATTCTAGGTACTGAAAGAGAAGAACTCTGGAGGCTAGGTCTTCAACATCAGGTGTGGTCGACCGAAGCAAGAAGGGGTTGGGAAAATGGAAAATTCAACTCTGGCGATGTCATATTAGACCTTGGGGCTGGGCCGGGATATACATCCATAGAACTTGGATATATGGTAGGTAGGAATGGAAAGATTGTAGCCCTCGACAAGTCGGAGGGTTACCTTGCTTTTTTAGAAGAAATCAATGAATTGTATGGTCTAAATATTGAGACTGTTGTGGAGGATTTTTATATGATGGATCTTGGTCCTTATAATTTCGATGGAGTCTATAATAGATGGTCGCTAGGTTGGTTGTCAAATGTCAATACTGTGGTAGATCTTGTTTCTAATGCCATGAAAACAGGATCTAGATGGGTCAGCCATGAGTATTTTGATTGGTCAACCCTGAGGACATACCCTTCATTTCCTTATCTTGACCTTTGTATCAAGGGAGCTTTAGCTAGTTTTAAGGAAGGTGAATTTGACATCGATATCGGGAGAGGACTTCCACAGATTTTTGAAGATTACCACCTTGAGGTACAGTCTATTCGACCTATGAATAAGACATTTAGACCTGATGAATTGGGCTGGCACTGGCCCAAGTCGTTTTTTAAAATCTACTTCCCAAAATTGGTAAATATGGATCTGATCAGCGAGGAAACCTGTAGACTAGGTTTGGAAGAATTTCAGGTTCTTGAAGAGAGTGTTGGTGCTGCGATTCAGTGTCCTGCTATGGTCGAGGTGGTGGGGAGAAAAAAATGAACCGATGCTCATCTGGCACCGGTTCAGTAGGAAGTATTACTAAGAAGTGACTCGTAAGCTAAATCCTATTTCGTCACCTATGGCTTTGTCTTTCAAGTCATCAAAAAACTTGGAAGATCCATATTTTACATTAAAGTCAGTACGATCTATTTTAAAATCATTGGTAGAGACTCCTACAGTATTCCCATTATTTTTGACATTGGCTTTAAATGATATTTGCTTTGTAACATTTTTTAAAGTGAGGTTACCATAGACAAGGCTATTGTTGCCATCTTTACTTGTAAGTCCTGTAATTTTTGTGATATCAAATTTCGCAGTAGGGTATTGAGCAATATCAAAAAAGTCTGGTGATTTAAGGTGACCTTCTAATTTTCCTGCACCTTCAGCACCTGCCATGTCAATATTAGTGATACTAGACATGTCAATTACAAAGTTACCACCTACTACTTTTTCTCCTTTTACATCGAATGAGCCGCTTTGAAGCTTGATCGTTCCCTTGTGAGATTTACCGATTTTACTGCCTGTCCAGTTAATAATAGATTGATCGATATTTACACCGATTTTGGCATCGGAATCACTAGATTTTACATCTACGGCCTCCGTGGTATTTGCTTTCTCGCCAGCAACTTTCTTTTTACAACTAAAAGTTACGGTCATGAGAACAGCGCAAAACAAAAGAATATTAATTTTTTTCATTGACATTGTGTTTTTGAATTATGATTTGATAAAGACTGACAAATATAATGATATTCATTCATAGATTTAAGGATTACATTAATGATATATGCACATATATGAGTATTTGACATCATGTGACAAGTCATGCTTTTATGTGAAATATATAATTTTGTGGTACGCTTCCTTCCACTTTAAATATACTGACAGACATAGACCTGTTGTTAGGAATAATAGACGTATCATTGCGCACTTTTTCAAATGGCAATAGATATAAATGGCAAACAGTTCTTTTAGTAGTCTGGGATTATCTGATCACTTATTGGAGTCGATTTCCCAACTGGGATATGTTGAACCCACTGAGATTCAGTCAAAGGTAATACCTCATGTATTGACTAGTCACCAAGATTTAGTTGCACTGGCACCTACAGGAACAGGAAAAACTGCCGCATTTGGATTGCCTCTCTTACAAGAGATTTGGGCAGATGATGAGCATGTCCGAGCGCTGATAATCTGTCCTACACGGGAGTTGGCCATTCAGATAGAGAGCGATATAAAGTCATATCGAAGTAAGAAGAATGTCGTCAAATCATTGGTTGTATATGGAGGAACCAGCGTGAGTGCACACAGAAAGGAACTAAAAAAGAAAAACCAGATTGTAGTCGGAACACCAGGTAGAGTATTGGATCTAATTCGTCGTAAGTCGCTCAAGGTTGGACATATCAAGTACCTAGTCCTCGATGAAGCCGATGAGATGCTCAATATGGGTTTTAAAGAAGATCTTGACGCCATTCTATCTGATACACCATCCGATAAAAGAACTCTTCTTTTTTCAGCGACAATGCCCAGAGGAGTAAGAGAAATAGCCCAGAATTATCTCAATTACCCATTGGAAATAGTTGCAGGTGGACGAAGGAATATGGCCGCGGCAAACATTACCCACAAATACGTAACTATTGCTGCAAGGAAGAAACCAGAGGCATTGCTGCATATACTCCTTACAATTGATGAACCTTATGGTATTGTCTTTTGTAGAACTCGTGGAGATACTAAGACGATGTCCCGGTATCTCAATAAATATGGATTCCAAAGCCAATTTATCAACGGAGATCTTACCCAGTCGCAGAGGGAGAGTGTACTCGACGGCTTTAAAAAAAAGGAATTTGATTTGTTGGTCGCTACGGATGTAGCAGCACGAGGATTGGATGTCAATAAGCTTAGCCATGTAATCAATTACAACCTTCCCGACGATCTGGAAGTATATGTACATAGAAGTGGTAGAACAGGGAGAGCTGGAAATAAAGGAGAGTGCATTTCAATCTTTAATAAGAGGGAAGCAAGGAGATTAAGATCATTGGAAAAAATCATTGGATCACCTATTCATCCTTTGGATGTATTGAGCCAAGATTCTTTTATGCAAAAGAAGATGAGGGATTTATTGCAAGATGTCATCACTAATGGGGAGAAAGAGGTAAAGAATTTCTCAATTCCAGAAGATATAAGAGACGTGTTCATGTCTATGTCTAAAGATGAAATCGTCAAAGTCTTTCTCAATAATGCTATGAGAAAAATGAAGATTCACGACTTACCCAATTTGGATTTAAAGGCTGAAGGTCGTGGTAAAAGGGGAGAAGAACGGCATAAGAGTGAAGGAATGAAGGCCTTCTTTATCGGAATAGGAAAAGGACAGGGGATGTCAGCGAGAGATCTGATGAACATCATAAATAAAAGTACTCCAGGTAAAAAGATAGACATAGGAAGAATAATCTTGAACAAGAATTTCTCTCTATTTGAGATGAGTGACCAAATGGCGCATAAGATTGTTCCCAAAATGAACGAGCTTGAATTTCATGGTAACCGGATATTTGTAAAAGAGGTTCCTCAGTCAGAATTGGATGGAAAGAGTATGCATCCAAAACGTGATAAAAAGAAAAGAAAGTTTAAGAAAAATACATCTGGTGGAAAAAGAAGAAAGTACAGAAAATGAACACTGGGTTCATTTTCTACTAAATGATTAAACTATTTTCAAGAATTAACCGTTGAAATTACGTGGTGAAAAAGAAAATTTGGGGTAACCACGAAATTTTATAATTCAAAATAAATATATGCCTAGAAGGAGTACGAAAAAATTTGAGTATGGTAAGGGGATCTACTATTTTGTAGTAGGAAACAACAACATTACCATTAAAAGAACTGACAAGAAGAAAGCGCTCGAGAGCTTTAGATCTTATTCAAAGTCGTATAAAAACTGTGAGTGGCTCGGGAAATGGGATGGTGGTAAGTTCATAGAAAACAACGCAGAAAAAGTTAATAAATAATATTTTTTTTTGTATAACTGGTGATTAGAGTTAATACCCTCGTGTGGTGAATCTTTGGAGCGGTAGGTGCAGCGCACCATGACTATCTGATTATAGTCTGCAATATACATTAGAGATATGATCACCTCAATGTCGTACCCTTGGCAAGCCAGATGGGTCGTATCTCGACAATTAATCTTCCAGATTTTACCGCAGGATCTAGAGAAGAGAGCCTTACTGCCTCTTCCTTTGTCTTAGTATTGTAAATAGCAATGCCCCGCGCATCGCCTTCATCACCATAAGGTCCTACCAGTGTCAACTTGCCAGCACGGTCCAGACTGTCCAGATGCGCTAGATGTCCTTGTTGAATCAAAGCGGCATCGTCAGTAGATTGAGTTCTGTCAGGTCCAGTGAGCAGAGCGCACATAAAATATTGCTTCATTACATAAGTGGTGTCGCCTTCTTTGTGTAGGAAAATATCAAAGCCCTCTTCATCTTTTTGCATTTGGGTAAAAGCCGTTCCACTTAAAAAGCAGAACAATACGAGTATAGAGAAGGTCTTAATCATCGATCTCTGATTTCGAGTTTCTTATTGAATTCGGCTGTTTTTATTCTGGTGTCGGCCATAAGGGTTTTCATGACAGCCTCAGCATCATGACTCTTGGTATCATAAGTTATCAACCAATAATTAGTTGAAGGAGATACTCGCTTGATGAGCCTCATGCCGTATTTTTCTTTCATTTCCTTGAGAAAAGTCGGTAATCTAACTCCAGATGTAGGTTCTATGATGATTTCGGAGTAGATGTTCATGTCTTCAGGTTCTTCAACTTTTTCCCATCCTTCTCTTGACATGGCCAGCTCGTGGAGCATCTTTTCCAGAGCCATGACTTTCTCTGGCTTATTCATCTTACCCAAAATAGTTTTCTTTTTGCCGTCTTCTACATAGACTAGCTTTGTTGAGGGAAGATCTGGGACATTGCTCGCGTATTCGTCATCAAACTGAAACAGATTGGCAGATATAAATGCCCTTTTGATTGACTTATACTTAGCGTCATCCAGTTTTTTGATATGCTTCCCATCCTTAGTTGTAAAGTTAAGCCCATCGAAATGTGCCAAACCTACGCTATCTATGCGAAGATAATAAACTGGACATTGTCCAAAACATGCTCCCTTGATCATCGATATGCTTACCTCCTTGTTAAAAGATTCTTCATTCATTTTATCACTGGTCATGTCTGTTGTCTGCTTGCTGCCACCACATGATAACAAAAGCATTATGGCTACTATGCTTGTACTATAGGTTTTCATTTTGGATTAAGTTATTAGTTGTATTAAAGACGATTAAAACGTACGGAGGTTACCCCAGATTGCATGACTGCAAATGTGATACTATTCCCAATGATATCAAAATCTTAGTACAGTGCTGATCTATACAATTTCACCGCCACAGCTGCTACCTGATCCAGCGGTACAACCAAAGCAATGTTGGTTAGTGACGATGCTTCTAGATTTAAACTCGTCCATGTCAAGATTATTTATGTGCCTTCTCGTAACATCAGATTTGAGGTCCAACATTTGATTGAAGTCGCAATCATAGATATATCCCTCCCAGCTCACTGACAATGTGTTGCGACACATTAGGCCATCGATGGTCGCGGGATTGAAAGTGGAAATTAACTCACCCATGTAAGACTCGTAGTTACCTGACTCCAGCAGGTAATCCAGGAATCGGGAAATGGGAAGATTGGTGATTGCAAACAAATGGTTGAATGAAATACCATACTTTCTATTCAATTGTCTCTTGAATTCATTCTCCAGAGAATGTTGATCGCCGGGTAGAAAGGAGCCGGACGGATTGTAAACAAGATCAAGAATGAGACCTGAACCTTCTTTTCCGTAGCCCACAGCATTGAGTTTCTGAAGAGCGGTTATTGAATCCTCAAATACACCATCACCACGTTGACTGTCAGTCCTGGACTTGCTAAAGTAGGGTAGCGATGATATCAGGTGAACATTATTTTCTGCAAAAAACTGTGGTAGATCACTGTACTTGGAATGCGCTTCGATGATGGTAAGATTACATCGGTTGACTACATTGATTCCGAGCTTTCTACATTCTTTCACCATCCATCTAAAATGTGGGTTCATCTCTGGAGCGCCACCAGTTATGTCGATAGTAGAAATATTGTGTTTTTTAACTATTTCCAGACATTTATATAGGGTCTCTTTGTCCATGTTTTCCACTTTACGATCTGGTCCTGCATCTACATGGCAGTGGGCACAACTTTGATTGCAAAGCTTACCAATGTTGATTTGAAGAACTTCAACAGTTAGTGGTTTGATGCCCTCGGGATGTGAAAGCTTTAATTTTTCATGGAAGGAGGGGACCTTCACATCAGGCATTCCCTTACCATTCAATACTTCGAGTTGAACAAAAGAGTCTGATAAATCCGATTGCCTCCGCTTAAGTGACTTGCTTCTCTGCTTTACGCCCATCTACATGGATTTTTTCTTCACGTGATTCATCATTTGTACACTGTTGACCAATGTCGCCCCACTTTTAATGGCTGCTGCAACATGCACAGCTTCCATCATTTGTTCCCCATCAGCACCTTCCTGAAGACAAGATGTCGAGTAGGCATCTATACAATAAGGACACTGAACTGTATGAGCTACTGCAAGTGCTATCAAGGCTTTTTCCCTTTTTGTCAACCCACCTTCTTGAAAAACCTGACTATAATAATCAAAGAATTTCTTTCCCAACTCTTCCTGAAATTCAGTGATTTCTCCAAATTTCTTTAAGTCTTCAGGATTGAAATAAGTTTTGCTCATCTTATCGTTTATATTGTGAATGGAAATATAGCAGTATTAATCTGAATGAATCTCCAACAACTTCTTGTAAATACACTTTCACGGACGTACCTGTTGCGAGTGACATCCCTAAATCTTAAGATTCTTGTACTGTTTGTCAGCATGATGACGATTGGGGTCATGTCGTGTAAAATCCGAGATGTCAATAATAATGTTGATTCTCCTTATAGCGAAAGATTGATAAAAGTGAAAGTAGTGACGTCTTTTGGTAATGCAGTCAATGACTCGCTGCCAGTTTATTATCCATCGATTGTAAACCATGGTGAGATGATTGATGGCGAAGGAGTACAAGTGCTCATTCTTGGAGAAGCTATTGATGAAGGAAACGTTGAAAATGCATTGCCCATTGGTTCGTTTGCCTACATACAGGATGAGGTATCCAAGAAGTATGTTCTTGCATCTAGAATTGTTGATGGGCAATCAGAGTACCCTGATAATTTTCTCGACTTTTCTACCAAGTTTCCTTCAATTAAGAAAATGATCGAATTGTACTTTAATAATTTTATGGGAATGGGTAAGACAAAATTTGTCAAGTGGGAAGACGAAGGATATGCACGCGGATTAATTGAAACTCACAATGAGGATTAACTTCAACAATTTGGCTCAAAGATTCGTTAAGCTTAGAGGTACCTCTATTTATTACTGAATTAAGTTGAAATTAAATTATTTTGGCTTTAGACAAGGCAAATTGAGGGAACATAGCCTTTGCTATTCGACTGAAATTTAACGAAGTATGAAGTCAAAAAAATTAATTAGAAATCTCATTGGGATTTTGTTCAACTAGTGAATGGGGTATATAGAGGTACCATTAGGTTTATATGTCAGTGAAGCACAAAGTCGATCTTGAAGAAGCTATAAATCAAGGCTACTTAAGAGACAACAAGTACGAGTATCTAATTTTCGAATCGATCGGAGAGATATGTGATCTATGGGATGCTCATCTAAATGATGATATGATGATGCGGAGCAGGTTTCTACAGGTCATTGAAAACTTTCCCCCGAAGAATCTCTCATTTCTCTATGTCTTTGTTTATACATCAGGATCCTACATAGGCCAGCTATATTTCCAGATCAACAAGTTTGTTTTGACAGAGAGCTTAAAACTAGATGAAGCACAATCAACTGGTATCAGAACTTCGATTAAAAAAATGGCAGCAGGTCTGATTAAGTTTGAAGGGTTTACTTGCGGAAACATGTTGGTAACTGGAGACTATGGAAGTCGCTTCGATGATAAAGTACAACCAGATGAGAGATTTTCTCTGATAGCTGAAGTGAGTGAAGTGGTTGTTAAATTTCTAAAGAGAAGAGGAAGTAAGATCTCAACCATCATGCTCAAAGATTATTACAAGAATCAGTTACCCAGCGAGAGCACAGAGAAAAGAATAGGTTATACCAGATTTGGGGTTCAGCCCAATATGGTTTTGAATATTGATGACTGGAATACATTTGATGATTATCTCGGTGCCATGAAATCAAAATACCGGGTACGTGTAAGACGAGCTAGGAAAAAAGCCATTAGCATTGAGAGACGAGAGTTGACGCTGGAGTATGCTACAGAGCTCAATGAGAAGATCAACGAACTTTATCTGAGTACTGCCAATCAGGCTGGATTCAATTTATTCTATTTGCACCCTAGCTACTTCATAGAACTCAAACGTGTCTTTGGTGACTTATTTCAGATTTATGGATTCTTCCATGAAGGTAGCCTCGTTGCTTTCTATACACAGTTTCTTAATGACAGTCATCTTGAGGCTCATTTCTTGGGCTACAATACAAGCTATAATGCGGAGTATCAGCTGTACCTTAATATGCTCTACGGTCTGGTTTTGATGGCAATTGAAAATGGAATGTCTAAGGTATGTATGTCTCGTACGGCATTAGAAATTAAGAGCTCAGTGGGCGCAGTACCTCTCGAAATGGATCTTTATATAAAAAGGGTAAGTCCGATGCAAAATCGACTTCTGCCTCGATTATTGAAGATGTTTGTTCCTGAAAAAAAATGGACGGCTAGATCACCTTTTAAGTAAAATTATCCCTTTAGTCTTTTATCTAGTCTGGCATAGGCACTATTCATCTTCTTGATATCAGTAATGCTGTAGAACTCATCAAAATTCTTATCCAGCTGCTCGATGATCATCTTTCCCGATTGCGAAGTAGAAGTGAATAAAGCTGGGTCTTCCTTGTACATGGGTTGACTGAGAGAGAACACTACAGCTACGATAGCAAGGATCATGGCTGCCACAGACAGATTCCTATATGATTTTACCTTATCATGTGTGACATTAGTCTCAAGTCTAGATTCGAGACGGTTCCATGCTTGACGAGATGGCTTTTCTGTATAGGATCGTAATTGCTCTTTAAAGTTTTCCACTAGCTTACGTTTTTGTCAATTTTTTTTTTGATTAATAGCCTTAGTTTCTTTTTTGCGAGTATGAGTTGAGACTTAGACGTATTGATACTAATACCAAGTAACTCTGCAATTTCTCGATGGTTGTATCCTTCTATTTCATACAAGTTAAAAACTGTTCGATAGCCTGTCGGTAGTTTCTCGAGAACCTTCAACAAATCATCATACATGAGGTCATTCTCAGCAATCGCACCTTCACTGATGGGTTGATTGTCCACTTCGATGCTCAGTTTCAAGATGTTTCTCTTTCGCAGGTACATCAAACTTTCATTGACCATTACTCTTTTCATCCATCCTTCAAATGATCCCAATCCAGAGTACTTCTTTATTTGAGAGAGAATTTTATAAAATCCTTCGATAAATACGTCCTCTGCATCATGGTAGTTCTTTACATACCTTCGACATATACCGAAGAGAATGGGCGAGTACTTCTCGTAGAGTACGGCTTGAGCTTCTTTATCTCCGTTCTTACAGCCCAATATGATTTGATCAAGATTATACAAATCGTTCTGTTTGATTAATAGATGCTAATTTTGACACTTTTGGTGTGGCAATATCACTACAATTTAATTCTTCCCGAAGCCAAAATCAATACCTTTGCATCTCATAAATAATTATCAGATGCGATTTATATTATTATTGGGTGCCTTCATCATATCTTGTAATCCATCAGTCTATGTCTCACATATAGATAATTACAAGGTTGTAAACGTGGATGGTCAAGAGATCGTGTTAGATACCACGACTTATTCCAAGCACATTTTCCTTGTTAGACATGCAGAAAAAGATAGCATACTTAAGGATGATCCAGGACTTACTGCAGCAGGTGAAGCAAGGGCAAGGGCTCTTATGAAAATATTCAAGAAAATGCGGGTGGATAGGATTTACTCGACAATGTATTCCCGAACGTTGCTTACGGCATCAGATCTGTCCAATGATAAGGGTGTTGAAATCCTACCTTATGATCCCCGAGACTTGGAAGGATTCTCACAAACTCTGAAAGAGGAGGACTTCTCGTCAATCCTCGTTGTAGGCCATAGTAATACAACACCTACGCTGGCCAATCTACTAATGGGCAATGAAGAATTGGCTAATTTCTCTGAAGATGATTACGATAATTTGCTTTTGGTTAACCTCGGAGAAAACGATAGCAAATTGATACAGATGAAATTCAAACCAGAAACAGAATAAATAACCCTAGTCTCAAAGTAAAGAAAGGCATTAATGAATAGTTTACCTGAAAAATATAGCTCGCAAGAAATAGAAGATAAGTGGTACAAGCATTGGGAGTCTTCTGGCTATTTCAAGTCAGAACCTGACGAAAGAGAAGCGTTTAGCATCGTCATTCCCCCACCCAATGTTACAGGTGTCTTGCACATGGGACACATGCTTAATAATACCATTCAGGATGTATTGATCAGAAAATCCCGTCTTGATGGGAAGAATGCATGCTGGGTTCCAGGTACCGATCATGCATCTATCGCTACTGAAGCAAAAGTAGTAAGGATGCTAAGAGAGCAAGGAGTAAAAAAATCCGACCTCACTCGAGAGGAATTCCTCGAATATGCATGGAAATGGAAAGAAGAGTACGGAGGTATTATACTCAAGCAACTCCGCAAGCTTGGAGCCTCATGTGACTGGGATAGGACGGCATTTACAATGGATGAGGTAAGATCTAGTGCTGTGATAAAGGTCTTTGTTGATCTCTTCAATAAGGGGAAGTTATATAGAAAGAAAAGAATGGTCAACTGGGACCCCAAAGCATTGACGGTATTATCTAATGAGGAGGTGATCTTTAATGAAGAAAAAGGTAAGCTGTATCATGTTAGATACAGGATCGAAGAAAGCGAAGAGTATGTGACTATAGCCACGACGAGACCAGAGACAATTCTGGGAGATACGGCGGTAGCGGTACATCCTGATGATCCTAGATACGCACATCTCAGAGGAAAGAGGGTCATTGTGCCACTCGTAGGGAGGTCGATCCCGGTCATTTGTGATGACTATGTTACTATGGATTTTGGGACAGGAGCATTGAAGGTCACACCTGCTCATGATGTCAATGACTACGAGATAGGACAAAGACACAAGCTAGAAACAATTGATATTTTTAATGAAGATGCGACCATCAACGAGGCGGGAAAACTGTACATAGGTAAAAGTAGATTTGTTGTACGAGATGAGATTGTACGGGACTTGAATAAAGCAGGTCACCTGCTCAAAGTAGAAGATTACGATCATAGTGTAGGTAGGTCAGAACGTACCAATGCCGTCGTGGAACCAAGACTTTCACTACAATGGTATGTCGATATGAAGTCACTAGCAGAGCCCGCCCTCAAAGCGGTCATGGACGATGATGTAGAGTTCTTCCCAAAAAATCAAAAGAATGTATACCGTCACTGGATGGAGAATATACAAGACTGGTGTATTTCGAGGCAGCTGTGGTGGGGTCATAGAATACCGGCATGGCATCTTGGGGATGATATCTATGTAGCAGAGACCGCGGGTGAAGCGCTGGAAAATGCAAGGTCTAAGACAGGGAATTTGGGATTAACGATAGAGGATTTAAAACAAGATGAAGATGTACTTGATACTTGGTTTTCGTCATGGTTGTGGCCTATATCTGTCTTCGATGGATTTAATAATCGTGATGAGCTCGACTACTACTATCCTACATCTGTTCTGGTAACGGGATGGGATATCATATTTCTCTGGGTAGCAAGGATGATCATGGCAGGATACGAATGGGAAGGAAAACGACCATTTGATCACGTCTATTTTACCGGAATGGTGAGAGATCAGAAACGGAGAAAGATGAGCAAGTCGCTGGGCAACTCCCCTGATGCCTTGAAGCTAATTGATGATTTTGGTGCCGATGGCGTGCGCTTTGGAATGATGTCATGTTCTCCCGCAGGCGGAGATTTGCTTTTTGATGAGAAACTCTGTGACCAGGGGAAGAAGTTTTGCAATAAAATATGGAATGCTCTTAAACTGATCAAAGGCTGGGAAGTGGTCGATAATCCTCAGCCTGATACCAATGCCTTGGCTGTAGACTGGATTGAGAGTAAGGTTGCGGAGGCAGTACGTCAAATCGACAAGCAGTATAAAGAATATCGCCTGTCCGAGGCATTAATTAACATCTATGGCCTCATATGGACAGATTTCTGTTCATGGTATCTAGAGATGATCAAGCCGGAGTATGGAGCGCCGATAGACAGTACAACACTTGAGTCTACTATGAGCATTTTCTCCAGCCTATGTTCTTTGTTGCATCCGTTCATGCCTTTTATTACGGAGGAAGTTTGGCACCAGTTGGGTGAGAAGAATATAGACTGCATGGTTACTCCTCTGAAAGAATTTCCTGTAGCAAACGATGATCTTATCTCTGATATAGATAACCTAAAAACAATCGTATCCAAGATCCGTGATATTCGCAATCAGAATGGCATGAAGAAGAAAGACATGCTTGACTTTACGGCAAAGAGATCATCAAGTGTCGAGCGCTTATTTTTGCTTGAAGGCATCACAGGTCTTATCGAAAAGTTATCATTCGTAAATCCGATAGAGATGGTAGAAGGTAAGACAGAGAATGATTTGTCATTTGTCCAAGGTACCGATGAGTTCTACGTCAACCTGGGAGGGGAGGTGGATCATGGGGAAGATATTAATAAGGCAAAAGAAGAGCTTACATACCAGCGGGGGTTTTTACAATCCGTAGAGAAGAAGCTGAGTAATGATCGGTTTGTCAACAATGCACCTGCAGCTGTGGTGGAGAAGGAGAGACAGAAAATGATTGATGTCAAGGCGAGGATAGAGATGCTGGAGAAGAAGGTGGGGCCTGATTTGAAAATGTGATGATTTGAGAATGGTCTCTGTTTCTTTGATGGTTGAGGTTTGTAACCTCGTTCACGATAAAATATCTTGACATCGCTTGTGCACTCAAGCAGACAATTATCTTGCTGACCATGGAGTTTTAGATAGAACTAAGAATTGAATTACGAATATTTCATAGCAAAGAAGGTAGGATTTGGGGAGGAGCAGACCTTTACCAAGGTGATCATCCGTATTGCAGGAATAGCCATTGCTCTGAGTTTGGCAGTGATGATCATTACAACAGCATTGGTCACTGGGTTTAAGAAAGAGATCACGGAAAAGATATTTGGTTTCTGGGGACATATTCACGTGACCAATTCCAATATGAACATCAGCAACGAACCCATACCCCTTGATATAGATGGAGATTATTATAGGGAATTGCAGCGTATCAGCTCGGTAGAGTTTCAGGAAGAGATGAAGATCGGGACGTATGAAATAGAAGGTCGATATACGGATGGCGAAACACGAGGAGGAATTAGGCAGGTTCATCCTTACGGCATGGCACCGGGTATCATCAATACCAAGAATGATTTTGAGGGAGTCATGGTCAAGGGTCTTAGTAATGAATTTGACTGGAAGACTCTTAAACCTTACATCATCAAGGGAGATACGTTGACGATCAAGGACTCTCTCATTTCTGACGAGATTCTCATTTCCAGAAAAGTAGCCGAGCGACTGAGGCTTGATGTAGAGGATAAGGTTGTGATGCACTTTATAAGAGACGGGGACCAATTAAAAAGGAGATTCATCATAAAGGGCATATATAATACGGGCCTAGCGGAGTATGATAAGAGATTTGTCATAGCCGACCTTAAGCAGGTACAGGAAGTTTATCATTGGACTGTTAATGAGGTAAGCGGCTTGGAAGTGTTTGTCGAAGATATGAATGACATCGATGTACTGTCAGAGTATATATATTACAATGAGCTACCGCCCAATGTGTTTTCACAGACCATAAAAGAGAGGTTCCCCAATATATTTGAATGGTTGGCGCTGCAGGATATAAATGAGCTCATCATACTAGCACTGATGATCCTCGTTTGTGTGATAAATATGATTACTGCCTTACTTATTTTGATATTGGAGAGGACAAAAATGGTAGGAGTATTGAAATCTCTGGGATGTACCAATTGGAGCATAAGAAAAATATTCATCTATCAGGCAGGCAGGATTATGTTTTATGGAATGCTATGGGGAACGGGGATCGGTGTTCTTATTTGTTTGGCCCAGAAGTATTTTGGTTTTATAAAACTTGATGAAGCCAATTATTACCTGAGTGTAGCTCCTATTGATCTTAATGTATCGACTGTTATCTTGCTCAACTTACTCACACTTGTCATCGTTATAGTTTTCATGGTATTGCCATCATACCTTATCACGCGTATTGATCCTATCCGGGCATTAAGATTTGATTGATGGTAGTCGGTCATATCATCAGGAGCCTGGGATTTTATCAAAAATCATTTATCTCGAGAAATCTACGACTCTGGAGGCATCTGGTGTATTGGTTGTGGCCAAAAGACATTTTTAAAAATACATTGAGGTCAGAAGGATTGATAGAGTGGGTTGTACACCTTGTATTCTATGTAATAGATTTCTTCGCCATTCCTGAGATCTACGAGTGTATTATGATTGCTTTTAAATGGAATACTCGAGCTCTCTATAAAGTTGAGGTAGCAGAGGCGAGGAAAATATTTGGAGACGCTATTAGATATGTATTTGTAAAGGTAGATCAAAAAGCCCATCTGGGTCCACGTCAGGGAAACTTTGCTTATGTCTCTTTCAACACGATCAATGTGTATGGAAATATGAGTCTCAAGTTGCTGATCCATGAGTTGGTCCATGTATGGCAATATCAGCGATTTGGGTCTGTCTATGCATATCATGCGATGAAGGCTCAGAAGTCCACCGAGGGATATGACTATGGGGGCATAGAGAGTTTATTTGCCGACATGACAAAAGGCAAGAGGTTTTTAGACTTTAATTTTGAACAACAAGGTGATATTCTAGCTGATTATTATGCACGATGTCATTGTGATGAGACTCCGGTCACCATAGATGAGACTATCTATAAGTACTATGCAGGGCAGCTTGTCTAGGCGTAGCAAGACCATGTCGTCCTATGAACAATGAGTTTTTACACCTCGCTTTAACCCGAATACCAAGCGAAAAGTACAGGTGACTATTTTTACACCTCGCTTCAGCGTGGTGTAAAACCAAAGCAATAACGCGGCTTTAGCCTTTAAAGGTTAAAACCCAAGACACGGGTTTTTTCGTTTTCACCGCACTGAAGTACGGTGTAAAACAGTGTTGGACAACCCGGACATCACGAAGTAAATAGGCGATGAGTATTACATCACGCTTGAGCGGAAACGTCACGCTAGTTTTTTACACCCCGCTTTAGCGTGGTGATAAAACCAAATCAATAAATCGGCTTTAGCCTTTAATACATGTTGAAGCCATATTTTTTGACAAACTCAGCGTACTCATCATCCCAAGTCACTTTTTTGTGATGACTTTCCTGGTTTGTAATATACTGCCTTACCCTTTCAACAATGGACTCACTTACGCTTACTGCAAAGTATTCTTTTTGCCAAACGAGCTTTACAGGTAATAATTTTTGCTGGGTGACCCAAAAAGAAGATTCTCCTTTTAGAAGCTGGATACATTTCATTATTGTCTGATCATTTTTGAGTCTAAAAAGACAGTGCACATGATTGTTGTGCCCATTGACGGTATCTATATAGATGTCTTTTTTTAGACCATTATCCTTGATGTGATGAAATATTTGTTGACGTAATTCTGTGCTAAGAACCGGCTCTCTGTTCTTTGTTGTCCATACAGCGTGAATCCAAATTTTTACGTATGACATATGTATCTGTTAACGGATAAAGCCAAAAAGTTACGGGTTTTTCATTACACCGCACTGAAGTACGGTGAAAAAAGTCCCAGACAGTTGAAAATCAAACTGAATAAATGATACTTTTTTTACACCTCGCTTTAACCCGAATACCAAGCGAAAAGTACAGGTGACTATTTTTACACCTCGCTTCAGCGGGGTGACATAACCTAAGCAATAACGCGGCTTTAGCCTTTAAAGGTTAAAACCCAAGACACGGGTTTTTTCGTTTACACCGCACTGAAGTACGGTGTAAAACAGTGTTGGACAACCCGGACATCACGAAGTAAATAGGCGATGAGTATTACATCACGCTTGAGCGGAAACGTCACGCTAGTTTTTTACACCCCGCTTTAGCGTGGTGATAAAACCAAATCAATAAATCGGCTTTAGCCTTTAATACATGTTGAAGCCATATTTTTTGACAAACTCAGCGTACTCATCATCCCAAGTCACTTTTTTGTGATGACTTTCCTGGTTTGTAATATACTGCCTTACCCTTTCAACAATGGACTCACTTACGCTTACTGCAAAGTATTCTTTTTGCCAAACGAGCTTTACAGGTAATAATTTTTGCTGGGTGACCCAAAAAGAAGATTCTCCTTTTAGAAGCTGGATACATTTCATTATTGTCTGATCATTTTTGAGTCTAAAAAGACAGTGCACATGATTGTTGTGCCCATTGACGGTATCTATATAGATGTCTTTTTTTAGACCATTATCCTTGATGTGATGAAATATTTGTTGACGTAATTCTGTGCTAAGAACCGGCTCTCTGTTCTTTGTTGTCCATACAGCGTGAATCCAAATTTTTACGTATGACATATGTATCTGTTAACGGATAAAGCCAAAAAGTTACGGGTTTTTCATTGCACCGCACTGAAGTACGGTGTAAAAAGTACCAGACAGTTGAAAATCAAACTGAATAAATGATACTTTTTTTACACCTCGCTTTAACCCGAATACCAAGCGAAAAGTACAGGTGACTATTTTTACACCACGCTTCAGCGGGGTGACATAACCTAAGCAATAACGCGGCTTTAGCCTTTAAAGGTTAAAACCCAAGACACGGGTTTTTTCGTTTACACCGCACTGAAGTACGGTGAAAAAAGTACCAGACAGTCGAAACTTCAAACTGTACAGCTGATCGTTTTACACCGTACTTTTAGCTGGGAAGTCAAGAAAGGGATCGGAGACAACTTTTTACTCCTTGCTTTAGCAGGATGTTCGTTTCCTAAAAAGAAAGCCAAACGCTAACAATTGCCGATATTTACCCCATGCGAATTGGCGTACTGTTTTGTTGTTTTTATATCACCTTTCACTTTTCGGCTTATGCACAAACCGAAACAGAGGTGCAATTGCGTATTGCTGACTCTATAGGGGAAAGTTTTCGTTTTGCTGAGAGCGACAGTATTTTGCAGAACATACTTGCTGCCAGGGACAATAGCAGCAATGCAGTAGAGATTGAAGCACAATATCTGCAGGCACGTAATCTTGCCTATAGAGATAAGAATAAGGAAACCGTAGCTCAACTGCTACGAGTTGCAGATGAAGCCAAAAGTAACCAACTGCATAGGATTCACTTTATGAGCCTGCTACAGTTGGCGCTTATTCATGAAAAAGCCGACGACCTTGCCCTGTGCTTTAAGCATTTAAAGAAGGCTAACGGAATTGCTAAAAAACATCACTTAAAAGAACTCTACGCCAAGTATTGCATAAGGGCTGCTTCTTATTTTCGGTTTGCCAACCAGCCGGATTCTGCCGTTTTTTATGCTCGTTTGGTGTTAGACCATGCTTCCATTTACCGGCATGAAACCGATGGTCATCTATTGCTGGGCGTGCTTTTGTCATACACCAATCCAGAAGAAGCCATTACCCATTATACCACGGCTGGTAAAAGGTTTATGAAACGTGGCAAGTATAATGATGCCGCTTTTATGCAACGTAATATAGCCAAGTTATGGTTGAAGAATGACGAAACAGCCAAAGCCCGGCATCATATAGATTTGGCTTTTCAAATATTTAGAAGTCAGGATCTTGCTATTGACGCAGATTTGCTGCAAATAAATGCCACTGTTTTTGAAGCGGAACAGCAATTAGATTCGACCCTTTACTATCAGCAGCTATCGTATAGCGCCTATAAGCAGGAAGAAGAACTGGCCGGCAACGTGGCTATTTAGCGCATTGAAGAAAGCTTTGAAAATGAAAAAAAGAATGAACTGCTGGCACGGCAACGAGTAATTAGCAATCAACAACGCTGGCTCATTTTTTTATTGGGTTGTGTAGCAACACTTCTGGTGCTGGCATGGTACCTGCAAAACCGTTCAGCCAAAAAATTAAAAGCCAAAAACAAAATTATTGGCGGGCATGCCAATGCGCTAAAAGAGTCTTTGCAGCAAAAAGAGTTGTTGCTTAATGAAGTACACCACAGGGTAAAGAACAACCTGCAAACTATAATTGCCATTTTAGGGTTACAGGCCGATGCACCTGAAACGAGATCTTTGAAAGACATTACCAAAGCCAGCCAAGATCGTATATTTTCTATGGCCCTGCGGCACAATGCTCTTTATGAGAACAATGATATAGAGGCCATTGGCATGCAAGATTACCTTGAAGAACTTACTTATCATCTTAAAAAAAGCAGCGGCAGACTGGAGAGAACCATACATACTTCCATTGATACTAAAAGTATTGCTCTTGATTTGGACAGGGCGGTACCGCTTGGATTGATATTGGTCGAATTGGTTAACAATAGTCTTAAACATGCGTTTGCAGACCAAAGGAAAGGAGAGATTGATATTCGTCTTACTATGAATAAAGACAGTGGTTACGAACTGAGGTATAGTGACAACGGCGTTGAATTTGCCACAAAGCTGAACAAAATAAAGAATGGAATGGGAACAGAAATAATTAAAGGTCTTGTAGCTCAGTTGAAAGGGAAAGTGACCACACAGAATAATAACGGAGTAGAAACCAACATTCAATTTCAATAGCTTGAGTGGAACTCTTAATATTTTATTGGTAGAAGACCAATAATTAAATCTGCGCCATTTGCAGAAAGAAGTGGAGCGCCTGGGTTACCACGTTGCTGGCACAGCGATGAGTACAGCAGAAGCCGGCACCGTATTGAAGGAACAAAGTATTGGCATGGCCATTTTAGACATTCACCTTGGCGGTGGCGAAAAAGATGGTATTTGGCTGGGCCAACAATTGCGCAATCAGAATCAAATTCCGTTTATTTATTGTACCGCATATAGTGGTAAAAATATGATTAAGCGGGCGGTGGATATCAAACGCTATGCCTACCTAATTAAGCCGTTTAACTCTGCTGAATTAATGGCAGCCATTGAGTTGGCGGCAACTAGTTTTTATGCATCGGGGCAGCGCTTGTTGAAGGCTAGGAAATTGATGGTAAAAGAGGGTGGAAAGTATATTAAACTCAACTTTGAAGAAATTATTTGGGTTGAATCCAAGGCCAATTACCTAGCCATAGCTTCTTCGCAAGGGATGTTTAATCACAGAGCTACCGTTAAGGTTTTTCTTGAAATATTACCTGCGGAGCACTTTGTGCAATGTCACCGAGCCTTTATTATTAACCGAAGCAAAGTATCACACTACGGCACTAATAAACTAACCATGACCGATGGCTGTAAAGTGCCAGTAAGCGATACATACCGTGGTAGGGTTATGGAAATACCGGGTAGTTAATCATCACTTGATTTCTTTTGTCGTTCTATATCTTTTGTAGCATCAGGACTAAATTCCCTTGATGGCGTGATCTTTGCATTAATTGATAATGTCGTAAGTTTGCGACGATCTTAAACCTAAAGACTTCGATGGAACCTCCTGCTTATGATTCGATATTACAAGAATATAGACCGCAAGGTAGTCGAAGCAGAGACTGTATCAGAAGCTACATGGGGCAATGTCAGTGAGCCTTTTTCTACTGATGAATTAGAATCCCTAAGCCGTGAATATGGCATACCGTTAGATTTTCTTACAGATTCATTGGACATCAATGAACGATCAAGGTATGAGCGTGAAGATGACGTCAAGCTCATTTTGGTCAATTCTCCTATGCTTAATGCTGATGCGCAGGATAATGAAGCGATCTATATAACGGTTCCTATAGGCATTATCATAACAGACAGAGGATTGTTAACCATTTCGGCTAAGGAGAATCCTATTCTTGAGAAATTTATTGAAAATCGGGTAAAGAATGCCAATCCTGATGACTGGCGCAAGTTTATCCTGCAGATATTTGAGCAGAATGTATACAGCTTCCTTGAGTGTCTAAAGAAATTGAACCTTAAAAGAAACTTAATAGAACAAGAGTTATACAATTCTAGCCGGAATGCAGAGCTGCAGCAATTACTCCGGATCGAAAAAAGTCTGGTCTACTTCGTAAATTCTCTGAGTACCAATGAGTTGCTCAAGATGAAAATGAAGCGTACAGATTTTCTTGAATTGAAAAATCTGGAGGAGTATACAGACTTATTTGAGGACATCATCATTGATAATAGTCAGGCGCTCGAGATGTCCAATGTATATACCAATATTCTCGGTGGTACTATGGAGGCGTATGCTTCTATTGTAAGTAATAACCTCAATGTATTTATCCACCGTCTTACGATCATCACCATCATCTTGATGGTACCTACCTTAGTGGCTAGTTTTTATGGTATGAACCTCAGCCATTTGCCATTCAATGATAGCCGATATGCCTTTATAGGTATTATTCTCTTTTCCATTTTCTTGGGTCTTCTTTTGATCTGGTTCTTTAGACGCAACAAGCATCTCTAAATCTTTCATTTTATAGCCTGTTTTGGATCAGTAAAAGGTTTTTCTAGAAGATTTTATCCACCAAATGAAGAGTCGGCCATCATAATTTTAGATGTTATCAACAAGGCAAAAATTTCTTCAAAAACATATTAGACTGATTTCTAATATGTTATAAGACTTATCCACACGCTGTTGAAAACTTGTGCTATATATTATGATTTTTTCTTATTTAATTTGTGTCAGTGATTCGGACAGAGATAGAGAAGTAGAAAGTACCATTCCATTATCGTAATCACCACTATAACTTTTTATAACCGACCGATTTACACATAGAAATAAAAAATATATAATATTTTTTATTATATATTCTACTCCTTAAACTGAAAATAATTACATTTGACATATGAGGATTTATCTTCATATGTCAAACTAACTAACTGATAAAATCGCATACAATCGTCATGACCCAAATTGTTGAACCAATCCTCAAAGAAAACCCTAACCGATTCGTACTTTTCCCTATTGAACATGATGACATTTGGCAGTTTTATAAGAAGTCTGAAGCATCGTTTTGGACAGCAGAGGAAATCGATCTACATCAGGACTTATCTGATTGGGCCAATAAGTTAAATGACAACGAGCGTCACTTCGTAAAACATGTCCTTGCATTCTTTGCAGCCAGTGATGGAATTGTCAATGAGAACCTTGCCGAGAATATGATTTCGGATGTTCAATATACGGAGGCTAAATTTTTCTATGGCTTTCAGATCATGATGGAGAATATCCACTCCGAGACATACTCACTTCTTATTGACACCTATATCAATGACGCAAAAGAGAAGGATTACCTTTTTACTGCGATTGAGCACATGGATTGTGTCAAGAAAAAGGCCAATTGGGCATTGCGATGGATAGACGAAGGCACATTCGCAGAAAGACTGATAGCATTTGCCGCAGTAGAAGGAATTTTCTTTTCGGGATCATTCTGCTCGATATTCTGGCTGAAGAAAAGAGGTCTTATGCCAGGTTTGTCATTTTCTAATGAATTAATATCAAGAGATGAAGGGATGCACTGCGACTTTGCATGCCTACTATACAATCGACATATTGACAATAAACTACCCAAGGAGACAATAGAAGCTGTTATAGTTGATGCTGTAAATATTGAAAAAGATTTTGTTTCCGATGCATTACCGGTCAAACTGATTGGTATGAATTCTGATCTCATGTGTCAGTACATAGAATTTGTTGCTGACAGATTGCTCTTATCCTTGGGCAATCCTAAGGTCTACAAAGTCGAGAATCCATTTCCCTGGATGGATCTCATTGCACTACAAGGGAAAACCAACTTTTTTGAGAAGCGAGTGGGAGAATATCAGAAGTCAGGAGTCATGGCTGACAAGGATAAACAGGTATTCTCGTTGGAAGAGGACTTCTAGTCCATCCAACATATCCCGATTGCTGATTTAGAAGAAGAAAACTACATTTCTTAATTAAAAAGTGTGAGCTGATGGAAGTCATTAAAAGAAGCGGTAAGCGTGAACAAGTAAGTTTCGATAAAATTACCGCTAGAGTAAAGAAATTATGCTACGGTCTCGACCAGAAACATGTGGAACCAATAAATATAGCTAAGAAAGTAATTTTGGGATTATACAACGGAGTTCCTACAACAGAACTTGACAATTTAGCGGCTGAGACTGCTGCTACAATGGCAGCTATTCATCCAGACTATGCGCTTCTTGCTGCAAGGATAGCAGTATCTAATCTTCATAAGAATACTGATAAGAGTTTTTCTTCCACTATGGAAAATCTCTACAATTATATTGATCCCAAAACGGGTGATAAAGCTGGTCTCATAGGTGATGAAACCATGAAGATCATCAAGGATAATGCTGATCAACTAAATTCAGCGATCATATTTGACAGAGACTACGAATTTGATTTCTTTGGTTTCAAGACCTTGGAGAGATCATACTTACTCAGGATGGATGGAAAAGTTGTAGAACGACCTCAACACCTGCTCATGAGGGCGGCAGTAGGTATCCATGGTGAGGATATAGAAGCGGCAATAGAGACTTATAATCTGATGTCAGAGAAATGGTTTATCCATGCTACACCTACCTTATTCAATGCAGGTACTCCCAAGCCACAACTGTCATCGTGCTTCTTACTTTCTGCAACAGATGACAGTATCTCTGGTATATTCGAGACATTGTCGAGATGCGCCAAGATATCTCAATCTGCTGGAGGCATAGGACTCAGCATTCATAATATTAGATCTAAAGGAAGTTACATCAAAGGCACAGGTGGCACCTCCAATGGCATCATACCAATGCTCAAAGTATATAATGATACAGCCAGATATGTAGATCAGGGAGGTGGTAAAAGGAAAGGGGCTTTCGCTATTTACCTCGAACCATGGCATTCCGATATATTTGATTTCTTAGAGCTCAAGAAAAATCATGGCAAAGAGGAAATGAGAGCTAGAGATCTTTTCTACGCCATGTGGATATCAGATCTCTTTATGCAGAGAGTAAAAGAAAATGGTGATTGGTCGCTTTTCTGCCCAAATGAAGCACCTGGATTGCATGACACTTATGGTGGAGAGTTCGAGGCATTGTACCATAAGTACGAAGAAGAAGGAAGGGCTCGCAAGACGATAAAAGCTCAAGATTTATGGTTTGCGATATTGGAATCTCAAATAGAGACTGGAACTCCATATATTCTATATAAGGATGCGTGTAATAAAAAGTCAAATCAGAAAAATCTGGGAACCATCAAGTCGAGCAATCTCTGCACGGAGATCATTGAGTATACATCACCTGATGAGGTAGCAGTATGCAATTTGGCTTCCATTTCATTGCCGAAGTTTGTTGACCCCGGAACTGGTAAGTTTGGCTTTGATAAGTTGGAAGAGATCACTAGAGTGATTACGAGAAATTTGAACAAGATCATAGATATCAATTACTATCCAATACCTGAAGCGAAAAACTCGAATATGAGGCATCGCCCGATTGGTATAGGTGTGCAAGGACTGGCTGATGCATATATCCTTATGCGTATGCCATTTGATAGTGAGGAAGCTAAGCAACTCAATAAAGATATTTTCGAGACTATTTATTATGCCTCCATGTCGGAGTCATGCGAAGAGGCCAAAGTTTATGGGCATTACGAGACTTTTGCGGGTTCACCTACAAGTGAAGGAATATTCCAGTTTGATATGTGGGGAGTCGACGCTACCGACAGATATGACTGGAGCGCCTTGAAAAATGAGGTTATTGAACATGGAGTACGTAATAGCTTACTCCTTGCTCCAATGCCTACTGCGAGTACATCACAGATACTTGGGAACAACGAATGTTTTGAGCCCTATACTTCTAACATCTATAGTCGTAGGACCCTTTCCGGTGAGTACATCGTTGTGAATAAACACTTGCTCAAAGACTTGATAAGACTTGACTTATGGAATGAGGAGCTCAAGGAACAACTCATGGCTGCCAATGGGTCGGTAAAGGATATTGACGTTATTCCAGATGGGCTTAAGGATCTCTATAAGACCGTATGGGAGCTAAGCCAGAAAGTGATTATCGATCAGTCAGCAGACCGTGGAGCATATATTTGTCAGAGTCAGAGTTTGAACCTCTTTGTTGATAATCCTAACTTCGGTAAATTATCATCCATGCATTTTTATGGATGGCAGAAAGGGCTGAAGACGGGTATGTATTACCTAAGGTCCAAGTCAGCTGTCGATCCCATCAAGTTTACCTTAGGTGCTAAGCACCAGCAGAAATATGTCGACAAGACAGGAGAAGTCGAAGCGACAGAAGTAGAATCATTTGATGATGGTGAGGCCTGTACGATGGAAGATGGATGTGTAATGTGTGGTAGCTAGAGGGAGTAACAAGTATAAAGGTACTAGGACTGAGTAGGGAGGGAGATAAAAGGAGTCTATATTATTATGTCGTTACTTTAAGATCTCTCGTGAGATGACAAGCTTTTGTATCTCTGATGTACCTTCACCTATGGTACATAACTTAGAATCACGGTAGAATTTTTCAACAGGAAATTCCTTAGTATAGCCGTAACCACCAAAGACTTGTACTGCATCAGTAGACACCTCAACACAGATTTCAGACGCATAGTACTTGGCCATGGCTGATTCCAGCGTCATTTTCTTTCCAAGATTTTTTAGTTCGGCTGCTTGTCTGGTAAGCAATTCTGCAGCTTCGATTTTTGTTGCCATATCTGCCAGCTTGAATACGATGGCTTGAAATTTAGAAATCGGTTGACCAAACTGTTCCCTCTGCTTGGAATATTCTACTGACGCCTCATAGGCACCTTTGGCTATTCCTATAGACAGAGAGGCAATACTTATTCGTCCACCATCAAGGACCTTCATGGCTTGGATAAACCCTTGACCTTCTTCACCGAGCATCTGACTTTGATGTATCCTACAATCATCAAATAGCATTTCGGATGTTTCTGAGGCTCTCATGCCCAGCTTGTTCTCCTTTTTCCCGGCTTTGAATCCCGATGTTCCTCTTTCAACCACAAAGGCAGATATTCCACGGCTATCGAGCAACTCGCCTGTACGAGCAAGAACGACCGCTACATCACCTGATATTCCGTGTGTGATCCAATTCTTTGCGCCATTGAGTACCCAATGGTCTCCATCTTTTTTTGCAACACATTTCATACGCATGGCATCACTGCCAGTATTTGCCTCAGTCAAGCCCCAAGCACCGATCCATTCACCTGAAGCTAATTTGGGTAAGTACTTCTGCTTTTGTTCCTCGTTTCCAAATGCAAGGATGTGGCCTGTACAAAGGGAATTATGCGCAGCAACGGATAGCCCTATGGATCCACAGACTTTGGCTATTTCACCGATAATGGAAACATATGCTTGATAATCTAGACCAGCTCCGCCGTATTTTTCAGGTACCAATACTCCCAGAAAACCATATTTACCCATATTGTGGAACATGTCCTTAGGAAACTCCTGACTTTCGTCCCAAGTCATAACATGAGGTCTGATGTATTTATTGGCAAATTCTCGAGCACTCTGCTCGATCATCGGTAAGTTCTCTGTTGTCGCTGACTCCATTATCATGATTTTGCTGCAAGATAAAATATGATTTGTTATTTTGCTAGGCAGAATGGTCCAATGATAACATTTGTCTGCTTGATTGGTTAAAGGTATCTTGATAATTAATAGTGAAGATGGCCTATTACCTGTAATATGCCATCTTTAAGTTTCTACTGTCTTTGAAAGACCTACCGAGTGAATAGCATTGGCATATAAATCCATTACCCTTGCTATGTTCGCCTCGACAGAGAAAGAATACTTCCTGGAAGAGACAGCAGATAAGATTTTCTTCCAATTGGTTCCCGTACTTTTTCCATGCATTGGTTTACATCGTCAATGACGATTCCTAGGTTATTTAGCGCCACAAAATGCTTTAATGATTTATGAGGTAAGGTAAGTATGCAGGGCAATCGCAAGAACACATTATAAATAAAAAACAATATGTTGATCTTGTAGAAAAAACAAGGTCATGAAGAAAGTTCAAAACGAAGCTGTCAACTTATTAGGCAAGCATTTTTCCAAACTTGAGGATCCACGAGGACGTAGAGGGCGGTTACATAAGTTTCAAGACATCCTAATTATAGGCATCTTAGCTACGATATGTGGTGCTGATGAATGGACTGAAATGGAGGATTATGCTGTGAACAAACAAGATTTTTTATCAGGAATATTGGAGCTTCCTAATGGTGTACCATCGCATGACACATTTGGACGAGTTTTCGGTTTGGTAGATCCTGATACATTTCAAAAATACTTTAGTCCTTGGATTCAGGATTTATGTGATTTATGCGGTGAAGTGGTGAACATAGATGGCAAGCAATTACGTCGTTCCTATGTAAGTACTCAATAGTCAACCAAAAAAGGAATTGAGATGGCTTTGTTGCATAAATAAGTCATCAAAAAAAAGCATAGCTATGGCTTAATAGCTATAGGTTTAAGCCACCTTTTTACAAACAGGCATACCAAGGCCTGTCATTATATTTAAGCATGCTACTTTTATTGCAACTTCACTTTGCTGGGTTTCGAACCGACGGGAGTATAGCTGTGGGCCAAATATTGTCTTGAATCGAAACATTGCTGTTTCTGATAAACTCCGTCTGTGGTATCCACTTTGCTCCTTCCATTTCTTTCGGCCTTTTTTTTCTATTTCCTTTATGATCTCGTTGCGATCAAGATCCAGTAACTCGTCATTTTCATCTACCCAGTACATTGCATTTTCTTGTGGAGGTATTACCCCCTCTATCTGTTTTTCCTTGAGCATTTCCCATATCTCATATGTGTCATAGGCTCCATCTGCTCCAAAGCGGTCTATAGGACTTTTTACCTGATCCAATAATTGTGGAACCTGCTGAGCATCTCCATCTCCTTTGCTGTTTTTTGTCAGTACCTGTGCATGTATATATCCGGTCTTTTCATCTACTCCCAAATGTAGCTTACGCCACGTCCTGCGCTTATTATACCCATGTTTACGTACCTTCCATTCCCCTTCTTCATATACCTTGAGTCCCGTTGAATCAAATACTATAAACATGGGGCCCTTTGTTTTGGGAACATCCATTTTTACTTCCACTTGTTTTGCCCTACGGCTTATTTGACAATAGCTCGGAACGCTCAATTCTATCCCCATCATGCCTAACAATGAACTGGCAAAACCCTCTAATTGTCGGTACTTCAACCCAAATACTACTTTGAGCTGTAGCAAGCTCCTCATGCATTGTTGTGAATATTTATACTGGGCTCCTTTTTGATTAGGACCTTGGTAATACCAGCAGCCTAATAAAGCCTCATCAAACCATATAGTTATGTCTCCTCGTTTTACAAGACTCCTATTGTATTCTCTCCAATTTGTGATCTTATACTTGTTTTTCTTCTGCTTTTTTTGCTTTTCCCCAACCTTAGTTTGTTGCTTTGTCATGTGTCTTGCTTTGTAAGGTTGGTCTCTCAAAGAGACTATCTCCATCTCTTTTATCATCCATTCATGCAACAAAGCCTCTTTTGGTTACTTTAAAGAGTTTGGCGAGTTTTGGAAGATAATCCTTGCTAACAGGCTTTTCGTTGTTTTCCATTTTACTAACGTAGGCTGTATCTACTTCCAATTTAGCCGCTACTTCTCTTTGCCTGAGCCCATTCTGTTCTCTAAGTGTTCTCAATTTCTGACTTAACATAATGACATATTTTATCTTGTCCTATAAGGGGCAATATACTAAAATGATTCTTTTTAAAAATATTTTTAATTGGAAGAATCAGGCTCTTTGGGTTTTTGGCATTGGGTTTTGTGAGTCAGCTAAAACCAAATGTGCCTGATTGCGGGTGGCTATGCTTGTAGGTAACGGATCTGTGGTATGTGGCGGATTTGGCGCTAGCCAATCTGACATCATCATCACGTGTGTGTGCCCAGCATGGGCAGCTATGGTGAAAGATAGCTATATATTCTAAAGGGTGCAAGTCCCTTGTGCGCCAGAGTGATATTTGGAAGTACTAGTAAGCTGCAAGGGCGATAGGGGTGACCCTTAGTCTGAAGGAAGCAGGACTACAAAGGTCAGTCCTAACGAACAGGAACAGGATACAGAGGCTATTATAGCTGGGTAAGCAAGCACACCTTTGTAATGCCCTAAGAATACCAAAGGTTATAGTAGTAGATCCAGTAGGTATTGACTGAAAGAATAATGCCCTTACCTGGGGAGGTCTTGAATTAGGTTCGGTATTCCTATAGATCAAGAAGTCAGTCGAGGTCATAGTACCAAGAGTAGCGAGTGAGGATTTCTAATACCATACCCTCTACGGTCTCACAACTGGGGAAGGACTGAACGAAGATCCGTTTGAAAATTCGATATGGAGTACATAAGTATAGCCATTTCTTAAAGTACAAACTACTCTAGAGTGGTGTAAAGAGCACCCTAGATTATGGGACTTCGAACCGCCGTATACGAGAACCGTACGTACGGTGGTGTGAGAGGCGCACCCCATCAACGACAGTTGGTGGGGCCGTCTACTCGACTATCATCGAATTACTACTATGTTTTTTTGTCCCTCAATAACGTATATACGACGTACAGGAGTAATACGATACCAGAAAGGGATAGAAAGTAGCTTATCCATTTTATAATAGGAGAATCTGATAATATATCAGCTCTTTGTAGGTTTAATAATATTATCCCAGCTATTATTAAACCAATTGAGGAAATGAATATTTTTAATAGCATAATTTAAAATTGATATGTAAAATGAATTAGGTCAGTTAGAGCTCGCTGAATAATTGAATTATCATAATTTTTAGGTCCAGTACCTTTCATACAACAAATAATTGCTGCACTGATATAGTGACCTAGATTACAACAGCCACATACATCACAAATGACATTAAGTTCTGGACCATGATCAGTATCTTTGAGTAAATTATACCATGCCTTAAAGTCGCTTCTACTGCAACAGGGCCTTAAGTCGCTAGTATTATTGTCTGAAAAAATTGAATTTAAAAATTTATTTTGAGATTCGATTTCTAACTTTCCAAGATCGGATATTTCAATTAGTGTTGAAAAATTATCTCGATTTCCATTACTTGAAATGATATGATAGTCATTTGATATTTTAGTAACAAAGTATACTAGATTATTTGGTTTTAGCTCAATTCTTAAATAGTCATTGTTTTCTAAAATTTCCAGACTCTGAAGTGAAGCATCATCAAGGCTTTTAACAATATTAGATCCAAGAACAATTGAATAATGTAGTTCCTTTTGTGCTTGAATTATCCCATGTGATAATATGATGACAATCAGTATTAGTAACTTATTCATGTTATATAATTAAATAGTTATCGCCCCAACACTTCCAGACCACTGAGGCTGTTTGACACTTCCAAACGGCTCCTAAAAGATTCATTCCTTTAGATCTCCCGTCATCATCTCATAACCTAAAGTTACTTCATCACATCCAACCTCCATTCCATATTTCACCAAAAGTTTATCAAAGTACCTCTTGGTGAGCTGTCCGTTTGAGTCAATTGTTGTCGTGATTTCTTCATAATTGATGATAACGTTCTGCTAAAATACGTGAAAATCGGTTTGGTAGGCTAGGTTTTATGTGTTTTTAGCTCTTGTTATGCTTTTTTATTGTTCACTTGCGTTAGAGATGTAAAAGCGGTAATCTGGTTTGTTATCAGATAATACAAAGAATAATTTGTCATCATGAATATAAAGTTTTTCACTGTTAAGTGGGGGTTTATTATTGTCGTAAATTAGAGAAATATTATTGCCCATTTTCTCGTACGTTCCAAAATATCTGAAATTTCCTATTAATGTAGACTCGATATAGCAAAATTTATTCGAAGAAAATACCTCGAGGCTTGCCTCGGGGTTGAGAGGAAAGTTTGAAAACCTAAGGTTTTCAACTAAACATCAGAGAATTTCGGTTTTTGACCTTCAGGTCAAAATGAAACCAGCGAAATACCCCTATGGCTCTGCCTCGGGGATAGTTGGTTTCAAGAAATTCGTTTATACATATCATTTTTCGTTTTAAGTGCGTTCTGCAATGAATGGTAACGTTTGGCTAAATTTTCGTTGCTGTAAGGTACGAAACAGCTTTGAAATTTAGCTTTTGTGTGTGCCCCGAATGATAAATATAACCATTTCAATTTTGAAGAGGTGAACGTTCTTTTGATTTAGTGAAGGATTAAGCTAGAGGGTTAAAGTCCCTTATGGGTCAGGGTAACGCCTGTAAGCATTAGTAAGTCGCAAGCTGGTTTTCGGTGAGGGATGCAGTGAAGTAAGCGAGACTACAAAAGTCGGTACTGACGAACAGAAATTGCATAAGAGGCTTTGTATTATTGGATGAGGTAGCACATCATACTAACGTCCATGAGAAAAGTAATGCGAAGTAGATGCAGCAGTGATTGACTGGCAGCTATTTATCTTACCTGGGGAGATCTTAGAATGAGTTGATCATTATGAGAAGTCAGCCGAGGTCATAGTACCAAGAGTAACGAGTGAGGATTTCTAATACCATACCCTCTACGGTCTCACAACTTGGGAAGGACTGAACGAAGATCCGTTTGGAAATTCGATATGGAGTACATAAGTAAAGCCATTTCTTAAAGTACAAACTACTCTAGAGTGGTGTAAAGAGCACCCTAGATTATGGGACTTCGAACCGCCGTATACGAGAACCGTACGTACGGTGGTGTGAGAGGCGCACCCCATCAGTTATCGCTGGTGGGGCCATCTACTCGACGTGTGCTGTGTAGTTTATTTAAAGATGGAGGTAGGCCCTCCGATAAGGGGATACAGGTCCACTTATCAAACAACTTCTGTAATTTATAAGAGGCAACTTTTATGGATGAAGCGACAGGAGAAAAGGCCGAATTAAATCGGTCATGTATGGATAGGAGAGATGAGCGCAAGCGAACCTTTCGATGAAGTGGCGAAAAGACCAGTTGTTGTCAAAAATCGGGACATATCGAGGTTTCGATGAAGAGTACAGAAGTTACCTGTTTACGGTCTGTATGACAACCGTCATTCAGGAGGCATGACTCTTATCTAGGCTTTAGCTGAGAACCACAGGAAGCCTGTTGTAAATGTTAAATGGAAAGCACAATCGGAGAATGTCCGTTAGGCGATTACAAAAGTTGTAACAGGTGGCGGATCAACTCGTAGTAGTGATGAAACATCTGTAATGGAAGTGGAGCGAAGGGGTTGACATGCTCTGGATATTTTCATCTTGACAACCACCGGGATTTCGTTCGGCTGGAATGAGCAAGTGATATGTCCTACTCTTTATAGAGTGAGTGTGAAGAGCCGTGTGAGTCGAGAGGTTCACGCACGGTTCTGTGAGAGGTTAGGGGTGAAATTCCCCTTGCCTACTCGACTGTCGGTTCGTTTTTTATTTTTTATTCATGGCCTACTCTTTCAATTTTATAACCTTTAACTTCCCAATTCTCAATAATTTTATTTAGTTGTTGAATCATAAAATATGAATCAATTTCAAAGTCTAGTTTTCTTTTTTGGTTGTTTTGTTGAAGGATTAAATAGTTTTGTTTTGCTTTTCCAATAATTTCTTCTCCGAGTTCTTTCATGGTTTCTTGTGGTATTGAGTAATCTTCTTTTAGAATTAATTTTTCAACTTCATCTAAATTGATAGTTTCCTCTTGAGTTCCTTTCTTAGATTTAATTCTTATTTCCTGTTCGTCTATTTCAATTAACTTATTACCAAGAATTGAATTCATTCGCTTTTGATTTCTGGTCAATAAAATAATTGCTAATATGTATAATCCAATCATAACTATTGTTAGCCAAATTGGGATTTGATAAAAATTAACCAATAATCCAATTGGTATTGAAGGCAATAGCATTAACAATAATTGTTTGCTTCTTAATTTGTAATAATTATCGTTTTCAATCAATTTGGCTTTGAACATATGATTTTTATTTTTTCTAATGACCGACAACACGGATGATGATATCGATCGTCTCTCTGAGGAACGAAGAGATATGATCTGATATCTATTGTGTGTGCCCAGCATGGGCAGCTATCGTGAAAGATAGCTATATATTCTAAAGGGTGCAAGTCCCTTGTGCGCCAGAGTGATATTTGGAAGTACTAGTAAGCTGCAAGGGCGATAGGGGTGACCCTTAGTCTGAAGGAAGCAGGACTACAAAGGTCGGACCTAACGAACAGAAACTAGATACAGAGGCTATTATAGCTGGGTAAGCAAGCACAACTTTGTAAAGCCCAATGAATAACCAAAAGCTATTGTAGTAGATCTAGTAGGTGTCGACTGAAAGAATTTGCTCTTACCTGGGGAGATATTAGAATGAGTTGATCATTATGAGAAGTCAGCCGAGGTCATAGTACCAAGAGTAACGAGTGAGGATTTCTAATACCATACCCTCTACGGTCTCACAACTGGGGAAGGACTGAACGAAGATCCGTTTGAAAATTCGATATGGAGTACATAAGTATAGCCATTTCTTAAAGTACAAACTACTCTAGAGTGGTGTAAAGAGCACCCTAGATTATGGGACTTCGAACCGCCGTATACGAGACCCGTATGTACGGTGGTGTGAGAGGTGCACCCCATCAGTTATCGCTGGTGGGGCCATCTACTCGATGTGTGCTGTGTAGTTTATTTAAAGATGGAGGTAGGCCCTCCGATAAGGGGATACAGGTCCACTTATCAAACAACTTCTGTAATTTATAAGAGGCAACTTTTATGGATGAAGCGACAGGAGAAAAGGCCGAATTAAATCGGTCATGTATGGATAGGAGAGATGAGCGCAAGCGAACCTTTCGATGAAGTGGCGAAAAGACCAGTTGTTGTCAAAAATCGGGACATATCGAGGTTTCGATGAAGAGTACAGAAGTTACCTGTTTACGGTCTGTATGACAACCGTCATTAAGGAGGCATGACTCCTATCCAGGCTTTAGCTGAGAACCACAGGAAGCCTGTTGTAAATGTTAAATGGAAAGCACAATCGGAGAATGTCCGTTAGGCGATTACAAAAGTTGTAACAGGTGGCGGATCAACTCGTAGTAGTGATGAAACATCTGTAATGGAAGTGGAGCGAAGGGGTTGACATGCTCTGGATATTTTCATCTTGACAACCACCGGGATTTCGTTCGGCTGGAATGAGCAAGTGATATGTCCTACTCTTTATAGAGTGAGTGTGAAGAGCCGTGTGAGTCGAGAGGTTCACGCACGGTTCTGTGAGAGGTAAGGGGGTGAGATTCCCCCTTACCTACTCGACTGTAGGTGGTTTTGTTATTTTTTTGACATTCTTCATATTAGGGTTCATGAATCAAGGTTAGGAAGATTTAAGATATAGTTTGTACTTCTGCCTCCTTCACCTGAATCTGATAGGACACCCTTTTCTATTAAATCTTGGATATCTCTCCGAGCAGTGTCTCTATGTACATTTGTCATTTTTGCCCATTTAGATGAATGCAATTTACCAACGAAATCACCTTGGAGTTTATTTATCATTTCGATTTGTCTTTCATTAAGATGAGTGTTTTTATGCAACTCCCAAAATTTAGCTTTTACTAATATTTTAGATAACGTCTGATTGGTTATCTCTAATGCATCAGTGAGGCGTTCAAAGTACCATACGAGCCATTGGCTTATGTCTATGCTTCCCTTTTGGGTAGACTCTAAAATATCATAATAGCCCCTTTTAGATTTCATTATTTGTGCCGACATGCTATAGAATCTTTGGCTAGTTCTGTCTGCTCTGGCTAATTGAGTATCTGCTATCGCTCTGGCAATTCTTCCATTGCCATCATCAAACGGATGGATACTTACAAACCACAAATGTGCTATGCCCGATTTAATTACTGGTTCCATACCCTTATCTGTATTGAACCACAATATAAATTGGTTCATTTCCTCTTCTAGTCGTGAAGCATTTGGAGCGGTATAGTGTACCTTTTCTCTCCCCATTGGGCCCGATACAACTTGCATAGGGCCACCCTCGTCACTTCTCCAATCTCCTACAGTAATCTTGTACATTCCGCTTCTTCCTGTTGGGAATAGAGCGGCATGCCACCCACACATTCTATCCTTAGTTAAGGGTTCTTTGTATTTTTGAGTTGCATCTAGCATCATCTCTACGACACCTTCAACACCTCTACTTGCATTAGGTAACCCTGATATTTCCATTCCTAGCCTTCTAGCCACCGAAGACCTGACTTCTTCAGGATTCAATAACTCTCCTTCTATTTCACTTGATTTAATAACATCTTCTGTAATTGTTTCAAGTACAGCCTCCTCTCTAAGTTCGAATCCTATACCTTCCATTTTCCCTATTAATCTGCCTTGCAGGTCACGAACTGTACTTACATATGGAAGTATGGTGTTATTATCCCATTTAAAGTTTGGCCAGTCTTTGTTTTGATGTAAATACATTTCCTATTACTTGTAAATGACGTATTATGCACGGCAAATATAGAGATTATTTGACGTAACGCAAGTTAAATGACGTAATTTATGCGCTATTAAAGGCGAATTATTGCTGCATATCAGTGTAATTGCAGTAGTGTTTGCGTCAAAAATGATGATTAATTGACGTATTAACCAAAAATAGTGTTGCTTTATTGTATATAACGAAACGGCACTAAAACGCCTAATTTTTAAAGTTAGGTACAAAATATTTCTTTCCCCCAACCTTAGTTTGTTGCTTTGTCATGTGTCTTGCTTTGTAAGGTTGGTCTCTCAAAGATACTATCTCCATCTCTTTTATCATCCATTCATGCAACAAAGCTGAAGACAAACAGTCTTTTCACATAGAAAAGGCATCCTTGTTATCTAAAGGAATAGAATTGGGGGAAGAATTGCGCACTGATGATACAGGAGCAAGACATGAGTTTAGGAATGGGTTTTGTAATTGCATCAATTCCTCATTGTTTACCTACTTTACGACAACGTTTTCAAAAAGTCGTATCAATTTTCTGGAAATACTGCGTCAGTCAAGAAGAGATTATCAAATCAATGAAACGAGCCTTTCGTATGTTAAAAGAGAAAAATTTGCAAGCAAATATTACCGGATACTAAGGCAAAGTTATGAAAGTGGTGAGCGAATCTTTGAAGACAAAACGAGCTTAGAAAATTATTTTAACCGCGAGGGAATAACGGCCCAATACGTCATCAGACAAATAACAGAAGCCTTGTTAATAGGAACTATTGTGGCCCATGGATTTGACCCTAATACTGTGATTCACTCAGACGGAGCAGGTCAGTTCAATTTATTTGTCCATTCACTATGTTGGAAGCATGCCGAAAGACCTCTGGTAAAACTCAAAAGTTATAATCCAGTTCAACAATCACAATTAGTAAATAAAAAGACAGCTTTCTGGATGATGTATCAATCACTTAAAGCATACAAGCAAAATCCTGATGATGATTTAGTTGTCAAACTAAAGAAACAATTTGATTCCCTTTGCGAACCTGTAGTCAACTATGCTTCACTAAATCAGCTATTGGAAAAATTGAGAGAAAACAAAGACCAGCTTCTGGTGGTATTTCTTCGACCTAATAGTTCTTTGCACAACAATGATTCGGAAAGAGACATCCGCGAATATGTCAAAAGAAGAAAGATAAGTGCAGGAACCAGAAGTGAAAATGGCAGATTGGCAAGAGATACTTTTTTGTCACTGAAAAAAACTTGCAGAAAGTTAGAAATATCTTTCTGGGAGTATCTTCAGGATCGACTTCAAAATACTCATCTTATCCCTCCTTTATCTCAGTTAATGACCCAAAAACATCAACTATCCTTGGGATAACTATGCCCAATTCTCAACAGGTATTGAGTACTTACGTCTCGAGAACGCAAGTCTTTGAATTTCAGACAAATAAGCCATTTGTAAACGTTTATATACGCTTACATGTACAAATGATTTCTATTGACGTGTTTCGATTTGCGTATAAATTACATTCTAATTGATGCGGGGTTGTAGACGTAAGATAGCAAAGAATTTTATTGCCATGTAGATTCTATAACTTCAGAGAGATCACAGATCTCGGATAGGAGGGGAATGCCTCTAGCTACATCCCAGGTCTATCTGGGACTCCAGATCATTATTCGGGAAGCAATTACCGGATAGTATATGATCGGGCTTGTATCTGATAAGCTCAGGATCTTGTAAGCTTTCTTTTAAGAATAACTCTAGATGAGCTTTTTCTTCGTCAGTAAGATAGATAGGGTTAAACTTATGCGAGAGTATATCATCCGATACATTGGGATTCTCAGAAACAGCGATATTCTTGTAATCGATAAGCTCGGATAGGGTAGTCTTGCTAGATCCGTGAAAATAAAAAGGAGCATCACTGATGTTATAAATTCCGGGAACTTTGAACTTGTAGTTGTCCTCTTCTTTTAATGTAAAGCCTCCTCGACCCAAATTACGATGGTCATCTGGTGACGTGTTGTGCGACGGTCTCTGATACATATCTTTGACCCCCAGCGCATGAAATTCCATAGACCCGAGATTCTGGTTATAGTGGCACTGATAACATTGTGCCTTTCCAAAGAACAGAATGCCTCCTTTTTTCTCTTTATAAGAAAGTGCCGAGCTTTGGCCTTTCAGCCATTTCTGCCAAGGAGCTTTATTGGATATGAGAGTTCTAATGAAAGCTGAAAAGGCGAGTGAAGCGGTTTCTACCGTATACCTTTCATTTACTGGTACATCAGCAAATACTTCGTTGTATAATGGAAGGTATCCCAGACTATCTAATATTTCTTTATTGATGGTAATCCTATGTGAAACAACTCCTTCAAAATTTTGCGTCTCTATCCCAGAGTACCCCAAATGGTTTCTTTCTACAGCTTCTGATTGACTCCACACATCTTCCGTTCCCTTATTAATTCCGCCGCCACCAAACCGACCATTCCAGAAAGTATTGGTTACATAAGCTACGTTCAATAAGTTAAGGGGTCTTGCACTTTGTACATCTATCTCTGTCTCATCATATGATGGTAGTTTGCCTCTATCTTCACCATTGATACCGTAGCCAAATCCTCCGTCAGCAATTCCTTGAGCACTTCCTGGCCTAAAGCCTGCTTCAGCAACATGGCACGTGGAACAGCTATAAGTACCTAAGCTTTCCTCTTTCAATGCGCCCATGGCCAGTCCAGTCTCAAAGAAAAAGAACTTTCCGAGTTCAACTTTTGATGGAGTCAATGGATTCAGTGGATCTTGTGGAATATTTGCCAGATCAGCTTCATCGGGTAGGATGTAAAAGTCAGTTGTCCCATCAGGTGAAGTGGCTACGACATTGCGCCGAAGTTCCATGTCCAACTCTATGAGCAGTGGCATCTTATCTTTAGTGCAACCTATTACAGTCACCAGAACCAAAATGATCAAGAAGGGTTTCATTTTTACTTCTATGGATTATAATTTCAGACTGTAAATGTAGATAAAAATTTTAAATATCAAATCATCACATAAAGAAATAATATAATATATAAATCATTGACAATTAACCATCGAGGTGATTATGCCTTTTTAGGATTCCATGTTTTATATAGAACCAGAGTAAAGACAATAACTACTATAAGTAAGACGATGAAGTATAGATAATTGCCATAGAGCAGATTCCCAATACAAAACAGGGCACTATATACCACAGTACAGCCTAGGATCGTGCTGAGAATACCTCTTTGAATAGATGGAGGATCATGAGCGAAGGTGAGATTATTTTCCTCATATACTTTCTTCCAACCTGGACCAGAAGGCTTGATCTTCTTGATAAAATTTACCAATGTTTCATTGGACTCGGGTGGAGTAATAAACGTTATGAATAACCATAAAACTGTTGTCAATAGCACGGCGGATGGGAATCTATATTCCTCAGGGATGAAATGAAATAGACTGGTTTGTGAATTGAGTAGAGCAATGACCCCGGATATCACCATTGCGGATATTTCACTCCAAATATTGATTCTCCACCAAAACCACCTCAAAATGAAAATAAGTCCTGTGCCTGCTCCAAACATGAGGATGATGTCAAATAATTCCTTGGCATTGGTAAGCATCAATGCAAAAATTGTTGCCAGGATCATAAGGAGGACAGTAGTGAGTCTCCCAACAAGAACCAGTCTCTTTTCGCTGGCATCAGGGTCTATAAATCTTTTATAAAAATCAAAAACGATATAAGATGATCCCCAATTGAGATGCGTGGATATCGTACTCATAAATGCCGCCATTAGTGAAGCCAATACAAGTCCGAGTAATCCCACCGGTAGAAAGGTGAGCATGGCAGGATAGGCCAGATCATGACCCAACCGGTCTCCGCTTACACCTGGAAATGCTGCTTGAATGTCACTCAATTCAGGAAAGATAAGTAAGGAAGAAAGTGCAACCAATATCCATGGCCATGGTCTTAGAGCATAATGTGCTACATTGAAGAGGAGTGTTGCCCCAAGGGCATGATTCTCATCCCTTGCTGCGAGCATCCGCTGGGCGATGTACCCACCGCCACCAGGTTCGGCGCCCGGGTACCAAGCTGACCACCATTGAACCGCAAGAGGTATAAGGAATATGGTAAAGAAAAATTTCTTGTCACTGGGATCTGGAATAAAAGCTAATTTATCCACAATATCTGCATTTTGCGTAAGCGCCGATAACCCACCGACCTCAGGAAGGTTTACGGCTACGATTGCTGCACCGATGGCTCCTACCATGGCGATCACAAAAAGGATCATATCTGTTAGCACAACGCCTCGAAAACCTCCTAAAACACTAAATACAAGTGTGATGACTGAGGCAATACCAACTGTCTGCAACGGACTGAATCCTAGCATAATCTCACCTATCTTGATGGCTGCCAGGATCACTCCACTCATTGCCAGTACATTAAATGCGATACCCAGATACACAGCCCTGAAACCACGCAGTATTCCGGCACCTTTGCCTCCGTATCTTAACTCATAGAATTCAAGATCAGTATTGATTCCAGATCGTCGCCAGAGCTTGGCATAGACAAAGACAGTCAGCATACCTGTCAATAAAAATGCCCACCAAACCCAGTTTCCTGCTACTCCATTTTGGCGGACAATGTCAGTCACCAGATTTGGGGTGTCTGTGGAGAAGGTAGTCGCCACCATAGATATGCCCAGAATCCACCACGGCATCTGTCTGCCAGACAAGAAGTATTCGGTACTGCTTTTTCCTGATTTTCTGGAAGACCATATTCCCACCATTAGGATTATCGTGAGAAATAGCACTATGATGATAATGTCTATGCTCGATAGAATCATGAAGTCGATTATATATTATTTAATAATACTACTTGACCAATATCAAGATAGTGATTAATTATATTGCGCCTTTAAATTTACATTAATCTATGAAAGCAAGTTTGGTGGTTTTGGCAGCTGGTATGGGAAGTAGGTATGGTGGTCTCAAGCAGCTGGATTCTTTTGGTCCATGTGGAGAAACAATTATCGATTATTCTATATATGATGCAATAAGAGCTGGATTTGTAAAGGTCGTCTTCGTAATAAGAGAGAGCTTTAAGGAGGATTTTATTGAGTTCTTTACGAGCAAGTTTGAAGATAAAATCGAAGTAGAATTTGTAGTACAAGAACTGGATAGAGTACCTGAGGGGTTTGACGTACCTGATTCACGAAAAAAACCTTGGGGGACAGGTCATGCAGTTCTAATGGCAAAAGATGTGGTTCATGAGCCATTTGCTGTGATTAATGGAGATGATTTTTATGGAAGAGAATCGTATGAAAGTCTTATGTCTTTTTTCAAGGGCCTTGAGGGTTGTGAAGACAACTATTCAGTGGTTGGCTATTATTTAAAAAATACACTATCAGATCATGGACATGTAAACAGAGGAGTTTGTTATGCAAATGATGAAGGTCATCTCACCAAGGTTGTCGAATGCACTAAAATTAAAAGAGAAGAGGACGATATTATTCGATATCCAGATGCCTCAGGGGAAATGACAAAATTGGATGATGACGTTCTTGTTTCTATGAATATGTGGGGGTTTACGCCCAGTTATTTTAACCAAGGTGAAGAGCTGTTTTCCCAATTTCTTATTGACCGAGGTAATGAGGAGAAGTCTGAGTTTTACATCCCATACTTAGTGGATCACTTGATCAATGAGGATAAGGTGAATGTCGAGGTACTGAAATGTGATGCTTCCTGGTTTGGTGTCACTTACCAAGAAGATAAGCCCATAGTCGTCCGTAAATTAATAGACTTGATAGCTGATGGAGTATATCCAAGTGATCTATGGGGAGAATAGTCTGACTATCGTCAAAAGCTTTAAGCGATGAAGAAAGTATTGATACTTACCGGAGGTGGAGATTGTCCTGGACTTAATGCCGTCATAAGAGCTGTTGTAAAATGTGCCCTTGCAAATGGAAATTGGGAAGTATGGGGATCAATAGAGGCTTTTAATGGTGTACTGAGTGATCCACCTGATTTGATCCATCTGACAAGAAGTGAAATTTCAGGCATCCATGTAAAAGGGGGTACAATTCTCAAAACCACCAATAAAGGAAATCCGCTGAGATATCCTGTTTTGCAAGAAGACGGTTCTTATAAAGAGGAAGATATGTCAGGCCGCTTAGTCAAGAAGATAAAGAGCCTAGGTTTCGATGCAGTGATAAATATTGGAGGCGATGGCTCGCAAAGGATAAGTCAGGCGTTGTATGAGAAAGGTTTACCAATTATTGGAGTACCTAAAACCATTGATAATGATTTATCTGCAACGGACTTCAGTTTTGGTTTTAGCACGGCAGTTCAGATCGCCACGGATGCTTTTGATAAGTTGGTGACGACGGCGAGTAGTCATCATAGGGTGATGATTCTCGAGGTGATGGGTAGGGATGCTGGATGGATAGCGTTGCACACTGCCATAGCTGGAGGTGCCGAGGTTTGCCTCATTCCTGAGATAGTTTTTGATATTGGAAAGGTAAAAAGAAGAATAGATTCCCGTTACGATCATGGAAAGGGATTTGTAAATATCGTCATAGCAGAGGGAGCCAAGGCTCGAGGTCAAGATGTAATAGGAAAGATGGATGAATCCAATCATCTTAAGCTGGGAGGAGTAGGGGATTCACTGCGACATCAGTTGGAGATGGCTGGATGTAAGGCAGAGATAAGATCAGCTAAGCTAGGTCATATCCAGCGAGGAGGAACACCCGTAGCTTTCGACAGAATACTAGCCACAGCGATGGGTAAGTGTGCATTTGACCTTGTACAATCTGCTAATTTTGGTCAGATGGTCACCTATAAAAATAACACGTTTAGTAGCTCCTCATTGATTGATGCCACTGCAAGTTATCACCATATCGAGTTGGATAATTATCTGATCAAGACAGCCAGATCCATAGGTATCTCTTTTGGAGATTAATGTATAAATTATTGCTTTATCACGCTTGAGTCCGCTATGCCTTTGTCAGTTATAAACTGTAAAACATAAATACCGGTACTCAATCGGGCAAGATCTTCAATCTCAATTGTTCTTTCATTTGGATTTAGCACATACTGACTAATAACATTTCTGCCCTGAGCATCAAGAACATTGATTGTCATATCAGATATGTCCTTATCCACCTTGAGTTTCATTACCAAGTAATCATTAAATGGATTGGGATACATCAATAGGCCATCAATGCCAGCACCAGAGAGATCACTCGTAGCCGAGCTACATGATGTGGTAAATGAGAAGTACTCAAAATCAGAGAATGTATTGTCACAAACAGTCCTAATACGTACATCGTAATTAGTGCAGAAACCGAGATCTTGTAAGGTGACTTCACTCTCCAGTGTAGATAGCACATTCCACTCAGACGTACCTATTTTTCGATAATCATTTGCTATTGCTTCCAGATTGACCTCGATGCCACCGAAGTAGGTAGCTGACCACGGATAATTGAGTCCAATCAAAGTATTGGCCTTTACACGCCCTGACCCAGAAGAATCCACATCAATGAGCAGTTCGTACGGCCCGGTGATGCCATCATCTTCATAGCAGCCACAATTCCTTCGTCAATGATCATACATCTTGACTCAATAAAAGCACGTATGCCTGAACATTGCTTTTCCATTCATTCATAGTTCCTCCCCATCGAGCAATATGTCTTGGCATCTCACGAGCTATCTGATTTATAAGACTATCTAATAATGAGATTATAAAATCCCATGAGAAGTAAGTGTTGTTGAGGTCGGCATATCGATTTATATACATCTGGAGAAACTCTTCATTCTCAAATAGCCGGCTGAAAATTCCTACGTGACCTTCAAAATCCACAAAATTCGGGTCCAATATTTCTGGGTTGCATGGATCAGCGTCAGGCGATTGATCCGGAATATCAGAGTCGTTGATATAATGTCCAAAAGTTGCATCTTCATCCCATAAAATGTACCTCCACGATTTTGCACCGCCAGTATCTTTCCAGCCTCTCCACCATGCGGTATTCCAGTTGAGCCAGTCCGATGACACATTATAAGAATGAAGGAATATATAGTCTAGCAATGATTCAAAGCTCAGCCTCTCTTTTATATATTGATAATGGGTATCGTCGGTCATATCATTGGACTCGATATAGGTGCGTCAGTCGTACCAGTCATCCCAGCTTCCATATTCTTCCTAGGTGCCTCCCCAGGTTTTAATAAAGTCAATCCACTTTTCACCTTGATCGTAGTAGAATGAAGTGTAGTCGTGGTCGTCGACTTTCTCCCTTATCTCATATACTCCCCAATACTGTCCATTGACATATAATACACAGGGCTCGTATGTACGCTCATCCATTTCCATTTCTGCCTGACAAGTAATCCCTAAAAATGTAATGGCAAGAATTGTAATGGTTCTCATAAGTAAAAGTCTTATCCCTAAATATGCTTCTAATCATGAAATAGCTGCCTGTCTATCTGGAATTCAAATGTCTGTAAAAATAAAAGAAGCCATCCTGGGGGAGATAGCTTCTAAATCGAAAAGCATGAAAAAACTATTACTTACTACTCATTAAGCTGTCCATTTATTGTCTCTTAATAAGATAATTGTTATCATATTAAGAATAAATATAATATGTTTTTAATAGAAATGCAAGTTGATGCTATCCAAGTGTATATACAAATTGCACCATTCTCTGTTACTTTCATACCTCATCTTGAAATTTAAGGGCCTCACATACCCTAGCCCTAAAGGAATCTACCCCACCGATAAAGATTGATATAGCTCAAAAAAGTGCAATATGTTATACACACCTATCCAAAAGGTGAATATATTCTACGATGCAAATGTGATAAGTACTCCAGCAGCTATAGCCGAACCTATAACGCCGCTGATGTTGGAAGACATGGCGTACTGTAAAATATGGTTGGAAGGGTCATGCTTGAGTGCTATGTCATTCGCTACTCTTGATGCCATAGGCACAGCACTCAATCCAGTCGCACCGATGAGAGAATTTATCTTTTTTGAAGAAAACAGATTGTAAATTTTTACCGCCATGATTCCACAGAAGATAGATATAGCGAAGGCAAAAAATCCACCGATGACGATCATGAGTGTCTCCTTATTCAGAAATGTTGTGGACGCCATAGTTGCACCTACGATGAGTCCAAGAAATATGGTCGAGGTGTTCATGATGGTGTCGGAAGCTGCGGTCATTAAGCGATGAGTGTCCTTTCCTATCTCTTTTACCAGATTGCCCAATAGCAAGAATCCTACCAGTGGTACTGATGAAGGAACGAGAATTGCCACTATTGTGATTAAGACAATGGGAAAAAGAATCTTCAAGACTTTAATGTTCTTGATCTCCGTCTTACCAGCAGATTTGTCCTGAGCTTTCATATTGATCTTAGGCTCTTTCTTAGCCATAGAAAATCTTACAATCAATGGGATGATGATAGGGACTAGTGCCATATATGAGTAGGCTGCGATGGCAATGGGACCGAGTAATTCAGGTGCTAGGATGATAGCGGTGTAAATGGCGGTAGGACCGTCAGCACCACCAATGATACCGAGAGCTGAAGCTTGCTTAAGGGTAAAGCCAAAATAGACCGCCGATATGAGCACAGTGAAAATGCCTATCTGCGCAGCAGCTCCAAACATGGCGAGTCGTAGATTCCGTAGCATAGGACCAAAGTCTGTCATGGCACCTACACCCATGAAGATCAGCGGAGGAAGCAATCCTGTTTTTATCAATGCGTAATAGAGAATTGTCATGATATTGGATGACTTAGCTATCTACTATCAGTGACATTTTTTCAAAAGTGACATCAGAGATAACATCCATGTTTCCTCCAGAAAAATTGGCGAGAAGAATACCGAAAGCAATAGGAACAAGTAGTAGAGGTTCGTATTTTTTCTTAATACCCAAGTAGAGCATAACAAAAGACAAGAAAAGCATAATCAGCGTCATTGGCCCAGATGCCAGTTCGCCAAAAGCTGTCATTTCTATAAGTTTGCGGAGAATGTCCATCACTTACACCAGTTTTATCAGATAATCATCCTCTTCAATGTCTTGTCCATCCATGACAAGAATTTCAGTCACAGTTCCACTTTTAGCTGATTTGATGGCATTGATAACTTTCATGGCTTCCACGTAAGCCAAGGTGTCTCCAGGCTTTACCTTATCACCAACTTTCACAGGGGTTTCACGAGTCTCTTTGGTCAGGAAAAATTTTCCTTCAACCGGCACTGTGATAAAGGTTCCTTGAGCATCTACGGGCAGATTGATCTCGCTATGAGCGATTTTTGGCGTTTCAGCTTTAGTACTAGAATCTATAGTATCATAATCCACCTCTACATCATAGGTCTTACCATTGACGCTCACCGATATCTTAGTTGGAAGTTGGTCGGTAGATAATGTGTTGCTAGAAAGATTGGCTTGATCGATTCTTCTCTTGGCAATTTCTTCAAGGAATTTTTCTTTAGCTTTCCCTGACTTAAAATCTTCGTATTGAGGTGGATGCATGGCGTATTTGAGCAGCTCTTCATTGTCTTCACCTTGATCCCAATCTTTCTCCTTCATCTTGGCTCTAAAGTTATCCAATACATCAGGGTAGAGTTCCTGAGGATTTCCGGTAAAAAATTCTCTGCTTTGAGTATTGGCGAGGTTTAGAATTTTTGCATCTACCGGGCCAAGTAATTTTCCTGATTTACCCAGCAGCATCCCCCAAGTATTCTCATCTATCATGCTCCATCTGGCTTTTCCCTTGGTCATTTGCATTACATTCATCAAGGCAAGATTCTTGACGTATTGACTAAAAGGTGTAACCAAAGGAGGATATCCCAGCATTGGCCAGATGTATTTAACCTCGTCAAACAGTTTTAGGAGAAGCTCCTCTTGAGATATATTGTCCTTACCATTCTTATCGAGCCACTTATTGAGACTCTTGGCATTATTTTCAAGATCTGCCATTAGACTGCCCATCATACCTCCTGGTAGCCCTGGACCTATGATAAGAGAATTCATGAATCTATTTCGTGGATTAATGTAAAGACCGAGAAAGTCATCAATGAAAGACTGTGACATTTGTCTCACTTCCATATAGACCTTCATGTTGATATCTGGGTTGTGAAAACCTGCGTCTTTCAACATGGCATGTATAGTCAATAAATCGGCGTGTCCTGTTCCCCAGCTAAGAGAGGTTCCATTCCGACATCAATGATGTCAGCTCCATTCCTTGCGGCCTCTAGCGACGAGGCTACACTAAATCCAGGTGTGGAGTGTCCGTGGTATTGTATAAGCACGAGGGGATGTCTCTTCCTGATGCCTTTAACTATTTTCCCTATAGAAACAGGTCGACCAATGCTTGCCATATCCTTGATGCATATTTCTTCAGCACCAAAGTCTATATAGCTGTCGGCCAATTGAACATAATATTCCACCGTGTGTATGGGAGAGTAAGTAAGGCTCAAGGCACCCTAGGGGACCATCCCTCCTTCTTTGGCAAATTGAAGGGAAGGCTGAAGGTTCTGAGGATTATTGAGTCCATCAAAGCTCCTGGAAATGTCCGTTCCTTGCTTCTTTTTACTTTAAACATGAGCTGCCGTACATCGGATCCTACAGGGCTCATTCTTATTCCATTCAATCCTCTTTTCAGCATTTGAGTTTGGATTCCCGCATCATTGAAAGGTTGTGTCCAATTTCTTACCGCGATATTTGGGTTTTCTCCAAAGAGTAAATTTACCTGCTCAAATCCTCCACCATTGGTTTCGACACGAGAAAAACATCCTATAGCAATGATGGGGTCGGCCACCTGGCATAGCTGATCGACTCTCGGTACGTACTTTTACCAGACGACTGCCACATGTCTCTATAGACCAAGGCCAACTTGATTTCCTTTGCCATTATCTTTCCTTTATAGATTTGATTATTCCCTTACCGCCAGTGATTCTTGCTACTACTTCATTTATAACGGTTTCTATTTCATCTCTATCACTTGGAAGCGATGGGTCAGAGATTGTCCGAGTAGGCTGTGGTGCAGGAATCCATTTATTGACAGAGTAGATGAGTACTTTACTAGCAATAATGAGGAGTGTGAGAATGACCATCACAGTAGTCATCCCGATAATCATCAAAACAAATGCATTCTCTAAACTTATTTCCATAATAGTTTCCTATACCAACCATTAATACCTTAGGGTACCTCTATATACCCCATTCACTAGTTGAACAAAATCCCAATGAGATTTCTAATTAATTTTTTTGACTTCATACTTCGTTAAATTTCAGTCGAATAGCAAAGGCTATGTTCCCTCAATTTGCCTTGTCTAAAGCCAAAATAATTTAATTTCAACTTAATTCAGTAGTAAATAGAGGTACCCCTTAATAATTGTGCCAATTTCCATTTCTTTTGAAGTCGGACCGTCGGAGGGGCTACAAGTTATCGCATATCGGAATTATAATCTAAAAATTTCATTAGTTTTTTACACACGATAATTTCAATTTATTGCGCCGAATGAGCAATAAAATCACTATTGATTCTAATTTTGTGTCCTTACATATGAAGGTAGATGTATATAAATTCGGAGGATCTTCCATTGCTAATACCGAAAGGATTAGGAATGTTGGAAAAATTTTAAAGGAGAGCAAGTGCAAGACATTGGTTGTTGTCTCTGCCTTGGGAAAGATGACTAATAAATTTGAAACGATAGTCAAAGAGCATTATGATGGAAGCAAGGCTTTAAATATCCTTGAAGAGATCAAGGGCAACCATTATTTGTTGTGTGAGGAATTGCTTCAGAACCCGGAGCCTACAAAGACTAAGATTAATGATCTTGCTATCGAGATAGAGTGGATACTGGAAGATGAGAAACAGCCTTCTTACGATTATTCTTATGACCAGATTGTCTCTATGGGAGAGATGTTTTCCACTACAATAGTTGCAGATTATTTAGTAGAGTTAGGATTAAATGTCAGATGGATTGATGTCAGAGGTGTGATAATGACCAATAATCGCTATCGGGATGCTGACGTAGATTGGGAGATAACAGGAAATAATATAAAATCTGTGAAGACTAAATTTGATGAGGCAGACATCATTATCACTCAGGGTTTTATTGGAAGTACATCGGAAAATGATACGACGACCTTGGGCAGAGAAGGTTCAGATTATACAGCTGCCATATTCAGTTATTGGCTGGATGCGGAGACTATGACCGTTTGGAAGGATGTGCGGGGAGTGTTAAACTGTGATCCAGCTCGATTTGAGGATACACGATTAATAGAAAAAGTATCATACAAGGAGGCAATAGAGATGGCTTATTATGGTGCAAAGATAATCCACCCTAAGACTATCAAGCCTTTACAGAACAAGAACATTCCACTGCATGTAAGATCTTTCATTGATATAGAGAATGAAGGTACGCTTGTTTCGTCATTAGATGCCGTGGAGTATCCTCCTGTGGTATCTATTCACGATGACCAGATGCTTTTGAAAATTTCGTCATTAAATTTTTCATTTATTGAGGAATCACAAATAAGTGAGATCTTCACAGGAATATCAGATGCTAGGATGAAGGTGAGACTCGTGCGCAATACTGCAATCTCCCTTGGTGTATGTTCCGATGACAGTATGACCAAGGTCAAGGAATTGGAAAGCAAGCTAGGAGAGCAATACAAAATTGATGTCGAAAGAGAACTACAACTGGTCACGATCAGGTATTTTGATGCTCCTACTTACAAAGTCCTTACAGAGGGTAAAGAAATTATACTCGAGGAAAGACTGAAAGATACGCTTAGGTTTATAGCAAGAACATAGATATGACAAAGAAAGATTTACCTATAGAAGCACAAAAGTTTATTCAAGGCATATCTAGTCGACCTCGATTCTTGTATTGGTCCTTGGTCAAGTTGCCATCCTTGTTTTTTTGGCGTGTAAAGCTTGATCACCTTGATGAAGAGATATGTACAGTTTCAATTACATTTAGGCGAAGCACCCAGAATCCATTCAGGTCTATTTACTTTGCTGCGCAGGCTGGTGCCGGGGAATTGTCGACAGGATTGCTGGTACAAACGCATATCATGGGCAAGGGCAGATGGTCCATGCTCGTTGTCAAAACCGAGATAGAATTTTTTAAAAAAGCCACAGGCCGTATTGTATTTTCATGTAACGAGGGGACTCTTGTAACAGAATCAATCGCACGTAGTCTAGAATCAAGAGAACCTCAGCAATTTATAATGACGTCCATTGGAAAAAATGATGAAGGCACTCTAGTGACGAAGATGAAACTGACTTGGTCTGTAAAGAGAAAGGAGTAAGACTATTTTATCTTAAAAGGATTGAAGATTTGCAAGCCAGATATAACATGATCATGATGCATATCTTCGGTCAAAACTCTAGAACAATTTCCGCGAATGGCGGCTGCAAGTATCAAACAGTCCCAAAAACTATATTTGTAAAGCACATGTAGATCGATAGCTTCTACAATGATCGTTGGATCATTTCCTACAACTTCAAATCCATTCATTCCGTTGATGACTTCTTTGACCTTTAATGGGTCGATTTTAAATTTAGAAATCATCACATAAGATAATTCTTTCAAGACTTGAGTGGAAATGACGAAACTAATGTTGTCCTTACCAGTGGAAAGAATATTATGGCAAACCGTTCGTTTTTCAAAATCAGTATCATCGATGCAGTAGATTAAGAAATTCGTATCAAGAAAGACCTTTTCGGTTGTAGATTTCATTTCTGTTCCAATTCCATTTCTTTGAAGGTGCCAGTTCATTACATTGACTGAGAAACAAGTCAATTGCATCTTTGGACTCGCTATTTACTGTCTTGCATAGTAATTGCCTTATAAATGTATTTAGAGTGGTACCGTGCTTTTTGGCATATTCTCTACTTTGCTTTAGTAGATCATCTGGAATAGATAGGGTTACGTTTTTCATTGCACATAATATGTGTACAAATATATAACATAGATAGTATTGGAAAAGTTCTATGAAGCTCCAACTCGTCGCTTGAGTTCAACATAGTTCACAATTAGAATAGCTCTAGAGACCAAAAAGGAAATATTTTAGCAAAAAAACATCAAATCAAGCCGCTCTCTTCATCCTCTTGTACATACGATATGTTATCATTTGCTGAGACTCCTCATCCCATAGTTTGTTGAACCTAAGCTTTAGGCTCTGCCAGAAGGTGACTGTAGTCGCGTACTTGCTCAATACTGGATTTTCCTTATAGCATCTTTCTAGCTTATAGTTGGGTATACGATGATTAAGGTGATGAATGTGATGGAATCCTATATTTCCGGTGAGCCATTGAAAGATCTTTGGTAGTTTGTAATAGGATGCTCCTTTAATGCAGGCGAGAAGGTAATCCCATTTATCTTTCCATTGCATGTAAGAGTCATCATGCTGATGTTGTACATAGAAGAACCAAAAGGCGATAATACTAAAGAGACCTACACATGTAAGATGTATTAATAGAAATGACTTCCATCCGATGAGGTAGCAGAGGAATAGATAGAAACCGACAAGGGCCAAATTATTCAATTGCTGGGACAACGCCTTTTTTTTAATTGACTTAATATTTATTTGAGGAATTCTTACCGCGATGTATGTGTAAAACAGTGGAACTACAACAAATAATACTAAGGGGTGGCGGAATACGTGATAGCGAATTTTTTTAATCTTAGATAGAGCCTGATACTCGGCTACCGTTAAAAAATCTATGTCACCTACGTTGCGGTGCTCCAGTTGACCCGTATGAGCATGATGATATGTATGCGTTCTTGCCCAGTAAGAATACGGGATGGTACTAAAAAGACTACAGAAAAATCCTACGACATTATTCCATCTTTTTGATTTGAAAAATGAATTGTGCCCACAATCATGCTGGATAATAAAGATTCTGACCATGAAGAATGACGCTATAATGCTTATCAATGCAGTAAGCCAGTAAGAATACCTTAGTGAAAAGTACATAGCTACCCACAGACCTACAAATGGTAAGAATGTGTTGAGTAATTGGATGATTGCTTTAGAGCCCTGAGGTGCATATTTGCTGACGATAATTGGCCAGGATTTTAACTCTTCTTTGATCTTTTCGTCGCTCATAATAACTAGAATTTAGAACCCGCTAAGTTAGCTATTATTCATGTCATCTTCTGCTTAATTGTTAATAAAGTGTATTTCAAATTGCACAATTAAGCTGCATTAGCTATGACGGTCTTGATGACCTCCCAAGCTCCGCTATGCTTGTAGCATCTTAAGTTAGCCATAGCATTTGCACCATTGATAGACCACTTTTGTCCTGACAACTTCATTCTTTGCTGAATCACACTTCTATGTGCAGCTTCGATGGGCCCCGATCCGATCAGCAATCCTTTTTTGCGATATGATTTATACATCATTCGATCTTCATGTTCGATATAATAATCAATGGCCTTTTGTTTGGCAATTTTGGCTTGATCACTTCTTGATCTAATACATTTTAGTACTTCAATAACTTGATCTACTTGGTTATTAAGTAGTTTTTCTTTTTGTTTTTTAAGCCATTGCATTCTATCCTGATCTTGGCTAAATTGATATTTGGCAAACAAAACCAATTTTTCCTTTGCATGGTAATAGTCCAATATTTGAATAGCCCCAGGGTAATTATCCTCTGCCCAATTCCATATCCATTTTGCTCCATCACCCAATATTACCATATTTCGATAGTGGACTAAGAATCGTTCAAGTTTAGGAAAAAATTTATCTACGCTGCCCAAATGACTAACATAGATCGATCGCAATATCTCCCTTCTATCTTGTTGGATATAAACCAATTGGCTATCTAAAAATATTCTCGCCATTTTCATCTCTCGCCATTTATCTTCTCGCGTAAACACCATTGAACCATCCATCATAACATAGCTGTAATCTTCCTTGTCTTTGGGTTCTATACTCGGAAGTACCTCTTCACAGTTGGCTTCTATCAAGGGATCCATCAGACCTCCATAATAGTTACTCACTCGCTGTACTTGACACGGTGCTATTTCAACATCTATCAACTCTTTGATTAACTCTGTGACTTCCTGATAAACTAGGGCTTGACCCATGTTGGATAGTACCACCCGCATTCGTTCGCTAATCCCAAACCGAGAAGTCCCTTTGCATAAAATATGATCTTTCTTCAATCTGACTTTACCCAGACTTATCAGTACTTTTTTTTGAATTGCGGCTCTTTGGTAATTTACCCGAAGACTCCTCAAGTAAACCAAGTGTAAATTGTCTGCCAATGTCTAATAGACCTTCTTCGTACTCTATTGATGAGCTAATCTGATCTTGAGTCTTTACAAATTGGGTCACTTCTTCTCTTACTGCTTCTAGGATGGAATCTACTATGTGCTTCGTTTCCATCTTATTATTTTTTGGTGACCCTAAGTTACCCGTTTTGTGCATTTTGAAATACATACTAATAAACTCTCACATGAAGTGTCCTCAATGTCATCATTAAAATACTCCCTTCATTAAACCACCATCTATGCCGATGGTCTGGCCTGTAACATATCTGGAAGACGGAGACAACAACCATAAGGCAAGTGACGCAAAGTCCGTAGGATCGCCCAAGATGCCCATTCTTGTTTCTCGTTCGAATTCGGTCCTGGCCTCGTCAACTGAGATGCCAAGTAACATGGACTTGCTCTCAAAAAGTCTTTCCATGGCAGGGGTTGCATGATATCCAGGAGCCAGTACATTCAGAGTAATACCCTGGTCAGCTATTTCCTGGGATAAGGTCTTGACAAATCCTACTACAGCCAGTCGAAGGGAATTGCTCAAAACAAGGTTCTCGATAGGTTGCTTGACTGATATGCTTTCGATAAAAACTACACGCCCATAATTGTGTTCAAGAAACAAGGGAAGAAGATAATGTGTAAATTTTACTTTCCATCTGAGGATACGTTTATACGCATCGTCCCAGTCGCTCATCTCGGTCTTTACAAATGATATTGCTGGCGGTCCTCCTGCATTGATCAGGACTCCCGATAATGGTCTTTCTCCTACCAATCTGACGAGTACTGACAAGGATGCATCGGTGGTAATATCTCCAGCAAGCATTTCTGTTTGATCCGGATAGTCTTCATGGAATGCTTTGAGTTTTTCTTCGCCTCTAGCATTGATGATGACATGGCCACCTTCTTTGATGAGCGATTCAGCAACAGCGCGACCAAATCCACTTGTTGCTCCAGTGACTATAAACAAATGGCCTTTGATATTTAAATTCATATCTCTTGAGAATTATTTCTTATTCGATCATCCGATCTAAAAAATTAAAGGTCGTTTTTTCAAGTTTTGAAAAATCATCGTCTACATTGAATTGATCATGTAGAATCGTCATTAATTTTGCCTTACCTAGAGATCCAGAGTATAGTTTTTTCCTTTGTTCAATGATTGTCTCAAGTCGTGCAGAAGCAGTCATCTTCAAATAAATATCATGGATGTGATCAAATTGATTTCTTGGTACTGTTTTGAGGATAATTCTTTGTTCTTCTTCCGTGAATTCAAAGTCTATGTAGGAAGCATAGATCAACAAGAAAGCATGGAAATCACTCTTACTCATCTTTTTTTTTATCAAATCACGTTCAGTTCTTTTCCTGCCTTTATAAATGCTTCAATAGCCTTATCAAGGTGATGTTTTTCGTGGCCAGCAGAAATCTGAACCCTGATCCTAGCTTTTCCCTTCGGTACTACTGGATAATAAAACCCGATGACATATATTCCCAATTCGAGAAGTCTGTCTGCAAACTTTTGAGAGAGTGGGGCATCGTACAACATGATAGGGACAATGGCGTGGGTACCTTCAACAATGTCAAATCCTGATTGTTTTATTTCAGCCCTAAAGTACCTCGTATTCTCCTCAAGCTTATCGCGTAAGGCAGTCGAACTTTTTAATAAATCTATGACTTTAATGGATGCCCCTACAATCGATGGAGCCAATGTATTACTAAACAAATATGGACGGCTCTTCTGCCGAAGTAAGTCTACGATTTCTCTCCTAGCAGCTGTGAATCCGCCCGAAGCACCCCCCATGGCTTTACCAAAGGTGCCGGTGATAATATCGACACGCCCCATGGCATCACAATGCTCCGATGATCCCCGACCTGTTGGTCCAGTAAAGCCGGTTGCATGGCAATCATCAACCATGACCATCGCATCATACTTGTCAGCAAGATCACATATCTTATCGACCTGAGCAATGACACCATCCATTGAAAACACGCCATCCGTTGCGATCATTTTTCTTCGAGCTCCAGCTTCATCGGCTTCCTTGAGCTTTACTTCTAGATCGGCCATATCATTGTTGGGATACCGATACCTCTTTGCCTTACATAGCCTTATACCATCTATTATTGAAGCATGATTAAGAGCGTCAGAGATGATTGCATCTTCAGCCGTCAAGAGTGGTTCGAAGAGTCCTCCGTTTGCATCGAAAGCAGCCGCATATAGAATGGCATCTTCCATTCCTACAAACTCTGCAATCTTTTTCTCCAGTTCCTTATGAATGTCTTGGGTACCGCAAATAAATCGTACTGAGGACATGCCAAAACCATGTGTGTCGATGGTTGCTTTGGCCGATTCTATGACATCGGCATTGGAAGATAGTCCTAGGTAATTGTTGGCACAAAAATTAACTACCCGACCTCCTTCCACGGTATCAATGTCTGCAGATTGAGGAGAAGTAATGGTTCTTTCTTTTTTATACAGTCCCGTTCTTTCCAGTTCGTCTAATTCATTCTGGATGTGAGGAGCTATGGATTTAAACATGTAATGTAAATTTATTTAGATAATTTGTTTAGCATGTCAGTTGTCATTTTCTCCAGATCATAATCGGGACTCCAGCCCCAATCCTTACGTGCTGCTGAATCATCAATGCTTTCACTCCAGGAAGAAGCAATCTCTTGCCTAAAATCTGGATTGTAGGATATCTCGAAATGAGGGATGTGCTTTTTTATTTCAGCAGCTATTTCTGCAGGAGTAAAACTCATCGAGGAAATGTTGTAGCCGTATCTGACATTGATTTGATCTTTGGAGGCTTTCATCATCTCGATGGTGGCCTTGATTCCATCGTACATATACATCATGGGCAGTCTCGTGTCAGCAGCTAAAAAACACTCATACTTACCATCTGACAGAGCAGCATGGAATATTTCTACCGCATAATCTGTCGTACCACCTGCGGGAATCGACTGGTAGCCAATAATACCGGGATATCTAACAGACCTTACATCAACGCCATATCTCTGATAGTAGTAATTGCACCACATCTCACCCGAGGTTTTGCTCATTCCATACACTGTAGTTGGAAGCAAGGGAACATCTTGTGGAGTATTCTGACGAGGAGTGGTATTGCCAAAAACTGCAATGGTACTTGGGAAGAAGACTTTATCCAATTCCGCTTCTTTTGCAAGTTCCAATACGCTGATGAGACCGTTAAAATTGACATTCCAGGTCTTCTGTGGATTCCACTCTCCATTGGCTGATAATATGGCTGCCAGATGATAGATCTGAGTGATATTGAGGTCATGAACTATTTCTTTTAGTCGGTTAGAATTGAGGATGTCAAGAAAGACAAATGACTCATCTTGGCTTTCTTCGTCTTTGATATCAGATGCGATAACATTCTCGTTTCCTATTTCATTTCTTAGACGTTGGGTAAGAACAGTTCCTATCTGTCCGGTAGCTCCGGTTATGAGTATTTTAGTCATGACTTCAAGTCTTGATTTATCAAGAGAATGAAGGTAGCGAATTGATGCTTTTATATGAAGACTCTGTGTAATTCATCTCAAAAAAGTACGAATCCTTCCCATTGGTTATGACCAGATATGGAACTTTAAGTGGAAGATTATATCGTGCAATCTGATCTAGTACTTTTTGATTAATAGCAGTTTCAAATGACTTGCACTCTACAAGTATAAATGGCTCAATCGCTTTGTTGTATAGAAGGATATCTACTCTTTTTGAGAATCCAAGTACATTGATTCCTTTCTCTACTTTGATGTGATTTAGAGGCCATTCTAGATCATCAAGGAAATAATGTAGCACCAGCTGCCTGACAAGCTCCTCTGGTTGTAGTATAATTTTCTTTTTTCTTACGGGGTCAAATACGACGCTTTTACCATCCTTTGATCTAATATCGAGGTGGTCGTGGTATTTCTCTAATGAAAGATTGAGCATCTATGGTGTTGGGTTCTTTACCGACTCTTGATCTGTCGTGGTGCCACATTCCATTAAAAAGTGCTTAACATTTTCTTGATTATCGTTATGATATCCATCACATGTCCAGAATGGTATTACACTGATACCACCTTCCTTGATCTCATTGAGAATATCAATTTGCTCACCAATGGAAGCCAGCCTTGTTGAATCTATAAGAGCATCACCTATTACTATAATTCTTTTTTTATCTGTTGCCAAGATGGCTTCAGTAAGGGTATGGTAGAGCCCTTTATTATCGAATACATTTTTACCTGCATCATTTTTGAGGATGTTGGACAAGGCGTTCTTTTGACTTTTTCCTGCAATAATCATCACACTAAGGTGTTTGGTTTGCCATACATCTATCGACATGTTGTAGGATAGCAAGACACTACTTATGGTTTTCGCCCAGGATATCTCATCAATACTGTCGGAGCGTCGATGTCCAACTGGCTCGATATTTTCATTGTCCATATACTTTATTTCATCCCAGTATTGAGTAGGGTTTATCATTAGTCTATCAAGATCCGATTTACTGATGGTGTTTATGGGGAATGCTGTAGAAATTAGGTCATTGTAGTCCTTGATCAACTCAAGAGATGAAAGGTTGCTTTTGTCACTCTTCATTATTGAGTCATAAAGCCCTTTATCAGTAGATTTTAAATTGACAAGAATGTCATGAAATTTCATTGACCTCTTAGCTGCGATTATTTCAAGACCATATTTTTTATGTTCCTTTTGTAGGTCATTTATTGCATCTAGATCCGACTGTGAAGACGGAGTTTCAAGATGAAAAAATCGTCGTGTCATCTCAGTATAGTACCACAAGTTAAATGCAGAAACCCAAAGGTGCTGAGGCAGGTGAGTGAGGTCTTCGATTAACATCTGTATTTCAGACCGAAGATCTGTATAATAGGACTGCCATTTGATGCATTCATATTCAGTAGTTAATGCAATATGTGCTTTTTTCAGCAGAGATATGAGTTGTCTCAATTGCAGCCTCTGTTTTTCTCTACTAATGGTATTGATAGGATATTCTTCCCCAAGTATCAATGACTTGTTGATCTTGGACACATATGCCTCGAATGATTGCTGAGCTGATAATTTTATGTCATTAGCCAAATTATGGAAATTTACTCTACGCATCTCCTCTGCCACATATGAATCAGCAACGAGCGCACGATTATCGTACATTTCTTGGATAAGAGATACTACGATTTCCAAATGAGATTGAGTCTTTGATAGTGCGTCAAGATCAATACCTCGCATTTTGATTAGACCATCCTGCGATAGATTTTGGATCTGATCTTTAAGAAATTGCACAAGATTACTTTGAGCAGATGCATCAGATGAAAACGTAAAATTCGACGTTATTCCTGAGGATTTTGCAGAATTCGATCCATCACTTGGTCTCAGAAATTTATCTCGAATTTCCTTGACCTTGAAATTGAAGTTTTTGTTGAACTTGGCGTAAAAGTAGTCTCTCAATTTGGCCGACTCTTTTGTAAATATCTGTTCTAACTTGATTCCTCCGGCGATAAGTTCATTGAGTTTTGTCACTAGATCATCATATCCGGATTGAGAAACAAGTTTTGAAAGGGCTCGATCACTAAACAGCACCTTTCTATCATTTTCTGCAGACTGACGTGGGAGCATCTCACTTCCTTTCTTGATTCGACCAAGGATGAAGTAATACTCATTTTTAGTAAAAGTGAATTTTTGCGGATCAACTACAATGGCATTCTCAAGATGAGGATACATTTGCCTGATCGAATTTCTAGTATCAAGAATATCGAGAAAAGTGCGATCTCCAAATATTTTTGAATTGAGAGCTTTAATACCGTTTATGCTTATGCTTTCACAGAGCGATATATCCTGATATGTCGACTCTAGAGCCTTGGTTTCTCCATCATTTTTACTGATGTTTCTCAGTCTATAATAATCAAGAGGGGTATTTGATAGGGAACAACAGAACTGATCATATCCTTGTTTACTAAGAGAATATTTTAGAGAGAATTCTTGCTCTACGGTGGAATGTATTATAAGTATTGTTTTTTCGCCAAATAGCAATTTGGACAAATCACTGTTAATGAAATTTTTACTAAAGACTGAGGGTGTTGTAGGAATGGTTAAAGTATCCATGTAAAGAGACTATATTTATTAACAACAAATATAAATAAATTATATATGTGATTTCTAAATATCAGCCTCGAAGACTATTGAGAATAGAACTTTAACTATATAATGTCTATTATTCTTCCTTTTTTTCTATCGGAACAATTCCGCCAGATACTTTCTCGCCATTCTCAAACTGATATTCCATGATGAGGTTTTCTTTGTCGTCATATTGCTTGAAACTACCGTGTTGTGAGCCATTATTAAATTCAACCCTTTTTTGAACTTTACCTGTGTTGAAATATTCATGATGAAGTCCATGACGTTTTCCATTAGCATATTCCGTCGATGTGACAGGGCGTCCATTTTTGTATTCAGCAACGACACCGTGATATTCACCATTTTTGTATTTAGCTGTATTCGTTACTTGCACCCGCCGTCCAAAAGTTATTTGTTGGCCATTTAGCTGACCATTAACATAATGTTCGATTGAAGCTATGGTTCTGTCAGATGGATTATACTTAGTCCACATGCCATTTTTAGCACCGTTTACTACATAACCGTCACTAATTATGGTCCCACTTTCTCCTTTTTGGTAAGCGTAGACCGCTCCATTTACATCTTCAGTTACAAATTCAGAAAGATCTACATTTCCAGTGTCCACAGGCTGGGCACATGATGCCATGATAAATAAAATTGATATAACAATCAGTCTATACATATTTGAATATTTTGAAACATAAAAGTAAAGGAATTATGATATTTTCGCAAAAAAGATTTTCAGACTTATGACGAACAGAGAAGTGGCAGCAAAGATTAGTCTGCTCGGCAAGCTATTAGAGTTAAAAGGAGAAAGTCCTTTTCGTACCAAGGCCTATAAAAGTGCTTACATCATTCTAAGGAAATGGCCTGACTCTTTGGTCGAGATGTCCTTAGACAATCTGCAATTGATCAGAGGACTTGGTAAGTCAATAAGCGAGAAGATTTTTGAATTGGGACAATCTGGAAAGATCAAGGACTTAGAGGATTGTCTAGGCGAGATACCATCTGGTGTGGTAGACCTCTTAGGAGTCAAAGGTCTTGGATCTAAGAAGGTATTGGTCTTATGGAAAGAACTCGGAATCAATTCTTTGGGCGAGCTATTGTATGCATGTCAAGAAAATCGCCTCGTATCACTCAAGGGTTTTGGAGAGAAAAGTCAGAATGATATCGCAGACAAGGTTTCTTACGCAATAATGAGTCAGGGTAGATTCTTGTATGCAGATTTGGAATCATTGGCACAAGAAGTAATTGAAAAACTAGAAGCAGAATTCCCTGATGAAATTCATTCGTTGACAGGTGTAATAAGAAGGAAGTGTAACACCTTGACGCAGGTAGAAATCCTGACTTCAGCTAGTCTCGATACAGAAAGATATATCGACGAGATCAAAGAGGATGCTCGTTTTCCTACTGACATTCTACCACTGAGCATTATGACTACGTCTAAAGAATTGTTTGCTACAGAGCTTTTTAGAACAACCGGGTTGTCCTCAGTGGTGAATCAGATAACACTTGAGAACAAAACCTATCAAGATGAAGAAGAAATATTTGACGACATCAAGAAACCGTATGTCGTCCCGGAAATGAGGGAAATAGAAAGTATGGAGATAGAAGTAAGAGAAGAGAACTTGGTCACAATTTCGTCGATCAAGGGTCTTATACATTGTCACACTACTTTCAGTGATGGTGTCAATACCATTGAGGAAATGGCAGCGGCATGCGTAGATCAAGGACTAAGTTATATGTTGATTACAGATCATTCACGATCTGCGGTTTATGCAAATGGTCTGTCCGATGAAAGAGTAATAGAGCAGATAAATGCCATCAGAGAGATCAATGAGAAACGCAGCGATATTGAAATCTTTGCTGGAATAGAATCCGATATTAAATCTGATGGATCATTGGATTACGAGGAAGATATCTTGCAATTGTTTGACGTTGTAATTGCCTCTATTCATTCTGGACTCAATATGGACATTAAGAAAGCAACCAATAGATTGATAAAGGCCATTGAAAATCCACATACTCGGATAATAGGTCACCCATCTGGCCGATTGTTATTGTCGAGAGAGGGCTATCCTTTGGATTACGAAAGAATAATTGAGGCGTGTGCTATTAATGATGTTGTAATTGAACTGAATGCCAATCCACGCCGACTGGACCTAGACTGGAGGCAAATTCCAGGCTGTACTAAAAACAATGTGATGATCAGCATCAATCCAGATGCACACAGTACCGCTGGTATAGAGGATATAAAATATGGAGTCTATGCTGCAAGAAAAGGAGGGTTAACTAAGAAGAGCTGCCTTAACACAAAATCAGTCGATGAGTTTCTTCATTGGATGAATAGTGAAAGGTAGTGAAGAAAACGTAGAATTCTAGAGCTGGTCAATTCTCGTACTCTGATGTCGCATCAGATGATCAAGCATTGTTATTGCTACCATGGCTTCGACAATGGGGACTGCCCGAGGGACAACGCAAGGATCATGTCTGCCTTCAACTTCGATATGTGTTTCAGTTCCATGAATGTCCACCGTACTTTGTTTCTGTGAAATTGTACTAGTAGGTTTGAAGGCAACTCTCAAAATGATGTCCATGCCATTGCTTATTCCTCCTTGGATACCCCCTGAGTTATTGGTCGAAGTTTTGATAGTATTACCGACATTAACAAATGCATCATTATGCTCAGACCCTTTCATGCGGGATCCGGCAAATCCAGAACCAAACTCTACTCCCTTGACAGCGTTTATACCTAGAACCGCTTTCCCCAAATCAGCATGAAGCTTATCAAAAACGGGTTCCCCCAATCCTGCTGGAGTTCCTGAGACAATACAAGTGATTACTCCTCCTAGACTGTCTCCATCGGACTTAGCTTCGTCACTTATTTTTAATCGAACAAGGCTTTAGAACCATGAAAAGCATCTTGGAAGTCAGACCAATGTTTCATTGGACAGACTATCATGGATTCAGAAGTTTCCCGATGAGGGCATCGGACGATATTCTCTTGATCATTCAGGTTAAAGGATGCTCCATCTGGAATTTGTACGAGCCCTATTTGGTTAACGTAACCACTGCCCGAGGGACAACGCAAGGATCATGTCTGCCTTCAACTTCGATATGTGTTTCAGTTCCATGAATTACTGTCGAGTTTTGATAGTATTACCGACATTGCAGAACCAAACTCTACTCCCTTGACAGCGTTTTTAGTCCTTAGAATTTGCTTGGCAATACTGCCGGCAATTACCGCAGCTGCCGTTACTCTAGCAGAAGATCTCCCTCCACCTTTATAATCTCGGACTCCATATTTTTTGTGATAAGTATAATCTGCATGCGAGGGACGATAGATGTCCTTTATTTTGTCGTATTCCTCTAGCTTTTGACCTTTATTTTTAATTAGGAATGCCAATGGTGCGCCGGTTGTTCCCCCTTCTGATAGGCCACTTAATATCACGGGTAAGTCGTCCTCATTTCTGGAGGTCGTGACTTCGCTTTGACCTGGCCTTCTTCGTCTTAGATCTTCAAGCATCTTATCCATATCTACCTCTAGACCTGAAGGACAACCGTCTATCACTACTCCAATACCTACGCCATGCGATTCACCGAACGTTGTTACTTTAAAAAGGACACCTGTGCTATTTCTACTCATATTAATAAAGAGCCAAAGCTATCTATATTTATTGTGGTGTCTTATATATAGCTAAAAGAAAGTTGATTCACTACTTTTGCACCATGGTGGAGTTTTACCCCAATGATGTGTATGACAAGTTAGAGCTTGACGGAGTATTACTCTATATATCTGCTTATTGCTTAGGGGAGAGAGCTAGGAAAGCCCTTAACGCAAGAAGACCACATACGGATCTTGAAATTATAACAAGTGGGCTCAACAAGGCAATGGACATCAAACTCGGTATCCTATCAGGGGAGAGAATACCTCTAGAAAATTATGAGGACATTGCACAGGAAATTTCCCTTCTCAAGAAATCAGGCTATGTTCTGAGTTCTGATAATTATAAAAATATCATAGTTACCTTATCTGTCATTGATAAGGTAAGCTCATTCTTCAAGGAGCAATCAGAAGACGTATATAATGTTGTTAACCAAGAGTGGGATAAGAGTGACTACCTCAAGGATTTGCTCAAAACTATCTTTAAGGTATTTGACGACGACTTTAACGTCAGGCCTTCATCATCAGAACGATTGTCAAAAATCTACAAAAAGATACGTGACAAGGAAAGAGATATACATCGGATATTCAATAAGTTACTGAAAGATTATAGAAGCCAAGGTTATCTGTCTGATACCGAAGAGAGTACAAGAAATGGCCGTAGAGTTTTTTCAATTCCAGCTGAAAATAAGAGAAAGATCAAGGGTGTCATCCACGACGAGTCCGCGACAGGTAAGACTGTGTTTATGGAGCCCGATGAGGTCATGGAAGCCAATAATGAGCTATATAACCTTGAGTCAGATAAGAGAGCCGAGATACTTAAAATATTAAAAGACCTGACAGTAGAAGTGGCACAGCATGTCTATGACATTGAAGTTGACTTTAAGAGACTTGTCGACCTTGATCAGACCAATGCCATTGCAATTTATGCGGTTAACAAAGGATGCAGCAAGCCGACCCTCAGAGAAGAACCTTGCTATCAAGTTGAGAAGGCGACGCATCCTTACCTTCAGGTAAAGAATGATAAAATAGGAGAGAAGACAGTTCCATTTTCCATACATCTCAAGGGAAACAATGCCATGTTAGTAATCAGTGGTCCCAATGCCGGAGGAAAATCCGTGACCTTAAAGGCAATGGGCCTCTTACAGATCATGGTGCAGTGTGGAATTCCAATTCCTGTCGATGAAAGGACCGAGATGGGAATATTTGAGAAAATCTTTGTTGACATAGGAGATCAGCAGTCCCTCGAAGAAGACTTAAGTACCTATAGTTCCAGATTAAAAAACATGAAGCATTTCCTCGATAATTCTGACGAGAAAACCTTGCTTCTTATCGATGAGTTTGGCAGTGGAACGGATCCTCAGGCAGGTGGAGCACTGGCGGAAGCAGGATTGAGTAAGCTTCTTGAAAAAAAGTGCTTTGCCATAATAACAACGCACTATTCCAATATTAAATATTTTGCCAATAAGACCAAGGGAATTGTCAACGGCTATATGTCTTTTGATAAAAAAGAACTTAGACCTACATATGAGTTGTCGCTTGGCAAGCCAGGAAGCTCATTTGCATTTGAGATCGCTGAAAGAAGTGGAATACATCAAAATGTTTTAAAACTTGCTAGAAAGCTATTTGGAAAAAAGGAAACTGAGGTCGAATCCCTTCTAGAGAAACTACAATCCGAGAACACCCGTCTGACAAAACGAATTGCTTCCATTGAAAAGAAAGAGAAAGATCTAGACAGAATGACCAAGATGTATGACCAGCTACAGACGGAGCTTGAGGTCAGACGTAAAAAGATGAAAATCGAGATGAAACAAAGAGCTTTAGTAGAATATGACGAGAAGAATAGGGAGCTGCAGAAACTCATCAAGGAACTGAGGGAAAAGGAAAACTTGAAAACCGTCAAGGAGCTATCAAATGAAATCCGCGAGAAGAAATTGATGGTAAAGGATGACATACATAATCTGGATAAGTCGGTATACGCCATGGAAAAGATGGATCTAGAAAAGATAGAGGTAGGTGGTTATGCCAGACTTAGAAGTGGCGACCAGATCGGCAAAGTTCTTTCTATTAGAAAAAATAGGGTAGAACTCGTCGTCGGGTCCCTGGTAATGACAGTAAAGCTAACTGAACTTGTACCCGCAGCGGAGCCTATTGAAAAAAACGGCCACAAACATGTCACGACTACCTTGACAAGTCATGTTGGAAATTTTGACACCAAGCTCGACATCCGAGGTTACTCTAAGAAAGATGCGGGTCCTTTTATCCAGGAATTTATCGACCAGGCACTCATCAATAACTCTGTATCCCTGACCATCGTCCATGGCATCGGTAGTGGCGTCCTTAAGCGTGAAGTAATGAAAAAGCTCAAAGAATATGCTGATATCAAAAAGATCTACCATCCTAAGGAAGAGTATGGTGGCGAGGGGGTAACCCATATTACTTTGGGTTGACAATGGTAAGGAGTAATTTGCAATTCGAAGAAACTCAAAGCCATTTCTGGATGTTGTACTGGATATAAGCAATAAGAATTATGAAAAAAGTAACACTAGCAGTACAAAATATAAAGTGTGGTGGATGTGCCGCACAGATCGAAGATAAACTGAAAGGCATAGAAGGACTAAATGAAATAGAGGTGGATGTTGATTCGAATGAAGTCTCGTTTTTTTATGAGGATGTTGAGGCACAAGAAAAAGTAGAGAGACTTCTGTCATCAATGGGTTATCCTTCTATAGATGAGAAGAATGACCTTGTGCTGCAGACCAAGTCTTATGTAAGTTGCATGATTGGCAGGATGAAGAAGTAGTTTATTTCTGCATATCTACTACCCCAAGTGCCAGCTTGACCATAGGCTCAAATGGCGTTGCTCTGTCTTCATTGCTTGTGTGAGCTCCTGTCACGAAAGAATCACTTATCGTAAGAATGGTCAATGCATTAACCTTGTGTTTGGCAGCAATTGTATAGAGCCCCGATGACTCCATGTCTACTGCTAATACTCCGTAATCGGCCCATTGTTGATACCTCTTAAAATCGTCCTCGTAAAACTCATCTGTCGATAGGACATTCCCCGCTTTTATAGTAATGTTGTTTTTATCAGCATAGTGTATTGCATCTCTAAATAGCTTGAAGCTAGCCGTAGGACTGTAGTCTGCATTGGCAAATCTGATATTGTTGATGCCGCTCGTTGATGAAGCAGACATAGCGATGACAATGTCTTTTAAGTTAATGTCATCTTGATAAGAACCAGCATTCCCTACACGGATTAAGTTCTTCACGCCATAGTCATTAATGAGTTCATGTCAATATATAAGTGTGGAGGGGACTCCCATTCCAGTACCTTGTACGGAGACAGGGTAACCTTTGTAGGTGCCCGTGTATCCAAGCATCCCTCGTACGTCATTATACAGAACGGGATAGTCAAGGAATTTTTCAGCGATCCATTTGGCTCGATATGGATCACCAGGCAGCAGGACCGATTCTGCAATGTCTCCTTTATTGGCATCAAGATGAAATCCCATAATCATTTATATTATAGGCGAAGATGTAAAATAAAACGTTCCGAGAAAAATTATTAAAATTCATCTAACCCTGTCCTATAACTGCTGGACAGAATGTATTCCTTTTAGATTCTGCTTTTCAATCGTTCATTCATCAGTGGAGACAGTTTGTAACCATATCGCATTGGACCTTCTAAAGACCTGAACATTGAGGCCGAAGTCATCTTTAAATAAACACTCCAATTGAGCAACAGTCATGGAAGGATCAATTCCAATATCTCCTTCAGTAATCTCTGGGTTGGCATCTCCCAAAGAAAGGTTTTCAGAAAGTTTTTCATTTGCTGATGATCCTTCAAAACTGGAATGACTATGAGCATATAATTCTACTTTAAGACCTGGGAATTTCTTATTAAAATTTTCCTTGAGTTCTTTGATAATAATGTTTTGATTAAGTTTCATGAGTCCTTTTCATCTAAGTTACACTCATCGGAATTGTGATGTAATGACGACGGTCAATAGTCAGCTTGATAGTGATCAATTAGGCTGATTAACGCATTTTACATGACCCCATTGGCTTCGACCCAGGCAAACTTATAGGGCGTATCTGGGATAGAAACCCTCTCGGCAATCCTCGTGAGTCTATCAGGAAGGGTCATGAGGTAGTCTCTCGCTTTTTCCCCAGCTTCATTGAGACCTGAGACTTTATCTATTGCCCAGTAATTGATCAGCTTTTTCATGATGTCAATGTAGTCATGCGTTGTATAAACATTGAGACGCTGTGCTATGTCAGAAAAATGCTCAAATATTTCACCGACCTTGGCATCCGTCACTTTGAGCAAATGTGCTGGCATCACAATCTTCTTACGCATCATATTTTCAAAAGCCAGCATCATCTCACTTGGATCCACTTTGAATATTTCATTGACAAACTCTCTGTAGGCTAGGTAATGACGCATTTCGTCTCCTGCAACCATTTTATTCATCTTGGCTAATAATTTATTACCTCTTTCAAGTGCCAATTTTCCAACTCTAACATGAGATATGTTGGTTGCCAACTCCTGGAAACTCGTATAAACGAAATTCTTATATGGATCTCTGTCTGTCCCTATGTCAAATCCATCAGCAATCAAGTATTGTGTGCTGATTTCTACTTCCTTCATGTTTACTCGACCTGATAGATATAAATATTTGCTGAGGACATCGCCATGTCTGTTTTCCTCAGCAGACCAAGCCCGTATCCACTTAGCCCAGGGATTATCCTCAGTGCCACGATCACCTCTTTGGTTTATTCCAACAACATCCATCAGCCAAGACTCATATGTAGGCAAAGCCTCTTCTGTAATCGTATCTCCAATCAAGACAATCCAAAAGTCGTAAGGCAATTCCTTTGATTCGCCACGTAGTATCTCGAGGTCTTCAAAAAAGGAATCTGACCCAGAGTCAGGCAGTAAATCCGACGGTTGCCAAATATTATCTACAGGTGTAAGAAATTTATCAATGAAATCTCCAACTTTATGCTCAAGAGATTTCATTACTTCAAGACGAATATTGTATGCGCTCATGAATAGGAAATTATGTGTGTTCTTTAACCATGAAATTTTATGTAAGATAGAAAAATTGGCAACCTTAATTCGAGGACCAAGGTTGCAAGGAATGTGATATTTATTTAAGCAAATGCAGCTTTCTCAGAGTTGAGCTTATTATAAGTATGTCAGAAAGTTGTTGCGCAACGATTTATTGAATTACAAAACAAATATTAATTATTATGAGACGATGTTTATTCTTTTTGGCACTGCTAATGATGGTGAGTGCATGCAGGAAAGATATTGATGATAAAAGTAAGGAGCCTATAGTTGACCCTCCAAAAGTTAAGGTTGTGGGTTCTGTTATCGGACAGGTTGTAGATAGTAATGGAGCAAATGTTCAAGGAGCAGAAGTTGCTTTTTCAAATTTAAAAACTTACACAAACGAATTTGGGGTCTTTGTATTTGAAGATGAGGAGTTGTATAAAGATGGGACTTATATTTCCGTTAGCAAGGAAGGCTTTTTTGATGGCTCACGAAGGTTCTATCCTTCATTGAACGAAGCGAGTTACGTGACTATTCAGATGATGGAAAAAATAATAAAAGGCACCATATCAAGTGCTCAGGGAGGAAAAGTTTCCATTGAATCAGAGGCATTTGTGGATTTTCCCCCTGATGGATTTTCTCGGCTAGATGGAAGTCCATATAGTGGCAACGTTAATGTGGCAGCAAGGTGGTTGGATCCAACCGAACGCGCAACGTTATTGGAAATGCCTGGAGATCTGACTGGTATCGATGTTGATGGAGAGGTTAGAGCATTAGCGTCCTATGGTATGATTGTCGTAGAACTAATTAGTGATGATCAAGAAGAACTCCAATTAAAAGAAGGGAAGAAGGCTTTAATACAGATGCCTGTTCCTGAAGAGCTGATTGGATCTGCACCATCTTCAATTCCATTATGGCATTTCGATGAATCACAAGGTATATGGATTGAAGAGGGAGAAGCACAACTAGTAAATGGTGTTTACGAAGGAGAAGTGAGTCATTTTTCATTTTGGAATTGCGATGCACCTTTTCCATTGATTACCTTGAGCGGAAATCTTACCTTAAATGGGAGTATTGGAGCAGGACTTGCAGTAGAAATAACAATGCTTTCAACCGGGGCTACAGCAGGAACGATAACAGATGGCCTAGGTGGTTTTGAGGGTAAGGTACCCCAGGATGAACCCCTTCTGATTACCGTATACGATTATTGTGGAGCTGTAATTCATGAAGAGGAAATAGGATCTTTTTCTGCCGATGAAGATTTGGGAACGATACATATGAGTGTTCCTACAGTGGATGTAACAGTAACAGGGCAGGTTACGAATTGCATTTCTGATCCAGTTGGAGAGGCTTATGTAATTGTAAGTTTCGATGGGGGCAATCAGCATACATTTCTTGCTGATCAGGGTGGAAGCTTTTCACATACGCTAGTCGATTGTTCATTAGCTGGTTCAGCCGAAGTTTTTGGAGTAGATGTAGACAATGTATTGATATCTCCCGGTACAACAATAGATTTCACAGGTGATGTAAATATTGGTGACTTAGAAGCGTGCAATGACTTCCTTGAAGAAGGAGTTGATATATCATTCAGTGGTCAGGATTGGCCTGGTGGCGATTCTACTACGTATGCATATAGCGTTCAGGTATTTAATTTAGGCGGGGGATTGAATAAGTATCTTTACAATATTACAGTACTTAGCTGGTCACTTGGTGGTGACGTTATTTGTCAAGGTACCTTTATTAAAAACGACGGACAGATTATTTCAGATTATGATTTCGATTTTCCGACGGACGGGTTTAGTGTAGGTGGAGCTGACGGAGAGAGCTTGATAGTGACCCAAGGTGGTGGATCGTACGTAACATTCTCGGTTGTTTCAACGGGCATTATGGTTACTGACCCAACGGTTTATCAAGGTGCTACATCGGCAACCGTTGATATTTTACTGCCATTTTAGAGACTAAACAAGTAGCAAATTATATTGGAGTTTGAACATTTAATAAAAGACTTGAAGGCAGGTAATCATAAAGCCTATAAGTACTTTGTTTTTGAGTACTCCTCTAAACTTATGACTACTGCGAGATTTTATACGAGGAACCTGGAGGATGCAGAGGATGTCCTCCAGGATTCTTTTGTGGTTGTTTACAGAAAAGTTACTGACTTTACAGGAAATTCGATGGCCTCATTTTACGGTTGGGTAAAGCAAATCGTAATCTATACAGCGATTTCCAGATATCAGAGAAAGTACTATTCGCATGAGCGATATAACCCTCAAAATTATCCTGAGCAGGGAATTGAACCTGAGGTATTTTCTAGGCTAAGCAAAGAGGAGATAATAGGGGAGGTATATAAACTTCCTATTGGCTATAAAAGAGTATTTGCGATGTACGCGATAGATGGGTATTCTCACAAGGAAATTGCAAAAGCGTTGAGTATATCAGAGAGTACCTCAAGGTCTCAGTATGTGAGAGGAAGGCGCCTATTGCAGGAAAGATTACTAAAAAAAATTAACATCTCAACAGCATCATGAGAGATTCATTTGACAATATAATAAAGACATCTTTTGAGAATCACGAAGAAAGATTAGATGTCAATGACATTTGGGATAAAGTAGAAAAGAGAATTACTACTAAACGGAAAAGGAGAGTACCCGTTTGGATGATTTTCGGCCTGATATTTTTTGCTATCGCGGCCCTGTCTATTCTTTTTATTGATTTTCCTCAATTTCAAGAGCAATCTAGCCTTCAAAACAATTCTTCATATCAAATGATCGCCGCTGAAGAGCAGGTCACGACCAACTCCATATCACAGAATGATGATACTACTGTCAACCAATCAAAATCACAAGGACAAATACTACCATCTTCTCAAGTTTCAGTATCAAAAGATGCTGGTGTCAGGAGAAATACCTCTGAGGTGGTGAATTTACCTTATCAATATATTGAAAGCACAAAGCTCAATGTTTCTGATTGGCCTATTTCTGGTCAATCTATAGAGTCGGCTAAGACGATTACTCGTAGGATGTATTTTATTAATTCGTTACCAAAATCAGAACATTTTCCGAATTACGAAGAAAGGACTATTGCCATTCCATATTGTTTTACAAAGCAGGCGGACGTAGAAATGATAAAATTGCAAATTCCTTGGAACTTTAATCTTGGCATAAGTGCTGGGATAAATGTTTTCTCAAGCAAGTATAATTCTTCGCAATTTTCTTCAGATTACCTCAGTCTCAGGAATGAGACTGAATCCCCATTGGAAGCAATAGAATCTATCCTGAGATTAGAGTTTTCTAAATGGAATAATCTTTCCTTGGAAATTGGACTAGAGCATAAGAGGATCAATGAAAGATTCAAGTGGTCAGGGACTTATATTCAGGATGAAGAGGGGGAATACTTAGAAAGTATAACCTGGGTAAGTCCTGATTCGATGGAACAAAATTTTTCTACTGCAATTATACCACATCTTGTGGACCGCAACATGGAAATTTACAATGCTACCGATCTATGGGGAATCCCTGTCGGTGCAAAGTATAGAATAAGATCAGGAAAGCTAGGATTAAATACGTTTGTTGGAGTTACCTATTACTTTTCGTCAAGTGTTGGAGGATATGTTCTGAATGAAAGTATTGTTCCTATTTCAGCTAGATCTACATCATTTAGTCCCGGCCTTATGTTTAAAGGAGAAATGGGCTTGAATTATAAGGTGAGTGAGAAATGGCATATTGAATCAAGGATAGGATATCAAGCCATGACTACATCAAGTATTATTTCTGATAAGGATCTTTCAAAATCATATCACTTGGTAGGGGTTAATATTGGTCTGACGTGTAAGATGTAATAACGGTGAATAATACCAATTAGAATATACTATGACGCCGATAAGACATTTATATAATGTTGATTATGAGTAATAGACATAATAAGTGCAGGATCCATATCTCTTACTTGTTGATGTAACCAGTTTTTTAAGTCAGGCACAGTTTCAAAGATCTGATTTTTAAATTTTGACTTAATATATTGCAATTTCTTCACAAGGATTTAGTTCAGGAGAGCATGGAGAGATTTTTGACCAAGAATCAGGACATTACCTGTAAACAAAATCCAATAACAACATTATCAACTACCACCGCGATCCTCATAGGGCAAGACCACTCCTTCTTCACAGTAGTTCTTTAGGCAGAGAAGATACATGACCCAGCAATAGTTACTGACCCTAAAGTGTTTGTTGGCTTCTTTCCAGCCTTCATGACGAAATGAAACTTCACAACCACCCTCTACAGGACTGATGTCAAAAGAAATATTGGTCCTTCGCCAATCTTCATCAGCTATAGTCATTTGATAGGTAATATGGGACTTTGGTTGATAAACAGTAATCTCAGCAGCCCAGTCATACTCTTCAGCATAATACAGACGCATCTCTTTTCCTATTTTAGAAACACCAGACGATTTCACTGTCCACCAACTTTGAAGTCCATTTGCAGTAGCAACTGCTTCAAAAATTGTGGGAGCAGGTGCCTTGATGAAGAAGTCATACTGTAGCCATAATTGGTGGTTTATGCTTTAACTGAAAAACTCACTTTTCCGAGCGCTTCTATTTCTGCTACTACGGAATCACCGGTATTTAGATAAACTGCCGGCGTTGCGGCACCTGCCAACAAGATTTCTCCTTTTCTAATTACATGTCCATACTTTGTAGCTAGGCGTGAGGCATTTGTGAGCGACTCCCACGGGTTGCCCATGATGGCCTTAGATGAGCCTTGATGAACTGTATCTCCATTTATGACGAGTTTGATATCTAAGTCAGATATGTTTGTTTCGGCAGGGAATTGATCACCAAGAACATACCCTGCTGAGCTGCAATTGTCGGCCACAACATCTTCAAGGCTAAACTTAAAATTTTGATACCGCGAATCAATGATCTCAATTGATGCAGAAACCGCTGAGACATATTTTGGTGCTTCCTCTAGTGAAAGTTCTCGATCTATGTCCTCACCTATGAAAAAACAAATCTCAGGCTCAGCACGTGGATGAATAAAGTTGCTTTTCACTACTTCGTCCCCATTACTTATAGCCATATCTTCCGTCAACAATCCCCATATGAGGTCATGCACTCCCATTTGTTCCATCTTGGCTTTACTTGTAAACCCCATCTTTGTCCCTACAAGTTTCTTGCCTAGATCCGTGCGCCTTTTAATCAATTCACGTTGAATGTCATAGGATATATCGAGATCAAAGCTATGCTTGACCGAGAGCTGACTTACAGGCTGTTGTGTGGTTGCGGCTATGTGAAGAATGTCTGCTAGAGTTTTAGTATTTATACTGGTCATTTCTGTGCCTTAAAGATTCTGTTGTCAAAGGTAAATGGTGAAACATTGATAATCTTAACTAGTTCAAACAATTTATTCCTAGGGTTAATCAAATAGTTGTAATCGCCCATGGTTACTGCCGATGGTACTTTGAGTATCAGTGCTTTATTTTCATCAATGAATTTATCGCCGATCAACTGTGTTTGTCTCTTCTCCGGGAAGATATTCCAGTCATGGTTTAACACGTCAGAGTGAATAATTTGCGTGGGTGCGGTATCAGGAATGTGAATTGTGATCATCATGTAATTCAAGGGAAGATTGCCATAGGCAACCTGGACCGCAATTTCTGCCATGGCAAGAGATCTATTGGCAGATGAATAAATGATTTCTACTCCTTGAGAATTCCATCGGCCTCCCTGGATAGCGGCACCTTTACCTGACAAAGAATGTGCATATTTTTCTTTACTTAATCGAAATACCTCCATTAGGCAAGTATGCCGTGCTCGATCCTGACCAATTGTATAAGGATCAATTTTATACCATACGAATCATACAGCAAATCCGTAGGCTTATGTCCTCCGATAGCGAAATTAGGTGCCTTTAGCCAGGCAATAAAACGCTCTTTATCGCCAAAGACGTCGAGTCCCTTTAAGATAACTTCTGTGATCTCAAGAATTTTCTCAGAATGGATGGGTTTAAATATACGACCTTCCTTCTTGTAGCGCTGTAAGGATTTGATGGAGAGACCTAGCAACTCAGACCATTCTGCATCGATTAATGGTAAAAGATCTTTCAACTCTTGAAAATAGGAATAGGGAAGACCATGTTTTATAACGGATGTCATGAGCAGCCTATCTGTAAACACATGATCATAATCTGACAATGTGGAAATGCTACTTGGGTAATATGCTATGGCAGGGTCTTTCAGGACATTTAATAGTGCATCCTCTATGTCATACTGTGTTTTTCTTTTATCCATGGATGGTCATATGACTATAATATACGACAATTGACGAGTAATAGCAATTAATCCTGCACTTTAAAATTGATAATAATAGATTTCTATTAATATTTCGGTGCACCTCTTTCCAAAGAGAATTAGATATAAGGTTGTGTATAAGAAATTGCACATGATGCGCTAGCTCCTAGGGAGCGATATGTCTATAGTCATTATCATGTTTTGAATAACAAAAACCGCAGAGCGGTGACACCCTTCTCGATTTAACGTATGTGTCGCTCCGATGGAGCTTTTCAATATCATTTTAATTTGTTATTGACATGTCGCAGCTATACTGTAGTTCGGTCATAAGTTAACTGTAGAACCTTAGCTATATGCAAGAAACCTGAGGTGCGGCGCACCGTTATCTTTATAGTTATAATATAACCGCATGATAGATAAGAGGTGCAGCGCACCGTAACGATTTTTAATAACAGGGTTGAGTCTGCACTTCTCCCCAATGACATACAATCTGGTGTAGAGAACCGATAAACCCATCTAATGCTATACTACATATACTTCCACTTCTCCTAGACCTTCTATCTTGGCTATAATGTGATCACCGGCAATAATATCGGTCATTGGACCCAAGGCACCTGACATAACAATATCCCCAGAAGACAGAGGAGTGCCAAAGTCAGATAGTTTTTGCGCCAGCCACTGCAGTGAGATGAGAGGAGAACCCATGCAATCCGAACTGGTTCCAGAAGAGATAAGTGTACCGTTTTTGTACATCTCCATCCAACAATTTACTAGGTCCATTTCCTTTAGTTTCACCTCCATTGATCCTAGTACAAAATGATTAGCGGATGCATTGTCGGCGATGGTATCGACTATGGATATGTCCCAGTCTTTCACTCTGCTACCAGCTATTTCAATAGATACCCGAGCATGATCGATTGATGTGATGACTTCTTCCATGGAAATATTGTCGCCATTTAGGTCATCCTTAAGAGTGAATGCTATTTCAGCTTCAGCTTTGGGCTGCATTAAAAGGGACATGGATATTTCTCCACCATTCTCTATAAGCATATCATCAAATAGAACGCCAAAATCGGGTTGATCAACACCGAGCTGTGCTTGGACAGCCTCGGATGTAAGTCCTATTTTTCTACCGATGATGTGATTGCCACTCTTGATTCGTCTACTAGTGATCTCCTCTTGAATACGGTATGCTAGGTTGACATCTAGGTCATCAAGTAGGTTTCTTATAGGGTCACAAGTAATCTTGTCTGCCTCTGCTTGACATAAAATGTCAGCTATATGGTTGATCAGTTTGTGGTCTTGCTCTGACATAGCTAAGATTTTGAATCAATAAAATGATGTATACTCGATAAATTGATGACCTTGATCGCAATCCTTAGTATGAGCAGTACCTGACCTGTTATAAATATTAAGATCCATGTCAATGAACTGCTGATGACATGGGAGAATATATAGTATACCGACAGTGCAACGACTGCATTGATGATAAAAAGTAAGAGAGCACTCCTAAAGTTCTTGAAAATGAAATTCAATGCCTCCTTGAAATTTCGAAACAAGTATCTATGCTCGTTTTTCACAGTAAAGACCTTGACGTAATCGTGGTACATATCTACCATGAAAATTACGATCAGCGTCAGTGGAATAAAAATCTTCCACCTTCTTACATACACATCATCGTTTTCTACATTAAAGATGTTGAGCTCTGCAGAATTATATATGAGCCATAAAATAAATAGAAGGATGAGTAAAAGCAGTAAGAAGTAGAAGGTGATTCTTATCATTTTACTAAATAGTAGGGATGATTCCGATATGAAAGAATGACTTTTATCACGACTCAGTATAACACTACTGATAATTCCTCCCATGAGAAATATCATCATAAGGAGAAACAGTATGATCACATACCAACTCTGGCTCGTCCACGCATCGATTGATAATCCGAAATGTCTCATAAACTCAGTGAATAGTGTATAGTCCCGGTTTCCTTGTAGTTGAGTATATAGAAGAGAATCCCCAATATTATCTTTAACCAACGAATTCAATGGAAGAGCAATAACCAAGGCAAAGACAAGATTGACCAGATACAATCCTAGGATCATTCGTTTGTGAATATTTAGAACATCACTTACGGCTGTGATATATGATTTCAGAGCACCCATTAAATCAATGTTGAGATTCCTTCCATGAACATTTGAATGCTCGTAGTAACCTTGCTTAGTATTGATTTTAGACTGGATGACTCTTTTGCTACCGTCTTGCTGTTATTAAACCAGTTATGATCCAGGTCATTTATGTAAGAAGGGTCGACTTGTGCTGATATAATCCTGTTGGCATTTTTATAATTAAACTCTGTACTTCTCTCTTTTCCATCCCAATGTTCAACCACTTCATCGCCGTTGTCAAATATGATCAAGACTTTTGAGGGTATAATAACTTCTCCCAGACGATGCAGGACTACTTTTGATCTATAAAGATCATCTTGTAAATTCTCTTTATCAAATGGAACACAATCATCTTCGTTTTCTACGAAACCTACGGGAGCGTACTTCTGTCTATTGCTGATACTCACTACAGCATAGTCACACATATCTGACCCAAAAAGAGCCGATGAAAAAAACCAATCCAGATTCTTTCCCAGAATCGGTGAATCCAGATCTGATGCCGTTTCATTGAAAGCATCTATAAAGTCCTGCTCACCGGGATGTTTGAATTTCCATTTCTCAAAATACGACTTCATTGCTTTGTCAAATGGCTTCCTGCCCATAAGACCATCAAGGGTGTTGAGCACCATGGCTGTCTTGTTGTAAGCTATCGTTCCATAACCACCATGGACAAACTCTCGCGCCATCATTGTGTTGTTGCCTATCTTGGGATTGTCCTCAGATAAATGCTCGACGCGATTGTATTCCTTGTTACCAATTTTTACCCCCCAAAAGTCAATAAAGGAAGTATTACTTGAGAACAGTGAATCGAGTATTCTGCTCTCATAATACGATGTGATGCCCTCATCCATCCATGGGTCTTCTTGCTCGTTGGTGCCTATCATCTGCTGGAAGTACTGATGGATAAATTCATGAACAAGCAAGGTCTCAGGTGATCTAATTCCTTCAGGAAAGAAATTGAAACTTAGAGATGAAACTAGGTTGGGATATTCCATGCCACCAGTAAAGAGTCCGTGAATCGGAGGATCAACCATCGTAAATGTAGAGTAGGGGTAATCTCCAACGTGATCAGTCATGTATTGAAGAGCAAACTTGATGGTCTTAAAATATCTTTCTTTAAAGTGACTGTGATTTTGGTAGGTTAGAAGTTTTAAATGAACATCATTCCATGTATCTGTGTGAACTTTGAAATGAGGCGATGTTGTCCATGTAAAGTCGATGACGTCATTGGCAAAGAATCTCTCTATCTTTCTGTCTCCCTTTACAGAAGAAGACAACAATTTTCCACTGGCTCCTACGGTGTATTCTTTGGGAACATTTAGAGTGACATCATGATCCCCATATTCTCCATAATATTCTCCTGATGAGTGATATTGATGACAGCTCCATCTGGTCTCTGTGGCATTTCGCACTCCTAGGTATTCAAGAACACCAATCTTAGGGTACCATTGTGCCATAAAATAGTAATCCTGGTTGTATCCTGTCCTTGCCATCTTTCTGGCAATTTTGCTTTTCCATTTATAGGAGACTCTTATCGTCTCTCCCGAATCTACGATGTAGGGTAAAGGAATCTTAAGGACAGTCTGATCATCATCATTGCCATCATCCAATGCTATGTATTGAGACGTTGTGAGTAAGTCATTTTGCTCATCATCAGTTATACTACCAAACTCAATATATCCCCAGTCACATTCCCACGGTAAGCCGCCAAAAACTCCTCCTCCGAGGGACCTTTCCCGCATGAAAGTAGATTGACTATTCTTGAATGCATTGTAATAGAGATGAAAGTAGAGTTCTTCAATGGGATTAGGAGAATCATTGGTCCAGATCAAGACGGTATTACATGTCAATGTCTTATCTCCTTCATTAAGAAATATATTCATTTCATAATTGGCTGTCTTCCTGGAGAGAGAATCTCTCGTTTGCCCTAAGACAGATAAACTCAGGAGCAGATGTAAAATGCATAATAGGATTAGGGCAAGAGACTTTCCTATCATACTAAAGTGGGATGTTCTCTATTATCTCAAGACCATATCCTATGAGTCCTATTCTCTTTTTAGGATTATTGGTGAGCAACTTTATCTTTTTAATACCAAGATCATGAAGAATCTGTGCTCCGATCCCAAAGTCTTTTTGTTGATTCTCATCGCTTCGGTATATAAAGGGATTCAAATCTTCATTGGCAGCACGTTGTTTGTCTAGGGAATCTAAAATCTCATTAAAGCTGTTAGGCTTGTCTTCACATCGGATCAGTACTAAGGCACCACGTCCTTCGTCATTGATTTTACTTAAGGTGCTTGTGATAAGACTATCAGATGATGGAAGAATGCTTGCCAACAGGTCACCTGCATTGGAACCTGAGTGTACTCTCGTGAGAACCTCGTCATCATCATTCCATTCTCCTTTCTTGATGACAAGATGAATCAGGTCTCTGTTTTTTTCTACAAAGGTCACAAAGTCAAAAGTGCCAAAAGCAGTCTCCAACTTGGTCGATGATTTTCTTTCGACCAGCCTTTCTCGATCCATCCTATATACAACCAAATCCTTGATGCTGATGATTTTCACACCAAACTTGTAAGAAATCTTCATCAGATCAGGTAGTCTTGCCATTGACCCATCTTCTTTGAGTATTTCGACCAAGACACCTGCAGGTTGGAAACCAGCAAGCCTCGCAAGGTCGACGGCAGCTTCCGTGTGACCCACTCTTCGCAACACACCACCAGGTCTCGCGACCAAAGGAAAAATATGTCCTGGTCGGGAAAAATCACCGGGGCTTACATTAGGATTTGTAAGTGCTCTTATGGTTTTTGCTCTGTCATGTGTTGAAATCCCAGTAGTGCATCCATCTAGCTTATAGTCGATACTTACTGTAAATGCAGTTTCATGCAAATCGGTATTCTTGTTCACCATCATTTGAAGTCCCAGATCCTCAGCACGATTCTGTGATATTGGAGAACATATAAGCCCCCTTCCATGGGTTGCCATGAAATTAATAACCTCGGGTGTTACACACTCTGCAGCGCAAATGAAATCACCCTCGTTTTCTCGATCTTCGTCATCGACAACGATTACGATCTTCCCCTCCTTCATATCTTGGATGGCTTCCGGTATGGAATTCAGTTCAAACTGATGATCCGTTACGGCTCCGTTTTCTTTATTGCTTTGTGTTTCGATAGCAGTAGTATTAGGTACGCTAAAATAACACTTCGTTACAATAGATGTTTTAATTTGCTCAGCCAATTATTCTTATGATCCGATCAATTTGTAATTACTGCGTATCCTTATGTCCATTTATTTCTAAATGATGAACAATATGAGTATTCATTCCAAGTTGCCCAACGTGGGTACGACGATATTTACAGTGATGTCACAACTTGCAAGTGAGCACAATGCCATAAACCTGGCACAAGGATTTCCAAACTTTGACTGTGACACTGAACTAAAAGAAAAGGTGGCTCATTATATGAACATTGGAAAGAATCAATATGTGCCTATGGCCGGGGTGCCAGAGTTGAGACAGGCAATTAGTAATAAGATTAATTCAATCTATAATAGACAGTTGGATGTTGATTCTGAGATTACAGTAACCGCTGGAGCTACACAGGCGATTATGACAGCTATCCTTGCATTGGTAAAAAAGGGAGATGAGGTGATAATATTTGAGCCAGCGTACGATTGCTACTTGCCATCTATAGAGTTAGTTGGGGCTCGTGCAGTTCCATATCAACTAAAGGCACCTGATTTTAAAATCGACTGGGTCGAATGTAGAGCGCTTGTTACAGATAAAACAAGGATGATTATCATCAACACTCCACATAATCCCACAGGTCAGGTCTTGTCAAGTGAGGATATGAGATTTCTGAATGAGATGACTGAAAATACAGATACCATTATTCTCAGTGATGAGGTCTATGAGCATATCATATTTGATGGACTACGACATGAAAGTGTGCTCTATTATGAAGAACTCTATAAACGTAGTCTTGTTGTTTTTTCTTTTGGCAAGACTTTTCATAATACTGGATGGAAGACAGGCTATGCCGTAGGTCCTGATTATCTGATGAAGGAGTTTAAAAAGGTACATCAGTTCAATGTCTTTAGTGTCAATTCTTTTGTTCAGTATGGACTTGCAGATTATTTAAAATCAGAAGAGAAATATAATGTATTACCTGCGTTTTATCAGGCCAAACGCGATTGCTTTGAGGAGGCAATGTCTGCGTCTTCACTGAGGCCATTGAAATGTGAGGGCACCTATTTTCAGCTTTATGATTACTCGAGTGTCAGCGATGAAAATGACATGGACTTTGCCAGAAGGCTGACTCAGGATTATGGAGTGGCCGTGATTCCTATTTCGGTATTCTACCATGACAGATATGATAACAAGGTGGTAAGGTTTTGTTTTGCCAAGACAGAGGATGTTTTGCAAGAAGCGGGACAAAGGCTTGCTAGTTTGTAGATTTGTAGTTCATGACGAGAACGCTTCAAGTAATGGTTTTTTTAGGGATGCTTCTGGCTTGTCAGGAAAAGGTAAGCATTAAGCAAATCGAATATCCACTTTCTTCTTGGTCGAAAACACTTAACAATGGCTCCGAAATTCTTAAGTCTCATTATACGCTTAGTGCTATATTGTTAGATATGGATGGAGTGATTGCGGAAGGCAATAGAAAGGTTGCCGGTTACTACCAAGATGTCGAGCTTAAAGCAATTCGTGACACTACTATTTTTGAGATTCATGCTAATAAAGACAGTACCTATTCATATCAAATCAGGGATATCGCATTCGAACATGGAAGGGTATTAAGTCAATTACAGATACTAGGCAATGGTGTAGCAGATACGCTGGTCGAGCTAGAATTTCTCGCTGATGGTGAAGAGACCGATTTTGCCAGTATCAAGAATCAGTTGTCAAATCGACGGAAAGAGTGGTTGGAATTATGCAACAAACATGAGATCGAAACTTTGGTAAACAATGCCTACTCAGTAAGCACGATGTACTATACTCACAAGCCATTGATAGTAGGAAGGAATGACCTTTTGACTCAGTATAATTATATGAATAGGGAGAATTACTCTCTTCACCTAGAGCCTATGTTCATCAAAGTGGTAAATTCGATGGTCGTCTATGAAATAGGACAGTGCTCGGGATCATATAATGGTAAGTATATATTGATCTGGAAATTTGAGAAGGATGGAGTATGGCGCATTATATTTGATTCAAACATCTAAAAATGAAGTTTACCTGTAGCACTGAAATCAACAAATCAAGAGACACCGTCGTTAAGTATTTTGCTGATCCTCAATATCTGCCAGAATTTCAAGATGGCTTTGTCAGTAAAGAATTACTATCTGGTAATGCTGGAGAAAACGATGCAGTTTCAAAAATGACTTACCTCCATAAGGGACGAGATATGATATTGACAGAGACTGTACTGGGCAATGATTTGCCAACGGAGTTTCTAGCGCATTATCATCATAAGCACATGGACAACACCATGCGCTGCATTTTTGCAGAATTAGATGAAAACCGGACACTCTATTCCACGGAGATCCACTACAAGACATTTCGAGGTGTCATGCCACGTCTGATGGCGTTTCTATTTCCAGGGATGTTTAAGAAGCAATTTCAGAAATGGTTGGATAATTTCAAGCATTTTGTGGAGAAGCAATAGTTAGAGCTGGGAGTACAGAGTAGGAAGTAGGGCGAACAAGGAATCTGGTAACTAGTAATAAGTCGGTGTTAATGGAATCAATTAAACCAACAAAACAATGCACATGAAGCACATCATCACGGCCATATGCTTTCTAATCGTTCTTACAGTAAATGCCCAAACAACACATATCCATTGCGGCGAGTTACTCGATATGAAGACTGAGAATGTCAAGAATGAAATGACGATCGTTGTTACTGGAGATAGGATTGCTGGCATCATGTCAGGATATTCTGAGCCCAACGACACTGTCTCTGTGATAGATCTAAAAAACAAGACGGTCATGCCCGGCTGGATGGACATGCATGTGCACATAGAGCATGAGTCCAATCCCAATAGATATCTCAATCGATTTAAAGAAAACAAAGCGGACATCGCCTTGGGCGCGGTGAAGTATTGTAAGCGGACGTTGATGGCTGGATTTACGACCGTGAGAGATTTAGGTGGGACAGGAGTAAATGTCTCATTAAGAAATGCCATTAATCAAGGAGAGATTCCCGGACCACGTATATATACAGCAGAGAAGTCGCTGGCTACTACTGGTGGTCATGCTGATCCGACCAATGGAATGCGAGATGATCTAAAGGGAGATCCCGGTCCTAAGGAAGGTGTTATTAATAGCATAGAAGATGCATACAAAGCAGTAAGACAGAGATACAAAAATGGTGCAGACTGTATTAAGATAACTGCTACGGGTGGGGTGCTGAGTGTGGCTAAGGATGGGCAAGGACCACAGTTTACGATAAATGAAGTGAAGGCTGTGGTTGATGCGGCTAAAGACTATGGCTATGTGACGGCTGCACATGCACATGGTGCTGAGGGAATGAAGCGGGCTGTTCTGGGTGGAATCCATAGCATAGAGCATGGTACCAAGATGACGGAAGAGGTGATGAAATTGATGATAGAACGTGGTACGTACTATGTGCCTACCATTTCTGCAGGTAAGTTTGTTGCTGAGAAGGCAAAGCAACCTGGGTATTATCCCGCCATCATCATTCCTAAAGCGCTTGAAATAGGTCCTTTAATCCAAAGCACATTTGCCAAAGCCTACAAGCGAGGAGTTAAAGTTGCCTTTGGCACTGATGCTGGTGTCTCCCCTCATGGGGACAATGCATTAGAATTCGTATTTATGACAGAGGTAGGGATGAGTAATATTGATGCCTTGAGATCAGCCACCGTAAACGCTGCTGACCTTATGAATATTTCAGATGACTATGGAACTATAGAAAAAGGAAAGATTGCAGATATCATTGCCTTGGATGACAATCCATTAGAAGACATTAAAACGACACTGAACGTGAAGTTTGTGATGAAAGAAGGAATAGTATATAAGAATTGAAAAGTTGTAAATAGGGGTTATGGCAACTGATACAAAATCCCTCAGAATTACAGTTATTAACAAAAAGTAGTTGCGAATTACAATGATCTCTAATCTTTCTTTTTCGATTCTTTGGAGATAGATTTACTCATCATTTTGTAGAGTTTACGTAGCCTTTTGTCGCCATTGAGCAAGTCTAGATGCTTTTTCATTGTTTCTCTATCACCTCTCAGTGCTGGACCTGTCTGAGCATTCTCTGGTCCTTCATCTATAGCCTTTTTCATGGTCTCTGCGATCAATGGGTGTAAATGTTTAAAGTCTAGATCATTCGCTTTTAGGTAACGGCTTGCTTCCCCGTAGAGATGATTTACGAAATTACATGAGACAACAGCTGCTAAATGCAGATGAAGTCGTTGCTCATCAGATACAAGATGAGCGGTGCCAAGTTGGTCACTTATTTGCAGAAGGAAATTTTCTGTGAATTGGTTACTACCACATATAAAAAATGGCACCTCGCTCATATCGACTTTTCTTGACTTAGTCAATGTCTGAAGTGGATATATTACCCCAAAATTTAATCCTATTTCTTTTAGTACCGTACTGTCAACAGATCCTGCTGTATGCGCTACAACCTGATCTCCATTAAGAAAACTAAGGTGACTCGCCACCTCCGGTATCGAATCGTCAGATACACAAATCAGATATAGATCCGCTTCTCGATCTATTGTTTCGAAGGTAGCGGATTCAGCATTAATGTGTTGTGATAAAAATATGGCGTTTGACGGATGACGGCTAACAACCTGACATACTTGATGTCCACGATCTGCAAGTGCAGAACCTAAATGCCAGGCTACATTCAGCCTATCAGTACAATTTTAATATTGGAAGTGTAATCTGGTGAAGACATGTATTACTTCTCTTTGATTCGATTATACATGGCAATACTGAGCCCGATCATCATTAGTACTGAACCCAGCCAAAATAAATTGATGCCTGGGAATTCTCTGGCTTGAAGTACTATGAAGTCTGTACGTGGGACGTTTTCTGCCATTTCAAACGATAAATTGTCAGTGTTCCTTTTATCCCATGCTACCTCAAAGGTAAGCTCTCCTGTTACTGGATCAATCCTGGTTAGAGTCATATGAAGCCCACTCGGTAGATGGTAATCTGGAACCACATTAGGCTTGTTCCCTCTAATTACGTAGATAGGTTTCAATACAAAATTATCTTCATTAGGTGGAGTAACAGAGATAAATGCTTGAATCCCGATATCACCTTCCTCAGTCCTGAACATTGTAGTGTCAGGTTGATTACTCAAATCACGAAGTTCGAATTGATGACCATTTAGCTTGGCATTACCACCTTTTTTTAAGATCACGGTAGAATAGTCCATCATCGATGGTGGAGTAAAAAACTGATTGAGTAGACTGTCACTCAACCTTACTTTAAGATTGAGTTCATCTTGGTTGTCAGGATATTGGTAAATAAGATTCCCTTGTAAAGCGAGAGTAGGGTAGAGAAGATATGATTTTTCTTCGTCTAATTTTTTGAATTCAATTGTCAGTCCGACACCCAAATCATTGGCGTCCTTCTTGAAATCCATATGACGAGGTTCATAATCGATCGACTTAATAATGCCGTAACACTGTCTTCCAAATATGGTGTCACCTACAGCACCCTTATACTTGTCATAGATCAACGAGTCCTCCATGGCATGTGCATATTCTACATTTATTTTGGAGGCTGGAAGTTCATCAACGTTCGTAAAAATATCTCTATTGATATATCTGCGAATGGATGGATTGGCGGCTGCAATTCTCGTAAATTCTTTGTCATAGAGGATGGTAGGATGCAAGGTAAATTCCTCAACTGTATTTTGGTTTTCATCAATTTGCCGAAAATCAAGGGTATACTTTCTTTCATGCCCAACTAGGGTGTCAGACACATATGTTACCCAATATTTGTCCATGAACATCGGAATACGCTCATAAAGTTTTATCACTTCCCCCAACTTTTCAGTGGCTAGGATTTCCCTAAATGCAAATGGATTGGAACTGATAATTCTTTTATTGAGCCCACTAGCAAGCACACCTATTATCATAATGCCAAATCCAGCATGAGCCAATGCAGAAGCACCTAACTTGAGATTTCCTCTAACTGAGGTAATGAGATAATCAATATTTGCAAATACTGCGAAGGCTGATGTGAACATAAGCACGTAGTACTGCCAGGTATACAAAGAGAGGATTTTTGTGAAAATAATTGTTGCGAATATGGCCAGCAAAGCAGCCACAGCAATATGCTTAAAAAACCTTCTACTTATGTATTTCCACTGATCAGCACCATATCTAAGGTAGATGGCGCAACTAGAGAGAAGAGAAATGAAGACCGCGATCCAGACTTGGTACTTATTGTAATGTGTAATATCATCATTAATAACTAAGCCTACATAATCCGGATCGAAGATGTTGACTATTTTATTGAAGACAGGGAGTGATGTAGATCCACTGATCAAGATAGCTGAGAATAACAACACCAGTGACCCTATAAACATCCAAAATTCTCGACTAGAAAAGGACTCCTCCTTAACCGGTGAGGGTATGGATTTATATCTTTTGAAGATCAGGAATAGGCCCATACCCGTAAAGAGTGCCAAGAAAATTATGAGCTGCCATTCTAGTCCCATTTCCGTAAACGCATGGACAGAAGTCTCACCAAGCACACCACTTCGAGTGAGAAAGGTGGAGTAAACAATCATGACGAATGCCAGAATGTAGAAGATGTAAGTTGCTCGAATGGCATGTCCTGTTTTCTTTGCGATAAGGTTGGTATGTATGCCTGCTAGCATGAGCAACCATGGCACCAATGAGGCATTCTCCACAGGGTCCCATGCCCAGTAACCACCAAAGGTCAATGCCTCGTAAGCCCAGGCACCACCCATTAAAATTCCAGTGCCTAAAATTGCTCCGGAAAAGAGCGACCATTTTAGAGCCGGCGTGAGCCATGCCTTATCTTTTCTTGTCCACAGTCCAGCGATGGCAAAACAAAAGGGAATCGTTGTACTCGCAAAACCTAGAAACAGAGTAGGTGGATGAATCGTGTTCCAATAATTCTGTAAAAGAGGGTTTAGTCCATTTCCTTGCAATAGAGAAACATAGTCGGCTTTTTGAAAGAGAGGGATGTCCATAGTATCACGTAACAAGAGAAGAGGATTACTCCCAAGCCGATAGATAGAATCGCCCCAACCCAAATAAGCGCCCAGAATCATCGTCAGAAGCACGACTTGAATTAATGAAAGAACCGCCAATACGGGTGCTCTCCATTCTGATTTTCTGAATAATATGATAAGCCCCAAGATGACATGCCAAAACATCCAAAGAAGAAAACTACCTTCTTGGCCTTCCCAGAATGCGGAAAAGATATATCTCATCGGAAGATCTGCAGAGACATGTTCAAGAACGTATCTATACTCAAATCGATGAGATATCATCAGATAAAAAATGGTCGTAATGACGGTGAGGATTGCTACTGAGTGGATGATAAAAGCTGTATTAGCTATTTTACACCAGGATTTATCTTCATTACGTACAGAGAGATAATAGGCCACCGCTGCAAGGATTGCACTGCAAAAAGAGAGATAGAGGCAGAAGTTGGCTAATTGTCCGGGCCAGAGTAGTTCGCCTACGTATTGGATTTCTTCCATTAATAGTTGATAACGTGATTATCCCTCTTTTATGGATATTTCCTGACCCTTGTACTTAGAAGGACACTTCATCAAAATTTCATCGGCGACAAACGTATTGTCTTTGTTATATGTACCTGTCACAACGATTTGTTCTGACATCTCGAAGTCTTGAGGTTTGGGCTTTGTAAGTATTACTTTCTGAATGTCACCAGTACCATCATCGAGATAAAAGGAGAAGAGATTTTCGTTCTTTTCAGGATCATAATTCATTGGCCTGTTCTTGACAAGTGCTCCTGCAATTTTCACTCTATCGCCAGATGACTTAGCTTTTTCAAAAGTTGCATATGAGGAGACATCGCTGGCAGCATTCATCAGGACTACACCAGCGAGTATTATCATTCCGATTGCAAGAAAGTGTACTTTCTTCATTCCATATTATTAAAGACACAAAAATACGATAATGTACTGCTTAGTCTGTCTTAGCGATTTAAAAATCATTTTTTAATCAGCACATCTAAAAATTAAACGGATAGGTCTGATTCATTATCTACGATTTTAGAAAATATGCTAATACTTCAACATGGAGTCTTACATTTGCGAAGACCCTAAAAAGCTTCGTATGCTGAGTCGATCTATTATTGACTATCGTAATGTAAATATCTACAATGGTAACAGATTAGTACTGGAAAATGTTGATTTTAGGATGGCGAAAGCAGAATTTATCTACTTAACCGGAAAGAATGGAAGTGGAAAGTCAACGTTTTTGAAATCATTGTATAAAGAAGCATTGGTAAGTGGAGAAAAGGCGCTTGTAATCGACCATGACTTACTATCCATAACTCCTGAAGAGATTCCATTTTTGAGAAGAAAAATAGGTATGATATTTCAGGACTATAGACTTTTTGAGGATTGGACAATACTAGCAAATCTGGACTTTGTAGCTCAGGCCCTTGGATACGAGTCAGGAGGAATAAGAACTGAGCTTATCGACAAAGTTTTAGAAAGCACTAGTTTGCTTGTCGATAGGGAAGAGAAAGTCCATAACCTATCTGAAGGTCAGAAGCGTAAATTAGCAGTAGCTCGTGCCTTACTAAATAGCCCCTCGATAATTATAGCTGACGAACCCATTGCCAACCTTGATGACGAATCAGCACATTTAATCTTAAAGTTACTTCATCGTGTTAACAAGGACACGGGAGCTGCGATTCTCATGGCAACGCATGATAGGCGTACTATAAGTCTTTATCCAGCTAGAGAATTCAGAGTCGCGGAGCGTAAATTGGATGAAGTAGTTTCTTAGTTTAACCCGTATTATGCATTAGAAAATCTATTACTGGAAAGGTCTGTGAAATAAGCATTTCATTGCTGTTTTCGATTTCACCATAGTGATGCTATGCCAAAATCTCCAAACAGCCTTATTCCTGTGACCTTTCAACCCTCATTACGAAGTTCGAATACATAATCCGAGTTTAATTCATCAATTTTAAAGCCTCAGCAACGGATGTCACTGGAAATTTACACACCTTGTTTCGGCAGACGTAGATGTATGTTTCCCCCTCTTGTAATTTGTCTTTTAGCAAATCGAGACTACCCTCTGTCTTTCCTCCAAGTAATAAAGCATGAGGTATATAGTGTCCCATCAATTCGTCACGTAGAGCAGCTGCGTTATCTCCTACGATTGCTATTTCATACAATGGCCTTACTCGATCAACAATAAGCTGGCACCAGTTACTGAAGTAACTAGGTTGATCAGTGGCAGTGATCTGACTCATTATATTTTTCAACATTTGATCTGACCTTGTCAGGTAGCTCTCATTATAGAAATAAAGCCCAAGTTTATTCAGATTTCGAGCCATCATAGAATTGGAGCCGGGGATAACGTTGTCTCCGAGTTCCGACTTTCTCGCAATCAATTTTGGATCAAGATCCGATGTATAATTAAACATTTTTGTCTCATCATTGGAGAAGTGGGTTATCGCGTAATCAGTTAAGTCCTTAGCTTTATAGAGCCACTTTTCATCGAATGTTACCTCATAAAGAGAAATGAATGCCTCAGATATTGTAGTGTAATCATCGAGAAATGCGTTAATGGTAGATTTGCCATTCTTATAATTTCTATCCAACCTATTGTCAGATTTCATCAGATTGGCTTCTATAAAATTGGCATTCTTGATGGCCATTTTTAGGTATTCTTTATTGCCTAGAGCTTTATAAGCTTCGATATAACCATTAAGCATTAGACCATTCCAAGAGGACAGAATTTTATCATCAAGAAGGGGTCTCACTCGATTTTTTCTGGCTTCCATCAGTTTGGACTTACCGTCTTCCAAAATCTCAGTTAATTGATTGTCAGTTAGGCTGTATTTTGATTTAATTCCATCGATGTCAGTTGTGGTATGGAGGATATTGACATGTTCCCAATTGCCATTATCTTTGATCGAGAAATACTCATTAAAGATTGTGGCATTTCTCTCATCAGAGATTAGCTTTTCGATTTCGTATTTTTGCCAGACATAGAATTTTCCTTCTTCACCTTCACTGTCGGCATCGAGGGAAGCATAAAAACCATCATCAGGACTGGTCAACTCTCTGTTTACAAATTCTAAGGTCTCTTCGATGATATTCTTGTATAGAGGGTTTTGGGTAGATCTGTAAGCTCGTGAGTAAAGAGATACCAATTGACCGTTATCATAGAGCATTTTCTCGAAATGGGGTACCATCCAAATACCATCGGTAGAATAACGAGCAAAACCTCCTCCTGCTTGGTCGTAGATGCCACCTCGTGCCATTTTTTCTAAGGTTATACTGACTGCATTACGGGCTTCTTGATCATCCATAAGGTGATCATATTTCATAAGAAAATCGTAAATCGATGGCATTGGAAATTTTGGAGCTCCTTTTTTACCTCCTTCTTTCATGTCTGTTCCAGCGATGAACTTATCTGCAATCTGATTTACTTCTTCTTCAGTAAATTCTCGATCGTCTGTCACAACTTCGATATTGTCAAAGCTTCGAATACCTTCTGTAAGTTGTAGTGCCATTTCCTCCAATTTACCAGGTTCGTCTTTTTTAAGATTGACAAATTGATCGAGAATTTTAATCCATTGATCTTTGGGAAAATAGGTTCCTGCCCAGATCGGTCTTCCATCAGGTAGTGCAAAAGCATTCAATGGCCATCCACATCCTCTTCTTGAAACCAACTGGCAAGCGGACATATAAACATCATCAATATCAGGTCTTTCCTCGCGATCTACTTTGATGGGGACAAAATGCTCGTTCATTATTTCTGCGACGAGACTGTCTTCAAATGATTCATGCTCCATCACATGACACCAATGACAAGCTGTATAACCTACTGAGATGATGAGAAGTTTATCGCTGTCCCGAGCTTCTTTAAGCGCTGCATCATTCCAGGCATGCCAGTCTACGGGATTGTGGGCATGTTGTAAAAGATATGGACTGGTTTCGTGAATAAGTGCATTGATGTATTTATGATCTTTAGTAGTATGATTGGTCTGACTTGACTTGCACATAGAGAATAAGAAGATAAAAGTGATTAGGAATAATCCGTATTTCCGCATGTTGTAAATAGACTATTTAGAAATGAGCCGTGAAGATAATCAATACTGTCCTAAGACTAACTTCATCTATGAGAATAGTACATATATTAGGAATGCCTATATTACCGTATAATGTACATTAAATGAAATGGAGAACACTTAACGGAAGTAGAATATCGATGCCAATAAAAGAGGCAGTCGAACAGGCCATTATAAGAGAAATAAACGACGGTCATAAGCTAAAGGTGTGCATAGGATCTGACAGCCAGGTAAGGGGGGACATTACGGAATATGCCACTGTAATTGTTTTCTTGCGTGAAAAGAAAGGCGGATTTATGTACATCTGCAATGAAAAGACTACTCAAGTGATGTCACTGAAGGAGCGTATGATCAGCGAAGTGGCTAAGTCGGTAGACATTGCCTACCACTTGTGTAATTTACTAGACCAGTATGAAGTGGAGCTGGAGGTGCATGCAGATATTAATACTGATCCCAGCTTTGCCTCCAATACAGCTCTTCGTGAGGCCCTGGGTTATATCCTAGGTATGGGTTTTGTCTTTAAGGCTAAGCCTGATGCATTTGCCAGTTCATATTGTGCAGATAAGGTAGTTTAGTATTGATGCTACAGAAAAAAGCAGATGCCGAGATGACATCTGCTTAGTATAAATATATCGCACCTATTTTATTCTATCTTAAATGTACCAGCAGGTATAGGTTGATTGATTTCTATTGTTTTAGCTATCGCTTTAAGAGGAACGGGCATTGCGCCTGTAATAATAGTAGTGTGAGGTATCATGACACCTCCAACTTCTTTATAATCTGCAAAATCAGTTGTGATCGTTCCTGGTCCTTGAGGACCATCTTCACTACTGACGCTTCTGATCAACAGCCCATCTGTAATGCTATAATATTCAGTAGTCTTTTTTTCTGATGGGGAAACCACTGCTAATTTGTATGCTTTCTTTCCTTCAACATTGTCTATTCCTTTTAGCTCAAGTTTGGTGCCATCAGTAGTGTAATTCATCTGACCAAACATTCCAGCCTGCTCTTTCATGGCAGCAAGTTCAGGACCTTCAGTGACTATTCTATTTTGGCCCATTTGACCAGTCTTCATCTTTGTTCCGTCGAAAACTTGCTCTTGCATGGTCATACCTTGCATTGATAGTTTCATTGCGAAATTCATTGGTCTAGATTGGGAAACTACCATTTCAGCTTGCTGACCCATCACTTCCATACCCATGACTGCTCTCATCGTGTTGACAGCGTTCAATTTATCTTTACCACCTATTGCTTCTATGTAATCTTCAACAACCGACTGAGCCGTTACATCAGAGGGCAGCGCTGTGTCATCCATTTTTATTTCATTGCCAAATGCATCGTAGTAGTCAATTTTTCCATCTGTGTCAAATCTTTCCAACGTCTTAGCCACATCATCTTTACTACCAACAACAACAAGGTGTGCGTTTTCAGGATTGATGTACTTTTTTGCCATTGACATAACATCAACCTTGGTTACAGCTTCTAGCTTCGACAAGTATGTATTGTAGTAGTCTTTTGGTAGGTTATACCTAAAAGTGTTTAATGCAAATCGAGCTATGCTCTGAGGAGATTCAAGTGATCTCGCAAAATTTCCAGCCATATAGTTCTTGGCTAACATAAATTCTTTGTCTTCTACTGGAGAGGTTTTAATCCTATTTAGCTCGTACAAAAACTCATGCATTGAACTATCAGTTACCTCATTTCTTACACTCGCAGATGCTGTGAAACTCCCAGTAAGTTTATCTGTAGATATGTTGGTTCTAGCGCCATAGGTATATGCCTTATCTTCTCTAAGATTTTGATTTAGCCTTGAAGCAAAACCTCCTCCTAGTATAGTATTCATTACAGAAGCTTTGATAACATCAGCATTTCCAGGTTTATATTCCAAAGGATAGGAAATGTTTATTACTGATTGCACGGCACCATCCTTATTAACAAAAGCCACCTTAGCTCCTTCAGGCGCCTTAGACTGCGGATACCTCACTTGAGGAATGTCTCCTCTTTTCCAATTGCCAAAATATTTCTTTGCCTTGTTAGTTGCTTGAGCAGGGGTAATGTCCCCTACGATTACTAGGAATGCATTATTAGGCTTAAAATATTTTTTGTAAAAATTCTTACAGCTTTCTAACTTGATGTTATCAACGGTCTCTTCTGTCTGGACTTCACCATAAGGATGACCTTTACCGTAACGTAAAATCTGGCTTACATTTCCCGCCATGGCATTAGGGTTCGTCTTAGATGATGCTATACCAGACAATGTCTGTTTTTTGATCTTTTCAAATTCATCAACAGGAAACGAAGGCTTGTATAAAACCTCAGTCATAATGTCAAGTAGCTTACTTTGATGCTTGGTCAAAGATGAAGCGAAAATTCCTCCTGAAGATGTGTTTAACGAAGCCCCTAGAAAATCTACCGCCTCATCAATTTCTGCCTTGGTTCTATGTTTGGTGCCAGTCTTTAATAACTGTCCAGCAATGGAAACGTAACCTGCCTCTTCCCCTTCGACCAAGGCATCGTGGTTAAAACTCAATTGGTAAGATACTCTTGGGAGTTTATGGTTTTCTACAACTATGACTTGTAATCCGTTGTCTAATACAAATGAATTGTAATCACCTATTTCTATAGACCTTGCTGGTCCAGCTTCAGGCATTGCGTTTCTCCAAGAATGTGGATCCGCCATTTTTTTGGCTTTGTCAACAAGACCATCTGATGTCTTTTTCCCACAATTGGATAAAATTATCGCTGAAAACAATATGAGATATAATATCTTATTCATGTCTTTATTTATTTCTGTTTGAATTTAATGATTTAGGGCGTTGCTTCTTTTGGAAGATAGTAGAGCACCACTCGGTTGTTTGGTACAAAGTACTTTTGTGCAACTCGTTGAATGTCCTCTCTAGTGACGGCCAAGTAATTGTCCAGCTCTGTATTTATCAGATTTGTGTTTCCATAGTACATCTTGTAGTTGGCCAAACTCTCGGCGATACCAGCCATTCTACTATTACCACTGATGAAATCATTTTCAACCTGATTTCTAAGTTTCTGAAACTCCGATTGTGAGACCAGCTCTTTTTGGACTCTTTGGAATTCTCCATCTATTGCTTCTTCGGCGACGTGCGGCTCTATTCCCATATTACATATAGCATAAGAAAGAGAAACTGCAGGATCTTCTAAGTTGAATGGGAACGAGCCCGACGCAACTGCTAGTTGTTGCTCATCTACAAGCTTTCTATTGAGTCTTGAAGATTCTCCTTGAGACATTAGGGTGCTTAGCATTGATATAGCATAGTAATCAGGTGTACCTTGTGCAGGTGTTCTGTATGTCTGCACTACAGCGGGTAATTGGATATTATCATAAATGGTATCTCTTATTTCACCTGCTAATGGAGGTTCAACAATACTAGGACGATAGACTTCACCTTTTCCTCTGGGAATGCCTCCAAAGTATTTCGTTACGAGCATTTTTGCATCTACAACGTCTATATCTCCTGCTATTGACACAATGGCGTTATTAGGCACATAAAAGTCCTTGTAGAAATTGATGTAATCTTGCTCTTTGGCAGCATTTAGGTGTTCCATGTATCCTATCACAGGCCATTTGTAAGGATGCTCAGAGTAGGCTCGCTTAAGAGATTCTTGAAGTATAGATCCATACGGTTGGTTATCGATCCTCTGTCTTCTTTCTTCCTTAACAACTTCACGCTGAGTCTCAACTCCTTCTATATCCACTCTAGCATGTAGCATTCTTTCTGACTCAAGCCAGAGTCCAAGTTCTAATTGGTTAGATGGCATAACCTCATAGTAATAAGTCCTATCATAGGTGGTGTTGGCATTGAGCGTGCCACCAGCATTTTGGACTATTTTGAAATATTCACCACGTTCAATATTCTCTGAACCTTCAAAAAGTAAATGTTCAAAGAAGTGTGCAAAACCTGTACGATCAGGCTTTTCGTTTTTGGATCCGACATGGTACATGACCGATACAGCCACTATCGGAGTCGAATTGTCTTGATGTAGAATTACATGAAGACCATTCTCCATTGTAAACTCTTGAAATTCTACTTTATTCATTTGGCCAATGACCAAAAGCGAACAAGCAGATAAAAACATAGAAAAGAGAAGTTTTTTCATCTGGTAATAATTTAGATTTTCTTTATTGCTGCAAAAATTAAGAATTATACGCTAACTGTAGGTAGTTTTTCTACTAATGAGCCCAAAAGGACTGCAAAAATAACATTCAGTCTTATTCGCGAGGACATTTTGAACCATTAAAGATGTTAATCCCTAAAAATAAAAGGTGGATCCGAAAGCTCAGATCCACCTTTTAGTTGATTAAAAGCTTTTTATCTATCTCTGAATCACTATTTTCTTCGTACTTGCAAATCCTTCTTCGTTATATACTCGAATGCAGTAGAAACCAGATGTCATTAATGAAACGTCCACAATTTCGTGGGTAGTATCAACTAGTCTTTGTTTCATCATCAAGCTTCCTGTAGAATTCAGAACTTCAAGAGTACCATTATAGATAATGTTCTTCAGATCAATGTTGATGAAATCTCTAGCAGGATTAGGATGAACTTGAATATTGTTAGCAGCTAGTAAGTCCGGTGTTAGCACTGAGCCTTTATGCTCATTTCTATTCTGCACCAATTCAACCGACTTGAAGCTTACATCACCTACAACATTAAGACAATAATCTTCCGTTTCACCATGCTCATATACCTCGCATGGGCTAGTCGGATAGCTTCCTTTCTTCATGGTTATCCTCATGGTAGTACTTCCGTTGTATACATTCGCGGGAAGATGAACCAGTCCGGAAACGATACCCTGGCCATTTCCATAGGCGAGTATTTCATTGTAGTCCTCAAAATCTCCATCCTGATTCCAGTCTACCCAAATTTTCCAATATACGTGATATGAATTAGGAGTGCTGAATCCGGGCTTCAATGTCAGATAATAAGTACTTCCTGCCTTGACAGTAGTGCAAATGTTGGTAAAGTCAGCATATCCATCATTATCTCCACTTTGGTTATGTATGGCGTTAAAATCAACATCATCGATGTATGCAAACTCTGTTGATAGACCTCCTGTTACACAGCTGCCACCATATACATTGACCATGAAGGAACAAGTCTCAATATTGCCACAAATGTCAGAGGCTTCATATGTTACTTCATATGAACTTCCCGCCGCAAGACAAGAACCAGGCGCAGGACCTCCTGTCTGCTCCATGTTAATACAGCTTGGAATTTCCATGATGTACTCTAGCTCTTCATCATTATTTTGATCATTCCATTGACCATTACTCAACAGCTCGACAAAGTCTTGAGAATCCATGTAGTCATTTGGCTGGTCATTGTACCAGTTGGAATAAGAAAGTGGCTCTCCACAGTCCCAAGCAAATTCGCCTTCAGTTACATGGTCACTAAGTCCTATGAATGCTGAAGGAACAGATATGAAGTCAGATAAGAAGTAGTTCTCTTCCGCTGATCCTATGCATGCAAGGTATCCACCGTAAGAAACCGCTACTGCTTGACCATTCAACCAAGTATCTTTTGTATTGGAACAATAGTAATGATGTCCATTCAGTTGACCCATATAGATGAAACCTTCTATCGCCTCCCCGTTTCCACAATAATCTCCACAACAAGATGAAACATCAGGTAAGTCCCAGGTTACATTTTGACATGAATTATTGGTAAAGATGTCTAGATCATCAGGACAAGTAATATGAAGTCCTTCAAGCACTGTAACAGAGAAAGTGCAAGAGTCTTTATGTCCACAAGGATCGATAGTCATATATGACACATCCGTCGTTCCTACTGGGAATAAGCTTCCATTTGAAGGACCTGCTGTCTGGAAGATCTCAATGCAAGGTATCTCCATAATATACTCCAGCGATGCCGTAGGGTATTGGTCATTCCACTGTCCGTTATTTAAGAACTCAACAAAATCCTGATTGTTGTTGTAATCATTGGGCTGTCCAGGGTACCAGTTTTCGTAAGTAAGATTATCCCCGTTTACCCATTCAAAGTCCCCTTCAACGTGTGAATCATGTAAACCAATGAAAGCTGATTGCATCGTAAGAGCATTAGCTAGGAATGAATTTTCTTCTGCTGAATTTATTACAGCAAGATACCCACCATTTGCTTCAGCATTGATGTTTGCATCTTCCCATGTTGCCGGCTGACTGGAACAGTAATAGTGATGGCCATTGAGATTGCCCATGTAGATAAATCCCTGAATGTTGGCGGGGTTGGCACAATTGTCACAATCTGATGTAGCAGTGGGTGTGGGCCAGGAAACATAAGTTCCTTCTGGATCTTGGCACTCTACAACTATATCATCAGGACAATCCAAATCGAGAGATGACTCTACTGTGATTGTAAAGCTACATTGCGACTGATTCCCACAATCATCCTCCGCTGTATATATAACGGTTGTTATACCATCTGTAAAGACGTGATCAGTTTCATAGTTTGATAATAGAGTAGGAACGCTGCAATTGTCATCAACGGTAGGCGGTGTCCAATTCACAGATCCAGGCCATAAAATTGTAACATCGTCTGGACATCCGCTAATGACTGGAGCCTCGTTATCTTGAAGCGAAATGATCTGTACACAGGATTCTAGAATGTTTCCATTAGAAACCAATAACCATGTTCGTTCTATTAATTTATCACCACAACTTCCTTCTGAGACGATGTGATTGCTATAGTCAATTGAAGCATTGTTGCAATTAGACCCCGTAATGGCTGCTGTTCCTATCGTAGATGGGTCAATATCATCGCCAGGACAACCTGTGTAATCCGCTGGGCATGTTAAAGAAGTAGATGTTACAATGACTGTTACCTCAAAGGAACATGACGCTGTATTGCCACAATTATCCTCAACGACATAGGTGACTGAAGTAATACCTTCTGCAAAGACATCACCAGAATCATTTGTCGAAATGACTGAAGAAATACCACAATTGTCATTAGTTGTAGGCTCAGTCCAAGTCACTTCTGTTTCGCATGTTCCTACAATATTCATAGTTATATCTGCAGGACATGAAATTGTTGGAACTTCGTTGTCTTTGAGAGTTATCACTTGAATACAATCATCAGAATTACCAAATCCATCTGTTGCAGTCCAAGTTCTTTCTATTACCAAGTCTCCACAGCTTCCTTGTGAGACAATGAAATCGTCAAATGTGATATTTGGCTGTGGGCAATTACTTCCTACGGAGGCAGTAGCCGTTCCCGTTGTCGATGGATTTATATCACTTCCTGGGCAACTTGTATAGTCATCAGGGCAAGTAATAGATACACCTCCAGCTATCACTGTTACATCAAATGAACAAGTTGCAGTATTTCCACAATTGTCCTCCACGGTGTAATCCACAGTAGTAACTCCTTCAGAGAAAGAATCACCTGAGTTATGTGATGAAACAACAGATGCAACTTCACAATTGTCAAATACATCAGGTTCTGTCCATGTTACATTAACTTCACATCCTCCCGAAGCATTCATTGTGATATCTGAGGGACATGATATCGTGGGTTCGGTATTGTCTTCTAATGTGATGGTCTGATCACATTCGTCAGTGTTTCCAAATCCGTCAGTTGCTGTCCACGTTCTCTGAATTATCATGTGACCACAAGGTCCTTGAGCAACTATGTTGTCAATGAATGTAATTACAGGTTGCGGGCAGCTGCTGCCAACACTTGCGGATGCCGTTCCGGTCGATATCGGATCAATATCGCTACCTGGGCACGCATAAACATCTGGTGGACAGGCAATAGTTACACCTCCAGCGATGACCGTTACGTCAAATGAACATGTCGCAGTATTACCACAGTTGTCCTCAGCAATGTAAGTGACAGTAGTCGTTCCTTCAGAGAAAGAATCACCTGAATTATGTGAGGAAGTTACAGATGCAATTCCGCAATTGTCGTCACTTATAGGTTCTGTCCACGTTGCGTTAGCTTCACAACCACCCATGGCATTTACGGTAATGTCTACTGGACAAGTAATAGAAGGATCCTCGACATCCTCAAGTGTAATTAGCTGTGTGCATTCATCTATATTTCCAAAAGCATCTTCTGCTGTCCATGTCCTTTCAATAACCTTGTCTCCACAGTTGCCCTGCGAAATGATATTATCATTAAAAGAAATTGTAGGCTGTGGGCAACTACTTCCCACAGAAGCTGTTGCGGTTCCAATAATAGCAGGTTCTATTGATGAGGACGGACATCCCTTGTAATCATCTGGACAATGTATTGTCACTCCACCCGCTACAACAGTAATGTCAATCGAGCATGTTGCAGTATGACTACAATTGTCTTCAACGGTATATGTGACTGTGGTGATTCCTTCAACGAAAGTATCACCTGAGTTATGTGTTGATGTGATGGATGCTATGCCACAATTGTCAGAGGCTATAGGTTCAACCCACGTAACTATTGCATCACAACTTCCTAGCGCATTAACTGTAATGTCTGATGGACATGAAATAGAAGGGGCTTCATCATCTTTCAGAACGATAATTTGTAGACATTGATCGATAACTACACCATTGATTGACATGGTCCATACTCTTTTTAAATTGAGTTGACCTTCACATGGTCCTTCGCTTATTATTTCTTCTTTTAGGTCGATGTCAGGTTCTTCACATCCCACACCCACGAGAGCATATGCCTCACCTAAAGTAGATGTTTCAATGTCATCACCTGGGCATCCTACATAATCATCAGGGCAAACGAGGGCTGGAGGATCATTCTCAATAGTTACCGTGAAAGAACACTGAGCTGAGTTTCCACAATTATCTAGTACTGTATATGTGACAGTAGTAACACCAAGCTCGAAGAAATCTCCAGAGTTATGACTTGAGTTTGTGGAAGCAATTTCACAGTTGTCTAAAGACACTGGATCATCCCATTCTACTATCACTGAGCAATCTGGTTGACCTGATATTGTGATGTCGACAGGACATTCTATATTAGGATCGCTATCATCTGTCAGTGTAATTATCTGGACACATGTGGCACTCAATCCATTGTCATCAGTCGCTGTCCATGTCCTTTCGATTACTATATCATCGCAAGTTCCTTCTGACACCACTACATCTGTGAAGTCGACTGAAGGTACTGGACAAGTAGTTCCTGAAGTAGCTGTAGGATTACCTGTAATAACAGGATTGATAGAAGTTCCAGGACACCCTTCATAGTCTGTAGGACATGAGATAGAAGGATCATCAGGAATTACAGTTACTGTAAATGTACAATCTGATGAATTCCCACAATCGTCAGTTGCAACTACCGTGATGGTCGTAACTCCAGAAGTGAATAAATCACCACTGGTGTGCGATGTTGTTATTGTGACACTTGTACATGCATCGACTGCCATGGGATCGTTCCACTCAGCAATGGCTTCGCAGGCACCAATAGCTTGTATAGTAATGTCGGCAGGACAAGTGACATCAGGAGCTTCATTATCATCTAACGTGATTAACTGAACACATGAAGCTGATAACCCATTGTCATCAGTCGCCGTCCAAGTTCTTTCAATAACCATATTTCCACAAGAGCCTTGTGATAAAATTTTATCGTTGAAAGTTATGTTAGGAATAGGACAGTTGGTCCCTCCAGTTGCTGTAGCCTGTCCAGTAACACTTGGATCAATATTAGCGCCTATGCAATCTTCAAAGTCCGGAGGACAAGTAATCTGTGGACCATCGGGATTCACTGTTACTGTAAATGAACAAGTAGTAGTATTTCCACAATCATCCGTTGCTGTATAAGTTACAATGGTGTTTCCTTGAAGGAAGATATCACCACTTTCATGGGTAGAGCTTATTATAACATCATCACAGGCGTCGCTGGCTGAGGGGTCATTCCAGATTGCCGGTGCTTCACAAGCATCTACAGCATCAACTGTGAGATCTGACGGACAGTTGTCTAGCGTGGGAGGAGTATCGTCACCATATTCAATTACTTGTATACATGTGTCAGCAAGGGTTGAATAATTAGGGTCAGTAGCGATCCAGGACCTTTCTATTACAAAGGCACCGTCACATGGGCCTTCAGATATAATTTCATCCTCATAAGATAGGATTGGATCTTCACAATCAACTTCACCGGCTACTGCTGTTGCCATTCCTGTGGTTGAAGGATCGATTGGATCGTCCGTATCAAAGTTACAATTAGCATTGAGTGAAGTACAACCAGCGGGGATGTAGGGATCACCATTTTCATCAAGAATTTCAATTATTTCACCTGTAAGACAATCAAATGTCGTAGTGTAGCTTATAGACAATGGAGATGTTAAATTGAAGCCATCTATGTCATTGTTAGTAAGCTCAACATCCCAGATGGAATAGAGGAACGTTGATTCTCCAGATACAACGTCATGCATGTATACCTGGTCATTTGATATATAGTAGATTAGGTTACATGAGTTAACGAAAGTTAATCCTCTCCCATAGGGTTCGGATACTGAAATGTTCTGAAGAAGGTTACCCATTACATCGTACTCAGAAAATCCTCCAGCAATAGCTATCCAGTATGATTGATTTGTCAAATCGAAAGAAATATCTCGAGGGTCGGTCAAATCTGTATCGAATATTAAAGTTGCCTCACCAGAATCCTTTGAAATGTCATAGACGTCCCCAAAGCCAGAACCGCGAATAGCGACCAACCTTCCATCGGGTGCATAGTCAAGTCCATTTATTGAACCAGCAAGTCCCGTGTCACCAATTAAAGAGTATGATTTGTTGCTATAATCTCCAATGTAAAGATTCCCATCAGTGATAAAGTAGAATTCGTCCATGTTGTCGGGATTGACACCTATGTTGAAGAGGTCAGTCGTGATACCAGAAAGATGAATGCTATCTGTTTCATTTCTACCAGGATAGTATTTGAAAACTGCTTTAAGATCATTACTTATTCCTATGAGTCCGGTAGAAATTTCGTCAATTGAACATGTGCCACAATTGGTGATCGTACAATCTGATGTAAAATCATCTGGACAAGTAATATTAGGAGGGGTATCGCAGCATACATCAATAATAGTAACTGTAAATGATTGCTGTGAAGAATTTCCGCAATTATCAATAGCTGTATAAGTTACCTCAGTATTGCCGATAGGGAATTCGCTACCACTGCTCTGAGTTGTGGTGACATTCATAAGGCCGCAATTATCATCGACTTGTGGGTCAGACCATATAGCAACCCTGTCGCATTCGTTGGAAACGGTAATATCAGACAAACCGGTGATACTCGGACTTTCATTATCATCAAGTGAAATCAATTGTACGCATGAAATAGAATTTCCATTATCGTCAGTTGCAGTCCAAGTTCTTTCTATAACCATGTCGCCACAAGTTCCTTGGCTTGAAATCTCATCATTGTAGGTCACCGTCGGATTTGGACAATTAGTACCAGACATTCCTGATGCAGTACCAGTTATAGAAGGGTCAATGCTCTCTCCTGGGCATGTTGAATAATCAATGGGACATGATATTCTAGGCCCGTCAGGATTGACAGTTACCGTGAAAGTGCAAGAACTAGCATTTCCGCATGCGTCAGTTGCAGTGATTGTTACTGTTGTTTCACCTTCAGAGAAAATATCTCCACTGTTATGCGATGAAGCAAGAGTAACAGAAGAACAATTATCAGTTGCATCAGGTGTTGGCCAATCTGCAATAGCCTCGCAAGCCCCTGTCGCAGATACAGTAATATTAGTAGGGCAAGTCACTACTGGTGAAGTTTCGTCGATTAAAGTAATGTTTTGCCCGCATGTAGCGGTCAGTCCATTTGCATCCGTGGCAGTCCACGTTCTTTCAACTACTTTATCTCCACACGTACCCTCTGAGATTACATTATCATCGTAGGTGATAGAAGGGGTCGAACAGTTTGTGCTGGCATTCCCACTTGCAATACCAGTAACACTTGTATCTATTGAAGATCCAGTACAGCCAGTAAAGTCCTGAGGACAAATGATACTTGGGCCTACAGGTAATACTGTGACAGAAAATGAACAGTCGTTGCTATTTCCACATTCATCAGCGGCAGTGACCATAACTACGGTAGTACCTGCTGGGAAAATGTCGCCACTGTTATAAGTAGATAAAACTGATACATTCGAGCAATTGTCGGAAGTAATTACATCGCTCCAGGTAACGGCTGATTCGCAAGCGTCAACAGCTTGAACAGTTATGTCATCAGGACAAGTAATACTGGGTGGTTCATTGTCTGAGAGTGTAATTGTTTGGGTACAGATGGCTGTAAGACCATTGTCATCGGTTGCTATCCAAGTTCTTTCAATGATGACATCTCCGCAATTGCCTAGAGAGATAACATCATCATTATGTGTGATGGTTGGTGCAGGGCAATTAATGCCACTAGTTGCTGTAGCTTCACCAGTAGTTGAAGGTTCGGTTGATGAATTTACACAGGCTTCATAATCAGCTGGGCAATTAATTTCAGGACCATCTGGATTTACTGTAATAGAAAATGAACAAGTCGATATATTCCCACATTCATCAGTTGCAGTATATGTGACGATAGTTTCTCCTGACGGAAAGACGTCACCACTGTTGTGTGTTGATGTCAATGATGCCATTCCACATTCATCTGTAGTTGTAGGACTGGTCCAAGTGGCCTCAGTTTCACATCCACCAATGGCATCAACAGTAATATCCGAAGGGCAATTATCTATGGTTGGCGCATCATTATCGCCATACTCTATGACCTGAACACAAGTATCGGCCAATTCAGAAAAATTTGGATCGGTGGCTATCCAGGATCTTTCGATCACAAAGGTACCATCACATGGACCTTCAGAGATTATTTCATCTTCATAGGTGAGGATAGGGTCATCACAATCATCTTCACCAGCTTCAGAAGTTGCCATGCCGGTTACAGACGGGTCAATAGTAAGGGAGAAGTCATCCTGACATGCAGACTGCAGACTAGAACAGCCAGCTGGTATATAGGGATTCCCATCTTCGTCAACAATACTTATGATTTCTCCGGTTTCACAATTAGTATTCACGTGATATTCAATAGATAGAGGGCTGGTAATATTAAAACCGTCTATATCATTATTAGTTAATTCAACATCCCATATGGAATAAAGGAAAGTCGTTTCAGTAGTAGCAATATCATACTTAAAGACATTATCGTTGGATATGTAATATATGATACCACATGATCCATCAAAAAGAAGACCTCTTCCATAAGGTGGTGGAATGGACAACTCTTGAATTAAATTTCCCGAGGAATCGTATTGTAAAAATCCACCTCCAATCGCTATCCAGTAAGTCTCGGAATTGCTGTCATAGGAGATATCTCTGGGATCAGGTATATCTGTATCAAAAAGCAAAGTTGATTCACTATTTGTACTTGAGACTTGATATACTTCACCTTGGCCGCCACCTGTTATAGCTACAAGTCTATCATCATCTGTGTAATCTAATCCATTTACCTGTGCAGAGATTCCAGTTTCTCCAATTAGTACTAATGAGTTGACTGAATAGTCGCCTTGATAGAGATTCCCATTTGTAATGAAATAGTATTCATCCTTATCATCTTGATTGACACCAATATTAAATAAGTCAGAGTTAATTCCTTGTAGATGTATACTGTCTGTTTGATTTCTTCCAGGGTAGTATCTATATACAACTTTCAATTCATTGCTTATACCCATGATCCCAGTTGTTATCTCATCTGCAAGGCAAGAATTACAGGCCTCTGCAGGACAATCCGATGAAAAATTATCAGGACATGTAACGATCGGAGGTGTGTCACAACATGTACCATCAACCGTCACGCTGAAAGAACATGTTGCCTCGTTTCCACAGCCATCTATGGCGGTATAATTAACTATGGTAGTACCAATAGGGAAGAAATCGCCACTTGAGTAGTTACTTATGAATGACACTACAGCACATTCATCTGATGCAAGTGGTTCCGTCCAAAAGACTTGTAGATCACAATTGTCAGGTTGTGAAACCAGAATATCATCAGGACAGCCAGTAAGAATTGGCCTTTCTTTATCGGTAAGTAGGACGAACTGTGAGCATGTAGATATTAAATCAGGATCAGTATTATCTGGATATGTTGCACTCCATATCCGCTCGATAAGCATCTGCCCAACACACGGACCCTCTGCAGCAATTTCATCTACATAGGATACCTCTGGTGTCGGACAATTTGTATTGGGAGGAGATGCAGTCGCAATGCCAGTATTTGACGGATCGGTATCGCTACCCAAGCAACCGAAAAAGTTCATTGGGCAGAAGAGGTTGGGAGGTAAAGTACACATTACATCCTCATTATCAGAGAAATTACTTGAGAACGAATCTCTACTAGAATATATATTACTCACGAATAACATGAGGAATACAACAACAAAAGAGTTTTTCATTTTATTTGTTTTAATAACTAAATCAACCTAGTTGATTTGACAAACGAGTGCATTTAATTTCGAGAACCGAAATCGGATTAATTATGGGATTAAGATGTTGAGATTGACTAATTGGGTAGTTAGATTCCTTTATAATTTAATCAAATAGAGGAATAGTCACTCTCCAATGAGTATTCTACTTAGACGTAAAAATACGAATAAGACGCGATTGAAGGGAAAAAAATGTAGTTTGTAAAATTAAGATTGCCATTTAACATGAGCACTATTTATTATATCCGTAATCTTCTGATAATAAGCATAATATGTATATTAACATCATTTATTTATTCATGTGTCAATTCTTCCCAAAATCGCGGCTTTAAAGTTTTGCATTATAACCAGCATAACCCGATCACATCCTTGGATCCTGCATTTGCTAGAAGTCAAAATAACATTTGGGCCATCAATCATATATACAATGGACTCGTACAGCTTGATGACTCACTAAATATAAAGCCTTGCCTGGCTGGCAGCTGGTCCATTTCTTCTGATGGCCTCATTTATACGTTTAGGCTTCGTTCTGATGTGTGGTTTCATGAAAACAGATGTTTTGATTCTATTTCGAGAAAAGTTATGGCGTCGGACGTGGTCTATAGTTTTAAGAGAATATTGGACCCTAATTTAGCCTCTCCCGGATCATGGATATTCCAAGGAAAATTGGATGACAATTTTCCTTTTGAATCACTTAATGATTCAACTTTTGTGCTGAGACTAAAGGAACCCTTTATTCCGATGTTAGGAATATTAACCATGCAGTACTGTTCAATAATACCGCATGAAGCCATTGAGTATTATGGCGACCAGTTTAGAAGCAAGCCGGTAGGAACTGGGCCATTCATGATTAAAAGATGGGAAGAAGATCAAGGATTGTTTTTAATAAAGAATGAACAGTATTTTGAGGCGATTCATGATTCATCATTGCTCAAGCTAGATGGTATCCGTACAAGCTTTATAAAGGATAAAAAGATTGCCTTTCTCGAGTTGCTCAACGGTAACATTGATTATATGTCTGGCCTTGAATCGTCCTTTGTAAATGATTTATTGGATAGTGAAGGCAAATTACGAGCAGATCGCTCTGATAAGTTGCAGTTTATCAAATCTCCTTATCTCAACATGGAATACTTTGGTATTAATATGGAGTTGGCTATTCAAAATCCTTTGAAAGACAAGCAAGTACGGCAGGCGTTAAATTATGCTTTGGATAAAGAACTTATGCTGAGGTCTCTAAGAAACAATGTAGGATTACCGGCTAATAATGGATTTGTACCCTACGGGCTGCCTTCTTTTGATTCGTCATTAAAAGGTTATACTTATGATCCCATGAAAGCCAAACAATTGCTAATTGAGGCTGGATTCAAGGATAGTAAAGGACCTAGCATTACCCTTTATACAAATAAGGATTATCTCGATCTGACTTTGTTTGTGGCACACCAGTGGGAAGAAGTTGGGTTTGAAATTACAGTAGAAACTGAAGAATCCGCAGTTCTTAGGGATGGAATGAGGAAATCCTCAATATCGTTCTTTAGGGCATCTTGGATCGCAGATTATCCAGATGCTGAAAGCTTTCTTGGGATGTTTTATAGTAAAAATCCTGCACCACCTAATTATACTCGCTTCTCGAATGAAGATTTTGATAGGTTGTATGAGATGGCTATTGGAGAGACCGATCAACAACTGCGATATAGCTATTATCGTCAAATGGATAGCATTGTTATTGATGAAGCTCCTGTAGTTTTCCTTTTCTACGACCAAGTAGCATTGTTGGCATCCAAGAATGTTCAAAACATAAGTTCGAATGCTCTTAATCTATTGCAAGTCAAGCAGCTAGATGAAGTTACAGTAGAATGATGCGACCTTATTAATCTATATCACCCGTGGCTACCGCTGTGATATCCAATGTCACAGTATTACCTATAGAGATGGGTAAGTCACTAGTCGTGCAATTTCCACAATTAGGAAAATAGTAGACCCAAAAATCTTTACCTGGAAATTCATCCTCGATTCCTATTAGAACTCGTTTCATCTCGAGTAGATCAATAGCTGAGATAGATCCAGAATCATTTACATCAGCAGCGAGTATAAGAAATGGATCTAGAATCAAGTCTAATCCTAGAATGTGCTTCTGCATGGCCAGTAGATCTATAGCGCTTACACCATAAGGTATGGTAGATGTTGTCTCACAATAAAGTTCAGGGTCTGAAATTAAAGGAAACAACGTACTTGGATAATCAAATTGCAGAGTCCCGCTTGTCAAGTCAGAAATATTATATACAATAGACGGGTCCGTTCCTGACCGCAAGTACAAGTCGAAATCAGTCACAGGATTATTGTCAAGATCTTCCACATTAAATGCATAAGAAGTAAAATGAGGTGCTGTATCCATTCCAGTCGCTCCAGTTGCGGCAATGGCTGCATCTATGGCCGCTATTGTCCCGGAATTTCCAGGCCCTGAAACATCGTAATTTACGGTACCGTCAGGAGCTATAACTATGAACGTCGGCGTTCCAAAAAATGGACCAAAAGTGCCATCTGTGAATTTTTGTTGGGCCGCATTACCACCACCGTCATTTCCGGCGCCAATGTAGGTAAGCCCATTACTTGTCTGATATGCTAAAACATCGGCATTAGAATCCCATCCTTTGTTGCTCAATTCCATGAACTCTACATCATACAGACCCTCACCCCAATCTTCATAAAGATCCTGAAATACAGGTGCAATGGATATACATGGAGGACATGTAGTAAAGAATACCTTGAGTACTACTGTCTGTCCTTGGTCCAGATGATCTGCATATAAACTCCTCGTTATTCCATCGGTGTCTGTAATGGTATAATCAGGTGCGGGCTGAGCCATTAAACCAACAAATAAAAAAAGAAGTGCCAAAGACAAAAAACCTTTTTGCCTCTTGAGTTGTATATCTTGCATCTCGCAAAGTTAACTTCTAATTACTTCAAAATCAATAGGTATAAACCCTTGCCAATAGTAAAGTATAAGGATCTAGGTAAAATGTCGTATAAGGACAGTTGGGATCTTCAACAATCCATACATGACAAGATGAAGGAAGATAAGCTTTCTAATCGAGACTCTACATTGGATTATGTTCCCGACCACTTTCTTCTCATGTGTGAACATAATCATGTCTATACCTTGGGGAAGAGTGGCTCTGAAGACCATTTACTTTATACTGAAGCACAGAGAAAAGATGAGGGCATTGAGTACTTTAAGATCAATAGAGGTGGTGATATAACATATCATGGTCCTGGCCAGATTACTTGCTATCCTATATTTGATCTCGATGATTTTTTTAATGACGTACATAAGTATGTTAGAAGCCTTGAAGAAGTGGTGATAAGGACAATCGCTCATTATGGGATAGAAGGGCAGAGATATGATGGTTATACAGGTGTGTGGGTAAAAAACGGTCAGTCGATGCGTAAGATCTGTGCCATAGGTGTGCATATGAGTAAGTGGGTGACGCTGCATGGTCTTGCACTAAACGTTAACAACGATTTATCTATGTATGATGGAATCATACCTTGTGGAATAACACAAGCTAAAACCGAGGTTACTTCCATGGAAAAGGAGGTGAAGTCATCCATAGATTTTGAAGAGGTTAAGTTGAAATTGAAAGATGAATTTGCAGAGGTATTTGAATTTGAATTCAAGAAAGAGAATAAATGAAAGGTAAGAAAGTAGAAGAGTCAAAAACCACGATGACGGAGATGATAATGCCCAATGATACCAATCCGTTGGGAAATTTGATGGGTGGTTATTTAATGCGGTGGGTGGATATTGCAGGAAGTATCTGTGGAGGCAAACATAGTGAGAGTCATGTTGTCACCGCATCCGTAGATCATGTTTCGTTTCAAAGTCCTATAGGACTAGGTGACGTGATAACAATCAATGCTCAGGTTACCAGAGCCTTCAATACATCGATGGAAATTTATGTAGAGGTGTATGCAACTGATATTACTGGCGCCAATGCCAGGAAATCAAACCATGCCTATCTAACATTTGTTGCCCTAGATGCTACTACAAAGAAACCTAAGAAGATTGTTCCTCTCATTCCCCTTAGCGATGAAGAAAACAGATTGTACGAAAGCGCTGAGCGTAGGCGTGAGATAAGATTGATTCTCAGTGGACGCATTAAGCCCAAAGACGCTATTGAAGTCAAGTCGTTTTTTGCAAACACCTAGTCAGTCAAATATTCGACCCGAGCGATTAATGAAATTGCTGTTCGCCTGTTGTGTACCCATGAGCAAGATGTCCTGAATATTGACATGTGCGGGGCGGGATAGAATAAAGTGGATGGCTTCAGCAACGTCTGAAGATTTTAATGGGTTGAAGTCAACATAGATTTTTACTCTTTCCTCATCCCCATCAAATATCACTTTTGCGAATTCTGTTTCTTCTACATGAGCAGGGGATACCTGACTCACTTTTATACCATATTTGTGGAGGTCTATACGCATACCATGTGTCAGCGCATCGACGGCATGCTTTGTAGCACAATAGACATTGCCTTTAGGATATACTTCATGACCTGCTGTCTAGCAAGTATTTATGACATGGCCACTTTTGCGATCAACCATGACTGGGGTGACTAGTCTAGTAAGGTAAAGGAGTCCCTTGATATTGGTGTCAATCATCTGCTCCCTATGGTCCAGCGATCCCTCATGTATATCATCATACCCCTTGGCCAGCCCGGCATTATTGATGAGAATGTCAACAACCTTCCAATCCTCACTCAACGAATTCAAGGCATGAGCACATTGCTCGTATTTTCTTACATCAAAGCATAATGTGGTTACGGGGGAATCGGCCTCTGATTTTATTTCTCTTTCAAGGTCGTCTAGCCTTTCTTGTCTTCTTCCTGCAAGAATTAAGCTATACCCATTTGACGCTAATAGCTTTGACGTGGCTTTGCCTATCCCAGAGGTTGCCCCAGTGATTAGTATTATCTTACTCATTCCTGAGGGATTCAATTATTTGGTCAAATTCCGTAATAAAATCCTGATACTCAGAAGTGGCTGGTCCCGAAAATCCTGTATGGATGCTTTTAACTTTATTGTCCCTATCTACAAACAACAATGTCGGATAGGATATGATCTTGTTGAGGATTGGAAATTTTTCTGATGTTTCTGTCTTGCTAGCATATCCACCGAGAAGAAGATCATATGGCAATTCCATTTTTTCCTTGTATCGCCGAAGTGCATTCATCGCTTTCTCTTTCTCCCTATACTTCTCAAACCCAATGGCAATTACCTCAATATCGTCCGTATTGTGGTTCTTGATGTAGTCTCTAAGAAAAGTGGATTCATCTCTACAATTGGGGCACCATGTTCCCATTATCTGTACAAGCTTTATTTTGCCTGTGTAGACTTCATCAGAAAGTGAAATAGCTTGACCGTCGATGTTTTCAAAGGAGAAATCCAATTTATCCTCATCACCATTTGTAAAAGTCAACTCAAAAGGATCAGGTAATTCCACCATATCGTCTCTATTAGCAACCCATGTTGACTTATAGTGCTTACCCGATCGAAAACTTCCTGCAAGAGTCCCATCTTCCATTTCCTTCGCTGAGAAAAGAAAAGCATGCGAACCATCAAAACATGACATATATAGTTTTCCGGCCACTATTTCACCTTCAAGAAATCTGTAATCACCAGTCTCGGTAAGGAAGGTTCCTGTGATGATATCATCGGTCTGGGAAAATAGCCCTATAGCAGGATATTCATCTTCGGTTCCAGGGTCGAAGGTTACTCTCCATTTCCCAGAATAGTCTTTTGGGTTAATTTCTTTCTTCTGACTAAATCTAAAGTCCTTTCCATAGTAAGCCGTAAATGGAATGGAGTAGTTTTTGCGATTCTTTACAATCCAATTGCCTTCCATGATTCTTTCTTCATATAAAAGCTTCAGTGACGATTCATAGATGGGAAAATCGATGACTACGGTGTCCTTGCCAGTTTTTGTATCTCTGCCGAAGTAAACATCTTCAGTTTTTAGCCTCTCGTCACCATTGAGAATTGTTACTTCGAGTTTATCCCCATTATACGCGACCTCAAAGTTAAAAGGCAACAATCCTTCAAAAGAAAAGTCCTTATTGAGGACGATGTCGTCATTTGCTGTAATTAAAGATTTGGGTTGAGCGTCAAGATTGAGTACCCCACGCCATATCCCAGGTGGAATAGCATCATAGTGATTAGGCTGTTCAATACATGAAGTCAGTAATACAGCAATAGACAGGACAGATAATAGCACATATCTTGATAACATCATGATGAAGAATCTCCCTTAAAGTGATCGTCTTTGTACTTAAACAGCACATTGAATGTTGTTAAACTTCCATAACATCGTGTGATGTACTGTTGTAAATTGACCTTGTCTTCGTCAGATAATTTCTTTGAGTTATTTATTCGTTGCTCCATAACCCTCAATCTATCTCTAAGCATGACGATTTTATGAAAAAAAGTGTCGATGGGTATTTCTTTTGGCTGTAGGGAATTATCTCCAGGTTTCAGTATGAGCACCCCATTGTCCCATTTATCACCTAACTCTACTACCTCACTAATGTCTGAATAAGATTGCAGAATTTTGATTAATGACTCTTCAGCATCGTTGAAAGAAACGTTGCCTTGTATTTCTACTGCCTCGATGATTTCCCAAGAATCATAGTCTTTACCTACGAGTTTCACCCCATAGGTAATAAAGCAGACACGGTATGCTGCTACATCTACGTCTATAACTACTCCATCCCCATAAGCAGGATGCTTAACTCTTGATCCAATTCCTAATAAACTCATGCTATCTCTGAATAATAATTTTTTGTGAATAATTGTCCATTGTTAATAAATACGTATCTGGCATAACATCTCTAACCTGAATGGTGTTTAGTCCTTTTCTAATTTATACCTTCCTAGTTCTTGACCAGTCATCGACCTAAATACCATATCAGTTGCTGGTTTATAATCTATGCTAATATTTAGAATTCCGTCAGAGACAGGATTGGGAAATAATGTAAATCCACTCTTTAATTGAAAATCCTCAATAGACGATGTACTTTCCTTTAACTGAAAATCCCATATACCCCTTCCATAAGTTCCAAATCTTGCGATTTTAGTTTCCGCTACATATTCTACAGACCAATATAGAACAGTAGGAGCAACTACGTCACCTAAGTTGTACCATTCTTCATCTTCTACTACGTAAATAAATGGACTGAAGTCGAATGGAAGCTGAGACACACTTAGATCATTCTGAGTAGGGATTTTTTCTATACGAATGATATGCACTCCACTGCCTCCATCAGTGTCACCACCAGCCATGTATATTGCATTTTTACTTGGATCGGGATCTGCCATCAGTGGTGGAATCCACACGGACTCGTTTTCTGATTCCACCTTACAGTTTCCTTCTACTCCACCTGCAATAGGGTCCCTCAAATACGACATATTTCCACCAGGATAAATGGCCCACATTCTTTGTCCATTTTCTGTAAAAGTGATGTGTCCGTAATCTCCAGAAAATACCTGAACCATAAACACAGGGTTTACTCCTTGAACATATCCTCGTTGGAATCCTTGGTCTTGAGCTTCTGCGAATACACGATTGGGATCTGAAGGGAGTGTTCTGACGTCAGAATATGGACTCACATTGAGTCCTATCAATCCTATGTTCTTATTGTTTTGACCAAAATCTCTGGAAATGCTGATGCCCCCATGGTTTCCAATGAGTAAGAACGGTTCGCCGTTTTGATCTTCATATTCATGAAAACTCATCATATCAGCGTGCAACTTGTTCTCGACATCACTATAGTATTCCCATCACGCATTGATACGTTGCCAAAATTTACCGCCATCAATGCTTCTGTGTGCATCAACTTCTCCCATAGCAATTGATCAGGATCATACTTTGATACATATACACCGAAATACCACGGTGATGCCGGTAGGATATTTAGATATTCCCATGATTCACCAAAATCTTCGGACATTTTAAGTGAATCCTGCTCATCAAAAATGTAAAAGCGTATTGTATTTCCCTCATACTGTGTGCCTACCAAATTTGTTCGTTCACCATCATATTCTGCTGGAGAATTTACTTGAATGACCTCAAGGGATCCGAGTGCTTGATTTACCTTATAAAATGTAGCCAAGTCATCTGTAGTTTGTTGTATGGCATATACATCTTCCGTGTTGTGTGGGTTGCAAAGAGATAATTTACTGGCTTGGTTTGTATTGAAGGTAAAAATTAAGTTATAGATTAATCCGCCGTCTGTCGATCTCATCAACTTCACATTACTTGACGAATTGGTACGGCCGAGGAAGTAAATTTCCTGGTTGGACAACTGTAATTCATTTTTGTGTCTATATCCTGAGGCAGCAGCATTAAAACCACTAGCATAGTTCCATGTCTCTCCATCGTCTTCGGAGTATATAGGGTCACCTCTATCAGCAGCTACTAACCTCTTTGACCCATCATCCTTTTTATAGATGAATAAAAACCTCTCAGAGAATCGGATGTCTTGATTGATCACCTCCCAACTCAGACCATCCAAGCCTCCTTTCCAGAGAGGACCTTCAGAGGAAACTGTGTTTGTTTCAGAATTGCATAAAGTCTTGAATACCGAACCAACTTGATTGATACTTCCTCGTTCTGTCCAAAATCCTATAACTTTTCCGTTGGCAATGGAAATATCGTCATCACCCCGAGGCTCTACTTGCTTTCTTTTGAGCGCTTTTTGCTGATGGTTTTTCCAAGCCGTTTCTTGCTCTATTTCTCGCCAGTCGACATTTGGTCCTGAGCGGTGTAGCATGTCAAAAAAAACCTTTTTCTCATCTTTAAGACTTCCATCTTCCATGTCCCAGCGAATTTCCGTGGGAGGATTGTGTACGACCTTTTTTTGCTTACAGCCTATGGCAAATACCATAATGATAATGAGTGGAAATATTGTCTTCATGATGTCAATGATTAACTTGATCAATATGGTCATCCCATTCTGCTATGTGCGGGTCTCCTAGCTTGCCTACAGATTTGCCAACGATCATAGATACAGTAGCATCACCGGTTATATTTACAACAGTACGGCACATGTCTAGTGGTCGGTCAACAGCCAATATCATAGCTATACCAAGGTCGAGTTTCTCAGCCGGAAATCCAATAGCCTCCAATACGATAATAAGCATGACGACACCGGCTCCCGGAACAGCTGCTGAACCAATAGAAGCCATCAACGCCGTAAAAAGGATCGTCACCAACATGGTAGTCGTTAAGTCAAACCCTAGAGCCTGGCTTATAAAAACAGCAGCAACAGCTTGATACAAACTTGTGCCATCCATATTTATCGTGGCACCCACCGGACAAACAAAACTGGTTACCTCTTTTTCAACACCTAAGTGTTCCTCTACCCGTTCCATTGTCACAGGCAAGGTAGCAGCGCTACTGCTTGTGGAAAATGCAACAAGTTGTGCGGGTGATATTCCTTTCAAGAAGAACAAGGGTGATTTTTTGATATAGAAAACTACTATTAGTAAATAACAACAAATAATCAGGAAAAGCCCGAGAACTACTGTCAATGCGTATAAAGCTAGCGCAGAAAATACCTCAGGATTATCTATACTGGTGACCAACCCAGCCATCAAGGCCAATACTCCAATAGGAGCATAGAGCATAATTAGATCTACCATCTTGAGAACAATGTCATTGAGTCCATTAAAAAAATCTTTCAATGGTTTGGCTGAAGCTTTATCGATTAAAAGCAGACATATGCCAAAAAGTATGACAAAGAAAATCACCTCCAACATGGATCCATTATTTGCCATAGCTTTGATGACATTGTCAGGTACCATATCTACAACAAATTGTAAAGGTCCAGAATCTTGCTGATTGGTTGCAGCCTCGATTTTTCCTTGCGCTTTATTCATCTCTCCTGAGACCATCTGTTCTATAGATGCTGCACTCACCTTTTTTCCTGGGTTTATTATATGGACCACAGTCAATCCTATACTTATTGAAAGTAGGGTTGTGAAGACATAGATAAGAACCGTCCTACCTCCGATTTTGGAGAACTTACTAAAATCATTGAGATCGGCTATTCCTTTGATGAGCGATGCAATGATCAAGGGGATAGCGATCATTTTGAGTAGTTTAAGGAAAATCGTCCCAAATGGTTTTATCCAATGATCTACCATTAGTCTACCTCCATCAATATGAGTGGCGATATAACCAACCAGGATACCAATCAGCATACCAATAAGTATCTTCCAATGGAGCGCAAGTTTTTTCATGTGTAAGTTGTAATCTTCGCTAAATATAAGGATTGCAGTTGAATTAACTCGGTTGCTTAATAGCCTGAGTTATCTCTCTTTTGCCTGGGGGCCCGGGAAGTTTTAATACGGAAAATCCTACCTGTTTTAAGTTTCTTCTAAATTGGCCTTGTGCACAATATGTGGTCAGAATTCCACCACTCTTGAGCATCTGATATGCTTTATGCATACATTCCAATGTCCATAATTCAGATTGTGTGTTGGGGTCAAAGGCATCATAAAAAATAATATCATATTGCCTATCAGGATTAAATGTGAGGAAATCATCGATATATCTAACAAATTTAAAGCAGCCATTATCGAAAGATTGATCTTCACCGGTTTTTGTTTTGTGCATCCCAGTGAAAACTCGATTATAAGTCGAGTCTAGGAATGACATATAGTTGAGATGGTCAATTATGTCTTTGCCCAACGGATATTTGTCGATCGTAGTGTAATGAACTGCCACTTCATTGCGAATCGTGAAGTCATAAGTCAATATAGCGTTCAACCCTGTACCAAATCCCATCTCGAATACGTCAATTCTCTTTTTATCTTGTCTAGCCATGAGATCGTGGATACCATGCTTGAGAAAGACATGTCGACTTTCCTGAAGTGCACCATGGTCAGAGTGATAAGTAGTGTTGTATCGAGAAGAGTAGACCGTATGAGATCCATCCTGACTGGTAATGATTTTATCTTTAGGCATCTTGGGTCGGCAGCATCTGTTCTATTGATATATTAAGATGAGAATCATGATAGATAACTTTTCCCTTGTGTAATACAATGGCCTGAGGTGATTCGTGCTTTACTTCCAATAATTCGCTGATAAAATTGGAGGTAGGACGATACTTCAATAAATCCAAATAATGACATGACATGATACCATCATCGGACCAAGAGTCTTCAAGTCGCTTTTTAGCAAATGCACTGATAGGGCAGGTCGTGCTATGCTTAAAGATCAATATGTACTGTGAGTGGGATCGGGCGATAAGTTCATCAACCGCTTCCTCATTTGTCAGAGGAATCCAGTTGAGTGTTTGACTATCCAATTGAGGGAATTTGAAAAGATGCAATTTGAATCGAAGGAATTATCTTCATGTCATATGGACAACCTCTTCCTCCTCTGTTGCATGATGACAACACACTTACCAATAACAAGGCAGCGAAAACCTGTGCTAATACTTTGGATTTTTTATGAGACATAACTATTCAGTATTTTAAGTGTCATATAAGTTTAGTCATAAACGTAAGGCGGTGCAAGGATATTATTAAATATTGTCATTAATGGAAATAATTTCTACAACTTTGTGAAACTCAATCTATTACGTTGCGAGTTCATTTAATTGCTATAGGAGGAAGTGTAATGCATAATTTGGCTCTTGAGTTAGCTCATCAAGGACACCAAGTTACTGGATCAGATGACGAGATCTACGAGCCCTCGCGCTCTCGACTCAGTGCTGCAGGATTATTGCCTAATAAAATGGGATGGATCGTGGCTAACATATCAGATGATATCGATTACGTAATATTGGGGATGCACGCTCGAAAAGATAATCCAGAATTGGCCAGATCAATTGAGCTTAACTTAAAGGTCGTGTCCTACCCAGAGTTTATATATGAGTGCAGCAAGAACAAGAAAAGACTCGTTGTGGCAGGGAGTCATGGAAAGACGACAACCACTTCTATGATCATGCATGTGCTCAAGAACCTTGAATATAACTTTGACTACTTGGTAGGGGCACAGTTAGATGGATTTGATAGGATGGTACGACTTACAGAAGCTCCTATAATGGTCTTGGAAGGAGACGAGTATTTAAGTTCTCCGATAGACAGAAGACCTAAAATGCTTCATTACCATCCAGATGTATGCGTTGTTACAGGAATAGCGTGGGATCATATAAATGTGTATCCTTCATATGAAGGATATAAGGATCAATTCGGATTTTTGCTAAATGACATGGACAATGGGAGTAAAGCAATTCTATACTATGATGATGATGAACTACAGCTCTTGGGCAAAGAAAAATATGATACCGAAGTTGAGTATTATAATCCACTGACCGTTAATGATAATGGTGAAGTAGTGTATGAGGGAGATATATTCAAAATTTCAATATTCGGTAAACACAATCTCGCAAATATGTCCGCTGCATTAAAAGTTTGTGGAGAGGTGGGTATTGACGGCAAAGCATTTTTGCGATCCATAAGTAGTTTTACAGGTGCTTCAAATCGTCTTCAACTTGAGTATGATGTTGATGACTTGGCCATCTACCGAGATTTTGCTCATGCGCCGTCTAAGGTCAGGGCCACTGTAGAGGCAGTTGCCGAAGAATATATAGGAAGAAAAATGATTGCCATATTGGAGTTGCACACATTCTCCAGCCTCAACAGTGCATTTTTACCACAGTACAAGGGTGTGTTGAAGGCTGCTGACAAGGCCATCGTCTATTATGATGCACATACCCTGGTTATGAAGAGGATGCCCATGTTAGATAAAATGGAAGTCATGAAAGCCTTTGGCACAGAAAATTTGGTAGTAGAAAATGCTCCTGAAAAACTTACCGATCTCGTGCAAAAATTAGATCCACGCGGTGCGGTTATTTTGATAATGAGCTCAGGTAAAATGGGAGGGGTAGATATTCAGGAAATAATATTGAATAAGTAATAAATTTGCTAGCAATAAAAGATTGATAGATGTCAAGGATTTTGACCTTAAGAGATTCGCTCAATGAGGCAATGAGCGAAGAAATGAGAAGAGATGAGACTGTCTTTTTAATGGGAGAAGAGGTCGCCGAGTACAATGGTGCCTATAAAGTCAGTAGAGGAATGCTTGATGAGTTTGGACCTAAGAGAGTAATCGACACCCCGATTGCAGAGCTTGGATTTGCAGGAATTGGGGTGGGAGCGGCAATGAACGGTCTTCGGCCAATTGTAGAGTTTATGACTTGGAATTTTGCTGTTTTGGCTTTTGACCAAATTGTCAACAACGCTGCTAAGACACTCAGCCAATCAGCAGGACAGTTTAACTGTCCTATCGTATTCAGAGGACCTTCAGGTTCTGCGGGACAATTGGCACAGCAGCATTCACAGTCGTTCGAGTCTTGGATAGCCAACTGCCCGGGCCTGAAAGTAGTTTCTTGCATAGATCCGGCTGATGCCAAAGGATTGTTGAAATCCGCCATTAGGGATGATGATCCGGTATGTATCATGGAGGCAGAATCAATGTATGGTCTCAAGGGAGAAGTTCCTGATGAAGAATATCTCGTCCCTATCGGCAAGGCAATAGTCCGCCGAGAAGGAACAGACGTCACCATTGTTTCTTATAATAAGATGATGGAGGTGTCAAAAAAAGCTGCTGAAGAACTTCAAAAGCAAGGAATTTCTGCTGAAGTGATTGATCTGCGAACGATTAGACCCATGGACCATGAAGCAATAGTTGAGTCCGTCAAAAAAACCAACAGGCTGGTGGTAGTCGATGAATCATGGCCTTTTGCTGGGGTTTCTGCAGAGGTCACTTATGAAGTTCAGAAGTATGCATTTGATTATCTAGATGCACCAATCGTCCGAGTCAATTCGGCTGATACATCCTTGCCCTATGCACCAACGTTAGTTGAAGAATATCTCCCCAATCCCGCAAAAGTAATAGAAGCCGTGAAGCAGGTAACTTATTCTGAAAATTAGGGGATTGTTACTGTTTTCTCTGTCTTGACCAGTTGATTTAGCCCTATCAATGTAATAACTAGGTAAAAGGCGACCCCGACCGCATTTTCTATACTATGCTCTGTCATGAAAGACATGAATATCATCACCTGCAAGGCAATGAAGATTGGAACCTTATAATTATGCTGGTAAAATATCGGAAAAAAGAAAGCCACTATAAACAGTATTAATCCAACGATTCCATTTGCGGCCAGTACATAGATTAGTTGGTTGTGAGGCATTCTTACTGCCGTCATTTCAGGATAGTTCTTATTGAGGCTAGCTTCCATTCTGGAATATAAATTTCCACTTCCGATACCCACAATTGGAGATTCCTTCCAGAGTTCTAGGGCTATCTCGATGCTTATTAATCTTCCCGAATCAGAATAAAGATGCTTCTTGTTGGTTTTATACATTTTGGCATCATGGATCATATAATTGATCTTATTCTGGAGACTAGGGACAGTCTTGTATGCAAGGAATGGAATAACTAGAAGGGCCAGCATGGATATAATCCCTAGCATCTTATTTTTCAATATTAATACTTTCGTAAATATCAGGACGAATAGTCCTGAATAGATCAATAGTAAGCCCGTTCGGACAGCGAGGAAATGCATGAAAAGGAAAAGATAAAGCGTTGCTATTAGCAATAAGTAGAAAGTCAACTTTCTTCGGAATGAATAGGAAGTAAGGACATGGACGCCAGTCACGACTCCTACAGCCATGAGGCTTGCAAATCTGATATGGCTACCGGGTGTAGGCATTGGATGTCCTCTTTTAAGTAAAAAGTTAATTTCTTCATAGCTTCCGATGTACTGTCCCCATATCCATAGGCTCAGCAGACATAAGTATCCAATTAGAACAAACATTAACATTCTGATTTGACGACTTGAAAACTTCGGTAGAGCAATGAAAGCTAGAGGTAGTCCAATAAAAGGTAATTTGATTCTTAGCCGTTCGAGAAGATGAATTTGATCAGTTGACTGCCAGAAACTGAATAAAACAATAAAGAACATCAGTGTCAGTACCCAGTATTGGGGATGCTTCATAGGGCTCATCATGTTGGAAATACCTTCCTTATCTATGCTTAGTTGAAATCCATTTCTGGAATTGCTAATATCAAGTAGACTAATCACTATCAGACTAATCACTGATACTGATAAGAGAAAGTAGGATAGAGGATAGAAGATGATGATCAAGATGATCACGACAAGTGTAAGGCGCGTTTTGTTGAATGAAACCAAGGCAGTAGTAATGTTTCGTAATTAGCTTATTGACAGCAAAGGAAACTAAATTCGAGCATGATTTTTTGACTTAGGGAATAAAAATTGATCTATGGTAATAACAATGGCGATAAGCATGTATCCACTAAATACTAAATATGTACATGGTCGTGCTGAAACTGGTAAGCAAAGAATTAAAAATAGAAGAAGGTTTTAAGGATTTTTGTTCAGTTTGTCACTTAACCATTCATGATATCCTTTATTATATTCAATGTCATGTTTGCAAATGCAGGGGACATCATATTCATGGAGAACTGTAACTCTTTTCAGAATTTTGGACCATAATTCATATGAAGATTTCATTATGGTTATATATTCCTCCTCCTCTACTAATTCGTCATTCCAATAATAAATAGACGTGCTAATAGTAATGTTACTACAAGCTATTAATTTCTCCTGGAGCAAGATCTTCGATATCATGACTGCATGTTTTTTGCTTGGATGGGTCACATAAATAGAAATGGCTTTCATGCTACGGGTGGTTTTTATTGAAGTGATACCGAGCGAGATGGTCAATCGGGGAGTGGATGATATTTTCTATTCTATATCCTTCGGATTTGCAAAGGTGCCTGAGAGTATTTTGGTAGGTCATTGCTATCCCACCGACAAATCCGATCAATTTCGATTGAGCGTAATAACTGCTCACCGACTTTAGAAATTCACGGAATTCAAGGGCAACTAATTCCTGGCAGTAAGGATGGTCCGACTCAGAAAGCACTTCTGAGAACTTAGCAATGAACGCATTGGGACGTTGATCATTGTACAGGTGACCTAATACAATTATGCGATCCATGTCAAATATTTTATCTAAAAGAGTCTGGATCTCATTTGGCAAATTCTTGTTGTAGTAGTCACGTAGTAGGCGCCTTCCCATAGAGGACCCACCTCCATCATCATTGATTAGATAGCCCATGCTTTGTTTTCTGGAGGTTATGTTTTGACCGTCAAACATTCCGAAGTTGCTTCCGGTACCCAGAATACTGGCGATTCCTGATCTCTCTCCAAAGAGTGCTATGCCGGCAGCGGTAAGATCATCGGAAATATTTAGATTGCAATTAAGCTTCGTGAAATGAGACAACTCTGATTCCACTTGGGCTCTTGTAAGGTCATTAATTCCACTTCCATAATAATACAGTGAATCGGTTATACCTAGGCTATTTGCTAATTCTGGGTAAAAAGAAATGGGGTTTCCTACAAGTGGGTTATATCCTGGAGAGTGTATCCTCTCTACAATTTCACCTTCATTGTTTACGATTGCCCAAGAGGTTTTGGTAGATCCAGCATCGGCTACTATAATCATGGGTTAGGTTTTTATCTTTGCTCCTGCAAATTAATAAAGCAAATGAAGAAAGTTACTGTAATAGGTGCTGGTACAATGGGTAATGGAATTGCTCATGTTTTTGCTATGAAAGGTCATAGTGTCACGTTATGTGATATTTCAGCGGAAGCACTGGACCGAGCCATGAAGACCATCGGAAAGAATCTCGATAGAATGCTTGCCAAGGAGAGAATCTCTGAGACAGATCGGAATGAAACTCTAGATCGAATTACCACTGAGACAAATATGGCTGAGGCGGTCAAGGAATCAGAGTTGGTAGTAGAGGCCGCAACTGAGAACATAGATCTCAAGATGAAGATATTTCAGGACCTTGATTTGAACACTTCAAAGGATTGCATTTTAGCTACCAACACTTCCTCTATAAGTATAACAAAGATAGGGGCGGCATGTAAGGATCCATCAAGAGTTATAGGAATGCATTTTATGAATCCTGTGCCTGTGATGAAATTAGTAGAAGTAATCCGAGGATATAGTACTTCTGATGAGGTGACAGCGAAGGTCATGTCCTTAAGTAAGCAATTGGGTAAGGTGCCTGTCGAAGTAAATGATTATCCTGGGTTTATAGCTAATAGGATATTAATGCCTATGATAAATGAGGCGATATATAGCCTGTACGAAGGAGTCGCTGGAGTAGAAGAAATAGATACCGTGATGATGCTTGGAATGGCTCATCCAATGGGGCCATTGCATCTTGCTGATTTTATAGGATTGGATGTATGTCATTCAATCTTAAACGTACTTTATGCTGGATTTGGCAATCCTAAATATGCTCCATGCCCATTGCTTGTGAATATGGTAGCTGCAGGAAAGCTTGGAGTGAAATCTGGTGAAGGATTCTATAATTATAGCAAGGGTCCTAAAGAGAAAATAGTGTCAAGTAATTTCTTGTAGTTCTTGTTAATGAGCTGTTAACGAATGTGAATCGCTCCTCATATATCATTTCCATACATAAATTTGATTCGTCAAACAGTCATTAATTCACAAAACAATAGATAATGAAAATTTTAAAATTAGCAAGTTTTTTACTCGCAATGGGTTTTATCGTAACCTCTTGCAAAAATGAAAAAGCAGCAGATGATACCAGGGAGAGTTTGGTTCAGGCTGATGCTACTACAAGAGGTGCTGAAAACACTGCAGCAAATGTTGTCTCAAAAAAAGCAGAACCTGCAGTTCCAGTAGGTCCATTGACATCAATTGTATTTTCAGAAGATAGTTGGGACTTTGGCGAAGTGATGGAGGGAGAAAAAGTAGTTCATGAGTATGCTTTCAAAAATACTGGTAAAGAACCTCTAATCATAAGCAATGCTAAAGGTAGCTGTGGTTGTACTGTTTCTGATTGGCCACGTGAGCCTATCCCAGTAGGTGAATCTGGAGTCATCAAAGTACAGTTTGACTCAAAAAATAAAGGTAAAGTAGGTGGACAAGCTCAGTCAAAGAGAGTTACCATTACTGCTAATACTGATCCAGCGATAACATACATTACTATAAAAGGTAAGGTATTGAAAGAAGAAGGTGCTGCTAATCCTAGCTAAATAGCATTCTTTTAAAAATATAAGAGTGATCACCTACGCAGGTGGTCACTTTTTTTTTATTCAATTTATTCGTGATTTCTATTTCCAAACTGAATAATGTATCTAGATTTGCAGTCGCTCTAAAAAAGCAAAGATTTAGATGGAAGAGTGGCAGAGCTGGTTTAATGCACCGGTCTTGAAAACCGACGTACGTTCACGCGTACCGGGGGTTCGAATCCCTCCTCTTCCGCCAAATTAATGACCACTTGCCTGAGGCAGGTGGTTTTTTTTATATCCGTATTCAAACTTTGCCTAACCGAAGGACTTGTCGTTAATAAGAATCTCGTGTCTTTCGTTTCTTTTCCCAGAGGAGCGATTCGTCCTGCCCACCCGCTTTGCGGTTTCTTCTCTCAAAGGTCATTAAGACCTTTACTTTTGCAAGCAAAAGTTCGTTCATCAATTTCTGAACATCCGCTCATCCATGTTTCTTGACTTTGACACTTGTATGAGAGAAATCGTCTGAAACCCTTGCAGGGTAAGGGTTTAGTTTTTTTATAGTGTAAATTGTATTGCGAAGACAGTTTGTTTTTCTAAGAAATTATTAATATAATGTAGTTATTATGGCTACAATTCGTATTGATAAAAAGAAGTCCGGACACTATATGAGTCTGATTCATTCCTATCGCGATGAAAACGGCGTTGCGCGAATGAAAACCCTAGCCAATTTGGGCAAGGCAGAGGACTATAACCCTGAGACACTTAAGAAAATGGGATCCAGGCTGTACGCTCTAGGGGGTGGCAATCCCTTAGACTTGATGGGTACTGAGGTGGAGGAAGTGGGCAGGTTCAATTTTGGTTATGTGCAATTAGTTGACAGCGTGCTGCACACATTTAAGCTGGACCAGGTCTTTGCCAGAATAAAAAGAAAGCACCACCTGACCTTTGATTTATACGAAGCGGTGTTGCTGATGTTGGTCGAGCGCTTTAATGTTCCCAACAGTAAACTGGCTAATTATCACAATCAGGCTGAATATTACTCGGTACAAGACATAAAACTCCATTGGTTGTACCGTGCCTTGGATAAGCTGGACCAATATAGCCACGCCATACAGCAAAGTATATATATGACCGGTCGCAATTTATTCAATCAAAAATTAGATATTGTTTTTTATGATGTAACGACTTTTTATTTTGATAGTGATGTAGAACAAGAAAACACATTAAGAAAAAAGGGATACTCCAAGGATGGTAAAATAGGAAAGACTCAAGTGGTATTAGGAATGCTCATGGATCGTAACAAGCAACCGGTGGCCTATCATATATTCGAGGGAAACACTGCCGAAGTCAAGACGATAAGTAAAATACTGGAACAGGTAAAAAAGCAATATAGTATCGACAAGGTCATCGTAGTAGCTGACCGAGCCATGTTATCAGAACAAAACATTGACCTGATCAGTGGGCAAATGGACTTTCCATTCATATTTGGTGAAAAGCTAAAAATGATGAAAACGCCCGCCAAAGAAGCATTGGTAGATAAGAGCCGCTATAACAATGAATGGGTGTATCAAAAAGATGGAAAACCAATAAAGCTAAAATACACTACACTAATGTACCAGGGACGGAAAGTGATCTGCACCTACAGTGAAAAAAGGGCACGCAAAGACCGTCATGAAAGAGAAAAACGCCTAATAAAGGCACAGTACTTCATGGACAACCCTTCCCAGTTAAAAAAGAAAACCTCTTACCATTACTTGAACAAAACGGGCAAGGACAGCTACCAGCTCAACGAAAAAAAGATCAAGCAGGACCAAATGTACGATGGCTTTTTAGCCATCAGTACCAATGTAGACAACTTGAGTGTTGTGCAAATATTAGATCAATACCGTCACTTGTTTTTAATCGAACAAGGCTTTAGAACCATGAAAAGCATCTTGGAAGTCAGACCAATGTTTCATTGGACAGACAAAAGAATCCGCGGCCACATTGCTATGTGCTTTATGGCCTTGGCACTATTAAGACATGTCGAGATCAGACTTGAGAAAAACAAAACACCGCTCTCAGAGCTTACCATTCTAAAAACACTCGACAGGATGCAGTCTAGCAAGATTACCCAAGATGGAAAGGACTTTTACCTACGCAGTGCTATGGATTCAAACCAACAAGTACTGATAGATAAATTCAAATTGAAAAAAATCAAACCCCTCAATTACAACAGCCTGACAATCAGATAGTTATAGACAACGTATTGCGAAAACGAAAAACTTAACTGCTTGATAATCAAATGCTTATGGCTAAAACGTGTCAAAGTCAAGAGGACTTGTCGTTAATAAGAATCTCGTGTCTTTCGTTTCTTTTCCCAGAGGAGCGATTCGTCCTGCCCACCCGCTTTGCGGTTTCTTCTCTCAAAGGTCATTAAGACCTTTACTTTTGCAAGCAAAAGTTCGTTCATCAATTTCTGAACATCCGCTCATCCATGTTTCGCCTCTCACGTTCTGCTATCCAAATATTCGACTAGGCGCTGCTGAATAAAATATTTCCAACCCGCTAAGCAACTTTCTCGGCTAAATTCTGGAACACCCTTATCAAAAGAATCCAATACAAGACAGGTGACTGTCAAGAGCGCTTTACCAACAATCTCCTTGATATGAAATGTGACTGAAGCTTTACCTATGTAATTATAGTATAACCATGTATAGCATATGGCTTTCAACGGGATTACCTCCGTAACTTTCCAATTATGAATAAACACTCTTCCTTCACTAATTACGCTAAAGCGAGTTTCAAATTCTTCAGTAGCGAATTCTTGTTCTACGATTATAGGCATCGTCCTGTCATCCATAAGATCTCCTTGTGCCAGCTAGAGTAGCACCGAGCCATGCCATAGGTAGATAAGCTAGCAGCAAGTCCGCGGTTTCGAATGCGCAAGATCCAGGAAGCATTTTTACTGCCATTATGCCGCCTAGAAGAAAGAAGACTCCAATAAACATTGCAAGTTTAAAATTATTGCTTGCCGCAAATTTCGCAACAACAAAGGCACCCACAAGTGTTCCAAGGACGTGACCAAGAAAGGGAGCGATATAGTGTTTCGATTCAAAATAGGTGCATTGTCTTAGCCATTTTATCCATAGAAGATACATCTACACCCTCGGGGAATGGGATGACTGTTCCATTGAGATTGACAAGCGTAAAATTAACTATACTGCCAATAACGATTCCTCCGACTACGACCAAAATATTCTTTACTAAGGGATCCATAAGATTTGATTAGTTAATGTTGAATATAAAAGAATAAAAACATATGTAAATAATTTATTGATTATCAATGATTGTATTTAACTTTAAGCAAACTAAAACTTTAAAAGATATGGACTTCCAGAAAATCTTACTAGCTACACTCGGTGGAGCTGTAACACTCTTACTCGCAGGGTTTGTAATTTGGGGACTTTGCCTTGAAAGCATCCAAAGCAGTCATACAATACACTATGAAGGCCTCCGATACGAGCAGCCCAAGATGGTGCTTTTGGCTATTGCACAAGTACTCTTTGCCTTATTGCTTGCCATCATATATAACCGATGGGCAGGTATTAAGACATTTTTGTCAGGTGCCAAAGCGGGTGCGATGATCGCATTTTTAGTAGGACTGAGTCATAGCATGATGATGATGTCAATGTTGAATCTTCATGGTTGGGCCAACGTAGCTATGGATAGCGTTGGCAACTTGCTATGGGGAGCTATAGGAGGTGGTGTGGTAGGATGGATACTTGGAAGAGGACAAGAGTAGACTTAGTTCAATTGTATATGATATTGTTATTTTTGAATGGGCACGATAGATGTAAACTGAATTGCATCTATCGTGTTCTATTTTACTATGAAAAGAGTAGCAATAATATCTGACAGCCATGGTTTTGTTGATGAAGATTACTTTCAACACTTACGCGAAGTTGACCTTATCCTACATGCGGGAGATATTGGCAAATATGAAGTCATAGAAAAGATCACTGAGGTAAATGAAAATCTTGTAGCCGTTTATGGAAATATAGACTCTGGAAAACTAAGGGTTGACTTTCCTATAAATCAGTTCCTTACCATTGATGGAGTAAAGGTGTTCATGACTCACATAGGAGGTTATCCAGGGCGATATACCCATAGAGTGAAGAATCTCATCACTAAGGAAAAACCCAATCTATACATCTGTGGTCATTCGCATATCCTAAAAATAGTCCCTGATCGCAAACATGACTTATTGCACATGAACCCGGGAGCAGTAGGTCATCACGGGTTCCATTCCATGAGGACGATGATCCTTTTCTCTTGCACTGAAGGTAAATTGAAGGACGTTCAGGTAATTGAATTAGGAATGCGGGGTCGCTTGTGAAATGTCTATAGACCCAATGCTTGAGAAAAATCGGCAATGATATCTTCAATATCTTCAATACCAACCGATACACGAATCAGTCCATCAGAAATCCCATATTCTTCCCTGACTTCCTTCTTTACTTTTAAATGACTACTGGTGGCTGGGTGGAGGACGAGTGTATCTACGTTTCCTAATGTCGGTGTCAAATTACACATCGATAGTTTGTTCATTATCCCTATGGTGTCCTGGATGGTTCCGTTAACTTCAAAGCTCAACATGCCTCCGTATTTTTCCATTTGCCGTGATGCAATTTCATGTGATACATGAGTGGAGAGTCCTGGGTAATTGACTTGCAAAACTCTGGTTTGACTTTGAAGAAACTTCGCAAGCTTCATTGCATTGGAAGAGTGTCTTTCCATCCTAAGAGCCAAAGTCTTCATTCCATTATACGTGAGCCATGCATCAAATGGATTACATGTAGCACCATTTAGTTTTAAAGTTTCCCATATCTTATGTTTCCATTCTTCTCTATGTCCTACTATTGCTCCGGAGATGGAGTTGCCATGACCATTTAGAAATTTTGTCGATGAGTGTATAACAAAATCAACACCCATTGTCAATGGTCTTTGAAGGATCGGTGTAGCGAATGTGTTATCGATAACGGTAAATACATTATTTTTCTTTGCTACAGCTGTTAGATTTTTCACATCAATGCAACTCAGCGTAGGATTAGATGGTGTTTCAAAATATATAAGTTTAATGTTTTTATTGGAAGAAATCAAGCTCGAAATAGCATCAATATCATTCAAGTCGGTGTAAACGATATTTATTCCGATTCTGGCAAATAATTTATTGAAGGACTCGGTAGTCCCGCCGTATAGATCCCCTTGGGTAAGCATAGCATCACCTGGCTTCAAAAGCGTCTGGATGATGGTGTTAATAGCTGACATTCCCGATGATGTCATGTACCCGTAGCATTCGTTGTCCAGGTCATGACCTTCAAGCCTAGCAATCTTGAGAGCAGTTGCCTCTATTGTGGGGTTGCCATATCTGCTATATACATGTCCTTGGCGATCACCCTTGAAGATATCAATACCTTCTTCCATATCATGAAATGAAAAGGCCGATGTGGTATAGATGGGCAGGACATGAGGTTTTTGATCGGGGGTTTTGAATTTGTCAATTACCGACTTTGAGGAGATTTTCATATGCTTTGTAGCTTTAACAATAATAGAGATTTGCAATTAAATCAAACATAATCATAGATGCCCATAGACAAAAATCTATTTTTGGGGGAAGAATGATGAATTCAAGAAATATTGCCATTTTCCTGATTGCCTTTTGCTTATGTGCCAATGTGTCTAAAGCTCAGGTGGACAGCTCATACATAGAGGATGCAGAATATTACGATGAGCAGGGAAGGGTGTATTTGATTGATGTTGGTTTGGATTTTGGGTTTCCGCTGGGGACATACGGTGACAACATGGAGTCTACCGGTTTCGGGTTTGGGGTGGCATTTTTATTTCAAGCCAAACCAGACAAGAATTATTTTCTCGGAATGGATTTTTTTTATCATCACCTACAGAATGAAAGCGGGACCTATGACGATTTTGTAGATGGATTCCTAGTCCCTATAGAGTCATCGGTCACCACAAATCTTATTGGCAGTAGATTGGTCTATCGGTTTTATCCTGATGCGTATTTCTCGATTTTCGAGCCCTTTTTGGAAGCAGGACTGGGAATAGATTGGTTTATTACAACCAATAATCTGTTTGACATAGAAGCTGATCAAAGTTTTGATTTGGAATTTGAAAACTCAGATATCGCTTTTGCCTTCTCATCTACGATCGGTGTGCAGGCGACGATTTCAGATTATGCTTATGCCAATTTTAAACTCAGCTACTCCCAAGGAGGAAAGAGTGATTACTTAGCAATAGACGATGACCTTATAGGTTCTGCATTGCCCGTCGATAGATTTAGACTCTATAAGACCCGCACAGATTTTATCAGACTTAGTCTTGGAGTAACATTTGCATTTTAAAATAATGAAACGATGGAGGAAGAAATTTTAGAGAACGAGGAATTATTTGAGCGGATGCAGATTAATGTTGATCTTGGACAGAGTCCATATAGGATTGATAAATTTATTTTGGAGAGGATGATGGGGGTTTCTCGTAATAGGATACAGAGTGCTATCTCTGACGGTGCTGTGCTTGTAAATGGAAAAACTTGTAAATCCAATTATAAAGTGAGACCTAATGATGAGATTTCATTATTAATACCACGGCATTCCAAGAGTGAAGGAGTACTTCCTGAGAACATAGAACTGGACATCCGCTACGAGGACGATGATTTGATGGTTACTTATAAGCCATCAGGAATGGTGGTTCACCCAGGAGTTGGAAATAGGAGTGGCACATTGGTAAATGCCCTTGCTTATTATTTTGAAGATAAGGAGTTACCCATTATGGAAGGAAACGAGAGTGATCGCCCTGGTCTTGTTCATAGGATTGACAAAGGAACATCAGGTCTTCTCTTGATTGCAAAGAATTCATTCACTATGTCTCACCTTGCCAAGCAGTTCTTTGATCATAAAATCGAAAGAGAATATCAAGCCATCGTGTGGGGTAATTTTGATGAAATGAATGGAGTCTTAGATGGAAGGATAGGTATGAATCTTAAGGACCGTACTAAAAGAATGGTCTATGTAGAAGATGAAGGGGGAAAGCATGCAATTACACATTACTCTGTGATAGAGGACTTGTTCTATGTCAGTTTAATCAAGTGTAGATTGGAGACAGGGCGAACCCATCAGATACGTGTACATATGAGCCATGCACGTCATCCGGTATTTAATGATGATAAGTATGGTGGAGATAAAATTGTCAAAGGAACTGTCTTTTCTAAGTATCGGTCCTTTGTAGAGAATAATTTCAAACTCCTGCCTAGATTGGCATTGCACGCTAAGTCACTCGGATTTATACATCCTCGCACCGAGGAAAAGATGATTGTGGATTCTGACTTGCCTGAGGATATGCAAATGTCTCTAGAACGATGGAGGACGTATCTAGGATCAAGAAAGAAATGAACAGAAGCGAGAAAATAGAAGTTTTGGGCGGGTTAGGAGAATACATCAGTTCCAGTCATCCGGCTTTGATGGATGCTGTTGCACAGTCAGGATTAAAGAACAGATGGTTTACTCAGAGTTTTATCAGGAAGGCGCTGGACAACGTCACGTCGCAGTATTTGGACAAAGAGAAACTGACCGCTTGGCTTCATGCATACCCCGAGTCCGGCGACGGCATGAAGAGAGTAGGTCTCATTCTGGCAGGTAATATTCCTTGTGTGGGCTTTCACGACCTTATGTCAGTCTTTTTATCGGGAAATATATCACTGATCAAGTATTCTGAGAAGGACGAGGTGCTGCTTTCATACTTGATATCTGTAATGACCGAGCTTGATGCTAGAGTAGGGAAGTATTTTGAGAAGCAAGAGAGGCTGACATCATTTGATGCTGTTATCACAACTGGGAGCAATAATACGGCTCGATATTTCCACTACTATTTTGGCAAGTATCCCCACATTATTAGGAATAATAAAAATGGCGTGGCTGTTTTGAGTGGGAATGAAACGAAAGAAGAATTACGTCTTTTAGGAAATGACATATTCGACTACTTTGGGTTAGGTTGTAGGAATGTTTCAAAAATTTATGTTCCTCAAGAATATGACTTTATCCCCTTGATGGAGGTATTGGATGAGTTTGATGAGATGGCATTGCATAATAAGTATAAGAACAATTTTGATTATAACCTTGCAATCTATATGCTGAATAAGATCAAGATTTATAGCAATGGATGTGTCGTTCTCAGAGAGGAAAAAGTAATCCCATCTAGAATTGCATCATTGCATTACGGGTTTTACAACGATACTAAGGAGTTGTCTACTCATCTCAAGGCGGAGCTAGATGGCATCCAATGTATCGTATCTAGCGAGAGAATAGATGGAGTAGAGGTCATCCCGTTTGGGAATAGTCAGATGCCATCCTTATCTGATTATGCAGATGGAGTAGATACCATGGAGTTTTTAATATCTCTCAATAATAAGGATGACTAGAAAGGATAGGGGGGAGAGGATAGCAATAATACTAGAGAACCTCTACCCGACAACTCCTATTCCATTGGCACATAAAGACCCATATACACTTCTTGTTGCCGTTCTATTATCTGCCCAATGTACTGATGTGCGGGTAAATGCTACTACACCAGAACTCTTCGCCTTGGCAGATAACCCTATGGATATGAGGCGACAACCTGTTTCTCGAATTTTAGATATCATCAGACCTTGTGGACTGGCGCCCGCTAAGTCTAAGGCCATTCATAGATTGAGTGAAATTATTATTGATACGCATGATGGTGAGGTGCCACAGTCATTTGAGGATTTAGAAGCTCTGCCGGGTGTGGGTCACAAGACAGCATCAGTTGTCATGTCCCAGGCATTTGGAGTGCCGGCATTTCCAGTAGATACCCATATCCACAGGCTGGCATGGCGTTGGAAACTTAGCAATTGTAAAAGTGTAAAGAAAACGGAGGAAGATTTAAAGAAGATATACCCAGAGGAGTCGTGGAACCAGCTTCATTTACGCATCATTTTTTTTGGGAGGGAATACTGCCCTGCCAGGGGTCATGATCCGGGCAATTGTCCTATCTGTAGGGAGTATGGGAGGAGGAGTATGTTTAAAGAGTAAGGAGGAGAATGGTTAAAGAAAAAAGCTCTGCTGTCATTCTGCTCACCTTCCGCAATATCTCTATATCCGAGAAGTTTAAGCTCTGTGATAAAAGATAAGTAAACTTGTTTGTCGTTGATTAACTCTGCTACGGTTTGATCTCCAGATAATAGATGCAGAACTACATTGGTATCCAAGAGCAATTTAGTCCCACTCACGCCTCATCTTTTTCTGAATGTTGTAAGGAGAGTCTTTTAACTTTATTACGCCACAGTATTTATAGGCATCAATGCCACTTGCTTTCTTTTTTTTAGAGAAGAGTTGCCTTAGAATGTCTTCTATATTTTGCTTACTTGTTCCTTTCTTTATCGTAGTTACCATGATTCGAACTTTATTCAAAGTTAACGTATTTTCTAGATGATAATGTTTCACACTCGCCTAAATTCACACTCATTTTTGAGGACGTAACTCATCTAACATTGTTACAATTCTTCGACCCTACTCTTGTATGCAACTCTTTGGGGTCTTAATGCTGCTAATAGCTTCACAATTGAGATTTAGTACTAAAATTAAACTATTAAGATTGAGTCAGCAAGAACCAAGATGTCTTATAAATTCAGAAACTTAAGGAAGAGAAATTGCTTGTTAATCGTGGTAATGGTGGGTGGCTTTCGCATATTTGTACACATGATAAAGCAATTGTACAGATTTTTCAATCCAAAGTTTCAGAATCTCTTTCTGGATTATAAAGTTTACTTGAAACCTCGGTATGGTCACGGAAAACCGCCGCACAAAGGACTTTACCAAATCATCAATGACAACAGGGATGCTTATGTATCATATATACAACATGCCTTGGATCTATCTACCCAGATATGGGAAATTAAAGACATCACCAAAGAGACTGATAGCACAAAACCTACATGGAACAATGGATTCCTACCAGGTCTCGATGTCATTGGGATCTATACTATGATGGCTATCCACCGACCCTCCAAGTATATAGAAATAGGCTCAGGAAACTCGACCAAAGTTGCTTATAAGGCCAAAAAGGATCTGTCATTAGAATCCCAGCTTATCTCGATTGACCCACAACCGAGAGCGGAAATCGATGGGCTGGTGGATAGCATGATTAGAAAACCTTTTGAGTCGATAGACTTTGATGTGGTTGATCAGCTTGCTGAGGGTAACATTTTATTCATAGATAACTCACATAGGATATTGCCCAATTCTGATTCTATGGTGTTCTTTATGGAAATTCTTCCAAGGTTAAAGAAAGGTGTCATTGTCCATATCCATGACGTCTATATACCCTATGACTACCCCCAGTTTATGTGTGATAGATTTTATTCTGAGCAATACGGCCTGGCGATGTTTCTCCTAGCCAATCCTGAGAAGTATAAAACGATCTTACCAAATTATTTTATCTCCGAGGATGAGGAGTTGTCATCGATGCTATTGCCAATATGGGATCATGAAAACCTTAAAGGAGTAGAGCGACATGGTGGCTCGTTCTGGTTGAGAGTTGAAAGCTAAAACGTTTGTGTTGACATTTTTATAATGTATACTGAAGGTTGAAGGAAAATTTTCTACCTGTTTGATAGAGCTCAAAAATATGATCCGTTGCGCCATATGACTGATACTGCTTTTCCTTTTCGGAATTAAGAATATTATTTATACTAACTCCTGTTTTCCAAGCGCCAAATCTCTTTGAAAGTCTCAGGTTTGAACTATTAAAAGGACGCTCAAAAACATCGGGTATCTGACCTATGCCCACAATGGCTAGTCTTTTGCCCTGAGTATTGAATGAGAGATTTCCTTCCCATCCATTATCTTGATTGGAATATGTCAAGCTCAAATTAATAATGTAGGGAGATTGGCCCACCATAGCACGATTAGCATCTATTGTTTCTCCTTCACGGGCAGATGCTAGTCTTCCTTGGATTTCTTCCTGAGTCATGGCGACTTCTGATTTAACCAATGTAGCATTGAAACCGATACTTAGATCTGATAGTAAAGGAGTTAAGAATGAAAGTTTCTTCCTTGCTTCTAGTTCTATTCCATACAGGCTAGCGTCACCTACATTACGAGGAATAAAGTTGTCAGGAGATGTAGCATCAAAGGCGGTTAGTTCTATAGGATTGGTAAAGGATTTATAGAATGTGCTTATAGAGAGAATCTGACCTCCTGATATATAGTATTCCCACCTAAGGTCTACATTGGAAATTTTGGTTTCTTCAATACCAATATTACCGATAAATGTCCGACCTGTAATCCGATCCTCTATTTGGGCAATTGACTTTTCCTTGAAACTAGGTCTGGCAATTGTTTGAGAAAAGGCCCCTCTGATATTCATAGTTTTGCCTTGTTCACTGTTCTCTGATAGAGTATAAACCATATTGAGAGCAGGGAGAAAATCCGTTTCGTCAAGTACTATTCTGTTTGTATATAGATCTGTGGCAGGATCATTAATGATCTGTCTTTGACCCGTATACTTGTTTATTGCTTTTTCTATTCTTGCACCGTATATCACTTTAAATTTTCTGGTTAGTGGTATTTCGTTCATAATGTACGATGATAGAATATCCAGAGTCGCATTATATGACTTAGAAGGCTCATAAGTATATTCGACATAAATGCCAGCGTCAGACTCAGGATCCCAGATGTTATCATTCCACAACTCAGCGGGATCACCCGAGAAATCTATCGTGCCACGACGTCTTACTGGAAATGCATAGTTTAAAATTTCGAAGTCTCTTGCTTTTTTTATTAAACCGCCGCCAGCTTTTATCTTGCTTTCTCCACCATTGGCGATATCAAAGGTGTACTGAAAGTCAATGCTTCCCGCATAGGTATCTTCATCCATGTTTCTCCAGGTTCGGGTAACTCCACCACCTGTGGATCGGTTAAGCTCGTATGCATCATTGGTTGTTTCGTAAGCTGTCAGTCTGATGTCTGGCTCAGAGAGTTTTGAGAAAGTAGGGGAGGCTTTCCATCTCAAGTCTATTTTGTCATTCAAGAACGAGTGCTTTCCACTAAGTAGAAAATTACTTACTGATCTTTCGGAGAATTCTAGGTTGTGCTTTTCCAAAGTAGCTTGGCCAAACTCGAATCTCGACTGCTCCAAGAAAGCCGCTTTTTTTACTCCATTCTGACTGTGGAAGGAGTTAAGTACAATACTATGATTATTGGTTTTCAAAGCAGTACCTACTTGAGTACTCCACATGACGTTAGATTCTCCTATGTCACCTCTTATGGATATATCCTGATCAAGTTCGTTTTCACTCTTATCTGCATCTTTGAAGAAAGTATTGAACTGGGCTTGATCATAATATGTAGTTTCATTTGCATAATTGGTTGAGAGGCTATATCCAATAGAAAATCCTCCTATCTTGAGTTGATCACCATAGGCAGCAGACATGTTATAGTCCATACCATTCTTTTTTCTTATAGTAGACATGGTCGGATTAAACATCGTGATAATATTGGTCAAGCCAACATTGCCATCAGTAATAGATGGAATCTTTAAGGATGTAGAAATGGGTAGTTTCCTGTTGCCATCATCTATGCCAAGGTAATCAGTATCTCCACCTTTGTAGGTAATGAAGTTGTCATTGAGGTGCATGTCGTGATTGTAAGATCCCCCAGCTGAGACAGAAAACACTCTTCTTTCTGGAAAATCCTTGGTGACGATATTAACTATACCACCTGCAAAATCTGCTGGGAGATCAGGAGTAAATGATTTATGTACCATAATATTATCAACAATACTTGTAGGAAAGATATCTAGTTGGACGGAATTTTTGTCAGGATCGAGACCTGGTATTTCAAGTCCGTTGAGGGTGGTTTTTGAATAACGATCTGCAAGACCACGGACGATCACATACTTACCATCTTCCACTGAAACACCAGTGACTCTCTTGATGGCCGCACCCACATCACTATCACCAGTTCTCCTCATAGACTGAGTAGATATTCCATCAATTAGCCCAGACGCTTTTCTCTGAATATTTAATAGGGCTGCTTCGGTATTTCTAACTTGCTCGGCGGTTACTGTAATTTCTTTAAGAACTTCACTATCCGATGTGATCTTAACATGCATTTCAAAATCTTTTCCACTGATGACAGTTACGTCGGTCACTGTTAGAGAGGTATACCCGATATAGGAAAAAACCAAGGTATAGGTACCTTCTTTAAGCAGTAGATTATAATTTCCATCAAGATCTGTAGCGTCACCAATGTCAGATTCTTTCACTAGGATATTAGCAAACATGATAGGTTCTCCAGTGCTGGCATCCGTTACAGAACCATGGACATTGCCCTTTTGGGCGAATGCTGAAATGGTAAGAACCATCAGCACCAATATTAATAATGATTTCATAAGTCGCAATTCTAATTTATTTACGTTGTTCATTTAAAATTGCACTACGATACTATGACCGTAGTGCAATAAATAAGAAGATTCTGCTTTTAAATTTTGCCATTTACCGCGGCCCATGACCATCCAATAAAAGGTGTAGCGTTTGCTCCTGTAGTGGAGGTGCTGTTAATTGAATTAGAAATAAAGAAAATGCTCTCGATCATCGTATTCTGTGAAGGGTCGATGTTACACTTTTCGCCTTCCCCGTCGCCGTCCGTATCAGGGCAATCTTTATCGCCATAAACATTAATTACATCATTGATACTGACAGAACTGACAATCTCACTGTTGGTGATATTAAATTTCCCATCTACCCAGTTGGTATATGTGTCGGTCTTTTCCGTCATGCAATCATCCTGGCAAGAGTGCCTGATGTACAGGAAATCTGTAAATCCCCTCCATGAGGCATTATTGATCGTTCCTTGTGATTTGGATTTAAAGTCTGCAGCCTTGTCGGAATTTCCATCTTCATCTATTATGGTCACGTTGTTTATAGTAAATAGACCGTCCGTATAAGTAGAACCTTCTGGCCCATCAATTTCAAATGCATTGTCACCCGCAGTGGCACCAGACTGAATGATGAAAGCATTTGTGATAGTGCCAGCATAATTCATGTCGATGTCGAGGCCATCATCTTCGCCGTAGGCAACTACAACATTGGTTATGTTGACTGTTCCGCCAAACCACTCTACGCCGTCATCTAGATTTGCAATTACTTCTATATTTTCAACAATCGTACCTGATCCAACTCCACCAAAAGTAATTCCATTGATCTCATTGTCAGAGCCTATCAATGCTCCTCCATGTCTGACAGATATGTATCTAAAAATTCCAGAATTGTCTATGGGGTTGTCACCTCCAAATCTTCCAAATAGGTCGTCAGCAGGTATTCCTTCTATTTGTGCCTCTGTGTCACCATCACCTGCTGATATTGGTGCTCCTCCTAGTACAATGAGGCCTCCCCAGAGTCCATTGAATGTTTCATCCAGATTGGGACTGACAATCATTCCTGGTGTGATTTCGTCTTGTAGGGAAGTGAAAATTATGGGCTCTAAATTCGTGCCCTCGGCGATAAGCTTGGCTCCTCTTGCTACAATTAGAGCTGAGGCCAAACTTCCCGTGCCAGGAGAACCTTTAATAATGGTTCCGGCTTCAATGATAAGAGTCGCTCCATCATTGACAACAGCCTTTCCATTCAGTACATAAATATTATCCTTGGTCCATACCGTTCCGTTTTCTACCTGTCCCGAAACAGTAATCATTTCAAACTCATTTGGATTATCGACACAGTCACAATCCGTTCCATTAGCGACTGCAACGTATCCATCGGGACAGGTGACATCATTACATGGATTAGTCCCTACATAAACGCATGTGCATATATCACCATCTTCTCGTCCGAGGTAGTCTTCTGGGCATGTAGTGTTTTCACAAGGATCATTCTTGCTACAAGAAAAAATAATCATGGCACATGTGAGTGCCATTAATATGTGCTTTAAATTCATTTTAAATCTGTTTTGCTTTTTGTTATTAAATGTTCAATAAATTCAAGCACAAACTTAGAGCATGAGTATTACCTCACTGTTAAGGAGGTATTAACTATACATTAAGTAAATTGAGATAAAATTAGCATGCAGATAATATGCATACGTAATGTCGGGTTATTGGTAACATTTATTTAATAATGGCGACACATGCAGGTAATAATGGATCCGTTTCTTTGCAAGTGATGTGGCTAGGTCACGTGACTGTATCGGGACAAATACTCACAAGTGACTTGGCCCATCTTTAGTTCTTTGTATGCTATAAATTTAACAATGAGTTAACATTGGGAGAGTAATTTTGAGCGAGTAATTTGTCCCGATGTATAAAATAATTTATTGCCTGCTAATTATGGTAGGATCTAGTCTGAGTTCTGCTCAGAATCCTTCTTCAAGTTTTGGAAAAGGACTGCAATTTACCGCCAAGGATTCGACCTTTCATCTAAAACTAGGTTTAAGGTATCAAAATCTATTCTCGCAGTCATGGACGGCTGAAGGCGATGATTTTGGGAGTCTCGGAGATTATGCGGCAGTTCTACTTGTTAGAAGAGCACGACTTAAGTTCTCCGGTTTTGCATATTCTCCAAAGCTGAAGTATAAGTTTGAGATCGGTATGTCAAACAGAGACCTAGAAGGTGGTAATACTTCTGATTTTAGCGGTGCTAATAGGCTCATTCTCGATGCCTGGGTTCAGTGGAAATTCTATAAAAACCTATCAGTAAGATTTGGACAGGGTAAACTTCCTGGCAATCGAGAAAGGCTGGTTTCTTCTGGAAATCTGCAGTTCGTTGATCGCTCCAGATTGAATTCCAGGTTTAACCTTGACCGAGACTTCATGATAATGCTATTGCATGATTTTAGCATTGGCAATGTATTGTTGAAAGAAAGCCTTGCCTTATCTCAAGGTGATGGCAGAAACGTGACGACTGGCTATCATGGTGGTTATGATGTAACGGCAAGACTAGAACTACTGCCGATGGGAGAGTTTATGTCCAAAGGGGATTACGTAGGATCTGCTGTAAAGAGAGAACTTAGCCCTAAGCTAGCTCTAGCAATTGCCTATGACATGAATCATAGAGCGGTAAGAGAAAGAGGACAGAATGGAAGTTTTATAACAAATGACCAAGGAATCTACCATGGCCATGAACTCAATTCATTCTTCGCAGACTTAATGTTTAAGTATAAGGGGTTTTCGGCAATGGGAGAGTATGTTGATCGCAATACTGGATCTAAGAATTCTTTTGTTTACGGAGAAGATGATGAGTTGCTAGGTACTTATTATACTGGCACAGCAGTAAATTTACAAGCTGGGTATATGTTTACCAATAACTGGGAATTGGCATTTAGGTATACAGATATCGATGCAGATTTTTCCAATAGCGAGAAACAGTTGACATTAGGTGTGTCAAAGTTTGTTGTGGGGCACAAATTGAAATTTCAGACAGACCTTACAAGAAGAAGTATCGATGACTCCTCAGACAAGTTGGACTTGAGGACTCAAGTAGAAATTCATTTTTAAGGAAGTAAATATTTAATAAAACAAAACGGAAATGGAATTTGGTTTTTGGGACGGAGTTAATATTATAGGGGCACTTGCTTTCTTCATATATGGAATGAAGATGATGAGTGATGGTATCCAGCGAGCTGCCGGATCTGCTTTGCGTAACATTCTCAGGTCGATGACAAAGAATCGATTCCTAGGAGTCTTTACGGGGTTTCTAATTACAGCCCTTGTACAATCGTCATCGGCAACTACGGTGATGACGGTTTCATTTGTGAATGCCGGATTGATGTCCTTAGTTGAATCTGCGGGAGTCATGATGGGTGCCAATATTGGAACTACTGTTACTGGATGGATCATTGCGATTCTGGGCTTTAAAGTGAAATTAAGTGCCTATTCTATACCCCTGTTTGCGATTGGGGTACCTATGCTTTTTTCTAAGACTGGCAAGCGAAAATACTGGGGTGAGTTCCTCATAGGATTTGCCATTCTTTTCTTGGGATTATCATACCTCAAGGGTTCGATTCCTGACATCGGAGGCAGTGATGCACTCGATTGGATCAAAGGATTTTCAGAGTATGGAATATTCTCAAGAATCTTTTTCGTCTTAGTTGGCGCCTTAATAACAGTGTTGGTACAATCTTCCTCGGCAGCCATGGCTGTTACTCTTACACTTGTCTATACTGGATGGCTACCACTTGATGTAGCGGCAGCTATGGTTTTGGGAGAGAATATAGGTACAACGATAACTGCGGAGCTTGCTTCTCTTGTTGGAAATGTACATGCCAAGCGATCAGCACGAATACATTCCATGTTTAATATTATAGGTGTATGTTGGATGGTCATACTACTCCCATGGGTGATAGAGTGGTTAACCATATTTGTAGACAACTTTACGCACTTGTTTGAGAGCAATGCTAAGTTGGAGACAGAAGACCTTGGTGCTACTGACAGGATGAACACATACATTCTTGCTGCCTTTCATACCACCTTTAATATGCTCAATGTAACCCTGCTTATTGGTTTTGTGCCATGGCTTATAAAGGCAGCAATATGGGCAGTAAAAGCTAAACATGAGGATGACGAGGACATCAGGCTCAAATTTATCGATACTGCTCAGCGTACTCCAGAGTTGGCGACCGTAGAGTTGCAGAAAGAAACTGCACATTTTGGAAATGTTACAGCTAGGATGTCAGGGTTTGCGAGGACACTACTTAATTCTACTGACGATGATGAAAGAGAGAAAATGTATAGAAATTTGAAGCGATATGAGGAAATTACCGATAGTATGGAGAAAGAAATCGCCGAATATATTACGACACTTTCCAATCAGGAGCTTACTCCGAAAACCAGTATAAGATTGAGAAGTTTCCTCAATATCAGTAATGACTTGGAGAGAATGGGTGATATATATTATCAGATGTACAAGACATTGGAATACAAAAATGAGAACAACATTTACTTTACACCTGAGCAGAGAGATGGATTGAATGGTCTTATGGATCGAGTGGATGAGGGAATGGATATTATGATGGTTAACCTTAATACTCCACGGTATGATGACGTCACTGTTATCAAGGCTAGTGAAAAAGAAGATGAAATCAATCGTCTAAGGAATAAGCTCAGGAAGCAGAATACAGAGCGAATGTCAGATGATGATTACAATGCCAATTCTGGAATGATTTTTACCAATATGTTTTCATCACTTGAAAAAATTGGTGATCATATGATCAATATCACGGAAGCTGTTGTAGGAGAGATATAAGTAAAGGGACAACCTTGGAGAAAGAACAAGTTAAGGGTAGCTGGAAGGAGGTTGCAAGATATTTCTTTAAGCTGGGAATTGTCGCTTTTGGAGGTCCAGCTGCTCATGTGGCGATGATGCAGGATGACCTCGTGGAGAAAAAAAAGTGGCTCGACTCTCAGGAATTTCTCAACTACCTGGGTGCGACTAATCTCATTCCTGGACCCAATTCTACAGAGATGACCATGCACTGCGGTCATCATCGTGCAGGATGGAGGGGGTTGATTGCTGGAGGTCTTGGCTTTGTTATTCCTGCTTTCAGTTTGACATTGTTGGTTGCCGTCCTATTTGAAGAGTATAGTGAAATTGCTTGGGTGGAGCCCATCGTGGCTGGGATTAAAGCAGCTGTATTGTCCTTCATTGTTGCCGCCATTCTTAAGCTGGGGCAGAAAGCAATTAAGACTCATTATCATTGGCTTTTAGGTATGTTGGTTGTTACTGCTAGCTTTTTAGGTATCAATGAAATTCTTTGCATTCTTGGTGCCGGCATAGTCACTGTTTTGATATCATGGGCAAAGACTGGGAATCAATTGAATAGCGTTGCTATTTTTCCGTTGTTTGGTTTGTTTTCTCTTTCCTTTTCTCAACTAAAGATGTTTCTCATTTTTATGAAGGTGGGAGCAGTCTTATTTGGTTCTGGTTACGTCTTATTTGCTTATCTCGATGGTGAGTTGATTGATTCCTTGGGATGGCTGACTCATGACGATCTGGTAGAAGCAATTGCAATAGGGCAGATTACTCCAGGGCCCGTTCTTTCAGCTGCTACATTTATTGGTTACAAACTCGGCGGAGTATGGGGAGCGGTATATGCCACATTGGGCATTTTCCTTCCTTCTTTTGTTTACGTATGGTTGCTCAATAAGTTTGTAAATAAAATGCAATCGTCAACCTTATTCAGGGCATTTCTTGATGCGGTTAATGTAGCTGCCGTTGCAGTGATGCTCACGGTTACTGTAAGTATGGCCAGAAGCATTGTCGTTGATTGGAAGACGCTGTTGATTACGGGTCTTAGCTTTGCAGTTTATTTCTATTTGATTAAAAGCATCAATGTAATATGGATTATTGTGGGGGGAGGAGTGTTAGGCTATTTACTGAGCCTTATATAAATCAAATAACTCTTCTACAAACTCCTTGACATAGATGTCTATCATATCACGAGTTTTCCTGAAAGACTCAGCAATAACTTCATCGCTGTCTTTGGCTTTGGATGGGTCGGGGAAATTCTTGTGCCTTCGATTTACAGCATTATAAATAATCGGGCAACGCTCATGTGCATGATCACAAACGGTAATAACGTAATCAAAAATGATGTCTTTGTACTCATCTATATGATTTGAGGTATGGGTAGAAATATCGATGTCTATCTCTTGCATGAATTTTATGGCGTTCTCATTTACACCATGTACCTCTACGCCTGCACTATAAATATTTGCTGCATCAGATAAGTATGACTCCAATAGTCCATGAGCCATTTGACTCCTACATGAGTTCCCAGTACATAGTACTAGTATGTGTGGCTTATCATTCATAGTTTGTTACCGTAATGTAATTAGGCATATTCTGATGTAGATTAAATTTAAGATTATCAGTCATTTATTCCTTATTACTACACCCCCAAACACTGAATTTAGTCTTTGACGCCTAAACACAGGTTAATACCAACGCACATTGTCACAATTTTTGGATCAAAAATTTCGCCAATGTCGGCAATACTTGGAAATCTAACCACGATCTAAAGATTGTGGCAATAATATTCCGCTCCGATTGGGCTTAGCTCTTACTTCTAAATATGCCTTATTACTGTGTTATCCTTACGTTCAGTTTTATACAACGATTCAATTGAAGCGACAATTCCACTAAAGTGTCTGGAGGATATCATACTTGGTAAGTATGTAATCCTTGCCAGATAAATCCTGAACTATGACAGCAGGGGTTTCTTTTGTGATATATCTGTTCAGTTCCTTGACAGGGGTGTCCCTTTCTACTGTTGTAAATGGTTTCCCCATAATCGTGTCAACGCTAATGTCCTTATCAGAAGAATTATTAAGAAGGTGATTGAGTAAAACATTCTCGGTAATGCTACCGGTCACTTGATCACCCTCCATAACAGGAATTTGAGATATGTCATGTGTTTTCATCAGTTGAAGGACATTACTTAAGGAGGAAGATTTATTGACAGTAATATATGTATAAGTGCTGTCACGCTTCGACCTCAGGAGATCCTCGACATATAAGTCTTCTTCAAGAAATCCTCGCTCCCGCATCCAGTCATCATTGAATAATTTTCCTATATACCTACTTCCGTGATCATGGAATATGATGACAACTACGTCCTCTTTTTTGAACTGATCCTTCATTTGAAGGACTCCCGCCATTGCTGACCCAGCGCTATAACCCAGTAACAGGCCTTCTTCTCTTGCCAGTCTTCTTGCAGCAACAGCGCCGTCCTTGTCACTTACTTTTTCAAAGTGATCTATAAGATCAAAGTTTACATTTTTTGGAAGGATGTCTTCGCCGATTCCTTCTGTGATGTAAGGATAAATTTCCTTTTCATCAAAGACTCCAGTCTCATGATACTTCTTGAAAACAGATCCATAGGTATCTATACCCCATATCTTGATATTTGGATTTTTCTCCTTTAGAAAACGTGCGGTTCCTGAGACCGTGCCTCCTGTGCCGACACCTACTACAAGGTGAGTAATCTTTCCTTCCGTTTGTTCCCATATTTCCGGACCAGTTGACTCATAGTGGGCTTCGGTATTGGAAGGGTTGTCATATTGATTACACCAAAAAGAATTGGGGATCTTCTTATTTAGACTTTCAGCAACGGAGTAGTATGATCTTGGATCAGTAGGCCTCACATTTGTAGGGCAGACAATGACTTCAGCTCCAAGAGCCTTGAGAAGATCTATCTTTTCTTTTGATTGCTTGTCGCTTGTAGTAAATATACACTTGTAGCCTTTGACAGCAGCAATGATAGCGATACCCATTCCTGTATTCCCTGATGTACATTCGATGATGGTTCCACCGGGTTGGAGCTGGCCTCCCTTCTCAGCATCTTCCACCATTTTCAATGCCATGCGGTCCTTTATCGAGTGACCAGGATTGAAGGTCTCCACTTTTGCCAAAACCAAGGCCCCTATGCCTGAGACGATCTTATTGAGTTTTACCATGGGGGTATTGCCAATGGTCTCTAATACGCTGTTTTTATACATTCAGTAACTTGAAATTGAGACGCAAAGGTAAGCTTAGAATTCCTATTCGTAGTATTTCAATTCTACCAAAAATCTAGAATCTAAGGCACCCAAGGCAGAAGCAACTCTCGAGGAAATAATAACGCTTACATCACTCGGATATAATCCTTCAGGAATATTACCTACGACACGGGCGTAAGCCTTTCTTTTAACAAGTGGATTATAAATTTCAATGATAGAATTAACTCTTGCATCCCTATGTAAGGCATAGAGATTTTGATCGTTGATCTTGCCTTTTTGCCATACCGCAACTCCTCTTCTGGTAGATCTCTTAACGGTAGATGGCTTAACCCGTTTGACTATTTCTATTATTGGCTTGGTCTCTGTCCGCTTTGATATAACAGAGTCAAAGACTTCATGCTCAATCACTGGGATCGTATTCCCTTGTCTCGGTATTACTATGTGGGCGGTGGTTGTTATTATGTTGTCAAGGTCTACAATGGGCGTAACGGATTTTTCTTCTTTTCCGGCAAAGCCAATGAAAATGGACTGATCTACTGATAAGCTGACATCGTTTAATTTATTTAGGCCTCTTACGTCAGCCACATCACAATTAAAATATCTCTTACATATGCTAAAAAGAGTTTCGCCTTTCTTGACTTTATAAAGAACAGGAACTTGTCCATTTCTCTGTCTGTTTGCTAAATTGCCTTTGAACGGTATCATGATGATTTGACCTGATTTCAGGCTCTCACCTCTGTTGTAAGAATGGAGAGTCTCTATGTCTTCGTTGAATACCTTTGAAAGCCGGTAATAGGTGTCGCCTGCTTTGACGTAGTACTTATACATAGCACCTGATTCCGCATCCATGACAACTTCTACGTAGGTAGATTTGTCATCGAACTGTATATTTGTCATCTGGGAGTATGCTGTGTTGCTAAATATTGGCATACATAGACAAAATCCTATTATTTTTCGTAAACTACTCATAACGTTGCGCAAAGATATTAAATAAATATGTAATATGTAGTACCACGTGACTTTAATTGTAGCCATCATACCAGCTAGATTCGACTCCTCAAGATTTCCAGGAAAGCCTTTGACATTGATTAATGGGAAGGCGATGATCTCTCATGTATATGAAGGTGTACATGATTCTGACTTATGTGATAAAGTGCTGGTTGCAACAGATGATAAGCGTATTGCTGCATATTGTGATGAGCAGTCACTAAACTATAAGATAACCTCAGTAGACCATTTGAGTGGGACCGACAGGATTTCTGAGGTAGCATCTGATTATCATGACGATGAAATTATAATCAATATACAAGGAGATGAGCCCTTGATTAACGCAAAGATATTGAGTGATCTCATTTCTCTTTTTGATGATGAGAAATGTGAGATAGCTTCATTGATGTCTGTTTCTGAAAATGAGGAGGAATGGATGAGTGATTCTGTTGTTAAAGTGGTGGTTGATGAAGACCAGTATGCTGTTTCATTTTTTAGATCTTCGGACGAGACCTACGATCAAGGATTCTATAAACACATTGGCCTATATGGATTTAGAGCAAGGACCTTGGCCAGGGTGGTTGGTTTGCATAGATCAGAGCGAGAAGTGGCCCTGAGATTGGAGCAATGGAGATGGATGGACAACGGTTATAGGATAAAGATGGGCATTACAAACCAGCTTTCTCATGGAGTTGACGTACCCGAAGACATCGAAGTCATTGAAAGGTTGCTAGAGGAAAGAATCATCAAAGAGCAAAGGTAGTAGATCCGCACCACTCTCTATCTCGTAAATCTCGGAGGTGTCTACCGTACCCAGAAATATCCTTATACTTTTTCCTTGCCTTTTTTCAAATTCAGAAATGACCTGCCTGCATGCACCGCAAGGAGATACTGGTGAGGGTAGAGGTTTGTTTTTATTTTGCACGACTATGACCAATGACTCAATGGGTGTATCAGGATCATTTGCCCCAACATTATAAAGTGCTACACGTTCTCCACACATCGAAAGAGGATAACTGGCATTTTCCTGATTTGCCCCTTTAAAGATCTGACCGTCAATCAACCTTACAGCAGCACCTACATGAAATTGTGAGTAAGGGGCATAGGCCTTTGACAACTGGCTTTTTGCAATTTGATATAGATCAACTATTTCAGGTGACAATGATTCCTGATCTCTATGAATGATATAGGACATTCTATGGTCCTGGCGTCTTTGTGAGTCCATCTATCTTATGTATCAATAATTTAGCCAATAATTGTTCTATTACGATTAATGATGGTAGCGTATTATCTTGCTCGCCGATATTAACATAGTCAATTTACTTGATTAATAAATTAAGCAACATAAGCGCAATTCAGCTTTATCAATTGATGAAGTTCGTCACGAGTATCATCATTGGCTTGTTGCTCGTGAAGAGCGGTATGTCCTTAGGTGACATTGGTTGGTTTGAAGCATTTATCTTCATGGGAAATATTTTTTCATTTTTCTGGTCCATAGGTATAAAGAATGCATTGTTGTCCTTTGTTTCTGACATAGATTCAAGCAGGATTGAATTGGTTGTCTTTAATGCGTTTTTTCTTCTTGTGATGTTGGGACTTTTAGTAGGAATACTGGGGTGGACGTTTGGAGACAATCTTCTGTCATTGGCAGGATTTGAGAATTTCCAATACCTTTCATTGGCACTCATTTATATGGTTTTTGTTGCTCCTTCCATTCTAAATGAGATCCTCCTTATGCTTAATGACAGACAGCAAGAGATCGTCAGGTATGGGGTCTTCATCCACATACTACTGATATTGGCAGTGATTGGGATTCTAAGCCTCGGTGGTGATATTTATCATGTAATGCTCGCATACATAGTATGGGCTATCGTGAAATTCATCTTCAGTTTGATCATTGTGCGGGAATTTGGTACCTGGAGAATAGATCGTACTTTGATTGCCGGGTTTGTAATTTTTGCGCTTCCGTTGATAATTACAGTTGTATTGGGAAATGGGATGGAGTATGTGGATGGAATGATTGTGGGACGCTTACTTGAAAATGAAGACTTTGCCATATTTAGATACGGAGCTCGTGAATTCCCTCTCATCACGATAATGGAATTGGGTATCGTGTCGGCCATGATACCTGTAGTCTTGACCACTATGTCAAACTCGATGATAGAGATAAAAAGCCACGTTACACGTATGATGAAATGGATGTATCCAATGGCAGGAATCCTCATTTTATTGAGTCCCATTCTTTACCCAATGGTCTATTCTGATGACTTTAGACTGTCTGCGGATATTTTTAATATCTATCTGCTAATTCTCTGTACAAGAGTTGTCCTTCCACAAATCTTTGTTTTAGCACATAAGTATAATTATACAATGCTCATCATATCATCGATCGAATTGATCATTAATGTCAGCCTTAGTCTTTGGTGGATTGATATATGGGGTCTGATGGGTATTGCTTATGCGACCGTTGTAGCTTATGCTATTCAGAAGATTATTCTGGTGAGCTTTGTTAGATACAAATTCCACATAGAACTAAGCAAGTACCTAGATGTTAAGAAATATGTGGTTTATAGCTTGGCTTTAGTGATTGTCTACTTAATTTCATTGACATACTGATGAAGATGGGTCTCATAGGTGGAGCCCCTAGCACGGGTAGTTCGGTATTTAGGCGGTTGCTCAACAGGCACCCTGCTATTTTTTGCGGACCGGAAACGACCCTTTTCTCAAAATACCTTCTTTACCAGAATTGGGAAGTTCATAAATGGCATATACTTGATAAGCTTCCAAAGTTGGTCAACTATGACTTTCATTACTACGACAATATTCATCTTACTAAGCAAGAATCTGGAGTCACAGATGAAGAACTAGCTTCCTGGCTTGAGGAGTCCGCTACATTTGCATCCTTTATAGAGACTTACATCCAAAGACAGTTAAAGCCAAGTGATAAGACCGTGTGGTTTGAAAAAACTCCGGCCAATGCATGGATGTATGATTCATTTCAGTCCATATTTTCTGATTCTTACTTTATTCACATGGCAAGGAACCCATATGATTGCATCGCTTCTATAATGGCTAGAGGTGTGGAGGAGTACTATGCTGTATCCAGGTATCTGCTCAATGTTTCTATGGCACTGAGACACAAGGAATATAAAGGAAACATCATGGTTAAATATGAAGACTTGGTTCAGGATCATCAGGGAGTGATGAATGGAGTATATCGTTTCTTAGGCCAGCAGGAGTTTGATGTGGAACAGATTACAGACGCAGTTTTTGACGATGATACTCCTCAGATATTCTCATGGAAGTATAGCGAGATTTCTACTGTAGGAAAGGGCAGTGTAGGAAGGTTTGAAACTCTTCCGGTTGGCAAAAAGGATATGATTATCAAGACATGCAATGCCCTTAGGATCAGTGATGATTTTTGCGCTAAACACAACCTACAGGTAATAAGCATTGAAGAGATCTGTGATACTTGTGACTATCAATTCATAGACAATGCCTCAGGATCTATTCCTCCGGGCCTTGCGTGGTCTAGGAGGGTAGACAAGCTCAAGCGAAGTCTCACTTCTCATCCACTGAAGGATTGTTACCCCATCGATGTGTTATGAATTGGAGTAAGGTAAGAGATAGGTTGAGCGACCGTTTTTCTGAAAGAGAGAAGAGCGATATAATTCGAGCATTGAAGGAAGACGTTAGTGGTCTTGATGAGTCGACCGTCGAATCCTTAATAAGTAGATTGAACGACGGCGAACCCCTAGCATATGTGACAGGTGTGCAATATTTCTATGGACTCAGATTGAACATTGATGATAGTGTCCTCATCCCTCGACCAGAAACCGAAGAGCTTGCTGATTGGGTCATCAATGATATCTCTACGTCTGATTGCCAAATCCTCGATATAGGAACAGGAAGTGGAGCACTTGCGATTGCCGTAGCTTATAAGACCAAGTCTCATTTGCTCGCGGTTGATATAAGTCCATCAGCATTAAGCGTAGCCGCAAGGAATTCACAGAAATTGGGAGTAAGAATAGAAATAAGAGAGGTAGATTTTCTCAATCATAAATCTAGAAACAGGTTAGGCGTCTATGATGTGATCATGAGTAACCCTCCATACGTATCTGAAGGCGATGCGTTGAATCTTGGGGATGATGTGCTGATTCATGAGCCTCATGAAGCATTGTTCGCACCAGGTGATGATCCCTTGATTTTTTACAAAAGAATAGCAGAGTTTGGTCGAGATCATTTGAATGAGGGAGGTGCTATTTATGTCGAACTCAATGAATATCTAGCTAGCGAAATTGATACGATTTTTTCAGGAGAGTATGAAGTTATCGTTAGGAAAGATTTACAGGGAAAACAACGAATGCTTAAAGCAACTAAACTGTAGAATCTAATAAAGCGAGGCTGCTATCCGCCTGAGGGCTTTACATCTTTAAAACCTTCTTTCTTTAACATGTCGACGACTTTATCTCTTTGCTTTCCTTGAATGAGGATTACTCCATCTTTAGCGCCCCCACCTACGCCACAAGCTGACTTAAGGAATTTAGCCAGGTCTTTTATTTCGTCTCGACTTAATTTGAGACCATCAATGACGGTGACAGCTTTTCCACCACGACCCTTTTTATCAATCCTCACACGCACTCGTGCATCGACATTTCTCCATGTTGACTTCTTGACCTCTACTGGAATGGGAGCTTCTTCGACAGTATCTGGATTGCCCATCTTTTGAAAATCGTCCCAATTTAAATTAACGTGCTTATTTTTGTCACTCATGCTTTTCTCTTCCAATTTCTGTTTATCATCCTTAGAACAAGCAGTCCAAGGTCCTGAGTTCCAATTGATGAATTGGCAAGGATAACAACTCCGGTTTTTGTTTCTCTAATAAAAGCCACGAAAGCTGAATGTCCTGATGTACGACCGCTGTGAGAATAGATGCGATATCTTCCTACATCTTCCATCGTAAACCAACCTGCAACATTTTCTATGCTCTCATTAAGATTTGTATTAACAGGTCGTATATTCTCGTAATTGAGCACATCATCGAGATGATGGCCACTTATGCCCAAATGTGCGGTGATCAATACCGATAAATCTCGAAGGTTGGTTTTTATTCCTTCTGATCCTTCAAAAGTGGAGAAATTCCAAGGAGCAACCACTTCTCCTTTTTTATCATAACCAACTGTCAATTTGCCTATGTTTTTTTCAGCAAACGTGACGAAGGTGTTATTCATACCAAGATGCTTAAGGATTCGTTTCTGCAAGGAGGATTCATAAGAAGTATTCTCCAGTGAAGAGATGAGATGAGTGAGTAATGCGTAATTGGCATGGGAGTAAATAAAATCACAAGATGCATTGGGGACATACTCTCGATAGAATTTTTTTAAGTCATCCACTTGATAATGGGCATAAGGACTATGAGTGCCATCGTCATACTTGCCAAAAAATCCAGGCCTACGCGGAAGACATGAGCGGTGAGTTATCAATTCCTCGATTGTCAGTTTCTCCATTCGAGGATTTTGATCATTGAGATCAAGGTAAGAGTTGTACGTTCCATGTTTATCTATCAAGGATTCGCTTTGCATCAAAGAAACCAGAGCCGATGTAAATACCTTGGATATACTTCCCACCTCGAAGATAGGTTCTTGAGGAGAGGGGTGATGTTCCAAGTCTCCAAAACCAAGATAAAATATAGAATCAGAGTCTATAATAGAAACCACAAATCCCGGGACATCATCAAAATCGAGCTCCGTATCATATCTTATGATCTTGTCTACTTCATGCTTGACCTCATCGATCTGAGAGATCAGACTTGATCCTGACAAAAGTAGTGCTATGAGTAGGGTGGTACGCATACGATGACTAAGATACATGATAATGTTGACTATAATGTGAGAGAAGTGTTAAAAGGGAATCTATTTCTACCTTTGGACAAAAAGCACCATCGGATGAAAAGAAAAATTGCTCACTTAGCTTTGCTCGTTAGAGATTATGACGAGGCGATTGATTACTATACAGGTATTTTAGATTTTGTCGTCGTAGAAGACACGGTACTTAGTGCTGAAAAACGATGGGTATTGGTTGCCCCATCTGTATACTCAGATTTCTCGCTGCTGCTTGCTAAATCTTCCTCAGATGATCAACGTTAGTTTGTAGGTAATCAGTCAGGTGGAAGGATCTTCTTGTTTCTAATTACCGATGATTTCTGGAGAGATTACAATAAACTTAAAGATCGAGGGGTTGAATTTGTCAGGGACGTTCAAGAGGAAGACTATGGTGCCGTAATCTGTCTTTGTCAATATATATGGCAATAAATGGGACTTGATTGAACCACGTAAAAGCAACGAATATGCGTGATTTTCAAGTATAGATATGTTGCATCCAAGATATAGCTGAGGCCAATCTAGCCATCAAACATGGAGCAGACACATTGGGCTTTGTTAGTAAAATGCCCAGTGGTCCTGGGGTGATCAGCTTAGACAAAATTAGGGAGATTGTAAAAGCTATACCATCACACATTTCTATTTTTCTGTTGACGAGTTCTTCAAATGGAGATGAAATCAACCAACAGATTGACCACACCGCTGCAACCCATGGCCAGTTAGTTAATTCTGTCGATATAGAGACCTATCGGACTATTAAGCGTAAATTTCCCAAAGTGAAGTTGGTACAGGTTATTCATGTAATAGATGTTAGTTCATGTGAAGAAGCAATGAGATTATCAAAGCATGTAGATTACATCCTGCTTGATAGTGGAAATCCGAGTTTAGCGGTGAAAGAACTAGGAGGCACAGGAAGAGTGCATAACTGGAAGATCAGTCAGGAGATAGTAAAAAAGGTGGAGGTTCCGGTTTTCCTTGCTGGTGGTTTGAATGAAAATAATGTAAAGCAGGCAGCAGAAGAGGTAATGCCATATGGGGTGGATTTATGTAGCGGTGTCCGCACCAATGGCATGCTGGATGATAGAAAACTGATCCGTTTTATGAAAGAAATATCGACTGTGACTAGAACTGAAACCGATGATTAAATTTTGAACAGAAGAGAGCATATAAAGAACGCGTCACTCATGGTTGCGGGATTGATTCTTCACCATGATCTATTGTCGTTTGCTACCATAGATAGTAAGCATCAATTAATAGAATCTATCGAGTTACAAACCAGCATCGACCTTGCTGTTATGGTTGATTTTTATTCTGGTCAAATGGGTTTCCCCATAATAGAATTAACAACACACCGATGCTCTTTCAAAACAGGAAGCTCGACTCTTACTTTTTCTAAAATAAATGACGGAACGCATCCTCATTATCACTTTGCTTTTAATGTTTCAGAGCAGAAAATAAGTGATGCTGAAAAATGGCTGCTAAAGAGGAAAGTTGAGGTCATTGATCCTCCCACTCACCTGAAGGATACTCCGCGTTATTCGGAAGGCATAGTCTACTTTCGACATTGGAATGCACATTCAATTTTCTTCTACGACCCGGCAGGAAACGTGGTTGAGTTTATAGCAAGACACACCTTGCCAGATAATGTATTTGGCAGGTTCCAACAGTCTGATATTTATTACATCAGCGAGATTGGATTGGTCACAGATGATGTACGGGAATTGAGTAGTAAAATTTCTACCTTACTACAACTTCCTAAATACATAGGACAGTTAGATTATTTCTCTGCGCTTGGTGACGAGAGAGGACTGATATTGTGTTTTAGATCAGGCGAACGAGCAGTCTTTCGTAAAGGAAGGAAGAGGCAGACTTACAGGACTGATATTATCTTGATGGACTGTCCATCATCCATTTGTCTAGAGAATGACAGGTTTAGATTTTAGTAGTGTGCAGTGGAGCCTCAGATAGGCGAGGGTGCAGTAATCTTGAATCTTTCCGAAGAAAGTTTTTAGAATGAAGTTTACAGAGCTATATAAGTGCGCAGTTACAGTCTCGCAGTCTACTCCATTCGTTTACCGGTAATTGCTTGTTTGATAGCCGTATTCATCGCTCGTTCTGCAAGTGGTGAACTGAAAGTATTGAGTTCTTGCATTAGATTATGAATAGCATCCTTGTTATCGCTCTCGATGAGCTCCTTGAGCCGAGAAGCATAAGATTCTAAGGTCTGAATTTCAACTTTGTTTAGGTGATTTACATTTTGTCTGATAAATTTTTGAGTAGCAAGGATGACAGTTTTGGCTTCTACTCTTGCTTCTTCCAACGCCCGCCTCTTCATGTCTGCTTCAGCATTTCCTATAGAATCGAGTAGCATCCGGGACATCTCTTCCTCAGAGATTCCATACTGGGCGTTGATCTTGATATGGGCTTCCTCTCCTGACCTGAGTTCCCGAGCTTTTACCTGAAGAATGCCATCAGCATCAATAATAAACTGGACTTCAATCTTGGGGATGCCTGCTGGCATGGGTGGGATGTCAGACAGAGTAAATTCACCTATCTTCCTATTGTCAGTTACCATGTCTCGCTCGCCTTGAAATACAGAAATCCGTAGGTGTTTCTGTCCATCCACACTGGTGGTATAGTTGCGTGCTTGGCTGGAAGGTACCTTGTTGTTTCTCGGGATGATGACGTCCATCAGACCACCTATTGTCTCTATTCCCAGAGTTAGGGGGGTGACATCAAGAAGTAGAAAGTCCTTATTATTTCCAGCTAGGATATCTGCTTGTATTGCGGCTCCAAGCGCAACAACTTCACTAGGATTGAGATCGGTATGAGGCTTGATACCGAAGTAGTCCTCAACGGCTTTTCGAACAAGTGGGATTCTTGTCGACCCACCTACTAAGACCAAGTCATCCAAATCGGCTAATGACAGATTGGCGTCAGCCAATGCCTGCTTACAGGAATCTATGGTACGGTCTATAATGTGGCCAATGCTTGATTCAAATTCATCTCTTGATATCTTTACTTCGATCTCGTCAATCTCAGCCTCATATAGATTTCCGTCACTCAGTATCTTCTTGGCATTAATTGCTACAGTCCTGAGCATATGGGTATGTCCATTGTCTTTGAGTTGAGGATGATTCTTTAGCCAATGGTTGACTATCTCCTGGTCAAAGTCATCACCGCCTAGGAAGGTGTCTCCATGTGTGGACAAGACTTCAAAAATACCTTCCTCAATAGAGAGGATGGATATGTCAAAAGTGCCCCCACCCAGATCGTAGATGGCTACATTTTTCGATATCTCAGGATTCAGACCGATACCATAAGCAAGGCTTGCAGCAGTAGGTTCGTTGACGATGCGTAGGACATCGAGTCCCGCTATCTTACCCGCGTCTCTGGTAGCTTGACGTTGTATATCATTGAAGTAGGCAGGAACTGTGATAACGGCTTTAGAGATCGGTTTACCCAAGGCACGCTCACCATCTGTTTTTAACTTCCTAAGAATCAATGCTGAAAGATCTATTGGGCTAAAAAAAGAATCCCCTATCTGTACCTTGACCATTGACTCTTCATCAACATCAATCAGTGTATATGCCAAGCCCGTGTTTGAGGTCTTTACATCACTATAAGCCTTACCAAGTAGTCGCTTTATAGAGTAAATTACTCTTTCCGGAAATTGAGAAATTTCATCTTCTGCAAACCTTCCTATCGTGGGGGTTCCGTTGCCATTGATATATACAACTGATGGAACTAAATTCTCATCATCAATTCTCAGAATCTTAGGTCTTCCGTTCTCAGTGATGGCGATAAGACTATTGGTTGTGCCGAGGTCTATTCCAACAATGATTTCATCGGAAATATCAAACTCACCTTTTAAACTTATAGGAATCTTCGACATTAAGGCGCTAAGGTAATAAATGGTTTAGATTCTGTCTAAATAAGAGCAACCAAGCTTTGAAAATACCCGTGTCAAGGGGGTATATCCCAAACTTTCGCATAAAGGAGTAAACTTAGAGGAAACCTAAAAACAAATTCAAATGGATAAGGCTAAGCTTAAAGCGGAATTTAGCCAACTTTTGAATGAGATAGAACACCTGGAACAAACAGCTACCAACTTTTACGATTACGAGAAGGAATTGCTACGGCTCCATACAGAAATGGGCGCAAAGATTCTGAAAGAATCAGTTGGCACATCGACGGATTATCGAAAAAAAAAAGATCCAAACGACCCTCGGTAACTTGGATTTAAAGAGTGCTCATAGATTTGTTAAAGAGGTAAAGGGAGTCAAGATGGCTCCATACTTTAAAGACATAGTTTGCTACGTAGGACAAAGTGAGTGCTATGAATCCAGTTCAGCCTTAATAGAGAAGACGATGAGCATAGAAGTGGATGATAATACGATACATCGCTTGTGCAATGAGTATGGAGAGAAAAGTGAATTATGGTTGGCTGAGGAAAGAACAACAGAGCAAGGCAATCCAGAAGTAGGCTCAACAGAAGTATTATATGCGCACTGTGATGGCGGCATGGTATTGACAAGGCCGAGTGAATGGAAGGAAGTCAAGGTGGTGGGTCGCATATATTCATCGGGAGACTTGATGAAAGTCTATAAAGACAGAGGTTACATAAATAATTCAAGATATCCTTTCCATTTAGGAGGTCATGAAAAATTCGAGGATCAGATGAGTGATTACCTAGATGATTATGAGCATTTAAAAGAGCGCCTTGTCGTAATAATAGACGGAGCTCAATGGCTGGAAAAGTGGGTCACTGCACAGTATCCCAAAGCCACGCAAATATTGGATTTCTATCATGCGATGGAGCATATTGCAAAATTTGGGAAGCTGTCAAAAACAAAAAAAGAGCGTATAGGATGGGTGGACAAAATAAGAGAAATGCTTTTAGAAAAAGGTGGTTAGGTTATTAGCAGTTTCATTATCAGAACTGAAGTAGCAGATGATACGAGGGGAGAGGCGTAGCCCCCTGAGGTGCCACATTAGCTCTAAATTGCTGGAGCTGCCTGTGCAACAATGGGCTGCATTACGGAGGATGAATGTGATGTACATTCTATGCTGGTATGATCACTTATTGACTTGTTGCTGCCGTGAGTTCCGGAATATTGTTGGAAATTAAAAGGAATACGAGTATCTATAAAATGTGTATTGCTATTTTTCGTGGATGTATGCGGACAACCCTCTTGTAGTGTCCCAGTCAGTAGTCTTGTACTATAATTTGGTTTCGAGGCTAGATAATGATAAGAAGGTATAGCCATGCCTGTCATATAAGACAGGTATTGTTTGTTTTCAGTATAGTAAACAATGTCGCTACAGGGTGATGCATCAAAGTATTCTCTTAGTCCTTAAATATAGGAAATTTACTTGTACATTTGCGACTTGTGAGGGCTGTACGGTCAGCTCCTTCTGAAATCCCCCAGGGTGGAAACACAGCAAGGGTAGGAAGTTGAGCGACTAGGTATGGTTCCTCACATTTTTTAATTATCAATCAACTAATACACATGAAATTTTTTGTAGATACAGCCTCCCTTGATCAGATTAAAGAAGCCAAAGACCTTGGTATTCTCGATGGTGTCACTACCAATCCTAGTCTCATGGCCAAAGAGGGCATCTCTGGCAAGGAAAATATTCTCAAACACTATGAAGAGATCTGTAAAATCGTCGATGGTGATGTCAGTGCAGAGGTAATATCAACAGATTATGAAGGCATCGTCAGCGAGGGCAAGACGCTCACAGAACTTGCTCCCAATATTGTCGTGAAAGTACCCATGATAAAGGATGGGATAAAAGCTATACGCTACTTTCGTGATCACGGCATCAAGACAAATTGCACCCTCGTATTCTCTGCAGGTCAAGCACTGCTCGCCGGGAAAGCAGGAGCAACCTACTTGTCTCCATTTATAGGAAGGATTGATGATATTAGCTGGCCGGGGATGAATCTTATCCATGACATTGCTGAAATTTATGCAATTCAAGGTTTTGATACAGAAATCCTAGCTGCTTCAATCAGGAGCCCACTGCACATTGTCGAAGCTGCCAAGAATGGTGCCGATGTAGTAACATGCCCTTTAAGTGCGATTCTTGGCTTACTCAAGCATCCACTTACGGATATCGGTCTGGAGAAGTTCTTAGCTGATCACCACAAAGCCAACTCATAGACTCACAATCACCCCTAGCGAACGATCAATCAGATCACTTACGGCCTTCTTGGTGTCATGGCTAAACTCTCCCGTAACCCTATTTGCCAAGATCACATTGAGAGATACTGCCTCATGGCCCAGTAGTCTTCCCAGCAAATACATTGTGGCAGTTTCCATCTCAAGATTTGAGTATGGAATGCCTTCAAAGTACTGTCCCTGTATCTTGTCCAGGATGGGTAGGAAGCGGGACGTAAGACGCAGCTCTCGACCTTGAGGTCCATAGAATCCTGTAGCAGTGAGTGTGATACCGCGAGTATAATCATCGGGAAAATGACTCACTAGTTTTCCCGGGGAAATCGCACAATACGGCATGATGACCTTCGATAATCGTGCATCAATTTGACCTACGTGTTCTAGAATCCTGGATTCTAATTCGCTATGTGTGGAATCGTAGTAATACCCTATACCATCGATGCCCAATCCGTATTGACTGATGACAAAGGAATCAACACCTATGCCGCTATTGATGCTACCTGATGTTCCGATTCTATAAAATCTGAGTCGTGTATGATCAGCCTTTACTTGTCGCGTTTCAAAATCTATATTGAACAATGCATCGATTTCATTGAATACGATATCTATATTGTCAGTCCCAATGCCTGTGGAAATAACACTGAGGAATTTATTTCCCATACGTCCCGTAACGGTGGCGAACTCGCGCTTCTCTTTGGAGAATATGACCTCATCAAACCTGCTTGATACTTTCTCCACCCTTCGTGGATCGCCTACTGTGATGATATCCGCTGCCAGCTCCCCAGGCTTGACACCCAGATGATAGATGCTTCCATCAGCATTCAAAATTAATTCCGAGTTTTTGATAACCATTCTTTCCCTTATTTGTTGACCTAGCATCTAATGTAAACAATTCAATGAAGAAGATATACTACCTCTCGACGTGCTCTACCTGTCAGCGTATTCTCAAGGAAATATTGCCGACATCAGATACTAGACTTCAAGATATCAAATTAGAAAAAATCTTAGCTCACGACTTGGATGAGATGAAAAAGTTGGCAGGCTCGTACGAGGCACTCTTTAGCCGGCGATCCATGAAATATCGGGCGCAAGATCTACACAAAAAAGAACTTAATGAGAAGGACTACCGCAAGCTGATTCTTGAGGAATACACCTTTCTTAAAAGACCCGTAGCTGTCATTGATGGAGAAATATTTATAGGGAATAGCAAGAAGATTATAAGTGAGTTAGCCGCTAAATTCAGTGCGTTAAAAAGCAATTAAACACTATTCACTCAACACTTTACGTGGATAGTCATCCCTAATAGTTAAACAACTAAACATCTCTGAACTTTCAAGTCCTTCTAATCCTCCTAAATCCCCTCATCTCTAAACTTCCAAGTCCTCCTAATTACAAACCAACTCGATAACAGGAGTTGTAATTACATTGCTTTGATTGCCTGCTCGATCTACAAGATAAATATCAAAGCTAAGCTCGTTGGTAGGGAACTGCGAAGGACTAGAACATGGTGGGATAGGATCAGGAAAGATACAACAGGTTGTCAATACCAAGAGCCTTACTTCGCCTTCTACTCCATTGGAAGAACCCGGTAAGGGAATGACTGGCACTCGGAATTTATCAAATTGCTCGCCTGTCCTGTTGTCTGTAAGAACTATATTGGCTTTATCAGAATCACCTATGTCGCCGTTGCCATCTTTGAAATTGAAAAATATAGCTATTGAATCATCATTTACTGCACCTTGATTCATACTGTATGAGGAAAGCGCCGTGAATTCTATCTCAGGTACATCACTGAAACCAGGAGAACTGACGCATCCCGCCATCAATAGTGCAGATAAATAATATATCATTAGGTATCTCATGGCTCTGGTGTAAATTTATGATTAAATCGCATTTCATCAAACTGCAAGATCACATCGATTCGTTAAAATGTCGCGTAAGAGAGCTGACTTCCGATCCATCGGGATTCGATTCACTAGCTCTTGACGTCTTCCGTTTTCAATATAAGTATAACGAAGTTTATCAACGGTATGTTGGTCTATTGGGTATCGACCCACACCAGGTGCTGAGGTTGATTGACATTCCATTTTTACCCATTTCAGCTTTCCGCCACCATCGCGTTTCGATTCACGACCATGATGGGATGGTCATCTTTAAGAGCAGCGGGACAACGAGTGACAGTACAAGCAAGCATCATGTTTATGATTTACCTTTTTATAAGGACATCTCGGCTGAGATTTTCCAAGCTGTCTACAGCAATATTACGGACCTTAAGATCATGGCTCTGTTGCCGGGCTATGTCGATCGACCTGCATCCTCCTTGATATATATGATCAAGTACCTCATGGAGCAGTCAAATAGTGAGTCGACCTCTTTTTTTGCTCATGATTTCAACTCCTTGAAAGAAGAGATTGATAATCATGACGGCCGTCGACAGCTCATACTTTTTGGAGTAACGCATGCCTTGATTGATTTTGTCGACAAATATGACGCAGATCTGAGTCAGGTCATTATCATCGAGACAGGAGGTATGAAGGGTCGAAAGAAAGAATTGACACGTGAAGAACTCCATGCTTTTCTGAGACAGCGTAGCCATTGTCAGCAAATACATTCTGAGTATGGAATGGCAGAGCTTATGTCTCAAGCTTATGCGAGTGATAATTCACTCCGATTTAATCCGCCACCTTCCATGAAGATCATGATCAATAAAATTAATGAACCTTTAGACTATGTTTCTGGCAAGACAGGGATTATCAATGTCATGGATCTCGCCAATATTGAGTCATGCTCTTTCATCAAAACGGACGATATAGGCAGAGTAGGAGAGGATGGATTATTTAATGTCTATGGCCGATTAGATGCAGCCATGTTGCGTGGATGTAATTTGATGTATACCATTTAAAGCATGTCTGATTTCGTTATAGGTATACTTGTAAATTTATACTAGACTTGGCAATCTTGAGGAAATAAGGAAAGAGCGTCGGTTATCTAACCCCCGCACTCGTGCTGAAGGATCTTGATCTGACTTTCCCAAAGATCTTTTTGTTCGTCGACCTCATCTTCATCACAAAAATCGGTCATTTCCAGGACGGTCTCATTAGTGACGTCAGACTTATACATTCTAAATTCGAGATACTCGTTTTCATCGGCGTCGACCCATCTAAATCTGATGCGCTCCTCTTCAATGTCGTCAACCATCTCCGCAACCTCTTCTACTCCCTGCCATTCAAATACATACTCGTCTCCCGTGACATCAACAGCATCTGAGAACCATCTTACCAAACAATCAGGAGCTGTAAAGAATTTATATAAGATTGCTGGGGAAGCTCTGAAGATAAATTCCATATCGAAAGAAACCCTTTGCATTATATTATTACGTTTTTTATAAAGTATTGATAATGAACAATCTAACAAAGATTCGTTCCTCAATCGCTGCAATTAAATCTATTTTTGTCATATTTCAAAAGAATTGAACTTTTTTTAACCATATCCGATTTATCTAATGTGCATAACTTTGCTAAAGTTCCTGCACATAGTCAGTTCTTGTATATACTTATATTAAGTCGTATCTTTGCGCGCTTAAATTTGCTAACTGTAGTTAAAAAACGCTGATGAGACAACTCAAGATCACAAAATCCATTACCAACAGAGAAAGTCAATCTTTAGAAAAATATCTGCAGGAAATAGGTAAAGTAGATCTTCTGACACCAGAAGAGGAAGTGGACCTCGCCCAACGTATAAAACAAGGTGACCAGGAAGCTCTCGAGCAGCTTACCAAAGCCAACCTACGTTTTGTGGTTTCGGTAGCTAAGCAATATCAAAATCAAGGACTGTCATTGAGTGACTTGATCAATGAAGGAAACCTTGGACTTATCAAAGCTGCACAACGATTTGATGAAACAAGAGGATTTAAATTTATTTCCTATGCTGTCTGGTGGATACGTCAATCAATCCTTCAGGCATTGGCAGAGCAATCTAGAATCGTAAGACTGCCGCTCAATAAAGTAGGTTCGCTTAATAAGATAAATAGAGCATTCTCAGAGTTGGAGCAAGAATTTGAGCGTGAACCATCACCCGAAGAGTTGGCCGAGTTACTAGAGATAACTACTGAGGAAGTAGAGACAACACTTGGTGTTGCTGCTCGTCATGTATCTATGGATGCTCCTTTTGTTGATGGCGAAGACAACTCGTTGCTAGATGTCATCGAAAATGGCAATACTCCTACGACCGATTCATCACTTGAATATTCAGAATCCCTAAGAAGAGAGATAGAAAGATCACTCAACACTTTATCCGAACGTCAGTGCGATGTGATCAAACTGTATTTTGGTATTGGGGTAGAGCATCCGATGTCATTGGAAGATATAGGTGAGAAATTTGGCTTGACAAGAGAACGTGTGAGACAGATAAAAGACAAAGCCATCAACAAACTCAGATCAGTATCACGAAGCAAGTTGCTGAAGCATTATCTGGGGGCCTGACATTAATTGTCAAGGTAAGATTAGTTTGAATTTATAGGGTAGATTTACATATGCTATAGAGGTAATCTTCTAGCTGATCATTTTAATGATTTAATAATCACAACTCATGAATACTGAATCCATAAGCCTCGGCGTAGAACGATCACTTGAAAATTGGAGAGAAAACGAGAAGGTGGCTCTACACATTTTAAAGATTGTAGGAGACCTAAGATTTGACAAGGGCATCGAACTGGTCATGAATCGCCAACCCCTTCACGATGTGAGACCTAGTCAGGTCATAGAGTATCACACTGCCATATCTAATCAAAGAAGTCAGGATTTACCTACTGAGACAACGTTGGCCATAGCCAAGATTATCCAAAAAATTGATAGCCTTTTACCTGCAAAAATAGATATAGGACGACTCAGCAAGGAGTGGGCACAGTATCATGAAGACTATGAGAGCTTGGATGAGTTTGTGGGTGATAAGCTCAAGTCATTCGTTGGTTCTGAACATCCTTCATTAGAGGGCAAGGATGTGGTGCTTTATGGATTCGGACGAATAGGAAGATTGGTTGCAAGAATCCTCCTCAATGCAACAGGACGAGGAAATCAACTGCGACTCAAGGCCATTGTAGTCAGACAAAAGATGCCTGATATAGAGCAAGAACTCAAGAAGAGGATAGCGTTATTCAAAACGGATTCCGTACACGGTGACTTTACAGGGACCGTAGATATTGATGCTGATGCAAGTACCATAGACATTAATGGAAGTAAGATCCACTTCATTTTTGCCAATGACCCCAAGGAAGTGGACTATACTCGATATGGGATTAATGATGCCCTGCTTATTGATAATACCGGCGTATGGCGTGACAAAGCTAGTCTCTCACAGCACATTGGTCGAGGTATAGGTCAGGTATTGCTTACAGCACCTGGTAAAGATATTCCTAATATTGTCCATGGGGTAAACCAAGATGCGTTTGATCAAGATGATATCAATGTATGGTCTGCAGCGTCGTGTACTACCAATGCCATCGTACCCGTGATCCATTGTCTTGACAAAGAATTTGGAGTGAGTAAGGGTCATATAGAAACCATCCATGCCTACACCAGCGATCAAAATCTTCTAGACAACTTCCACAAGAAACCAAGAAGGGGACGAGCAGCTGCGGTAAACATGGTCTTGACGACAACGGGAGCGGCTAAGGCTGTATCCAAGGTGCTGCCTCACTTGGCAGGTAAACTTACGGGAAACGCTGTGAGAGTGCCGACACCCAATGTGTCATTAGCCATCATGATACTCGAGTTAAATAAAGAGACGAATATTGATGAGGTCAATGCTTGCCTTCGCCATGCTTCTCACAACAGCAGCCTTGTAGAGCAGATACATTATTCTAATGATACTGAGTTTGTTTCCAGCAATGCGATGACGACTTCTGCGACATCTGTCGTGGATGCTCCATCTACGGTTATATCGGCGGATGGTAAGACGGTAAATATTTATGCATGGTATGACAATGAGTATGGATATTCTTGCCAGGTGGTAAGGCTTGCCAAGCAATTGTCAGCGGTAAGAAGACCTGCGTATTACTAGTCAAGTCTTGCTACTCAGAAAAGTTTGCTAGTCAATGGTCATCGATTAGCCTATGTGCATATTGTTGTACCATTCTAGCGACACATTTTTCTTGGCAAGAAATATGCATAAGTATCACAGTACTCATGGTAGACCTAAAGAGAAATACATATAACATCATGCAGCCACTACTCCTTGCTATCATGGTAATTATGGGTATGGTGCTTGGCTATAAACTCAATGACAATCCACCGTCATATACGCTGGCTCATGCCATAGATGCTGATGCAGTTGAAATTGGTCGAGTAGAGGAGATTCTCAGATTTATCGACAATAAGTATGTGGACATTATAGATGACGATGTCCTCCTCGAAAAGGCAATCAATGCAATGCTAACCGAGCTTGATCCACATTCTATTTATATTCCTCCAGATAGGGTCAAGGAAATCAATAGCCAGATGCAGGGCAAGTATGTGGGTCTGGGAATTGAGACACTGATGGTTGATGACACCTTAAGGGTGATACAAGTTCTCAAGGATAGTCCGGCATCTAGAATCCACCTCAAGTCAGGTGATGCTATCCTCTCAATTGATGATACGCTGGTGAGCGGTGTGGACCGACCCTATAACAATATCAGGTCTTTGATGCTAAAAGAGTACGGAGAAGTTGTAAATCTAGGTGTTGTCCAGAACCAAGAAGAAAAGAAACTTGAACTAAAACTTGATGAGATTCCATTGATCTCTACGGAGATAGGCTTTATGCTCGATGATGAAACAGCATACATCAAAATTGATAAATTTACTAGTGAGACCTATCGCGAGTTTGCCGCCAAGCTTGAGAATCTCATAGATGGTAAGAAATCTTCCAATCTGATCATAGATCTTCGCGGTAATCCCGGTGGGTTTTTACCCGAGACTACCAAAATTCTAAGCCAGATAATTGCCGAGAAGAATAGTCTGCTCGTGTATACCGAGGGGAGAAATCAGCTGCGTCTTGATTATAAAAGCAGTGGTCGTAATTTTTATGATATTGATAAAGTTGCGGTACTTATTGACGAAGGCTCGGCAAGTGGATCTGAAATAGTAGCAGGCGCCATTCAAGACTGGGATAGGGGAATTGTCGTCGGACGTCCATCCTACGGGAAGGGTCTAGTTCAGGAACAGTATGACCTCGCCAATGGAGGAGCAATACGACTGACAATAGCCAAGTACTTTACACCTTCAGGAAGATGTATACAGAAACCCTACGCTGATCATGAGTACATTGAAAATGCTGAATCCGATAGCAACTCTTATAGTACGCTGATTCGTAGAAGACCGGTCTGGGCACATGGAGGAATACATCCAGATCTCGAAATAGCAATGGACTCATTGTACTATACAGATCGCTACACAGAAATAATGTCGTTGATCGATATTCTTGCCTTTAGGAAAGCATTTCAAAGCGATGACCGCTGGAATAAGATAGATATCTCGGACATGTCTGCCAGATTGGGAATTGAGTATGAGGATCTACTCCAACATCAGGGATTCTTAAATTCTGTTTTGGATACTAGGATGGTGTATATGAAAGATGGACCTATTCCTGCCACAGAACTAAGTGCTGAAACTGATGTCTTTATCTCGGAAACATTGAAGTTATTCAAGGAGGGCCATCCACTTGATGCGCTCGGTGACTAGACTTTTAGCAATAAATATTTGCTTATTGTTAATCGCACAATTCAACGCGTGTTACGAATTACATTTCACTCCCTAAGGACTAGAAGATTTCCTTTATCATCGAATCGGGCGAGGATAGAAGGTGATGGATTATCGGACTCATAGACGTCATCAACGATATAGTCTACATCGGATACGATGCGTTTACTTATTTCTTTGTATGACCGGGGATATGGCTGACCACTGACATTGGCAGAGGTAGAAAGCAAGGGCTGATCAAGCTCATCTATAATGCTTTCAAGAAAGGCATGCTTGATGATCCTGATAGCGACTGTATCTCCTGTTACGGCATAATCTGGAACATTATTTGATTTAGGGTAGATGATGGTCAATGGTTGTATATGGTGAGCGAGCAGCGTTTCTATTCTTGGATGAATCTTTCTAACGTAATGCTTAAGCATGTCGATATTGTTGACAAGGAGGATGAGGGGTTTGGAAGGGTCACGCTTCTTGATTTTGTAAATACGCTTGACCCCTTTTTCAGAACCAAGACTACAGCCCAATCCCCATATGGTGTCGGTAGGACTCAGCATGACACCATCATTAAGAAGAATTGTACTTATGTCGTCTTGCTTCGTATAATTCACCATTAATGGTGTTAAATTTATTCTCTGTTAGGAAATCACAATAATTTCTAAGAACGTATGGTTTCTATCAGGAAGTATGTTAGAGAAATAATTATGAAAAAGATTTTTAGAGCTTGTTTGCTTTTTATGCTCTTTTTCGTTGTGAATGCGGATAGAATTGACGCTGCGCATATAGTCGGTGGTGAGGTGACATATCGATGTCTGGGTGTCAATCAAGCAAATAATACATTTCGGTTAGAAATAACATTGACGCTATACCGTGATCAGTTTGGTGGCGGAGCAGGATTTGATGCGACAGCACGTATAGGGATCTTTAGAGGAAGTGGAAACAATTGGTCGCACTTTAGGACGCTGACTAAAATGTTTTCTGGTGATGAAGTACTTCCATTGGTTGATGACCCTTGTGTAGAAGTTCCCGGCGGTCTTGGTGTGCAGAAAGCTCAATATGTATTTACTACAGATCAATCAGGGAACCCAATAGAGTTGCCCATTGCCCTCAATAGTTATACGATTGCATACCAACGATGTTGCAGAAATAATACCATTTTCAATATTGAAAATCCGGGGTCAACCGGCGCCGCTTACACAATCGAGATAACCCCTGAGGCGCAAATGGAATGTAACAACAGTCCATTGTTCAATTCTTTTCCCCCTGTACTTATCTGTGCTGGATTTGACATCGACTTTGACCATTCTGCTACAGATGTTGACGGTGACATATTGATTTATGAATTTTGTGCTCCTTTACAGGCAGGTGGAACAGATGGTGCTACTACGCCAGGTGATCCTGATAGCTGTACGGGAGTGACACCCGATCCACTCAATTGTCCGCCGCCATATGCACCAGTGGCATTTGACTTACCTACATTCTCGGCATTCAACCCTATGGGGGGATCGCCGCAAGTTACCATCAATCCCAATACAGGCTTGATATCCGGAGTCCCGGAGATATTGGGCCAATATGTAGTGGGAGTCTGCGTATCAGAGTTTAGAAATGGTGTGCTGATAGGAAAGGTGAGACGTGATTTTCAGTTTAATGTGACTACATGTACACCACTAGTAGTAGCTGATATAGAAAATGATGCTGTACTCGCTGATCAGGAATTTATCATCAACTCTTGTGGTTCCAATACGGTGTTTTTTGAAAACCTGAGTTATGAGCAGGATCATATTGATGCTGTAGAATGGAGCTTTGATGTGAATGGAACAGATGTTATATTAAATTCATGGGATGCCGAGGTGACGTTTCCAAGGCTAGGTGAATATTTTGGAACTCTGATTCTCAATCCTGGTTCGGCAGAATGCTCAGACACGGCGACGATTTATGTCAATATATATCCGGATATCACTGCTGATTTTGAATTTGAGTATGACACATGTGTTGCTGGTCCTGTGGACTTTTTTGACATGTCATTTACCGGTGCTGATGATTTGGTTAATTGGTATTGGGATTTTGGCACTAATGAACAATCCAATCTGCAAAACCCTAGCCACTTGTTTTCTGACCCAGGAGTACAAAATGTCAGATTGATAGCAGAAGACAATAATACATGCCGCGATACTGTGAGGAAGGACATCGAATGGTTCCCTGTACCTCCATTACTAGTCGTAGAACCATCCAGTTTTATCGGATGTACTCCTGCCAATATTACATTCAATAACTTGTCTATGCCGATAGACACGACCTATACGATTGTATGGGATTTTGGTGATGGTAGCATGGGAGATGAGATAAGTCCATCTCATGTTTTTAATGAAGTGGGAACCTACTCTATCAATCTGGAGATAACATCGCCCATTGGATGCATGACCGAAGAGTTTTTTCCCAATTTGATACGCGTGGAGCCTAGCCCTGTGGCTGATTTTTCATTCAGTCCTGATGAACCGAGCAACTTTGAACCTACCATTCTCTTTTTTGATGAGTCTGAAGACGCCATTTCATGGCACTGGAACTTCAATTATGAAGGAACGAGCTCTCTTCCCAACCCCTCATTTACTTTTCGAGATACGGGAATTTATGAAATACAATTGGTAGTCCTTCACCCCTCGGGCTGTCCTGATACGACGATACAATTTATTGATGTGATACCGAAGACAACATATCATATGCCCAATGCATTTACTCCCAATAATGATTCTACAAATGATACTTTCTTGGGCTTGGGTATCACCGATGGCATCAGTGAATTTAATATGACGATCTGGAATCGATGGGGAGAGCGCATCTTTGCGACCGTAGATCCGTACGTCGGATGGAATGGAACAAAGAACAATACAGGATCTTCATCACCCATGGGAGTTTATATCTATCATGTCAGTTATGTCGAACCTCGTGGAATGAAGCGAGAGCTCAATGGACATGTGACTTTGATCAGATAGAAATACTTAGTGATATGATATATACTTGCTTTTTTTACTTAACTTTGCGGTCCAATTTCAAATAGCTAGCGCAATGGATTTGATAAATTACGTTCACGAGCAACTCGAGACCAATAAGGAAAGACCAGATTTCAAGGCTGGAGATCATGTAGCCGTGAATTACAAGATAGTTGAAGGCGAGAAAGAAAGGATTCAAACCTTCAAAGGCGACGTCCTCCAGATAAGGGGTGATGGAGCCGCCAAGACTTTTACCGTAAGGAAAGTGTCAAGTGGTGTCGGTGTAGAGAGAATATTTCCTCTCATGTCACCTAATATTGTTGATATAAAAATCCTGAAAAGAGGTAAGGTGAGAAGAGCCAAGTTATTCTACCTAAGAAAGCTCGTAGGTAAGAAAGCCAAAATCAAGGAAAGGAGACATACTACTAAGTAGTAATACGTAGGCTTGATATGATGCCTCGTTTATTCCACTCATTATCCACGAAACCGAAATGCGGACTCATTACCAAGAATGTGAGTATGTATAAGTATCTATTTTTATTTGTCATATTGTTTGGCTGTAAATCGGACCAGCTGGTATTCGACGACACTGCCATCCAGGGAGATTGGTATTTATCCTCTGCTTATCGCAATGGTAAGCTGACTGGTACACTGGAAAAAGCTTATTTTAAATTTGGTGAGAAAGAGATGCATACTAACCTCATGGGTAACGATGTGGGGTCTTCGTACGTTATAAGTAATGGTATCATTCGACAGACATCAGAACCTAATCTAGAGTTTAAAAAGGTCAAGGTAAGTGGTGATACTCTGGAGTTTACCTCTTCGATTAGAGGAAATGATTTTGTATTCATTACGACTCGTACCAATCCTCACGCAGATCAGTAGATTGAAACACGGGTACGTAGCATTAAATCGCTAAAACAGGCTGTACCGTGAAGAAAATAATATCGCTTCTCACTTTCACTCTTCTCCTCAGCCATGCTTCCAGATCTATGGATGCAGCTGTTTCTTATACATTGTTTAATGATCTGTCACGTAGTTATATTGAAGTGCATATTCAGATTATGGGTAGTACCATAGCTTATGATACGTTGAGCAGTGGGAATATCCAAGGCCAAGTAGAACTTATGCTAGTCCTATCAAAGGGCTATGAAATAGTGTATCATGACAAAGTCCTGATACAAGGCCCCGTAAGCAAATTGCCCAAGGACTTTTTCCATCTTCATCGATCATATGTGGATGCAGGAGCCTACGAGCTTACCGTTCATCTAATCGATAAAAAAAACAAGGAGAATGTATACAATCAATCCTTGCCTCTGGAAATTGATGATATCGATGATCAACTTTCAATGTCGGGTATTCAACTGCTGGCATCCATCCATCCCGCTGAGGGTACAGATATTTCTGTCAAGAATGGACATCGCATTGAGCCCTTACCCCATGAGTATTATCCGTATGGCTTAGACCAGTTAAATTTTTATACGGAGATATACAATAGTGCGCAGCACCTTACCTCTGACTTTGCTCTTTCCTATAAGATATTAAACAAGGACAACGATCACCATGTAGAGCTTCATGCTTATAAAAAGCTTGTTCCGGGAAATATTATTCCTTTGTTTATATCAGCTCCGATTGGCGATCTTCCTAGTGGTAAGTACGACTTGCTTGTGCAAGCTATTGATCGAGATAAGAACGTCTTACTAGAGTCACGTAAGGAGTTTTTGAGAAGCAATCCTCGAGCGGATCTTGCTGCCGAGATTAATTCTAGCCGTGATTTCGAATCATCATTTGTACATAATATTGATAGGACACAGCTTGATTACATACTCAAGGCACTAGTACCTGTCGCTCCATATCACCTTACAGATGTACTAGAGGAAGTGATCGATAAAGGGAATGAAAAAAGTAGAAGGTATTATATCCACAAGTACTTTTATGACCACTATGCTCAGGCTGCAGAGGAGTCATTTGAAAAATATATGGAGGTAGCACGAGTTGTTGACTTTGAGTTCAAGGCAGGACTAGGTTATGGATTTGAGTCGGATAGGGGATACATTTTTCTCAAGTATGGAAGACCGTATGATATAATTTCAGTAGAAGAAGAACCCTCAGCGCCGCCTTATCAGATATGGTTGTATAACCATATCCCATCAACGGGGCAATCAGATGTTAAATTCCTGTTTTATAACCCGTCCCTTGCCGGAGATGATTTTATACTTCTGCACAGTACGGCCATAGGCGAGATCAGCAATCCATCATGGGAAATCGAGTTGTATCGTGATGCCGCCACAGAAGACAATGGAAAGAATATAAACTCTACGACTGTCAGTGACAACTGGAATAGAAATGCCAGACGCTATTTCGAGAATTTTTAATTCTGTAATCGACAGGACATAAGAGAAGAGCTGTAGAACCAGTCATCATGCTAGAGTCAACGAACCATGCCGACACTTATTCTATATTTCGCAAGGAGTGGTTCAATTTTTTCTACATTTGTCAGCTTGAAAATCTCAACTCAATGAAGTTTAAAATTATAGGTACTCTATGTCTCATGGCATTGATTTCTGTTGTGTCCTTTGGACAAAATGGAACTGTAAAAGGTACTATTATAGATAAGAAGAATGGCCAGCCGATTCTTTATGGAAATGTGATCTTGGAAGGAACGACTATAGGTGCCATTACTAATGAGAATGGTTTCTATACGATAACAGGTATTGTCCCAGGCAGCTATACTCTCCTAGCCACATACATCGGTTATGATACGTCGAGGGCTGATTTCAAGATCGTCTCCAGTGAGATTGTGAATAAGAGCCTTTACCTCAGTGAATCTTCGATAAAATTGGGAGTTATCGACATTTCAGCACGTAGAGAAGAAGCTCGTTCTGAAGTGAGGATATCAAAGGTCAGAGTGACACCTACTGAGATCAAAGCACTCCCATCCACAGGGGCTGATGCAGATATTGTACAATATCTGCAAGTTCTACCGGGAATTATCAGTACAGGAGATCAAGGAGGGCAGCTTTATATACGTGGTGGATCACCTGTTCAAAATAAAATATTGCTGGATGGATTGACTATTTACAACCCGTTTCACTCGATTGGGTTCTACTCAATTTTTGAGACAGAGCTTATAAAAAATGTAGATGTATTGACAGGTGGATTTAATTCTGAGTATGGAGGAAGGATTTCTGCCATTGTCGATATCAACACAAGGGACGGTGATAAGACGCGATTTGGAGGTCAAGTGTCAGGCAGTCCTTTTATGGTTAAAGGCCTATTCGAAGGACCAATAAAGAAATACGAAGAAGGAAAAAGCAACGCATCATTTGTTTTCACAAGTAAGAAGTCGATCATCGATGAAACCTCTAAGACTCTGTACGATTATGCCAGTGTTAATGACAGCATAGGTTTACCTTTTAATTTTCAGGACACGTATGGGAAGTTGACGTTTACAGGAGCTAGCGGTAGTCAGGTAAATCTCTTTGGGTTTTCATTCACTGATGGTTACAATAATCCGGCTATTGCCAATATTGGATGGGACAATGTAGGGGGTGGTGTTAATTTCATCATGGTACCAAGCAATAGCAACTATATTCTTGGAGGGATTATAGGATACTCTGATTACGAGATCAAGATTGATGAAGAAGCGAGGGATCAGAGAAAAAGTCGTATCAAGGAATTGTCAGCAGGACTCGATTTTACTTTTTTCGGAGTAAATAATGAAGTTAAGTATGGCTTTGATATCAAAGCCATAAGAACGGAATTTGATTTTACCAATCCGTTCAATACTAGACTCACACAGTTCCAGAATACCACTGAAATTTCTGGCTACGTCAATTATCGTCAGGTTATTGGAGACTTGGTCATCGAGCCGGGTGTTAGACTACAGCATTATGCTTCACAGTCTGCATTTTCTCCGGAACCCAGGATTGGTATAAAATATAATGTCAGCGAAAGATTGAGATTGAAAGCAGCTGGAGGATTGTATACACAGAACCTACTGAGTACTTCTAATGAAAGAGATGTGGTGAATTTGTTCCAAGGATTTCTATCTGGTCCTGAATCTAGGGTAAATGGATTTGACGGAAATCAGATCAAGAACAAGTTGCAGAAAGCCACTCATGCCATTGCTGGAGTGGAGTATGATCTAGCGGATGGAATGGAAATAAATGTGGAAGGATATTTAAAGGACTTCTCTCAGCTCATCATTGTGAACAGAAATAAGCTCACGGCCAATGATCCGGATTACAGTACCGAGACAGGAGAGGCTTATGGTGTGGATGTGTCTTTTAGATGGGATAGACCCAAGACGTATCTGTGGTTGACCTACTCGTGGGGTAATGTAAATCGATATGATGGCGAGCAGGATTATTCTACAATCTTTGATAGGCGGCACAATGTCAATCTACTTGCTACCTATAGATTTGATGAAGCAGGGGATTTCCAGATAAGTGCTAGGTGGAACATGGGATCGGGCTTTCCATTTACTAAGACCCAAGGATTCTATAACCATAACTCATTTATCGAGGGTGTATCTACGCCTTTTCAGGTCGATAATCCAGATGATGTAGGTATTATTTTTTCTGATACTAGAAACGGCGGCAGACTACCATACTATCATCGTCTTGATATCTCTGCTTCTAAGATATTTCACTTTACGGAATACATCAATATGGAGGTTACGGCAAGTGTATCCAATGCATATGATCGTGACAACATATTTTACTTTGATAGGGTAGAATATGAGAGAGTTGATCAGTTACCCATCATCCCTAGTATCGGCGTGAAGATCAATTTTTGATACCGTAAAATGGCGTTTTAGGGCTGGATAAACGTATATTTGCGACGCTAAAATCCGAAGGCATGCGTGACATGTTAATACGGAATGGTTTAACCAAGTAAATTTTAGAATTATGCCTGTAAAAATAAGATTGGCAAGAAGAGGAAGAAAAAAATCCCCTTATTATCACATTGTCGTTGCTGACGGCAGATCTCCAAGAGACGGTAAGTTTATTGAAAATCTTGGATCTTACGATCCAATGACCCGACCAGCGACTATTGAGCTGGATGCGGATCGTGCATTGGAATGGTTGATCAAAGGGGCTCAACCTACTGAAACCGCAAGAGCGATTCTTCGTTTTAAGGGAGTCATGTACAAGAAACATCTCATGCGAGGAGTTGCAAAAGGTGCATTGACCGAGGAGCAAGCCGAGGCCAAGTACAAAGAATTCGTTGATGAGAAGGATGCTAATGTGAAAGTACGTAGGGAGGAGACCAGTAAAGAAAGAGAAGAATTCTTGAAAATGATATCAGGAACTCCTGGAAAAAAGAAAGTAATAGAAGCTGCTGATAAAGAAGCGGGTGATGCATTCAGAGAAGGTGCCGAGGAAGTGGTGATAGAAGCTGCTGATAAAGAGGCAGGTGATGCATTCAGAGAAGGTGCTGAGAAAGTGGTTGCAGAAGCTGGTGATGCAGTCAAGGCTGTTGCCGAAAAAGCGGACGCAACTGTAGAAGCGGCTGCTGAGGAAGTAACAGAGACAGTAGAAGCTGTTGCTGAAGAGGCCACGGAAAAGGTAGAAGAAGTTGCTGAAGAAATAACGGAAGCTGGAGCCGAAGCCACAGAAAAAGTAGAAGAAGTTGCTGAAGAAGTAACGGAAGCTGTTGCTGAAGAGGCCACGGAAAAGGTAGAAGAAGTTGCTGAAGAAATAACGGAAGCTGGAGCCGAAGCCACGGAAAAAGTAGAGGAAGTTGCTGAAGATGTGAAAGGAGCATCAGAAGAAAAATAGTTATTCTATTAAAAAAAAATAGATCTTACAACTAGAGAAAAGTCTTAGACGGAGTAAGATTAAACTTCAAAAATGACCTGATAAGGCTTAAATGTCTTATCAGGTCAGCATTTATTAAGACATAGCTTAAACAATTTGAAATATGAAAGCGCTTGACCTAAAATTTGCGAGCCAACTCGAGAATATTAAGTCTGGAATCCAGAATTCGGATATTTTGAAAAGGTATCTGGATGAGGAAGAGGAAGATGTATATGCTGAGTTGAGGGAGAAGTTCGAACCCGAGATCATGGCAGTCCATGAAAAGGTCGCGGAACATCAGCCATTGCAGCTGGTAGCGCTTGAAGAAAAATTGTTTGATGAAGGCTTTGAAGGTTTATACCTACCACGAATATTGGGATATAGCGTATTGAGAGGAGAGATAAACGAGAATGTAAAGTATATCAGACCCAATGATCACTTCAAAAATGTCCTTCTTGTTGTTTGCAATTCGATAAACTTTGACATACTCAAGCAGAGGATAGGCCAGTCAATACAGATGGGCTTTGCACTCAGTAGTGATATTTGGATTACAAGCATTGTGAAATCTATTGTCAACAGCAAGGTTAGTCTCTTTCTAGAAAGCCAAAAACTAGAAAAGTTTAGAGATGATAGGATTAGACTTACAGGATTGGTGAAATTCCGTAAGCAATTTGAAAGTCTTAATTACCTCACTACGGAATTCCCTGTAAATCTTGGTGACCTACATAGTTATGGACCTGCTTTACGTACCTTTTTAAGGTACCGATCCGATAAGGGATATGACAATAGTAGTTTTAGCGATGAAATGAATTCATTTGTCAGTAATCCTGCATTTAAAACAGAACCTGACTTCCTCGATCTACTTCTCAATATTGGACATTACTATAATCTCGAGGGTGAATCAGCATCGGCTTTTCGTTCTACTTTGAATGAAATTAGATGTGATGAGGGATTTGATGTCAAGTTTTTCTCAGCTCTATCCGGTATCCTCAATGAAAAGAAAAAATTGAGGATGGACCATCATAAGAATCTGTCGTCACTCATCGACAGATCCCAAGATGATATCATCACACATTATTTTAATACTGTTGAAGAAGTAGTATCCAAGGGATATATTCATGAAGATGCAAGCAATGCCGTGAGGATGTTTTATGACAATCAGGCAGGTCTTTCGTTGCAAAATGAGTGTTTGAGGAACTCGATTTTTAGTCACTTTTCTCAGTTTCTCAATAACCTCGACGAGACTTCTTATGCTGATTACTTTGAGGTAAATAAGTCTATTGTCAATTACATGAATATCTTTTCCAATCAGCAGTTTAATCAGAATGTAAAGGATATTTCACTGAAGTATGTCAAGAAGCTTCTCAAGAAGTATATCGACAAACGTGGTAGGGACTATCAGGATATCAAAAAATTTGTAAAGACTACTTTTGCCGACCTTGGGTTCATGAAGGATAAAGAACTCGTGGAGCTATTTAAGACGAGAAGGAAGAAGAAGGTGGTGAAGTAATATTTGGAATTAGTCCAATGTAAAATGAGGGATTCTTACAACCTCCTGTACGATAAGTTGTTTATCTATATTCACATATAAAGTACAACATGCTATCAAAATCAATGCAAAAGGCGCTCAATGAGCAAGTAAGAATAGAAGCCCAATCATCACAAGTTTATCTTGCCATGGCTTCATGGGCAGAGATACAACCCGGTATAGAGAATATCACGGCTTTCTTCTATAGACATAGTGATGAAGAAAGAATGCACATGCTCAAGCTTATACACTTTATCAATGAACGTGGTGGCTATGCCATGATTCCTGCATTGGAGCAGCCAGCCGTTACTTTTCCATCAATCAAGCATTCATTCAATGAATTGCTCCAACATGAGATTATGGTGTCTGAGAGCATTAATAAGCTAGTAGATATTGCGTTAAACGAGAAGGATTACGCGACGCATAATTTCCTACAATGGTATGTGGCTGAGCAGATCGAGGAAGAGTCTCTTGCGAGAACCCTCAATGATAAACTAGAGTTGATAGGCGACGAGCGTAGCGGTTTGTATCTTTTCGATAGAGATATTCTCAACGTTAGCGTAACTAAGACAACTATTTAATATCAGGATTAGAACTCAATAATCTTGATCGGAGTCTTGTTCTCAAGATAGGTCCTTATTATTCGATCTGATTCCTTGTGCCACTTTCGGTATTCTACAGCTTCTTTCAGCTCCTCTACACCGTATTGAACATCTTCATTACTTATGTAACCAAATCCTTGATAACGACCTCCTTCCACTAGTACCACAGAAGACTCTCCTTCAACCCGCCCTTCGTCAATGATGAGCATGTTTTTGTCAAAGTTTCTTTTGAATAACTCTATTGCCGCTACTACTCTTTCATTGTAGTCTTCAGGTGACTCTTCACCAATGCAAGCACCATGGCATTGCTCGATGTTATAACCAAAGCAATGTCCGTCCGGATTTTCGAGACCGCCAAGTTTCTTGCATAATTGGTATTCCCCCACAAGATGCTGTATGTACGATTTTCCTGCTTCCTTGCCTGTGCAATACTCGAGAATGACTTTGCCTTCGCGGTTCTTAGCATTAGAATTTAGGATTCCAAATCGTACGTATCCTTCTAGATCTATAAAGTGATGTATAAAATAAGGATGCTGTCTCTTTCTTAATGCTCTATTGATATCAGGTTGGTGTTTCTTTATTTCTTCGTTTTCGAGCAAAAGAGAGACCAGTTCACTTCCTGTGATGGTATAAGAGATCTTAGTTGCCGACTTTACAAGTTTGTCAGACTTTCTGGTGATTTTGGAAAAATGATGGAAGACTCTTTTTTTAATACTAATACTTTTTCCTATGTAGATCACATGACCCTGATCATTATGGAAATAATATACTCCTGTGGCTTCCGGCAACACTTCGAGGTCAGTGATCTCGATATCTGACGGTAGTCGTGTCTCGCGCATCCTTGTCTTGAATGAAGACTCATCCTGATCCAGAATACGCTTGAATATATCCGTGGTGGCAAGGGCATCTTCGAGCACTCTGTGGCGAGCATTTACCTTAATGCCGAAGTGTCTGATAAGATTGCCCAGACTGTATGACCTGAGACCAGGGAATGTCTTCCTACTCAACCTTACAGTACATAGTTGCCGCTTGGTAAAGCTATATCCAAGTCGGGCAAATTCTTCCTTGATAAAGCTGTAGTCAAATCTTACATTATGGGCGACAAAGACGGCGGACTCAGTGATTTCTACTATTTCCTTGGCTATTTCATAAAACTTAGGTGCATCACTTATCATATCATTGGTAATCCCCGTTATGCGTGTTATATGAGATGGTATTGTGCGCTCAGGATCTACTAGGGAATCGTAAGTTTTGAGTATTTTATCACCATCAAATAAGACAATGCCTATCTCCGTTATCTTTTCACGGGAAGCAGTGCCACCTGTCGTCTCAACATCAATAATGGTATAGAGCTTTTTTTTCGGCAAGGAAATTGTGATTACATATTATGAAAAATCTTAATCTGAACCAAAGCCAAAGATATATATCTGATATGCAATGTCTTGTCATTTTATTGATAAATCTATTTTGTCTTGGATCCTGCAATTATTCATCTCCGTTAGATAAGGTAGAGTATGCCTATGTTGACGAATCGAACTTTGATGGTCCGATATTAAGTGGGGCCGAGAATGCGGATGGCTATCTAGCTACACTAGAAAATAAAAGGATAGGTCTTGTGATCAATCAAGCCAGCCTTGTGAATGATCAATATCTAGTAGACTATTTAATAAAGCAGGATGTGGATGTCGTGAAGTTGTTTGCTCCTGAGCATGGAATAAGAGGGGTAGAAGATGCCGGCGCTAAGATTGATAACGGTAAAGATGCCGAGACAAGCCTTGAAGTCGTTTCGCTATTTGGAAAGAATAAGAAGCCATCGCATACAGACCTCGATGGAATAGACATCATCGTCTTCGACCTACAGGATGTAGGAGTGAGGTTTTATACTTACATTTCTACATTGCATTATGTAATGGAGGCTGCAGCTGAGAGTGGCATTGCGGTGATGGTTCTCGACCGACCCAATCCCAATGGATACTATGTAGATGGTCCAGTCCTGAGGCCTGAGTTTAAGTCGTTTGTAGGAATGCACCCTGTCCCAGTGGTTTATGGAATGACAATAGGAGAGTATGCTCAGATGATCAATGGAGAGGGTTGGCTCAAGGGAGGTGTTAAAGCGGAGCTTACCGTTATACCATGTACGAATTATAGCCGATATAGGAAGTATGATCTTCCAGTTCGCCCATCACCAAATCTTCCCAATACTCGATCAATACTGTTGTACCCATCCTTATGTTTTTTTGAAGGTACGACCATCAGCATAGGTAGGGGAACGGACAAGCAATTTCAGGTCATAGGCCATCCTGAGAGCCAAATGGAAGACTTTAGTTTTATACCCGTATCCAGGTCAGGTGCCACTAGACCAAAGCATCAAGATATCGCTTGTAAGGGAAAGGATTTGACGCATCTCAGTATCGATGAAATCCGAGAACCCAAGAGTATCAATCTAAACTATCTGATAGACATGTACGAAGAATCAAAGAAACTAGGATTTGAATTCTTCAATGACAATAACTTCTTTGAAAAACTAACTGGAACAACAGATTTACGTAATCAAATCATTGCAGGTAAAAACGCAGTAGAGATACGGGCATCTTGGGTGAAAGGCATCAATGCTTTTATCATGATGCGAGCTCCCTATCTCCTCTATGATAGGACCTGATCACGATCACATGACTAAACCAAAAAGCCAGCTATTGCGGCCGTCAGAAGACAAGCTACAGTACCACCGATCAACGCTTTAATCCCAAGCTCTGTAAGTACTTTTCTCCTACCTGGTGCTATGGCACTGATTCCACCTATCTGTATTCCTATAGAGGCAAAATTCGCGAATCCACAAAGAGCATATGTCGAGATGATAATAGATTTTGGGGATAGGGGACTATCGGGGCCCAGCATAGTACTCAGATCTACATATGCTATTACTTCATTTAGAGTTGTCTTTTTACCAAGTAGCTGGCCCACGATGAGTATGTCATCTGTAGGGACTCCCACAATCCATGCGATGGGTGCAAACAGTAGGCCGAGGATATAATCAAGACTTAATCCTTCAAATCGATTATTTGTAATAGCTGCAATATTATCATTGACACCTAGTACACTCCCTGTCCAAACAAGGATAGCATTGACCAGAGCGATTAAAGCAAGGAAGACTAATAGCATCGCTCCCACATTTACGGCAAGTTTTACTCCATCCGTAGTACCAATGGCTATTGCATCAAGCAGATTGGATCCTATTTTGTCACGAGGTACATCTAGATTTGTATTGACATCTTCTTTCTCGGGTAATAATATTTTGGCAGCTACAATGGCTGCTGGTGCAGATATGATGGATGCTGTAAGGAAGTGTATAGCATACTCATCACCAAGCAATGAAACAAATAAGGCAAAGACACCACCGGCTATCGTAGCCATTCCCCCTGTCATGAGTGCCATGAGCTCACTCTTAGTCATTTTTTCGAGGTATGGCTTTACAACGAGCGGAGCCTCGGTCTGTCCTATAAATACATTGGCGGCAGCAGCTATACTCTCAGCACCGGAAAGCCTCATGAACTTACTCATGACCCATGCAAAACCGTAAATGATCTTCTGAAGAATTCCAAGGTAGTAGAGAATCGCAGAAAATGCAGCAAAGAATACAATCGTCGGAAGGACTTTAAAGGCAAACATAAACCCAAGTTTGAATGCAACCTTCTCAGGTGGCTGTCCATCAACATATTGCATGGAGTCCAGCCACATTTCATCTGACCAATTTCCAAAGACGAAGGAAGCTCCAGCCTCTGTAAAATTGAGCAGATCAACAAATCTATCTGCGATCCAGTCAAAGCATGAGTAAACAAATGGAACTTTAAGAATGAGTACAGCCAATATGAGTTGTAAGGCTGTACCTGCGATGACAAGTCGCCAGTTTATGTTTTTACGATCGCTGCTGAGAAGGTAGCAGATACCTAGTAAAATCACTATACCTAAAAGTCCGCGCAGTATATCCATGTTTTGAATAGGTCAATTGATGTGTTGAAAAATACTACTTTTTGGGAAATAAGCTCCTAATCAAAAATGTTATCTTGGCGCTCGATGAATAATCCTATCCCATATGTCATCGGTATTTCTGGAGGAAGCGGCTCAGGAAAGACTAGCATTATCCGCAATCTCAAAGAAGCTATCCCTAATGGGTCGGCTGTTTTTGTGTCTCAGGACGATTATTATCACTCCAGAGATAGTCAGAAAGTTGATGAAAACGGCATCAAAAATTTTGATCTACCCACCTCTATTGACCTTGATGCATTCTTTGTTGATCTTCAGAAACTAATGAAGGGTGAGCCAGTTGAAAGAAAGGAATATGTTTTCAATAATGATCAGGCAAAGCCGAAAATACTTCACTTCGATCCCGCTAAGGTGATCATCGTAGAAGGACTTTTTCTGGAGTGCCATGATCAACTTCTGGAAAGCATTAACCTTCGTGTATTTGTTGAGGCAAGGGACAATATTAAGGTTATCAGACGTATAAGAAGAGACAGTGAGGAAAGGAATTATCCATTAGAGGACGTCCTATATAGATATGAGCAACATGTGATGCCAGCATATCAAAAACATATCTTACCGTATAGAGACATGGCACATATCATCATAAATAACAATGAGTCATTCCTCGAAGCCGTAGAGGTGTTGTCTGCCATCATCAGGGTCCAAGCCCATAAGCGTGGTTATGAAAACAGCTTCTGATTCAGACTAAAACTGATACCTCACTTGGGCTTTGACTTCGGTTCTTATATTTCCGTCAATTTCATCTAAACCGCTGCCTGTTACATCCTGATTTTTCAGTACGGTCCTTGCATATCGAAACTCCATCGTAAGATCGCGGGTCATATTATAGCGTAGGTTGATATAATACCGCTTGCCTCGGTTTTGAAAGAAAGGAATGTAAAATTCATAGATGAGATCATTCTCGTAAGCATAGATGCGGTTGTCACAATCGTTGGTGTCACAGTTGCCCGTATCAAAGAGTGCATATCGAGCGGTAAACGAGAAAGGTCTACCGATAGGCTTATAGATGATGTCATGAAAGATCATGAAACCGTTATTGGATCGACCTTCTTTCTCTACACGAGAAAACTCGACTCGATCTCTCATCTCAAAGCCCTTGGTAACTACATATCCCACATGAGCTCTGAGTCTGTGAAGGACTATATCACCGAGCAGGTCAATTGGATTTTCATCGCTAGATTCATTGATCTGCTTATTTTCATACTTGTATTGTACGTAAAAATTGTACTGCCTCTTTCTATAATGATCTACCTTGATCAGATACTCCTTTCCTGAGCTAGGAGCATCTCTTCTGAATCTCAACCATGGATGCTTCCAATGATCTGCATAAGTGCTTATTGTCCAGTAATTATGTGGTCTGAAGATCATGCCCATATAAAGACCTATCTCATTATTGCTGCCTGTGGTCTCACCAAAGGAATTACTTGTTATGACCTGATAATCCTTGGAGTAGTTTCGATAGAGTAGGGAGAGGTCAACTTTTCTGTCAAGTCCAATCAGCACTCCCATCAGGTGAGAGTAAGCATCATTGTCACTTCGTGCACTTTCACCGAAAAAATTTATGTTCCTGTATCTGTAACTATAATCGACACTCATGTTTGTCAGTTGGTCTCCGCGGAATAGGAATTGATTATAGAGTTGCACCGACCGATTAAAGGTCTTGTCAAATTTAGTGTGCAAAAAATTAAGACCAAATTTCATGTCACTTCCTTTGTACTCTAGTCTCCCTCCTGCATTTTGTTGTCCTATGGTTCTTTTTTTACTTATCTCACTTTGGGTTCTATGATAACCGCTGGTGATGAGACTCGAAAAACTTTCAAGACCTGTTTCTGATTCGAGGGTGTCAATAAAGCTGGAACCATCAATTTTCTTTGACGATGCAAATATTGTCGCATTGACATTACCTCCAAAATTGAGTTGTGTGGCGATGCCTCTAAAAAAGTTAACCTCGTTTATTGAGTTGTATGATTTGAGAACTCGACCACCTTTCTTTAAGTCCATCACGTATGAACTCTTGCTGCCTCCAAAGTCATTGTGCAAGATCAAGCCTTGGCCCAGACTTACTGTATAGTCTCCAATAATGAGATCTTCAAGCCAGCTTCTATACTCGCGTAGCTGTATGTGTCCTGAGTAGAAGTCAAATCCGTTGGGGTTGGATCCACTAAATAGTGATTCTCCCGCGTCCTTCTCGGTAGTAAATCCTACTTTAAACTTGTTCTCGTAATAATGACGAAATCGGATATACAGCCTATTAGGGTCACCTTCGTAATGTGACGCATCAGGGTTTTCGATATGATAACCTTTCTGATCCTCCAGAACTCGACGCCATTTAACATAGACCTCGTTCTTGCCTCCTGTAATCATCTTGGTGATCGGTAAATTATAGTCATCCAATGCGCTTGAAATTGTAAGAAAAGGAAGGCATGTTCTGATTGTATGTAGATCCCAGCTTGGTAGTGCCTGCAGCTCTTCAAGTGAAATGAAGTCACCATAAGTCGCTCTATAGGAGAGGACATCATTTATCTGAACGTCATTTAGTAAAATGATCTGCTTCAGATCATCTTCATCACATGTGTTGATCTTGATGGGATTGTTGCGAAGTGCCGAGAGCTCCTCATAAATTGTATTGTATTCAAACTCTTCACCATCCTCTATTCCCTGTATGATGGACTCGATGAGGTCTTCTTCGATTTCGATTGAGTCCACTTGTGCAAGTGAAAAAATAGGCGCCAGTCCTATGATCAACATTACGATATAAATATGGGGTGCTCTCACATGAGCTAAATTAATTAAATCATAGTAAGAATATCATTCACTGATAGATTTGATTGGTTTTTCTTGCTGCATGGAAGTGATCCACTTGTCAAAACTAAACAGAAGAAATGCCCTTACCTCAAATTGATCGCCTTTGAGTTTGGTGAGTCGAGATTGAAGGCTACTTACCTCCTTGGCTGCTATATTTCCAGATTCAGATGACCTTTGAAGGAATCCCAGTACTTGATCGATGACTCGGGAGTCATAGTGGATTTTGTCAAAGAGACGTTTAACTGCGGGTAGTAAATTGAGAACTAAGGTATAGTGCTCTAAAGTAAAATGACAGATGACAAGAAACAGTCGTGTAAAGGCTAGTAGATCTTCACGGAGTCTAGTCTTCTTTCTGTTAAGAATTCTATTGAGGTAGTCTATGGCATATTCATAACTGCCACTTGCGAAAAGAATCCAAGCGATTTTATAGTAAAATATAAGCTCTCTATGCTGGTCTAGTACGTGAGAGAATGATTTTATCTGATCTTCTATCTCAGGTATCAATTTTTTAGCGCTGGAATATTTATTGTTGAGGATATAATAGTTGAGTCGTGCGTTGTATGCATAGATAAATACGATCAACTGAGAGGTAGGACTTAATTGAGTTTGATTTTTCTTCACAAATTTTTCTACAACGGAGTAATGTTCATTGTATTCATCCTTCCTGTCAAGGTAGAATAGACTTACCAACAGGTAATGCATCCCTCGCAGATAAAGATCAGGGTCCTTTTCTATCATGAACGGTCGCTGCTGGAATAGCTTCACCCATATCTGAGCATACTGGTAACACATCTTAAAATTGAGACAGGTATAGTTGAGCCATACATGAGCCTGATGAAGGTATACTTCCTCAAAGAATGTCAGCTTGTTGGTGTCAATCGAGGGCATATTGGACTGGAAGTAGTCGTTCACTACAAAGAGGTCTCTCTCATTTTTTACATGGCCCAGCCTTATATACATGCCATGCACTTTTAGATTGAGGTTCATGAGCTCACTGGAGGTGTTGATGATCTTCTTGATCTTAGTAGACTCAGAAATCAGGTTTTCAACCTTGTCCTTGACCTTGCGACTACGAGTAATATGTCTGTTCTCAATTAATTTTTCAAATTCCAATGTCTCGAGGAGAAGTAGATCTTGACTCGCTTTATGGCACATGAGTTTGGTGCGATCTAGTAACTTGAGGGCTTGTAGATAAAGTCCTTTTCCGTAAAGAATCCTAGCAAAATCAAGTTGCTCTCGGATACGAATATCTTCTTCCTTACCTGTATGAATGAGACGAAGGCTCTTAAGAATCTGTAGATAGAGGTGCCTCTTGTGATTGATGAGGCTGACCTTGGTAAGGCCCAACTTATCCATGATATAGGACTCATCATAGTTACGCTTTTTATCTATGATGTCAAATAACTCTATAAAGGCTGCAGTGGCACTACTCGCATTTCGCCGGGCATAGATTTTAAAGTTCCTTTTTTCGGATTTTCCGAGATTCTTGACTAGATGGAATAGTTGATCTGTTGTTACGATGGGCATTACATAAAATCTACGTTTAAATGATTGACAAACATACTATTATGTTTCAGTTATAAATAATAGACATCACATGTTGTAGCATTTTTTATGATGCATTCATATTATAGAAAATTACATTTGTGACGATTTAAATAACCAAAACAATTAAAGTACATTTTATGGGCAAAGTGAAATTAGAATATATATGGCTTGATGGCTATATCCCCACTCAGATGATGAGAAGTAAGACCAAAGTCATTGATGATAGTAAATTTAGCGAGAATCCTGATGACCTTCCGGTATGGTCATACGATGGTTCTAGCACTCAGCAAGCTACTGGAGACAATTCTGATTGCCTACTCAAGCCGGTAAGAATGTTTCCTGACCCAATGAGACATTCAGGATATCTGGTTATGTGTGAGGTATTGAACTCAGACGGTACTCCTCATGCCTCCAATGGTAGAGCAACAATTGATGATGACGATTCAGATTTTTGGTTTGGATTTGAACAAGAATACACGCTTTGGGACCTTGACCATCATACCCCACTTGGGTTTCCGGCGAGCGGATACTATCCACCGCCACAAGGACCTTACTACTGTTCAGTAGGTGCTGAGTACGCGGTAGGTAGAGAAATCGTAGAGACACACCTTGACCTATGCATTGATGCGGGAGTCAATATCGAGGGAATAAACGCTGAAGTGATGAAAGGCCAATGGGAGTATCAGATATTTGCCAAAGGAGCCAAAGAAGCCGGTGACCAAGTATGGATTGCCAGGTACATAATGGAGAAAGTAGGGGAGGAATTTGGTGTTAGGATCAACCTTCATCCTAAGCCTGTCGATGGTGACTGGAATGGATCCGGGATGCATGCTAATTTCTCTAACACTACTCTAAGGAATGGTGGTAAAAAGGAAATCTTTGAAGAGATATGTGAGAAGTTTAGACCTGATGAACGGATTCAAGCAGCGATCGCTGTCTATGGTGCAGATAATGACAAGCGATTGACAGGACGACACGAGACACAAGCGATAGATAAGTTTTCTTATGGAGTATCTGATAGAGGAGCTTCAATTCGCATACCTTTAGTAGTGGTGGAAAACGGATGGAAAGGCTACCTAGAAGATAGAAGACCAGCGTCCAACGCAGATCCTTATAAAGTGGCAGCAGTGATCGTAAAGACTGTAAAAAGCTAAAGGTAGAAGGGGCTCATCCAGGAATTAGTTAATGACAACATCCTGCAGTTGTGGTTGTCTTTTTAATCAAAAAAAATTGCGTATAGCATATTTGATGAACTTAGCCTAATAAAATCTTTCCATAACCACTCTGAAACCAACCCTTGGATCAGGTAGCGTATATTTCTTATCGAGATTAATTTCACTTGGCAATGTAAACCAATTACCACCCATAATTTTTTCATCTGAAGTGATTTCTGACACGTTGCCGAGAATTCCATACAGATTTTGGTCGTAAAACAGATTGACCTCACAAGTTAGTGCTGCACCATCGGCCGCAAGCCTTTCTGCCTCATCGGCATAGTTTATATACTTCAAGTTACCTGGAAATTGAGACGCATAATCTTCATGAATGTCACTGATGATGAGATGCTATCTCTGGTCGATTAAATTGGATAGCTCATTGGAGGTAGGTAGCCTAAACAAGACTTTTCTTGCGTGCTAGCATTGTAATTTTCTGTTAACCATTTACAGTAAACCTTTGCAGACTCAAGGGTGATATTATTGACAGGGTAGTTGTCAAAAGCAGGGTGCAGTTATAATTTCTTTCCATTGGTTCGTTGATATATAGCCCAACCTTCATCCAACCGGTAGAGTCGGATGCAAATTTGTAATTGTTATCTGCTTTGATAAAATAACTAAACTGCTTATTGGACACCTCGTACTTCGCAATTTTTACTTTCGGCAATGATTCATTGATTTGTACAAAATCAAAATCGTCGACTATCCTCTTGTGGATAGATCTCATGCAACCCACTGAGAGAAGCTATGCCAGAAAATAGATTATCCACATTTTGAAAAATGAGTCTGACCTAGAGTTGCTGATATTATAATAGATACGGCGATACATAATTTTACAATTGTGGCGTGCCAATCATTTTGCGACTATGTCAAGGTAGCAAATTTCAAGTGGTCTCCGGAGTATGTGAGTTTTGTGAAATGAACAAATTGGACTTCTTGATAATGTCTGCTTATTATCTTCTGTCTGTCGTCTTCATACTTTTTACTTCATACTCCTTACTAAATTCATACTTAATTCTTGCTTCCCACCTCCCGAATTCCCGAAATCTCGCAGTCTCTGAGCTGTCATGAGATAACACCATTGTTCCGTTGAGCAGAAAACATTCAGAAGCTTCCATTAATTCCTCTGGCAACACTGTGGCATCAAGTGGCTATTCGTTTCCTGAAAATATGGAAAAGCATTGCCACTTCCTTCTTGTTCAAAGTAAAACAAACTCCGCTTGATATCATAGTTTCCTATTTCATTCATGGTCGCGGCATCATATAGTCGTCCATTAATCATGGTGTATAATACATGCTCAGAATTACGGATATCGACGAGTGGATTTTTATCCAGGACGATGATATCAGCGAGTTTCCCTTTCTCGATACTGCCCAATTGGTGGTCCATACCCAGATAGACAGCTCCGTTGATGGTTGCACACTGAAGCGCTTCATGATTCGTCATACCACCTTGCTGTAACATCCACAATTCCCAATGAGCTCCAAGTCCTTGCAACTGCCCATGAGCACCAAGATTTATCTTCACTCCTTTATCGCTCAACTTTTTTAAGGATTGGGAAGTAAGGATGTGACCATTTTCATATTCTTCTTCAGGAATCATCATTCTATGCCTGGCTCGGCTATTTATTATGGGTCGAGGGGTGAAATTTAGTAGCCTATCTTTTTCCCATACATTGGTGTGTTGATACCAGTAAAACTCTCCATTGACGCTGGCATAGTTGACAATGAGGGTAGGTGTGTTATGCGAGTTGGTATGAGACCATAATGATGTGACGTCGTTAAATAACGGGACAACTGGGATATTGTGCTCTACACCAGTGTGGCCATCGACCACCATGTTGAGATTGTGATTGAAGAAAGATCCACCTTCCGGTACCACCAATATTCCGAGTTCTCGAGCCGCTTGTAAAACTTGTTGACGTTGCTCTCTCCTAGGCTGGTTATAACTTTTCACCGAGAAAGCTCCATAGGCCTTTGTCCGCCTTAGAGCGGATCTGGCGTCTTCGAGTGAATTGATGACAGCCTTGAAATCGCCATCAGCACCATAGAGGATGGTGCCGGTACTGAAGAGCCGCGGTCCGACCATCTTACCAGCTTTTATCAATTCACTATTGGCAAACACCATTTCTGTATTCGTTGATGGATCATGTGAGGTAGTGACACCATAAGCCAGATTGGCGTAGTACTCCCATTGTTTTTGAGGACTCAGGCCGTATCTAAAATTTCCACTATGGGCATGTACATCGATAATACCTGGCATAATCGTCTTACTAGTGCAATTGATAACCTTGGCATTTCGTGGAACGAGGACGTCCTTGCCAACTTGCTTTATGAGATTCCCTTCGACCAGAACTGTTCCATTTTTTATGACTTCATGCCCATTCATCGTGATAATGGTGGCATTGGTGAAGGCCACAATTCCTGAGGGACTGTCAGATTCTATATTTAGATTAACCTTGAGGCCAATACTGTCCATGGGAGGTAAACTATCTAGGCTTCCATCAAGGAAAGAAAATCTATCTGTGAGTAAGTCACTAAAATATTCATTACCCAATGTCCAGTACAATTTCTTACTGTCCTGAGACCAGTGAATGTTGATGCCAGCATCTTTGGCTACCTGGGCAACTGGAACAGCTTTGGTGTCCTTTGTTATGCCTACTTTCTTTCCCGTATGTGGAAAAGGAGCGATGTAAACTTTATATAATTCTGACCATGCCACCCAATTATTGTCAGGACTGATGACGTAGCGTTGTGCATATTTTCCATTGAAATGTTCTTTTTTATCTCTTCCGTCCAAATCAACGCTTTCAAATGATTTTGTAAGCGAGCCGAAGACGTATCCACCTGTTTGATAAAAAATACGATCTCCGGTTTTGTTAAAAACAGGAAAATCGCCTTGAGGACAAATAAATTTATTCTCATAGGCCTTTGTTAAGTCGATCGAATAAATACCGGGTTTCTTGGAATGAAGAAATCCTTGATGAGCGTTTCCACCTTCTTTTTTATAAACGATCTTGGATCCATCAGGTGAGAGTGCAGGCGTTCGATAAATACCAGGTGTAGTGGTTATGGTGGAACTCTGACTAGTAGACAGATTGAGCATCTTAATGCTTCCCATCTTTTCATCGTCCCATGTCACGTAAACGATAGATTTTCCGTCAGGAGAGAATGATGGCTCATATTGCATTTCATCATCCTTGGTCACTCTTTTGGCCTTCCCTCTAGGTAGTTTTTGAGTATAGAGATGCCCGATGGCATTGAAGAGAAGTGTCTTGCCATCAGGCGAGGTCACTGCGTGTCTAATTACTCTGGCGTCAAAATTGTCCTCAAAAGCTTCGTTCTTAAATCTGACAGTTTCTGCGACTTTCATTTCAACCTCTGCTGAGAATGGTATTTCGATTGCATCGGCACTTGAGCTGTCTACCTTCCATATCTTGCCCATACCGGAGATGATGATATGCTTCCCATCAGGTGTCCAATCAAATCCAGAATAAACACCAAAGATGGCCCAGGCTTCAGACTGATCTTTACTGAGATTGTCAAAAAGGAAATGCTCAGCTCCAGATTCAAGATCGTGCACGGCTAGTACAGTCTTGGTACGGATACGGGTCAGGTAAGCCAGCTTTTTCCCATCGGGAGAGATCTGTGGTCTGAACGCGCCACCAGGTCCTGAAACAACGGTTTCTAATTTCCCCTTTTCATTGTCATATCTTTTGATGACATAGATCTGGCTATTGGGATCCTTGTTGTATTTAAAGAATCCACCGGGGTACATGTCCTCGCTAAAATAGATATACCTTCCATCTGCGGAAATACTTGGCTCGTTTACATCTTGTTGGTCATTTTTCCTTTTTGTGAGTTGATATCCACCACCTCCTGTGACATGATACATCCAGATTTCTCCGGCACCTAAAGACCGCTGTGAAGAAAAGTGCTTTCGAGCTACGATATAGTCTCCATCAGGCATCCAGTCGGCATTATTGAGTAGACGGAAGGACTCCTTGGTAATTTGTTTTTCTTCACTCCCATCGGAGTTCATCATCCAGATATTGTCACCACCACCGGCATCACTCGTAAAGAGAATCTTCGTTCCGTCAGGCGAAAATCTTGGTTGCACTTCCCATGGTATACCGCGACGTATCGCTTTTGCCTTACCACCAGTAATAGGCATGGTATAGATGTCACCTAGCATGTCAAAGGCGATAGTTTTACCGTCGGGGCTTACATCGATGCTCATCCAAGTGCCTTCATCCGTTGTAAAATTGACGTCTTTCCACTTCCAGTCTCCTTGAGGTTCAGATACATTCCATTTGTCCTTGTCTTTTGATTTCTCTTTGTCCTTGTCTTGAGCATATAGGGTGATGGTAGCAATCAGCAATATGATAATCGAGAGAGGTAGTTTCATAATATTCTTTTTGATAACACAGTTGCAAAGTTAAGAAGAGAAAGATAATTGTCTCAGCGATGGTAGAGCATAATTATGCTTGATATCAAAGTTTCGAATAGTACTTCAGCCAGATGGGCTTATTAACAATATACAAGAAACGGCTTTTAATATTTATTATATTATAAATAGTAGTATACTATATTTATATTTATAGCAAACCACGCAATCAATGTAAGACAAATAGAATAATACGCAAAATATATCAGATGAAACCATGGGTATCTTTAAACGCTGAATATATTGTCAAACTTCCATAATTCCTTTTCTTCTGTTTTTTTTAATTACGAAATTCTGTTTTGCAAAATATCCATCTACAACTAATATGCGGCTCAGGGCAGTCAAAGCTGTGGCTCTGTCGAGAATTAATTTTGCATAATAATCCACTAAGGTCATATCTTCGAAGGATGATGGCGTCTGAATCGCCTCTAAATGATATGCGGTATGTTGATGTAAATCTATGACGGCCAACCCACCAATCTCCAAACCCTTCTTGCAGCGAGAAGCGCACCCAGAGTAAAACATGCCTAATTCAGGTGTCTTATTACCACTTTTAGAAATAAAGGAAGGATCAAATCCTAACATCTCCACTACTTTGTTGTACGACCACAGAGGAATTGAAAGACATATAATCAAAGTCTTTCTCAAAATTATTCCTATAGGTCTGCTCATTAAAAGATCCTTCTCTACCCATTTGCATGAAATTGAATCGGCCATGCATCGAAAGATTTAAAAGGAAGATTCCTTTCATAAACTCTAATTGCCATTTCGAAATATTAGGCATTTTCTGTAATATTACTTCTATGTCTTGACCTCTGATAAATGCGTCTTGAGTTTCCAATTTTGAAAACTGCATTGGGAATATCCAATGTACGCATTTATCTTTTTATATTATATGTTTTACTAATGTGTGTCCCATTAACCTTCACGGACTATTGATATTATAAATAGTAGTATACTATATTTATATTTATAGCAAACCACGCAATCAATGTAAGACAAATAGAATAATACGCAAAATATATCAGATGAAAACAACTTCCATAATTCCTTTTCTTCTGTTTTTTTTAATTAGTGGATTTTCTCAAAATGAGAACAGTACTGACAATTCTAGTCCTGCTCTTCATGTGATCGCTAAAGGAACAGGGCAGACGACAGGACATATTGCTACGCTTTCTGTCACAAATCTCGGTAATCTAGATAAGGATCCTACATTCCTAATAGAGCAGCAAGTATTCTTGATTCCTTCCAGGTCTAACTATCAAGGGTACATTTCTCACATTCCGCCAGGAACTACTGTATCCCCTGGTACTATGGTCCCTGTAAAAGTATATGGTGTCTGTATCGATGTTGATCTACCTCCCATTCCACTGGATGTGGCTCCACCTCCTATAGGAGAATGGATACCTGTGGCTACTACACCACTACTACCTATGCCAGATGAACCACAGCTTGATGGCAACCCTCCAATGATCCCGGAACCCATGAATCCTCCCGGTGGGAATACCAGACCTGGTGATGTGATTCCTGTCACAGTGATTCCTATGACTCCACTTCCTGAGTTTACTGTAACCGATATTCCGGGCATTACATCATCTTCGGGTTTTACCCCAGGAGATCCTAATATACTTACTACACCCTCATTCCCAACTCAGGATGAAGGACATGTACTAACATATCCTGGCACTAATATTCCTGTCGAAGGGACCATTGATCCGGATACAAATCCAACGGACTTTGCACCATTGCTCGTAGATTACGTGATGGAGATCGTCAGTACGACAAATGAGACCCAGGAAGATGGAGGATATAATACTCCTTTTTCCGGAGACCCTGCTAAAGAGCACTCGGCCATTGTACAACAAACTACATGGATTGTAACCTCTCTTCTTACTGGTACGGATTACGACGAGGACGACTTTGCAGAGAATGTTTACGAACAATTTACATCTACTACTGGGATAGACATCATCGCCCTTCCAACGGAGGACAAGGAAAAAGTTGACTCTGGAATAGATGCTTTCTGGTCCACTTTTACAGCCACAGGTGTGGAAGCCAAAGTAATGAGGGTAAACGACGAAAAGAGCACTTCATCCAAACCGGAAGTTGTAGTTGAAGAAAAATCAGACCGTTGCACTCTAAAGGTAGAAATAATAGAAACAGAAAACGACCTGGATAAAGATATCGCTAATACTGGTACCAAAGAAGCCAATGAGGAAATGATGGATGCTTTTGAAGCTTCTATATTAAAGGCAGCTGGTAAGGCAACTGATAAAAAAAGTATCGATAGTATTGATGTATCCTTCACGACTCCTGATCTTCCCGCCTCTGTGTGGAGTTTATATTTTCCGAGCATAGTCATGGGAAGGGCAAATGGAGCTGCTTTTTCAGTAGATCTCGAAAATCCGCAGAATTCGGCTATGACTACAGAACCTATTTCTTCTAGTGCCGAGGGACTACAATCCGCCATATTTATTCATGATGCAAGTGAAACCTGTGAGTCAATATTGATTGGTGTCAATGTTGCCAAAGTTGTTGCAACATCGGGAATGAAGCATCAGTTGACTAATGTTGAAGCTCTCGCTGTAGTAAATTTCCTGGGAGAACTGGCAATAGACTATGTCATCACCCGAGGTAGTGGAAAAGCCAAAAAGCTCAGTAGATACTTGAAAAATAAAATAAAGGATAAGGTTAAAGACGAAGCCAAAAAAATAATAAAGGAGGAGATTAAAAAACTTAATGAAAAGCTGAAAAGAAAATCGGGCAAAGACGCAGATAAAGTCTTTGATGACTTTGTAGAAGATTTAAGTAATGGTATAAATACAGAGACTGTAACACAAGCAAACGAAGAGGGTGATAAAAAGGAAGTAGACAACGGCTATTCTGATGATGTTTTTGCCGAATGGCTGGCTGAAATGCTGGTCGAACAAGAAGATTTCAATCCGGTTGAAAAAATGATCAGCGATCTAAAAGACAAGGTCGATAGCCCTATTGACTGGGCTCCCATTAAAACGAATACCTACGCTTATATTGAAGGAAAATTAGCAATCAGTGTAAATGATGAAAAAACCAACGCAAACTCATCTTCGGGAGTCCGGTACAAGAGAAAAAAACTCGAAGCCGCTGAGAAGACTGTCTCAGGGGGTGGAGTTTATGTCGACTTTGCACAAGTGAGTGATATTTCCAGTGGTTTTATGACTTTAGAAACCAATGGGATTACTAGCTCATCAGCGGGAGCTACAGGTGAAGGTATCATTGATACTGGTCATGGGACGGCAGTCGCTAAGTTAGAAAGTTTCAATGCAAAGTATGTAGTAGCCATATGTGATTGTCTGTACACCGGTCGTGATTTTTCAACGTATTACATAGGATCGGTATCTTCAGAAGACTCTGTTATGGCCTCCATTTGGGAGAAGATGTATAAGCAGATCATGGATGACTTATATGAGAAAAACAACGATCTTCTAGACGATGAAAAAGCATGGAAAGAAGCCCTTGAGAAGGCTTCTCAAAGGGCGGCTTCCATTATTCTACGCCAACCCGAAAACTCTGGCAAAAAAGACAAATAGAAATAAAAATAGATTCAGACATGCTTAGGCATAAAATCATAAAGTATAATGATAAGCAGCAGTGGATTAAACACCTCTTCGCAATTGTTGTGTTGATCTGTCTGGGGTTGGCCGATTGTATGTCTCAAATATATGCTATTCATCCACAGACCGATTCAATATGGCATTGGGATGTGGATTGGAATTCCCGACCTCCTCATGCTTATTGTCCTTCTAATGGATTCCAGTATTTCAGACTGAAATATGAAGAGGATTTGACGGTCGATACTGATGTGGTTATTGATACTATAGCGACGACTAAAGACGATTGGACAGAAGATGATGAAAAAGAATACGACAAAAAATACAATGAATTTAAGAGATCCGAGCTTAAAGAATGCGTGAATGAAAATTTTGATCTGGTTGAAACCTGTGACGATGTACTTAGTGGCTTTATCAAAAGCAGATGGATAAATCATCCCACTAGTTTTCGCTATACGTACTGTATCAATAACTGTGAAGCAAGCGATTGCTATACGATTTGGGAGATTACAGAATTGGGTGACTTGGTAAATGAATGCTCCTACGAAACCAACTTTTCGTTTCACAAAGAAGGATCTCCAAATACAGTTGAGATTTACATGGATTTGGTCCAGCATGTAGAGGCCTGGATTTACTTTAAAATCGGCTGCGAATGTGAAGACTATTCCGAGTATGTGAGCTCAAATCAAGACGTTTGGCAAGATATTACATTGACTGAAGATAGATCTAAACCGGGATATCCATTCACCATAAAGGAAGAAAGCGGATTTCCTCTCTGGCCGGTCATCGGTGGAGCAGGCGCCATTGGTACCACATTGTATTTCCTTTTGGGTGACGAAAAGTCCGGTGACTGCTCCTTCTCCGTTGTTCCGGATATTGTCAACGCTAATTGTGGACGTCCGAATGGAAGCGTAGACATTACTCTATCGCCATCTACAGAAGCATACTCGATAGAATGGTCTACCGGCTCTATGGACACATCCATCGATGGACTGTCAGAAGGAACCTATACTGTGACCGTCTCGTTGCCCGGGTCATCGTGTACGTCAACTGCTGAAGTAGTAATAGAAAATACAAACTCAGAGTTTAAGGTTGATGTAGAATCTTCTCCGGCTCATTGCGGGATTTCTGAGGGGACAGCTTCTGTGAGTGTGACACCAGAAGGAACCTATTCCTATACATGGTCTAATGGAGAAACTTCGTCTTCAATCACAAATATACCCGCCGGAGAAATTAGCGTGACGGTTGCTGATGATCAGGGCTGTACCCTGTCGGCTTCAGTAGAAGTGTCAGAATTGCCTGCAGAATATATCGTTGGTGCTACGGCTGTTTCCGGGAATTGTGTAGGAGAAGGTGCAGATATCATTCTTACTCTTGAGTCACCGGGAGGTGGTATGATGGCCGTGAGAGCAGTTGGTCCTGATGGCTCATATGATGAGACTCCAAGCACCGGAATCATAAAGTTATCAGATTATTTTACTGTGCTTCCCGGTGAGTGGGACATCATGGTGGAAGATATGAGTGTAAATGGTGATTGTAAAGACCAAGTCTCGGTGATGGTCGATGACAATACTACCATAACCGCTATAGATGATGAGTTTTCGACAGGATTCAATACTCCGTTGGACGGAAATGTTCTTTCCAACGATGATGGAGTGGATATTAACCTAACAAATGTGATTAATGAAAACGGGGGAACAGTTACTTATCAAGCTGATGGTTCATTTCAATTTCTTCCTGCCGTTGATTTCGTGGGAGAGGCTTCTTTTGAGTATACGATCTCTGATGTGTGTGGGAACGAGGCTATGGCGACAGTAGTGATAGACGTATTGGACGATGACTGTATCTACAATATATCTACGACCACGAATGATGCCACATGTGATCAGTCCAATGGGAATGCCAGCGTGACCATCGATATTCCTGATAGTTATAATTATGCGTGGAGCAATGGCCAGCAGGGGCTTGACCTCATCGATGTAGCAGCCGGGAGCTATACTGTCACTGTTACGGTTAACGGGACATCATGTTCCAAGACGGCTACAGTCATCATCGAAAATGTGATAGTTGAGTTTGACATTATGTTGGAATCTACTCCCGCAAATTGTGGATTGTCAGACGGAATGGCTATGGCCAATGTCACTCCTGATGGAAACTACTCCTATATGTGGTCAAATGGAGACACTGATGAAACAGCTATACACGTATCACCCGGGACAATTGACGTCACTGTGACGCATGAGTCCGGTTGTTTCCGCGATGGCTCAATAGATGTCTCAGAGTTACCGGTAGATTATATTGTCAATGTCACTTCAGTACCCGGGAATTGTATCGGAGATGGAGCAGATATTGTTCTAATTCTTCAATCGGCCAGCGGGGGTAGTATGGAAGTAAATGCAATAGGGCCTGATGGCCTTCATGTTATCAGTACATCAATCGGTACAGTGAGTCTCTCTACTTTCTTGGTCGTATTGCCTGGTGATTGGCACATAGAAGTGAAGGATCTGACCGTAGGAGGAGGCTGCATTGATATCGTAGATGTGTTTGTCATGGACAATACTGTGATTATAGCAGTTGACGACAATTATACCACTGATGAAAACCAGTCGCTTTCTGCTGATGCATTGATAAATGATACAGGACTTTCTCTCGAAATGACCGGGGTGACTAATGTCAATGGGGGCTCAGTCACTTTTGATCCGGATGGAAGTTTTGTATTTACACCTGGTACAGCTTTCGTAGGGATAGCGAGCTTCGATTACAATGTCATTGATGAATGTGGCAATATGGACAATGCTACTGTTTTTATCGAGGTAGTTGATGTTCCATGTAATTTCAATGTAATTTTTTTTAATGACAATGCCGATTGTGGACTTGCCAATGGAGGCTCTGAAGTGCTTGTAGGACCTATCGGAAATTATACTTACACCTGGTCTGATGGTACAGTAGGTCCACAGTTGAGCGATGTAATGGCCGGGATCTATGATATTACTATTGTTGATTTAAGCTATCAATGCGAACTTGTTTTTTCTACCGAGATTCTGGAAAATGCCCCTGAAGTTATAAGCAATGAAAGTATCCAAGATCCTGAGTGTCCTGAACCGGGCGAGATCAGTTTCGATGTTATGACTAACGGACTAGGTCCAATAATTCTGGAGATCATTCATCCGAATGGTTTTCTCCAAGTGAGTGTTCCGCCAGGGTCGGTGTTTTTGTCCAATTATATCGATATAATAGCCGGTGATTATACCATCACCGCATACGATCAAATGGCTGGAATAGAATGTGCTGAGACTTTCTCAGTATCACTAATAGACCTGGGCGGTTTTGATATTATTGTAGAGCATATTGTTCCAGCCTCTACACCGACAAGCTTGGATGGCATAGTTACAATCACTGTACTACCGCCGGGTGGTACACTTGATTACGACATCTATATCAATGGTTCAGGATGGGGAATAGCCATCGCAGAGACATTCGACATATTTGGATTGGCTACAGGGTCTTATGAAATACAACTGCGGGATGCAAATGGCTGTTGGTCTAATACACTTGAGGTATTTGTCCCATTTAGCTCGAGCACGATGGATTTCAAAGTAGTGGCGGGTAATGTTTATCGATTTGTTGACGATACAGAAGTACCAGGAAATATTATTACTCACACTTTTGCAATCGGCTTGGATTATCACTATAAATTTCTAGGCATCGACCATAGTTTGGAAACAACTTTTTCACCAATAGAAATGAATATATCACTCGCTCATTATTCACAATTATTGAAATACAGATTTTATAAAATAAAAGTTAACGCCGGTATAGGAGTATCGTTACAAAAACTGATTAAAGATCATTCAACGCGTCCCACAGCACAAGTAGGAGTGTCTTATCCTATTCAAGATCGTTTCTCTGCTTTTGGTAACTCCATTGTAAGGAAAGAAGGGGGTGGATTGAGACACACCTATACTCTTGGAATAAAATGGCATAGATAGTACGGAAGAAGTAATCACATTACGATCATAGGTATTAAATTAAACTATCAATTCTCCAGAGAGGCATTGATCTTTAATATACTATCTTTTGCGTCACCATAAAGCATAAGTGTATTGTCCTTGAAGAACAAAGGATTCTGCACTCCAGCGTATCCAGTTGCCATAGATCTTTTCATCACGATTACGTGTTGGGAATCCCATACATTAAGTACAGGCATTCCGTAGATTGGGCTGTTTTCATCATCTAGTGCTCCAGGATTAACGATATCATTGGCACCGATGACAAGTACGACGTCAGTATCTGATAAGTCATCATTAATCTCGTCCATCTCCAGTACGATATCATAGGGAACATTGGCCTCAGCCAGTAGGACATTCATGTGTCCTGGTAATCTTCCTGCCACAGGATGGATTCCAAACCTAACTTCTTTTCCATCTTGCTTTAATTTATCAACTAAGCTATGGATAGGGTATTGCGCCTTGGCTACAGCCATCCCATATCCAGGTACGATAACTACAGAGTTGGCATCATCGAGTAAATCAGCAACATCGTCATGATTCGTTGCAATGGCCTCTCCCATTACTTTTTTTGCCGTACCAGAAGGACCTACTCCAAAACCACCGGCAATCACTGAGATAAAGGATCTGTTCATTGCACGACACATAATAATTGAAAGGATGGCACCCGAACTACCCACAAGGGCTCCGGTCACAATAAGCAAGTCATTTCCAAGCATAAACCCAGCCGCTGCAGCTGCCCATCCAGAATAGGAGTTGAGCATCGACACAACTACCGGCATATCAGCTCCTCCGATAGCCATGACTAACATGATACCTATGAATGATGCAATGGCAGTCATAATATAAAGGTGTATCATTCCATTGGCCCCATGTGCTGTAACAAAGAAATAGCCAAGTACAATACATGCTATGACCAGTAGTGCGTTGACGACATGGCGACCTGGGTAAATAAGTGGCTTACTCATTATGCGGCCCTCAAGCTTGCCCCAGGCAATAATAGATCCGGTAAATGTGATGGCCCCGATAAATACCCCTATAAATACCTCTACTAGATGGATATTATGATCTACGCTTTGTAGAGCCATGGTATGAGGATCGATGTAAGATCCAAAACCCACTAGGACAGCTGCCAATCCTACAAAACTGTGAAGGATGGCTATAAGCTGTGGCATGGATGTCATCTCGACCTTCCTTGCCACCATAATACCTATTACTGAAGCAATAGAGATAGCAACAATGATATATATATGGCCGGAAACGCCTTCGCCGAGTACTGTAGAGAAGACGGCAATGACCATCCCTATGATGCCATAAATGACCCCCTTCTTAGCGGTCTCTTGAGAAGATAGACCTCCCAGACTCAGGATAAAAAGAATACTGGCAAAGAGATATGATGCGAGTTGTATTTGACTTGAGATCATGTGATTACTTTCTAAACATTTTCAACATACGATGAGTGACTAAGAAACCACCGACGATATTAATACTTGCAACTAGGATGGCTATAGATGCCAGGATGGTCATGGTGTCTCCAAAGTTGTTCTTCGTTTGAAGAAGTCCACCGATTATTATTATTCCACTTATTGCGTTTGTTACTGCCATCAATGGCGTATGAAGCGAATGAGAAACATTCCAGATTACTTGCCAGCCAATAAAAACGGACAATACAAAAACAGTAAAATGTCCCATAAACTCAGGAGGTGCTACCAACGCAAGCAGATAAAGAAATGCACCTATCAATCCCAGTGATATCAAGGACGACCAAGGATTTGGTTTCTTATCTTCTTTTTTGATAGCGGGAGATTCATTTTTCTGTTCCACAGGCTTTTGTGGGCTCACGGGTAATGGCTCCGGTGGCCACTTGACCTTGCCATTGTGAGTAACCATCGCTCTACTGACCACCTCATCATCCATGTCAATTTTAAAATTAGTCCCTTTGCCCATGTCATCCAGAAGGTGGCATAGGTTGTTGCCATACAGTTGGCTTGCCTGAGCTGGCAATTGATCTACTTTTCCAATAATAGTCACGCCATTATCTGTGGTATAGATCTCGCCATCTCTGGTAAGAACACAATTGCCTCCAGTCGATGCTGCTAAGTCTACGATTACGGAACCGCGCTTCATTGCAGCTACGTGGTAATCTAAGATAAGTTTTGGTGCTTCTCGACCAGGTATCTGAGCCGTGGTTATGATAATATCCACTTCCTCAGCTTGCTCTGTAAAAAGCTTCATCTCTGCTTCAATAAATTCCTTGCTCATCACTTTAGAATAACCCGAAGCTGTGGAGCCGTCTTCTTCTATCTCTACAGTGAGGAACTGAGCTCCCATACTTTCGATCTGCTCAGCTACTTCACTCCTTGTATCGAAGGCTCTTACTATGGCACCGAGGGATCGTGCAGTGCCGATCGCCGCGAGACCGGCGACACCGGCTCCTATAACGAGAACTTTGGCAGGATCAACCTTGCCTGCTGCCGTAATCTGGCCGTTGAGAAATTTTCCATAATGACTCGCCGCTTCTACCATGGCTCTATATCCTGCGATATTTGCCATAGAAGATAAGACATCCATTTTTTGTGCTCTCGAAATACGAGGTATGGCATCCATTGCCACAGCATTGACACCACGATCAGCCAGACTCTTAAGTAGCTCCAGATTTTGAGCGGGGGAAAGATAACTGAGCATCACTTGATCTTTATGCATCAAATCTACTTCGCTTTCAGTTACCGGCTGTACTTTTAATATTAGATCATTTTGTTTGTACAGTTCAGCAGAGGTATTAACGACGCTTGCACCAGCTGCACGATAATCTTCATCGCTATAATTGGCTCGTTCACCTGCACCACTTTGGATGTTTACATCGAATCCTTGTTTTTGAAGTCTGAGCACTGTCTTGGGTGTTGCAGCGACACGTCCTTCATTGGGATTTATCTCTTTAGGGATTCCTACTTTCATATATATTATTATCCTTAATGTATAACGAGTGCAAATGTACACTTTTGAGGTTTAATTGGTGTTTTGGATTTGTGACTTTCATTGGTATAAGGAAAATACTTGTTTATCCTTACGCCTATGTCTTAGGGTGTATATAGTTAGAAGGTTTTTGATGTTGACATCTCGCCGTCTTATCTCTCACCATATATATTAAAAAATTCAAATCTGTTTCTTACATTGCACAGCAGAATAATATGAACTGTGAAGCCCACTAAGATTTCTGACCCGGAATACTTCCACAAAGTTGTTGATTGCCAGTATGCTTGCCCTGCTCATACCCCGGTACCTGAGTATATAAGGCTCATAGCAGCGGAAAGATATACTGATGCTTATATGATCAATTGGGAGTCCAACGTTTTTCCCGGAATCCTTGGACGTACTTGTGATCGACCTTGCGAACCGGCTTGTAGACGTGGAAGGGTAGAGGAAGAGCCCGTTGCGATATGCCGACTCAAGAGAGTAGCGGCAGACAACAAAGGAGAAGTTAAACACTTAATGCCACAAGGCCCCTTTATTCACAATGGTAAAAAGATTGCACTCATTGGCGGTGGACCAGCATCTCTCACGGTTGCCAGAGACTTGGCTCCGTTAGGATATGAAATTCATTTATATGATGAGTGGATAAAAGGAGGGGGTATGATGCGTACTCAGATTCCTGTGTTCAGATTGCCAGAAACGGTTCTAGATGAAGAAGTAAATTATGTCCTCGACTTGGGAATCCACACTCACTTCAATCATTATGTGGAGAGCATGAAGGAAATACTGGATGGAGACTATGACGCCATCTTTGTGGGTACAGGGGCCCCTAAAGGAAGGAAGTTGAACTTGCCGGGTGCTGAAGAAGCAGGAGATAATGTTCATGTCGGAATTGAGTTTTTGGCAAATGTCGCTTTTGAACATAGAAAGAAGATCGGCAAGAAAGTAATCGTCTTAGGCGGTGGAAATACTGCGATGGATTGTTGCAGAACATCCAAGAGACTTGGTGGAAGGGAAGTGACCGTAGTTGTGCGGAGCTCACGACAAGACATGAAGGCTTCACCCTGGGAGATTGAAGATGCCGAAAGAGAGGAGATAACAATTCTCAATAACATGCCACCTAAGGAATTTGTTATAGAAGATGGGAAGTTAAAAGGTGTACTATTCGGTCATGTAAAAGCCGAGTACGATGAAAATGGAAGGCGGACATTGACTCCAACAGGTGATCTGGATACATTTATTGAAGCAGATGACATTATTATAGCTATAGGTCAAGACAATTCATTCCCATGGATAGAGAGAGACCTTGGAATAGAGTTTGGAAAATGGGAACTGCCTGTTGTGGACAAAGTTACATTTCAGTCTACGGTTTCTAAAGTGTTTTTTGGCGGTGATGCAGCGTTCGGACCAGAAAATGTAATTACCGCGGTAGCACATGGTCATCAAGCAGCTGTATCCATAGACCAGTATTGTAATGGCCTCGATGTGCGAGATCGCCTTGCGCCGATGACCAATCTTGCAAGTCAAAAAATGGGCATACATGAATGGATTTACGACAATGACATAGATCACGAGAGTAGATATAAGGTACCTCATGAGTCGAATGATGTGGCGTTGAAAGACAGAAAAATTGAGGTAGAATTAGGATTCGATAAGCCCATAGGTTTTAAAGAAGCCCAGCGATGTCTTAATTGTGATGTACAGACTGTCTTTACTTCCAACCTATGCATTGAGTGTGACGCTTGTGTAGATGTCTGCCCGACAGATTGCATTACTTTTACGAAAGACGGGGAAGAAGACGAACTAAGAACAAGATTGAGCGCGCCTTCCAATAATAAAGAACAAGATTTATACGTGTCAGTACCATTAGCTACCGTGAGGGTCATGGTCAAAGATGAAGACGTATGCTTGCACTGCGGACTCTGTGCAGAGCGTTGTCCCACAGCGGCATGGGATATGAAGAAATACTTGTACAACGTTACTAAAACTTATACTAAGAATGGGGAAGACGCCTGTTGTCAATGATATCGTAATCCGGTTTTCTAATGTCAATGGAACTGGGTCTGCATCGGCCAATGACATGTTTGCCAAGTCCGTTTTTAGAATGGGCATTCCTGTTACATCTAAGAATATATTTCCTTCAAATATACAGGGGCTTCCTACCTGGTTTGAAGTACGAGTAAATGGGGATGGTTATCTTGCTCGTAAGTCAGGTACAGAAATGTTGGTGGGTGTTAATCCTCAGGTTATGGCTAAGGATATTGAGAGTATTGTATCAGGAGGATACTTTGTTTATGACAATAGCAAGCCCCTTCAAAAGGAATTGATTAGGGAAGACATCAATTACATTGGACTTCCGATGATCAAGTTATCTATGGAAAATTATGCAACTCCTAGACTTCAGCAGCTTTTCAAGAATATAATTTATGTTGGAGCGGTCGCCACACTTCTTGACATGGATTTTGAAGTATTGAAAAACGTGATTTCGGAGCAATTTGCAAGAAAGGAAAAACTAATACCTCCCAATCATCAGGCGCTAGAACTAGGGCGACAGTATGTGCTCGATAATTATGACTGCCCAATAGAATATCGACTTGAAAAAAGTGATAAAGTCGGTGACTCTATTGTTATTGATGGTAATACCGCCACTGCCCTTGGCGCAATCTATGCAGGTGCTACTTTGATGGCGTGGTATCCGATCACACCGTCGACATCCGTTGCCAAGGCTTTTGATTCATATGGTAAGAAGTTTCGGTCTGATGAAAATGGAAAGAAAAAGTATGCTTTTGTACAGGCAGAAGACGAATTAGCTGCTATAGGAATGGTCATAGGGGGTGCATGGAATGGTGCTCGATCTTTTACAGCTACCAGTGGACCGGGAGTGTCTTTGATGAATGAATTTATAGGTTTGGCGTATTTTGCGGAGATACCGGTTGTTATAGTAAATGTTCAGCGTGGTGGCCCGTCAACAGGAATGCCTACAAGGACTCAGCAAGCGGATATCTTATCTTCGGCATACGCCAGCCATGGTGATACGAAGCATGTATTGCTCTTTCCTAGTACTCCGGCAGAGTGCTTTGAGTTGACAGCAAAAGCCTTTGACCTATCTGATCGGTTACAGACCGTGGTTATAGTCATGTCTGATCTTGATCTCGGCATGAATAATCACATGTCGCCACCTCTGAAATGGGATGATAACAATCAGTATGATCTAGGTAAGGTATTGGATGCTGAGCAATTGGATAAGTTAAATGGAGATTGGGGGCGTTACATGGATATAGATGGTGATGCCATTCCATATAGAACAATTCCTGGAACTCATCCCACCAAAGGATCATACTTTACAAGGGGCACCTCTCATGACGAATATGCTCGATATTCCGAAACAGAGGAAGTGTATAAAAGAGGGGTAGATCGCCTTGCGCGAAAGTGGGAAACAACCAAGACAATTATTCCGGAACCTGAATTATACCAGGATACAAATAAGAGTAATACAGGGTTGATATTCTTCGGCACTACTACTTATGCGACTCTAGAAGCAATGGACAAAATGAAGGTCGAAGGTATAGAGCTGGATTGTATGCGCGTGAAAGCATTTCCGTTTCACAACAAAGTAGATGAGTTTATTACTACTCACGAGAAGATTATTATTATTGAACAGAATAGAGATGCCCAATTTAGATCGTTGCTCATTAACGAGATGGATCTCAACCCAGATAAGATTAAATCTATTTTAAATTATGATGGTATGCCGGTGACGGCAAATTTTATTATTGGTAAAATAAAATCTCTGTCAGCTTTAGAAATGACAGCTAATTCATAGAGAATCTTATGTCGTATATCAAACCAAAATTTCATCATCCGGAGCTTAACAAAAACAAAGTAGGTTATTACAAAACTGATTACAAGGGGGTTATTTCGTCCCTTTGTGCGGGGTGTGGTCATGACTCCATCAGTGGATCTATTGTGCAAGCTTGCTATGAAATATCCCTTGAGCCACATAGGCTTGCCAAGCTTTCCGGTATTGGTTGTTCATCTAAAACTCCAAGTTATTTTTTGAGTAATAGTCATGGATTCAATTCTGTACATGGTCGTATGCCATCTATTGCCACAGGTGCCAATATGGCCAATAGGGACTTAATATATCTTGGAGTATCTGGTGATGGAGATACTGCTTCTATAGGAATGGGACAATTTGTGCATGCGGTACGACGGAATGTTAATATGGTTTATATCGTGATGAACAATGGCTGCTATGGATTGACAAAGGGTCAGGATTCCGCGACAGCAGATTTTGGATCTATAAGTAAAGCAGGATCTGATAATCCGTATCAGGCCATTGATCTGGCAGGGCTTGCGCTGGAGTTAAAGGCTACTTTCGTTGGACGTAGCTTTTCTGGAGACAAGTCCCAGTTGGTACCCATGATTAAGGCTGCTATGTCACATCCTGGTCTTGCCTTTCTTGACGTAATTTCACCCTGCGTCACTTTTAATAATAACAAAGGGTCAACAAAGTCATACTCACATGTCAGGGCTCATATAGAGGCTACTTCAGAATTTGATTTCGTACCCATGGAAGAGGAGATCACCGTCGACTATGATGAAGGAAGTAGTGCCGAAGTGGAGTTGTTTGATGGTTCTAAAATTCACCTCAGTAAGTTGGCGCCAAACTGGAATCCCACAGACCGCAAAAGTGCTGTAAGTCGCTTACAGGAATCTAAGTCCAATGGTCAAATCCTCACAGGATTGTTATATATCGACCCTGCGAGTGAAGATCTTCATGAAAAACTCGGTACAACGGATATGCCGCTCAATAAGCTTACCCAAGAAGAATTATGCCCAGGAAGTGCCGTGCTCGAAAAAGTAAATAAGGGCTTAAGGTAGATGACCTAATTATTAATAAAGGTAATCATCTCATTAACCTTATCTATATAATTTCACTCTGAAATTAGTTTACTTTATGGTTTTAAATTTAACTACCCATGGATTATAATAAATGTGACACGATACTCAACAAAATAAACACCCTCATAGAGACGTGTAGAGCTGAGCAGAATCTATCAGACCTAGAGCGTGACTTGCTACTCGATTATATCAAGTCTCTATATGCAACAGTGAGGAGTAGTGAGGTGGATATGACACTTGCCAGCGATGAACGGATGGATGAAGGTGGCTCCAGTCCAGCCCAGGAAATAATAGAGGAGGAAGAACAAACGGAAGACGTGGAAGAAATTACGGAGCATGTGTCCGATGAGGTCATTGAAGAAACTGATAGCGAGATTCTCAATTTATTTGATGAAGCTGATCTGGATGATAAGTCGGATTCAGCATTGACTACATCGGTTAAGGACCTGACAAAATGCATGGGAATCAATGAAAAGATTTTTACAGTAAAAGAACTGTTTGGAGGAGATCAGCCAACGATGGAAGAAACCATGGCAGATCTCAATACCCTAAACTCATATGAGGAGGCCAGAGAATATCTTGTCAATAAAGTTGCCACAAAGTACGACTGGGTATCAGATAGTAAAAGAAAGAAATCCTTACACCTGATCAGACTTATCCGTCGACGATACGATTAATGATAGAGAAGGACATCAAGAACTTACTTCTTAGGCTAAGATTTCCGATTGCCGTAGTAATCGTGATTTGGTTGGTACACTTTTACAATTTGTACAACAATAATGTCCTTGGCTTTTATGGAGTCTATCCAAGAGAATTGGATGGCCTCATAGGCATCTTCACAGCTCCCCTTATTCATAGCATGAGGGGTGGTTTTGGTCATATTATCTCCAATACATTTCCGCTCTTTTTTTTAATGGGAATGATGATGATATTTTATCGTAGAGTCGCGATACCGGCATTTGTGATTATCTATCTTCTTACTGGGTTTATGGTATGGTTATTTGCCAGACCCGTCTATCATATTGGAGCCAGTGGCGTTGTTTATGGCTTGGTTTCATTTGTATTCTGGTCAGGAGTGTTTCGTCAGAACCTGAGATCTATCATTTTAGCCCTGATAGTAACAGTCTTATACAGCAGTTACTTTTTGGGGATTAGCCCCAATCAAGATGGTGTTTCCTGGGAGAGTCACTTGTTTGGAGCCATCGCTGGAATCTTCGCCTCATTTTTATTCAAGGAAGTATTGGAACATGACGAAATAAAAGAGGAGTCAGAACCCTACATACTTGATGAAGAAATTTATTATTTGCCACGAGATACATTCGATAAGACCTTGATGCAACGAGCTCAGGAAGAGGAGTTAAAAAAACGTGAAAGTGGATGGACGAGTGACCATACCATGTAGAAAAACCTTAATTTGAATTAAAATACTGAGACTATGCCACGAGAAATTACATTTATGTTGGTTTGCTTATTTATTTCATGTGCCCCAAGGATTTCTTACCTAGGCGATGAATTTGGCCCTACTAAAAATATAGACACTTACTACGATGAGTTGGATATAAATCGAGATTATAGAGTAATGGGTCTTATGTCCGCTAATAATAACAACAATACACTCAACGACCTCAATGATATTAAGGATAAGATGATAGAGGAGGCACAAAAGAAAGGTGCTGATGCCGTTTTGTTTTTGAATCTATACTCTGATGCAACCACTACATCTGATAGACACATTGTCGAAGCGAAATTATTGAAGTATAAGTAGCTTTTTTTCTTTTTCTGAATGTAGTTGGATTCTAAAAATTATGAAAAGTCCTTAAGACGAAATTTGATCGTCTTAAGGACTTTTGTATTAATAGCTCACCAATTCTGGTGTGAATAACAGGATTAATGTTTTAGAGAACTCCAATTATCATCGGCTTTAGAAAGTAGATCTGATTCATTTCCATTCCAAGGAATTATAGTATTGAAGGGTTTTCCTTCGTAGTAATCATTGAAGAAAAGATAAAGTTTACCATCTCGGATTTTGAATGTCTTAGGGTCGGTAGGAACCTTGACTCCTTTCATCGCCATGGCGAATGCACAATGACCTCCATAAGCTGGCATGTATGATGCCGGACTTTCTTTAAATTTTGTGGCATTCTCCGCGTTACTGAAATAGTAGATCACTTCATTGTGAATAACTGTGTGATCACTGTTGCCTCTGATGGCATCATTGGCATTGTGATATGCTACAAGATCATAGCCGCCAAGAGCTACATTATCGGCATTGGTAAAAACGTCTCCTTGCGCGTTTGAAAAAGAGCAAATAGCCATCACACAGAGGAGTAGAATTGATTTTAGGTACTTCATTACAATGAGTTTGGTTAACAATAGATGCAAATATGTAATAACAAATAGTACGTTTACTGACAAAAAATACATAAAAAGATACCATACGTACAGATTTATGAATTATATGGAAGTTGTCCCTATTTTAGCAGAATGAATAATATTCTTGAAGATGTATTGGAAACAGTAAGGTTTAAATCAGCTGTATATTTTAATTATGGATTTTGTGGCGATTGGGGAATGGATGTCCCATCTGGAGATTTTGCACAGTTTCACTTTGTTGCTCAAGGAAATTGTATTGTAGAAGTAGGAAGAGAATTACATCATCTTTCACGTGGTGATTTAGTAATCTTTCCTCATGGCGATGCGCATTGTATAAAGGTAAATGAAGATACGCCATGTCTGCCGGGAATGGATGTCGTAAAAGGAGTGATGAACGGTGAGGACGTATTCTCTGAAGGTGCGGTAACTACTCAACTAGTCTGTGGTCATTATGAGATTAACCGAGGGGTAAGTCATTTTATTCTCGATGATCTTCCAGAAATTGTAATCGTTAAAAATGATGAGCATAAAAGGTATGAGGTTTTGAGCAGTGTACTGGAAATGATAATAGATGAAATGTCGACTAAGCAAGCTGGCTATATGATAGTTACTCTTCGTTTTGCAGAAATACTTTTTGTCTCGATATTAAGACACTATTATATTAATCAGTCTAGCATGAATTTCAACCTATTCAAAGATGAGGCAATCTACAATTCGGTTAATTACATTCATAATAATATCAATAATGTATTATCCCTGGAATTGTTATCTAAGAAAGCGGCATTGTCAAGGACATTATTTATCGAGCGTTTTAAAAAGTCAGTTGGCACCACGCCACTTAGCTACATCAAGACGTGGAGGATGACCAAGGCCAGGCAGCTACTCAAATATTCAGAATATTCATTGAGAGATATTGGCCAAATGATCGGCTATAGATCTTCGACATCATTTAATAGGGTGTTTAAGCAAACCTTTAATATTTCACCAGTAAAGTATCGCATGCAACCTATGGAGCAATAATGTGAGAAGTGCCGGATGTACGCTGAGGATATTACTAGACGCTTTACAATGATTTTATATAATTTAGGCTGACAGTAGCCGTATCCTTATCGGGAAATCTCTTGAAAATTGAAGATTGAGTCTACTCCGAAAAGTTTCGATAAAAAAAATGTCATAAAAATAATTTATTATAGGATAAAATTTTTATCTTAAAGGATGTTTAAACGCAGCGAAAACGAGCAAATAAATATGTTTTCGAACATCTCGAATCACATTTCGACAAGGAAATGTAAGATGCTGTCTGACCCGAATTCCTGGCATCAGGTATTTTATAATCAAATAGTGAGTCAGATAGATGAACAGCCATATGCAGTGCTCTATAATAAAACCATAGGTCGCCCGAACTCCTGTGTACGAAGGATGATAGGCATGATGATTCTAAAAGAAGGCCAAGGCTGGAGTGACGAACAATTATTTGAAGAATGTCGATTTAATATAAAAGTAATGAGAGCATTGGGGCTGGTGCATCTGAATGATGATGTACCAGCAGAATCCACATATTATGAATTTCGCAGACTATTAGGATTATATAATCAAGCCCATGACCAAGATTTAATCAAAGAAACATTTTCGTCGCTTACTTCCCAGCAAGTCAAAGAATTAAATATCAGGGGCAAGAAAATACGGATGGACTCCAAGCTAATCAATAGTAATATAGCCAAAAGTAGTCGACTTAATTTAATAATAGAAACGGTACGTAAATATGTAAAGGATATAAAGCTGGATGGATTAAAAGAACAATTAGAAATCTACCAATGGGATATATTAAAAGAACTCCAAGTTAAAAGTACATCCAATGTGAGTTATCCATTGAATGGTCAACAAAAATCAGAAAGGTTATTAGAAATGGGGTTATTAATAAAAATTCTTTTGGCACAAACCCCCGAGAGTTCAGATCCTAATTACGAACTTTTAAAGCGTCTCTATGAAGAGCAATACGAAGAGCAAGTTTTAGATCAACCATACAGATGAAGATAAATCCGTTGTTCCACAGCCTAAGGACCCTAAGCAAATTTCATCTGGAAGCATTCAGTCTGTGCATGATCCAGAAGCAGCCTATCGGTCCAAAGGAGAAGGAGTAAATAAACAAATAGTAAGTGGTTATCACGCCAATATAACAGAAAGTTGCGATCCATCAGATGAGGTTAACCTAATATTGGATGTCGAGGTAGTACCGGCGAATATATGTGAAAATGAAGGCTTCAACACTCAAAAGAATAGCGGTTTCAATCTGCATCATAAATATGTTCGTAAAAACTTCACTGGCATATGCAACTATTATATGTGCATGCAGATTGCTCATATTATCGAACAACTCTTTGTCTTATGCAAAAACCAAATCATGCAGGGCGGGAAAACCTTCAAGGGTATGTGGAAGCAATTGTGGGCAACTCTATTTTTACTGTCTTTGGAATTATTTCCTCATTGTCAAAAATTAAAACTCAACTACCGATATTGAATTACAACCTGTGAAAAGTAATAGTGCCTATGGCTATTGTGCCTGGAACAAATTCAACAAAATCTACTATGAAATATTCAAGGCTGGTGATTCATAAAACCATTTTGGTTATTGGGACTATGATCCCTATAAACAACACCTCTTTTCAACCTCTCTTTTAACTCTGTAGCTCTGAATCGCTGAAAGTGATATATTATCAACGATATGGAGACCTGCATAATCGTGTGGCATATTCGATATAACTAATTTTTTTTTCGTTTTCAGAAACTGAAGAATATTTATATATTCGCTAAAGACAGCAATATTTGGATGAGCACTAAACGAATAAGTTGATTGCAATGAACCATTGGAACGATACTGAAGTTTTTGAGGCAATAAAAGATGGCGATAAGAGTGCTATGTCGAAATTATACCTCAGTCATTATGGCTTCCTAATGCATTACGGGTTTCGAATTGTTCCTAACAAGATCATTGTAGAAGAATGTATTCAGGAAATGTTCATCTATATATTTGAGGCAGGTCCAAAACTCGGAGTCGTAAAAAATATAAAAGCATATATGTTTAGTGCTCTTCGCCGGCGGATTCTTGAAAAGATAATATCAGAGCGAAAATGGGAGCATTCTATGGATCAATATGCCAAACGCACTAATATACAATTTGCCGCTTCCGATATTCTGTTTAGACGAGAAAGTCAAAACCAAAAAACGCAAGCATTGATTCAAATATTAAATAACTTGCCATGGCGCCAAAGAGAAGCTATTTATTTGCGTTATTATAATGGCCTAAGTACCAATGAAATAGGAGAAATTATGGGTGCAGCTAATCAGACCATATTAAATACCCTTCATCAAGCTCTTAAAAAATTACGGTGTAATGTCGATCTTAAAAATCTGGTAAGTTCCATTTCTACTTTGCTGATGTATTTCATGTCAAGCATGTTTTGAACGTGAATCTACTTGTTGAGCGTATACAAGTTTTTATGGGTTTGACAAACCGTCATAATCAATAGCGCACCAACCACTTTAGGGGCCAGCGCAAGGACAATATACGGCAATTAAAAATAGCCCATTTTGATACTTCGGTCTAGTGTGTAGAACAAATTGCACTTTTTGATAGAAAACAGATTTGTCGACTATCCCAATATTCACAATTTCATTATTGTGATCTAACCGCAAGGGGCGCAAAGATAGTATGCAAAGGACGCTATTGACTGATTTTGTAGAATTTGGTCTCCTTGCGGTAATAAAAGATATAATCCATACGAAGTCAGTACGATATATTGAAGCAAAGCTGCATTTGTGCAATTTGTTTTACACACTTCGGTCTAAAGTTAAACGTCGAACAATATAAAACTCGCACTTCTAGGCTATTAGTGAAATTCTAAACATACCTATAGGCATACCTTTTGCATTTTAGATTGTCCATTTATGCGATCTGAAATATGCACAGATACTAAATCTCATGACAGAGTGAAGGAGAAACCAAAATATCTTGGGTATAAAAGTAGGAAGATTTTTTATAAATCAATAGTATAAATCTCTATAAAGGTCTTCTATTATAATAGAGTGCAGGATAGAACACCAAGTTGATTAGTGAATTCTTAATATAAATAAAGCGAGTTGGAAGATAAACATATGGTTTTGCTGGAGCAATGGTTGGATGATCAAAGCTTTGTTAATTGGGCAAGACAAAATAATAAGGTGGCTATAGCAAAGTGGGAGGAATACATCAATCATCACTCTGAACACTGGGAACTGGTAAAGATAGGTAGAAGGATAGTAATTGGCATTCCATTTAAAGAGATCAGCATTGACGAAACAAAAGGTAAGATATCGCTAGCAGCATTAATGAGAAAACTGGAAACAAAGGCCCAACCAGTTAAGATGGAGGTTGCTAAACGGAAATATAGAAACAACTTCTTTATGATGCCAAAGTTGCGACTTGTAGCCGCCTCGATAGCTGTTATTATGTTCATTTCTGGCATTTCTTATTTTCAGTTTTTTCATAATGCTGAAGTTTTGGTAACAACCGGATATGGTGAGCAGATAGAGACTCAGTTGCCGGACGGATCCAAGGTTATACTCAATGCTAATTCGATTTTAAAGTACTATTGCCAGAATCCAAGAATAGTTTGGCTACAGGGTGAGGCATTTTTTGAAATAGAAAAAAAAACGGATATCGATGAAAATTTTCAGGTAGTGACTCAAGATTTGAAAGTTACGGTGCTAGGAACGTCATTTAACGTGAATGCTCGCAACGACCAAACTAAAGTATTCCTAGAAGAAGGGAAAATAGACCTCGAAGTTAATAATGATGAATCTGAGGTTATCAAAATGAATCCTGGTGATCTAATCACCTATTCAAAGAAACAGAAAAGACTTAAAGAAAAAAAGAAAAATGTTTCTGTATTAGAGAATGCTTCGTGGAAAGATGGGGCATTAATATTTAATAAATCTCCATTGGTGGATGCTCTTTATGATATCGAAGATATATACGGCATTCGCTTTGTCTTAGAATCAGAAGAATTGAAAGATGAGACCATTTCTGGCGGTGTTCCTATAAAAGATTTGAAAGTAATGCTCGAAACACTACATGAAATATACGGGATTCAAATAAGAACAGAAGGCCAAAGGTATTTCTTGAGTAAAAGGCAATGAATAAGGGTTTCAGTGGAATCCTTGGATTATTTAATAAAAAAAGGAGTAGATCCGAATAATCTGCTCCACATGGTATTAAAAACTGTAAAAATCAAATTTTATGAAACAAAACTCACATCTCAAATGTTTATTTTTATGCGCCGTCATGTATATGTTCGCATGTACCTCTATGTATGGTCATTCTACGGAGAGACAAACTCATCCTTTGAGTGAAGTCTTGGATCAGATTAGTAATAGATACCAAGTGATTATCACTTACAATCCCAAGTTGCTTTTCGACATCAATATCGATTTTGAGCTTAGGGATGAAGAAGATATGAAATCTGCCGTAAACCGTGCTTTAGAGAAAACCAATCTTAAATATAAGCAGTTGACGGATAAATATTATATAGTATTTCATGAAACAAAAACGTCTAGGAAAACGCTGAAGAAATTAAAGAAAAAGTTCAGAGAAATCGAAAAGCTCGAACAACAAGAAAGCTTAAGTATTCAGAAGATTAACCAAGTAAAGGAAATCCATTTGGATAATGTCATTCGTGAAGCCCAAAAGCTAGTAGAGATAACGTCTATCTCAGGCTATGTACACGATACGGAAGGCGAACCCTTGGTTGGTGCTACTATTCTAGTAAAAGGTACTACTGTCGGCACAATTGCTGATGTAGATGGAGCTTTTTCTCTTTCAGTACCCAATGGTGCTACGACTTTGGTTTTTTCCTACATAGGCTATATCTCGCAGGAAGTGGAAATTGATGGAAGAAACTTATTTGATATACGGCTCGCTGCTGATGCGACTACCTTAGATGAGGTCTTAGTCGTGGGCTATGGAACTCAATCTAAACGTTATTTAACTGATAATGTTATTAAGTACAATAATGAAAGCTTCGCAAATGTCCCAACACCTAATTTAATTAATGCGCTAGTAGGTAAAGGTGCCGGCATTCAAATCAATCAATTGGGTGGTAAAGTTGAGGGTTCTATTGGTATACGTATAAGGGGACAGGCTAGCATCTCTGCTGGCACAAACCCCTTATTTATTTTAGATGGAATACCCTTAACAAATATAGATGAATCTACTAGCCGAGCTCCAACAAATCCTTTATTAACATTAAGCCCAAGTGAAATTGAGTCCATTGAAGTTTTAAAAGATGCTTCGGCAGCAGCTATTTATGGGTCAAGAGGAGCCAATGGTGTTGTAGTTATTACGACTAAAGAAGGAAAAGAAGGAAAACCTTCCATCTCGTTAAATATGTCTTATGGAACAAGTGAAGTAATCAATACTTTAGATTTTTTAAATGCCGCACAGTATGTGGAATTAATATCTGAAGCTGGTGAAAATGTAGGTCAGTTAGAGGCTGCGGAAGCTGGATTTGACCGTATATCTCAAGGGACTGATTGGAGAAACGGTGAAGTAGATACAGATTGGGAGGAATTTTCATATCAAAGAGGATATACAAGAGATGTCGATCTTTCAATCTCTGGAGGGAGTGCTAAGACAAAATATTTTCTTTCCGGGGCCTATAATAAGACAAAAGGAATCTTAGTGTCGAATGGATTAGAGAGGATATCTGCTAGAAGTAATATAAAACATAAGATTTCTGATAAGATCAAGACGGGGATCAACCTAAGTTTTAGTAGAGTTGATATAGGTAAAGTAGATGCGGATAATTCTTTTACAAACCCGTTATTTTCGACCATGCAGCCACGAATTGCACCAGCATTTACACCAGAAGGAGAAACAATAGCTAACCCATTTTTCCACAGTTTGGCGCATGCGTTACAGAATACTTCTGATAAAGCGCTTATCTCTAGATTTATAGGTAAGGCTTATGGAGAATATCAAATATTACCCGATCTTAAATTCAATTCCAGTTTTGCTTTCGATTTTTTTACATCTACAGAGGATCGTTGGAGGGGAAGATTATCCGCATTTAACGCAACAAATGGAGAGGTCTTTACATCTAACGCTAATACAGAAAACTATATAGTTTCTAACTATTTAACTATTAATAAGGAGTTAAATGAAATACATCGGATAGCTGCGGTTATTGGTACAGAATTTAACAACTCTGAAAGAACATTTACAAGCGTGACAGGAACACAATTTCCATCAGATGATTTTAGATTAATAAGCAGTGCCGCAGAAATCGCCGCTGGTAGTGGGGATGTTTCCGAATACAATTTTGTATCATATTTTGCAAGGGCTACTTATGCTATAAATGATAAATACCTGTTTAAGGCAAGTTTTAGAAGAGATGGTTCTTCCCGTTTTGGAACTGAAACTAGGTTTGGGAGTTTCCCCTCTGTTTCAGCGGGCTGGATAATATCAGATGAAGATTTCTTAGAAGGTTTAGAAAAGATATCTTTCTTAAAGCTTAGAGCTAGTTGGGGGAAAGTAGGGAATGCCGAAATTGGAGATTTTGCATCAAGGAGTTTATATTCAGGTGTATCCTATGTAGGAAATTCGGGTCTAGCTCCTACTCAGGCAGGAAATAATAGTTTGGGTTGGGAAAGTTCTACTCAATTAGAACTAGCTTTAGAATATGGTTTATTTAATAATCGTATTACTGGAGATATAGCCTATTACACAAAAAACACTAATGATTTATTGTTTAATGAACCTATAATTCCCTCCGCTGGAGATCCTGATGGTCAGGGAGTAACAAAAAATATTGGTAGATTAGATAGCAAGGGAATCGAAATTTCTATACAAACTCAAAATATACAAAACAACGATTTTTCGTGGACTACAAACTTCAATATAGCCAATAACACAAATGAGATAGCAAGTTTACCAAATGGAGCAGATGTAATAAATGGCCAGAATATTTTGAGAGAGGGATTGCCTGTAAATTCATTCTATTTAATAGAGTATGCAGGTGTTGACCCAGATAATGGCGATGCTTTATGGTACACAAATACAGATAATAGCGATGGAACTATAGATAGAACGAAGACAAATAATTCAAGTGCTGCGAGTAGAATTATTGCTGGAAACAAAAACCCAGATTGGATAGCCGGGATAACGAATACTTTGAACTACAAAAACTTTGATTTTAGTGCTACCTTTAATGGAGAATGGGGGGCTAATATTTATAGAAGTGGCGCACGTTTTTATGCAGCAAGCGGTTCTTTTTTGTTCTATGGTCAAACAACGGATCAATTAGACCGTTGGCAAAAGCCTGGTGATATTACCGATGTGCCTCAGGCACGACTCAATGGGTTTCATGGCAATGATCACTCGACCAGATATCTAGAAACAGGAAATTTTATACGATTACGTAATGTGACTTTAGGATACACCTTACCTCAAGGTCTTGCCAGTAAGATTGGGGTGAGTAGTTTAGGACTTTATGTTACTGGACATAATTTACTTACGATTACAAATTTCGAGGGAACTGATGTAGAATCTAGGACTACAGAGGATATTGACTCATCCGTCAATAGCAACGCATTATGGTCAGCACCTTTGGCAAAAACCTATTCCTTCGGTGTTAATATTAAATTTTAATTAAATTATAAATTATAGAATAGATGAAAAATTTTAAATTTCTTTATATAGTATTTTTAGGATTACTTTTTAGTAACTGTGAAGATGAATTAAATATAGAACCTCAAAGCAGTATTACAGACGTTGTTGCTTTGTCTACAGAAGGGGGTATTTCTAATGTCCTAGTAGGACTCTACGATGAGGCTCATGGTTCAAGCACTTTTAATGGTTACAAAACCCTTTTATCTGATTTATTAGGTACGAGTAATCAAGTTGATTGGGTAGGTACTTTTAGTCAGCCAGTAGAATTTTTTAATAAAAAAATGTTACCTGACAACGGATTTGTAGGTTCTGTATGGTCTGGGGCATATCAAATAATTAATCAAGCGAATCTTGTAATAGAAAATAGTGATGTTGTAACCAGTAGTGAAACCAAGAAAGATCGCTTGATAGGCGAAGCCAAATTTTTAAGAGCATTTAGCTATTTTGAATTGATAAATTCTTATGCTTTGCCTTACACAAGTGGCCAAACCAATTCACAAATGGGGGTTCCTCTAAGGCTTTCGGGAATTGTAGATTTTTCTGTTGACCTGTCATTAATAAGAAGTTCTGTGGAGGAAGTATATGCGCAAATTATTCTTGATTTGGATGATGCGTATTCGAAATTACCGCCTACTAATGGTTTTTTTGCTGATAAATATGCCGCAAAAGCTTTATTAGCTAGGCTATATTTGCAGCAAGGTAATTATGCAGCTGCAAGAGATGCCGCTCATGATGTTATAGAAAATAGCGGACACCAGATAACAGGTACATTTGCAGAAGCTTTTAACCGCGATTCAGATAGCTCAGAAGATATCTTTGCGATACAATTTTCAAGCACAGATCCAAGTTTTAACGCGATCCCCTTTTTTTACGCTTCTGCTGCTAATGGAGGCAGAGGTGGCGACATTCCCATACTGCCTGGTTATATCGACCTTTTCGATGCTCCAGCTTTAGATGTAAGAGCTTCGTTTTTTTATATTGATAATGAAAAAACGTTAACATCTAAGTATGTTAGAACGGAGATTAATCTTTCAATGTTCAGAATGGCAGAAATGCACTTAATTAGGGGGGAATCCAATTTTAGGGAAAACACCACTGTTGGTTTACCCCCATTGGATGAAATAAATGCTTTAAGAGCAAGATCTTTGGCTCCACCTTTTGGTGTAGTAACTTTAGATTCTTTCTTAAACGAAAGACAATTAGAATTGGGCTTTGAAGGCTTATTACTACAGGATTTCAAAAGAACTGGTCGTTCCATTGGAAGTATACCGTTTGATGATAATAGATTAGTGTGGCCAATACCCGAAGATGAAATTAACACCAATGCATTGATAGAACAAAATCCATAGTCCTGAGCGATTTTTCTTCACGTTGGGGAGGAAAAAAGGACGGCACTAAATTTAATCTGTGAATTCTCCGAGACTCTGCCTCGGGGTCAATAATTTTGATGCTTTGAAAAGGCGCCGTTGTATAAAAAATCCGGTTTCCGATCCTTTAGGTCGGAAAAAATTTGGCGGAAGCCCCGACGGCTTGCCTCGGGGTAGTCAAAATTTAGATTTTTTTTCAATGCAGATGAAAAAATTAATCGTTTTACTTATTGGTATATTTATAATAAGTTGCAAGCATGAATCCAAAGTAGATCATATATTATTTTCTGGATTTATTGCCAATTTGGATGCAAAATCAATACAAGTCTCGGGTTATAGTTTTAATAAAGAAATTGAATTAAAAGACGGAATTTTTTCTGATACTCTTATGATTAAAGAAGAGGGGTATCACGATCTTAAAATTGGTACAGAAAAGTTAGCTTTATATTTAAGTAAAAGCGACAATTTGAATCTAAACATTAATACAAAAAAGTTTAATGAAAGTATAAAATATACTGGGAAAGGTGGAGAAAAAAACAATCTTCTAGCTCAGAAGTATATGATTAGTAAAAAGCTTACCGAAGATACTAAGACATTCTATTCGCAAACAGAAGATGATTTTGTTGCTATAGCAAAAGAGGTAAGAACTAAAACAGAATCAGCTATAAATTTTGCTGATTTGTCAAGCACTTTTAGACAACAACAATTAAATGATGCCAAGTATGCTTTTATTTTTGCAATAAATAATTATGAAAGGTATCATGCTTATTATTCAAAAAACGAGGATTTTAAAGTATCAGATACATATAAAAATAATATAATAGGAGTAACACATGATAATGTTGATGCCTATAAAAGCTCTGATGCCTACAGAAGTTTGGTATCTAGCAAATACCAAAAAATCATTACTGAACTATACTCTGAATCTGGAGACTATGGAACTGCTATTGTTAGTGCTTTGAAAAGTGTTGAAAATGGTCATATTAAAGATGAACTGCTTAAAAGATTTGCATATTATACTTTAAGTCCAACAGAAAACTTGCAATCTACCTATGATTACTTTATGGCTAATACAGCCAATGAAGATTATAAAAAATCATTTACTGAAAAGTATAATAAGCTAAAAATTATAGCAGTAGGAGCTCCTTCCCCTATTTTTGTAAACTATGAAAACCATAAAGGCGGAAAAACTTCTCTAGCTGACCTTAAAGGCAGATATGTTTATGTAGATGTTTGGGCTACATGGTGTGGACCTTGTATTGCTGAAATCCCAGCTTTAAAAGAAGTAGAAAAAGAATATCATAACAAGAACATTGAGTTTGTTTCTATTTCAGTCGATACAGAAAAATATTATGACAAGTGGAAAAAAATGGTTTCTGATAAAAAATTAGCAGGTATTCAATTAATAGCAGACAAGAATGGGGAATCCAAATTTATAACTGATTACGTCATTGAAAATATTCCTCGCTTTATCTTAATTGATCCGGAAGGAAATATTGTAAATGCTGATGCACCACAACCTTCAAGTCCTAAACTCATTGACATTTTCAACGAATTGAAAATATAAGGTTCGACTTAAAGGATATTCTGGTAAATATTTAAACGGTGTTCTTTTTGGAATTATATTCAACCCATCCATCTTTTTATACCCAGATATTTATTAATATAGTGAATAATTCGGGTGGGTGTATAACAAATTGCACAAAAGGTTATATTGGTTGGGATGTAAGCGTCCGACGGAGACCCTATAGGAGAATTTCTTCAGGCAGAGTAATTTTGCCTGGGATTAATTGATTGAGTTCTTTGATTTTATAATCAGGAATAATTTCAATTACATGTTTGAGCCATTTATATGGATTTACATCGTTGGCCTTACAAGTGGCAAAGAAGGTGTACCTCATGGCGATGCGCTGCGCCGCTTTATGATTGCCGGCGAACATATAATTTTTGCGTCCTCATGCGAGTGGTCTTATTTTATTTTCGATTAGATTATTATCTAATTCTAATCTACCATCATTTAATATGGCGATGAGTTTAGACCATTGATTTAAGGTATATGTAATGGCTTTGCCTACAAATATATCGCAATCAACTGGACCTTTTTGGGTGAGAGGGAAGTGATACCCCGTCCGTTTGGGGTCGGGGGATATGATCATCCAGGAGGTGCTGCTGTGGTTTGGTATTGTTGCGTTTTTTGTTAATTATTTACTGCTGAGGCAGATAGGGTTTTATCATACGATGCAGAGGGTGGTAGCGTTTGTTCTCGTAAATTTTGGTATTTATTTGAGTATTATCAATATTTTTGGTACTGATCCTGTGTATCTGGTGAGTATCGGTACGATCTGGAGTATTATCAATAGTCTGGTGATGTTTCATACGTGATGGCTTCGTAGAAAAGGTTTTCTGGGATCACGTGATTATTTGTATCGGATAGGGGCGAATGGTATGGTGACCGTGTGTAATATCTATTTTATGTTTTTGTTGCCGTTGTCGTTGCAGTTGAGATTTTTCTTGGCATTGATGTATTTCTGAGTTCAGTTGTTTTTGATGTTGTATAATGTGAGGTATGTGCAGGGGAGGTAATGAGAGTAGCAGAGTGGTAGGTGTAAGCCATTACCATAGTAGACTTGAGGTGAAATGGAGTGGTAATATGTGCGTTTTTCAGTACTATAAAGGTATGGGAAAAGATATATTCAATCCTCGTATATTTCGGGATATAAAAGATGTTGATTATGAAAAAACACCTATGAGTGTTATTTTTCGTGTGATGAGATATGGAGATTTGATAGATGTACAGCAGCTAAAAAGTGTTTATAACACAAACGTACTTGTATCATTTTTGAAAAAGAGATGAAATGAACTTGATCAATGAGAAAAAAACCTTCTTCATCTTCTAATAGCGTCATAGATGTATTTGGAAGCTCTTCATCCTAAGACAAAGATAGTCTTTGACCGTATTGCTCATGCTACTAAGCCATGGCCGTTTCATCTTATATGATGAACTGCATTGGCATTACATATAGGCCATAGAGAATCGATAGACTTAGACTTTGTTGTCTATGATGAATTGAGAGATGCGCAAAAGAACAAAATCAAACAACTATCTTCAACATATGAAGTCATCTATGAATCAAATGAGCAACTTGATCTCTTTGTCGATGGTGTTAAAGTAACCTTATTTAGTTATTGGCGAAAACCCTTATATCCTCTCGTGTCGTACGAACAACTGAAATTATGGGATATGCGTGACATAGCTTTGTCCAAGGCGCATACTATAGGGAGAAGGTCAGAAATAAAAGACTATATAGATTTGTATGTATTGTTGTCTAAGGGACTGATAGGTATAGACTGGTTGGTAGCTACAGCGAAACAAAAATTTGGTTGAGATTTTTCTGAAAAACTTTTGTTCAAGCAACTTACCTTGCTAGATCAGTGTGAACATACGTCATTGATGATGCATGAGCCTTATAAGGAGTTAGATTTACAAGTAGTGCAGGATTTTTTTCTTTGATTAGTGAAGAGGAGATTGGGGTAGATATTTTTGAACAAAACTAAAACCCTTAGTGAAATACTAAGGGTTGTAGCCATCTGTAAAAACAGATTAAATTGCATATTTTCTATTTTCATCTAACCTTGATGATCCTAGTATGATATTTTTGACTTATCCTACCACTTTCATCAAGATCTAATAACTCCAGGATGTAAAGTCCTGGAGCCCCACCTACCTCTAATACAGAAGTAACTGGTTCCTCTTTTTTCTGTCCTATCGAGGTAGTTAGGATAACCTTATCTATTGATAAGGAAGGCGATATATCAATAAAGATATTATCTTCAAAGGGATTTGGATACACCGAAATCCCTTCTACTTCAATGATATCTATTGATAATACTAGTTCTACGATAACATTAACAGTACATGTACTGCTATTATTGCTATCGTCAGTGACGGTAACTGTAACCGTTTTATCTCCAGGATCGTTACCACTAAAGGTAGCATTTCCCAAATCAACTGTAGTATCACAATTATCCGATACATTTTCTATAAGTTGAGATACTATTAGAGTAGTATCTTGACCTGCTTCAAGTTTTATAGTAATAACTTCATCAATACACTCTAGTGTAGGTGCAAGATCGTCAATAATCGTTACACTTGTTACACACGAAGAACTAAGCCCTTCAGCATCAGTGACTGTAAAAGTAATATCCTGTTGACCAAGATCATCACAATTAAAATCTAACGTTGCTTTTCCATCAATTGTTGTGGACTCAATACCACTATCATCAGTTGATCCGTTATCCAGATCATCTGCCAATAGGGTTGTCATACCATCACTATCCAACGATAATGTAAGGTTGTCGAGACATTTTGCTACTGGTGCCGAGTTGCTAGAAGTAACTTCAACAGTTCCTGTCATAGTTGCAGTTTGTCCACCGCAATCATTAGTTACAGTAACAGTGTAACTCCATGTTCCCGTTTCACTAAATGAAACATTTACGTTGTCTCCACTTTCATTGAAGTTACTATTTCCATTTGTGAATTCCCATGTCCAATTCTCATTTTCAATATCTTTGTTAGTAGACGCTGAAAATGAAACCATACTTCCTGTCTCTGTAGTAGAAGGTCCAGTTAGGTTTTCTATAGCAAGGTTTGGCATGATAGTCAACCAATTAGGGTGACTTACCCTTATGTACCCTGCTATATCTTCTCCATCAGGACCTACTCCTAGATTAGTTCCACCACTAAAACCAAGGTTTCCTGATGTACTCCAACCATAACTTTTACCATCATTTGTTTGCATTGGTCGTTGTGTAGGATCTGGACCATTTTGATGATCTGGATGATTCCAGCCTGCACTATGAGAAATTGCATGTCCTCTAATTCCAGTATGATTATAAGCATCCTGTTTAAACGTTTCTGAAGGATGAATATTGTCTTCAGGAGCAAAACCTCTTGTAGAATTTTCCTGTACGCCCAGTGCACTATTCCTGATGATTGTATTTATCTTCTGTGCACCATAACATTCTCGTGCCTCTAATACATAACTATCAAATAACGTGCCAAGAGTTGGATCATCAAGAGTAGCTACCGCTACATTAATAAAATCTGTTTGTAAGGGCCATCCAAGATCAGTGGCTTCAGTTAAATCAATATTTTGCTGCCCTGCATATACATAAGCATCACCTTCACCGCAATATAAACCTTCATCTTTAGCTATCTGACTATCTTCAGCTATTGCGTCGAGTATTGTTTGGAGATTAACGGTAATCTGATCATCAACAAGGAAATGAACTCGAATGGACTCGTTCCACATGCTGTCTCCAGCTAGTGTCGCTACTGTAGGATTGTGTTCTTTTTTGTAACCGAAAACACTACAAGACCCAGAGCTGCAGGCTTCCAATGTATACTCTCCGAAATCAAATTTTGTTGTTTCCTGAGCATGAGTATCTATTTGAGTTCCGAATACTAGGAACATACTGAGTAATAGTAATTTTTTCATAATCATTTATTTTAGTTTTCAATGGTTAATAATTTTACAAGATCTTCAAAAGTTACACCAAAGGGTGCTACTTTCTGCTTTTAAAGACCTTTTCTTTTCAGAAAATATGCTCATCACTTATAATAAAAATGTCAATAAATGCAAGAGAAAAAGTAAGAATAAAAGAATAGAAGTTTCTGTCATGATTGAGCTATTTAAAAACCTCTTGATCGTAGCTTTCATGATCGAGGGGTTTTCAATGACATACAAGACACGGTTACCTTTGCTAAATCCATAGTGTTCACTTGCAGAACCTATGTCTAAGGTTTTCTTGTGGTTTTTAATTTGCTCAATGGCTCTATCTGTGTCGTTACTCATGTGCAATTCTAGGGCAAAGAGACTTTTTTGCTAATCTTTCTGAAGAAAAAACAAGCCATCGGGAATGATTTTTTTTTTTGACTTTATACTTCGTTAAGTTTCAGTCAAAGAGCAAAGGCTATGTTCCCTCAATTTACCTTGTCTAAAGCCAAAATAATTTAATTTCAACTTAATTCAGTAGTAAATAGAGGTACCCTTTAATAGCCCAATACATTGGGGCCAAAGCTGAATTAGCTGTCGTATAACAGTAATTGGGGTCTGCTTCATACTATTTTATCTTGTCTCGGTATACTAAGGTTACTCTGTTAATAATTAAAACATTGTTTCTGTACAAGTCGAGAGACTTCATTCATCCCCCTAATCTATTCCACATTTTTAATAAAATTCGCCCCCCCCACCATTAAACTGTGTTTTGGAGCCATGAAGAGAGGGTAAGGTGGTCATGAACATAAAATTGGTATGGCAAAAAAGGCAGCTTTGCGTAAGCCATATTTGAGCCCACTCCGAAAACTCACAAAATCTAAAATGTTTCTTTTGGCGACCTTTTCATTTTTCTCAATTAACTGATACTCAGGCATCACTGAATCTCAAAAAATAAAAATATCATCCAAAATAATTCATTTTGCGAAAATCGTCAGTTTTCAGAGTGGGCTCATATTTTATTTATTAAAATAGATCATTACTTTGGTATCGGTATGAGGTCATTTATTACTTTTCTATTGTTGTGTTCTATGGTAGGTATTAGTCTGTGCCAGCCACTAAATCAGATGCGCATAGATATTAAGATGGACCTTCCTTCTCCCGAGGTAAAAAGAATAATGCACAACAAAGAGGGAATTCTAATTCATGCCAGCGACAATAGGATTTATAAATACGACGGATATAAATGTGAGCCTCTGCCCATCGAAGAATCACTGACGAGAAATCTTATCAGTTCTTCATATTCTCTGGACAATGGAGTACTCATTCTCTTTCCCGAAAAATATATTTACATAGAAGAAGACACACTACGAAAGCAAGGAAAATTAAATTCCAAGATGGTTGGAAGCACTAGTCCGCTATGCTATATTGAAAACGCATATTACAAATTTGATGAGGATAGTTTGGACTTTGTTCAGGTCAAAGAAAAAAAAAGAGACTCCTACAGGTTGATTCGGCGCAGTGGGGCAGTGGATATTTATATGTCAGATGTACATAATTATTCGAGACATATTATTAATCATTCCTGTCATGATACCTTTCATTTTGATGCTCGCAAGGTTCAATTGGGAATATTATCTCCACAAGAAGATATCGTTTATATGGATGAGTATCGGAGTTTATGGATGTACAATTGCGGTACTTCAAAGCCATTTCTTACTGAAAATGATGAGGCCAAAGTAGAGTTTTACCTACCAGCGGGTGATGCTGATCGAGATTTCTTTTTTTTCAAGGGCAAGGAGGAGACTACTATTGAGGTGTATGATTTCAATTCTACATCATCACCTTGCAGTATAGGGGATCTAACCCATGAAGCATTGGTCTATAGTCAATACCAAGACCAGTTTGAGATTGGCTCTCATGAGGGAGTCTATCTTGTCAATCCTAAGATACATTTCTTTGACGACAGCATGAATGGAATGATTAGTTCCGTACATATCCTTATTGAGGACGACAATGGGGGCTATTACATAGGAGGCTATGGCACTGGCTTAAGCTATTATAAGGATCAGAAATTCATCACTGTATCAGAGGTCAATTCTACTCAGGCCAGAAAAATACTACCGGGAGCGTATAAAGATAAATCAGGTATTATACGTCTTTTTTGCGAAGAAAGAACAATGCCCATTATTGAAATTCAGCCCAATGGCGACCTCCGCTTTATAAGCATTTATATTGATGAAAAGAAAGCTACCACTACAGGGTATTATATAGATACGCTGAGTAGGAATAGACTTGCGTTAGGTCTTCATAAGAATGGTCTAGGAATAGTGGACTCCATCATTGGCGACAGATATTATATACACACGATAGATGATGAGCAGGGCATGACATTGCCCAATGTGCTCACTTTTGTAGAAGATCCAGTGGGTCGCATATGGATGGGTCAGCCATCTTCGGGCATAGCCGTCTATGATCCTGCTCTTGACACGGTTTACACTTATACACGGACAACAGAGATGCCCGCTTCATTGGGGGCTTTTACTATGGCGATCGATGACATAGGCACTCTATGGATGGGAACAAATCGCGGTGTTTTTATTTTACGGAATGCGGCATCGTTCGATATAACTCATAGTGATTTTTTTGATCAGCTAGAGCAGGTATCTATGCCAGATAGAAGCAATGCCATGATACCTTCTATAAAACTTTGGAAAAACTACGTGGTTGTGGGATCAACTGCAGGGATCGGATTTATCAACCTAGATGATTTCTACAGTGAGGCCTGGGATAGACAAGTGCGTATGCTGCTCTATGGTGTAGATATCAATGGGCAAGGCACCGAGCAGAATGCCATTTCTATAGATAGCCATGGTGATATGTGGGTGGTAGTGCAGGGTGGTGTCCTCAAGATTGATGTAGAGCATCTTAGCTGGGACACTACGGCTGTAAATATCAAGATGCATGAAATCTTATCAGGAGGTGAACTCCTTCCTTACCATAATGAAGCCTACTCTATACCTACTGACAATCGCAATCTTCATGTCTCTTTTGGACCTAGATTCAATCCCTCCTTATTGGCTAATATTTTCTTTGATTACACGTTGACCAATAATTCTCAGGATACGATATTTACGGTGTTCAATAGTAAGAAGGGCCTTTTGACGATTCCCTATCTGGATATAGGAAACTATACCTTACAAATAAGTGCCCGAAGGCATGGTGTAGTTGAAGATGAAGAATTGATCAATATACATGTACCCCCTACCTTATGGGAGCAGCCTCTATTTTGGGTAATCCTGATTGCTTCTATCCTAGGATTACTCTTCTACATCTACTATAGAAGAAATAAAATTCGTAGAAAGATACTAGAAAAGGATCTAGCCCTATCAAGATTGACACAGGAAAAAGAGCAACTAAATGTACAGGCAATTATCAGCTCTTTTAATCCCCATTTTATCAATAATAGTCTTCACTGGGTACAATCCCGTTACCGTAAGGATGAGAATCTGCTGAATTTAGTTTCCGGGCTATCAAGGAATATAAAGTACATTTTTGAAAAAACCAGAAAAGGACTCGCCTACCACACCATAGAAGAGGAGTTACAGTTAGTTGACTCCTATGTGACGGTACAAAATATACGGTTTGATAATACTATGCGATTTACCCCGCCCGATGCTAGGACGTTAAACAAGTATGCCCTATTTCCCATACTCATCATGCAATTACAGATTCATGTAGAGAATGCCATAGAGCACGGCATAAGAAATCGACTAGGCAGTGGTCTGGTATCAATCGAGTTTGTCGACAAGGGTGATATGCTTGAAATCCTCATATCTGACGATGGTGCTGGTAGGGAATTCGCCAAAAAAATAGGCAGCGGTGGTACCCAACAAGGGACAAAGATGCTGAAGAATCTTCAGGAAATTTATAATGCCCATAACCAGTCAACTATTACTACTCAATATATAGACCTGAAAGATACTGATGGTCGTCCCTGCGGCACCACCGTAATCATTTCTTTACCAAAAAATTATTCTTATGTCATTGAATCTTAGAGTTTGTGTGATCGATGATGAGGAGCATATCCGAAAAGTGCTTATAGATGCGGTGAATGAAACCGACGAAATGAAAGTGGTCGGAGAAGCAGCCCATTTTCGGGAAGCTGTCAACATGATTAGAGATACAGAGCCGGATGCCGTATTTCTAGATATTAAATTAATGCAAGGGAATGCATTTCAGGTCATTGACTCCCTTATCAGACAGAAGATTATGGTACCTGCCATCATTCTCAATACGGGATACACGGAATTTGAATATGCAAAAAAATCACTCAATGATTATGGAGATTATGTGATTAAAATATTGGAAAAACCCTTTTGGAAAGAATGGGATATCCTAAAGGATGAGATCATTGACGCCATACTTGTGTATCAGGAGCGACGACACAATACCAAAACAAGGATACAGCTAAGGACTACGCAGGAAACCTTGTTTTTTGACAGCCAGGATATCGTCTATTTTAGAATTCCAGCAGAGGGTAAAGGAAAGGGCAAACTGGAAATGTGGACTGTGGAGCAGAAAGTAAATCTCAATAAGTCCATCAGTAGTATGCTCCTCGAGCTACCCAGGCAGTTTAAGCGAATCAATCGATATACTGTCGTCAATACTGATTATGTGCTACGATATGATCACTCGGATCATGTAGTCTATATTAAATACCAGCAGGAGGAAATAGGGCTTGGAGTCGGACAAAATTATGCCAGTTCCTTGTTACAGATATGAGGTGACTAGGGAAAAATTGATTTACGTAACAAAAAGATTTTTTAATCAAGAAATTCTTTATTTATAACTGCCTGAGAATTAAGATTTAATCCTACTGATGCTATGGCAATACTTGACATAAGCATCCAGGCGTTGGCACCGTTCATAGCTTGCTTATGCCTGATTTCTGCTATAGTGGCGCGCTTGTCAACTCCCTTGCGAAGGTCAATTAAGTCAAGCAAATACTTCCTTACATTGAATGTCGCAACTTCTTCCTTATGTAGTTGCTGACTACTCATGATCTTTCAGATAATTTTCCATCAATCATTTCAAAAACTCGATCAGATCTAGCTGCCAGTTTTTCATTATGTGTAACTATGACAAATGTCTGACCAAAGTCATCTCTTAAGCTTTGTATGAGAGCATGGATCTCCTCGGAGGTCTGTGTATCTAGGTTTCCTGTCGGCTCATCAGCAAATACGATATCGGGCTTGTTTAATAAAGCCCGGGCAACGGCAACCCTCTGTTGTTCACCGCCAGATAATTCTCCAGGCTTATGCGTTAGTCTATCAGACAAGCCCAAATAATCGAGTAATTCTCGAGCATCTTTTCTTACCTCATCAGAGGGTCTTCCGCTGATAAATCCCGGAATGGAAGCATTTTCCAGAGCATCGAACTCACTCAGCAGATGGTGAAATTGAAAAACAAAACCAATATGTCTATTTCGAAACTCTGCAAGTTTCTTAGACTTGAGATTCAATAATTCTTGACCCCCGATACTAATTGTGCCTCTATCAGGCATATCTAGGCTTCCTAAAATGTGCAATAAAGTGCTTTTCCCGGTACCTGATTTACCAACGATACTAACGATTTCCCCCTTCTTGATGTCAATGTCTACACCAGAGAGGACGACAAGATCGTCATAAGATTTATATAGATTTCGTGCTTTTAGCATTGTAATGTTAATAGAGTTTGTTGAAAAAAAACACATATATATGGAAATTTTTATAAATGTGATGGTTAACTCGTAATTGTCCGCTAGATACAGAATATTTCATTTTGATAACAAGTTATTCAAAGTAGAAAATCAAATTTGTCTCTCGGCGTATATTGTTTAAGAATCACTTAGATACTTCGGTAAATGTTATATTTTTATGACCTCGGAGAATCTGGTGTTTAAAGTGATAGAATGAAAATACTTCAACTCTGCAAAAAAATCCCTTACCCTCTTAAAGATGGTGAGTCTATAGCTGTTACCTACATGAGCAAAGCATTGCATGATGCCGGGTGTGAGGTGACTTTGCTTAGTATGAATACTTCTAAGCATTACACACAGTTATCAGAAATAACAGAAGGATTTGATCATTATAAAAATGTCCATGTAACTGACCTCAACAATGATCTAAATCCAATTGACGCTTTCGTCAATTTATTTTCCAAGGATTCTTATCATGTGAGCCGGTTTGTCTGCGATAAGTTTGAGAGTAAACTTAAAGAAATTCTGAGTACAGAAGATTTCGACATTGTTCAGTTGGAGACATTTTATCTTACCCCTTACATTCCAGTAATTAAAAAGTATTCCAAGGCCATCGTGTCCTTGAGAGCACACAATATAGAGCATGAAATTTGGGAGAGAATTACATCCAATACGTCATCTCCTGTAAAGAAGTGGTACTTAAATCATCTGACAAATAAATTGCGTAATTATGAACGCAATCATGTCAATGAATACGACTACATCATTACTGTGTCAGATAGGGATCTTAAAAGGTTCAAAGGTATTGGCTACACTAATGGGGCTATGGCTACACCGATAGGTCTCAATCTCAAGGACTACATAGAGGTAAACCCCAAGACGGATAATAATGGTATTTGTTTTATAGGTGCACTGGATTGGATGCCCAATATTGAGGGTCTTCAATGGTTCCTCAAAAATGTGTGGCCTATACTTCAGAAGTCTAATGCCGGGCTCAAGTTTCACATTGCAGGAAGGAATACCCCTGATAGCATAATGAAATTAGCATCAAAGAACATCGTTGTTCATGGCGAAGTACCAAATGCCCAACTCTTTATGTCGAGGTTTCCAGTAATGGTAGTTCCACTTTTTTCTGGAAGCGGGACTAGAGTTAAGATTCTTGAGGGCCTAGCACTCGAAAGAGGAATCGTTACTACTTCAATCGGTCTTGAAGGAATCAATGCACGTCATGAGAAGGAAATTTTGATAGCTGATGACCCTACGACTTTTGCTCAATCAATAAACAAACTATTGTCATCCGATAAATTACTCACTGACATGGGTAAAAAAGGCAAGGCATTTGTCATCAATCATTATGACAATAAGGATGCGGCAGAAAAGTTGATCGACAAATATCAGAAACTAATGGCATCTCCCGCATATAAATCTTAGCACTTACTTCCTCTTATATTTGTGTCATAACTCCATGATTTGAAGATTGTAGTATTGGCATCGAGATTTCCTTACCCACTAGAAAAAGGTGATAAACTGAGAATGTATCAGCACTTGGAAGTTCTAAGTAAAGTGCACGATGTCTCTCTTGTTGCAATTACTGACAGAGAGCCGAGCAAGAGGCAACTGCATGAAGTGAAGGCTGTGTGTAGCGGAAGTGTAGAGTATTTTGTTCTCCCACAATGGAAAAGGTATGTAGGTGCTCTGAGAGCAATAGTTTCTAAGAATCCGTTTCAAGTAGAGTTTTTTTATAGTCATTCTGTTCGTAATCATATTACAAGTAGTATTGAATCTCTAGATCCTGATCTTGTTTACTGCCAACTATTACGGATGGTTCCTTATTGTGAAAATTGCAAATCCTTGAAGATTTTGGATTTTATGGATGCCTTCGGAACGGGTGCATTGAGGACGTCCACCTCTACACGTTGGCCACTGTCATGGTTCTATAACATAGAACACAAAAAACTTCGAGATTGCGAGAAAAAAGTCAGCACATTGTTTGACGCATTTTCAGTAATATCAGATCAGGACCGTAAGGAAATAAACACTGATATTAACATTGAGGTAGTACCTAATTTTGTTGATCAGAAATTCTTTTCAGGAAAGGATACAACCAAAAGATACAAGCTAGGCTTTGTAGGGAATATGGGATACTTTCCCAACGTGAAAGCAGGACAATACATCATCGATAGAATATTGCCTCACCTGTCAGAATCCTTTAATGTCCTTTTTGCCGGTGTCCGACCTGATCCAATCTTGGTGCAAAGAAAAAGTGATCGCATAGTTGTTACAGGCTGGATCGATGATATCAGAGATGCTTACAACCATATAGAAGTTCTCGTTGCTCCTATTTACACAGGAATAGGACAGCAGAACAAGGTCTTGGAAGCTATGTCCATGTCGATTCCAGTAATTACAACGTCATTGGTAAATGATGCCATTGGTGCTCAGGATAAAGAAAGTATCATAGTAGCTAATACCGTGAATGAGTTTGTCAATGCCATTCAATTACTTCAGGACAAGGAATTGAGAAAAATAATGGGAGAGAGGGCAAGAAAATTCATTATCGACAACTATACCCAAGAGATCTTTTCTAAGAAACTTTTAGGGTTTGTAGATAGCGTTAATTATCAAACCTTATAGTGCAGTTAGTATTAATCTTTCTTTTTAAGATTTATAATACAGAATATACTATCAACTGAAGAATGTTTAAAATATAAAGTATCGGATACATATCCATTCTTTTGTGATATTATACAGCCAAGAAAAACTTTCTCTTTCTTCATTGGTGGTATTGCAAAATGTTCTTGAAATTGACCTTCTTTGTCGGTATTGACTTCATAGTCAAAATAACTATCATCATTTGAGATACTATCCTGTTTAGCTAAATATATTTTAACATTTGTCTTTCCAAGTGGGATGCCAGTAGGCACAGAATCTTTATAAAAGATAGCTGATTTTGTATCACTTTCATAGGAGTATATTTTTACTTTAATTCCTCCATCACATGAAATGAAAAGCATGGATACTATTAGGAGAAAAATACATTTATAGTCCATAGATTAATTTATTACGTTTTGTCAAACGCAACTGTATGTCATTGACCTCCAGTCCTGATTTCATAGGATAAACTGCGAACTTGCCCCTTTTATTTTAATTTAAGCTTATTGAAGAATCAAGGTCAAAAAATAGGGCAAATAGTCCCTTCATTGGTGTGATTGCCACGAAATACAATTGACAGTTCGAAGGCATTGAGTCCCAGTCTACTATCAACAATATCTCCAATCGATTGATCATAACTTAGTCCAAAGATGAAGGCATTGTACTCTAAGGTGAATGTGACCGCCGCCGTCGCAAGGGAGTATCCAGAATCGTTACTGACGCCTCTAAGCCACCCACCGAAATGAACAGCTTTACCCGTAGCTCTAACAAGGCTGTATCTGAAATTTGTACCTAAGTTTACTTGTACATGTGGTCCTTGTAACATTCCAGTGATACGAGGTTGTATTCTTAGCCTCTTGCCCGTCTGTATACTCATCGAAGCATGGGACGTCCACTTCTTGAAGAAATTATTTTCTTTGATCAGACTAGGATCATTAGAATCACTTGTTTTAAAGAAAGAGATATTACTGCTGCCAAAGTGCAATAATCCTACTCCTAGGGTATACGTCAAGGCATTATTAGGAGTATCGGTATAATTCAAGCCAACTCCGAAATCTAAAAAACCTAAGTTGTTGGGTGGTAAGCTTTCTCCAGTAGCCAATGTGAAACCATCTAATGAGTTGAACTGATCATGAAATGATAGATTCTCATAATTCACCGTCCTAGAATGAATACCAAACTGAGCCCCAACACCAATATATTGAATCTTCTTTGAGTTGAGTGATTTGTGATAGGCTCCGTAGAAGTAGACGGCGTTGGTGTTGAGATCAAAACCACTTACCCTATCTGCAAAGAATTGAATTCCTACACCAACCTTATCATCAAGATAGACCCTGTCATCACTTGTCTCGAACTGTAGTTCTCCACCCACGGAAAATGTCGTTAAAGGGGTCTCCAAAGCGGACCTCCATTGGTCCCTATAATTGAGATTGAGTCTATAAGACCCATCAAATGTTCCTGCAAGAGCAGGGTTCAACAAAAGTGGAGCAGCAAAGGCCTGTGAGAATTGAGCATCCTGTGCGGTCACAATTCCCAGGTTGATGAATGCCAATAACGTAAATAACAGAGATCGTAGGGTCATTTCTAAATCTATTGTGTGAAGGTATATAATATTCCTATTTACAATAATCATTGTCGTCATTTTAAGATATCATCTTACAAATCAGATTGTGGTAACGTATATAAATGGAAGACAGCTTGAATAATAGATTAAGAATTCATACTTTATCTATTGATTTTGAAAAATGACAAGGATATTATAGCTATCTGCTCTGTAAGTAAATGTCCCATCAGACGGCAGCCAGATAACAGATCTGAAAAGACCTCTGAGTTGCTCTTCGGGGAGATGGTAACTATCCTTAAGCAAGTTGCAAGAAACTGGGTCAAAATAAAGTGTGATCATGATGGTTATAGCGGATACGTTGATCCTAAGCAGTTAAGAACGATAACGGAATCTGAGCGAAACTCTTGGAGAGTGAACAGGAAATATTGTTATTCTCTTTTGACTACTGCACAGGCTGAAGCCCGACACATCAATGTCCTCTTTGGGTCGCCTATATCGTTAATTGGGGAGTCCTCTTTTGAATTCATTAATGAACTCTTTCAAGTGAGCGGAGAGTTTCGCACTCCTGCGGACATACAGAACCACACTGTCTTTTTGAGATATTTTGTCGACCTCTTTCTTCAAGCTCCGTACGAATGGGGAGGTAGATCACCTCTGGGCATAGATTGTTCTGGTTTGACACAATTGTATTATAGATTTATTGGTGTCGAACTTCCTCGTGATGCAGCCTTGCAGATAGAGCTAGGTGATGTCATCGACTTTGAAGAAAACTCAGAACCGGGAGACTTGGCATTCTTTGAGAATAGCAGGGGACATATTCACCATGTTGGAATTATTGTTGAACCAGGAGAGATACTTCATGCTTCTGGAGAGGTGAGGATCGACACTCTTGATCATTTCGGCATCTATCGAGCAGATATAGGACGGTACACCCACCACCTACGGCTTATAAAGAGAATGACCGTTATATCAAAGAATACAGCCCAATCCCCGCAGCCATAGCCACATTCATCGAACTGTTATTGCCATGCATAGGTATGTGAAAATGTCGAGAACTTGCTTCCAGTAGCTGGTCTGATACTCCGTTACGCTCGCTTCCAATGATCAGTGTAAAGTCTGACACTGGCTTGCTTACTTCAAATATACTCTCAGACTTGTCAGTCAACTCGAGAGCAAATAGGTCACCACAGGTTTCTATTTCAGTAAATGAATCTGTCATAGCATAAGGAATATAATCCATACAATTTCTACTAAGTTTCCTGACTTTATTATAGTCAAATGACTTGGTTTCCAGAAAGTAGATTTTATCGATACAAAGAGCATCACTTAGTCTGAAGATGTGGGCAATGTTCATCGGATGCAAGAGTCTCTCCGCTATGATCTGAATACGTAAATCTGATCTACACTTCTGTTCCTTTAATTGAAATTCTTGATGGGATAATTGTCTTGACACGATTCAGGATGTCAACTCAGCTAGTTTACACTTTTCATTGACGACGATTCTACCTCTATCATTGGTAGTGAGATTGCAGACTTCATGGTTCTTGTCATGTTCTAGAAAGAGATAATAGTCCTTGTCAACTGCTTCCTGAAAGATTCTCTTTTTTTCTTCAAGCGTGACTAATGGCCTGATATCATAACTCATCACATAAGGCATGCCGACATGGCATGTGGAAGGCAGTAAATCTGCGCAATAAAGAATGGACTTCCCGTTTTCAAGATCTATAAGAGGGAGCATCATGGCTTCGGTATGTCCGTAGACATATTTTATCGTAATCCGATCTGTCAGATGGATACCTTCAGTACAATCTAGGAAATTTACTTTGTTTGCTTCCATGAGGGGTACAAAGTTTTCTTTCAAGAAGGAAGCCCTCTCTCTCGGATTGGGATCCATGGCCCAGTTCCAGTGTTTTTCATTTGACCAATAAGTAGCATTCTTGAAAGTGGGTTCTAAGCTTCCGTCTTCATTCTTACTAACTGCACCTCCGACATGATCAAAATGCAGGTGGGTGATAAAAACATCAGTGATGTCATCAGTGCTGATTCCTTTCTTTATCAAAGAGCTTATTAAGGTTTCTTCACCATGAGGATGAAAGTGTGACATGAACTTTTCGCTTTGCTTGTCTCCCATTCCTGCATCAATCAGGATTTTCCTTTCCCCATCTTCTACCAAAAGGCATCTCATGGCCCAGCTACACATATTATTATCATCAGGAGGATTGAGTTTTTTCCACATGGAGTGGGGGACTACACCAAACATGGCACCGCCATCCAACTTGAAATATCCTGTATCAATGGTTGATAACTTCATGCTTAAAACCCTATTTTTTTATCACTGTTGGTAGTCTCTTCCTTGAGTTGAATCATCTTGAGAGCTGTAATTGCCGCTTCGCTACCTTTGTTTCCCAGTCGTCCTCCAGATCTATCACGGGCTTGAATACTGTCATTGCATGTCAATACACCAAAGATCACCGGCTTATCAAGTGACATGGAAAGCATGGTTATTCCGGAGGCTACAGACTGAGCAATGTATCTGTTATGGTCTGTATCCCCTTTGATGATGCATCCCAAGCAAATAATCCCATCAGGATTTTTCTTAGAGTTGATGAGCTTCGCCCCTAAAGGCAATTCGAATGAACCCGGGACTTGAATAACAGAGATGTTGTCTTTGTTCAAGCCATTGCTGATGAGTGTAGCTAGTGCAGCTTTAGACAGTGCATCGGTTATTTTGTGATTCCATTGTGATACAACAATGCAAATACTGGTCTCCTTGAAATTACCAGCTACCTTAGAGGAGTTCGTTGTGATTTGATCTTTTGTGGACATAGATTTTATGTTAAAAGATCAACAAGAAATTGAGAGGATTGTTGAAATCGTCCTACTTTTCAAGCCTCGTCAGATGCTTAGCAGCTTCAGCCGCTTCATCAGAAAACGGATAATCCTTTCTTATCCTTTCCAATGCATCCAGCGCATTCTCATTATTCCCTTGATTCTCTGACAGCAGAGCATATTTTTTCAAGTAGTATGGAGCAAGCAACTCATTGTCAACACCATTAGCTGCCTTTTGATAATATGATAGAGCCTTGTCAAAGTCCTCCAATTCGGAGTAGGCATCACCGAGTGCTCCGTTCTTCATTATGGGAGTAACCTTGCCTGCAGAATTAAACGATTCTAAATATTCGATGGCTGAGTCAAATCTTCCCAAATTTAGATAACTGATACCTGCGTAATATTTTGCAAGATTCCCAGCCTTCGTACTGCTGTATGCGTCGATGATGTCAAGGAAGCCGTCATACCCGTTCCCTGGGCTCTCTAGAGCTCTCGCAAAGGAGTCCTGAGCAAACTGCAACTCTGCGTAATACATGGCATCCATAGCCTTCTGTTCATTAGGTTGCTTGATTAACATAACGTATGCCACGGCAGCACCTATTGCCAATGCTATGATAGCAGCAATGAGTAGAATTTTGTTCTGATTTCTCTCATAAAAATCCTGTGCACTATCTCTTGCTTCAACAAGATCTATTAAAGTTTCTTCTTCTTTCTTCTTGCTTCTTTGAGATTGTCTTACTCCCTTTCTCTTTGACATAGACTATAAAAAATTTGCGCAAAGATAGATAAAGTTGCCATATTTAAGTCTTTACTGAACTCCGATTTAAGAAGGAATCATTAGGATATCATCATTTTAGTAAGGCGGGTCTCTGTGTAATTTCATTATAGCAAATCACCCCTTTCTTAAAGTAGTGAAGGTTATCATTATATGGGCAAGTCAAGATGCGAGATAGTCCATCTCTTTTAATATGCGATCTGCAAGTTCACTTACGCTAAATCCAGCTGTAAAGATCGATAAATTAAAACCTACACCTTTTGACAAAGAATGATTTAAGAATTTATCAAGAAGTAGAATAGTAAAATCCTCTCTAGACACTTCGGTTATTTCCGTTGAGTATGATGCCTTCAGCCCTCTTAATTCAAGTTGAAGAATTAAGTCTGTTGCAAATTCACAATGATCTGTATAAATGAGGACTTTTTCTTTTTTGTTACAAGTATAGTTAGCCAACCAATGTAATACAGAATCGGCATCTAAATCCACACCAAAATGACCTTTCATCACGGGAAGAGCTTGATGTGTCAGCCAGTGAAGTCCATCATAATAAACAGTCTCTGACGAAATGAGACCTGCATTCTTAAGGTTGTTCTTGTAATTAGCATCAATCACAACTTGCTTTGAGTCGAAGGTAATCTCTCGTTCAATAGCAACTTTTGCAGGGATGGTCCAGATTACACAATCATATTCCGAAATCGTCGCTTCCAATGCTGGCCAAGGCAATTGCTGGCATCCATCAGTGGTTATATTGGATCGATTACAGAACGTGACATCATAAAGACTAGAAACATGTTGAGCGGCAGACCATGCGGCCCCACCATTTCCTACGATCAACACTTTTTCGATGTTGCTATGAAGGGATTCAAGTATATTTTGTATCGCGAGTGTATCAGTATTGAATAGCTTTATCTTTGATCCATCGCATATCCTTAGATTCATAGGGTTCTCAATGGGGTCACCAGATAATCCTAGTTTTTTAAAAGGGGCAGTAACGTTCAAGAAGTCCAAGGGCAACGTTTCTACCAATAATTTACCGTAAGACATATCCTTAAGTACCAATCTATGATAAGACCGATTGATACCCCATTCGCGGAGAAAAGTATTGAAGATTACAGGACTCAAACTATGACTGATCGGGTCACCCAACACTCCACATATGGCAGTTGTCTCAAACAATGACTTGAAACGAGAAGTTGTAAGCTGCCCTGATGCTGTAGATGTGTGACCATCGGGATACACATAGGTCAATGGTGCTCCAAGCTCCAATCCCATTAATCTTGTCGCCAATCCATGGCCTCCCATTCCTATTAGGATGGAGTTAGGCCTAAGGGCATAGAATCCCATCATTGTCTTTGCTTCCTGATGGGAAGATACATAGCAGGCACATTTAAAAATTGAACCTTCAGGAATCAGTCCTTCGTACCTAGAAAATACTTCCTTGGGGTCTTCAAATTGCTTGTAATTGTGGTAGGATAGAATCAATCTGCTTTCTGGATGATTGTCGATAATAGTCCGAAGTCGTGATCTATCCATCTCAACATCTAGGTCTATAAAAGTCGGTAGGCAATCACCCAGTTGGTCCAAGAGGCAGATTGTGTCAGGAGCAAGTTTCAGTATATATTCTCCTCCGGACATGAGGACGTTCTGGTAATCTAGATGTGTCCAGTCTAGTAGATCAGTACGCAACTCGACCATGTCATACTGTACAGCCCATTCAAGTGCCTTCTGAGGTACAACATCCGAAACACTAACCACAGTACGGTAATTCATCATGGGAGCTTTCTCATCACGTCCAGAAATTCCTCCAAGTTCATTCTTTGAATAATTGACTCACCAATGCCTTTAAGTAGAACGTAATCTATGTCATGGCCGATTCTTTTCTTATCGTTGGAAATGAACCTTGCCACTTCCGCAAAGTCGATATCAACGTTCTTGGCACTGTTATATGTCCTGATCAAGTCGATAGCTTCAGACTTGTCTTGATCATTGAGATGACCAAGAGAATTCGATAGGCTAGTGGCATACTCCATTCCTATAAATACTGCATCCCCATGACTGAGATTGTAGGTGCGTTCTATCGCATGGCCAATGGTATGTCCAAAATTCAATATTTTTCGTAACCCTTGATCTTTGTCATCCTTCTCGACCACGTTGATTTTTGTCATGGCCGCTTTTCTGACACATTCTTGGAGAATCTCATCATTTCTCATGAGGAGTGCATCAGCATGCTCTATTAAAAATTCGCCCAAGCTGTTATCTTTTATCAAGGCATGTTTAACAACTTCGGCAAAGCCTTCCCGATAGACTTTGGACGACAATGTCTGCAGATAGGAAGCGTCGATCAAGATATGAGATGGAGCATGAAAGGTGCCGATCATATTCTTGAAGTCAGAAAAATTGAGCGCTGTTTTTCCCCCTATGCCTGCGTCGACCTGAGCCAGAAGTGTAGTTGGTACCAATACAGACTCAATACCTCTTTTGTAAGTAGAAGAGACAAAACCTGTAAAATCACAGATGCTCCCACCACCAAATCCTACAAGTATGTCTGATTTGTTTACTTCAAGTGCAATTAACTTTTCAATTACGGATTGATAGCAAGCTAAATTTTTGGCTTGATCCCCTTCTGGAATGACGATGATCTCAGTCTCAGGAATACTTACAGGATACAACCCTAGTATTTTTTCATCAGAAAGGAGGATGAACCTTCTATTCGGCAACAACTTTGGAAGGCAATTCAATGCTTGTTCAAAGCAAATCTCCGTCGATCCAAAACTGCAATGTAATGTGTGATAACTATTTTTCATTGCCTTGTCCTTGATAAGGTTCTTCAATGTTGAGTACTTCCAATAGGTGCCCTTAGCTGCTATTGATGCGATGTCATAACCCGCTTTTCCGTCCAGAAAGCCGAATTTGAAAATATAGTCTCTGATAAATCTAAAGGTACCTCGCAATGATGGCAACATCAGGGTCGATTTTTGTCCAAAATCCAAAAGTTCAATAGCGCCAATTTTCGAAAATTTCTTGGTTTGTCTTATAAATTCTTCTTTAGAGTTCACGGTATAATGAAGTAAGTCACCGTTAAGATGGACTGTTATGATATTTGGTTCCAAGACTACTCGATCATGAGGATTCATGCCACCCCAGTTTCCTTTGTCCTTTCGGAACAACCTGGTTTTAACATCTGGGTACCATGCACCATGCTTTATGGGTTTACCACAATAATAGTTTAGCCGATTAAATGAATATGCCATTCCAGCATTTGACCATTGTATATCGGTGATGGACTTCTTAAGACGATCGGACAATACTTCATCGGCATCCACAGATAGGATGTAGTCGTGACTTGCCAGCGAGGCAGCATGATTTTTTTGTTGGATGTGTCCTTTGAAAGGGTGGATATGTACTGTAGCACCTAGGTCAGTTGCTATATCAACGGTCTTATCTGAAGAGCCACAATCCACAACGATGATTTCATCTGCAATTCCGTTGACAGAAGATATACACGATGCGATATTGTTCTCTTCATTGAAAGTTATTATTGTCACAGAAAGCATTCCAGACATTCAATATCCGTTGTAAAAGCGCAAGTTAAGACAAAAAGAGACCATCCACTATTAGCGGACGACCTCTTTTAAGTCAAAAGTATAGTATTAGATACTATAGGTTTCTGGTTACCGGAGCATTTAGCGCAGGTACCAAATAATTTCGCTTGAATCTTCTTTTAAACATCTCCTTATTATTTAAATGATATGCAAATATACGACCATATAACGTTAAGAGATATAATTTTGTTTTTATTTAATAATATTTAACATACAGAATATAAAGTATGCTTATCTTAAATAAACAAAATATAAAATCACATATTGTAAATTGAAAAACTTAGATTCTGTAAGTTAGATTTATCTGCAGATTATATACCTGATACCACTTCTTCATATAAATGAATGCGCACCATTAAATCTTTAGTCTAAGCAGAAACGATTGCAAATATTAGTGTCAAACGATGGAATAATGCGTCCTTAGTATAGAATTAACAAATTATGAGAGAAAAAATTGAGGACCTGTTTGACTATCGCAAATTTCCATTGCTAATGGATAAATCAACCGTGGACTTTGATAGACACAAGTTTACTGAGAAGCTCATCAACCTTCAGTTGGCCATTTATCATCTAGACCAATACCTTGAGACCAATTGGACTACAAGTGACTCTAAACTGGACAAATACTGGAAAAACATTCACCGTGCAATGGAATCTCTCGGTTATAGCCTTGAAAAATCAAAGACGTACACTAAGCAAATTCTCAAGTACCAGAAACATGAGCTGTATCTCCGTAAATACCGGATGCCTTCAAGCCTGGATATGGAGTACTATTATTATTACAAGTCATGCGATGTAAAACTCTTACGAAGGATAATCGTGGAGCAATTAACGCTTTCTCGTTCCTGGTCCAACCCTCAATGGCGTCTCTTTGATCTAGTCACAGAGATAAATGATGACATCGAGGATGTTCATGAAGACCTGGATACAATAAATGGAAATTCATTTCTACTCGGGATTATGTATAATGGAAAGGAAACTACTCACGAGAAGTTTAGAGTTTTCATCGAGGAAGTACTACTCCACAATGAGCTACGACTGACTAAGTATGGAAATCCTTATAAGCTGGTACACAACTTTACATCGCAGGAAGGAAAGAATACATTGAAATTTCTCAAGAAACAAATCAACGAGATTCAGCAATCAGAAGCTCTATCTAAGGCTGTAATACACAAGTACATGCAGGGCAAAGTGCTTACTTTGTGAATTCAGGGTGCATTCGAGAAACTTTGACATCTCGGTGCTGTTAACAATTCATTGAGAAATATTGATTCATTATTTACTTAGTAGACTCTGGCAATCTCTATTTTTGCATCCATAGGGTACATTAACCCATCTAAATAACTATTATACATTGATTACTACCTCAGAACAATACGATCAGGTTATAACATCAGCTCGAGAGATCTTTGCCAAAAAGACAATTGACTACGGAACTGCTTGGCGGATATTGAGACCATCGTCCCTCACGGACCAGCTATTTATCAAGGCTAAGAGAATAAGAAGTATTGAAGAAAAAGGTGAGATGAAGATCAATGAATCGGTCGACCTAGAGTTCCTTGCACTTATTAATTACAGTGTAATGGCCATTATGCAACTTGAGAATACTGGTAAAATCGAGAGTCACGAAGACCCAGACACTATCATTAGATCGTATGACATAATCCTTGAAAATACTAAGTCCCTGATGATGGATAAAAATCACGACTATGGGGAAGCATGGCGTGATATGAGAGTGACGAGCATGACCGATCTGATCCTAATGAAACTCCTCAGGGTGAAACAGATAGAGTCCAATGACGGTAAAACACTGATATCAGAAGGTCTAGACGCCAACTATCAAGATATTATCAACTATGCTGTTTTTGCATGTATATTATTAAACGAAAGTAAAGAAGAATAAGATGACCATAGTAAGTCTGGTGGCATATGTCGGCTTAGCCGCGATAATATTGACAACCTTGATTATTTACCTGCAGAAAGGGTACAAGAACATTCTAATGTCATTCCTTCAAAATTTTGCCGGCTGCCTGTTTATATTTTCAGGATTTGTGAAGGCTGTTGATCCTCTCGGGACGGCTTACAAGCTTGAGCAATATTTTGATGAGTTTGAGTATTTGTTTGAAGGAACCTGGTTCTCATTTTTGTCAGGATTCTTTCCATGGTTGGCAGAGTACAGTGTTTCCTTGAGTGTCATCATGATTGTATTTGAGATTGTCTTAGGTGTTATGCTCATATTGGGACACAAACCCAAGTTTACCGCTTGGGCCTTTTTCCTTTTGGTGGTGTTTTTTTCAATCCTCACTGGATTTACCTTTCTCACAGGTTATGTGCCACCCGATGTAGGCTTCTTTGATTTTTCAAGCTGGGGTCCCTACGTAAAGAGTAATATGAAAGTGACCGACTGTGGTTGCTTTGGTGACTTCCTTGTTCTCGATCCCAAGGTGTCCTTCATGAAAGATCTTGTCCTATTGCTTCCTTCGATCTATTTTATATGGAAATATAAAGACATGCACCAGCTTTTCTCTACTAGGTGGAGGAATATCATTACGATCGCAACCACAGTCCTTTTCCTTCTATACTGTTGGAATAATTACAAGTGGAATATCCCCGGAATAGACTTTAGGCCTTTCAACGAGGGTAAAAACGTAAGAGCACGAAAGATGAATGAAGAGGAGGCTCAGGCCAATGTCCAGATAACTCATTATAAACTCGAAAACAAAAAAGACAAGTCAATAAAAGTCCTTGAATACAATGAGTATCTGGAGAATTACAAAACATACAAAGAGGACTGGAAGGCCATAGAGCAGATAAAGACAGAGCCAACGGTTAAGAAAACCAAGATAAGCGACTTCGAGATTACAGACATGGACGGCAATGATGTTACCGAGGATTACTTGAATGATCCCGATGCTCACTTCATGATAGTGAGTTACAAGCTCAAGGGGTCGCCGGAAGAAAAAACTCGGACAAATATTGATACCGTATATAGTTATGTGGACACAACGGGACTGTACAACAGGACCATTGATTCTTCATCGGTCAACGTAAAAACTGACATTGTCGAGAGCACAGAGACTTATATTCACAATAACTGGGATGGGTCTTTCATCGACAATTGGAAAACGAAGGTCAGTAGGCTTATCACTGAGGCGCAAGGAGCAAGGGTCAAGTCCCAAGCCATTATAGGAGGGGCAGGCAACGAGACAATAGAACAATTAAAAAAGGACATCGCTCAACCATATCTTGTTGTCTACACGGCTGATGATATATTATTAAAAACCATTATCAGGTCCAATCCTGGGGTGGTCTTATGGAAAGATGGTAAGATACTTGACAAATGGCATATAAGAAAGCTTCCATCATTTGCAGAGATCAAGACCAAACATGGCTTATAGGTTGTTTAATTATTATCCACTTTTTAATTGACCTATTTTTGGACACTTATTGAGAATAGCATACATTAGATGTATTAAATCAAGTTTTAATATATCCCAGCAACGAAATGATTAGTAGGAGAAATGTTCGCATAAAAGTCATGCAACTTCTTTTTACGCTCGGTCGAGACAGTGAGCTTACGTTTAAAGACATAGAAAAGAAGTATTGGAAATGTGTAGAAGATGCGTATGCTCTTTATCTGTTTAATCTATTCGCTCTAATAGAAATATCAAAGGCTTCGATCAAAGACACTGAAAAGCGACATTCAAAGCATTTACCCACCGACTTCGATACTAATTTTTCCGACAAACTGTTTTCTAACGACCTGATCCAGGATTTGGTTGAGAATAAATATCTGACCAAGGAGGTCAAAAAGCACAACTTCCAGGAGTTGATAGATCAGGATATTATCGAGAAGATATACTATCAATTTACCAAGACGGATGAATACAAGAAATATCAAGAGAAGAAGAGTGATGAGGATCACTTGGAAATTCTTCTTGAGTTATTCAGGTTCTGTAGACAAAGTGAGATGTATAATGAGATGATGGAAGACAACTATCCGGCATGGTTGGATGATAAGTCACTTATTGTAGGAAGCATCAAAAAGTCATTTAAGTCCTTGCCTAATAAGGATGAGAAATTCGTAGTTGAGTATTATCCAGATGATGAAACATGCAAGGAATTTGGTGAGTGTTTGCTTAAGGATACACATAAGCGGGACTCAGAGCTTCTAGAGCACATCAAACCAACTCTAGAAAACTGGGATCATGAGAGACTAGCTATTCTTGACATGATCCTTCTCAAGATGGCCATTTGTGAGTTGACAACTTTTATTTCCATACCACCGAAAGTCTCTATTAACGAATATGTGGAGGTGGCTAAAAAGTACAGTACGACCAAGAGCAAGGATTTTATCAATGGCATCCTTGACAAATTGCTGAGAGAACTTACTGAGCAGGGAATGATCACCAAGGAAGGCAGGGGACTTGTCGAGTAGATTCTGGCGGGGTACTTCTAGGATAAGCATCCTATAAGCGAGGTGCAGAGCACCATTATCTGTCGGGCAAACCGAATTTTTAAGGATGAGATTAATATGCAGCTACCTTGCAATTTAGCTACAGCTATATACTCATCATCTCAAACAATACCGTCTTCGTATATTTGACCCCATGACGGAGAGAATCATCATTCTAGATTTTGGGTCTCAGTATACACAACTCATCGCAAGAAGACTAAGAGAACTTAATGTCTACTCTGATATCGTTCCCTACAACAAATTTCCTGATGATACAGATGGCGTCAAAGCAATCATCCTTAGCGGGAGTCCGTTCTCAGCAACCAGCGAAAATGCGCTCATTCCTGACTTTGATCGTTTTCTCGGGAAGTGGCCTATTCTAGGGGTTTGTTACGGAGCGCAACTTCTAGCTCATCATCTGGGTGGCAAAGTCTCACCATCTGATAAGAGAGAATATGGCAAGGCCGATTTTCATGTATCAGAGCCCGAAGATCCGTTGCTTACAGGACTGCCATCCACATCACAAGTATGGATGTCTCATGCTGATACTATAGAGTCGTTGCCGGCGGGTTTTGAAACCATAGGACATACATCTTCCATCCCGGTTGCAGCTTATAAAAGTAGTGACGGAACATATGACAAATCTATTTACTGCCTACAATTTCATCCTGAGGTTCATCACTCTAAGTATGGAAAAGAAATATTAAAATCTTTCTTGGAGAGGTGTACTGATGTAACTTTTGATTGGACACCTGCTCGCTTTGCGGAGGACTCGATTCGCGAGCTTCGAGAAAAACTCGGAGATGACAAAGTGCTTTTGGGTCTATCGGGTGGAGTAGATAGTACTGTGGCGGCGAGCCTTCTTCAAGCTGCCATTGGTGACAACTTGATCTGTGTGTTTATAGATAATGGCCTGCTTAGGAAAAATGAGTTTACCCAAGTCCTGCGAGATTATGAGGTCATGGGACTCAATGTAATAGGTGTAGAAGCCGGAGATAAATTTATAGATGATCTGGTAGGGGTTACAGATCCTGAGAAAAAGAGGAAATCAATAGGAAAGAACTTCATCGAAGTATTTGAAATAGAAGCTGCAAAATTGAGCAACATAATTTGGCTTGCCCAAGGAACCATTTATCCCGATGTGATAGAGTCTGTCTCAGTACATGGGCCCTCTGTTACAATAAAATCCCATCACAATGTAGGTGGACTCCCTGAGAAACTCAATCTCAAAATTGTAGAACCTCTCCGCATGTTATTTAAGGATGAAGTCAGGAGGGTAGGTGCCGAGATGAAAGCCCCCAACCATATCTTGCAAAGGCACCCATTTCCTGGTCCAGGACTTGGCATCAGGGTGTTGGGTGAAGTGACAAGAGAGAAGGTCAAATTTTGCCAAGAAGCAGATGATATCTACATAGGCATGTTGAAAGAAAAAGAACTGTATGATGAAGTATGGCAAGCCGGGGCAATTTTATTGCCAGTAAAATCCGTTGGAGTAATGGGCGATGAGCGGACATACGAGTATACCATTGTTTTGCGTTGTGTTAATTCAGTAGATGGAATGACTGCCGAATGGAGTAACTTGCCTCATGATTTTTTAGCTGAAGTATCAAGCCGTATTATTAACGAAGTAAAGGGTATAAATAGAGTTGTATATGACATTAGCACCAAGCCGCCGGCAACTATTGAATGGGAATAGGGCCTTATTTCTGGTTTTCATAATCATCACGTCACTATTTATATCATGTGGAAGCTCAAAAGATACCCTGGCGAGTACACGTACAAGACCGACAAAGAAAAAGCCAAAAAGAGCTCCTAAGAATGCTAAAATAGATATCATAAATTGGACGGTAATTGATGAGAAAACTCATCCACCTATCAATGAATCTACCAAGGTGTCCTCCGTAATGAAGGATATCTACAATGTCTCACTTTTTCTTCCGTTCAATGCAGAGAGGACGAGTAGCTTAAACGATATAAAGAAAGATGCTAAGGCCAATAAATTTGTAAATTATTATGCAGGAGTTCTCTTGGGCTTAAAGGATTTAGATAAGGATGGAATCCGATTAAATGTTAATGTGGAAGATTCTGAAGCGGCAGGGACCAACTTTCATTCACAGCTTCGCAGCAATGATGCCAGGTCAGCCGACGTGATAATAGGACCATATGATAAAGAGAACCTAAAGCTAGTAGCGCAACATGGCATTGATAATAAAATACCAGTCATATCACCATGGCAAGCTCGTAAGAGTATTACCTCGGAAAATCCTTACTACATAAACTTGCGACCTTTTCTGAGTAGTCATTATCATCGCATTACGGATCATATCGTCGAGCATTTTGATACTGATCAGGTCTATCTTGTAGGACGAGATCATAATACAAAAGATCATGGAAGATTTAGATACTTCCAATCACATTTACACAATGAGCTTGATCGGCCTGATGAAAGATTCAATGAGTTGAGTGTCAGCACCGATAGCCTAATGACCGGGGTATTTGCTTTTCAACAGATCTTCAAGAAAAATAGGACGACCGTTCTTATCATACCCAATTGGATGGGTGCAGATGAGGAGTTTATCTATCAGTGCTTACGACGCATACGGGTAGAGAAGGGGTTAAATGACGTCGTGGTCTACTTAATGCCACTGATGTTCGAATCTAATCGCCTCGACTATGATTACTATAAAAACTTAAATCTCAGAATAGTGAGATCAAAATTTGTAAATATCAAAGATGGGGAGGTGAGGGACTTCCGAAGAAACTTTTATAGCATGTATGACGCATTCCCTACGGCCGATGCCTACGATGGCTACGATATGATCCGTTTTGTGGGACAGGGTCTTCAGAAGTATGGAAAGAACTTTCATCAAGAGTTTGAAGGACACGAGTTCCAAGGCTTGCAGACAAAGTACAAAGTCATTCCTGAATCAATAGACTCGGACTCTGGACCAGGAGCACGAGAGGTCACCAATTATTACATCAATGACTACTACCTCGATATTATAGGATTTGATGGCAATGGTTTTTCACGTATATAGTGACTAAAATTTCTATCACAGATCAAAGGAAAGAAAGGTTTCAATCTGTAGCCTCTAATCGGCAGCTCGATCTTACTATACTTTTGGAGAATGTTCATGACCCTCACAATATAGGTGCTGTGATGAGGACATGTGACGCAGTAGGTATCCAGGAAATACACGTCTTATACACTGAGGAAAATCTAAATCCAGAATCTTTTTCGGTAGGTAAGTCCTCATCTACAGGTGTAAGGAAATGGATAGATGTTCACTTTTACTCCGACCTAGATGATTGTATCAAGACACTAAGACAGAGATATGATAATCTTGTAGGTACTCATCTTTCTAAAAAAGCATCCTCGATCTATCAGACTGATTTTACAGAATCCATGGTTGTCGTTTTTGGCAATGAACATGCTGGCATTACTGAGGAGTTGGTGGCTCATTTGGATGCCAATGTATTTATTCCGCAAAAAGGGATGGTACAGAGTCTCAATATATCAGTGGCATGTGCCGTGACATTGTATGAGACGCTTCGACAAAGAGAATTATCAGGCTTTTATGACCTTGATCGAGGATTTGATAAAGAAAAAAAAGAACTCTTCGATCGCTTCCTGGAGATACATGGTGATAGTAAAAAGAAAAGCTAAGTAAATTTCATCAGGACATCTTTAATGCGACTAGCAGCTTCTACTAAAAGCTCGTCGGATGCGGCGTAAGAGAGCCTCACACAATTGTCATTCCCAAATGCAGATCCAGATACAATAGCTACAAGAGCGTCCTGGAGCATTATCTGCGCAAAGTCATCAGCGTTGTTGATTACCTTATTGCCATCTGTTGTGCCGAAGTATGCCTTGATGTCAGGAAAAACATAGAATGCTCCTTGAGGAACATTTACAAGCAGTCTAGGAATTTTACGCAACTCATTTACAAATAGATCACGCCGCCTCAAGAAAGCTTCTTTCATACGATGTGTTTCTTGAAGGCTGGATGATAAAGCAATTGCAGCAGCTTTTTGGCCGAATGATGTAGCACCAGAAGTAAACTGACCCTGAACCTTGGCGCAAGCCTTGCTTATCCAGCGGGGAGCTGCCATATAACCTAATCTCCAACCCGTCATTGCAAAGCCCTTGGACATTCCGTTGACTGTAATGGTTCTTTCATCCATACCCGGCAAGGCTCCTATGCTCTCATGCCCATCCGTGAAATTGATGTACTCATAAATTTCATCTGATAAAATGTAAAGATTTTCTTTATGGAGAATTACTTTGGCGATGGCTTCTAACTCGTGTTTTAGATAGACAGAGCCAGTAGGATTGCAAGGGGAGGAGAAAATGATCAATTTCGTTCTAGGACTGATGGCATCTGCAAGAGCCACAGAAGAAACTTTAAAATCTGTCTCAATATCAGCGCTCACCACTTTCGGTATTCCCCCACAGAATTTTACGATTTCAAAATAGGACACCCAGTAGGGTGCAAAGATTACGACCTCATCACTAGGGTCAAGTAGTGAGAGACACACGTTGGCGATACACTGTTTAGCTCCATTGGAAACTACAATGTCATCCGTACCGTAATGTAGATCATTGTCACGAGCTAGCTTGCTTATAATAGCTTCTCTCAACTCCAACAACCCAGGAACAGGTGTATACTTTGTGTAACCATCTTTCAATGCCTGTGCAGCAGCAGCCTTTATATGCTCAGGAGTATCAAAATCCGGCTCTCCTAGACTTAAACTGATCACATCATGACCTTGTGATCTGAGATTACGAGCTTCTTGTGCCATCTTGATAGTGGCTGACTCTGACATCGTCTGCAGCTTACTGGAAAGACAAGGAATGGAAATGGTGTCCATAAATTCTTAGTTAAGGTGCAAAGGTAGTACTAATTATATGCGGCAATATAATATATGATACTTATATATTTAACAAGTTCTTACATTTGAGGACGTCACATTAGCTCATGAACAAAAAATTGGAAAAACTTAACAACTTAAAGTCGAAAGCCACACAAGGAGGTGGTGAAAGTCGCATCGTCAAGCAACATGCAAAGAAAAAATTAACAGCCAGAGAGCGGGTTGATTTATTGCTAGATGTAGGATCCTTCGAGGAAATAGGGATGCTGGTCGAACACCGGAGTCACGATTTCGGAATGGAAAATCAAAAGTTTCTTGGGGATGGGGTGGTGACAGGATATGGTACCATTGATGGAAGGTTGATATATGTGTTTGCACAAGATTTTACGGTCTTTGGAGGATCGTTATCAGAAACCCACGCTGAGAAGATATGTAAGATCATGGATTTAGCAATGAACAATGGAGCTCCGGTAATTGGGTTGAATGACTCAGGGGGTGCTAGAATACAAGAAGGGGTTAACTCCCTTGGAGGATATGCAGATATATTTTATCGAAATACGCGGGCATCAGGTGTAATACCACAGATATCAGCAATCATGGGACCATGTGCTGGTGGAGCGGTGTACTCACCAGCGATTACCGACTTCACCATTATGGTGGAACATACCTCATACATGTTTGTGACTGGGCCCAATGTTGTAAAGACAGTAACCCATGAAGATGTGACATCGGAAGAATTGGGAGGAGCATCGGCTCACTCTGTCAAGTCAGGGGTTACTCATCTCACAGCTATACATGACGTTGATTGTATAAACAAGCTAAAGCGGTTGTTTTCCTATATTCCTCAAAACTGTGAATCCACCGTCCCAATAATTTCGTACGAGGAGTGTGACAATGGTTATAGGGAAAAACTGAGAAGTGTTATTCCTGAGAGTTCTACAGTGCCATATGATGTCAAAGAAGTGATCTTTCAGCTGACGGACAAGGAGTCCTTTTTTGAAATTCATGAATCGTTTGCCCAGAATATTGTTGTTGGATTTGCAAGACTCGGAGGTAGAAGTGTAGGCGTCGTTGCCAATCAGCCTTATTCATTGGCAGGAGTTCTTGATGTAGATTCATCCAAGAAAGGAGCCAGATTTGTACGCTTTTGTGATTGTTTTAATATTCCGCTACTAGTTCTTGTAGATGTACCGGGATTTTTGCCTGGGACAGATCAGGAATGGAACGCTATTATCACCAATGGTGCTAAGTTACTTTATGCTTTTAGCGAGGCTACCGTGCCCAGGATATCTCTGATATTACGTAAAGCTTATGGAGGGGCTTATGATGTCATGAATTCTAAGCACATAGGAGCCGATATGAATTTTGCGTGGCCGAGTGCTGAAATAGCCGTCATGGGAGCCAAGGGTGCTAGTAAAATAATTTTCAAGAAAGAAATTACCGAGGCGGATGATAAAGCTGCCAAATTAGCCGAGAGAGAACAAGAATATGCCGACAAGTTTGCTCACCCTTATCGCGCAGCGGCAAGAGGATTTATCGATGAAGTTATCGATCCCACTGAGTCAAGAAGGAAACTAATAAAGTCTTTTGCAATGCTTGAGAATAAAGCGGTTACACTGCCACGTAAGAAACATGGAAATATTCCATTGTAGATAGATAAGATACCATGAGTGAAAAGATTCAAATATTTGTTACCGGTGGTACTTTCGATAAGGAGTACAATTACATTTCAGGTGAATTGTATTTCAAGGACACTCACCTGCAAAAGATGTTTGAGAGGGGGAGATGTACGCTCGATATTGATATAAAAACTGTCATGATGGTCGATAGCCTGGAAATGACTGATCAAGATCGTGAAATAATAATACATAGCTGCAAACGAATCCAAAGGGATAAAATACTTATAACACATGGTACGGATCGCATGGTAGCTACAGCTGAGGCTTTGGCCAATGCTGATATTGAGAATAAAACCATGGTGCTTACTGGAGCCATGGTTCCATACGCTTTTGGGAGTTCATCTGACGGTTTCTTCAATCTAGGAAGCGCCTTGGCATTTGTGCAAGTTCTTGATCCGGGTGTGTATGTAATAATGAATGGACAGGTTTTTGACTGGAACAATGTCAAAAAGAACACCTATTCAGGGTATTTTGAAAGGTTGAATGACTAGAAATTCGACTTTCAATTGGTCAACCTTGTTAATGCTATATTTAACAAGTCCTAAAATAAAGTTATAGTACAGGGTGTATGACACATTAAACTTTTTTTTAATAAATAAATCTTACTTTTGCGTATATAATAGCTGATCCCTGGATGAGTTAAAGTAATTTGCTATGAGAAAGATTATTGCAATTTGTGTATTGGCGATTTTTGTATCAGCCCATAATGTTGATGCTCAGAATTCAGCATACAACCACGGTCTATCATTTAAGACCCTCTTTTTAGACTATCAGTCCCCAAACGGTGGTAGCATATCCGATTTTAAATCTTATCATCATGGATTCGAGATAGGGTTTCATAAAACGCTGCAAAACAACGTTAGTTTGGTCTTGCCCTTCAAGGCAGGAGTAGTGACTAGTCATGATTCCATCCAAGGACTACATAAGGTAATAGCTGGCCTAGATTTACAGATTCAGTACCATTTTGTCAACAATTCTAGAAAAGTGTTTCCTTATATCTTCGGAGGATTAGGAGGAGTCACAGAGCAAGAAGGTGAGTTTAATCTTCAAGTCCCGGTGGGTCTAGGACTGGATTTTAGAATAGCAAAGAATGCATATATCAACTGGCAGTCGGAGTACCGCTTTTCATTTTTAGAAGATAGAAATAACCTTCATCATGGTCTGGGAATAAAGTACCTGTTTGGTGGAGCTGATATATTAGAGCTTCCCCAGGAAGAGATGGACATGAAGGATTCTGATGGTGATGGAATCATGGATGATGCTGACCTCTGTCCTCAGGTGGCTGGTAGTGAGGCGCTCAATGGTTGTCCAGATAAAGATAATGATGGTGTTGCTGATTATGAAGATGCATGCCCTGATATAGCAGGGCTCAAAGTATTTAAAGGCTGTCCAGATACTGATGGGGATGGATTATCTGACAATGATGATGAATGTCCAAACCAAGCAGGACCATCGTCAAACAAGGGATGTCCCTCAAATGATCGTGATGGTGATGGTGTACTTGATGCACGAGATAGATGTCCTGATGTAAGAGGAAGCGCTTCCAATGGAGGCTGCCCAGAAGATGATAAGGATAATGACGGAGTAAAGGACAGCGTCGATAAGTGTCCAAATACTAAAGGAAATATATCTGCTGATGGATGCCCTGATCGAGATGGTGATGGAGTTGCGGACAGCGCTGATCAATGCCCTGATAATGCAGGTCTTAAAGTATATAATGGTTGTCCTGATTCTGATGGGGATGGAATACATGATGGAAGAGACAAGTGCCCATACAATGCTGGACAAGTATCCTCTCAGGGATGTCCAGAGATCAGTGTAACTGACAGGGAAACCTTAGATGTTGCTATGAGAGCAGTCCAGTTTGATACGGGAAGATCTACCTTGAAATCGGAATCATACACCATTCTACAACAGATAGTAGATATACTACTGCGATATCCAGCATATCGATTGAGCATAGAAGGTCATACTGATAATACAGGTAGTGCTACGGCAAATCAACAGTTATCTGAACGACGGGCCAAGGCATGTTATGATTACTTAGTTTCAAGAGGAGTATCTACTTCACTGATGACATTTATCGGGCATGGAGAGTCAAGTCCTATTGCTGACAATTCTTCATTGAGAGGAAGATCACTAAATAGAAGGACAGAATTTAGACTTATACCTAGATAGTAGAGCTCTAAGTTATAGGTGGTACAGTCTAAAGTATCTAAATTAGCTTGATCTAAGGACACATCCTATGGCTTCATTCATCTGGGCGGTCTTCAAGACCCTAGGAATATTGATTCTACCATTCGTACTATTGATAAGAGGTGCAGTGATGATTCATAATTTGCATGATCTATCACCATGGTCTTGTATATTGGGAGGAGCTTTGACAGCGACCATTATTCTATTTATTTATCTTACTATTGTTTATGGTCGATTTACCGGATCAGTTGGTTCTGGTTCAAGTTTAAAGAGGCGTCTTGGGATAACATTCATTGTAGTGATAATTTATGCTATTCATGGAATATTCTTTATGTCAGCCTCCAACCTCAAGAATGAATCCCTTCGAAGTGAAGTATATACCTTGCATCCCGTACTCAGGCTTAGTCTGAGCACATTGGTACACATAGATCCCCAATTGATTATAACCGATGCGAGCCGAGTGCCCGAGGATTATCGAAAAATGGGACTTCCCAGTAAAAGCTCATCTCTACATTATAAGCAGCCATCTTCTGGTTACGTACACGCTGTCGACCTTAGAACAAATGGTCGATCTTTCTTCCGAAATTTTTTAGTTCGAACCTATTTCAGAATTATGGGTTTTAGAACCCTCAGGCATGTGGGCACCTCAGATCATTTGCATGTATCCTTAAAAAGTTATGACAGACCTAGAGGACGGTAGAAATTACTCAAGCTCTATACCTGCAAGATCCAATAAGAAAGAATACTCGAGTGCCGTTTCTCTATGTCTCTTGAATCTCCCCGATGCACCACCATGGCCCGCTCCCATATTGCAATGCATCATGAGCGGTTTCTTCATTTTATCAGTTGTTCGCATTTTAGCCACCCACTTGGCTGGTTCCCAGTACTGTACTTGTGAGTCGTGATAACCAGTTGTAACAAGCATTGCAGGGTAGTCGACATCTTTTACATTGTCATATGGAGAATAGGACTTGATGTAATCGTAATACTGCTTTTCATTGGGATTTCCCCATTCATCATACTCGCCAGTGGTCAGTGGTATTGTTTCATCCAACATCGTTGTTACCACATCTACAAAAGGTACGGCGGCGACAACTCCCTTCCATAGGTCGGGTCGCATATTCACAATAGCACCCATGAGCAATCCTCCTGCACTGCCTCCCATGGCAAAGAGCTTATCCTTACTCACGTATTTGCTTTCTACGAGATAATCCCCGCAGTCTATAAAATCAGTGAAAGTATTTTTCTTCTTCAGAAGCTTACCATCTTCATACCAGTGTCGACCCATTTCTTCGCCACCTCGTATATGAGCTATGGCAAAAGCCATCCCTCTATCAAGTAGACTCAGTCGTACACTAGAAAAGTATGGGTCCATACTGTTACCGTAGGATCCATAACCATAAAGTAGTACAGGTCGAGTACCGTCTTTGGCAAAGTCCTTGTGATATACTATTGACATGGGTACCTCAGCTCCATCACGAGCTTTGACAAAGACTCTCTCAGACATATAGTTCTCAGCACTGAAATCACCCACCACCTCTTGTTGTTTTAGTCGGTCTAATTTCCTCGTGCGCATGTTGTAATCATAAGTAGTGTTGGGCGTGGTAAGTGAGGTGAATCCGACCCTTAATTCTTCTGTATCAAACTGTCGATTAGAGGTTGTATAAGCCAGGTAGGCATCTTGGCCAAAATCGATATAATGCTCATCTCCTTCCCAAGGCCTGACTCTCAATTGTGTAATTCCTTTGATCCTTTCAGATAGGACCAGATATGACTGAAAAATGTCCATACCCTCAAGCAAAACATCATTTCTATGTGGGATGACATCAACCCAATTTTCCTTGGAGGGGTTATCCACAGGTGTGGACATAAGTTTGAAATTCTTAGCACCGTCTTTGTTGGTCTTTATGTACCACTTATCACCATAATGAGCTATTCCATACTCAAGATTACGCTCCCGTGGCTGGATAAGCTTAAACTCTCCATTAGGATTATCAGCATCCAGATAACTATACTCCTGAGACAGGGTCGAATAGGAACCTATTATTAGGTACTTGTTAGACTTGGTTTTATATACAAAGGTTCCAAAGGTTTCGTCCTTCTCGTGATAAACCTCCACGTCATCGGCTGCTGGAGTTCCCATTACATGCTTGAATATTTTATATGACCTCAATGCCTCATCTTTACGCGTATAAAAGATCGTTTTGTTATCATTTGCCCATGTGCTTCCTCCCGTTGTGTTTTCTATTATATCACTATAGTATTCTCCGGTCTCTAGATTTTTAAACTTGATGGTATAAATCCGTCTACTCAAGGTATCCTCCCCATAAGCGAGAATCTCATTATTAGGACTGACAGAAAGACCAGAAGCACTATAGTACTCATAATCACCAGCTAAGTCATTTACGTTGATCATGGTCAAAGCCTCATTATCAAGACTCTCCTTTTTTCTCTCATGAATGGGATACTCCTTTCCTTCCTCATATCTAGTAATATAGTAGTAACCATTGTCCAATACTGGTACTGACATATCCGTCTGCTTAATCCGACCCACAATTTCACTGAATAATTTCTCTTGAAAACTTGAGGTATGATTCATCATCTTTTCCGTGTACTCATTCTCGGAATTGAGATAATCCAGAACATCCTGAGTCTGGTCATCAGGTGTAGATGCGTTCTTTTGCTCATCCGTCAATTTCATCCAATAGTAATTATCAACCCTGGTATCTCCATGAATCGTCAAATTCTCAGGTATTACCTTCGCTGATGGTGGATTGGCGTCTGTCTTAGTTAGTAGTAAACTATCTTTGAACTTCATAGTGGGAGTTTCTTCTTTACATTGGACCAACAAAAGAATGGAGAAAATAAGAAAGATGAAATGTCTCATGCTTTTTATTTTAAATTTAAGTCAAAGTGTGCTCTAAAATAGGACAAATCGACATAGAGACGTCATGTATCGATATAAAGCGTATACTCATTGAAACTTAATACATCATATCGACAGATCTGGACCATTTCAGCTCCAATAATGCTTGCCAGTGCTTCACAGAATATCATTGTACTGTGTGACAATATCTTTCTATACCACTATGACAATCTGGATTTTGGAGCCATAGCAATTGTAGGATTGTTCTATCTGATCATCTCATCGATTGGATTTGGAATTACAAGAGGTGGGCAGATACTGATTGCCCGGTGGTACGGAGCTAAGCACTTTTCTAAGTTATCCAATTCCTTTCATAATTTGCTCTTCTTTCAGGTTGTACTCGCTCTTGTTTTCTTCCTTTTGATACAATTTGGATCTGAACCTTTCTTTGACTATTTCGTAAAATCTGAAGAATATTTTACGAGGTGTTTAGAATATATTTACCCGAGATCATATGGGATTTTCTTTAGCTATGTCGGACTTTCATTTATAGGGCTCTATACAGGAATAGCAAGAACACGATTTATTATTACAGATACCATCATTCTTACCTTGACCAATGTTGTTCTGAATTATGTTTTGATTTTTGATGGCTTCGGGGTAGAAGGTATGGGAATAAGAGGAGCGGGGATGGCAAGTGCCATTTCTGAGGTGGTAGCATTTGCGGTTTTCGTTGTCTACATGTATTATGATAAGTTTAATAGGCACCTCAGACTGTTTACCCTGCCTAGGGTCAACGGAAAAGGACTATTCTCTCTATTTAGGATATCGTGGCCTATAGTGTTGCAGACGGCATTGGGCCTCGGAAGCTGGTTTGTTTTCTTTTCGATGATTGAATTCTATAGAGGAGGGCGTGATCTTGAGGTAAGCAATGTGATAAGGATAGTTTACCTTATTCTCTCAATACCTATCTGGGGTTATTCCTCAGGGATCAATACACTTGTCAGTGGCTTTATTGGACAGAAAAAAAGACAAGCTGTCGTTCCAATGATCTGGAAGACTTCAAAACTTTCAGTTCTTTCATCTATACTCTTAGCTGTCCCTGTTGTCTTATGGCCGGACTTCTTTTTGTATCCACTTTTTGGAGGAGTTGACAATACTCTTATCATCCTTGCCAAACCTGTCATGGGAATACTATTGGTAATCCTCTTAGTTTTTTCAATAGGATCTATCTATATGAATGGAATGATGGGTACTGGCGAAACAGGCAAAACACTAAAGTATCAGGTAGGAGCTAGTATTCTCTACTTGACATTCATATACTACGTAGTCAGAAACGAACACTTAGGTCTCAAATGGGCTTGGTCAGCAGAGATTGTTTATTGGGGTTTTATTCTTCTCTGTTGTGTCTATTATTTATACTCTAATCGTTGGCACAAGTTCAAGATATAGGTAGTTTCCAACATCCTTCCTTCAAGTTAAATCACATAGGTAAAACACATATATAATATAAGAATATCTATCTTTACGGGCAATGAGGCTTAAGACCGTAGAGATAAAAGGGTTCAAGAGTTTTGCCAATGACACCGTTCTGAATTTCAACGAGCAAGTTGTCGGAGTAGTAGGTCCTAATGGTTCCGGTAAATCTAATATCGTCGATGCGATAAGATGGGTACTTGGAGAACAGAAAGGAAGCGAACTAAGGCTCGACAAGATGACTGATGTCATCTTCAATGGGACTAAGTCTCGCAAGCCTGCAGGATTGGCATCAGTAACAATCACCTTTGAAAACAACAAAGGGGTATTGCCTACTGAATATTCTAATGTTTCACTATCAAGATTACTTTACCGCACTGGAGAGAGTGAATACAGATTAAACAACGTCCCGTGTAGATTAAAGGACATTCGTAGTTTATTGATCGATACAGGTATCGGTTCCAACTCCTATGCAATCATTGCATTGGGTATGGTAGACGACATCCTCGAGGATAAGATGCAAGCCAGGAGAAGAATGTTTGAGCAAGCGGCAGGTATCTCCAAGTACAAAATCAGGAAAAAGGAAACCTTATCCAAACTCAAGAGTACAAATGCTGATCTCGATAGAGTAGAGGACTTATTATTTGAGATAAAGGGAAATATGAAATCTCTTGAAAAGCAAGCCAGGAGAACCAAGAAGTATTTTGAGCTAAAAGATGAGTATAAGACCATGGCCATTTCCCATGCTCTAACGTCAGTAGAAGCATTTTGCATAAAGGACAAGGAGCTAAAAGCCCTTATTTCTAAGATGCAGGACGATCATAGAAAATTGGAAACAGAGATCACTACGAATGACGCCAGTCTCATAAAAGCTAGGAAAGACTTGCTGACGAAAGAAGAATCTCTGTCTCAGAGTCAACGTACCTTGTCAGAGTTTATGAATAACCTGCGAGACGATGAGGGTAAAAAGTCACTACTGGAACAAGAAGTAAACTACACAAAGCAAAATTTTACCAATAACAAAGATGCACTTGATAGGACCAGCATAATGGTAGAAAAGTTTCAAGGAGAGTTAGCAACACTTGAGAATTCATTGAAAATTGCTACTGATGATTATTCGGCAAATAAGATGAACCTCTCTAAGTCAGAATCTGCCCTTCAGTCCTTTAAATCTAAGTACGAATTAGCCAAGGGCGACTATGATACCATTTCACTTGAACGGAGTAAAAAGGAAACTCTAATTCACAATGTAGAAAAGGAAATTGCCATAGCCAAAATGCGCATCTCTAGTATAGAGAATGATCTGTCTTTGATTTCTACAGAGTATAAAGTGAATAGTGACGAGCAAAAAGAACTTGAAAAGTTTATCACGAGTATTTTTCAAGAAATAGAGAAGCTTACTGCAAAACTTGAAAAGCTTAGCCTACAGGAGTGTGAACGGAAAATTGCTCATGAAAACCTTATTGATCAGATAGAGAAGACCAAGGATGAAATTGTAAAATCTGACAGAGCAATTGACGCCAAACAGAATGAGTACGACCTACTCAAGAGTATGATTGAGAATCTTGAAGGATTTCCAGAGTCAGTTAAGTACCTCAGTAAAAGCTGGAAAAAGTCTGCTCCAATATTGTCTGATATTCTCGATGTAGATGAGAAGTATAGAACAGCTATTGAACAGTTTCTTGACAGTTACCTCAATCATTATATTGTGACTGACATGTCACAGGCTAAGCAGGCAATACAATTGTTGAGAGAAGCCCAGAAAGGAAAGGCAAATTTTTTATTATTGGATAGAATACCTAATGCAACTAGGTCATCGGGCAGAGATGGTCTTAGTCCGGCAATAGAGGTTGTGGGATGTGATATAAAGTATACCAAGCTGATTGAATATTTACTTCAAAATGTTTTCCTCACTGATGATGAAGATATTGCTATAAATGAGAATGAGATCATTTTGGCGTCTGATGGAGGATTGATTAGAAGTGATTTTGTCGTGACGGGCGGATCTATAGGTCTTTTCGAGGGAAAAAGGATAGGGAGAGTTAAGCATCTTGAAAAGATCGAGAAAATGCTTCCCTCTTTACAGTCAAAGAAATTAGACCTTGAGAAAAAACTAAATCACGCTCTTAAAGAAGAATCGAAGTACAAGGAGAAATCACTCAGTTCAGAAATTAATCAGCTCAGTCAGCAAATAGCCGTACTTGCTGAGCAAAAGGTACATAAAAAAGCACTTCATGAACTGACATTAAATGAAAATCTCAATAAGCAGACAAAGGTCAAAAATTATAAGTCTGAGAAGAATGATCTTCAAGAAAAGGTTGAAGTGCTTACAAGAGAACTCAAGAAACTCGGAGAAGACCATGCTAGTATGATGGTTCTTGAAGGAGATGGTGACCTTGATGGTTTAACTCAACAACTGGGTGCATTAAATGAGTCGTATAATAATGCTCAGATATTGACAATCCAACAGGAAAATAAAGTCTCAGCTCTCGGTAAAGAAATCGGTTTTATCAATAATCGTCTCAGCGAATCGATGCATAGACAAGACGATCTCAAGTCACAAATTTCACACCAAGAAAAATCTGTTGTAGACAATGAGAATGATCTCAAAGTACTTGATGAGAAACTGAGAGTTGCCTATGAAGAAAGATCGATGAGATCTGAGGGGATTCGTGAGATCGAGCAAAAGTTCTATAGTAGTAGAAAGGAAATTAATGATTCTGAGGATGCATTGAGGGAGATGAATCGCCGAATAAACCAGATTCAAGTAAGCATCAATAGATATAAAGAAGATCTCAATGAGTTTAAATTCAAGATTAATACTGTAAATGAAAGACTCAAGATTGAGTTTGATCTGACTCTGGAGGACATTGGTGAATGGACATTGGACGCTGAAACAGACTATGTGGCTCTTGAGGAGAAGATGACGAAACTTAGAAATAGTCTCAACAACTACGGTGAAATCAATCCGATGGCAGTAGAGGCATTTGATGAAATGAATGAGCGATACGAGAGTATCACTGAGCAAAAAGAGGATATAGAGTCAGCAAGAAAATCATTGCTAGAGACGATGGAGGAGATTGAAAGTACAGCCACGCAGCTTTACATGGATGCTTTCAATCGAATAAGGGAGAATTTTGTCCAAGTATTTAGAAGCTTATTTACGGAAGATGACAATTGTGATCTTATTTTAATGGAACCAGATAATCCGCTAGAATCAGCCATTGAGATCATTGCTAAACCGAAAGGGAAAAGACCTATTTCTTTAAGTCAATTGTCAGGAGGAGAAAAAACACTTACTGCTACTGCATTGTTATTTGCGATTTACCTTCTTAAACCGGCACCATTCTGCATCTTTGACGAAGTGGATGCTCCCTTAGATGACGCCAATATTCAGAAATTCAACAATATCGTCAAGACTTTCTCAAAAGACAGCCAGTTTGTTATTGTTACACATAACAAATCTACCATGGCTGAGGTAGATATCCTCTATGGGGTATATATGCAAGAACAGGGTGTATCAGGTGTGAGTGCTGTGGACTTTAGGACTTTCGATCATCAACCGGTACTGGAGTCACTCAATTAGAATCAGGTCAATCGTCAGATACTTGATTGTTTACTGATTCAAAAAACTTCATAAGGTGTTTCTCCTTCTTTAACTTCGGTTTCTCTTTCTCAAACATTTTTTTCAATCGACGACTGCACTTAGTATTTCCAAGCATCTTCTTGTACTTACTGGGAAGTTTTATAACGTTCTTTCCATCTTTTATATAGTACGAGATCCGTTTCTTGATTGTATAATACTTATTACCAACTTGCAATGCCGCGTTGTAAGTAGGAGGGGATAAACTTGCGACTGTATACTTGTATAGAGGATATTTTCCCAATACAAGAACTTCCATCATTTTCAGTTTGTCGCCTCGTTCAACAAAACATATCCATGTCTAGATGACTTATCTACAATCACAAAGCTGTCTATGTATCGACTTTCTATTGTGAATTCATCTCCACTAACAGTGATTACTGGTTCTTCAGCTATTGTAGTTGATAGATATGATCTCAGTCGGACTAAAATTTTTAGGCACTATGTAGCCTTCCATACTATCTTTAAACAACATTCGGGAACCTTTGATTTTCTTAGCAAATGGTTTTGATCTTACCCTCAGACTCTTTTTTAGGAAATTGCTATGAGATCTACCAGACCTACCTCTTGAGCTTCAACTGAAGATAATAGAATGATGCTGAGAAGAATAGTCAGGAGATGTTTCATGCCAAAATTTTGATACTGCAATATATTACTGATGATTCAATTTTCTGTAGAATGTGAGGATTTCTTACTTAACAAACCGTAAATTAAACATCAGTATACAATCCAGACAAACACAAAGAAGAATCTAAAATTTAAACCCCACAGTAAAAATCAACCTTTCCGAACTGTCATCAAAAGCATATGGATTACCGTCGACCGTGATATGATCTCCAAGTTTTGACAAGTTGCCTTCGTAAGTTACACGCAGTCTCAGTTTCCAAAAATCCACGCCACCGCCAACATGGAATCCGTAAGTGGCATTTTTAAATTTTTGTTCATAACCGTTTATGTCCGTTAACTCAGAAGTACTGTTAATATATAAATGTGCGACAGGACCACCTTCTAATCTTAAGAAAGCTAATTTCATGCCTATCAAGACAGGAATGTCTAGGTAGTTGTATGACTCGTTTTTTATGACCTCAAATGGTCCGTTTTCATCAAAATCTTCAAGAAGATAATTTACCCTCGCCGAATTAAAAACTACTGATGGCTCTATATAAAAGCCTAGAAGACTTACTCGTGTATACAACCCAAAGTGAATACCATACTCGGAGTCCAAAAAATTGAGCTTATAAGTATTGTCACCAGATGATATGACGATGCCCTCAGACACGAGATCCGAGGAATGCAGACCTGCTTTAATTCCTGCCTCAAATTGGGCATTGACAGATGCTAGAGAGAGTAAAAACGGAAGGACGATTAGGTGTCTTTTCATTGTAATTGTATTAAGTTGTCATTGATGATGATATGTATTAAACGAACCTCAGTCACAAACGTTATGGTATCTTTGCAATCTTAAGAGAAACTTAATCATATTAAGTAATTATTTAATATGTACAAAAAGAATGCCTAAAGTGATCAATATCAAGAATGTAGAGTTTTTGACTAGTAAGGAAAGTGTAGAAACTTGCCCTGATATCACATTGCCGGAGTATGCTTTCATAGGTCGTTCTAATGTAGGAAAGTCAACTTTGATCAATTTTTTGGCTGGAAGAAAGGAATTGGCACGAGTATCTAAGACTCCCGGAAAGACACAACTGATCAATTACTTCATGGTCAATGAGGAGTGGAATCTCGTCGATTTGCCGGGCTATGGATATGCTCAGATATCAAGAAAATCCAGGAAAAAGTGGTTAATAATGATCAATGACTATCTTGAGAAGAGAGAACAGTTGATGACAACTTTCATCCTGCTAGATGGTAGGATTGATCTACAAAAGATAGATCTTGACTTTATCAACTCTTTAGGTGAGAAGGGAATCCCTTTTTCAATAGTCATGACTAAGATTGATGGTGTCAAGAGAAGGCTAAGAGAGGCAACTGTTGCCAGATTTGAAGCAGAATTAGGTAAGTATTGGAATGAACTTCCCCCTTTGTTTTTGACAAGTTCCGTAGAAAAATTGGGACGAGAGGAAATATTGTCATATATCGAGGAATTGAATCATTTTTTTTAATTTTTGTCTACTAACAACGCAGATTGAGCACCATAAGGGAAAATATAATCCCCAATCTTGAAGATTGGCCAATATATAAAATTCACAAAGAGCACGCCTCTTTTGTCGATGCACTTAACAAGGAAAGTCTAGCACGCATTCGCGGACAGATATCTGAGGATTTAGAATCCCTTCTAAACAAAACCGTATATCTTGAAAAATTAAGGACTAAGAACAACCCCTTGAAAGTTGATCCATCTGATGATAAGACCTATTGGTACTCGTTGTCTCAAGAAATCAAAAATGCTGGCCAAAGCCCAGATAAGGATGCTTCCCTTAATACCATCCTGGAAAGGATAGTCAATCGATATAATGAGGAAATCGTAGGGTCCTTTAAAATCAAGACTTACAATTTTGCAACGAGGTCTATTACTTCATTCTTGAAGAGAATTTTGCTTCCTGCATTCAAGGGTAGACTTTGGCCCATGTGGGGAAGGAAGAAAGATGTCCTGAGCCGTCTTAAGGTTATAGGAATGATTGATGAGACTAGGTCACTTGTAGGTAAAGGAACTGTAGTAGTGGTGCCCACACATTTCAGCAATCTTGATTCTATTTTGATCGGTTATACGCTTGATGAGGTAGTAGGGCTACCGGCATTTTCTTTTGCCGCTGGTCTCAACCTTTATGACTATGAGATCGTGGGTTACTTTATCAATAGGCTCGGTGCATACAAGATTGATCGAAGGAAAAAGAATCCCATTTATCTGCAATGCATAAAAACAATGACTACACTCTCACTGATAAAGGGTGTAAATAACATTTTTTTTCCTGGTGGAACAAGGTCTCGGTCGGGGTCCATCGAGGATAAATTGAAACTTGGACTTTTGGGATCAATTGTCGAGGCTCAACGAAAATCCTTTGAGATGGATAAGGATCACAGGATTTTTGTAGTTCCTTTAGTGGTAAGTTATCACAATGTATTAGAGGCAAAGGGTCTTATTGACCAGCACTTAGTGAGGGCTGGTAGAGAAAAGTATATAAGATCTCGAGATGTAGTAGGAAGGTGGCCTAAAATAAGAGAATTCATTCGGTCCTACTATAAGTCGGATAGTGAGATAACACTCAGTTTAGGGGCACCTATGGATGCTCTAGGAAATAAAGTCAACATGGACGGGGAAAGTAGAGATGAAAGGGGAGAGACCATCAATGTAAAAAATTACTTTTCGGCAGGAGGAAATGTAGTTGCCAATCCACAACGAGAATCAATTTATACGAAGATTCTAGGAACAAGAATAGCAGAGTGTTTTTTGAAAGACAACGTCGTACTGAGTAGTCACCTGGTTGCTTTTATTGTCTTCCAATACTTTAGGCAACTCCATGCGGACAAGGAATTCTATAGCTTCCTTAATACACCGACTGATGACTTGGTAATTTCTCTTAAGGAACTGGAAGAACTCGTTGTATTACATTTGTCTAATTTAAAAGGAATGCGCGACTTAGGAAAATTGAAGTTAAGTGATCAATTAGACAACAGCCCAAAAGAAATAATTTTTGATGCCATAGAAAAACTCTCTTACTTTCATTATTTGAAGCCACTGGTATTAAAGAAAAATGATAAAGTCACTAGCCAAGATCTGCGCCTACTCTTCTTTTATCATAATAGAATGGCTGGTTATGAATTGGACAAAACCATACCTTGGCCTATACATTGTAGTATCCCTCAAGTCCAAAATAGCATAGTATGATTTTTATTATTTACGATTTGGAAGCTACATGTTGGCTTGGGAGACCGCCGGGTGGATATAACGAGATTATTGAAATAGGAGCCTTTAAAATTAATATGTTTGGTGAAGTTGTAGGAAAATTTAGCAGATTTGTCAAACCAACCGTCAACCCTATCTTATCTGGATTTTGTAAAAAGTTGACAAAAATAGAACAAACCGATGTCGACAAGGCTGCTTCTTTTCCCTATGTAATTGATGATTTTAAAGATTGGATTTTCGAGGAAAGTGAAGATTACATTCTTGGTAGTTGGGGTAAATTTGATAAACAGTTAATAATCAACGATTGTGAATTGCATAGATTGGAGCATGAGTGGGTAGAGCCTCATATAAATGTAAAGAAGCAATACCATACCAATCGGAAAAATGAAAAAGAGAGAGGATTAAAAGTTTCGCTGGAGAAAGAAGGCTTAGAATTTTCAGGAATAGAACATCGTGCAATCTCTGACGCAGAAAATCTCTCCAAAATTTTCATTAAGTATATAGATGAATGGGTTTACTAATCCATTATTCTAATTGTACATAATTTCATTCCATGGATTTTACGTGGTAATTTGGCTGTGATCATGTAATTTGTGGAAATAGATGGCAACTAGAAAGTTCGAAGGCAAAAGATACAACAAGACTCAGGTCGGAATTACGGAAGACTTGCTCAGCGTAGAAGAAGCTCTACAAATAAATATTAATTTAAGCCCATTTACTATCACCATGAGGACGCCAGGCGACGATAAGAATCTCGTCTGGGGTTTGCTTCACTCTGAGGGGGTCTTAAATGATGTCAACGTATTGCCAGAAATCAAATTATCACAAGAAGAAGGTAGCATTGTAACTGTTGCTGACCTATTTGTCCCAGAAGAACAATTAGGTCCAGGATATATGAGCAGTAGAAGCCTTATGTCAGTGTCTTCATGCGGAATGTGCGGAAAGACAGAGTTTGAAATATTATCTTCAAGTGATACAAAGTTGGTGACAGATCATCAACTGGATGTTGAGATATTACAAGAGCTATTCCAAATAATGAATTCTCTTCAGAGCAATTTTCAGCGATCTGGCGGTACTCATGCTGCTGTTGCATTCACCAGTGAGGGACACTTATTGAGCTCGATGGAAGATATTGGTCGACACAATGCAGTCGACAAAGTTGTGGGAGAATTGATACGAACTCAAGTTCTAAACAAGGCAGAATGCCTCATCGTAAGCGGACGTATTTCTTATGAAATTGTATTGAAGTGTTATAAAGCTAGCATACCCTTCTTAGCAGCGGTTTCAGCTCCATCAACAATGGCGGTAGACTATGCACAAGAGCTAGGGATTACACTTTTTGCATTTTGTAGAGATCAGAGAGCTACCTGTTATTCAAACATGCATCGTGTAAAAAAGGCGAAGCAAATAATGAAAATGACTTAACCGATATCATGTCAAAGAATTTAAGCGAATTATCTGGAAGAAAAGGACTGGCGGAAAATCTCTTTAACAAGCTGGGAGAACTAGCTCAATCAACCGGAACACCGAGCATTGAAGAGTTGGATAAACTGGCTGATGAATTTCTCATAGGCAAGGCCAATACCTATGGCACAGCCACTTTTTATGATTTCTTGAAACCAGAAAACAAGGGGAAAAAGGTGTACGTATGTAATGGCACGGCTTGCGTATGTGCTGATACCCAAAGTGGAGTTTCGAAGAAATTAACCGATCACTTTGCTCAAGATGAGATAGGACACATGACCTGCTTGGGTAGGTGTCACGAGAACAGCTCATTTCAGTACAAAGGGAATAATTACTCCGGCAATGCCATCAATAGCATTGAAGAGATTATTAATAATGAAGGAAGTGAAAACGTTGATGACTATAAAGTTGAGGCCAGTGGCACAGAAATATTAACACGATCATTTACGACGATATCGGATTACTATGCTCCTTTTATAGAGACTTTAAAATCGGATTCCGATTCTATTCTCACTGAGATAAAGACTTCCGGATTAAGAGGACGAGGCGGAGCTGGTTTTCCTATGGGATTGAAATTGGAATTTTGTCGAAACGAAGAGAACGAAACCAAGTTCATCATATGTAATGCCGATGAGGGCGATCCAGGAGCGTATTCTGATAGATACCTACTTGAAAAAAGACCTCATTCTGTACTTTTTGGTATGCTCATTTCAGGATATATCACTGGGGCCAACTATGGCGCACTGTATATTCGAGCTGAGTATCCTGACGCTGCCGATATTTGTCAAAAGGCTATAGATGAATTACGTGATGCAGAATTGATTGGTGACAATATTCATGATAGTGATTTCAATTTTGATTTCAAGATCATCCGCGCACAAGGATCATATATATGCGGAGAAGAAACAGCTCTGATCAATTCTATTGAAGGGCAAAGACCAGAAATACGCATAAGGCCGCCTTACCCTGCACAACGTGGGCTATTCAATAAACCGACTGTAGTAAACAATGTAGAAACCCTTGCAGCACTTCATTACATTGTCATGAATGGGGGAGAAGCCTGGAAAAAGATTGGCACTCCCGAGTCGTCCGGTACCAAGTTGATTAGCTTGGATGGGATGTTCAATATGCCTGGGATCTATGAAGTAGAAATGGGGACACCCCTCAGTGTTGTGATCAATAAATTAGGAGGTGGATTTAGAAAACCAGTAAAAGCTATACAAATCGGAGGACCACTAGGTGGCTTGGTGCCCATCTCGAAAATTAATGACCTTACTGTGGATTTTGAGTCTTTTTCAAAAAATGGATTTCTATTGGGTCACGCTTCATTTGTATGCGTTCCCTCAGAATTTTCTATGGTCAAATTTATGGAATACTTGTTTGAGTTTGCAGCTTACGAGAGTTGTGGGAAATGTTTCCCTTGTAGACTTGGTACCAAGAGAGGGAAAGAGATGCTTACCAGAGCGGTAAGTTCTGACTATAAGATCGATAAGGAATTATTTAACGACTTGCTCATGACATTAGAGCAGGGCTCCCTTTGTGCACATGGCGGAGGTATACCACTTCCTATAAGAAATGCCATGGAATATTTTGAAGACGAGCTAAAACAGTATTTTGAATAATGAATCTATTCATAAGATATTAAGGGATCATGAGCAAGACAGCCTATATAAATAATAAACCATTTGAGATCAAGGATGGCGAAACCATACTTTCCTTTGTTAAAAGACACAAGGGGGCGAATGCGATTCCTACGTTATGCGATGCACCCAATCTTGATCCTTTTGGATCATGTAGGGTGTGCAGTGTCGGTGTTGTCTTACAGGAAAATGGAACCGCTAAAACAATGGCATCATGTCATACCCCAATATCTGAGGGGCAATATATTTACCCAGATTCAGCACCGATAACGGCTCTCCGGAAAAATATTATTGAATTGGTACTCACTGATCATCCATTGGATTGTCTCACATGTGAAGTCAATGGAAATTGTGAGTTACAAACTGTGGCTGCACAGGTGGGGATACGAGATGTGAGATATCCCGAAGGGGATAATCATATGGACCGTACTAAAGACTTAAGTCATCCCTATATGACTTCAGATTTATCAAAGTGTATCAACTGTTATCGTTGCGTCCGTGCTTGTGATGAAGTACAAGGGCAGTTTGTGCTGAGTATGTCTGGACGCGGTTTTGATTCAAAGATTATAATGGGAAGTGAGCAATCTTTCATGGAATCCGATTGTGTGAGTTGCGGTGCTTGTTCACAGGCATGCCCTACGTCCGCTATTTCCGATGTCTTCCAGTCAAAATCATTGTCCGCAAAAGAAACAACAAGAACAATCTGCACCTATTGTGGTGTAGGATGCAACTTGGACATTTCTACTTCCAATGGAGAAGTAATCAGTGTGCTTGCGCCCTATGATGCAGAAGTGAATCAAGGCCATACATGCCTGAAAGGCCGCTTTGCATTTAAGTTCTATAATCATCCAGATAGGCTGAATTCCCCAATGATAAAACGTGATGGTGTGTTTGAGAACGTGAGTTGGGATGAGGCATACGATTATATAGCAAAAAAACTAGTGAATTATAAGGAGGAGTATGGGGCTGATTCCATTGCGGGAATATCATCATCTAGATGTACTAATGAGGAGAATTATCTCATGCAGAAATTCATTAGGGCTGTAATAGGTACAAATAATATAGATGGTTGTGCAAGAGTTTGTCATTCTCCTACTGCTCTGGGTATGCAAAGAACATTCGGTACTGGTGCTGCTACCAATTCCATCGATGATCTTACGGATACTAATTGCATAATGGTGATTGGCGCCAATCCTACCGATGCCCACCCTGTGACAGGTGCCAAGTTAAAGCAGTTTGCCATGCAATCTCATAACGTTTCTATCGTCATTGACCCTAGAAGGACTGAGTTGGCGAGATATGCAACATATCATTTGGCATTGAGACCTGGTACGAATGTAGCTGTCCTCAACATGATGATTTACTATATCATCACAGAGGGATTGGCTGATGAAGATTTTATTGGTTCGAGAACAGAGGGATTTGAACAGTATAAAGAAGAAATATTAAATATAGATCTTCAGAAACTGGAAAGGGTATCTGGAGTAGATCGTCAGTTAATAAAAAAAGCCGCAATTGCTTATGCCACCGCACCTAATGCAATGTCATTTCATGGCCTTGGTGTTACTGAGCATTCTCAAGGGACATTTACTGTAATGCAAATAGCAGACCTAGCTCTGCTTACTGGCAATATAGGAAGGAGAGGAGTAGGTGTAAATCCATTGAGAGGACAGAATAATGTCCAAGGAAGTGCTGACATGGGTGTACAACCACATCAGGGAGCTGGTTATATGGACGTAACTAACCTAGATGTCAACAAGAAATACAATGAGTTCTATGGTGTCAATGTTCCCACTCAGATTGGACTTAAGATTCCAGAGATGTTCGATGCTGCACTGCAAGGAGACCTCAAAGCCATTTGGATAATAGGAGAAGACGTCGTACAGACTGATCCGAATACACAAAAAGTAATAAAGGCTCTCAAGAACACTGACCTCGTGATTGTTCAAGAGTTATTCATGACTGAAACGACTAAGTACGCTGATGTGATATTGCCGGGCGCGTCATTCTTAGAGAAGAGTGGAACATTTACTAATGGTGAACGTAGGGTGCAAGCAGTACGTCAAGTTGTGAGTCCTATTGAAGGAGTGAAAGCAGACGGGCAGATTATCGTGGAAATAATGAACAGAATGGGCTACAACCAACCTGATTATACACCTGATGGCATGTTGGAAGAAATCTCTCAGATAGTACCGTTTTTTGCAGGAATTACGTGGGACAATCTTGGAATAAATGGGAAGCAGTGGCCCGTTGCTAGTGATGGGACTGACACCAAGATCCTTCATCAAAAAGATTTTAAACGGGGTAAGGGTTATTTTGAGTTTAACAAATGGAGGGAGTCAGAAGAGCTAAAATCTCATGCTGTTGACTATCCGTACATATTAACTACTAACAGAGAATTGGAACATTATAACTGCGGTGCAATGACAAGGCGCACAGGAAACAATCTAATCCTCACCGATGATTATTTGATGATCCATCCCGAGGATGCTGCAGAAAACCTAATTGAAGATGGAGATTTGGTTTGCCTTGAATCACCACGTGGTAAAGTGGACGTAAAAGCAAGGATTACTGACAAGGTGAAGAAGGGCATATTAAGTACTACTTTCCATTTTCCTGAGATTATGGTCAATAATATTACATCGGACATCCACGATTCTGAGGCTATGTGTCCTGAGTATAAGGTTGTAGCTGTGCGAATCAGAAAATCGAAAGGCAAGTTTAAGCAGATGGCGGAAGTATAACTAGTGATTTCTTTGATCATACCATACGTCACTTGGATTCTTATACTGATGGTTAATAATTAGTTGATTTGTCGATATTTGTGTGCTTATTGAAACCATTATAAACCAGATAACGTCTATAGACTAGGAATAGAGTTCTAAATTGAAAAAAAAATACAAACACGAAAACATGAAGAATTATTTACTCTCAATTTTAGCATTGGCAATAATTTGCTTTGCATCTGAGGTCACTGCTCAAACACAAGGGAAAATCACTCAAGAGATCACAATGGTTTCATCAGATGATGAACAAATGGCTATGGCACTAGAGATGATGAAAGGAACACAGACTGAGTATTTCTACAATGGAAAGATGTCATTGGTCAAGTCATCCACGATGGGTGGTATGGTCGAGAATAAGGTGCTAATAGACAATACCTCAAAAGAAGTTGTCATGCTAATCAACGCCATGGGACAAAAGATGATGGTTGAAACTAGTACAGCTGATTTTGAATCGGCAGGTGGAGATCAAGCAGAGATAATGAAGGAGGTGGAGATCACTTATGATGAATCTGATACAAAAGAAATTCTAGGGCATAAATGTATTAAAGCCAGCGTAAAGCATCCTGAAATGGATGAAGTTGCAACGTTCACCATGTATGTTGCCAAGGATCTTAAGCTTGACAACAGGATGATACAAGATATGCAGGCATTTGAGATAGAAGGTTTTCCTCTAGAGTATACCATGGATATGAAAGGTGCCAATATGACGATGACTATTACTACGATAGCTATCGAGGATAAGATTGACGAGAAAGTCTTCAATGTTGATAAATCAGGTTATAAGAAAATGACCCTTGATGAACTAATGCAAATGAGTGGTGGAATGGGAATGTAAACCCTCAAGAAATAATATAAAAAGAGCTCGGTTGAATAAACTGAGCTTTTTTTATGAGATTACAAGCATGGATAGATTGTAAAACTGCCATTCAAGAATGAGTCATTATCGTTGCTGACATCAATCCTGTCACTTACGGATTCTTCTGTTATGTCAAGTATCTTAGCACATCCATCCGAGGCAATAATATTTAACTGTTCCTCTTCATCATAAAGAGTGATTGTTTGATTGTTCTCCGATGCGGTAAAGCCTAATTTAAGAGGTGTTAATTTTACATTCGCGGATACTAAAAAATACCCAATCGGCAGTGGTTGTAGGCATGAACAAGAATCTTATAAAAGCTCAGGAGCGGTGACATAGATTTATAGAGATCGCTAGATAGATACATATAAAAGTGTATCTTACAAGTCAATAAAATGGTTCAATTATGATTAATTTTGAAGGACAAAATGCTCAAGAGTTCTATGTTCGGTTCAATACTGTGGATTCTTGTAAGGAATATCTGGCTGGGATTAAGTGGAAGAACGGCTTTAAATGTGTAAAATGTGCTCACAAGGCCTGTCAAATTCGTACTAATTTGAATCGTACCTGTAACAAGTGCAGTCACACTGAGTCGCCATCAGCAAATACTCTTTTTCATAAAGTAAAATTTGGCTTAGACAAAGCCTTTATCATTTGTTTTGAAATGGCAACAACTACCCGAAGTTTATCGGCTAGCTATTTAGCTAAACGAATAGGTGTTACACCCTATACAGCTAGGATGTTTATGTATAAAGTACGTGAAGCTATGAAGTCTAGTGAAACCCAACCAATGGATAAACGAGTAGAAGTGGATGAATTTGTAGTAGGAGGAAAAGAAGATGGTAAGGTAGGCAGAAGCTATGATACCAAGAAAAAGAAGGCTGTCGTGGCACTACAACTAACCGATGCTGGGAAGGTAAAAAGAATGTATGTTAATCAGATAAAGGACTTTTCGGCCAAGGAGTTACGGCCAATATTTGATAAGCACATTTGCAAAGACGCCAATATCACTACAGACTTATGGAGAGGATATGGGCCAATTGCAAAGGAGTATAATATAGACCAGATACCCAGTGATAAAGGCAAGAACTTCAAAATATTACATACCATGATTCATCAAGTAAAATCTTGGATTAGAACCACCTACTCCTACGTTAGTCCGTTTCACATCAACAGATACTTTGATGAATTTTGTTACAGATTAAACCGATCGCGTAGTAAGAAAACAATCTTTCACAACCTTGTTTCTAGAATGATGAAGGCTCAAAAAATATACCACACCAAATTAGTATGCACTTAAATAGCGATCTCTATTGAATTATTTGCTGGTAGATTATCTATCGTCACCGCATCGTTGTAATTGAATGGTCCCCATGTCATGCCGTTCCATGCAACATTATACTGACCAGGCATAGGTACATTATCTCCGGAGATTGTAATATCCACAGAGAAGATGTCATCTGTATCGTCTAAGCCCGTGCCATTGTCATCACAATCATCTATTACACTATTTACTATCATCAATGTGCAATTGAATGAACACGGTACTGGCGGATCTACTTGTGTCAAGATCGTACAACTAGGATCATCACTATCAGTAATGGTAAAGTTCAAGATACCATCAGAAATGTCATAAGGTCCCATAACCACACTTGACCCATATGTTCCTGATGTAACATTAGGATCATCAGCAGTCCAACCTGTACCTGTATTGAGACCATCGACAAAGATCTCAAATGTATAAGTATCATCAGATGGGTCAGTATCAGTACCATTATCATCACATAAAATATTTGTGATGATTGGTGCATTTATCACACACTGATCTGAACAAGAATTCAATGGTCCTATGTTTTCAGTAATCTGACAAGCTGCATCATCAATATCCTGTATAATAAGTGATGGAGAGGAACCATCAGCTATTAGTGTGAAAGATGATCCAACATTGTAATTAAACGGTCCAAATGTATTAGCTCCCACGATAATCTCGTATAGATCCGAAATTCCGCCATTGACAGCACTTACAATTGTTGAAATATCATAATAGTCGTCAGCTGGGTCTGATGATGTACCATTGTCGTTACAATCCCAAGAGATATCATTTAGTGTCAGAACGCATGTCGTAGAACATGGAACGAGCGGTCCAATATCCTCACTTAATGTGCAACTACTGTCATCCACATCTTGTATGATCATGCCTATCATGCTGTCATCGGCATTCAATACGAGGTTACTCAGAATACCATAGTCAAAGGGACCGTAAGTATCAGCTCCAATCAGGATTTCGAATTGAGCTGTAACTCCACCATTGACAGCACTGACTATGATAGATATATCGTAGAAATCATCCGTTTGGTCTGAGTCTGTACCGTTGTTATTACATATCCAGACTAGCTCGTCTAGTGTGAGTATACATGAACCCGAACAAGGATTAAGAGACCCAATATCATCGGATATGCTACATCCTGCAACGTCTACATCTTCAAATACAAGAGTGGCAATACTGCCATCCGCAGGTAAGGTTAAACCATTTGCAATTCCATAGTCATATGGACCAAAAACACTGACTCCAACAGTGATATCATACTGTCCAGAGACTCCTCCATTTGTAGTATTAACATTGCTCGTAATATCGTAGAAATCATCTGAAGGATCAGTTGGTGTTCCATTGTCATTACAAGTCCAAGTAAGCTCGTCAATTGTAAGTGTACAAGAACTAGAACATGGAACAAGTGGACCAATATCTTGACTTAATGAGCAGCCATTATTGTCAAAATCTTGGATTGTAATTGTCGCATTGCTTCCATTTGCAGGCAAGGTTAACAATCCTACCATACCGTAATCAAAAGGTCCATAAGTGTCGGGTCCGACGATTACTATATACTGATTGGATGGACCACCACCTACTGAGGAAGCAGTGACAACTATATCATAAAAATCATCTGTCGAATCGGTGTCTGTTCCGTTATCATTGTAAGTCCAATCCAGTTGGTCGATACTGATCGTACAACATTCAGAACAAGGATCCAGTGGACCTATGTCCTCGGAATTATCACATGTAGGATCATCAATATCCATTACTTCAACTGTCACCATTGTTCCATCAGCGGGTAAATTGAATGATGCGTCAATGTCATAAGCAAATGGCCCAAAGATTGATCCACCAACATCAACCAAGTACTGATTAGAAGTTCCACCGTTAATTACGGATGCATTCACCACAACAAAGTAGATGTCATCTGTCAAATCACAAGGAGTATTATTATCAGAACATGTCAGTCCAATATTATTTATGAATAGAATACAGTTTGTAGGACAAGGAAGTAGTGGGCCGACATCTTGTGACGCAGAACATAGTGGGTCATCTACATCTTGGAATGTTACTGTCACCATACCACCGCTGGCAGGAATATCAACAATTCCTCCAAAGTTGTAATTGAATGTTCCTATGATCGTTCCACTGACGATTACATTGTACTGATCACTCACTCCACCGTTTAACGATGTTGCATTTACATCAAATTCATAATAGTCGTCACTCGGATCTGAGGCAGTGCCGTTATTATTACAGTCTCCGACCAACTCCGTAATCGTCACAATACAATCATCTGAGCAAGGTGCCAACAAACCTAAAGACGCGGTTTCACTACAACTTGGTTTATCAACATCTTGGAAAGTCAGCGTAACATTAGAACCATCAGCAGGCATCGTAAAGGAAGCAGGGATGGCATTTGTAAAAGTACCTTCAAGTCCTGCATTCGAGGTCACTGTATACATGTTATTCATTCCGCCATTACTAGCCCCCGCATTTACAGTGACAGTATAGAAGTCATCTGAAGGATCACTTGGGGTACCATTGTCATCACAATCAGCCTCAGCGGTAGCTACAAACAAGTCACATTCAGTAGAACAAGGTATTAAGAAGCCAATGCTCTGGAAATTAGTACAAAGTGGGTTATCACTATCTGTAACTGTTATTATTGCTTGAAAGAAATCCGCAGATAAAATGACCGATCCTCCAACTCCATAGGAATAAGTTCCTACAAGAGAACCATTAACAGTGACGATAAATGTACCTGAGGGGCCTCCATTTAACGCCGTGGCATTTAAATCTACCTCATAGTAGTCGTCTCCAGTTTCTGTTGGTGTTCCATTATCATTACATTGGGCAGATGCCAAAGTGATGTTAATTGCGCAAGCGTCTGAGCATGGAGTTAATGGTCCAATTTGCTCCTCAGCCTCGCAACCTAAGACATCTACATCTTGGAAAACAAGTATTGGAGAGGTGCCATCTGCGGGAAGGGTAAAGAAGCCTCCCCCATTGTATGAAAATACACCAACTACTGTACCTCCTACTACGATTTCATATTGACCACTTGGACCAGAGTTGGCTGCTGTAGCATTTACGACAACATCATAGAAATCATCGCTATTATCAGTTTCTGTTCCAGCGTCGTTACAGGTGTATTCTAAGGAAAGAATCGTTAATTCACAATCATCAGAACACGAAACTAATGGTGGACTTATCCATGAACCAGTACATGAAGCATCAAGAACGTCTTCAAATATAACACTGATAGCACCACCAGTTGCAGGAACATTTACACTAGATATTACACCATATACAAAGATACCTGAAAGTGTACCATCAACATACAAATTAAAACTTGTAGACATATTACCAGATTCCCCAAGAATCAAGACTGTAAGTGTATAGGAATCATCAGAAGGATCTGATCCTGTTCCATTGTTATTACATTGAACTGAAATTTCATCGATTGAAATAAGGCAATCATCTGAACAATGATCAAGAGGTACTATATCTTGGATATTACTGCAAGAAGAATCGTCAACATCCTTGAAAATTACTGATACTAATGATCCATCGGCTGGCAAATCGAAATTTCCACCAATTCCATAAGTAAATGGACCAAATACAGTACCACCAACGGTTACAGTAAATTGACTAGAAGATCCACCGTTCGTTTCAGATGCATTTACTAGTATATTGTAAATATCATCAGATGGGTCAGTTCCTGTTCCTATATTATTACAGACAAATGATATGTTGTCAACAATTATTATGCAGTCGGATGAACAAGGTATAAGATCTCCAAGATTCTGTTCTATAGTGCAACTACTATCATCAACATCCTCAAACGTTAACGTTACATTGGTGCCGTCAGCAGGCAAAAACATTTGGTTGTTTATTCCATAAGAGTATGTTCCATCAAGAACTCCATTTACGTAAACATTAAATTGACTGGAAACACTACCATTAATTGCTTCTAACAAGAATTGTATCCTATAGAAATCATCGGAGGGATCCCCAGGTGTTCCATTTGAAATACATTGAAACGTGAGATCAACGATAGTCAATTGACAAAGGTCAGAACAAGAAACTAATGGACCTATAACTTGAGATGTTTCACATGTAGGATCATCAACGTCTTGAACGAAGATTGTTTCATTCATTCCATTTGCAAGGATAGTTACAAGTCCGCCTACATCGTAGTCAAAAGTTCCGATAATGGCAGAATTACTGGTAACATTAAACTGACCAGTTGGTCCTCCATTGATGGCACTAGCATTTATATTTATTTCGTAAAAGTCATCCGTCGAATCGGAAGATGTGCCATTATCATTGCAGGTCCAGTTTAGTAAGGTAAACGAAATCGTACAATCTGTAGAGCAAGGATCGAGTACACCAATGTTTTGACTTGAGGTACATGTCGGATCGTCAATATCAGAAAAATCAAGAGTCACGTCAGTTCCATCAGCGGGAAGAATAAAACTTCCACCCAAGTTGTAATCAAAATTTCCTTGAGGACTGCCTCCAGTGGTTACCACAAATTGGCTAGAAGTACCACCATTAATTGCTGTTGCGTCAACCGTTATTATATAAAAGTCATCAAATGGATCAGCCAGTGTTCCATTATCATCACAAACCGCGGAAGCCACAAGTACTGTTAATTCACAAACATCAGAACATGCTACCAAAGGTCCAACTGATATACTCTCCTCACAAAGAGTCTGGTCGAAATCTTGGAATACGAATAAAGGAAGAGTTCCATCTGCAGGCAATGTAATAGTTCCGCCCACGTCATATGTATATGAACCCTGTAATATTGTGTTTATAAATACATTAAAGCTACCGGAAGAGCCTCCATTTGTCGCTGAAGCATTAACGGTTATTACATAAAAATCATCTGTCGGATCTGTACCAGTTCCATTATCGTCGCACACTAATGATGTCTCAAGAATTGTAATTAGGCAATCAGCAGAACAAGGAGCCAATGGTCCTGTGTTTTGTGTTATTGAACATGAAGCAGTCGTTGCATCTGCAATTGTAACAGAAACGTCTGAGTTATCTGCAGGAAGGGTAATAGTGCCTCCAGTATCATAATCATAAGTAGCAACGACACTGCCTCCAATGATTACGTTAAATTGAGTCGAGGAACCTCCATTTGCATCAGTGACCACAATAGTAATGGTATAAAAATCATCACTTGGATCATCACCTGTTCCATTGTCGCTACAGACTTTATCAAATTGTACTATTTGAATAAATAGTCCAGGATCAACAATAACTTCTTCTGTATATATGCAGTTGTTTCTATCTTGAATATAAACGGTATATAACCCGTCCTCAAGATTAGAAAATGTTCCATTTGGTGCATAACTAGTGCCATCAATGCTATACTCATATGATCCAGATCCTCCCATGCCAGTTACATCAATCTGGCCATTCATATCTCCTTCACATTCTTCATGAGTCAATTGTATAGTAGCAGAAGGAATTGTTTGATAAACGAGTGATATATTGACGATAGAATCACAACCACTACTGGCGGCTCCAGGTATTGTCTCCGCACCAATCGGGTTAGATTCATTATAAAGCGTTCCATTAACTGTAATAGAGTAACCATCACTTTGACAGCCAGCGTATGTAACTGCTCCTACAGATGGAGGATCGAAAGTGAGAATAATGGTAACGACAGAGTCGCAGCCACTAGGTGATATCAACGTCTCCATACCAGATGGCGTTGCTTCATCATAGGTGTTTCCATTGACAACTACAGAGTAACCATCCCCTTGACAACCGTCATAGGTTTCAGATCCAGTCACATTCATATCAAAGTTCAATGCTATGGTCACGATAGAATCACAACCAGATGCGGAGGTAAGCGTCTCCATGCCAGATGGCGTTGCTTCATCATAAGTATTACCGTTGACAACAACAGAGTAACCATTTCCTTGACAACCGACATATGTTTCAGAACCAGTGACATTGGGATTAAAGTTCAGAGCTATGGTCACGATAGAATCACAACCAGATGCGGAGGTAAGCGTCTCCATGCCAGATGGTGTTGCTTCGTCATATGTATTGCCATTGACAACTACAGAGTATCCATTCCCTTGACAGCCGTCATAGGTTTCAGATCCAGTCACATTTGGATCGAAGTTTAATGATATGGTCACGATAGAATCACAACCAGATGCGGAGGTAAGCGTCTCCATGCCAGAAGGTGTTGCTTCATCATAAGTATTACCGTTGACAACAACAGAGTAACTATCGCCTTGACAACCGGCATAGATTTCAGATCCAGAGACATTTATATCAAAGTTCAGAGCTATGGTGACGATAGAATCGCAACCGGCAGCGGACATGAGGGTCTCCATACCAGAAGGCGTTGCTTCATCATAGGTATTACCGTTGACAACAACAGAGTAACCATCGCCTTGACAACCGGCATAGATTTCAGATCCAGAGACATTTATATCAAAGTTCAGAGCTATGGTGACGATAGAATCGCAACCATTGGCTGCCATCAAGGTCTCCATACCCATCGGTGTAGTCTCGTCATAAGTATTACCGTTGACAACTATAGAATAGCCATCACCTTGACAACCGGCATATGTTTCAGAACCAGTGACATTGGGATCAAAGTTCAGAGCTATGGTGACGATAGAATCGCAACCAGATGCGGAGGTAAGCGTCTCCATACCCGATGGTGTTGCTTCGTCATATGTATTGCCATTGACAACTACAGAGTAACCATCTCCTTGACAACCGTCATAGGTTTCAGATCCAGTCACATTCATATCAAAGTTCAATGCTATGGTCACTATAGAATCGCAACCGGCAGCGGACATGAGGGTCTCCATACCAGAAGGCGTTGTTTCATCATAAGTATTACCGTTGACAACTACAGAATAGCCATCACCTTGACAACCGTCATAGGTTTCAGAACCAGTGACATTGGGATCAAAGTTCAGAGCTATGGTGACGATAGAATCGCAACCAGATGCGGAGGTAAACGTCTCCATGCCAGATGGTGTTGCTTCGTCATAAGTATTACCATTGACAACAACAGAGTAACCATCGCCTTGACAACCGTCATAGGTTTCAGATCCAGTCACATTCATATCAAAGTTCAATGCTATGGTCACTATAGAATCACAACCAGATGCGGAGGTAAACGTCTCCATGCCAGATGGTGTTGCTTCGTCATAAGTATTACCATTGACAACAACAGAGTAACCATCGCCTTGACAACCGGCATATGTTTCAGAACCAGAGACATTGGGATCAAAGTTCAGAGCTATTGTGACGATAGAATCGCAACCATTGGCTGCCATCAAGGTCTCCATACCCATCGGTGTAGTCTCGTCATAAGTATTACCGTTGACAACTACAGAGAAACCATCTCTTTGACAACCGTCATAGGTTTCAGATCCAGTCACATTCATATCAAAGTTCAATGCTATGGTCACTATAGAATCGCAACCGGCAGCGGACATGAGGGTCTCCATACCAGAAGGCGTTGTTTCATCATAAGTATTACCGTTGACAACTACAGAATAGCCATCACCTTGACAACCGTCATAGGTTTCAGAACCAGTGACATTGGGATCAAAGTTCAGAGCTATTGTGACGATAGAATCGCAACCATTGGCTGCCATCAAGGTCTCCATACCCATCGGTGTAGTCTCGTCATAAGTATTACCGTTGACAACTACAGAATAGCCATCACCTTGACAACCGTTGTAATCTTCAGTACCCGTCGTATTAGGATCGAATACGAGATTGATCGTAACTACAGAGTCGCAACCATTGGCAGCTGTCAAAGTTTCCATGCCCATGGGTGTAGCCTCATCATAAGTATTACCGTTGACGACGACAGAGTAACCATCACCCTGGCAACCGTTGTAACCTTCACTACCCGTCGTATTAGGATTGAACACGAGATTGATAGTAACGACAGAGTCACAGCCATTGGCAGCTGTCAAAGTTTCCATGCCCATAGGTGTAGTCTTGTCATATGTATATGATATACTTTCTAGTTCTAATTTTGAGCGTGGCGTGGGGAGTCTGGGGAATTGCCATTAACGACCACTGAATAGCCATCCCCCTGGCATCCGGAGTAATTTTCTGTTCCTGTTGTATTTGGTTCGAATACCAGATTGATCGTAACTACCGAGTCGCAGCCATTTGCGGCCATGAGCGTCTCCATGCCCATAGGTGTAGCCTCGTCATAAGTATTGCCATTCACTACTACTGAATAACCATCGCCGATACAACCACTATATATTTCTGTGCCTGTTGCATTGGGCAAGAAAGTTAAAGTTACAGTTACGACCGAATCGCATCCATTCGATGCCCCACCTATTATTGTTTCAGTCCCATTTTGGTTCGTCTCATCATAGGTTGTGCCGTTTACATCCACGGAGTAACCGTCCATTTCACAACCGTTATAGCTTTCAGTTCCTGTTGCAGTTGGCAAGTAAACAAGGGTAATTGTAACGGTAGAATCACAACCATTCGCTGCTCCGCCTACTATTGTCTCGGTACCACTTTGGTTCGTCTCATCGTACGTTGTGCCATTTACTACGACTGAATAGCCATCTCCAACACAGCCACTATAGGTCTCCGTACCAGTCGCATTTGGTAAAAAGGTCAGGGTGGTCATCACTACTGAATCGCAACCATTCGCTGCCATGAGCGTTTCCATGCCCATCGGCGTAGTCTCATCATAAGTATTACCATTGACAACAACAGAATAACCATCACCCTTGCAACCGTTGTAATCTTCAGTACCAGTTGTGGTTGGTAGATAAACCAGATTTATAGTTACGACAGAATCACAACCATTGGCAGCTCCGTCGGTGATGACTTCCATGCCATTTTGATTAGTTTCATCGTAAGTCGTACCATTAACGACGACAGAATAGCCGTCATTTTCACAGCCGCTATACATCTCAGTACCCGTTGCGTTGGGCAAGAAGGTCAGCGTTACAGTTATCGTAGAATCACAACCATTGGCAGCTCCGTCGGTGATGATTTCCATGCCATTTTGATTTGTTTCATCGTAAATCGTACCATTAACGACGACAGAATAGCCGTCATTTTCACAGCCGCTATACATCTCAGCACCCATTGCGTTGGGTAAGAAGGTCAGCGTTACGGTTACTGTAGAATCACAACCATTGGCAGCTCCGTCGGTGATGATTTCCGTGCCATTTTGATTTGTTTCGTCGTATGTCGTGCCATTCACTACGACCGAATATCCATCGCCTACACAACCACTATAAGTTTCTGTACCTGTGGCATTCGGTAAGAAGGTCAGCGTTACGGTCACTACTGAATCGCATCCATTGGCTGCGCCACCTATGATCGTCTCTGTTCCGTTTTGATTTGTCTCGTCATATGTTGTACCGTTCACTACAACTGAATAACCGTCGCCAACGCAGCCACTATACATCTCCGTTCCGGTTGAATTCGGTAAATACGTTAACGTTACTCTAACTATGGAATCGCAACCGTTGCCTGCCCCTCCAATTATCGTTTCTGTGCCAGTTTGATTTGTTTCGTCATACGTCGTGCCGTTGACGATGATTGAATAGCCGTCACCTTCACATCCACTATAAGTTTCAGTTACCATTGCTACCGGCCTAAAGACCAATGTTATACTAATTGTTGAATCACAACCGTTTGCTGCCCCTCCAATTATCGTTTCTGTGCCGGTTTGATTTGTTTCGTCGTACGTCGTGCCGTTTACGATCACTGAATAACCATCACCGGAACAACCTGTGTAAGCCTCAATTCCCATTGGGCAATTTGGTGAAAGAGGATCTTGTGCAGCTACGGTAAATCGCCTATCGTAATGGTCTGTGTTACGAGGATTTGATTGAGGCACTCATCGGTTACACTATAAGTTCTGGTAATCGTTTCTGGGCACGTCATTCCATCACTCATATCACTGACAAAGGCAACTACGGGATTGGCTGTACAGTTATCATCCTCATCGGTGACTACTGTAATATCTGGGGTCGGCACATCGGCGGCACACTGCTCAATAATTGGTCCTGGGTTCGATGCCGTTGGATTCACATTATCGCCTATCGTAATGGTCTGTGTTACGAGGATTTGATTGAGGCACTCATCGGTTACACTATAAGTTCTGGTAATCGTTTCTGGGCACGTCATTCCATCACTCATATCACTGACAAAGGCAACTACGGGATTGGCTGTACAGTTATCATCCTCATCGGTGACTACTGTAATATCTGGGGTCGGCACATCGGCGGCACACTGCTCAATAATTGGTCCTGGGTTCGATGCCGTTGGATTCACATTATCGCCTATCGTAAGCGTTTGAATTACACTTGATGCATTACCGCACGAATCTGTATATGTCCACGTACGAGTAATCAATTCTGGACAGCTGCCATTATCACTTACATCTGAGCCCGTTACCGTCCCGCTGCCATCACAGTTATCCGTCCAGCCTAAGTCTGTCATCACAGGAACATCACCAATACATTCTACACTCACATCAGAGGGCGCACTCGCAAAAACGGGCGCCGTTTGATCGCTCAATGCAATACTTTGTACGCAATTAGCAATATTCCCACATAAATCTGTAACCGTGAAAGTCCTGTTAATAGTAAAGTCTTCACTACTGCAACCCGGAATAATGTCATCGACAAAGGTCAACGTTATGTCATTACAATCATCCATGATGATGGGAATGCCTGTAATACTAGTATCAATAGAACTACCACAGTCTAATGTTATATCAGATGGACAGGTTATCGTAGGATTAATAGTATCATTAAGGGTAACTATCACACCACAAGTATCCCGATTGTCACAAGAATCCCAGATCTCGTAAAAGTCAGTAATAATTTCTGGGCAAGTATTACCATCAGGTTTACGATTTATAAAAGCAATATTATTATCAGGTATTGAACAAGGATAATTCGTAACACCACCAGCGGTTACAAATGCGCTGACAGAATTATACTGTACTATATTACTTTCGGTGCATTGAACCTGAGACGGACAGTCTAAACATTCAATTGCGGTAATCACAATCGTCTCGATAGTTATACAGCCTTCGTTAGAAGTGCCAGTAACAGTGTATGTAATACCTGATGGAGGTGTTACAACCAAATCACCGGGGTTTGTACCTTGAACGACGCCATCTGGAGGAGTCCAAACATAGGTATAGTCATCTGGCAAATCAAATACAATAGCTGTTCCAAGACAAATAGAAGGATCAGCTCCTAAAACAAAGAGAGGCAATGGGTTTATACTCACCTGAACATTAGCTATGGCCGTATCACATTCAAATAACGGCGGATCTTCCGTTGCTATAAATGAGTAAGTCCCCGATGTAGTGGGAAGATAATTTAAAGTGGTGGCTAAAAGCGTCCCTGTACCATTTGGCCCGCTATACCATTCATAAGTATAATTGCCCAGAGGAGTAATAACGGGAGTTAACTCTTCCGTATTAACCCCACAAAAATCGATGGAGTCAATGGTTATATTAACATCAGGAAGAATTGTTACCGTTATTTGTTCACATTCAAAAGCCGCAGTTCCACAAAAGTCTGAACCATAATCTCCACAAACCTCATAAACGATAACGCTGGGTGCAGTACTATCCGGAGTTACAGTATTGGTTAGACACCCGGAAGTACAATCCAAAAAATGGTCCCACATACCCTGAGCACCAGGAGATATACTTGTCCAAGTGGTAGATGTAGAACTTACTCCAGAAACTGTAATTTCGTTATCACAGTTTATTCTCGCTTCCATATCACCAGGTATTACCAATCCGCCAAAAGATATCACTCCGTAAATTTGTGCATTAGACCCTGGCTTACAAACTGTTATATTAAACGTACGATCACTGTCTGTAAGACAGATTCCTTCACCTAGTACAAAAGGATCTCCACAGGATATTTGACCTGCTTGCGAACCATCAGGATTGGCTCCAGATCCAACTCCAAATACAAATCCAATAGCATCTTCATCAAGAATTATCCTAAACTGAACACAATTATCCGGATGATTTGTAGTACAACACTGACCATCCCGAACAATTGGAAGAGATATCCAAGCACTATCCGGATTCCCTTGAAGATCGACCTCCACAAATGGCACATCTTCATCACATAGTGGACATGGTTCACCCGGTATACATTCGTCAGTTACAAATATCTCTTGTATGCATGTAGCGGCATTACCACAATTATCTACTGCTCTGTATGACCTAAAAATAGTATTTGGACAGTTCCCTATTCCGTCAAATTGATGGCCATTGTCAAGATCTTGAATCCATTCGATCGTTATGTTGTTACAATTATCGGTAGCGGTAACTAAAGAAATATCAGGAGGAGGGACATTAGTCGGGCAATTAACTGATATATCGACCGGGCAAGTAATAACCGGAGGTGTATTATCTATTAATGTAATAATTTGTGAAACACTATCTTTGTTAGCGCAAGCATCCGAATATACCCAAGATCTTGTTATGACTTCCGGGCAGGTATTCCCATCACTGACATCAATTCCCAAGACCATACCGGATCCATCACAATTATCAGTGAAGGAAATGGAAATCATATTTGGAATGCACTCCAAACTTACATCGGCTGGTGGTGATGCCATTACCGGAACCGTAGTATCATCTATTGATATCACTTGTGTCGCCACTATCGCTGCATTGCCGCAAGCATCTGTATACGTCCAACTTCGCATTATCGTACCCCCACAATTTCCTCCACTCTGAAGTCCATCTGATCCTAATACAACTCCACTTCCGTCGCAGTTATCTGTCCAGCCCAAACTCGTCATCGAGGGTATCTCTGCTATACATTCTACCGTTACCGCTCCTGGTGGTGATGCCATTACCGGAACCGTAGTATCATCTATTGATATCACTTGTGTCGCCACTATCGCTGCATTGCCGCAAGCATCTGTATACGTCCAACTTCGCGTTATCGTACCCCCACAATTTCCTCCACTCTGAAGTCCATCTGATCCTAATACAACTCCACTTCCGTCGCAGTTATCTGTCCAGCCTAAACTCGTCATCGAGGGTATCTCTGCTATACACTCAACCGTTACCGCTCCTGGTGGTGATGCCATTACCGGAACCGTAGTATCATCTATTGATATCACTTGTGTCGCCACTATCGCTGCATTGCCGCAAGCATCTGTATACGTCCAACTTCGCATTATCGTACCCCCACAATTTCCTCCACTCTGAAGTCCATCTGATCCTAATACAACTCCACTTCCGTCGCAGTTATCTGTCCAGCCCAAACTCGTCATCGAGGGTATCTCTGCTATACATTCTACCGTTACCGCTCCTGGTGGTGCTGGTGGTGATGCCATTACCGGAACCGTAGTATCATCTATTGATATCACTTGTGTCGCCACTATCGCTGCATTGCCGCAAGCATCTGTATACGTCCAACTTCGCATTATCGTACCCCCACAATTTCCTCCACTCTGAAGTCCATCTGATCCTAATACAACTCCACTTCCGTCGCAGTTATCTGTCCAGCCTAAACTCGTCATCGAGGGTATCTCTGCTATACACTCAACCGTTACCGCTCCTGGTGGTGATGCCATTACCGGAACCGTAGTATCATCTATTGATATCACTTGTGTCGCCACTATCGCTGCATTGCCGCAAGCATCTGTATACGTCCAACTTCGCGTTATCGTACCCCCACAATTTCCTCCACTCTGAAGTCCATCTGATCCTAATACAACTCCACTTCCGTCGCAGTTATCTGTCCAGCCTAAACTCGTCATCGAGGGTATCTCTGCTATACACTCAACCGTTACCGCTCCTGGTGGTGATGCCATTACCGGAACCGTAGTATCATCTATTGTTATCACTTGTGTCGCCACTATCGCTGCATTGCCGCAAGCATCTGTATACGTCCAACTTCGCGTTATCGTACCCCCACAATTTCCTCCACTCTGAAGTCCATCTGATCCTAATACAACTCCACTTCCGTCGCAGTTATCTGTCCAGCCCAAACTCGTCATCGAGGGTATCTCTGCTATACACTCAACCGTTACCGCTCCTGGTGGTGATGCCATTACCGGAACCGTAGTATCATCTATTGTTATCACTTGTGTCGCCACTATCGCTGCATTGCCGCAAGCATCTGTATACGTCCAACTTCGCGTTATCGTACCCCCACAATTTCCTCCACTCTGAAGTCCATCTGATCCTAATACAACTCCACTTCCGTCGCAGTTATCTGTCCAGCCCAAACTCGTCATCGAGGGTATCTCTGCTATACACTCAACCGTTACCGCTCCTGGTGGTGATGCCATTACCGGAACCGTAGTATCATCTATTGTTATCACTTGTGTCGCCACTATCGCTGCATTGCCGCAAGCATCTGTATACGTCCAACTTCGCGTTATCGTACCCCCACAATTTCCTCCACTCTGAAGTCCATCTGATCCTAATACAACTCCACTTCCGTCGCAGTTATCTGTCCAGCCCAAACTCGTCATCGAGGGTATCTCTGCTATACATTCTACCGTTACCGCTCCTGGTGGTGATGCCATTACCGGAACCGTAGTATCATCTATTGTTATCACTTGTGTCGCCACTATCGCTGCATTGCCGCAAGCATCTGTATACGTCCAACTTCGCGTTATCGTACCCCCACAATTTCCTCCACTCTGAAGTCCATCTGATCCTAATACAACTCCACTTCCGTCGCAGTTATCTGTCCAGCCCAAACTCGTCATCGAGGGTATCTCTGCTATACACTCAACCGTTACCGCTCCTGGTGGTGATGCCATTACCGGAACCGTAGTATCATCTATTGTTATCACTTGTGTCGCCACTATCGCTGCATTGCCGCAAGCATCTGTATACGTCCAACTTCGCGTTATCGTACCCCCACAATTTCCTCCACTCTGAAGTCCATCTGATCCTAATACAACTCCACTTCCGTCGCAGTTATCTGTCCAGCCCAAACTCGTCATCGAGGGTATCTCTGCTATACACTCAACCGTTACCGCTCCTGGTGGTGATGCCATTACCGGAACCGTAGTATCATCTATTGATATCACTTGTGTCGCCACTATCGCTGCATTGCCGCAAGCATCTGTATACGTCCAACTTCGCGTTATCGTACCCCCACAATTTCCTCCACTCTGAAGTCCATCTGATCCTAATACAACTCCACTTCCGTCGCAGTTATCTGTCCAGCCCAAACTCGTCATCGAGGGTATCTCTGCTATACATTCTACCGTTACCGCTCCTGGTGGTGATGCCATTACCGGAACCGTAGTATCATCTATTGTTATCACTTGTGTCGCCACTATCGCTGCATTGCCGCAAGCATCTGTATACGTCCAACTTCGCATTATCGTACCCCCACAATTTCCTCCACTCTGAAGTCCATCTGATCCTAATACAACTCCACTTCCGTCGCAGTTATCTGTCCAGCCTAAACTCGTCATCGAGGGTATCTCTGCTATACATTCTACCGTTACCGCTCCTGGTGGTGATGCCATTACCGGGTTGATTATATCATTTACAATTATTAGCTGAATACAGCTATCAATCTCACCGCAATTATTTGCAAGACGATATGTTCTTGATACTGTTATCGGACAACTGCCAGATGAGACTTCAGATGAATTAAAACTTGAGGTATCTATTCCTGTTCCACAATTAGTAATGGGATTATTCCCAGCCGAACTGAATGTCACAAGATCTGCATACGGTGGTTGCTCACTTATTGAGCATACGGGACTCAAGCCTGAGGGACAAACAAGTGTAATCGTTACATCACTTGTGGCAAAAAAAGGGCTAACGATAAACGAACTACTAGAGTGTAAGTCATTGTTTAACGATATATGAGGAATTGTTGTTGACATTATGCATGCCAATAAAAATACCCCCCAATGGGATATGGTCAGCTTGGGGTGAAGCATCACATGCTCTTAGTAGCTTATTAAACATAAAAATATGACTAAAACATCAGAGCACAAAATATTTTCTATTAAATATTCTGAACTAAGGCTTACGAAAAAAATTATTGGCTATTGTATATAACGAAACGGCACTAAAACGCCTAATTTTTAAAGTTAGGTACAAAATATTTCTTTCCCAAGCTGGAACAACTTAAGGTCCAATAAAAAAGTTGTCAGAACAGGTGCTTGTCTAATTTTGAATCATTATACTATTGTATTCGGGGTAGCAAATGCTCCACCATTTGGTCTTTCACTAAAGCACCCAGCTCCGAATTCTGATGGGGTTGATCCATTTTCATGAATTCACACTATTTAAAACATCGAGCTTAGATCTGACTGTTCTGAAAGATAGTCAATAGTTTCGTTATAAAAATGGTCTTATTGGGCTTGGAGAAATTAGTAAATTTTTGTTCGAATTTTGGCGGCCAATTTCGGGGAATTCTAAATAATGGCTGGTTGACCACCTGTTTTCCGAATTTCATATGTTGCTGCCCACACCTGAATAGAAGTGCCAAAATAGGGTGCCAGTAGCTTAGCTGCACAAAGTTCCGCCACCATAACCGATGCACCTTCAACAAAGGCTAATATGTATAAGCTCTGGTCTTTCAATCTCAGTTGGTTTACTAGTCAGATAGGAGAAAAATTCTGTTACCAAAAATAATAGTGGTTGTTAAAACTACGTTCCAGCAAAAATCAGAGCAAGTACAACCGATTACATCTACATTAAACTACAATCCGCTGTATTCCTTGGCATACTTGAGCATCTGTGTCGTGAAATCATCAGGATAAGTCACCTCTATATCTGTAACATCTCCATCTTCATTGGTCACTGGCATGAGCTCAGGATTGACAAAACCTGAGTAAGGGGGAGTGCTCAAATTTTTGGTTCTTTCCAGCACCTCCGCATGTAGTTCTCTGTCTACCTTGACACCATAATTTTCTACAAGGTCACGGCCAGCTTCATAATCTCCTTGTGATTTTATTCTCTGAATTTCCTTGAGTAGATCACCAAATATTCCTCTAAGCATATCGTAATCCGTAATGTTGTAATACGTTTTTTCTTCCTTTACTACCTTCTCGATTACATTCTCTCGTCGCCCTTTTTCATATACCCATTTTGCGATCAACTGCCTGTTGCGCATATGAGATTCCTCGATGTCCTTGCCCAGCTCGATCCTTCTGAGTTGCTTCATCAGCCCATTGCTGATAAATCCATCATATTCTGCTTTGGCCACATCGAGGGATGACATCAAGCCTATATCTACAATCTTCTGATCTAATATGAAATACAAGGCCACGATATCTGCTCTAGCTTCTTCAAGCGTGCTGGCGTAGTTTTTTAGTGTTTCCTTTGGAGTGCCTACACCTGGTTCTATTTTACCTGAGGCATGGCCTATAACTTCATGCAAAGCGGTCGATAGCTTATCTGCTAGTTCGCCATGTTCCTTGCCTCTGGCAACTTCCTCGTCATCATGAGCAAATTCCTTCAACATACTTGACCCACTGGCTTGGTTGGAAGCGTTGATGATATTACCGAGACTTACTGACTTTGATCCATGCGTCGCACGAATCCAATTGGCGTTGGGTAGATTGACTCCTATAGGAGTAGAAGGGGAGGCATCACCACTTTCTCCGGCAACATTGACCACTTTGTAACTGATGCCTACTACATTTTCTTTCTTATGTTTATCGGCGATGGTAGAATTGTCTTCAAACCACTGTGCATTTTTGCTCAAGACTTCCATTTGCTCAGAAGCGCTGAAATCCTTGATCTCGACAATACTCTCATAGGATCCTTTATAACCCAATGGGTCATTGTACACTTCTATGAAGCTATTGATGTAATCGATGTCACCTTCAGTAGCTTCCACCCATGCGACATTGTAATCGTCCCAGGTTTTTAGGTCGCCGGTACGGTAATACTCCACGAGTAGATCGAGTGCTTTTCTTTGGGATTCATTCTCAGCTACGCCAGAAGCTTTCTCCAGCCATCCCATTATTCTCTTAATTGCTCCTCCATATCTTCCATTAGCTGAGTACACCTGCTCTTCCAGCTCCCCATCACTGTTTCTTATCAACCTCGAGTTAAGACCGTGGGAATAAGGCTTGTCAGGGGAGGGGTTCTTCTTCAATTTATAGAAATCCTCCACATCCTGTGCCGTAATACCATCTCCGTAAAAATTGACTGCTGATCCGGAAATCAGCCCTTTTTGAGTATCTAGATTTACCTTCTTGTTTTGATAACCAGGATCAAATATTGCTTTCATAGCTCCGTCAGACATAGATAGTCCAGCATTTGACAATGCTTCATTAAGGTAACTCTTTGAAAATGAAGGGGAAAACTTATCCATGCTATAGTGATGGTGTATGCCATTGGAGAACCATATGCGCTTTAGATATTCATCAAATGACTTCCACTCATCGGTGGATTTATCTCCTTTGTATGATGTAAGCAACTTTTCAAGCGTACTTCTAATCTCTAGGTTATGACGATTGTTCATATCGTACATAATATCTCTTCCTTCCAATCCTGCCTGTGTGAGGTAGTAAACTAGTTTCTTCTGATCAAGAGATAACTTGTCAAAATCAGGAATTTGATATCGTAGAATACGGACATCAGCAAAGCGATCAACTTCCCATTTGAAGGTAGTGTCGGGAGTGCTTTCCTTTTTGTTGGCATCACCGCAAGCAGTAACTATGAAGATGGACAAAAGTAGGGCTAGTACGCGGAACATAAGACTTAGGTTTTGATTAGAGGACGTAAGTTAACCGTTTCAGAGTGATTTTCCTACCTTCATGATATTGGAAGAATCAGTTCAAACCAAAGAATTCTCACTCGATAGAAAGTCGTATCTCAATATTCTACTTATACATAAGATGACGAGAGCCTTAATTCCGGTAGCGATAATGTGGATATTGATTGTATGGAATTATATGAACGATAATGGCGTCCTGGCCACGATATTTCTGTTTATGTCATTTATCTATTTGCTTTACATATATCTAGTAACTAGACAAATTGCCTTGGGTAAGAGCAACAAAGCCATGTTTTCACCACAGAGGTTTGTCTTTATGAAAGACCATCTGCTTCAGATTAATTCCAAGGGGAAAGTAGAGATTCCATATGAAATGATTACTAAAGTTGCTCGGCGGAAGGATCATGTAAAGCTGCATTTAAAGAAGGGCACCTGGTTGTATATTCCAAATGCGGCGTTTGAATCGAGAGCCGACCTAAGTAGGGCTATAAGGTTTGTATAACATGAGATTGAATTATCTTATTGGACATAATATTAATTATAGGAAAGAATTGTCCATTTGTAATAAGCTAGCATGAATACACTTACAACATGAATTCCCACTACATTACTCAGAGACTTTCATCATTTTACGAAAGTATAATTGCATTAGGAATCATATGGTTATTAATTATTATCCTCATTAATCCTATAGGAGATTTTCCACTCAACGATGACTGGGCTTACGCTCTTGCTGTAAAAGGCATAGTTGAGAATGGAACCTATTCACCAGGTAGCTGGCCCTCCATGACTCTTATTGTACATGTGTTATATGGTGGAATTTGGTCTTCAATATTCGGATTTTCTCATTCAATTTTGCGTTTGTCAACGTTGGCGGTAAGCTATCTAGGCATAATATGGCTTTACAGATTGTTAAAGTTATCAATGAAAAATAACATCTTAATGTATTGTTTATTAGGATGTTATATGTTGAATCCACTGACAATATTGCTTAGTTATAGTTTTATGACCGATATTCCATTCTTGTCATTGACTATAGGCAGTGTATTCTATTACGTTCGGTATAACAGAACCAATCATGTAAAATATCTCGCTATTGCGACACTTATATCGGTAGGATCTGTTTTGATTCGTCAGCTTGGGTTAATTGTACCTGCGGCATTTCTAATAGCAAGTATACCTCTTTCTCATTCATTGAAGGAGAAATTAATCACGGTTACTCCTCTTGTAATCACGACCCTTGCGATGGTATTATTTTTATCATGGATTGGAAACAACGAGGATTCTAACGTAAGGTCAGGAATAGACGTTTTAAACAACTTGAGACCTGACTATTTACTCTCTGTAATAAGACGTATTGGGATCATCTTCCTATATTTGGGGATATTCTTACTGCCATTATCCATTCTTTACTTAAGGTCATTTTATAAGCTGGTTGTTGTAAATTTTTCTCATTTCTTATTGGTCTTAACGGCTTTGGCGTATCCGATATATTTAGGTATTTTAAGACTGCCTCTAGGAAATGTCATTTCTGGATATGGTTTAGGCCCTAAAATCCTCAGAGATTCTCAATATGGACTAAATGTCAGTGCAGCAAATGACGTCTTGTCGATGCTCGCAATTATTGGTTCAGTAATCGGCGCGATATTCCTTATCATGGTTCTCTGTGGTTCTTTCGTCAAAATGAGAAAAGATTCTTTCAGCTCAAGATTGTCAGTGGCCTGCATTGGAATCTACACTATATATCTGATTCTTGACGATTTCTTTTTTGACCGTTACCTCTTATTCCTCCTTCCTTTTGCGATACTTTTTATAGCACCAATACTCGATCGATTAAAGAACAAATCAAGAGCATTTATTCTACCGTTTATTCTTATTGCTGCAACGGGATACTACTCTGCCGCAGGCACGCATGAGTATTTATCATGGAACCGTGCACGGTGGATTGCGTCGAATTATTTAACCGATTACTTAAATATCAATCCAAAAGACATTGATGGTGGGTTTGAATTTAACGGATGGTATCAGACTTCTACTCGCAATCATGACAATGGAAAGAGCTGGTGGTTTGTTTACGACGATGTATATTCAGTCAGCTTTGGTCCTATCGAAGGGTATTCTACCATTAAAACATTCCCCTACTATGTTCTACCCGGGTTTCATGATGGAGTGATATTGATAGGAAAAAGAGATAGGTGATTTCATATACGAAACATTTCGTATCTTAAAATATATCGTTCGTCGAGACAACCCTATACCTCGTCTTTTCGCATGAAACAAAAATGCATATCCTGCGTACTGTACTTGAGTTTTGATTATTAACCCATTATAAATACTTAACCAATGAAACAAATTAAATCTTTGCTAGCCCTCATGCTCTTGATCGGTTTTTCACTTTCAAGTTTTGCAGCTTCCTCTATTGATTCTCCAGATAAAACTACCTTAAGTTCAGAGTTGAAAGAACTCATAAAGGACATCGATTTCTCAAGCATGAATACAGGTGAGACAATCTATGTAGATTTTATAATCACAAATAGAAATGAAGTAATTGTCCTTTCCACGAATACAGCAGATTTTGACAAGACAATTAAATCTAAGCTTAACTATCATGTGATAGAGTCTGAGAATGTAGCTCAGAATGAAACATATACGCTTCCGATAGTTATTAAGAAATAAAGTAAAGTATCCTGGCCTCTTTGGAGGTTCGGATTTTTTTACATATTGCCCATCAACATTTTTTCTTTCCCTTCAAATGGATTTTTCTTGTCATTAAGAGTAATTCCATGTTCTATAAAGGCTTTTAAATTCACCAGCCAAAATGACCATCCCATAGTACAACCATAGTAATAGTTGTATAAATTCTCTGCACTTTCCATCTTAATGTCAGATTGCTCTAAAGTTATGCGAGATCTACTTTCATCCTCCCTTTCAAATCTAACAGTTACAACACCAGCCTCACCAAATGTAAACTTTATCAAGCTGCCATCAACTACCTCAAGGATTTTCCCTTCTTGAATATAGTCCCATCCGTACCATTTCCATTTATACGTGCAATCCAATGAAAATCTACTCGACGGATTCAGTACTTCTCCATTCTTATAAAATTTCGCTTCTTCTAAAAACCATTTGGTAATGTTATTGCCACTCATCCACATGTTAAATATATTATCAGACCTTTCAGCAATAATAATTACCCTTTTAAAACTTTTCCAATTATTCGAATCTAACGATATCATATTTACCTACTATTTTGACGACCACATGTAATATCTATATTTATTTTCGCATTCCTAGCCAACATATTATTGCCCATCATTGAAAATAAACTTCCTCAGTCCCCCTGGATCTGAAATGATCATATTATCTACCTTTCCTTTAGGATTAAAATGAGTAATTTCCTCGACGGGAATAATCCCTAATTTTATAATTCGATTTATTACTTCTATGTTTTCCGTTTTTCCATTAAAGTATGTCATGGAAAAGTTAGTAAACGAATGTGGACAAGATCCTATTTTAAATAAGCTAACATCTACTCCAGTGTTATTTGACATACCTACAAATCCGTCCGTATCTATATTTCCAAATATGTATCTATATTTCCAAATACTACAAATCCGTCCGTATCTATATTTCCAAATACTATTTTATAGCCTAATGCTTCCCACAGTTTATAGCTCTTCCGCATATCGAGGGTTTCAATCCCTATGCCATAATTAGGTCCACAAATTGACTTTATATCTGTAGGAAAATCCTCTAATTGTGAATATTTTACTATGTTCTTAACTATGAGTCTAACTCCTGTCGTTGTATATGCCAGGGCATATTCGCCTTGATCAGAAATCATCGTATTAGTTGACTTTAATTTTTCCACCGTAGATCTTACGTCATCTACAAATACTTCTATTGCTAGTCTCGCAGATATCTCTCCATTGATATGAATAATAACTTTTCCATCAAAAACATATTGATGATTGTCGGTTGATGATATCAAATGAAATTCTAAATCTGAGTAATACTTAGTACTTGATTCAAAATTGGGTGCTGGAGTTTGAATAATTATTTTCATGATTTAATTCAGTGTTTAAAATAAACAAATATTCTTCCAAAATTCTTGCTGTCCTTTACTAGTCTATGGTATTTAACTTTAATCTTTGGCGACATTAGGAATCTGAGTACTTTTTTCTTTAATTGGCCACTCCCCTTGCCGGGAATTATTTCTATTTCCTTAATTTTCTTCTCGATGGCTTCATCAATAATATTATTTAACTCCTTATCAATAAGCCAACCTTTGTTATATATATCATGAAGATCTAATTTTAATTTTGCCATCTATTTTCTTCTAAATTTACGTTTAGAATTTGATTTGCTTTTGCCGAGTCGTTTTCCCTTAATTATTTCTATTTTATTCTGCTTACGTCGCTCGCAAAGTAATTTCTCGATTAAGTCCTCTCTACCTATTTTTATTAACTTGTCTTTTATTTCTCCCCTATTCTCCCGCTTGTACCAAAAAAAGAATAAATGTTGATTTTTCTTTTCTTTCTTACTCTTGGCGGTATATACTGGCTTAAGCGTATAAGGGTGCAATCCAGTATAATATATTACTGTAGCCACTGTCATAGGAGTTGGTGTAAAGTCTTGAACTTGCTCCAATCTAAAACCGAGATCCTTCGTGTCAGCGGCGAGATTTGCCATGTCCTCCTCTTCACATCCTGGATGGCTCGATATAAAATACGGAATTAGAGGCTGCTTTAGGCCATGCTTTTCATTGAAATGCTCATACATTTTCTTGAATTCCTTGAAATGCCCAAAAGAAGGCTTACGCATTACCTTTAAAGTCGCATCAGAAGTATGCTCTGGAGCTACCTTTAGTCTGCCACTCGTATGTCGACAGACAACCTGTTCTAGGTACTCTTCCATATCCTTTTTCTCACCTACTTTATTATAGGAAGGCGTCAACAGATCATATCTGATACCACTACCTACAAAGGCCTTTTTTACTTTTGGATGATTATCTACCTTCTTGTAAATTTCAGTCATCGGCTTGTGGCTGGTATCAAGATTTGAACACACGACGGGATGTATGCAGGAAGGACTTACACATCGGTCACATATAGATTGGACTTTGCCCTTCATTTTATACATATTCCCTGATGGACCACCCAGATCGCTGATGTATCCTTTAAAATCATCCATTTTGGTAACCGCTTCTACCTCCTTCAGAATTGACTTCTCTGACCTGCTTGCAACAAATTTGCCTTGATGTGCTGAGATTGTACAAAAGCTGCATCCACCAAAACACCCTCGGTGCATATTGATAGAGAATTTGATCATTTCAAATGCTGGAATGGCTCCCCTATTCTTGTACTTTGGATGAGGCAGCCTAGTATAAGGCAAATCAAAAGAAGCGTCTATCTCACTCTCCTTCATAGAAGGGTATGGAGGATTGATTATCAGTGTTTTGCTACCTATATCTTGAAGTAATCTATCAGCATTGACTTTATTTGATTCTCGTTCGATATGCTTAAAATTTGCCGCGAAGGCTGTCTTGTCTTTCAAGCATTTTTCATGAGAACTCAAGACAATATCTTTTACTTCTCCTAGTGAATCGATTCTATCTTTCTTCTCATTTAAGTATCCGACCTGAGAGATGTCATGCATTTCTTCAATCGATTTTCCATCCTTCATTCTGGTCAGAATTTCACGCAAGGGTTGCTCCCCCATTCCATAAACGAGAAGATCAGCGCCCGTATCCTCCAATATTGTAGGAAATAGACGATCTGCCCAATAATCATAGTGAGTCACCCGTCGTAAGGAAGCTTCAATACCCCCTATAACAAGAGGGACTTCTGGAAAAATATCCTTAAGTATCCGTGAATACACGGTCGTAGCATAGTCTGGCCTGAACCCCGACTCCCCACCGGGAGTGTATGCATCGGTAGATCGGAGGCGCTTTGCTGCTGTATAGTGATTGACCATCGTGTCCATGCAACCTGATGTGACTCCAAAGAAAAGCCGAGGCACTCCCAGTTTCTTAAAATCACGGAGATCGTCTTGCCAGTTGGGTTGTGGGATTATGGCCACCTTGAGTCCTTCGCTTTCTATAATGCGACCTATAACGGCTGCACCGAAGGCTGGGTGATCAACATAAGCATCCCCAGAGAACAAAATGACATCCAGTTGGTCCCATCCTCGAGCTAGGACTTCTTTGCGAGTTGTGGGAAGCCAATCTGATATTGAATTGTTGTGTGTCACAATGTAAAACTACTTAATTGCCAACAAGTTCAAGCCTTCAGTACTCTTGGAAAAGTACCCCATAATTGACCTTTATTTTTTAGATAAATACTTTTTTTCTTGAAGTAACTAACTTTAATCCAAATAGGTCAATAAAGGAGGAGAATGATGCGTGAAGCATCCGGAGAGGTGCAAGTATGGTTAGAGCCTACCCCGATCTTAGCCGTGACGTGAGCCTATGCTCAGCAGACAAGTTTAGATAGGGTATATGTTAAAGATAAAAATCGCGTTGGCGATATTTTTGACCAAAATTGTGACAATGCCAGATTATTATCGACGGTTCACTTGGGATCACCTTCCCTTCCTCAACCAACCCAGGATGTTTTCATCCTCAATATGATAAGTGCCATTCCATGAGTATAGCTTGAAGTTGAGTCGAGTTGGGTTATTGGGTCCGCCATTTTGCTGGATTATTTCTACATGGTCACTCCTTAATTTACTTACAATTGCGATATGACCAAAACTATTGAACTTACTAGATCCAAAGATGATGATATCACTAACTAGTGGTTTGTGCTTTCCACCATTGTCATACTGGAATAGTCCACGATCTTGATTGTAATCCCCGTCACGCAATCTCCGATTAAAGAATTCTTTTGCATGTCCATAGGTATTTGGCATTTTATGACCGTAGTAGTCGTAGTAGTACCTCTTGACGAACTCAACACATTGATACTTAAGACCTAAGTTGTACCCGTCGCGTGTCAGATGCCGTCCTGATACATTCCCTACCCTTCCATTAAAATAGACCGGAATATCATTTAATCGATCGATTATCTGTCCTGATGAGTTTGAGTTACTCGCCTTTGTTGTTTTAGAATTTGACCGTCCGGTATACCTTCCTTGACCTGAATCTTCTACCTTTTTCTTGCTATTCCAGTCAATGCTGGGGCCAATCGTCAGGAATAGGACCACACCTGCGACAACCATTGTAATTACAAGTGCTATGACTTGTTCTGATCTCATCTATTGCATTTCTATAAAAACGTCGTGGACCAAGATAATTATTATTCGATTCTGAGAAGTAATTTTCATCTAAGCTAATATGTTAAATTTGTTAGATGAAGTTTCTAGCTCTTAGTGTACTCATGTCACTATCTGTCATTGGTAATTGTCAAGAGCAAATCTTGCTTGATGAATCTTTCGATGATTGGAGTGATAAAATAACCTTTGTGGATCCTCAAGGAGACGCTACTTTTGGTGTTGACCTCAGAAGTATTGCCATATGGAATGATGATAAAAACCTTTATTTCAAGTTTGAGGTTGGAGAAGAGATCAACTTACAAGAAGACTATGAAATTACACTTTATATAGACGTAGATAACAATGTCAATACTGGATTTGACATTGAGGATATAGGAGCTGACCTCTATTTCAATTTCGGCGATAGATATGGCGTTTATGACAAGCCTGGTCCCAATCAAACTCTGGGGCATGAAGACATAGGTCTATTTTCCATACCTACAGTTTCATCAGAACAGTTTGAAATAATTATAGCCCGACAGGGGCGATTCAATGCAACAGGTCTTGATATTGGAAGTGAGATTAAGTTTATTCTTAGGGACCAGTCAGGCGATGATAACTTACCTGATGCTGGGTCTCACTCATATACACTGGAGTCATCCCCCACGCTGGAATTGCCTTCATATTCCTTAGAGCAAGTTGTCAGTAGTGACATACGTATTGTAAGTTACAATGTGCTCCAGGATGGTTTCTTTGTGTCAGGACAGAGCACCTCAGTTCGAAAACTTGTAGCTGAAGCTGATGCCGACATTTACTGCTTTCAGGAGATCTACGATCACAGTGCTGGCGACATAGCTGATGTTATGTCTAATATGCTTCCAGTATCTGGGGGACAGTGGTTTTACGAGGATGTAAATCCTGACATTCATATATTATCTAAATTCCCAATCACGGATCACGTCGGTATAGATGGTAATGGCTACTTTGTACTTGATCTGGGAGATAAGGAGATGCTCATCATTAATTGTCACCTAGCTTGTTGTGGCAATAATTTTGAACGACAAAACCAAGCGGACAATATCATGAATACCATCCGCAATATCATGGATGATACCGGTCCATTATCACTCTCACCAGACTCCCCTATCCTTTTGGTAGGTGATATGAATTTTGTGGGGCTAAGTCAGCAACCAAACACCCTCATTACAGGTGACATACAAAACAACGGTCTGTTTGGTCAGGATTTTTTACCGGACTGGGGTGATGGACCATTGGTTGATGCCAATGTTTTTGCTACGGGCTTACCTACTGTAACGACTTGGTATGACAAGTGGAGTTCTTTTTTTCCTGGCAAACTAGATTACATGATCTACACCGGCTCACAAATTGAACTTAAGAATGGTTTTACCCTGTATAGTGAGGGACTGAACCAATCAGAATTTGAACAGTGGAACATTAATCAGGACGAAAGTGAGCTAGCTTCGGATCATCTCATGGTTGTCGGAGATTTCTATGGAGGGCTCGTTACGGATGTCGATAATTCTTTGGGCCAGAAACCCATTGTAAATATAGGTCCCAATCCTACCGAGGATCATTTGATAATTGATTTAGACCATATTAAGGAATCAGTTTTGATTAAGCTTATGGATACCCATGGTCATCTGATGCAAGCTTGGGAAGTTGATGAATTAGATGTAAGACTGGTGCATTTGGACCTTCATGAATCCATTGTCTCTGGTACCTACTTTGTATTGACTGAGAGTCAACATCAATCTGCAATCACCAAGTTTGTCGTGATAAGATAGAGCCAACAAAATCTATCTTTGTCCAAAGATCAGACTGCTGTGCTAGTACTTCTTTCTTGTATTTTCCTCAATGGACTTATAGGTGTCGTTTTTAAGCTATTTCACAAATATAGTGTGGATAACCTCAATGCCATTACCATAAACTATTTGGTTTGTGTGATAACAGCTAGTGTGGTGTTGGGAAAGTTTGCCATTCCTCTTGACGTACTTCAGAAACCTTGGTTGGTTTACGCTATCATCTTAGGCGTTGTCTTTGTACTTACGTTTAATTTTTTTGCTCTTACTGTTCAGAATCTTGGTATTGCACTAGCGACGATCTTTCAGAAAATGACAATGATAGTTCCTGCATTTATTGCATTGGTATACTATGGTGACAGTATTACGATTCTCAAGCTAGGAGGAATATTTCTTGCCATCTCGGCAATTTTCCTCGTACAGATGCCCTTTAAAAAAAGCGTAAACCAAGAAATGTCAAGATGGTGGTATTTGGCAATGCTTACTTTTGTTGGCAGTGCGATCATTGACGGACTCCTCTACTACTTAGAAGTAGAGGGCATCTCTCAGAATGCTGATATAGGTTTTGTAGCCTCGCTCTTCTTGGTTGCAGGTATTGCGGGATTACTTATGTTGTTACTCAAGTATATTAAAACGGGTAAATTCAGAATGACATCAAAGGATTTTACTGCTGGCGTACTTCTTGGCGTCCCCAATTTCTTTTCCATCTACTTGCTTCTCTATCTTCTTGCACAAGGATGGGAAGGATCTAAAGTCTTCCCAATAAACAATGTGGGTATTCTTACCGTTGCCACTTTAATAGGCATTGTAGGATTTAAAGAAAAGATCAACACGTATCGTGTTGTGGGATTTGCAGCAGCTATAATTTCTATCATCTTGATTAGTAATGGATAATACAATCGAAGACACTTATAAAACTATAGAGAAAGACTCGTTGGGCGAGTATAAGGATCGTGGTAGCAAATTTATATCATATCTATTTCAGTGTAACGATATCGCGGTATTTGAGTCCCACCTCGCTTCAATTAAGAAGGAACATCTCAAAGCAAGGCATCACTGTTATGCTTATCGCCTGGGAATGTCGGGGGATCTCTTTCGATCTAATGATGATGGTGAGCCCTCAGGAACTGCAGGTAAACCCATTTTGGGTCAGATTGACAAGCATGGGTTGATTAATGTTGCTTGTGTTGTTGTCCGATATTTTGGCGGAACAAAATTAGGGACATCGGGACTGATAAGTGCTTACAAAGGAGCTGCAATCGACGCCATCACTAATGGTATAATTGTTCAAAAAACACTCGAAGATCGTATAAAGATCTCCTTCCCCTATTCCGTGATGGGGCCACTTTTGAGTGCCGTCAAGAAGAATAGCATTTCAATTTCCGAGAAAGATTTTGGTGAGCATCCTAGCATCATTCTCACAATCCGAAAATCGATGACAGTAACTGGTCTGGAGAGACTCTATTCAACCTTCCTGTCGAAATCGATAGAAGAGGTTAGACAATTGGAAAACATTCCTGATCTTGAGGTCGAAATACTATATAATGGTTAGAGTAGGTCTTACAGGTGGAATTGGATCAGGAAAGACAACGGTGTGTCGAATCTTTGAGAGTCTTGACATCCCAGTTTACTATTCGGACATCGAGGCTAAAAATTTAATGTATCATTTTTCAGAATTGAAAGTCCAGATAAAGTCATTTCTGGGAGATAGCGCCTATCACTCCAATGGTCGGCCAAATCGTCAATACATTGCTTCCAAAGTCTTTACAAACAAAAACCTACTCAAGAAACTTAATGGTATTGTCCATCCTGCGCTAATTACTGAAACAGTAAAATGGTTTGATCGCCAGACAGGACCGTATGCGATAAATGAGGCAGCTATCCTTTTGGAAGCCAAGTTTCATTTGCACATGGACAAGGTAATTGTTGTTACTGCTCCTGTGGATGTCCGTGTTGAAAGAGTGGTAAAACGTGATAAGTCGTCCACAAAGCAGGTGGTGGCGCGAAGCAAAAATCAGATGAAGGAGGAAGAAAGATTGACTTATGCCGATTATGTAGTAGACAACAGCGGGAAGAAGAATCTCATAGAGCAGGTTGTAGGTATTCATCGGAAACTGATGGAAAGATGATGCTATAAGAATTGGATTACCTCTTTTAGTTGATGGCGATAAATGATACTTTTACCATAACAAATAATTTAAATATGATCTCTGTAGAAAATCAATCCTCGGAAACGCTCATGACGCTTGAAGACAAGTATGGTGCCCATAATTACCATCCTCTTCCTGTAGTCTTGTCACGCGGTGAGGGTGTTTATGTTTGGGACGTTGAAGGAAGGCGATATTTTGATTTTCTCTCTGCTTACTCAGCGGTTAATCAAGGTCATTGTCATCCCAAGATCATCAATGCACTCAAGAGTCAAGCCGAGCAGCTTACACTGACTAGCAGAGCTTTCTACAATGACCAGCTCGGTCCTTATGAGAAGTTTATGGCAGAATATTTTGGTTATGACAAGGTACTTCCTATCAACTCAGGTGTGGAAGCTGTGGAGACTGCCATCAAACTCTGTCGAAAGTGGGCATATGAAAAGAAAGGTGTAGAAGCCAATAAAGCCAAGATTATTTTTGCATCGGGAAATTTCCATGGACGTACTCTGGGTGTAATATCTGCATCTGTTGATCCTGACAGTACTGGTGGCTTTGGTCCGTTTCTTCCGGGCTATCAGATCATTCCTTATAATGACTTGGACGCGTTGCGCGAAGCACTTGATTGTCCCAATGTAGCTGGCTTTATCGTTGAGCCCATCCAGGGTGAGGCAGGCGTTGTCGTTCCTGATGAGGATTATCTACCCGAAGCTTATGATTTGTGTAAGAAGCATAATGTTCTTTTTATTGCTGACGAAGTCCAGACCGGCATTGCTCGTACTGGAACATTATTGGCATCAGAAGGGTTCTCTCGCCCCGTAAGACCAGATATTGTGATTCTTGGGAAAGCACTTTCTGGTGGCGTTTTTCCTGTATCAGCAGTATTGGCTGATGATGAGGTCATGCTATGTATAAAATCTGGAGAACACGGATCTACCTTTGGAGGAAACCCACTTGCGTGTGCGGTTGCTATGGCAGCCCTAACTGTGGTTGAAGAAGAAAAACTTGCGCAAAACGCAGACCACATCGGTAAGATTTTTAGAGAAAGAATGCAAGGACTTGCTGACAAATGTGATATGGTTACATTGGTTAGGGGAAAAGGACTACTCAATGCCATTGTCATCAATGACACTGAGGACAGTAAAACGGCATGGAACATTTGTCTTGGCTTAAGAGACAATGGATTGCTTGCCAAACCTACACATGGCAACATTATACGATTTGCTCCACCACTCGTTATGACGGAGGAGGAAGTACATGAATGCTGTGATATTATTGAGAAAACCATTCTAGCGTATAAAAACTAATTGAATCCCTTCTCGCGTATCCATTGATAAGTTCAAGTCTGCAACTATAACCTATGGCTTGATATCAATTTTTGACAACCTCTGTAAGATCAGCATGTTTCTCGGCTGTAACATATTACAGATAATTATAATTTAATTCCTTCGTTATTAGTTAGTGAATAGATACATTTGTCATCATATATGTATTTATCTACATATGATCCCAATGACAAGGCGAATAACTTTGACTATATAAGTCGGATATCGTTGATCTTCCAGCTATGTAAGTAAATTGGAAATTGACATCTACATTGAGAAAAATCTCTGAGATAACTTGCATAGCCAATTGAAAACAAGAGCAGATGAACTTTAAAATCAGGTACGTCAGATGGGTATACGTTTGTATTCTGACAAGCTACGTTTCCATGGCCAACGGTCAGGATGCGGGCATTCATTACTACCCTCAGTCAGTGTTTGACGAGGCAAAGACCTTATATCAAAAGGGAATCCTTGCCGAGTCGATTGAGTTGTTTAGAATTGCGTCAACTCAATTGAATGACCATCCTTATGATGAGGGCTATTTACTGGTTGAAGAAGCTCGCCTTTACCTAGCTCTAGCAAGCATGAATCTTGAACTTGATTCGGGTGAAGGACTGATAAATAATTTTATCAAGGATTTCTACCCTTCTGAGTCTTGCATTGATGCTATCATGGCCCAGGGCAGTTATTACTACAATCAAAGGAACTACAGAGATGCAATCACCGCCTACAGTAAGATTGACATTTATCCTCTTGATGAGATACAACATTCTGAGGTGAGTTTCAAGCGAGGCTACTGTGCATTCGTCTTACGAGATTTCAACCTAGCAATGAACTACCTCAATGATACAAGAGACATAAGGAATATTTATTTCTATCCTTCCAACTATTACTATGGCATGATTCAATATTTTTTAGAAGACTATGATGGCGCCATTGCATCATTTGAGCGGGTTTCATCATCACAGAAATACAAGACTCAGATTCCATATTACATTAGTCAGATATACTTTGCGCAGGGTCAGACCCATAAGCTGGTAGATTATGCCGAGAGAAAGATCAAAGAAGGCAATTTAGCAAAAGAGAAAGAGATAAGGCTCTTGCTGGGTCAGGTATACTTTGAGAGAGACGACTATAAGCGGGCCCTGCCCCATCTTATCTTTCATGAGGAGCAATCCGAGAAGTTAACTAAGGAGCAATTTTATCAATTGGCTTTTGTCCAATACAAAGTAGGGGAATATAAAGGTGCCATTGAAAACTTCAGGGAACTGGCCTTACTCGACTCAAGGATGGGACAAATATCAGCATACTATTTGGCAAATTGCTATATCAAGACTGACGAAAAAAGATCAGCCCACACAGCATTCAAGAAAGTGAGTCAGATGGATTTTGACAAAGGAATGCAGGAAGAGGCAAAATTCAATTATGGTAAGTTGTCGGCGGAATTAGGCAAAGAGAGAGTTGCCATCAATACGCTTGTCTCCTTTGGAGAAAACTCAAAGTACTATCGTGATGCGCAGATATTATTGAGTGATATCTTCATTAGCACCAACGACTACGCAAATGCGACTAAGGTTCTTGAAAAAATAAATAGTAAAACAAAAGGACTACAAGAGACCTATCAGAAAGTTACTTTCTATCGGGGTCTTCAATTGTACAAAGACGATGAAAAAGAAATGGCGCTCGATGCGTTCAACTCGTCTCTTGCTCTACCCGTAATTCCATCGGTTGAGGCACAGGCGAAGTTCTGGCAGGCACAGGTATACCATGATAAGGGTGACTTTGCCGAAAGTCGAGATCGATACGATGAGTACTTTGTAGTAGCAAGAGATCTTACTTTACCTAGTAATGCAGACCATGCTATTGCAAATTATAATCAGGCTTATAATTACATGAAGACTGGAGACTTTGAAGCAGCAGTGCTGCATTTTAATACTTCGAGGAAGCTCATTTCCGATCGAAGTCATAAGACGTCTCTTGATGTATCCATTACCAATGATGCATTACTGAGAGCTGGGGATTGCTTATTTGTTTCAGGCAACCACGGTGAATCGATATTCTACTATGACAAGGCGATCGAGAGCAATGCCACAGAGGCTGATTATGCCCTTTATCAAAAAGCCATAGGTGATGGATTGATTAATCAACCATTCGCCAAGATCATTTCCCTGGAAAAGATTGTAATGAAGTATCCTAACTCGGAGTATAGAGATGATGCAATGCATGCTATGGGTGTTACATATTTATCATTGGGAAATAACGATGAAGCATTCACTACATTTCTCAACCTTACAAACCAATATGGTAGTGCATCGCCATTCTACAATGATTCATATCTAAAGATGGGTCTGATCAGTTACAATCAAGGAGATACTGATAAAGCCATAGAGTATTACAAAGAGATCTTTAAATACAATCCTTCATCAAAGGAAAGCAATGAGGCAGTAATCGCACTGGAGGAGATATTCATTCAAGATCTTGGGAAATCTGATGAGTATTTTAGTTTGTTGAGTAGCCTACCCGGATTTGAATTATCAGGCTACAGTAAGGACTCCCTTAGTTATAAAATCGGAGAAATACAGTTTGAAGAAGGTGAGTGTCATAAGGCAATATCAAGTTTTACAAATTACCTCAAGAAGTATAAGCAAGGATACTTCCAGTTGGAAGCCTTGTATAAAAGAGGTGAGTGTTATACCAGCACCAATGACTATGACGAAGCTCTCAAAGACTACGAATCTTTGGTATCAAGAGGCCATAGTGAGTATTACGAAAATTCTCTACGGAAGGCGGCTTTGATTTCCTATAACCATGCACAGGACTTTTCTAAATCACTCACACATTATAAAGCCCTGGAAGAGTTTACCACATCAGAAGACTATAAGTACGAAGCCCAAAAAGGTGCACTGCACAGTGCATTTAGAGAAGAAATCTCTGACGATATCCTTTTATATGCTGGTATGGTGTTTAACAATCCCCAGTCTACTGATGCAGATAGACTGCGAGCTAAGTACTACGAGGGCAAGATATTCCTAAGGAGATCTTTGAAGGACAAGGCACTTCAATCCTTTACTTACTTACGCGATGATATGAGTAATCAGGCTGCGGAATCTGCCTTTCACATGGCCAACATCTATTACGGACTAGATGATATGGAAAAAGCCGAATCAGAATGTAATTATGTCACGAAGATGTACAGAGGATATCCACAATGGGTTGCTAAGAGCTTGATTCTTCTCTCTGATATCTATGTGAAGAAAAATGACACTTTCAATGCGAGGGCTGCCTTGGAAGCAGTGATAGAAAACTTCAACTCTGATGAGAAAATCCTTTCTCAAGCCAAAGCAAAATTAGCCGCATTGAGAACCATAGAAGATACGGAAAGTCGCATTGCTATACCTGACACAACAGGAATCATGGAACTAGATACAATAGGAAATGAATAAGACAATAATACTCTACATAGGATGCTTACTTTTGGCAAATTCACTCTTGTCACAAGAGGACATTAACGTTCAGGATGTAGAGGTCGTCAAGAAGTTCAAAGCCGACCTACAGGAGACCGAAAAGATAAGCATTGATCCTGATCTTCCCCGTCCAGATTTCAAGCCTCGAGTATATGATTACAAGGTAAGTACTGTGCCTCTGGAGATTGTTTACCCTGATCCGGTAATCAGACCCTATGCTATGAAGAGTGACGAATCTCTGAATGCTTACAGCACCTACATGAGAGCCGGTTACGGTATGCTTAATAGAGCCTCGGCAGATGCCGGTTACAATTTTTACTTAGAAGACAAGTATAATATTGGGATAACCATGAGTCACGATCAGGCAGGAGAGACGATCGAGGGTGCTGAAAGAAAGCACAGAGCGAGCATGGCTTCACTCACTACGGATATCTTTCTCAACAATAGAATGATGGTCACATCGGGTGTCAGTGCTGAGATTGGACAACGGAATCTTTATGGACTAGGAACGGCTTTGGAAGGTTCGTATCCGCTAAATTCTTTCGATAGGAAGCGAAATGTATATAGTGCAAATTTTGGGATATCATCAATTGCGACTGGGTCTCTTAAATACAAGTTAGATCTACAGGGCAATCTTGTAGATCAAAGTGATGAGGATATCACGGAGTACAACCTTTCCATTCCGTTTACCATCTCATATGACCTTAGTGATGAAGTGACGATTGGATGGAAATCACTTGTCGATTTTCATGACTTTAAAGAAGATGATGAATTGCCTTGGGAGGTCAGTCCTTACTTGAAATTGAATATGCATCCGTTTTATGCTAAGGTCGGAGCATCGGTAATGAAAGTCAATGCGGATTACTCGTATTTTCCGGAAGCAGAATTTTCATATCATTTGATGGATGGACTTATCAGACCTCACTTAGGTGCGTCACAAGACTACCTTCTTAACAGCTTATACAATGTGGGAAAATGGAACCCTTTTATCGAGGCTCATGATAAACATGAGGATCACAGAGTCAGTAAGTCTTACTATGGAGGAGCATCAGGGACTTACAATGGAATAATGGACTATCGATTGGATATTGGATACAAGCAAATAGATAATCAACTGGTATACACAATCAACAATGATGTTAGAAAAAATAACATTGAAACAGTTGACCTCAATGCACCGTTTCTCGCATTTCATGTTGACGTAGACTTTTTGGACAAGTGGTCTCTGGCGACTGACATTAGCCATCATCAGTATACTACTGACCAGGAAGGTGACTTAGGTGTATATCCAGCCAACACTGCTGTAGCCATGACATTTAGATACTTGGACCCTAATAATAGACTCTATCCTAGTCTAGGCTTTAACTACCTAAGTGGATTTCGATTCTTATCTCAAGATGAAGTCCTTGATACTGAAGATTTCATTGGAGCTGAAATGAGTGTGGAATACTTTGTCTCAGAAAAGGTAGGGTTGTTCATCCATGGAAACAATCTTTTTGGTGGACATCAAGAAGTTATACCATTAAATGAAACTTACGGCATGTCCTGGATTGGAGGTGTGACGGCTAGGTTTTGACGACTAAGTATCTAGAAGACTGACACTATTCTCCAAAACCTATCGACCTCCTTTTATATGCCTCACTTTGTTTTTTATTGAGGACATTGGATACGTCAATATCGCTGATTGTTGTGGACGTTCGTTTTGACTTTGGTTTGCCTTCAAGCGATTCTTGAGCAATTCGTAGATTTTGTTCTTTTATCGCTTCGAGAACTATTTTCCTTATTGTCCTGGCATTGCCAAAATACTTGTCTCGTTTTTCATGAAGATCTGCAACAGCCATCTTGAGCACCTTAGCACCTTTCGCTGAAATTTTATATCCTTCTTGCTTGATCATGCTTTGACTAATGTCTAATAGTTCAGCAGGTGAATAGTCGTTGAATATGAGCACCTTATCAAATCGTGATCTCAGTCCTGGATTGGCTTTAAGAAATACCTCCATGTTATCTGGGTAACCGGCTGCAAAAACAAAGAACTCACCCCTACTGTCTTCCATCCTTTTGAGGATGGTCTGGATGGCCTCATTGCCATAGTCGCCTTGGAGCCCATTGAAATTGGACAACGCATAGGCTTCGTCAATGAAGAGTACTCCCCCAGATGCCTCGTCGATACGTTCTGCTGTTTTGATAGCAGTCTGTCCAACAAATCCTGCAACCAAACCTTGGCGATCCGTCTCTACCATATGACCACGTTCCAGAATTCCTAGGGCTTTGTAGATATTTGCCAATATTCTGGCAACAGTAGTCTTCCCCGTCCCAGGATTACCGATAAAAAGGGTGTGTAGATAGAACTTATTGAGGACGTCCTTGCCATCTTCTATGTAGTAGCGTACTATACTTACGAGGTCGTGTATCTCTTCTTTGACTTTATCTATTCCTATCAATGTATCGAGTTCTTCGATGGCTTGATCCAATAATTTATAGTCGATAGGTATTCTGGGCAACTGCGATAGTTTCTTGGACCTTATTTTGTCTACATCTTCGCCAAGGATCATTGACAATATATCGACATCGAGAGATTCCGTATTCTTCTTTGCCATCAATCTGAGACCCATATAGACCTTGGTTTCTTCGATTAGATCAAATACGAACCTAGCATTTCCAAATGATTTGTCTCTACCTCTAAACTCAGCTACAATGATCTCATTGATCTTAAATCGAGCATCTTCTGTGAGTTGTACCTCTTTCTCTTTACTGGCATAGCCTGCAATCTCCATAAGTTCCTGAGGGAGGTAGTCCTTGAAATCAAAGAAGGTCTTGAAGCGTGATCTCAATCCCGGATTGGATTCAATAAAGTGCTTCATTTCCTTTGGATATCCTGCCACTATGACGGCAAGGTCACCTATTCCATTTGACATCTCTTTCACCAGAAGCTCTATGACCTCCCGCCCAAAATCTTTGCTATCATCATTGGATCTTGCGAGTGCATAGGCCTCATCTATAAACAGTACACCTCCTCTTGCCTTTTCGAGAGCAGCCTTCACCTTTGGAGCGGTCTGACCGATATATTCTCCGACTAGATCGACTCTATCCACCTCATGAACATGTCCTTTGGACAAGAGTCCCATCTTCTTGTATAAGGCACCCATCATCTGCGCCACCGTCGTCTTTCCAGTACCGGGATTACCGCTAAATACAGAATGAATGCTCAGGTCTTCTTTCTCTTCGAAGCCCTTTGACTTTCTCAGTTTAAGAAATTGAATGTACTGGGCATGATCCCTTACTTGCTGCTTGATTTCTGACAATCCTACCAAAATATCCAACTCAGCAAGTAACTCCTCAAATGTCTTATTGAGGTGAACGTTGTTCTCTAGAGACTGTGTGGTCTCACCATTAGGCAACCTAATGATGGGATTGCCCTCGGTAAAATCATCCCCTACATAAAATGGTACGACAGCCACTAGTGTGTCCATAAAGATGATCTCTACTGTGTATCGACCTAGTCTCCATGAGCCTTTTACATTGGAACCCCAGCCAGCAGAGAGTGTGATGGTCTCATCACCTCCTTCGATATTTTGAAGTCGGTTAACCTGACCTTTGAGCTCTTTGGCTTCGTTATAAAATTTGACAAACACTTCGCAATGCCAATCGACCGTCAGCTTATTTCTTAAAACGATCTCAGAATATATATATCTGGTTTCTTCGTTACCAAATTCAGTCATGTATGTGCGATCATCTACATTGACATCATCGTACTGACCTTCATATAGTTTTACCGATTCAAGTGAAATATACATTCCATCACCGTCATGACTATCAAGGTCTTCTATGTAAAAGTACTTGGTCGCAACCTTTACTTCATCAACCCATGCCTCCCAGTAAAATGTACCTTTCTTCCAGAAAGCACCATCTTTTTTGTTGCCCCATCCCTCACGTATGTAGACAATACTATCGTACTTACTCACTTTCTTTTTAAAACTTAATGAGCATATTTCCTTCTTATTTTTCTTTATGCTATAGCATTTTAGTTTTACATCAATTTCCCATACCTCTCGGTCAAAAAGTTTATTGTAGAAAGAAAACTCAGCATAAACATAGCTTGTTTCATAGCGATCAAAGACCTGTCGGTACTTCTTCTTGTTGTCAGCAAGCCATTCTGTCGACGAGTATACCCTTAGTTCTTTGAACTTGTAATTCTTTGGAATGTCCTTTTCAGATCGCTTATCCATTGGTGCCAAACTAAACATTAATCTTTAAGCGAGCTAATATTTTTTTCAGTTTTTGGATCGACTTGATTCTTAAATGTAAATACGGACGGAAGAAGATCTATTACTGACAGCAAATTGATGATATCCTGAATGTAGGGAATTATTGATTCATGAAACTAAACCAGCCGCTCATAAAGTTGTTATATCGTCTTATAGGATTAATTTAGCTGAACATTGACAACACTTCATGGCCAAAGTACTGTTTACATTTGAAGATGCGAGCATTGAAAGTGTGCTGGTAGAGGATGCAGAGAAAGGATATTCAATCCTTGAGATTACAGAAGATCATGACATACATCTCAATCATAATTGTGGAGGAGTGTGTGCCTGTTCGACATGTCATGTCTATGTCAATAAAGGAGAAGAATTCCTTGAAGAGATATCTGATAAAGAGGAAGATTTTGTCGACCGGGCGATTAATCCAAGGATAGAATCTAGACTTGGTTGTCAATGCACTCTTCTGGATGATCAGGCGGAAATCGAGATAGAAGTACCTAACCAATCGGATATTATTGGACATGAACACTAATAACAAATCAATGAGCTTTAAAGATTTTGACGACCTGCCCATTGCGTGGATTGATCATGAAGATATTGCCATGAAACTCTATGAGCGATTTGGAGATGACTTCACTGAGAGTAATATCTATCGCATAAGATTTACTGAGTTGATTGAATGGGTATTGGAAATTTCCAGTTTTGAAGGTATAAGAGAAAATTGTACTGAAGGCCACTTGGAACAGATTCAAGCGAAGTGGGTGTACGAATGGAGAGATAATCAATAGACCTGATGGACCATTCTATTTGGAATAAAATAAAACTACTGGTGTTTGACGTAGATGGCGTCTTTACAAATTCTTCCTTATTGGTTACTGAGTCAGGAGAACTACTTAGGACTATGAATGTAAAGGACGGACAAGCTGTTAAATTTGCACTCAACGCTGGTTTTGAAATTGCAGTAATAACCAGAGGCAATTCCACAGGAGTAAGACGAAGGTTGACAGGGCTTGGAATAAAGCGTCTTTTCGATGCGGTAGACGATAAAATGAAAGTACTGTCATCTATTCTCGATGATATTAATGTAACCTCTGGTGATGTTCTCTACATGGGTGATGATATTCCTGATATTAAAGTGATGCGAGCCGTTGGACTTGCTTGCGCTCCAGGGGATGCAGTTCCTGAGGCAATTGCTGTGGCTGATTTTGTCTCTCATCATAGTGGTGGCAAGGGAGCAGTGAGAGACGTAATTCGTCGAGTCATGACCGTACAAGGTAAATGGCCGGGTAATTAGTCTATGCATGGCTACTTTAATATACTGCGACCGATCAACTTATTAATCATCGCCTTGATTCAGTACTCCCTTTACTTCCTTATTCTTATCCCTGGACTTATTGTCGAGCCAGCACTAAATATATTTGAATTTTCCTTATTGGTTTTGTGCACCGTATTATTGGCGGCTGGTGCTTATATAATTAATGATATTACCGATGTATTAGCCGACATGGTCAATAAGCCTGACTATACTTACATAAATAATAGTTTGTCATTTAGCAAGGCTTGGTTTCTATACATTGTCTGTATTATTTTGGGTTTGATCTCAGCTATTTTGTTGGCCATCTCTGCTGGGGAAAGCTCACTTCTATGGATATTTCCGGTGGTGGCGGCACTGTTATTTTTATATAGTCGGTACCTTAAAGGGATTCCTCTTATTGGGAATTTGACGGTTGCTTCTTTGGCTGCATTTGTGCCAATGATAATAGTTATTGCTGAGCGAAATCTTTTGTTTCTTCCAGAATTTAATAATCCTAATATTCTGTTTCCATTAGCTGATCATCACAATGAGCTATGGCACTTGCTGCTTTGGTTTTCTGCATTCTGTTTCATTGTGACTTTAAATAGAGAAATTGTCAAAGACCTAGAAGATATGGAAGGTGATGAGAAAAGTGGGATTCTTACCTTGCCGCTTTGGATAGGAAAATCACATTCTCGATATATATGCATAGCTATTACGTTGCTTACTATTCTAGGAATAGGAATATGGCTATTTTTTGATACACACTTGATTTCTAGGACCTTGCAATTACTGCTTTTGTCAATTTTTATTATTCCTTTTCTTATCGTATTGTACTATCAGAATACGATGGACTCAAAAAGTGATTACAGCAAAGTGAGTAAGTTATTAAAAATTGTTATGGTATTGGGAATCCTGATTGTTCTATTGTTTCGACCAATGTAATTTTGAGTATTATGGAGAATTCTAAAAAAATAATCCTCGGCTCTCAATCTCCGCGTCGAAAATCCCTACTGGAGGGTATGGGGTTTAATTTCTCTGTTGTCACTGCAGAAACGGATGAATCCTTTGATTCATATTATGCTCCAGGAAGTATCGTAAAATATATTGCTGATGGTAAAGCAAAAGCTATTCGCCCTCTTATCGATCCTAAGAATATTCTTATTACTGCAGACAGCTTGGTTGTTAATAATTATAGAATATTGGGCAAACCACAAAGTGAAGATGAAGTCTATGAGATGCTCTTGTTACTGAGTGATACTTTACACGAAGTATACACCGGAGTCCATGTAAGTGACGATATGTCTGGTGGGACCTTCTTTGATAGAACAGAAGTTAAGTTCTCTTCCATTACCGAGGCTGAAATTGCTCAGTATATTGTTCAAGGAAATCCTTTTGATAAGGCCGGGGCCTATGGAATCCAGGGATGGATAGGTATTAATAAAGTAGAGTGGATCAGGGGATCATATACCAATGTAATGGGATTGCCAACTCAAAAGTTGTATGATAAATTATCTGCAATGATGATTAGAACTCCTCATCAGGAGAAGGACTAAGAAGATAAGTTTTGTCACTTATATCCGTCTTAGACGAATTGCAGACCACTCTCCCCTGTCAACAGACTCAACTGCCGTATAGTATTCTGAATAAGACTGAAGGATCTTATCCTTATCGCCTCGAAGTATTCCAGAAAGCATTAGCAACATATTAGGTTGCTGTAATGATGCCAGTTTCTCCACTGAATCAAGCAAGATATTTCTATTGATATTGGCTAAGATGATATCAAATTCTTCATCAACTGTGATGATTTCTCCGTGTGCTAATCTCACATTATCTATGTTGTTTAATCTAAGATTTTCCTTGGAATTAATGATGCACATTCCATCATTATCAATGGCGAGAACGTCAGATGCTTTCATCATCGCAGCAAGGATGGCAAGAACAGAAGTTCCACAACCGTAATCCAATACTCTTTTTCCCTTCATCTCTATCTTGCTCATTAGATCTATCATCATATAAGTGGTTTCATGATGACCTGTGCCAAAGGACATCTTCGGGTCAATGATAATCTCATGCTGGGTCTTACCTTGTCTCTCATGAAAACTAGCCCTGATAGTGCATATGTCTTCGACTCGTATCGGGTCGAATGAAGATTCCCATTTTGAATTCCAATTGGTATATTCTTCTTTGATAGCAGTGGGCATTACGATGTTCTTGTCCTCACAAAGCACTCTCAATTCATCGACAATCGAGGATTTCAGAAGGCTTTCTTCAAAGTATACTACAATATCCTCCTCCCTTTCCCATATTGAATTGAAAGGTAGATGTTGTATCTGTGCAATAAAGATTTCTTGATTTTCCCCTGATAAGGGAAATGCAAGTGAAACATATTTAGTCATTGATTATGACGAATGGTGATCTCGACGATATCTGATTGTTGATGGGGCTACTCCAATGTTGTCATCTATAGAATAGTGAGGAAATTCTTGTTTGATGCCCATCTTGATAATTGCCAAATGATGAACGGCATGGTCATAACCATACATCAACTCCCTGCCGACTGAAGATTCTAGAACGGATCGATCTGAATCATCAGCGTCAAATTCTGCCATCACTTTTAATGCGGTAGACTCGTCGAGAATCTGTACACTTTGATCAAGCTCATGAAGCCGCTGAAGAGCAATCTCCTTACTGGTTTCGATATTGGGATCACGCTCTCTCTCTCCATAATCCAATATACCAGATTCATCAGCTCTAACAACGCTATTGTAGAAATCGTAAATATGACGTATGTGCTGTCCTATGGTCGAACCATTGAACAAATCAAGAGGCATCAAATACTCATCACTATTTACTGTATTGAGCACTTCACTAATCTGATTGACTATTTTTCCTGTACTGGATTTACAATTCATGAATCGAATTTCAGCATGTAAAATATTAAAAATTATCCTTTCTTTTTTGCCGCCTGTAACGTATTTAATAATAATGAAGTAACTGTCATAGGTCCGACGCCACCCGGGACTGGAGTGATAGCAAGACATTTGTCCTTAATGTCATCAAAATCAACATCACCCGTCAGTCTATATCCTCTATCCCGTGAAGAGTCATCTACCCTATTAATGCCAACGTCGACAATCGTAACGCCATCCTTTACCATGTCAGCTTTTACATGATTTGATATACCCAAAGCCACAATCAGTATATCTGCTTGACGAGTGATATCATTTATATTTTTTGTACGACTATGTGCCAAGGTAACTGTAGCATTTCCGTACTTGTTCTTTCTGGAAAGCAAGATGCTGATGGGAGTACCTACAATATTACTTCTACCTAAGACTACGACATGGCTACCTTCAATCTCAATGCCGTTTCGGTCAAGTAGCTGGAGTATTCCATATGGTGTCGCTGGTAAAAAACACGGTAAGCCAATCATCATCTTGCCTAGATTAATAGGATGGAATCCATCAACGTCTTTGTCAGGGTCAATAGCCATCGTGATTACATCTTCATCAATTCCTTTGGGAAGTGGAAGTTGAACGATAAATCCATCGATATCGGCGTCATTGTTCAAGCTGTGAATGACCTCTAACAACTCCTCCTGAGTGATGTCGTTGTCTTTCTTTATCAATGTAGATTTAAATCCTACTTGTTCGCAGGACGTTACCTTACTACGCACATAAGACTGACTAGCAGGATTATCTCCAACCAATACCGCTGCTAGGTGTGGTGTAATTCCTTTCTTCTCTTTTAAGTCCACCACATCAGCTGCGATTTCCAGTTTGATATCTTTGGCGAGTTGCCTTCCGTCTAATATTCTCAAGTGGAATCTATTTTCCGCAAAGATATAATATTAAATTTCCGTATATATGAAATTACAGTATTCTTCTTAGCTTGGTTATCACGTATGAATGAAAAAACGTGAGTAAAAGACGTAGACGATCCATCCTATACAAGTACCTAGAATAGCACCACAAAGTATATCAACAGGGTAATGAACACCTACGTAAACTTGCGAGATGCTTATTATACCTGCCCAAACCGAAAATAAGTACCTCCATCGTTTCTTAATGAAAGTAAGTGTAAGAAATAAGAATGTGGCAATGGAGAAATGATTGCAAGCATGTGATGAAGTGAAGCTATAGCCTGAGCCGCAACGAGCCCTTAGCTCGAATTGATCAAAGTGCTCAATGACATGACATGGTCGTACTCTTTGTATACTTTTCTTGATTACTTGAGAAGAAAAGAAATCTGACATCAACACTACGATGAGACAAAATATTACAATGAAGTATCCCTTTTTCTTAAAATTCAGTACAAGAAATCCTATAAGAAAGATGTATAGCGGAGTCCAGATTATTTTTTCGCGTAAAATGGGCAGCAACCAATCAAATAATTCATTTTGAATACCGGTGTTGATCCATTGAAATAATGCTTGGTCAATATGTATTATCCAGTCTGTCAATAATAGTATGCCTTAAAGTTGTTCAATAATACGACAATTTATTCAACAAAAAAGGCCGCTTCATAGGAAGCAGCCTTCACCTTTCATGCAATTATTTCTTATTCTATTATTAGTCTCTTGGTAACGGTAAAGTTGCCTATGGTGATCCTCTCCATATAAACACCTCTAATAAAAGAAGAGAGGTCGATTACGGATTGATTTTGAGTTTCCATTACCTTCCTTCCACTTACATCAGTGATTATTAATCTGGCACTTTCATCTCCCATTACATTGAGGACATCACTTGCGGGATTTGGAAATATATCAAGGATCTGCTCCATTCTTACCTCTTTCCAATTGGACCAAATCTTGTCTCCATTTATGTCGATCGCAATAATACGGTAATGAATAACTTCATTGGGATATCTAGGGATATCGACAAAAGTGTAAGTGTGATAACCGTTGTAATCTACCATTGCGATCATTTCCAAGTCGGTATCTAGTAATCTTTCAACTTCAAATGATTCTATGACTTTGTCGCCTTCATATATCCAATCTAAGAAGAAGGTGCCGTTGTCAGTGGCAATATCAAGATCAATTTCTTCCTCTGCAAGAGATCCTGCATTTATTACCCTAAGACAGCTTGTAGTGCAAAGTCCTATTTCATCACATATTTTATATGTCAATGAATCTCTTCCTACGAAACCTGTGTCAGGCACATAAGTAATCAGACCATTGCCCAATACCTGAGCTGTTCCATGTTCTGGAGCCACTTCGACGGTTAAAGAGCTAGAATCCAAATCATTATTAGGACCGTTATCATTGGCAAGGAAATCAACTGTAGTTCCATTGCCACCTGAGACTACTGACTCATCACATTCTGCCACAGGTGGCATGAGGTCAGGGCATACAACAACTGTCATCTGGACTTTATAACATCCCATATCTTCATTGTATCTCTCAGTAATTTCAAGTTCCCAGGAAGTTAAGGTGGGCTGATCTTCATTAGTTAGGCCATCCATCATCTCGAGTATCCATGTGCCGGACATCCGCTCACCCATAAAAATATCAAAGCTCTCATAAGGAGTATACGTTCCATTGTTAGTGGGTGGACAGGGAACTGGAGCATCTCCATCATGGCTAGTAAAGTTCATTATCATATTCTCTGATCCCGGACAATGATCTCTAAAAACGTAGGCAGTTTTACCTGTAGGGCTTATCAACCTGAGTTAGATCTCTGATATGTCATTCTGCGTTATTCTGACATTCCTTATTGATATCTTATCTACAAATCCGTCACCTACCATTTCGATAGAGCACATCGATGAGGCGGTTCCCTCAACAACACCTAAAGGAAGGTCGCTTCCAGAACTCGAGTGTTGGATAAGTTCAGATTGTGCTCTTTCAACACATACTCGATATTCAAATACGTCAGATCCAAAAAATCCTTCGTCAGCATTGTAACTTAGATTACCAATATCATCAATCGATGCTTCACCATTAGATGGAGATTGAGTCAATACTATGTCCAAGTTGTAGTCGACATTATTAATGACCATGTCATTATCAATCAGAGAAGCAAAAACACCTTCCCCATTGCAATCCATGAAATTGTCGTCATGTAAGAGCATGATGTCGCCAGAGCAATCAGAATTCTTATCCGTTACATCGAGCGTTACCTTTCCTTCCGAGCAACAACTATTATCAGAGTAGCAAACCATGTATTCAAACTCATCTGTTCCTGTGAATCCAATTTCCGGAATATTATTCAAAGTTACCATCTGCCTGCAACTCTACAATTCCATTAGAAGGAGGCATTATCAGACTGATGACAGAATTGCTTAGGTCATTCTCTCTGAGATCATTGCTCAATACCGAACCGTCAAACCCTTCATTTGCCATAAGTACGTAGTAGTCATTGGTTGCCGCACACTGGCTGACATCCGGATGAACTATAGGCAAGACATTTATGTACACCCATGCTTGGTCACATAATACCACGCTATTGTTGTCGCACACATGATATGCAAATGAATCTATCCCCACGAAGCCGTCATTAGGTATGTAGGTAAACGCTCCACTAGCAGAATAGACAATCTGTCCATTGCTTGGATTCTTAACCAATACCGACAGGCCTAATAAGTCATCGCCTTCAGGATCTGTATCATTGGAAAGTGTATTGCCAGAGATTTCTGTACCTTCAAACATCGAGAATTGATCATCTTGTATCCTGATGGTATTGTCATGAATTACGGTCAATCCTATCTCACCTTGCTCACAATTTCCCATCTCGTCACAGACCTGATACGTAATGACATCGACTCCTTGGAAGTCATTATCGGGTATATAGTTTATGCTTCCATCTGAGTTTATTATTGCAACACCATTACTTGGTGGGCTAACTATTGTTAGCGTAGTCGGATCAAGATCAAAACTGCCTGACTCATCATTGGATAGCGGAAATATATCCACAGCTCCATTCATATCCGCACACTCGCTATCAATTATTATTCTAGGAGGCTTGCAGACATCACCGCTTGTAAAATAAATATCTGACAATCCAATAAGCTGCGTACCTAAAATATCACCATTGGAAATTCTTCCATAGTGATAATGTAATATTAAAGAATCCACGGGCCCAGATACACCGATGGTTACATTTCCTCGTGTCACAAATGGATTACTCTCGACTTCTAGGCCAATAAAGCTGTCTGAGGCGTCAATGAAGTCTACATATACTCCTTTAGTGGATAGATTGTCATCTAAAATAATCAATGACAGATGAACCTGAGTATATCTTTACGGATACAGAGTCAGTCCAGGTGCCAAGACTATGTCGGTCAATATCTAGGAGCTTAAAGCTAAAGTCTTGTATAGGTGTTGAAAATTTAAGACTAGCATTAATGTAATCTTCTTGGTCTCCCTTAAGCGACATTACATATGGGTAAATTTCATTGCCCAAATACTCTTGAGACACGGAATTGTTGATACTTGAAGCACCTCCATCTGGAGCTTCATTTGTTAAAGTGAAGTTGAGAGCCTCAATCGCAAACGGCCCTAACGCCATATGCGAATAACTCAGATCATCAGGTAGTTGATCGCCCATATATGTTGTCCAATCAATATCATGAGGACACATTTGAGCAGTAGTAGAATTGAATGATGTCAAAACCAGACATAAAATGACTAAGACAAGGCTAGTGTTTCTTATTGGCATAATTGGGTATTAGATGTTAATTAGACGAAATTACATATTATAATTTAATCTAATATGATTATGGCAATTAGGGTGTATGACAAAATGCAGGATTTTCATTGTTATCTAGATTTCGCTTGTATCGTTTGTATGATTCTAAGCCTTGTAACATCAATCTGTTGTGATATACAACATCCCATGTGTCATGACATTCATCGTCCAAGGGGTCATGACCCCTTGGAGTAATCCCGAACCAAACTTATAAATGTGCCCAATAAAAAAAATGACCTCAACCTGCATTTTGTCATACACCCAATTATCTTGCCAATATTATTCACAGCCCCTTATCTCATAAAATTATAATAATCATAGATTTGCACTAAAAGGATTAAGAAGTGAGTATAAAGAAGACAATATCTGGAATCAGGGGTACCATTGGAGGACGTCCGGGAGATAACCTCACTCCCATTGATGTTGTAGAATGTACTGCTGGTTTTGGACAATGGATCATCAGGACTGGTAAGAAACGTGAGGTAATTGTTGGTCGTGATGGAAGAATCTCTGGCCCCATTGTCAGCAGTCTTGCAATTGATACCTTGCTTTCAATGGGCATCGATGTAATTGATTTGGGCCCTAGTACTACCCCTACTGTAGAAATGGCGGTTATACACCTTGAGGCCGGTGCTGGCATTATTTTTACGGCCAGTCACAATGCCCGACAATGGAATGCACTCAAATTTCTTAATGATAAGGGAGAATTTATCTCGGCCACTGATGGCAAAAATATCCTAAAATTTATTGAAGAAGGTGATCTTGACTTTTGCCAGATTGATGAATTAGGCAGATGCGAGCATCTTGATGGTATGATAGACATGCATATTGAGAAGATTCTCTCCCTCCCTTATATAGACACACAGAAAATCAAGTCGAAAAAATTTCATGTAATTGTCGACTGTATTAATAGTACAGGAGCAATTTCAATACCTCCTTTACTTGATAGACTAGGTTGTTCGTACTCACTGATCAATCAAGAAATGAATGGAGAATTTGCCCATAATCCAGAACCGCTTCCCGCTCATTTGCAATCACTTTCTAATGCAGTAAAAGAAAGTAAGGCTGACTTGGGTATTGCTGTTGATCCTGATGTTGACCGTCTTGCATTTGTGTCGGAGAATGGTGAGATTTTTGGTGAAGAATATACCATCGTAGCTGCTGCAGATTTCATTCTTGGAAAAAAGAAAGGAAATACAGTGTCCAACCTATCATCTTCTCGTGCCCTGTCTGACATCACCCGACGCCATGGCGGGGAGTATTCAGCATCTGCTGTCGGTGAGGTTAATGTTGTTGACGAAATGAAAAGAACTCATGCTGTCATTGGAGGTGAAGGGAACGGAGGAGTCATACTACCAGATTTACATTACGGTAGGGATGCATTGGCAGGAATAGCACTGGTACTTAATCTTCTTGCCGAAAGGGATATATCCTTGTCTCAATTGAGAGAAAGCTACCCAGCATATGAAATAAGAAAACATAAAATTGATATCGACGATATCGGAGACCTCGATATGGTTGTGGCCAAACTAAAAGAAAAATATTCACAAGAGGCGGTGACGACTATTGACGGAGTAAAGATTGACTTTGCCCATGGCTGGGTGCACCTAAGAGCATCCAACACTGAGCCTATACTTAGGATCTACTCTGAGTCAAAAGACGGAGCGACAGCTGATCAATTAGCTACAATGATTAAAAAGGATTTGCGAGAATTGACTTAATTTCAAAGCATGCATCAAGAATATTTCGACAAGTTCAGAAAGCACATTATCGGTATTGCCCAAGACTTTGAATCACCTTTCGGGACACAGCGGATCTGCTATGCCGACTGGACAGCGAGTGGAAGACTGTACAGGCCTATCGAGGACATTCTTTCATCACATATTGCTCCTTTTGTAGGTAATACCCATACCGAAACATCAGTCACTGGAAGTAGTATGACTTTAGCCTATCATCATGCAAAGGACATCATTAAAAAGCATGTAAACGCTACGGATAATGATATACTCATTTCATCAAATAGTGGGATGACAGGCGTTGTCAATAAATTACAGCGTATTCTAGGTTTAAAAGTCCATGAGTCATTCAGGTCAGAACTTTCAATGCATGAAGATGAAAAACCGCTTGTATTGGTCTCTCACATGGAACACCACTCCAACCAAACCTCCTGGATAGAGACCATTGCAGATGTAAAGGTCATTGGTGCAACACCCGAGGGACTAGTTGACATGAACCACCTTAAGGAGCTGTTGGAGACGTATGAGAACCGGAAACGCATCTATTGCGCAGTCACATCATGTAGTAATGTTACTGGCATCATGACTCCTTATCATGAAATTGCAAAACTCGTTCATCAATACGAAGGATACTGCTTTGTTGACTTTGCATGTTCGGCACCCTATATAGATATAAATATGCACCCTGCTGATCCTAAGGAAAAATTGGATGCTATATACTTCTCACCGCACAAATTCTTAGGGGGCCCATCCAGTTCAGGAATATTGATATTCTGTCAGTCGCAATACAACAATAAGATTCCCGATAACCCCGGTGGAGGAACAGTAGACTGGACCAATCCATGGGGTGAACATCGATACTTTGAAGAAATAGAAGCCCGGGAAGATGGGGGTACTCCGTCGTTTATCCAAACAATGCGGGTCGCCCTGTGTGTCAAGCTTAAAGAGGAAATGAAAACCTCAATGATACTTGAGCGAGAACACTTCATGGTCGAAAGAATCTTCGGTAGGTTAATGCCCATTGCTAACCTGCACTTGCTAGCAGAAAACATTACAGATCGATTGGGAGTTATTTCTTTCTATATAGATGACCTTCATTACAACCTCGGAGTTAAATTACTAAATGACAGATATGGAATCCAAGTGAGGGGAGGTTGTTCGTGTGCTGGAACTTATGGTCATTATCTTCTGGAAGTATCCTATGAAAAATCAAAAGCCATTACAAATCTCATAGACGAAGGTGATCGTACGCTGAAACCGGGATGGATAAGAATGTCAATACATCCTACTATGACTGATGAAGAATTAGAATACATACTGACGGCAATTGAAAGTCTATCTGCCCACCATAAGTCGTGGTCAGAGGATTATACTTACTGTTCACGGAAGAATGAATTTTCTTACAACGGCAAGGATGATTGTAATGAAAATCTGGTCCAAGAGTGGTTTAGTAAAGCCTTAGTTTGATGAATAAGATATATCTTGACAATGCGGCAACCACCCCACTTCTACCGGAGGTGGCTGATCTTATCGATGACATCAATAGGCATCATTATGGCAATCCTTCTTCTATTCATTCTCTTGGCAGAAAGTCAAAGGTTATTCTGGAATCTGCACGCAAGGACATGGCAGAATTGTTGAATTGCGGGCTGGGAGAAATGTTCTTTACCTCATGTGCTACAGAGTCTCATGCCCTATTGTTGCATGGAGCAGTTAATGATCTGGGTGTAGAATGTATCATTTCATCGCAAATCGAACATCACTGCATCCTCCACTTGCTGGAAGCTATGCCGATTAAAGTCGTATACCTAGATAACGACGTTCATGGGAATGTTGATCTAGGTCAGCTAAGCACATTGCTCGAGGATTCATCTATGAAGACTATGGTTTCTCTTATGCATGTCAATAATGAACTTGGTACAATTTTACCAATGGAAGAAGTTGCGAAAATTTGCGAAGAGAATAGTGCATTGTTTCATAGCGATACCGTACAGTCTGTGGGGAAATTGAATTTAAACCTGACCGATACTTCTCTTCACTTCGCTGCAGGCTCAGCACATAAGTTTCATGGCCCCAAGGGAATCGGATTTGCTTACATAAGTGATGATCACGAAATTTCACCGATGTTGGTTGGTGGTTCGCAAGAGAGAAATATGCGATCAGGAACAGAGAATGTAGCATATGCTGCAGGTATGGCACTGGCGCTTAAGCTAGCTTTGATACAACGAGAAGAGAGAACGCAAAAGATCCAATCTCTTAAGTCGAGATTCAAGACAAAATTAAAGGACAAGATTAGCGGAGTCTCTTTTAATGGTCCTTGTAATGTTGATGAAATTTATGCCATATGTAGTGTTTCTTTTCCCGATCACCCTAAGGCTGATTTACTACCTTTTAATCTTGACATAGCAGGAATCTGTTGCTCTGCTGGTAGTGCCTGCAGCTCTGGTGTGGAGCACGATTCTCATGTATTGAAGGCCATCAACCATGACTCTTCTCGGAAGACAATAAGATTTAGCTTTTCTCACTTCAATACTGATGAAGAAATCGATACTACTGTCGATGTACTTTCTCGCCTTTTTGAATAGAAGTGAAAAGCAATCACCACACATACATGCAACATTGTTTTGACCTTGCCATCAGGGCTGGAAAAAAAGTCCGCTCCAATCCTCCCGTGGGGGCTGTTGTTGTTGCTCAAGATGGATGTATTATTGGATCTGGATATCATAGGCACTACGGGGGACCCCATGCAGAAATAAATGCATTGGAATCTGTTGCTGAAGATGATAAGGAGAAGCTTGATCTGTCGACGCTATATGTGAGTCTGGAGCCTTGTTGCATTCACTCTAAAACCCCACCTTGTACAGATGCCATTTTAAAAGCAGGAATAAGGAAAGTAGTCGTCAGCGCCTTGGATCCTAATCCGGAAATGAATGGAAAGGGCGTAGAATTTTTAAGAGAGCAAGACATTGATGTAACTTCTGGTGTATGTAAGGAGAAGGGTGATCATTTGATAAGAAGATTTAGAGTTAATATTTTAGAGAAACGGCCATTTGTCTTGGTAAAATGGGCTGAAAGCAGAGATGGTTTCATAGGTAGAGAAAATGAACGAATTTCTATATCTAATCAGTACAGCAATGTCTACGTTCATAGACTAAGGAGCCAAGTAGATGCGATCATGGTCGGCACCAATACCGCTGTGGTAGATAATCCCCTGCTCACTACCCGATTGTTCCTAGGAAGTAACCCCCTTCGTATCGTAATGGATAATAATGAAAGGATTCCTAAGACACATCATCTTATCAGTGATGATAATCCTACGCTTATCGTAACGGGTAAGGCCGATTATGCCCCATGTGGTAAAGAAATATTGCTGCATGAGGGAGATATTAAGTCACTCTTAGATAATCTTTATAATAAGGGAATCTGTAGCCTAATGCTTGAGGGAGGAAAGACAATGATAAATTACTTTAAACAAGAGAATCTCGTCGATGAGGTTGTGGTTATTAAGTCAGAAGAACTTCTTTTCCAAGGAATCAGGAGCCCTACAATTGACGGGGAAATGTGTGATCGTAAGGTGCTAGATAGCAATGAATTACTAACATTTAGACCGTATCAAGCGATAAACAGTTAAAGTTCTTTTAAAAGAGACAGGCATGAAACCTCCTTAGTTGTAAATGTAGTTTCATTGTCGTTACTTTGTTTATGTCAAGCTTACTATTGAATTAAATGATGGAAAGGATTTCGCTTAGGATTGGAACACTTCTGCTGGCTTCCTTATTCGTTTTTACGACACTTTCTAGCCAAGAGAGAGTCAAGTGGCTCACATGGGAGGATGCACTTGCTATGTCCAAGGTTGAGAAAAAGAAGGTCATTATAGATGTCTATACTGACTGGTGTCGCTATTGTAAAAAAATGGATAAGGCTACTTTTCAAAATCCTGATGTTGCGAAGTATATCAATGAAAATTACTACGCCATTAAGTTCAATGCAGAGCGACGTGAAGACATCGAGTTCAAGGGCAATACTTATAAATTTGTAAGAGGAGGCCGACGAGGCTATCATGAGCTTGCTGCACAACTCCTCAAAGGAGATATGAAATACCCTACTACGGTATTCCTTGATGAGGATCTCAACGTAATCCAACCCTTGGGTGGATATCAAGATGCGAGTACCATGGAGATGATTATATCATACTTTGGTGAAGATCACCATAAGACTACTCCATGGCAGAGGTATGCTTCTAAGTACCATAAGAAAAGCATTCAGTCACAATCTGTGATTAGAAGAAAGAATCATTAAACCTTTAGACTTGTCTGGTCAATATACCATTTAAGCCAATTAAGTAGTAAAAAGTGATTGCGGTTGTATCCTAGAATAAAGACTCACAACGCAACTACTTATACCATATAATTCGTCTATACTAAAACGTTGTTGGTACAATTAAATATATCACACTTCATCCAAGGGCTTTGTGAGGGTGATGCTGTTGCTCAAAAGAGAATATTTGAGCATTACTATCCCTATGCAATGTCGATAGCATTGCGGTACACTAAAGATACACAACAAGCAGAAGAGGTTGTCAATGACTCGTTCATGAAGGCTTTTGATAAAATAGGCTCCTATCTCCAATCTGCTCCTTTTAAATCATGGTTATCTAAAATTGTAGTTAATACAAGCATAGATAAAATTAGAACGGAAAAAAGGCAACCAATCTTCGCAGAACTTAATGATGGTGATACAATTCATATGACCAATCATTTTGACCCTGAAGATGCTTTTAAAAGGAACATTGCAGAAGAGAAAATACTCAAGGTCATACAGTCTCTTCCCAAGCAATATAAACTCGTGTTTAATATGTATGTATTTGAAGGATATAAGCACAGAGAGATTGCAGATATCCTGGGTATTTCCCAGAGCACATCGAAAACGAATTACCTCAGAGCTAAGGGGCAGGTAATGAAAAAAATTAAAATGATGCCTGAATTTTCGACACAAGTAACAACTTCATTATGAAAAACTTTGAACAAAGTATTAGAGATTTATACGATGAGCAGGTCAATCCAGTGTACAATGAGACTGCCTGGGAAAGTTATAACTCTCATGTCGACGAAAAAAAAACCAATCATAAAAATAGACTGGCATGGGTGTTCCTGCTTGGATTAATTACTTTGACATTAGTATTGCTTGGAGTGAAAAACAGTGCAGAACCAGAATTAAGAAATGATACAAGCATAGTGGCCGTAAATATTGAACCGGTAGATGGGTTGGTAGAGAAAAGGTCTAGCCATACTTCTGGTAATTCCATCACCCAGATGGATAATTCATTGTCTGATGGAACAGAACAGTCTATCCCTTCTTCTTCTATCATTTTCCCGGCAAACGATATATCAAAAAAACACAACACGTCAAAATTAGAAGCAGCCAGTTTCTCCTTAGGAATAGAAAAGGAGAAGCAAGAAGTAATGACAAGAGAAGAATCTGAAGAAAGTGTAATTCAATTCATCAATGATCCTCATAGACGTATTCCTCAGATGAATGCTCTTTTTATAAAGAAACATGATTTAATTACCAACGAGACATATTTAGACTTAAATAATAAAGTAATAGAGCAGACTATACCCATACATCGAAAAGCTGATAACCATAGAGTGGCATTAGGCTTGAGGGCTTCATTTGGCCAATTAAGTCACAGAGTGATTGAAAAGAACAATATCTTCACTGGTATGGCATTCGTCTACTGGAGTTTTAGTAAGCACTTTAGATTAAAGACGGATGTCGGTATTGATAGAATAAAGTATTCCTCTAGAATCTTTAGTTTGAATCTCGGACTAAGAAGCAAGGTGGCAGATTCGGGTCAATTGGATTTTGAAAGAATCATTAATACTTCTTATCGATTCAATGCTGGCCTTGGCATAGACTATCTACAACCTCTCTCTGACAATTGGAGCATTGCTATAGGACAGTCTCTAGTTTATTCAAAGGAATTACGACGAAACTTAAGCTATGAGTTTGTCGACTTTGAAGATATGAATAGTAAACTTGTTATAAATGATAAGGTTCCTGATTTACAGACCTTTCCTCTAAATGTTCGATTTGATTTGTCTGTTGAATACTCCATCAATCAAAGGCTAAATTTGGAAGTAATAGGATCATTGATGAGACAGCTTAGTAAAGAAGACCATGACCTACCTGATCAGTCAACAATCTCTATTGGAATACTTAAAAAATTGTAGGGCGCAACTATCCTCTAGATCAAAGCGTATCTAGAAATGTAAATTGCTTTGATAATAAATTAAACAGCACCAATGTACAAATCGATTTTTCTATTTCTTATGATAGGGTTAATCATTAGTTTTAATTCCTGTCAGAAAGACTTGGCCCCTGATGAAATCCGCGAAGTAAATATCTATCTGACCGATGACCCTCTTGATGCTGAGGAAGTCAATGTTGAAATCTTGTCTATAGTAGTGATTAATCAAGGACAATCCGAGATTGAACTAGGTACAATCGCGGGTATCTACAATCTCCTTGATTTTCAAGATGATATAGACACCCTTATAGCTAGTGGTAATGTACCTAATGTAGAAGACATAAAGCAGGTACGCATGATCCTGGGGGACAATAACACTATCAAAGTAGATGGTGTGATCTATCCTCTTGTTATACCCTCTGGTGGAACATCAGGACTGAAGTTAAATGTAGACCTTGATCTCTCTGACCTCAGCTTGATAAATCTTTTAATTGATTTTGATGCCTGTGCTTCTGTCATCGAAACGGGAAATGGAACTTATCACCTAAAGCCGGTTCTTACTCTAGCTAAGAAGGATGATGATCCTGAGCTTTCAGACAAGATTCAGCAATACATTACAGATAACTATCCTGATGCAGAAGTGGAAGATGTGGACTCGGAAGTGTACTGTGAAGATACCCTGACTCAAGTAGAACTGAAGGAAGCTGGTGGAAAGCTATTTCTATACTTTGACACTAATGAGGATTTCTTTATGAGCTCCGTAAAAATTGAAGAAGCGGATTTGACAGCCGATATAATGGCTTCGCTTTCGAGCAATTATTCGGACTATTCTGTAGAATCAGGTCACCACGTCACATCTCTTTCCGGTGATGATGAATACTGGGTAGCTTTGGAATCTGATAATGCCGAAGTAGAAGTCATTTTAGATGGTCTTGGACAGCTTATATGCGAATTTAATTATGATGAGGAGGACAACGGTGTTGACAACCTATCTGGGGCTATTCTTGATTATATCAATACCAATTATCCCGATGATGAAATTAAAAAAGTTGATTCTCGGGTTTTCTGCACTGATACTTTGGTAGAGGTGGAACTTAAGGTTACCGGAAGCAATAAAGAATATTTACTGTTTAAAGACGACGCCTTCATTATGTCAGCCACTAGCATTCATCGCAATGATCTACCTCAATCAGTGTCTGACACCTTGGATAATGACTATCCACAATTCAATATTATTGGTAATCCCGAACAAATTAGTGATCTATCAACTATAGTCACGTATTGGGTACATATAAAGAAAGGCAATGATGATGTTCAGATACACCTAGCTAAGGATGGATTCATTCTGTGTACTTTTTAAGTTTTTGCAATCTCGGTAGAATATTCTCGATAAATACTTTCACATTAGTTGAGTCCTCTGAAAAAGTGGACTCAACTTTTTTGTAATCCATATTTATCCTTCAAAAGACAGTTAATTTTCGCATTGTTGATGTGCTTCCATGACGGTTCTGGAGTTTAGTTTGTCTAAAACAAACAAGATGATACTTTTGCAGTACAATTTGATTCCTATGAAAGCAATTTGTATCGCGGTTTTTACTTTCTGTTATCTGTGTTGTATCGCTCAGAAGGACTCATTAGTAAATGCGCAGTCCACTGAAATAGTCATTACGGCATCCCGGTTTCCAGATACTTTGTCCCTCCGAAGTAATGTAATAGATGTCATCAAGCTCGATGAGAATCTGCTCTATTCTCATTATTCTTTAAGTGAGATACTTCAGGACAGAGGATACTATTCTCTTGGAAGTTCTATGACCCTTGGATCCAATCAGACTACATTTCTTAGAGGAACCAATTCCAATCATCACGTCGTATTGATAGATGGCCAACCTTTATCAGATCCGTCAACCGTCAACAATGTCATTGATTATGCCGAACTCTCGGTAAACGGAATCGATAGAATAGAGGTGCTACCTTCTTCGCAATCAACCCTGTATGGTAGCAATGCCATAGGTGGTGTGATCAATATCCTCACTACAGCAAGAGGAAGAAAACCTCTTGAACTAGGTATTTACTCTGAGGCAGGTATAACGGCAGGTCAAAGCCAAAATATAGGACTATCACCATATATCAGATTGAATCATGGAGATCTTTACCTCAATGCTGATGCGCGCTGGATACAGTTTACTGGAATAAACGCTACAACTGATACCGTTACATCGGATCAATTTAAGACCAGTGACTTGGATGGATTCTATAAGAGAGATTATCAGGTCAAAGTTGGTTATGATCATGATATGATCCAATCTTCAATTTGGTACCGACGTACTTCTCAGACTGCGGATATTGACAATGGAGCTTATAGTGATGATGATACAGGATTACTTGATTTGGAGCGAGATCATTTTAGAATGACATCCATTTTACCCTTGACTAAAGAGATTAGATTACAATACAGTGGAAGTCAAAGTAAGAGCAATCGAGTAAACGTTTTTACTCCATCAGTGATAGACGTTCATGGCAATACGGATGAGATTACCAGCCATGATAGATTTATTGGAGAGTATAATATTCACGAAGTCTTGGCAAGAATGGATCAGGATGCGCTGAAGGTAACTGTTGGATTGGGTAGAAGGGAAGACAAGATGAATGCGATATCTTCTTACGAATCTCCATTCTTTTCTTTTGAGTCTGATCTAACGAATCTGGATATTAGAAATACTCAGTTGTTTGGTTTTGTGGATGGAAAATATCCCGTTAATGGTAACATAACATTAGGGGCCGGAGCTCGGTTTACGGATGACAAAGCTTTTGGGAATGATCTCTCCTACTCCACTTGGCTAAGCTATAAGCCTTCGACACGATGGTCCGCGGTAGTGTCTTATTCCACTGGGTTTAACACACCATCCTTGTATCAATTATATGCACCTGATGAAGATTTTGTTTCCGGAATTACATTGGGCAATCCAAATCTTGGTGCTGAAACTAGTAAGTCATTGAGCCTGGATATATCAGCGAAGGTTAACCCTCAATTGGTTCTAGGAGTTTCACTATTCAACACTGGGATAGATGATAACATAGAGTTTATTTATTTGTGGGACAAAGATGTGGCCATATCAGACCTTGATTTTACTTCGTTTCGAGGATCAACATATCTTAATGGTCAAGATTATACTACTCGAGGAGCCGCAATTGATTTGACATGGATGCCATCAAAGAAATGGAACATATCGGGTAACTATACCCTGATTAGTGGCTCTAATTCAATTAAGAATAAGGATTTTGATCGAACCCATATTGGAGAATATCAAGTGCAACTCTTTAATACAGGTGCGTTTGTTGATGAGTCTTACAATGGAGAATCTGATCTGATCCGACGTCCGGATATATGGAATGCTCAGGTATCCTTTCGTCCATCTAGATCCGTCGATCTGAGTGGGCGTATCAGCCATGTAGGACCTAGGCAAGATGTATACTATGATGGGGTCAATGGTCCATTTGGCGCCTTAAGAAAAAGACCTCTCGATGCATATACCTTAATTCATTTTACTGGATATTTAAGCATATCATCGAATAGTCAGTTGATGTTGACTGTAAATAACTTACTCAATAAGAATCACATTGAGATAGCAGGATTTACAGCTCATGGTAGAAGCGTGAATCTAGGATGGAGACTCGAAATGTAGAAACTTAATCTGACAGCTAGAACAACCCCACAATTTCACCATTCTCATCTATATCCATTCCTTCGGAGGCGGGATGTGCTGGTAATCCTGGCATCCTCATGATGTCTCCTGTAATGGGTATTAAAAATCCTGCTCCTGCTGCGATTTCAATCTCCCTTACTGTGATTATAAAATCTTTTGGGCGACCCAATAATTTAGGATTATCTGACAACGACTTTTGAGTTTTTGCTATGCACACTGGCAAGTGATCTAGTCCTAAGTTGGATATCCTTCTGAGATGCGCTTTTGCCGTTGATGTATAGTCAACATATCGAGCACCATAGATTTCTGTTGCAATGGTTTCTATTTTGTCTTTTACACTTGCATTCCATTGGTAAAGTGGATTGAAGTCTGAGGTGTCCGATTCTATCATATCTATGACACATTGTGCAAGCTCAAGAGCACCTTCACCACCTTTTGCCCATACGTCCGCTAGAGCAACTCTCACGCCTTTTGATTCAGCAAAATCCCTGATAAGTTTGATTTCTTCATCACTATCTGAAGTAAATTTATTTATGGCAATAACTGGAGTCACTTTAAACTTAAAGATATTCTCAAGATGCTTTTCCAGATTTGGAAGGCCCTTTTCTAGAGCTTCCAGATTTGGAATAGTAAGAGTTTTAAGATCAGCACCACCATGATACTTCAAAGCTCGAATCGTAGTTGTAAGAATTACACCCTTGGGTTTGAGATTAGCACTTTGGCATTTAATATCAAAGAATTTTTCAGCACCTAGATCAAATCCAAAACCTGCTTCCGTGACTGTGTATTCAGAATAGGTCATTCCCATCAATGTCGCAAGGACAGTATTGGTCCCTTGAGCGATATTTGCAAAAGGACCGCCGTGTATAATGGCAGGATTGCCTTCCAGTGTCTGCACAAGATTGGGTTTGATAGCATCTTTGAGTAAAACCGTCATGGCACCCTCTGCTTTTAAGTCCCTAGCATAGATGGGTTCTCTATCGATGGTGTAGCCAATAAAAATATTGCCCAATCTTTTTTTGAGGTCTTTTAAGTTTTCTGCAAGACATAGAATTGCCATTATCTCTGATGCAGCGGTAATGTCAAAACCTGTTTCTCTTGGTACACCAGAAGTACGTCCCCCTAGGCCTACAATCACTCGACGCAACGCCCTATCATTAAGATCGACAACTCGCTTCCAACTGATTGTTCGAGGATCAAGAGACAATGATGTGGTCTTGCTCTGGATATTGTTGTCAATAATAGCCGCCAGTAGATTATGGGCTTTCTCAATCGCTGAAAAGTCACCGGTAAAGTGTAGGTTGATATCTTCCATTGGCACCACCTGTGAGTAACCACCACCTGTAGCTCCGCCTTTAATCCCAAATACTGGACCCAACGATGGTTCTCGAAGAACGACTGTCGTTTTTTTATTCAAGCGGTTTAGTCCTTCTGACAAACCAATGGACATGGTAGTTTTTCCTTCTCCTGCCGGTGTCGGCGATATAGCAGAAACTAGGATTAGATGGCTTTGAACTGCCTTTTCCTTGTCGATTGCAGATAAAGGTAACTTGGCTTTATACTTACCATACATCTCTATCTCTTCTGGGTCAAGCCCAAATTTCTTAGATATCTCAGAAATGGGATTCAGTTCAACTTTCTTGGCAATTTGTAAATCGGTCATCGGCTATAGTTTTAAAAAATCAAATTTTAGAAAAAAATGGATTTTGTTTTGTTTATCGGAGGGCTAAAATAGTAAATTTGCAAAAAAGTAACCCAAAGGGACTTAATTCTCGTGTGTATAAAAAATTGTACTATTCTCTTTTACATTCATGTCTCATCTTGAAAATTAAGAACCTCACATGCCCAAGCCCTAAAGGGAATCTACCCCACCGATAAAGATTGATAAAGCTTAAAAAAGTGCAATTTGTAATACACACTTAATTCTAAATCTTTATCTCAACTTCCTACAGCCCCTATTAACGGATTAGCTAGTGATGGTCAGAGAGTCCTTTTGAGGTCATCTACCAGACTTGTGAGTTTTTCCATGGAGACATGATCCATGATTACGACCTTATACCATTGTGGATGCGTGTGACTATTGGGTACTAAGCCATACTTTTTAGCAAGATCAGTCGCTACATGTTTTGTCCTGATTGCAATGATATTTGCTCTAGGGTTGCGGTAATACTCTACCTTTATCGTATCCAATTGCTTACATAGCCATTCTGCTCGTTTTTGTAGAAGGAGTATCTTCTCGAACCAACCAAATGGTCCGTGTTTAACAAGAATCATCCAGACCGCAATGGCATTGGCACCTGATCTACTTCCTATCAAAGTACAATCTTCACCTTCTACGTAGCTCGCCTCATGGGTATTAACGTACTGGATCAGCCCTTTTTTTATCAGGAATATACCTGTCCCATACGGCGACTGCGCCATCTTGTGAGCATCTAGCGTGAATGAAGAAATATTGGGATTCTCAAAAGTCAGTTTGCTACTTTCTTCAGTAAATGGGTAGTAAAATCCACCATAAGCACCATCCACATGAATCTTGTACTCAGATGACGTCTCGTTCAAGCAGTTAACCAGTAAGTCTATGTCATCCACTGAGCCAAACATCGTAGTTGCCATGTTGCAATAGATGATATAGTATTTTGCTCCCTTGCTGGCGGCTGTCATAAGGGTCGTCTCAATATCCGCTTTACTCATTTCCCGTGATGACTCATCAACAGGTATCTTCTGAATAGCAATTGACAACAGATTAGCTGCTTTATCTACAGAGTAGTGACTGTCCCTACTACATAAGATTGCGATCTCATTGAGCTCAGCATTGTGCTCTTCCATGAAGTAGTTCCTATAGATCCATGCAGCTTGGATATTGGCTTCGGTACCACCTGACGCTACATAACCATCATGATTACTTATTTTTCCTTTGAGAATATCTACAGCACATATGTCGATGAGCTCTCTTTCTATCTGATGTGTTCCAGTAAAGAAAGATTCCGAACTATTCAGAGTATGACAGCCGATATGATTGGGGTTTTTAACCAGTGAAAGCATAAACGGAGCCTCCTTGAGAAACGAATTATCTTGATTAAATACTTCCTTGTCTAGATATGAGGCTGGAACGCCAAGTACACCAAGGTCGTCGTAATTTATATTCTTTCCGAGAGCGTTGAAAACTGTTTGCTTTACTTCTTCCTGTGATTTCTTTCTCCAAATACTCGTCATACTCTCAAGTCTTTTAAATAGTATAATACTATTGTTTTTCTATAAGTATACAAACTCATAGATCACCACATTGTTTCGGGATCTATGCGATTTATAAAAGTCAGAAATCATATCGATCTCGTCTTTGGTTTTCCTGCTCTCTTGACGATTTTTCGATAATTATAGTTTATTTATAATATTGCAAAGCAATCTGCGAATCCTTATATAAGATTATCAAGCTTTACAGGTTATTCAACCTAGCAAGAACAATGTTATCAGATTCTAAGCCTGCGCTTTCTATATGGTCAGATATGGATTCAACTTCCTTGAGCTTCCCATATTTATCGATTTGGTAAGAAAGATATCCTGTAGCTTTAAGAGATTCTACGGCCTTTGAGTGTTCCTTGTTTCCTCGTTTGTGAGATAGGTATTCCATGACAACGTAAGGAGAATTTTCTTCAAAGTGTTTATTTAGCCCTTTGATGACCTTAAACTCAGTTCCCTCAACATCGATCTTGATTATTCTTGGTTTAAATTTTTCTATTGAAATAAAACTGTCTAGAGTGATCGATTTAATCTTGGCTATATCAGGTTTATTATCTGAATACCAATCCATTTTTTTATACTGATCTATATCTAAAGAATTGTATTCAGAAAATAAGTTAGGAAATTCATAAAATGATAAGATAGATTCTACATCTGAAACGGCTAAATTGAAACAAGAAATATTCTTGCAACTTGAGTTGTTTTTCTTTAAGGTAGCAAATGTTGTTGGCGAAGCTTCAAAAGCAATTACTCTGCCTGAATCCCCCACGAGTTTGGATGCAAGTAGAGAAAAGTAGCCATAATGCGCGCCGACATCTATAAATGTGTCGGCATGGGTTAAATAATTTACTAAAAATCTAGCAAGCCTGATTTCAGAGTCATGTGACTTCCCACCTGTTAGGTATATGTCGGTGCTCGATGGTAAGAGCAAATTCATCTTTGAGTCGAAAAAGGTTTTAGCTATTACTGCTTTCTCTCTTTTGGTTTTCTTGTAAATGAACTCACGATAAAATATTGCATCAATATATTTAAAAGGATGCATCAACATCCTTTTGACTTTGGATGCTGATGCAATATTTTCAACCCTTTTAATCCCTCCCAATAGGTCCTTTTTAGACATATTATTCATGCAACAAAGCCTTCAATTGTTATATAATAACTACTTTTTTCTTCTAAGATTGATTCAGTTTTTAACACATAAAATTACAAAGGTGTAGTTAATGCGAGTAAACGTGTAAATATTCGATAAAACTCAAGATGATTCTGAAGAGTTCTCCAGTATCACATACCCAAGAGGTATTATACGCTGAACTGGTGTAATTGGTTTAATTGGTTTAAGGTAGCATATCATATGAACTCCCCTACTTCTCCTTATAATCCAAAGACGCAGAATTGATACAATACCTTAGGCCGGTAGGCTCTGGCCCATCATTGAAGACATGGCCAAGGTGTCCTCCACATCGCTCACACATAACTTCAGTACGGGCATAACCTAGATCATGGTCTGTATCCTTTCTTATGTGCTCGTCTTTAATGGGTTGATAGTAAGATGGCCAACCAGTCCCTGATTTGAACTTGGTACTCGAATCAAACAACTCCAATCCACAAGCACGACAAGTAAAGATGACGTCACCTTTGAAATCCCAAAGATCTCCGGCAAAAGAACGTTCCGTCCCTTTCTTGCGGAGAATGTAAAACTCTTCGGCTGAGAGTTCGCCTTTCCATTCCGCTTCCGTTTTACTAACATAGAAAAGGGTATCGCCTGCCGACAGTACCTTGTATTCGGGATTACTTTGAAGTATGACAATAGGAACTTCATGTTTTCCTATATTATCTTTTTGAGCTGGACTGGTTTTACAAGAAAAAAAGATGAGGAGGGCAAGTACAAACACATGATTCATGATAGTTAACTATTTTTTATTCAATTCTTCGTTTTTCATGACTGCCATTTCTACTATCGTCTTAATAGATCTAATTATAGAAATTATAAGCAGGTAGCAAAATGAAAACAATCCATAAAGCCATCTAACGGAGCCAGCTTCATTAATGTTGTTGCCAGTAATCCATGTTGCCATAAGAATTCCTGTCCCGGCAAGTGCTACATAAGTAATTACTGACTGAAGCCAATACCATTTCTGACCTTTGCTAGCCAGAGCGAACATGGCATTAAGTATGGCGAAGAAAAGCAGCAAGCTCAGAGCAATCTCCCATGCAGTTGACCCACCCTCTGATACCATTCCTACAATTGCGAATGCTAGTAGCATACCTGACAAAACGAGAGCGCCTTGGATGAAGGGACTCAAGTTGCGATGGAAACTTGACCTATAATCTTTCATCCTCTGGAATTCCGATGAGGTCAAATGCTGTTGCTTCCGTAATCTTAACGGTTATGAAATCACCAATTCTCGCATAATGCTGGCTACCATCGATGAGTACTTCATTGTCAACTTCAGGAGAATCATATTCTGTACGTCCTATGAAATAGTCTCCTTCCTTCCTGTCCACTATGACTTTGCAAACCTGCCCTATTCTATTCTGGTTGAGTTCATTGGAGATGTCTTCCTGAACTTCCATGATCTGCCTTTTTCTTTCCAACTTTATATCACTAGACAAGTTGTCATCAAGCAAGTAGGCGGTAGTGTCTTCTTCATGTGAGTACTCAAATACGCCCAATCGTTCGAATCGCATGTCCCTAATAAAACTCAATAGGGATACAAACTCTTCTTCTGATTCTCCTGGAAATCCAACCAAGATAGTTGTGCGAATGGCAATCCCCGGAACATTTTTTCTTGCGTACGCAATCAAGTCTCTTTGATCTGATTGCGTGATCTGTCTTTTCATCCTTTCCAATACTCCGTCATCGGCATGTTGTAATGGGATATCCAGATAATTGCAAATCTTGGGTTGCCTTACCATGACCTCAAAGATTTCTCTGGGGAATTTACTAGGATAGGCATAATGTAATCTTATCCATGATATACCTGCGACCTCGCAAAGTCGATCAAGTAGCTCTGGAAGAGCTCGCTTCTTATAGATGTCGAGCCCATAGTAGGTCAGTTCTTGTGCAATTAATATGATCTCTTTTACACCTATACGTGCCAGATGTCTTGATTCCTTCTCCAGGTCCTCTATCGATCTCGAAACATGATGGCCTCTCATCAATGGTATGGCACAAAATGAGCAAGTTCTATTGCAGCCTTCAGAAATCTTTAAGTAAGCATAATGCTGAGGAGTCGTAGGACTACGCTCTCCTATCAGTTCGTGTTTGTAGTCGGCATTGAGTCTATGCAACAATCCAGGGAGTTCCATGGTCCCGAAATAGGCATCTACCTCAGGAATTTCCTTTTCCAGATCGCTTTTATACCGCTCGGAAAGGCATCCCGTAACATATAAAATGTCTATCTCACCTCGCTTTTTAGATTCAGCACAACTCAGGATGGTTTCGACAGACTCCTGCTTTGCCAGATCAATGAATCCACACGTATTGACGATGACTATCTCGGTGGTATCATTGCTGTCATGGATTACATCAAAATCATTGGCTTTGAGCTGAGCGATGAGGTTTTCTGAGTCGACCACATTCTTAGAGCAGCCGAGTGTGATGACGTTTACGTTTTTCTTTGTAGCTCCTTTGGTCTTCATTATTCTAGGGAAGCAAAAATACTTCTATTTTAGTGTATTCGTTACATATAACAAAAGAGGATGACACGATTAATGCTACTCATATTTTTAAGCTGTATTTCGTTTCTGGCTTCCGGTCAATTTGGCTTGTCAATCAAGTACGACAACAATGGTCTCACAACATGGAACAATGAATATACTGAGGGTCAAATAAAGGAATCAGAGTGGTTTGGTTCGGAGATTACCGTTGGTCTGGATTATTGGTTTCGGGTAAAGGATAAGCGTATAGAATTTTTTCCAGAGATAGCATATTCTCTAAAAAGTGAGGTAACTTCTGCTGATGGGCTAGACCCATTTAGCTTGGAGAGATCTAGATTTGGCTTTGGTATTAACACGCACTTTTATGTCCTGGATTTTGGCGGTGATTGTAATTGTCCCACCTTCTCAAAACAAGGCGACCTTATCCAAAAGGGTTTCTTCTTAATGGTCAATCCGGGCATTGATTTCAATCAGTACAAGCTCAATGGTGGAACTGAAAACACTGAGGTGTCCAAGCACTCAGATATTGCCTTCCGTATGGGCCTTGGTGCCGGACTGGATATCGGTATTAACGACTTATTGACAATCACTCCTTTTGTTGTCATGAACTATTATCCATCCTTAAATCCTGAAAGTGTCACTGCCCTGCGGAGTGCTTTGTGTCCATTTTGCGATCTTGTACCCACTGAGAATACGAGAAACACACAGTTGCAAATTGGATTGAGGGTAGGGTTTAGGCCAGATTATAAGTAGTGCTGTGGCTTTATTGGTTCAATTCGTGTTCTTGTTTAGTAGGTTTTTCTTGAAGTCTTGTAATCTACTGAGGTAGAGATATAACTCTCAAAATTGATGCGTTTATCAGTTACGTTTACGAGCTCGTTTAATTCATAAATGTTTCGATACCCATATCCATAGAGGTTGATATACGTCGGTACATTGAGTGCCAACATAGTTGGTTTTTTTTGATCCGTCAATGTATTGATATTACTTAACTTAGGATTGAACGACTTTGATGCAAAAGCCACTTGGTCCCCTTTGAAATTATTGTTACAATAAATAAGGATGCGAGTATTCGGGTCGGGAATAAGTCTACTTAGATTTTGTTGGGTAAATTCTGTAAAGGGTAAATTTATAGCTCCCTTCACATGCTTTAGATTATAGAATTCTCTGGATCTAGTATCTAGGACCACAGTCGCTTGTTCTTGCTGGTATTTAAGGAATATATCAAGGTTTATCAGCCTGTCTATACGAACATCTTCAACGGTAGCCACGAGATTTTTGTAGTCACCATAGCTAACCAATGCCTTGGGATATTGGAGCAAGTTGTCGTTAGTCTTTTCATCTCCAAATTGACAGCTACACAATAGCATGAAGAATACATAACCCATTAAACAGCTGGCACTTTTAAATTGTCTCATGGAATTATAACGAGACCACCGATTCAATTCTTGCCCATGATTATCATCTATCAAGTGAAAATCAAGGGATCATCTCGCAGGTACTGTCTTAACTTCGTCTTTTTTTAACACGGATTATGAATTAGAAAATCTATTGCACCATTTGTAGAACTCAATTATTACTCGTGTCTTTAAATGCTGAAAGTCTATCTGATGAGGTAGGCCGGATTATTGGTAGAGATAGGGATGGTTTTTAAATAGATTTACTAGTAACAGTCCCCTTAGGGACAGGCTATGGATAAAACATTGCTCTAGTAAATTTTCTTCTCGAGTCTCTTGATGGTGTTCCAATTACGAGTTGTAATATCTTTTTTGTAAAACTTCTCCAGAATTTCCATGGCTTTGGGAGTCTTAGATACGCCTATGTCAAGAACACTTGCGATCATTTTGTCTCTCTTGCTTAGGATTGTATACGATGCATCCTCACTTACCCAAGGAAACTTAATGTCAATATCACTGTCATCGCGTAGAAATGAAACATAGAATCTAATGTCTTTTGTCAACTCGCTATCCTTAAAGGGATCATGTTCTAAAAGTGCAATTATTGTTTCTGCTCTTCTCAACATCGTCGGGATAGGAAAGCCGAAAGCTTCTTCCAAGTGAGTCATAATTTTCGATTCAAGATCATCAAGTTTCCCTTTTTTGACATCGAATACGATGTTGCCGGAGTTGAGAATGGTCTCGACATTTTGGAACTTCAATTTCTTCATTTCGTCGCGAAGGTCCGCCATTGGCACCCTGTGATGACCTCCTACATTTATACCTCTTAAAAATGCAACGTATTTTTCTATTGACATCTGAATCTTTATTAATGGTTTGAGCGAGTCATGTTTTGTAAAAATTCCCACAATACGATCCCTCCGCACGTAGCAACATTCAGAGAATGCTTGGTCCCATACTGTGGAATATCGTAGACTTCGTCAAGCAATGGTAGACAGACCTCGGAAAGGCCATTGACCTCGTTTCCAAAAACTATTGCTACTTTTTTATACCCCTGTTGACGAATCTCAGCAAACGATACTGATTTATCCGTTTGCTCTATACCTATGATCGTATAGCCCTCATTTTTTAGTTGGTCTAGTGCAACCTCGACTTCGGAAATGAACGACCATTCCATTGACGTATCAGCTCCGATGGCAGTTTTATTGATCTCACGGTGAGGAGGCTGAGGAGTGAAGCCTGTAATAACAATTCTCTCGCAAGCAAATGCATCCGCTGTACGGAAGAAGGACCCTACATTCATCGCAGATCTGATGTTGTCGAGAACGATGACAATCGGATTTTTAATTCTGGATTTGAACTCATCTAGCGTATCACGATTTAATTCTTCCAGCTTTAGTTTTCTCATAATTTCTCGAACAAAATTAAGCATATACCCATTGATTGCACTTTTTCCACTTCTTTCCATTGATTGAAGAAGGATTCAATTTCATTATCCTTGAAATCATTCATGACATTGCTGTAAAGAATGTACCTGTCATTAGTGGGGTTGTATTGATGAAAATAATCTCCCCTTTTCAAGAATAGATCTGATGACGATGACCGTAAAGGAAAGGCCGTTCCCACTTCGGTTTTACTAATGTCATGGTCTAAAAGGAACTTTGACATTTGACTTTCCAACCCATAGATCGGATAGTGAGCCATAGTACTGTCCCAACCCTGAGATATAGTTTTTGGATAGATCCAAAGATTGCCTAGTGCAACAAACACAAAGACAAATACCAATGTCTGCCATTTCTTACCTGCCAATAAAACTTGAAGAGCCAGAATGATACCCGTCAGCTGTAGTGGTAAGAAGTATCTGTGATTGAGAAGACCTTGGTATGGTGCCACCATGAGAAACAAAAGAATGTCAATAATGATAGCAAGCCAAATCAATCTTCCACGAAGAATAAACAAGCTTCTAAAATGAAAAATGATGATCGCCCAAATAATTACCATGCCGTGATCACATAGGATCCACATATATCGAGCTATGTTCTTTAAAAACCCAGTAAAATCTACCAAAGCAAAACTTGATGCCCATAGCGACGCCTCGTGATGTCCTACCCAACCTTTGGCCCAAAAGTGATAAAAGAAATACAAGCAAAAAAAAATTACTCCAGGCAAATATGGGATGAGTAATCTGAGATATTTCTTAATCTTGTTTTTTTCAAACTGGGGTACTCTTGTAATAATGTGATAAAGATATAAGGCCAGCACCATGGCGACACCTCTCATACTTGTCAAGGATAAAATGATCGACGAGATCATGATGAGCCATTTGTTTTGAAGCAGTACACCTCTCATACCCATTAAGAATCCATAGACTAGGACAATATCCGGAGAGACCAATGTCATGTGACCTAGAAAGAATGGACAAACAAATATCAGTAAAGGAAAGAAGTAAAATTTTCGTTGGAAAAGATGCTTACCTATCCGTATGGCTTCATAGATTATCCCTACTATGAAAGGAAGCATCACCCCATGACTCACGGCCAGTGTCTTCCCAAAGATGCGCCACATGGCTGATATAAGTAATCCGAAAGTAGGCGGATGACCACTATCCATGGAATCAGGTAACAAGAGGCTAGAAACCCCATTGCTATAAAAATGATTGCCATGCATTCCTGTAAACTGTACGGTGTCCCAGAAAAGGAAATTGTTTCTACTTAAGAATAGAAGAACTGCTGATGCAATAGAAAGGATCAGTAGGATAAACAGCTCATTATTAGGTCTTAATCTCATGACCTGTTTTGTTTCTGTTGACTGCGGCTTTCACAAAAGAAACAAAGAGCGGATGAGGTCGCTCTACCCTACTTTTTAGTTCAGGATGAAACTGAACACCAATAAAGAATGGATGATTCTCAATTTCAATAATCTCTACTAGATTGCGATCAGGATTGATACCAGAGGTAATCATTCCATTCTTGTTGTATTCCTTGAGATACTTGTTGTTAAATTCAAAGCGATGCCTATGTCTTTCGACAATCTGAGCACGACCATAGATTCTGCCGGCAAGGCTTCCTTTTTCTAAGGAACACTTATAAGCTCCTAATCTCATGGTGCCACCCTTCTTTTTGATCTTTTTCTGATCTTCCATGAGGTCAATCACAGGGTTTTTAGCCGATGGAGATACTTCTGTTGAAGCTACGCCTTTCAGGCCAAGTATATTTCTACCAAATTCAACAACCGCACATTGCATGCCTAGACATATGCCAAAGAATGGAAGTCCATTTTCACGGGCATACTTAATGGATGCTATTTTTCCGTCTATTCCTCGTTCTCCAAAACCAGGAGCCACGAGCAGGCCGTCAACCTCTGAAAGGAGGCCTTCAACATTCTCCTCATTAACGTCAGCCGAGTGAATGGACCTGATGTTAACGATGCATTCATTAATGGCACCAGCATGAACAAAAGATTCAAATATAGACTTGTACGCATCTTGAAGTTCATGGTATTTGCCCACAAGCGCTATGCTCACCTCTCTAGTAGGGTTTTTTAATTTACCCAAAAACTCTTTCCATGCAGTAAGGTCCGGTGTCTTATTGGATCGCATCCCCAGTTTTCTGAGTACAATTTTATCAAGCTTCTCCTTGTACATAAGGAGTGGAACATCATAAATTGTTTCTGCATCGATTGCCTCTATCACCGAACTAACTTCAACATTGCAGAAGAGAGCCAGCTTGTTTCTGAGCTCGTCATTTAAGTGATGCTCGGTACGACAAACAAGTATGTCAGGTTGAATACCTGCTTTAAGCAATTCTTTTACTGAGTGCTGTGTTGGTTTGGTTTTTAATTCTTTAGCTGCGCTTAAGTACGGTATCAACGTGAGATGTAAAGACATGCAATTCTCCCTACCCAATTCCATTCGCAGTTGCCTTAATGCTTCGATGTATGGTAGGGATTCTATGTCGCCTACCGTACCTCCAAGTTCTGTAATCACGATGTCGTAGTCAGATTCATCTTCAATAAGCTTTACTCTACGCTTAATTTCATCAGTGATGTGAGGAATGACCTGAACAGTCTTGCCAAGGTAGTCTCCAGCCCTCTCCTTTGTGATAACCGTCTGATAAATCCGTCCTGTCGTTACATTGTTGGCCTGTGAGGTTGAAATATTCAAGAATCGCTCATAGTGACCCAGATCAAGATCCGTTTCTGCCCCATCATCTGTAACATAGCACTCACCATGCTCGTACGGATTGAGCGTCCCCGGATCAACGTTGATATAGGGATCAAACTTTTGTATGGTTACCTTAAATCCTCGAGCTTGAAGAAGCTTGGCGAGAGATGCAGAAATTATTCCTTTACCTAATGACGAGGTCACTCCCCCCGTAACGAATATGTTTTTAGCCATGATTTTCCTTTATGCCAGTGGTCAAATTGCAACCTGATTCCTTGGCTTCATTACGGGACTCAAAGGTAGCTATTTTATACTCGAGACAATTATTATTTATAAATTATCTAGCTGAGCTAATTCTGACCTAGATGAATTGCATTCTCATTCCATGACCTTGTTTCCATTTTTGCTGGTTGTCGTTATAAACTTGCTCCCCATTTACAAAAGTGTACTTGACCTTTCCTTTGAATTCTTTTCCTTCAAATGGTGACCATCCGCATTTGTAAGCTATATTTTCACTATTAACTTTCCACTCTTCATCTAGGGATACGAGGGCGATATCAGCAAAGTAACCTGGATCCAGATATCCTCTGTCTTTTACTCTAAAACACTCTGCCGGTGCATGAGACATTTTTTTTACAATTGTATGTAGGTCGATCAATTCTCGATGATAGAAATCCAGCATGACGTTGAGACTGTGCTGTACCAGAGGTAATCCTGATGGAGCATTTATGTATGGTCTTGACTTTTCAGCCAGTGTATGAGGTGCGTGATCTGTCGCAATAACATCCAATCGATCATCAAGCAATGCTTTTAAAAGTTCCGGTTTATTTGATGGGTCTTTAATAGCCGGATTGCACTTTATCTTATTTCCCAATGTCTCGTAATCTCGACTGTCAAAATACATATGATGGACACAAAGCTCCGACGTGATTCTCTTTTCTATTAACGGAAGTGAATTGTCAAAAAGCTCAGTCTCGCAAGCGTTAGATATATGCAAGATGTGCAAGCGGGTGTTGTGCTTCTTAGCTAACTCGACTGCCAATGAGGAAGAAATATAACAGCCTTCCGCATTCCTTATGACAGGATGCATAGATGACATGAGATAGTTACCAGATTCCCTCGCCTTCGCCATGTTGGTCCTTATTGTATTCTCATCTTCACAATGAGTGGCAATCAGCATAGGAACATTACGAAATAGTGAGTCTAGTACTTCAGTATTGTCAACAAGCATGTTGCCCGTACTGGAGCCCATGAATATTTTAACACCGCAAACATCCTCAGAGTTGGTTCTCAAGACTTCTTCCAGGTTGTCATTGGAAGCCCCCATATAGAAAGAATAGTTGGCGTAGGAGCTTGTTTTGGCAATATCATATTTGTTTTGAAGTAAAGCTTGGGTCAAGGCTCCAGGTTTGGTGTTGGGCATTTCCATGAAAGATGTTATCCCTCCTGCTACGGCGGCTCTCGATTCGCTGGCGATATCTGCTTTGTAGGTGAGGCCTGGCTCCCTAAAATGGACCTGGTCATCAATGATGCCAGGTATGGTGATCAATCCCAATCCATCGATCTCCTTGGTTGCAATATCGACAATTCCACCCAGTCTTGAAATCCGCCCATTATCGACCAAGATATCTCCCTCTATGATCTCTCCACGATTGTAAATACGGGTATTTTTTATGGCTATACTCCCAGTCAAATTATGCTTCTTTTATCTATCGAACAATTTAGTAAAAAATACATACTTTTGGTCACTCATCAAGTCATATCAGCTTGTTAGACAAAAAAATAGGAATTCTCGGTGGTGGTCAATTAGGAAGAATGTTGCTTGAAGCGGCTTCACCTTTGGATCTGGCCATATCGGTGATGGATAAAAAAAACGATTTTCCGGCAGCCAATCTATGTGCGGATTTTGTAGAAGGGGACTTTACTGATTATGATGATGTCGTGGAATTTGGAAGGGATAAGGATATCATCACTGTTGAGATCGAAAAGGTAAATCTCGAAGCTCTAAGGTTGCTAGAGAGAGAAGGAAAAGATGTCTATCCACAACCCAGAGTGCTAGCTATCATTCAGGATAAGGGATTGCAGAAAGATTTTTATCAAGACAATGGCTTTCCTACTTCATCTTATATAAAGTGTCAGGACAATAATGAGGTACTATCCCTTTTAGAAAGAGAAGTGATTTCATTTCCTTTTGTTCAAAAGTCTAGGAAGGATGGATATGACGGACGAGGTGTGTCTGTCATTAAATCAGCGGATGACATCAACAAGTTAATTGATACACCATGTATAGTGGAAGATCTGGTAGAGATTGACAAAGAAATTTCTGTTGTTGTAGGGCGAAATCCTAGTGGAGACGTGCGATCGTTTCCTGTTGTCGATATGATCTTCGACCCTGAAGCGAATCTCGTAAGTATGCTACATTGCCCTTCACTCGTCGGCCCTACAGTTCAGGATCAAGCTGTTTTGATGGCGGAGAAACTCGCAGAAAAATTCAAAATTGTGGGATTGCTTGCTGTTGAGATGTTTTTGTCTACGGATGGGCAGTTACTAATCAATGAGGTTGCTCCACGACCACACAACTCAGGCCATCACACTATAGAAGCTTGTATAACGTCACAGTTTGAGCAACACCTCCGAAGCATATTAGGATTGCCACTGGGTGATACATCGCTTATTAAACCTGCGGTGATGATAAACCTACTGGGAGAGAAAGGTTACAGTGGTCCTGTGAAATATGACGGTATAAAAGAGGTGTTGAGGGAAAGAGGCGTACATGTTCATCTCTATGGAAAGAAAGAAACGAAACCTTCACGGAAAATGGGTCATGTGACGATGATGGCTGATGATTTGGACTCGGCAATTGAAATGGCTAATTTTGTCAAGAATAAACTGAAAGTGATTTCATGAGCATAGACGTAGGAATAATAATGGGCTCCGACTCTGACTTATCTGTCATGCAAGCGTCAGCGGATATCTTGGATAAGCTAGGGATAGCATATGAAATCACCGTGGTGTCCGCTCACCGCACACCTAGACGTATGATGGATTATGCAGAATCAGCAGTAGCACGCGGTATCAAGGTTATCATCGCTGGTGCTGGTGGTGCTGCCCATCTGCCAGGAATGGTGGCGTCATTAACTCCTCTTCCTGTGATCGGAGTACCAATCAAATCCTCCAATTCCATTGATGGTTGGGATTCTATACTATCTATTCTTCAAATGCCCAATGGTGTTCCCGTAGCAACGGTGGCTCTGAATGGCGCCAAGAATGCTGGTATACTTGCGGCATCTATCATAGGGAGCCATTCACAGATAGTTAGAGAAAAAATAATAGAATACAAGGCTTCAATGGAGCAAGAGGTGTTGGAGAAGGCAAAGAAAGTGGAGAAGGGAGAATAAGGTTATAATTTTTACAAATGTCAAAACTGGTAACAATAGTTTCGTTTGACAGACAATTCAAAGCACAAATTGCTGTAAGCTCTTTGATGAATGCTGGAATTACGGTATTTAATAAAGGTGAGTTAGTTGGCCAAACTTTTAGTTTAGAATCAGTAGGAGGATTAGAGATACAAGTGCCAAAAGATCAAAAGGACAAAGCTCTTCAGTGGAAGGTGAAATAATGGAATAAAAAAGCCCCACATCCCTGCGAGGCCCCTGAAATTATAATCCCATGAACATATCCGAACTAGTCTAACCAAAACTAAACTGAATCATAAGATTTGCTTTCGATAACTTTTATAATAAAAAACTCAATCTTTCAATTTTAAGAGACTTGCCAAAAGACAGCCCAATGACCATCTTTCAGCAAGTTATAATCCCATGAACATATCCGAATTCGCTAAACCAAATCTTTATTGGTCTAATCAGTTTTCGAAATATTTAAATTCACAATACAATAGTCTTAATAATCTTTGATCAGATCAATTACAAAAAACATCTATTGTTACGGATACATCGTATAAGAATTAAAATATAGATGCTACAAAGACTTGTATATCAGTGAATTATATAATTATAAGTTTTTCCATTATTATAAAAACAAAAGAATTTTTGGGCAGATAAAGGCTAAAAAAAAGTGAAATATTTAGTCAAAAGGGTCTGACAAAGCCTCAATTTCATGAAAATCGGGCTCAGATAGGGTCTTCATAAAGGCAATTAGAGCCTCTTTATGTTCATTATTAAGGCCCAACTCTAAGATTAAGGCGTCTTTATTGGGCGATTCTTTACCACCAGAGATATAATGATCGAGTACTTCTTCTAAAGTTTGAAACCTTCCATCGTGCATATATGGTGCGGTAAATTCGATATTTCGTAATGACGGTGCTCGAAATTTCCCATTATCGAGATCAACCATGCTCACCTCTCCCCTACCAAAATCTGGAAAATCCTGTAATGTCATGGCCTCGTCAAGGCCGTTATTGAAATAATCATTGGCAGAAAACAGTGGAGGACTGTGGCAATGACCACATTCTGCATCGGGCACCTGGTCATTCTCATCAAAGAAAAGATCCAAGCCTAGCAGCTCTTCATCGGTAAAAGCAGCCTGATTGGCTTGCACTCTATCCCATTTGGATTGACCAGAGCTGACCATCTGTCGCTCGAACTGTGCAATGGCTTTTACGGCAAGGTCCTTTGTCATATGTGTCTTGCTATCTATACCGAATGCCGCCCTGAACATTCTAGGATAATCCTCATGTCTTCTTAATTTATTAACAACATTGGGCCAGGTATCATGTAATTCTAAGGGGTCTTCCACAGGTCCTAGGGCTTGAGCTTCTAGTGAAGGTGCTCTGCCATCCCAGAAAAGACCATTCTGGAAAAAGGCAACATTGAGAAGACTCATCGAACTCCGTCGCCCATTGATTCCATCCACTCCAGGTGTGGTTGCCAGTTGGTCGGTGAATGTAAATTCCTGCATATGGCAAGAAGCACATGACATTGTACTGTCTATTGACAATAATTTGTCATAAAACAAGAATCTACCTAGCTCGACACCGGCCTCCGTCATCGGGTTGTCAGCTGGAATCTCCAGAGCAGGAAATCCGTTTGGCACATCTTGAACATAAGCGACAGGATCATAAGGGAAACGAGCAAGGTCATTGGCAGGTTTATCGGGATCATCATCACAGCATGAAGTGACCAACACCGCAAAAAGAATGAACATGATATGCTTGCAAATATTCATAACTAATTAACGGAAAATGATGGGGCAGTGTTTTGAATTAGTCTATTAGATATTTCTTCTTCCGTCATGCTCATAAAGTCGATTCCATAAAACCACTTTTCATAGTCTACGCTGATGCCTATGTTCAGATTTGCTCCTCGAACAAGACTATGTATAAACTCCAGATCTATGGGTATCAAACCATCTGGCCCCTGTGTATCTACAACTTTTATCGTGCTCAGTGATGTATCCGGCTGAATATAAAATCTTGAAAAGACATACCCTTGATTTTCATCAATGTATAGACTGTCCTTAATTGCATCTAGCGGCGTACTCGTCTTTTCTTCGACTGGAATGGCATGATTGTAATCATTATTCAGACCTACATTAAAACGTACCCTATCAACAGTTCCTTCAACTGTTATTTTCCCGACCTGATGTGTAAATCGATTGGACTTGATGAGGTTCATATCTTTAACAATTGCGACGTCTTCTACTCCTCCCTCCAATACGCTTACTTCAAAAGAGTCCAAGGTCGTCACTGTGCTTCCATCAGTCATCACTAAGCTTACATCAGAGATCAAGAAAAACGAATTTCCAACTCTTAAATTATTATTTGTACCGAAAGTATAAACGGAATCAAAGCCAAAGCCTTCATCTCCAAACACGTGTGTTGTTTCTATTATCAATAATGGTGATTCACAACAATCGGCGCAAGCTTTATCAGCTGTCACATCATAATTGGACGCGCTGACATCAAGGCAGCCTTCCTTTGCTTCATAACATGATGCAAGAAAAACCACTATCAGGCCTATAAAAATACCCTTAATTGCTTTGACGCCGTTGCTCATGCTCTGTGAGAATCTGTTTGAGCGTTTGCTTTACCTGTACTGAAAAATCTTTCTCCTGTATCCACTTATAATACTGCTTGTCACGTAGAATAACGTCGAGCACCTTTTCTCCATTGTATTTTCCGAAGTTGAATATTATCTCACCTTCACTGTTATACTTCAACCGTTGAGTGACATCAACCATTCTAGGGTCATGTAAAAACTCAGCTAACGAGGATATGTCATTCGTAATCGGTGATTTATGTGTAAAACCATCCCCATCAATCCAATCTACGCCCTCATACATTTGCAACTGACCTTCCAATACCTCCGCTGTAGCCTTGGCATCTGCCATGGCATCATGGGCATTTTCTATTTCTTTTTGACAATAGTACTTATAGGCCGCACGCAGTGTACGTGGCTGCATCTTGTAAAAAATATGCTGCACATCGACGACTTTCCTATTTACCATTGAAAATTCAATACCCGCCCGATGAAATTCCTCCATTAGCATCGGTATGTCAAATCTGATAAGATTGTATCCTGAAAGGTCTGCTTTTCCGATAAACTGATTAATCTGATCGGCAACCTGTGGAAAGGTAGGCTTGTTGCTTACCATCTCAGCCGATATCCCATGAACTTTATATGCTTCCTCAGATATGGGCATAGCAGGGTTAACAAGCAATTCCAATTCCGTAGGAGGTGATCCATCCTTGTGGTTCTTAATGAGCGCTATCTGGATGATTCTATCCCTTATTACATTGAGTCCTGTAGCCTCAATGTCAAAGAATACAAGATCATTATCAAGGTTAAATTTCATGTCAATGGTTATTTAGAAATGGATTCATTAGGCGTACTTATAATAGCCTCAAAGTTAGCCGAATATTCTTGTCTCAGTACACCTCCATCGTTATATATAAAGCAAGCTTCTATATTTTTGAGTTCACTAACTTTGGCTCTAGCATCTTCTAGTCCCATAACCATAAATGCGGTGGCCCAGGCATCTGCCCGCATGCAATCCGATGCAACAACGGTAGCACTGAGCAATGACAAAATCTCAGGGTAACCGGTTTTAGGATTTATTGTATGATGAAACTTCTTTCCACCTATTTTATAAAAATTCCGATAATTCCCTGACGTTGCCATGCTTGCATTATCCAGATTCACCATGAAGGCAAAATCCGTTAATAAAGCTGATTCGTCAGGCTTGGAAATACCGAGTTTCCATTCTTCACCTTTTGAATTAACGCCCCCACAGCGCACTTCTCCTCCGATCTCCACCATATAATTCTCTACGTCTTCTTTTTCCAACATTATCGCAATCAAATCCACTGCATAACCTTTGGCTATAGCCGAGAAATCCAATTCAACTGACGGATGAGACTTGAGCAAGTAGCTATCGAAGGAATTTATATTGACCATGCCTATGAAATTCATTAATGCGTTCACCTCCATGCTGTCAGGCTCCACCTTTTTATTTCTACCTGAATAACCAAAGCCCCAATAATTAACCAACGGCATGACGGTGGGATCAAAATAACCATCGCTTGATTGGTGCACACTAAGCGCAGCATCAAAAACAGGAAGAAAATATCTGTCATTTGAAGGGACAAAGAAAGAATCTTTTGATTGGTTAAATTGGGAAATGACGGATTCCGGATCGTACGTCGAGACACTTGCATTAATTTCTTCAAGCAAGGCTATCATTTCTTTCTTATGGCTTGTGGTAGACTGGTATTTTACATTGAATATCGTTCCCATAGTATTCCCATGCTCATAGATGTACTTCACCTTACATGATACGAGAAAACAGATGCACAGTATGGTGACAACCCCTCTCATATGATTCCTTTTGCTTCAGCTTCTTCGCTTACACCGTGAAGTTGAACAGGTTTATGTCTTTTTCGCAATTTCATGTTGAGCATTTCGACAAGCAGTGCAAAGGCAATGGCAAAATAGAGATAGCCCTTAGGTACGGCGCCTACCTCACTTCCAAATAGTGAAACATGAGCCAAGTGCGCTCCTTCGATGATCAACATAAATCCTATCAGTATGAGGAAGGCAAGTCCCAGCATTTGAAGCGTCGGATGCTCATTGACAAATCGACCTACAGGGACAGCGAATAACATCATCAGCAGTACAGAAAGAACGACTGCGATGATCATAATAACAAGTGCACCTTCAATCCCATTGGTCATTCCTACTGCCGTAAGAATAGAGTCGAATGAAAAAACGATATTGATCAAGGTTATTTCAACAACCACTTTCTTCAATGAACTCAGCTTTCCCCTCTTCCCTGTGCCATGAGTCTCACCCTCCAACTTTTCATGAATCTCGGTGACACTTTTGTAAAGCAAAAATATTCCACCAGCTATAAGAATGAGGCTCTGTCCAGAAAAACCAGCATGGAGAAAGGAGTTATCTATTTTCAACCACGGCTGCTCCATGGCTATCAGCCAGGAAATACCGAATAGCAGGATGATCCGCAGCGCCATTGCCAAAACAAGACCAATGTTTGTGGCGAGTTTTTGCTTTTCTCTAGGGAGCTTGCCAGCAGCGATGGATATAAATATAATGTTGTCCACCCCCAGTACGATCTCAAGAAAGGTCAGCGTAAGTAAACTTAACCAAACGCCACCCGAGGCAAAATCAGGCATCGTCATCATCAAATAACTCATAAGATTGATTTGTGGGGTAAAATTAAAAAGTAATGAGTTAAAATGCCATGTCGCAAGACGAAGAGATTTCAATGCGCATAGACCTGTACTCAATATTATCATTATCTGACAATGAATGATCGGGTGTAATTCAGTTTGTCGTATTAGGCCGCTATTTTACCTAGATACTCATTTACCAAGATACTCAGCAATCAAATTCCAATGTCCACTTTTATTTAATACCCTCAAATTGATCATGTTTTGAAGGCCTTTTTTTGACCATCGCTGACCAGGCTGTTTAAGCCGTTTATGCAATACATTCCTATGAGCTGATTCTATGGCTCCTGACCCAATTAAGTACCCCTTATTTGTGAATTCGGGATAGTCCATATAACTTTCATTTCGATCTAAGTATGTATCCAGCTTTTGTTTCTGTTCGATTTGCGGTTTTGTTTTTATGACCAATTTTTCAACCCGTTCTCTTGCTTTTTTTATACCCTCTTCTTTCAGTATTTTTCCTGTCTTCTCCATCCAGTCTTTCTTCTCTTTGTTTCCTTTTATGCATAGCTTTACCAGCTTACCTATGTTCTCCATGCAGTGATAAAAATCCAATATCATCTGTGCTTTGGGGTATTCTGATTCAATCCAGTTTTCAATCCACTTTGCTCCATCATTTACAAATATTTACCGTTCTTGTAGTGGCTCATATTGATCAATGATCGACTCTTGTACAGAATTAGCAAACATTCGTATTTTTGCGACCGCTTGGAATCATAGATAGTATGAGGGTATAGTTCAGTTGGTTTAGAGCATGACTGAGTGGTCCCGAGTCCATGGAATCAATCGTCCTAAATGGACGATTGAAGCGAAGGAACCGAAACATCAGTTTCGGGTGGGAGGCAGCAAGCGCGATCTATAAGAGAATGGATGACGCAAGAAGGAATTAATATTGAAAGCATGGGGGTATAGCTCAGTTGGTTTAGAGCGCTTGCTTGACAGGCAAGAGGTCGGCAGTTCGAGTCTGCCTACTCTCACGATATAGTCTCCTGATACAGATCGGGACTCACTTAATATTCGGGATGTGGCGCAGTCCGGTAGCGCACACGGCTGGGGGCCGTGTGGTCGCAGGTTCAAATCCTGTCATCCCGACAAGCACGTTCAATGAAAATTCGAAGGATGGATTTTGCGAATAATGAAGTGGAGAGCAGGCTCTCCAAAGTCTTTTTCGAAAATCCAGCATAAAGTGCTTTCATTGAACGTATTTCCAGAGCGGATGTATTAGGATTCAGAGTATCTAAATCCGTCCTTTTACTTTCGTAAATCAAATTTCAATCACGAGCATTGTCATGATTTTTGGTCAAGAATCTCGCCAATGAAATTTTGTTCTAGCCTTCACCCCGATCTGAAAATAAGGGTGAAAGATAATTGACTAAACAATTAAATATTTCTCTACTCCTACTTCGTTTTATTTGGTAGTAGGTTTTTCTTTACGCAAAATTTTCTCCAGTTTACGCCCTCTAGCTAATTGTCTTGGTTTAGAACCTGAATACATGGTTCTTATGTATTGATGGTTTCCTTTAACGACTTGCCAAACTATAAAATCAGCAAAATGTCTTTATTACTTTAGGGTACCTCTATATACCCATTCACTAGTTGAACAAAATCCCAATGAGATTTCTAAATAATTTTTTTGACTTCATACTTCGTTAAATTTCAGTCGAATAGCAAAGGCTATTTTACAACCCCGCTGATCTTTTCAAGCTTCTTCTCTATGTGTGATGAAGAACAAAAAAACATGACGGTAGAAATGAATAAAAGACAGAAAATCAAAGGATTAAATCCCTCCCACACTGTGGCAGAGGTGGTTTTGCATACCCGCAAAGCAATCCCACACCACCACAGCCACAGTTCTGCAAACCCTACCGTGATGTTTCAAGAAATACAAAGTAGCTACTTGTATGGGAAATTCCATCCCTTCCCTCTTGAACTCATACGTAGGATTTCAAGAAAACAACATGGACGAACGAACCCCAGACTCGAGACGGATTGGGGTATAGAGAATTTATTCATAAATAATTTAAAATGGAAAATTCAAAGTTGAGCCTTGATGCATTTAAGGCTAAAGCTGAAACAGTAGATCAAACAAAACTTCTTGAGTCGGTTCAAGGTGGTGGATGGTCTGACTGTCATGGAATTTCTGGTAGCCTTGGAAAAGCAGCTAGCGCTGTTGAAGATTGGATGCTAGATACTGGTGACCCATTTAACAATTTGGGAGCCCATTAAAAATTGGGAGAGTGCTTTAACAAAGGCTCTCTCCTTTAATAATATTACAAGATGATAGCTAAACTATTTAAATTTTTATACAAACCTACCTTAAGTACTAAGAAAGTAAGCTTTAATAAACTACTTAAAATTGGAATCACTTTGTTTTTATTTAAAGTACTGCTATTCATTGTTATATTATTCTTATTTGTTTTACTTTTTGGTGAAAATGAGCTTCCCAAATCATTGCACTTAATTAATCAAATTGGGACGGCTGGCACTATTTATTACATCATCTTTACACCAATTATAGAAGAATGTAGTTTTAGACTTTGGTTAAAACCTAATAAAACTACAGTTTCAATTGCTTTTTCCACAAGCACCTTTTTACTTCTTAGAATAATAACAAATAGAATGGAATTAGATCTAAATCTGCTCTCCATTCTGATGATTTCTATTATCCTTTTTGTTCTCATTTATTTATATGCCTATAATACAATAAGGAAACTATTTAATTCTTACAGACCCTCTACTAGAACTTTGGTTTACTCTAGTATATCATTATTTGCCTTATATCATTTAAATGCCTACGAAATTGATGATTTATTTTCGGCTTCGAGCTTGCTTGTAATTATCATGTTTGGATTAAGTGCTAGTATACTGTCATTTCTAAGAATGCAATATGGTTTTTATGCATGTATAGCAATTCACATAGCAAATAATGTCCTAGCAATTGTTAAATATTTGTTTTAAAAATTAAATACCAATGAATTTTATAGATAAATTATTAAGTGAACAGTCAACAAATTTAGAAGAAACAGTAAAACTGGTTTTGTACAAAATAAATCCATCTGTATTCGATGAGTTCCCATTTGAAGACAGTCACTTCTATAAAGAACCGTATTTGTTTTCGTTAATAAATAGATATAAATCAGATGATGAGTTCAACCTATATTGTAAAATTCAGGAAGTTTTTTGGGCATACAACCAGAATAAAAGCAGCTTAACTCTTAAAACAGATGTATATGGCAACTTATATATGCCATTAATTGGCTGGTTCAATTCAAAAACTCCTAAGGAAAAATTTGAGTTACAAGGTCAAGTAGATGATTTTGAATATTCCAAAAATGTTATTCATGAGCCAAGGACTTTCATTTGCGATGGCGATATCGAAGTTTACAAATCTATAAACCAAGAGCTTTCAGATAAATATTATGATGAATTTGGGAAGGCTTTGTTGCATGAATGGATGATAAAAGAGAAGGAGATAGTATCTTTGAGAGACCAACCTTACAAAGCAAGCCACATGACAAAGCAACAAACTAAGGTTGGGGGAAAGCAAAAAAAGCAGAAGAAAAACAAGTATAAGATCACAAATTGGAGAGAATACAATAGGAGTCTTGTAAAACGAGGAGACATAACAATATGGTTTGATGAGGCCTTATTAGGCTGCTGGTATTACCAAGGTCCTAATCAAAAAGGAGCCCAGTATAAATATTCTGGGCAATGCATGAGGAGCTTGCTACAGCTCAAGGTAGTATTTGGGTTGAAGTACCGACAATTAGAGGGTTTTGCCAGTTCATTGTTAGGCATGATGGGGATAGAATTGAGCGTTCCGAGCTATTGTCAAATAAGCCGTAGGGCAAAACAAGTGGAAGTAAAAATGGATGTTCCCAAAACAAAGGGCCCCATGTTTATAGTATTTGATTCAACGGGACTCAAGGTATATGGAGAAGGGGAATGGAAGGTACGTAAACATGGGTATAATAAGCGCAGGACGTGGCGTAAGCTACATTTGGGAGTAGATGAAAAGACCGGATATATACATGCACAGGTACTGACAAAAAACAGCAAAGGAGATGGAGATGCTCAGCAGGTTCCACAATTATTGGATCAGGTAAAAAGTCCTATAGACCGCTTTGGAGCAGATGGAGCCTATGACACATATGAGATATGGGAAATGCTCAAGGAAAAACAGATAGAGGGGGTAATACCTCCACAAGAAAATGCCATCTACTGGGTAGATGAAAATGACGAGTTACTGGATCTTGATCGCAACGAGATCATAAAGGAAATAGAAAAAAAAGGCCGAAAGAAATGGAAGGAGCAAAGTGGATACCACAGACGGAGTTTATCAGAAACAGCAATGTTTCGATTCAAGACAATATTTGGCCCACAGCTATACTCCCGTCGGTTCGAAACCCAGCAAAGTGAAGTTGCAATAAAAGTAGCATGCTTAAATATAATGACAGGCCTTGGTATGCCTGTTTGTAAAAAGGTGGCTTAAACCTATAGCTATTAAGCCATAGCTATGCTTTTTTTTTGATGACTTATTCATGCAACAAAGCCATAGAGATTATCAAAGAGCATTGTCAGAATTAATGAAATATAATGCCTTAACTCCAAACTTTACTGATTACGTAGGGGATGATAATATTTTATATGCAATAGGTCTCTGCTATAAAGGACTTGGGGATTACAAAAACGCCTTACATTTTTTTGACTCAGCCATTGAAGATGAAATTTCTACCCATTCAGAATCATGGGTATCACACCATATGTATTTTCAAAAAGCTAGGACCTTACATCTTATGGGATTTTATGACCAAGCTATTGAATTTTATAATAAGACATTAGACTCATGGGATGGTGCATCTGAAGCCATTTTTTATAAAGGAATAGCGTACAAAGCTAAAGGTGGTATAGATCAAGCTTGTAAAGAATTTAATGTTTCATCAGAAATGATTAAAAAGGGAATGAAATCTTCAGATCCATATGTAGCATTGTTTGATGAAGTTTTTCTGTCTCAAATAAGTGATACTATAAAACACTACTGTCCGTATGAGTAGGAATAAGAAATATCCATTCTATAAGCAGCTGGACCAAATGGATTGTGGTCCTACTTGTTTGAAAATGATTGCTAAATATTATGGAAAATCAATAGACCTTAATTTCCTTAGGCAAAATTATTCAATAAATAGGACTGGTGTAACTTTAGGGGGACTTGCAGAGGCTGCCGAATCTATTGGTTTAAAATCTTATGGAGCAAGAATTAATATAGATACTCTAAAGAACGAAGTTCCTTTACCTTGTATCGTAAATTGGAGGCAAAGACATTACATTGTCATCTATCAAATAAACAAAGGGATTTATACTGTAGCCGATCCTGCATACGGCATAATCAAATATATTGAATCGGAATTTTTATCAGGTTGGATACCTAGTAAAAACATTAAATCAGAAGATGAAGGAATAGTTCTGTTATTAGAACCCTCAGTAAATTTTTTAACTCCAACCCTTGACTTTGACACTTGTATGAGAGAAATCGTCTGAAACCCTTGCAGGGTAAGGGTTTAGTTTTTTTATAGTGTAAATTGTATTGCGAAGACAGTTTGTTTTTCTAAGAAATTATTAATATAATGTAGTTATTATGGCTACAATTCGTATTGATAAAAAGAAGTCCGGACACTATATGAGTCTGATTCATTCCTATCGCGATGAAAACGGCGTTGCGCGAATGAAAACCCTAGCCAATTTGGGCAAGGCAGAGGACTATAACCCTGAGACACTTAAGAAAATGGGATCCAGGCTGTACGCTCTAGGGGGTGGCAATCCCTTAGACTTGATGGGTACTGAGGTGGAGGAAGTGGGCAGGTTCAATTTTGGTTATGTGCAATTAGTTGACAGCGTGCTGCACACATTTAAGCTGGACCAGGTCTTTGCCAGAATAAAAAGAAAGCACCACCTGACCTTTGATTTATACGAAGCGGTGTTGCTGATGTTGGTCGAGCGCTTTAATGTTCCCAACAGTAAACTGGCTAATTATCACAATCAGGCTGAATATTACTCGGTACAAGACATAAAACTCCATTGGTTGTACCGTGCCTTGGATAAGCTGGACCAATATAGCCACGCCATACAGCAAAGTATATATATGACCGGTCGCAATTTATTCAATCAAAAATTAGATATTGTTTTTTATGATGTAACGACTTTTTATTTTGATAGTGATGTAGAACAAGAAAACACATTAAGAAAAAAGGGATACTCCAAGGATGGTAAAATAGGAAAGACTCAAGTGGTATTAGGAATGCTCATGGATCGTAACAAGCAACCGGTGGCCTATCATATATTCGAGGGAAACACTGCCGAAGTCAAGACGATAAGTAAAATACTGGAACAGGTAAAAAAGCAATATAGTATCGACAAGGTCATCGTAGTAGCTGACCGAGCCATGTTATCAGAACAAAACATTGACCTGATCAGTGGGCAAATGGACTTTCCATTCATATTTGGTGAAAAGCTAAAAATGATGAAAACGCCCGCCAAAGAAGCATTGGTAGATAAGAGCCGCTATAACAATGAATGGGTGTATCAAAAAGATGGAAAACCAATAAAGCTAAAATACACTACACTAATGTACCAGGGACGGAAAGTGATCTGCACCTACAGTGAAAAAAGGGCACGCAAAGACCGTCATGAAAGAGAAAAACGCCTAATAAAGGCACAGTACTTCATGGACAACCCTTCCCAGTTAAAAAAGAAAGCCTCTTACCATTACTTGAACAAAACGGGCAAGGACAGCTACCAGCTCAACGAAAAAAAGATCAAGCAGGACCAAATGTACGATGGCTTTTTAGCCATCAGTACCAATGTAGACAACTTGAGTGTTGTGCAAATATTAGATCAATACCGTCACTTGTTTTTAATCGAACAAGGCTTTAGAACCATGAAAAGCATCTTGGAAGTCAGACCAATGTTTCATTGGACAGACAAAAGAATCCGCGGCCACATTGCTATGTGCTTTATGGCCTTGGCACTATTAAGACATGTCGAGATCAGACTTGAGAAAAACAAAACACCGCTCTCAGAGCTTACCATTCTAAAAACACTCGACAGGATGCAGTCTAGCAAGATTACCCAAGATGGAAAGGACTTTTACCTACGCAGTGCTATGGATTCAAACCAACAAGTACTGATAGATAAATTCAAATTGAAAAAAATCAAACCCCTCAATTACAACAGCCTGACAATCAGATAGTTATAGACAACGTATTGCGAAAACGAAAAACTTAACTGCTTGATAATCAAATGCTTATGGCTAAAACGTGTCAAAGTCAAGAAATATTATGGAAAATCAATAGACCTTAATTTCCTTAGGCAAAATTATTCAATAAATAGGACTGGTGTAACTTTAGGGGGACTTGCAGAGGCTGCCGAATCTATTGGTTTAAAATCTTATGGAGCAAGAATTAATATAGATACTCTAAAGAACGAAGTTCCTTTACCTTGTATCGTAAATTGGAGGCAAAGACATTACATTGTCATCTATCAAATAAACAAAGGGATTTATACTGTAGCCGATCCTGCATACGGCATAATCAAATATATTGAATCGGAATTTTTATCAGGTTGGATACCTAGTAAAAACATTAAATCAGAAGATGAAGGAATAGTTCTGTTATTAGAACCCTCAGTAAATTTTTTAACTCCAACCGAATTAGCAGTAACCTCAAAGAGTAAATTAGCAGCTGTATTACCTTATTTTTTAAAATACTCTAATCAATTTTTTTACATATTTCTTACTCTACTAATTGTTACCCTGATACAATTAGTATTGCCATTTCTTACGCAATCTGTAGTCGATACAGGAATTCAGAATCAAAATATCAATTTTATAAATCTAATACTTATTGCACAACTTGTACTTTTTATTGGAATGGCAGTTTCACAAATATTAAGAGATTGGTTTTTATTGCATATTACCACACGAGTGAACATTCAGATGTTATCCGATTTTATAATGAAGTTGATGAATCTTCCATTGAGTTATATTAATTCAAAAAATATTGGAGATATTCTCACTAGATTACAAGATCATAATCGAGTACAATCTTTTATCTCTACTTCAAGTTTCAATGCTGTATTTTCATTGCTAACTATTTTAGTTTTCTCAATAGTTCTAGCAATATACAAGTTGGATATCCTGGTTGTATTCTTGCTTGGCACAACAAGTTTATTTGTTATTTGGACACTGTTTTTTTTGAAGAGAAGAAAGCTATTGGATTATAGGTTATTTGATCTTAACTCTGGGAATCAAAGTAGTGTTGTGCAATTATTGTATGGTATGCAAGAAATAAAAATGAATGGTTCAGAAAAAAGAAGAAGGTGGGAGTGGGAGGCTATACAAGCAAGAACATATAAAGTGGCTGTAAAAACATTAGCATTACAACAGATGCAATTGAACGGTGGATCGTTGATTAATGAGGTGAAAAATATTGTTATAACATTTTTAGCTGCGTCAAGTGTAATTAATGGGCAAATATCACTTGGGGCAATGATGTCAATTCAGTTCATTATCGGGCAACTAAATGTGCCCGTTAATGCATTAGTTAATTTTATACAATCTACGCAAGATGCTTTGATTAGTTTAGATAGGATAAACGAAGTTCACAAACTAAAAGATGAAATTGACACTGAAAAAGAATATGCTAGTATTCTACCTCAAAACCGCTCTATAAAAATCGAAAATTTGAATTTTAGGTACGGAAGTGTACATAGTAGTCTTGTATTAAAATCACTAAGCATCTCTATACCTGAAAATACTACAACCGCTATTGTTGGAGCTAGTGGAAGTGGTAAAACTACGTTACTAAAATTAATTTTAAAGATTCTTGCCCCTTCGTCTGGGTCAATTAAGATAGGAAATACCAATCTAGAGCTTATTAATTCAAAATTTTGGAGAGAGCAAATTGGTGTTGTCATGCAAGATGGGTATATTTTCTCAGATACAATTCTGAGAAACATAACTGAAAGTGACTCAGATAGTCTAATTAATAAAGATAAGTTATCAATGGCAATTGACATTGCCAACTTAAACGATATTATTGACTCATTACCGTTGGGGCTAAACACGAGAATTGGAGCCAGTGGAATTAATCTTAGTGGAGGACAAAATCAAAGAGTTTTTCTAGCAAGAGCTATTTACAAAAACCCGAGCTATTTTTTTCTTGATGAAGCAACTAGTGCTCTTGATGCTACCAATGAAAAGGAGATAATGGATAAATTGTATGGTTTTTTTCAAGAAAGAACAGTAATAATAGTTGCTCATCGTTTAAGCACAGTCATTAATGCGGACAATATCATAGTATTGAATAAAGGAGAAGTTATAGAGAATGGAAATCATGATGAACTTTTAGCTAAAAAAGGATTTTATTTTAATCTTATTAAAAATCAACTCGCATTGGGTAGTTAATGGATAACCAATTCAAAAATATTGACATATATAGTGAACAAGTAAGAGATATACTTGAAAAGCCCCCTAAAAATTTCCTTAGAATTGGGGTCTTTAGCTTATTTATGTTCATTTCCTTAGTTATGATTTTATCTCATTATGTTCGTTATCCTGATAAATTAACTATGACTGGCGAACTCATAGTTGGTCAAAAAAACATTGAAATAGTACCAAAAGTAAGTGGGCTAATAGATTCACTTTTTACAGAAGATAAAAGTATTGTCTCTGAGGGAGATGTTCTACTTACCATTCAATCTACATTGGACAAAAATAGCATCATCCAGTTTTATACTTTTGAAGAATCCTTTAAGCAAGTCGAATATATACCTGAATATGGCTTTGTTGCATGAATGGATGATAAAAGAGATGGAGATAGTATCTTTGAGAGACCAACCTTACAAAGCAAGACACATGACAAAGCAAGAAACTAAGGTTGGGGAAAAGCAAAAAAAGCAGAAGAAAAACAAGTATAAGATCACAAATTGGAGAGAATACAATAGGAGTCTTGTAAAACGAGGAGACATAACTATATGGTTTGATGAGGCCTTATTAGGCTGCTGGTATTACCAAGGTCCTAATCAAAAAGGAGCCCAGTATAAATATTCACAACAATGCATGAGGAGCTTGCTACAGCTCAAAGTAGTATTTGGGTTGAAGTACCGACAATTAGAGGGTTTTGCCAGTTCATTGTTAGGCATGATGGGGATAGAATTGAGCGTTCCGAGCTATTGTCAAATAAGCCGTAGGGCAAAACAAGTGGAAGTAAAAATGGATGTTCCCAAAACAAAGGGCCCCATGTTTATAGTATTTGATTCAACGGGACTCAAGGTATATGGAGAAGGGGAATGGAAGGTACGTAAACATGGGTATAATAAGCGCAGGACGTGGCGTAAGCTACATTTGGGAGTAGATGAAAAGACAGGATATATACATGCACAGGTACTGACAAAAAACAGCAAAGGAGATGGAGATGCTCAGCAGGTTCCACAATTATTGGATCAGGTAAAAAGTCCTATAGACCGCTTTGGAGCAGATGGAGCCTATGACACATATGAAATATGGGAAATGCTCAAGGAAAAACAGATAGAGGGGGTAATACCTCCACAGGAAAATGCAATGTACTGGGTAGATGAAAATGACGAGTTACTGGATCTTGATCGCAATGAGATAATCAAGAAAATAGAAAAGGTGGGTCGAAAGAAATGGAAACAGCAAAGTGGATACCACAGACGGAGTTTATCAGAAACAGCAATGTTTCGATTCAAGACAATATTTGGCCCACAGCTATATTCTCGACGATTTGAAACCCAGCAAAGTGAAGTTGCAATAAAAATAGCTTGCTTAAATATAATGACAGGCCTTGGTATGCCTGTTTGTAAAAAGGTGGCTTAAACCTATAGATTAAGCCATAGCTATGCTTTTTTTTGATGACTTATTCATGCAACAAAGCCCCTGAATATCTTAACCCAACTTGGCCGACGGAGAAATTAGTTTATTGATTTTCAGTGACTTAGAAAATCAGTGGTACACTACATATTTTTTTGTAGGGGTTTGAGTGTGCTTACATTGGGTGGCAGAATAAATTTGCTGTAGTTGTTCAATGGGCTTAGAAGGTATGCGCATATGAATCACCTTTTTATCCGTAGGAAGCACAACAGTTTGGATAGTATGGGTACTCAATATTCTAAGTATGTTTCTCCAATCGTATGTGAGACCATGTTGCTTTAGCATATACCGAATCGTATTAACAAGTTGATAAGCTAAAACTGTCAAGTAGATATGACTTTTGATTCGCTCGTCTTTTTGGTGGTGAATGGGTCTAATTTGCAGGTCAGTTTTTAGACACCTAAAGGTTGATTCAACTTCACGGATGGTGTTGTATATATCCCATAATTGATTTTCGGTTGGATCTGAATAATTTGTGCGCAAAAAATATACCCCTTTTGCTTTGTCTTGTTTTACTTTCGATGTTTTCTTGATCCAACTCATATCCGTGGCAATACCTTGGCACTGCTCAACATTAATATCATACCGTCCCGATACTCGAAGGTGTTTTTGTTTTGCTCGACCAATACGCTCCCATACTTTTTCGATCTTCTTGGTTCCTCCTTTTTTGTCAATGGCCTTTTTTATGGTTTCCAGGTTTTCTTCAAATCTCTGGACTAATTTACCATCCATCGATTGCTCTCTTGACTTTGACACGTTTTAGCCATAAGCATTTGATTATCAAGCAGTTAAGTTTTTCGTTTTCGCAATACGTTGTCTATAACTATCTGATTGTCAGGCTGTTGTAATTGAGGGGTTTGATTTTTTTCAATTTGAATTTATCTATCAGTACTTGTTGGTTTGAATCCATAGCACTGCGTAGGTAAAAGTCCTTTCCATCTTGGGTAATCTTGCTAGACTGCATCCTGTCGAGTGTTTTTAGAATGGTAAGCTCTGAGAGCGGTGTTTTGTTTTTCTCAAGTCTGATCTCGACATGTCTTAATAGTGCCAAGGCCATAAAGCACATAGCAATGTGGCCGCGGATTCTTTTGTCTGTCCAATGAAACATTGGTCTGACTTCCAAGATGCTTTTCATGGTTCTAAAGCCTTGTTCGATTAAAAATAAGTGACGGTATTGATCTAATATTTGCACAACACTCAAGTTGTCTACATTGGTACTGATGGCTAAAAAGCCATCGTACATTTGGTCCTGCTTGATCTTTTTTTCGTTGAGCTGGTAGCTGTCCTTGCCCGTTTTGTTCAAGTAATGGTAAGAGGCTTTCTTTTTTAACTGGGAAGGGTTGTCCATGAAGTACTGTGCCTTTATTAGGCGTTTTTCTCTTTCATGACGGTCTTTGCGTGCCCTTTTTTCACTGTAGGTGCAGATCACTTTCCGTCCCTGGTACATTAGTGTAGTGTATTTTAGCTTTATTGGTTTTCCATCTTTTTGATACACCCATTCATTGTTATAGCGGCTCTTATCTACCAATGCTTCTTTGGCGGGCGTTTTCATCATTTTTAGCTTTTCACCAAATATGAATGGAAAGTCCATTTGCCCACTGATCAGGTCAATGTTTTGTTCTGATAACATGGCTCGGTCAGCTACTACGATGACCTTGTCGATACTATATTGCTTTTTTACCTGTTCCAGTATTTTACTTATCGTCTTGACTTCGGCAGTGTTTCCCTCGAATATATGATAGGCCACCGGTTGCTTGTTACGATCCATGAGCATTCCTAATACCACTTGAGTCTTTCCTATTTTACCATCCTTGGAGTATCCCTTTTTTCTTAATGTGTTTTCTTGTTCTACATCACTATCAAAATAAAAAGTCGTTACATCATAAAAAACAATATCTAATTTTTGATTGAATAAATTGCGACCGGTCATATATATACTTTGCTGTATGGCGTGGCTATATTGGTCCAGCTTATCCAAGGCACGGTACAACCAATGGAGTTTTATGTCTTGTACCGAGTAATATTCAGCCTGATTGTGATAATTAGCCAGTTTACTGTTGGGAACATTAAAGCGCTCGACCAACATCAGCAACACCGCTTCGTATAAATCAAAGGTCAGGTGGTGCTTTCTTTTTATTCTGGCAAAGACCTGGTCCAGCTTAAATGTGTGCAGCACGCTGTCAACTAATTGCACATAACCAAAATTGAACCTGCCCACTTCCTCCACCTCAGTACCCATCAAGTCTAAGGGATTGCCACCCCCTAGAGCGTACAGCCTGGATCCCATTTTCTTAAGTGTCTCAGGGTTATAGTCCTCTGCCTTGCCCAAATTGGCTAGGGTTTTCATTCGCGCAACGCCGTTTTCATCGCGATAGGAATGAATCAGACTCATATAGTGTCCGGACTTCTTTTTATCAATACGAATTGTAGCCATAATAACTACATTATATTAATAATTTCTTAGAAAAACAAACTGTCTTCGCAATACAATTTACACTATAAAAAAACTAAACCCTTACCCTGCAAGGGTTTCAGACGATTTCTCTCATACAAGTGTCAAAGTCAAGACCAATACGCTCCCATACTTTTTCGATCTTCTTGGTTCCTCCTTTTTTGTCAATGGCCTTTTTTATGGTTTCCAGGTTTTCTTCAAATCTCTGGACTAATTTACCATCCATCGATTGCTCTTTTTTTCGCTTGCCATCACTTTGAACATACATCCATGTATCCGTATATCCTTGTGGCTGGAAAATGTATAGCTCGACCTTTTGCTTGTCATCTTTATTAAATATAGTCACTCGCTGATCAACGTCCTGCGCTGGATAATCTTTGAGGCGTTTACGTGATACACAAACATACTTGTATTTCCTGGCCCTCAGTAATGCTAAGTTGTCTTCTGTTGCAATACCCGCGTCTATGACTACTGTGCGTTCAATATCGGGTTTTGCATACTTCTCCAGATCTTTTATCATATCATCAAGTGTCGTTGCATCTGCCCTATTCCCCTCATAGATCCTAGAGTGTCGTATAAAGCCTTCGGCGTTTATGACACCCGTAAATACAACTATTGGACAATCATTTCGCTTTTCTTTACTCCTTGCGTGACGTGCTATTTTACTCTGTCTTTTACTTGTTTCAAAATAAGTATTGCTAATATCAAAAATCACAAGTTTGTCTTTTAAACCAAACATGTCTGTGACCCTATTGTAAATAAATTGATCAATTCTGTCTTTGTTATTGTACAACTTATCGGCAATGGCATATAGTTGTTTGTGTGTAATTTTTTCTTCCTGTCGGTAGCAATGTTGGAGCTCGCTATTGGTCTGTAAAATTTGGGCTGTCCTATGTTCAGAGCATGCAAATATGGCTCGTGCAGTAATACTTATTAATGCTTTGTTTATTTCAACTTTAGTTAATCCCATTTGCTTAAAACAACGGGCAAGCTCTAGTTTATCCAGTATTTGCTTGCATAGATTTTCTGCACCAAAACTACGTACTTGTTCTACTCTCAAACCCTTTATATCTAATCGGTGAAACTCCGCTTTGTTTGGTGGGGGAGGTATGGACGTCGGTGCGGGCTTACCCTGCAACTCATATTTAATAAGATATTTTTCATAGTAGCCCAAAGCAAGCTCTTCGAGCTCCTTTGGATACTTCGATGGAAACAAGTCCGGTTGTCCAAAAATTTTACTTTTTAACATGGCCAATACAACGGCACGATTGGCTTTATCTGCCAATATCTTATCTGAGCCTAAATACAAAATGGAAAATTGCTTGACTTTACCGTCAATCCTGGAAGTCTGGGCCAAAGTGTATTGATAAAATATTTTGGAGTTCTTACTACGTTGTTTTTTGACACATCTAATAAACATGAAAGCAAAGATACAATGAAAATTGCATAAAACCAATAACCGTACACTACTACAATTGAAAAACTAATAATACAATAACTGATTATCAGTCTGTTAGACACTCGTAGACACTCATATTTGTCGAAAATTGTTGCTTCTTGAAACTCCTAAGCCAAGTTGGGTTAATCTAAAATCACCTCAAGAATTAACCTTAGGTGAATTAACACCAAGCTATGCCATTCTAAATCAGACTTTTTTAGAGTTTCAAAACTTCCTGCGAGATGCATCTGTATTTGTGAAAATTGATGTTCTGCATAAAGAGATAGACCAGATCAACAAACTGAACAAATCCTTAAATAAACAAAGAGAATATTATCACCAAGATGTAGCACTAACTGAAAAAGACTATAATCGAAATATCAGCTTGGAGAAAGACGGTGTAATTGCTCCAGTGGATAAAGAAAAAGCAGAATCAAAATTGCTTAATGAAAAACGGAATCTCGAAGCCTTCAAATCAAATATTATCAGCAATGATGTAAGGGTTCAGCAACTAAAAACGCAAATTGCAGAACTTACAGCAGAACGAAGAAATGGGGTAAACACAAGAATCTTTACCATCATCAAACACATAGGTGATATAAAAAGCAAGATTGTCGAATGGCAAGATAAATATATCATCAAATCATCGATAACTGGACGAGTGGCACTAAACCAAAACATCAATTCTAATGATTTTATCAAAGCATCAGAACCCATAATCACAATAATTCCAGAAATCAGTAGTGATCAAAACATAACCGTAGAAGGACTTTTACCCATAAGATCATCGGGAACCTTGAAAGTAGGTCAAAAAGCTATCGTTAATCTCGAAAATTATCCAAGCAATCAATATGGAACAATACACGGAATCGTTAAGGATATAAGCTTACTGCCTAATGAAGATAATTATCGAGTAGAAATTGAGTTACCAAAAGGGTTAAAAACAACGTATAATAAAGAAATCCCAATCCGCCCTAGTCTCAAAGCGAATGTTTCAATCAATACACAAGAATACAGTTTATTAGAACGAATTTTTCAAAATATACTCGACATCACAAAAAACAGAAACCAATGAAAAAGCCAACATAATGTCAGGCACATTTGTCAGCCGCTCAAAGCCAACCCACAAAACCAAAGCTGCCAAAAGAGCCTGCCAGCCAACGCAAAAGCAAAGCGGACGATGAAGGGAACACCACACATAATCGAGTAGATGGCCCCACCAGCGATAACTGATGGGGTGCACCTCTCACACCACCGTACATACGGGTCTCGTATACGGCGGTTCACTAAATCGAAACATTGAATTTTGAGTAGTAGTCTATCATAGGAACATAACCTCTGCGTTTGAGATGTGACACTTTAATAGTAGTCCCAAGTATAGGACTTTGAGCTACTGCCCATCCTCCCATTCTTGTTCTACTCCACGCATAAGCTATTCCTTCTTCCACTCCAAGTCTGATCAGGTTCTTACGTTTTCGCTCAAGCTTTTTCCAGTCATGCCAGATACAGTATCGCAATCGATTGCGCAGCCACTCATCTACCTTCTTTAGCTTTGTACAAATATTTGCTAATCTGTAGTTATTAATCCATTCTTGATAGATTAATTTAACTGACCACAGTCGTTCTTTGAAAGTATACCCTATCGTTTTCTTGGTTGCTCTTTTGAGCTTTCTCTTTAGTTCTTCCCAACTACTTTTACTCACTACCAACTGATATTGTCCTTTGCTCCCTTTCTTATATACCGAAGTGAAACAGTGTCCTAATACTTTGAATGTGGATGGTCTTCTTATTCCGCTTTTCTCCCCATTGATTTTAAGTGCTAGTTTATCTCTCAGAAAGAGATAAACATTATTCCCAATAGATTTCGCTTTCGATTTTGATCTTGTGTAGATACTAAAGTCGTCAGCATAGCGGATAAATCTATACCCTCTTTTTTCTAGGTATTTATCTAGTTGATCCAACATAATATTGGATAGTAATGGACTCAGAGGACTTCCTTGCGGCAACCCTTTACGTCGTTTGTGTAGCTTCCCATTAATAAGTATCGGTACTTGTAACCATTTGCGGATCAGCCCCAACGTGGTCACGCATTTCACCTTCTCATAAATGAGCTGTAGTATCTTATAATGTGCTACTTCATCGAAGAACTTACTCAAGTCTATATCTACAATATCGCTATATCCTTCATTGATATAGGCGAGGGATTGTATCACCGCTTGTTGCATGTTCTTCTTTGGACGAAAGCCGTAGCTGTATTTCGAAAATTCTAACTCGAATCTCGTCATCAGCTGTTGACTAACTGCTTGTTGTAGCCATCTGTCCACTACAGTGGGAATCCCTAACAGGCGCCAAACCCACCCGCTTCGCGGTTCTCTCAATTGAATGTCTCCCAGACATTCACCCTTCGGGACCTTTCGTTCATCATTTGACTTTGGAATTTCTACTCCTCTGATAGCCTGCGGTAAGTACCCATCTGATAGAATCTCTCGCAACAGATTGCTCTGGTGGATTGATAGATATTCTTGCAGTTCAGATACTCCCATACCATCTACTCCGCATGACCCTTTATTTCCTACCACTCGTCGGTAGGCTTTATAATCAACCCATCCGCTTTGCGGTGCCTTCCTTTCAATGTCCTCAGGACATTGCCCCTATGGGAACAGTCAGTTATCTTGTAAGATTTTTGCTATCAATTCATTTTTTCTTTTCTGTCCTTCTAGACCATGGCTATCATTGATTCCATAGTGAATCCAGACGTGATTTAATGTTCAGTCCTTCCCAAGTTGTGAGTCCTTCGAGGGTATGGTTTAACAATCCTCGCTCGTTACTTTTGGTACTATGACCTCGGCTGACTTCTCATAATGATCAACTCATTCTAAGATCTCCCCAGGTAAGAGCAAATTCTTTCAGTCGACACCTACTAGATCTACTACAATAGCTTTTGGTTATTCATTGGGCTTTACAAAGTTGTGCTTGCTTACCCAGCTATAATAGCCTCTGTATCTAGTTCCTGTTCGTTAGGTCCGACCTTTGTAGTCCTGCTTCCTTCAGACCAAGGGTCACCCCTTACGCCCTTGCAGCTTACTAATGCTTCCAGTTGTCAAACTGGCGCACAAGGGACTTGCACCCTCTAGAATATATAGCTATCTTGCGATAGCTGCCCATGCTGGGCACACACACAAGATAGCTGTCCATACTCCGCTGCGCTCCATACGGCAGCTATCCCATCGATATGTGTCACTAAGAGGGAACTGAACCACAATCAATAATGTTCTCAATATGAAAACTTTTATTATCTTTGAGTAGTGAAGAGAATATTAGCAAAACGAACAATGAACCACAATCGTTCTCAATAGAATCTTTTTGAAGAGAGCAAAAGAACAATTCACCCAGACTCTAAGGATTATTTGGAAACTTGGCATGAAACTGTAAAAGGAGCAAACTGGCAGAATCCTACTGAAATTAAGAATTTTTATTCTACCATAAGTATATTGAAAAATTCAAGGGTTGTATTTAATATCAAAGGAAATCAATATCGATTAATAGCCAAGATTAACTATGAAAAACAATGGCTCTTCATCAGATTCATTGGAACTCATAAAGATTACGACAAAATAGATGCTGATAATATATGAAACATACACTAATAAAAACGGAAAAACAATACGACGAAACCTTAGAACGGTTGAACGAGATCTTTGATGCAAAAGAAAATTCCAAAGAGGGACAAGAAGCCGAATTGTTAGCCTTATTAATTGAAAATTATGAGGACAAAAATCACCGTATAGGAACTCCTGACCCAATTGTGGCAGTAAGAATACGAATGGAAGAACTTCAACTAAAACAAAAGGATTTAATTGGTGTCGTTGGGTCAAAAGGAATCGTTTCAGAGGTGCTAAACCGAAAAAGAAGGTTAACAGTAAAGATGATAAGAAACCTATCAGAACGATTGAAAATAACACCAAATGTTTTGATACAGGATTATGAACTAAATTAGTGAGAAAAGAGTCGAGTAGGTAAGGGGAATTTCACCCCTAACCTCTCACAGAACCGTGCGTGAACCTCTCGACTCACACGGCTCTTCACACTCACTCTATAAAGAGTAGGACATATCACTTGCTCATTCCAGCCGAACGAAAGCCCGGTGGTTGTCAAGATGAAAATATCCAGAGCATGTCAACCCCTTCGCTCCACTTCCATTACAGATGTTTCATCACTACTACGAGTTGATCCGCCACCTGTTACAACTTTTGTAATCGCCTAACGGACATTCTCCGATTGTGCTTTCCATTTAACATTTACAACAGGCTTCCTGTGGTTCTCAGCTAAAGCCTAGATAAGAGTCATGCCTCCTGAATGACGGTTGTCATACAGACCGTAAACAGGTAACTTCTGTACTCTTCATCGAAACCTCGATATGTCCCGATTTTTGACAACAACTGGTCTTTTCGCCACTTCATCGAAAGGTTCGCTTGCGCTCATCTCTCCTATCCATACATGACCGATTTAATTCGGCCTTTTCTCCTGTCGCTTCATCCATAAAAGTTGCCTCTTATAAATTACAGAAGTTGTTTGATAAGTGGACCTGTATCCCCTTATCGGAGGGCCTACCTCCATCTTTAAATAAACTACACAACACACGTCGAGTAGGCAAGGGGAATTTCACCCCTAACCTCTCACAGAACCGTGCGTGAACCTCTCGACTCACACGGCTCTTCACACTCACTCTATAAAGAGTAGGACATATCACTTGCTCATTCCAGCCGAACGAAAGCCCAGTGGTTGTCAAGATGAAAATATCCAGAGCATGTCAACCCCTTCGCTCCACTTCCATTACAGATGTTTCATCACTACTACGAGTTGATCCGCCACCTGTTACAACTTTTGTAATCGCCTAACGGACATTCTCCGATTGTGCTTTCCATTTAACATTTACAACAGGCTTCCTGTGGTTCTCAGCTAAAGCCTGGATAAGAGTCATGCCTCCTGAATGACGGTTGTCATACAGACCGTAAACAGGTAACTTCTGTACTCTTCATCGAAACCTCGATATGTCCCGATTTTTGACAACAACTGGTCTTTTCGCCACTTCATCGAAAGGTTCGCTTGCGCTCATCTCTCCTATCCATACATGACCGATTTAATTCGGCCTTTTCTCCTGTCGCTTCATCCATAAAAGTTGCCTCTTATAAATTACAGAAGTTGTTTGATAAGTGGACCTGTATCCCCTTATCGGAGGACCTACCTCCATCTTTAAATAAACTACACAGCACACATCGAGTAGACGGCCCCACCAGCGATAACTGATGGGGTGCACCTCTCACACCACCGTACATACGGGTCTCGTATACGGCGGTTCGAAGTCCCATAATCTAGGGTGCTCTTTACACCACTCTAGAGTAGTTTGTACTTTAAGAAATGGCTATACTTATGTACTCCATATCGAATTTTCAAACGGATCTTCGTTCAGTCCTTCCACAGTTGTGAGACCGTAGAGGGTATGGTATTAGCAATCCTCACTCGTTACTCTTGGTACTATGACCTCGGCTGACTTCTTGGCTTCTAGTAAAACGAAACTAGACCAAGACCTCCCCAGGTAAGATAAATAGCTGCCAGTCAATCACTGCTGCATCTACTTCGCATTACTTTTCTCATGGACGTTAGTATGATGTGCTACCTCATCCAATAATACAAAGCCTCTTATGCAATTTCTGTTCGTCAGTACCGACTTTTGTAGTCTCGCTTACTTCACTACATCCCTCACCGAAAACCAGCTTGCGACTTACTAATGCTTACAGGCGTTACCCTGACCCACAAGGGACTTTCACCCTCTAGAATATATAGCTATCTTGCGATAGCTGCCCATGCTGGGCACACACAAAGTGCAAAACGGCAAGTGAGGCTATACGCCTCACCTGCGTTTGCACGAAACGTTAGTCAGTATATATTTGACCATGCACGAAAAATTTCATATGAATTACATAAGAGTACCATCTTTATTAATTTTATTATTCTTGACAGGTAGTTTGTTGGCACAAAAATCACAATACAAGGTTGCTTGTATCGGTTTTTACAACCTAGAGAATCTATTTGACACAGTTGATGATACTTTGATTAATGATCAGGAATTTCTTCCCCACAGCTATAAAGAATGGACCTTGGAAAGATATGAAGAAAAGGTAGGCAATATGGCCTATGCCATTTCTCAGATGGGCATTGACAAAAGCAAGAATGGCGTATCAGTATTAGGTGTCTCTGAAGTCGAAAATTACAAAGTTCTTCATGATCTTGTCAGTCACCCATTCCTCAAGGAAAGAAACTATGGTATTGTTCATTATGATTCTCCAGATTTCAGGGGAATAGATGTCGCCTTATTGTATCAAAAAGCGCATTTCTCTCCGGATACCAGTTATACCCTTACCTTGCCTATCATAGAAAATGGGCTGACCAAATACACACGTGACATATTGTATGTGGCAGGAGATTTTGACGGCGAAAGAATGCATTTCATGGTCAACCACTGGCCTTCACGTAGAGGAGGAGCGGCTAAGACAGCACCGTATAGGAACAGAGGAGCCCAGATATGCCGTGCTCACATAGACTCACTCAATAGAGTGGAAGACGGTGCCAAAGTCGTTGTCATGGGTGACTTGAATGATGACCCAACTAGTCCCAGTGTAAAATCTCACATGAGGGCTAAAAGCTCTATCAAAGACTGTGACACTGAAGACATATTTAATCCTATGATCGACCTTTACCGACGTGGTACAGGATCCAATGCATGGAATGACGCCTGGAGTTTGTTTGACCAGGTCATGCTATCTGGTAGTTTTGTTGACAAGAATCAAGACGGGTTCTTCTACTATCAAGGCATCGTTTTTAATAAGAAATTTTTAATTCAGAAATTTGGTCAGTACAAAGGTTATCCATTCAGGACATTTGGCGGATCCACCTACATGGGAGGATATAGTGATCATTTTCCGGTTTTCGTATATTTATTGAAAGCCATTAAAAATTAATTGCGGACTGATCAACCTTTCAATCTAAGTACTGAGTTCAATGACCTTCTCGATTTACTCGAGAAATCCAATGAATCTGTTTTCATTACAGGGAGAGCTGGTACAGGAAAATCCACGTTACTTCAACTCTTTAGGAATACTACCAGAAAAAGAACTGTTGTACTTGCACCTACGGGAGTGGCAGCCTTAAACGTAAAGGGTCAGACCATTCATTCTTTCTTTCGGCTTCCACCAAGACTCATTCAAACAAGAGATATAGTAAAGCTCAAGAATAACTATGTCATAAAAAAGGTCGAAGTCATTGTCATTGACGAAGTATCAATGGTAAGGGTCGACATGATTGATGTGATTGATAGGTCGCTTCGGTTAAACCGCAATTCCGATATCCCGTTTGGAGGTGTGCAGATGGTTTTTATTGGTGACCTATTTCAGCTTCCACCCGTGCTGGCCAGTGATGGAGAAAAAAAGTATCTCCATGATAATTACGATTCTCCTTATTTCTTCTCTGCCCATATCCTGAAATTATTCCATATGTCCTTCTTTGAACTGAATAAGGTATATAGACAAGAGGAAAGAAGGTTTATCAATTTACTCGATAACATCCGCACCGGCCATTTTGATCAAGACGACCTTGACGACATAAACCAGCGCGTATTAGATACTGAATCAAATTATGTCAAAGCCATCACATTGACCTCTACCAATGCTAAGGCACATTCAATAAATCAGGACGAAATGACGAAGATTAGTGGTAAGACATTTACCTACCATGGAAAAGTGGATGGCGATTTTAATCAGCGATTATTTCCGACAAAATTTAACCTTTCCCTTAAAGTAGGTTGTCAGGTAATGATGGTTAAAAATGACCTCGACAAAAGATTTGTCAATGGAAGCATAGGAGAAATCGTCTCTCTTACTCATGATAAAATCATAGTCAATATTCTTGATAATGAGGATCCACCAATAGCGATTGAACCAGTTTCATGGGAAGTGGTCAAATACAGGTTCAATCCAGATAATGATCAAATTGAACATTATATCGCGGGGAGTTTCATTCAGCATCCATTAAAACTTGCTTGGGCCATTACGATTCACAAAAGTCAGGGAAAGACTTTTGATAGTGTAATAGTCGACCTAGGGAGGGGCGCATTTGAGCATGGACAAGTCTATGTTGCAATGAGTAGGTGTAGGACATTGGGCGGGATGTGGCTCGCGGGACCGCTTCGTGCAAGAGATGTAATGGTCGACCAAAGAATAATTTCTTACTACGACACTCGCATCAATTATTTGTAAAAAGAATAAAAGATGATAAATTGTATGCTCAAACTCAGATTATGTCAAAAAGAAGATCAAAGCGTAAAGTCAAAGCTGAGGCCAGAAATAAAAAGCAGGAACAACAGTTCTTCAAAGTTGCCATTGTAGTCACTGCCATCCTGCTTGTCATTTTATATTTTGTATTTCAGCGAGTTAATTAACTTTAATAAATCGACGGCTTCCTTGTCCGCCTGATGCCAGCACATACTTCATTATGTAAGTAGATGGCTCAAGGTTAGACATGTCTATTTCAATCCTAATGTCACCTGTATTTGTTATGGTATTGAGGATTTTACCAGACTGACCAAATATTCTTATTTCTACGATTTCATCTCCTGGATTTATAAGCTCAACCGTAGCAGTTCCTCTGACAGGATTGGGAAAGATTTCAATTATGCTATCTCCGTCTCCTGACACATATACTGATCGCCATTCCGTCATTGTCTCAGCACCATCTAAGTCCTCAATTCTCAATCTATAGTAGTACCTCTTATTGTTAAACTCAATATCCTTATCATCAAAGTAATACAATGATGTTTCTTGAGAATGTTCGGCACTTTTAGATCCTACCTCTTCATAGAATTGAGCGTCAAAACTTCGTTGTATGAAATACCTTAATACTCCTAACTCTGAAGCCGTAGTCCATCGAATTCGATTCTTGCCATTTCGATGACTCACACTCATATCTATTATCTCTGCCGGCACCGTACTCTGTGGCTGATCTGTAAGGCCAAATCCACTAAACCCATAAAACTCACCAGCGAAGCTCTTAAAACCACTAGGTAAGTCTGTGATAATAATATTCCCGTTTGTCAAGATGTCATACCCATCGTTTTGATACGACGATATTGGGCTATTTGTCTTTATTAAATTCAAGCCATCGGGATTGCCCCACGCTGACAGTTCAGAGCTCTTATAATACAATGTAACCCTGTAACTCACATCACTATATGCATCTATATAGAAGGTCTTCTCAGATACATTATAGCCGCCGAGCCAAGAAGGTGATAGTACGCCCGGCCCTGCACGGTCAATGGACACTTCCATGCATGATATGTCACTTGAGGATAGATTCTCAACAGACATTACCAATTCTCCCTCATCATAAAAGTGTGCCGTCTCATTTCCTGCAACATAAGTACTCTTGGAAGCTTGACCTGATGGTAATTTTAACTTCTGAGGATCCTGACCAAACCTCATGTCAGGTCTTTTATCTGTAACTTTCATAACTGTCGTGAGGTTACACCCTGTCGACCCGTCTGCATATCGATATTGTACTGAATTATAGCCAGTTGAGGTACAATACAGTTCATCATCATCAGACCAGTTTTTATTATTAAAACATATGTCAATCAGTAAGTTATCCACTCCATTCCAATAGAAGGAAGAAGTAAATACAACTTTGTTCCATCCGTCGATTGTTGAAAGATCAGCAGAATAGACTACTTGAGCACCACTTTCAAATGGATCGCCGATATGATTTACTTCATTAAGTGATGTGTGCATCATTTTGACTGAAAATCCCTTGAATGGACTCGAGCTTGCCTTGCTCATAATATGGAGCGACATATCTTTTATATCACCTGCTACTAGACCTGCACTTAATAATTCCTCAGCACGTATGATCATCTGTGTTCGCTCGTCCTCATAAAATCCTCTAAAGGGATAGTTATCATCACTGGTCGTTCCATTCCCTATTTCGATTTCAGAACTGCCGCCACTCAATACAGGATCCTCGTCATCATCGCTTATAACAATTGTCATCTTATCAGCGTCTCCAATCTTGACCTGGCTACTTAACATTTTGAGGGTAAGCACTTCATTGGCTTCGTCAATGGCATCATCAATTATTTTGAGCGATGCACTTTTCGACAGGCTTCCACCAGGGGTGAAGCTCAAACTTGTTCCTGTCAAGGTATAATCCCGACCAGACGTCATATTTGAAAGAGCGTTATCTACAGATACTAAAACCGTCGAAGGCAAAGAAACGGGGGCAGTAAGTGTTACTTCGATATTATAGGTAGTGTAGTTTTCATTACAAGTGCCAATGCTGCCACTGTTTGAGGATTCTGACTTAGTAAGACCTAAACTGGTAAAATTGGCTTTCACACTACCCAGAGAGGTAGTTGTGTAGAGCCCTCGACCATGTGTAGCAGCCAGCATCATATTGTCTGACTCTCTTATATGGAGCATATCTACTCTTACATTAGCCAGTCCAGAATTATCGGCTTGCCAGTTAGTTGATGATCCATTCATATTATCAGTTGACCATACTCCTATTTCTGTTGCGATAAATGCCTTATCCGTACTCTCAGGATGGAAAGTTATATCACGTACAGGCATATCTGGTAGATTACCTTCAACTGACGTCCACGATGATCCCCCATTAGTAGTTTGATAAATATTGTCTAGTCCATAATTGCTATAAGAAATGAGAATATGATTCTCATTGGACTCATCAATCACGATTGAACTTACATACCCAGTAGACGCATTTCTTATTCGACTTGCCGCTTTAGTGCTTCCCATATGTGCATTGTCTACTTTATATATATCTCCTACCGTCGTACCTATATAAACTCGATCGGCTACGGATGGTGAAACCTTGACATAAGATACTTGCTGTCCACCAAGACCTGATAAGGTAACGGTGGAATACGAATTACCTCCTGTTGTCGGATTGGTCCATCTAATGATCTTCCCAGGAGCAGCTGCCGCATAAAGGTAGTTGCGAGAATGGTCGTAGTCATTTGCATTGGCAAATAATCCGTTGTCATTTAAAGGAATATAGTTGAATGAAGTACCCCCATTCGTTGAGATAAAATAATTGTTGAACACGTACGAAGAAATCTGAATATCTGGACTGTCTTTATCAATGTAACATCTAGCCCCATCTCCGCCAGAGGCTTCTTCAGTCGTATTCACACCAGGAGAAAGAAATCTTTGCGTTCCATTATCCTGAGCTCCAGCTAAATATTCATTGTTTCCTGAACTAGGATGAGCAGTACAAGCATAGAATTGCGTGACATTAAAACCATTGTTTTTAGCAAATATTTGGGGCTCTACAGCACTACCATCATTCGTAAAATAAACCCCTCCATCATTTCCAAATACCACTTTATCTGATTCTCCTGGTGCAAAGACGATCGCGTGTTGATCTGCATGCATATACTGAATTCCTCCAAGCCCTCCCCACTGAGTAACTTGATCCCAAGAACCTCCACTGTTACTTGAGATAAGTAAATCTATTCCACCTATAAACAGTCTATTGGGGTTATTGGGATCAACCGATATTGTTAAATCATACCAAGCTTGCTTCCGGGCAAAATTTGTCATTCCCAGTGCTGCAGGATTTGTCACAGAAGACCATGATGAACCGGCATTAGTGGATTTATAGATCCCCTTACACGCGCTCGTTGCTTCATCCTCGAAGAGAACATATATTCTATTAGGATCTGATGGTGCTACAGCGATTTGAATCCTGTTGTAATCAGACGAAGGAAGACCAGTTGTTAGTTTTGTCCATGTTGATCCACCATTGGTTGATTTATATATTCCATCCTCACATAGTACACCCATTGTTGCATACAATGTACCGTCACTTGCCAATTCAAGATTATTTGCCTTGTTGGTCACCGCGAAGTGATTTTGATCGAGAATAGAAGTCCATGAAGCTCCTCCATTCGTGGATTTCTTGACACCATCTAGTGTCGACACGAATATATTTCCCGAATTATCAATTACAATGTCCTGGACATAATCAAAGTCCGTATTGTTGGTGGAAGCCAAGTGTGACCAGGATGTACCTCCATCTACGCTTTTCCAAAGACCCATACCTGGAGTTGCATTATTCGCGAAATAACCTTCACCTGTTCCAAAGTATATGGTGTTGTGTAGTGTGGGATGTTGGGCAATAGCACAAATCGACAAGTTTCCCAAAAAGTCATCGATCGGCTGCCAGTTGGGGAAAGTTGATGAGATCCCAGTAGTCTTCCAAAGTCCTCCTGATACTCCTGCCGCAAAAACAGTCTCATGTGTTGCATCACCTTTGTCAAACATGAGAGCTCGAGTACGACCTCCTACGTTGTTGGGACCTCGTTCAGACCACACCAATCCCGAGTTACCGCGCTTTGCGGTATTCATTCCATTCTTGATTTTCAAGAGTTGTCGGCGTGGAATTTCTTGGGTTTGCGGATTATGAACCATCAGCCACTCTTGTTTCATGGCAGCATCAATGCGATCCTTCTTAGGAATTTTCTTCTTGTCCTGCTGATGAAATAGTTGACATAAACATGCAGCTACAAGGATTAAAGTAATTATAGAAAAAAACTTTGATTTTGTCATAACCTTCCTATTTCGTAGAGTAGAAATACAAAAGCCATGCCAACACATTATGTATATTTTTAATCATGAGAATTCTCCGATGCTTGCATCGGGTGTCGCATAATGTTTAGCTTTAAAATATGGAAGACAGGCATATTGTAAAGAGTCACAACAGAAGTTTGTTGTTGTATCATATAGTATGTCCATCAAAATATAGGAGAGAAGTGTTTAGTAAGAAAGTTGACTTGACACTAAAGAAAGTAGTGCAAATTGTAAAGAGCATAACAGCCATAGAGATATTTAAAGATCATCCAGAAGTTAAGAAGAAATTGTGGGGAGGAAATTTTTGGACAAGTGGATATTATATAAATACAGTAGGGCAGTATGGGAATATGGATCTTATAAAGAGATATGTTGAAAGTCAAGGAAGGACATATAAACAACTTCAGAGGAATCAATTAAGCCTGTTTTAGGAATTAGTGGGAGGCTGATACCCCGTCAGATTGCTGCGGGGTAGTTCATTATGTATTAGTCTAGTTATTAGACGGGTAGTTAAGTAAATGATTTAGTCTCATAATTGCCACGATGTTTACCTGTTTATTTGTTTATTGTAACTCAATTAAACTTGAGGCAAATTCCATGAAACTCAACCTAGACGTTATTTCTCAAAGCCCTAGAGAATGGGTCGATGCAGTACTTGCTGATTTCGATAGTTTTCTTTTAGATCATGCTGATTGCGAGAGGAAGGCTTCAGCCATGGCCATGAGTATGGTGGCTAAGTATCCCAATCGTACTGAAATCATACCAGAATTGATTGAAACGGGGATTGAGGAACTAGAGCATTTTCAGATGGTATATGCCTTAATTGCCAAACGTGGAATGCAACTGAATCACAGTATAGGAGAAGATCCTTATGCAAAGGCATTGATCAAGCTGTGTCACTCTGGTAGAGAAGAACGATTCAGGGATAAGTTGCTGGTGGCATCAGTCGTAGAAACACGAGGTGCGGAGCGCTTTAAACTCATTGCTGAGGCACTCAGTGATAAAGAGATGGCAGATTTCTATAAAATGCTCTGGATCAGTGAAGCCAAGCATGGACATATATATGTAAAAATGGCTCTCAATTATTTTGATGAAAAAGACGTTTATGATCGACTTAAATGGTGGGTCGACAAGGAGGCAGAGATCATTGAATGCTTAGAAATTAGACCAGCACTACATTAACGCCAGACATTATAAGCATTTAATAGAAAGAATCAAATGAAGTGTTCAGTTTTCATTGCAACCAGCGTAGATGGATTTATAACCAAAAAAGACGATAATGTAGATTGGTTGCACACCGTTGGAAATGGACGGTTATCGCAGGTGAGAATCCTAATATGGGCTTGAATGATTATTTGTCTCCAGTTGATTGTATTGTAATGGGTCGCAAATGCATGGACATGATTTCAAGCATGAACTTAACTCCTGAACAGTGGTTCTATGGAAACTTAAAAATTATTGTTCTCAGTAATACAATAAAAGAAGCTCCTGATAATCTAAAAGGTAAAATGGAAATGTATTCAGGTGACCTTCTCAATCTAATTTCCAATCTCGAAAATGATGGATATAAACACGCGTACATTGATGAACAACAATTCAAGCGTTTATAAACCTTTATTGAAAATCTTGGTTCGAGATTTAGATACGTCTGTATCGACTCCCCACTTTTATATTCGACAGAGCTGATCGGAAATCTCCTTTTTCTCTGGTCAGCTTCCCCCATACTTATAGGACCTACCTTTACCAAGGTAGTCGAAATGAGATAGACGCAAGTCGTAATGCAAGTCAACTTTATCAGATATTTTATGCTCGTTTTCCAGATAAATGGCTGACTCTAATGCATACTTATCATCAAGACTGATATCAGCCGTCTCTCCTTCACTAACACCCACAGCCGTACCGGGATTAAAGGTGTAGTAAATGGCCTGACCTCCAAATCGCAATGTATTCTCTGGATTAATAACAGAAAAGAAACCAAACAAGTGTGAGGAATTATACACTGGAGCCTCGTCTAGTAGAATCAAGTTCTGGTCGATGCTTCCTCCTCTAACATTAAATCCTGAGGCACCTTCGCCTACAGTACTCACGCCTGGTAATAGCTGAATGCTTCTTATACTTTCTACCTCACCTAATAATGTGGGCACATTTTTTATCGTCGCGATATCTAGTGATATTGACACTCATTTGTACATTAGTGACGTTCTTGTCCTCAGCCTCAGGCACGGCGACGATCTCCTGGAATTCCGCCGACTCATATCCAAGACTTACGTCAAGAGTTGTGTTTTTATCAAGTACAATCTCTCTCGTCTGGGTCTCATAACCCAAGTAGGCGTACTCTACTTTATAGGTTCCATTTTCCATTGACAAGGAATAGAATCCATAGTCATTGCTTGTCACTCCTTTTGATTGGCTGGAAATATATGCTGTGGTGCCGATAAGAGTTTCACCGCTACTCGCATCCTTTATATAGCCGCTCAACGTGAATTTCTCCAGGCCTATACCTTCAAGGCAAAATAACAAAGCCAGAAGTACGAATGATAGTCGATTTGTTGTCATATATGATAGGTTAAAACAGATTAGTATATCTGATGCATTTGTTAACCCGACTATGACCATTTTTACATTTAAAGTGGATAAATAATAATGACAGGTAGATATGCTCTTTAATATCAATATTTCATATGATTCACTACTAAAAACTTAAGGTGAATACTACCTTTGCCGCCAATAAAAAAAGTAATACCATGTCAGGAAATAGAACATTCACTATGATCAAGCCCGATGCAGTAAGAGGTGGTCACATAGGAGCCATTCTTGCTCAAATGAACGAAGCGGGATTTAGGATAGTAGCTCTGAAATACACCAAACTATCCGCAGAAAAAGCCGGAGAATTCTACGCAGTCCACAAGGAAAGACCCTTCTATGGTGAGCTGGTTGAGTTCATGTCATCAGGACAGATCGTTGCTGCCATTTTAGAAAAAGATAATGCAGTGGAGGATTTCAGAACGCTCATCGGCGCGACAAATCCGTCTGAGGCTGCACCTGGCACCATTAGAGCTCGATTTGCTACTAGTATAGGTGAAAACGCCGTTCATGGAGCTGACTCCGATGAAAATGCGGCCATTGAAGGTTCGTTCCATTTTGCTGGAACGGAGATGCATTAGATTTTAGATTCTCGGCTTTCATACGAATTAAAGGGTGTGCCTAACGGCACGCCGGAATAGTCCATCGGATTGTTTTTTACCTATAGAATGTGCCAAGTGCCTCCCTTTTACTACGACACATTCAAAAGTATTCTCATCATAGTCAATTACTCAATCCAATCTACGGCTCTACTGTTTCTTGAGCGGGATAGACGTTATTATTTAAATCTACATCAGCCATTCTCCCAGATGGATCGAGCACAATCGACACTATCTTTTCCATTTTATAAGGTAAGATGATCTCTCTGTGCGGATTGGTCCATGGCCAGTCTTCCAATACTGTATAAGTATCGGCCATGCCCTCATCATTCTTCTCTCCTCTCATCATTCTCAATGGAATGTTGTACATGTGCGTACTTCCATCATCTAGTGTGACCATCAAATCCATAGGCATCGGTACATCACCTTTTCTACTCAATCTCACCTTAGTTCTTTTTCTGCTTTCCACTAGCACCGTATCCAAGCCATAGTCCATTGTCTTGGTCGTAAAAACAAAGTATTCTCTAAACCAGTCCAACTCCATTCCACTTTCTTTTTCAAAGACACGAACGCAGTCCATGTCATTGGGGTGCTTGAACTTCCAATCATAGTAATACTGAAGCAAGGCGGCATCAAAGTCTTCCTTTCCTATTATATACTCAAGTTGCGACAGGAAAACATGACCCTTGGAATAGGCTGCCACTCCATATGCCTGATTTGTACTAAAATGATCAGCATGAGTAACCAATGGCTCTTCATAGCCGCTTAAGGCAAAATTGCAAAATCCTCGAATGGTGCCAAGATGCGGATTATCTATCACCTCACCGGGGATTAACTGCATCATCTTCAGGTGATTCATGACTTCTGATGAAGCAAATGTTGTAAACCCTTCATCCATCCATGAATACAAGCTCTCATTGGTTGCCAGTACCATCTGGTACCAGCTATGCATCCACTCATGAACAGACACGCCCACCAAACTTCCAATCAACCTTTCCCCAGTAATGAGGGTTGCCATGGGATATTCCATACCCCCATCTCCGCCCTGAATAAACTTATATACTGGATAAGGATACTTCCCAAATCGGACATTCATAAATCTCAAGGCTTCATCCATTATTTTGGGCAATGCAGCCCAATTATCATTTGTCTTTTCACCCGGCTGGTAGTAGAACTCAAGCATTGTTCCATCATGTGCTTCGTACTCAATTACCGAATAGTCTGGATCAGATGCCCATACAAAATCGTGAACATTCTCAGCCTTATACTTCCAAGACTTCATACCGTCGTCCTCATCTGAATCTACTAGGAGTCCAGATGCCGCAACGATCTGCTTCTTATCTATGTTTATCTCAACTTCAAAATCTCCCCACACCCCATGAAATTCCCTTCCTACATAAGGATTGGCATGCCAGCCCTGATAATCGTATTCACACAACTTAGGATACCACTGCGACATGGAATAATCTATCCCTTCCTTGCTATTCTTTCCACTTCGTCGTATCTGCAGTGGCACTTGGGAAGAGAAATCCATTTCAAACAAGGTACTCTCTCCAGGTAGTATAGCTTCAGTGAGTTCTACCTCTAGTATGGTACCTTCTACCATGTACTTTACTTTATTTCCCCTATGCTTTAATGATTTAATCTTGTGGTATCCCTGGTCTTCATCTAGTAACGCAAAAATTCTTACTCTCACTCGAGGATCAGGATCCAATACATTCCTTGACCTAATGTCCATCATACTTCCAGGCTGGAAAGCATTGAAGTACAGGTGATAAAACACCTTCCTTATTGTATCTGGAGAATTGTTGATGTACTGCAGATATTGCTTTCCGTCAAATTGATGTTTATCGACATCAAAATCAATATTCATCTTGTACTTGCAAGCTTGTTGCCACCTGTCTGATTGCGAAGATATGTTTGTGCTTAAAAGTAATATTAGGAGTAATAAAATGCTAAACTTCAATTGTTGATTCATTTACTTGAGATATGGGTTTGAGTAATCCGCCGAATGGCTTCCACTTATATTTATTATAACAAACAGCCGTAAATATTATTGCTGATATGAAAAATATAATGTTTACTGTCATGGGGTCCTGGAGATCCGTCACTGCCAACGTATCCGTCTGTAACACCGCTCCTTTATAGCTAACGAAAATGACTGCGAAAAAGTTGGTCGCCGCATGTACCCCTAGTGCCAACTCTAGTGAATCATCCATGATCGTAATGATGCCTAGGAATAGACCCGCACCCAAATAGTACATCAACATAATTCCTGCCCCATACTCATCGACCTCAGGATTATCCATATGAATTAATCCAAATAGGATCGTTGTTACAACCAGTGGAATCCACTTATAGCAGGTAGCATTTCCTATTCCCTGAAACAAATAACCTCGTAAAAATATTTCTTCGGCACTGGTTTGTATAGGCAGAATAAAGATGGCAAGCAAGAGCAATGGAATCATCGCTGCACCATTGAATCTAAAATGATAAAGCTCCGGATTAATAAAATAGTGAACGGCTTCAAAGGAAATCGACAATAGCATCCAAAAGCCAAAGGCGAACAGAATCTTTCTCCAATCAATCTGAGCTCGCCATGTAATCAGATCTCTGAATTTGCCATTGTGTATAAACTTATTAAACAAGTATAATCCCAGCAATGCAAAAATGAAAATCGTCAACATCAATAGGAGGCCCAGATTTTTAGAATAACCAAAAGCTGTAAAATCAGGATTATCCATAAAGGCAGTTACATTCTCGCCGCCTATCACCATAAACAATGGAAACTGCCCCAAGACATAACACACAGCTACTACGAGCGTACCTACTACGTATTTCCAGAAAGCGTTATTGGGGGTGTCTACGTGCTTAAAGAACATGAATATCTTTGATTTTTAATTAGTCATATCTTGAACAATAACCCAATGTCCATTAACCTTCTTCCATATCAATGTAAAGAATCCTGAGGGCTGGTCCTCTGACCTGACCAATGTATATTTTCCAACCATTGAGAAGCTTCGATCCGATAAACTTTCTAATCTAAAAATATCAAATGTCAACTGACCCATGGTCTCTTTATCAGGATACGATTTCAGATAATTGGCCAGTGTTTCTTCCCATCCATAAGTCAACCCTCTCGAGCCCACAAATAACAAACTATCAGATTGCCAATATCCATTCATAAAGGATCTAATGTCACCCCTATTCCAGTCATTCTCTTGAAGTTTCATAACACCAAATATCTCGGTCTTGTCATCTAACTTGCTGGAGTGAGTCCTCGATTTGTCCCCACAACTGAGCAATGCAGTCACAATTAATGCAAGCATCACTCCCCTAAACAATAGCATGATCAGTTAAAATTTGAGACATTTCCATTTGCAACTTAAGAGCAGCATTTCTTACGCCCGTAGTGAAGTCGTCACCACTTCCTGCGTAGATTATCCCGCGTGACGAGTTTACCAATAGCCCGCAATACTCATTAAGACCATGCTCGCATATCGACCTTAAGTCTCCTCCCTGTGCCCCTACACCAGGTACGAGAAGGAAGTGATTTGGCACTATCTTTCTGATCCGGCCAAACATCTCAGGATGAGTTGCACCTACAACAAACATCATATTGCCAGTATCACCCCACTCTTTGGAAACGGAGAGTACATGCTGAAAAAGATCAAGGCCACAAGCGTCAATTCTTTGAAAATCGCCGCTCCCTTCATTTGAGGTGAGTGCGAGAAGAATGACACACTTGCCACTATACTCGAGAAAAGGCATCACAGAGTCCTTGCCCATATAAGGAGTAACCGTCACGGCATCTGCTCCGAGATGTTCAAAAAAAGTCTGTGCATACATTCGTGAAGAATTGCCTATATCACCACGCTTCGCATCAGCTATAATGAATAAACCATCTGGGATATAATCTATGGTCTTCTTGAGAGAAGTCCAGCCTTTGGCCCCATGGCATTCATAGAAAGCAACATTGGGCTTGTAGGCTACACATAGATCATGAGTAGCATCAATAATGGCCTTATTAAATTCAAATATAGGATCTTCTGCATCTAAAAAATGAGTAGGGATCTTGGCGACATCAGTATCCAATCCAATACAGAGGAAAGACTTCTTTATTTTTATCTGTTCTATGATTGATTGACATTCCATTAAGCTACGGTCCCATTTATAGCTTCAACGTTTAATACTTCTGGCACTCGTTGTTTTATGGCTTCCTGGACACCTGCTTTCATCGTCATCGTAGACATCGTGCAGTACTCACAATTTCCCAGCCACCTTACCTTAAGCGTCATCTCATCGGTAACTTCTACCACTTCAATATCGCCACCATCTACGGCCAAGTGCGGTCTGATCTCATCGAGGGCTACATCAATCTTTTTGAGGAGTTGTTCTTTATCCATAATTGTCATCACCAAAATTACGATTTATATCCTTACCGTTCCATTTTTACTACTTGGGTAGGATCAACGGTATTATTCCTAACATTTACACTCTCGACTACGTTCCTTGCAACTCTATTAAATACCTCTCCTATACTCTCTTCTTGGACTATCTCATCAAATCGTCCTTCATCATTGGCTTCCCTCATCGAAAGTGAAAGTGGTATCTGACCTAGCAACTCTACCTTCGCCAGATCAGCCAATCTCCTTCCTCCTCCTTCACCAAAAATCAAGTATTTGTTATCCGGCAATTCTGCCGGAGTAAACCATGACATATTTTCGATGACACCAAGAATCGGAACATTGACGCTCGGCAGCAAAAACATATTCATCGCTTTTATGGCATCTATCACTGCAAGTTCCTGTGGTGTAGTCACCATGATCGTCCCCGTCAGTGGTAATGTTTGCACAAGTGTGAGCTGAATATCACCAGTACCGGGCGGCAAATCAATAATAAGGAAGTCCAGGTCGGGCCAGACGGTTTCATTTACAAATTGCTTGACTATTCCTCCCAGACGTGGTCCTCTTAGCACAACTGCCTGCTGCGGTTCAATGATATTACCCAGGGAGATAAGGTGGATACCCTTGGTCTCTATGGGGATAAGCTTATGCTTGCCAAAAATCTCTTTCACTTTGGGACGATGATCTTTAACTCCAAATATCGTAGGCTGAGATGGGCCATACAGATCTGCATCCATCATCCCCACTTTATATCCCATCTTGTATAAGCTCAAGGCAATATTTGACGATACCGTTGACTTACCAACTCCTCCTTTTCCTGACGCCACAGCTATGACATTCTTTACCTGTGGTAGTGGGCTGGTGTTTACAGTGTTGGCAACGTTGGAGTTGAGGTGAATATGAACCTCAGCATCAGGATAAATCTTCTGTATAGATTCAATGCAGCTAAAATTCAACTTAGATTTTATCTCAGAGTCATTGTGATCTATTCCTATCGTGAAGGACACCTGTTTATCCTTTACTTTAAGGTCTGATACCATTTTTCTTGAAATAATATCCTGTCCCGTCTTTGGATCAGGGACCTTCCTAAGGCAATCAAGTATCTTGTTGTTATCTATCAATCGTTGTAAAGTTTGATTAAATGTATAACATTTTAGGAAGCGCCAAAGTTGAATCTAGTATTCAATGTTATTAGCTTTGTGTCAAACAACCCGGTAGGTTTATACAGCAACTAGTAGATGAAGGTTTATCGTGATTTAAACTCCCTTCCTCAATTTAAAGGGAGCGTAATAAGTATTGGCTCTTTTGATGGTGTTCATGCCGGACATCAACAGCTATTAGCACAGCTAACTCAACTGGCGCATCAATACAAGAGCGAAAGTGTCATTATCACTTTTGACCCCCACCCAAGAGAAGTAATCTATCCCAAGGACGACTCCCTGAGACTGCTGACATCCCTTCATGAAAAGCTATTGTACCTTCAAAAATATGGCATCGACAATGTAGTAGTTATTCCTTTTACTGTAGAATTTTCACAGCAGATACCCCGTGAATATGTTGAGAAGTTTCTTATCCAGAAATTTAATCCTAGTCACATTGTTATTGGTTACGATCACAGATTTGGACTCAATCGTGGAGGAAACATCAATCTCCTTCGTGACTATGAATCACGTGGGATATTTAATATCATAGAAATAAAAAAGCAACAGCTAGATGAGATTATCATCAGCTCTACCGTAATCAGAAAAGCGGTAGAAGATGGAGAAATGGAAACGGCTAATCAACTATTGAAGCACTTCTACCGGATATCAGGTAGGGTTATCCATGGCAATAAAGTAGGTACTGATTTAGGGTTCCCTACTGCAAACTTATCGATTGATGGAAAGAATAAGCTACTCCCAAAAGACGGCATATACTCGTGCTTAGTGACAGTAGATGGCGTGATTTTCAAGGGCATGTTGTATATAGGCAATCGCCCCAGTCTTCAAAAATATTATGGTAAAAGCATAGAGGTCAATGTGTTTGATTTTGATGGAAATTTATATGATAAATTAATTGATGTTGATGTAGTACAGTACCTCAGAGAGGATGAAAAATTTAATAGCCTAGAAGAGCTTTCTATGGCTTTAGGAAGAGATAAGGAAAAAGCAATGGCTTCACTTGAAGGCTACAAGTTTAAATCTTTGGAAAAATCACTTGGCATCGCGATAGCAATTCTCAACTATAATGGACGTGAACATCTAGAAAGCTATCTGCCCTCCGTTTTGCATAGTTCTATTAAATATGATATAGAATATTTCTTGGTCGATAATGGCTCTACCGATGACTCCATTAATTACGTTACCGAATGGCATCCCGAGTTCAAGATAATACCACTCAGAGAAAATCATGGTTTTGCTCAAGGCTACAATCTGGGAATAAATGAGATCGATGCTGAGTACGTTGTTCTTCTCAATAGTGATATCCTTGTCGATTCCCCATGGATAGATGACATCATCGACCTAATGGAGAAGGATAGTGAAGTAGCAGCCTGCCAACCAAAAATTCTTTCCTTGATGGAGAAGGATCAATTTGAATATGCGGGAGCAGCTGGTGGCTATATGGATATGCTCGACTACCCTTTTTGTCGAGGCCGCATATTTGATTTAGTGGAAAAAGATAAGAATCAATACGATGGAAATTATCCAGTCCATTGGACAAGTGGAGCGGCGATGGTAGTGAGGAAATCTGTATTCCAATCTTTAGGAGGATTCGACCCATGGTTCTTTGCTCATCACGAGGAAATCGATATATGCAATAGAATTCAACGTGCAGGCTATAAACTAATGGCTGTAAACTCGGTGCATGTCTTTCATCTGGGGGGTGGGACTCTTGCCTATGACAACAGTCGCAAAGTATATCTCAATTTTAGAAATAACATTGCCAGCATGATAAAGAATCATGGAGTGAGTCGATTGATATGGCTCCTACCATGTAGATTCCTCCTTGACATCATCGCATCCTTCAAGTTTTTATTGAGTGGAAGTATTGGCTCGGCCTGGGCTGTCCTTCGATCATATCTCAGCGTCTTATATCACTCACCTAGTATTTTACAAAGGAAGAGAAATGACTCTGACCTCATAATAAATTTGTCCAAAGGAAAAGATTATGGTCTTCCACGATCCAGGAAGTCAATTGTCTACCAATACTTCATCCTTGGAAGACGGACCTATTCCAAGATTATGGATTCGTAAAATCAATCTCATCCTGAAATCCAGAATATGAAATACTTCGAGATAATATGGGAAGACGCTACCCTCGTAGTGTGCAATAAAAAATCTGGTGTTCTTACTGTTCCTCCAAGATATAAAACTGGCGAAAAGGATCTCTTTTCTGAGCTTGCTAAGACCCGTCCTGATCTCAGATTGATCCACAGAATAGATAGAGACACATCAGGCATCATTGCATATGCCAGAGGACAAGATTCGCAAAGGTTGTATGCAGTGCAATTTGAAGAGAGGAAAGTGGTTAAAAAGTATCTAGCCATCACCGAAGGCATGATACCTGACACCGGTGAGATCGAAACATATCATCAAGAGACAAAGCCGGGCAAATATAAAGTGTCAGCGAAGGGCAAATACTGCCATAGCCAATTTAAGGTAATCGAGAGATGGAACATGTTCTCTCTTGTAGAATTGACACCTAGCACTGGTAGAACTCATCAACTGAGAATTCAGATGAAACACATCGGGTGTCCCCTCATAGTTGATAAGTTATATGGAAATCGTATAGAGTTTTGTTTGAGTGAAATCAAAGGAAGATCCTATAGGAAATCAGACAAAGATGAGCGACCTCTTCTTTCAAGGCATCCATTGCATGCTTCAGCACTTATGCTAGCATCAAAGGAGGGAGAAATGATGAAATTCGAAGCTCTTATCCCCAAGGACATGAAGGCCACCGTCTATCAAATGAGGAAGGTAATAGGTAGTTAGTACCCTCTTGTAAGAGCATCAGGACGTCTTGAATCCGATGATCCATAAAGCAATCCTCCATCTATGAGAATAGATTGAGTCGATCCCATTGCATTCCTAGGTCTAAGATCATGACCTTTGGCTTCTAAAAGTCGATGAGTATCAGCACTTAACACTTCTTCATGAAAAAGAATATCTGGATACCATTGATGGTGGATTCTAGTAGCATGTGTTGCCTCAGCTACATTCATGTCGAAATCAACAACGTTTATTATCATTTGGAGAACGGATGTTATAATGCGACTCCCTCCAGGACTTCCAGTTGCTAAAAACGGCTCGCCATCTTTAAATACAATTGTAGGTGTCATCGAGCTAAGAGGAGTCTTTCCAGGCAATATTGCATTGGCCTCATCCCCGATCAGACCATAGGCATCAGGGTGACCTGGCTTGGCTGAGAAATTACCCATCTCATTATTGAGCAAAACACCTGTACCATCCACCATGAGTCCTGATCCAAAACTAAAATTGAGGGTATATGTATTAGACACCACATTGCCGTCTTTATCTACTACACAATAGTGAGAGGTCTCTTCACTTTCAAAGTCTTGAGGTGTACCAGGATTAATATCTAATGAAAGGCTGGCTATGTTTCTATCTATCAATTGTCTTAGATGGTCGGCGTAAGACTTGGAGATGATTCCCTCTACGGGTACTTCCCAAAACTTAGGATCACCAAGATGCTTACTGCGATCTGCATAAGCAAGCCTCATCGCCTCTACCATAATGTGCATGCCTTCAGCAGATTGGTAACCTAGGAATCTCAGTGGATATGCCTCTAATATATTGAGCATTTGTATGAGGTGTACTCCTCCCGAACTCGGTGGTGGCATGGAAACTATCTTATAATCATGATAAGTACCAGATACAGGTTTAAGGATTTTCGGTTTATAATTCGCCAGATCAGATTTGCTTATCAAACCTCCTTTGTCTTGAAGTTCTCGCGAGATTTTATCGGCAATCGGTCCTGTATAAAAAGCCGAACTCCCGTGCTCTATGATCTGTCCTATGGACCACGCCAGGTCGGATTGAATCAAGGTGTCACCTGGTAAATAATAATCTTCCCCTTAAAAAACACCTTAGTAGATGCTTCACACTTCCTTAGTCTGTCCTCGTACTTCCTCAGCAATCGTGAAAGATCATAGGATACAGGGAAGCCTTCCTCTGCCAGCTTCAACGATGGAGCTAGAACTTCCCTACGGGACAGCTTGCCGAATTGGTCATGAGTATTTAACAGGCCTGCTACTGTCCTAGGAACTCCTATTGACAAATAGCTCATATTAAAAATACTGTCGTCAACTACCCCTTCATCATCCTGAAACATCTTCATTGTTGCCAATCCTGGTGCCACCTCTCGATACGATATTGCTATGGTAGGTCACTCATAGAGTCGTGGTACAACATAAAACCACCACCCAAATTACCAGCTCGAGGAAGTACCACCGCCAAAGTAAAGCCAATTGCTACAGCTGCATCGATGGCGTTGCCTCCCTTTTTTAAGATTTGAATTCCTACATCCGTCGCGATGTTATGTTGTGATGCAACCATCCCATTTGCCCCTACAACAGGATGATGGATGGCCTTTGATGTGAATACGGGTTCTTGTGACACTACCATAGAACAGTAGGTCAAGAGAAAGGCAAATATGTAGAGTTTCTTCATTATAGAAGTTGTAAATACAGTAATAAGGAAATTCGTTAGTCGAGATACTTAGAATAAACAATCTCATGTTAAGGTATTTTTCCGAGGTTAGTCTTAGCTGTTCTTCTATCGATGGTTTTAACCACCGTCATAGGTTATTACGATGAAGGTAATTTCAGAGTCTACGGATCATTCTCTTCATACATTCAGGAATGGGGATTCCCTCTACTCTCTGATTATTTACTTTGGTCTTTGGATCATCTACCCTACTTTTAGTTGGCTTCTACGCAATAGAATAAAATCTTCCAAAGTCAATGCGGCACTCTCATTTTCTATATTGCCCTATTCCTTTTCTTACTTCTTGTAGTTCTGTATTGACTTAGCGGCTAAAGCCGCATGTTCCAAGCTTCTTTACACCACTCTGAAGCGTGGTGTAAAAGATTCCCACATTGACTATATCAAGTGTTCTCTAGTTATCCTAGCTTATCCACCAGGAGTCTAGTTGTAAATCAATAGAAATTGTATTCCTCTGATCAAGTCTAAAATAGAGGATTGTCCATATTTTTCTATTCAGCAGCTCCGTAACTCAAGCAAAAACAGCTTTGATATATTAATGTTTCGTCGTACATTTGCGCCTTCGTAAGAAGCTCTGAAAAGGCAAACAAGTTTCAACGGCTCCGTAGCTCAACTGGATAGAGTACCTGACTACGGATCAGGAGGTTGAAGGTTCGAACCCTTCCGGAGTCACTAAAAGAATAAAAACCATGTCAAGGATTTGTCAGTTGACCGGAAAAAGACCCATCACGGGCAACAATGTTTCTCACTCAAAGAGGAGAACAAGAAGGCGCTTTTTACCTAATCTACAAAAGAAAAGATTCTATATTCCAGAAGTAGATAAGTGGGTGACTTTAAAAGTATCTACAAGCGCGTTGAGAACTATCAACAAGCTAGGACTATATACTTATTTGAAAAAATTGGAAAAAGACGGTGTCGACACGGGCATCAAACTTTAAATCCATTAATAATAATATCTGATGGCGAAGAAATCGAAAGGAAATAGACACCAAATAATTCTTGAATGTACCGAACACAAAACAAGTGGGATGTCAGGTACATCAAGATATGTTACACAGAAAAACAGGAAAAATTCTCCTGATAGATTGGAACTAAAAAAATACAATCCTATTCTTAAAAAGTATACTGTTCATAAAGAAATCAAATAGTCATGGGGAAAGTATCCAAAAACGCCAGAGTAGTCCAAAGGGCCGCCAATGCCGGATCAGGTAGAGATTTTGTCAAAGTGGTAAAGAGCATCAAAGATCCCGTTACTGGAAAGTACACATACAAGGAATTGATGATTCACAAGGATGGAGTCAAAGAATTCTTTGCTAAGAAATAATATAAAAGGGGCTTTGATTTAAGCCCTTTTTTGATTTACCACCACTCATGAGTTTTTTCAATAAGTTTTTTACCAAAGAAAAAGAAGAAGACCTCAATAAGGGACTCGAAAAGACGAAGCAAAGTTTTTTTGGCCAAATAGGAAAGGCCATTGCAGGAAAGTCAACCGTCGATGAAGAATTCCTCGACCAGCTCGAGCAGATCCTCATTGCATCTGATGTAGGCCTCGAAACGACCATAAAAATTATAGAGCGCCTAGAAGCCCGAGTAGCAAAAGACAAGTACATTAATGCTGCCGAGCTCAATTCCATCCTGAAGCAGGAGATCATGTATCTTCTCTCAGATAATAACACCAATGACCTTGAAGATTTTGACTTTCCAGAGGATAACAAACCTTATGTGTTATTAGTAGTGGGTGTAAATGGCGTAGGAAAGACTACCACAATAGGTAAGCTAGCATATCAATATCACAAAAGAAAGAAGACGTCAGTCCTCGGTGCTGCAGATACATTCAGAGCAGCAGCCGTCGATCAATTGGCCATTTGGGCTGATCGTACCAATAGTTTTTTCTTCAACAAAGGGATGCATACCGATCCTGCTGCTGTAGCGTACGAAGCTGTCCAGTATGCCCAAAACATCGATCTTGACGTTTGTATAATCGATACAGCTGGAAGACTCCATACCAAGAAGCACCTGATGGAAGAACTGACCAAAATCAAAAATTCCATCAATAAGAAGCTACCAGGCGCACCTCATGATGTGATGCTGGTATTAGATGCAACTACTGGTCAAAATGCCATCGAGCAAGCTCGTAAATTCACCGAATCCACTCATGTCACATGCATAGCTTTAACTAAATTGGATGGTACTGCCAAAGGAGGAGTCGTACTCGGCATCTCTGATCAGTTCAAGATCCCCATCAAGTATATAGGCATAGGCGAAGGGATGGATCAATTGCAAGTTTTTAACAAGAAAGCATTCGTCGATTCACTCTTTGCCTAGAGCGGCTTTACTAAGGCAAATTTTCCGTTGTATTTATTCAGAACCTTGATTATTTATCAAAGCACCTTTTGATTGTGGTAGTTAATAATTGTCGGTAGAATTATTTAACACTCAATTCAGGGAATCCCACGATTGGGATGTACATAATAATGTATATTTTGACCGCTGAAAACACGATACATGTCAAGAAAAAAATTGAACCTCATATTATTTGTTGCAATTACAACAATCTTCCTTGCCAATTCCGGCCAACATCCAATCTCGGGTACTGGCGGTTATACCAGTGCTCCTGGAGATGGAGTCTGTTCCTCTTGTCATAGTGGAGGATCTTTTGATGGAGATGTAACAATATCAGGTCTACCTGTCTCAATCATGGCAAACAACACGTACACTCTGACACTTACGTCCAATGTAACCACTGGCACACCCAATAGAGCTGGATTCCAGATGTTAGCTCTTAATAGTTTGAATCTAAATGCAGGTTCCCTCTCCAACAACATGGGAAATTCCAGTATCAAAATGGTAAACGGTAAGTCCTATTTTGGACACTTTCCTGCCACTCTATATGGAGGGAACACTTCTCTTTCATGGACTGTCGACTGGACAGCTCCTAATGACCCCAACGGTGATCAGATAACTATGTATGCGGTAAATGTAATGGGCAATGGATCTGGACAAACCGGGGACAAAGTTCTCTTCAGCAATACCTTCGGAACACTGACTGGAGCTGTAGATTCACTGGTTGCAAGTGCAACCCTCATTAGCGATGCTAGTTGTGCAGGCTCAAATGATGGCAGTGCCATGGCCAGTGCAACTGGGGGAATTCTTCCGTATAGCTTCATGTGGAGTAACGGCGAAACGAATGACCTTGCCACAATGCTTCCATCGGGTGAACAGACTGTTGTCGTAACTGATGCAGCATTCATGACCAGCTCAGCAAGTGTTATCATTAGTGAACCAGATCCTATAGTGGTCTCATTGACAGATCAAGGTGATGAATCTTGTTTTGGGTTTTCAGATGGTTTTCTAGCAACGGAGACCACGGGAGGTGATAGCAACTATTCATATTTATGGAGTGATGTACAAATCACGTCCACAGCTTCAGGACTTACTCAGGATGATTACACACTCATCGTATCCGATGGGACAGGATGCTTTGGTTCGAATACTTTTACGGTGAATGGACCTGATGCGCCTCTTAGTTCGTCCTTGCTTTCTACGACTGATCCATTATGTAACGGAAGTAGTGATGGAATTGCAGAGCTGCTGGTAACTGGTGGTACTGCTCCTTATTTTTTTCTATGGGACAGCGGCAGTGATGAAAATCCTGCAATAAACCTAAATGCAGGAGATCATACCGTTATTATTACTGATCTTAATAATTGCTCAACTAGTAAAATGGTGACACTTGGTGAACCCGATAGTATTACAATACAAGTGGATAGCATTAGGAATGCGACCTGTGGTGGCATTAACGATGGATACGTAGAACTTTCTCTCACCGGTGGCGTACCACCCTATTCATTATTGTGGTCTGATGACAGCACAACATTGGCCCGAGATACCCTTTTGCCAGGAACCTATGAGGTAACCGTATCTGATAATAATGGCTGCTTAGATTCTTTGGAACTATTGATAGGAGCAGACTCCTTGCTGATAATTAACACCATTAACCTTCAGCACATTTCTTGTTTTGGACAAAACGATGGAACAATTGAAATATCTGCAGAAGGTGGAAACGATCCTTATAGTTATACGTGGCTTGATGGTAGCTTGGACAGTCTTCGTGAAGATCTTACATCAGGAAAAATCTTCGTAACTGTAACTGATAGTATAGGTTGTGAGATTATTGATTCATTTGAGATTGTAGAACCTGATGAGTTGGCTGGAGATTCTATCTCGTATATACATGTTTCTTGCAATGGAGGAAGTGATGGGATGGCGGTTGTAGGAGCCATGGGCGGCGTCCCGGGATATGATTTTGTCTGGCCTGATAACACGGTAAATGATACCGTGATTGGGATCAGTGCGGGCAGTCATATAGTTACTATTACTGATCAAAATGATTGTTTTACTCTTTTTCAAGTCTTTATTACAGAGCCTGATTCATTAAAAGTTGACAGCCTGATATTGGACAATGTCACTTGTCATGGTGGTCAGGATGGAGCTGCCGAAATATTCTCCAGCGGAGGCACGGGAGTTCACTCTTATGCGTGGCCCGATGGCATCATTGATGCATCAAGGTCTGATCTCATGGCAGGGAACTACCAAGTGACGATAGAAGACGAGAATGGTTGTCTGGATAGTGTGAGTGTTTCAATAGCCGAGCCAAATGAGTTAGTACTTAATCCGGATAGCGTTCCTGAATCTATGTTAGGTGCAAACGATGGCGAGGCTTCCGTAGCTCCTGAGGGAGGGACATCGCCCTACTCATATATGTGGTCAACACTAGAGTCCACGGATACTATAAGAAACCTCAGCCCCAGCAATTACAGCGTTACTGTTACTGATGCACATAATTGTTCTATGACAGTAACAGTCATCGTAGGGTCTGGTGATTGTGCGCTCAGTGTCATTTACACAACTACCTCTGTAAGTTGCAATGGCCTTAGCGATGGAAGTGCCGTAATAGAGGTTAGTGATGGTACTGAGCCATATACGTTCTCATGGGTTACCGGTAGTGACTCTTCATCCATTACTGCTCAATCAGCAGGCATTTTTAGCGTAACCATAATTGATGCCGTTGATTGTCAGATTGTGATTGATGACATCATTATCACAGAGCCTGGAGAGCTCAACGCTACATGGAATGTCATCTTTGCGCCGATCTGCGCTACTGACCAAACAGGTATCATAGATGCGGCTGTGAGTGGAGGCACCCTTCCCTACTCTTATTTTTGGAGTACAGGTAGCAATGAAGATACAATATACAATGTGAGCCCAGGCCAGTATTCTATATCTGTAGTAGATGCACATGATTGTCGTGACACTACCAATGTATTCATCGGAAACGGTGACTTTGAAAAGCCCGTACCCAGTTTAAACAACCTTGAACTATACATTGATGAGGACGGCAATGTTCCTTCCATTGATATCAATGATATCGACAATGGGTCCACGGATAATTGCAATATAATGGGCCTAAGTTTTACCGAACCGGTATATTCTTGCGAGAATTTAGGAGAAAATTCATTGGCAGTTAAAGTATTTGACGACAATGGAAACTTTGCTGAAGCAACCATTACTGTCACTGTCATTGATACTTTTCCCCCGGTGATACTCTGTCCATCAGATATGGTAGTTTTAAAATGCCTGGGCATCACTTACTCTGATCCTATGGTCACAGATAACTGCAACAACTTTTCTGTCAGTATGATTGACGGTATCAATAGTGGTAACGATTTTCCACCTGGGGTAACCACAATTCAGTTTGAAGCCAGGGACATTAGTGGTAATACTTCTACATGTAGTTTTTTGATTGACGTCGACGTAGAACTTGAGGCGGAAACAGCAACTACTGATCCCACTTGTTTTGGATTTCAGAATGGTTCAGTAGACTTCAATGTCAATGGTACCAATCCTCCATTTATGGTAGTAGTTGACAATGTCGTTGACCTAAGTACCTTGGGAGCCAATGACTATAACTATACTATATCGGATGACATAGGCTGTTTGGTAACTGGTGGGTTTTCTATTGGCGAACCTGACCTTTTGTTTATTGCCAACGAGGTCATTACCCATGCATCAACCATGACATCGAATGATGGCTCCATAGATATTGATGTGATAGGTGGGACACCTCCATATTCCTTCTCCTGGATGTTGGATGGAAGTGAGATAAATATGGATGAAGACTTGGAGAATGCTGCCCCAGGTGAATACAATGTGTTGATCGAGGATGATCAAGGATGTCTTTACTCATCGGTAGACTATACGATTAATTTTGACACAGGAATTAATGATCCGGAATTAAAAAGACTAGTAGACCTCATGCCCAATCCTGCCCACGAGAGGTTGATTATAAATACAATGCGTAGTCATACTATAATCGAGCACCTCATATTGTTTAATACGGCAGGAAAAAAAGTGATTGATTTAAGACCTGACTCCGATCATCTAATGCTAGATGTAGTTGATCTTTCAGCTGGAATATATATTTTGAAGCTAATTCTAGGAGAGCATACACTTACTTCTAGAATAGTGATCGAATAACCTTTTTAACGATTCATTAATAACATACTAGGACGAGGAGTAGTATTTTTATACAGTAATATCCAAAACAATGAGAATACTATTTGTACTTGCGATATTTTGTCTCTCTTCACAGCTTTATTCTCAAGAGAGCGATTATCTGAAATTTGACACGCGGTCTATAGACTTGGGTATCGTGAAGAAGGGTGATATACGCGAGGGCACTTTTACCTTTAAGAATGTTAGTAATGAACCTATCGAGATAGAATGGGTCGATGCCTGTGAGTGTACAGAACTAGACTGGACCTTTGGTAAAATAAAGCCAGGAGAAACTGGTACGATTCAATTCATATTTGACAGTAGTAAAAAAGATTTAGTAGAGCCTATCTCTATCGATATAACATTGAAGAATACAGATTCCAGAACGGGAGGTCCCATCCTAGATTCTGTCGCATACTTATATAAATTTTAATTTTCGAGATCGCCAAGCCAGATCTTGTTAATCATCAAGCTTCAGTACTTCCAAAAACGCTTTCTGAGGCACTTGCACTGAACCTATCTGTCTCATTTTCTTCTTACCTTTCTTCTGCTTCTCTAACAATTTTCTCTTCCTAGTAATATCACCACCATAACATTTAGCGGTCACATCCTTTCTTAAAGCAGATATGGTTTCGCGAGCTATGATCTTAGCTCCTATGGCGGCTTGTATGGCAATCATGAATTGCTGTCTAGGCAGAAGTTCCTTCAACCGTTTACATATTTTTCTACCAACATAATCCGCCTTTGTCCTATGCACGAGAGATGAAAGTGCATCGACATTCTCACTATTCAATTTAATATCAAGCTTAACAAGATCAGAAGCACGGTAATCTATCATCATATAATCGAATGAAGCATAGCCTCTTGAGATACTCTTCAAACGATCATAGAAGTCAAAAACAATTTCTGCCAGCGGCAACTCAAAAGTCAGCTCTACCCTTTCTGTAGTCAAGTAACTCTGTTTTGTAAGGACTCCTCTTTTATCCATTGCGAGTGCAATGATGATTCCGATGTACTCAGGCTTGGTAATTATCTGAGCTTTGATGTAAGGCTCTTCAACACTTGCCAACATAGTAGGTTCAGGAAGCTGTGATGGCGTATGGATAGAAAGCTTTTCTCCCTTATTGTTAAATGCAAAATATGATACATTGGGCACTGTAGTGATCACCTCTTGATCAAACTCACGAGAAAGTCTCTCTTGGATGATCTCAAGATGAAGCATTCCTAAGAAACCACACCTGAATCCAAAACCCAAAGCCTGAGAAGTCTCGGCTTCAAACACTAGGGAAGCGTCATTAAGCTGTAGCTTTTCGAGGCTGTCTCTGAGGTCCTCAAAATCATCATTGTCTATAGGATAGATACCAGCAAATACCATGGGTTTGACATCTTCAAATCCATGGATCTCCTTGTCACATGGATTGTCAACCAAGGTGATGGTATCTCCAACTTTTATTTCCTTTGACTCTTTTATTCCGGTAATGATATAACCGACATTTCCTGCCGACAACTTGTTGTGGGGCACTTGATTAATCTGAAGAATGCCGATCTCGTCAGCAGCATATTGCTTACCTGTGTTTACAAATCTTACAAGATCACCCTTCCTTATCGTCCCGTTCATCACGCGAAAATATGCGATCACACCTCTAAAGGGATTGAACATAGAATCGAAAATCAAAGCCTGCAATGGAGCTTTAGGATCTCCTGATGGTGCCGGAATATTATCCACTATGGCTGTCATCAAATTCTCTACTCCAACACCAGTCTTACCACTCGTATGTACAATTTCTTCTTTCTTGCAGCCGATAAGCTCTATGATCTGATCTGAAACCTCGTCTATCATTGCGCTTTCCATATCCACCTTATTGAGGACTGGAATGATCTCAAGATCATGCTCAATGGCAAGGTATAAATTAGAAATGGTCTGAGCCTGAATTCCTTGACTGGCATCGACCAACAAGAGTGCGCCCTCGCATGCGGCAATCGATCTTGACACTTCATAAGAAAAGTCCACGTGACCAGGAGTATCTATTAAATTGAAAGTATACTTCTTACCATCAGTATGGTCATAATATATCTGAATGGCATGGCTCTTTATAGTGATGCCTCTTTCTCTCTCGAGATCCATATCATCCAAGGCCTGACTCTGCATATCTCTCTCCGAGATGGTTTTAGTAAATTCCAACAACCTATCTGACAAGGTACTCTTGCCGTGATCGATATGAGCAATTACACAGAAATTCCTTATGTCCTCCATTCACTTCTTTATTATCGCAAATCGATAGGTTTTATCTTCCTGAATAAAATTTGCGAACGCAAATATAACCCTTTGATGCTTCTTGCTATTAGATTGATTGACGCATAATAGCCTGACTGGAATGTGAGATTACGCTGGCACAATGCTTGTAATGGCTTCGTTTTGTACCTTTGGAAATCTAAAATAAAAAACTTAGCAATGAAGAATATAATAACCATCATACTCTGTACATTTTGCGCTTCTTTAATTGGTCAATACACATTTAGCGATGCAAACAGAGTGGCTTGTACATCTGTCAAGAACCAACAAAAAACTGGTACCTGCTGGAGCTTTGCAACGTCGTCATTTATAGAAAGTGAACTCATGAGAAGTGGGATGAAAGATGTCAATTTATCAGAGATGTACGTAGTGAGAAACATCTACGAAGACAAGGCTATGAACTACGTGCTCAGACAAGGCAAGGCCAATTTCAGCCAAGGAAGCTTGAGTCATGACCTGATCAAGACCATTGCTAGGTATGGCATTGTTCCAGATAGTGCTTATCCTGGTAGAGAATCTTCAGAATCACCATTTGACCATAGTGAAATGGAAAGAGGACTTAAGGGTTTTCTTGATGGTATACTCAAAAGTAAAAGGCTAAGTAAGAAATGGAAAATTGCCTTTAATAGGATACTCGACACATATCTAGGCGAAGAACCATCAGAATTCACCGTCGGTGGAAAACGTTATTCTCCAGTACAATATGCCGAATCATTAGGATTTAATGCTGATAACTTTGTAAGCTTCACCTCCTTTACCCATCACCCTTTTTATAAGAATTTTATTCTTGAGATTCCTGACAACTACTCTAATGGTGCTTTTTATAATATTCCTCTTAATGATCTGGAAAGTATTGTAGACAATGCCATTTCAAAAGGTTATACGGTTGCTTGGGATGGAGACGTCAGTGAAGCCGGATTCTCAGCAAAAGAAGGCATAGCAGTGTTACCAAGTGATCAAGGAAGAGAGGATATCTTTACAATGCTTGGAGCTGAGATGACAGTATCACAATCTAGTAGACAAGAAGAATTTGAAAGATACAGTACCACAGATGATCATCTAATGCACCTTGTGGGGAAGGCCAAGGATCAAAAAGGAAATGAGTATTACATCATTAAAAACTCATGGGGACCGATAAGCCAATACAAAGGTTATCTATACATGTCAAAAGCGTATTTCAGAATGAAGACCATTGCCGTAATGCTCCATAAGGATGGTATAACACCTCAGATAAATAGGAAGCTGAATATGAGTGAATGATTGAGAGTTTATCCTGATTGTTAAATTGAGCCATTATTCAATCTAGCACAATGGCTTTGATCTGATGAACATGATTAATCTAATAAGCGATACTGTCACAAAGCCAAGTGAGGCAATGCTAAGTGCAATGATGAAGGCTGAGGTAGGTGATGACGTATTTAGAGAAGACCCTACAGTCAACAAGTTGGAAGGTTTTATAGCTGATGTTTTTGGAAAGGAATCCGCACTTTTCTGTCCATCCGGGACAATGACCAATCAGCTCGCCATCAAAGTAAATACAGATCCTCTGGATGAGATAATATGTGATGTGGACAGTCACATTTATCAGTATGAGACCGGAGGGTATGCTTTTAACAGTGGAGTTGTAATTAATCCCATCCAAGGAATTCATGGAAAATTGACTTCAGAACAGGTGGTAGAAAATATAAAGTCGATCTATGACTGGTTGCCGAGAACTAGGCTAGTATCGCTTGAAAATAGCTGTAACCGAGGAGGCGGAAATTTCTACACCTTAGAGGAGATGAGATCACTTTCCATTACCAGCCGAGAACATGGCTTAAGGACCCACCTTGATGGTGCTCGATTATTCAATGTTCTCGTTGAAACTCAAGATAATACTCAAGAAATAGGTCCTCTGTTTGATACGATATCACTGTGCATGTCCAAAGGACTAGGTGCACCAGTGGGGTCATTATTGCTTGGAAGCCAAAAGGATATCACCCTTGCTAGAAGATATAGAAAAGTCATGGGAGGGGGAATGAGACAAGCTGGATACCTCGCTGCTGCTTGTCAATATGCACTGGAAAATAACATAGACCGCCTCAAACAAGATAATGATAGAGCCAAGGAACTTGCAAAGACACTTGAGTGTTTGAACTATGTATCAGGCATACGTCCTGTAAAAACCAATATTCTGATTTTTGACCTGACGGACACTTATACAGGATTACAGTTCCTCGATTTATTAAAGAGAGAACAAATCAATGTTTCATTATTTGGTCCACAGACTGTAAGGTTTGTGACTCACCTCGATATTACGAAGGAAGATATAGATAGGGTAAAAGGAGTGTTATCTAAGCTAGATGAACACTAGTGCGATCACTCTGACTGATCACGTCTGGCAATTTCATCTCTTATCCGAGCAGCCTCTTCGTAATTTTCATCAGCCAAGACGCTTTCTAATCGTTCATTGAGTTGATTCAAATTCATCTTGGTATAAGAATTTCCTTTAGCTGGGCTATCCTCAATCTCCACACTATCTAGTGTCAAGTCCTCCTCCTCAAGAACGACACCTGCAGCCTCAAGTATAAACTCATAAGTATAAATAGGACATCGAGATCTCACTGCCATTGCAATCGCATCGGATGTACGGCTATCAATCTCCAATACATCGCCGTTATGCTTGCAAATCAGCTGTGCATAAAAAATCCCATCTAAAAGATTAGAGATGATGACTTCCTCGAGTTCAATGGAAAAAGTATCAAGTGTATTCTTGAAAAGATCGTGGGTCAAGGGTCGATTGGGGGCCATTTTTTCCATGGCAACAGCAATAGCCTGGGCTTCAAATCCACCAATCACGATGGGCAATCTACGTCGACTTGACAACTCACCTAGTACTACGGCATAGTTGCTAGATTGCGTGACGCTGTGCGAGAGAGCAACAATTTCCAATTCTACTTTCTTCATTTACTTAAAAGTACACTTTTAAAATAATGTGATCACAGGGTCAATTCTTTTCTTTAAACTTTTTTAACGCCGTTGTAAGTCTCGGTACGACATCAAACAAGTCAGCACATACTCCATAATCTGCTGCCTTGAAAAAAGGTGCATCTTGATCTTTGTTGATCACAACGATGACCTTGGAATTGTTGACTCCTGCCAAATGCTGTATCGCTCCGGAAATCCCTATAGCGATATATAGATTAGGCTTGATTGCAACTCCTGTCTGACCCACATGCTCGTGATGAGGTCTCCATCCAGAATCTGCTACAGGTCTACTGCACGCTGTTGTTGCACCCAACGTATCCGCAAGTTCCTCGATTATATCCCAGTTTTCAGGTCCTTTCATTCCTCGACCCGCCGAGACAACAAGCTCCGCCTCCGGTAGTGGAACTGTTCCATCGATTACCTTTTTTTCTTTTACTTCTAATTGACTATTAGAAGATGATGCAACACCTTGCTCCACACTTACGGGACTTCCTATTGCCTCAGGCTGTAGTGAATTTCCCATCACCGTAAGCACCTTGACATCGGTGTTGACCCTATAAGAGACTATTGCCTTACCCGAAAACACCGACTTATTCACGACGAAATCATCTTCTGTTGATGGCAGTGCCGTAACTCCTGTCACAGTACCAGCGCTCAAAGCGACACCAAGGCATCCTACGAGAGACTTTCCATCGGCAGTATGAGACATGACAATCAGCTTACAACCATTGGCCTCGGCTGCTGACTTGATGCTATCTGTATAGTTTATAGAATTGAATTTATTCCCTTCTCCTTGAGCAGCATGAATCACCTTATCGGCGCCATACGTACCAAGTTGTCCTGCATCAGAAGCGTCACCAATAACCAGTGCTATGCATGTGCTTCCAAGCATCTCGGCACACTTCTTACCATAATAAACAGCCTCAAAGGCAGATTTTTTAAATTTCCCTCCAGGGCTTTCGGCATATACTAAAACTCCCATTTATATCACTTTTGCTTCTTCGTTAAGTAATCGGACCAGCTCGTCCATATTTTTAGGGTCAACCATTTTTACTCCACTTTTTCCTTCAGGCAAGTTGAATGACACAGTTGTCACTCTTTCGTCGCAATCAACGGCCTCTAGAATATCAAGTGGCTTTCGCTTTGAAGCCATAATGTCCTTCATCTTGGGCAATCGTTGCTCAGCTAGTCCTTTTGCAGCAGATAGAACAAATGCTCCATTAACCTCTATCACTTCTCCCCCGCCTTCAATATCTCTTGTAAGAGTCATTTTAGTACCATCAGATTTCATGTCGATACAATACGAAATAAATGGAAGTTCTAGACTCTGAGCAACCATACCCCCTAGTTGAGAGCCGTTGAAGTCAATCGTCTCTTTCCCTAGCATGATTATATCGAAGTTCTTTCCTCGAGCATACTCACTGATCTGTTGAGCTACAAAGTGAGCACTTCGTGGTTCCGCATTTATCCTTACAGCCTCATCAGCACCGACAGCTAGTGCTTTTCTAATAATGATATCATTGCTGGCATCGCCCACATTGATAACAGTAACTTTCCCTCCAAGCTGTTCCTTCAGTTCAATAGCTCGTACCAGAGCATACCATTCATCATATGGATTCAAAATAAATTGCACGCCCTGAGAGTCAAATACCTTACCATCACCAGTGAAGGCGATTTTGGCAGTTGTCTCTGGCGTTTTACTTATACAAACTAATAGATTCATCTAAATGTAAAAATTTGGCGCAAATATATGCGAATTACTGAAATATGAACTTTGAGTTAAGCAATTAACTTTCATCTTTGCAACAATTAATTTACAGAGCATTGTCAAGAATAGAAATAATCAACGACCACCTCAAAGAAGATCCTAACGATTCCTTTTTGCGTTTTGCTTTAGCTCAAGAGTTCACTAAGGAAAACATGATCCACAAGGCAATTGTTTTGTACCGTCAATTGATAATAGATGACCCGGGATACATTGGGACTTACTATCACTTGGGTAAGCTTTTAGAAGAAACCGAAGAGGTAGATGAGGCCATCAAGATTTATCTACAAGGAATAAATGAAGCCAAGAAAATACAGGACTGGCATTCCATATCAGAGTTAAATGGGGCCAAGACCAATATTGAGATGGGGTTGATATGAGATTAGGATGAGGGTTTAGAGAGGTTTAGGGGCTTTAGAAAGATTAGAAAAGGAAGTCCACACTGGACATTGCACCACTGTCCACCATAGACGTTATTTTTAACATTTCTTATTGTAACATTCAATCTAACTAACCGTCATTCAATTGTAATGCAACACAGTGAAGTAATGGAGCTTGTACTACCTTTCAAAAACAAACTATATAGATATGCGCTGAGGATTGCGGGTAACACCTTCGAAGCAGAAGATATAGTGCAAGAAGTCCTGATAAAGATCTGGAAAAAGAAAGAACAGTTTCTTTCAATTGACAACAAGGAAGCTTGGTGTATGACCATAACCAGAAATCTGGCAATAGATAAGAAGCGGGCTAGAAAAATGAAGATCTCGAGTATTGATGATTACCATCATATCGGTGACCGGGAAAGTACACCCTCAGAAGCCCTGGAGATGAGTGAAACGATGAAGACCATCATGAGTCATATCGATGCACTACCGGAGAGACAAAAGTCTGTAGTTCACTTGAGAGACGTTGAAGGGTTTACATATAAGGAAATCAGTGAAATGACCTCACTGAGTGTAGACCAAGTAAAAGTAACCTTGCATAGAGCGAGAAAAACATTAAGAGAAAAACTTAGAAATATCAGAAAATGAAAAACATCAATCATTTATTAGAAAAGTACTGGAAAAGTGAGACTACCCTGCATGAAGAAAATATACTTCGTGAGTATTTTACCTCTGACAGCGTACCCCCTGATCATAAGCAATATGCTGATCTTTTTAATTACTTCTCGCTATCTGCCAATGTGGCCATGCCCGATGGTAAGAAAGCCAAGACCATCACCATGGTATCTAGGCGTGAAAGAAAATCATGGTTGAGACCTATGATGGGAGCGGCGGCATCGCTGGTAATTATGTTTGCCGTATTTACATTCTATAATAATACTAACCCCTCTATGAGTGACAATGTGTATGTAGTAGAAAGTCCTGATGAAGCTCTTGAGATAACAAAAGATGCACTGGCTTTTTTGTCCATAAACGTAGATAAGGGAACCAGTACCATGAATACTAATATCAAGAAAATGAGTTCTACAAATATCATTAAGTAATTAACATTAATAAGTAATCCAATAATTATGAAGAATTTGATTTTAACACTAGCTCTAGCCATATGCGCATCAGCGGTTTTTGGGCAGGTAGACGCTATAGACAAGTACTTCTCCAAGTATCAGGAAGATGAGTCGTTTACTGTAGTCTATGTAAGCGCTAAGATGTTCCAAATGGTAACTAAGGTGCTAGATGAAAACGAAAATCAAGACATCAAAGACCTAATATCTGGGATCAAGAGACTCAAAGTTCTCAAGACAGAGGTAGATCCCTTGACAAGGTATAAAGAGGCCATTGCGACCATCAATACCAGTGAGTATGAAGTACTAATGACTGTAAAAGATGAGGGGCAGAATGTACGGTTACTGACTAAAGATAACGGTGACATCATCAATGAACTCCTACTCCTCGTCGGTGGTAATGAAGAATTTGTTCTATTGAGTTTTGTGGGTGATCTTGATCTCAAGAAAATCGCGAAACTCGCTAAGAACCTCGACATTGAAGGTGCCAAGCATCTTGAAAAACTAGAAGAACACGAGGAGAAATAATGAGATTTCTCCTTGCCATAGTCGCTCTGTCAACAATGACCAGCTGCTCCTCGTACAATCGCGTGGTAAATGGGTTTATCGATGACAATAAGAACGAGAAAGGATCTATCGCCATGACTATACCCGGTTGGCTAATAAGAACCGGGACCAATTTTGCAGCTAACTTTGCCGATGATTCCGATGAAAAGGAGTATTTGAAACTTAGTGAACACATAGAACAGGTGAGGTTTCTAGTACTTTCTGAAGGACACGATGTCAGCTCAGAAGATGTATCGTCCTTAGTAATAAGAGCTCAAACTGAAGACGAGTATGAAGAGTATGTAAGGGTACGTGATGAGGGCACCAATGTCAACGTGCTCATGATCAATAAGCAAGATGTGGTCAAAAGCCTGCTACTTGTGATGCGCAATGATGAAGAAATGGCTGTGGTAAGCATGAATACTGACCTTCCACTTGAAAAATTAAAACAAGCACATTTATCTTTTAACAAACACAAAGACAAAAAAGTAGATTATGAAATTTAGAATATTGATGCTTCTCTTTTTAGGAGCATGCTTCTCAATAAACGGGCAAAGGTCCATGGATAACCTCATGTCAAAGTACACTGACAACTCAGATGTTATTAAGCTTGACATGCAAGGCAATCTTATCAACTTTATATTGGCTAAACAGGCCGAGGATGAAGGAAAAGAGATCAAGAGTACCATAGACCATGTAAAACTCCTTGTGGCTGGTGAAACATCAAAAATCAGCAAAACTGATATTGATGCAGTAACAGACGAAGTGAGAGGCGATTCTTATGAAGAGCTGATCAATGTCAAGGACGGTGGTAACATCATACGCATAATGATAAAAGAGTCAGGTGATTTCATCACACATGCCTTTGTATCTGTCTTCTCTGATGATGACACTCAGATCATAGGAGTACTTACTGGAAAGATCGTACCAGAAGAAATCATGACGCTTATCCAAGGTGTAGGAGAGTCAGGTATAATGAAGAAATAGAGATCCTCGGATCGACATTATAAGACTGAGTCCTGGTTGATACCAGTGCATCAAGAACAAAGTTCAATACGTATAAAGCTTGATCTTTTTTCCAATCTCTGTGTTGCCGAACCCCGCCAATAACTACGGCTATTCACGAGAACCGGCGTCTTATATTGAAAAAAAATCGCAGTGCTTTATACCGTACGAATCTTATTCTTGGTGTACCTGGGCTCTTTTTTTCTAAATATGGTTAATGGTTATGCAGTCTGCGGTATCCCATAGAGATCCTTACGCATGGCGAGTATCTTGTCTGATTTTAGATATTCTTCATAGGTCATCAACTGATCGATGATACCATTCGCTGATATTTCTATAATTCTGTTCACTGTAGTATTGACGAGTTTATGGTCATGGGAACTCATAAAAAAGTTACCGCTAAACTCTGTGAGACCATTGTTCAAAGCAGTAATTGATTCCAGATCTAAGTGATTAGTTGGTTCATCCAGAAGTAAGAAGTTAGGATTCGATAACATAGATTTGGCCATCATACATCGCACTTTTTCCCCTCCAGAAAGTACTCCCGATTTCTTGTAAACGTCATCACCAGAGAATAACATCCTTCCTAAAAAACCTCTTATGAATTGCTCATCCTTGTTCTCAGAATACTGACGTAGCCAGTCCATCAATTCCATGTCATTTGTACCAGTAAAAAAATCATCATTCTCACTCGGCAAGTGTTCCATTTTTATTGTCTGCCCCCACTCCATCGATCCACTATCCGCATTCTCATTTCCAGCCAATATGTTATAAAATGTCGTCTTTACTGTTGAGTTTTTAGATAACAGTGCGATCTTCTCTCCTTTGTTTAATGTGATATCAAGGTTATTAAACAGTGCATTCCCATCATCACTGGACTTAGAAAGTCCCTCAATTTTAAGTATCTGATCTCCTGGTTCTCGCTCAGGCTTGAAATGAATAAAAGGGTATTTCCTAGTAGAAGGCTTTATATCAGCCAGGCTCAGCTTCTCGAGTGCTTTTTTCCGACTCGTTGCCTGACGAGATTTTGAGGCATTGGCAGAGAATCGCTGGATAAATTCCATCATCTCCTTACGCTTCTGTTCTACTTTCTTGTTCTTATTGGCAATCTGCTGTGCCATCAACTGGCTCGACCCATACCAGAAGGTATAGTTGCCAGTGAAGGATCTCATCTTACCATAATCGATATCCACGATGTGCGTGCATACCATATCGAGGAAATACCTGTCATGAGATACCACTATAACAGTATTCTTGAAATCTGCAAGAAAGTCCGCAAGCCACGTAACGGTACGAGCATCAAGATCATTTGTGGGCTCATCCAGCAGCAACAAATCCGGGTCACCAAAAAGAGCTTGAGCCAGCAAGACTTTTACTTTTTGCGGTCCCGTGAGGTCTTTCATTTGTTTGATATGTAGATCCTCCGTTACTCCCATGTTGCTGAGCATCTCGGCTGCATCACTCTCCGCAGTCCAGCCACCCATTTCTCCATATTGGTTTTCTAGGTCTCCTGCTCTCAAACCCTCTTCTTCTGTAGCATCAAGATTCATATAGATGGCATTCTTCTCCATCATAATATCATACATCTCCCTGTAACCATAGATGACAGCATCGAGGACGTTGAAGTTATCAAATTCATGGTGATCCTGCTTGAGGACTGCCATCCTATTGCCAGATTCTAGATTCATATGGCCTGCGCTGGCGTCAAGATCACCAGATAATATCTTCATAAATGTAGACTTGCCTGATCCATTGGCTCCTATGATGCCGTAACAATTGCCACGAGTAAATAAGAGATTTACTTCATCAAAAAGAACAGTCTTGTCGTATTGAAACTTGAGGTCGTGTACTGTGAGCATTTATTTTTTATTCTTCGCGGTTATCTTCCATATTGTGGAAGACATTCTGCACGTCATCATCTTCTTCCAGCTTTTCTAATAATTTGTCGATTTCAGGCATTAATCCCTCATCGACTTCTTTCATGACATTGGGTATCCACTCAAATCCTGATGATACAATCTCATGACTCCCGCCTTCCAAGGCAGATTGTAGTGCTCCAAAACTTTCGAAATTTCCATAAATCATGATACCATCCTCATCCTCAAATACTTCCTCAGCACCATGGTCGATAAGCTCAAATTCAAACTCTTCCAGATCAAGGCCTTCACCGTTGATCTTGAACTGACACTTATGGTCAAACATAAACGACACCGATCCTTGTGTCGCCAGTGATCCTTCACATTTATTGAAATATGATCTTACATTGGCCACAGAGCGTTGATTGTTGTCGGTAGCAGCTTCTACAAGGATGGCAACACCATGAGGAGCATATCCTTCAAACATAACTTCCTTAAAATCAGTGGTGTCTTTGTCACTGGCACGTTTAATTGCCCTCATCACATTATCCTTGGGCATATTTGCCGCCTTGGCATTCTGGATTACGGCCCTCAGTTTGCTATTGGTCTCAGGATCAGGTCCACCTGCCTTTACAGCAATCACTATGTCCTTACCTATTCTAGTAAAGGTTTTGGCCATCTGACCCCAACGCTTGAACTTTCTTGCTTTTCTAAATTCAAATGCCCTACCCATAAATAATAATCCTTCTAGTTTTCGACAAGTGATTCTATAATATTGCTATCTGTGTCTTCACCATAATAAGTATCAAGCTCAGTCATCCCTCTAAATGATGAATATAGCATCGGGAACATAAATGTTATTGTAATAAACACTCCGATCACCAAGGCGATCAATCCACTCATTGCAATAAGTCCTACAACTATTAAAAATAAAAACACGAGAAACCAATGCTTATTTACATATTTGAAACTATACTTTATAGCATCTAATGCTGTGAGTTTATAAAATCCAATAAAGTGAACAACATAGTAAAAACAAACTCCCACATATATCATAGGGATAAGTGCAAGCAAGCCCCAAAGGTTGATGTCCGGAGGATCCATTCCTGATGCAGTCATAGGATCTGACATCGCCTCCATATACCAAGTTACCATACCTGTTCCCATAAAGAAGATAAATGGGATCAACAGGATTAGGTATATAACCATCATGATAAGATAAGCGACGATGATCTCCTTAGCAAATTGAAATCCATCGAAAAACTGTCCAAATGCAGGGTTCTCGTTTTCCAAGGTACGATGAGAGACAATATATGCACCTAACATAAGAGCAGGTGAGATCAATACTGATCCTGCGATAGTACCGATAATAGGAATAAGGTTGATCACCAATATCATAAGGATAAACAACAATCCAAATCCAATAAACAGTCCTGCATTCCTTTTCCAAATATCAAATCCCTCAGAAATATACTCACCGAACTGAAATCTACTTCTAGGCAATGTCTCATCTAAATGCTGTATCGCTCGTGTATCACTCATTGTGCTATAATTTTTTGCGAAAATACAAAATATAGATATGAATGTCTATAATTCCTAAGGGTCAATACCATAGGGTGTAACTCAGCGGATGAGGCTCAAAATGAGCATCATGATGCGTTTCTCAGTTTTAACATAATTGAATTGCAACTACTCAGGTAGTTAAAAAAATGACATTAATTATCTCCCTCAAATTGCTCAATTTCCATCGAATCTAACCGTCTCTGAAGTTATCAACATGGTATCTGATTTCAGAAAAAAAGATGCCAATTATAATTACTTGATATCGAAATTTGACCTCGAAGAATTCCTAGACAAAAAGCTAGGTCATTTATCCGGAGGCACTCGTCAAAAAGTAAATGTCGTACTGGCATTTATGTTTGACAGTTCATTGATAATTCTTGACGAGCCTACCACAGGCCTTGACCCTGTCTCTCTAATACAACTCAAAGAGCTGATACTTGAGGAGAGAGGAAAAACAATACTTATAACATCTCATATTATGAACTTTGTCGAAGAGATGTCTGACGATATAATCTTCTTGATGGAGGGTAGCATTCATTACAGGGGCAACTTAATTGATCTTTTCCATATGACCAATGAAAAGGATCTGGAACACGCCATAGCTGCCCTATTGACTCAAAGTACCAATGTTTATAATCCTCAAATATGTCGTTTTTGATCTACTTAGAAGTAGATGGAGCTTAGTATACCTACTATTCTATCTCTTGCTCGGTTTTGTGCTACTATTCCTAAATAATAACTTATCGAACGCGGTAATTACACTATTGAATATTGTACTCGTCTTGACACCCTTAATAGGGACCATTTTTGGGGTCATGTATTACTACGACTCCAAGGAATTTGCACAATTAATTTTAGCGCAACCAATAAAAGCGTCCAATCTTTTCATCGGTCAATTTTTAGGACTTTCACTATCTCTAAGTATAAGTCTCACCTTAGGACTTGGAATTCCATTTCTTTTTTACGGACTATTTGGATCAGCAGCCATTTGGAATTTCCTGACATTGATTATTGTTGGTGTGATATTGACGTTCATATTCGTTGGCCTAGCCTTTATGATAGCTATATCCAATGAAAATAAACTAAAGGGCTTTGGTTATGCCATACTGATGTGGCTCTTCCTGGCCGTTATTTATAATGGAATTATCATGATTCCCTTAGTTGTTTTTACTGACTATCCACTAGATAAATTCAGTTTGATCGTATCGTGCTTCAATCCAATAGACCTCTCAAGAATATTAATTCTATTGCAATTGGACATATCGGCATTAATGGGGTATACATTAATGGGGTATACAGGAGCCATATTTAAGTCCTTTTTTGGAACAATGCTTGGGCAGGTTGTCTCATTTACACTACTGGGAATATGGGTTTTAATTCCATAGACATTTCTTCGATACAAAAGCAATCGAAAAGATTTTTAAGATGGCTTATATAACTAGGCACACTAGAAATCGTAAATATGAAGTCTCCCATGTAATCCTTTTCCTTCACTACTAACAAACATGGTTCCTTCTGATGAGAAACATATACCCTCAGGTTGCTTGTGGAGGTTCTTGTCGAGAAAGACGATATCACTCAATGTCCTATCACTACTCAGAATGACAGCCAGTTTTCCTACCGAGGATAAGATGACATAATCTCCATTGATGGGATTGATAGCGATTGCCGAAGGTGAAAATTTTTTGACACGCTTGGTCATAGATTTTTTCTTCTTTTTACCCCAAGTCAGATATAAACTATCTGATTTCACCTTCTCAACTAAGGTGTTATCATCTATTGCCAAGAAAGGTTTAGCAATGAACTTTTCACTTTTTACATTTAACGAAAACACCGATTTACTTTGACTTACCTCGGTAGAGTAGTCAAGTTTACCTGACCCTTTACAGGCTATCAGTAGGCATCCATTGGATTCATCATATGTGAGGCCTTCGACATCATTAAATATTCCTAGCTCTGTGGTGATCACCCCACCCCGCTCATCTGCTTGAAGGTCGTATTTGTACAATGTTCCATTGCTCTTACTTACATATGCAGTACCCTCTACAATAACGACCCCTTCAAAATCACCTTTGTAGCCAAATTCTATTTTATCAATCACATCCCCTGAATCAGTATCAATTCTATACAGAAAAGCCTTTTCATCGTTGACCGCCCAAAGACTAGAATCTCTATTGTCGAACGCCAAGCCTGATATCTCCGTTAAATCGTCAGACAGTATTAAGGAATTTGAAGGAAAGTTGAAATTGTATTCATAGTTACTCTTCTCAATTGAAATATCAACAGGATTGCGATCACCCACATCCTTTGTTACATGGCGATTTGACTCACATGAAGAAACCGTCAGGATCAATGCCATTATAATTATAAATATGTTAGTCATCTAATGCTTCTATTTTTACTTGTTCTGACAATTCTATCCCCAGAAACTTATCTATAAAGTGATGAGCCAAGTAGATTACCGGAGTAAGGGCAATCGCCGCTAATATTTTATATGTAAAATTCACTGTGCCCACTGACCAAAAAACGTTCATATCCCATGGCTCATACTGACCTGTAATCTGGGGTCCTAGGACAAAGGCAATATAAAGCACAATAAAGCTATCGACCAATTGACTAACAAACGTAGACCCATTGACCCTGAGCCAAACCATTTTGTCTCCTGTCAATTTTTTTATTCTATTAAAAACTACGGCATCTAATAGCTGACCTATCAGAAAGGCAGTTATAGATGCTACGATCATCATGCTGCCCTGTCCAAAAACGAAGGCAAAAGCTCGTTGCATATCCGGCATTCCTCTAGTACTATTCTGAGTTACCCACCACTCTGCAGGCATCAAATTTATGGCAGCATATAATCCAATGAAGCAATAAGCTATCAAGCCAGCCGTAAGGAGCGATAAAAACCTCACGCCCTTTCGTCCAAAGTACTCATTGACAATGTCAGTCACTATAAACACTACCGGCCATATTATAACCCCTGCCGAAAATTGCAAACTTCCGTTATTACCAAACAATGACCAATTCCACCGATCTATTCCCAGTGTATCTTCTAGTGAGAAAATTTTCATGCCGATAAACTCAGCAAGAATCGCATTGGTAATGAATATCAGACCTAAAATGATAAAAAGCAATGCCGGTCTTCCGATAGATTTCATGGAATAGTGTAGTCTATTTATGGGGTTGTTGAAGATACGGGTATTATCTTACCATTGAAGAATCTGGACCTCTCCAGAATAAAGTCAACGATGAAGTCTGACATCTCCTCTGCATCAAATGGAGCTTCATATCCTGGAAAGGCACTGGCAAGCATTTCTGTATTGACAGCGCCTAAAGCAAGAGAGTTGACCCTTATTCCAATGTCTTTCCATTCTTCTGCTAGGACTTCGGTGAGGTTGTTAAGAGCTGCCTTGGAAGCACTATATGCGCTTAAGCCAGGAAACTTTACGGAACCTTGAAAACCACCCATAGATGTTATATTGATCACCTGAGGACTTCTACTCTCTTTTAACAAAGGCAATGCCCATTTAAGCAATTCCACAGGACCCAGAAAATTAACTTTCAGCATGTTATGCCAGTTATCCTCGCTTGTTTCTTCAAACGGACTGTGAATGAGTTGTCCAGCGTTATTGACGATGACATCGATTCTCTGTATCTTTTTCAATACAGAAAAATTCGGAGATTCCAGATCAAAGCCTATGACCTGGAGCTTGCTTGAAGTCAAAAACAATTCTGTGTTCCGGGTAAGGACGTAAACATGCTCTACTTTATCTGAGTCCAGCAATCTCTCGACAACGGCCTTACCTATGCCCCTTGAGGCCCCAGTGATCAGGATATGTAGTTTATCTGTCATCTGACGATAAATATAACAATTGACTATCAAGTGAACTTTGGCCATCTATATTTGTAGATAAATCAAAGGAAATTATGTCAAGTACCAGAATTATAACATTCAATGTAAACGGAGTAAGATCCATCGTCAAAAAGGACTTCCTCTCAGATCTTAAGAAAATGAATCCTGACATTATGTGTCTTCAGGAAACCAAGGCGCAAGATGATCAGGTTGCTGAGGCCCTATCTGCTGTAGAGGGTTATCATGTCTATTCTAATTCTGCAGAGAAGAAAGGCTACTCCGGCACATGCATACTTTCAAAAAAAGAGCCTCTCTCCATTAAGTCAGACATTGGGATAAAAGAACATGATACAGAAGGGAGAGTATTGCTTGCTGAGTATGACGATTTTCAGGTGCTCAATGTTTATGTACCCAATGGTGGGTCAGGGCTCAAGCGGCTGGACTATAGAGCTACCTGGGACAAAGCCTTTGGCAAATATCTGAGACTTGTCAATAAGAAGAAGCCTCTCATCGTCACAGGTGACTTCAATGTTGCACATAACGCGATTGACCTCGCCAACCCCAAATCAAACTATAATAAAACCGCAGGCTATACACAAGTAGAGATCGATGGGTTTACCATGCTTCTAGGGGATGAATTCTTCGATATTTGGCGTCACCGTAATCCTGATACCATAAAATACTCTTTCTGGAGCGTAAGGACCAATGCCCGTGCTCGTAATGCCGGATGGAGGATAGATTATTTTCTGGTAAGTAGGGAGCTAGAAAGTCGCATTAAGAATGTAGACATCCTCAATGACATCATGGGATCGGACCACTGTCCGGTGATGTTGGAGATAGAGTAAGAATTAATACTTTTACTAATTGAAATAAGGATACCTCCGACTGTAAACTTACTATTCTTAAGACAGTCTATAATTTAAAAAATATTGTTTATTCAACCCTCTTTGGGGTTAACCCCAAAGAGGGTTGTTCTCTTTTGCCATACTCATTTGGGCTCATTTTGCCCAAAGAATCGTGAGGGTGATTATCATTATAATCTTCTCTCCATTTGTCTGCTATTATCTGGAATTGAGATATGCTGCTGAATAAATATGCATCTAGAATGTCCTCCTTGAATGTCCTATTGAATCTCTCTACATATCCATTTTGCATTGGCTTGCCAGGTTCTGAGTAGATGTTTTGTATTCCATTATCCTTACACCAATCCTTGTACTCTTTGGACAGGTACTCAGGTCCATTATCTGTTCTAATGTATCTTGGCTAACCATTGTACTCTATTAGTTCATCCAAGTGTCTTACTACCCGTTTAGATGGAAAGCTTATGCTTCCCATGTTTAACAAGCATTCTCTATTATGGTCATCTATGATATTCAATACTCTGATGGATCTTCCATCTGCGAAACTATCACTCATGAAATCCATGCTCCACACTTCGTTCACTGTTGCAGGTTGATACAATGGCTTACGTAATTCCTCTGGTATACGCTTTCTTTTCTTTGGTCGACGGACTAAACCCATCTCCCTATACACTCTGAGCATTCTACTCCATGCCCATTTGTAGCCTTCTCGTCTATTTCTATAATAATAGTTCTCAAAGCCTCTGCTACCATGATTGTCCACCAGCTCATTGAACTTCTATATTATCTCACTATCGTCAATCTTGCTATTGTAATACCATGTGTCTCGGCTCCAACCTATAAGCTTGCAAAGCCTTCCTATCCCAACTTGATACTCACTCTTAAGCCAAGTAATGACTTCTCTTTTTTGACGGAAGGCTTTACCACTTTTTTGCCAATACGTCCTTTGCCATCTGTAGATCTTAGGATACATCTGCGAACATCCTCTTGAGTTTTGCGATTCTCATCTTCTAGTTCTTTTAGACGTTTCAAATGACTCACTTCCATACCTCCGTATTTCTTACGCCAATTGTAAAAGGTACCCTTGTTGATACCTAGTTCTCTGCTGATCTCTTCTACTGAGCGACCAGACTCATTTTCTTTTAAAGCCTTTATTATTTGGCTCCCTGTAAATTTGCTTTGTTTCATAACAGTTTAAATCTAGTTGATTTTTAAACTGTCTTATCTTAGCGTAAGGCTACAAAGGCAAATTGAGGGAACATAGCCTTTGCTATTCGACTGAAATTTAACGAAGTATGAAGTCAAAAAAATTAATTAGAAATCTCATTGGGATTTTGTTCAACTAGTGAATGGGGTATATAGAGGTACCCTTATGGTTACAACAGAAAAATTAGACTGGATGGCAAAAGTTGAAAAATCACAGCTGAGAAAACAAAAATCAAGACATCCAAAAATCTAACTGCCAATGTGCGGACGATACATCACAATTAAAAAAATACAAGAAATAGAGCGTCGCTTCGGTGTAATAGCCGGAAGCATAAAGCAGCTCTTGTCCAATGTCAATGTCTCTGTAGGCGACTTTGCTCCGGTCGTCGCTAGCAACAAGCCTACAGAGCTGCAGCTATTTCAGTTTGGGTTGACGCCTTTCTGGGCAAAGAAAAAGATGTATGTCTTCAATGCCCGTAGTGAAGGAGATTTCAATAAGGAAAACGACCCTACCTATACCGGTGCCAAGGGCATTTTGCAGAAGCCTATGTTTCGCAAGCCCATCAGATCCCAGCGGTGCCTAGTCATCGCTGATGCGGTCATCGAAGGATCAAAGGAGAAGAGACTCAACGAGCCCTTTCTCATCTATCCTTCAGATAGCAAGGAATCGTTTGCCATGGCCGGCATCTGGGATGAGTGGGTAAACAAAGAGACAGGAGAGCTCAGTCATTCTTTCTCCATCATCACCACGACAGCCAACGATCTTTTACAAAAGGTAGGCCACCATAGATCACCCGTCATCCTAGACAGAGGCGACGAAAAGGCCTGGCTCGATCCCACAACAGACATAAGCGACATCACCGCTCTACTCCGTCATTTCCCGCCACATAGTTTCAATGCTTATCCCATATCCAATGCTATAAAATCTCCTAAGGCCAATGATCCGACACTCCTAGCTCCACTCGGAAAACCCATATATCAGGAATACGACTATATCATCTATGATGAGCTCGAGCTGCTAGGCATGGGAGAAAGCCCTGCACGGCAACGTAGAAAAGATGAAGACCGTGACTGATGTACCTCAACTGCCACACACATTACAGTTTCCGGTATGGGACACTATCAGAGGAAGATCTGCTGACCCTAGCCGCTCAGCACGGCCTCTCTCAAGTCGCACTCACCGATGTAAATAACACGTCTGCTTGTCTCAATTTCATACGACTGGCTCCTCGATTCAATATAAAGCCTGTCATAGGCATTGACTTTCGGCACAACAACCGGCAACATTTTATAGGACTCGCAAAAAACAATGATGGCTTCACGCTTCTCAATGACTTTCTCTCTACCCACCTTCATAATGACAAAGCACCCCCCACCATAGCACCACCGCTAGACGACGTGGTCATCATCTACCCTTTTGCCACCTATGATAGACAGCGGCCACTCGCTGACAACGAGCATCTGGGAGTAGGTCTAGCCGACATCAATCGCCTGACTGCAGCCCGCCATGCTGTGGCTGATGACAAAATGGTTTTTCTGCATACCGTGAGTTTTAAGGAGAAGGAAGAATTCTCTACGCACCGCATACTCCGGGCAATAGATAATAATACTTTGCTGACCAAGCTAGATAAGCAACAACAAGGACAATACTGGCATAGGATGTATCCTCAAGACATCATCAAAACCAAAATACCCAGGCATCAATACCTCATAAAAAATACAGAAAAATTATTGGACCAATGCCATGTGGACTTTGACTTTTCTCGCGACCGACCATCACAGAATCAGATATCATATACAGGCAACATCAAGGACGATACTCAACTTGTCCAGCAACTATGCTGGGAGGGCCTATCTTATCGCTATGGGGAAGACGTCACTGACGAGATCATCCAGCGCATGCACAAGGAGCTCGACCTCATCTGTAAGATGAATTTTCTCTCGTACTTCCTTATCAACTGGGACATCACCGAGTATGCGCGACAATGCAACTACTTCTATGTAGGTCGCGGGAGTGGTGCCAATAGCATCGTGGCTTACCTACTGGGTATAACGGATGTTGATCCGATCGAGCTCGACCTTTACTTTGAACGGTTTATCAACCTCTATCGAAAGAATGCCCCAGATTTTGACATAGATTTTTCATGGCGAGATCGCGAAGACGTCACCAGATATATTTTCGAACGGTATCCTCATACCTCATTATTAGCTACTTATAATACTTTCCAGTTTAAGGGTGCCGTAAGAGAGGTGGGTAAGGTCATGGGCCTGCCTGCGAGAGAGATATCCCGGATAAGCGGACAGGGGTTTGATGCTCGACAAGCAGATGCTCCTACACGCAATGTGCTACACTGGGCAAGTCGCATAATGGGTAAGCCCAATCATCTCGGCATCCATGCCGGCGGTATTCTCATCAGCGAACAGCCCATACATTATTTCAGTGCGACCCACATGCCGCCCAAGGGATTTCCGACAGTACAGTTTGATATGGTGGTAGCTGAGGATGTGGGCTTATACAAGTTTGATATTCTAGGGCAGAGAGGCCTCGCCAAGATCAAAGAAGCACTGGAAATCGTATCTTATAATCAACCCACGGCCCCCGTCATAGACATCCATGATATCCGACCCCTCAAAAAAGATCCTGCCATTGCACATATGATAAGCAGAGCACACTGTCTAGGCTGTTTCTATGTAGAGTCTCCAGCGATGCGCATGCTACTCAGAAAGCTGGAAGTAGATAATTACCTAGGACTCGTCGCCGCCAGTTCCATCATCCGACCCGGCGTAGCTAAATCAGGTATGATGCGAGAGTATATCCTTCGTCACAAGGATCCAAAGCGATGCAAAGAAAAGGCCCATCCTGTGCTTTACGACCTCATGCCAGAGACGTACGGTGTGATGGTATATCAAGAAGACGTGATCAAGGTCGCTCATTATTTTGCCGGCCTCACGCTGGGCGAAGCCGATGTCCTACGGCGAGGAATGAGCGGCAAGTATAGGTCACGAGATGAGTTTGAAAAAGTAAAAAACACTTTCATAGACAACTGTGTCAAGAAAGGACACAGCCTACAGGTGACTAAAGAAGTATGGCGCCAGATAGAGAGCTTTGCCGGCTATGCATTCTCCAAGGGGCACTCAGCCTCATACGCTGTCGAGAGTTACCAGAGTCTCTTTCTCAAGGTACATTATCCCCTCGAGTACATGGTAGCCGTCGTCAACAACGGTGGCGGATTCTACAGACCTGAGGTCTATATCCACGAAGCCCGCATGCTCGGTGCGACCATCCATGCCCCATGTGTCAATCGCGGCAGTGCTCTTACCCTTATCGATGGGAAATATATATATCTGGGCCTAGGCATGATCAAGTACCTTACTCATGAGAGCATACGTCGTATCCTCACAGCACGTAGGGATGATGTATTTCATGATCTGCTTGACTTCATCGAGCGGACAGGCATCACACTGGACCAGATTATCATTCTGATACGTATAAAAGCGCTGAGGTTTACCAAACTTGAGAAAAAAGAATTGCTATGGAAGTCACATCTGAGTCTTAGTAAGGCTCAAGCCAAGCCGGTCATGCCCCAACTCTTTCGCGCCAAGCCTAAGAATTATAAACTCCCTAACCTACCTGAAGACCATATCGAAGATGCGTATGATGAAATGGAGTTGATCGGCTTTCCTCTGTGCAGTCCCTTCTTACTGATCCACCAGGGACTCACATCTCGCATCAAAGCAGCTAATCTGGAAAGATACACAGGAGAAAGAATAAGTACTCTCGGCTATCTTGTAACTGTTAAAAAGACAAAGACCAGCAATGGTAAGCTTATGTATTTTGGGACATTTCTCGATGAAGACGGCGCTTTTCTTGACACCGTTCATTTTCCACCGGTAGCTATAAAGTTCCCTTTCCGCGGCCGCGGCATCTACAAGATATCAGGGGTTGTGACTGAGGAGTTTGATTTTTGTAGTATCGAAGTAGAGCAGTTGCAAAAGATCAACTACATCGATGATCCTCGCTATGTGCTCCCACCCTATAAACAGGCGAAAAAAAGTTGCCTAGTCTGCAAGCCAAGTGATATAAAAAAATCATAGAATTACCACTGTCTCAGTGTCCTGAAACCGATAACCCAGATCGGATCACCCCACATCTGTGATGTCATGGCATTGCGAGGCATTGAATAAGAGACATCAACATTCGCTCCCTCTATTTTTAATTGATCCGGCATATTCACTGGGAAGTATCGGTCTCCGTTGTCACCAACAATTCCCCAGAAGCCTCCTTCTAGATTGACAAATGTCGCTTTTCCTTTCAATTTCATATTGTGTAAAAATCTTGAGATGTAGAGTGTTATATCCTACTCCTATTCTGTTTCAACATCATTTCGATCGTATTGTTGAGACCTTGAAGTGAATCTGATTGCTGTCTGATGATCCTTTTTAAGTCGCCTACTTCTTCATGTAAAGCATTGCGGATATTCTTAGGAGAAGGCATAAATGGAGAGATCTTAGTTTTTACAACCCAAACTTCCTTCACCTCCTCAACAGGTAAGCGGTAGGCTTCATAATAAGAATTATCAGAATACAACTCCACTCGTCCAGCCTCTTTGATACGATTGAGAACTCGCTTGACAACGACATCGCAGTTGGTGATCACTACGTAGACAAGATTGTCTTTCAGGCCGTGTATCCAATTCTCTTGTTCAAGGTGGCTGCACACAATCTTATCGCCACTATACAAAGTGGGCTCCATGCTATCACCAGCCACATCAAAACAGCGATGACTATTGTGCTGATATCTAAAGTTCGGCAAGGTGAATGTTTCAAAATTTCCCAACATGACAGGATCCTGAATATTGTCTCCATACCCCGCCTGTGCCGCAACCGGAACATATACGATCTCTTCTTTAAGTAAAGGTATGTCATTACATGAGGTGTCAGAGTCGGCATCACCATTCATATACGTGAATAGATCACCCTCTCCCGTAAACAGGTACGATGGATTAATATTAAAGGTTTCAATCGCCTTACGACACAATTCTATCGTAACATCACGATTGCCTTTCTTTATTTCATTAAGACTTTGGGGAACATAACCAAGCTGCAGAGCAAACTGTCTACACGATCTCACTATTTTCTGATCAAGCAGATGCGTTAGGCATTGAAGGAATCGTTGTGAGACTACATTCTGCATACTATTGATTGGCTTTTCAACCTAAATGTAAAACATAATATATAAAATAAATAATAATATGTAAAATTTATTAAATAATAATATGATTAATAACTACCTGTAAACAAGTATATTAAACTTTAGAATAACTTTTAATATGATAAAATTGCACATTAGAGAAAATTAATATATAAATTTTTCTTAATGTGTTGCTATTCCTTCCCAAGGACTCATCTGGCAATTCCATATAGCCTTGTTATTGAAAATCTCGGCCGAAAGCAAGGTTAATTGCGTGAGATTGACACTAAGTTGAGTCACGCTCGATAATGCCCGTCTCTTCAGCAAAATACTGAACAAATCGTTGCATATCTGATGCTAGCTTCTTGTTTCCCGTCGATCGATGATAAGTATCAGCCAAGCCCCTTAGTGTCTGATACATAAACCTGTCCATTTCATTGGTCATCAATTCCTTTGTCCATATATCTATCTTCAAGGTATCCATTGATTCGTTATCAAGGAAAGAGAGCAACATAGCTCTTGCTGTATTGTCCTTAGCACCTGAGGGATCGTCACTCGCCTTCCAATGAATCGACTCAGGAACGTTCTCCTCATCCAAACCGACTATGATCTCGATTTCATTAGACTTATTACTATCTGCCATCATCTGATTATTATATAGACAAAGATATCTTTTCTTCTATCGGGTAAATAAACTTACATTAAGATTTGCTACATACCATGTGGGATTTATTTACTATGGATAACAATAGCTTTGTTCCTTATAACACTGAGCATATGATCGTGCTGATCATGTTCCTTGTACTCAGTTGTATATTTTTAATAGTCCCCAAATACTGGACCCACAGAAGACAGACATTGTTCATTACTTCGATCTGTGTGATTTCCTTTGGTCTGCAATTGTTCAAACTATTCTATAGATTGTATGCAGGATCATTCGATCATACTGAAGACTTACCATTGCACCTATGTAATATGCTACCATGGATCATGATCTATGTAATGTATACACGTAATAGATTCTTGTTTGGAATATTTTTCTTCTGGATAATTGCCGGTACATCACAGTCACTCCTCACCCCTACCCATGACGAGGCATTCCCCCATTACGAAAGCTGGAGATATTGGATCGTACATGGTGGGCTGACGTTGGTCGCACTTTATGGAGTCTTTATCTACCGCTGGAGACTGGATATCAGAGATGCTGTCCGTTCTGCAATAGGACTGAACATGATTGCAGCATTCATGTATCCTATTAATCTCATATTGGATACAAACTACATGTATCTTATTGCCAAACCCCCTGGCAAAACTTTATATGACATCCTGGGTCCATGGCCGTGGTATATTATAAGTCTCGAGGTAGTCATTGTAGTGCTTTTTGGACTACTCCTTATACCATTCTATCTTATAAGGAAAAGATGATTTCCATTGTCTTCACTAAACTCCAAAAAGGCAGTAGTCAATTTTACACAAATAACATGCACCCCTACATCAGCAAGACCTGTTTCACAATATCCATTTACATAAAATCCAGTCAATGGTTCTTGACTACACAATTGGAGTGGATTGCCTGACAAATTCCTCGATTGAGAAGTATAATCCTTATCATATCCATAATTATTTTCATTAAGACCGACGTTATATACGTATAATCCAGTAACCAAGAAGACTGGAAAAAAAGAATGAACGCTACCCTACTTACTTTGGATTTGAACATTATTAACCCAGCAGCTATATAATAGATATTATACTAAACTACCACCTACTGAAAGTAGGTGGTTTGAAATATAGTCCGACTAAAAGTCGGAGTTTAAATTATTCGAGAAAAAAGTTGTCTCGATCTTTATTCGATGGTTTCCGATGGTGTTCAATATATTCTTGAACCATTTCTTCGGTAATATTTTCTGTGCTAAATGCACCAAAGCCTTTTGCCCAAAATCGTTGTCCCCAATACCGTTTTTTTAATTTGGGATACTCTTTTTGCAAAAGTCGAGAACTTCTTCCTTTCAGTTGTTTCATGATTTCACTAGTTGACAACTTTGGAGGAATTTCTATATACATGTGGACATGATCTTTACTCACTACTCCTTTCAAAATTTTGATGTCCAATGCATCACAATCTTGAATTAGTAACGCTCGACAACGCTTTTGAACTTCTCCCTTAAGGACTGGATAACGATATTTTGTAACCCACACCACGATGTATTGTCAATCTCGTCTTTGTATGTGAACCCGTTCGATAGTCTGACATCTTTGTTTTTTCACAAAGATAATTCTAATAAATTTTTCGCACTAAAGTGCGAGGTTTTAAACCTTTAACTGAGACCAATAAATATGAGTATATTGAGGCATGGAAAAGTTTGATTTGAGAAGAGCTACTGAAGCCGAAAAGCAAGCGATAAAAAAGCGAGCCATTGCGATGCACACGAGTAGAAAGAAGAACATTGAAATTATAGAGTGTCTGGGCGTGAATAAGAATTCAGTTACAAATTGGATAAAGGCCTACAAAAGGGATGGCGAGAAAGGCTTGGTTTCAAAGACACGAGGATTAAAGCAAGGGGATAATCGTCTGTTGGATAGAGATCAAGAGAAGCAAGTGCAAAAGTGGATAACAGATAAAATGCCAGATCAAATGAAATTACCCTTTGGTCTATGGACAAGAAAGGCTGTACAGGAATTAATAAGGAATCAATTTGGAATTAAGATTGCGATACGTACTGTGGGAGATTATTTGAACCGATGGGGTTTTAGTCCACAGAAGCCAAAGAAGAAGGCTTACGAACAAAATCCCAAAGCGGTGAATAAATGGTTAGAAGAAGAATATCCAGCGATCCAAGCGAGAGCAGAGAAGGAATCTGCAGAGATACATTGGGGAGATGAAACAGGCGTCAAAAACGAATGTCAATATGGAAGGTCATATGCACCAAAAGGGAAGACACCCACACGGACCATCATGGCAAAGAGATTATCGATGAATATGATATCCAGTGTGACCAATCAAGGAAAAGTAAGATTCATGATATATAAAGGAGGTATGAATGCACAGATGTTTATCAAGTTTCTCAGGCAACTTATAAAAGGAGCCAAAAAGAAAATTTATTTAATAGTAGATAACTTACGTGTGCACCACACCAGAATGGTTAAATCATGGGTAGAAAAACATAAAGATCGACTTGCATTATATTATTTGCCATCATATTCTCCAGAAATGAATCCAGACGAATATTTGAATTGTGATTTAAAATATGGGATATCAGAAAAACCATCACCACCAACAGAAAAAGATTTAATATCTAATGTGCGATCACACATGAACATGCTTCAAAAGAAGCCTGACAGAGTAAGTAAATATTTTAATCACCCCAGCATAAATTACGCCGCATAATTACTATTCAATAACCGCCGGGTTAATATTGAGTACTTACGATCTATCGACATAAATGACTAAGCCTCAGCAACCGACCGCACCTCGACTCCTTTAGTCTTCAATAAATGAATTACACCCCTCTTTCCGCTAAGATGTGCAGCCCCTATCGCTATGAAAGTAGAGTTGTCTATTGCCAATTCAATTATGCTGCGGGCCATGACTTTGTTTCTATCATAAAGTAGAAGTTTTCTGATTCCGCCTAGGTCCTTCTTTGACCGACGATAGAGGGCATGTACTTCTTCTTTGATATACATTTGCAATAGGGCCTTGAGATTCTTGCGATACTTTTTAGGATTGGCGGCAACTCCCTTCAATGCCTTGAGCTGGTAATCCAGAGGTATTTTTTCCAAAGTTCTTAGCTGATCTTGCATGGTCTCCACACCAGTAATAGGGATACCGATCTGTCTAGCCTTATCGTAGAGATGCTGATCCAAAGTCACGGTATGATCTCTATCAAATATACTTTCAGAAATGCTGTTAAGTATAGCCATAGGGATCATCCCCTTGTACTGATCAATGTCAACTTCAAATGCCCTCATTAATATTGATCGAATCTTCTCATACTTACCAGAAAGTAATTTCTCCAATGAAATATCTGTCTCAAGTAAAAAATACTTCATTGGATTTACATCAATCTGAGTACTGAGGTCATACTCTAGTGCAATTAAGCTGCACTTCTCTAGAAATGTCAGTGCTTTATCAATATGGGTGTAAGCCTTAGCTGACCTTAAATGAATGGTTCCAAATAAGTATGTCGTGAATTCACAATCCATCAGGCTGATTTCCCAAAGGAGAGAATTTTTTAATTGAGACATCAGATCGATGGATTATATCTTCTCTGCCTTTCCTCTCTCATAGTCAAATGGAAGTACTCTTGACTTCTTGACAGTTGATAAAGTCATTAGAGTTTTGAGTCGCTCAACTTCCTCGATCTGGGACAATTTCTTGAACAACAATTGCTCATAAGCCGCAATGTCAGAACATACAACTTTGATCAAAAAGTCTGCATCACCAGTGATGATATAACACTCGATGACTTCATGGATATCGTTGATTTTCTGTACAAAATTCTCCAATGCATTCTCCTTTTGCCATGCAAGGGAAATGAGCACAAATGTATTGATATTGAGATTAAGTTTTTCTGGATTGACCTTGGCGTGATAGCTCTGTATGACCTCTCTATTTTCAAGCCTTTTGACTCTCTCAAGTGTGGGAGCAGGAGAAAGACCTATCTGTTTTGATAGCTCAAGATTGGTCACCTTGCTATTCTCTTGTAATATCTTAAGAATATGAAAATCCGTCTTATCCAATCGACCTTTAGCCATAATGTTTCAATTTTATAGTAAAAATAAAATTACCAACGTCATTACATCAATATTACAATACAAAATCACAAAAAAGCCCTAATATCTACTTTTCAAGACATTAGGGCTATTTCTAATAAATCAAACTATGAAAAAACTCTCGTCAAGTATTCGTTAATACAATAACCGAAACTTGATAATAAGACGAGAATCCAATCACAATTATTGTAAGACGATCAAAGTCTTCTATGTCTGGTCATATTCCTTCGACCAATGCAACATTTCTACTGACGACCGATAGTACTATTGATTGTGATAGGTAGCATTATGGGTCAACTCAGAACCACACTTAGGGCAACTACCGGCTCCGGATCCTCCGCCACCACAAGCCTTGCTACACACATAATGCCATTCGCCAACGGCATTTTGTGCGGGAGTAGTATTCTGTGCAGGAGGCGTCTGTCCTGCACTGTTGGGATCTAGTGTCACTGTGTTGCTACCTGAATCCAATGGTGTAACCTGTTGTCCTTGAGCACCTTGATTATGGTACGCCCCATTATGTACATAGTCAGTACCACAAACAGGGCACTTACCTGCACCATCACCACCACTTCCTAAACAATTATTAGGGCAGGTATAATGCTTAACATTCGAATTGGTGATGGTCGCCACATTACTAGGAGTTGTTTCACCTACAGATTCGATCCTATCCTGACTCATCACAGGATCTGGCCTCTCCGGTTTATTGTCACACGACATATATGCGAGTACTACGAAGAGTACGATTAGATATTTCAATATTTTCATCTATATATTTTTTACAAAAGTAATAAATTGCCTTCTATTCTCAACCAGTGTCATATATAGATGAAAAATGACAGAATAAAGGTGGTGACAGTACACCACCTTTATCCGTCAAGCCACAAACGAAAACTCATACTTGTATAATTTACGATTACGAACATTGATCTTATTCTTGCATGATGTACAGTAATGTCGCGGAGCTTGCTCGTCATCTTTACAGCCTCCAATATGGATCATCTTACGATCATGCAGTGCCCACATTAATGGTGAAGGCATTCCGTATTTTATGGGAATGATGGAATCATTGTCTTTACACGTAGGGCATTGAGGATTGAGTTTCATGATAATTATTTTAAGGTTATTTAATAGGTCCTAAGCGGCCACATTGCTATATCTATGAGGTATGTCAGCATAATCAAGAAATGTCTTGAAAGAAACTATGCCTCTTCTATGCACAAACTCATCTCTAATAAGTTCTTCCATGTTTTCCTTGCATGAGATCACATTCTGAGGAAATGTCTTTCTCAGTTTAGCGACCAAAGCCTTTAAATCGTGTGAATACACTCTAATGGCAGACTTTGCCTCTTTCATCTCAAAGAGGCTCTGATCGGTAACGACAACGCTGGACTCTACCAATAGATCACCCTCTCTGTTGATTTTAATATTTACTGATTTTTTCATGTTAATAATTTTTATTAGTACAAATATGATTCACACCATGAAGTATATTTGCACGATAAATAATTACCAAATGTCATCCAACAAACATGCCCTCATCAGATATCGAATTATTGACCGATGTCTGAGAAATGTTGATAATCAATGGAACTGGAAATCTTTGTCCGACGCCTGTGTCGAGGAATTCGGCAAGAACTCAATAGAGATAACTTCCATCTCTGAGCGGACCATCAAAGAGGACATTCGTAATATGAGGTCAAATCCCCTCCTCGGTTACTATGCTCCTATTGAGTACGACAGATCTGAGAAATCTTACTATTATACCAATCGATCATACGCCATCACGGAGACCCCTCTCAATCGATCAGATAGCCGTGATCTTAGAGATGCTTTGGATCTGATCAGACAGAATACAGGATTTGCTCACCTAAAAGGAATAGAAAATATTATTCAGAAACTAGAGCTGCTCGTCTATGAGTCAACTGAGAAGAAATCTAATCAAGCCGTACATCTGGAACAACGACAAACCACTCCTGGTCTCGAGCATTTGGATTTACTCTACAAGGTCATTAGAGAAAATAGATCATTAAACATGACATACATGCCTTTTGGTAAGAAAGGAGAAGGAGTTATCGTCAGTCCGTATCTGCTCAAAGAATATGACCAGAGATGGTACATGGTAGGGCAAAATCACAAGAAAAAAGCCATACGCACATATGGTCTTGAGAGAATCAAGTCTCTAGAATTCTCTCTGGCCACATATCGTGATGATCCATCCTTTGATGCAGAAGGATACTTTGATGATGTCGTAGGTATTACTGTTGCACCAGACTCTAGAAAGCGTAATGTAAAGTTCAGGGTAGAGAAGGGTTTTGAGGAATACATCATCACCAGACCTATTCATCACAGTCAGATGGTTGTCAAGAAAAGCAACGTTGGTTATACCTTTCAATTGAAAATCATACCCAATCATGAACTAGAGCAGTCACTTTTGTCCTATGGAGAGCTCATCACCATTCTTAGTCCTTCATGGTTTAGAAAGAAAATAGAAAATCGACTTATAACGGCAATATCAAAGTATTCTTAAAATTGTACCAATATGCCTAGATCTGCGTCTAAGTAGTACAAATCCATAATTAATAAATTTATCTATGAAAAACATTAAAGCATATTTTGTCGGAATTATACTATCTATGAGCATCATCTCATGTGATGTAGTACAATCCCTCATAGCCGAGCCTACTGCCCTGGAGACATTGACAGCAGTAAAAGAAGTTATGAATAGTTCTGCTTTCCGTGCCATAAAGACAATCAAACAAATAGGAGATGGTAATCCATCCTCCATACTCCCCAAAGAAGTGAATCAGGTACTAGGTGCATTGAAGACGGTAGGAATGGGTGGTGAAATAGACAAGGCCACTCGATCTATCGCCGGTGCATCTAAGGTAGTTGCAAATGAAGGTACTGCTATCATGTCTGATGCCATACGTCAGGTTGATATCAAGGATGCTGCAGCCATCGTACTAGGAGGTCAAGATGCTGCCACCGAAGTTCTAAGACAAGCGATGTACGCAACTGTGAAGAAAAGATACTCCTCTCGTCTTGATGAAGAACTAGGAAAGTCAGATATCGACAAATACTGGTCAATTGCAGCGGGAGCTTACAATATGTTTGGCGACAAGAAAATCGACGGCAAGCTTTCAGATTTTCTAGCCGAGAGAGCAGTAGACGGTCTTTTCCTTACGATGGGAAAAGAAGAGAAGAAGATACGTACAGACTACAATAGTCTTGGTAAGCAGGTAGTAACCAAAGTATGGGACTACTATACTAAGAAGAGCTAAATCAGAATACCTGTAATAACAAGAGTCTGCTATCTGTGGACTCTTGTTTATAGAATATGGGGATCGTCCTGGTATCCCTTTGGATCTGATCCATATTGATTTTCACCATGGGTGCCTTCGGTAGCCAGAAATACTATAAGAATTATCACTCCTACTACAGGAATTAAGCCTATCAGATACATCCATCCTGACTTGTTAGTATCATGTAATCGCCTTACGGCTACAGCAAGTGAAGGAATGAATGTACCCAGCATATAAATAAGGGCCAAACCTCCACCTATCATCACCAACACAGGTACATCTGAAGCCGCTCCTACGATTACCAAGGCGTATAAAGCCATAATGATCAGCGCATTGACAAAGCAAACATCCAATACTCCTTTCTTCTCGCCCGACCTTCGAAGTCAGCATATTGTCTTAGTGCTTTTAGATACCATTCCATATTATCTTTTTTCTTAAATATATAAAACAGATTAGAAACTAATGGAAAATAGAGCATGACACAATGTATTTTTTTTTCATTTGCCTATTTCTTGCCTATAAACTTCATAAGATCTTGCTTGAAATTTTTTGATACTGAAACCTCGGCTCTGTTAATCATACAAACCGTGTTTCCGTCCAGATATTCAATCTTTTCCTTATTAACAATGTAAGATTTATGGATTCGAAGAAATTTCGATTTAGGAAGTTCGATTTCAAAGCTTGACAGAGTCCTTGGCGTGAGTAAGCACTCATCGCTGGTCCATACTTTTACATAGTTGCCATAAGCCTCTAGATAAATAACATCTTCATGCGTCAACCGTATGAATCTCTTATCTAACTTTATAAAAAAGTGTGATGATTTTTCCTCGATACCGGTTTCCTTTCTTTGATAGATTTCCAAGACTTTTTCACAGGCTTTTACAAACCTCTTCAATGAAAATGGCTTCAACAAATAATCGCAAACATTGAGCTCGTAACTCTCAAGTGCATATTCTTCATATGCTGATGTAATAACGACCAATGGTGGATTCTCAAGAATTTTGAGCATTTCAAGACCACTCAGCTTGGGCATTTGAATGTCTAAAAAAACAAGATCAACAGTGGTACTTTTAAGAATTCTAAGCGCATTCATAGACGTATACGCCTGATCGACGATTTCTATATACTCTAAGTACCGAACATACTCCTTGATTACGTTGTGCGCTAGGGGCTCGTCATCTACAATGAGACTTCTTAACTTCATACAATTCTACCATCATTATTAATAATTATACGACAAGGCTTAATATCGACTTATAGCTGCCTTCACCTAACTCAAACCTTAGATTGTGTCTTCCTGGGTAAAGTAGCTCGAGTCTGCGTTTTAAATTTCGCAACCCTACACCACCAGTGGTATCATCTTGAATATCCTCCACTGAATTTTCGCATTCGAAAACTATCTTATTACCCTGTTGACTTAAGCTCATATGAAGATAGCTTTCTGATTCCGTATTTTCAATTCCATGTTTGAACGCATTCTCTACCAATATTATGAACATCAAGGGTGTCACAAGCGTATGAGAATCATCAATGCTTTTCGTGAACCTAATATCAAGTGAAGCGTGAATCCTCAACTTTTGCAGATCCAGATAATCTTCTATATACGTTAATTCATGACTCAATGGGGCCCAGTCCTCCTGTCCTTTATAAATGACATACCTCATTAGCTCAGATAATTTCAATATTCCCTCTGAAGTCTTCTTATCATTTACCAGACTTAACGAGTAAATATTATTGAGGGTATTAAAAAAGAAATGTGGATTGATCTGTTGTTTGAGAAGGTTGAGTTCGGTTTCGGACTTCTTCTTCTTTAGATTATCAATCTTGCTGGACTGCTTAAACCACTGTATAAGTATAGCCAAAGGAACCGTCAGTATCATGAGCATAATGGGTGTACCATGATATATAGACCAAAATGCCGTAGGAGCATCCGACCCAATCCACTTGGCTCCTAAGTTGTACTCCAACAAAGTTCTGAAAGCAGGTAAATAATAATACAACAATACAATAGGACCAAAGAAGACTATCTCCAATGCTAAAAATGAAAACACGTAATAAATCAACCCTTTGGCCTTGTATATCCTTTCTAAGAGGATGTAATGGTTGATGCGATAGAACAAATAGTATAGTGAAATGATGGCTAAATTCTGCAACCAAACTAACATGAATCCATCCGAAGCACCATCAAGTATTAGCTGGAACGAACCGTAGATACTTAATAACACAAAAATCACAATGACAATCACTTCGGGAGAAATCGACTGTCGGTTTATTTTAAATTTTGATAGAAGATCAAGTCTTTTATTTGGACTGGAAAGAAATTCTATACCACTTAATACAAACCCTATAATCATAAGGACTTCAGATTGCATCGTCACTGGAAGCAAGTTGACTGTAATATCCGTAAGACCAAGAAATATAGGATACCCAATGAATACTACACCCCATACACTATGATAAATCGAGCCAGAGACGATTAATCTTAGTCTGCCCCTAAAAAGACTAAATAATACAAAAGGTAAGAAGACTATAATCAGAATACCCGTCATCTTGAAGAATTGCACGGTCTTATCAAAATGGAGATAGATCATCCTACCGTAACTTCCTATAAAAGTCATAACCCACTGAAAACAGATCATTACAATGGCCACGATAATAATCCAAGCATTATTAGAAGTAAGAAATTGTGTCAGCTTAGCATTCATAGTCATCAAGATTATTTTGATAGCAAATAAAGGTTAAGCTAATTCCGAATCCAAAAAAGGATGACAAGATGACTCATTCTCATGATGAGTTATAAATCCATAGATTGTTCTTTAAGCTTTCACTAACCTTTTATTAATCTCCCTTAACATCCCTATACCGTCATAGAGCAAACAAGTTTATTCAACTAAAATTTAGCGTTATGAAAACCATGAAAAATTTACTAGCAGCAGCCCTAATGATGAGTTTCGTCGGATTGTATTCACAGACAAGTGTAGGCATCAAAATCGGTTATTCTAACAGCAATATGAACATCAATTTGCCTATGGAATCTTTGAGCTCCAATACGGACGCTTTCTCAGGATTCACCGCAGGGGTCACTTCCGAGATAGGACTAGGACATGGTCTATCCCTTGCTCCCGAATTGCATTACACACAGAGAGGGTCTATATGGAAACCTGGCTTCAATGTCGACTTGGGACCTATCGATATTCCTGTGGGCCTTACCATTACGAATAAAATCAACTACCTCGATCTACCTGTACTCATGAGATATAAACTAGATGCAGGTCCTATGAGCCTTTACTTTGACGGAGGTCTTGCTATGAACTATGCATTAAACGCATCGGTATCAGAAGAGGTCAACATTATCATAAACCAGCACATAGCAACGCAAAATCTAAACTTGGGAAGTAATAGTTATAATAGAATCGGTGTAGCAGGAGTGATAGGTGCCGGAATCGAATATCCGCTAAGTACTACAGGCTTAAGCCTCTCTCTGGACGCACGATACAATCATGCTTTCAATAATTTTCTTGATGTGTCCGAAATGGTTGACACCAAGGCAAAAGGCATGGAAATAGGGATAGGAATAAAGAAAAGCTTCTGAAAGAATGACTAAGTCTAAAAATCGGACTCTTTTACGAGTCCGGTTTTTTTTGCTTTAATTGTAGTAAAACATTTGTCAACCTTACCTTCGACCCATCGGAATATAATCCCGATCATATCCAAACTTATATCCTACAAGCATTTCTAAGGTACCCGAATGATCATATCTTAATTCACTCGTAGTAAAATCATAAGCAGCACCAATACTCAAACGGTCACTTATTATAAATTCCATACTCAAAGCAAAGGCATCAACACTTCTATAATGCGTACCGATGGCCAAGTCTTTATTGAGCCATAATTGAACTCCAAGTGTAAACTGGAGCGGAACTGCTGGCTCATATTTGAGAAGGATACTTGGCTCTAATTGCATATCGCTATCCTCATTTAAGTCTATTAAAGCACCTGTATGCAAGTATATATGACGGGATTTAAAAGCAGCTTCGTCACCCATTGTCGCCAAGGCAGGTACTGATAATCCAGCATAAAAGTTTTCCTGATAATAATAGATTCCGGCTCCTACTGAAAGAACATTAAAGCTGACATCGCCTAGATCGTAAATATTATCAAGAGGATCGCTATAGTCAACCTCGTTTAGCTTACTTCTAAAAAAGTGAAATCCCACACGTAGGCCTGCAGTAAAGTATGAATCCCCTAGATCCATTCGATAGGCATAATTGGTAAGCAAATCTATCCTACTTTCAATACCAATACTTTCTCTTGCGAGTGACATTCCCAGTCCTACTCTATCCTCGAATAAATTGACCTCTCCACCGAGCATCATAGTTGTAGGTGATCCCTCCAAGCCCATCCATTGATCCCGATAGTTTATTAAGACAGTTCCCTGATCTTCTCCAGTGGAACCTGCGTAAGCCGGATTGAAGAACATACTATTGAAAGTATACTTAGTGAGAATTAAATCCTGCTGCCCCTGAGCGCTTGTAATAGACCCTACTATTGCAAGAATGAATATTATATTTTTCATGTTGTTGATTTTTAAATCTTATAAGTCTATTGTCTTCGTAAGTCGATGAATCCAGCGTACTGTTGGTATGATGTTCTTTGTTCCACGACACGGTGGAAGTCGACGATGATATAATACGTTCCATCAGGCAACTCTTCTCCATTTTCACTATGTCCGTTCCATGTATTATCATAGTCGGCCTGTTCCCAAACAATCTGTCCCCATCTATTGAACACGGTAATATCAATGGGACTACATTGAGTAGGACCAATGATCTTGAGTACATCATTCATCCCATCATTATTCGGAGTAAATCCTGTGGGAATACTCAAAGATGACGGACCGCATGGATTACCAACACCAGATGTATCCAGTGGGACATGATCGCATATTATCCACAGCATTTTACAGATTTTCTTGGACCAGCACACCTCTCCCGATGTGTTTCCTTCAAATACCTCGATACAAATGTTATACATGCCCGTACTATCGTAAGTATGTAACCAAGTCACAGTATCGGCTGCAGAAATCGGACCTGGAATCGGTAAACTTCCATCCCCCCAATCCGGTTCTCCTGTCGTAAACCAATGACATATATCAAACTGAGTTGTCATGACCGTAAGTACACTGCTGTCAACCGACATTTCAAATCCTATATTTACCAAATCGCAGAAATACTCGTAATCCAGACAACAGTTATCCAGTGGTGGGCAATCAACCTCAATAGTGGTACACATCTGCTTATCCCAGCAGAAATCATTTTCATCATTTCCTTCGTAGACAGTGATACAGATATCATATGTTCCTGACTGGTCATATGTATGCGTCCAGGGTCCAGCTCCTACTGCCGGTGTAATAGCTGGCAGAGTAACACTACCGTCACCCCAGTCCGGACCAGCTGTTCCAAACCAATGGCATGTATCAAATTGTGGCGCATCAACTAGCACCATACATTCATCAATGGTCACTTGAAAACCAAGATCCACAAGATCACAGAATGCATCAAAGTCATCACAACAGTCATCACTCGGGCAACCGTCATCATCAATATAATATTTGGTTGAATCAACACAACACCAGGTCACCGGATCTCCGGCTGGTAAATCGGCTTCATGTCCCACAATGAGGAAGCACATCTGATTGCCGCCAAGGGCATCATAATTTACACATATCCAGTCCGAAGTATCACCGGTCATCAAAGGGTTAATGGATATTGGATTGGGACTCAAGCTTGCCCCTGTCGGCGATATCCATATAAATTCCAATGATCTAATCGTAATACTTGGATTAGTAAGATTAACCACTTTGAAGCAGTAAACATCGTTGTCACAGTCTGTAGAATCTTGAACGATCGTCAGACAACCACCGGGGTTTTCCGAGCAATCTTCCTCTATCTCTACAGGACATACCTCGATGCAGTTGCCGTCCTCATCTTCAATTAACCAACTCATTGTAACAATAAGCGGACTGCTATCATTCTCATTACATATCCTAAAAATATCTTCGCTTCCCAGAGGAACAGTCCCTGATGCAGGATATATTTCAGCTTCCATAGGATTTATTTGATTGAGAACCCAACCGTTGAGCGCTAGTACCTGAGCTATGGTTGCAGGAAGGGATACTTCTATTTTTACTCCTTTAAATAGATCCTCACACAGGTCATTTTCATACCATCCTATAAAGCAACATTCATCTGTATTTGACAAATCAGGATCGAGACCTAAATCAAGATTATCACACATGTCAGTTGTATCACATGGGCAATCTACTTCAACGGTCGTACACATCTGCTTGTCCCAGCAGAAATTATCTACATCATCACCCTCGTAGACCGTAATACAAATATTGTATGTTCCAGGCTGGCTGTAGGTATGAGTCCATGGGCCAGCTCCGACCGCAGGAGTGATTGCCGGCAATGTTGCACTTCCATCTCCCCAATCAGGACCGGCAGTCCCAAACCAATGACATGTATCAAACTGAGGAGCATCCACTTGTACAATACAATTATCTATGTTAACCTGAAATCCGATATCCACTATATCGCAGAATGCATCGAAGTCATCGCAGCACTCGCTCACAACTGATTCACATTCCCTGAACGATACATCATCGATAGCCCAGTCATTATACTGGATATTATCAATATCCAATACTTGAATATTAACCGCACTAGCTGATCCTGAATTGTAGTTTGCTGTGATCAACTGCCAAGTGTCTGGAAATTTTGGTAGAGAATACCCTGCTTCGACCAAGGTGCCTCCAATCCAGACTTGAATAATGGGATTGCTTCTTGTCGAAGTATGTACCAGATTATTGACCCACATGCAGAATACATAATCTGTATTAGGCTGAACTGTTACAGGTACACCATAAGCAATATTAGGTGAAGGTCCATTGATGGTCAAAAATTTACCCATTGGATCACTTATTGTATGATCTATGGCCGACCATTGTGTATTAAAGAGGCTTCCTGAATTTCGTATCGAATATGTATTGGTACCAGTGAGTCCCCCTATTTGAAGGTTATAGGCAGAATACCAACCGCCAATGTATCCATTGGAAAAATCCCCATTTTTAATCAAATTTGGTCCAGCTAATGACCCATCATGACAAAGTGAACATATGTCACCGGGGCAATCCGGGATCTCAAAACAAGTCTCCAACGTATCCGTACAGCACTGTGTCGGCGGAGTGCCTACGGGTTGGTTATGCGCTGACAATTGGTAACATACACGATCTCCTGGATTGACTCCACTGTAGGTAACGCAGATCCAGTCTGATGTAATACCACTTGCTAACGGAGCGCCTGGAATATTAATTAGACCGCTTGGAGACAAGACGAGCCCACCCGTCAGATTATATAGATGTACACTGTACAAATCAAAGGCCGGATAAGACGTATTTTTTATCTTAAAGCAATACGTATTTGTAGTACAGTCTATCGAATCCTTTACAAATTCATAGCAGTTAAAGTCCTTTTCACAAGATTTCAACTCTAACTCCGATTGGCATTCTTCTACACATGAGCCATCGGGTAGTTGATGAAGCCAACTGACTGTAATCACATAGTCGGAAGTAGAAGTATTGCATATGCTAAATGGTATATGCTGGCCCAGGGCCAATAAACCACTCGTGCTCGGATAAATTTCCGCAGTGTAATTATCCAATTGATTAATCACCCATCCCGGGTATGTAATAACAGACGAAATCGAAGCTGGTGTTTGTAAGGAAACCTTTATACCCTTGAAATAGACATCACAAAAATTATTTTCAATAGTAATATCGTAGCAGCAAGTGTCCAAAGATCCCTGACTTGACATGGCACTTACAGACAGATCATCACAATCCAATATGTCGTCGCAGGGATCGCATGGTATCGTGATCTTCATGCATGAATCTTTTACCATGCAGGATTCGCCTACACCAATATGACCTCCCGGCCATCGCTCTATTCTCAAACACACATCGTGCGCTTCATTATCTTGCCATACTTGACACAGTTGGCCGCTGCCGGCACTTGTCCACGGCTGGTTATCAACCTGCCAGTAAAGTACATCACAGCTATCCAGCGGACTGAGATCCCAGCATATTTCACAATTCTCTATATTAATCACTGGCATTGCGACTTGATCGAATAACTGGCAAAACTCCTCTTCAGTAACATCACAACAATCAGGGTCTGGTGGACAAGGAGGTATTTGGACACAAACCGTATCCGACTCAAAACAACACCAATCATCGCCTGATAAGTGATCGTGCAACCGAATACTAAACTTGATCAAGTCCCCTGGATTAATGGCCCCGCTTATATTTATATCTATCGTGGTTATTCCTCCAGAAGGCAATGGAGTAACGAAGGTATAAGGTGAAGGCCAGATAATGACTCCGGAATTTAATGCCTGAATCAATAGTTGGGAAGCAGTATGATTAGAAACATTTTTTATCGTCAAACAATAATCTATCGAATTTGGAATAGATGAGATTGTGCATGTAGCAGGAGCGTTAGGTATAGGATCCCCACATTGCCATATAATAGTTTTGCCGACTATATCTGTAGCGACATCTATACCGGCATCCGGATCACACTCAAATGCCGCAATATAATCATGACAGTTTTGCAATTCAACACCCTGGCAAGAATGGACTCTTTCAACAAATGTATGAGGCCATCCAAGGTCTGTAGTAATGATAAATACGGGGTCTCCTAACCAGGTTCCCGTTTCTACTTTAACAGAACCAGTAGGATTCAAACAGGTATTGGCGGTATGATTAATGACTTCATCCAATAACCATTGATTACAAAAAGGCTCTACAAAGCAAGTATCACATAGATTGTTTTTTGGTATAATATCTATGATGGCCAGACAGCTATCACTGACAGGTGGCTCACATTGATAACGCAATGTATCTATACAGGCTATACTGTCCATTCCATTCTGACCCTGTGTATACCATTTGAGCGTAAGTTCTTGGGGATCTTCTCCAGGATCAATATCATCCAGACAGAAATTAATCAAGTTATTGTATGTACCTAGCGGAATGGTACCCGCAACATGTTGCCATACAATGCGTTGATTTGTAGTTACCGGATTTGACCAGTCAGAAGGACTGCTCGTCCCTGTAGAATGAGATCCTATGACTACCCCAGGAGTAATCAATTCCAACTCCAGCTTAGTAAAATAATCATCTGCACATCCTACCTCGATATCTAGAGTATGACAGCAAGCAGTATCCATTGGAGGACACAAGCTGAGATCATATGTAATCACGAGTTCAGGCCATAGGGCGGGATTAGTATGTTCTCCGGAAGCAAATATATATTGGAGATCGAGTGGACAAGATGCATCTAGTACAAATCCAAAGCTTCCTCCTGGATTCGCCATCATGTCTTGTACTAATCCCGTAACATCGACAGAAAAATCTTGAAATGGTGACAATGGCAAAGGTAGACCGACTTGATTAGTCGATGATGTCGAAGGAGGAGTCAGACTGATGGTGGTCTCTGACCAGCTTGATGTGACTCTCTTAACATCGACACAAGGCGATGTCAATGAAGTGGTATTGACGTGTCCGAAAGACAATGGATCCGCAAATAATTTTAATTCAGCATTAGTGATAATGGCATCAGGACAGAGGTCATCTAATGGAAAGTTTAGATAAGCATCTGAAAAACAACCATCAGATAGGCCACCCCAGGCAGCACCAGTAATTAAGCTGGTTGAGTTGGTCCAAAATCCTCCTACTTGACACCCGTTTAGATAAGCATCATCCATAATGGCACCGGGTTTGATACTAATCGTTGAGTTCGATGGACTCTGATACGTTACCTCAGTCAAATAGGAACTATCACAAGGATTACAACATGGATCTAATGTTACACACACCTTATCCGGCGACGTGCAACACATATCATTATTCCAGATCGTAGTCTCAAAACAAAATTGTGTTGGCGCTAAAATCGGCGATAAAGGCACGATGTCCACAGGTAATGTCTGCGGTGGATCAGAAGGACCCATAGGAGGCATTAATGATACTCCTATCGATCCGTTAGGCGGCAGTACTGTACCATCTGGTCTGAATAAAATATTGGGGTCACAAGAGGTAAAGACAACTTGATGGGCAGTAAAGGGTGGCGTCGTACTCACATTGGATACTGTAATGTCAATGTCATAATATCCATCCTGACATTCAGGGTCAGCGGTTTCAGTCAGCACACAAGGATCAACTCCAGGTGGTGGGTCACATCCCAGTTCCACCGACTTTCGACAGAGAACTTCTATCTCCTCACCATTTTGATCGTAATAGCTAATTTCTATGAATTGAGTTGGTGGTGCTAGTGTGCTATCTACTCCCAGGCAAAACTTGATCAAATCATTGAATAATCCAGGACCAAAAGTCGACCCAGAAGTAGGGTTCATGATTATTTCTCTACCACTAGGATCCACAGTAAATGTAAAGGCCGGATCGTTAATCATTGCCGTATTAAAAATGACACCGGCATTAAGCGCTTTAATCCCAATAGCACTGACACTTACTGACTTGAGTACGATATCTAAGGCATAGCAGCACCCATTGACTTCTGGCGTATTTGATCCATTACATTCACCAGGAATGATAAACCCGATACCCGCTTCACGTGCTTCACAAGCATTGCCATATGTCAAGCCATTGCAGCCGCAAACAGGGTCGTATACAGCTGGACATGGATTTCCGGTAATCAAGGAAGGGTCAATACACGGAATTTGTTGGATTAGCGTATCAACCATAACCATAAAAGAGTCACAAGGATTAGTGGGACAAGGCTCCCAACACGTATTATCGTAGCCGTGCTTTTCGCTTGGATTACTGTTGTAATCGAGCGGAAATCGGATACCTGTTACACTGCTGATTAAGGTATTCCAGTCCGCACAGCCGGAGCCGATGTTCATAATCCAATATCCATCGGCATTACTAGGCAATTGGCCGGCAGTGCAAGCAGATAAAGGAGTACATACTGTTTTCCAAGGATCATTATCCGTCAGTATAAAATTACTGATGTAAGTAGCTCGCAGAGTTGGCGCACTCTCAGGGCCTTGATATATCGTCAGTTGGGGTCTTGCTGTAGTAGGTGTATTAGCATCATCCACATATTTATAATCGAAGCAAAAACAGCAATCGTCATAATTAGTCCAGTCTCCTGAATAATCAGTTTCGTTGTAGATTCTTGTCGAACCACTAATATCGATGCCATCGAGATAGAAGTCGCCAGGTCCACGCATAGCTAAGTTTACCGCTGTCAATTGGGGAGGATTGTTACCCTGGCTATTGGCTCTTATCCAGTTGGCACTTGTTCCATTTTCGTTAAAATTATAACATGGTCCCTCACAGCTTTCTTCATCACACTCGACTGTTATGATATATACACACTCATCCGCCGCACCACATTCATTGATCGCGCTACAGGTCACAGTATGGATTCCTGGAATTAGAAAAACTATCTGCCCCGAAGTGACTGGATTTCCATCGAGCATACAAATTACTAGGCTTCCGTCGATGCTTGTAATATTGGGTATCATATATTCCAGCTCACATGGGACACCCGGCCCTACCGTCTCTGATAAAAAAATATCAATTGGACAAGCGATTAACGGTGGATCAGGTTGAGTAATATCAATCATTTTAGTCTCTGTAACTTGAGTTCCATCACTACAATTGATGATCAAATCAACTGTGTACGTCCCGCTCTGAGGAAAAGTAAAACATGGATTAACGTCTATGCTTCCCAAGCCAACAGAAGGCAACCCAGGACCGGTAAAATTCCAGGAAAAAAAGGTGACTTCACCGCATAAATCTTGCATAAAACAGACTTCACCGCAATCTAAAACCTGGTAAGAAAAATCCGCCTGACAGAGGGGGTTAGTTGTTGGATCCAGTACGCTTATACACACATCATCGAAGAGAATGGTTGCAGAAGCCAAGGTGGCAGGTGTATTATTAGCTATGGGTAAGTTAGAGAAATTTCCCGTAGATGTCCAAATTATATCAACTGTCTTCCAGCCCTCAGCTATACCATAAACTGGTGTCGCCCCTATAATTATACCATCAGCATACAAGGTCAAACTTCCTGATAAATCTCCGATAGCCTTCATGCAAAGTTGAATGCAATATTCAATACCCGATTCAAATATCAATTCTGGGGTGCCAGGAGGTTTCCGATAATTGGCCATATCACCAAAGGGACCCATAACCAATCCGTCAAGAGATATACTCGTCAATTGGCTTGTACAACCATCATCAAAATAAGATGGCATATTGGCAAGAGCTTCCCACCCTCCACCAGGTAGTGAAAGATGAGAAGGCAGTAGACCCATCTCCCCTTCAAACGTATGCTGCGCTCCATTGGGACAGCATGCTACAGGGCAAGGATCCTGTGCAGAAAGAACGCAAGTCGATACGCTAATAATTATTGTAAAAAGAATCTGAATTAGAATGGTGTTCTTCTTGACTTTGACACTTGTATGAGAGAAATCGTCTGAAACCCTTGCAGGGTAAGGGTTTAGTTTTTTTATAGTGTAAATTGTATTGCGAAGACAGTTTGTTTTTCTAAGAAATTATTAATATAATGTAGTTATTATGGCTACAATTCGTATTGATAAAAAGAAGTCCGGACACTATATGAGTCTGATTCATTCCTATCGCGATGAAAACGGCGTTGCGCGAATGAAAACCCTAGCCAATTTGGGCAAGGCAGAGGACTATAACCCTGAGACACTTAAGAAAATGGGATCCAGGCTGTACGCTCTAGGGGGTGGCAATCCCTTAGACTTGATGGGTACTGAGGTGGAGGAAGTGGGCAGGTTCAATTTTGGTTATGTGCAATTAGTTGACAGCGTGCTGCACACATTTAAGCTGGACCAGGTCTTTGCCAGAATAAAAAGAAAGCACCACCTGACCTTTGATTTATACGAAGCGGTGTTGCTGATGTTGGTCGAGCGCTTTAATGTTCCCAACAGTAAACTGGCTAATTATCACAATCAGGCTGAATATTACTCGGTACAAGACATAAAACTCCATTGGTTGTACCGTGCCTTGGATAAGCTGGACCAATATAGCCACGCCATACAGCAAAGTATATATATGACCGGTCGCAATTTATTCAATCAAAAATTAGATATTGTTTTTTATGATGTAACGACTTTTTATTTTGATAGTGATGTAGAACAAGAAAACACATTAAGAAAAAAGGGATACTCCAAGGATGGTAAAATAGGAAAGACTCAAGTGGTATTAGGAATGCTCATGGATCGTAACAAGCAACCGGTGGCCTATCATATATTCGAGGGAAACACTGCCGAAGTCAAGACGATAAGTAAAATACTGGAACAGGTAAAAAAGCAATATAGTATCGACAAGGTCATCGTAGTAGCTGACCGAGCCATGTTATCAGAACAAAACATTGACCTGATCAGTGGGCAAATGGACTTTCCATTCATATTTGGTGAAAAGCTAAAAATGATGAAAACGCCCGCCAAAGAAGCATTGGTAGATAAGAGCCGCTATAACAATGAATGGGTGTATCAAAAAGATGGAAAACCAATAAAGCTAAAATACACTACACTAATGTACCAGGGACGGAAAGTGATCTGCACCTACAGTGAAAAAAGGGCACGCAAAGACCGTCATGAAAGAGAAAAACGCCTAATAAAGGCACAGTACTTCATGGACAACCCTTCCCAGTTAAAAAAGAAAACCTCTTACCATTACTTGAACAAAACGGGCAAGGACAGCTACCAGCTCAACGAAAAAAAGATCAAGCAGGACCAAATGTACGATGGCTTTTTAGCCATCAGTACCAATGTAGACAACTTGAGTGTTGTGCAAATATTAGATCAATACCGTCACTTGTTTTTAATCGAACAAGGCTTTAGAACCATGAAAAGCATCTTGGAAGTCAGACCAATGTTTCATTGGACAGACAAAAGAATCCGCGGCCACATTGCTATGTGCTTTATGGCCTTGGCACTATTAAGACATGTCGAGATCAGACTTGAGAAAAACAAAACACCGCTCTCAGAGCTTACCATTCTAAAAACACTCGACAGGATGCAGTCTAGCAAGATTACCCAAGATGGAAAGGACTTTTACCTACGCAGTGCTATGGATTCAAACCAACAAGTACTGATAGATAAATTCAAATTGAAAAAAATCAAACCCCTCAATTACAACAGCCTGACAATCAGATAGTTATAGACAACGTATTGCGAAAACGAAAAACTTAACTGCTTGATAATCAAATGCTTATGGCTAAAACGTGTCAAAGTCAAGAAATATAATCCGTGCGATCACAAACTTTTTCCACATGTCACAAGAGCGATGGCTAGGGTCATGTTGGACAGTATAAATACAATGAGCAAGTTGATTAAATCCAGAGCCAAAACTAAGCAAGGACTAAAAGTTTCTGTACGGCAAATAAAAAAACAATATCAAACAGGGATAAAAGCCACTAAAACATTTTTAATTAATTACCCAATCATTCACGATACAATACTCCCGAAATGGAATTATCAAGCTATTGCCTGCTAGCAAATCGGGAAGTTATTTTTCGTACATCCCTTAGTAGCCTTTATGCTGATTAGCTCTGAATTGTTTTGGTGAGAAATTGGCTTTGTTTTTAAAGAAATGAGAAAACGAGGAAATATCTTCAAAACCAAGATTACATGCTATCTCTTTGATGGATAATTCGGTAAACAGTAAATACCTTTTGGCTTCTACGTATATTCGTTCCAGAATCATTGTACTTGGACTCAGTACGTCTAAAGAATTGAATCTATTGGAAATGGTCTTTGGAGATTTATTAAGCATTTTTGCATAATCACTTACTTTATGGTATTTTTTATAGTTTATTTCCAATAGTATTCTGAATTGCCTCACTAACTCAAATTTTACCTCATTTTCTCCTACATAATTTTTTTGTTGTTTGAGTACTCTTGTGCATTTAATCAACCATTTTTTTAGAATAACCGTCAGCATTTCTTCTTGAATGTTATCTGTGATTTCAAATTCTTCTTGCAATTCCTCAACAAGTTTTTTAAAACTTATGATGTTTTTTGGGTCTATGTTTATAATTGGAGTTCCTTGTGACCCAAAAAATAAAATACCATTACAAGATACTTCACGGTCATTTTCCTTGATGCAATAAAATTCTCTGTTAAATTGAATGATACTGACCTTGCTATGGTTTTCGATCATTTTTACATGATTAATTGGGGTAATAGAAATCATTTGATTTTTACTAACAGAAACCATTTTATCATCTATTAATAAGACAACCATACCCTCTACAACCCATAATAAGGTGTAAAGTCCAGCTTTGCCCATCTTTATAGCAGAAAAAGCATTTTCCACACTCGTGCAATAGTTGAATTTTGCAAATCTATTATTGAAACTTTTTTTCATTTTTTTATTGATTGGAGATAACAGCACACTATGCGCTGTTGAACAAAGCTACTACGTCGCAGCTCAAAGAGGTGTAACTTAGGGGGATTATTCATTAAATAAGCAAGTTCACACCCGTCCAAGACATTTTAGGTTAACCCAACTTGGCCGACGGAGAAATTAGTTTATTGATTTTCAGTGACTTAGAAAATCAGTGGTACACTACATATTTTTTTGTAGGGGTTTGAGTGTGCTTACATTGGGTGGCAGAATAAATTTGCTGTAGTTGTTCAATGGGCTTAGAAGGTATGCGCATATGAATCACCTTTTTATCCGTAGGAAGCACAACAGTTTGGATAGTATGGGTACTCAATATTCTAAGTATGTTTCTCCAATCGTATGTGAGACCATGTTGCTTTAGCATATACCGAATCGTATTAACAAGTTGATAAGCTAAAACTGTCAAGTAGATATGACTTTTGATTCGCTCGTCTTTTTGGTGGTGAATGGGTCTAATTTGCAGGTCAGTTTTTAGACACCTAAAGGTTGATTCAACTTCACGGATGGTGTTGTATATATCCCATAATTGATTTTCGGTTGGATCTGAATAATTTGTGCGCAAAAAATATACCCCTTTTGCTTTGTCTTGTTTTACTTTCGATGTTTTCTTGATCCAACTCATATCCGTGGCAATACCTTGGCACTGCTCAACATTAATATCATACCGTCCCGATACTCGAAAGTGTTTTTGTTTTGCTCGACCAATACGTTCCCATACTTTTTCGATCTTCTTGGTTCCTCCTTTTTTGTCAATGGCCTTTTTTATGGTTTCCAGGTTTTCTTCAAATCTCTGGACTAATTTACCATCCATCGATTGCTCTTTTTTTCGCTTGCCATCACTTTGAACATACATCCATGTATCCGTATATCCTTGTGGCTGGAAAATGTATAGCTCGACCTTTTGCTTGTCATCTTTATTAAATATAGTCACTCGCTGATCAACGTCCTGCGCTGGATAATCTTTGAGGCGTTTACGTGATACACAAACATACTTGTATTTCCTGGCCCTCAGTAATGCTAAGTTGTCTTCTGTTGCAATACCCGCGTCTATGACTACTGTGCGTTCAATATCGGGTTTTGCATACTTCTCCAGATCTTTTATCATATCATCAAGTGTCGTTGCATCTGCCCTATTCCCCTCATAGATCCTAGAGTGTCGTATAAAGCCTTCGGCGTTTATGACACCCGTAAATACAACTATTGGACAATCATTTCGCTTTTCTTTACTCCTTGCGTGACGTGCTATTTTACTCTGTCTTTTACTTGTTTCAAAATAAGTATTGCTAATATCAAAAATCACAAGTTTGTCTTTTAAACCAAACATGTCTGTGACCCTATTGTAAATAAATTGATCAATTCTGTCTTTGTTATTGTACAACTTATCGGCAATGGCATATAGTTGTTTGTGTGTAATTTTTTCTTCCTGTCGGTAGCAATGTTGGAGCTCGCTATTGGTCTGTAAAATTTGGGCTGTCCTATGTTCAGAGCATGCAAATATGGCTCGTGCAGTAATACTTATTAATGCTTTGTTTATTTCAACTTTAGTTAATCCCATTTGCTTAAAACAACGGGCAAGCTCTAGTTTATCCAGTATTTGCTTGCATAGATTTTCTGCACCAAAACTACGTACTTGTTCTACTCTCAAACCCTTTATATCTAATCGGTGAAACTCCGCTTTGTTTGGTGGGGGAGGTATGGACGTCGGTGCGGGCTTACCCTGCAACTCATATTTAATAAGATATTTTTCATAGTAGCCCAAAGCAAGCTCTTCGAGCTCCTTTGGATACTTCGATGGAAACAAGTCCGGTTGTCCAAAAATTTTACTTTTTAACATGGCCAATACAACGGCACGATTGGCTTTATCTGCCAATATCTTATCTGAGCCTAAATACAAAATGGAAAATTGCTTGACTTTACCGTCAATCCTGGAAGTCTGGGCCAAAGTGTATTGATAAAATATTTGGGAGTTCTTACTACGTTGTTTTTTGACACATCTAATAAACATGAAAGCAAAGATACAATGAAAATTGCATAAAACCAGTAACCGTACACTACTACAATTGAAAAACTAATAATACAATAACTGATTATCAGTCTGTTAGACACTCGTAGACACTCATATTTGTCGAAAATTGTTGCTTCTTGAAACTCCTAAGCCAAGTTGGGTTAATAAAATTTGTCCTTGAAACTGAGCAAATTAGCCGCTGAAAATGTAAGTACTCAATACCTGTTGAGAATTGGGCATAGTTATCCCAAGGATAGTTGATGTTTTTGGGTCATTAACTGAGATAAAGGAGGGATAAGATGAGTATTTTGAAGTCGATCCTGAAGATACTCCCAGAAAGATATTTCTAACTTTCTACAGGTTTTTTTCAGTGACAAAAAAGTATCTCTTGCCAATCTGCCATTTTCACTTCTGGTTCCTGCACTTATCTTTCTTCTTTTGACATATTCGCGGATGTCACTTTCCGAATCATTGTTGTGCAAAGAACTATTAGGTCGAAGAAGTACCACCAGAAGCTGGTCTTTGTTTTCTCTCAATTTTTCCAATAGCTGATTTAGTGAAGAATAGTTAATCACTGGTTCGCATAAGGTATCAAATTGTTCGTTTAATTGCAATGCCAGATCATCATCAGGGGTTTTCTTGTATTTTTTGAGGGCTTGATACAACTGCCAGAAGGCTGTCTTTTTATTTACTAATTGTGATTGTTGAACTGGATTATAACTTTTGAGTTTTACCAGAGGTCTTTCGGCATGCTTCCAACATAGTGAATGGACAAATAAATTGAACTGACCTGCTCCGTCTGAGTGAATCACAGTATTAGGGTCAAATCCATGGGCCACAATAGTTCCTATTAACAAGGCTTCTGTTATTTGTCTGATGACGTATTGGGCCGTTATTCCCTCGCGGTTAAAATAATTTTCTAAGCTCGTTTTGTCTTCAAAGATTCGCTCACCACTTTCATAACTTTGCCTTAGTATCCGGTAATATTTGCTTGCAAATTTTTCTCTTTTAACATACGAAAGGCTCGTTTCATTGATTTGATAATCTCTTCTTGACTGACGCAGTATTTCCAGAAAATTGATACGACTTTTTGAAAACGTTGTCGTAAAGTAGGTAAACAATGAGGAATTGATGCAATTACAAAACCCATTCCTAAACTCATGTCTTGCTCCTGTATCATCAGTGCGCAATTCTTCCCCCAATTCTATTCCTTTAGATAACAAGGATGCCTTTTCTATGTGAAAAGACTGTTTGTCTTCTGTTAATATAAAGCTGATCTGTCCAGATGATATATCTATCCCATAGTCTTTCAGTGAGGTCAGAAGTAGCGGTTGGGTCACACCACACTCATAATATTGGTGGAGGATAAAGGCTTTTAATCTCGGACCAAAATGGGTGTTTTGTAAATGTATAGGTAGCTCCGCTATTCGGATCTCTCCTTTTGGACCCTTCCATTTTTCTAATTTATACTCGATATTATTGGCCCTTATTATAATATCCTGTCTGATGTGGTTCTGATGACCTATTAATTTCCAGCCTTCCCCTAATCCCGTGATTTTGATCTCTTTGGTCTCGTGAATTTTTAGTGACGACTTCTTATTCCGTTTTCCACTTGTACGGCTCCCCTTTCCTTTATTCTTATTTGGATTCTTATCCAGTTGACTCGCCTTGATAGTAGGCTTCTTTGGCAGCTTCTTCAATTTCCTGATTTCAGCTTCTAGTTCTTCAACCTTTTTTGATAGCTTTTCTATTTGCGCAAATCCTTTATTTATCTGTTCATGAAGAAATTGAACATAGGGCTCTTCCAGTAATTCTTTTCTGAATCCTGGTATATTAATTCTTGATCTTTGTTTCTCTTGACTGATAATTGAGCTTTTTACTCTATTATCTATTCACGGTCGTACTTCTTTAACGTTCAATTTCCTTCTTTGGTTTATACTCCCAAATTTACTTTTTTTTCGACTATTGAGTACTTACTCGTGAAATACACGTGCCAGCTTATTCTCCTTCCACTTTTCTTCTCTAGTGAAAAGCATGCAAGCATCGACCATCACATAGGTGTGTTCATCCTTGTCTTTGGATGGTACAAGCATATACTCCGTATGGTTCGCTTGTACTATAGGGTCTATCTGTGCTCCATGCCACTCGCTTACTCTCTGAAATTGTTTGGCACTCAAGTCAATGCCCAATAGTCTCTCTAGTATTTGAGAAGCATCCTCAAATACAGACCCCTGTGATAATAAGCATATCAAAGACTGAATATACATGCTCATCTTAAATGCCTGATGTTGTAACAAATGATCTTTCTTTAGATCAATGCGCCCCAATATGGTCAATACTTTTTTTTGCATTACGATCCTTGGGCAACTTGCCGCGGCTATTGGTTAACATACTTCGCCCTATTCGCAAGGTTCGCTCAAATAAATCCTTCTCATACTCTTAGGCATCCGTCATCTTAGGTTCTATCTCCAGCCATGCATCTACTTCTGCTTCTACTGTTCTCAGGATGGACTGCTTTATTTGCTCTTTGTCCATGTCCTGTATGGTTTAGGTTATATCTATAACGTTGTATCTGCATTTTGTCATTCACCCAAAAGATATCGCCAGCACACATTGACGTATTAATTCGTATTTTTCCAGCCAGTGAAGAATACATATGGGCAAAGTCGATATAGAATTTAATAAGAACGAAGATGAGATGAAGCTCTCCATCAGTCAGCTCGAGAAAAAGCTCGAGAAGATTTACGAGGGAGGAGGGCAAAAGCGCATCGACAAGGAGCATAACAAGGGTAAATTTACAGCCAGAGAGAGACTGGTCAGGCTACTTGACTCAGATCTTCCTTTTGCTGAAATTGGAGCCTTCGCCGCTTCCGATATGTATCAGGAATATGGTGGCGCACCGGCTGCAGGTGTCATAGTTGTATTGGGACATGTGAGTGGAAGGTTGTGCGTTGTAGTCGCAAATGACGCCACGGTAAAGGCGGGAGCATGGTTTCCTATGACAGGCAAAAAGAACCTTCGGGCTCAGGAACTCGCCATGGAAAACCGCATTCCTATAATTTATCTCGTAGACAGTGCCGGTGTCTTCTTACCACTGCAAGATGAGATATTTCCAGATAAGGAACACTTTGGTAGAATATTTAGAAACAATGCCCGGATGTCAAGCATGGGCATCATTCAGATAGCAGCTATCATGGGCAGCTGCGTAGCAGGAGGAGCTTATCTTCCTATCATGTCTGATGAAGCAATGATCGTGGATAAGACAGGCTCTATTTTTCTTGCTGGACCCTATCTGGTAAAAGCAGCCATAGGAGAAGAAGTCGACAAGGAGACGCTGGGAGGAGCTAGCACACACTGTGAGATTTCTGGGGTTACTGACTATAAAATGCCGGACGAAGAGACATGTCTCCAGACCATTCGTGACATTGTCGATAAAATAGGCACTTCGCCTAAATCTGGAATAAACAGAGTAGAGTCTCTACCTCCCAAAGTTGATGCAGAGCAGATGTACGGCATCTTTCCATCAGAGGCTACCAAACCATATGACATGGTCAAGCTTCTAGAATGCATCGTTGATGAATCCGAACTGGTTCAGTACAAAAAAGACTATGGAAAGACCATCATATGTGCCTATGCCCGTATCGATGGCTGGTCAGTAGGTATCGTAGCCAATCAACGTAAGGTTGTAAAGAATAAGAAAGGTGAAATGCAATTCGGTGGGGTGATATACTCTGATTCTGCTGACAAAGCTACGAGATTTATTCTCAATTGCAATCAGAAAAAAATACCCATTGTATTTTTCCATGATGTCACCGGATTCATGGTGGGTAAGCGATCAGAACATGGTGGAATCATCAAGGACGGAGCTAAGATGGTAAACGCCGTGGCTAACTCGACAGTACCGAAATTCTCTGTAGTTATAGGCAACTCCTACGGTGCAGGAAACTATGCCATGTGTGGCAAGGCCTATGATCCACGACTGATCGTTGGATGGCCATCAGCCAAGATAGCTGTCATGGGTGGTACACAGGCAGCAAAGGTCCTAGCGCAGATCGAGGTGAGCAGTGCTAAGAAAAAAGGTGAAGAGATCACTCCTGAACAGGAGCAAGAAATTCTAGATAAGATCAAGGCACGCTATGGTCACCAGACAACACCCTACTATGCCGCTTCTCGGCTATGGCTCGATGCCATCATAGATCCGGTCGAAACGCGGAAAGTAATATCACTGGGAATAGCTATGGCGGATCATGCACCTATTGAAAAATTTAACCTAGGAGTAATCCAAACCTGATTGTGAAGATAATAGCAAAAACCTTTCATGGTCTCGAGGGAGTCTTGGAAGAAGAAATACGAAAACTTGGTGGTCAAGAAATTGTCAAACTCAAGAGAGCGATAGCCTACGAAGGTGATCTGCGATTACTGTATAAATCCAATCATTATCTGCGAACAGCATTGAAGATTTTACTGCCACTTGGCGAATACGAAGTAGAAAATGAAGACCAGCTTTACAAGAGAGTTTTTAGTATACCTTGGGAGTCTCATTTCTCAACACGACAAACATTTAGTGTTTCATCATCGGTATCTGGAAGGAGATTTACCCATAGTAAGTATGTCGCTCTAAAGTCCAAAGATGCGATCGTTGATCGTTTTAGATTTAAGTCAGGGAAAAGGCCCAATGTAGATGTAGAAAATGCTGATTTCCATATCAATATTCATATAAGAGATAGATTATGTACCGTATCACTTGATAGTTCTGGTGAGTCTCTACACAGACGTGGTTATCGCAAAACATCAGGACCTGCACCGCTAAATGAAGCCCTTGCCGCAGGTCTCGTTTTATTATCTGGCTGGGACGGTCATCGTCCTTTGTACGATCCTATGTGCGGCTCGGCAACCATACTTATCGAGGCTGCACTTTATGCCATGGGCAAGTCACCACAGAAGAGAAGTCGTAGATATTCATTTATGAACTGGAAGACTTTTGACAAGGAGATGTGGCTAGAAGTGCAGAAGGGTCTTTCCACCGTATATAACACCACTCCCTCCATAACAGGAAGCGATGTCTCTGACATAGTTATTTCTAATGCAGGCCAAAATGTAGGAGCTGCTGACCTATATCGTTTTATAAAGCTTGAGGACGGTGATTTTTTTTCTCACAACGGAATGAATGAGAATGCAGTATTGATCTGTAATCCACCATATGACAAGAGGCTCAAGGAAGAAGACATTCAAGCCTATTACAAGAAGATGGGTGATAAGTTTAAGCAGCATTATCAAGGTTGTGAAGCTTGGGTTTTCAGCGGAAACATTCCTGCATTGAAATCTGTAGGATTACGCCCAAGTAAGAAAATAAACTTGTTTAATGGTCCTATTGAATCAGGATTCTATAAATTTGAAATGTATCAGGGAAGTAAGGAAAATTAAAGATGAGAGTAATATTGGTTATCGGCTTCTTTTTAACTTCATTGAACGTTAGGTCGCAAATGACCACGAAAACGGCATACCCTACTCGAGAAGAAATTAAGATAGACCTTAACAATTCGTTGATTATCAATAGTATAAATTCTAACTACAGAAAAGAGAAAACACCATCTCCTCCGTCTCTAAGACCGCTTCCTCTATTTTGTGCCATGGAAAATAAGATATGGAAAAAGTCAAAGATCAATGTAAGGTTTCGTTTGGGCAGTGCTGATTATGTAGACAAGTTGGAACAAAAAAATTGACAATTTTCGTACCTTTGCGGTGCATTATTCTGAGAATAAGCTCGATTAGATTAAATAATTAACAACATAACCTATTTAACATGAAAAACGGAATTCTTAAAACAGGACTCTTCCTAATGACGATCTTCAGCATGACTTTGTTCATATCATGCGGAGATGACGAACCAACAGACATTACTGGATGTATGGACTCTGCTGCCGAAAACTACAATGCTGATGCTAATGTAGCTGGCGATTGTGTATATGCAGCTGATAAGTTTATTGGTACTTACTTAGGATCTTCTGACTGTATGGGAGGTCTTGCAGGTATCGTTGATATGCTTACGAATGATATGCTTTCTTTTAGTGTTTCTTCATCTGTTGCCGGTGGACCAAATGATGTTTTGATTAACATTCCTATACAAGGAACGCCTGTTGCATTTTCTGCAACTGTCGAGGATAACAACCTTACTGTTGATGCTAATTTATCAGGTCTACCTTTCCCTGATGGATCAGGAGGAACTATCATGGTGATTGTACAAGCTGACGGAGTTATGGTATATGATGACACTGATGATTCTGCTACTGGAACTATCAACGTTGCTATATTCCTTGATAACTCAGCAATGACATCTCTTGATGCTGGTAGTTGTGCGATTACTGGAGTTAAGCAGTAAAATACTTAAGAACAAATAATACGATGCCGGGTGAAGTTCACTCGGCATTATTATTTTAGTGAAAATAGATCTGATACCCCTAGAACTCTTTCTGCGACAAATCCCTCACCATACTCGACGCCTATCTCTCGTCCATATGTCCGTGCTTTGGCTCTAATGACCTCAAGGAAGGATTCTGAAGAAATGGGTGTATCAGGCTCATCGGAATCTTCATTGAAGAATTGAGACTTAAAACAAAGTATAGCTTCCATCTTCTCCGCCATAGAGTCAGAAATGTCGACTACAATGTCCGGGGATAAATATCGATCTTGAATGTAAAAGTAGACTGACTCCGGTCGAAATGCTTCTTGACCCTCATCAATTTTCTTAAGACCTGAATAGAAGCAAGCATCAGCGACAAGTTTAGACGCTCTTCCATGATCAGGATGCCTATCAGATGGAGCATTGGCTAAAATTACTCGGGGTTTATGTTTTCGAATAACACTGATTATTTTGAGAACATTCTCATTGGTATGTTCAAATAAACCATCACGCATCCCAAGGTTCTCCCGAAACAAAGCCTTCATGTAGTGCATCGCTGATTCTGCTTCTTTCAAACGTAAGGGTGCATTGCCCCGAGTTCCCAACTCTCCTTGAGTAAGATCACACAAGCCTACTTTATATCCTTGACGAATATGCCGAATGAGCGTACCACTGCAACTCAGCTCTATATCATCGGGATGAACTCCTATTGCCAGAATATCAAGACTCATAAATTACCATCTGATAAGTGCACTACCCCATGTAAATCCACTTCCGAATGCAGCTAAACAAACCAAGTCATTGTCCTTGATCTTTCCTTCTTTCACCGCCTCACTCATCGCAATGGGAATAGATGCTGCCGTGGTGTTTCCATACCTCTGAATATTATTAAATACTTGATCATCTCTAAGACCCAGTATCTTCTGAACAAATTTACTGATACGAAGATTAGCCTGATGAGGAATAAATATGTCTATATCTGTCGAGGATAAATTACAAGTTGTAAGAGCTTCATTGATAACTTGGGGGAATTTCTTGACAGCCGTCTTGAAAACAAGCTTGCCATTCATGTACGGAGACAACATATTATCGTCGAGCATTTTCTGGGTCACAAAAATGCCACCAGGGTTACCAGTATCTGTATATCCAAATTTTTCCTGACCAACATGATATCCACCATGTGAACCAGGATTGAGAAGCGATAACTCCTCGGCGTGTGTTCCATCACTATGCAAATGGGTCGTCAAGACACCTCTACCTTCTTCCTCTGTAGGTTGAAGTATCACCGCGCCGGCACCATCACCAAATATGACACTCACTGACCTACCCTCCGTACTATAATCTAGTCCCATGGAGTGCATCTCAGCACCTACGAGCAGTATATTCTTATATGTCCCGGTTCTGATAAACTGGTCAGCTACAGATAGTCCATAGATAAATCCACTACACTGATTCCTGATATCCAAGGCTCCGATCTCAGTATTGGTAATCCCCATTTCTCGCTGTAACAAAACCCCACATCCTGGAAAAAAATAATCCGAACTCAATGTGGCAAAAATTATGAAGTCTATATCTTCTTTGTCGATGTCGGCATCAGCTATGGCATTAAAGGCAGCCTTTGTGCCTAATGTAGTAGTTGTCTCCTCATGTTTTTTCGCAAACCTTCTTTCTTCGATGCCAGTACGCTCTCGAATCCACTCATCGGAAGTTTCCATGTAATTTGTCAAATCACCATTAGTATAAACGGTTTCAGGGACGTGGTGCCCTATTCCAGCTATTCTTGTTCTTATCATCTAATCTACTTTTGAACAGGGCATTAATATACAACAGTTATCATCTTTTATGAATAGATCGTATTTTACCTCTTTTGAAAAATACTATTCCATTAAATTAGAATGTTGAATACCTTATCATGAATGAACTTTTAAAAAATGAAGAGCTGAAGAAGGACCTGCTTAGATTGCTCTTTAGACTAGCGATGGTCGATGGGGAATTAAGCCCAAAAGAAATCTCCTATCTCAGACAACTCTGCGCCGCATTAAGTATCTCTGAAGAAATGTATAATGACGCTCTGTCTACATATGATGATGATGCCTTTACAGTGCCTAAGTCAGAAATTGACAGGATGAGTATTATTTACTATACTTTATTCCTGATGAAGGCTGATAAATCCATTAAGGAAGAAGAAGAGAAGGTGATACTGTCTTTAGGTTTCAAACTAGGACTTCCTGAGCAACTTTTACAGGATTTTATTAATGTAGTCAAAGAGCACAAGGACGGTCGCATCCCTTCAGAAAATCTTGTTGAGCAAATCAAGAAGTACTTAAATTGAACTCATCAGGGTATAGCGGTACGCCACTTTACAAGAAACTCAATATCAAGCAAGAGAGTCGGGTATTGCTAGATTCGGAATTTGATAGCTTTGCTGAACTTTTACTTCCCGATGATTTTGAAATATCATATACAGTTGATATGGAATCTGCCAATTTTGTAATTCTGTTTTGCAACGAAATTGACATCATTGGAATGAAAATCCGAGAGTATCAGGAAGTAATAAGACCTGATGGCATACTCTGGGTGTCATGGTATAAGAAGTCCTCAAAAAAGCAAGGATTGGTCAATGAAGATGTGATTCGACGGATAGCTCTGTCTATAGATCTTGTAGACATTAAAGTTTGCGCTATTGATAAAGACTGGTCAGGCCTGAAACTTATGATCAGAAAAGAACTAAGGTGATTTATTGAGCCTTCAGTTTTGAGCTGTGAGATATGAGTTTTGAGCTAAACTTTCTAATCAAATAATCATCCAAATATTCAGATAATGGAAGTTCGCGATGGCGCGAGGAAGAGATTTCAGCTTTCAGTAGTGAGTATTCAGCTGTGAGTTCTGAGTCTCGAGTTGTCTGCGTTAAGATTTATGTCAAATCCTCCTCCTAAGTCCTCAAGTTACTTCGCTATATTCCCCATTTCTACACCTTCAGAATAGGCTACTTTGATGCGATGCTCACCTAGAGCCGCCTTTACTGCTTCTGTAGATCTATAGTAAGCAAACTCTGCATCTTCAATGAGAGCATAAGGTTTCACCATCAATCTAATACTATGAGAATCAAATCCCTCTATTCCCACAAATGGCTCAGGATCAGTCATGATTCCTTTAATATTGGCAAGTGATTTCCTGATGATTTCCTTGACTCTATCAAAACTTTCGTCATAGGGCATGTACACTTCAAACTCCAATCTTATAAAACCATCTTCGCCTGTCGAATTAACGATGATATCTCCAAAGGCCATCGAATTAGGAACAACTACATCTTTGTTATTGAGTGTTGTAATGACGGTATTTACAATCTGAATCTCCTTGACGAACCCTTCATATTCCCCGACAGTGATGTAATCTCCTATTTTGTACGGTTTGAAAATAAGGACCATGATTCCCGATGCAATATTGCCAAGACTTCCTTGGAGTGCCATTCCTACAGCAAATCCGATAGCTGCCAGTGCAGCTACAAATGATGTTGTCTCTATTCCTATGATGCCCGCCGCAGAAAATATAAGAAGCACCTTCATGGCCATACTAAAGAATGAAAGTATAAAAGGACGAATCTCCTCGCTTATGCCACTTCGCTCTAGCGCCAATGACACTATCTTGGTTATTTTCCTTATAACCCAAAGCCCGATAACCAAGAGCAGTATAGCTGCAATCAGACTAGGAGTATGCGATTTTATGAGTTCTATTAAACCGTCAAGATTGATGTTGATTCCGTCCATTTTTATTTAGTTTGAAAATTCTCTAAAGCGTGAAAAACCCTTTATCATATTGTCATCAATACTGTATACAAGATTGTCGAGAAAATAATTCTTTAGATTCTTCACTTTAACATCCATCGTTCTCACTATGGAATCAAGATTTAGTTCTATTGATTTAAAATAATTGACAAAAGCGCTATTGAGAATCTCCAGTGCTTCTTTAGGCGTTCCTTTCTTGCATACCCATACTGCAAATAGAAAAGGTAACCCGCTAAACTTACTCCACTCTTCTCCTAGGTCTGTAAATATTTCAAAGCGTCCCTCATTTTCAAACACCTTATCCCCTATCATCAACACTCCTTGATTCTTTTCCAATCGTCCCTCAAAATTTGACTCTTCAATCAGACTAATGGATTTTTCCCAATACTGCGAGAGGAGCATTTTGAGTAGATTGACTGAGGTGCTGGAATGGCTATCGAGAATGATTTCATTGAGTTCGACAAATGGCTGCTCAGAAAAAACGCCAACCGTCCTCACGGGACCATTGCATCCAATCCCAAAGTCTGCGAACAGATCACCCTTCAGCGTGGATAAATAAGTATACGAGGGAATAAGAGCAACATCAGCCTCTCCTCGATCAAATGCTTCACCGCAAGCTTTGGGATTGAGGAACTGAAGATGCCATTTAGCGCAATGTGGACTGGCATTGAGTGCCTCTACAAATGGCCTTGTATTCAGATACTCAACCATGACTATTTTTAATGTACTCTTCATTGTCTGGGTGCAAATTTAATTTTATGCTCAGTAAAAGTCTATAAAATTTGGCTCACGAATAATTATTGTATAATTCAATCCAGCTTCGTTAATATTCATAGCTTTACTTCCATATGAAGAGGTGTAAGGCTACGTCAACCATCTTTTTCTTTCATTTTAACACGCAAAAACAACTTTAGATATATGGGCTGGAAGGATTCGGGTAAGAACTTTGCGTACAATGTGCTTAATCCGCTCATTCATCTCTTGATCAAGATGGGCATTACAGCTAACATGATCACGGTTTTTGGTCTTGCATTAAATATTGTTGCTTCAGCCATCTTAATATGGGGTGCCGAATACGGAATAAGAGAAAACCATAAATATGTTGGATGGGCAGGATTTGTAATTCTTCTCGCCGGATTGATGGATATGCTTGATGGTCGCCTTGCCAGAATTTCAAAGACAGACAGCAAATCTGGAGCCCTATTTGATTCTGTATTGGATAGGTACAGCGAGATGGTCATGTTTTTAGGTATATGCTATTACCTCGTCTCTAATAACTATTTTTTCAGCTCCCTCTTTGCGTTTATAGCCATGATCGGTTCCATTATGGTGAGCTATACACGAGCTCGGGCAGAGGGATTAGGTGTTGATTGTTCTGTAGGGCTTATGCAGCGTCCTGAGCGAGTTCTGATTGTAGGCATAAGTGCTCTTGCCTGTGGGATAATCTCAGGTCCATTGGGAGGAGAATTCAAGATTGATGTGTCCTGGCTACCATTTCCTCTATTTGAAACCATGACTGTGTTTACTTTTCCCTTGACAATCTTGGCAATTATGGCTAATATTACAGCATTGAGAAGATTGTATTTTGCGAAATCAAAATTAGAAGAGAATGTTTCATAAGACACCCAGAATTGATTTATTACATGATTCCCTCCTTGGAGAGAGTGGCTTGCCGGAGAATTATCCTGTCCCCTCTCGGGCTGACGATCTACTTTTTTATATTCAACGCAACCATAATCTCAATACAGTCATCTATTCACTTAATAAGAATCTTGATGGTCTCGTCAACACAGACTACCCCATGAGTGTCAACTGGGTTCGATACAGCGATACTGGAGAAAAAAAGAAACTCAATTTCATTCAAAATAAATTAGCATTTGGGTATAGATCGACAATGATAAACGATTCAGCATTCGAATTTAAGTTTGTGTCTTATGACCAAAAGTCATTCTATATTTCTAAAGACGAGTGTGATAATTTTAGGGTACTGACTCGGATTAACAAACGGATGTCCTACCTTACCAATGTCTATGCCTATGCCGAAGACTTTGGTCTGTTTCCCTCGGTGAAGTATATAGAATTCTATGGAGTTGATCTAGAATCGCGCTTACCGTCTTACCAAAAGATGTACATTTAGGTCTCATTATTTAACAACAAGTACGCTTCTTCTTTTTATGCCTCAAGCATTTGATCGAACAAGTCCTAAAGTCTTAATTCCGTATTTCATCGCATTGACTCTCTATGTGTTGATGATCACGTATATAGGGGTGCGGGTCGACCATTATGCCTTTATAGGTCTTTTTTCTCTCACCTATTTTGCATCACGTTACACACACAAGTTCACTGCATGCATCATCTTCTTTTTGATCTTTTGGGTCTGTTATGACCTGATGAAAATCTATCCCAATTATCTGGTCAATGATATTCATGTGATGGAGCCTTTTGACTTGGAGAAGAGTTGGTTTGGGATTAATGTAAGTGGCAAATCTCTCCTTCTGAGTGAATACCTAAGTTCATTTCACAGTCCAATTCTTGATCTCCTTGCAGGAACTTTCTATTTGTCATGGGTCACTTTACCATTTGCCTATGGCATCTATCTGTTCGCAAAAGGCCTCCAACGGCAGCTCATTATTTTCTCTGCCTGCTTTTTGTTATGCAACATATTAGGCTTTATTATGTATTACATCTATCCTGCGGCGCCACCCTGGTATGCACTAGAGTATGGAGGAATTGCAGACACAGCTATTGCTGGTGATCCAGCTGGATTATTGAGGTTTGATCAACTTATTGGTTACGACATCTTCAGCAACATGTATAATAAAAACTCTAATGTGTTTGCAGCAATACCTTCACTTCATGCCGCTTATCCTATGATTTTCTTTTATTATGCCAGAAAAAATAAACATAAACTGTGGGCGGCTGTTGCCTTTGTTGACGTTATGGGAATATGGTTAGCAGCTGTATATACTTTGCATCATTACGTAATTGACGTACTTTTGGGTGCATTATGTGCCATCCTAGGAATCATTTTATTCCAAAAACTATTGGTAAACCGAAATAAGACCCATATCTTGAATAGGTTATCAGACTATATGATTGATTAAAATTGAAACTTCTATGCTTAATAAAAAAATGAAGGCCTACGACTTACCTCAAAAAATTGAAGGATTAGGACTGTATCCCTACTTCAGAACCATTGAGTCGGAACAGGATACTGTCGTTAAGATTCATGGCAAGGATGTACTCATGTTCGGTTCCAACAGTTACCTTGGGCTCACCAACCATCCCAAGCTGAAGGAAGCCTCGAAAGCTGCAATTGACAAATATGGATCTGGCTGTGCCGGTTCCCGATTCTTGAATGGATCGCTCGACTTACATCTAGAACTTGAGGAGAAATTAGCTCAGTTTGTCGGAAAGGATGAAGCCCTAGTATTCAGCACAGGATTTCAGGTCAATTTAGGTGTCATCTCTTCTATACCTGGGAGGCATGACTATATAATTCTTGATGAACTGGATCATGCCTGTATTATAGATGGAGCAAGATTATCATTTGCCAAGGTTCAGAAATATAGACACAACGACATGGAGTCGCTCGAAAAAGTGCTCTCCAAATGTGAAGAGGATAAAATAAAATTGATTGTAATAGACGGAGTATTCTCTATGGAAGGAGATATTGTTCGCCTACCAAAAATAGTTGAGCTCGCCAAGAAATACAACGCCAATATTATGATCGATGATGCACATGGACTCGGAGTAATGGGTAAAGCCGGAAGGGGTACCGCAGATCATTTTGGTCTAACAAAGGATGTCGATCTGCTCATGGGCACATTCAGCAAATCTCTAGCATCTATTGGAGGATTCATTGCAGCGAGTAACGATACAATCAACTTCCTCAAGCACAATGCCAGATCCCTGATTTTCAGTGCGAGTATTGCTCCTGCCAATGCTGCAAGTGTAATAGCAGCACTGGATATAATGCAATCAGAACCGGAGCGAATAGAAAAATTATGGACCAATACAAGGCATTCCCTTAAACGGCTTAATGACTATGGGTTTGAAACAGGTCATACAGAAACGCCCATCATTCCAATATACATAAGAGATGATTTCCAGACATTTAAGTTGACCAAAAAACTTCTGGAGCATGATGTTTTTGTCAATCCTGTAGTCTCACCGGCAGTTCCTAGTTCATCATCGCTCATCAGGTTTTCATTGATGGCGACTCATGAGATTGACCAGATAGATGAAGCAATAGATAAGATTTATCAAATCTCTAAGGGTCTGGGAATACTCGATCAGGAAAAGGTCAATGCATGAGCATTACCATTCATGAAGTAAAGACTAAAGAAGACACTAGACAGTTTATAGATTTTCCCCATGATCTCTATCAAGATGATGAGAACTATGTGCCCGAGGTATATATGGGGCAAAAGGACTTGCTCAATCCAAGTAAAAATCCATTTTTTCAGCATTCTGAAGTGTGCTTGTATCTGGCCAAATCTGGAAATTCCATAGTAGGGAGAATAGCAGCCATCCTTAACCGCAACTATAACAAACACCATGATGGGAATGTGGGGTTTTTTGGCTTTTTTGACGTTATCGACGATACTCATGTAGCGGATACCTTGCTTGACGCCGCCAAGGCATGGCTCAAAGAAAAAAAGGTCAATGGAATCATAGGACCGACAAACTTTTCTACGAATGACACGGCAGGAACACTTGTCAAAGGATTTGACAGCCCTCCGCTCATTATGATGACTTACAATAAGCCTTATTATGACAACCTCATAAAAGACTATGGCTTTATTCCCAAGATGGATTTACATGCATACATGATCTATACAGATAAGGCATCAGCTAAGTCAATAAGAATAGCCGATGCCTTGGAAAATAGACTTTTAAAATCTGGAATAACGATCCGCAGCGCCAATCTTAAAAATTGGAAACAAGAGGTCGAAGAATTAAAGAAAGTATACAATGCTGCATGGGAGGACAATTGGGGATTTGTGCCATTTACCGATGCAGAATTTGCCCATCTTGCCAATGACCTCAAGCTGCTCGCCGATCCAGAATGGTGTTACGTTGCCGAAGACAATGGAAAGCCTATTGGGTTCTCTATTACCCTTCCCAATATCAATGAAGTAATGATCAAATCCCATAAGGGTCGCCTTTTCCCATTTACAATTTTCAAGCTATTGTTGAATAAGAAAAAGACCAAATACGTGAGAATATTGGCACTGGGTGTCAAAGAAGAATATCGTAAAAAAGGCATTGAAGCTATATTCTTTGCTAAGAACATAAAAGCAGCACAAAAACACGGCAAATTAGGTGGCGAGGCTTCATGGATTCTTAATGACAATGAAATGATGAAGAAAGGTGCTGAAAAGCTAAATGGCGAACTCTACAAAACCTATCGCCTATACTACAAAGACATCTAGGATGAACAATCCTAAAAAAATTCTCGTCACAGGTGCTAGTGGGTTTGTCGGCAGCTTCCTTGTCGAAGAATGTATCAGTAGAGGACTATCAGTCTATGCTGGTATTAGACCGTCCAGTAGCAAGGAATTTCTAAAGGATCCAAAAATCAACTTCCACCTAATGGATTTTTCCGATGTCAACACTTTGACTCAAGGTCTGGCAGCGGAGAAATTTGATTATATCATTCACAATGCCGGCTTGACCAAGAGCAACAACATGAATGCATACCTAATGGTGAATAGAGATTTCTTACAAAACCTTGTGGAATCCATCAGGGCATCGGGACATCAACCCCAGAAACTGACGTTTATTAGCAGCCTTGCAGCTTATGGTCCCGCAGATCATCAACCTGATGGAATGGTCAGCAACGAGTCCACACCCCACCCTGTCACACGCTATGGTCAGAGCAAGCTCAGAGCTGAAGAGTATTTTAATAGTTGTGATGATATTGCCAAAATAATCATCCGCCCCACAGCGGTATATGGACCTAGGGAAAAAGATCTTCTCACTGTGTATAAAATGCTTAATAAACGTATCGAGCTATTGATAGGATTCCATAAGCAAAAATTGACCTTTATCTATGTTAAGGATCTAGTAAGCATGATAGTCACTGCTACTACGTCAAAGGAAGTAAACAAGGCTTACTTTGTATCAAGTGGAAGAAACTATAGTGCCCAACAATTTAACGATAACGTAAAGGAAGCCCTTGGTTGCAACACATTGAAAGTAAAAGTGCCTGTAAGCGTTATCAGGATGCTCGGCATCATATCTGAGAAAATGGTAGGAGTGACAGGAAACTATCCCGCTTTGAACAAAGAAAAAGTCAACGAGTTGGAATGTCTTAGTTGGCAATGTGATATTGGCGGACTCGTAGAAGATTTTAACTTTGCACCTCATTATTCACTAGCCGATGGTATGGCGGAAACGATTTCATGGTATAAAAAAAATAACTGGTTATAAAATAACAACATGAGTAAAAAAACAAACTTAAAAGCACCGACAGGAAAACTGGGAATACTACTACCTGGAATGGGTGCCGTAGCTACCACTTTTATAGCAGGCGTATTGGCAGTGAACAAAGGACTAGCAATACCTAAGGGATCTGTAAGCCAAATGGGTAGAATAAGAATAGGTAAGAGAACGAAGAATAATAAGCCTCTGATCAAAGATTTTATTCCATTGCAAAACTTGAAGAACATCGCCTTTGGTGGATGGGATATCTTTAATGACAATGTGTATGAAGCTGCTCTCAATGCAAAAGTTCTCGAGACAGACTTACTGAGAAAGTTGAAGGCTCCTCTTTCTAAAATAAAGCCTATGAAGGCTGTCTTTGATAAGAGATATGTCAAGAAGTTGGATGGCAAGAATGTAAAGAAAGGCAAGACCAAAATGGCGCTTGCAGAAGCACTTATGAGAGACATCCGCAAATTCAAAAAAGACAATAAGTGTCAGAGACTAGTGATGGTATGGTGCGGTTCTACAGAAATATATATAGAGGAAGGAGCCGTACACAAGACATTGGAAGCTTTTGAAAGAGGACTTAAGAGAAATGACAGGAATATTCCACCATCGATGATTTATGCTTATGCAGCAATAAAGATGGGCATTCCTTATGCCAATGGAGCACCTAACTTGTCTTGCGATATACCAGCACTTGTGGATCTCGCAAAGCAAACCAATACTCCTATTATGGGTAAAGATTTCAAGACAGGGCAGACCTTGATGAAAACCATCATTGGCCCGGGACTGAAAGCCAGAGCACTAGGAGTAGAAGGATGGTTCTCCACCAATATCCTAGGAAATAGGGACGGTGAAGTTCTTGATGATCCTGACAACTTCAAGACCAAGGAAGTTTCAAAGCTAGGAGTACTCGAAGAAATCTTTGAGCCGAAGCTGAACAAGGAATTGTATGAGGATTTTTATCATAAAGTGAGGATCAACTATTATCCACCTCGTGGCGATGCCAAAGAGGGCTGGGACAATATAGACATCCGAGGATGGCTTGACTACCCTATGCAGATAAAAATCGACTTCCTCTGTCGTGATTCTATTCTTGCGGCACCTATTGTGCTCGATCTTGCTATATTCTTAGACTTAGCCAAGAGAGCAGATATGAGCGGGATTCAAGAATGGCTTTCATTTTATCTGAAATGTCCACAGGCTCCAAATGGTGTCCATGCACAACATGATATTTTTAAACAATTATCAAAACTAGAGAATACTCTACGTCACCTTGCTGGTGAAGAACTGATCACCCATCTGGGTCTGGATTATCAGCAATGATGAAGTTTTATAAATTGTTGGCTACGGCGGGAGGAGCTGGATACTCTCCCGTAGCCCCAGGTACTACAGGTACCATCGTTGGATGCGCTATATACTATCTGTTATCGGTATATACCGATATGTCAAATTTGCATTTTTTCATCTTGGTGACAATCACTTTTGGGCTAGGCACACTTGCTTCACACAAACTCGAGCCTCAATGGGGAAAAGACCCTCAACGCATAGTTATTGATGAAGTCGTCGGAGTCTGGATAGCACTTTTGTTTGTTCCTTTTCATTGGGTATATATTGTTCTAGCGTTTGTACTATTTCGGTTCTTGGATATAACCAAGATTCTAGGTATTAGAAAATTTGAGCCTCTTCCTAAGGGATTTGGAGTCATGATGGATGATGTCATTGCTGGAATATATTCCAATGTCATCATGCAGATCTTGATCTTTAGCAAGATCTTACGTTTTGAATGAAAGATACGCGAAATAGCCAAGGGTCACCTAAGACGCCATTTCTCGGATCATTTGTAAGGTCTCAAATGTCTTCCTTCATGGCCACTTGTGTAGATTATGGAGTCTTCATTATTGCCAGTAGGTTCCTTGGCGTATTCTATGTGTGGGCATCTGGAATAGGTGCTGTTTTTGGTGCTATAGTGAGCTTCCTACTGGGTCGCAATTGGGCATTTCGGCGGAAAGATGGGAAGTTTACTCATCAGGCCATAAGATACATCATCACCTCAACAATGAGCATTTTCCTCAATGTCAATGGCATCTATTTTTTTACCGAGTATTTTGGAATAGCAGACTATATATCCAAGATTATCGTTTCGCTCTTGGTTGGTGTATTTTTCAACTTTTTAATGTTTAGGTATTTTGTCTACAAATGAGTCGATTCAAGAAGATCCGCTTTATCGTTAACCCTTTCTCTGGTGTAGGAAATAAATCTGACTTCCAGGATCTATTAGCTCAATATTTTGATAGCCAAGACAAGGAACTGGACATTGTTTATACCGAGCGGGCTGGTCATGCCGTAGAACTTTCCACAGAGGCCGTTGTACAATCATACGATCTGGTAGTTGCCGTAGGTGGTGATGGTACCGTTAATGAAGTTGCTTCACAGCTGTTAAACTCCTCATGCACATTGGCGATCTTACCAGCGGGCTCAGGAAACGGTTTTGCTCTGCACATCGGAATGGGTAGAAATATGAAGAAGGCGCTCCGTAAATTATCATCCCTTGATTCTGTGGCAACCATCGATACTGCCATTGTAAACGGAGGGTTCTTTATAAATGTATCGGGAATAGGGTTTGATGCTATGGTTGCTCATCGTGTCAAAGCAGAAAAACGGCGTGGTTTACAACTATACGTAAAGAAGACCATAGAGTGTATGCGTTCTTTTGAAATACTCGACATGCATATACAACTCGATGATAGGGTAATCGAAGGCAAGTATGTCAATGCCATTGTGGCTAATGCTTCACTTTATGGTTACCATTTAAGCATTGCTCCACAAGCGCTCCTCACTGATGGACTACTGGATTTAATTCTGATCAAGAACGTGAGTAAGGCAAGCTACTTGCTGTCGGCTTATAGGTTATTCAACAAAACTTTTCATCAAAGTAGATTGGTAGATACTTATGTCTCCAGTAGCATTGAAATTTCAGTAAACAAGGCTTCCTATGTACATCGCGACGGCGAAGGTTACTTGGGTGATCTATCCTATACCTATAAGATCCACCCTGCGTCACTTAAGGTTTTGATGGGAACCTAACTATGTCTCCACTATTCCGGAGAAGTCCACAATCAATATCTCTAAGAAACAACCATCACTATGACTCCTACAATCACCGCAGTGACTATTCCTGTCATGAAGATGTTGTAACAATTGCGCAAATGATCATACTTGGCACCTAAGGACTTGCCCAGGAAGAACAAATCTCGTGTGATAGAATTGTCCAAAAGGTCATCATTGGCAACAACTTCCTTGATTCCATCTTCGTAATTCTCAAATTTCATTTTATAGAAATTACCAAAGAAGAAGAGATTGGTCTTCCTCTCTCCTATATCATTAAATGATGTGAGGCCATTCATTTTTATAGGACGAGTAGCGAGTGTTGCGTATATGATAGAAATGACACTACTCAGAGCAAGGATGGCCGCTGGCCACAGTAGAATAGGTTGTTCTATCATTCTATCTGCCAATAGAGGCAAGCCAACGGTAATCACAACGGCATTGACGCTGAGCATGATATTGGCCTTATTGTCAGCAATGGCACTTAAGTCTATGTGGTTTCTGAGTGTCGTTTTCAATTGAGTCTGAGCACTCTTACTTGATGCGATGGTTTTATTCTTTTCTTTCTTGCTTTCTTTCATCGCAATAAGTTTCTTGAGGTTTTTCTTCTTGCCTTTCTTAAATAATTTTCTTCCTTCCTTGGTATTATATCGATGAGAAGAAAGAAATCGAATGTTCTCCTCTGCCCAATCATCCTGACTGATTTCAGCGTCACTTAAGGTAGATTTTTCTATCCGCAATTTTTCCGCGTTCTCTTTATAATCTTTTGCTGCCAATCCAGACAAATCAGCATCACGTAAGAGCAGGGAAAGTTTATCATCGCCATTCCATGAAAGCTCGGTAGCCTTTATGAGATCCACAATACGCTTGCGGCGAATGGCCGGGATGTCTTTCTCCAACAAAAAATTATCAGCTATTTCAGCACTCTTTGCCTCATGATTATTGGGGCCCATACAATAGCCCGTATCATGAAATAAAGCAGCCAAGTGAAGGTCTGCCTTTTCATCCTCAGTGAGTCCTGCCTCTTCGCTCAATCTTAAAGCCGCATTTATGACCCCAGTAGTGTGCTCCTTGTTATGATACTTACAATTCCCACCGAGATTATTATTAAAAAAATCGTCAATATAGTCCTTGCACTTATTTAATAGATCCGTAGACATCAGTTATTTTTAACGGTGATTCTAAGAGCCTTCAGACCATCAGCCCCTTGCATTTTTTCAAGCTCCAGATCTTCCACATTACTATCAATATAATCCCTGCCTATCAGATAATCTATATAATCAAGGTACTCGGTTTTATCTGCTTCACTCAAGTATACTATAGCTATCTTCCCAGCAATTGTAAGTCTCTCATCTGTCCCTTTTACGACAGCCTTGTCTATTCTTTTCTTTAATATCTCATATCTGACATTATAGGTTCCGTCAACATCGAACCGCTTCTCATCCATTCTAAATCTGATGCTTATCGGATTATTGTAGACAAAAATCAATTGTGCCGTATTCAATGGAATGTCCAATGTAGGTCTTAGCTCCTCTACAAATCGAGCAATTTTACACATATTGGCAAGCTGCCATATTCTAAATTCTTTTACATCATACTGCGAAAAATTCCCTGACTGTAATATTGATTGTCCGAGATACATATTGTACTCAACGCCATCCGTCTTATACTTCTCAAAAAAATGGGGAAGCACTTTCTGAAGTTTTTCATCCTCTGCGTCCAGAAAAGAAGATATCCCGATATTCAACTTGGCGACACTTTCTTCAAATGACTTCCGCTCTCTATAGACAATATTAAGCCCTGTATCTAGATGTGAAATGTATGAAGCATAGGCCTCTTTATCTAGGTCATCATACCGTTCAGAAAAGTCGTAAAATACAGGGTTTAATTCTTCAGATATGAGTTTAATGACCGAAGACTCATCCTGTGAAGTATAGTTCTCTTTAATCCGGGATATTGTTCTTTCTATTTCAATTTTAAATTTGTGCAAAATATGGAGGTCCTTTTGCTCTAGCCACACATTGACGAGATTCAATGCCAATGCCAAATTTTCCAACAAGTCATTTTGTATGGACGTGTTCCTAATTTTACTCGAACCCACAATATCCGATTGTCCAAATAATGGCATAAGATTTTCAAATACTATAGCACCAATTTCCACATCCCTACCTTCCATTATATGCACGAAGTAATCTGTAGCAATTTCATCAAACTTCCATTCAACACTGGGGTGAATAGAAGTAAATTTTTCCTGAATGATCTGAGACACCCTATTCTCTAAATGCTTGACATAGTTCCCATATGATCCATCAAGAAGATTCAATACTTTCTTGATCTTAGCTACAACAACGCTGTTGAAATCGTATGCTTTCTTAGAACATATCTCCACTATGTTTACCAGATCACCATCATCATCGTAGACCGGATGTAAGATCACGCTTTGGTATCCTCGGGTAGCAAGAAGGTCATCTAGCTCATTGCCATCACTAAGAAGCGCGATATGTTCACAAAGTACATTCTCACGGGTCTCGATCACTTGACCATAAGATCCACCGTTTTCAGCTGTTGCAAGGACTTTCGTAATCTCATCTCCACTGAGACCGGTAAGGCTCAAGGATTCCATTTTATATTGAATCTTTTCATCCACTACCACAAGTCCTACCGTCAAATGCTCTTTCCCTAGATATGCCCTCAATCTCGTCGATAAGAATTCCAAAAAATCTGATGGCTTCCTATCACCCTCTATTGTATTAATAACATATTTCAATTCGGCCAAGGTCTCTACTTCGGTAATATCCGCCCATTGTCCAAGGGCAAATCCGTAAAACTCAAACATCTCTGTCGGGAAATATTTTGACCAGAGACCATGGTTGTCCAAATTGTTAAGCAAGTGATTTATTTCACCCTGTGATAGATCAGGAAGATCACCAACTACCTTGGCTTCAATAAAATCTGTACTCACTAGGATCTGATAATGCTTATGAATTTTAGTCTTAGTGTTGTATAAATTTAATACAATGGTCTTACTATCACTCAAGTCCTGATCATAAAAGCGATCCAGGATAAAAGTGTATAGTTTCTTACGATTGCCCTTGGCAATTTGATGCAAATCATCATTATCAATAATTAATTCCCACTCTTCTCCCTCTAATATGTTCTTCAGTGCTTCTGTTGATACAAGAATATCTTTCGCAAACGGTGACGAGATAAAGCTTAGATTATCACGCTGAAACATGGAAGGAATCACCATTCTGACCAACGTCTGAAACTCATGAGAATTCTTCATCTCATCTATCGATGACGTGTCTTTTTTCAAGTATTCAGAATACTTTTTCAAGATAGGTTCTACTGTAGACTGCGTATACTTACATCCATTTTTAACCATGCCTGACATTTCCTTGATAAACGGATCAAAGCTAAACCGTGTAACATACCCCAAATCACCTCCGTCCTTCAGCTTCTTCGTTACGTCGGTTAGTTTAAACCTTGACTGTAATTCTTGTTTTTCTAGAACTTCTGACATTAATTATTGTTTTTCTTGATATTGGAAGCTGCATTTACATCTATACAGCAAAAGCAGTTCCATTTATAACACAAATAGTATCATAAAGGTTAACTCTCACTTAAGATGAAATTATGAAATTTCTGAAGTCCTGTCAACTCCTAGCAATTCTATGTCTTCTTCTAACCCTATACTCGTCTTGTAGTACCTACAATGCGCCTTTTCTAAAAAATAGCACATTGGACAGTCACAGGCAACTTCCCGATAGTGACAATCTCAAGTATACCATTCACCTGATCGGAGATGCTGGAGGGGTAGATAATGTGGACGAAGGGACCAATTATGTGGTAGATGCTGTCAAAAGCCGGCTAAATCTGACAGGTGGTGATAAGGAAGCCGTGGTGTACTTAGGAGACAATGTTTATCCGCAAGGATTGCATTCTAAGAAGCACCCTGACCGAGACCTTGAGGAAAAGATTCTCAGAGCTCAACTAGATATCGTAAAAGAAAATCGAGCAAGGGCATATTTTATACCTGGTAACCACGACTGGAAAAGAATGAAGAAGGGAGGAAGAAAGGCTGTATTGAGGCAAGAGGACTTTATTCATGGTTATTATGATAAAAAGCACAAAGCAAGACTATTCCCAAAGAATGCTTGTGGTGACCCTGAGGTCGTCAAAGTCGGCAAAAACCTCGTACTGCTCTTCATTGATTCACAATGGTGGCTTCATAACTGGGATCGGGAAAAGAAAATGAACAAGGGATGTGAGATGGATTCCAGAAGAGAATTTGTTGATGAAATTCAAGACATTTTCATCAAATACAAAAACAAACAAGTTGTTGTATTTCTTCACCATTCAATCTTTAGCAATGGTAATCATGGTGGCAATTTTTCATTGAAGCAACATCTATTTCCCCTTGAGGAAAAAGTAAACGGTCTATACCTCCCATTGCCAATCATAGGGTCAATTTATCCACTGTACAGGCAGCTTGGTGGTACAAATCAGGACATCGCCAATGAAGATTATCAAATGCTCCTTAGCGAATTACAAACGGCAGCCTCAGTAGCTAAGCATGTCATTTTTGCCTCCGGTCATGAGCATCTACTCCAATACAATTATGCTCACGAAAATCACTTTATTGTAAGTGGCTCTGGTAGTCGGGTTGCATATAGTCAGGGAGGCAGAGATGCAGAGTTTGTCTACTCGCGCAGAGGGTTCACTACCTTATATTTCTATGACAATGGCGAAGTGTGGATGGACATCAGTACAGTAAGCCCAGTGGATGGAGAAAAACTCCAGCTGAGAAAATTACTCGTCAAGCAAAAAGCCGGAACTGAAGAGATTGAGCTTACCTACCCTTCATCTGCCCAGCTCCCCAAAACAGTTATTACCGCCGCCAATGAGAATTTTGCTGCCGGAGGCTTTAAGAAATTACTACTTGGTCAGCAATATAGAGACATGTGGGCGACATCAATGGAGGTCCCCGTAGTGGATTTAGATAATACACTAGGTGGACTGACTCCCATAAAAAAAGGTGGAGGCATGTCATCCAATTCCTTGAGGATGGAAACAAACGAGGGGCGACACTACATCTTACGGTCGATCAACAAAGACTATCGCAAACTAGTACCTGAGAGCTGGCGTAATCTGAAGGCCATCAACATCATGAAGGATCAAAACAGTGCTTCGCATCCTTACGGAGCCTTGATCATCCCTTCCTTGTCCAAAGCAGCCAAAATTTATTATACGACTCCGCAATTAGTTTATCTCAAGAAACAGCAAGCTCTCGGATCGTACAATGACTTATTTCCAGAAGAATTATACCTCCTCGAGGAAAGACCGGCAGGTGATTGGACAGGTCATGAAGCTTTTGGGAATTCCAGTGACATCATCGGATATAACGATCTGCTAAAGAGACTTCGCACCAAAATAGATCACCATGTGGATCAGAAATGGGTGTTGAAATCCAGGCTTTTTGACATGTGGATTCATGACTGGGATCGTCACGATGACCAATGGCGCTGGGCAAGCTTTAAAGAAGATGGTAAGACGATATACCGTCCAATTCCTAGAGATCGAGATCAAGCATTTTACAAATTTATTGGAGTGATCCCAAAGCTCGTCTCGATGGGAGCCATGAGGCAGTTTAAGACTTTTGATGATGAGATCAGCGATGTTCCCGGTCTATGTTTCAATGCAAAGCACTTTGATCGATTTTTTCTGAATGGTCTTAGCTGGCCACAATGGGAATCTGTGGTCGAAGAGCTTCAATCTGACATTAACGAAGACGATATTAAGAATGCTATGAAAGCCATGCCAAATGAAGTCAAAGAAATGGAAGAAAAAGATATGGTCAGAAAACTGAAGAAAAGAAAAAAGGATCTCAAGAAATATGCTAGAGAGCTTTACGAATACATCAATGAAGGAGTGGACATTGTAGGTACCGACCATGATGACATATTTAAAATCGATAGACAAGTTGACGGCACCACAAGAGTAAGACATCATATAAAAAAGAAAAAGGAGAAGATTCTACGATACGATCGAGTTTTGGAACCTTCAGTGGTTGATGAAATAAGGATTTTCGGACTTGATGGTAAGGATAAATTTCAAATAACTGGGGACAGTAAAAAAGCGATCAAACTGAGAATTGTAGGTGGATTGGGTAAAGACAAGTTGGAGAATAATTCAGCAAATGCTGCATCAAATAAAGTCTATCTATATGATGCACTGGATGGAATAAAAATGGACAGCGACAAATATATCCTCGACAAGCGAAGTGATGACCTTGAGTCAAATGAATATGATCGCAAACAATTTAAGTACAATACCTCGACAGCCTTGGTTTCCGCCAGCTTCACACAGGATGACGGATTCTGGTTGGGATACAGTGCCTCAAATACAAAACACGGATTTCGGAAAAATCCGTTTAAGACTAAGCACTCATATGGCGTTAGTTTTGCTCCCGGATCACGAAGCGCAATTAAAGTTCATTATGCCAGCATATTCAATGATGTCATTAATGACAAGATTTCGCTCTTGCCTTCGGCATTCTATTCCAACCCTAACTACATCAACTATTTTGGTCGTAACAACGATCTTACAGCTTCCTCAGAGAACAACGATTTCAACTGGGTAAGAATATCGAGCTATGGCGCTGACCTCAAACTAGGATATAACTGGTCAGGTGAAAAGATGAAGCTGACTTTTGGACCAGAGTTTGAAAGCAACAAACTTCAAGAGCAAGAAGACCGAGTACTTGATGAATCTAATGAATTTACTGATGTTGATTTAGAAAGGAAGAATTATGTCGGAGCAGGTGTAAGATTTACGCTAGAAAGCAAGGACAGAAATAGCAAGCCAACACGTGGCATAAGTCTTAATATAGGAGGAAACTGGCTAGAAGGCTTCGACGGAATCGGAAGTGTGCAGATGCTACATACTGACTTATCCTTCTTTCTTCCGGTAATGATCAAACCCCAATTAGTCCTGGGAACACATTTAGGATATAGCAAGTCGTGGGGCGATACTCAGGTCTACCATCTTCCCTCCATGGGCAATAATCGGTATCTCCGTGGGTATAGAAATGATAGGTTTAGAGGCGATGCTTTATTCTATCAGCAGATTGATTTAAGAATGAATTTGTTTCACTGGGACAATTCATGGCTTCCAATGTCTGTGGGTGTCATGGGTGGATATGATTATGGAAAGGTGTCTCAGGACTCAGAAGTTGATTCTGGATATCATGACAGTCTTACGTATGGTCTGTGGTTTGACATCCTGGAACTTGCAGTTTTACATCCGTTTATATCAACCTCTGATGAAGGAAATTATTTCAACTTTAGGTTGGGCTTTCATTTTTAGATTTGGCGATGGGTCAATTTGAAGATTTGAAGATGGGAAAGGGACATGAGTGGAGTAAAAGGTAACAAGTACAAAGTAGTAAGACTTTAAACTCAATAGTCAACAACTTAACCCCTCACAAACTAATCCTTCAACACGTGAAGATTTGAAGATTTGAAAATAGGTTATGGCAGCAAAAGAGGTAACCAGTTAATGAGTTAATTGAGCCGCGATTTTAAGACTTGGAAATGTGCTGATATTTGAAACATCGAAAAGAGTTAACGAGGTAAACCGGTCACGGACTAATGGCAGGAGATCTGATATTAAAAAGTGTAGCTACCCTTTTCGCCATGCTTTAGCTTGGCGGAAAACCGAGCACACTACAATTGGCTTTAGCCTTTAACAACAATTCCACCTTCTACACCACTGGCAACTGAACATAGCCCCTGTATATCTCGTCCTCCTCAAAGGTGACTTCACTATAATCCCTTACGACATTGTACAAGGTATCGCGCTCCATAGGCAATCTCCCTACCCCTTTAATGAGATTGGCAAGTTCACGAGTCGACAAAGCCGGAGACTGTTCTTCTGATCCAGCCATCGTGTATATCTTGGTTGTATCATCAATGGTACCATCAATATCATCCACCCCAAAACCTAAAGATACCTGAGCCGTATCTCTACCGATCATAGGCCAATATGCCTTGATATGATCAAAGTTGTCCAAGTAAATCCTACTTATGGCATAGTTCTTTAGGTCTTCGATAACAGAGACTTCGGAGAGATGAGATAGCTGGTTATCCTTGTTCCTAAACTTAAGAGGTATGAATGTCTGGAATCCAGAAGTCTCGTCTTGCAATGTCCTCAATCGATCCATGTGATCCACTCGGTGTCCATAGTCTTCTATGTGTCCATATAACATGGTAGCATTTGACTTCTTACCCATTATGTGCCAAATGCGGTGTATGTCAAGCCATTGGTCGGCATTGCATTTTCCTCCGGCTATTTGATCCCTGATCTCAGGATGAAATATCTCGGCTCCTCCTCCAGGCATAGAATCTAGGCCTGCTTCGAGCATCCTCTTCATTCCCTCTTCATAGGAGATCTTTGCTTTTTTGAAGATGTAGTGAAATTCAACTGGCGTAAGCGCTTTGATATGAAGAGTGGGTCTGTGAGTTCTGATCGCTCTGAATAATTCCTCATAAAACTCAACGTCATATTGAGGAAGTACACCTCCCACTATGTGAACCTCAGTGACTGGCTTCTCGTCAAATGACTTGACGATATCCAACATATCTTCTATGGTATACTCCCAGCCTTCTTCCCTCTTTTTTATCAATCTGGAATAAGAGCAAAAAGTGCATGTGTAGAGACATACGTTCGTAGGTTCCATATGGAAATTCCTATTGAAATAGGTGCGATCACCATGCCTTTTCTCTCGGATATAATTGGCCATTATACCTACATCAGCCAAATCCGTAGCCTCATAGAGGTAAAGAGCCTCGTCATTATCTATACGCTGACCATCAGCAATCTTGGTCGCAATTTGAGCTACTTTCCCTTCGCTTTCCTTGACTAATAAGTTGAGATTTCCTTCCATAATATCCTAGATTAAGATTACGACATTTTTTAGTAAGAATGGATCATTATTTTGATATTCAATATTGACATATACGATCCTACTGATTACAAATTTGATCACTCACAATGGCGTTGTTGCATAAAAGATGTTTCAAAAAGAAACAAATTCAGAACTAACCGATAATAAACACCTATGCGGTATAAAATATTGAGTTTTGAAGTACCCCTAGCAAGTTAGCTGGACCTATATTCTATAACTGTTTGAAAATCAACATTATATTCATGCAACAAGGCCACTCACAATCAATAAAATTATTTATCATTATTATTAATCACGGGTTTCACTAAATTTGACCAGTCAGGAACAACCACATGCTGTCAATCCTCATACCAATTTACAATTACGATGTCACCAAGCTCGTGGAACGACTACACAAACAATGTGACAAGACAGGCAAACCTTTTGAAATCATCTGCTTCGACGACTATTCCAAGCCTTCCTTCAAAAAGAAAAATCAAGTGCTTCGCACAAAGTTTCTAGTAAATTATGTTGAGTTATCAGAAAATCTCGGTCGCGCCAAAATCCGTAACTGGCTTGCCAAAGCTGCGCAATTTGAAAAGATGCTCTTCATCGATTGTGATAGTAAGGTGCCTGGAAAAAACTACGTACAGAACTACTTAAACTTACTCAATCAAGCTCCCGTTATTTATGGAGGAAGAAAGTATTCAAAAAAAGCACCGACAAGTCAGGATAAGTTCCTCCATTGGAAGTATGGCTCGTCAAGAGAAGCCCTCACGGTAAGAAAGCGTAAGAAACGTCCTTACCTAAATTTCATGTCCAATAATTTCGTTATAGACCGGGCTCTTTTCCAGCAGATACCTTTTGATGAAAGTCTGGAACAATATGGATATGAAGATACTCTGATGGCCGAGCAACTGAAGGTCAAGGATATCAAGATATTGCATATCGACAATCCACTGGAGCATAAAGGTCTAGAGCCTAAGAAGACTTTCTTACGTAAGGTGGCCATGGCTACAGAGAATTTATCTACGCTTTACCAAGACAAGGAAATAACGTCTAGCAGGTTGATTGATTTTTATCTCAAGGCAAAGTCGTATGGTTTTGATAACGCAATGTTTTCCTTTGTCTCCAAGCGCAAAGAAAAAATCCTTAAGAATCTATTATCAGAAAAACCATCATTGCGATATCTTGACCTTTACAAACTATATCTATTCATGACTAAGGTAAGAGAGGGGGATTTGAGTTGAGGGTTCAGAGTTGAGAGAAGCTTAAAGCTCTTGAGAAACTAGAATATTTTAATAACTTGAGACCGATAACTCGATTTTTTACAACTACTAAACAACGCAATCCAATGAGTATCAATACCAAAAATGTGTTTTTGGGTCTAATCATGTGCTTTATAGGGTCTTACATGTTTGCTCAAACATCAGTCAGCGGAAACATCACCGATGCCGAGAATGGCGAAACTTTAATAGGCGCAAATATTTTGGTTAAGGGTACCGTAAAAGGTACCATTACTGATTATGATGGCCATTTTGATCTCGAAGTCAACCAAGATCCTCCTTTTACACTTATTATATCACTGATCGGTTATGGTAGTCAAGATGTAGAAATTGTTCAAAACAATCAAGATGTAACATTGGCAATGGATATAGAATCCTTCCTCGCCAATGAGATCGTAGTCTCTGCGTCAAGGGTCGAAGAATCAATCATGCAGTCACCTGTCTCAATTGAGAAAATAGGGATTCAACAAATAAAAGCTTCTGCTGCACCGGATTTTTACGATGAAATAAACAACATGAAGGGAGTCATCCGCACACAGGCGAGTCTCACTTTCAACACCATCAACACCCGAGGATTTGCTACGGCAGGGAATACACGATTTGTCCAATTGCAGGATGGTATGGATAATGCCGCTCCCCTGCTCAATTTCCCTACCGGTAACATAGTGGGTATATCAGAGCTTGATATCAAGGATGTGGAGCTGGTTCCTGGCGCAGCATCAGCACTATATGGTCCTAATGCCTTTAATGGTATCCTATTTATGAATAGCAAAGATCCTTGGAATTATCAAGGACTAAGTGCTCAGTTGAAATCAGGATTTACTCAAAGTCAAGGTGAATCAAATCCTCTCTATGGATTCAGTTTGAGATATGCAGACGATATCAATGATAAGTTTGCGTATAAGTTCAATGTTTCTACATTTTTTGCAGAAGATTGGAAGGCAGATAATTATGACGAACATTTAGTGTCCGCTCTTTGTCCAACAGGGAATATCAGGGCATGCTTCAATGGAACGAATACCTATGGAGATGAGACAGCGATTCCTTTAGGTGATAACGAGGCTTTTATCACAAGGTCAGGATTTAACGAGCAAGATCTTCTAGACAACAATGACGCCAAGAGTATTAAATTAGACGGTGCCTTACATTACCGCATTAGCGATAATCTAGAGGCCAACGCGAGCTATAAGTGGGGATCAGGATCATCCGTCTATCAGGGCGCTGAAAGGTACGCCTTGAGAGACTTTATTCAGCAATTTGCTAAGTTTGAATTAAACGCTGCCAATTGGAATTTAAGGGCGTATGGATCTTTTACTGATGATGGAGACTCTTATAACTTGTCTGCCTTAGGTGCCTTTGTCAATGAGGGTACTTGGCAATCACTGACTTCTGATGACACATTTGGCCTTCCTGCAGGATGGGCCGTTGCAGCAAATATTGCCTACTCAGGAAACCTAAGTGTCTTTGGAATACCAGGAGGAGATGCCGCTGCTGCTAAGTCCTTTGCTAATGCTGGTGGAATGTCAATTTATGATGACCTCACTAGGATGGCTTTTGCACAAGCATTTGCATCTTCGCAAGGGTTGCCTCTTGCGGCAGGTGTTCAATTTGTTGAAAATATCTCTGGCAACGCGGCTCTTAAAGCCAGTACACCTGAGTTCGAAGCCTTGGTAGAACAAGTGCGAACAGGGCTATTTCAAAAAGGTGGAGCAGGCTTTATCGACAACTCTAGGTTGTATCATGTGGAAGGAAACTATGATTTCTCAGAAGCTTTTGACAATAAGATTGGTCTTCAAGTAGGGGCCAATGTAAGACAGTATAGTCTCTTTACCGATGGCACAGTGTTCAGAGAATTCAATGAAGAAACAGGACAAAACGAACGTATCAATATCAACGAATACGGTGGATATATGCAGGTGTCCAAAAGCCTAACTGATGCGTTAAAACTCACCGGATCCATCAGATATGATAAGAATGAAAACTTTGATGGTCAGTTCTCACCAAGGGTCGCTGCCGTTTATTCATTAGGAGAAGGAAAAAAACACAACTTCAGAGCATCATGGCAGACAGGATTTAGAAACCCTTCAACACAGGGTCAATATATATTTTTTCCGGCCAGTCAGGTTCTCCTTGGAGGTACCAAGTCTAATGCCGATATAACAAATGAAATTGATGGATCTAACTTCAACATCTTTGAAGATGGAGCCTTGGCATTGGATGGAACTACAATGGTGAACCTTGAATATGTCAAGCCAGAGAAGTTGACGGCCTTCGAAATCGGTTACAAGAGTATACTGGGATCAGATCTTTTCCTTGATATAAATTTCTACAGAAATCAGTACAAGGATTTTATTAGTCAGTTATCCGTACTTTCCACAAAAGATTTAGTTTACCTAGGCAATAGCTATGGAGCTAGAGGCAGGTGGTTTCCGTATACCAATGTTCCTATCGAATTTAACTCTAATGGCATCGATCTCGGATTTAGATATCGTATAAATAGAGACTGGTCTGTAAATGGCAATTACTCTTATGCTAGCCTCGATTTTGATGAGGCAAAACTGGTTGGCACCTCATTTGAAGGATCAGGTTTTGATCCTGGATTCAATACTCCAGAGAATAAAATTGGTATTGGTGTTCAAGCAAAAAACGTAATAGACAACCTAGGTCTTGGAGTAAATTTCAGATGGCAGGATGAATTTTTCTATACCAGTAGTTTTGGTGCAGGAACAATACCGTCCTTTCAGACATTGGATGCTTCTCTAAGCTATCGGATTAAATCTCTAAAATCCTTGTTTAAACTAGGTGTCACGAATCTCCTAGAGGAAGAATATGTAACCAATGTAGGCAATCCTACCATTGGAAGAACTATCGTATTGACAATCACTTACGATCAATTTGCGAACTAGCTTATAGCGAGACGCAAAGCCAACGGCTGCCTTCTTAATAAGAGGGTAGCTTTTTTTTATCATGTTTATCATTAGAGATTATGGAAAATAGCAGAAGCTATTTCCGCCCACAATCCTCTCCGAAGGGATACAATAATTTGATAGATGGTGATAATAGACAAAAGAAATAGATGTGCAATTCTAAATCTCGTCTCTTGCAGATGATAGTTCTAAATTATGTGTACCCCAACGCTGGGTCTTGAGTCTAATATCTAGTATCTAACTAAGAACTAAACCTCCACTTGACCTTTGGTCGATCTTACTCTCTCAACCCAGCCACGTGTATCTTCGATTTTTCCGGATCGGAGATTATTGATATAGTCTCTGGTTTTAGGGCTGATGGTGTAGCTATCTACGTCAAAAGTCATGATAGTGTCCTTGTATGCCACCTTATGCACATTGGCAATGACAGCTGCAGTACCCGTTCCGAAGATCTCTTTGATCCGGCCATTCTTGTATGCTTCGACTACTTTTAATATATCAACCGGCTTTTCTTCTACCGTATGCCCTTGAGACCTGAGTATTTCTATAATAGACAATCTTGTGATGCCGTCCAATATGGTACCAGATATAGCAGGCGTTACAATTTTATTATCGAGTACAAAGAATATATTCATTGTCCCTACTTCTTGGACATATCTAAATTCCTTGGCGTCCATCCACATCACTTGATCATAACCGGCTTCTTTTGCCAACTTCGCCGGATATAAACTTGCGCCATAATTTCCTGCTGTTTTTGCAAAACCTACACCACCTTCTGCAGCTCTAACGTACTTGGTCTCAGCCTTGAGACTCACTGGCTTGGTATAATATGGTCCTACTGGCAATGTAAACATGAGTAGCTTGTATTTTTCCGATGCTCTGACTCCAAGAAACTCGTCTGTGGCTACCATCAAAGGTCTGATGTATAGAGCACTACCCTCTTCTGTCGGAATCCAGTCCTTTTCAAGATCTACAAGAGCGTGCACCGCATCTAAGAAAAGTGATTCCTCCACCTCAGGCATACACATTCTTTGAGCTGATATGTTGAATCTCCGAGCATGAAGCTCTGGTCTGAAAAGTAAGGGTGTACCGTCAATATGCTTGGTGGCTTTCATTCCTTCGAATATCGCCTGACCATAATGCCAAGCAAGATTCCCCGGATGAATCGATAACTCTGCCAAAGGTTTGATAGTAGGATTTGTCCATTGATGTCCATCATAATCTGCCTCAAACATATAATCTGCAAATACTTTACCGAAAGGGATATTATTAAAATCCACCCCGTGTATATCACTTACCTCTTTGGGTATGAAGTTAATTTGATGCTTCATCATGATTGGTTTAGTTGTTTATAATTCCAGACATTTGTCTAGATTAGCGCAAAGAACAGTTGGACTTGAATCCAAAACAAAATTACGTAATTTTAAAGATATATTAATTTCAAATTGTAAATATTTAAAAGTCGAATTTATATATTGATTAATTAATTTCTAATTAACTTATATTTTGAAGAGTTTATTTTCCAACATAGATTTTTACAACATCCCTGAGGCTATACAAGCGCCTGATATACAAGGTACTAACAAAAAAAACCTAATTGTGTTGGTAGATAAGCAGGATTCTACGACAGAGAACTTGGATAAATTGCGTGACATCTTAAAAGCCATAGATCATGACCTGGAAAAGGACGTCTTATTGGCCGTGGTTGACTCCGATGCCATCATCTCTTTGAGTAATTTGACAAGCACCCACTCTGCACATCAGGTCATATCCTTTGGCATATTACCTGAGCGATTGAGTCTAAATATAAAGGGCAGCTACAACCGGTGGCTGAATTTTGAAACCCACGGCCTGCTTATCACATACCCCTTGGAACACGTAAAGACAAAGAAGGAGAATAAGATTCAATTGTGGAATGCCTTGAAGTCTAGGTTTTAATATGGAATTGATCTTCGCCACAGGAAACGAGAACAAGGCCAGAGAGGTGCGCAGTGTTCTGCCTAATCGTATTTCTCTGAAAACACTGAGTGACATCGAGTTTCATGATGAGATCGAGGAAGTGGGAAAGACACTGGCTGAAAATGCGATCATAAAAGCGACAACTGTACACAACTTTTATCGGTCTAATGTCTTTGCAGAAGATACTGGCCTGGAAGTAAATGCACTTAATGGCGCGCCAGGTGTCTATACTGCTCGCTATGGCGGGCCCTCAAATGACGCTGACAAAAATATGTCCACCCTTCTCGACGCTCTGAAGAACCATGATGATCGAGCTGCGAGATTCAGGACCGTCGTAGCATTGATTCTCGATGAATCGTTGTTGACTTTTGAAGGAATACTGGAGGGAGAAATAAGCCTTGAACGACGAGGAAATCAGGGATTTGGTTATGATCCTCTATTTGTCCCCAAAGGATATTCGAGGACACTGGCACAATTGTCAGAAGGTGAAAAAAACCTTATCAGCCATCGAAAGAATGCCATTGATAAATTGGTGGCATACCTATCAGATCCTATAAATAGAAATCGAGAATAAAGCAGACGCCGAAGATCAAGCTGGCAAATCCATTGGTAAGAAAGAAAGCCTGGTTAATCCTTGATAGGTCGTTGTGACTTACAATTACGTGCTGATACAAAAGCAGCAGCACGAATGCACCTGTCCCTATCATGTGCAGGTAACCAACACTCGGAGTATTATGCATGAGATACAAAGTAGCATAGACGATGAGTAGTCCTACGACGAGATGAAGCAGGCGAGCCAACAATATTGTAGTCTTGGGCCCTAAAAAAACAGGAACGGAATGTAGACCATATTGTCGATCAAAGGACTCATCTTGTAGTGCATATACCATATCAAATCCTGCAACCCAAAGCAATACAATCAGTCCATAGACTATAGGAATCCAAGAAATCGAAGCCGTCACTGCAATATATGCTCCGACAGGTGCAAGAGCCAGACCCAGACCCAAGATAATATGACACAGCGAAGTAAATCGCTTGGTATAAGAATAGCCCAATACTATAATCAATGCAATAGGGCTTAAGAAGAAACATAGTCGATTGATGAAATACGTCGTCACCACAAAACAAAGGCAACTCACAACTACAAGCCAAAGCACCGACGATGCCGATACCTCTCCCTTAGGAATTTCACGACCCGCCGTACGTGCATTGAGTGAATCCAAAGAGCTGTCACTATATCTGTTAAATGCCATGGCAGCCGTACGTGCCAAGATCATGCACAACAACACAAGCCCCAAAGTTTCCCACCGAAAATCGTGGTCATTATACAAACCCAGATAGAACCCTACCATAGCAAAAGGAATGGCGAATATGGTATGACTAAACTTTATAAGACGCAAATACTTTATCATCGATCCAAAAATACTCAATAGAATGAGCTTTAAAATTTCTTCCTACCTTTATGCCTTTAATAATCACAACACATTCCGATGAAAAATATTTTCGTTCTCTCCTTACTTGTCCTATTCATAGGTTGTAAATCTGATAAAAAAGTAGATCAGAAATCTACAGAAGAAACAGCGATTGCTAAAAAATACACCCTCACACCATTTAAGGAATCGGCTTTCTTTGGCGATGCTGAAATAAAAGACATGACATTTCAAGATGGAGAGTTTGTATTCGACCTTGCGGAAAGCAGGTACAAGCTTGGAGAGCAGAGCCCTGATAAAAACTCAAAGATGTGCGCCAACTCTGACAAAGGTCAGCACATCCACCTGATAGTAAACAATAGTCCCTACGCTGCGAAGTATGAATCTACATTTGACTACAATCTACCGAATGGTGAGCATCACCTTCTCGCTTTCCTTTCCAGATCTTATCATGAAAGTATCAAGACGGATAAGGCCTACTACCTCAAAAAAATACTAGTCGAGGACAATAGCATCAAAGCTGCCGTGACTCTAGAAGATCCGTTGTTATTTTACAGCAGGCCCAAGGGAGTGTACCTGGGTAAGGACACCGAGAAGGTAATGCTTGACTTCTATGTAAGTAATTGCGAACTGGGTACCGATTACAAAGTAAAGGCCAATATCAATGGAGAAGAGCATGTCCTCGATAAGTGGCAGCCATACTATATTGAGGGATTGCCGATGGGTGAGAACACAATCGAACTTAAATTGATTGATGCTTCGGGAAAATTAGTCGAGACTCCCTTGAATCCCGTTGCCCGCCACTTCACACTTAAGGCTGATCCCGCAGAAGAGATGTGATCGATATAAAATTTATATAGGTTCAATTTAAGAATTCAATTCATAGCAATAATTCAATTACAAGTTTTAAATTTGCCACCTCAAATCGGAGGTTGTAGCTATAAAAGAATAGAAACAACTACTTCAAATTTGATGACTTCATTGAAATATTGAAATGGTGATTGTAGCTCAGTTGGTTAGAGCGCCGGATTGTGGTTCCGGAGGCCGCCGGTTCAAATCCGGTCTTTCACCCTACTTTCACTCCCAATAATCGCCATCTCCATGGCTGACCGATGGGAAGTGGTTCTCTCCAAAGGCCCAACGGGGTCGCACAATCTAGCATAGGCAGCACCCAATGGCTGAACACCCTAACTAAATATAGCTCTGAAGGAGTGTAACTACTGGAACCGAGTTAAAAAATTAAAGAGCTAATAATCTCCATGTCTCGGATCTCGGCCTCTCGAAGTCCCGATGTCCATTTCTCATCTTCAAATTATCAAATTATCAAATTGACCTTCCCGTTTCTCGTTCTCCCGCTGTCTTTCTCCTAGCCATGAATCTTAATCCAATTAACGGTGCTATCCTGTTCAAATTTGATCACCATGGTTTTTGTATGCAGTGTAAAGAACTTGATACTTTTCTGATGAACCCTATAAAACAAATGTAAATTATCCTCTTTGTCAGGTTTGCCTAATAGCGATACAATCTCCCTGTAGTTGAACGATCTAAGGTTTTGATTTTCCATTAGATCTTTAAGCATCTGTGCTCGATATGGATAGTTTTTGCCCTCTTTCACCTTCCATTTTTTACTCTCAAATATCTCCGGCGTCATTGGTTCTACTAGCACATCAACATTCTTGTCTTCTGTACCACCATTGCAAGCACAGAAAAATATTAATAGTACTGCAGTCAACCTCATGTCGTAAAATAAAAAAAGAATCAGTTAGAATTATAACCAACCCTGCATTTTGACTTCCAAGTTCTGGGGCAATGGTCTGCCCGCGGAGCAAGGAATAGCGAAGTAATCCTTCGCGCCATATCGTGGGTGCGAATTATACTGTTCCGCTCCTACAGAGCTTAATAGAGAGTCAAGAAAGACTTGGGGCGATGCCCCAAGTTAAATCGTACGACCCCTTTGGGGTCAAGTCTAGGTAATGGAGCAGTCTGCAATGACCGAACGATAACATGTGAGGTTGCTTACGGTAGGTATGGCTTGTCCTCTGTACCCATAAAAAAATGTCAGATTACAGTAAATAGGTGAACCTAGATCGGAGAGTCTAACGAAAATGATGTTCCTTATCCTTCTATCGTCTGCTTTTACCCCTATCCAAGCAACGACTGTAGTTTCATGGCAAGGCCCATGTCTCCCTTGACTTTGACTTTGCCACCCATAACTGCCATCATAGGATTCATCTCACCAGTGGTGATTTTTCCCAGCGTCTCCAGACTTGTAGTAATGGTGCAATCTGCATCCTTGTCCTCTCCAGAGACCACATTGGCATCGCCTGTTCCATCGATAAAAACTGGTTGATCATCAAGGACAAATTTTATGGTGCCACCTATAGGTGAGGTGTTCTGGGCTTGATCGTTAAATCTCTTTATGACTTCGTCAAAATTCATTTTTTCTTTTCTAATGTTTAAAAAACGGAAGCCATCGCGACTTCTTCTTCATTCAATATGGTTAAACTCTCAGGATGCTTTAAAGTTTCCTTCAAGCCGGATATTTTTGGTAGCTCATACTTAAAGTAGAATCGCATGGTATGGATCTTACTCTCATAAAAGTCAGAATCATACTTCATTTTGCCAGTCACAAGCGCAGTCTTGGCTGCTGTCGCCATCTTGAGCCACTGCCACCCTATTACGATCGTGCCCATGAATTCCATAAATACAGTGGCATCAGAGATGTATCTCTCATGATCTCCTGACATGGCATACTGAAGTAGATGCATGATGACCTCCTCGAGTGTTTTTGATGCTGACTTCAATTGACTTGCATACTTGGCAAGATCATCGTAGTTCTCCGCTGCTTTGATGGTATCGATGATCTCTTTGGTCAGATGTCTCATCGCACGACCATTGTTCATCACAATCTTCCTGCCCAGTAAATCAAGTGACTGTATGCCTGTAGTTCCTTCATACAAAGCCATAATCTTGATGTCACGATAATATATTTCTGGTAAAAACTCTGTACAGAACCCATAACCGCCCAACACCTGTACAGCGTTACTCACGGACTCCCTACCCATCTCCGCAGGATAAGTCTTGCATATGGGTGTAAGCAGCTCGAGAAGATCATGATATTTTTCTCTATGCTCCTCGGGACCTGCGATCGAAAAATCATGATACAAAGAAGCGCAAGACAATAATGAAACGGCTCCTTCCGTAACTGCCTTCTGTAGAAGTAACATTCGACGTACATCGGGATGATTGATGATCATGGTCTGATTTGCATCTACGTTTTTCTTACCGCCAGACAGGATCCTTCTACCCTGAGGACGTTCTGTGGCATATTGCAGCGAAGCGTAGTATGCAGCTGTAGCCACAGATGCAGCAGTAAAGCCCACATCTATTCTAGCTCCATTCATCATCTGAAACATGTGCTTTAATCCTTCATTGGGATTTCCTACTAGCCATCCCTGACAATCACTCTCCTCGCCAAACACCAAGTGGGTAGTGCAATATCCTTTTTGTCCCATCTTCTGGAAATCGGCCACTGTTTTTACATCGTTAGGTTCCAGGGAACCATCTTGCAGAGGACGTAATTTAGGCACAACAAACAGTGAAATTCCTTTGGTCCCAGCAGGAGCACCTTCTATGCGAGCCAATACCAGATGAATAAAATTCTCACAATAATCATGATCTCCTCCTGAGATAAAAATCTTCTGCCCTGATACTTGATAAGAACCATCATCTTGTGGCTTAGCCTCGGTAGTAATATCAGATAATGAGCTACCAGCTTGAGGCTCGGTAAGACACATGGTACCTCCCCACTCCCCTGACATCATTTGTGGGACATATGTATCGATCAACTCCTGACTTCCGAAAGTCACGATAAGATTGGCTGATCCGGCAGTAAGGCCTGTATATCCGGTAAGGTGGTTATTGGCAGCCTCTGCGACGTGACTGGTGGCAGCATAAAGCACATGAGGCAATTGCATGCCGCCTACTTCATAATCAAACGTGGATCCTATCCATCCATTCTCCCCCGAATGCTTCATTATCTTCTCAACAACAGGATGTACTATGATCCTCCCATCCTCAAACCTAGCGGGCTGTTCATCTGTCTCTCTGAATGAAGGAAAGAGTACCTCATCAGCAAAGCTCTTTACAGCATCCAGCATGATATCCGCACTTTCCTTATCAAAGTCCTTGTAACGGTCGAAATCAAATATCTGTTCGATATTCAAGACTTCATGTAGAACAAACCGAAGATGTTCCATGCTCATATACTTAGCCATAATCCCTATTTTGTCAATTAATTAAACTTAAAGTTAAATTATTTATTTCTAATAATCAATATTATAAAGGTCTTGAAGGCAAATTCATAGTAAACATGGCATTATTTATTATACTTGAAGTATATTTATCATGTTAACTGTAACAGATGATATAAAATCATCATCTTTGGCATCTTCAATAAAACATATATGACTTATAGGATAAAGAAAGTTGCTGTTTTGGGATCCGGTGTTATGGGATCTGGCATCGCCTGCCATTTGGCTAATGTGGGAATCGAAGTTCTTCTTCTCGACATTATTCCCCCTGACATTTCTGATGAAAAGAGAAACAATAAGATGGTACGAAACAGTATAGTCGATGGTTCTCTTAAACGAACGATCAAGTCAAAACCTGCACCGCTATACAACAAGAAATTTGCATCTCGAATCTCGACTGGTAATTTCGATGATGACTTTGAAAAAATATTTAAGGCAGACTGGATTATTGAAGTAGTAGTAGAACGCCTAGACATTAAAAAACAGATTTTCGAGAAAGTCGAGGAATACAAAAAGCCTTCTGCGCTTATTACTTCCAATACTTCTTCTATTCCCATTCATCTATTGGTCGAAGGAAGATCTGATGAGTTTAAAAGTCAGTTTTGTGGGACTCACTTCTTTAACCCACCCCGATACCTACCCCTCCTGGAGATCATACCTCATGCATCTACATCGGCTCGTGTTGTAGATTTCTTTATGGAATTTGGTGACAAAATTATTGGCAAGCAAACAGTACTGTGTAAAGATACTCCAGCATTCATAGCCAATAGAATAGGCGTCATGTCAACAACGGAGACATTCAGACTCACTGAGAAGTACGACATGACCATCGAGGAGGTGGATGCCATTACAGGGCCAGTACTCTCTCGCCCAAAAACCGCAACGTATAGGTTGCAAGACCTAGTTGGGCTCGATACGGGAGATAAGGTAAGTCGTTTTATCATAGACAATGTGGACGATGAGTACATCACTCCACTGAAAAATGAAGACACACCTTCTTACATCAAATTTTTGGTGGAGAACAAATTCCTTGGCAACAAGTCGGGTAAAGGATTTTATGAAAGAACGGATCAGAAAGATGAGTCAGGCAAGCGCATCATCAATGCCTTGAATCTTAAAACACTTGAGTACCATCCAGCAAGTAAACCTCGACTAGCACTTGTAGGAAAAGTGAAGAACATCGAACAGATGGATAAAAAGATGGCAGCTTTAATCGATGGTGACGAACGTGAAAACAAGTTCTTCAGAGATTACTTCTCAGCTCTATTCTCCTACTCCGCAAATAGAGTACCCGAGATATCAGATCAGTATTACGCCGTCGATGATGCGATGCGAGCCGGTTATATGTGGGACTACGGACCATTCGAGTATTGGGACCTACTAGGGTTTAAGCGAGGAGTAGACCTGATCTATGAAAGTGGACATAGCCTACCTTCCTGGATAAATCATATGATTGATGATGGTATCGAGACATTCTATAAGCTCGACAATGGTCAGAAAAAGTACTATAACACTACTGAGAAAAAATACAAAGCACTCCCAGGCACAGAAAACTTTGTCATCCTAGATGCTTACAGGGAGAAAACACCAATAATTAAGAACAGCGAGTGTACCGTGCATGACATTGGTGAAGGTGTGATGTGTCTCGAATTTACCAGCAAGAGCAATGCCATAGGCGAAGGAATAGGCAATGGCCTCCACGAGGCAATTACCAAAGCTGAAGAGGAAGGATGGAATGGTCTTGTTATCGGTAACAATGCAAAAAACTTTACCGTCGGTGCCAACCTCATGGCCGTAGGAATGCTAGCTATGCAGAAAGACTTCGACACTCTGGGCAAGATGGTGGACGATTTCCAGCAACTCACCATGCTATGCCGTACATCAAAAATCCCTGTAGTCGTAGCTACCCAGGGTTATGTCTTCGGCGGCGGATGCGAGTTATCCATGCATTGTGATGCAGGTGTCTATGCTGCTGAATCCTACATCGGACTCGTAGAGGTGGGAGCAGGTCTCATCCCCGGTGGTGGTGGATCAAAAGAAATGGCTCTCAGAGCATCTGATAGTTTCTTTGAAGGTGACGTACAGATCCCTACACTGATTGATCATTTTAAGCCAGTAGCAACGGCTAGTGTAGCGACTTCAGCATGGGAAGCTTTTGATTACAACCTCCTACTTAATACCAAAGACGAGGTCTGCGTAAAAACGCCTAACAACATTGGCAAAGCCAAAGAAAAAGTGCTCGACTTGTCTAGAAATTATGTTGCCGGTACCAAGAGAAATGACGTAACCGTTCTCGGTAGAACAGGCCTTTCAGCATTGTATACCGCCATCAATGAATTCCGACTTGGAGGATACATGAGTGATTACGATGTAGAAATAGCCAGAAAGTTGGCCTTCGTTATGTGTGGAGGTGACCTCACAGGAAGTCAAAAGGTGAGTGAGCAGTATTTGCTCGATATAGAGCGAGAAGCTTTCCTCAGCCTCCTTGGAAATCAAAAGACGCTGGATAGGATACAGTATATATTGGTGAATAATAAGCCCTTGAGAAACTAGACAGAAGACTCTAGACTTACAGACAATAGATGCATAATTACAAGGAACTAAAAATATGGCAAAGATCAAAAGACCTCTCCATTAGGATATATCGATTGACCTCTACTTTTCCCGAGAAAGAAAAATTTGGATTAAGCAATCAAATGAGACGTTGTTCAATTTCTGTACCCTCAAACATAGCAGAAGGAAGTGCAAGAAATTCAAACAGACAACTTGAGCATTTCTTAAACATTGCGCTAGGTTCATTGGCAGAATTAGACACCCAAGTTATTATAAGTCAAGAATTAAAGTATACACAAAGTAAAGAGCTAAATCTCATTATTAAAGAAATAAATGAACTTCAAAAAATGATAACTGTATTTAGAAACAGTTTGTCCAATTAATCTATAAATCTAATGTCTAGTATCTAAAATCTACCCTATGAAATCATACATAATCTCCGGTCTCCGCTCGGCTGTCGCTAAGGCAAAAAAAGGAGGATTTAAAAACTTCAGGTCTGACGACCTCGCTGTCGATGTGATCACACAATTGATGGCATCTGCACCTCAGATAGACCCTAAAGACATAGATGATGTCATCGTTGGTTGTGCCAATCCCGAGGGAGAACAGGGCTTACAAGTGGGTCGCTTGATTGCGGCTCGGACACTGGGCAAAGAAGTTCCAGGAATTACCATTAACAGATACTGTGCATCGGGACTGGAAGCCATAGCTATGGCATCAGCCAAGATAGCCGCTGGCCATGGACAGCTTTTTATAGCGGGCGGTACTGAGAGCATGAGCATCATACCGATGACGGGCTATAAACTAGCCCCTAGTTACAAGGCCAATATGGACAACATTAACTATCACGTAAGCATGGGGGCTACCGCTGAGGCCGTCGCAATCAAATACGAAATCAGTCGTGACCAAGCTGACGAGTTCTCACTGAGATCTCATCAAAAGGCGGCGGCGGCAATTGACGGAGGATTATTCAAGGATGAAATCGTCCCGGTAACGGTGGAGGATGTTTCCGTAATTGACGGCCAGCGTGTCGTCGCAAGTCATGTTGTTGACACGGATGAAGGAGTAAGAAGAGATACTTCGATAGAAGGTCTAGCACGACTGCGTCCTGCCTTTAAAGTAAAGGGCATAGTAACAGCCGGAAATTCATCACAGACGTCTGACGGTGCAGCATTTACTATTGTAGCTAGTGAGGAGATGGTCAAAAAACTTAATCTTCAACCAATTGCCCGACTGTTGTCATACGCTGTAGGTGGTGTAGATCCATTGTACATGGGTATAGGACCATGTGTTGCCATACCTAAGGCTGTGGAACGAGCCGGACTGAAACTTAGTGATGTAGAGCAAACAGAACTCAATGAAGCTTTTGCTACTCAAGCACTGGCCGTGATAAAAACTGTGGGGCTCGATCCTGAAACCGTCAATGTCAACGGTGGTGCCATCGCCCTTGGTCATCCTCTAGGATGTACAGGAGCTAAGCTTTCGATACAGCTTATTAATGAGATGAGACGGCGCAATCAGAAATATGGAATGGTTACGGCATGCGTAGGTGGCGGTCAGGGAATTGCGGGTATTTTTGAGCGTCTGAGCTAGCATCGTCACACATTATATAGCTATTACTTGACGCCTAGGATCTCATTTCCTGATAGGGAGAAAGTAGTTTTGTATCCATACATTTACATCTTCTCTGATGGACAAAATCATTTCTAAATTGATCAGTGGCATTCTGTTTTATAAGGATGCAGTAAGTGTATACAAGATACACTCACCTTTCGCCTATCAGTTTGTCTCGAATGTATTGGACACAACCAAGAACTACTATGTATTTGAGAAGATCGAGGCCATAAGAAGGAAGCTCTTATTAAATAAGTCACTGATCGACTTTACTGAGATGGGGGCTGGTCAATCTAATACCGATCAAAAAAAGTCCATTGCCCTAATTGCTTCCACATCTCTTTCTCCATCAAATAAATGTAGAGTCCTTTTTAACCTCGCCAATTATATAAAGCCGCAAAAAACTCTGGAGATGGGGACGTCATTGGGCATATCTACACTTTATCTAGGAGCAGCAATGCACGGTCACATTATCACCATGGAAGGAAATGAATCTGTATCGGAGATTGCCAAGAACAACTTTGCCGCAATGGGCTATCATCACATTGACTCAGTGGTCGGCAGCTTTGAACACACACTGAGCGATGTCCTCGCTAAACACCAAAGAGTGGATCTGGTTTTCCTTGATGGCAATCACACCTACGATGCCACTATAAAATTCTTTAATGAGATCCTTATACATTGCTATGAAAAAACAGTAATTGTCTTAGATGATATCTATTGGTCTGATGGCATGACTAGGGCTTGGAAAGAAATCAAGAATAATGAATCTGTGTCCATGACGATAGACACATTCCAACTGGGCTTTATTTTTCTAAATAAAAAAATTAAGCAAAAACAACACCTCAAAGTAATACCAATGAAATATAAGCCTTGGCAAAAATTTCAACTATAGCCCATTGTCTATCTCACATTTGTAAATTTGACTTCTCGAATAAAGTAGCATGAAACGAGCATGATATTTATTAATCATAATTCACACGCAAGGACATGATTAAAAAATATTGTGCGAGAGCGCAGCGGTTACATCTGTGCAGAAATTTTTCTGCATTATGCGAAGTTGCAGAAAGATTTTAAACATATGAAAAAAATCCTCATTGCCAACCGCGGAGAAATCGCCTTACGCATCATGCGTACTGCAAGAAAAATGGGCATCCAGACGGTCGCCGTATATTCTGATGCCGATATAGAAGCGCCTCATACCATCTTTGCAGATGAAGCTTACCTCCTAGGACCACCTCCTTCAGATCAGTCATACTTGCTACTCGATAAGATCATACAGATAGCCGGTGCTTCTGGTTGCGATGGAATACATCCGGGCTATGGATTCTTAAGTGAAAATGCCGAGTTCGCTAGTAAGGTGACAGACGCCGGCATTACTTTCATAGGCCCTTCTCCTCACTCTATCGAATTGATGGGCAGCAAACTCAGTGCTAAAAAAACCGTTGCAGAATTTGATGTGCCTATGATACCAGGAACAGATGAAGCCGTCACAGATCCGGATCTAGCAATGGTAATTGCTGATAAAATAGGATATCCAATATTGATTAAGGCCTCTGCCGGCGGAGGAGGAAAAGGAATGAGGGTAGTAAAGTCATCGGAAGTATTGGCTGAGCAAATGGCCCTTGCTATATCTGAGGCTGAGTCTTCATTTGGTGATGGCTCCGTGTTTATAGAAAAGTATATCACATCACCTAGACATATTGAAGTTCAAGTCTTAGCTGATAATCAAGGAAATGTCATTCACCTATTCGAACGAGAATGCAGCATCCAGCGTAGACATCAGAAGGTAATAGAAGAAGCCCCATCAGTGATCCTCTCTGACGAGATGCGGAATCAGATCGGTAAAGCCGCCGTAGATGTAGCTAAATCCTGTCAGTACTCAGGTGCAGGAACGGTAGAATTTATTCTTGACAATGAAGGAAAATTTTTCTTTCTCGAGATGAATACCCGACTCCAAGTCGAACACCCTGTGACAGAATATATTACGGGAATAGATCTAGTAGAACAACAGATAAGAGTAGCTAGAGGCGATTCACTATCGTTTAACCAAGGCGATCTGTCCATTAATGGTCATGCTCTGGAACTGCGGGTGTATGCCGAAGATCCTGATAATAATTTTTCGCCATCAATTGGAAATTTAAGAACATACATCAGACCAACGGGGCAAGGAGTCAGGGTCGATGATGGTTTAAGACAAGGCATGGATATTCCTATCTACTATGACCCCATGATTGCCAAACTTATTGTTCATGGAAAATCTAGAAACGATGTCATTGAGAAAATGAAGCAGGCCATTCTTGACTATAAAATTGAGGGGGTAAAGACAACGCTAGATTTCGGGCTGTTCGTCATGAATCATCCATCTTTTATAAGCGGAGACATAGACACTCATTTTATCGAAAAGCACTATACTGTCGAAGGACAAAGAGGTGAGTTAAGTGATGTTGCTGAGTTGGCTGCACTTTTTGCTACCGCACATCAAGTACAAGAAGTAAAAAAACTCACAGTGCCTTCTCATCAGTCTGATGATTGGCGTAAGCGAATTCTGAGTGATTGAGCCGCTCGGTGTCGGTACTCTGCACGCTTGTATTCTTGTTCATTGTTCTCTATAAACAGTTCAGTGCTCTGCACCTCTCCTCTTTTGGTATTTGCAGTATCGATTACTTCTTCCCAAATATCCCTCTATCATTACCAATGACAGGCTTGGTTCGGGGTGCTTTCTCACTGACTTGATCGAAAATCTTTTCTACATAATTCCATTTACCATTTTCAAATTTCCATCCTTCAAGGCTTCCATCAGGAAGTTGGGTTGCACCTTGACCTGGTCTTGTACCTATTCTTGCTATAAGGTGGTCATGGACAATCAAGTCCAACCCAGGTTTGTAATTTAATGTTACAGCTGCATCAGAGCTATAGTCCAATATTAAACGGGATTGCATATCATTCCTAGACCCTGTACTAGATTTTGAAAAAATCTCACTTCCGAAAGTAATACCATCTTCCCCGATCTTCATTACATCCACCAGTTTGCGATTGGTAAACTCATCAAGCCTATCAAATCCAAATAAGAGCAAGGCTCTCTCACCATCCACCTCAGTAGGCATCATATTATAGTAAATGACACCCGGCCATTCATCGCCCGATAGTGACATATATTTCATATCCGTCAATTGATCTGATCTGTCTAGGAGTTGGTAAACTTTCTCTGATGTCTTTACTACTCCATAGCTTGAAAAGCGGCCGTCCGCATCCATTATTTGCCAAGTAAAAATTCGGGCATCAGAGAGAGAGTCATGTAGAACCGAAATCCACCTGAGCGTGCTATAGTCCTCATCTGAGAATGTATCCTCACGTAGATTTGCTATGAGTCCATCGAAAAATATATTATGTGCTTCTTCTCGATGATTGGCACCATCGGCATTAATCATCACGTCACAATAAAATGACAGTCTATCAATATCCACGGAGTCCTGTGCCATAATGGAAGACACGAAAAACAAGAACAGAACGATGACCTTTGATTTCATAATACCTTTTTCTAAAAACGGATGGCAATGGTAAAAAGTATTATCCCTATGTTAAAAAGATATTAATACTGCTATATCAATTTCATTTTATTGAACGTCTTAATCACATCTTTGACATGGTTGGCTGATTTCTTGAGAAGATTACTTTCTCTTTTATTGAGCTTTAACTCCAATACTTCTTCAATTCCATTTTTCCCTAACTTTACGGGAACACCTAAGTAGATATTCTTGAGACCATACTCACCGGTCAATTGCGCACAGCAAGGGAATATTCGATTCTCATCTCTTACTATTGATTCTACCATCTGAGCTGCTGCTGCTCCTGGCGCATACCATGCTGAAGTACCCATTAACTTGACAAGTTCACCTCCTCCCTTCTTTGTTCTTTCTACAATCGCCTTGAGGACATCGGTGTCTATCATCTCCGTCACAGGTATTCCAGCCACTGTCGTATACCTTGGTAGCGGAACCATCGAGTCGCCATGTCCACCCATGAGTACTGCCTGAATGTCCTTGGGTGAGCAATTGAGTTCAGTGGCCAAAAATGCTCTATATCTGGCAGTGTCAAGAATTCCTGCCATTCCAAATACTCTGCTTGACTTAAGCCCTGAAGCCTTAAAAGCGGCATGCGTCATCACGTCAAGTGGGTTCGATACCACAATAATGATCGGGTTCTTGGAATGCTTAAGAATCGACTTTGTTACAGATACGACAATCTTAGCATTGGTTGCAATGAGATCATCCCGACTCATACCCGGTTTCCGTGGAATTCCAGCTGTGATGACGACGATGTCCGATCCTTTGGTATCTTTATAATTCTCGGTTCCTGTGAGCTTGGTAGAATAATAATCTATAGGGGCTTGCTGCCATGAATCCAAGGCTTTTCCTCTGGCCAGATCACCTTTTAAATCAAGCAATACGACTTCATTCACTATATCTTTATGTGCCAATACATTGGCCACTGTTGCTCCTACATTTCCGGCTCCAACAACGGTTACTTTACTCATTATTTCTATATTTAATTTTATTAAAGGATTATTACATTAAGGCTGCAAAAATAAGCTTTTTGGACATTCTTGTCCCTTATATATCCTTGACAATTGAAAGACAAATTGATTCAGTCGAAAAGCTTATTTTTGCATCAATTAATGAATCACAAACATGTTAAAATTTAGAATTTCATTTCTAGTCCTTGTATTACTATCATCCTTTGCATTAACTGCGCAAGATTTCCACCGTTGCGGTGTCACCCTCGAAGATGATGCATTTATTAAGCTGAGACTCAGAAAAAACAAGGAAGCCATTGCCAATACCATTGAAAATCGTGGAGGTGTACTCTATGTTCCTGTAAAGTTTCACCTAGGTGCTAATACTGATGGTACGGGCAGGATCGATGAGACGGCATTATTTAGACAATTATGCAGATTAAATGAGGACTTTGCTCCTGCCAATATGGTGTTTTACCTTACCGAGAACAACTACCTCAATCATTCAGGGGTGTTCACTGCTCCTTATCTGGGTAGTTCACATAACACGATGGTTGCGCAGAAAAATCTTCATGGCCAAAATGTCTTGAATATATTCACTGTATTGACTGCAGATAATCCCAACGATAGTTCTGCTGGGACTGTTCTAGCATATTATAATCCAACAGGCGATTATATTGTCATTAGAAATGATGAGCTTACTGCTGCCAATCAAAATTTGTCTCATGAAATAGGGCACTTCTTTAGCTTGAGCCATCCCTTTGTTGGATGGGAATGTGGACCCTATGATCCTACAAGAGACGGCAATCCTCTTACGATCACCTCCGTTCCCGTTGATTGTGGATGGGGAAGCTTAATAGAAAAGGTAAATGGAAATTGTAATACGGCAGCCGATGAGATCTGCGATACACCTCCTGACTACCTTTTTGCCTTTAGTTCTCTCAATACAGGTTGTGGACTCAATACACAGGTTCTTGATATTGATGGAAATGAGATATTGACTCTAGCAAATAACTATATGTCATACTTTCAGGGTGCTCATCCTACGAATGGACAGCTACCCAGATGGATATTATTAGGGCTGACTTTAACTCCAATGAGCGGTCATACTTGCGTACAGGCTATGTCCCCAATATAGATGAAGTGAATCCCAGTGAAGCTTTCAGTATGATCACCCCGCCTCATGGTTCCACTACAGAAGCTTATAATGGGGTATTCTTGGATTGGGAAGATGTTACTGGTGCTGATAAATATTACGTAAGAGTTTCAGGCGGTTCATACTTCGATTCATTTGTTGCCTCAGAATCAGAATTATACTTATCAGACTTAGATCCTGATGTTCTGTATTTCACGTTGATCATTCCCTACAATGAGTCGTCGTCGTGTCATGTGGGTATATCAAGTGCATTCAGGACAGGTACAGAGTCTACATCTACCAATGAAATAGGAGCTATAAAATCATTCAATATTTACCCTAATCCAGTAAGTACCAAACAAACAATCAATTTGCAATTAGAACTAGAGTCTCTCTTAGGTCTTCGATTAGAATTGCTGACATGGCAGGGAGATTGATTTATGAAGAAAACCAACATCTATTTATCAAGGTGAAAATCATATACGTATTGATGGCAATTTAATGTCGGCAGGAGTATACCACGTGATCCTAAGACATGAAAATAAGTTGAGCGTCAAGAAGCTTATTATAGAATAGTCTTCAATCAATAGTCCGTTAAGGACAAGCGGCGATTTTACCATAATTTAGTAGTTGATGATAGTTAGGGTGGACTTTTATAAAGGTATGGTCGAGACCATACTTTGAAAAAACTCTATAAATCATTTTTCTATTTTTCAATTCGTGCATATAGAGCTATTGACAGACTGACTTTTTGTCTTTAGGAATTTATCTCTTAATAGTACTTTGCCTATGGACACGGAGGTGAGACTGATATTGAAGTGATTGTTCATTTTCGAAAGACTTTGGATTGTCCATGCTGTAGTCCTGTAAATTGCTTCGCATCTCGATACAAATATTCAATTTGGAATCGAGCTTTCTAATACTTTACGATGTCTATTCCATTTATATTGACATGGGAACAGTTTAGTAGCTCTTACTTTACCATGGGTATCTTTAAATTCGGTATAGGCAACTCTAATGTTTCGCTTTAGAGAGACGGAGTATACTACCGCTGAATACATTGTCAATTGTGCGTCATCACACTCTTTTTTAAAAACACGCTTATCATTTTGGAAAGATCCACCTTATCCGTATTTCTTAGGGCGGCCTTTTAACTTTGCTTACCATTGAAACGATATCTCAAATTGGTGACGACATACTACAACTAAGTCCGTTTGATCACATATGGGATTACGAAATTCTGTTTTGCAAAAGATCCATCTACAACTAATATGCGGCTCAGGGCAGTCAAAGCTGTGGCAATGTCGAGAATTAATTTTGCATAATAATCCACAAGGTCATATCTTCGAAGGATGATGGCGTCTGAATCGCCTCTAAATGATATGCGGTATGTTGATGTAAATCTATGACGGCCAACCCACCAATCTCCAAACCCTTCTTGCAGCTTACCCAGAGTCTGGATGCCTAAAACAGGTGTCTTATTACCACTTTTAGAAATAAAGGAAGGATCAAATCCAAGATGGTCCACTACTTTGTTGTACGACCACAGAGGAATTGAAAGACATATAATCAAAGTCTTTCTCAAAATTATTCCTATAGGTCTGCTCATTAAAAGATCCTTCTCTACCCACATGAAATTGAATCGGCCATGCATCGAAAGATTGTAAAAGGAAGATTCCTTTCATAAACTCTAATTGCCATTTCGAAATATTAGGCATTTTCTGTAATATTACTTCTATGAGGTCTTAACCTCTGATAAATGCGTCTTGAGTTTCCATTTTTGTCGATTTTGAAAACTGCATTGGGAATATCCAATGTACGCATTTATCTTTTTATATTATATGTTTTACTAATGTGTGTCCCATTAACCTTCACGGACTATTGTTCAATTAAAAGGACAGAATAGGGCCTGGTCGATCGATCATGCCCTTTTTATTTAAGTAGCATAGCCAAACGGGTTTATCTTCTAATAAATTTTAACTACGGGCTCATTAAAATTCAGGATTGCATGAATATTCACGAATACCAGGGTAAAGAACTTTTAAAAAAATATGGAGTTGCTGTACCCGAAGGAATCGTTGCTGAGACTATTGAAGACTCCGTAAAAGCTTATGACCAAATAAAGAATGTATCTGGTTCTAACGTGGTGGTCGTTAAGGCTCAAATTCACGCAGGAGGAAGAGGCAAAGGTGGAGGTGTCAAAATCTGCAAGGATTTGGATGAAGTAAAATTGCATGCAGGAAATATCCTCGGAATGATGCTCAAGACACCACAGACCCCAGGTGGAATCAACGGCCCCGGCAAACTGGTAAGGAAGGTTCTCATAACTGAAGATTCTTATCTACCTACTTTTGATTCATGCAAGGAATATTACATATCCATTTTGATGGATAGAGAGCAAAAAAAGAATGTCATTATCCATTCCACCGAAGGAGGTGTGGACATAGAGCAAGTAGCAGAAAACACACCTGACCTGGTACATAAAGAATACATTGATCCAGAAATCGGTCTCCTACCCTTCCAGACTAGAAAAGTAGCCTTCAATCTTGGTCTTTCAGGTCAGGCTTTTAAGGAAATGACAAGATTTGTAAACAGCCTGTATACCGCATTTGTCAAATCGGATGCATCCCTATTCGAAATCAATCCATGCTTGCATACTGGAGAAGACAGAATTATCGCAGTGGACTGCAAAGTTTCTCTTGACGACAATTCATTATTTCGCCATGCTGACCTAGCAGAGTATCGAGACGAGAGTGAAGAAGATCCTACGGAAGTAGAAGCTAAAGAATATGGGCTCAACTACGTAAAGCTTGATGGCAATGTGGGATGTATGGTAAATGGTGCGGGACTAGCTATGGCAACAATGGACATCATCAAACTTAGTGGAGGTTCTCCTGCTAATTTCCTCGATGTGGGCGGTACCGCCGATGCAGAGCGAGTCGAAAATGCTTTCCGAATCATCCTTAAAGATCCCAATGTAAAAGCAATTCTAATTAACATTTTTGGAGGTATCGTGAGGTGTGATCGTGTAGCACAAGGAGTTGTAGATGCCTACAAAAACATGGGCAATATCGAAGTCCCAATCATTGTAAGATTGCAAGGAACAAATGCGGATATTGCAAAAGGTATCATTGATGAAAGTGGACTGGAGGTTCATTCTGCCATCTTGCTCCAGGAAGCCGCAGACCTTGTAGGAAAGGTAATAACTGAGGTATAAAAAAATCCTTCTCTCAAAGAAAGAAGGATCTGCTGAAACTGGTAAAACCAATTGTATTATCTGTTACTGAAAGGGATCGCTAAATCTTTCATCCGCCATCAAGTCAGTATCTGTCAAAGTGAGAAGGAATTTTTTCAATGCATGCTTCTCAATATCTGTCAAGTTTAATTTCCGTGGCTGAAATCCGTTATCAAATTCTTTCAACCTTTGGTCAAGATTGAAATGTGGCTGTACTCCAGTATCATAATGGTCTATCACGTCCTCTATTGTCTCAAATCTACCATCATGCATGTATGGAGCCGTAAACGTCAAGTTACGTAATGACGGTACCTTAAAGACTCCATTACCTATACCATTGTCTTTATATTCCATGTCGAGCCCAATATTTGCCGAATCATCACCGGTCCCTCCATATCCTCCTGAAACCGCTAAGTCATTGAAATTAAAAAATGACCCCAGCACTCGGTGACAGTTATTACATCCTGATTCCTCAAATATTCTCATCCCTATAAATTCTTCCCCACTTAATGTTTCAAAACCATCCAAAGTTGCCTCATCAAACTTAGAGTCAAGAGAGGTAATAGATCTTATAAACTGTGACATCGCAAATGATATCCGATCTGTAGTAACCTCTGGTGAACCAAAGGCTGCCTCAAACAATGGTGGATAATAACTATAACCTCTAAGCTTTTCGCTCAGATAATCTAAATCATCCATTCCCATTTCCACATGATTTTGTACAGGGACTAGCACCATTTTTTCTAGTTGCTCTACAGAGAAATCCCAGAAGAATCCAAAGCTGGATTTCATATTGAGAATAGATGGAGAATTCCTTGATGCGAGAGCTCCTTCAAATCCCTTGCTAAATCTCTTACCATCGGCAAACGAGAATTCTTGCTTATGGCATGTTGCACATGATATAGTGTTATTTAATGATAAGGCAGGATCATAAAAGAGGACTCTTCCCAAAGCCGCACCTTCATTCGTAAGTTGGTTGAAACCTGGAGAATTATCTCCGATTGCCACACTACCCGCTTGAGTTGACATATAATCATAAGGATCCTCTGGTAGAACAGGGGTCTTAGGGTATGTATTTCCAATGTCGTCACCACATGACATGACGAGTACAAGAAGTGCGATTATTGTCAGGATTGAAAATGATTTCATAACTAAGTCTTGTTAAATTAAAATTTGACTTTAAGTACAACGGAAAATGGCAACTCAGTATTTACAAATAAACTAGTTGATTTGTCTTCATTGCTCTGATTATTATTGAACTCGTTTTTTCTTTTTTGCTCAGTATATCCTAAGTATAAGTTCGACTCTGTAGAAAGTGAAAATCTATCGGATATATAGAATCGCATACCTAATATCGGTGCGAGTCCTCCTCCTAGAGTGGTAACTGTTGATTTAAAAGGACCAAAATCCATAGATTCCGACACCCTCTGATCATAACCAGCTCTCAATTCCAGTCCCCAATAAGGTTCCCATCTCGGTGATATATGACTCCTCCATAAAAGTCCAAAACTAATATCTAAGTCGATGGAAGAATCTATTCTGTCCAGTTCTGCGCCACTTGTACTTTCTTTATTCTTGAAAAACCCAGTACCTAGACCGAATCTCATATAAAGGCTTTCTTTGACTCGATTGGTGTAGTAAAAATCATAGTTGGAAAAGTCCACTCCAGAATTACCTCCAAGGTTGAGATATTTATCTATAAAACCAGATACGCGTACATCAAACTCATGATTAAATGTATCCATCTCACTTTGTGAAAAGCCAGATATACCAACTAATATAAATGATAACAACAACCACTTTTTCATTCTCGATAATTAAAGTCATTTTCAGAACCTATATACACATATATGAAGATAAAACCAATATTTGATAAGCACATTTGCAAAGACGCCAATATCACTACAGACTTATATACACATATATGAAGCATTGCTAAATATATAGACACGATTATTTATACTTTCGTTGGTCGGTACGACAAAAAAAATAAATTTGGAACTATATACTTTATCAGATCTCAACAACTACCTCAAGAGGGTCATATCACTTAATTTCCCCGATGCATTCTGGGTCAAGTGTGAAATATCCAGTATCACTCATGTACGAGGGCAATCATATCTGGATCTGGTACAGCAAGATGAAATCACTGGTCAAGTTATAGCGCAGAACCAAGGTGTGATATGGTACAAGACTTCACTATTCATTAGAAAAAAACTGGGAGAGCTCTATGATTCCATATTATCTGATGGGATGGACGTACTTTTAAAAGTCAAGCTAGATCATCATGAGAAGTATGGAACCAAGCTGACGATAGAAGACATCGATCCGTCGTACACCCTTGGTCAAAAGGAAATGAGTCGCCAGAAAATCGTGGATAGACTGCAGAAAGAAGATTTGATTGAAAGAAATGCCTCACTACCATTGGCTCAAGTAATCCAAAGCATAGCTGTCATATCGTCCGAGACTGCTGCTGGACTTCAGGATTTTGAGAGCCATTTATACGGAAATAGATACGGTTATGACTTTTTGATAGATCTCTATCCATCAGCAATGCAAGGGGCCAATGTCGAGAAGGATGTCTTGAATGCACTAAATGGTATAGCAATGTCCAACGTAGATTATGACTGTGTAATTATCACACGTGGTGGCGGCTCTAAAGTCGATCTATCGTGGTTTGACAACTACAAAATCGGTAAGACCGTTGCGAAGTTTTCGATACCGGTGTTTACGGGTATTGGACATGACATTGATGAGACAGTAACTGATCTGGTGGCCTACGAGGCTCTTAAAACACCTACTGCATTAGCAGATTTTATAGTTGAGCACAATGCTGAGTTTGAAATCGAAATTATCGATCTGATGAACTCGGTTTATCAATTAAGCTCAGAAAAAATAAGGGAAGGCAAGAGAGATATTTCGGAGATTACTGAATGGATAAATTATGGCCCACGAGAAAAAGTATTCAGATCATCAGCCGAGGTAGACAGAATACAACAAGACATCAGATATTACTATAAAAGTGCATTGGAACGACAGAAGATTTATTTGTTATCATCAGAAAATCTTATTAATCTGGCTGATCCAATACACATTCTGAGTAGAGGTTATTCTATAATCAGAGACAATGAAAAAATTATTACATCATCCAAGGACCTTACTGAAAACAAAGAAGTTACAATAGAAATGAAGGATGGGAAAAAACAAGCGACAGTAAATATAAATTAATGGGAAAACTCAAATCATACCAACAGGCAATTGATGAACTCAGAGAGATTGTAGATGACATTCAGTCAGAAGGCACCAGCATCGATGAGTTGGCAGACAAGATTAAAAGGGCTAGTGAGATCATCGCTTTTTGCAAAAACAAACTGCGAAAGGTAGAAAGTGACATCAAGAATCTAGATCATTCTGAGGAGGAGTGATTTTTTTCCTGAATATCCCGGCAAAGAAATCAAAGCTAAATAGTGTGGCATCATCTATTGCCCTTTTAGTTAAATAAGCACAAATAGGAATCAACACCAGGCACGGCAACCATGCTCCCAGCACTGGGTCTATCGATTTGGTATTGATAAGTTTATTACCCATGATCACCAGCACCATAAAAATCATATAGAATAAAATGGCGAATAAGAGTGGATATCCATAGCCTCCTTTTTTTACTATGCTACCTATAGGTGCACCTATGAAAAGGAATACTACACAAATCAAAGCCCAGCAGTATTGCTGATTGATTTTGAAGACATACATATTCCGCTCATTTTTCAGACTCTTTATTTTTCTCAGGTTGAGGAAAATATTGTCCCGTTGTGCTACGGCCTTATTGAAAGCCTTTTGTGATAAATTAAATTGTGTAGTTGACTCAAAGGTGGATCTAAAGTCGGTAAAAGAGCTGTCCTTCCAGCTTGGTTTCTGCTCGACACTATACTTGTCTACAACCTTATAAGTCTTTTTCTTGCTGGTCTTAACTGAAGTAGTTTTAAGTTTGCTTTCGAGCAATTTTTTTGCCTTCTTTTTATCCACTTTCTCCTCCGTAAATACAGTAGGATCTAAAATCGCAGCTTCATATTCCTTGATACGAGTATCGATAGTATCCATCGAACTAAGCATCTGAAAAGAACTGATAAGCTCGTGCTTTTTTCTATTGAGACTACCGGCATCTGCATTAAAGCTAAACTGCTCCATGTCGAAGACCTTTGAAAGCTCTTTGAATTTCATCCGTGTAAATGGATACTTATCCTTTCTTACCCGTGATCTATCAGATGTCGGCTTATTCTTAATTTCCTTGTATTGAATGCCGTCAAATAAATTCATCACAAAATTTTTACCATCTGGCGTAACAAACATTTTTCCTTTCTCGGCGACGATAATATTGATTAGGCTCTTATCATTTGCAGAGTGATCTGCGAGATAGACTCCAATAATATCTACACCATTAGGATCCAAGCCATCGACTCTGATGACAAAGTCTTTAAAATCTTTGTTAAAAATACCCTCTTCTATAGCCATCGATGGCTTGGCCTTCTTGATAGAATCAAATCTCATCTTAAACTCATAATTGGCTTTGGGCGCTATGTAGTTAGACGCAATCCAACTAAACCCTGCGGTTAAAATGGCAATGGCCAATGCCGGCCTCATGACACGAAGAAGAGATACCCCAGCGGACTTCATACTGGATAATTCATAACGCTCAGCCATATTCCCAAATACCATGACTGAAGAAATAAGGATGGTCAGTGGAATTGCCATGGGAATAATGGTCATAGCTAAGAAAGACATCAGCTCCATAAGATTAAAAAATGAAATTCCCTTTCCCAATATGTTGTCAATGTACTTCCATAAGAACTGCATAATAAGAACAAACTCTGCCACAAAAAATGACATCAGATAGGGTCCGATGAAACTAGAGGATACAAGTTTGTCTATTCTTTTCACGTAGTATTCAATATGCGATTATGGAAGTGCAAATTAAAGATATTTTGGAGCTACTCTCCTACACAGAACCACATGAGTCCATTCCAAATTGTTTTCAATCAGTATTAATTTAACTTCTATTGGGAGTCTGTTGTTGATTGATAATATTTATGTAAAAGAATAAAACTCTGGCAAATGGTGAATCATTACTTTCGTTTCACCAAACTAATCTTCAAATTGAAAGCTGATTCTGACACTTATTATGCACCTCAGGTTTAGGGGGTTTAAGAATGAGCGGTTAAATCATAGGTTCCTGAATATACTGCTGCTGCAGGACCACAAAGCCAGACATCCGTAAATCCATTGTTGTCCTTCTTAAATCTAACCATTAACTGTCCACCTACGGCTTCAACGGATATTTGATGAATTCCATTGGGCAATTGTATTCCATGTGATAATGCAGCGGCGACAACACCAGTCCCACAACTCAGAGTCTCGTTCTCTACCCCTCTTTCATAGGTACGTATGCTTAATCTCTGATCCGTAGAAGCGACAAAATCTACATTGATGCCATCGTCTTTATATTTATCATTGTTTCGTATTGCTCTTGCCATGTCAACGATCGATCCCTCCGGTAGTGTCTCACAAAAAACCACATAATGTGGTGACCCCGTATCAATCTCAGTGCAACCATTTATCTCAGACCAATGAGAGATATCTGACATATGGATACTGATCACATCATCTTCAATTAAATAATCATGTATGCCATCTATAGCCAGAAACTTTCCTTCTTTACCTATATATCCTGTTTCATAGGCATAACGAACAATACATCTGCTCCCATTTCCACAAAGGCTGGATACTGTTCCATCAGAATTGTAATAAATCATTTCAAAATCTGCCCGATATGAAGACCTGATGATCATAAGACCATCAGCCCCTATTCCGTACCGTCTATGACAAATACCAGACACCTGATCTCTAGTCAAGTCAGGCAAGGATTGCTTTTTCCCATCAAGTATTACAAAATCATTGCCAGTACCGTGGTACTTATTAAATGGAATCCGCATTCAATCGTTCATTACCGATGTGCTACAAAATAGAAATTTCTCTTATTAAAATACTGTTCCTCTAGCTCTTCACAAGACAAATATGCTCTATTCTTTAAAAAGCAGCTAAGATTTGATACAAACATATCTCTGGATATGAAATAATCGTATATTTTATCAGGTGTGGAATCGTAATAATTGGAAGCCCCTAAGCCATGTTCAAAAACTACAATGGGTCTATTCTTTGCTATTAATTCTGAAGCTCCTCTTAATACCAATAACTCAGCACCCTCGACATCAATCTTAATAAAGTCAATACCCAAATTCTCAGGTACTAAATTATCTAACAGGTCAGTTTTTACAGTTATAGTACTGTCAGATTCCTCAGGCCTATCGTAGTCCCTTTTCAATAATCCACTGTACGGAGGATTTGAAATAACATAATTGAAACTAGATTCTCCTTTTACATCTGAAGCCGCATAGTTTAAAACTGTACAGTTACTAAATCTTTCATACTTTGTGGACAACATTTTGTATTGAATTGGCAATGGTTCAATACCAAAATGCTGTCCATCAGGGGCTGCATCTAATATTAAGTCAAGTATTTCTCCTTTATAGCAGCCTACATCAATGCAGTTACTGTTCTTGCGAAGTCTCTTTATAATTTTCCTCGTCTGAATATCGTATAAATGATTCTTAGAAAGCGCAATTGGGCTTCTTTTTACCAATTTTTTTAACCCATTTATCATTTCACTATTTTGTATGTTCCTATATCTCTCCCTTCAATATCCTTAACACAAACTAAATACATTCCAGGTGACCAAAATATAGTTTCAATGAGACTTGTTGCGTCATTAATCCCACTACTCCTATAAACTATACTTCCTAATATATCATATATTACTACTCCATCTTGTGGACTTAATCCGGTGATATTCAGTTTACTTGAAAAAGGATTAGGAAAAACGCTTACTTTTTTCGCTTCCATTCTTACAGTTTCAGCAGATTCCAGACTAGCCTCTACTATTGTATCCATAGTCTTGATTGGAAAAGGTTGTGGGTTGCAATTATTATCATATTCCCAAACATGGATTTTAAAATCTGCATTAATAAATTCAAAGTTCTTATTATTTGCTGCAACCTTAACATAACCTTGATTTGCTGATTCTGAAATAACCTGAAATTTGAAGGGAGTAATCTTTTGTACACCATTATGGGTTACTATTACTCTATACCTCCATATTCCGCTACTCACAGGAGCAAACCTCGCCCGCCATGGTCTATTTGTAAAACTCGGGGCAGGTATCCAGGGTCGTTTGCTGAATCATTTCTAGCAATTATTACCAGGTACTAGGGTAGGATCAGGACAAGAACTACATCTATCAAATTCTTGATACCAAAACGCATCCACTTTGTACGAAACTCCAGACTTAACAAATTCTACTTCAACATCAATTTCTTGTTCATCATAAGGGTTTACGAAGCTTTTCTGGCTTAGCTTTATTGCTACCTCAAATTTTTCATATTTTAGATTAGAATTGCTTGAACTTGGCACATATTCTAAAATAGAGACTTGAGCTTGTCCTAATAAACTTGCTATCATAAAAATCGAGATGAAGTGTAGGTTATTCATTTTTATTGCTTATCGTTAAGATAAAACATGGATACTTGCAGAATGTTGTATTGGAAAATACCTTTTTGAATTTGGACAATAACTTGAAATAAATTATAATGCGATGTTTACCGACCTGAAGCAAAAAACAACAAAGTTGAAATGAAGATTATCTCTTTGCTTATCTTTTTTCTTCTCAACATTGTCCTAGCCGCTCAAGATGATGTTTCCTCGCTGGTAGCAACTATGCTGACTAACACCCCTCTGGAAGAAGACTTACAAGAACTGTGTGATGACATTGGTGGTAGAGTAACCGGGAGCCGATCAAATATGGATGCCGTAGAATGGGCGTTTGACAAGTTTACTAAGGCGGGTGTGATGGTGCAAAAGCATGATTTTGAAATGCCTGTACTATGGTTAGAAGAGTCGTGTACCGCTGAAATATCAGGTGATGTATCATTCTCTCCTTCTATCGTAAGTAAATACCAGAGTCCCCCAGGGATATACCATGGCGAAATGGTTTACCTACCTCTTGAGGGAATTAATTCCAAGATCGTTCAGAGTATCAAGGATAAAATCGTGATTGTGTCTTCAGACCTTTGTTTTGATATAAATGGATTATTTCAAGAATATATCGATGCCACAACAGTTGAGAATTATTGTATCCAACATGGCGCGAAAGGAATCATTTTTATGTCTTCACGTCCCAAAGGTCTCCTTTACAGGTTTATTACTTCTAAGGGAACTGACAACAACCTCCTACAGCTCGTCATGTCACGAGAAGATGCAAATCGATGTATAAGATCACTGAGTAATGGTATTAAGTTGAGTATAAGCATAAACCTTAAAGCCACTACCGGTGAAAACTTCACATCAACCAACATAATAGGAGAAATAAAAGGATCGGTACACCCTGAGGAAGTTATCATTATAGGTAGTCATCTGGACTCTTGGGCATTGGGGACTGGAGCTAATGACAATGGTTGCAATGTAAGCATGCTGATAGATATAGCTCGTCAGATGAAAGCCCTTGGCGTACATCCAAAAAGGACTATAAGATTTGCACTATGGAATGGCGAGGAGCAAGGATATTTTGGGTCATGGGCATATTGCAAGGATCATCAGTCAGAAATTGATAATCACAAAATGGCTATTTCAATTGACATAGGAAGTGGGGACATTATTGGTTTCTTCACCAATGGCCGTAACGAAATCATACCTGTACTGAATAAGCTTCTCGATCCAGTTATAGCACTTGGACCATTTAATAATGTAAACTCTCCTATCATTGGTACTGACAACTTCGATTTCATGCTGGAAGGTGTCGCAAATCTAGTGGGCATACACAAAGCTGCTACCTATGGTCTGAATTATCATGCTGCTTCCGACACTTATGACAAAGTAGACTTAGTTTCTCTAAAGAAAAACTCGGCAATAGTAGGCGCTGTCATCCTAGGCTTGGCCAATATAAGCCAACAAGACATGTCGTGGCTCAGGCACAATAGAAGTCAAATAATTTCTATGGTAGAAGATTTTAATCTCGAATATCAGATGCGCATGTTCAACGTATGGACTCTTTGGCAAAACGGCAAAAGAGGTAGAAAGTGACAATTTTCAATTATGGAAATACTCCAAGAGTAAAATAGTCATTTGCCACTTTCTCTAAGGCAACTACGAAGGCTGCAGTTCTTAGGTCTTTGACAGATTTTTTACGTTTGAGAGTGGTTCTTATTTGCTCATAAGCGCCTACCATAGTCTCCTCAAGTCCTGATCTCACCAAGTCCACCTCCTCGGCACCACGAGTGATAAATTCTCTTTCTTTCCTCCCTATTCTCTTTCCAGTAAGCTGTTCTACCTTGTTGAGCAAGCTTGTATAAGTCTGTTGATTAAATCTTTTCTCCATTCGTCCAAATCTCATATGCGAGAGGTTCTTCAACCACTCAAAATAGGATACTGTCACACCCCCAGCATTGATATACATGTCAGGGATAATCATGATTCCTCTCTTGAGTAAAATTTCCTCCGCGTCTGCTGTAACCGGGCCATTGGCCGCTTCGGCAATTATCCTTGCTTTCACTTTTCTGGCGTTGCCTTTGTGGATTTGACTTTCAAGGGCTGCGGGCACTAGGACGTCGCATTCAATTCCGACCCAATCTCCTCTATCCTTTAATGTCTTAGTACCAGGAAAACCTAAAATAGAACCTTTAGATTTTCTGAATTTTAATAGCTTTTCAACATCGATCCCTGATTCGTCAAGTATGGTTCCTTCATATTCAGAAACCCCTATGACCTTGACGCCTCCTTCTTTTATGGATATCAAACCTGTGTGCGATCCTACATTACCGAGTCCCTGGATGACCATGGTTTTGCCTTCAACACCAGGTTCCAGACCGAGCTTCTTCATATCTTCAGCATGACTACACGCTTCACGAAGACCATAAAAAACACCACGACCAGTAGCCTCTGTCCTCCCTCTTATTCCATGCTGATTAATAGGTTTACCTGTTACACAACCAACTGCATCGATTTCACCACCAGTAAAAGCCAAATACGTATCTAATATCCATGCCATCTCTCTCGAACCAGTACCATAATCAGGTGCAGGAACATCCCTTGATGGACCTATAAAGTTTTTCTTAATCAACTCGACGGTATACCTACGTGTTATCCTTTCCAGCGCCTCAGTAGAATAGGAACGAGGGCTAATCTTTACTCCCCCTTTTGCTCCACCAAAGGGTACATCAACGATGGCACATTTGTAAGTCATCAAGGCAGCAAGTGCCATCACTTCATCCTTATTTACAAAACTGCTAAACCTGATGCCACCTTTTGTTGGCTGCCTGTGGTGACTGTGTTGTACTCTAAACGCCTGAATTACCTCATATTTGTTTCCAACTTTCACTGGAAACTCCATTTGGTATACGGAATTACATACTTTGATTTGTGACAATAGACCTTTAGGAATGGAGGTCAGTGCTGCCGCTTTGTCAAAATTAGCCTGTACGCTTTCAAAAAAGCTAGCTTGTTTACTCATTTTTCTATATTTTTTTCGAGCCTGTTGATTTTCTTATCTAGTCTATACAAGAACATAAAGAGTACAATGAGAATGACGGCTATGACCACTATCACCACATATATCTTTCCCGTTGACCTCAGAAAGTCATTTGAAGAATCTCCATGTGCAGAGATTTGATGTATAAACAAAACCATGAAGGTAAGGAGTGTTAAAATCGCTTTTCTCATGTTTCTTATTGGACGGCTAATCTCGCCTATTTTGGCATAAGATCAAACAAATATCCTCTTAAATTATCTTCAATGTGACAGTATTTTATCCTTTAATACATCGAAGCGAAACAGTAAGCTGGCTATCCACAATCCTACAAGAGTAAAACCGATAATTGAGGGATAAAATACAGTGCGTAATGTATGATCCAGATCCTCCCCACCGAGTGCAGGATTACCACCATTTCCAGGATGCAGACTTGCCGTGAGTCTGGGAATAACCATGACTAATATCATCAGAGCTACAAAAGCAAAGATGCTATACACTGCCGAAATTCTAGCCCTTCTGTCATGATCATCAATCGAAGACCTCAATACCTGATAGGCTAGATAAATCAGTATCGCTACTGCCGTCATGTTTAGCTTCACGTCCGCTGTCCAGAAGGCACCCCAAGTATACTTGGCCCATATGGAGCCGGTCATAATACCGAGAACGCCTAGTAATGTGGCCACGGTCACCAATGAATGCGCTCGTTTGTCTAGTATCGAAGAAGGATTGAATAGGTATCTGATATTGTAGATGATACCAGTTATCAATATAAGAAACATGGCGAACCACAAACTCACATGATAAAAGTTATTTCGAATGGTCTCATGTAGGATGTTACGATAAGGAAATCTAAATTTCTTTACTTGATCAATATCGGTTAGCAATGAATGTGACCAGTTCTCCATACCTGAATTGACATCAATTATTTTCTGACTAATCACAAAGGATGGCAGAATCATATTTCCATCGGTACTGTTACTCACGACCAATGTGACCTCACTCAACGAGTCAGAAACCGGCAAAGAGGGAGGAAGTACGAAATTTGCGTTGAGGTCCGTATAACTAGAAGAACTCACATTATCTGCCTGGAGTAGATATTCGTCACCAATAAGTAACCACGCTCTATTCTCGACTTTATCAAAATTACTATTATATCCTTTGACCTTAATCGAAACGCTCTCACCTGCATGCAAACTGAGTGGTGATGCAGTTACTATACCCGGTTTGAGGGGGACCCCAAGACCTACTATCACGGCATAGAGTAAAAGCAGTATCCCTAACACCTTCCACCAATATTTTTTTATCCAATCCATGATCAAGATTTCCATAATGTAGGGAACAACAATATAGCCATGCCCATAAACAATATATCTATTGCTCCTATATAAAGAAGGTCAGTAACAATACTAGAGTCATCAATAAATCCAATCGCATTGGCTGAAATTTTCACTGATAACAAAATAATAGGAAGAGACAGTGGAATGGCCAGCACAGCCAATAATGTAGCGCTTCCTTTGTTTAGCGAAGAAATAGCAGAGGTAAATGAGTATACGACTGACAATCCAAGGCATGTCAAAATGACATCATAAATAAAAAGAGGTAAGTCTTTTACGGGCATCGTCATCAGAAATGACATCAGCAAAATGATCAATGCCCCAACAAATAACAATAAGATAAAATTGTAAATAATCTTGGCGATTATGACAGCTATAGGATCGAATAGAGAATAATAGTACATTGCCCGATCCTTATCCTCTTGTATGAAACTTTTCAAGACGGTATTCAACGCGACGAACAAAAGAATTATCCAAAAGAGCACATTCCAGGTTTTATCACCTACATCTTGAAAACATCTGTAAATGATATAAACCATCGTAAATACAAAGAGTAGAATCCCAGCAATGGCATATTGCTGCCTCAATTCTACTTTAAGGTCTTTCATGATTAGGTAATATATACTCTGCAACATCTTTGTAAAAAGTAAATCAAATATACGAAGTCGATGAATGCTATTATACCCAAGGTCCGATAAAAGGCAAATCAAATATATTAAAGTAACCAATTTATTATCACCATTTTACATATTATGAATTTATTTAATTTATTATATTTGACTTGACTTTAAGGTTAAATAGAATGAAGACTACATTGAGAAGTACTACTCTACTGCTGCTTGCCGTATTTATTGCGTCTAGTGCTTGGACCCAACAAGCCCCATTTCATAGTGTCAAGGCCAAGAATGGTGACGGAACCTTCACCCTTCTGAGGAAGCATGGTTTATTGGTTGACAATTGCAATTTAACGATGTTTTATAAGCTCAATAGTCTCAATCCAGAAGAGCATCTTATTCAGGAACGTGTCTATACTTTGCCAGTATATTTATACAGTTACGATGGTGTGAGTATAAGGACAAGTATTAATGATGATGACTTCGACAAGGCATTGCGTATTCAAAAATTCAATGAGAAACTAAAGAAAAACGGACTGCGGAAAACCAATTATCAAGATAGTCGCATACTATGGGTGCCCTACCATGAACTATCATGCGGTGAAGGAAAGATCGCTAAAAAGATAGTGAAAGAAAATGAAGCCGATTTTTCAAAGGACATCAGTACTACTACGGATAAGAAGCCCGTAAACAAGGATGTCTATTTTCACGAACCTTTGTTCGGCAAGAAATTTTCATCCGTAAAAAAGTTTGACAATCAACTCAAAGGAAAAGTCTACTACGTGGTAAGTGGTCATGGGGGACCAGATCCAGGTGCCATGTGCGAAGAATGCAGTAATCCAATGTGCGAAGATGAATATGCTTACGATGTTACTTTAAGGCTTGCAAGAAATCTCATGCAGCATGGAGCGACGGTACATGTAATCATTCAAGACAAGAACGATGGCATCAGGACAGAAAAAGATCTGGTATGTGACCGAGACGAACGCTGCATGGGAACTATGAAGTTACCTATCAACCAAAAGGCAAGATTGAGACAAAGGTCAGAAGCCATCAATAAGCTCTATCTACAACACAAGCGTAAAGGAGTAAAGTACCAACAGGCCATCTTTATTCACGTAGATTCCAGACCCAATAAAAAGCATCGTCAGGATGTATTTTTCTACTACTACAAGAAGAGTAAATCATCAAAGAAACTGGCAAACAGTCTACAGGACACCTTCAAAGAAAAGTATCAGAAGTACCAAAAAAGCAGAGGATACAAGGGATTTACTACAGATAGAAACTTATATGTATTGCGTAACACTTACCCTACTGCGGCCTACGTAGAGCTGGCAAATATTCGGAACCCAAATGATCAGGTAAGGATCATCAAAGATGAAAACCGTCAAGCATTGGCCAACTGGCTTTTTGAAGGTATGACTGGGATAAAGTAGGAATCTACGATAAAGGATAGGTCAACACACATAGCTTTCTTGGTCTAAAACAATTTGAATACGCTCGTCAGCAACCATGTCTGTTCAGCTGGAATTATGTAAGAAGTTACAAATCTAGTTCCCTTTCTCTCTTACTTATTCTATTTTTACACACAAATGATCAAAATGAAGAATACACTCTACTTATTCATATTTTTATCCTTGGCAATATCGTCCTGTAAGACGGATACTACAACGGAGGTAGTTCTTACCTCTGAGGAACAAGAGTTACAGACTAACCCTAGCAAAGAGAATGCAGTGAAGGCTATCAATTCACTGACCGATCTAATCTCAAAGTCAAAGGACAATAAGGGTGAGATAAAATCTCTTCTATCAAGAGGTTATTCCATAGCAAAAGAATACAAACTAACCTCCAAGATTACTGCATTTCTAAGTCCTCTAGTAAGGGAATACCCTGATGATCCCGTGCAGAACAATAGACTGCTTGAGCTGGCAGACTATATGTTACCCATGGGCAAACAACATACAGCAAAGATTATTTACAATTCTTTGGCAATGAAAAATTTCAAGAATGACAAGGTGATTAATATGGATAAGTCCATGAAGGTAGAGTCTCTAGATACGTTCCTAAAACAACTTGCTACCTCGGTATTTGTCAATCCTGATCACCATGGCTTAAACAGGAGAGCATCACAGCACTACGTCGATGCCTGCGAGGCCTATGTCATGGCTAATCCAAAGAACAAGAATGCGCCAGATTACCTTTACAAAGCTGCTGAAATCGCCAGAAGTATAAAGACCTACCCTAAAACATTAAGCTTGTACGACTGGGTAATCGACAAATATCCTTCATATGAAAAAGTTCCAACGATATATTTCCTCAAGGGATTCATCTTAGAAGATGATTTACAGAATGAGACAGCGGCACGGAATGTATATGAAGAGTTTCTGAAGAAATATCCAGATAACGAACTTGCCAAAGATGTACAGTTCCTATTGGATAATCTTGGTAAATCGAATGAAGAAATCCTTCAAGAAATCCAAACTAAAAAATAGTCTTAAGAAGTAGTGGCGTATCTTAGATTCAGACAATTCTGATCTTTTCGATTACAGTATTTTCAAGGTGCTTGTTGATCTTTTTAATGATTTTTTCAGCCGACATAAGAAGTTCCTGTCGTAGAGGAGCAGATGTGATAGAAACAGTCAACGTTTTGTTTCTCAGTTTTATATGAGATGTGTACTTGTTGATAGTTTTACCAAAGTTACTTTTCCAGAAAAGCTTGATCTTCCTTTCCTGAAGACCATGATCAATCTTCTCATGGGTAGAGATAAAAGTCTCTACCAGCTCACTCATTCTTTTCTCAGACTTCTTTTTTATCATATTATACTTGCTATCTGACCATCTACTATTTCAAAGGTAGAATAATCGACATTAAGTTCCTTTACCATAGTCAGAATTCTGGTGGGATGTGTGTCACTGACAAATACCTGACCTATCTCTAAGTCAACCAGAAGAGCTATCATCCTTCTAATACGGTGCATATCTAACTTGTCAAAGATGTCATCAAGTATCAGAATCGGAGTAATATTCTTGGCTTCCTTGAGCAACACATATTCCGCTATTTTAAGTGCGATTACAAATGACTTAAGCTGTCCTTGACTCGCGTACGGCTTGAGTTTTTCTCCATTGATAAAAAACAAAAGGTCATCCTTATGGATTCCCTTTGTTGTTCTACCCACTCTCCTATCATGTGCAATGCACTCTTCAAGAATGTCTTTTATCGGTTGAGTAAGTAAAGTCGAGGAATACTCGATATGACAAGTTTCACTATGCCCGCTTAAGGTCTGGTATATCTCTGAAAATATAGGTATCAATTTACGGATAAATTCATCTCGTTTTGCAGTTATCAATTGTGAAGGCACTTCAAGTTGCAGATCAATAGATTTTAAGACCATAAAGTCCAGAACACCACCTTCAAGTTCTGACTTTAGCAAGGCATTTCTTTGTTTCAGAAGTCTCATATATTTAGAAATGGCTTCTGCATACTCTTTGTCATATTGCACAATGGTCTTGTTCATCAGATTCCTTCGATCTTCACTACCCTCAACAAGTAAATCGATATCAGCTGGAGCAATGATCATACATGGAAAATTTCCAACATAGTCAGATAGACGGTCTACTTTCCTTTCATCAATTTCGATGACCTTCTTTTGACCAGGAACAACCTTCGCTACAGCTTTTCTTAAGCCATTTGATGTATTGAAGTATCCTACAGTCCTTATAAAGTCTGTACCAGATTTGATAACGTAACGATCACCTGAAGAAAAATAACTTTTACCAATGCACAGGTAATGAATTGAGTCCAGTAGATTAGTTTTACCCATTCCATTGTCACCAATGATTATATTGAAACCATTGCTTAGGTCAAGTTTTACCTTCTCATAGTTACGGTAATTGCTCAGCTCAATTTTGGACAATATTAGATTATTCCTGTTATTCAATATGGTGATTAGATATTTATGTGATTAATTACTAGGTAATCGAGATCATCGTACATTTACAACGCAAAATAATGGATACTATGTCGGAAGTTGCTTCTACGAAGAAAAAAACGGGCACAAAAAACAGTACCAAGAAGAGTCACATCACAAAAAAGATCTGGCTTCAATGGTATGAGATTATGCTTCGCATAAGGAAATTTGAAGAACTTGCTCTCCTTTCTTATAGCAAGCAGAAGATCAGAGGATTCCTTCACGTATACATAGGGCAAGAGGCTATAGGTGCAGCTCTTACGAGCGCTATAAGACCTACTGATGTATTGGTAACTGCATATCGACAACATGGCATCGCGCTTGCTCGAGGGCTGGACTCTAATTCTTGCATGGCTGAGTTGTTCGGTAAAGAAACGGGGTGTGTCAAAGGAAAGGGAGGTTCTATGCATTTCTTTTCGGAAGAGCACAACTACTTTGGCGGCAATGGTATCGTGGGTGCGCAAATTCCTATCGGCACCGGCATGGCACTCGCTGAGAAATATCGCGGAACCGATAACATATCTGTAACCATGTTTGGTGATGGTGCAGCAAGACAAGGCGCACTTTATGAGTCATTCAATATGGCGATGACGTGGAAATTACCGGTATTATACATTGTAGAGAATAACGGATACGCTATGGGTACTTCAGTGGAAAGAACTTCCAACGTTACCGAATTACATACCATAGGCGAGGCATTTGATATGCCTGGATCGGCTGTAAATGGAATGGATCCACTGGCTGTCCATGAAGAGATGTTAAAAGCTGCCGAATATGTTCGAGCAGGGAATGGACCTTACTTTCTTGAGATAAAGACCTACAGATATAAAGGACATTCTGTTTCTGATCCAAGTAAATACAGGACCAAAGAGGAATTGAACGATTATAAAGCCAAAGACCCTGTCAAGGTAACTGAGAGTCGGATCATCGCCGAGAAAATAGCTTCTGTAAAGGAGATAGAAAACATCAAAGAAAGAATAAAAATTGAAATGGATGAGGCTGCAAGTTTCGCTGAAGAAGGTTCATTTCCTATACCTTCTGAGTTGTATGAGGACAATTACGCTCAAAAAGACTATCCATACTTAACTTAATATTTGCCTTAACTTGAATGAAAATCATCACGTTCAAGAGTATTTCTAAAGCTGACCTTGAGCAGTGAGGGGCAATGATTATAGTCTCTATGAAGAAAAACATCCTGTTTATACTGTCTGTCCTACTAATCCTCGGTGTACTATACTTATATTTTTCTGTCTATCCTAAACTGGAGATCATCAACGGCTATGCAGCTAAAACTGCATGTTCTTGTCATTTTTCGGCAAATCGATCTTTAACATCAATAAAGGACCAGGATTTAGCTTTTTCGCCGTTGAATCTGACCACAATAGACATTGACAATGAATTGAAAATGGCTACGTCTACGTTCTATGGTTTTCACAAGAAGTCAGCAATCTATAAAAAGGGTTTGGGATGTATTCTCCTTGATGGAATCGATGACCACGGAATTACCTACTCTCCTATTTCTAATAGCAGTTTCAGAGAACAAGCTATAACGAATGCACTTAGCACCAGATCTATATCATCCATAGATAGTCAAAAAATTTCAGATCTAGCTTTTGCCGACAGCAGTAAAACAAGAGCATTGCTTATTCTTCATCATGACACTATTCTCTATGAAGAGTATGCAGAAGGCTTCGATTCTACTTCCCTATTACTCGGTTGGTCAATGACTAAGTCCATTACCAATGCATTGATAGGAATTTTTGTAAAGAAAGGGAAACTCTCGATTGATTCAGATCACTTGTTTCCAAATTGGTCAGACGAACGACAACAAATAACACTTCACCAACTTCTGACGATGACAAGTGGTCTCGACTGGGAAGAGGAGTATTCAAAAATATCTGATGCGACTACCATGCTCTACTCTTCGGAGGATATTGTTAAGGAGGCATCAGATAACTTGTTGGCAAATAGTCCGGGAACCCACTGGTATTATTCGTCAGGAACCACCAATCTTCTTTGTGGAATAATCAGGGCAAATATAGCTTCTCATCAGGATTATTTAACGTTTCCAAGGAATGAGTTATTCGACCGTATAGGGATTACAAGTGCATTGATAGAGACAGATGAAGCAGGCAATTTTGTAGGATCATCATTTGGTTATGCAACCTCTAGGGACTGGGCACGACTGGGTCTTCTGTATCTTAATGATGGTACCATAGACTCATTACGAATTCTGCCACAAGGCTGGGTAGAATATAGTACAAAACAAGCCTTGCCAGAAATCTGTGAGTATGGTGCACAGCTATGGCTCAATAGAAATCAATGCAGATTTCCTAACTTACCAGAGAATGTCTTTTGGTTTAGTGGATACCAAGGTCAGTATGTCATGGTAATCCCGGATGAAGAACTTGTCATCGTTAGACTAGGATTGACAAAAAAGATTAACATCGATTCCATATTCAACTACATTATAAATGCTACTACACATTAGATTCTGTTCCTTGATCCTATTGCTATTAGGAGGGTTTGTTTCATGTAAGCCGTAGACAACAGTGAATCGGTTCTGCAACAAGCGAATCAGACACCGGCTGCCCAAATAGAAGAAGTGATTACGGATGGTGGATATGACAGTCTGGACAATAGGTCAGAGATGCTCAGCGAGTCTAGGCCTCAATGGAGTATAGCAAAAACCAAAGGAGGTAAAAGGATATATGAAATAGAAAAAGATGCGGATACAAATAAAATTAGCGTAACCCATCTTCCAAGCCAACAAGATTGTAAAGTAACCTATTCCCAACGAGCCAAAAAACATGTCATCCATCATCCCAATGGCACTAAGCGGTATTTGACCACCGAACAAATAGAAAACTATATCCAGCGACAATCCTTAGAAGCTCAAATTGATCCAGCCAGCTATAATTTACGGGCCAATGCCGAATCGACCATTCATCAAAGTTTTCATCGGCTCCGTAAACGCAATAAAGTCGTCTACCGCGGCTTACAAAAAAGCCAATGGTATGTCATATCGCGAGCATTTTGGGTTAATTTGACAAGAATTACCGCTCATAAGGCAATTATTTGTTCAATAATTGAAAATATACTCCTGAGATTCTGGATAGCCTACACTGTTCTATGGATTGCGGTTTCAAATCCAAAAGGTAGGTTTTTTTCAAAAATTTAATTCAAATCAAAATCGATCAGTTTTCGGAGTGGACTCAACGTTGTATCTGCATTTTGTCATACTCCCTAATGACATGGGTCATTATTCAATTCCCAATTTCTCCTTACATTGGTCAGCAATAATAGATTAGTAAAATGGACAAACAAGTGGCAAATGCAGTCGAGGCTATTCAGGGCATTGAGAACGGAATGACGCTGATGTTGGGAGGGTTCGGTTTATGTGGCATACCGGAAAATTGTATAACAGCACTTGTTGATGCTGATATCAGAGAACTGACATGTATATCAAACAATGCTGGGGTTGATGATTTTGGATTGGGGCTTCTACTGCAGAAGAAACAGATAAAGAAGATGATATCTTCTTATGTTGGTGAGAATGATGAATTTGAGAGACAGATGCTCAGTGGAGAGTTGGAAGTAGATCTAATTCCTCAAGGTACCTTGGCTGCCAGATGCTACGCTGCAGGAGCAGGTATTCCTGCATTTTATACACCGGCAGGATATGGAACAGAAGTGGGTGAGGGAAAGGAAGTAAGAGATTTCGATGGAAAACCTCATCTAATGGAAGAGGCTTTTATAGCAGATTTTGCCATTGTCAAGGCTTGGAAGGGTGATCGATTCGGCAACCTTGTATACAAGGGGACGGCGCGAAATTTCAATCCACTCATGGCGATGGGTGGGAAGATAACAATCGTTGAAGTTGAAGAGATGGTAGAGCCAGAAGAGCTCGACCCCAATTTCATACACACACCAGGAATTTTTGTACAGAGGATTTTCCAAGGCACTAAATATGAAAAAAGAATCGAACAAAGAACGGTTAGAGAAAGAACTTAATAAGATGGAATGTTAGATAAAAAAGGAATTGCAAAGCGGATTGCTCAGGAATTACGTGATGGATGGTATGTAAACCTGGGAATAGGAATACCTACTCTTATTGCCAACTATATCCCGGATAATATAAATGTCGTATTTCAATCCGAGAATGGAATACTTGGTATGGGCCCTTTTCCATTTGAGGGAGATGAGGATGCAGATCTCATCAATGCTGGAAAGCAGACGATCACCTCCCTTCCTGGTGCTTCTATCTTTGATTCGAATACGAGCTTCGCCATGATACGAGGTGGGCATATTCAATTGACAGTACTCGGGGCAATGGAGGTGTCAGAGAATGGAGATATAGCCAACTGGAAAATTCCTGGTCGGATGGTAAAAGGAATGGGTGGAGCGATGGACCTAGTAGCTTCAGCAGATAATATCATCGTGGCTATGATGCATACCAACAAGAGGGGGAAATCAAAGCTTCTTCCTCAGTGTACCTTGCCATTGACTGGTGTCTCATGTGTAAAGCGTATAGTAACGAATCTTGCCTTGCTAGACGTGACAGAGGATGGATTTAGATTAAGAGAACGGGCCCCAGGAGTGAGTGTTGAAGAAATTAAAGAAGCCACGGGCGGTAAACTGATCGTAGAGGGAAATATTCCTGAGATGGTTCTTTAGAGCCTTGATTAAAGAAAGAAAACTATGAAGGAGGCATATATCGTCGATGGTATAAGGACGGCATTTGGGAATTTTGGAGGTAGCCTTTCTACTATCCGCACGGATGATCTGGGAGCCCATGTGATCAAGTCTCTGGTAGAGAGGAATGAAAGTATACCACTCGATGCTTATGATGATGTCATCATGGGATGTGCCAATCAGGCTGGCGAAGACAATCGTAATGTAGCAAGGATGTGCTTACTACTCGCTGGACTGCCATGGTCAGTACCAGGAGAAACAGTCAACAGACTTTGTTCGTCAGGAATGTCCGCCGTGATTCATGCCAATAGAGCCATCAAGGCAGGAGATGGGGATATATTTGTAGCAGGTGGAGTAGAAAACATGACTCGTGGCCCATGGGTGATAAGTAAAGTCTCCAAGCCATTTGGGAGAGATGCACAGATGCATGACAGTAGTTTTGGCTGGAGGTTTATCAATCCTCGAATGCAAGAATTGTATGGAACCGATGGCATGGGGACCACAGCAGAGAATCTTGCTGAAAAATACGATATCTCACGCGAGGACCAGGATAAATTTGCCTATTGGTCTCAGATGAAGGCCTCGGCGGCTCAGCAATCAGGAAGATTGGCTGATGAAATTGTTCCCATCTCTATACCGGTCAGAAAATCAGAACCTATAATTTTTGACCAAGATGAATTTATTAAATCCAGCTCAAGTCTTGAAGTATTGGCAAAGCTGCGTACAGCCTTTAAAAAAGAGGGTGGGTCCGTCACTGCCGGTAATGCATCAGGACTAAATGATGGAGCAGTAGCGACCATTGTAGCGTCCAGAGAGGCGGTAGAAAAATATGACCTCAGCCCACTGGTAAAAATCATATCGTCAGCCGTTGTAGGAGTAGAACCACGTATCATGGGTATAGGTCCTGTCGGTGCATCTAGAAAAGCTTTGGAGAGGGCAGGTTTATCGTTTGCCGACATGGATATCATTGAACTCAATGAGGCATTTGCAGCACAATCACTGGCTTGTACTCGAGAAATGGGATTGGAGGATGATGATCCGCGAATCAATCCCAATGGGGGCGCCATAGCCATTGGTCATCCTTTAGGTGCAACAGGGGCCCGTATCTTACACACCGCAGCCTTGCAGCTCATCAAGACAGATAAGCAATACGCTCTGGTCACTCTATGTGTTGGTGTAGGCCAGGGTTATGCTACTGTCATCGAAAGAGTCTAGCTCATCTGCTGTATTAGATTATGTCAATATATATTGTTTGTCAGGTTTTATTAAATCTGTAATCATGATTGCAATAGAGGGTGTATGACAAAATGCAGGATTAAGCTGCAAGTTTGATCAAATCGTCGATGATATCCCAAGCACAGCTCTTTTGATAGCATCTCAAATTGGCAATTGCCTGAGCTCCTTTTATTGACCATTTTTGACCTGAGAGTTTGAGTCTTTGTTGTATCACATTTCGATGGGCGGCCTCTATAGGTCCTCAACCTATCAATAAACCTTTGTCTTTGTATGTTTTGTAAAGCATCCGATCTTCATGTTGTTCATAGTAATTGATGGCTATTTGTTTAGCCTTGCTGGCTGACTCTTGGGTCTTATATTTTTGATATTGGAGATCTCTTTCAAGACTTCATCATCAAGCAGCAAGTCCTTTTGCTGGTCAAGCCATAGTTTTCTTTTTTGTTCATCACCATATTGGTGTTTGGTTAAGCCTTCTATTTTCTCTACGGCATGGTAATAATCAAGAATCTGGATGGCTCCTGGGTAGTTGTCTTCCACCCACCGCCATATCCATTTGGCACCATCTGCTACAAATATCTTTGGGTTAGTTATCATTGATAAATGCCTTTCCACCTTGGGTAAAAAATCGTCAACACTCCCTAAGTGACTGACGTATACTGTATCGACTATCTCTTTTCTATTGCCCTGAATATCAATGTTTTGACTCTCGTGAAAGTAAGTACTCAATACCTGTTGAGAATTGGGCATAGTTATCCCAAGGATAGTTGATATTTTTGGGTCATTAACTGAGATAAAGGAGGGATAAGATGAGTATTTTGAAGTCGATCCTGAAGATACTCCCAGAAAGATATTTCTAACTTTCTGCAAGTTTTTTTCAGTGACAAAAAAGTATCTCTTGCCAATCTGCCATTTTCACTTCTGGTTCCTGCACTTATCTTTCTTCTTTTGACATATTCGCGGATGTCTCTTTCCGAATCATTGTTGTGCAAAGAACTATTAGGTCGAAGAAGTACCACCAGAAGCTGGTCTTTGTTTTCTCTCAATTTTTCCAATAGCTGATTTAGTGAAGAATAGTTGACTACTGGTTCGCAAAGGGAATCAAATTGTTTCTTTAGTTTGACAACTAAATCATCATCAGGATTTTGCTTGTATGCTTTAAGTGATTGATACATCATCCAGAAAGCTGTCTTTTTATTTACTAATTGTGATTGTTGAACTGGATTATAACTTTTGAGTTTTACCAGAGGTCTTTCGGCATGCTTCCAACATAGTGAATGGACAAATAAATTGAACTGACCTGCTCCGTCTGAGTGAATCACAGTATTAGGGTCAAATCCATGGGCCACAATAGTTCCTATTAACAAGGCTTCTGTTATTTGTCTGATGACGTATTGGGCCGTTATTCCCTCGCGGTTAAAATAATTTTCTAAGCTCGTTTTGTCTTCAAAGATTCGCTCACCACTTTCATAACTTTGCCTTAGTATCCGGTAATATTTGCTTGCAAATTTTTCTCTTTTAACATACGAAAGGCTCGTTTCATTGATTTGATAATCTCTTCTTGACTGACGCAGTATTTCCAGAAAATTGATACGACTTTTTGAAAACGTTGTCGTAAAGTAGGTAAACAATGAGGAATTGATGCAATTACAAAACCCATTCCTAAACTCATGTCTTGCTCCTGTATCATCAGTGCGCAATTCTTCCCCCAATTCTATTCCTTTAGATAACAAGGATGCCTTTTCTATGTGAAAAGACTGCTTGTCTTCTGTTAATATAAAGCTGATCTGTCCAGATGATATATCTATCCCATAGTCTTTCAGTGAGGTTAAAAGTAGCGGCTGGGTCACACCACACTCATAATATTGGTGGAGGATAAAGGCTTTTAATCTCGGACCAAAATGGGTGTTTTGTAAATGTATAGGTAGCTCCGCTATTCGGATCTCTCCTTTTGGACCCTTCCATTTTTCTAATTTATACTCGATATTATTGGCCCTTATTATAATGTCCTGTCTGATGTGTTTCTGATGACCTATTAATTTCTAGCCTTCCCCTAATCCTGTGATTTTGATCTCTTTGGTCTCGTGAATTTTTAGCGACGACTTCTTATTCCGTTTTCCACTTGTACGGCTCCCCTTTCCTTTATTCTTATTTTTATTCTTATCCAGTTGACTCGCCTTGATAGTAGGCTTCTTTGGCAGCTTCTTCAATTTCCTGATTTCAGCTTCTAGTTCTTCAACCTTTTTTGACAGCTTTTCTATTTGCGCAAATCCTTTATTTATCTGTTCATGCAAAAAATGAACATAGGGCTCTTCCAGTAATTCTTTTCTGAATCCTGGTATATTAATTCTTGATCTTTGTTTCTCTTGACTGATAATTGAGCTTTTTACTCTATTATCTATTCACTGGTTGTCCTTATTTAACGGCTAATTTCCTCTTTTGGTTTATGATCTCAATTCTTCTTTTGATTTATGATCTTAATTCCTTTTTTGGTTGACTATTGAGTACTTACGAAAAACAAGCATAATCATCTGTAATTTAATTACTTAAATATACAGTATCTTTGTAATACTAGGTGAATTCAAATCGGGAACTTACTCTTTTCACCTCCCTTAGCCTATATTGGTTGGGGCTTTATGCGACCATTTCCATCTTTTATGCGACCAGAGCCATTCTGAGGGATACTTAGATATATGTTTTTCTAGTTCGACCATATAGGTCTTAATGATGTCGCCAGGAGCTAGATCAGCTGTATATTGAAATAATACCTCAGGAGTAACCTCATAATATCCTCTTTTGATTCTACGACTAAGATACATAACCACAGGCCAGTCCTTTTCACGAGCTATATTATCTGCACCATGGAGGCAAGGAGTATCTTGCCCTAAAAATCCAGTCCAATATGCTTTCTCCAGATTGGAAGGAGTCTGATCCGTGACATACATAAATAGGGTTGGCTTATCTAATAATGTCGCCATTCTTTTTCTGGTTTCGTAGATACTTACCGCCAATACGTCATCGCTCATTCTTTCCTTTTGAATGAACTTGTTTATATGCTCGTTGGCGATGGGTTTGACAAATACCACGGCTCGATGCTTATGATAGTATCCAATGCATAATCCACCCCATTCCCAGTTGGCGCAGTGAGCAGACATTCCAACAACATGGCGGTTATCACTCGCGAATTTATCGGTAAGTTCAGGATTCTTCCAATTGTATCTTTTCCTGAGACTAGCCTTGCTCATCGACAAACCCTTGATTCCTTCGAGAAGGATATCACTGAGATTACGATAGCTTTCACGCTCTATGACGTTTAGCTTGTCTTTTGATAATTGAGGAAATGAATGCCTGAGATTATTGCTTACAACATCTCTCCGATACCTTACGATGTACTGCAGTATCAAGGAGAGGCAGTCAGATAGCAAGTATAAAATGGGGAAAGGAGTAATCCAAAACAAGAATACCAAAACCCGAAATAATAGATAACCTATATATGCCATACTATAAAAAAAGAAAGCCCCCTAAAATAGGGAGCTTTCTGAAGATTATTTAACCTATTTGATCAATATCTATCTCTACGTGGTCTGTCTTCTCTAGGCTTAGCTTCTTTCACCACGATCTCTCTCCCGTCTAGGGTAGAGTCGTTAAGTGCATCGATAGCCGTTCTGGCCTCGTTGTCATCACCCATTTCTACAAAGCCAAATCCCTTGGATCGGCCAGTAAATTTGTCCATGATGATCTTGACTGAATCAACAGATCCAAAATCCTCAAAAGCACTTCTTACAGTGTCTTCTTCAGTCGAATAATTCAATTTTGCTACAAAAATATTCATAATAAAAAAATAAAAAAGTTTGATGTAATTCTCCTTTCTAAAGCAAAATCAAACAGGATACGCTAAAAAAAATCGAAATACAATTAAAAAAAAATGTGGGTCACATTTGACCCAATTCAACATCGATTGTGACATCGATATGCAAATTTAACCTAATAATTTCAGGATTAGTTCACTTTTTTTGATTTCTTTTTACTCGACTTTGCAAGAGGATTAAACGCCAATGCAAGATCAAGGTAATACTCGAGGTCATCATCAAGATCTGTACCCTCAGGATATACGAATAGATATCCTTTCATGGGTCTTCCAGTAAAATCCATAGGTTTACAGCCAGCACGCATTAGAGCTGTAGTTTCATCAACTGGATTGACACGTGCCACGAGCCTTTCCTCGTGGACACCTATACACATTTTGTCATCCACCATAAAGCACATGCCGCCAAACATTTTCTTCTCAGCAAATTGAATCCGTTTGAAATTCAACTGGAGGCGTATCCTTTCTGTGAGATGTTCATCGTAAGCCATTATACCGTATTATCGATTGATGAATATAGATTTTGTTATAGACCTTCCATCCAATGCAATCCTTATGTAGTAGATTCCTGTTTCTATGTCCGATACAGAAATAATGTTCTCGGCTGAGGATAGCTTTGCTGAGAGTGTTTCTTTTCCATCGATACTAAATAGCCTAGCAGTAGCATTCAACAAGATGGGTGGTATTTTGATGACCATTTCTTCATTGATCGTAGGATTGGGATATATGTCAACACAAGACTTGCATATGGTATGGTCATCAGATGATGAGGTAAAATCAACATTGCGGTATTCTATTATTCTATTGGGTCCTGAGCTGGGATATCCTGGGCCGTTAGTTGCAAGATATATGGCTCCGTTATAAGGATTAGTGCAAATGTCTCTTAGTCTTCCATATTGTGTGAAGTATGATTTTTCACCTGTTATGCTAGTACCATCTTCATCAAAACTGAGTACTGATATACGTTGAAATCCTCCTCCCAAGCCTCCCAATACTGCCATCAACATTTTACCCTTCCATTCTGGAATGGCATCATGATTATAGTATTCAATACCATTGACAGCTATGCAAGGTGACCATTCTGTTAGAGGTTCCATTACGTTGAACTGATTACAAAAATTCTGCTCAACCGTTGTGTTGCACTCACCTTGAACAGTAGGCCAGCCATAATTTCTACCCGCTTCTATTATGTTGAATTCATCTGATTGCTGAGCACCATGCTCAGATGAGTACAAGTTACCCTTGGGGCCATAGGCAAGACCTTGGGCATTCCGATGCCCTTTGGTGTAGATGTAACTTGATGGATCAGGATTATCATCAGGTATGCTACCATCAAGGTTAAGCCTGAGAAGTTTACCATTAAGACTACTATCATTTTGGGACAATGAACTTTCTCCCTTGTCTCCTGTCGTCATGAGTATTTTATTATCATTGCTTATCAGCAAGCGTGATCCATTGTGGATACCACCTGCCGGTAGGTTATCAAGCAGGACTACTTCGTTGATAAGCTGAGAACCATCCCAATCAAAAACTACCAGCCGTTCTCTAATTTCAAATCCTTCAGGAGAATACGTGTATACAAGAAAAACCTTGGGCTCATTTTCAAAGTTAGAATGAAGTGTCATACCCAATAGACCCGGCTCAGAGTCCCATAAAACTTGAGATTCTAGGTCTAATGACTCACTTATCATTCCAGACTCGGGCTCTATCCTTAGGACTCTTCCTACTTTCTCAGTTACCCATATATGGTCATCAGGACCCCATAATATTTCCCATGGGACATCGAGGCCTACTGCTACTTCTCTTTCCGTCAGGACTGTACTATCCAGTGTTACTGTCGACTGACTATAAATCAACAAAGGAGATAAAAAGAGTACTGCAATTATTAACGACTTAGGCATTTACATAGATTTAAAATACTAAAGTAAGTAATTATGATAAGGCAAGGGGATTAACATTTCCAGAATGTCCTACACAGGATCACCTGTATGTTCTGATCTCAATAATGTAAATATCATGGTATCAATAAATTTACCATTGAAGTAATAATTTTGTCTAATCTGACCGTCTTTGGAAAATCCATTTCTTTGGAGGCTCGCCATTGACTTGACGTTGATTGGGCTAGTCCTTGCTTCTATAGAATTAAAACCAATGGTTGAAAATCCAAAATCGATAACGGTAGCCATGGCTTCTGACATGATTCCTTTTCCATGCAAATCCGGATGCAATATATAGCCAATTTCTCCTCGATAATTCTCCTCCTGGATTCTGTAATAACCGATGGTTCCCATTAGCTTATCATCATCCTTTGCGGTAATCGCCCACAAGATGGCAGTACCAGCGTTGGATAGTTTTTCAATTTCTGATATGAGCTCATGAATATCCTCGATTCGCTTGGCAAGAGGCCGATCAATGTACTTCATGATCTCGGGATTTGATCGCAATACAAACAAATCTTCGTCGTCTTGTTTTATAAGTTCCCTTAAGACAAGTCGGTCGGTCTTCAAGGTAGGTGCAGGGGCAAGTGGTAGGTTGAGAGATTTCATCTAATAAGAAAGGAGAAAGAGCATGCCCTTTCTCCTTATGTTTTGTAATACGAATATTAACTTAATGGTGCCCATTCAAGCACCTTGCAAAGAATTCCTCCCATCAAGGCAAGGCATACCACCCAGTATCCAGTATGAATGAAGGTATATGTCCAACCCCTTCTTTCAAAAAGAGCATTGATACCAATGATCGGAAGGACAAAGAATATAGCACCGACAACACCGTGGAGTGCTCCATGGCCGAAAGTTCTAAATCTACCACCGTATTCAGTCATTAACTGTGTGAATAGCTGCTGAGCTTCACTTCCAGATTGCATGAGATCAGGCATCATCGACTGAGCTATACCATTTTGATGTATCACTAAACCACTTAGTGCAAAGGCAACCATTACACTAAAGATATAGGAGACACCAAAAATCACAGGCATATTACCGCCTTGGAGATCGTCTTCGGTGAAACCGTTGATGTTCATCCATTTGTTGCCAAACATCATTTTTCCATACCAGAGGAATCCAACTAGTAAAGGAATGAGTGCTACAATAAAAAACCAGTAAAAATTTGAAGGCATAATTATAAGTTTTGATTTGAAGTAAAATGAAAGTCAAGATAATCAATATCCCGCATAGTAATGACACAATTGTCCATAGAGGCTTAAGCTCGCTGCCATGAACTCAAGGTTATTAGTAAATAGAAAATTTAGTTGCCGTTTTTGCGGAATCATTAAAAACGGAAATAAAATATGTTCCTACAGACCAGCCAGCAACATCAAGTGTAATCAGGTTCTTGCCAAAAACTGATGGATTGGTAAGTCCATGCCATACCAATCTGCCAGAGGCATCATTGATTACAACTTCGTGTTCTTCAAACTGATCCGTTTGATATTCTGCCACAATAATTCTGTCATTAGAGGTAGGATTGGGAGTAATGGATACGATTTCTAGATCACCAATTTGTGCAGGACCACAAATGCTTTCAAGTCCAGATATTGCTGAGAACATATCCAGCCGACCACCACTGACTGTCTTACCTTCTAAGGTGGAATTGGTTGCAGCATTGTCGAGTATGGCATTCTTAATGACCAAGGCTGCACTACCTGGATTGGACCTGTACAAAATTGAGAATTCAGAACAGTCAATGTCATACATTACGGCAATCGCCCCAGTTACGTGTGGGCAAGATGCGGACGTTCCATGAAAATTAGCATAACCATGACTCAGGTTTAAACTATTGACCCCTTCACCAGGTACACCAAGATCAATGTGAGTTGATCCGTAACCCGCCGATTCTTCGAGCTCATCTGATTCGTTTACGTTCGTAATGGCGATGAGGTAATCACTGGTACAAGTAGTAGGCATATCTCCCTCGGTGTCGACATTGGTGTTGCTGTTTGTTGTCGCAACTGCACTCAATACTCCAGCTTCTCCCAGTAAATCATATTGGTCACACCACATTGGAAATTCAGTACCAAATCTATTATTTATTCCAAATGAACTGTTGGTTGCCACCACAAAAGCTCCCTCGACACCATCCGTCTGATTGTAAGCCAATCTATGCGAACGGACATATTCATATGCCTCAATGATCTCTGACTCAAACTGAGTACCGCTCACAAGCATAATGCGCGCATTCCAACTTACACCACTGATTCCAACACCGTTATTTCCTTCAGCTCCAGCTATTCCCATCACCTGTGTTCCATGTAGACCTTCCAGGTGATCATCATTTCCTGTCTTGATATTTAGCCCATAATAGTCATCAATGTATCCATTGGAATCATTGTCAATTCCGTCATCAGGAATCTCACTTTTGTTAAACCAAATATTGTTCTTGATATCAGGATGAGTAATGTCAAACCCATCGTCAATAATAGCAATAACGATCTCCTTGCCTTCAGAATTAGTGCCCCCTGTACCGAAGTCCCAAGCCTTGGTGGCTTGAATGAGCTGCAAGTTCCATTGTGATGAAAACTGAGGATCATTAGGTGTAGCTCGTAGAGATACTCGCTCATCCACTTTGACTATGGCTACGTTTCTCATTGCGGTCAGCTCTTTTGTCACGTCCGCAATATTTAAGTTAGTTTCTAAGATCAAAGAGACCAGCCCTGCATCAGACGAAATGACTTTGTGCTCAATTATATCAAGAAACAAATCATCTCTTTCTATCTGTGATATGAATTCTTGACAATAGTTGCTATCCACCAGCTTAACGATAAAACGTAATTTCTTTGATGTTGACCCAAAGGCCAAGCTGAGGATAAAAACAAATAGTACAGATAAAAGCTTGTTATTCATTGATTCAAATATTTCAAAGTCAAAGGTAGAACGAATAAATGATTTCTTTAATATATTATTTAATGAAGGAAGCTTCAAGACAGTAAATGATCTTTTCTATTTGCAAGAACTTTTAAAGTCCGACAACCATACCACGAGAAGAATTCTCCATCTACCAACATTACTTTTTTACTGAGAAAGACTGATAATTCAGTTAAATGGACTTCGACTCATTTTAGATTGACAAAAACCAGCTTATTGCCTTTGATAACTAGTCGAGAGATATTGGATATTGAATACTTGGAAAAATCACCAATCTCTGACCAACTGTCAGAAGTTGAAGGATTAATATAATACAATTTGCTTCCAGATGCCATGATAATAGAATCATCACTAAGGAGCTCAAAGTCTTCTTTTTGATCAAAAAGCTGTGTGATGATTTCTGTTCTTCTAGATCTAGGGTCAAAGGATTTGAGAAACCAAAAGTCCTCCCTTACCTTGTGAACAAAAATTACGTTTCCATTCCTGTCCACTTTGAGACAGCGCCCTATATCATCAATGATTATTTCATTTTTATCGGTTTCTATATTGGCAATAGCCAACTTGTGCGTGTCATCAACTAGGAACAAGGCTACTTCTTCTTGACTGAGCCAGATATAGTAACCGACATTACCGATCGTTCTGAGCACATTTCCCCCAAAATTACTGCGATCCTCTGGATAAGTCCATAACAACTGGGTTGTACCATCCTTTTCTACTCTCACACAAGAAAAATGTCCATGATGAGGAGAAACTGCTGGAGAGTACTCGTCTTCATCAGTTGCAGTTACCCTTAGCAATGACTTTTTTATGAGATTAAGCTCAATAATATCATTCTTATTGCCATAAACGTCCGTAGTGATATACAAGCTACTATTGTCTTTAAATGAAGGTTGGTTGTTGTATCCTGATGGATTGAAATTACTTAGATAAGTTGGATTTTTAAATCTGAAGTTATCTCCCGTTCTGGTGAAATTGAACAAATATAAATCAGTCTCAGGTAGATCCTGCGTATAGGCAGCATTGGCACAGAAAAGAAATAAGAAGGCAAGAAGACACGAGTACTTCATGGTCTAAAAATAGAAAATGACAAGATATTCCTTAGAATTTATTGGGAGAGCGCATTATTCTGCTCCAATTTATGCCATTGCCGATGCTTCCATTCTTAGTTGAAAACCAGATTATCATAGGCTTACCTACAATGTGGTCATATGGAACAAAGCCCCAAGACCTGGAATCCTCAGAATTGTGTCTGTTGTCACCCATGGCCCAATAATAGTCTTGTTTAAATGTATAGTTGTTCGTTTGATTGCCATTGATATAATACTGTCCCGATTTCACCTCCAGATCATTGTTCTCGTAAACGGATATTGCGCGTCGATAAAGGGCAATATTCTCCGGAGTCAATTGTATGGTGCTACCTTTGGCAGGTATCCAGATCGGACCGTAATTGTCACGTGACCATGACGCAAAGTTCTTTTTGTCATGTGGGAACAGAACACCGGGTTCTGGTCTGAAAGGCCACTCAGTAACTTTAATTCCCGTATCAAGACTCTTGATTTTTTCTACCTGGCCGGCATCAAGGTGAAAGCCATGTCTACCTTTTGGGAAGGTTTTACCTCTAGGAAACTGACCGCGAGGTTCGTAATCCATTTTATCGATACCCCAGTCATCCAACTTATCAATTTTTACATTGAAAGGGAAATCTACCATATACAGAAACTGCATTTTTTCTGGATTCTCAAGTTTTTTTCCATCAATAAATGTCTGTTTATTGATGATCTGTAGTGTATCGCCCGGCCCAGCAAGACATCGCTTGATGTAGTGATCTTTCTTGTCTATAGGTCGAGTTACAAAATCCTTCTTTTTGACCAATTTACCTAATTCACGATCCGAATTCATGATGCCGGGACTTCTCGCCACCTGGCCCACTGTATATGATCTCTGTGAAGTGATATAAACACTATCACCGACTGGCCAGTTGAATACTATGTTGTCATTAACATCAATGGATTCCATAGCCTTAAATCTTTTAAAAGGAAGATTTGGCTTTTCGAGATATGATTCTCCACTGGTAAATGGTATCCTATTATGGAGTAGTGGAATCATTGCTATTGTCTTGGGAGTTCTAAGACCGTAGGCAGCCTTTGATACAAATAGAAAATCCCCAACAAGCAGCGATCCTTCCATCGACGGTGTTGGGATTACAAATGCCTCGAACAAGAACATTCTGATGAAAGCAGCTGCAAAAACGGCGAAGAAAATAGACTCTACCCATTCACGTGCAGGTCCTTTCTTATATGGGTTGCTACTCATGAGTTTCTTTAACTCCCTGTCTTTTCCATTTTCTATGGCTTCTTTTATTTTAATGGCGTACTCCTTCTCCATAAGAAGGGTTTTGCCGACATACTTTGCATCTTTGTCCATGCCCAGTTTTCCGAGTATGGATGGTGCATACAATACAGCGGCAGCCGTGTGCTTGAATTTGTACTTCCCAAATGATCTAACAAGGTCAACAGCCATCCCGGTAAATATGAAAATATTGACAATAGGAATAAGCAATAGTAAAGCCCACCACCTAGGTCTACCGATGACATCACACCACTCAAGGAAATTAAGTCCAGGCACCAAGCCCTTCCATCCGTCTACTGCCGCCTTGGGAAACAAGAAGTAAAGGGCAATACTCAACAAGACATAGGAAATAATGATAAACCAAATAATCACCATACTAACGTTACATTGATATGCCACAAAGATATAAAAGACTATCTGTTAATATTTTCGTAATTGCGATGAGGGTTGATGAAAAACAGGATGAACGATGCAATAAATCGTATTAAGGAATTCGGGGGATGGATTATCTATCTTTAATCTTGACGTCGAGCTTATGGTTTCTATTTTTGGTGCGGTAATTCAAGATCTTAATTTGCCTTCTTTTTCCTAAGAGTATACTATCGAAAATTGTCGCCAACACTAGGCTTTCGTACTGAGGCATCGTAAAATCCCATTCATTATTAACACTCCAATCGATAGTCCTTGCTCTTAATATTTTGCCACCCGATTCTATATTTATTTCCAACAACGTGCCGGGAAGAGCAATGTGAAACAAAGGTCCTGAAATAAATCTAAGCTCTGCGGTATACCAGATTGTCATATGATTTGAGGTGTCCATCGGTATGGCCTTGTAACATTCGTAACCAAGGATATCTTTGGATTCATCTAACAAGTTCCATTCTATATTTACGCCATTTCGATCTACGTATATTTCTTCTCTCATGAAGGTCATCCGTTGAATAGATTCGCCTTTCGATCTATCGATATAATAAACTTCATTGGAATTCTCCATCGGATCAGTGTCCTTAGCGGAGCTACTCGATCGATATCTATAACAAATGGACCTATCACCATCGGTTGTCAAATTGTAGAGGAAGTCGTATTTCTTGCTAAAAGATTTTCTCAGGATTTTGACAGACTCAGTAATACTACTCTCAGGAAATTCTTCAGCATATACAATTGTAAGAACAGAATCTTGGCCGTGTAGGCATGTGGTCAGAAGCAGTCCATTGAATAGAATTAACAGTGAATGTAAAATACTCCTCCTCATCCCTTTTAGACGAACAAATGTCGTAAATGTTTAACGACAACTTGTTTTAATCTAACATTAACGAGACCCGCAGTACAACATGAATCCTTAAATCAGTGTTTAATCTAAAACCAATCTTTATGAAGTACTTGAAGTGGATATTGGGCTTAGCAGCGTTGTATATAGTTGTATCTGCACTGACTCCTGTGCCATCACCAAGTGATCGGAATACTTATGTTCACATCGGTGTAGTCCAGGGCATTTTCTCTCCATGTTGTGAGGATATAGTTGTAAAGTTGAAAGGTATTACAAAAGATTATTTCATCAACAGAGGACTTGAGCAAGGAATATCTATCGACAATTGGAAGAACAATCTTCTAGGCGAGAAGATAGAACTTACGCTTATTAAACACCATTGGTCTATTCTCAATCCTACAGGAAGGTTAACTTCCATAGCCAGACTTAAATCTGGAGATGATTACCTCTTTGACAGAATGTAGAAGAACATTAATCTCAAATGAAAGGTGCATAGCATCATAACTTTCTCTCAATAAGATATTAAACGCTTGGGGATGCCGAGTACGGTCCTCTTTATAGAACTTACAGAACCTATGGAAAAAAGGTTCAGAGCAGCGTGATATCCCCTAATAATTGTTCCCTTGCACGGCGATGTTGTATCCTTCTTGCTCAATTGAGATCCTTGTTGAATCATCCCATAATGCAGGATTAGAATGGTTGAGATGAATGAAATGAATTTTTGACTTTATTTTTTCTGATGAACTGGCGAAAATATCCATTGTTTCCTTAATGAACGGATGGGGAATCTCAGACATGTCTCTATTGGGTATTTCATCTTGGCTGTAGAAGGTTCCATCCAGAAATCCGATGTCGACATCATCTAATAAATCAATGATGTCACTATCCCATAGATTCCATTTATCAATATCTGGAATGAAGAGAATTTTCTGACCTCGGAGCTCTATCATGAATCCAACGGTTTCTGAGAATTCGTCACGATGAGGAACTCTGAGCGGTGTCACCTGTATGGTCGGAGTCATAGAGATGGCCCGTCTCTCCGTCATCTTTCGAAGGACAATATTCCCTAAGTCTACAAGCTGACTCCAAGGTCCGTTATTTGATAAGAAAGTCGACATTCTAGACATGCAATAGACAGGCAAGGAATCGCTGGACATGGATTCTCGCCCAAAATACATCAGGCCCGTATAGTGGCCAATATGTGCATGACTCAGAAAGATGCCAGAGGGTAGTATATCTTTTCCCAGTTCCCGCTGTACCATTTCTACTTGATACTTGATATCGGGACTAGCATCCAATATCCAGTACTGATTAGATGCCGGATCAAGGATGGCAAGACTTGAAGTGTAGGCACCGATTGAGCCAGATTTTAATAGATGCGTACAGCATTCTTTCTTGCATCCGATCTGTGGATATCCTGCATCTTGTGCTATGCCCAAAACCTTTATGTAAGGCTTACTAGATGAGTCATCGGTCTTTGTAGAACGTGTCTGACATCCATATGTTGACGCGACAATTAATAGACAGATTAGTAAGTAAGATGGCAACTTTTGTCTTGAGCTATTGGTTAACTTTGTATTCAATTATATGGCATCTAAGAGAAATCATAAAGATACGAAGATTACAAAAGAAGGATTGCGGGCGACCTTGTCCTTGTTTAAGTATATACGACCATACTTATTTTATTTTATTATGGGCATGGTGTTTCTGGCGATGGGAAGCGTGATGTTTATGATTTTTCCTGGGGCTGCTGGAGAAATGGCGAATACAGCTGCGGGTATTAAAAGCAAGTTCCTTGATTTAAGTCTGCTCGATTACGGTTGGCTATTTCTTATCATACTGGTAGTACAAGGGTTTTTGTCTTATTTACGTATAATTTGCTTTGCGATTGTAAGCGAACGAGGCATGGCGGATCTAAGAAAGGATATATACAATAAGATTATGACGCAAGACATCAGCTTTTATGAAGAACGTAGGGTAGGTGAATTGACTAGCAGAATTACAGCAGATGTAGAGCAACTGCAGAGTGCATTTTCTGTGACGCTTGCTGAATTTTTGAGACAGATCATTATCCTTGTTTTGGGTGTGATTCTCTTATCAGTGTTGACTCCGAAGTTATCGTTGATCATGTTGGCTACCTTTCCATTTGTGGTAGTGACAGCTGTAGTTTTTGGGCGATACATACGTAGACTCTCAAAAAAGAGACAGGATGGCCTTGCTGAGTCAAATGTAATTGTTGAAGAGACACTACAATCATTTAGCGTTGTTAAGGCTTTTACCAATGAACTTTATGAGTCGGTCAGATATGGTAATTCAGTGGATAAGATAGTCAAGATATCCCTACGATTTGCCAAGTACCGAGGTGTCTTTTTCATATTCATTATTACCATTTTATTCGGTGCTATATTCTTTATCCTGTGGCGTGGGGCATTGATGGTACAGTCAGGTCAGATGGATGTTGGCCATTTGTTTTCGTTCATCATTTATACTGGTATAATAGGAGGAGCCATAGCGGGATTGGGCAATATGTACGTGGCGCTTGCTGGCGCGATAGGAGCTACAGAGAGGATTAAAGAGATACTTGGAAAATCATCGGAGGTCGACCTTTCTGATAGTGAAAGTCAAGTTCAATTTAGTGGTGAAGTCAGCTATAAGAATGTAGAATTTGCATATCCCAGTCGTAGTGATATAGCAGTACTTAGGGGAGTCAATATTGAAGTCAATTCAGGATCAAAGATTGCCTTAGTGGGGCAGAGTGGTAGCGGAAAATCAACCATCGTAAAGCTACTGATGAGGTTTTACGACGTCTCGAAGGGTACAATACTGATTGATGGTCGCAATATCGAGGATTATAACATTACAGCTCTGAGGAAGAATATAGGCATCGTCCCACAGGAGGTGATATTGTTTGGTGGAACCATCAAGGAAAACATATTATATGGAAAGCCTGATGCGTCAGAGGACGAACTTAGGATGGCGGCAGAACGATCAAATTCTATGGAGTTTATAGCCAATTTTCCTGAGGGACTGGACACCATAGTAGGCGAGCGAGGTATAAAGCTGAGTGGTGGCCAACGTCAGAGAATCGCAATCGCCCGAGCTATATTGAAGGACCCAAAAATTCTGATTTTGGACGAGGCGACATCATCACTCGATGCGGAGTCTGAGAAGATTGTTCAAAAGGCACTGGATAACTTGATGCAAGGTCGAACTTCAATCATAATCGCACATCGTTTGGCAACCATAAAAAATGTGGATTGCATCTATGTAATGAGCGATGGAAAGATTGTTGAGAAGGGCACACATTACGAGTTGTCAGAACTGGATGAAGGTGCTTATAGTCAGCTGGCTAAGCTACAATTTACTCTAAACTAAGATATGAGGAGAGACAATACCAGGAAATATGGAGTTATTGGGGCGATTGTTGTTATTCTGTCTGTCTTTCTTTTTGCAAACGAATTGCCCATGTTTCATTATGTACTTGATGGATTGGGATTCTTCTATTTCTTGACTTTCTTATCCCTTATAGTGGGATTGTTAACAGCTTACATCATTAGCAGAAATGCATCAGGGGTAGATAAACTAAGGGCATACCTGATTTTTGGCCTACTGTCATTTATTCCGGTATTTGGAGCTGGATCATGGCTCAATAGGAATTTTGGCCATGATCTTTCCAAGCAGGGTAGCATTGTATCTTACGAGCCAAGGATAACGTCGGCATACGGTGTTATCAAGGGTGAGAAAGGAAATGCCAATCGATTCCGAGTAACATTCAAATTAGATGATCGTTTATATGAAAAGGTCTTTGACAAAGATCTGGGATTTTATTTTGATGAATATCCTCAAAATGTTGTTTTGCCATTAAAGAAAGGCTTGCTTGGATTTGAAGTTTTTGACATCAAGTAGAGCACATGAAATATTACATTTTATTTTAATTTGTACCTTCGTGAGAACCGATTATTCTAAAGAAGAATTATGATTAAAAGAATTACGCTTTCCATAGCTTTTGTGTTTGTAGTAACTTGCTTTTACGCTCAGTTTGGCTATGGTCTTACATTTAGTAATGACATATACCAGAGGTATAGCAATCCAGAAGACGACATCGCCTACGGAGCAGCAGGAAGCTTTATGCTTAATTTTGGAATCGGCCCCAAAATATGGGTTGGTGGAAGCGATGTATCATTCTCATTAGAAACTCAAGCGCAGATAGGTTTGCTTGGATTAGCGTTTAAAGACTACAAGGGTCTTGGTATGCATTCTGTCCCGATAATTGCCAGGATCAATTTTAAAGGCTTGTCAGGTCTTGATAGAGAAGGCAGGATTGGATGGTCCCTTGGAGGCGGTATTCAGTACAATAAAACGGAGCTATTTTACCTCGCTAATAAGTATGAAGATCAAGGACTTGATCGAAATTACTTCAAGACCTATGTGGGCCAGGTGGCATTGGGATTTGGAATGAGCGGATTTGTAGGTCAGGCAGTACTCAGAATAGGATATAACAGTGAGACAAAGGCTTCATCCTTGAATCTTGGTATCCAATTTGATTTTAACATTCCGAAACTAAAGGAGATTACAGATCCTGAAAGCGACCTTTAAGGCTTAGTGATGAACGATCTCTGTTCATTAAAGAATTACAATTCATTTGGGATAAAATCCCATTGTAAGGGAATACATACGATAAATGAGATCGATGATCTCAGAAAATTGGACTCCGCCGGATACATTCTGGGAGGAGGTAGCAATGTGCTGCTGATAGGTGATATTGATCGGGCGTTCATTTTAAATAGGATCAAAGGCATCGATGTGATCTCTGATGACGGTCATGATGTCATTGTAAAAGTTGGTGCAGGAGAAATCTGGCATGACCTGGTTACATGGTCAGTAGATCAGAACCTCGGCAATCTGGAGAACCTGGCATTAATCCCTGGAAGGGTAGGTGCAGCACCCATGCAGAATATAGGCGCATATGGAGAGGAAGTGGAGAAGTATTTCGTCGAGCTGGAAGCTTACGAACTTAGCTCAGGAAAGATGACGACCTTTTCCAAAGATGCATGTCGATTTGGTTATAGACAGTCTATATTTAAGAAGGAAAAGAAGGATCTATATTTTATCGCAAATGTGACGCTGCGGCTGACGAGAGATAGAGATATTAACATAAGCTATGGTGAGATAGAAGCACATTTATCTAGGCGTAGCATTCCAGACCCCAGTTCCAAGGACGTGTACAATGCCGTCATAGACATTAGATCATCAAAACTACCAGATCCGACGATATTGGGGAATGCTGGGAGTTTTTTCAAAAATCCAGTAATATCACCAGAGAAGGCAGCGTCTTTGAAGGAAAGTCATCCAGACATTGTTTCGTACGAAGTCGATACCGGTGTCAAGCTAGCTGCGGGCTGGATGATCGAACAATGTGGCTGGAAAGGAAAGAAAGTAGGGAATGTAGGCTGCTATGAGAAGCAATCCCTCGTCATTGTCAATTATGGTGATGCTACGGGAAAGGAAATTCATGACCATGCCTTGAGAGTCAATAAGAGTGTAGAGGATGAGTTTGATATCCGACTTGAACCCGAGGTGAACATGGTGTATTGATCAAAAACGCGAATGATGATAAATAAAAGGTGCGCATATAAGTAAGTTATCAGCAAGCAGAGTAATGAAAGAAATATTAAATAAATATGACAATGAATCTACTAAAGGCTTCTTTCTGCATAAAGTTGCTAAGGAGATAAGAGATAAAACTCAAAAATTCGAAGAAGAAACTGATGAACTAATAGAATATGTATCACTTCAATTTTCGGAAAACTATTCAAAGGATAGCATAGAATCATGGGGAACATATTTTGGACCTATGCACTTTCCATCATTTGGTGATGGAACCTATAGAGAGTTCCCATCAATTAAAATACTAAACGAATCATTTTTGGAATATTGGACTAAGCGAAAAGATGAAACTGATAATCCAATCTTAAAATCGAGATACTTAGGTTTGATTTATGATTTTTCTTCAACAATTATAAAACAGAAACCAGACTACAAATTAGCAATAGAGTATATCAATTCCTTAACTGAGTTTGCAACTAAGGACTATTCAACAGATCGAGGTCAGATTTTAAATGCACTCCAAAGAGCCCTTGAAGTTGCAACAGCCTTTGGTCAAAAAGAAAAGGCAACTGAAATATTTGGTCATATAACTGGTTTTCAGAATGATAATCCTGAATGGTATGGAATAGAATTCGACTCAATTATCAAACATAAATATTGCGAAGAAGAAACTGAACAAGCAGTTGTTAAAAGATTAAAGCAGACTTTCCAAGAAATAAAGGCAAAGGCAATTGAAGAAAACTATCCTTGGAAAATAGAAAGAGTAGGTTGTAGACTGGCAAGATACTATAGGTCAAAGAATGATAATGAATCTATTGAAAACATATTGACCGAAATAAAGGAGGTGTTTTTCGCAACGTCTGCTCAAGCAAGTGGAATGCAAGGAAGCGGCTGGCTGGAACATCTGAATAAGCTCTATGGCGACTTTAATCTTGGTCATAAAACTGATGATATAGTTACAGCATTAAGAGACAAACAAAAAGAAATAGAATTATCTACGGTAACGACTCAAGGAGAAATTTCATCTAAGGCGATTGATGCGTTTCTCACTGATATACTTGATGCTAATCCTTCACAAACAATTTATAATATAGCCCAAAGCTTCATTCCAAATAAGCAATCTGTACTTGAAGGCATACATGAATATGTCCATGACCCGATCATGAAAATATTCTCAATTAAGAATATAGATGATGAAGGCAGAACCCTTGCAAATCTTGGTTCGATTGAAGAAGATGAAGAAGGAAACGTGATAAAAGCAATAATGGAGAATATGCCAATTTCACATTCTTATTTAAACCTTGCTCTATATAATGCCTTCCTAAAGAAATTGATAAGCACAGATGAATTAATTAACCTGCTAAGTCAATCTCCTATTATTGATGATGACAGGATAGAAATATTATCAAAAGGATTAGATGCTTACTTCAATTCTGATCATATTCAAGCAATCCATTTAATTATACCACAAATAGAAGATGCAATTAGAAACATCTTAGAACAACAAGGAGGAGCAGTTCTGAAAAGAACAAGATCAGGTTCTTATCATTTAAAAACATTCGATAAAATTTTAAGAGATCAGAAAGTGGTAGATGTCTTAGGTGATGATTGCTGTTTGTATCTTAGAATAGTCTTTACAGATCAAAGAGGATTAAATTTACGTAATGATATGTGTCACGGTAATATGAAATCAGTTGTATTCAATCAAGCAATTTCGAACAGAGTAATTCAATGTTTAATGATATTATGTTTGATAAAAGAAAAGCCAGCTGATAACAATTAGCAACAAATGTCTATGGGTGCAGGGTCACCCCATGACATTTTTGGTAGTGTTGTGCTAAACAGCTATCGGTGATTTTCAGTACTGTGTAATTTCAATGTTCCTCATTCTCCCTTTTAATTTCTACAATGTTTCATTTAACCCAACTTGGCTTAGGAGCTTCAAGAAGCAACAATTTTCGACAAATATGAGTGTCTACGAGTGTCTAACAGACTGATAATCAGTTATTGTATTATTAGTTTTTCAATTGTAGTGGTGTACGGTTATTGGTTTTATGCAATTTTCATTGTATCTTTGCTTTCATGTTTATTAGATGTGTCAAAAAACAACGTAGTAAGAACTCCAAAATATTTTATCAATACACTTTGGCCCCTTGACTTTGACACTTGTATGAGAGAAATCGTCTGAAACCCTTGCAGGGTAAGGGTTTAGTTTTTTTATAGTGTAAATTGTATTGCGAAGACAGTTTGTTTTTCTAAGAAATTATTAATATAATGTAGTTATTATGGCTACAATTCGTATTGATAAAAAGAAGTCCGGACACTATATGAGTCTGATTCATTCCTATCGCGATGAAAACGGCGTTGCGCGAATGAAAACCCTAGCCAATTTGGGCAAGGCAGAGGACTATAACCCTGAGACACTTAAGAAAATGGGATCCAGGCTGTACGCTCTAGGGGGTGGCAATCCCTTAGACTTGATGGGTACTGAGGTGGAGGAAGTGGGCAGGTTCAATTTTGGTTATGTGCAATTAGTTGACAGCGTGCTGCACACATTTAAGCTGGACCAGGTCTTTGCCAGAATAAAAAGAAAGCACCACCTGACCTTTGATTTATACGAAGCGGTGTTGCTGATGTTGGTCGAGCGCTTTAATGTTCCCAACAGTAAACTGGCTAATTATCACAATCAGGCTGAATATTACTCGGTACAAGACATAAAACTCCATTGGTTGTACCGTGCCTTGGATAAGCTGGACCAATATAGCCACGCCATACAGCAAAGTATATATATGACCGGTCGCAATTTATTCAATCAAAAATTAGATATTGTTTTTTATGATGTAACGACTTTTTATTTTGATAGTGATGTAGAACAAGAAAACACATTAAGAAAAAAGGGATACTCCAAGGATGGTAAAATAGGAAAGACTCAAGTGGTATTAGGAATGCTCATGGATCGTAACAAGCAACCGGTGGCCTATCATATATTCGAGGGAAACACTGCCGAAGTCAAGACGATAAGTAAAATACTGGAACAGGTAAAAAAGCAATATAGTATCGACAAGGTCATCGTAGTAGCTGACCGAGCCATGTTATCAGAACAAAACATTGACCTGATCAGTGGGCAAATGGACTTTCCATTCATATTTGGTGAAAAGCTAAAAATGATGAAAACGCCCGCCAAAGAAGCATTGGTAGATAAGAGCCGCTATAACAATGAATGGGTGTATCAAAAAGATGGAAAACCAATAAAGCTAAAATACACTACACTAATGTACCAGGGACGGAAAGTGATCTGCACCTACAGTGAAAAAAGGGCACGCAAAGACCGTCATGAAAGAGAAAAACGCCTAATAAAGGCACAGTACTTCATGGACAACCCTTCCCAGTTAAAAAAGAAAACCTCTTACCATTACTTGAACAAAACGGGCAAGGACAGCTACCAGCTCAACGAAAAAAAGATCAAGCAGGACCAAATGTACGATGGCTTTTTAGCCATCAGTACCAATGTAGACAACTTGAGTGTTGTGCAAATATTAGATCAATACCGTCACTTGTTTTTAATCGAACAAGGCTTTAGAACCATGAAAAGCATCTTGGAAGTCAGACCAATGTTTCATTGGACAGACAAAAGAATCCGCGGCCACATTGCTATGTGCTTTATGGCCTTGGCACTATTAAGACATGTCGAGATCAGACTTGAGAAAAACAAAACACCGCTCTCAGAGCTTACCATTCTAAAAACACTCGACAGGATGCAGTCTAGCAAGATTACCCAAGATGGAAAGGACTTTTACCTACGCAGTGCTATGGATTCAAACCAACAAGTACTGATAGATAAATTCAAATTGAAAAAAATCAAACCCCTCAATTACAACAGCCTGACAATCAGATAGTTATAGACAACGTATTGCGAAAACGAAAAACTTAACTGCTTGATAATCAAATGCTTATGGCTAAAACGTGTAAGTACTCAATACCTGTTGAGAATTGGGCATAGTTATCCCAAGGATAGTTGATATTTTTGGGTCATTATTTCGCTTAGCGGGGGGATATTGTTAAGGTTTTGAAGTCGATCCTGAAGATACTCCCAGAAAGATATTTCTAACTTTCTACAGGTTTTTTTCAGTGACAAAAAAGTATCTCTTGCCAATCTGCCATTTTCACTTCTGGTGCCGGCACTTATCTTTCTTCTTTTGACATATTCGCGGATGTCACTTTCCGAATCATTGTTGTGCAAAGAACTATTAGGTCGAAGAAGTACCACCAGAAGCTGGTCTTTGTTTTCTCTCAATTTTTCCAATACCTGATTTAGTGAAGAATAGTTAATCACTGGTTCGCATAAGGTATCAAATTGTTCGTTTAATTGCAATGCCAGATCATCATCAGGGGTTTTCTTGTATTTTTTGAGGGCTTGATACAACTGCCAGAAGGCTGTCTTTCTGTTTTCTAATTGTGATTGTTGAACTGGATTATAACTTTTGAGTTTTACCAGAGGTCTTTCGGCATGCTTCCAACATAGTGAATGGACAAATAAATTGAACTGACCTGCTCCGTCTGAGTGAATCACAGTATTAGGGTCAAATCCATGGGCCACAATAGTTCCTATTAACAAGGCTTCTGTTATTTGTCTGATGACGTATTGGGCCGTTATTCCCTCGCGGTTAAAATAATTTTCTAAGCTCGTTTTGTCTTCAAAGATTCGCTCACCACTTTCATAACTTTGCCTTAGTATCCGGTAATATTTGCTTGCAAATTTTTCTCTTTTAACATACGAAAGGCTCGTCTGGTTGATTTGATAATCTCTTCTTGACTGACGCAGTATTTCCAGAAAATTGATACGACTTTTTGAAAACGTTGTCGTAAAGTAGGTAAACAATGAGGAATTGATGCAATTACAAAACCCATTCCTAAACTCATGTCTTGCTCCTGTATCATCAGTGCGCAATTCTTCCCCCAATTCTATTCCTTTAGATAACAAGGATGCCTTTTCTATGTGAAAAGACTGCTTGTCTTCTGTTAATATAAAGCTGATCTGTCCAGAGATATATCTATCCCATAGTCTTTCAGTGAGGTTAAAAGTAGCGGCTGGGTCACACCACACTCATAATATTGGTGGAGGATAAAGGCTTTTAATCTCGGACCAAAATGGGTGTTTTGTAAATGTATAGGTAGCTCCGCTATTCGGATCTCTCCTTTTGGACCCTTCCATTTTTCTAATTTATACTCGATATTATTGGCCCTTATTATAATATCCTGTCTGATGTGTTTCTGATGACCTATTAATTTCCAGCCTTCCCCTAATCCTGTGATTTTGATCTCTTTGGTCTCGTGAATTTTTAGCGACGACTTCTTATTCCGTTTTCCACTTGTACGGCTCCCCTTTCCTTTATTCTTATTAGGATTCTTATCTAGTTGACTCGCCTTTATAGTAGGCTTCTTTGGAAGCTTCTTCAATTTCCTGATTTCAGCTTCTAGTTCTTCAACCTTTTTTGATAGCTTCTCTATTTGCCCAAATCCTTTATTTATCTGTTCATGAAGAAATTGAACATAGGGCTCTTCCAGTAATTCTTTTCTGAATCCCGGTATACTAATTGCTGATCTTTGTTTCTTTTGACTGATAATTGAGCTTTTTACTCTATTATCTATTCACGGTCGTACTTATTTAACGTTCAATTTCCTTCTTTGGTTTATTTTCCCAAATTTACTTTTTTTTCGACTATTGAGTACTTACTAAAACGTGTCAAAGTCAAGAAATATACTAAGATCAGATCATTGAACAAATCATACCGTTCATCAATTCATCCACTCCTGTTGTCTACCCACTATATATAAGAGACATTGTATTTCTAATATTTGTAACCGATGATCAATACTTCAAACTATCAAATAAAACCTAGACAAATGAAAAAATCAATTCACTTCTATTGCTATTCTCTATTCTGATCATGATAAGCTGTGGCAAGGATGACCCAGACGATAAAGGACAGGACATTATTAATGAAGTCACATATGATGGCACAACTTACGGTCTTGCAGACGGCAATGGAGTTGTCGAGAATTATTTTCATGACGGAATTCATTACAATAAGGACTTCACCATAACAGATGGAACCGTGACTATAGATCAATTCGGTTACTGCGAGTTTCATCCTGATGAAATCATAATATACGCTGAATTATTCAGCCCAGGAACTAATCAGTTCAATGAAGGCACTTTTACATATTCTGAAAATCCACAGGATAGCGATTACTATTTCGATAGTGTTGATGTAACTATTGACTCTAACAATGACGGCTTGGTAAATTATGATGATGGTGAGATAGAAGCTACAGGAGGTTCCATAACTATTGAGGGTTCCGGCAAAAGCATCTCAATCGAATACAACTTAACTATAGGGACCAAAAGCCTTCAAGGGAATTTCCATAGTGACAATTTTATCGAGAAATAGAACAGGAAGTATAATACATCAATTGCTCTTATCCTATGACATCTGAGGCAGTAGAATCCATCACCGGATCTTATACCGGGAGTATTGAAATCATATTTGACTAACAATGGAGTCGCAATCGACGGCTTATACGATGGAAGCATCATTGTTTTGGTCAATGACTAACCAGTGATATTTGGGAGGAGTTTATAGCGATGAGATTGAATTTAGAAATATTGATCTAAAATAAATTGATGGCCACAATATTATGAAAAACACACAAAGGACTTTCTTCTACAATTTCACTTTTATATTATTATTCCTGTGCTGTGCTTCTTTGGGGAAAGCGACTTGCTTGTCGGGTGGAATTACATTTTCGACTCAAATGCAGATCCGATAGAAAGTTTTTTAATTGAAATAAATTTGAATGAAAATTCTCTGATTGAGCAAAAGATCGAAGAATATATTTTTGGATTAGAAATAGATGAATAATGAAACTGGGAATAATTTTCTATAACTCTTAGGACAGAAAATTTAAGTACATAAATACGTAATTATGGTGATCTTAGTAAAATTTAGAAAATCATATTTAAATGGAATAAATACATCTTTTCTGTATTGGTTATTTATCCCTTTACTTTTCCAATCGTGTGCTTCGGTTTCCTATTATTCCAGACAAGATGCGGTGATGCCGGCAAAAATACCCATACCGTCACACATCCAATCCATCAAAATAGTAAACAGGTCAGTCAATAAAAGTATTCTCAATCGGGCCGTTAATACTCTAAAGACCGGAAATATTGTTGGAGATCAATATACGGCCGGACGAAATGTATTGATGAGTGGAGTCGAATCCGGACTGCTTCATGTCTCCAGCGTAAGCCGAAAAATGGATCGGGCGGATCATACGGAAACCCCGGCCGACCCCATGGCCCTCGCCAGGATAAAGGAGTACGCCGGTCAGGCAGATGCATTGCTGGGTTTAGAACAATTTACGTATGGAGAGCAAAGAGAGTATAAACGGTATCAAAAACATCAATTAGACGAAAATGGTGCCGATCAATACATCAATGTGGTCCGGGGCACACGTACCACCACACTGATAACGTACTGGCGCTTGTATGATACTCACACGGGAAAGATACTGCAAACGATACCACAAAAAACAGTGGACTTCTTAGATGTAGAAGGCCTAGATGAGCGCAGCGCCAATGTGAAAATGGATACCACCCGTATCATGAGACCGGATATCCTAGCATCGGTATTGGCACAAGAACTGGTGGATGATCTGAAGCCGCATTATAACCATTCTAATTGGATGTATTATAAAAAAGGAAATGATGCGATCAAAAGATCCGCCAATTTTATTAAAAAGGGACGATTCCGCGAATCTATATCCCTTTTAGAAAAATCGATACCGAACATAGAAAAACGGGATAGTAAAGAAAAGGCTATATATAATTTAGCGGTATCCTGTTTTCTTTCCGGCGATAAAAAGCAGGCGATTTTATGGGCTAAAGAAGAAATGGAAGTATCGAATAAAAAAGAATTCGTTCGTATGCTAAATCAAATTAATAGATACAAATAAATCAAATAATATTTTAATGCCTCAATTACAAATTATGAAAAAATATACAACTTTATTTTTCATTTCATTACTGGCTATCACATTTATGAGCTGTGGCAAAGATGAACCCGATGCAGCAGGTCAAGAGATCATTGGATTCACCATAGAAGATATAGATTACTCCACACCTCAGGCTTACCTCATCTTCGAATCAGCATGGGTCGTTGACATTGCTACAGGGGAATATCTGGACATATATCAGAATGCCTTCAGGCTGTTCTTCTCAGATAGTGAAACCATTATTAATGATGAAGATATTCTTATTCGAACTACTACCTCGAATATCGCTGCACTCGCCTACGAATCCGAAGAAGATGATGTGTCATCCATAGAAGAAATAGGCATAGGAAAACTGACTTATAGCCTCAACGATGAAACAGTTATTGCCGAGAATTTGGTTGAATTTGAATACCTGATAGATCATAGCATAGGTTCAAAGAACTACGGTCGACCTAACGAAAGTGAATTCCATCTTATAGAAGATTCTGGCAGTGGAAGTCTATCAATCGAGCAACTCAACATAGATTATTCTAATCTCACAGGGAACATAAGGTGTACTTATAATGTAACTGATGACAATGGAGTTGCAATCGACGGATTATACGATGGCAGCATCGTTGTATTGGTTAATGATTAATTATGAACTCTAAAAGCCTATATTGATGATGTAAAAGATGCTCGGAATCGTTATTAAAAATGGACAAGTGCTTCGGATAATTATTATTCTCATTATTTCTGTTACTTACTCTTACGTCATTGCACAAGAACCCATCCGATATACGACCAAACAAGGCCTTCCCAGCAATCATGTATATGACATCAGACAGGACAGTGAAGGCTTTATGTGGTTTGCCACCAATAGAGGAGTAGCTAAATTTGACGGTACATCATTTAAAACATTCACAACTAAAGATGGTCTACCTAATAATGATATCTGGCTGTTAGAACCGAATAACCTAGGCAGAGTCTGGTGTATATCTAAGAGCAAATACCAAGGCTATATTCAAAATGACAAAGTACATATGTTCATCACACAAGACAGCGCAGTGATCACTCCCTCTGTTCACAAAAGTGATGACAAGATATGGTTACACGGTGATACCGGAACCAACGGTATAGCTATCTATACACTTAAAGACAGTGCTCTTATTAAAACATATGGATGGCCTTATTTCCTAAAAGAAGATGAAAAGATCAGAGAAAAATACGATTTGGATAAAAAGACATTGGCCTGTTTTTTTGACATAGAAAAAAAAAGAGTCATTTACTTTGACCACCAAAAGAAAGTCGCGGTTGATTTCGAACATAATTTTATTTCTGAGGAAAGCATAAATAAAAATCTTCCTATAGGTCGTTATTCAATCACAAGAGGTCTAAGATCTGGAATATTGCCTAACAGGACATATTATTTTTCATCAGACGAAGGAGTAACATTTATCGATCTTGATTCCATGAAAATGTTCCCCTTTTTCTTTAAAGATATTCATAAGAATATAAATAGCGGTGTAGTCAAATGTCGGGCCAATAATGAAGAAATTCAGGTCAGTGCATCGAGTCATTTGATGGTATTTAATTATGACTTTAAACTCATCAGACAATATTCCTTTCCCGAGCATATTTCCAACCATAGCAGTTTTCAGGATCATGACGGAAATATTTGGTTGGCAGATTTTGTCCATGGGGTCACCTGCATCCCTCATACACAGATCAGCAGCAATTATTATCTAAAGAATGAAGCTGTACAAAAAATAGGGCGGATCGATGATATATTATTTGCAGGAATTCAAAATAAAGGGTTTTACTCCTTCGATGACGCTAAAAATAGATTTACTCAGCAGACTGATTTAAAAATAGATGGCGCTCATGGAAATATATACTGTATCAAGCAGGACAAAGCGTCAAATACACGTTATTTGATTTCAGCGGCAAGAAGTTATGGTCGTAAGGAAGATCGATTTATTCCAATTAAGTATTCCGTGAATAGCCTTCCCCAGCTTTGGTTTAAAGATTTAATTCCGCATGAGGGATTGGAGTATGCCATTCATAGTTTGGGGATTTATGTTAACGAGGTGGCCAGCGGCAATGCGCATTGGACCGTAAAGAAATCCGGGTTACTTCAATTTGAAATATTTAACGAAGAATTATTTGTAGCAGGTAGTGATGGATTGTATCGGTACTTAAATGACACATTGATCAAGCCATCAGTAGAGCATCCAATGCTCCATATTTCTATAACCGATATGGCTGATGGTGGGACTCGATTAATCGTAGGTACGGACGGCCGAGGGATTTATTTTTATGACGAAGAAAAGGTAGTACATCTCCCATCGACCGATGGACTCATTGTGCAGAAAGTAATTATACAAAATGAAAGCACGCTATGGCTAGCAACCCAAGAAGGTGTAAAAAAAGTATCTATCGATACATTATATCCTGCTCAATCCAAAATAACCGACGCCTACTACGATTCTGATGGTCTGATCCAGGATAATACCAATGACATCTACTTACAAGATAGCATCTTATATGCTGCAAGTGACCAGGGTCTAGCCAGACTAAATTTATACGACCCCAATTATCGTCAAGAGCCTCGACTTTTCTTTAGTGCTCTCAATGACACCATGACATATAGCTACGAAGAAAGTGGTTTCATATCGACGTCTTTCTCAGTACTGGATTATACCAATCAGGAACATTACACATATGCTTATCGCCTGCTTCCTAGTCAGAAAAAGTGGACAAGCACAAGTACTAAAACATTGAACTTCTCAAACCTCCCTCCCGACCACTATACATTAGAGATAATAGCTACTGACCAGCACAATAATCAAAGTGTCAAAAGGCAATACATCCACATACTTCCTGCATGGTGGCAGATGATGTGGGCAAAGATGGGGTTTGTAATACTGGCCTCGACGGTACTAGCAGGTCTGTATTTCCTATTGAAAAATCGCATACAGAAAAGTGAAGAAATCAAAACCAATAGAGAAAAAAAGATTGCCGGCCTTGAACTACAAGCACTCAGGTCACAGATGAACCCTCATTTTGTACACAACTCACTAAACGCCATTCAGTATTTCATACAACGCAATGAAGTAGAACTGTCCGAACATTATTTGGTTAAGTTTTCAAAACTGGTCAGGTTGTTCTTTGAATACTCCAGAAAACAAACCATCTCGATAAAAGATGAAGCGGCTCTTCTAAATAATTATTTAGAAATTGAAAAACTCAGATTTGAGGACAAACTAAACTATGAAATAAAAATTGACGAATCAATTGAGGAAGAAGAACAACTCATCCCTTCTATGATCCTGCAACCCATCGTAGAAAATGCTGTGAACCATGGGCTCTTTCACAAAACTACGAAAGGAAAGGTAAGTATCACTTTTAAACATATTGACGTCACTACCTTCATGGTTGAAGTACTAGATAATGGGATCGGAATTAAAAAAGCGAAGGAACTATATAAGAATTCATCAAAAAATTATCAGTCGAGATCTTCAGCGGTACTGGAGGAAAGACTAGAATTACTAGAAAAAAACAGAGCCTGGAATATAACGTATGTAGTAGAGGATCTCGCTGACAAAGGAAATGAAACCGGAACGCTCGTCAAGTTGACTTTTGAACAGCCAGATCCCAATATAGTTTGAGCAGGAAAACCTATTATATTATAAAACAGAAAGTATGGAAATAAGAGCACTGATAATAGACGACGAGAGAAAGTCAATCGCCATCTTGAAAAACAAACTTGAGCGACTATGTCCTCAAGTGAAGATAGAAGGTGAAAGCCAGAGCCCCAAAGAAGGTCTTGATATGATCATGAAATTAAACCCAGATCTCGTTTTTCTTGATGTTGCCATGCCTGAAATGAGTGGATTTGATCTGCTTACAAAAGTCGACCAGCCATCGTTTGAAATAATATTTGTACAGCATTTGACCACTACGCCATAGATGCCATAAAGCATTGTGCTATAGGATACCTCGTCAAACCTGTAGATAACAAGGATCTAGTAGAATCGGCTATGGGTCAAATGCCATTGCCAAAACATCAATGATAAAACTGCATTAGAAAAAAATCGCCAGCTAATAGAGAATCTGGGATTGCAAACATTTCACAATAAGAAAATCGTCATCCCTACACAAGATGGACTCGAGTTTATCAAGATTAGTGAAATTATCCATTGCGAGGGAGTCGATGGATATACCAAACTGTATTTTACTGAGCGAGATCCAATACTTAGCTCACGTAGTATTGGGCATTTCTTTAAGCTACTGGAAAATCAGGACTTCTATCTGATACATAAATCCTACGTAGTCAATATGCATCACATAGACAAATATCTGAATGAAGGTTATGTGGTTATGGCCAATGACCACACTCTGGCAGTATCAAGAAATAGGAGAAATGACTTTCTGAATACAATAAAAATCAAAATAAATCAGCTGATCAATTGAGCTGATATCCGGCTAGCTCTGCCTCTGATTTCTTGTTGCGATACCAGATGACACCCATAGTAGCTACGAGTAGATAAGGCATAGAAAGCATGTACAGAATACCTGTGTTCAGTCCCTTGGCCTCTGATCCTCCATTAGCTAGATTGGACTCAGCAGACATTCGACACATAGGGCATTGTGCATATGTATCTACGACAATTGCAAGCAACATCAATAAAACTATCAACGATATTTTACTTCTCGACTTCATCGACACAAAGGTACGGACTTTTAAAGTTATTCTACTTAATCAGATTCCATAATCGCTTCCGTCCAAGCCAGATCATAATAATGATGAGGATGACTGGTCATATGTTTACAATAGCTACGATCTGGCTTAAAAACACCTTATAGCCATCTAGAAAAGCTCGTCCTACCCTACTTCCAAAACCGCTCTATACAGACCAGGCCTTCATTGACTCTCTCAGTTCTACATCCAATGTACTATAACTCACTCTGTCATCTAGAAATTTTAGCCGTCCATTTATTCTGTCAATCCCCGACTCAATATGCCTAAGTTTCTCTTGTACCTCCAGGATGTCCTTAATGGATCCTGCCCGCTTTAGCAATTTCCTGTACTGCACTGCATATGCCTGCTTATTATCCTGCCTTATCTGTAGGTCTACATATTCTTCAGAAACATCATCAGCAGAAATGTTCTTAGATAACATGTTTGATCCTGATGTTTCTAGCAATCTTACTAATGAATCAAATCATTCGTTGGGAACTCTGATCTTTAATTTGCAAACATTTCTATTCCCATACGATGAGTAATGATCATTTTCATAATACGCATCAAGGTCAGAAAGATGGCCATCGATCTCGGACTTGGCAGGGGCGAGTTTTTCGATTTCAAAGACCATGGAGCCTGTTCTTATTATCATGCTTTCCTCGACTTCCACATTGCTAGGTGGCTCTGCTGCTTGAAGGGATTCCATTTCTATCTCTTCGTCAAGATTATCCATATACTGACCTAAACTCTCCTCCAGTGGACCTAGAGGATTCATTACCTTGGCAACTTAGAAGAAAAACTGCCAATGTCAAAATTACATGCTTATATAGCCATGCTTCCATTTTAGACATTAGATGCAATATTGAGATAAAAGGGTGTGTATGAATTCTACTGATAGCAAGGAAAGAGCATCAGATAGACAATGGGACCTGTAATAGCAATGTATATCCATAATGGCATTACCCATTTTGCCAATTTTCTATGGCGTGCATCATGCCTCGTATATCCCCTATTAAATGTCAATAGGATAAAAGGAAGCGATAATCCAGCCAATACAATATGCGTGATGAGTATAAAGAAGTACACATATCTTATTGCACCCTCCATACAGAATTTAGTCTCCTCAGTCGTGGCGTGGTAAGTAAGATAAGATACAAGGAAAAAGAAAGAAGCTACCATCGATACATAGATCGCATTGCGATGTGCTGTGATGTTTTTTTTCTTAATTTGCACCAACGCATAGACTAACACAACGGCAGTAAATGCATTGACAGCAGCGTGAAAAGGCGCTAGCCAGGTAAAATCAATATCAGTGTCGATCTTGAAGCGTCCACCCACAGAAAATAGCACTAGCACCGAAATGATGTATGCTGCGATGTCCATCTTCTTGAGAAAAGGGGTTTTCGGCTTCATCGGGATTCATCTTTTTTAATCTTGATATCCTTGGCCTTTCTTTGAGGCAACAATATTGCCAAATGCTGGACCATGTCCTTCATGGCTGCAGGTGAGGCATCGTACGTGTTGCGCAATTGCCCTAAAGTATCTACCAACCAATAACCTCCGCCCGGATCACCACTACTATAATTATAGCTATTCCATGAATTATCTCTTGACTTGCACCCATCAAGATTAATTTGAACAAGTTGAAAGGTATACGCATTTTTGAATTGTTCATAAATCTCCACATCTTCCTCTATCACGTCCGAATCGCAAAACTTCACAAGACTGGTTTTATGACGTAAAACATCTACCATTGTAAAGGAATCCTGGGATTCATCACCTGTCACACTCATGAATGGCACTTCACCTTTAGACTCTAGAGCAACCAGAGCTTTCTTTCTAAAATCGTAACCTGATTGTAAGTAGTACCAAGATCCAAATGGCAATATTACAAGGACAAAAACGACAGCGGATGATACCAGATACTTCATCGGATTGGTTTAAATTAAAAAGGCGAGAATTAATCCCGCCTCCTTCTTAAAACAGATTTTTAGTTTTATTATCGGGAACAATACTGCCGAGCGTTTTATCAACTTCAACATTATTAAATCCATCTATAAGTTCTCTACGGTTTCTCCAATCTCTACCTTCGTAAAAGAAGGCAATAATTGCCCAAACTAATATTAGCGTAGGTAGCAAGACTGACTTCACGAGTGCAGGAACTTCATATTTCATGTGCATAAACTCATAAACGATGAGGTATGCTTTAACGATACTCATAGCTATCATCACACCGCTCACAAGAGTAAGAGGCAAAGATTTTCCCTCCACGATGTGTCCCTTTCCATACAAGGCAAATACCACTTCACAAAAAGTAATTATCCCTAAGATTATAATGATACGCGTTACTCGCTTTTTTGATTCTCCGTATGTCAAATGTCCCATATCGGTAATAATAATCTTTTACAATAAATAAAATACTAAGAATACAAATACCCATACCAAGTCTACAAAGTGCCAGTATAGGCCTATTTTTTCAACCATCTCGTAGCCATTCTTTCTCTTCACATATAATCCGGTAGCAGCATTGACCATAATAAGTATAAGGAAAATCACTCCAGATAAAACGTGAAATCCGTGAAATCCAGTGATAAAGAAAAAGAGTGCTCCAAATGCCTTGGGCCCAAACGACTCGCTCATGGTTTTACCTTCACCCGCACCTTCCAGTACCTTATACTTCCTATGTATATACCCACTTTCATCCACTACCGCCTCACCAAAACTACCAGCCTCTGTATAATGAGCATTGTGATGACCATCAGTACTAGCCTCGGGTCCATGGCCCTCCTCTACTCCGCTTCCATGATCATCATGACCATGAGTAGCTCCATGACTATGATCATCAAGATGCACCTTGTGAATAAGATATGAGTCCCCAGGATTGAATACATCATCCGTCATATGACCTTTATCATCAAGATACACCCCACTCTGAGTATGTGTGCCGAAAGGATTGGTTGTTACGGTCATGTGCTCTTTCGCAATCAATTGCGTCCACTCCCATGCTTGACAACTTAGGAATCCCAGCCCACCAATAATGGTCAATATCATCCAGAAGACAACACCATTTTTATTCTCTCTATGACCCTCTTGCACTGCACGTACCATCGTGTACGAACTAAACAGTAGGACAAAGGTCATCAATGTAACAAAGTACAGTGGGTAGTCAGGGCTAGCTTTAAATGGAAGGCCACTGAATACGTAATCTGGCACCGGCCATGAAGGCATGCTAAATCTCAATGCACCATAGGCAATTAAGAAACCAGAAAATGTAAAGGCATCTGAAAGCAGAAAATACCACATCATCAGTTTGCCATAGCTAGCCTTGAAGGGACTTTTAGCACCTGACCATAAGGACTGATCTTCATGTCTCTCCGTGTGATGATCTAATGTCTCCGTTGCCATTGAAATAATTTTAAACTATCTTCCTAATAATAAAAACACAAACAAGTACACCCATAATATATCTACAAAATGCCAATAATGTAGTGTCAATTGAAATCTATGTTTTCTTCCTTCTGTGACATGATAGGGTAATGAAAACGCATGAATAAGCGCCACGATAAAGGCTGCGATACCCCCCAACACGTGAGCCACATGAACTCCTGTAATGATATAGAAAAATCCATTTGACGCATTACCATTGAGGTAAATACCATTGTCGTATAGCATCTGCCAACCCAAGTATTGAGAAATGACAAAGCCTACTCCAAGAACAAGAGATACCACAAGTAGTAATTTATACATCTTCTCGTTTCCTGACACGAAAGACTTGTAGGATATATGAAGAGATATACTGCTTAGTAATATGATAATCGTACTCAAGAAAAAGATCTGTGGCATTGCAAATCCTTCCCATGAGGCAGTAGCGTGCTTTACAAGATATGCACTCGTAAATGCTCCAAACATCATAATAATACTTGCCATGGCCAACCACAAGCCAAACAGCTGGGGGTGAACCCTGCTTCTGTTTCTACTCTGATTTAATAATATCATAGCCATATTAAAATATCCAAAATCCAATTAACAATAAAGGCATGTAAGCAAACGAACTAAACATAAGTGCCCGAGCTGTCGCTCTATCATGACCTATATAAAACTTCACGCTAACTATTAAATACACTATACTCAGAATCACGCCAATGCTTGCTCCAATAACACTGCCGACACCCATAAAAATCATCATCACACATATAACTACAAGCAGTGCCGCATAAACAGACGATGATAATCCTATCCTACGATCAATCATTCCATCCTTCATAGGCAGAAGCTTGAATCCTGCTTTTTTATAATCATCAAATGCCAGAAATCCTATCGCCCAAAAATGAGGGAATTGCCATAAAAATTGCAAAGCAAAAAGTGAAAGTCCCAACGTCGTAAGTAAAGCACTATGAGCAGTGCAACCTATCAACACGGGCAGGGCACCAGGTATAGCGCCTAACCCAACAGCCAGGGTCGAGACCCTTTTCATGGGAGTATAGATAAATGAATAGGAAATCAAACTGATCATACCAAGTAAGGCAGATAAAGGATTGATCAAAGCTAGGAGGGTAATACCTACCACACTCATTAATCCTGCCAGTAACACGGCATCAGAACTTTTCCTTCTATTGGCAGCAAGAGGGCGATTCTTGGTTCTATCCATCAGCTTATCAAAATCTATTTCAAGGACTTGGTTAAGTGCATTGGCAGCACCAGCAACAAGAAAGCCACCTATGGTGAGTAGGGCTAACACTGTCCACTGCATCGACGAACCTGCTGCAACGAGATATCCCAACTGAGAAGTAACTACCACAGTAAGCGTCAACTTGAATTTAACCAAAAGGCCAATATCCATGATAACCCCATGGGGTCTTTTCTCGGCTGAGAGCTGATATGTTTTCGCTCTATTCAATTCTATATCTTAATGATCACTGGGTTCTTCGCCTTCAGCAATCGGTATATGCTGTGGAATGTACTCTTTTCCATCTTTTCCATAATCATATGCCCATCTATGCACTGTAGGTATTTTTCCGGGCCAGTTTCCGTGACCAGGAATTATGGGCGTCGTCCACTCTAGCGTATTCGCTTCCCAAGGGTTTCTTGATGTAACCTTCTTACCCCTCCATATGCTATAAAAGAAGTTAATCACAAACATAATCTGCACAAAGAAAGTAAGGATAGCAGCAATGGTGATAAACTTATTCATTCCATCAAAATGAGAGAATGCATCGAAAGCTTCGAAACTATAATACCTCCTAGGAACACCCGCCATTCCTATGTAGTGCATAGGCCAGAATATCGCATAGGCTCCTATCATTGTTCCCCAAAAGTGAAGCTTTCCTATCGTTTCATTCATAAACCTTCCAAACATCTTAGGATACCAATGATATACCCCAGCAAACATTCCAAAGAAGGCCGCTACACCCATCACAACATGAAAGTGAGCAACGACAAAGTAAGTATCATGCATCTGTATATCGATTGCCGAATTGCCCAAGAATATTCCGGTAAGACCTCCGGAAATAAACATAGAGACAAATCCTATGGCAAACAACATTGGTGAATTCAATCTAATATTTCCACCCCAAAGTGTCGTAATCCAGTTAAACACTTTGACAGCTGATGGAACAGCAATTATCAAGGTAAAGACCACAAAGAAATTGGAGATAAAAGGATTTACCCCTGCCATGAACATATGGTGAGCCCATACTATGAATGACAAAAAGCCAATTGATAGAATGGAATAGACCATGGCACGATAACCAAAAATAGGCTTACGAGCATGAACGGAAAGAACTTCCGAGGTCAGACCCATGGCAGGCAAAATGATAATATAAACTTCGGGATGGCCTAAGAACCAGAAGAGATGCTGAAAAAGTATAGGACTGCCACCAATATAATCCAAGGCTTGCCCTTCTATAAATATCTCACTCAGGTAAAACGATGTTCCCATTCCTCTGTCAAACATCAACATAAGAAATCCAGAGACTAGGACTGGGAATGAGAGCAACGCAATAATTGCAGTAATAAAGAATGCCCATATAGTCAATGGCAGTCTCCACATACCCATACCTTTGGTTCTGAGATTGAGTACTGTGGTAATATAATTTATTCCTCCTAGAAGTACAGATACAACAAATAATGTCAAACTAACGAGCCATAATGTCATCCCACTACCCGAGCCTGAAGATGCCTGAGGTAATACACTCAGCGGAGGGTAGGCGGTCCATCCTCCAGAGAAAGGACCCGTACTTACAAACATGCTATAAAACATGACAACACCAGCAAGAAAGAAAAACCAATATGACAGCATATTGAGAAAAGGTGAAGCCATATCTCTAGCCCCTATCTGTAATGGAATCAAAAGGTTACTAAATGTTCCACTAAGTCCGGCTGTTAATACAAAGAATACGATGATCGTTCCATGCATGGTGACCAAGGCGTAATAAAACTCAGGAACTAGGGTTCCCATACCGGCTTCATCGATGACTATCCACTTCCCCAATAATGGTTTGAGCCAAGCAAGACTCTCTTCCGGGAATCCTAGTTGCATTCGGAATATCAGTGACATGGCAGCTCCTATGATAGCCCATATTATACCTGTGATTAAAAACTGACGAGCAATGATCTTATGATCCATGCTGAAGATATAGTGCCCAATGAAATTGGACTGATACTTATCACCATGATGATGCTCATGAAAGTGATCATCATAACCTTGCTCGGCTATCAAAGCATCTGTATCGATATCATATTTTAGAGCTGGATTACTCATATTGAGATCTTTGTTCTAATTTGAAATAATTCTTAATTCTGTACGACGATTATGTCGTCTACCTTCCTCGGTTTCATTGTCAGCTATGGGCTGTGTCTCTCCGTAGCCAGCATCCGACAACCTATCCGATGTAACTCCTATTCCTACAAGATAGTCTCTTACCACTTTGGCTCTGGCTTGTGAGAGAACCATATTAGAGTTATCATCGCCCTGACTATCAGTATGTCCAGATAGCTCTACATCAAATCCACCATTACTCTTTAGCAAGCCCGCAAGATTCTCTAGTTCATACTTAGAGTACGATCGCAATGTTGATGAACCAGTTTCAAAAAATACATGTCTTAGATTGACAATTCTAGCTGTAGAATCTTCTGTCTCCATGGCAGTTGTAAATTCTGATACCAATTGACCTTTTCTGGCCTTGATCTCAGCTGCTAGCAAAGTATCACTGGTAAATGGATCATACTCAGTATGCCGTATATTGGTAAGATAGGTTGATTTGAGACCATTCCTCCAATTATCATATTCTTCTTGTGAGACAATTCTCAATATTCTACGCATGCTATAGTGTCCATTACCACACAACTCGGCACAGGCCAGCTCGTAGTCAAAAGTTTCCCATCGTTGTGCACCTTTGGGATCATCAGGATCCGCCGGTACTTGCCAATCTGAATACCCCTTTAAGCGCTGACGGAAATCTTCAGTAGTAATTGTAGGTGTAAACACAAAGTAAGTCGGCAGTCCAGGTACCGCGTCCATTTTTAATCTAAAATGTGGTAAGTAAAAATTATGAAGGACATCTTTGGCTGTAATTCTAACTCTTACAGGTTGATCAACAGGGAGGTAAAGTATATCACTACCCGAAAGAATAACATCGTCATGGGTTTTTTCATCTGTCCATACCATTCCCAGACCATTGATACCTGGTTTGATACTTTGAAAATGCTTAGTACCTAATTTTCCATCAGGTCCGGGGTATCTGATATCCCAGGCAAACTGATAACCGGTAGCTTCTATTTCCATGAACTCATCTTGTGCATTGACATCGGCCATCACATCATTCCATGTCATAAGACCCTTCGTTACTAGGAATGTCATTACCACAGCTGGAACTAAGGTCCAGATGACTTCGAGAAGTGTGCTGTGCGCAAAGAACTTTGCTTTGCGATCCGCATTATATCTATACTTGTAAGAGTACCAAAAGAGAAGGATCTGGGTAAGAACAAACACTATTGCGGTGAAAATCAAGGTAATATTGAAAAGGTTATCAAGGCCTACACCATGCTTTGATGCTGATATCCAAGGTCCATAACCAAGCATTATATCTTTATAGTAGAAAGCCGATCCGCATCCTATAACTAGTAACAAGATCATAAAAACAACTAGCCAAAAGGCAGTCCTATCATTCCCTCTAATGTCAAGGTCTTCCGTTCCTCTGATACTAGCTGCCAACTCGGCTACCTTACCATACTGAAATACGATAACAGCGAGGAGTAAAAAGACTATTAATATTATGAGTAGTGTCATCTCTTAGTTTTCAGCTTTCAATAATTACACATGATGATGAATACTCTCCTGCAAGTAGGGGTCATTCTTGGGAACAAGAGCTGCCCTACCAAGTGCAGTAAAGATTGTGAACAAAAACAAGCCTAAAAATCCAACCATCGTTCCTATCTCTAAAAATCCAGGAATAGTATACCCCATTTGAAACCCTAAGTCATGAGCACCGTGTAGCGCTGTATGACGAACTCCAGGCTTTATCATTAAAAAGAAATCTAGCCAGTGACCAACAAATACAATCATGGCTATGAACCCCAATGATCCAAATTTCCTCTTTGTGTCATTTCTCATTAGTACAAAGAATGGTAGAATAAAATTGATAAACAGATTTACGTAAAACATGACCGGATAATGGTCAAATCTTGTACGGAAATACTCAGTCTCCTCACCTATGTTGCCATACCATATCAGCATGTATTGAGAAAACCACAGATAAGCCCAGAATATGCTGAAGGCAAATAAGAACTTACCTAAGTCATGCAAATGCTCATTGGATACTTGCTCCAAATATCCTTTTCCTTTTAAATAATAGATAATCAAGATGGTCACGCATATCATAGCCACAAACCATGAAGCCCCTGAATACCAGGCAAATAGAGTACTATACCAGTGAGCGTCGACAGACATAATCCATAGCCATACCATTGCTGCACTCGTAAAACCTACGATAGGTAAAAAGATGGCAGCCCAAAATCTCATTTTTCGGTGGTGAGAAAATCCTTCATCTCCACCATGATTATCTTCATCTATTGATAACGTCCGGAGTCTATTGGCGAAAAACCACCAAACTCCGACAATAATGAGAGTACCAAACAAATAAACGTTCTTATTTAAAAATCCGGATTTACCTGCGAGTAATGTATCATAGTGTTCACTTGCGGGATCTAGAACAGCAGGATCCGCCCAATGATATAAATGGTTGAACCCCATATAGACACCCAAACCCACTATCGCCATTAGTATCAATCCCTGTAGTAAAAAAGTAGCGATTGACTCCCATACTCTCTTGAACAAGGTATACCACCCTGCCCAAGCCGTAATGCAAACGGCAGTGAAGAAACCTGCCATCACTGATATTCCAGTAAAGTAACTGGCATTATGAAGAACATTGGACCAAAATCGCGTATGATGCTCATCGTCGCCCATCCAGGTCAACCCAAGGCATATCACACCTACAGCTATCATCACCAGAGTAGTGATTCTTAGTCTATTTGATATTGTGTATTGGTGCATTTGCTATCCGTTTCTTATTAATATATAATTTAGTGCTCGTGGCCCTGATCATTATCATGTCCATCTGCTTCGTGATCGTGAGCTTCGGTTTCCTCGCCTTCCTCGGGATGATCACCATCACTTTCATCACTAACTGACCCATGGACAATCTCATCTGCCGGAATATCTATATCATTTAATGTATTACTGCTTTGATTGTATTCCAGATTTAGCTTCTTGGCCTGTAAGGATCTGATGTAGTGGATCACTTGCCAGCGTTCTTCATAAGCCAACTTATCAGTGTACTTACCCATCAGGTTTTTTCCATACATGATCGAGTGATAGAATCTTCCATTACTTGATGCTATAAAATCTGGCAGCAAGAGATTAGCTGGTTGCACTGGATACTTCCCACCTACATCTCCAGTTGCGGGATCAGGATCTCTTACTAAATATCCGTCTCCATCAGCTTTCTTTCCATGACATATTCCACAATACAGATCGTACAGCTCTTTACCACGAGCCATGCCTGCCTCCGTAATAGGATACGCATTATCTATGATCTCAACTCCAGCTCTAGTTCTCTCCTCCTCTGTATTACCATAATAGTATGGTACATTTCCATTTGCCCTAAATGAGATCGCTGTATGAGATGAAGTGCCATCAGTAACATGATTTCCAACATATCCTCTGGCTATCGTTCCTGTAACAGGTAACCTAGGCTTGGCATATTCATAATATTCTTCCTCCGTACCCCATGTATTGTTATAGTAATAATTGTAGTAATTCGCTTCATAGGCAACAGAGTGCGTCATATCTGGCATAAATTCGCTACCTGTGCTATTACCACCTGCTTGCCTACAGCCAGTCGCACCTAAAAGCAGAATGATAGTGGCAGCTATGAAAATTTGATTAATATGTTTGAGTTTATCTTTCATGGGTCTATAAGGTCTTCTCATTTATTTCTACGGCACCAGTAGATTGTAAAAAAGCCCTTGCATCTCCTTCACTTACATTACTTGTATCAAAGGCAATGCAAAATTTATCATCAGTAATACGGTCATCCAGATAGTCATTGGTAACACCAGGTCCTAATCCGCACACTATATAAAAAGTCATGGTCATACCAATGGCTGCAAATAGCACTGTAAGCTCGAATGTAATAGGAATAAATGCAGGAACCGACCAATATGGTTTTCCACCAAAAATAATGGGCCAGTCCTTAGTAAATATCCAGGTCATACCCAAAAATGCTGTCAGAGTACCTAACAATCCATAGATAAATCCAGCGATATGTAACCTTGACTCCGCTAAACCTAACAATGGATCAAGTCCGTGAATAGGAAACGGTGAATAAACGTCCATGATATCGAGATGGGCAGCATTTGCCTTCTTAACTGCACTTAGAATGTCAGTTTCATCTAAGTAAAGTCCGTATACAATATTTTTGTGGTCTTCTGCCATTTTAAAAAATTCTAATATTTACCACCGAGTAATTCGTCCTGTAAAACTTTGAGTTCTTCCCATTTGCCATCTCTTGCAAGTTGGGCTTGATGTGGCCATGACTCAGGACTATTGCCCATAAAGTTTCCATCACCATCATCCAATATCTTCTGAAGTGTTTCTATACTTGCCTCAGCCATATCCGAAAAAGTATATACTCCTGCCGCCTTTAGTGCAGCTTCAACCTTGGGACCAACACCCTCCAACTTTTGCAAATCATCCTCATAGATAACTGCCGATTCCATGTCTGCCAGATGATCTACATCTCCATGCCCATGTTCTTCTTGACTGTGACCGCCCAGAGCATGTTCATCATCTTGGTACCCATGGTGTATTGCATTGAGTCCTGCATATTGATTACCTGCTGATTTCAGGATACTTTTAATCTCTGCAACAGCTACTACTGGTGCCACACGTGTAAATATCAGGAAGAGGGTAAAGAACAATCCCAATGTTCCCACAAAAATTCCAATTTCCACCCATGTAGGAGAATAGTAACTCCAACTTGATGGCAAGTAATCTCTTGCCAACGTCGTACCGATGATCACAAATCTCTCAAACCACATCCCGATATTGATCACTATAGACAAGAAGAATGTCCAAGCCACACTTCTCCTAATTTTTCTATTCCAAAAGAATTGTGGAGATACAACATTACAAAACATCATACCAAAATATGCCCAGTAGTATGGTCCTAAAGCTCTATTGAAAAATGCAAACTGCTCATATACATAACCAGAATACCATGCTACAAAAAGCTCAGTAAGATATGCAACACCCACTATTGATCCAGTCGTGAGTATTACCTTGTTCATTGACTCTATGTGTCCAATCGTAATATAATCCTCGAGGTGAAGTACCTTTCTTACAACGAGCATCAAAGTCAGTACCATCGCAAATCCCGAAAAGATCGCACCTGCAACAAAATAAGGTGGAAAGATCGTTGTATGCCAACCCGGAATGACTGACGTAGCAAAGTCAAAACTTACTATTGTATGAACGGAAAGTACAAGTGGTGTCGCAATCCCGGCCAATACCAATGACAATGATTCCCATCGCTGCCAATGCTTAGCTGAGCCCGTCCATCCAAATGATAAAAAGTTATAAATCTTTTTCCTATACCCTTTGGCTCTGTCTCTTACGGTCGCAAAGTCAGGTACTAGACCAGTATACCAAAACAATAAGGATACAGTGAAGTACGTACTAATCGCGAAAACATCCCAAAGGAGTGGCGAGTTGAAGTTGACCCAAAGAGGTCCTCTTGTATTGGGATAAGGAAAGAAATAAAAGACAACCCATATACGTCCTACGTGAATAGCAGGGAACAAGGCCGCACAAATAACCGCAAAAATGGTCATGGCTTCGGCTGCACGGTTTACACCCGTACGCCATTTTTGTCTAAAAAGTAGTAGGATTGCTGAGATAAGCGTTCCTGCGTGGCCAATCCCGATCCACCAAACAAAGTTTGTAATATCCCATCCCCATCCTATCGTTCTATTAAGGTCCCAGGTTCCTATACCGTGCCAGATTGTCCAACATATACAAAAAAGACCATAGGCCAATACAGCTACGGCAAGAATAAACCCAACCATCCACATCAATCCAGGAACTCTCTCCGTAGGAGAAATTAGATCTTCTGTGATGTCGTGATAGGTCTTGTTACCGTTAATTAACGGTTCTCTTATCGGACTTGCAACAGCACTCATTTCCTACGATTTTCTTTTATCATTGTATCATATCTGATCAGGCGTCGATAGCTACATCTCTGTTATTTACTTTCATCGTATATGTCACTGAAGATCTCACATTGATCTCTTCCAGTGCTATATAATTTAAAGGTGATTGCAACTTCTTATGAAGTACACCCTCTTTGTTGTTTAAATCACCAAATGTGATAGCTCCTGTAGGACAAGCAGTATGACAAGCCGATTTTACATCGCCATCTTGAAGCATCCGTCCTTCTCTCTTTGCAGTGAGTTTCCCTTCCTGAATTCTTTGAACACAGAAACTACACTTCTCTATGACACCTCTCGCTCTTACCGTGACATCAGGGTTGAGTACCATCCTTGTAAGGTTATCGGCACCAAAAGGAATCTTTTCATTAGCTACATTCACCTGGTTAGCAGGGAAAATATCAGCGGTTGTAAAGTCCAACCAATTAAATCTCCTCACTTTATAAGGGCAGTTATTGGCGCAATACCTCGTACCAACACATCTGTTATATGCCATTTGATTGAGGCCTTCAGAGGAGTGGTTTGTTGCATTCACCGGACAGACATTCTCACAAGGAGCATTGTCGCAATGCTGGCACATCATTGGTTGATATACAGCATTTGGATTTTCATGATCTCCGTAAAAGTATCTATCTATTCTAAGCCATGTCATCTCATGATGACGAGCCACTTCTTTTTTACCAACTACGGGTACATTGTTCTCAGCCATACAAGCTACAGCACAAGCCCCACAACCTATACAAGCATTGAGGTCAACATGTAACCCCCAATGATGACCTTGACTATAGAGGTCTGCAGCATACTCCTCGTAAGGGAACAAGGTCTGTTGATTGAGATGCTCAAATTTATGTCTCTTCTCCCTGAGCTCATCAACATCTCTTTTTAGTGACTTGGAATTACTCGTAAATATGACGGATCTCTCAGTAAGTGACCCTTGATATCCTTGCTTAACATTTCCATATCCGGGAGCCAGTGTTGCTTCGTCCGCATTGATCACTTCTCCGCTATTGGCATCAATACCCGTCACTCCCATTGAATGGTGATATTGTACGCTAGAATAGTGTTTTTCTTTACCCTTGCTATTACCTAAGCTTACATTGGTGTTATAATAATGGCGTCTACCATCGCTATCTACTGTGAGGCAGTCATTCACATCGACACCTACGCCAGTACCACATGCACCTCCTTGGGTACGACCATAGCCGAGAGCCAAAGCTACCGTACCAGGCATCTGCCCAAATTGTTGAATAACAGACACGGTCATTGTCTTATCTCCAATGGTAATATCCACAAGGTCGCCATCTTCAAGGTCATTCATTCCAAGAAATTTCTTGACACCATCAAACTTCACCGGTACAGCAAGATAATTCCCCCATGTCGTTCTCATAACAGGATCTGGCAACTCTTGTAGCCATGGATTGTTGCTGTATTGGCCATTCCCAACACTTATATTTTCATAAAAACACACTTCGAGGTCGCTGCTAGCTGCAGATGTTATGCCTCGCGCTGCGCTACTGATATCACCGGCAAAACCGACTGACGTTGCTTCCTCAGATGTACTTGCATAGACACCATCATGTATTGCTTTGTCCCATCCTCCAGTAACACCAGATTTGACATATTCGAGATATGGTTGATCCCCAGACAAATTGGCTCCAGCCCAAGTCAGAAGACTCAGCTCGGCCTGTCTTGTATCAAATAATGGTGATATAACCGGTTGCATCATACTGATACTTCCCTTCTTCGCCTCTACATCACCCCATGATTCCAGGTAGTGATGTGTTGGTGTTATATGTGTGCAATGTGCTGTAGTTTCATTTCCAGAGTAAGCCAAGGCAACCCTTGTACCTACTTTTGTCAATGCCTGTTCCAGTCTCTCTGCGTTTCCAAAATCATACATTGGGTTGCAACCCATAAAGATCACTGCGCCTACCCTACCTTGTTCCATGCTTTTTACCAAGGACTCGAGATCAGTATCACTACCTTGTCGCTGGAATGATGCCGATCCCATCTCGATCGTACTACCGTAATTTCCTAGGGAATTATTGATCGCATTAACAAGGATCTGCTCAGAAACATTATTTGTACCACAAAGTACCACAGATTTTCCTCGAGCGGATTGCAATTGAGAAGCTACTTTATCCAAAGCATTTTTTGCCTTGGCATTGATTTGTGGCGCAGATATACCCCCTACAATTTTACTACATAAATAGGCTATTGCTGCTCCTTGCTCTGAAGGCTTTACTAGTATTCTATTATCGGCATTGGATCCTGATAGAGACATATGTGCTTCGACCTGAACATGTCGAGACATATTCGGTCGATTGACGTCTTTGATGACTCTCCTTTTAGCATACTGCTGAGAAAACTCAACAGGTGACAACCAAGTTCCTAAAAAGTCAGCATTAAAGCTTACAATATAATCAGCCTTATCTAATCTATAAGAAGGTATCACTCTCTGTCCGAGCGTCTGCTCATTGGCGTCTAAGATGGCTGAATATGAGACAGGATCATAAGATACTACCGTAGTCGATGGATACTTAGCTTGAAAATCGCTTATAGCCCTCTTTGCTGACGGACTCATAATCGTATTGGTAATCAATGCAACACCAGAAGCAGATGATAACCTGCTCATGATGTCTTTATCTATTTCACTCCAACTGGTCGTTGATGTATTGTTGTCAGCATCTAATGTGTGAGGTCCTCGATATCTATGTGTGTCATATAGGCTCAATACACTAGCCTGAGCACGTGCAGATGTTCCTCCATAAGTAATGGTAGAGAGGTCATTACCTTCAATTTTGATAGGTCGGCCTTCTCTGGTTTTTACAAGTATCGAGCAAAAATCACCTCCATCTACAAAAGTACTGGCATAATAATTGGCCACACCTGGCACGATCTCATCAGGCTTGATGAGGTAAGGCAGGGCTCTCTTTACGGGAGTATCACAGCCAGCAGCCATAGCAGCTGCACCGACTCCAAATCCCATTAGCTTAAGAAAATCACGACGATTGGCCGGCATGCTATCCAGCAATTCTTCATTCGCTAGGTTTTCAATCATCGGTGGATCATGAAATTCTTTTTGTTGAATTTCAATAAACTCGCTATCCTTATTCAGATCCTTCTGTCCTATCCAAATGTCAGAAAGTTTATTCTCCATTTTTTTCATATCGCTTGAAAATCGATTTTCTTAATAATGACATTTTTGGCATTCTAGCCCACCAATATCCTCTACAGTTACTTTATCTCTTTCACCAGTCTTCATCTGGTCATGATAATTGACATATGAATTGTAGTACTCATTGTCACCAAACTTGACTTCTGTCTCTCTGTGACAATTGATACACCAACCCATCGACAATGGCGCATGCTGACCCAGCACTTCCATGTCCTCCACTTTACCGTGGCACCGCTGGCACTCTAGCTTTCCTACTGCTACGTGCTGTGAGTGATTGAAATATACATGATCTGGTAAATTATGTATTCTGGTCCACTCTATAGGACCTTGAATTTTTTTCTTTTGATTATTGGTAAGCGCATCAACGATTCCATCCCATTGTGAGGCCACATGGTCTTCTCCTTCGTCATCTAGATCATCTAAACCATTGTCTGCAAGGTAATTCTTAGCAATCCAGGTCGTGTACATGTCCTTTATATCATCTGTAGACCAATCATCGTAATCATCTACATACTTATTCTTCTCAGGATCAAATCCAATAGATGCATATATTTTAGTCAATTCTCCTGTACCATATGTACTCCCCGATGTGATGGCTCTGTGACAATTCATACATGTATTGGCCGATGGAATGATAGCATGCTTTGATCTACGTGCTCCATCGTGACAGTACTGACAATCAATCTTATGAATGCCTGCATGAGTCTGGTGCGAAAATTTCACGGGTTGATCAGGTGTGTATCCTACTTGTCGCCCAAGGCCTATCGCATTATTTACAGTAGTGTATCCTGCCAATACTACCAAGCCAAATATCAATATACTTATCACGGATGGGCTGAAAATAGACTTTAATGTAGACTGTCTTTGATGAGGCACCCCATCTTTAGCCGCCTTTATTTCTGATAAATGATTGATAGCTCTTGCGAGAAGGAAGACTAGGAATAGCAAAGCAATAACAAGGATGGCATAGAGCCAGTTGTTACTTTTCTTTACATCTTGATGGGTTAGACCTAGTGCACCCACAATGGCAGGTCCATTTAGTACATCGGTTACATATAGGAACACACTTTCTATCTCATCATCTGTGAGATTGTTCTCAGTCATGACCGTAGGCTTATACTGATTCCAAAGCTCCACGGCATATGGATGTCCAGAAGCGATAAGCTTCTGTGAATTTCTTACCCAAGCATATAATTCTTCTCTAGGGTAGTCAGCCCACCTGTCTTCTGATCCTTTCAAAGCCGGTCCAGTTACCGCTGCTGTCATGTTTTTGGCATGACATTGTGCGCAGGCGTTCTTGAAAACGGTCTTACCTACAACAATAGAAGGTTGCGCTGTCAGGGAGAAGGATAAAGCAAGAATAAAAGCTGGCAAAAGCGCTTTAAGCCTCAAATGGTTACACATTGCAAAATTTCTCTTTAAAGAATCTCTTCGATATACCAAATTGAAAATCAATGCTGACTTCAAATCTGTGGGCAAATTTAAACTTGTAGTGCATTATTAACAATTAATATATGAAGTAAGACGGTATTTAGACAGTATCTAAATAATAATACAATACTATGACAATAATCTTGCTGATTTCTTTGCTAGAAATGACAGTAATTATATATTTGTTTATACGGTCCCCACTGTTTATACAGTTCCCACTGAGAAATTAACCACTAATAAATAGTTTACTTATGTTATTCCATTTCATTCAAAAGGATTCGTGTTCCTGTAAGGATATCATTTCCTATAAATTTGTTTATATTTTCCTTGTCATCGCATGTTCACTCCCCAGTCTACTTAGTAGTCAGTGTACCGTTCAATGGGTAGATCTGGATCAGTCATCGCTTGTTCACTCCCCAGTCTACTTAGTAGTCAGTGTACCGTTCAATGGGTAGATCTGGACAGTCGTATCCATGCATGTGAATTTTTGATCTACGGCGAGGTTATCGACCAAGAAGCTGCTTGGGATGGAGAAGGCAGGGCAATTGTTACATACCATACGCTGAAGGTCCATAAGACTTATAAAGGTGCTGTGGTGTCTGAGGAGATAACGTTATTGACACTAGGTGGAATAGTCGGTAACGAGATGACCAAGGTCGATCCCTCCTTAAAATTAGAAGTCGGGGATCGGGGGTTATTTACTCTAAATCATTATCAGGGTTGCCGACTACTTAGGGAGACCGCCTATCAACCGACTTATAGTACATTATCTTATGTAAAACATGACAATTATGCTAATATCTATATTGATGGACGTAATACTTATGACAAATCTGAGTTAGAATTTCAAATCACTTCTGTACTTGACAGCGAAGTGAAGTTGCCGGGATTCAAAGGTAACCAACAATTTCCTATGCTGATGCCTTCTATATCTAACATAACCCCTCTCAATAGGAAAGCGGGGATAGGAGACACCATCACGATTACCGGATTAAATTTTGGCGCTACAGCAGGTACGGTTTTCTTCAGAAATGCTGACTCTGGTGGAAGTAACTTTATAGGGACAACTGCAGCTCATATTGTTTCTTGGTCTGCTACTTCTATTGTAGTAGAAGTGAGATCGAGGGCAGGAAATGGAACGATTTTCATTCAGGACAATGGAGGAGTCCTATCGCCAATAAGCTCACAAAGTCTCAATATAGAATACAACGTAAGCAATGTCACTGATTCTGGAGGACAACATCATAGAACTTACTTAGTAGATGATGCAGCCGATGGTGATATGGGGTACAAGTTTGTCTATAGTACATCAACTGCCAACATGGGTGTTGATTTTACCAATGTATCAGGAGCCATGGAGTCGTTTGAAAGAGCACTGGCTTCATGGCAAACACAAGGATATTCCATCTATGCAGACAACGGTGGCTGCGGTACTACATCAATACAATGTGACTCAGATGATGGAGTTAATATTGTTTCATTTGACTCAGATAGCTGCGCTCTTACAGGCAGTGTCATAGGAACCGCTTATTCTCAATTCCAAAAGTGTGGTAGTTCGGAATGGGAACTCACTGGAATTGACGTTATTTTCCGAAGAAATGGAACTGGAGTTACCTGGGAATTTGGACCAGCCAACCCATCTGGCAGTGAAAGTGATTTTGAAACTGTCGCCTTGCATGAAATAGGTCATACTCATCAACTAGGGCATGTGATCAATAGTGGAGCAGTAATGCATTTTTCTATTACCAATGGCACTACTAATCGTGTCCTGGGTACTGAAGATGTCAATGGGAGCAATTATGTTGAGTCTAACGCAACAGGATATTCTCCCCCCATAATTGCTTGTGGACTGGATTTTAATTCTGCCCGTCAATATGGAACCTACCTTGTTGCAAATGACTGCTTCTCACCTACAACTCCTGTAGAATACCTATCCTTTACAGCGCATCATCGTGATGGCGATGTCGAACTGGACTGGTCTACTGTCAGTGAAATCAACAATGATAGATTTGAAGTATTGAGAAGCTCGAATGGTGGAAATTTTGAAAAAATAGGCACCATTGCTGGAACTGGCAATATCACGAGCCAACAAGATTATAGTTTTACTGACCGCAATGTAAATGCTGGAATGGGATACTATTATAGACTGAGGCAAATCGATTATAATGGAAGCGAAGATTACTCCGATGTAATATATATCTATATTCCTGGAGACAGTAGACCTACTATCTTACCTAATCCTGTAGAAAATGTATTCTCAACGGTAGGGGGAACATATCAGTTTATTGAAATTCTCAACAATGAAGGAAAGTTGGTAATGAAGTTTGATGCTAATGATAGACTCCGGTACGATATATCTAGATTGTCAGCTAGCATCTATTTTGTGAGGTTTGTTGGCAAACATCAGGTATGGATAGAAAAGCTATCGAAGATTTAAAGAAAGAGGCGATTTAAAAGCTAAATCCATATTCTAGAGAAATAATCTTGTCCTTCTCTATCTCGTCTTCATTGATGTTTTGTTGGAGAAGATATGCTAGTTCTATGCCATGGTTTTTATGAAACGAGCTTTTGAGACTCATCTTCATTCTGCGCTTGCTCCAGGCGTCAAACACATCTTGCTTCAGATAGAAGTATTCCATAGATAGATAAGGGTAAGCAAGCCAAGAGCCCTTCCCTATTCTCAGTCCTAGCCTGTTTCTCAATCGCTGAGATACCGGAAAATCTCCGGTCGTCTGTCTCTCATATTTAAATCTGTATTCAGGCCGGAGATAATCTCCTATCTTCACCTTATATTTCAGAATAGCAGACAATCGCAACGACTCTGGTCTTTTCTTACTTGTACGATCAATGAATCGAAAGCTCCCCCCCATATTCAGACCTTTGATAATTTTCACTTCTGCTGTAAGTTCCGTGAAGCTATTCTTGCGCTCTTTGTAATCCATGTCATAGCGAAGACCCTGTTCCAATCCAATAGAAAAGCCACCTAGTTCTTTTTCTGGAGAAGATACACCTATCTTTAACCACAACTCTTTATTTGATATACTTTCTTGAGACACAAGTATTAGAGGTAGAAAAAGGCAAAGAAAGGTCGTGATGTGTTTCAAGTGTTTAAATTTTTTCCACGACTTCGTATAATGCAGAATCCCATATGGAAATCGGGACTGCACAGACGTAACCGCTGCGCTCTCGCACAATATTTATTAATCATGCCCTTGCGTGTGAATTATTATTAATAAATATCATGCTCGTTTCATATGCTACTTAGGGATATAGTATACTTTGAGCTCAGCAGAATCATTGAGAAAATTCATCGATTTTACCTCGTATCGTATGATGTTGAGTCCTGTTCTTCTACTTATATCTTGAAGGATCTCCTCAGTCTTTCCATTTTCTATTAATTCGATTTTTTCAAATTGAACCATTTTTGAGGACTCCCTATTGGTAAACCATATTTTTTCCATTAAAAACACGAACACAACGATCAACCCATTCATCACAAACAACGTTGCGTCAAAATGTCCAATACCATTAATCAAGGCTATAGTGATGGCCGTAAAAAGATAGGTCATTTCCTTGATAGGGACCGTAATGGTCCTATATCTGAGAATTCCAAATATCGCAAACAAACCAAAAGCGAATCCCATGGATATCTCACTTTTCTGCATTACATAGCAAACAAAAAAGATGAGGACATTAAAAAGGTAAAATGTAAATGCGTATTCCTTGTTTCTCTGATTTCCAAAGTAAATTAAACTTACCAACAGCGTTATGGTAACAAGGTCTGTAGCGAATCTCAGTATCAGTGTTGTCAGTGCGTCATCCATATGTCTTAGCTAGCTAATGCTCGATTATCTTCTCGTTCTATTTTTTCTACTTCCCTTAGTCGTTGCTTAAATAGGTTAGTCTTTATACCATCAACCAAGGTCATAATACCCAGACAATACTTTGATATCCTCCTTTCCAGATGCCCTGTATCGGCAAGAACTTGAAACATCCGTGTCCTTTTATTGAGAACTCCTTGCTTAATTTCAACGATAACTAAATATTCAAATTTTATAGTCTTTCCCTCCCGCGTTAATTCAAGGTTAAAGTCGATTGTCATTCGATCTCCAGTGGCAGGATCTGACAAGGATATCCTTCGGTAAAATACATCCAAAGCAAGAAGTAACTCCACACTCTTCAACCCCGATACATCTGCCACAAAAGTCTCTGTCTCTGAGTCCAAGACTAAATTATCACTTGGCCTGCGTAGACGACTTTTTTCTGTCCTATTTCTATTGGTCCTCTTTTTTACCTCAAAAAATGTAGTACTGTTGGAAACATAATTCCTGAACCTAAATTTATATCGATTCTTATGTAGATCATGATGATGCCTGTAAAATAAAAAATCATCGGTATCAAAATATCTGGATATATAATCATGGACTCTGTGACCTTCTACGTCTAACACTTTGACGAAGGAGCTCAACATTTCTAGAATCCGACTTAGATCGTTGATATGAAAAAAGAATTTGGAGTCTGTTCTATCAACTGCCAGACTGTGATTTTCCTCATCAAGGGTATAACTGGCCATCTGATCAGCCCATCTACTTATCTCTCTAAACTCTGTCGGCACTACCTTACTACTTTTAATTTATGTAATGAATATTTAGCTGATGCATCCACAAGCTTTATGTAATACAGCCCTGGCTGAAGACTCGCAACAGATATTGAAGTGTTCTTTTCTGAGGATCTTATCTCTTTGATATTCCTTCCTAGAGCATCATAAATATGAATCGATACTGGCAACTCAATGTCTTCATGCACCTCGACTTGGACAGTTGAAATGGTCGGATTTGGATGAACATTTACCCCTTTCAAGGTCTCATCAGATACAGCTGAGTCGTGTTCATTATTAAATCCAAACGTCGCATCTTGAATTACAAAATCACCCGTGCCATTTGGTATTCGACTTGAAGTTAATAGTGTAGTTTGCACATTATATTCTACATGATCAATGACTACATCACCATAGGATAAGTATATATTCTCATAGGAAGATGACAGCTTAAAATTGGCATGATAACCACCTTGATTTTCGTCTTTATCTGCCCATACTATCAAGTAATCATCTGGACCTATTGAGACTCCGGGAGGAAATCTCCAAAGTGCGAGATTATCTATGGTATCAGAAAGATAAAAGTTACTAAGATCGATCATCCTTCCTGTATTATTGTACAATTCTATCCAGTCATCATTTTCACCCTCGGAGTCTTGAGGCCCGCCTATATCGTTGGAAGCCATAAATTCATTGATCACCACATCACCCATTGTAGGTTCCACTTCTGTCTCGCAATTGTACAATGTAGGTAGTTCTTCTGAAAGATCATTTATTCTTGCTGTCACAAATTTCTTAATTTCTGGAATGATAGAGTTACCCTGGTCTAGGTCATCCTCAAAATCTTCCGTAGTCCATATGTAATTGTCATCTTCATAAACAGCATCCCGAATTAGATCACCATTGTAGTCAACGATTGGGAAAATTCTCTCCTCAGTAAGATTGTCATCTAGGATTTTACAGAAATTACTAAAATATAGTTCTCTGTATTCCTGAACATCCATTAATCGTTTGATCAAAGGCTTTGTGATAGTAGAAAGGTCGATTTTATAATCAAATCCACTATTCCCTGCCAGCCAGTCATATTGATCCTGGCAATCTACTGTCCAGTCTCCAGTACAGCAATTGGGAGCAAAATCAATCACCTGTGCAAAAATAGGATCATCTGCAGGGTATGGACATGTGCCATTCGTAATGCTATTACAATCACTCAATGGCATGGAGACATCTATGGTCTTACAGATCACTCTCTCCATACAAGATGCTGACGGTTTGTTAATGGTAAGACACACTTGATAATTGGCTGCCATAGCAAATGTATGACTTGGATTTACTTCATCAGATGATTCACCATCGCCAAAATCCCAACTATAAGATTCCACGGTTGTAGGCCAGGTAATATCCACAAAGTCTACTTCTAATCCTTCCTTAACTACCGCCACAAAATCGGGAAAAAAATCGCATTCCTCAAATGTCCCTCCAGCGAATTCACCGCCCATAGCAAGGTTATAGTCCCAAGGAATCCATTGAAATTTTCCACTTTGATAATCCTCGTACATGTAAAAATTTCTGCCATGATCCAGGTATGAATCCCAGTTGTTGGTAGCCACATCAATAGCCAATGTCTTGAGATAGAGGTCAACATTAAACACCTCTGCGATGGCATCCTTGAAATCTGTATTTGATGTATTATTAATGACATCTACAAGATTAATAAATCCTGACCAGTCATTTTCCGATTCATTAGTTTTGAGTCCAATTGACTCCTCGTAATCTGAAAGGCTGTTTCCGAGCCATTCTAACTCCGTCCAACCTATGTTCTTAAATAAGTTTCCCTTGTCATTCTGGAAATTATACTCTAGAAATGTCCGGTCAATCTGTTCTATCACCGCATACAGTCCCCAGTATTCTCCATTTAAATACAATCTCGCATAAGACGTTCGTGGAGCTCGAACACCGTTGTTGCGCATGAGATCATAGCAAAGTAAGTCCCTATTCAAAGACGGGTCTCCTTCCCCATTATTTAAGTTTAATTTCCGTAAGCCATCGTATCTCCTTCCTGGAACATACTCATTAAAATCTAGCTTAAAAGATTTCTTGAATTCAGAACCCCAAAATGACGAAAATCCTTTTACGCCTGACACCGATAGAATCCATTTCTTCACCGTCGATAGTCACCATTGCCAACGTATAAGGTACATTGGGATAATTTACATCGTAATCCGAAACAAGATTAGTCCAATAATTGCCATCATTGATTACAACCCTTACTTCATGTAAAATGGAATTGTCAAACATATTCAATCCAGAATCTTGTCCGGAGACGAATAATGTCATCAATACTAATAATATGGAACTTCCTATACGCATATCGCAAATTTAGTATTATGATCCACATAGGGTAACATTGAGTGACATCAGTTATCAGCCATGACAATTATATAAAAAAGGTAGTCTACGTGCAACGCTATAACTACACTGACACTGCAGCCTTGATATGGGGCTGGGGATTGTAGTCCATCAGTTTGAAATCTTCAAATGAAAAATCAAAAATAGATTTGACATTGGGGTTAATAAGCAATCTAGGAAGAGTCGTCGGAATCCGTGTTAACTGCTCATGTGCCTGTTCAAGATGATTATTATAAAGGTGTACATCACCAAAAGCGTGAACAAATTCTCCTAGCTCCAGATCACATACCTGAGCCATCATCATGGTCAAGAGAGCATAAGATGCTATGTTGAATGGTACACCTAGAAAAGTATCTGCAGACCTCTGGTATAGAAGACACGACAACCTTCCATCTGCCACATAAAACTGAAAAAGACAATGACAAGGTGTCAATGCCATATTTTGTAACTCGCCTACATTCCATGCATTAACTAATATTCTTCGAGAGTCAGGATTATCCTTTAGCAGGCCTACAGCCCTCTCTATCTGATCTATAGAACTACCATCAAGCAAAGCCCAACTTCGCCATTGCTTTCCATAAACAGGACCTAGGTCACCATTCTCATCTGCCCAGTCGTTCCATATCCTCACCCCATTCTCTTGCAAGTATCTCACATTGGTGTCTCCTTTTAAAAACCACAGTAATTCGTAAATGATGGACTTGAGATGGAGCTTCTTGGTCGTGAGCATGGGGAAACCCTTAGATAGGTCAAACCTCATCTGATATCCGAAGCAACTAAGGGTACCCGTACCGGTACGATCAGACTTAGTTGTCCCATTCTCTATAATATGGTTGAGTAAGTCCAGATATTGCCTCATGAAGCAAATATACATATTAAGGAAAAGAACATATACTAAATGTACTTCTCAGTTGAAAGATTGACATTTAATCTAAAGAATTCCCCGATGCTTGCATCAGGTGTCGCAAATGGATTGCTGCTTGGTTAGATTTGTCGAATGAAAGAAGACAAACATCTACACAAGAGCCATAACAAAAGTTTGTTACTGTATCATTTTGTATGACCTGCGAAATATCGGCGAGAAGTATTTACAAAGGAAGTAAAAAGGACACTGAAAGAAATATGCGAAGGGATAGGTCCGCGCTATGAGATGTATACACATGAACAGGGTACAGCAGAGAACCATATTCATCTATTGCTTCAAAGTGTACCGAGCTATTCTCCTACAAAGATCATCAAGACGGTGAAAAGTATAACGGCACGGGAGATATTCGAGAAGCATCTAGAGGTTAAAAAGAAGTTATGGGGCGGACATTTTTGGACAAGTGGCTACTATGTAAATACAGTTGGACAACATGGTAGTTTTGATACAATACAGGAATATGTCAAGAATCAAGGGAAAACCTATAAGAAAATATATCGCAGTCAGCTCAAGCTCTTCTGAGGTTTAAAGCAAGCGGTGATACCCCCGTCCGCTTGCAGCGGGGTAGTTCTTTATAAAATGTTGATAAATGAAAGGGGGATTCCCCCCCCTATAGAAAGGGTGTTTTTCCTAGCATGATAATAGAATCCATTGACTAACTATGCGTCGTAATAAAAGCTATGACTGGGCTTTCGGCACATTAGGGTACCTCTATATGTTACTGCAATGTTAATAGCATCAATTATGACTAAAAAACGACCGAAAGATGAAGTAAATCCAAAACAAACTCAAAATAAGCGGACAAAATCAAGATAGACGCATGGAGTTAAAAGGAATACTGAACTAAGTAACTTGATTTGAAGTTGTAAGAGATGTGAAGAGAGGAAATTTCTTCTCGACGGTCGAACAGACGTACTGTTCAAAATATTTTATTAAAATGAAATTTTTACAAATTTAGTTACTAGGATTAAGTCTTATTATAGGCTCATTCTTTTTTCATTCATGTACCGAAAATATTAATGATAAAAATGTTAAGGGCTTGATGGAGAATGAAATTTATGACCCAACTCAAATAACTACTTTTGTAAATTATTTGAACACATTGTTTAATATAACTATTGATGATAGTTTTGGATCCATTGAGAAAATCGATGTCCCAGTTTTAGATAAAAAAAGTAATCAATTAAATTATGAAGGATATCTTTTGACTAGTAAATTATCAAATGAAAGAGTTATCTTTGTAGTAGAAAGTGGCTTTGTTGCATGAATAAGTCATCAAAAAAAAGCATAGCTATGGCTTAATAGCTATAGGTTTAAGCCACCTTTTTACAAACAGGCATACCAAGGCCTGTCATTATATTTAAGCAAGCTATTTTTATTGCAACTTCACTTTGCTGGGTTTCAAATCGTCGAGAATATAGCTGTGGGCCAAATATTGTCTTGAATCGAAACATTGCTGTTTCTGATAAACTCCGTCTGTGGTAGCCACTTTGCTGTTTCCATTTCTTTCGACCCACCTTTTCTATTTTCTTGATTATCTCATTGCGATCAAGATCCAGTAACTCGTCATTTTCATCTACCCAGTACATTGCATTTTCCTGTGGAGGTATTACCCCCTCTATCTGTTTTTCCTTGAGCATTTCCCATATTTCATATGTGTCATAGGCTCCATCTGCTCCAAAGCGGTCTATAGGACTTTTTACCTGATCCAATAATTGTGGAACCTGCTGAGCATCTCCATCTCCTTTGCTGTTTTTTGTCAGTACCTGTGCATGTATATATCCTGTCTTTTCATCTACTCCCAAATGTAGCTTACGCCACGTCCTGCGCTTATTATACCCATGTTTACGTACCTTCCATTCCCCTTCTCCATATACCTTGAGTCCCGTTGAATCAAATACTATAAACATGGGGCCCTTTGTTTTGGGAACATCCATTTTTACTTCCACTTGTTTTGCCCTACTTTTGGCTTATTTGACAATAGCTCGGAACGCTCAATTCTATCCCCATCATGCCTAACAATGAACTGGCAAAACCCTCTAATTGTCGGTACTTCAACCCAAATACTACCTTGAGCTGTAGCAAGCTCCTCATGCATTGCCCAGAATATTTATACTGGGCTCCTTTTTGATTAGGACCTTGGTAATACCAGCAGTCTAATAAGGCCTCATCAAACCATATAGTTATGTCTCCTCGTTTTACAAGACTCCTATTGTATTCTCTCCAATTTGTGATCTTATACTTGTTTTTCTTCTGCTTTTTTTGCTTTTCCCCCAACCTTAGTTTCTTGCTTTGTCATGTGTCTTGCTTTGTAAGGTTGGTCTCTCAAAGATACTATCTCCATCTCTTTTATCATCCATTCATGCAACAAAGCCACTCTGGATGGAAGAATTGTTGCAATCAAAAATGGCCCTACATTGGACATATCACATTTAAATAGTGGTATTTACTATTTAAATGTGCAGTCCAATCAATCAAGTTTAACTCATAAAATAGTAAAGTTATGAAGAATTTAGTATTCATATTATTCCTGATGTTTGTATGTCATTGTTTGCATGGCCAAAATTCTAATAATATCTCTACAGGAGGATTATATTCAAACCTGTCAGGCTTAAATGGCGAATTGAGTTATGATAAATTGTTGACTACTAAAATAGGCTTTAAAGGAAGATTCGCACACAATTTCAAAAAGTCTTATGGAATTAGAAGTGGATTATTCTACAGATTAATTGATTACAAATCCTTTGATTTAGATTTTGGAGTAGAATTTAATTTTGAGAGACATAAATCTGGTGATTTCAATAATAAAATTTCATCAACTAATGTCGAATTTCCCTTGACAGTGAGTTATTCAATAAATGATAAATTTGGTCTATTTGGTGAGACTTCTAGTAGTGTGAATTTAAATGATACTGAGTCAAATAGGTTAATAGATAATTTAAGATTAGGGTTAAAATATAGATGGTAACTGATGCTAAGGGATGAAGCGTTACCCTACGGACTTTGTCGCTTTTGACGGAAAGGGTCTCACATCAAAGGGATGGATAGAACTGGAACCCAAGGAAGCCTATTGCTCAGACATAACGCCCACTAAAGATGTGATGATTGAGGAAATGTTTAAAATTTATCCCAATCCTTCCTCGTCAACCATCACTATTGAATGGGATGGAATGAAGTATGCCGATATCAGCCTTATAAACAGCATAGGCCAATAAATAACGAAATTATCGGCATCTGGGGGCCGTAAATATCTCGATGTATCAAGTCTTCTAACTGGATTATATTATGTCGTTGTGAATGCTGATGGTCATAGTTATTCCAGAAAAATTTATGTTCAGTAAGACGACCTCGCTGAGCCATCTTCAAATTAAGGAATCGAAGAATTGAGGAGTCGAAGAATCGATCTTAATGACTACTTGGCAAAGAGCGTATTGCGATCTGCGTATATGTAGCCATCCTCAAATCTTGATACTAGGTACTTATTTTTTCTACTTCCTGACTTTCCTGTTTCTCGAAGTCTCCAGTCTATCGTCTTATGTCTTATTACTTTATACTTATCAATCTCGGTTTCTCGAAATATCGACTTCTCAGCATCTATTATATTGTCACACATCAAAGATCTTCCCACGATTCAGGATGTGATGCGGATCGAGAGCATTTTTGAGCGTCTTCATTAACAGAAGCTCCTCATCCGTCCTAGACACGGTCAGGTGCTTTTTTTTATGTGTGCCTATTCCATGCTCCGCAGAAACCGACCCGCCCAACGCTTTCAACGGTGTATACACGATTCTATCGATCCTCTCCAATTTGTGATCTTATACTTGTTTTTCTTCTGCTTTTTCTGCTTTCCCCCAACCTTAGTTTCTTGCTTTGTCATGTGGCTTGCTTTGTAAGGTTGGTCTCTCAAAGATACTATCTCCATCTCTTTTATCATCCATTCATGCAACAAAGCCTCGTAGAGTCATTTCCTGTACCACCGTAAGCATGACCTGCCACTATCAATGTGTCACTTTTTCTAGTAACACAATTCCGGCCTGGGTCCAGAAAATCAAACAATCTTGACCATACAAGATTCCCCTCAACGTCGATACGGATAATACTTGCACAGTCAACTGTAGAGTTGATACACCGATTTCCTGCTATAATATACAAGTCATCATCTATTAATTGAATATCCAATCCAATATCTGTAATCGCAATATGAGGATCATAAACCTTGCTAAAGTATTCCTGACCCACCAATGCAGACGCCACGAAAAGAAATAATATACAGCTTAAGACTCTTAACATACTTGAATATAGTGAGCCCACCTCAGGTGAACCCACTATTGTCTTTATTTTAATGACCGATCACTATTTTCTGATTTAACAACTCTTCATTATCCGCAATCACTTTTATCAGGTAAACTCCATCCTTCCATCTCTCAGAGTTAATCAATACTTGATTCTTACCCATAGAACGCTCTGCAAAAACCCTCTGACCTGTGATATCAAAGGCTTCTATCGTGATCTCCTTATCACCTGCTTCAAAGTCATGTATCATCACTCTAATTTCATCATTTGCGGGATTAGGTGCAAGTGTACAGGCGACATCTTGGCTTTTTGTCTCTTGTGTCTCTCTTGATCTGCCCTGACCACCCTGTATATCTATAGGTATCTGTATCGTCTCTCCTGTAAGTACATGCCACAGTGATCTGGCATAGCACTTGCCTCCGGCGGCATACTTTTCCAGTCGCTGAAAAGTATACAAAAAGCTTGTCGAAAAAAGATGCTCTGCCTACCACATTTCTACAGTTCAAGATTTTCTGCTTCTCTGATGTATTGAATAAATCTCAAATACTGAATTCAATCCATCAAGCCGCGACGAAAATCTCTCACCACGCATTTCTTTTTCGACTTTCATCTAGTAGAAATGAGTCTCCCATGAGATAAAAGGATTGTGGGACTTTTGGTTTATTCTGTCTTAACAACCACCTTCCCGCTCACTTGTTTTCCCTCCATACTACTGATCTTCCAGATGTATACTCCCGATCCTTGTGCTGACAGATCTATGTCTATTGTCGATCCTTCTGAGGAATCTGTACTGAAAATTGATCTGCCCAGCAAGTCATATATATCCAGTTTCCATTCTGAGATCATCTTAGGTATGGAGAAATTAAACATTCCACTCGATGGATTGGGATAAACTTCTATGCCTATGATGTCCTGTGGTAAGTTCTCCGTAGAGGTAATCAGTTGCAAAGGATTGCAATCAGGGAGGATGCAGCCATCAGCGTCTGTCTTGATGAGCCACAGGTCGTTGCTCTGGGTGTTGCGGAAATTACCCGTAGCGACAAGATCTCCGTTATTCATTTCTTTGATATCATATAGGGCACACAACTCAAAACTTCCTGTTATTGTAGCATCGTTAACTAACCTTCTCCATAGTAGTTCACCTTCCTGAGTCACTCTTGCTATAAATCCAGAAAAATCATAATCCACTGACTCAAATACTGTTACCATTCCGCAAATAAGGATATCTCCATTGGTCGCAACTGACATGTTATTTATAAGGTATTCTGCTTTGTCTTCATAAAAAAAGAGGTCCCATAGCAGATTTCCTTCCTGATCCACGCATACAAGGTTGTGTTCTTCGACCAATTCTCCTTGTGGGACTTTATCATGCTTGATTACATAATTTCCATTGTTCAACACAACCATATTCTCCGGCCCGTTAAGAAAAAACTCCGGCTCCGAGTCCCAGCGATACAGCTCATTGCCCAGCGTATCAAGCTTGATGATAGCCCGTTGTTCCTGAATCCAATCCAACTTATCCAGCATTACGTTGAATATATAGTTTCCCTCTTCATCTAAAAACAGATCATATGCAACTGTCTCGATAAGATCATTATCCTGATAATATTGTCTTCGTATTATATTTCCCTCGAAATCAATCCTGTGTATAAACGCTTTGTACTTAAACTCTCCTAAATCAATGTCACCACAAACGATAATTTCATTGCCGTCTACCACAACACTTGTAGTCTCTAATTGTATAAATGAATTTGGCTCGTAAAATTCATAGGTAGCAATATCAGCTCCTGCAGTATCCAGTAAGTGAACTATGATCGTAGAGTCATTTCCCGTGCCCCCGTATGCATGACCGGCTAACACCAATGTGCCATTTTTTCTTGTAACACAATTCCGGCCCGGGTCTATAAAATCAAACAATCTTGACCACTCAAGATTGCCTCCATCATCAATACGCGTGATGCTTGCACAGTCAACCGTAGAGTCAATACACCGATTCCCTGATAAGATATATAAGTCATCATCTATTAATTGAATATCCAACCCAATGTCTGTAATTCCCACGTGAGGATCATAAACCTTACTGAAATATTCTTGACCCATCATGATAGATGAAGTAAGTAGACATGTCGAATATGCTAATATCTTTATCATAATTGAATATAGAGAGTCCACCGAGGCGGACCCTCTATTGACTTATTTAATGACCGATCACTACTTTTTGATTTAATAGTTCTTCATATTCCGTAAATACTTTTATCAAATACACACCATCCTTCCATCTCTCAGAGTTAATCAATACTTGATTCTTACCCATAGAACGCTCTGCAAAAACCCTCTGACCTGTGATATCAAAGGCTTCTATCGTGATCTCCTTATCACCTGCTTCAAAGTCATGTATCATCACTCTAATTTCATCATTTGCGGGATTAGGTGCAAGTGTACAGGCGACATCTTGGCTTTTTATCTCTTGTGTCTCTCTTGATCTGCCCTGACCACCCTGTATATCTATAGGTATCTGTATCGTCTCTCCTGTAAGTACATGCCACAGTGATCTGGCATAGCACTTGCCTCCGGCGGCATACTTTTCCAGTCGCTGAAAAGTATACAAAAAGCTTGTCGAAAAAAGATGCTCTGCCTACCACATTTCTACAGTTCAAGATTTTCTGCTTCTCTGATGTATTGAATAAATCTCAAATACTGAATTCAATCCATCAAGCCGCGACGAAAATCTCTCACCACGCATTTCTTTTTCGACTTTCATCTAGTAGAAATGAGTCTCCCATGAGATAAAAGGATTGTGGGACTTTTGGTTTATTCTGTCTTAACAACCACCTTCCCGCTCACTTGTTTTCCCTCCATACTACTGATCTTCCAGATGTATACTCCCGATCCTTGTGCTGACAGATCTATGTCTATTGTCGATCCTTCTGAGGAATCTGTACTGAAAATTGATCTGCCCAGCAAGTCATATATATCCAGTTTCCATTCTGAGATCATCTTAGGTATGGAGAAATTAAACATTCCACTCGATGGATTGGGATAAACTTCTATGCCTATGATGTCCTGTGGTAAGTTCTCCGTAGAGGTAATCAGTTGCAAAGGATTGCAATCAGGGAGGATGCATCCATCAGCGTCTGTCTTGATAAGCCACAGGTCGTCATTGCTGTTGGTGCTCTGAAAGTTGCCCGTGGCTACGAGATCACCATTGTCTAGTTCTTTAATGTCGTATAGGGCACACAACTCAAAATCTCCCGTAATCGTGGCGTCATTAACCAATCGTCTCCAGAGTAAGTCACCTTCCTGAGTCACTCTTGCAATAAATCCTGAAAAATCATAATCCACTGACTCAAATACTGTTACCATTCCACAAATAAGGATATCTCCATTAGTCGCAACGGACATGTTATTTATGAGATATTCTGCTTTGTCTTCATAAAAAAAGAGGTCCCATAGCAGATTTCCTTCCTGATCCACGCATACAAGGTTGTGTTCTTCGACCAATTCTCCTTGTGGGACTTTATCATGCTTGATTACATAATTGCCGTTATTCAACACAACCATGTTCTCCGGACCATTAAGAAAAAACTCCGGCGCTGAATCCCAGCGATACAACTCATTGCCCAGCGTATCCAGCTTGATGATCGCTCGGCTTTCCTTACTCTCCCCTTTCTGATGTAATATTACATTGAAAATATAGTTGCCGTTCTCATCAAGAAACAGGTCTGTCATAATGGTTTCACTTAGATCCTGGTAATACTGTTTCTTAAGAATATTCCCTTCCATGTCCAATCGGTGCATAAATCCACGTGCAGTAAAAGACCCGGGTAAGTCTTGCGAACCATACACGATGATTTCCTGGCCCTGAACTACGGCACCATACGTCTCCGTTTGATTCAATGGTCCCGGCTCTACAATTTCGTAAGTCGCAATGTCTGCCCCTGACGTATCCAGCAATTGGACTAAAATAGTTGAATCATTACCCGTACCATTATAAACATGACCTACTGCGATTAATGTGTCGTTCTTTCTCGATAGACTACTAATACCAGGATCCATGTAATCATACAAAGATGTCCAAATGAGGTTCCCTTCTATGTCAACTTTTGAGACACTTGCACAATCGACCGTAGAATTGCTACACCTATGAATTGCCAGAATGTAAATTTCTCCCTCGAAAATTTCTAGGTCAAATCCTATGTCTGTAATTCCAACATGAGGATCGTAAACTTTACTAAAATACTCTTGAGTATAGCTGGAATAACTAAGCAAAAGAATACAAATAACACCAAACAGGCCAATTGACCTGCTTGGTGCTGTATCATCACCTATGAAGTACAGATACTTTTTCATTTACTATCTCTTCACTTTCTACAATAATTCTGACAAAATATATGCCTTCTTGCCAAGTTAAGGTATTTATGTTTATAGAAGTGTCTGATAAGACGCTTTCATACACCCAACCAAGCCGTCATTTCCCTTGATACAGATGACAGCTGCGCAACACACTTCTTCAATCAAAAACATGGGTATGCTTACGAACTCGTGGTCGGCTTTTTTTCCTCAAATTAGTAGATTAATTTCTTAACTATTTACCTCATTAACTACTCTACCTTCACCACCTTCCCACTTGCCTGCCTTCCCTCTCCATTTCCGATCTTCCATATATATACTCCCGATCCATGTGCTGACAGATCTATGTCTATTGTCGATCCTTCTGAGGAATCTGTACTGAAAATTGATCTACCCACCAAGTCATATACTTCCAGATTCCATGCTGTCGTCATCTCAGGTACGGTGAAGTGAAATATGCCGCTAGAGGGATTGGGATAGACCTCTATGCCTGCGATGTCTTGTGGCGGGTTCTCTGTAGAAGTAATCAGCTGCAGGGGATTGCAATCAGGCAGGATGCATCCGTCGGCGTCTGTCCTGATGAGCCATAGGTCATTGCTGTTGGTGTTACGAAACCTGCCTGTAGCTACCAGGTCACCGTTATCTAGTTCCTTAATATCGGAGAAGGAGCATTGTTCAAAGTTCCCGGTGATGGTAGCATCGTTAATGATACGTTTCCATAACAGATCTCCTCCTTGGCTGATCCTTGCAATAAACCCTGTTGTAAAAAAGTCTTCATCAAGCATGACATGATCTGAGCCACATAGTAGTATGTCTCCATTTGCAGCCACAAACATGTTCTTGATGTAAAAGAAAAAACCCGCCTCGCTGAATTCGTACTCCCATACAGTCTGAGCATCCTGATCCACGCACACCATTAGCGGTACTTCTCCAACACCATTCGGCGCCTCTGTATCGTGCTTGATTACATAATTGCCGTTATTCAACACAACCATATTCTCCGGCCCGTTAAGAAAAAACTCCGGCTCTGAGTCCCAGCGATATAGCTCATTGCCCAGCGTATCAAGCTTGATGATCGCTCGGCTTTCCTTACTCCAATCCTGTTTATCAAGCATTACATTGAAAATATAGTTACCGTTATCATCAAGAAACAGATCATATGCAACCGTCTCGACAAGATCATTATCCTGGTAATATTGTTTTCGTATTACATTTCCCTCGAAATCTATTCTGTGTATAAATGCTTTGTATTTAAACTCCCCTAAATCAATATCACCACATACTATAATTTCTTTGCCATCTACCTCGACACTCGTTGTTTCTAATTGTATAAAAGAATTAGGTTCGTAAAATTCATAGGTAGCAATATCAACTCCTGACGTATCCAGTAAGTGGATTATGATCGTAGAGTCATTTCCTGTACCACCGTAAGCATGACCTGCCACTATCAATGTGTCACTTTTTCTAGTAACACAATTCCGGCCTGGGTCCAGAAAATCAAACAATCTTGACCATACAAAAGGATTTGGCGCGAGAAGCCCTTCACGAGCTTTTCGAGAGAAGCAAAACCCTCGACAAGTTGGTAGAACAAGTCAGGGTTCACGAAGAGCTGGAAATATATAGTTATCGTTCGAAAGTTAAAGGAGTTATTTACAAAGGGAGAAAATTTAGGTTTAGCACTCTTCAAATAGACAAATCCAAAATTCTGGAGCTGAAGAAAATTGAAAAGCGGTTGAAGGAGTTGTCGCTCATTCGCGAAACATTTTCTGGGAGAAGTCGCGGGCTCGAGCGGTAGGGTTCTAGGGACGACTAAGTCCCTAGCAAGATGCTTTTTACTTCTTACCCCTAGGGAAGAATGTAATAAAGCTATCTTGCTGTAAGTTTTGCCGCTTTTTACAAGCTGGATTTCTAAAAACTTACATAAAACGCGAAACAAGTTCAGCGATGTTTTGGGTGAAAAATGAGGAACCCGCGGGAAGCTTTTTATCCAAATCTTCGCTACCATTTTGTGGGCAGGCGTTCCCACTTGTAACACTTCAAAAATGCCCCCAAAGGTGTTTTTGGAAAGAGTTTTATGTGGGGATTAAAAACTCATCTCTTTTAACCAGAAGACTCTCATTCCACAAAGATTTGACGAACGTTACGCGCATTCTGAATATTTCACGACGCGTTCGAGCATCAATACAAAAGAAACCACCTTGTCTATCAACAAGCATTTTGGCGTAATTACCATTAAACTTAGATTTACTATTTTTTGTTTGAGCCCTACCTTTATCATCACGCATAAGGAGCTTCTCTTGGCTCATATTGCTCCAGTAGTCCTCTTGATAATGTTTTAGGAAGGCGTAAATCATCTCTACAGCAAATCGGAAGCGAGATTCGCTTGTATCTTTCAAAACCAACTCGCCCTTCTTTAGTTTATCAATTATTGATTGAGTTTTGCCGCCTATTTCACTTACCATATCTTCGTACTCTTTCACAGAATCATCTTTACTATATTCCTCCTCTCGTAGATAATCTGAGTTCCCGTACAAAAAGAGCTGTTTTGCCCAATTTTCAATCGCATACTTAAGCTCTCTAATACCTGGATCGTAAAGCATCTCTTCTACAATCCATCTGATCTTCCCAAAATACGTAAACCACTGGTGTTGTAAAATCTTATTGGGGGCGATAAATGAAGGTAAACTTTCACGATTAAGGTAGTAGTTGTTAATAATCGGTGCACCATCTTCGTCTTGAACATCAGATAAAACAAACATCATCCGAAGCAAGAAAATACAAAACTTGTCGTCACGTATCATCCTATCACTTTGGTAGTTCATTGGCAGTTGAAGAAAATATTGACAATGCCACAGCTCAAACAAATGTTTATCTCCAAGATAGCTCAGATAAAGGGTGAGGATGTCCTTTACAAAATACTTCAAAACCAAGGTATCGTCAAAAAATTCATCCAAGAGGTGCTTATTTAACAAATAGTCGTTCGCCCACCGCTTGTCACTTTCTGCGGTCGAATTTTTGGATTCATTTTCTTTGATGGTTTCATACTTTTTACTTAATCTTTCTTTGAATTTATTAAGCAAGGGACAGCCGACTTTGTTATAGTCCATGACGCTGGAAAATGGCTCATCGGTAAATCCAGCTTTTTCAAACAATTCATTCAACCTATCAGTAGAACCATTATCCTGCTCCTTTTTAGAAAAAACATCATACTGCTTCAGGGACTGCTTGTTAAGTTTATCGTAAAAGTAGTTCATCGTTTCGTGGCAACAAATAGCTGCGAAACCTTCGCTTTGCAGCAAATGGAAGTAACCAATGCGAATAAAAGATTTCGTACTCTGAATCACGGGGGTGCTGCCCACAACGACGTAATCTGAGTTTTTATCAGCCCCGGTAAACAGCTTGGAAAATGACTTATAGGCAAAGGTAAAGGCACTCATTATTTGATGCATTGAGCCGAAATATTCAGAGTTGAAATCGGTCAACTCCTTCGTAAAAGTGCTCTGAAAGAACCGATTGTTGAAGGCTTTTTCGTAATACAAAAATTTATTTTTCAGGAATTCATTTTTGACATGAGTGGGTAGGTCTTTGAATCCCCAGTGCTTCAAAGTGACTCGGAGGTCATTCTTTAAAAAATTAGTAATATCGAGGAACGACAGAAATAAGATAGGATTTGAAACCACGGTATTGTAATTGGAGATAATCTTGGCAATTTTGTTACGTACAATCTTTGCCACACCCGCCTCTCGAAGGCTGTTTTCGATCTCCGATATTTCTGTAGAATTTAACAACCAATTGGAGCAAGATCTTTTAAAGACCCCATTGGAATTGTCGCTCGAGTCAGTACCATTTTCAGAGTGAAACCTTTCTTTCAATTTGGTCATAGACTTCATAACCACAGGATAAGATCGAGCCTCGGTCAAAAAATGCTCTGGTCTACAACTTTCAACCATGTTGGCATACTCATTAATTAAATTTCCCAATGCCTCGATAACCGGCAATTGCTCTTTTGATTTCAAAATCAGGTCTCCTAACCCAACGAGGATATTTTGAACATCGTCTTGTCCATTAGAAGTCGCGCTGTTATATATGGTTTTGGGTGGCACAAACCATCGCGTGCTTATCGCAATTTCTTCATCGTTGGACGGATTTAAATACTTCCATCCTCGTGGAGTTTTATTGACCTTAAAGGAGAAATCATCTAGTCCTGATTTACTCAACTGTTTACTACATGATTTTAAGTTTTCGAGGAATAAATCGTAGTCTACTCCATAGGTTGAGTTTGTTTGTTCAACTAAAATGTTTTCGGCGCTACCTCTGGGTTTAATTTCGTTGTCAGAAAAGTGTAGCGATCGCAGCTCCATCACAACGTCTGTAATGCGATAAATACTATTTGAAAAAATGAGCAGTATGAACTCCGATGTGCCAAACGTTTCTATCAATAAAACTTTAGACTCAACACCAGTCGAATCATCACTAAAAGTGTAAATATTACCGCCCTCGGCACCATTAAAGAAGTATTCTCGAAAGGCCCTGTGAAGAGGGTCGTAACCATTTTGCATTAGCAAGATATTGTTCAGCTTTACCTCGCAAATACAAAAAAAAGGAAATCTTTTATTTTTTCTCAGGAAAGTATCTCGGGCATTAGCAATAATTGGAGCCTCATTTTCTGTCGTTCGTGCTCTTTCGATAAACTTGCCCGCGAGAATTTTATGATCGAAAGCATTAAGGTTTAGTCTGGGATTTGACTCATTGTTATCTTGCCTTATGGTGTAATTATAGGGACGAAACGTTCTGCCGCATACCTCAAAATCATCAATGAGAGTGATAAACGCAATATCAAATTTGCCAAAGATATAATACCCTTTTGGGTTATAGCAGGCAAAATCTGCATTGCCATCGCACCCAATATTTTCACAAAGATTCTTTCGATACCTCTTAACAAGTGAATCTAGTTCTTTCTTATAAAATTTTTTTGTGTGTAGATGAATTGGCACTGTCGTCATGCCAATGAACAGTCCTAGATCAGAGTAAGCGTAGTTTTCGATCATCGTTTCGTCTATCGGTTTTTCTTCAAAAAAAATACAAAAAGGACCCTCTCAGTGTGAGAAGTCCTATTTATTTAACCTAGAAAGGTCGCTTAACTTAAAAGGCAGACTGAAACGCTACCGTGTTGCACACCCCATACACACTTTCTTTCTTTTTAAGTAAATTTCCGTCCACTTTAAATTCTTTTTGGAGCTTTGGATCGGCGTCTACTTTTTCTTCGAGTACTCTTAGCGCTTCCATGTTTAATTCGGCTATGTCCAGCATTTGGTTTATAAATGAAAAACATGCCAGTTCATTTTTGTCATTACCTTGAAACACCTCCACTAAAAAATCATGAATTGGTCTGTTGTCATATAAATTATACTTCACTATAAGGATTGCTAAAGCAGTTTTTAATTCAAATTCAGTCGAGAAAGTAACTCCTTCAACATCCGTTACTATAGTAATCAAATTTTCCCAATTCGCAGAGTTGTACTTTAAGTCATACAGACTAACTCCTTCTTTAGAGTCAGGTATATCCAGTATGGGATAATCTTTCTTTTCTCCAACGTGCAAGCCCTGTATAAACTGTAAATTCGTTAACTCACGTCTTGTTATTTGATTTTCTCCAATGATTAGACTCATAATAATTTGTTACTTTTAGTGCTTAACATCTAGTATACTAATTTACGCCCTATATGCGCGCAATGAATTTTCTGGAAAATGACTTTTCATTTTGTGTTTTATTTCTTTTATAGTAGTTCGCTGAACTGGATGTATTACAAAATTTTCTGAATATTTCATGTGTAATTGTCTTTCTATTTCCCGAACCCAATCCACATCCCTAATTTCTACTCCCTTCATTGTCACTAGAAAGTAAGGCATAAGAATTTTAAACTGATTATTTGAATTAAAGTCATCTTTTACTTCTTCAAAAGATTGTAAAGATTGACTATCAAGAATATTCAATGGAATAATCAATATTTTGCTTGATTCATATGCTCTAACTGATTCATTATTCTGATAGTCCAAAGAATCAAATTTCTCCGTGCAAAAATCCTTTTCAAAACTTGAGATTATAAATTTTTCTATATCCTTTATATTCTTCGGACTATATATATCATAATTTCTCATTAGATCATGATTCTCCTCCCAGAAAATCTCTTCCTTCGTTTTTCGACTGACTATACTTCCGTCAAATCCATAAGTATTTCTGGAAACCTCATTGTCTGTCTGTTGCCATACATAGCCCCTACTTTCTTTACGAGAAGTATAATAATCAACAGACACCTCTTCTTTTTCTAAATTAATTTCAAGAATTTTAAAGCTATTTCTTTCATTCTGGATGGCCTCATACATGCAACCACCTTCTAAATACAAGCACTTTGATTGATAAGAAGTCGGATGGGTGATTTCTCGGCTATGTTGGTGTCCCGTAAGAATAATATTAGACGACTGGAGAATTTTATTGACGTTACAACTGAATTCCGTGTTATCCGTGTGGGTTTCCGACCACGCCAAACTGTTCATTCCGTGATGCATGCACGCAATAGCAGGGGTGTCCTTTTTTTTCTTCTTTTCCTCTATTTTAGTGGTAATGGCATGCACAAACTCCTTACCCAAAACCAAGTCACGGTCATTCCCATAGCAGTACCAACTAGAATTAAAGACGACGAAATTTACTCCCTGTAATTCGCGGTATCCACACAAGTACTTTAACATTCTATATTTTTCTTTCTGTTCGTTTTTCTTTTCTGGTGAAAGGGGCTTACTTTTTAGCTCAGCAATTAAGCTGTCAGCGTAATGGTTTTCAAGCATTGGGATATTCAAGTCCTGAAGAAAGTCAATGTAAGGATCGAAAGCCTTACAAATCTCCAGGTTTTTTTCGTTATCAAAAGACAAAACTGCGTTTCTTTTTTCAATATTTTCAGGTCGCAATTTTGACTTTCTTTTTATAACCGACATTTTTACAATCTCCTGAGACTGCACCCCATCAAGATCAGTTTTTTCAATCTCAGAGGGAAGGTAGTTATCTACAAAATCGAAAAGTGCAGGGCGAAACGCGTCATGGTTTCCAGCAGAGAAAATAAACCCTTGGGGGTTTGGAATGGTTTCTAGTTTCATTAACTTTTTAAACCACTTTTTTGCCAATTTGTAGTCTTCTACTGATCCAGACTGGGCAATGTCGCCGTTGACTATTACCACATCCACTTTAGGAGCACTATTACGTTTAAAAAACCTAATTAGTGCCTTAAAGCTACGAACTGCACCACTCTTGTCTAAGTAACCCTCTTTCTTCGTATTTTTCTTGGCGTCAAAGTGAATGTCGCTGATAAGTAAAATCCTCTGTATGTTGTCTGCGGAAGCCAAAATGTAGTAATCTTGTCAAGAGCAATAATTAGCCAGAAAGCAGCAATATTGCGGTTTGTTTTTCGTCATGTTTTGTTGGTAACGCCAAACAAGGTAGTAATTTAACATGAATTGGGGCATATTTTTATGATTTAACGAGACCTAACTTCTTAACAAATTTCGCCAAAAATAACATCCAAAATCAATTTTTTCGACGAAAAACTTAATAGTTGTAGACCTATTCAACTGTTTTTGTCCTTCAAATGTAAATTAAAACGCATGAAGACCATCGCTTATTTTACTGATTAACTAGCAAGCACTGAAGGCCACAAAACATTCGTTGTCAAGCAGTACTGCTGTTTGGCAATTCTCGCGAATTTGTTGGACGGGATTCCGTAAGGCCAGCAAGTCAGTCTATCAATAGCATAAATCGCGGCCGGAGAGGTTTTGACAAACTTCCAATGGAGGTCTGGATTGCAAAACGACCGCCAGTTGGGCAGCATGGCGACTTTGCCGCCCGTTTTCGCGAATGAATGAGCGCTCTGCGGATGAAAGCGTTGGATAAAACTCAAGACTCGCACGTTTGCCAGCCTGTCGAAATCGATAATTTTTTGCACACATATTTAAAAAGGGTTAGAAATAAATATGCTTTTCAGTAGGTCAAAGCCACTAAGGAAAAGAGGCAAGGAGGAATTCGCCGAAGGCGGAGCAAATCCTTGTCCGCTTTTTCGGCTTGACCAAACTTGGCTTTATTTACTTCGGCCTTTTGTATGGGGAGAAAAAGCTAAAATCGCGTACAGAAGCACTCTAAACTAGCGCTCCATATCTCTGCCCCGAACTTTCCCTCTTTTTATTCGGTTCAGCTCTCCGAGCCTGGTTTGGTACTGATGATTATGGCGCTCAAGGGTCGGCGACTTTTTTGTTTCTTTTAAAATCTCTGTCTCCATTTGCCGGCGGAGTTTTACCAGCCCAGCATTATGACCATGTTGATATCCGGCGCAAAAAGTTTTTATATAACTGGAATAAAATAGTGATTTGAGCAAAGAAAGGTGTCTCTTTGGTCGCCTAGGCCTTTCCGAAAGCGCGTCTCGAAATCCCGCGCTAAATCCTTGAAGTCTTGTATCTCGCATCATAATTTTACAATGCTTTTTCTCATAAAAAAGTTGCCTTTGCAGGCTTTATTTCGGCCTTTTTTAAAGTGCAAGTAATGCTACTGAGACTTTTAGCACCCTAAGATTTCTCTTGACACCCAATTTATTGATGCTACGCTGATATAGTCTTTAGGTGTTATCTCTCGATTGAGATTTCCCTAAGGCAGGGCTCTGGGGAGCATACGAGCAAATTCATTGCTCAGGATTGGGAATACAAGTGCCCCTAGAGTTAACACCCTCCCCATTCAGAAGTGAAAAGGGAGGGTAATTTTTTAAAATAAACTAGTTCCTAAACGAAAGTTTGCTTCATTTTCTCTGTGAAAAGCTCCTCAGTCAGCCCGCGATTTTCCTTAATAAATTCCAAAACTTCTCTTAGTTTTTCCTTATTGAGTTTGTCTTCTTTGATGTCAAAAATCTTGAGCGCGATTAAATTATCGCGTCCGCTTTTCCCTTTCTGTGAGCCACATAAGCGGCTTATGTCCTCTCGGAGTTGCAAAATGTTTTCTTCGGACAAAATCTGGGAATCGTGAAACCCAAGTGAACTTAAAATCAGGTGCCCCATGTTCCTTTGGGCGCGAGAAGGAACGCCGTTTTGCCTTACCGGGAGCGCGAAAACCTCCTTTTCCACGTTTTGGGATTTGAGAAAACGTAGAGGAAAAACCAAATTCACGCTCCGAACATTTTTTGTGCTCGTGAGGGGTAAATTATTGCTCGGTAAGCGAATTTCGAAGCTTTCTGTGTCAATTATGATGCTCCGGCTGCCGTCGGGGTTCAGTTTTGCGGTGATTCCCTCACGAAGCGTAAACGAAACATCCTTTTTCGTTTCTGTTAGTAGCTTTATAGCATTTTCTGTTTCCTCCAAAGTGGCTTTTTTCTCCCGAATTTCTTTCTCAAGCATTTTGCGTTTCTGGTCGTTTGGCGATAAATCTTCTAGTTGTTTTTTAAGGCCAGAAACTTCGGTTTTTAGGTTTTCGGTTTCGGCGTTTTTACTTTCTATCGCTTGCGAAACTCTTTTTTGTTCTTTTTGGATTTTCTTGAGCCGCCTGTCCATTTGCTTGACCGATTTGACTTTTCCGCCGCCAAATTCTTGCGAAATCTCGAGTTTTGTCGCCTCGGAAATGTTCTCGCTCGCCTGGATTTCCTTTAAGGAAGCGGCAAAAGCCGAGGAAGAGCTAAAATCGGCCTTGTAAATAATCTGCTGGATAGCCGCTCGTTCGGCGGGTGGTTTTTTCTCAGCGATCTCGTGCAAGCGAAGAAAATTCTTCCAGTTTTTGACCCAGAGGGAAACCGATTTCTCTTTCCCGAAGCGAGAAATCAACGTTTTAAGGATTTCATCAAGCGGTTTGCCTTCAGCTCGTAGTTTTTTATTTAGAACCTTGATTTTGTCTTCTACGGAATAGTTTTCTACGTGGGTTTCATCAACTTTTTCGTACTCATCTTTTTTTCCAAGCTCAACATCCTCTCCAATCATTTCACTAAAAAAATCGAGCTTTCCATCAAGCTCATTTTCGGCGTTTTCCTGCTCCTGAAGTGCAATTTTCTTTTGCTTTTGTTGTTGTTCAAGGCTAAAATGCGGCTGTTGAGGGGTTGGAGAGGATTGATTCTCTCCAAGAGAATCAGCGAATTCGTTAGAATTCGCGTATGGTAACATCCCCTCGCGCTTTGGCAACTTTTCTCCCATCGCCTTATTATACCAGACGATTCAAGTTTTTACTAATCGTTATTTCTCGGGTCTAAATACTTGAAATCATCCCAGTTTTCGCAGGACTTTTTGTGATATTCCATTGTTAAGGAATAGAATTTATATGCCTCAAAAAATCTTTGGCGTTCCTCTGGCGTCAATCCCAGGCTATTAAACTCCGCTTTTAGCTTCTCGGGCGTTGTAGCCATAACTTCCTTGCTCGTCAGCTCTACAAAGTGCCAAAAGATGGCTTTTTGGTCGCCTTTTAGGGTATCGTGGTCAATAATATTGCTCTCCTGGGAGTAATCAATTCCGCTCGTGGATTGCGCAGAGAGGTTTTGGCTAAAAGAAACGGCCAGACTTATCAACGCGGCCAAGCGAATCGCCTTGAAAGCTTTTGGCGTCTCTTTTAGTGGTTTGACGTTGCGAATTTTCTCCCACAATGAGCGATTATTTTCCATCGCTCTGAGCGTACTAAACTTGCCTTTTTTGTCAAGTGATTTTTTGTCGTACTTATCATAAAATTGAGCTTCATTTTTCATAGCTGTAAACCTTAATGGTCGTCAAGATTTACAGACCTTTTTTAGCTGATTTTCAACAAGTTAAACGCAGGAAGCCGCGCTATGACTGACACAATTTTTTTTTATCTTTATTCCATCGTTTGTAAAAAAAATCGACCCTTTCTTTTTACACTTTTCTGTAGCTATTTGTAGACTTTTTCAGCACGTTTTTTGCGCATTTCTACTTTAAAAAAGCTTATGAAATATGGATACGCCAGGGTTTCTTTAGAAACCCAAAACCTCGATTTGCAGCTCGACGCCCTGGAAAGGGCGGGTTGCGAGAAAGTCTTTTACGAGAAAATTTCAAGCAGAAAAAAGGATCGGCCGGAGCTTAAAAAGCTCTTAAAAAAACTAAGAAGAGGCGACATTTTGGTTTGCTACAAATTGGATCGTTTGGGACGAAGTTTGGTCGAATTGGTGGGTTTGGTCGCGAAATTTGAAGAAAAGGGGATTCGGTTTATCTCACTCGTAGACGGGATTGACACGACAAGTTCAAGCTCCAAACTGCTTCTAAACATCATGATGTGCATTGCTGATTTTGAGCGCGAAATGATTCGAGAAAGAACCATCGCCGGGCTAATTGCCGCTAAAAGACGCGGCGTGAAGCTTGGGCGGCCTTTCGGCCTGGATGTCCGAGGAAAAGCCTTACGAGAAAAGGCGATTCGGCTTTTTAGGAAAGGTAAAAACGTGAGTGAAATTCATCGGAAACTGGCCGTTTCTCGGCCAACGATTTATAAGTACCTTCAAAAATGAAACGTCAATCAAATTTTCAGCGTGGGAGCATTGAGGAAACGCTTTGGCGCGTTTATGCCGCTTGGGGAAAGACTTTAGAGATTTTTGATCTGGTTGAGCAGCTCCCAAAGTTGGATTTGGAGGAAAAAGCCGTTTACTCGTCGCGCGAAATTAACGAGCACCTTAAAGCCGCTCAGGAAGTGGCAAAACAGAAAGCCAAGCTGTTTTTTGCGGCCAATCGGGCGGTGGAAGATTTTCGCGAGTGCTGGGAGGCGTTTGAGGAAATGAGTAAAAATCTTTTCCCGAATTTGACGAGCGGAGAGGAAAAGAAAATCCGCTTGCTGAGCGACGATACGTGGTTTATCATCAAAAAGCTTGACGAGGCGGGCTGGGAGTTTTTCCTAGAAAAATCTGGGGTTATAAAAAAGTTGAGCCAGTGGCATTCGGAGCTTGAGGAAGCGAAAAATCGCGCTTTTCGTGTTGAAAAGTTGAGCAGTTGCCGCCTTTGCCAAAGTGGTCAAATTATTTGTAATGATTTAGATTTTTGAAGCCATCTTCGGGCGATTTATAAATACTTCCATTAAGATACAAAATATTGATGAGAATTAATTAGTTTTTGCCCAGTCTCTTGTTATGGCACGTTACTTTTCTAATCTAATCTTGCACCTCCCCAAATTTGAGTAACACAATTGAGTCTGTACGAAATACCAGTTCCTCCTCTTCGTAATTTCAAAATAGTTATAAGACGAGGTTCTTTTCCAATCATTTTAATTACACTCTGAAACTCAAAATCTAATTTTTCTGCTTCTGAATCAGTAAGATTATTTGCAACATCTTTTGTTGTTTCATCTGCATCTTTGTCTAATCCATCGATAATTCTTTGTTTTGCGTCCTCCATTATTTCTTTATTTGATTATACCAATTATTTATTAGCTCAAATTCAAAAGGTTTGAAATTTGTTTTTTCCCTTTCATTAAGAATATAGATTGCTCTGGCTTTGTTGCATGAATGGATGATAAAAGAGAAGGAGATAGTATCTTTGAGAGACCAACCTTACAAAGCAAGCCACATGACAAAGCAACAAACTAAGGTTGGGGGAAAGCAAAAAAAGCAGAAGAAAAACAAGTATAAGATCACAAATTGGAGAGAATACAATAGGAGTCTTGTAAAACGAGGAGACATAACTATATGGTTTGATGAGGCCTTATTAGACTGCTGGTATTACCAAGGTCCTAATCAAAAAGGAGCCCAGTATAAATATTCACAACAATGCATGAGGAGCTTGGTACAGCTCAAGGTAGTATTTGGGTTGAAGTACCGACAATTAGAGGGTTTTGCCAGTTCATTGTTAGGCATGATGGGGATAGAATTGAGCGTTCCGAGCTATTGTCAAATAAGCCGTAGGGCAAAACAAGTGGAAGTAAAAATGGATGTTCCCAAAACAAAGGGCCCCATGTTTATAGTATTAGATTCAACGGGACTCAAGGTATATGGAGAAGGGGAATGGAAGGTACGTAAACATGGGTATAATAAGCGCAGGACGTGGCGTAAGCTACATTTGGGAGTAGATGAAAAGACAGGATATATCCATGCACAGGTATTGACAAAAAACAGCAAAGGAGATGGAGATGCTCAGCAGGTTCCACAATTATTGGATCAGGTAAAAAGTCCTATAGACCGCTTTGGAGCAGATGGAGCCTATGACACATATGAGATATGGGAAATGCTCAAGGAAAAACAGATAGAAGGTATAATACCTCCACAGGAAAATGCAATGTACTGGGTAGATGAAAATGACGAGTTACTGGATCTTGATCGCAATGAGATAATCAAGAAAATAGAAAAGGTGGGTCGAAAGAAATGGAAGGAGCAAAGTGGATACCACAGCCGGAGTTTATCAGAAACAGCAATGTTTCGATTCAAGACAATATTTGGCCCACAGCTATACTCCCGTCGGTTCGAAACCCAGCAAAGTGAAGTTGCAATAAAAGTAGCATGCTTAAATATAATGACAGGCCTTGGTATGCCTGTTTGTAAAAAGGTGGCTTAAACCTATAGCTATTAAGCCATAGCTATGCTTTTTTTTGATGACTTATTCATGCAACAAAGCCGATTGCTCTTGAAATCGAATTTAGGCTTTTATCAGAATTTATATACTTAATTAAATTTTCAGAAATCAAAGAGTCATTTGCTATATCCATATGCTTTAGTTCATATATTATTTCTTTTTCTGTCGGTGTTTCTTCAATTTGGACATGTTGCATCTGATAGTAATCATTAATTATTATATTTTTTAGTTCAATTGCTAATGAACGATTATTTAAGAATTTGGAATTCCTACTAAATCTTTCTAAGTCGACTAAACCAGAATTATGACCAATTCTCATTTTAATTGCTGCATCGCTAATTTTAATTGATTCGTCCAATTGTTGATTATTGGATTCCATGGATTCAGTTATTCTTGATTCTATTAAGTTGTTTGCATTGTTCTTTATTTCAGATTTGACTTTGCTGCTAATTTGATTTGATACTTTGTTCTCCCTAAATAAACGATCTATTTCTTTAGTAACTTCTTCTTGAGCTATGGCTCTAACTTCAAGTTTGATTTTTTCAACTTCCAACGAAGCAATCTCTTCGGTTCTTTTAATTGATTCAGAATATTCTGTTTTAAGTTCAGTTAGTTTTGTTTGTAAGTTATCTCTATCAGAAAAAATAAGAAACGATGCAATCCCTCCAATGACACCTAAGAAAATAGTAGTTAGTGTCACTAAATATTTGAAATAGCTTTTTAGATTTTCATATTCATTTATCGGCTCTGTACTCATTTCTTGTTTCTTTGTTTTTTAATGTGCTATATCTAGGTTATATGCGCACCTTGATTCCTGTATAAAAAATGTTTACAAATGGCCCTCATTTCTGCAGATTCTGTATTTGACAATGGAACAATGTAGGATAGTGCTTTTGAAATAATCTCCCCATTGCAAAGTATCAATTCAGTTGTATTTCCTGAAAACGTGGGTTTTTTGTCGTTCATTCAGTTAATCTATTGTTCACAAATAATACACTATGACGCAGTCGCATCAAAGCAAAATCGGAATGGCTTCAATAGATATAATGGTGTTAGGTTGCTAATTTAGAAATAATTCAGATTGTTCTCTGTGTTTGTCCTTATTTTTTGAGATAATTTGAACAATGAGCTGACGACAAGGTACTTTGAAATTAGCAGCAAATAATGTCCCAAGTAGCATTCAGGAAAAAAGTACGTTTTCGGAAATTCTTGACTCAAACTTTACTTTCAGGTAGTTTCAGGACGTGGATTGGGGAAGGATGCTCCTTGATAGCTTTGCAGACTTGCTTCACTACGTTGCACCAGCGTGAATTGATATTCTCAAAATCCTGTTTCCCCTTTCTGGGACTGGCTTTCTTGAGTTCTGACGCCGAAAATTTTTTCACATTCTTTTGGTTGAAATTTGCAACAGGCAAAAACCACGGAGCCAGTTCAGGAGCTAGTTTTCGGTCTTTTAGATAGAGTTTCTGACCCAGAGAACGAAGGATGTCTCGCTTGGTTTCTTGGTCAGCGGAATTAAAGGTTTCGCCTACGCCATTCATGAACCGAAATATATCCAGACAAGTTTGGTTTAAGTCGCCTTGTTTTTTGGGCCTTTTAAGTTTTATTTTCAGAGTGGCTATTTCTTTGTTTATCGCTTTCATCTTCTCTTGGTAAATTTCTGCTTCCAAAACACCATCTATTAGCAGGTTTGCTAACCGATCTTTGCGCTTTTCAGATTCAACCAATGCCTTTTCTTGCTGATGGTGGATTACTTTTTTTTCTTTGGATTTTTGTGATTTACTTTCCTTTATAATGGCCACTGCAATTTGAAAAAACTCATAGCCAATTGCAATCTTCGAGATTTGCTCAGAAATTTGAATTTCGAGCTGCCCAAGCGTTAATCGCTTACTTTTTTGGTCGCACTTGATATATTTTGACCTTCCAGTGCAGTAATAGTATGAGTATTTCTTTCCGTTTTTAATTTTTGTCTCCGCGGTGATCTGACAATTACAATTCGGGCAGCGCATTAGTCCAGTAAAGGCGTGAACGTGTTTATAGCAGTTTTCTTTCGTGTTACTTTTAATGATTTTTTGCACAAGCTCGAACTCCTCGGGCGTGACCATAGACTTGTGAATTCCTGTTTGGGTCATCCCACCCCATTTGATGATTCCCATGTAAAAAGGATTGTGAAAAATTTTGTACACGAGGCTCCGACTGATGAGCGCGCCGCCTGTTGTTTTCTTTTTTGGGGTGCGCATCTTCCAGTCTTCAACCACAATTCGATGAATTGTTGGCACACTATATTTGCCAGAAAGCAGCATGTCCCACATTTTTCTCACAAGGAGAAAATAGTTTTTATCAACCTTAATATCGCGGTCGTATCTACAATTAAAATAACCTATGGGAGCATTCCCCGGGTAAATTCCTCGCTTAAATTTACTAACCATTCCTCTTTTTACATCCCGTCGAAGCTTACGGATGTACTCATTCGCCATGCCGTCCTCGATGCTGAGCAAAAGCGCATTATCTTCAGGAAAATAGTCACGATTTTGAGTAACAATGTGCTTGATTTTTTTCGTTTGCAGAAGCCATTTTACGTTGGCACTATCAACCGGGTTTCTGCTTAAGCGATCAAAGGCGTAGGCGAGAATCCCATCTGCCTGACCGAGTTTTATCAGGTCAAGCATTTGGTTAAATCCTTCACGAGCATTTGGCTCTTTTGCAGATTTTGACTCAGAAATCGTTTTAATAATTATAATTCCACGCCGCTCAGCCAGCTCATTCATCACATTCATTTGGTCGTCGAGTGACTGAACTTGGCGATCGGCCGAATCGGTACTTTTGCGCATGTAGAGTACAAATCGGAGGTTTTCGATAGCGGTCATAAACAATTTGGTTAAGAAACAGCAGCAAAGTCATTGTACTCCACTTTTGCCTTTCGGGAAGAGGTTTTTGGAGTTTTTATTTATCCTTTTTGTCGTCAAACAAAGCCGCTATTTTCGCGCCAGCCTCCACGAAGGAAATAAGTTTATAAAACTCTTCTATTGCTTCAGCACGAGGGAGTTCCTCGCCAGTATCTCTTTTCCAGAGGCAGCGAAACTTTGTCAGATTTTTTTCTGGGATTTTCATAAAATTGGGATTAAGAAAACTTTTTTTAACAGAACGTGAAGCGGGAACGAAATGAAATTTGGGAGCTGAGGGGTCGATGTGTTAGAGAAACACCAGATTAAAGGTTTTGCCGCTCCGGCAAGGCCTTTTTCTTTTTTCTAACCCTTTTCTTCATGAAAAATTTCGTAATCGTAACCAGGCCTATCCTTTCGCAGGCACACCGGTTTTACCTTGGCAAAGGAGCAAAACTCAATTTGGAGTTGGCCACCAAGCCGATGATAAAGTTCCTTCAGCAGGAATATTTTAAAGATAAAACCTGCCTGAATGGCGACGTAGAAAAGCTGCTTTCGGTAGACGTGGACTACCACTTCTAGTCATAAGGATGAGCGCAAAAAGTCATTGCTCCAAGACCTTTTCATTCCACTCGTCGAGCAAGTTTTGCTCAAACGAATCGAGGTAGACCTGGGTCATTTCTTCCGTGGCATGACCCAGTGCCTCACTAATCAGCGAGGTTGGCATGCCCTTGAATTTGGCGTTCGTTGCATAGCTGTGGCGCGCTACGTAGCTTGTCAGCGTTGAATCAATCCCCGCCATTACGCCAAGTTCTTTTAGGGCTTTGTTATACCGCTTCATCTCATATCGCGCAGACTTATACTGCGCTGTCAGCGTCTGATTTTTCGAAAGAATCGACAGCAAAAAGTCATCTTTGGTTTTCGTTTTATCGCTGAGATACGGCGAAAGAAGTTTTTCAAGTAACTCGGAGATTTTTATGCTGTGAAGCCGCCCTGTTTTCCTTCTTTTGTACTCTACACGCCCGTTTATGACGTTTCCGTGTCGCAAAAAAGCCAAATCGATAAATGACGCGCCCATCAGGTAGTAGCTCATAAAAAAGTAGGTCTTGGCGCGACTTTGCCGAAGCGTTTTTGGTTCAGCTTCATCACGTCCTCAAAGGATATCGCCCGTTTTCGTGTTTCCTCTTTACGAATCTTGTAATGGGTAAACGGATAGCTTTCTTTAGAAACCAAGTTTTGTTTTATCGCGCGATTATAAAGCGCACGAATCGTTCGTAGATTTACACTTAGGCCATTAAGCGAATTCTTTTTTCCCGATTGGTTCGTTTTTCCTAAATACCACGCCTCGAATTTCTTTAGCCATGCGAATGTGAGTTGCGTTAGCGGAAAATCTTTACCTCCTGTAAATTTCTGAACGCTTTTGAGGATTGTTCGGTAAAGACGTGCGTTTCCCACCCTGCCTGCTGTTTCTTGCTCGGCAATGACGCTTTCCCAAAGAACAAACACGTACCCCAAATTATTTTCTCCTGCCAGCCTTTGCTTGATTTCTCGCGTCGAAAGCTTCATCAGCTCTCCTTGATCATCCAGCTTCGTTAACTTGTCGAGGATTTTGGCTTTCCGCTTACTCAAGAGGTTATTTATCCGTGAGATGTTTTCAAATTCGGAACTGCCTTTTTTGACCTTTTCTTTTTTCACGTCCCAGCTTTCGAATAGAATGCTTTAACCGGACGACAACTCAAACGATTTGCGGTTTATCGTTACCCGAAGGCGTAAAGCGTGCGTGCCGTTTTTCTTTTTCCGGCTCTTATCCAACACATACTTTGTCGTTATGCTCACTTTGATTTGTTTTTGCTCAAACAATGCTCAAACAAATATAGTATTTATTTGAATTGTCATGAATCTACATAAATCATAATTTACTGGTTATTAGCTATTTAGCAATTTGTTGCTTTATAATAAATCAGTTTTCCCACGCTTTGGGAGCAGGGGGCCGCAGGTTCGAATCCTGCCACCCCGACAATTGAACAAGCCTTTCAGACATAGTCTGGGGGGCTTTTGTTTTATACCGATTCAAGCTTGCTTGTTAGAGAAGAAAACAAAGGCCTTGCTGAGCATAGCGAAGGAAAGGCTTTTCATTTGCAACGCCGCATTTACAGGATCGATTTAATCAATCCTGCCACCCCGACAAACGAAAGGCCTGGTTACGAAAGTAATTAGGCTTTTTGCGTTTTTGAGCTGAACTCGCTAAAGAACAATAACAGACAATGCGATAAGTAAGATTTTTAAGGCTTGCAGTGTTAATGTGAGTTGTACCTATATAGCACCTAATAGTGCTGTTTATGAATAGGTAATCAAAATTTAGCCAAGACCAAAAGAAAGGCTCGAAGTTTGAGGGACCAGGAGGAAGGAAGTTCAAGGTCAGTAGGTCTTAGATTGACGATATATCAACGGGTGATCATGTAATATTTTGCTTACAACGAAAAACTTATAACTTAGTGAGTAATTTAATGATTTCCCTCGTTTACCAGGGGTCACAGACTTCCCGAACAATTAAAATACTAATAGTTTATTACTAAAGTTAATTGCCAAAAATGAATAAAGAAAATAGAGAAAGGCTCCTATCAATGCTACATAAGCATGAAAGTACAATATCTAGTATTAATGAATTCAATTCGCATTTTAGTAAAGTCAGAATTAAACTCGAAAAAAGCGTGAAAATGATAAACGAAATATCCGAAAGTAAAACTAATAGTCATTTAACAATTCGAGAACGTATCTCTAGCGCAAATAATTTTGATAATTCAACCTTTGGAATATCCGTTGTTTACGAAAAATTATTCTCTGATAACCCTTTCTTTAGTGAGGAAAATAAATCTGTACTAGATTTTATTGGTGATGAGCAAAATGGCAAAATCAAGATTCAAATCGATGATAATAAGGTATTGGGTGGAGGAGAAAAACAATTATGGAACGATCATATAGTTGAATTAACATCGAATTTAATAACTGAGTTTTGTATTAAATATATGGATCATTTATACTCAAACTAACATTGAAAAATACTATTTTCAAAATCTTGTGTATTGATGGTGGTGGCTTGAAGGGAATAATACCTCTACAATTTATTAGGTATGTTGAATCAATTACTGAAGAACCCATTCATAAATCCTTTGACCTAATAGCTGGAACATCGACTGGGGCTATTCTTACTTGTGCACTGGCATATAGAAAACATAAGACTATATATCCTGAAGAGCGAGAATACAGTCTCGATCGAATTGAAAAAATATATTATGAAAATGGAGAATTAATATTCCCATATCCATATCATCCAATGCAAGAGTTAGGTTTGGAATCAAAAAATATATTCAGACCAAGATTCCAACCAAAATATCTTGAGAGTGTACTAGATAACTTCCTAGGAGAACAAAGAATATCTTCATGTCTAAAATCAATTTTTATTACACATTATATAGAGAATAATGACTCATTTCAGAACGAATTGAAATCTTTCTTATTGAACGCAGGCATTAGGCTAAATTAGTGTAAATGTCATTGGGGTAAACTAAAATGGATTAAACCTATAATTGAAATAGCTACAACCGGACCGGTTCAAATCGCACACGATCAACTTGAAGCTCTATATAGAAATAGATCAAAGTAAAAACTAATTAATTCTCGATAATAATTATTGCAGATAGCTACCCTTCATAGCAAACTTGAGCGCCGTACTGACTGACAATGCACGAGGTCCATTCCTTTGCAAGTTCTGTCAAAGGTCAGGCAGTCAGTGCGATTTTAACCTGACAACCCAGCAAATAATTGTTAGCGTAGACTCCTAATGAGTTATTTTTATTGTTAGTCACCCCATTGAAGTTTTCTAGTTTCAACCATATCAGGGAATTGGACATTATTGGTTTGAACTGGTTTCCCATCTAAATGGGCCATGATTAATGAGATAGCCTTTAAACTTTCTTTTGTGTTTCCGAGAGCTATTGAGATCAACTTCATCGCAATTGCCTTTTCTGTTGGAACCACTATTTCAATGAATTCGTCATTTTAGAATCAACCTGTAACCAGGCTTTTGCGTTTTTGAGCTGAACTCGTTCATGCTTAGAATAAGCAAAAGGAGTTACGAACACGCTCATAACTCCTTTTTATATCAGAGGCTCGTAAACCTTTCTACCTAAGGTACTTTCTCGGTGCTCTTCTCAAAGATGCCTCCGTAAATACCCGATCAGGTAAACCGAGGTTGTATTTGATATCAGACATGACCACCTCAGTGGATGATCCGCCTTGAAGATCCGTCATCGAAAATCTAGTAATCGTAGGATACCCTTGTATCATCTCATAGGCCAACATATCATATTGCTTATAAAGATCACTCCCCTTATAGAGTACTGTCTTAGAAGGAAGGTAATGCTTCTTGTCTATCCACACCTCATAGTGTGAAAACTCAACTGAGGAAGGGTCTTTGGGTGTACTCTTTATACGATATTTACCATCTTCTTCACCAATGAGTATATGATTGTCAGCATGAGGACTACGACCTGTGACGTCTTCATATGTAAAGTGTGAGCCAGCAAAACTACTTCTCTTGTCTGCACCTGATAGTCTTTTTACCAAATCCAAAGATGGCAAGTACAGCCATCGATCATCATCACTACGGTCATTTTTATGGGCCATAAACACCATCTTCTTGATATCGGCGGGCTTTTTAAAATATGCATACCACTTTTGCTTAAGTTCCGCATCATTCTTCCGCAAAATGACAAGACTTCTTTCCATGGTAGTACGTCCTTGTTCATCCTTGATTATCATGTGAACACTGGATTTGACATCGTCACCCAAGTATCGGTAGGCCTCATTGGCTTTTAAAATAATCCGCTCAACAGATAGGTCTTGCGCTGTCAATCCAGTCATTGCGCCAAGCATCAAAATCAATAAAATATGTTTCATTATATACTACTTTCTTATGCCTTTAATCTAAATACTTTAATAATTGCTGGGAGAAGTAACAAGGTCACCGCTCCAGAGATTAACAATATAGAGGCCAAAATGATTCCTACCGTACGGTATGGAATTAGGTTGGCAAATAAGAGAGGCAAGAATCCAACGGCGATAACAATAATATTCCTCACGATGGCTCTAGACGGCTCGCCAAACATCAATTTGGACGTAGCCGACCAACTACTAGTTTCTTTTAAAGTAGATCTTGATCGCACAAGAAAATGGATAGCAAAATCAACAGCCAGTCCTAGTGCCAGTGACGACAACACAGCGACCGGCATATCGTAATCTTTTCCTATCCATCCTATGACTCCATAAATAATGACTATGGTCAGTGTTAATGGAATCATGCAAAGTGCAGCCCACTTGATCGATCTAAAGAGAAGTGACATCATCAAAAAGACAACGAGAAAACTGCCAAGAAATGCATTCATCATTCCCTGCACCATCTTCTTTTGCCAGACTACATTGATATAGGTCAATCCAAACCAATCCTTGCTCAATGCAATCGGAGGTGGATTTTTCTCGATGAAATTCTCCACTGAAGCTATTGTAGCTTCCATGTCCTTATTGTCACCGCTGCGCAGCTGAAGCCACAAGTTTACCGACCGATAGTCACTGCTTACAAAATGTGATAGTCGCTCAGGGATATGACTATTCTGATATGAAAGAATTGCCTGCCCTACTCCACTCACATCCTTGGGTAACTCACCGAGCCCCTTCTTCTCACCTTTGAGCTCCTTGTGAATATAACGCACCATCTTCGCTAGGCTAGTTGATTTTCCAACACCTCCTTCTTTCAAAAGATACGCCTCCATTCCGAGGAGATAATCCAACACCTCTGGTCTCTTAAAAACCTGATTGTCCTCAATAGCCATCAATGATATTCGATCTGCAACATTCTCATATAGTGTAAACAACTCGTCATCGTCTTCATACTCGTAGGCGATATCCAGAATCGTTTCCGACAACATTTCATGTTTATCATCACCCTCTTCAAATATCGTAGTTGTCAAAGCTTTACCTACTTCTTCCTGTTGCTCATCATTCAACAAGTCTCCGAAATCATCATTCACTTTCGATATTACTTGATCTAAAGAAAAAGACGCACTATCAGATGCCTCAAGGTTGAGAAATGCCATATAGGTACCTCCAAAGTGCTTATTCAGTTCTTTGTCTGCAACCCTAATAGGATGTGCCTCAGTAAACCACTTAACAGGATTATCGTTGATCTCTATCTTGGAGATACCTATTCCTGCAACAACAGTAAGCAGTACCAACATCCCTATAACTACCCAAGGTCTGTGCAGGGTAAGTCTCTGAAACATACCCAACACTCTTCTAAGCAAACCACCTTCTTGATCAGTCGGAGATTGACCAAAATTACTAAGTGACTCATCTGAAGTCAGCATGATAAATGCCGGAATAAATGTAATCGTTAGAAGCCAGGCAAGAAGAATTCCAATCCCTACAAATACTCCGAATACCTGTACTGGCGGAATAGGTGTTATTGCCAATGAAATAAATCCAGCCGCCGAAGTAAGGGATGTGAATAACATGGGGCGAAAGAGTTCTTTCATCACGATGTGCAATGTAGATTTCTTGTCACCCACCGATTGGTACCTATCATAAAACTCAGATAGGATATGTACTGAGTCCAACACAGCTATCGGCATAATGAATATGGGTATCATACTGCTCATGATATGCACCGTATTTCCAGTCCCAATAAGAAGTCCCATAGTACATATGACTGACACCATGGCAATAATCAAGGGACTCAATACCAGCCGCAATTTTCTAAAAAAGAGCATCATCAGAACGAATATTAAGAGCATGGCTGCCGGAGCTGATATAGCCATCTGAATAAACATCTCGATCCCGAAAGTGTCTTCAGCGACTGGTAAACCAGTGATATGATAGGCATCATCTCCATCAAACGAATCTATTTTCTCCTGAATCTTCTTGGCAATGCGATGCGACTCATCCTTAGAAGTGATGGGTACGTACATGGCCATTGACTCCCCATCCTCAGAGATAATTGTATTATAAAAGAGCTCGTTGCTAAGTAGTCTGACTTTGATCGAGATAGCCTCCTCCTCCGTTTGGGGGGGTGAGTTCATTAACCACTCAAACTTTATTCTATTCGATCCAAGAGATTCAATATAATCCGTATTGGTGGGCGTCATAAGGTCACGTTGTACAACACCTACATACTCGTTGGTGATGGTGTCCAGTGAACGTAAATCATAAACAAATCTGGATAGATCATAGATATTGGTCAGGCTTTTCTTATTGAACACTCCCTCCTCATGTTCATCATTCACAATTCCGATGACGAGCATATCATACATATTAAACTTCTTCTTGAGCTCATCATGCTTAAGTCTCACATACTCTTTGTTTGAGAGCATGTTTTCTGGATCAGTGTCGATCTTCATGAAAGGAATAAAGGCGCCACAAAGCACCATTAGTCCCAGCATAATATAGATTATCCTTCTAGGATTCTCTATAGCGTAGTTTATTACTTTCACTTATATCCGTTTTTCGTTATTGATCTATAATGCCCACTTCAGTCCAACATAAGCATTGGTGTTGTATTTAAACAATCCCCAATAATTGCCTATGTTATCCCCTTCAAATATATTGCCACCAATGTCTATTTTCCAGTAATCATTCAATTGATAAGATATCCTAGGAAGCAAGTAGTAATCTTTATTGGTAAGTGAATAGAAAATAAAAATACCCATATTGAGTCTTTGCCTCAAGCTCAGCTTTCTCATTCTAAATGTAAGCAAATGTTGATTCTGAGGTAGAGGATTTGGCCCCGGAAATGAAGCCTTATAAGCATTATGATCCATCATGTGCTCATTATAGTATTGCAGTCCCATCGAAAAATCATTTTTGAAATCTCGACTATAGGCAATCAACGACCTCAGTTCACTATTTCTTACAAAAGCATCTGTCCCCTTCTCATCATCAGAAGAATAATAATATCCCCCTTCAATTGCGAGTATTCCTTTAAGTATTTGAGTCTCAACACTAAATCCATGAGCTTGTAACACTGGGAATATATAGGTGCTCTCATCAAAATCAAATCCCGCCGGGCTTTTCCAGAATCCGTAATATCCATAAATGCTTACATCAATCTTCCTGAAATCCCTTTGTATCCTCCACGCCACCTCGTCATCGTTGAAATAAGCCTCAGGTATCGTTGTAGGCATTGTCAACTCGGCATGTCTCACAATATTGAACATTTCATCAATGAAAATGATACGATCACCAGTAGGGAACCTGTCATGATCAAATCGTGGCGTATACACTATATTGACTTGAACAAAGCTAGGACTAAGTGACACCTTGATGGCATCGCTCGGAAGTTTGAGATATTGAATGTCCCTTCCAGAGAAGAAGCTTTGATAGTCCTTAGGAAAAAAATCATTGACAAATAATAGGTCACCCTTGCCCCAAGTGAGGATTTGTCGTCCCAATTTTACATTCCACCAATACTGAGGATAGATATCCACATTGAGGTCACGAATCTCTGCAATGACGTCGTTGATTTTATAGTCATAGCCAAGATCTGCCCTACCATTAAATTCCATCCAGTCCATGTAGTGCGCAGCTTCTAACTGGAGTCTGGATTCGGCAATAATAAAGTCTTTCTCAACAGGCGAAATCGACTTTAGTCTATAGGATGACTTGGTCTCAAGAGATAAATTTAAGTCGAAAGGCAGCTTATCCATTTTCAACCTCAGTTTTTTAGTCAACGAGGTGTCTGCACCTACCTGGCCGGAAACCTGTATTGCGAGGACTAGTAATAAGCACACATTGCACATCAACGACTTACTAGTCCAATAAATTGATAGACGGTATTGTTTCATTTTCTGTTGAAAAGGTAGCAAAAATATATCTATGTTTCTAACAGAACTACAACATTCGATCGACGGATGAGTTTCCACTTAAGGCAAATATGTCTGACATTACAATCTGGAAGTTAAACGTTCTTAGCAACGAGCTTTTCTGCCCTCTTGAGCCACTTCTTACCAAACCATATATATGACATAAAAATCGTATCCAGAACTCGACCTACTACAACAGAAAGCCATACACCGATGGGTCCGTAATCTAGAACCAATGCCAACAAGTATGCAAGTCCGATGGGCACTATATTTCTAAATAATATAGTCGAATACAAAGCCGGACGTGTCTCACCTGTACCTCTCATCAATCCCGATATGATGACAGCAGCAACTGATAATGGAAGACTTAGTAATACAGTAAGAAAGAAGAGACTTGCTCCTTGAAGGATGGTCTCATTGGCCGACGGATCAAAGAACATAATGATCTCTTGCCTGAAAATAACAATGGGAATTGTAAGAAGAGTATTGAGAACGATGGCCGAAAATATCAAGGTCTTGCCCTTCTGCATGGCATCCTTGACATCCCATTTTCCTATAGCTTGACCGATCAAGCTTGTCCCTGCGACATTCATTCCCACAACGGGCTGTATGATAAGTTGCTCTACCTGCCATCCTATAGCCAGGACTGCCGCACCCAAGGTCTTGAGATCAGTAGCCGTGATGATACCTATTAGTGCCAGATTGGCTCCCCGACGTGTGACTCCTTGTAGACCTGAAGGGATCCCAATGTCGAAAACATCTTTGATGATCCCCTTATTGAATCGATACTTGAAATCTGGAATATGAACTACGTTCTTCCCAGAATGCAAGATCACAAAGCCAATGACCATAATTACGGCTCTCACTATCAATGTACCCATTGCTGCACCGGTAAGACCCATCTCCGGAAACACGCCGATGCCGAAGATCAGAAGATAACTCAATATTATATTAGATACGATGAGAAGGACATTAAGTATCAATGGAGTTACCGTATCACCGGCTCCTTGCATCAATCGATCCATGACAAAATTGAGTACAAGAAATGGTGTTGAGAGGAAGATAATAATCAGGTAATCATGAGCAGAATTTATTACTTCAAGGTTTCCGCCCTGTTCTATGAGCATCAATATTGGACGGCTAAAGATGATCCCCAAGAAAGCAACAACCACTGCGAGTCCTATCCCTGCTAACACGGATTGTCGAGCAATATCTGTCATTCTGGATTTATTGGCTGCACCCCTAGCCTGTGACATCAGACTCATCGAACCAGCCGTAACAGATAGGATAAGTATAAAGACAACCATCCTAATCGTATTCCCCAATCCTATAGATGCTATGTCATGAGGTCCCAATCGACCCACCATCCAGGTATCGACAAACTGGACCAGAGACTGCAAGACATTCGTCAGAATGACAGGAAGCGAAAGAATCCAAATTTCTTTAAAGGTAGATCTTGACTTGATGATATATTGCTATGTTATACAGAAGTAATCTTCGACTAAGAGAATGGTTTGAAAACAGACCATCCAATGATATGATTTTATGCTACTCTGAGCTTGCTAATCTTAGATGATGATATCTTGTTGGAGACATAGACATCATCTACAACGAACTCCTTGATATCATCGTGTGACGGCAACTCAAACATCGCATCCGTAAGGACCGCTTCACAAATCGATCTTAAACCACGTGCCCCCAACCTGAATTCAAGTGCTTTTTCTGCTATCATGTCGATTGCTTCTTGCGTGAAGGATAAGGCTATTCCTTCCATCTCGAACAATCTTTTGTATTGCTTGAGTAATGAATTTTTGGGCTCCTGAATGATGCGTATAAGGGATTCTTTATCTAAAGGTTCCAAATACGTAAGTACAGGAAGACGTCCAATCAACTCAGGTATGAGCCCGAAAGACTTGAGGTCCTGATGAGTAATATACTGTAGCATATTCTCACGATCAACTACCTCATCATCATCCGCTTTGAACCCAATCACTTGTGTATTTAAGCGACGAGCTATGGATTTCTCTATTCCTGCAAATGCTCCTCCACAGACAAAAAGGATATTACTTGTATTTACTTTAATCATTTTTTGCTCAGGATGCTTTCTACCTCCGTACGGTGGTACATTGACATCAGTACCTTCCAGCATCTTGAGTAAGGCTTGTTGTACTCCCTCTCCTGACACGTCTCTAGTAATGGATGGATTGTCATTCTTCCTAGCGATTTTGTCTATTTCATCAATATAGACGATGCCACATTGTGCCGCTTCTACATTGTACTCACAAGACAGAAGCAGCCGACTCAGCATGCTTTCAACATCCTCACCCACATAGCCAGCCTCTGTAAAAACGGTAGCATCAACAATTGTAAACGGTACTTCAAGAAACTTGGCAATGGTCTTCGCAAGTAAGGTCTTACCCGTTCCTGTTTCTCCGACAAAAAGAATATTTGACTTTTCTATCTCTACATCATCAGTGACTTTGTATCGCAGTCTTTTGTAATGATTGTACACCGCAACTGAGAGAAATTTTTTGGCCTCTTGCTGCCCTATTACGTACTGATCAAGATATGCATTTATATCAGCCGGACGGATATTTTCCGATAAGGAAAACTCATGCTTCTCTTTTATACTCTGACTTGTCTCTTCATTGAGAATATCACTCGCCTGCTCCACGCAAACCTCACATATGTAACCTTCTACACCAGCAATAAGGATGAGGGTCTCTTTCTCACTACGACCACAAAACGAACATTTTTTTCCTCCTTTACTATCCATTACTATTTTCTATATGTGTAAAATACGCAATATCTGTACCAGTGTCAATTTTCTACTTAGATTTTGAAGGCTTCGTACGACTCAACACTTCATCGACAAGTCCATAAGCCTTGGCTTCGTCAGCTGTAAGCCAATGATCTCTTTCACAATCTGCCTCTATTTTTTTGAATGTCTTGCCCGTGTGACGTGCAAGTATCTCATAGAGCTCTTTTCTCATGTCCTTAATGAGGTTGTATGAAATCTCCATATCAGTAAACTGTCCTTGCATACCACCAGAAGGTTGATGTATCATCACTCGACTATGAGGCAAGCATGTCCTCTTACCTTTATTTCCAGCCGTCAATAATACGGCACCCATAGAAGCTGCCAGTCCAGTGCAGATTGTTCCTACCTCAGGACTAATGTACTGCATGGTATCATATATACCCATACCGGCAATTACGGATCCCCCAGGACTATTAATAAACATCTGCACATCTCTCTTTGGATCTGTAGACTCAAGAAACAACAGCTGAGCCTGTATGACATTGGCTACATAATCATTTACGGGAACACCCATAAAGATAATTCTGTCCATCATGAGTCTGGAAAACACATCCATTCCCACTACATTCATCTGTCTCTCTTCGATTACCTGAGGAGTAAATCCATTGATGTTGGGTACCATTGTCCCTATATATTTATCCAAATGCATACCACTCATCCCAAGATGTTTAGTAGCATACTTTCTAAACTCGTCCTTATGAATCATAATTTCTTTATTGTTTAAGACTGCTTTTATAATGTATATCGACCAAAAAAGTTTTAGGAAGTGATCCTTTCGTTGTATGATTTTACTTCATTGCTAAAATCTTCAATAGATATAGACTTTGAAGTCGAGCCAACCTCTTCTTCTACTTTCTCAAATATTTTAGTTGCTTGAATTTCTTCATAGACCTTATTGATCTGCTCCTTGTCTTCCATCAAGCGTCCTACCATATTTTCCACCATATCATGTCCCATATTGTATTGACCTACATATTGTTGAACTCTGGCACGCATCGCCGATTTAACTTCTTCAGGATCAACAGCAATATCATACTTGTCATTTAGTTTTTTCTTGATCAGGGTCCAGACTAGGTTTTGTTTAAACATCGGAAACTCATTCTCCAAAGCCGCTTCATCGAGTTTATCATTCGCTGCCATCAACCATCTCTTCAAGAAACCTTCAGGAAACTCAGGCTTATTGATCTCTACCACATGGTCCATTATTTTTCTACGTCTGAATTGCCGTGCCTGCTCAGAAAAATACTTAGATAGATTGTCTTTAATGAAGTCACGAGCTTCTTCCTCTGATTTTACTTTTCCTTCACCAAAATACTTGTCAAAAAATTCTTGATTGATCTCAGCAGGTAAAAGTCTTGTCACTTCAGTAATCTCACCAGTAAAATCACAACCATCCGGTGCATTGCTGCCTTCTTCAAGATTGAGAAGGTATTTCATTACATAATTCTCGTCCTTGTCTTTCTCCAATTGGTAAATGTCGAAAGACAGCTTTCCTCCTTTCTTAAGCTTCAACACTTCATCTTTAATATCGTCAGCCAATGTATCTACGTATACTTTAAAAGTGGTCTCGTGACCTCCTTCTTTTTCTTTAGCATCTAATAGTTCTTTGGCATTGATCTCGATGATGTCATTAGCTTCAATCTGTTCATCAGTAGGTTCTTGCGATCCCAGTCTCTTGACTGCTTGCTCTATTTCTTCGTCAATAGACTTCTCACCGACCTCTACATCGTACAATTCATATGAATCACTATCTGATACACCTTGAGGTTCGAATTCTGGGCTGAGACCTACATCGAAGGTAAATTCAAAGTCCTGTAAGTCGGAAGTATTAAAATCTACTTTCGCATGATTCTCTTCAGGAATGGGATCTCCAAGGATATCCATTTTTTCCTTGTCAAGGAAGTTATACAACGATTTTTGGAGGACGCCGTTCACACATTCTGTCAGGGAACCTTCTCCGTACATTTTACGGATCATGCTTATTGGAGTCTTGCCCTTTCTGAATCCTTTCATGGCCGACTGTACCTGATGTTTACTTAGTGCTTTCTTATAATCTTGCTCGTAATCAGATTTTTCTACGACGACCGTAATCTTTGCATTGAGCGCATCAATATTTTCTCTACTTATTTTCATATGTTCTATGGGGTCATCTGATTTACAAATCAGACGTTAGAGGTGAAAAATGTGCGGGTAGAGGGAGTCGAACCCCCACGCCTCGCGGCACTAGATCCTAAGTCTAGCATGTCTACCAATTCCATCATACCCGCAACTAACTATTTGCTCTTCTTTAAAGCGGTGCAAAGATAAAATCTTCTTTCAATTCAAGGTAGCATTTAGACCATCGCCTTGCCTATTTATTTTCTTAGCTTTGTAAGAGTTGATTTGTAGAGAAATGCCTGAAACATTAAGCATAACAGACACCGAAAAGAAGCAGATACAAAATGCCTTCAATAGTCTTCGCAGACAAATAAAAGGTCGTCTCACTGAAGAAGATGATGTCTTTCTCAAAAAAGCCTACAAGATCGCTGTCCATGGACACCGTCATCAACGTAGAAAATCAGGAGAACCCTACGTCCTACATCCTATTGAGGTAGCACGAATATGCTTCAAAGAAATCGGTCTTGGACCTACGGCTGTTATATGCGCTATTCTCCATGACGTGGTTGAAGATACTGAATACACACTCGAGGACATCAGGGAGGCCTTTTCTCCTAAAATTGCTCAGATAGTTGACGGTCTTACGAAGTTGGATGGACTCTACAATGTAGAGAGTCCTCAAGCGGAGAATTTCAAGAAAGTGCTTTCTACCTTGGTCGAAGACGTTCGCGTTGTACTAATTAAAATGGCTGATAGATTGCATAATCTTCGGACCATAGGCAGCATGCCTAGGCACAAGCAATTGAAAATAGCTGCTGAGACTAGTTACATCTATTCGCCTCTTGCGCATCGGCTGGGTCTCTACAACTTGAAGACCGAGTATCATGACATCTGTTTCAAGATTACTGACCCTGAGATTTATCATGACATAGAGATAAAAATCAAAGAAAGTGAGGCTGACCGAAGGGCTTATATCAAGAGTTTTATAAGACCTCTTAAGAAGAAGCTCGATGATGAAGGCATTTCATATCGAGTAGCTGCTAGGATCAAAGCCATTTCTTCCGTATACAATAAGATCAAGACAAAGAAAGTCCCTTTTGAGGAGATTTATGACTTGTTTGCCGTAAGGATCATCTTCGATACAAAAGTCGATAACGAGAAAAGCGTATCATGGCAAGTCTATTCGATCATAACTGATTTTTTCAGGCCCATTCCCGAACGACTCAAAGACTGGATCACCACTCCAAAGGGAAATGGTTATGAGTCCTTACATACTACGGTAATAGGCCCCAATGGAAGATTTGTCGAAGTGCAAATCCGTAGTGAGAGGATGGATGAAATTGCCGAGCGTGGATTCGCCGCTCATTGGAAGTATAAAGGAGTCAAGAATGAAAATTCAGTGTACGACCGATGGCTAGATAGTGTAAGAGAATTACTTGACTCCCAACACAATGACGCTCTTGAATTTCTCAATGACTTTAAGTCCAACCTTTTTAACGAAGAGATATATGTATTTACTCCCCTTGGTGATATGCGTATTCTTCCTAAGGGTGCCACAGCTCTGGACTTTGCTTTTGACATTCACTCCGATGTAGGTTACCATTCCACATCGATCAAGGTCAACAATAAGCTAGTGCCCATGGGATACAAATTATCCAATGGTGATCAGGTATTCGTAACAACTCAAAAGAATCAAAAGCCGACAGAGGACTGGCTAAAAATGGTAGTTACGGGTAAAGCTCGGTCAAAGATACGCAGTGCCATGAAAGAGGTCAGGCGTAAGAAAGGAGAACTAGGCAAGGAGTCATTGATGAGAAAACTCAAAAACCTGAAAGTTGATTATGAGAAGAACGTGGAATTCCTTGTAAAGCACTATGGATTTACCAGTCGACCCGATCTTCATTATGCCATTGCTCAGGATGAAATCAAGATATCCGACCTTAGGAAATTTGAGATTGATCATGGTCTACTCAAGGAACCTGAAAAAGTAACCGATGACAAGCAGCAAGCTCCGGGACCTACCAAGAGTCGCAAAAAAGAATCAAAGAACAAATCAAATATCCTAGTCAACGGCGAACCAGCCAACATGTACGAACACGCACTGGCATCCTGCTGTAATCCAGTCTATGGTGATGGAATCTTTGGGTATTTGACGGCAAATAAGGGGCTCAAAATTCACAGAACGAGTTGTAACAACGCTACTCACCTTATCGCCAATTATGGTTATCGTATTCTCAAGGTAGAATGGGACGGTGTTTCCTCTAAAGACTTCGTCGTGGATCTACTAGTTACTGGTGTAGATTCGGGTCCCGGTGTCATTCAAGAATTGTCTAATCTTATCTCTAACAAACTAGGAATCAATATCCGATCATTTAGTATCGAAGGTCGAGAGGGATATTTTGAGGGAAGAATTAGTATCGTGGTTCTCAATCGAGACCAGCTCACTGTTGCCTTAAAATCAATAGAAAACCTAAAAGGTGTCTCTAGCGTTACACGTGTAGACAAAGCCTCAAAAAAATAATTGCATGTCAGAGAAAATACTTGAGCGAGATACCATTGAAGAAGTAAAGAATATATTCTCAGCTTATCTAGAACAGAATAGTTTACGAAAAACCCCTGAGCGATTTACCATATTAGAGGAGATCTACAAGCGTAATGATCATTTTGATGCCGAGATTCTATATATCCATATGAAAACCAATAACTATCGGGTCAGCAGAGCCACTGTCTACAATACACTGGAATTACTCGTCAATTGTGACTTGATTACTAAGCATCAATTTGGTAAAAATCTAACTCAGTATGAGAAGTCATACGGCTTCAAGCAACATGATCATTTGATCTGTGTTGATTGCAAGCACGTCCTAGAGTTTTGCGATCCTCGTATCCAGCAGATTAAAGACATGATGGGAGAATTGTTAGAGTTTCAAGTGACGCACCATTCTCTCAATCTGTATGGAAAATGCATTGGCGACTGTGGACGTAAATAAAGTCTCAGTAAGGAAGGCTGAGATTATGGACATCGACAATGTTGCCCGCCTATTCGACCTATACAGGATATTCTATAATCAGGAAAGCAATTTAGAAGCAGCCGAAAATTTCATCACACAAAGAATTCAACGGAGAGACTCCATAATTTTGATAGCTGAGATGGGCAAAGAATTACTTGGGTTCGCTCAGATATACCACTCCTTTTCCTCAGTATCTATGCAGCCTTTATACATTCTCAATGACCTCTTTGTCATGGAAGATTATCGCAACATGAAGGTCGGAGAAAATCTTCTCGTAGCGATCCAAAACCTCGCCTCTAGAACCGGTCAAAAGGAGGTCATTCTGGAGACTGCCATCGACAATCCAGCTCAAAAGCTGTATGAGCGATTGGAATGGCATAAAAATGTGGAGCACTTACACTACTATTGGAAAGTTAATTAACATGTGTATATAACAAATTGCACTATTCTCTTTTACTTTCATGTCTCATCTTGAAAATTAAGAACCTCACATACCGTAGCCCTAAAGGGAATCTACCTCACCGCTAAAGATTGACATAGCTCAAAAAAGGGCAATATGTAATACACACTTTAACATTGCACTTTTGAATATATGTAAATCAATACCTACCTTCAATAATTATCATTACTCTCATTAAATAGCAATCATGACATTTAGAGAAATACACGACCTAGAAAGGAAAAGTAAAGAGATATGGGTGGTATCACCCAATCTTCATTTTGACGTAAATGATCGCTCTTTCCAAAAAGTCCTCAAGCAAAATCACGTCGAGAAAACCAAGTACCGATACATCGTCCCCAATAGTGTAGAGGTAAGAGCTAACTTGGAGAAATACAAGAAGAAGTATAAGAAAAGTGAGAAGGATATCAATGAGATGTTCTTGCTACTTCCAGAGTCAGAATTCAGTCCTTTTCTCAATGAGTGTGCCATCTATGGCCCTCGCAACAAAGGAAAAATCGCTTGTGCTGCGCCTTGCATCAATAGCAGCGAGAATGACGATGCCATTAAATTTGACAAGGCAATTGCCGCTGAGCAGACAGGACACTTTAGAGGAATATGGAAGAGATATAAACGTCAAGACCCTTAGTCTTGTATTTGATGACTTTCTAAGTATGGATAAGCCCAAAAGATGTGACTGGTGTCTGGGTTCAGGTCTCTACATTGACTATCATGATAAAGAATGGGGAATTCCTGTCCATGATGACCGTAAATTGTTTGAAATGCTCTGTCTCGAGGGCGCACAAGCAGGACTCAGCTGGATCACCATTCTGAAGAAGAGGAAAAACTATCTCAAGGCGTTCGACAATTTCAATCCCAAGAAGGTAATCAAGTACGATCAGGCCAAGATCGAAATCTTGCTGCAAGATGCCGGTATTGTAAGGAATAAGCTCAAGGTCAACTCTGTGATCACCAATGCCAAAGCATTCTTCAAAGTGAAAGAGGAATTCGGCACATTTGACAAGTACATATGGTCATGGGTTTATGGAAAGCCTATAAAGAACAGATGGAAATCAATGAGCCAGATTCCGGCGACTACTGAGATAAGTGACCGCATGAGTAAGGATTTGAAAAAAAGGGGCTTTAAATTCGTAGGGAGCACCATCACCTATGCTTTTATGCAAGCCTGTGGAATGGTCAACGACCATGTGACCTCATGCCATCGATACAAAGAAGTATAGATGCCTCGAATAGCCATCATACAAGCTTCTCCTGTTTTTAATAATCTCAAGTTGACCTTAGACAAAGCAGTGGAACTCATGACAGAGGCAAAAAGAGAGGGAGCTGATATTGTTGCCTTTGGAGAGACTTGGTTTTGTGGCTATCCGGCATGGCTGGATTAATGCCCGGCATAGGAGTATGGGATAGCGAACCGGTAAAAGAAGTCTGGCACAAGATGTCCCTCAGTTCAATGGATACCAAAGGTGCAGAAATGACCAAATTGAAAAAGCTAACCTCTGAGCTCGCAATTACACTCATCTTCGGAGCCAACGAAATCATTAAATCAGGTAAGGGAAATTCTACTATTTATTATTCTGCTTTCATCATAGACAATGGAATCATCGTCAATCACCATCGAAAACTAATGCCTAGCCATACAGAGCGACTTGTCCATGGACAGGGCGATGGTGTAGGATTGGCTGCTATGGAGCCTGACAATGGGCGACTCGGCACCCTCATCTGCTGGGAACATTGGATGCCATTGCCCAGACAAACCATGCATGACAGTCTGGAGCAATTGCATTTTGCCTTATAGCTACAAGTAAAAGGAAATGAATCGTGTAGCCTCACAACATTATGCTTTTGAAGGGAGAAGCTATGTAGTTGCGGTAGGACAGACCATGCAAGTAAAGGATACTCCTTCACTACTCGATTTACCAGATACTCTGGCTGATAAACCGGATGAATATGTCCTCAGAGGTGCATCATGTGCCTTTGACCCATCGGGATCAATGATACTACATCCTATAGGCGTCGAAGACATTGGGTACATTGATATAGAAAATTTCGATATTTGTATGAAGGAGAAAATGAACTTGTCCGTAAGTGGACACTATCAAAGAGACGATGTATTCAATTTTGATGTAACCAGAACAAGAAAGACTGACTAGAGCGCAAATTTTTTTCTTAACCCTTGCGTTATAAGAAAACAACCTTCCCATATGAGACAAATCATTGTTATCGCATTATGCTCAGTTACCAGCGCTTTTATCGCATTGGGCTTATACGTTAGTTTCTTCTCTGTGAAGCCAGAGACGCCGCTTGTCATCAACAATTATTCCCGTCCTACGACCCACCTTGCACGTGCCCCTGAAGTAGGGACCGAGCCTTCCTCCTTTATAGCTGCCGCCAAGGCCAGTCGTGAAGGAGTAGTCTTCGTAGAAACCATCAGTGAATCTCGTACAAGTAATACCAATGTGCATATGTCAGCGGGATCCGGAGTCATCATAACAGAGGACGGATATATCACGACCAATAACCATGTCATAGAAAAAGCAGGAGACATCCGTATCACACTCAATGACAATAGGGAGTTCAGAGCTGAAGTTGTAGGTGCCGATCCTACAACGGACCTTGCCTTACTTAAGATCGAGGCAAATGGCTTACCATTCTTAAACTTTGGTGACAGTGACCTGCTCGAAGTAGGTGAATGGGTACTGGCTGTAGGCAATCCGTTCAAGCTAAATAGCACCGTCACTGCTGGCATCGTAAGTGCCAAAGCACGTAACATTAACATATTGCAAACACAAGGTATAGAAGCGTTTATCCAAACAGACGCTGCCGTCAATCCAGGCAACAGCGGTGGTGCCTTGGTAAATACTCGTGGTCGGCTCGTAGGAATTAATACCGCCATCATCAGTGAGAGTGGGCGTTATGAGGGCTTTTCTTTTGCTGTCCCTTCCAACTTGGTTGAGAAAGTTGTCTACGACCTACGTACATACGGAGCTGTACAGCGAGGATGGCTAGGTATTACCATTACCAACGTCACTGATGCCATGGCCAAGGAAAAATCCCTCGAAGAAGTAAAGGGAATACACATTGATCTTGTAACTAGAAGCAGTGCCGCTGAAAAGGCTGGTCTAGAATCTGGTGACGTCATTTTATCCATCAATTCTTTTAATGTAAGTACCGTTCCTGAGTTTATGGAACAGGTAGGCAAGCATAGACCTGGCGATCTGGTGAAGATAGATTTCATAAGAAATGGGAGATTGCATTCATTAGATGTTACACTCCGTAATCAACTCAATAGTACGGACTTTGTAGCTGTAAGAAAAGACAAGGTATTGAGAGAAATGGGATGGGAACTTCGCGAGCTGGATACAGAGGAAAAAGGGAGGCTTCGCAACGATGGTGTCTATGTGGTTTCCATTTATCAAAACTCAAAAATCTCCAGTACAAATATGGACCCTGGGTATATAATCACCTCTATCAACTCACAGAAAATCTCAACGGTAAATGAACTGATAGAGCTAGTAAAAGATGCGGATGGACGGCTTTATGTTGAGGGCTACTATGAGAATTATCCAGGCACCTATCCTTATTCCTTTTACAAGTAGGTTTCTGGTCAGCACATCTATTCCCGAATCTCGATTTTCACCATAGCTCTAATTTCGTCATTTCCAGGATTCGGTGCAAGTGTATAGACGACATAGGGGTTTTGCCCGTCTTTTCCTTGCTCTGGAGGTCTTGCCTTTCTTATATTCTTTTGGCCCCGACATACCGGGATTCAAAACTTGGTCCAAAAGATCAAGGCTGTGTAGTCTTTGCCTGAAACAAGACAGCCCTCACATACCCAACCAAGACGTCTGTATTCTTCTCATCATTATGGGTCTTCCAATAAACCCATCATCAATTTAATGCCTCTCTTTTTCTGAACTCGTGGTTAGCTGTAATCCATCCCAGTGCTTTGTTTTCATAACGGCAAAGCCTACAAGGCCTGTTTTACCAAGATATTTAATAAAATTCCCGATTGATCAAATAAACGACCCTCATCTGGACCTCAATTCCACTAATACCAATCAAACTACCTCTCCACCACCAGTTTGCCACTCGCCTGCCTGCCTGCTATGTCCTCACTCCCCAGAAATATACCCCACTGCCCATGGTGGACAAGTCGACTTCCATAGAAGTACTTCTTTCTACTGCACGGCGATACATTTCTCTGCCCAGTATATCATATATGGTCAGTTCTACCGGCTTATCAATTTTAGGTATATCAAAGTGAAAAGCCCATCTGATGGATTGGGATAGACCTGTACTCTCTTCAGTTTTTCTCCATTATCTTCTGTCGCAGTAATGAATTGTATAGGGAAGCAATCCGGCTTGATACATCCTACTGAGTCTGTTTTCACCAGCCACACGTCTATGCTTTCTGTATTGCGAAAAAATCCCGTAGCTACAATGTCGCCATTCTCCAGTTCTTCTATGTCAGAAAACGAGCATGACTCGTACTTACCTGTATACGTCTTGACCCTACTCTTTCCTTAACTAACATTGATGAGCCGTGTATCCCGTTCTTGACAGCATATATTCTCTGATTATTTTTTTCAGCCAATTCGAATTATAGCTTGGCATTTTCATTCTCCATCTCACTCCATGGTCGAAAAATAATCAAGGGAACCTTTAAGGTTTTAACATATTGATTTGGTCGACAGTCTTTCATTTCACCTCCATTTCTACTAGTCACTCTTTTTTTTTAAACTATATTATCTGATTCTAAGCCCTCAGTATCTAAATAATAAGTAACAATTTCTATTCCTTTTAGATCCCAAAATTTGTCAATTTTATAAGGCTGAAAACCAATTGATTTTAACATTTGCTCAGCTTTAGTATGTTCATCATTTCCGCGCTCGTGAGACAGGTATTCCATGACTACGAAAAGAGAATTTTCTTGCAAGTACTTATTTAGCCCTATGATAACCTTAAACTCGTCTCCCTCGACGTCAATTTTTATTATTCTTGGATTGATGTTTTCTATTGAAAGAAAAGGATGTATGACAAAATGCAGGATTAAGCTGCAAGTTTGATCAAATCATCGATGATATTCCAAGCACAGCTCTTTTGATAGCATCTCAAATTGGCAATTGCCTGAGCTCCTTTTATTGACCATTGTTGACCTGAGAGTTTCAATCTTTGTTGTATCACATTTCGATGGGCGGCCTCTATAGGTCCTCAACCTATCAATAAACCTTTGTCTTTGTATGTTTTGTAAAGCATCCGATCTTCATGTTGTTCATAGTAATTGATGGCTATTTGTTTAGCCTTACTTGCTGGTTGACTCTTGGATCTTATATTTTTGATATTGGAGATCTCTTTCAAGACTTCATCATCAAGCAGCAAGTCCTTTTGCTGGTCAAGCCATAGTTTTCTTTTTTGTTCATCACCATATTGGTGTTTGGCTAAGTCTTCTATTTTCTCTACAGCATGGTAATAATCAAGAATCTGGATGGCTCCTGGGTAGTTGTCTTCCACCCACCGCCATATCCATTTGGCACCATCTGCTACAAATACCTTTGGGTTAGTTATCATTGATAAATGCCTTTCCACCTTGGGTGAAAAATCGTCAACACTCCCTAAGTGACTGACGTATACTGTATCGACTATCTCTTTTCTATTGACCTGAATATCAATGTTTTGACTCTCGTGAAATACACGTGCCAGCTTATTCTCCTTCCACTTTTATTCTCTAGTGAAAAGCATGCAAGCATCGACCATCACATAGGTGTGTTCATCCTTGTCTTTGGATGGTACAAGCATATACTCCGTATGGTTTGCTTGTACTATAGGGTCTATCTGTGCTCTATATCACTCGCTTACTCTCTGAAATTGCTTAGCACTCAAGTCAATGCCCAATAGTCTCTCTAGTATTTGAGAAGCATCCTCAAATACAGACCCCTGTGATAATAAGCATATCAAAGACTGCATATACATGCTCATCTTAAATGCCTGATGTTGTAACAAATGATCCTTCTTTAGATCAATGCGCCCAAATATGGTCAATACTTTTTTTTGCATTACGATCCTTGGGCAACTTGCCGCGGCTATTGGTTAACATACTTCGCCCTATTCGCAAGGTTCGCTCAAATAAATCCTTCTCATACTCATAGGCATCCGTCATCTTAGGTTCTATCTCCAGCCATGCATCTACTTCTGCTTCTACTGTTCTCAGGATCGACTGCTTTATTTGTTCTTTGTCCATGTCCTGTTAGGTTTAGGTTATACCTATAACGTTGTATCTGCATTTTGTCATTCACCCTATAAGCAGCAAGAAATAGCAGACGCAATAGACAGAGACAAGTCCGTTATCTCAAGAGAAATTGGACGCAATTGTGACTTACGAAATGGAACCTATAAAAGTGATCTTGCAAATCGCAAATATAAACGGCGTATTGAAACGAAGGCTAAACGCATACGGTTCACACCTGAAATACAAAAGCTTGTGGACAAAGGACTGGAGCAGCAATGGAGTCCAGAGCAGATAAGTAATTTCGACTATGGAGATAATGCTGAAATGGTGAGTCACGAACGCATCTATCAGTATGTGATCAAAGATAAAAAGGAGGGAGGAAGTTTACATATGCATCTGAGATGTAAGAAAAAGTATCGAAAACGTATAGGTAGCAGGGATAAACGGGGTAATATTAAGGATTCAAAGAAAATCAGAGTGAGAGGCCAAAAATCGTTGAACAAAGAAAGCGAGTTGGAGATTTTGAAGTGGCTCTGGTAATAGGAGCAAATCACAAAGGAGCAATTCTTACGATCAACGAGCTGAGGACAGGATATGCGAAAGTCAGAAAATTATTATCCAAGAACGCCAAAGAAGTGTCAAGGATGATAGTAAAAGTCTTGAAGCCATATGCTGAAGTATGCAAGACAATCACCTCTGATAATGGGAAAGAGTTTGCAGACCATAAGTTTATAAGTAAGCAGCTTGGAATAGACTTCTATTTTGCAGACCCATATGCGAGTTGGCAAAGAGGAGCAAACGAAAATTACAATGGACTGTTAAGACAATATTTTCCAAAGAAAAGTAGCTTTGAAAATATATCTTGGCAAGAAATAAAAAGTGTAGAACGCAAATTGAATATGAGACCTAGAAAACAGCTAGGTTATATTTCACCAGTAGACAAAATAAATTCTCTAACCAAAGTTGTATTTGTAGCTTGAATTCAGGAAACATAATAAATACCACTACTCAAACGACCTGAATCCCTTGTCTACAATGTACAATGTGACATGGGATTCAGGTCTACTTCCTCTATCTCTATCCATTAATCATGCATGATAATATCTCTCTCGAAATATTTTTCCGTCTTTCCATTCAGTAGCTACAATTTGTTCTGATAACATCGTACTACCATCTTTCAGCTTTAGTTCCATAACAGCATCATAGTATGAATGATTGCCGTTGATGGCATAATTCCCAACATCATAACGAACAAATTCTGCCAATTGATTGTCAATGAAGTTCTGCTCGAAGTTTACACAAAAGGCTTTTCCATGTTTAGGTTCACCATTTGCTTCTTGTAAAACAACGTCATCGTCCAAATAAAGATTCATTGCTTCAATAAATCTCGCCTCTTGTAACAAAGAAAAAATGTGTTTTAGGTTCTTTTCAATTTTATGCTCCACTTATCTAAATATATAGTAATAAAAAAAGTGTCCGGAATATTCATAAACTAAAAATTAATGATTGATGACACTTAATGGTATCGTCTGAATCCTTAAACCCACCTTCAATCGAACATAATAAATACCACTACTCAAAAAACGTGAATTCCTTGTTGTCCATGTGACTGACTGATTTCCTGAATGTTGACTCTCTCCATTCAATAGGTTATCTAGCACACGACCTGTAGCGTCAAATATAGTAACATATACCTCGCCTCTTTCTGGCAAATTATAAGTCAATACTGTACTATTAGATACCGGATTTGGACTTGCACTCAAATAGAAATCAAATTTTTCAAAATCATTTATACTTAATACTATTCCATTATTAGGTTGACAAATAACAGGACAATTGATTATCGCTCCAGTAGGCATTAAGCCATTCAACAGCGGATTATTCGGTCCATTGTTTCCAAAAAAGTCCACAACCAGACCTTGATTCATTAAGTCAATCAAATCTCCTAGTCCTGTAATTGCTCTTCTCTCTCCATCGGCTATTGCCTGATCCGTCCACATATTCATATGTGCATCCCACATTGGAGAATAATTGGAGTTCTCGTCCGTATTATCAGGATCAAATGGAAAAATATTAACTGGATCTAAGCCATTATCAAGTATGGTCGATGACAATCCTTGTCGATTTTCTCCTGTAGCTCCATCAAGTGCTATAGTCAGTCCATTTGTATTTGGTGAAAATCCTAGTAATACATTGCTCCCATCAAAATTTGAATTTCCTATGTTTGGCAAATTACCCAATCTTGGCGCATGTACCCCTAATTCAATCGCTGCTGCTACATCCACTGATGCATCCGTAACTAAGTGATAATAACCTCTAACATTTCCTTCCCAGCCATCTAGCAGTTGAAAATCAGCCCATCGCTCTGCAATGTTGATCTCATTAATTCTGTCATGATCTCCTGTACCATTCGATATAATCTGACAATTAATTACTTGGCCACTTGGTAATACAACTAACGATGAATATTCTGCATCACCTACTGCTCCTGGTTGTACCGAAGCCGGAGGAAAAGCTGCCGCACCTGTGCCTGGTTGTACATCTTGAACGGGGCTAAAATCTACATTACCCTTAAAGATGATTCGTCCATTTTCCAACTCCACACGCTGTGCTGCATCTGCATGTTCTGCATTAGATCCAAAAATCAATTTCGGCGATAAGATTGCTCCATACTCCGCAGCCAACTCAATCGATGTCGCTTCTGTAATGATATAATAAACATCTGATCCATCTGGCGCTTCCCCCTGGTATAAAGGTAGACGAGCACTTGCCAGTGCTGGGTCTTCCAAATTGTCTAGCGAAATCGTGCTAGGCAAAAATACATTATATTCATCTGGAAAACTCCTTGAGCTACCATTCCAGTCAGCTACTGTCCGATTTGCCTCTGAGGCTCCTAACTCAACTATCGATTGAGCTTCTTCTTGTGGTGTCAACACGACGTCGACTCCTTGAAAAGGTTGGCAAATAACAGGACAATTGATTATCGCTCCAGTAGGCATTAAGCCATTCAACAGCGGATTATTCGGTCCATTGTTTCCAAAAAAGTCCACAACCAGACCTTGATTCATTAAGTCAATCAAATCTCCTAGTCCTGTAATTGCTCTTCTCTCTCCATCGGCTATTGCCTGATCCGTCCACATATTCATATGTGCATCCCACATTGGAGAATAATTGGAGTTCTCATCCGTATTATCAGGATCAAATGGAAAAATATTAACTGGGTCTAAACCATTATCAAGTATGGTCGATGACAATCCTTGACGATTTTCTTCTGTAGCTCCATCAAGTGCTATAGTCAGTCCATTTGTATTTGGTGAAAATCCTAGTAATACATTGCTCCCATCAAAATTTGAATTTCCTATGTTTGGCAAATTACCCAATCTTGGCGCATGTACCCCTAATTCAATCGCTGCTGCTACACCCACTGATGCATCTGTAACTAAATGATAGTATCTGCGATCATTTCCTTCCCAACCATCTAACAACTGAAAATCAGCCCATCGCTCTGCAATGTTGATCTCATTAATCCTATCATGATCTCCTGTACTATTCGATATAATCTGACAATTAATTACTTGGCCACTTGGTAATACGACTAACGATGAATATTCTGCATCACCTACTGCTCCTGGTTGTACCGAAGCCGGAGGAAAAGCTGCCGCACCTGTGCCTGGTTGTACATCTTGAACAGGGCTAAAATCTACATTTCCCTTAAAGATGATTCGTCCATTTTCCAACTCCACACGCTGTGCTGCATCTGCATGTTCTGCATTAGATCCAAAAATCAATTTCGGCGATAAGATTGCTCCATACTCCGCAGCCAACTCAATCGATGTCGCTTCTGTAATGATATAATAAACATCTGATCCATCTGGCGCTTCACCCTTATATAAAGGTAGACGAGCACTTGCTAGTGATGGATCTTCCAAATTGTCTAACGAAATCGTGCTGGGCAAAAATACATTATGCTCTTTTGGAAAACTCCTCGCGCTACCATTCCAGTCAGATACTGTCCGATTTGCCTCTGAAGCTCCTAACTCAACTATCGATTGAGCCTCTTCTTGTGGTGTCAACACGACGTCGACTCCCTGAAAAGGTTGGCAAATAACAGGACAATTGATTATCGCTCCAGTAGGCATTAAGCCATTCAACAGCGGATTATTCGGTCCATTGTTTCCAAAAAAGTCCACAACCAGACCTTGATTCATTAAGTCAATCAAATCTCCTAGTCCTGTAATTGCTCTTCTCTCTCCATCGGCTATTGCCTGATCCGTCCACATATTCATATGTGCATCCCACATTGGAGAATAATTGGAGTTCTCATCCGTATTATCAGGATCAAACGGAAAAATATTAACTGGGTCTAAGCCATTATCAAGTATGGTCGATGACAATCCTTGACGATTTTCTTCTGTAGCTCCATCAAGTGCTATAGTCAGTCCATTTGTATTTGGTGAAAATCCTAGTAATACATTGCTGCCATCAAAATTTGAATTTCCTATGTTTGGCAAATTACCCAATCTTGGCGCATGTACCCCTAATTCAATCGCTGCTGCTACACCCACTGATGCATCTGTAACTAAATGATAGTATCGGCGATCATTTCCTTCCCAACCATCTAACAACTGAAAATCAGCCCATCGCTCTGCAATGTTGATCTCATTAATCCTATCATGATCTCCTGTACTATTCGATATAATCTGACAATTAATTACTTGGCCACTTGGTAATACGACTAACGATGAATATTCTGCATCACCTACTGCTCCTGGTTGTACCGAAGCCGGAGGAAAAGCTGCCGCACCTGTGCCTGGTTGTACATCTTGAACAGGGCTAAAATCTACATTACCCTTAAAGATGATTCGTCCATTTTCCAACTCCACACGCTGTGCTGCATCTGCATGTTCTGCATTAGATCCAAAAATTAATTTCGGCGATAAGATTGCTCCATACTCCGCAGCCAACTCAATCGATGTCGCTTCTGTAATGATATAATAAACATCTGATCCATCTGGCGCTTCACCCTTATATAAAGGTAGACGAGCACTTGCTAGTGATGGATCTTCCAAATTGTCTAACGAAATCGTGCTGGGCAAAAATACATTATGCTCTTTTGGAAAACTCCTCGCGCTACCATTCCAGTCAGATACTGTCCGATTTGCCTCTGAAGCTCCTAACTCAACTATCGATTGAGCCTCTTCTTGTGGTGTCAACACGACGTCGACTCCCTGAAAAGGTTGGCAAATAACAGGACAATTGATTATCGCTCCGGTAGGCATTAAGCCATTCAACAGCGGATTATTCGGTCCATTGTTTCCAAAAAAGTCCACAACCAAACCTTGATTCATTAAACTTATCAAATCTCCTAGTCCTGTAATTGCTCTTCTCTCTCCATCGGCTATTGCCTGATCCGTCCACATATTCATATGTGCATCCCACATTGGAGAATAATTGGAGTTCTCATCCGTATTATCAGGATCAAACGGAAAAATATTAACTGGGTCTAAGCCATTATCAAGTATGGTCGATGACAATCCTTGACGATTTTCTTCTGTAGCTCCATCAAGTGCTATAGTCAGTCCATTTGTATTTGGTGAAAATCCTAGTAATACATTGCTGCCATCAAAATTTGAATTTCCTATGTTTGGCAAATTACCCAATCTTGGCGCATGTACCCCTAATTCAATCGCTGCTGCTACACCCACTGATGCATCTGTAACTAAATGATAGTATCTGCGATCATTTCCTTCCCAACCATCTAACAACTGAAAATCAGCCCATCGCTCTGCAATGTTGATCTCATTAATCCTATCATGATCTCCTGTACTATTCGATATAATCTGACAATTAATTACTTGGCCACTTGGTAATACGACTAACGATGAATATTCTGCATCACCTACTGCTCCTGGTTGTACCGAAGCCGGAGGAAAAGCTGCCGCACCTGTGCCTGGTTGTACATCTTGAACAGGGCTAAAATCTACATTTCCCTTAAAGATGATTCGTCCATTTTCCAACTCCACACGCTGTGCTGCATCTGCATGTTCTGCATTAGATCCAAAAATCAATTTCGGCGATAAGATTGCTCCATACTCCGCAGCCAACTCAATCGATGTCGCTTCTGTAATGATATAATAAACATCTGATCCATCTGGCGCTTCACCCTTATATAAAGGTAGACGAGCACTTGCTAGTGATGGATCTTCCAAATTGTCTAACGAAATCGTGCTGGGCAAAAATACATTATGCTCTTTTGGAAAACTCCTCGCGCTACCATTCCAGTCAGATACTGTCCGATTTGCCTCTGAAGCTCCTAACTCAACTATCGATTGAGCCTCTTCTTGTGGTGTCAACACGACGTCGACTCCCTGAAAAGGTTGGCAAATAACAGGACAATTGATTATCGCTCCAGTAGGCATTAAGCCATTCAACAGCGGATTATTCGGTCCATTGTTTCCAAAAAAGTCCACAACCAGACCTTGATTCATTAAGTCAATCAAATCTCCTAGTCCTGTAATTGCTCTTCTCTCTCCATCGGCTATTGCCTGATCCGTCCACATATTCATATGTGCATCCCACATTGGAGAATAATTGGAGTTCTCATCCGTATTATCAGGATCAAACGGAAAAATATTAACTGGGTCTAAGCCATTATCAAGTATGGTCGATGACAATCCTTGACGATTTTCTTCTGTAGCTCCATCAAGTGCTATAGTCAGTCCATTTGTATTTGGTGAAAATCCTAGTAATACATTGCTGCCATCAAAATTTGAATTTCCTATGTTTGGCAAATTACCCAATCTTGGCGCATGTACCCCTAATTCAATCGCTGCTGCTACACCCACTGATGCATCTGTAACTAAATGATAGTATCGGCGATCATTTCCTTCCCAACCATCTAACAACTGAAAATCAGCCCATCGCTCTGCAATGTTGATCTCATTAATCCTATCATGATCTCCTGTACTATTCGATATAATCTGACAATTAATTACTTGGCCACTTGGTAATACGACTAACGATGAATATTCTGCATCACCTACTGCTCCTGGTTGTACCGAAGCCGGAGGAAAAGCTGCCGCACCTGTGCCTGGTTGTACATCTTGAACAGGGCTAAAATCTACATTACCCTTAAAGATGATTCGTCCATTTTCCAACTCCACACGCTGTGCTGCATCTGCATGTTCTGCATTAGATCCAAAAATTAATTTCGGCGATAAGATTGCTCCATACTCCGCAGCCAACTCAATCGATGTCGCTTCTGTAATGATATAATAAACATCTGATCCATCTGGCGCTTCACCCTTATATAAAGGTAGACGAGCACTTGCTAGTGATGGATCTTCCAAATTGTCTAACGAAATCGTGCTGGGCAAAAATACATTATGCTCTTTTGGAAAACTCCTCGCGCTACCATTCCAGTCAGATACTGTCCGATTTGCCTCTGAAGCTCCTAACTCAACTATCGATTGAGCCTCTTCTTGTGGTGTCAACACGACGTCGACTCCCTGAAAAGGTTGGCAAATAACAGGACAATTGATTATCGCTCCGGTAGGCATTAAGCCATTCAACAGCGGATTATTCGGTCCATTGTTTCCAAAAAAGTCCACAACCAAACCTTGATTCATTAAACTTATCAAATCTCCTAGTCCTGTAATTGCTCTTCTCTCTCCATCGGCTATTGCCTGATCCGTCCACATATTCATATGTGCATCCCACATTGGAGAATAATTGGAGTTCTCATCCGTATTATCAGGATCAAACGGAAAAATATTAACTGGGTCTAAGCCATTATCAAGTATGGTCGATGACAATCCTTGACGATTTTCTTCTGTAGCTCCATCAAGTGCTATAGTCAGTCCATTTGTATTTGGTGAAAATCCTAGTAATACATTGCTGCCATCAAAATTTGAATTTCCTATGTTTGGCAAATTACCCAATCTTGGCGCATGTACCCCTAATTCAATCGCTGCTGCTACATCCACTGATGCATCTGTAACTAAATGATAGTATCGGCGATCATTTCCTTCCCAACCATCTAACAACTGAAAATCAGCCCATCGCTCTGCAATGTTGATCTCATTAATTCTGTCATGATCTCCTGTACTATTCGATATAATCTGACAATTAATTACTTGGCCACTTGGTAATACAACTAACGATGAATATTCTGCATCACCTACTGCTCCTGGTTGTACCGAAGCCGGAGGAAAAGCTGCCGCACCTGTGCCTGGTTGTACATCTTGAACGGGGCTAAAATCTACATTACCCTTAAAGATGATTCGTCCATTTTCCAACTCCACACGCTGTGCTGCATCTGCATGTTCTGCATTAGATCCAAAAACCAATTTCGGCGATAATATTGCTCCATACTCCGCAGCCAACTCAATCGATGTCGCTTCTGTAATGATATAATAAACATCTGATCCATCTGGCGCTTCACCCTTATATAAAGGTAGACGAGCACTTGCTAGTGATGGGATCTTCCAAATTGTCTAGCGAAATCGTGCTAGGCAAGAAGACATTATGCTCTTCCGGAAAGCTCCTTGCGCTACCATTCCAGTCAGCTACTGTCCGATTTGCCTCTGAGGCACCTAATTCCACTATCGATTGAGCTTCTTCTTGTGGTGTCAACACGACGTCGACTCCCTGAAAAGGTTGACAAATAACGGGGCAATTGATTATTGCTCCGGTAGGCATTAAGCCATTCAACAGCGGATTATTCGGACCATTGTTTCCAAAAAAGTCCACAACCAGACCTTGATTCATTAAGGCAATCAAATCTCCTAGTCCTGTAATTGCTCTTCTCTCTCCATCGGCTATTGCCTGATCCGTCCACATATTCATATGTGCATCCCACATTGGAGAATAATTGGAGTTTTCATCCGTATTATCAGGATCAAATGGAAAAATATTAACTGGATCTAAGCCATTATCAAGTATGGTCGATGACAATCCTTGACGATTTTCTTCTGTAGCCCCATCAAGTGCTATAGTCAGACCATTTGTATTTGGTGAAAATCCTAGTAATACATTGCTCCCATCAAAATTTGAATTTCCTATGTTTGGCAAATTACCCAATCTTGGCGCATGTACACCTAATTCAATCGCTGCTGCTACATCCACTGATGCATCTGTAACTAAATGATAGTAGCGGCGATCATTTCCTTCCCAACCATCTAACAACTGAAAATCAGCCCATCGCTCTGCAATGTTGATCTCATTAATTCTGTCATGATCTCCTGTACTATTCGATATTATCTGACAATTAATTACTTGACCACTTGGTAATACGACCAAAGAGGAATATTCTGCATCACCTACGGCTCCTGGTTGTACAGATGCCGGAGGAAAAGCTGCCGCACCTGTGCCTGGTTGTACATCTTGAACGGGGCTAAAATCTACATTACCCTTAAAGATGATTCGTCCATTTTCCAACTCCACACGCTGTGCTGCATCTGCATGTTCTGCATTAGATCCAAAAACCAATTTCGGCGATAATATTGCTCCATACTCCGCAGCCAACTCAATCGATGTCGCTTCTGTAATGATATAATAAACATCTGATCCATCTGGCGCTTCACCCTTATATAAAGGTAGACGAGCACTTGCTAGTGATGGATCTTCCAAATTGTCTAGCGAAATCGTGCTAGGCAAGAAGACATTATGCTCTTCCGGAAAACTCCTTGAGCTACCATTCCAGTCAGCTACTGTCCGATTTGCCTCTGAGGCGCCTAATTCCACTATCGATTGAGCTTCTATAAACTCAATGCTTGGACATATATTTGGATCATTCTGAACAGCCCAATCACTCGACATACTACCTAAACCGTCGTATTGAATAGATTGCAAGTCTAAAAAGCTAGGTACAAAATTTCCTGCCGTCCATAATCCAGCCGCAATTGCTACATCAAATCGCCCATGACCAGAAGAACCCCACTCCACATAAGCCGACATAAAATTAGGGTCAGAAAAAGCGGCTGATGTGTACAGCGCTAACTCCTGATCCATTGAATTAAAATCATTAAGTAGAAAACCAGAAATAGTGACATCTTCACCTGGCATTAATAAAAGATTCCCACATTCAATCTGTAAGTTTGATAATTGTTCGTATACAGGCTGCGCACATACCCAATAGCTTGAAACATCAACATTTGCATTCGAAGAATTAAGCAATTTAAATGACCCATCACCATAAACTTCGCTTATGACAACTTGCGCAAATGAAATATGTAAAAACCCACTCATGAATACAAAAAGAATAAGAGCTTTTTTACTAACTTTTAATATTATTTCTTCATAGTGCCATGAAGTGATAGATAGATCATTATTTTTACTCATTTTCTATAATTTAATTTAAAAAATCCTGACTTGTTTGATTTGTATACTGTGCATGCAAATATATTATTAAACACCTTTGCGTCATGTTGAATTTATTCCCGAAAAATTGTGAATACTTCCCTTATGGAGGTGAAAAGAATAAGTTCCCGATTTGAATTTACCTAGTATTACAAAGATACTGTATATTTAAGTAATTAAATTACAGATGATTATGCTTGTTTTTCCGTATTCAAAACAAAGTGAAAGAATGAAGAAGAAGTTCTTCAATAATTTATCTGAGTCAGACAGACGACATTACGCTTCTGTGGAAGCGGTAAAGCTGGGTCATGGAGGAATAAAATACATTAGTGAATTATTTGGTATAGACGTGAAGACGTTACGTTCAGGAGTAGAGGAATTAAAAAAAACGAATTATGCCCCTTAGGCCGTGTTCGACGATCAGGAGGAGGTCGCAAAGCGGAAAAGCAGGAATTTAATCCGGTCATAGTTGAGAAGTTTGAAAAGATAATTGAAAGTCATCGTGCGGGAAATCCGATGAATGAACATATCCAATATACCTATTTAAGTAAAACAGAATTAGTAGCCAAGCTTGTGGAACAAGGCGTACAAAGCAGTAGATATCACGTTGGTAAATTGTTAATTGTCCTTGGGCTATCGAAACGAAAGATAGCTAAAACAGGAACCCACAAACAAGTAGAAGGGCGAAATGAGCAGTTTGAAAAAATAGAACAATTAGTAAAGGATTATACCCAGAATGGGCAGATAGTAATCTCAATAGACGGCAAGAAAAAGGAGCTATTGAGTCGAGCAGGTAAAGTTTATTGTAGCGCGGCACAAATAAGTAATGACCACGATTTCCCAAGCCTGTCAACAGGGAAAGTGTCTCCTTTTGTCATCTACGACAAAGTTATAAATGAAGGATATATGTTTTTGGGTCAATCGTCAGACACGCCTGATTTCGCTGGTGGTTGTTTATATGAATATCTAAATAATTATGGCCAGAAAAGACACGCTAACGCCAAACAGGTTCTTGTCTTATGCGATTCAGGTCTTGAGTTTGACAGTTCAAAGCTATAAAGTACTGATAATCAAGAGGGTAATTTTGTGTGTGTGCACTACCTTATTTTGTAAAGTACTGATTTATAGACCTTTGCGGTGTGGTATCGTTTGGCACTTTTAACCGAAGTTTATCGATTAGTACGTGCTGGTGAGCCTTGAGCTTGGAACGGAGATAGAAACTGTTGTCGACCTCTTGACTTTGACACTTGTATGAGAGAAATCGTCTGAAACCCTTGCAGGGTAAGGGTTTAGTTTTTTTATAGTGTAAATTGTATTGCGAAGACAGTTTGTTTTTCTAAGAAATTATTAATATAATGTAGTTATTATGGCTACAATTCGTATTGATAAAAAGAAGTCCGGACACTATATGAGTCTGATTCATTCCTATCGCGATGAAAACGGCGTTGCGCGAATGAAAACCCTAGCCAATTTGGGCAAGGCAGAGGACTATAACCCTGAGACACTTAAGAAAATGGGATCCAGGCTGTACGCTCTAGGGGGTGGCAATCCCTTAGACTTGATGGGTACTGAGGTGGAGGAAGTGGGCAGGTTCAATTTTGGTTATGTGCAATTAGTTGACAGCGTGCTGCACACATTTAAGCTGGACCAGGTCTTTGCCAGAATAAAAAGAAAGCACCACCTGACCTTTGATTTATACGAAGCGGTGTTGCTGATGTTGGTCGAGCGCTTTAATGTTCCCAACAGTAAACTGGCTAATTATCACAATCAGGCTGAATATTACTCGGTACAAGACATAAAACTCCATTGGTTGTACCGTGCCTTGGATAAGCTGGACCAATATAGCCACGCCATACAGCAAAGTATATATATGACCGGTCGCAATTTATTCAATCAAAAATTAGATATTGTTTTTTATGATGTAACGACTTTTTATTTTGATAGTGATGTAGAACAAGAAAACACATTAAGAAAAAAGGGATACTCCAAGGATGGTAAAATAGGAAAGACTCAAGTGGTATTAGGAATGCTCATGGATCGTAACAAGCAACCGGTGGCCTATCATATATTCGAGGGAAACACTGCCGAAGTCAAGACGATAAGTAAAATACTGGAACAGGTAAAAAAGCAATATAGTATCGACAAGGTCATCGTAGTAGCTGACCGAGCCATGTTATCAGAACAAAACATTGACCTGATCAGTGGGCAAATGGACTTTCCATTCATATTTGGTGAAAAGCTAAAAATGATGAAAACGCCCGCCAAAGAAGCATTGGTAGATAAGAGCCGCTATAACAATGAATGGGTGTATCAAAAAGATGGAAAACCAATAAAGCTAAAATACACTACACTAATGTACCAGGGACGGAAAGTGATCTGCACCTACAGTGAAAAAAGGGCACGCAAAGACCGTCATGAAAGAGAAAAACGCCTAATAAAGGCACAGTACTTCATGGACAACCCTTCCCAGTTAAAAAAGAAAGCCTCTTACCATTACTTGAACAAAACGGGCAAGGACAGCTACCAGCTCAACGAAAAAAAGATCAAGCAGGACCAAATGTACGATGGCTTTTTAGCCATCAGTACCAATGTAGACAACTTGAGTGTTGTGCAAATATTAGATCAATACCGTCACTTGTTTTTAATCGAACAAGGCTTTAGAACCATGAAAAGCATCTTGGAAGTCAGACCAATGTTTCATTGGACAGACAAAAGAATCCGCGGCCACATTGCTATGTGCTTTATGGCCTTGGCACTATTAAGACATGTCGAGATCAGACTTGAGAAAAACAAAACACCGCTCTCAGAGCTTACCATTCTAAAAACACTCGACAGGATGCAGTCTAGCAAGATTACCCAAGATGGAAAGGACTTTTACCTACGCAGTGCTATGGATTCAAACCAACAAGTACTGATAGATAAATTCAAATTGAAAAAAATCAAACCCCTCAATTACAACAGCCTGACAATCAGATAGTTATAGACAACGTATTGCGAAAACGAAAAACTTAACTGCTTGATAATCAAATGCTTATGGCTAAAACGTGTAAGTACTCAATACCTGTTGAGAATTGGGCATAGTTATCCCAAGGATAGTTGATATTTTTGGGTCATTATTTCGCTTAGCGGGGGGATATTGTTAAGGTTTTGAAGTCGATCCTGAAGATACTCCCAGAAAGATATTTCTAACTTTCTACAGGTTTTTTTCAGTGACAAAAAAGTATCTCTTGCCAATCTGCCATTTTCACTTCTGGTTCCTGCACTTATCTTTCTTCTTTTGACATATTCGCGGATGTCTCTTTCCGAATCATTGTTGTGCAAAGAACTATTAGGTCGAAGAAATACCACCAGAAGCTGGTCTTTGTTTTCTCTCAATTTTTCCAATACCTGATTTAGTGAAGAATAGTTAATCACTGGTTCGCATAAGGTATCAAATTGTTCGTTTAGTTTGACAACTAAATCATCATCAGGATTTTGCTTGTATGCTTTAAGTGATTGATACATCATCCAGAAAGCAGTCTTTTTATTTACTAATTGTGATTGTTGAACTGGATTATAACTTTTGAGTTTTACCAGAGGTCTTTCGACATGCTTCCAACATAGTGAATGGACAAATAAATTGAACTGACCTGCTCCGTCTGAGTGAATCACAGTATTAGGGTCAAATCCATGGGCCACAATAGTTCCTATTAACAAGGCTTCTGTTATTTGTCTGATGACGTATTGGGCCGTTATTCCCTCGCGTTTAAAATAATTTTCTAAGCTCGTTTTGTCTTCAAAGATTCGCTCACCACTTTCATAACTTTGCCTTAGTATCCGGTAATATTTGCTTGCAAATTTTTCTCTTTTAACATACGAAAGGCTCGTTTCATTGATTTGATAATCTCTTCTTGACTGACGCAGTATTTCCAGAAAATTGATACGACTTTTTGAAAACGTTGTCGTAAAGTAGGTAAACAATGAGGAATTGATGCAATTACAAAACCCATTCCTAAACTCATGTCTTGCTCCTGTATCATCAGTGCGCAATTCTTCCCCCAATTCTATTCCTTTAGATAACAAGGATGCCTTTTCTATGTGAAAAGACTGTTTGTCTTCTGTTAATATAAAGCTGATCTGTCCAGATGATATATCTATCCCATAGTCTTTCAGTGAGGTCAGAAGTAGCGGTTGGGTCACACCACACTCATAATATTGGTGGAGGATAAAGGCTTTTAATCTCGGACCAAAATGGGTGTTTTGTAAATGTATAGGTAGCTCCGCTATTCGGATCTCTCCTTTTGGACCCTTCCATTTTTCTAATTTATACTCGATATTATTGGCCCTTATTATAATATCCTGTCTGATGTGTTTCTGATGACCTATTAATTTCCAGCCTTCCCCTAATCCCGTGATTTTGATCTCTTTGGTCTCGTGAATTTTTAGCGACGACTTCTTATTCCGTTTTCCACTTGTACGGCTCCCCTTTCCTTTATTCTTATTTGGATTCTTATCTAGTTGACTCGCCTTTATAGTAGGCTTCTTTGGAAGCTTCTTCAATTTCCTGATTTCAGCTTCTAGTTCTTCAACCTTTTTTGACAGCTTCTCTATTTGCGCAAATCCTTTATTTATCTGTTCATGAAGAAATTGAACATAGGGCTCTTCCAGTAATTCTTTTCTGAATCCCGGTATACTAATTGCTGATCTTTGTTTCTTTTGACTGATAATTGAGCTTTTTACTCTATTATCTATTCACGGTCGTACTTATTTAACGTTCAATTTCCTTCTTTGGTTTATACTCCCAAATCTCCTTTTTTTTCGACTATTGAGTACTTACCAACGTATTGCGAAAACGAAAAACTTAACTGCTTGATAATCAAATGCTTATGGCTAAAACGTGTCAAAGTCAAGACGAGTGTCTAACAGACTGATAATCAGTTATTGTATTATTAGTTTTTCAATTGTAGTGGTGTACGGTTATTGGTTTTATGCAATTTTCATTGTATCTTTGCTTTCATGTTTATTAGATGTGTCAAAAAACAACGTAGTAAGAACTCCAAAATATTTTATCAATACACTTTGGCCCAGACTTCCAGGATTGACGGTAAAGTCAAGCAATTTTCCATTTTGTATTTAGGCTCAGATAAGATATTGGCAGATAAAGCCAATCGTGCCGTTGTATTGGCCATGTTAAAAAGTAAAATTTTTGGACAACCGGACTTGTTTCCATCGAAGTATCCAAAGGAGCTCGAAGAGCTTGCTTTGGGCTACTATGAAAAATATCTTATTAAATATGAGTTGCAGGGTAAGCCCGCACCGACGTCCATACCTCCCCCACCAAACAAAGCGGAGTTTCACCGATTAGATATAAAGGGTTTGAGAGTAGAACAAGTACGTAGTTTTGGTGCAGAAAATCTATGCAAGCAAATACTGGATAAACTAGAGCTTGCCCGTTGTTTTAAGCAAATGGGATTAACTAAAGTTGAAATAAACAAAGCATTAATAAGTATTACTGCACGAGCCATATTTGCATGCTCTGAACATAGGACAGCCCAAATTTTACAGACCAATAGCGAGCTCCAACATTGCTACCGACAGGAAGAAAAAATTACACACAAACAACTATATGCCATTGCCGATAAGTTGTACAATAACAAAGACAGAATTGATCAATTTATTTACAATAGGGTCACAGACATGTTTGGTTTAAAAGACAAACTTGTGATTTTTGATATTAGCAATACTTATTTTGAAACAAGTAAAAGACAGAGTAAAATAGCACGTCACGCAAGGAGTAAAGAAAAGCGAAATGATTGTCCAATAGTTGTATTTACGGGTGTCATAAACGCCGAAGGCTTTATACGACACTCTAGGATCTATGAGGGGAATAGGGCAGATGCAACGACACTTGATGATATGATAAAAGATCTGGAGAAGTATGCAAAACCCGATATTGAACGCACAGTAGTCATAGACGCGGGTATTGCAACAGAAGACAACTTAGCATTACTGAGGGCCAGGAAATACAAGTATGTTTGTGTATCACGTAAACGCCTCAAAGATTATCCAGCGCAGGACGTTGATCAGCGAGTGACTATATTTAATAAAGATGACAAGCAAAAGGTCGAGCTATACATTTTCCAGCCACAAGGATATACGGATACATGGATGTATGTTCAAAGTGATGGCAAGCGAAAAAAAGAGCAATCGATGGATGGTAAATTAGTCCAGAGATTTGAAGAAAACCTGGAAACCATAAAAAAGGCCATTGACAAAAAAGGAGGAACCAAGAAGATCGAAAAAGTATGGGAGCGTATTGGTCGAGCAAAACAAAAACACCTTCGAGTATCGGGACGGTATGATATTAATGTTGAGCAGTGCCAAGGTATTGCCACGGATATGAGTTGGATCAAGAAAACATCGAAAGTAAAACAAGACAAAGCAAAAGGGGTATATTTTTTGCGCACAAATTATTCAGATCCAACCGAAAATCAATTATGGGATATATACAACACCATCCGTGAAGTTGAATCAACCTTTAGGTGTCTAAAAACTGACCTGCAAATTAGACCCATTCACCACCAAAAAGACGAGCGAATCAAAAGTCATATCTACTTGACAGTTTTAGCTTATCAACTTGTTAATACGATTCGGTATATGCTAAAGCAACATGGTCTCACATACGATTGGAGAAACATACTTAGAATATTGAGTACCCATACTATCCAAACTGTTGTGCTTCCTACGGATAAAAAGGTGATTCATATGCGCATACCTTCTAAGCCCATTGAACAACTACAGCAAATTTATTCTGCCACCCAATGTAAGCACACTCAAACCCCTACAAAAAAATATGTAGTGTACCACTGATTTTCTAAGTCACTGAAAATCAATAAACTAATTTCTCCGTCGGCCAAGTTGGGTTAAGAATCTTTCTCTCTTGCTTTTTCAGGCCTCTCTTAGAACCATTGGCAGTATGAACTACTGTTGTTGCGAGGACTGCCGTTAGGTTTAATAAAAAACTCACACCTAAATGATACCGATTGATAAATGATAGCGTCTAATGAATAAAATTAAGGATATGTTAGAATGGATAAAAGACTTAGGATCAAGCACAGTACCAATTTTTGGAATGATATTAGTGGGTTATATAATATACCTTGATTATAAGGATACACAGATGAAAAGAAAAGAAAAATCTGCCTTGATTGAAAAAGGAATTGACCCTTCACTTTTTAATTCTAAACCAAAGAATAAACTAAATAGTTTTAAAATCGGATTATTGTTAATAGGTACTGCTCTTGGTGTATTCGTTGGATATATACTAAACCAAACATTGGACATTCCAAGTTTTGTATCATACTCAACAATGATTTTGGTTATTTGTGGAATTATACTCGTGTATTTTCACAAATCAAAAACTGAATAGATTTTTGATTATCTATGGCAACTAACCAAAATACCAGTCAAAACTGTAATTATTCAACATTAATTAATAAATACAAAGATTTAGCTTTTAATATAGCTCTTAAAATCACAAAAAATGAACAAGATTCTGAGGAGATAGTTCAAGACTCTTTTGTAAAAGCCTTCAAAGGGTTGAATGAATTCAAAAATGAAAGTCAGTTTTCAACTTGGTTTTATAGGATTGTTTATAACACAGCAATTTCTTCGATAAGACACAAGAAATACATTACTGTAAAGATTGACGATAATCTGACTAATACTTTAAAAAATAATCAGATAAAGGGTGCAATTAATAATCTTGATGAATATGACCGAAAACTTATAATTAAGCAAGCTTTAGCAAAGTTAAATGAACTTGATTATACAATACTTTCACTGTATTATTATGAAGATTTGAGTTTGAAAGAAATTTCAAAAATTGTAGAAAAGGAAAAAAACTATTTGAAAGTTTTACTTCAGAGAGCAAGGATAAAATTATACAATGGGTTAAGTGCCTCACTAAAAAAAGAATTAAAGGAATTATTATGAAAATAAAGGATAAAGAATTTATCAAGGAAATAGTGTCTTCTGATTTTAAGTATATTTCAAATCACAATTTTAATTGTGATACCCTAGAGAAAATTATGGAATTAGAAAACAGTAAGGTGTCCCATTCAAATTCAGGTGATATTACTTTTTTAATTCCACAGATTCTATATACTCTTTTCTATATTCTATTTTCATTGATTACTGTAATTATTTCTTGGCTGCATTTGGAACAGACTAATAGCGTTATGCATTTGGTTGAGATTATTTCGAATATTTTATTGCATCCTGTTACGGTATCAATCTTGTTTTCTTTTTCGCTACTGTATTTGGTTGATTTATATATAAAGAAACTAAATACAAAAATTACTAAACCTAACGTAACTACTCAGGTAGTTAACAAAAATAGAGAAACGATGTTATATTAATACCTACCGAGAAGATAATAGTTAAAACCCCCACTATTATCGCAACGGAAATAGACATATTAAGAAAGGAAAAATCGGAGCTTCGTCAGTTATTGAAAGCAGCTTTGGCCTGGAATGCAGTATTGGAAGCACGTATCAAAGAATAGGAGCATAACAAAGACAGCAAGAATAGCAGTATGCCTCCGTTAAAAGACAAAAACCGTAAGACCAAATCCTTGCGAGAAAAGAGCGGCAAGAAACCAGGCGGACAGCACGGACATAAAGGTACGACCTTACAAATGCTTGAAAGAGTGGATGAGGTCATAGAGCACGATCCGAATTATTGTCAATGCTGTGGTCATGAATTTGAGCAAGAGAATGAAAGGGAGTTGCACTCAATACGTCAAGTGATAGACATACCTCCAATAGAGCCAGCAGTTACCGAACACAGAAGCTACAAACGTCAATGCATTAATTGTGGTCACCTCAGTCTCGGTCAGTACCCCAAACAGGTCAATAGCCCTATCAGTTATGGGAATACAATCAGCATATTGATCTCCTACTTTAGCGTCCGCCAGTATGTTTCCCATAATCGTATCAAAGAAATAATGGCAGATATCTTTCAAGTTCGCATGAGTGAAGGTACCGTTGTGAATAAAAAGAGATTTGCCAAATCATGTGAGTGGATATACCAAGAGATACAACAAAGGTTGATTCATTCAAAATGGTCAGGCACAGATGAAACAGGCTACCGCCTCAATGGTAAAAAAGCATGGATGTGGATATGGCAAAATGATCAATACACCCTGCTTTACGCTTCTGAAAATAGAGGCCAACAAACCATCAGAGAGGTTTTCCCTCAAGGATTAAAACACTCTATATTGGTACATGATTGTTGGAAGCCCCACTTCAATATCGAATGTGAGACCCACCAACTATGTATAGCCCATTTGATGAGGGAGTTACAATATTTTGTAGAAAAGCGTACCGACCAATGGGCCTATCAGATGAAACTGTTATTGTCAAAAGCTATATGTCTAAAACAAAAAATGATTAATCATTCCCCAATAGACTACTCTAAGGCTATTCAAAGTATGGAACAAAAACTAAGCAATCTTGTCCAAATAGATTAATGGCTCGAGATCCTAAATTGGAAAATTGCTTGCAATATATTTTTACGAGCATATCCCATGGGAGGGTATGTGCCATACTTAACCCATCTATTATTAGGATTGAGTTTAAGCTGGTGAATATTGCCGAATGACTCTAATTTGGACTGATATTGAGAATTATAATTGACCATAATGCAATGTTATTTGGCTAAAGTGCGATATACTTTGCATTATAACAAACGTTTTGATGACTTATTTAATTGATTTTCAGATCTTTGTACCTGTCTGAGTATACCCTAAGTATTCTGTGGTGAGGCAATGAGTGCCTGCTTGAGATCATGAATTTCATTTTTCAAACTCATAACTTATAACTTGGGGTTGTTTGCTATAGATATAACATCCCTGATACTCGGATATGCCCCTTTCAAAAGCTCATTAGAATTATCAAGTTTTTTCCAAATGGCTTTCTCAATATCTTCGGATTTCTGAGGCTTGAGATGCTGTCGTGGACTACTCATAAAATACCAATCCGTAATTTTCAAAGTCCTGATACCACTCTTTGGTCTAAATAAGTGAAAGGTCCGAGTAATCTTGGAGCCAAGCTCAATATTCTTGATTCCAGTTTCTTCCATCACCTCTCTAACCGCCGCAACTTTTTTAGTTTCACCAAGGTCAATCTTTCCCTTAGGCAAATCCCAGTGACCTCTTCTAAATATCCATAGAATTTCATCGTACTCATTGACTACCATACCACCCGATGCCCTCACCACTCGAAACAGATCTTTAAGGCTTCGAATGTAATTTTTCACGTAAGGACCATGCAAAATTACATCCTGGTATTGCTCTCCCTTCTCCATCATGTCTATGTACTGCAATAGAAACTTTGATTTGGCAGGTGTTGGAGTTGCTAATTGCTTACGTTTCTTATTAAGAATCGATTTCAGTTCTTTGTCCGAACAGAGAACCAGGCAATTATCATTTATATATATTTTGTACATTGGGTCACCTCACTAATGACAACAAATATGCATGATTTTTCGTCAAATATCGCCAGGAACTTATTAAAAGTAAATGCCATATCTCTTAATGTCAAAGATCCATTTACATGGGCTTCTGGATTACGATCTCCTATCTATTGTGATAATAGAGTGACACTTAGCTATCCAGATATACGGAATGAGATAAAAAATTCTTTTGTGGAGTTGAGTGCTGAATTTGAAGATTTCGACTATCTTGCGGGCGTAGCCACAGCAGGTATTGCCCATGGTGCCCTACTGGCAGACGCATTAGACAAGCCATTTGTCTATGTAAGGTCAAGATCCAAAGGGCACGGACTTCAAAACAAGATAGAAGGTTTCATCCCAGAAGGTTCAGCAGCATTGGTTGTTGAGGATCTTATATCGACAGGTATGAGTTGTATTAATGCCGTCTCGGCTCTTGAAATTGTTGGAGTATCTACTGTGGGTGTTGCTGCCATTTTTACGTATGGCTTTGCCACCTCTGATGATCGTTTCAATGAAATCAATTGTCCATACAAAACACTTACTCACTTTGATGTCTTATTGGCGGAAGCCAGAAAGATGGATTACATAGATGAGAAAGAAGGAAGATTATTAAAGCAATGGAAAAAAAATCCCCAGGACTGGTACAAAAATCATTTCTAGGGAGAGAACCGATTTTAGACAGTACAGATGGCATTATTGAAGAAGAAGTCGCTCAAGTTTTTACGTAAGTATCTCAACAATCCTTCCCCCACAGGATTCGAGCATCATGGACAGAAACTATGGTTGGACTATATAGGTCCCTACATAGATGACTGGCAATTAGATAATTATGGTACGGCATACGGTATCATCAATCCAGGACGTGAATTTAAGGTGGTCATTGAAGGACATGCTGATGAAATATCTTGGTTTGTCAATTACATCTCAGAAGATGGATTCATCAATGTAATAAGGAATGGTGGTTCTGACCACTCTATAGCACCTTCAAAAAAGGTCAATATTCACACTGATAAAGGCATTGTAAAAGGTGTATTTGGATGGCCCGCTATTCATACTCGGAAAGGGAAAGATGCCAACATCTCTCCTACCCTAGAAAATATATTTATTGATGTCGGCGCCAAGAACAAAGCCGAGGTTAAGAAAATGGGTGTACATGTGGGATGTGTCATTACTTACGAAGACAAGATGAGTATCCTCAATGACCGCTATGTAGTAGGCCGTGCACTGGATAATAAACTTGGAGGATTCTGCATAGCAGAGGTAGCAAGACTCCTTCATGAGAGAAAAAAGTTTCTACCCTTCTCTCTATATATCGTAAACTCGGTCCAAGAAGAAGTAGGCTTGCGAGGAGCTGAGATGATAGCTGATACCATTAAACCCAATATGGCGATCGTCACGGATGTATGTCATGACACTCGAACACCTCTTATCAACCGAAAAAAACAAGGAGACATCAAAGCTGGACAAGGTCCCTCACTTACTTATGCACCAGCTGTTCATAACAAACTGCTCAACTTCATAATAGATACTGCAGAACGAAAGAAAATACCGTTTCAACGACAGGCGGCCTCCCGAAGTACTGGTACAGACACTGATGCATTTGCTTATAGCAATGGTGGTGTCCCCTCTGTACTTATTTCTCTTCCATTGAGATACATGCATACGACTGTAGAGATGGCCCACAAGGATGATATAGAGAATGTAATCAAGCTGATCTACTCATCATTATTGAGAGTAAAGAGTGACTTTTCCTTTAAGTATTTCTAAGTTTAGGAAAAAGAAGTTTGCATAGGCTGAGGCCAATTCTTAATATCTACTTGTATGGCAATATTCATATTGCTATTTGTACCACGTGCTTGTGCGTCTTCTCTTACCTATCATCTGACTTGATTCCCGATTCAAATTATTTGCTTTTCGTCTTTTTTTCGACTTGGGCGATGTACTCTATGCATAGGATCGCTGGGAATAGAAAAATGCATCCTGACCAGGTCAATAGCAGATTTACTATCATTGCTCGTCATATAAAGACCATTAAAACATTTGCCATGGTTGGGGCATTTTTATCCGTATTCTTCTTTTTGAGGCTTGATGATTCTACAAAGCTACTTCTCTTTATCCCTATAGTATTATCAGCGATTTACGTAGTTCCTATCATGGGAAAACAACTCAGAGATGTGGCTTACATCAAACTATTATTGATTGCCATTATTTTCACGATCATCTGTCTCGTCATCCCTTTATATAATGATGTCGAAAATGAGATCATTCTAAGATCGTCAGTTGTTCTACTCCTATTTATGCTATCCCTTACCATCCCGTTTGACATACGTGACAAAGAAATCGATCATAAAGAAGGGATCAAAACACTTGTAACATGGCTAGGTACTTCCCTTTCTAAATCAATCGCCATCATGCTTGCACTTGCAGCAATAGTCTTGTGTCTATTCAATCTATCCTCGCCATTTTACGTAGCGATGCTCCCTACTCTCTCCATGGCTGTTTTGTTGGTCGCAAGATGCAGATCAGATATTGCAGATTACTACTATACAGGATTGATGGATGGTGTGATGATCGTGCCGCTTGTTACGGGATATCTAGTTACTTGACCCCATGATCAAGTTATATTTTCATCTGACCACGATGAGTTCAAAATGAACCTAAGGCTTTACTTTAGTCTAACAAACTAGGACACGGTGTGGTCGCCAATTCTGGTTTATTCATTTGGAATCGTGACTCTTGGAAATAAAAGTTCTATCGCAAGCTCTACATTCGATATATTGGCACCATGCTTTACAATTATGCGTGTTTGACAAAATGCAGGTTTAAGTTATAATATTTAGTGAGTCTTTAAATCACTTTGATTAGGGATTACTCCAAGGGTCATGACCCCTTGGACAAAGAAGATTCTGAAAAATATCATACACCCACAACTATCGGAACCTAACACTACAGTAATCCATTAGTATCTTTGTAGCTTGATAAATTGTTTGCAGAATGGCTGGAAAAATATTTTACGGTAGCAAAGAAGAAAACAATCAGAGACGTCAAGAAGAATTTCTCTCATTGGCCCCTTCAGAACGCTTAAGAAGAGTGCTTAAAATGTGGTGTCAAATGCCAAAGGTTTTGAAGAACTCTAAACATCCTCGTGAATCAAATAATTTTATTGTAAGCAAACATGATTGAGTTCGATAAAGAAGTGTTATCGTTTGTAAAGGCTTGCAATAATCACAATGTGCAAATGATCCTTGTGGGTGGTGCTGCGGTAAATTTTCATGGATATCAAAGACACTCAGCCGATGTAGATTTTTGGATATCCACTAAGCACGAAAATTTAAAGAACTTGGTCACAGCACTAAGGCAACTTCAGTATGATATTAAGTCGTTTCCTCAATCTGTTTTTGATCGTCTTCAAAATATTTCCATAAAATTCTCACCCTTAAATCCAATTGAGGTTGAATTGATCACTAGATTTTCAATAGGTAGATCGTTTCGTGAGGCTTATGAAGTTTCCGAGCTTTCTGTTATATCTGATCATGGTAGTGAAGTCAAGATTCAAATCCTGTCATTGGAAGATTTACTCGAAAGCAAAAGCAAAACTGAGAGGGTAAAAGATATACTTGATGTAGCAGAACTTAAAAAGCTTCATAACTTGTATTAAGTCAATCATAAACAAAGGAAGTTGAAGGTCGAATAATATAAGAACTGAGCTCTTGATTTCTCTGCCCACTTCTTTAGCTTCTTATGCCATAGCCTGCAATAATGGACATTAGAAAAAATACTTCTCTTGTCCAAGACAAAGATTTCATACCAGAAAATCCAACGACGCTTGAAGTAATACTCTTTTTCACCTTTCTCCTCACCCATCTGAAACCCATTGGATGCAAGAAACGCTCGAAGACTATCGTATCGATCTGGTTTGATATGCATGATTTTATCCCCCTCTTCAAAAGGTACAAACATGAAGGTGAGGGCTACGCATGTTCCCACGAACAAACTACGATAAACGTCACTCCAATCGAATTCACTAAAAAAGTAATCTATCACTACACTGATAACTGGATATAACATCGCCATTAAGATTACAGTCCTTACCTTGTGCTAGAAACGTGTCATTATTAACTCAACAGTTTGCGAAATATATATAATCCAATCAATCCTTCATCAGGTCTGGTCTCCTTTCTGAAGTAGTTTTCTCGGCCTGGTCCTGTCTCCATTTATCGATAAGAGCATCATTCCCAGAGAGTAAAACCTCCGGGACAGTCCATCCATTGATGCTTGCTGGTCGTGTGTACACTGGTGGAGCGAGCATATTGTCCTGAAAACTATCTGTGAGTGCTGAAGTCTCGTCATTGAGTACACCGGGAAGCAACCTACAGATGCTGTCGACTAATACAGCAGCAGGAAGCTCCCCGCCCGACAAAACATAGTCTCCGATCGAGATCTCACGTGTAATTACATGTTCACGAATTCGTTGGTCGATACCCTTATAATGGCCACATAACAAAACAAGCCGACTTTTTAGGGACAGCTCATTGGCTATTTGCTGAGTAAACTTCTCCCCATCAGGAGTCAGATAAATGACCTCCTCTATAGGATCAGATTCCTTTAACCCATCCAGACATTTTAGAATTGGCTCGACCATCATGACCATACCCGCACCACCGCCGTACTGGTAGTCATCAATCTGTCGATGTTTTCCTTCGCCGTATTCTCTGAGATTGTGAATGGATATTTCTACCAATCCCTTATCAGAAGCTCGCTTGAGGATAGAATGCTCAAAGGGGCTTTGAAGCAATTCTGGAACAGCTGATATGATGTCTATTATCATCAGGACTTAAGTGCTTGAAGATAGCTCAGGCAATTCAATATATGTGCAATCTGTCGATTACTCTATATCGAGCAGCTCTATCTCAAATATCAATGCTGAGTAAGGCTTGATATGAGGTCCAGCTGATTGTGTGCCATAAGCAAGTTCCTGAGGGATATATGCCCTCCATTTATCCCTACTTTCATCTCTTGAAGGACTTCTTGCCAGCCAACTATTACATTACGCAAAGGAAAGGAAATAGGTTGTCCACGATCTACGGAGCTGTCAAATACTGTACCGTCAATTAACATTCCATGGTAATGAGTATTTACCTCATCATTTAGCGTAGGAGACGCGCCCTCACCAGAATTGATGATCTCATACTGGATGCCATTGTCCATGACATGAACGCCCTCTTTACCCTTGTTGCTTTCTAAAAATGCCTCACCGGCCACTTTATTTTCCATATTTAATATTTCTGCCATTTTGTTTTTTCTAGCCGATATAAAACCATTGGCTTCACTCAGCGTCATTGTTAATTTATCTGCATTCTGATCGGCAATGGCCCTACTTACCATTTCTGGATTGAGCTCTTTGAAACCTATTTTTTTCATTTCCTCCATCATCATGAGTCCAGCAGCATAGCTTAGGCTGTCCTCTGCTGACCATTTTTCCTGTGACACAACACTGGAATAAGAGCAAACGAAAAGAAGAATGATAATTGCGGATTGTTTCATTATTATGAAGTTTTCAAGGTGTTGTAATACTTATAGAAATAAGGAATGGTTTCTATGCCCTTGTAATAATTGAACAGGCCATAATGTTCATTTGGACTATGGATGTCATCACTATCAAGACCAAATCCCAGAAGCACTGACTTGACACCAAAGACCTCTTCAAACAAAGCAACAATAGGTATACTACCTCCTGACCGCTGTGGTATAGGTGCCTTTCCATAGGTTTTTTCCATTGCCATGTGTGCTGCCTTGTACTCTGGAGTGTCGGTAGGTGTTACTGCAGGCATTCCTCCGTGATGAGGTCGTACTTCTACTTTTACCCCTTCGGGTGCGATGCTTCTAAAGTGGTCAGTAAACAACTTGGTTATCTTTTCTGATTCCTGATTGGGAACAAGTCGCATGCTTATCTTGGCAAAAGCCTTAGAAGGAAGTACTGTCTTGGCGCCCTCGCCTATATATCCCCCCCACATGCCATTGACATCGAGTGTAGGTCTGATGGAAGTACGCTCTAATGTCGTATAACCAGTCTCGCCCATAATTTCATCAATCTGCAGTGATCTCTTATAATGATCCAGATCAAAGGGAGCTTCATTCATCTTGATTCTATCTTCGTCAGATACGACTTCGACATCATCATAAAATCCAGGAATCGTAATGTGATGATTCTCGTCTTTCATAGAAGTGATCATGTCACAAAGGACATTGATCGGATTGGCAACAGCACCGCCATATACTCCAGAGTGAAGATCCTTATTGGCTCCCGTAACTTCCACCTCTAAGTAACTCAATCCTCTAAGACCAACCGTGATAGATGGTACATCATTGGCAATTACTGACGTATCAGATAATAGCACTACGTCACATGCCAATTTATCGGCATTTTCTTTACAATATATTCCTAAGTTATCAGATCCTACTTCTTCCTCTCCCTCTATCATGAACTTCAAGTTGCAGGGCAATTCTCCTCCATGATTCATCGCTTCAAATGCCTTGATGTGCATATAAAGCTGCCCCTTGTCATCGCATGATCCTCGTGCAAAAATGGCACCATCAGGATGGATCTCTGTTTTCTTTATCACGGGCTCAAACGGTGGAGAATCCCATAAATCTAATGGATCAGGAGGCTGAACATCATAATGACCATAAACCAAGACAGTGGGAAGATCTGCATTCACGATTTTATCGCCATAGACTATAGGATGTCCTGCTGTCTCACAGATTTCAACATTCTCTGCTCCGGCAGAAGTAAGCTTTTCAGCTATATACTCTGCTGTACGTCTAACGTCAGCACTATAGGCTGAGTCAGCACTGATAGATGGTATTTTGAGGAGCTCAAGAAGCTCTTCTAAAAACCTTTCCTTATGACTGGAAATATAAGTCTGCACATTGTCCATATTATCAATTTATCTGGGCGACGAAGGTACAGATATTTGTGGAAGGAGACTAAAGATTTTTCTCGAGAAGTGAGGTGACGCCAGCAATTCCCACTGCCTTATGAAGCTTACCCTCATAGGCATATGAAATGTCTCCAGTTTCTTCTGATACGATAATAACCAGTGCGTCAGTAGACTCGGATACACCCAGTGCAGCCCTATGTCTAAGTCCCAATTCTCCATCCCTACTGGCCCTATCACTCAATGGAAGTACAGCGCTTACAGCGACTATCTTTTTATTGATGATGATCATGGCACCATCGTGCAAGGGTGAATTTTTAAAGAATATGCTTTCGACAAGGCTACATTTAATATCGCTGTTGATTTCTTCACCATTATTGGCATAGTCTCTCCATTGGCTTCCAGCTGATCCTATGACAATGAGGGCACCCATTTTCTCCTTGCTTAACCACGCCACAGATTTCTTCACTTCGCCTACATTGACATAGTCTACCTCGACATCCGTTTTAAAGCCTCCTTTTATGAATTTATTGACAAACTTAAATCTCCCTCTCAGCGTAGTATTGCCCAATAGAAGTAAAAATTTCCTCACCTCAGGCTGAAAAATGATAATAAGAAACAGCACACCAAACCCCACAAACTTGCCTAATAAAGTAGACAAGAGCTTCATTTCGAGTGCCCCTACCAACCAATAGATCAAGTAGACCAATATCACTCCAATGAATATGTTGAATGCGATGGTTCCTCTAAGCAGCTTATAAACAAGGTAAATCAGATATGCTACGATGAGTACATCAAGGATGTCCCATATTTTAATGTCCTGAATCGAAATAAAGTCCAATACCCTCTGTTTTAATAATTAATCTCTTCTTTCATGTTATAAAACATAAAACTAAGCAAGTCCGCCACTTCTTCTATTCTCTTAGACGTAGGTTTGCCTGCTCCGTGACCTGCTGACTTATCTATTCTTATCAATACAGGATTTTCACCTTGATGCTTACGCTGCAATTCCGCTATATACTTAAAAGAATGAGCGGGCACTACTCTATCATCATGATCTGCTGTAGTAACCATGGTTGCAGGGTAAAGCCGTGGCTTCACATTGTGTAATGGTGAGTATTTTATCAGGTAATTAAATGCCTCGAGATCATCACTCCTGCCATAGTCCGTCGCCCATGCCCATCCGATCGTAAACTTATGATACCTGAGCATGTCCAGGACACCGACACCGGGAAAAGTTACGGCATAAAGGTCAGGACGTTGCGTCATACATGCACCTACAAGCAAGCCACCATTAGATCTTCCTTCTATCGCTAGCTTCTCACTGCTCGTATATCCCTTATCTATCAAAAACTCGGCTGCAGCGATAAAGTCATCAAAAACATTCTGCTTCCTTTCAAGAGTACCTGCCTTGTGCCAATCTGATCCAAACTCTCCACCTCCTCTAATATTGGCGACAACATAGATTCCGTCATTTTCAATTATAGGCAATCTACTTATCGCAAAGCTAGGAACAATAGGAATGTCAAAACCGCCATAGCCATACAATAATGTTGGGCGCTTACCGTCATAGGCAAGTCCTTTTTTATGCGTAATGAACATGGGGATTCTAGTCCCATCCTTACTTGTATACCATTCCTGTACCGTTACATAATTCTCAGCGTCAAAGTCGATCTTAGGTTCTTCGTAAACTGTAGACTCGAGCGTCTCCGTATTGAGTTTATAGATGGTGGTAGGACGTGTAAAAGAGCTAAAACTGTAAAAGGCCGTTTTCTCGTCTTTGTCTCCCGAGATTCCACTTGTTGTACCGATTCCTGGCAATTCCAATGTCCCACGCTCCTTTCCCTCAAGGTCAAATACCTTGACGCTAGAACTGGCATCATGAAGGTAGGAAGCAAACAACTTATCACCGGCAATACTCGCTGATCGCAAAGCATCATCAGACTCAGGAACCAGCACTTGCCACGCCGCCTCAGATGGCGACTGTGGATCCACGACTATGATGCGCTGCTTAGAAGCTCCATGATTGGTTACAAAAATCAACTTTCCATTTATTTCATCAATCAAGTTGAAATCATGATCAAAGCCCTCAACAACATCTACAAAATCTCCTCCCGTCTTGAGATTCTTGATTTTTACAGCATTACCACTTGTGGATTCCACTAAACTTAGGACAAGATATTCCTCATTTGACGAAGTAGCGGCATAAACATTTCTTTGAGGATTGTCATTGTCTTCATATACGAGAACATCATCCTTCTGGTCTGTTCCCAGCTTGTGATAATACAGCTTGTGGAATTCATTCTTGCCTGATAGTTTATCATCATCCGTAGCAGCAGGATACCTGCCATAGTAGAAGCCTTCTCCCGCCCATGAGATGGAGGAAAACTTGATCCACTCCACTTTTTCATCAAGGAGTTTGTCTTCTTTTAGATCTTTAATGTAGACAGTACGCCAGTCAGAACCGCCTTCGGACACCTGATAAGCCATATATCGTCCATCCATGCTAAATCCCATTGACCCAAGAGAGCTTGTGCCATCCTCTGATAGTTTATTAGGGTCAAGAATCATTGTTGCATCTCCTTCAAGATCTGATTTGGCATATAAGACGCTTTGGTTTTGAAGTCCATCATTTTTTAAATAATAGTAATCATCCCCTTCCTTAAATGGTGTACCTATCTTCTCATAGTTCCAGAGTTTGGTAAGTCGGGCATTCAGAGCACTGCGATATGGAATAGAATCCAAGTAGGAGAAAGTCACCTTATTTTGTCGATCTACCCAGTCAATAGTTTCCTCAGAATTATCATCTTCCAACCATCGGAATGGATCGAGAATCACATTGCCATGGTAGTCCTCACTGACGTCTTTATCCATCCTCGTATCGGGATAATCTACATTGAAACTTTTAAATTCCATAGGGTGTTTTTCTTCCTTACAAGCTATTAATAATACAATAATGGATAGCCATAAACAGACTGTACAATTCTTCATAGGACTGGATTAATTATTTGAAATGGTTATTGAAATACTAAAATAGAAAAAATAATACGTTTAAAGTGGATCAGCTCTATCTTTACGACCTACGTCTTCCATAAAGAGACCAATAGTAATATGACTAGGATTAAATTCAGAATAGCATTCATAATAGGCATATGCTGTGCAATGGCAATCATCAGCGATGCCCAAAAGGAGGTGAAGACCGAGGACGGCCGCACCATCATCATCATGCCAGATGGATCTTGGGAATACAAGACCACGACAGATGTAGAAAACGAGATGGAAGCTACAAGTGATACCATCAAATCTGTCCTAGTAGATGACAGTGATCTTTCCGTGTTTGAGATTCCCTCGCGTAATTCATTGGACCCTTTGGACCAGGAGGCTCAGATGATCTCTTTTTACAAAAGTGAAATAGTCAGACTTATGCCGATCATATCAGAAGATCTAATGATGAAGATGGGTACTTATAGCATTCTTAGAGATGAGTATAATATTGCCAAGAAGGGTGACGACAAGCAGGAGCGCGAGTATCTAAAAGAAGAGGTGGATGATCTAAAAGATGAGATAAAGTCCCATGAGAATAAATTGAGCAGCTTAAACAAAATCGAGCGTAAGCTTTATGAAACCGAGACAAAGAAAGCAAGGGATATACAGAAGGACTTGAAGAAGATAAAGAAGGATATGTTGGAGAAATTCGGTGTGGTATGGGGAGTAAATGGAAGCAGTAAAGAATCCATAGAGAACTTTTTTTTCGAATTGGAAGAGAAGAAATCTCAACATGAATTGCAATGCAATATCCTTTATGATGCAGAAGATCAAAGCTTAGGACAATATAGAAAGGAGATTGCCCCGGTATATTTTTTCGCCTACACTCATCCCAAGCTTAAAGCACACTTAAAAGAAAAGAACTTCCTCAACTGTAATGCCGCTCTTGTAGAAGTTGATGGCAATAAATTTCTAAAACTTGAGGTCAGAATCGACTCTGACGAAGCTAAGAAAAGTTACGGAGGGATAGATCGAGAGGCTTTATTACGAATCCAACTAATAAATGGTGAAGTGGTTATTCTCAATTCTTCAAACAAGGACGGTGGAATTATCGAACCCTATAGTGGTGATACGATCTATGACCTTATCTATCCACTCCCCAATGGTGAAGCCAAAAAACTATCAAAAACAGAAGTCGATAATGTAGGCATCATGTGGAATACTGGATTTGAAGAGTACGAAGTCTATGAGATCGATGCCTTGATGAATCAGATGAAATGCCTAAAATCTTAGTATGCTCGGATTAAAATTACCCACAGACCCTCGTTGGGTCAACCTTGCTGAGAAAGACCTAGAAGAAATCCTTACTGATCATGCTTACTGTGAACTGAAGGCTGCGACAAGCTGTATTTCAATTATCCAAAAGTACTCTGATAAGTCCGATATTGTCCAGGCACTCTCTCCTATAGTAACTGAGGAGTGGGGTCATTTCAGGCAGGTTATAAGGGAGCTCGATCAGAGGGGACTAAAGCTTGGCTTTCAAAGAAAGGATGAGTACGTAAACAAACTAATGTCCTTTCAGAAGAAAGGTGGCTCTAAGAATGATAGCCTTGTAGAGAAACTTCTTATTTGCGCCCTTATAGAGGCTAGGAGTTGTGAACGATTTAGATTGCTGTCATTACATATCTCAGAGGAGGAGCTTCGTGATTTTTATCATGGCTTTATGGTATCAGAAGCTGGCCATTACCGCTTGTTTATCGATCTTGCCAAGAAATACGGCGGTGAAGAAAAAGTGCAGGAAAGATGGCAGGAGTACCTCACCTTTGAGGCACAAGTGATGGAAGGTCTAGCCTATCGCGGTGATAGGGTGCATTGATGGTTATCATTATAAGGTTATTAGTTCTTGGAAACTTAATAAATCCCCAATGACTAATTTTATACTGCCACTGAGGTCTAGAATTTGTATCCACTAAGAAAAGTTATGGAAGGTCACCAGGCCCAACTTGAACTGGAGCTCGTCCAATCAGGGTCCCAAATTAAACTCTGAGTCTACCCTACCCAGTATATCATAAGACTGGGCATGCAATGTTTTATTATCCTGCCTGATGGCACATAAATATCTACCTAAGGGATCGAATATCTTGGTTTTTAAAAGTAACTTATTGTGGCGATAAAGAAATATTGAAAGTACATCCACTTAGAAAAAAGTAATAAACAAAAAATAGGCACCACAAGTGGCACCCATCATTCAATAAACCTCTTCAATCTCAATTAATTTTCTTTCAACGGCATCAGGATTCCACCTTCATCAATTACGACGGCTGCATCTCTAAATCCACGATTGATGGCCTTAATTTTTGCTGACTTTGCGTTTAATAAATTGCTATAGCCACTAAGGACAAATATGGTCCAACTGCCCTTAGTCCACTGTTCAATATTGCCTAAATCTTTTGCCTTGTTTACGTCAAACCATATCGGGTTTTCATAGGACGCCAAGCGTACTTTATAGTTGCTGGTACGCGGAGCTTCTGAGCTGTATTCAGTAGTATTAAATTGTTCTTCGACAGAAGAAAATGCCAATTCCAATTCACTTGTATTCAATGACTCCCTTGTCAGAAATGCATCTTTGTAACCCATGTTTCTAACTCCTTCCAGTACCCTACGTGCTTCCGCTTCATCAGTATAGTAACCCACCTTGATCTTCGTGCTGTTCCTCTTGAAAACCTTATAGATATTTCCATACTTGATCAACCTTCTATAAGAATTGATATCACTTCTGGTATTAAAGAATGCAGCTACTTGTACAAAATAGACTTGAGTACCTTCCGCAATGATTTCACCATATGACACCCTTCTTGCCGCTCTGAAATCTACCGTTCCCACTGTAGTCCTTTCTGTCAATTTACCGAGATCCACAGCACGTGGCACAGATAACTCATCAAGCCGTGCCTCGCCACCTACAAGCGACTCGCTGTTGCTACTCACAAGTGAAACTATATCCTGTGAGATGGTCAATTCCCTGGCCATGTATATGTCATCCTTTCCTCTACCTCCCATTCTATTGGAGGTGAAGTAGAACATGTCGTTCTTTGCATTCTTGATTAGAAAATAATCGTCAGATGGAGAGTTGATTCCTTTACCCATATTCTCGGGATAAGTCCATCCTTCCTTAAATGTTGATACAAAGGCGTCATATCCTCCTAGCCCAAAATGATAATCTGATGAAAAGTATAATTCGGAGTCTACCAAGTAAGGCGTAATTTCGTTTCCTGATGTGTTGACTTGATCTCCTAGATTTTCTGGAGTTGACCATTTCCATCGACCAATAGGGAGCGATATAAATCGTATCCACCATATCCACCATCTCTATTGGAGGCAAAATACAGCTCCTGCCCGTCAGCTGTCAAATATGGAAAACCCGTCGAGCTTCCTATCTCATTGTGAGAAAATGAACGACCTGTTTCCAACTGACCATTTACAGTTACATCACTGAAGTATATAGCCATATCTACATCCCAGGGATAGATAAAATTTCTTCCATCCAAAAACCTGTTGCTTGTATATGCCGCCGTCTTCAGATCAGAAGTATAACTTACTGGACCTATTCCCATACTAGCATTGGTATCAAAATTTATCTTGGAATGCAATCCGTTTAATGCCGGGTCTAGCTTATCACTAATGTAGAGATTGTTAAAAGCTGACTGACTCACCGCTACGTCCTTCTCTCCTTCAAATGAGCAGTAAACAAGTTTGTCCCCATAAAGAGACGCACCAAAATCAGACGTCTTGCTATTGAGCTTGAATAGTCTGAGATCATACTTCTCATTCTCTTTGAGCCTATCAATGGCAAAGTCAATATTGGAAAGATGATATTGTGCCACCTCAGGGTGGTTTTCCATCATACGATTGTAGACCAATCGTGCATCCTTATACTTACCCGTATTTTTTAATGTATTGGCATAGTTTAGGTTGTCATGGAGATCCATTGATGATTCGTTCTTCTTATACCAAACCAACGCCTCAATAGGGTCTCCTAGATAATTATAGGATTCCGCTATTCGCAACTGGACGTCTATATTTTGGGGATCAGAATCAAGCAAATCCTTATAATTCTGAATGGCCAGTTCGAAGGCTTTTAACTCAAATTGCTTATTTGCCGTTTCTAGCAGGCTCTGGGCCGAACTCATCACGGCGATTAAAGTAAAAAGTACAAATAAGGGTAATCGTAGTGGTCTTATCATAACAATTGATGTCATAGTCATAAAGTGATACGTATTAAACTTTTCAAATATATGAAGATTGTTGGTAGATAGGGGTAAATGCATGTGGAATTTTTATATATATAGATAATTATAATTTGTCGTCGGTATTATATTGTATGATTGTACTACCCCATCCCGTAGTCAATTCTAGCCTAATTCTGTATATTTAGCTATCCAATAAAAACAGAATGAAACGACTAGCACTATTTGCTTTTCTCCTCTTTTTCATCAAGGAGTTATCTGTCGCTCAACGAATTAACCATGTCCTTGGTGAAGTCCTCATTAAAGTAGATGATTCTCAAGAAATTATGGAGGTAGTCGGGTCTTTTGAGCCATTTGACAACAAGCCCAGCCAGCTTAAAGCTGACCGCCTTATCACTGACCCTATGTTGATTTATCGACTGTCTTTCAATCACAATGAAATTAATGAATTTGACTTTTTAGATGCTTTGCGACATCATGGTGCCATAGAAATTGCACAATTCAACCACATCGGTAGTTTTCGGAAATCTCCTAATGATCCACTATTCTCTGATCAATGGCAATACATCAATGATGGTTCTTCTGGTGGTGTGGTCAATGCCGACCTTGACATAGACCTTGCATGGGACATCACTACAGGTGGCTTGACGGCTGATGGGGACACCATCGTCGTATGTGTACTAGACGATGGGATATCTGAAAATCATCCAGATTTTACCAATAATAGGTGGATCAACTATGGAGAGATCCCGAATAATGGAATGGATGATGACGGCAACGGATATACGGATGACTATTTTGGATGGGATGTCATAAATGGCTCTGACGATGTATTCGATGGCGGAGGTCATGGGACACCTGTTGCAGGAATCATTGGTGCCGATGGCGACAATATGATAGGTGTCACTGGCATCAACTGGAGTGTAAAGTTGATGATCGTTCAACTCAATAGTGTAACTGAAGCTGATGTCATCGCCGGGTATTCCTATCCGTACGCTTTTAGAAAAAGATACAATGAAACTCAGGGTGCTGAAGGTGCCTTTGTAGTTGCAACCAATTCTTCATGGGGTGTAGATCTGGGAAATCCTGAAGATGCCCCTTTATGGTGCGCTTTTTATGATTCTCTAGGCATGCAGGGAATATTAAACTGCGGAGCTACTATCAATGATAATGTTAATGTCGATGTGGAAGGTGATCTGCCGACGGCTTGTGGTTCGGATTTTATGATCAGCGTGACAAATATGACCAGGCAAGACGTCAAGGAAAATTTTGCAGGATATGGTCTTGAGACTATAGATCTTGGAGCATATGGTGAGGAGACGTATACTACCAGCTTTAATTCTTACGGAGGGTTTGTAGGAACATCAGGAGCTACTCCTCATGTTGCAGGAACAGTAGCACTCTTGCATGCACTTCCTTGTAGTGACATAATATCTCTTATCAAATCTTCACCGTCTCAAGGAGCTCTCCTAATTCGAGATCACATTCTTAATGGAGTCTCTCCCAATGCATCTCTGGATGGGATAACAGTCACGGGCGGAAGATTAAATATAAACGGTTCCGTTCAGCGCGCTATGGCAACTTGCGGTCCCTGCTCACAGCCATATATTACTCGGATTCTAGATCTCACCGATGAGTCCATCGTAATTGAGTGGAATACACCGGATGATGCAACAAAAGTGAACATCCGCTACTCGATATCGGGTAATAGCAATTATACGGAGGTCATGAATGTCACTTCTGGATTTTTGATTGAGAATTTAATGCCGTGTACATTTTACAACTTCGAACTTCAATCTGTATGTATGGATTCTATCGCTGATTATGGTCTTGCCTATACTATACAGACTGAAGGTTGCTGTGAGTCTCCATCAGGGCTCGAAGTCAGTGGATTTGGTGATTCGACAGCAGAGGTATCATGGGAGTCAGTTTTCGGTGCCAGCCATTACATAGTTGATTATAGGCTAGATGGTGAAGTTGCCTGGACGAGTGTACAATCACCGACTAATTCATCTATGCTAGCAGATTTAGAATCCTGTACTCCATATGAGGTGAGGGTAAAGACGATATGCCCTACCCTTGAAAGCGAGTATTCTTCGATAATTATATTCTCGACACAATGCGGAAGCTGCTCTGTCGGCTACTGTGATTTCCCATCATTAGATAATGCAGAAGAATGGATAAGCAGAGTTGTATTAGAGGATTTGATCAATGACTCGGAAGCGGATCCTGACGGTTATGGAGACTACCTTGGATTTGCCACCACAGTTCTGGAGAGAGGAATACTATACAGTATTACGGTGGAACCAGAGTTTGACCTCTTTCCATTTGAAGAGTACTTCAAGGTATGGATAGACTTCAATCAAGATAAGGTATTTGATGCCTCAGAGATGGTATTAGAATCTGATTTCTCTACTGACGATGCTGTAACTAAGTCCTTTATCGTACCCAATGATGCTATGGTCGGATCTACCAGGATGAGAGTAATAATGATTTTCGATTCCAACGAAGCCACAGGTTGTGACAACGCGGGAGTTGATTTTGGCGAAGTGGAAGACTACTGTGTTACTATACTGGAAGGAAATCAAGGTTGTAATGAAATACCCGTGCCCACTATCACATCTAATACATCATCAGAAACCATATTGGTCTGGCCATATTTGATGACACCATTGGCATACAATGTCAGGTATAAAAAAGTTGTCGATGTGGACTGGCAAATATTGACTGTAACAGAACCCATGGTCACTTTTCAGGGACTGGACGTATGCTCGCGATACGAAACGCAGGTAAGATCAGTATGTAGCTTTGACACCAGCGGCTACTCATCATCAGTCGAGTTTGATTTTAGATGTCCAAGTGCTGTCGATGACCTTGATCACTTTACCAACATAAATTTGTCTCCTAATCCCGCATCGGAAATTACAAGATTATCATTTGACATACTCTTCAATAGTGAAATACAGATTACACTGTTCAACGTTGACGGCCAAGAAGTAATGTCATTGCCCAGAAATATTTTAAGTCAAAGTAGTTATCATATCACTATCGAAACAGAATCACTTTCTTCAGGAATATATTTTATAGAGTTGAGAGATGGTAACAAAGTGCATGGAATAAGAATGATCAAATTGTAATTATTCTTTCGCAAGACTATGAGAAGAAATCGATATCTAATTCCTGCCATTCTGTTGGTACTCATTGCCACGTTATCTCCAGCTCAGGATACTGGCATTACTACTGACTATGACAAAATAGCTCACGCTCTCATTTTCTTTACAATGATGATAAACGGACTCTATGCGTTCTCTGGGTCGAAGCACATTGCTAAATGGATTACGGCTTGTGTCATTCTTGCGATTCTTACGGAAGTTTTTCAAAGCTACATACCGGGAAGATCATTGGAAGCATTGGACTCTGTGGCCAACCTGACAGGGCTACTTCTTGCATTCCTCGTATATGAACTATTTAAAACCAGGATAAATAGGGTGTTTATGATTTTAAAGGCTTAAAATTGACGATGGAATGTGTCAATACGATCGTTGATGGTCATAAGATTTCACTCTCCAATCTGTCAAAGCCTCTCTACCCACAGATTGGTGTGACGAAGGCTGATATTATTAAATATACCATGAAGGTCAGTGATTTTATGTTATCATTTATCAAGTATCGGCCGTTGACTCTGATCCGATTTCCAGATGGGATTACCTCACATAGTTTTACTCCAAGAATAAACGAATTTCTTGAAACCAACTATCCCCGAGGCAGAGCCATAGGGGTATTTCGCTGGTTTCATTTTGACCTGAAGGTCAAAAACCGAAATTCTCTGATGTTTAGTTGAAAACCTTAGGTTTTCAAACTTTCCTCTCAACCCCGAGGCAAGCCTCGAGGTATTTTCTTCGAATAAATCCTATCAACTGCTATTGACTGCTCTTATAAATTCTCAACTAGCAGCCATCGGTAGGGTAATCATCAGGGATCGCGAGGATGTAGTCCTACTGACTCCGTACAAGAATGCCATGATCATGTACAAACTGCGATATCCCGAAGAGTTAAAATCTATAGAAGAAATACCCGATGCAAAACCCAAAGAAGTAACGGATGGAGAATTAAAACTGGCTGCACAATTGATAGATTCTCTCAAGCCCAGTTTTAGCGAAGTAAGTTTTGAGGATAATTATACTGATGCAATGATGGATATCATCCAAGGTAAGATTGATGGCAAGGAAGTGATCACAGTACAAGATGAATTGCCTTCAGCTCCTGTGGTCGATATTATGGATGCCTTGAAAAAGAGTATAGAGCACTCAAAGAAAATTAAGAAGACTTCATAATGTTCTCCATTCTCTCATGGAATATTCGTCAAGGTGGAGGCAATCGCATCTCTCGGATATTAAAGAAGATACGGAACGATGGTCACTCGTGCTTGGTATTAAGTGAATTCCGCAACAATAGCAATGGTGTCGCCCTTCGATCTGGACTTCTCAAACTCGGTTATCTGTACTAGCAAGTTACTGCAGCATCCCTCCAGAAAAACTCAGTTTTGATCGCTAGTAAATACGCTTGTGATTTCCATCTGTATCTAAATAGCGAGTATCTCTATACTGATAATATCATAAAAGCAAGCTTCCCTGCATTTGATCTTCTTGGCACCTATATGCACACAAAAAGAAGCATCAAATATTCGACCTCGTGATGGAGGCATCAAAAGATAGAGAAGAAATTATCCTTACCGACGATCTCTATACTGGCGTTAATGGGCTGGATCAAGAAGAAAAATATTTTTGGTATCAGGATGCATGGAAGGTGTGTATAGAATCTGGTTATGAGGATGCTTACAGGTCTAAACATGGCGAGAAAAGAGATTATTCATGGTATAGTCATCAAGGGAATGGATACAGGTATGATCATTTCTTGGTCAAAATGACGATGCTACCATTTGTCAAAAATTGTGATTACCTACATGCATATCGAGAAGAAGGACTATCTGATCATTCTGCTATGTTGCTTGAGTTGGATTCCTGAGGAACCAAAGGGTTCATGATCTTAAACCATAAAGGAGGAATCAGTGCTAATAACATCGAGCCGGGATACCCAAGAGGAAGCTGAGGACTCTCATCAAATGATCTAAGGATCTGGTACGGTCGAGTTGTTTTGTAATGATGATCTGAATGCCTCGTCAACTCATAGAGAAGTATCCGGCCTACCTTATGGTCGGAATTCCATGAATGTCTCATGGCTATGCGTTCGTATTTTCCACTGGACATCTTGTTTCTCAAGAGACCATAATGCTCAATGTAATTTATCGTTTCAAGGGTCAAGAATGATATGACACCTATGGATATGCCAATCAATAATCCATGGCATCCAAAAGCACCAAAAACTAGGAGTAGGTAAATCACCTGAATGCATGTAAGATGAAGCATTTCATTCTTTAGTAATTCCTTGTTATCCTTATGTGCTATCCTCCATGCGCTAAGGTATCCAGTCACTATTGACCGTGCCAAGAAGAAGAACAGGTTCTCGTCTTTTCTAGCTGTTGCCGCATCCTCTGGTGTTGCAACTCTAAGGTGATGGCCTCTATTGTGCTCGATCGTAAAGTGTAAGTACAGGCATGGTGTAAGTAATACTCGCGAACAAAACTTATCCCAACTCTCTTGTCGATGACCAAGTTCATGTGCCACATTAATTCCCGATGCTCCTAAGGCAATACCAACACTCAGAAAAATTCCGATGCTCTCAAATGTGCTAAGTGATGACAAAGACAGATTGCTTATGGTAAAAATAACCAATCCCAATACAAGGGGAACATTCATATATAACATGACATCAAATCCAAAATGAGCTGCCCTATTGATTTCGACTTCTTTAACGACAATCTCCTTATCATGGGGAAGGATCCTTTCAAGTAATGGTATCAAAACGAATGCAATGGCAACTGTGAGGTATGACAAGTAACCTTGCCTGCTCACAGCGATATAAGCTGATAAAATAGGAATGTAAGCCAATAAATATTTGAGGTCAGAAGTCTTCATCTATAGGTAAAGATAAATTACACTTTTACTTTCTGACAAAGGAAGCTGATCTATTAGAAATATCCTGCATACAGATCGATTAGTCTAGCTTTTTCTTTTTCCCAATTATACTTTTCTCTAGCTACTACACAATTGTCCTTTAATTGCTGATAGTATGTTGCATCCATCAATTTTGATATTCCATTGACGACCGACTGGACACTCAGGTTTTCTAATAGGTGAGATACCTGAGCTTCTTCATTGATTGATACATACTCAGGAAACGACATTGACAAGGAAGGGACTTCTGCCATGATATAATCTAGGTACTTATTTGCAAGGGAGTAATAATAATTTTTGTTGGACGGATCGAGAAGATTGAGTCCTATCCACGCAGTAGACGTAAGCTGTCTCAACTCTTCGGGTTGTAATTTGCCTGCTAGCGTTACACGGTCACCAAGCTTTTCTTTCTCAATCAAATAGCTTATTTCCTCTACTATGTCTCCCCCACCCGCTATGATCATTTTTAGTTCTAGAAATTGCGCCATCGCAAGTACTGCTTCTTTGAGTCCACGTCCTATATTAACAACACCTTGATACAGCACTATTTTAGCATCTTTCTGGTCCGTAGATAAATGTTCATATAGGTCGGGACAATTTCTTACTACAGCATACGGTTTGCCATACTTCTTGGACAAAATACTTTTCAAACTTTCATTGACGGTATAGTTGTTTTCAATACGCGGAAGAAAAAAGTCAGCAATGGATGTCCAGAAATTTTTAACAAAAGTCCTGTTGGTAAGCTCTGGAGATTCTACATAGTATTCATGAGCATCATGAACCAAGATTTTACCCCGAAACCTTGATGCAAGATATGTCGCTGGAATGGCATCAAGGTCAACGCAAGTAATAATGTCAGTCTTTACAAATAGCAGTTTGAAAAAAGCAAAGACATTAAACAAAGCATAAAACATAAACCCACTACCAGCAACTGTATGGATGGGTCTTATGTCATCAGCAAAATCGCAAGATTCATCGGTGCCAGTGTGATATACAACGACCTTCCACCCATCTTCTGACAGTGCTTTAGCGCAACGTCTCATCCGCTGATCATAAGCAATATCGCTTGTCATCACCATACACACTATATGTGAGGTGGGGTCATTCATTTATTGTAAGTTCTCCATTTTTAATCGCTAATCTACCCGAATCTTCCATCTCTTTTATCAATGTTACAATACGCTTTCTTTTATTGTAGGTAAATTTCTCTAGCAATGATTCTATACTTTGGCTTTGACTTGATAGCAGCACGGCTAAGTGCACCTCATATTTTCGTCTAAAATCATCGTTTATGTCAGAAGATAAGCTCCCCCTGCATACATCACACTTCCCGCAATCCAATTGCAGTCGCTCTCCAAAATATTCGAGAATTATTCTTTGCCTGCAATACATGCCATTGACGTAGCTTTTCATAGAATCAAGCCTCGTATAGAATCTTTCTTTTAGCGTTGAATAAAGTTTTTGAGGAACAACTGTAAAACCCCTCGATGGTCTATTTATGAGATATTTTATTCTGGATCCTTGGTATCTGGGATTGTATTTAACAACTCCATCTTGATGCCATTTATTCAATATTTTACCTACTTCTACATCATCACTTTTGGTTGCCTTTGCAATCTGCTTTTCATCAATCATCACCATCGCCGAGAATATCCCCTCATATGTCCGTACGATATAATCGAATGCCGAGGAGAATTTAGGAAACTGAGAGACATAATCTTTGATCGTTTCTACATTTCCAATTAAGTAGAGCTGTGATGGGGAGGCAAGTCCATCAGACAATTTCCACACACCAGCCTTCTCCAGGGCCTGCAAGGCAAAAAAAGTTGACTTTGCACGTAAGCTCTGGCCACGGCAAAACTCTATATGATTGTATTCGAAGGATTTTTCATAACCTTCATCACGACTCACTTTCAAAAAGGTGGAGACTCGCTGAAAAAGATCTTCCAGCAAGTCTCTATCGGGAAACTGAAGATGAGCCATTTCATCCCTCTTATCGGCTTCTCCTTTATCATGGAGTAGAATTGCAAAACTTTCCTTGCCATCGCGACCCCCTCTTCCGGCTTCTTGATAGTACGCCTCCATGCTTGTCGGCATTTCATAATGAACAACAAACCTAACGTCATCCTTGTCTATACCCATGCCAAATGCATTCGTTGCAACGATAATTCTTGTCTTATTTAAGAGCCACTTATCTTGCAGAGTTCTCTTATCGACGGGATCCATGCCCGCATGAAAGAAGTTTGCTGACTCGCCTTTGTTCTGTAAGTAAGAGGCTATCGTCTCAGCACCCACTCTTGTGGAGACGTAAACTATACCTGTACCATTGATCAATTTTACTATCCGATTGAGTTGTTGTTTACGTCTATTCGTATCCATGACAACAAATGACAAATTCTCTCTTAGATGACTGGATTCAAAGACGCCAGGGGATCGCAGTTCCAAACTTTCTTTTATGTCTTTTCTCACAGATTCTGTTGCCGAAGCCGTTAGAGCAACTATGGGCACCTTCCTATTCAGACTGGTGAATGTGGTTATTTTGAGGTACTCCGGTCTAAAATCGTGACCCCACTGCGATATGCAATGTGCCTCATCGATTGCAATCAAGCTTATCTCGGCCATTGCGCATATATCCTGAAAGGATTTGGATTGTAGCCGCTCGGGAGAAACGTAGAGTAGCTTGAGGCGCTTCATTCTCAACAGGCCGAATGTGTTTTCTTTCTCGGCCCTTCGGAGTCCACTGTGCAACACTCTTGCTTCAATGTCCAATGCTCTAAGTGCCATCACCTGGTCATTCATCAATGCTATGAGAGGAGATACCACAATGGTTGTACCGGGAAGCATAAGTGCTGGCACTTGAAAACAAATGGATTTCCCTGCTCCCGTAGGGAAAAGAATCAAAGTGTCACGTCCTGACAATACAGAATCAATAGCATTAGCTTGTAAACCTCTGAAGTCATCGTAACCCCAATACTGTTTTAATATTTCTTGCTTTGAACTGATCTTGACTTTCTTCCTAATGCCAAGTCCCAAGATAGAATAAAATCAGTCAACTCTAAAAGCTAGGACATCCTTGTCCTCCACCTCCGCGTCCACCGAATACAGAGTTCAAATTATAAATGATGCTAAACATAGCTGTGATGTAGTAATCTTTTACATCGCCCTGACCTCGTGGTGTGCCTGCCTCAGGAATAATAGGCTCACTTTGTCCTAGATACTCTCCTTGTCTATTAGACAAAGCCGCAGCAATAGTACCGTTGCCGGCAAGTAACTCGTCATAGTCTGCATAAACACCACTTACATCATCTAAGTAATCTGTAAACGTCTTTCGCCATATCAATTCAAAGCCCACACTCCATTTCTCATTAAAGCTATACTTCACACCAGCGCCGAATGGAATGGACAATTCTGTAAGATTATATCGTGTATTATAACCCGGCAATCCTTGTCCTTCCGTACCTAATGGTTGCAACTCATACTCGTTACCTTCATATGTAGTGGTAGGGTTAAAACTAAAAAAAGCAACGCCTGCAGTTACATAAGGTGTAAAGAACTTGTCATTATCTTTAGGATCATAGTGCATGATGTTGTACTCAAGCATAAGGCCAAGTTCCTTTAAAGACGACGTGAAATTTAGATTCCGTCTGTTATCTTCTTCACTGTCAGATATGGCATCATCCCCTTTCAATTTACCGAAAGTTACATTCCCTCTTATTCCAAAGTGTCCCGAAAGATTATATTTAATGAACCCACCATAGGCTAGTTGTGTATTTTTAAAATTCTTGGTAAATGAAGGTGCATCCAGATCACCACGATAAAGAGTTCCACCTAGTTGCAGTCCAATTTCATAATACTGTCCAAATGAAGTAAGAAACGCCATCATGAACATCAAGGTTAGTATCCTTTTCATCTTTTACAATGTGTTTTATTAATTATAATTGGAGTTGACTACACATGATATAAAGGTACATATTATCTAAGGATAGTACATTCTGTACATTGAACTAAAGTCGGCCAAAATTATTATATGATTGACTATTTTTGAGCCACAAAATTTTCGCCCAATGAAGAGTAGAATAGCATTCATCTTAATATTTGTCATTATAGGTCTGTCCCTACATTCCCAAGACTTGAAAGAATGGCATCTCAAGGACAACACCTTGTACAATCTCCATTCTACCAATACTGAGAAGGCATATAAGGAGTTACTCAAGCAACGCAACTCCGAACCTGTTATAGTTGCCGTCATAGATAGTGGCGTAGATGCAGAGCATGAAGATCTCAAGAATGTTTTGTGGGTTAATACTGGTGAAATCCCCGAAAACAATATTGATGATGATGGCAATGGATATATCGATGACGTACATGGATGGAACTTTATCGGTGGTACAGATGGTCAGCATGTGCACCATGACACATACGAGGCTACGAGACTTTATAAAAAGTATAAATACAAATACGAGACTGCCCTACCTGGCAGACTCAATGATGACCAACTTGAAGAGTATCACACCTATCTGAAAGTCAAAGATGATGTTGAGTCCAATCTTGTTAAGTCTAAATCAGCATTGGATAAAACCGAGATGGAGGCTAATATGGTTATTACTGTTCTAGACTCATTGATCACTTTCATGGAACGTGATTCGGCCAACATAGAAATGCTCGATTCTCTTGACATTCCTGCCAATTCCGCCGCTCATGTAGGAAGGCTCGTCGTCAAAAGCCTTGAAGACACAGGAATGGAGCTTGATGACATCCCCTCCTTACGCGCTGACATCAAGAAAGATGCACTTGAAAACTTAGACCGATATTCCAATAAAGTAAAGTATAGCTATAACGTAGACTACGATCCTCGACCCATCGTAGGTGATAATTACGATGACTTAGATGATACGAACTATGGAAATAATGACATCGAGGGTCCCGATGCTAAGCATGGAACACATGTTGCGGGGATCATAGCTGCCGACCGCAAGAATGACATCGGCACCAAAGGCGTGGCTGATCATGTACAGATCATGGGTGTAAGAGTTGTACCTGATGGTGATGAGCGAGATAAAGATGTTGCCAATGCCATCCGCTATGCCGTAGACAATGGAGCACAGGTAATAAACATGAGTTTTGGTAAAGGATATAGTCCCAACAAAAAATATGTAGATGATGCGTTACGCTATGCTGAGAAGCACGATGTCCTTATGGTACATGGTGCAGGTAACTCCAGTATGAATGTTGACTCCACCTCTAATTTTCCGAATGACGACTATGAAGACAACGGTTGGTTTCTATGCCGCCGAGACAAAGCCAAGAATTGGATAGAAGTAGGTGCCTTGTCAGATTTCAATGGAGAGAATTCGATAGCACCTTTTTCCAATTACGGTAAAGAAGATGTGGACATATTTTCACCGGGAATGTCAATTTACTCTACGATACCTGATGACAATTACGAGTTTCTCCAAGGTACAAGCATGGCAGCACCAGTAGTAGCCGGCACTGCAGCCTTACTCAGATCGTATTTTCCTAGCCTCAAGGCTGAGCAGGTAAAGGAGATCCTGATGATTTCATCACGAAAGGAGAGCGAAAAAGTGCTTAAACCGGGAACAGAAGACCTAGTGCACTACTATGATATCTCAGTGTCTGGTGGTATTCTAGATACATATAATGCGGTCAAGCTGGCGCTGCGCACTAAAGGCAAGAAAAAAGTGAAGAAGAAGGAAACAAAAGCGTGAGATGATTCCATTTCCTAAAGACCAAGGCTAAAAACTCATAGCTGCTCTAGCAACTTCGTGAATTCTCGCTAGCTATAGGGATTAGGAGGTTTAGCGGAGCGGTTTAGCGGTTTAGCGGTTTAGCGGTTTAGCGAAAATGAAATCTGCATTGTAAAAAGACGAGCAGGAGTTATTCTAACTCCACTTCTATCTTATCAAAAGGATGCAGCTTGGTACCACTGATAAAGGCTTCTGCTTCGATGTGGAAGGTAGATTTAACACCACGAAAGTACTTGGCAGCCTTCACCATTCCACGCAATAAGAAATTCTTCTTCTCATAACGATCCATCTCTGACTGTCCTGTGACAAAAGGCATCTTGAACTGAAGAACGTAGTCCTCGTCCTTGTTGATCTTGATTTTCTCTTCCTGGCGAATGTATCCAAGTGTGTAATCATTAGATCTTTTCTTCTTCCTCCTACCACGTGAGTAGGTCTCGACCAACTTTACCTCAACGGCACTTACTGTCTGTGCTCTCAGGGTAGAAAAAATGAGCCGCCCCTCTACCACTTTAGATTTTGCATCTATGGTGGATGGCACCTCTAGGGAAATCTTGACTCCTTCTATTCCTAGTATATTTTTTACATGATTGAGCATCTCTTAACTTGTTATGTGGTACGGCTATATCATCCTCTTATGCCAGCTGTCCTTCAGAGGAACTAACCATTGCTGCAAAAAGTTCTCTTTGTTCGTCACTAGATTATCGAAAAATAGCATTTCATCCGTAATCTCTCTCTTTGCATATCTCTCTCCTAATTCTGACTGCTTTACTTCGTATATGTTTTCCTCGGAGTCCATGTAGGTAAAGAGTGTACGGTTGAAGAAGTCTACATTGAGTTTACTACCTATTGACTGTACCCAATTGACAGAAGCATCTATACTGCATCCACTGGCAGAAGTAGATCTTGTTCCATCTACAAATAGTCCTAGAAATCGACGATGGAATACATTGCCATAGGTAGCCATTTCATGATTGTGACAGGTCCATTCCTTTAAGAAGGAAAACATGCTCTCTCTTATCTCTTCCAGCTCATCGTAGGTCAACTCCCTATCGGCCTGATAAAGCCACACCCTTGCAGAATTATCGAGTGCTATTAGATCCAGTATCACAGTCTCATTTTTTTAACGATCATTTCAGACAAGTCATACACCATGACGTCATCCTGTTTTTCTTTGGCCTTGAGCCCATCCCCCAGCATGGTCAAGCAGAAAGGACAATTGGCTACGATGGTGGCAGCTCCCGTATCCAGCAATTCCTCTACCCTCTCTTCATTGATTCTTTTGTCACCTTGTTCATCTTCCTTAAACATCTGTGCCCCACCTGCTCCACAGCATAGACCATTCTGTTTTGATCTCTTGAGATCGGCAATATCGGATTTAAGTCCTTTAAGGATATTACGGGGCGCATCGTACTCCCCATTTACTCTACCCAAGAAACAGGAATCATGATAAGCTATTTTTTCTACTTTATTGAGGTCAGAAACAGTAAGTCGGTCGCTATTGATAAGATCCTCAAGAAACTGACTGTGATGCACAACGTCATATGTCCCACCGAGTTCTGGATACTCATTCTTTAATGTATTAAAGCAATGAGGACAGGCGGTGACGATCTTCTTGACATTATACATGTTGAGTGTCTCGATGTTCTGCAGAGCAAGCATCTGGAAGACAAATTCATTCCCAGCTCTTCTTGCCGGATCACCTGTACAAGTCTCTTCATTTCCTAAAATCGCAAATGATACACCGACATGTTGAAGGATTTTTACAAATGCTTGTGTTACTCGCTGTGCTCGGGCATCAAAACTACCAGCACATCCAACCCAGAAAAGCACGTCGGGTTGCTCACCATTTGAGTGAAACTCGGACATTAATCTCATCTTACTCATTTATCACCTCTTATAAGAACTGCCTAATTGTATTGAGTGCCAAGATATAAAATATGACACCTAGTATATAGAAAAACACGACCTAATGAAGATAATCAGTCTCTTAGTTCATCAAGAATGAAGTTCATCACATATAAAACTTGATCACATATAAAACTTGATATTTTTCCAATCTCAACGTTGTCTAACCCCGCCAATAGCTATGGCTATTCACGAGAACCTACGTCTTAGTTATTGAAAAAAATATACGTCGATTTATACCGTACGAACTTCATTCTTGATGCACTATCAGGCCGTGTTTTATTTGATCCATATTCTATAAGTAGTTAGTTATGGATGCACATGAAATTGTACGTTCTCCACGACCTCTCCTAGTCCTTTTCCATCTCCCCATACCCGGGCCTCCAGAATCCAGTCCGTATGCTCCGTCACTCCATTGGCATAGCTTAAGACGAAATCATCTTCATATACATACGTTCCATCTGTAGCATGGACGTGAGCCTCATCAGGCTTGTCGTAAACCACGGTACCATCTGCAACACTATATATCTTGACATTAATATGATGAACCGGCTCACCCGTATGGCTTTCATACTCAATTTCTATAGCAAGTACATCTCCTACATGCTTATCTGCTGTGGTAGGTTCGTGAATATGCGCGTGATAAGAAAAATCCGTTGTTTGTGGATCATCATCACTACATGAAGAAAAAGTAATAATCAATGAAAATAATATAAGTGATATATTCAGTTTGTTCATTTTACTGAGTTTAGATAATTAAAAAATAAATGCTACGTGACCGCCTATTCTGCCCTGAGCTGTAACCTCCTCATCTGAATACGTCTCAGATAAAGGAGTAGAATAGGAAACACCTGCAAGCCACTTGCCTGCATTGAAGTTTAATGCTGACGATAAAAACAGTCCTTCGCCACCTGTGCCACTTACCTCACTTCCATTGGCATGTCTATCTGATGAAATGGACTCATAGCCAAAACCAATATTCGGAGTAAGGCTAAAACTCTTTATGGAAAATTCTCTAAAGACGGTCAACTGGGAATTGAACTGATTGCCAAAACGGTAACCTGATTTCGTCTTGCCATTTAATAAGTAATTATTGCTAAATACCAGCCCAAAGAAGTCGATATTTAGTATGGCATTCGTCAGAAATATGTATCCCAGTGCACCACTTCCAAGATTAAAATTCTCAGGTAAGTCCCTTTCATGTATGTCTTTATCATAACCGCCAGTAGGAAAACTAAATCCTCCTCCGGATTCCAAATAAAGTCTAGCTCCAGAACCAAGTGATAGATTGTCAAATAAGACGTAATTCGCGGTAATTCTCGCGTCAGAAAGTCCTTTCTCGGTGAGATGTCCATCTTCGCCATCACGTTGATTTATGCTATATGGAAGATGAGCCATGAGTCTTATCCTCTTGTCTCTTCCCAGAGCATATCTTATAGAAAGATCCAGCTGGACAAATCTATCCGATGTTATAAACTCGTGATCGGCATTGGCTTTGAACCTAGTATCGAAAAATCCCAATCTGATGAAATTATTTCGATAGTCAGTCAACAACCCAAAACCCATATTACTTGCACTACATCCGCATGCATCACAGGCCTCTAAAGGTGATTGACAAAGCACAATGCAACCGATCGCGATAAAAATCAATTTCTTTATCATATTGCATTGATTGAATTAAAAAATCTTATCTCTCGATCAATTCAATTGTGGGGGGTGGAACACATCTTTTGAGTAGTTATAAGAGTGCTCATCATCAGTATAAACAATCAATTGTTTGTTGTTTACATAAAATAATACCGAGGTGAATGAGGTGTTATTTGTAGGCAAGAAGACTATGTTGGAACTGAACTCCTTGAGAAGATTTGGAATTACTGCATCTTCCTTGTGGTCTTCTTCAATTTGCTTTTTAAGAAAGCATTTACCTTCGCACTTCCTCTCTGGTTTATCACGATTGACACACAATGTTTCAACAATATCAGCTCTATTGTACAAGAAATGCACATACGTCATCATATCTTTAAGGGTCAAGGATACAATAAGTACGGCTAGTGATATGGCTACTAACTGTCTCACGCCACAAAGTTAGCCATTTACGACCTCAATTAATGTCATCAGAGTGTCAAGAAACACTATCTAGAATTTCTCTTGATTACAATTCCAATTAGCTTTTATTTGAAGGGATTGCTAAACCGTACATCCGTGACAAACTCGGCATCAGTCAGCGTGCCTAGAAAAGCCTTTAGAGCATCTTTTTCAATCATAGTAAAATTGTACTTTACAGGATCCCCATTATCATCTCTAAGAAACGGTTGCAGCGTAGGATGATTTTGGATTCCAGTGCTGTAGTGGTCTAAGACTTCATCGAGAGTTGAAAACCGTCCATCGTGCATATAAGGTGGCCGTAGTGAAACATTCCTCAATGAGGGCACTTTGAATTTACCACGATGACCATTGAGCCCTGTGGTTTCAAAAACACCTAAGTCCTCAGTCGACATGGCGTCTAATCCATTATTTGTCCCACTCGTTGTACCATTGGGCGCAACAAGAGGTCCAACAAAAGCTTCACTCAGGTGACAACTACTACACGAAGGGGCAACCAAATCCCGAGCATAAAATAGTTGCTTGCCATGGTTTTCCTGGTCTGTAAAGTTAGGGAAATCCAATAGCGGGGAATTAACCATACTTCTACCCTCATCATACTTTGCTGTGTTACTTACCAGGCTTCTGACAAATTGTGCCAAGGCTTTTGATATTCTATCAACAGTGACTGTCTCATCTCCAAATGCGTCGTCAAACAACGATGCCGAGTAGGACTGTTCAGAGACAAGGTCTACGAGCTGATCTAAAGTGAGACCCATTTCTACCGGGTCCTGGAATGGCATCAGAACTTGATCTTCTAATGTCTCTGCCCTTTCATCCCAAAAGAACTTTCCCGACTGATAAAACCTTGCATTGGCCAGGCCCATGGAATGTCTCCTCGTAGTACCTCCATTAAAGCCTAGGCTTAGTACATCTGTATCTGAAAAGCCATTTTCTTGCTTATGACACGAAGCGCAGGAGATGGTACCATTGGCGCTTAACTTATTTTCATAAAATAATACACGACCCAGCAGGACTCCCTCATTGGCAATGGGATTATCTGATGGCACGTTATCGCTGTCAATAGCCGCAAATTGAAACATGAAATTATCAGGAAAATCATTGTTGAGAAAATGAGACGGAAGAACGATGCTCTCATAATCAAATGGAGATTCTGGTAAATTCAGATCTTCAAGAGGATTATCCATAATCGGATCATCTTCTTGACAAGATTCCAATAATACAAACCCAGCTAGGAGAATTACTAAGGACCATTTCTTATACATACAGCAAGCAGTCTTTGATTTTATAGTCTTTAGACTGGTGCGGATGGGTTTGGTTTAAAGTGAAATATAATGAGCTATCTGATTTATTGATTTTTGTAGAATTATCAAGAGGTGATTATCATCTCTCATCTACCTCCTGCATGGCAACTCCTCGCTAATGAATCTCTTTATTCTTTGAGGTCGTGGTAGGTCAAAGTATTCATTGATATGCCGATCAAGGATTTCTGATACTTCGATAAAATTCTCTGAAGTTCTTATCAAGTAGTTTCCCAATACCCCCGGCTTCTTATCAAGTAGTTTCCCAATAATAATACTCCGCTTATATATCAGTATTGTGCTTTCAAATTCCGGATTGATTTCATTCAAATGCACTTGCGAACTTTCATCCATAAACGAAGGAACAAAGGTCAGAGCTACGTTTCTTAAACCTACTTCTTCTCCCAAAGTTTTTAATTCTTTGAATCGAGATTCATAACTATAATCAACATCATTGCCATAAACAAAGTATACTTTTAAGAATTTTGATCTCCTCTCACTTTCTTCATCCAAGAATATTAACCAATCCTTGATATCATTCCATTTTGGGGTCACTTCCTACAAAGTAAAGAATCCCTTCGTACCAGCCATACTTGCATATTGGATATGTAGCCGTACCAGCATCTGTACCGTAAGCATGATGAGGAGTAAATGACAATATATCTTCCCCAATACTCTTGCCAGAAGAGTTAGTTTCTTGTTTACTATCAGGATAATCATCTATATTGATGCCCAAAATTATGCTACGCTCTCCTACCCATAAACTATCTTTTTCCACGAAACGAATCACGCCACTTCCAGCTCTGTTTTCAAGTTTTCGTCGCTTATTAGTATTCAGTAAAGGATCATTATCGAAAACAAAGTCATCAATATAATATGGATCATCTAGACTAGGCTCTTTTATATAAGCATGGACATGGGCTGGTTTTCCTCCTCCAAGATATGATCCAGGCATAAGTGTAAAAATCGAGTATTTACCATTTAGACTGGTCTTGGCCCATCCTCTGATATATCCGTGTGTCTGTCCTAGCTTATTATACGGCATACTCCTTTCTTCATTTTCTAATGGACGATATCGACCAGTGGCATCTGTATGGTAATAATAGATCAAAATGTTCGCTGCAGGAGTGATACCGTCTGATCGATAAACTGTTCCTGTCAATAATATTTTTCTCCCATCGTGGTTCCACGCTGCACTTGTATCTATAGAACTAATGGTCGCAGGCATTCTGTAATAGATCGGTGGAGTGTCATCAAAATTATTTGACAATTTTGATGATACACTATCAGATTGGTTCTGACATGACATCATCTGGGTAAGTAACATTAGTAATAAGGACAACTCTAATGGATGGAGCATAGTTTTTTTATCACAATAACTAGTTCCAACAACATTCTCATGTTCTATGCTCCTTCTTAATGTCCCAGAGGTGTAAAAGATTAGCTCAGTGGAGTAGATGTTTCCAGTTATCCCTATAATGCCGGCTAAATCTAACTATTACACCAGTATCTAAGCTGACGTCATAATCTCCATTCATGCGTGATACAACATCGTTAATATGAAAGCTATTGATTATTGCTGACCGATGGACGCGAATAAAATATACAGGGTCTAGTTCCCTTTCTAGACTATTCAAGCTTTTCAATATCAAATGCTTTTTTTCTTGAGTGTGAATGATAGCATATGGTTTATCCGTTGATATCAGTCTTATAGACATCTGTTCGATTCCTATTCTTCGTGATCCAATCTTGGCAAATAGCAACTTGTGAGCATCATCAGACGCATTTCCATTTTTTTGAACCGATAGATTAAAATGTAATATGACAACCAAGTGTGCAAATACGATTATATACAATTGGTTTGACAATACTGAATTATAGATGCCCTGTAAGTGATGTGGTGGCGAAAACATCAATCTACTGATGCCTACAAAACTACAAGTAAAAAGTACAGTATGAACGAAGCTTCCAATGACTATCAGAAATAGATAGTATAAAATTCTGTATCCAAGCTGACGGGGATGGAAGTACTTTAGTGAAAGCCTCATCAAGTATATAAGGGGTAGCCAATACAGCCAAATCGTATTATACAGGAACGACTCGGACAGGTAGAATCCTGTGTTTCTTATATTACTAAATAGATAGTCCTGGAGAACGCAAAGAATCATTACAATTCCGATTATCCACACTAGGACTGTCCAATTACTAAAAATCGGAAGTTTAAAAATTTTAGATTGCTGTAGATTGTTCATTGATTATTTTAATGCAAACAATGAATATTTTTATTGGCATGACCTCGATAAAGATACCTATGTATACTCTTACATTTTTGACATCCAGGCTTCTCTATCTTCTGTCACTTGCCATACAGCACCGCTGCTTTCCAGGCTATTGAACATGGGTAGCCAGTCGGAAGGACCGGTAGACTCCGTCAATATCTCATAGCGTCTCAACTGCAAAATGATGTCCAGAGGATCTATCATCACCGGGCATGCTTCGACGCAAGCGTTGCAGTTCGTACAAGCGTGAATCTCTTCACGAGCGATATTGTCAAAGAGATTCTTTCCGTCCTCAATTCCGTTTATAATGTCGCTATATGACAGGTCATTGTCATCGATGTATCGTCCCACCTCATCAGCGCGATCTCGTACATCCATCATAATCTTCCTTGGCGAAAGCCTCTTCCCCGTCATATTGGCAGGGCAGACATCAGTACATCGTCCGCATTCTGTACACGTATATGCATTAAGGATGTTCCTTTCCGACAATCCCATCACATCACAAGCGCCGAACTCCGGTATATCATCGGTCATCTCACCTCCATCTGCATCTGTGGTCAGTCCCATCATACTTCTCACCTCACTCGTAATGGTAGGTATATTTTCCATCTTACCTCTGGCTGTAAGCTTGGAGAAGAAGACATTGGGAAAAGCAAGAAAAACATGCAGGTGCTTAGAGATAGGGAGATAAATGATGAAGAGCAAGACCGTAATGATATGTAGCCACCAGCCTGTCCTCTCTACAAACTCTAATATTCCTTGGCCCCAGCCATCAAAGAGCAACGGACCCATAAATCCTGATATGAGCAAGTGACCCGTATCATGATAATGCGCGGGATCTATCTTTTGTAATACAACATCAGCGCCATTCATCATGAAGATTCCAGTTACGAGTGCCAACTCACCAAAGAGGATAATATTGGCATCAGAAAAAGGCCATCCTTTCATTTCCGGTTTCCAAAATCGTGGTATACGCAGCAAGTTCCTCCTTGCAAGAAATACGAACGTGGCGATCATGGCACCAATACTGAGAATCTCTATAAAATTAATAATGAAGGTATAGAAACCTCCCAGATAAGGGGCAAAGAATCGGTGAACGCCAAAGAAGCCATCAACAAAAATCTCGATCAACTCAATCTGTGTGATGAGGAAAGCCGCATAGATAAAAAAGTGTAGAACTGCAGGTATCCATCTCTTAAACATCTTCTTTTGACCAAAGGCAACCAATAGCATATTCTTCCACCTCGCTGCGTCGTTGTCTACCAATTCATCTTCCTGACCCAGTTTGATATTCCTATATATACGACCATACAACTTGACGGCCAGTCTGATGGTCAAAATGACGATGAGTAAAAAAAAGATCTGTTGAATACTCATTGATTATCTTTGTTTATCTAAAAGTGATTCAAGACGAAAGGTATAAAATTGTGTATAATTAACTTAGGATAGATACTATGAAAGTATTAGATAGCAAGCAGATCAGACAAAAGATAAGGAGACTGTCGTTTGAGATATTGGAGCAGAACTATGGGGAGAAGCGTCTCTACCTTGCTGGCATCAATAATAGCGGTTATTCCTTTGCCAAAAAGCTAAAAACTGCTCTCAGGAAAGTCTCTGACACGGACATAGAGCTCATTCGACTAAAGCTCAATCCTGCCAATCCCACAGCAGATGACATCACTTTATCCGTTGAACCTGCAGCATTGAATAATAAAGTCGTCATCATCGTAGACGATGTGGCCAATACAGGTCGCACAATATTTTATGCACTCCGACCCTTGCTTGATGTAATGGCTAAGAAAGTAGAAATTGCAGTACTTATTGATCGCAAGCATAAATCTTTTCCGATAAAGGTGGACTACTTTGGCCTCAGCTTGGCTACTACCATGAAGGAAAACATAAAAGTAAATCTGGGCAAGTCAAAAGAAGCATCCGTCCTCCTAGAGTAGAACTACCGTAGCAAGAGGCACAAAAAAACCAACTACAGTGCAAGTGATCTTTTCTCAAGGGATTGTAATTACAAATTACATTTTAATAAATTTATTTATCGCAACACCATCCTCATTTTCAAGATGAAGCGTGTACATTCCACCCTTCATTTCTGAAACTGGTATCTGCTGAAGAAAGACATCACTGACGATTAGTTTTCCATCAATATTGTAGATAGAATATCGATCAAATTGCAGGTCGGTCTGTACAGAGAGTATGGTTGCCACAGGCGATGGAAATATAGTTATGAGATCACTATCTATGAGGTCCTGAGTATCACTTATGCTTTCTAAGTCTTCCATGTATCGAGGTAGTAACCTAGCGGTATAATAGTTCCATCATTGTTGTTATCACTGGGGTCACATAATTCTATCGATGCTCCCACGCCATCTGTCCCATCTGCCTCAGTAGGCCATGTATCGATGTCATCATATGTCACTTCATCTACGATGGCTCCTGAGGCATCATAGACCGTAACCGTCTCACCACCATTACCGAGGGCACCTTCCCACTCACGGGCAGTAACGCCCAATACATTAAGCATGGCACCGGCATTCTCGGCAAGCACTAGGTATCCACCTGCGGGTAGTACCGTCGACACCTCAAAGGAGTCCGTCACTCCGGTAAGATGCCAATTGATTAGATCCAGATCAGCTCCTGAGTTGTTGTACAATTCTACGTACTCCATGCTATCACTCCCCGACTCCGGAGGGTTGTATGAGAGCTCTGTGATGACGATCTGAGCTGCAAGAAACTGAAGTGATAAAAGACAAATAATGAGGGGTAGGTATTTTCTCATGAGCTGGTTGTTTTTAGAAGAATTGAATAAAACACTAATATCATAAATAAGCCAGTTTCTAGATTCTATGAAGAATACTAATTCTTGGTTGTCACTCGTGATGTGATGTCAACCACCCTCAACTTCGTTTAAGGTGGCTTTTATCTTATTAATACTAGCCTTCTTAAACGTCAGATTTACACTATTTACTGATCCTGTAGTAAGGTCTTCTGAAGCTAAATAAGATTGATTATTATCAATCTTTAAAGCAAGTAATCTGACTTTCTCGTCTTTAGGAATGTCATTAAAGCTTACTTTGCCTTTACTATATTGGGGTCTCAACAAGGAGCGAGTGTTTTTAAAAATGAGATAATAATGTACTTCTTTAGAATTATTCGCCAACTCCAAATTAGTCTTTTCCCATTCTTGCAATCTTATAAATCGATCACAATTTATCCAACCCAATGAGCTGGCTTTCACGATATATTTACTAAACACCTCTTTGTCTACATATCCCATTTCATATTTCTTAGCAATGATTGTTTTTTCTACTTCATCCAGGATGACCATAAAATCCTGACAATACTTGCTTGCCATCTTCTCCTGATACCTAGGAAACGTCAATCCTGTTTGCTCCTCAACATCCTTGAGGGCATTACCAAAAACTTTACTTTTGTACAATCTATAGTCGTAGCTAATCTTACCAGTCTCTTTTCGTAAGAAGCCAAATGCTCCTGAGACGAGTTTGTCATGAGATTTAGAAGGGAGTTTACGTTTAAGTCCTTCAATAACTCGCCATAAGCGTGATTTTACCAGGTTATTCACAAAATAAAATTTATGACTATACAGTATTTTCTTCCTCCTCTTAACCTCCTGATACCACTTTTCTCGAAGCTCTGGTAACTCAATTAGTTTTTCTTCATATTTTTTCCTTGCCGTTATATATCCGTCATATGCTTCTTGATAGTACTTTTTTCTATAGTTGCCTCTAAATGGTGGGTAAGGTTTTTTCAAGGATCGTGGAAATCCAGCCATATCTGGAAAAGCAAGATCAGGGATTGACTCTTTTTCAAAAATATAATTCACTATTGGAGTGAGATCAACTTGAATAAAGAATTCCTCCGCATTACTTCTTTCGCTCGATATCTCTTGTCCTGTTTCCTCCCAGATAACAGCCTCCTCTTTCTCGATTCCTTTAAAGAGTTCCATTCCGTCTTTGGACTTCTGCTCGGGAAACTTTAATTCAATACTCTCTCCATCACGTAATCTTAATTGATCTCCATTCTGCTCGGCGCCAATATAAATCATACCACCGGTTTCTAGAATCTGATCTTCAGTCTGTGTAAACAATTGTTCATCAACCATATCCAAGTATGAATATGCCTCCTTAAATGTCAGGTCCACAGATGGAGATTCCAATAACGATCCATCCAAATGACAAAACGCATTCGCCGGAATACTCACCTCTGTGCCTTTTGAAAGTAAAAATGATGATTCTTTACTCTGATCAATCCTCACCTCATCATCATTATTGGATACCAACTGACCCGTAATATCCAATACAGATTCATATTGATAAACAGTTGCCTCAAGAGTTACTCTTCGATTTTTCTGTTTTGATTTGGCATCATTACTTGAATGATACAGGTCTGACTCACCGACATAGAGAAGGTCAATTGCCGAAAAAGTCATCCCCAAACCAAGTATGTAATGTTGAACGCTTTCAGCCCTTTTTCTGGATAGGTTCATATTATAAGAGTCACTACCATCTTGATCCGTATGACCTGTGATACTGATTATACATTCTGAATACAAGCCAATCTCATCAACAAATAACTCAAGCTCATGGAGGTTGCTATTATCTAATGAGTATTCATCGGAGGCAAAAAATATGATCTTGTTTATAACTACTTGTGAATGAGATGTGAGTGAAATGAATACAACAAATAGTAGAGTAAGGTTGGTTATTTTCTTCATCCTTGATATTTAACATTCCATATATGATAATACGTATATAACTACTCTTTATTATTATGAGACAACTAAAATTATACTAGACCGTGCTCCGTAGAATTGTAATGGTTACAGTAATTAGATGCTCAGACTACATGGAAGTGGTGTACGAAAAACTGGACTATGAAAATCGCACAAAAATGAAGTGTAACTCACTAGTAAGGAATATCACCGATCGGAATGTGGGACTATCCATCCTAAAGGGATTATCGTAAGTTATTAATATGGTGGTAATAATGGTGATTATTGGGAGTCAGTAGTTTAGTCAAACAGCTTCCAAAAACCTCCCTCAGGTAAGGGTGCTGCAATGATCACCTCTTCCTTCTTGACAGGATGTATGAATGACATCTCGGAACAATGAAGGCATATTGACCAATCATCGGTTTTACGAGTCGACCCGTATTTCTTGTCCGCGACTACACTGTGTCCGATTTTAGCAAATTGAGCTCGTATCTGATGTGGACGCCCTGTCTCTAGATTCACTTTCAATAAGCTATAATCACGTAACATGCCTACAACTTCATAGGATAGTGTGGCTTTTTTTGTCCCCCCCTTCTGTTTGTTGTAGACCGAGACAATATTTCGCTTTTCGTCTTTGGATAGAAAGTGAATAAGTCGCCCAGTATGGTCATCTAGGCGACCTTCTACGATAATGTGATATGTTTTCTTGATTTCATGGTTGCGAAAGAGTTCATTCATTCGCTTGAGTGCTTTGGTAGTACGTGCAAATATCATGGTGCCGCTCGCAGGTCGGTCAAGTCTATGTATAGAACCCAGAAAAACATCTCCGGGTTTACGGTATCTCACTTTGATATAGTCCTTGACCAGATCCAGGATCGTCTCATCACCCGTTGCATCTCCCTGTGACAATATACCTACGGGTTTAATTGCAGCGATGAGATGATTGTCTTCGTAAATTATTTTTAATCCGGTCACAACTATTAATATGCTGATTACATTTACAAGAGAAGCACAAGATAAAAATCGTAGAAGTAACTAAAACACTATGCACTGAAAGTACATAGGTTTATTAAAAAGCGGTATAAGAATGAAATTCTTATTCAATTATAAAATTATCTCCTCCTTGGTCTTCTGGCTTACGATGATGTTCAAGATATTCTTCAACCATCTTGTCTGTTATATTTCCCGTACTCCAGGCACCATAGCCTATCGCCCAATAATGCCTGCCATAATTTCTCTTACCAAGTTCAGGGTATTCCTCTTGATGTCGTCGAGAACTCCTCCCCTTCAGACCCTTTACCACATTACTAATAGATTTAGATGGTGGATACTCAATATGGATGTGAACATGATCCTTACTCATTACTCCTTTCAAAATCTTCACATCTGCAGATTTACATATTTGACGAACCAAATCTCTACACCTTGTCTGAATATCTCCTTTCAAAACATGATAACGATATTTTGTAACCCAACCTATATGTACTGTCAACCAAGTTACTGTGTGACCTCCACGCCTATGTCTTTCACTCATAAAGTGAAGTTACAAAAGTGTGTAGCAACTGAAAGTCTTGAACTGATAGTCTTGAACTGAAAGTGCATAGGTTCAACTAACGACTGGGACCAATGAATAAATCAAAGCCATCAAGTATCTCATTCGGATTTTCACCATGTCCCAACGACACCTTCATGTTTGAAAAAATATGGAAGGAGGCAAAGCTAGGAGACCTTGATGTTGAATTTGTGATAGAAGACATAGAAGCACTAAACAGGAGGGCCTTGAATGGTGAACTTGACGTCACAAAACTAAGCTACCATGCTTTTGCTCACTGTACAGATAAGTATCAAATGCTTGAGCACGGAAGTGCGCTTGGTGAAAACTGTGGGCCCATCCTTGTGGGTCGTCAAATGGAAAACCTAGATAGGGACAATGAACTGGTCATCGCTATACCAGGGGAATATACTACTGCCAATCTTTTATTTACGCTCGCCTACCCCCATCTTACCAATAAAAAAACAATGCTGTTTTCCGATATAGAGGATGCTATTCTCTCTGGTACGGTGGACTTGGGGCTATTAATTCATGAAAATAGATTTACTTATCAGGATAAGGGACTGTCTCTTGTTCGTGACCTAGGTAATTTCTGGGATGAAGAAATGTCTTTACCCATACCATTGGGAGGTATCGCTGTGAAAAGGAATCTATCAGATGAGATGAAGCAGCTGATTTCGAAGGCAATCAAAGAAAGTGTGGAAGATTCAATGTCAAACGAAATCTATGACAGCGCATTTATATTGGACAATGCACAGGAAATGAAGGAGGAAGTCATTAAAAATCACATTGACCTGTACGTAACTGAGGAATCAAGGAGCCTATCTTCAAAGGGAAAGTTGGCTGTTGAGCAACTATTAAGCGTTTTGGAAGAGAAAAACCAGGTACAAGGGATAAAATATCCACTTTTTTTTGAAGGTTGACTAGTCGCTAGAAGCACTAGAAATCAATATTTTACATATTAATTATTACTAATATATCTAATTAACTATGTTTTAGTTGATTATACATGGCATATATTAAAAATATGTAGTATATTTGAATTGTGTAAGTTTTGGTTATTAAATTGTAAAATTCGTTTTTGCTCGTAGAAGAAGTTCTGCGAGCATTTTTTTTACATCAAAATCTATGATATTACAATTCCCAATCATATTTGGCACACTATTTGGTCATAGTTATGTGTATATGAGTTTTGGTTATTAAATTGAGTAATGCCCGTGATTCGTCTCACGGGCTTTTTTATTGCCCCTACCCAATCCACTCTATAACCAAATAAATCGTTTCAGTCCTCCACAATCTATATCTTTTGAGGACTTTAGAAAATAAGCCATCACTTCTCAAAAATAATTGGTTACAATCACAAAATCATTTACTAGATTTATCCCTTCATTACAAAATGAAGAACCAAAATGATAATAGGTGTACCCAAGGAGATAAAATCCAATGAAAATAGAGTGGCACTTACTCCAGCTGGTGCCTTAGAAATGGTAAAAAGAAACCACCAGGTTTATGTGCAATCTACAGCCGGCTTGGGATCTGGGTTTAGTGATGACGACTACATCGGAGCTGGTGCTGAGGTACTTCCAGACATCGGCTCGGTATATGACATCGCTGAGATGATCGTCAAGGTAAAGGAACCCATCGAAGGTGAATATGCTCTCATAAAGAAAGATCAGCTGGTATTTACATACTTCCACTTTGCGTCTTATGAGCCGCTTACCAAGGCAATGATAGATAGCAACTCCATTTGTCTTGCCTATGAAACCGTCGAGTTGGCTGACCGCAGCCTCCCATTACTGGTACCCATGTCTGAGGTTGCCGGAAGAATGGCCATACAAGAAGGCGCCAAGTATCTTGAAAAACCTCAACAAGGAAAAGGTATACTCTTAGGAGGTGTACCCGGTGTACCCCCTGCCAAAGTTATGATACTAGGTGGTGGTATAGTAGGAACACAAGCTGCAAAGATGGCTGCTGGATTAGGTGCCCATGTGTCTATCCTCGATATCAATCTTAATAGATTAAGGTACCTTGCTGACATCATGCCAGCCAACGTCACGACCATGTTTTCCAATGAGTACAATATTAGAAGTCTTATAAAAGATCATGATCTGATCGTAGGAGCTGTGCTGATTCCTGGTGCCAAAGCACCCAACCTAATCACTAGGGACATGCTCAAAGATATGCAGAAGGGTACTGTCGTTGTAGATGTGGCGGTAGACCAGGGCGGATGTATTGAGACATGTAAACCCACGACACATGATGACCCCATTTTCATCATAGATGATATTGTACATTATTGTGTTGCCAACATGCCCGGAGCCGTACCATATACTTCGACCATCGCTTTGACTAATGCGACGCTACCCTATGCTATCCAACTTGCAGACAAGGGTTGGAAAAAAGCTTGCAATGAAAGTAAATCATTGTGCTTGGGATTGAACGTTGTCAATGGAAAAGTGGTTTACAAAGGTGTGGCAGAGGCATTTGATCTGCCATATAAAAACATCGAATCAGTCCTCTAGAAAATCTTTTTTTAGTATTGCTTTGACAATGTGATTAAAAAATGATTAAATTAAATTTGAGAACAACAGAATATTTTTCTTAACTCATAAAACCTTTCCGATGAATTTAACTTTTTCCGAGCTACGAAACATCAAACATAGATTACCTACAGGAAGTGTACATCGCATAGCGCAAGAATTAGACATAGATGAGCAGACTGTACGTAATTATTTTGGTGCAATGAAATACTCAGACGGAGAAATAGTGAACAAGCACATTCAACCTGGACCAAATGGTGGAATCGTCAATCTGGAAGACACAAAAATTTTGGACGCAGCGATGAAAATCCTTAATGAAACCACGGAAGAAAGCTTAACATAAGAATTAATAAAGGGAGCAAAAAAAATGCTCCCTTTTTCTTTTATCTAAGAAAATCTAGAATCGTCTTGACTAGACTTTGGTGTAGTGGCATAGAGGGATTTCCATATGTCTTCGTGCCAGATACACATTCTTCTCCCCCATCCTTCAACATATGTGTCATTGTTTCTATAAACGCTGGATTATTCCCTACGACAAGGATTTGATAAATCGGGTGATGGGTCATTTCAAGTCTCAGGGGGCAAAGATTGTAAATCATCTTCCCGTTAAGGGCAACGATTACAAGACAAGTCTTTCGTCTCTAGGAGAAAATCAGAAGCGATTTATTCTTAAATACCCTGTAAATCTGTTCAACGTGTTTGTGTATGATTAGTTGCGTGAATTAAGCACTAAAGTTAGCAAATAAAAACTACATTTAAAGTCTGCGAGAACTTTCGTAAGTAGTTAATAAACAAGCAATTAATTATACACGGTGTTGTACACAGTTTTTATTTTTTTAATATCCAATTTATCAAATCTTTTTTGTCAACTATAGCCCAACTATGCGGATGTCTTTCGCCATTTGCTCTATACCCTTTATTATTCGTTGGTATATACTCAACATTTTTAAATTTTTGTCCTTTTAATCTTTCTGATAATTTTTTGATATAGAAAGCATTCATTTGTTCGTAATCAGCCATTCGGTTCTTTTTCCACCAAAGAGTGTCAGGTTCCGTATAAAGTCTGATTTTAGTATTTTTTAACTTCTGCAAGTTGGAAGTATTGTTACTTCTATAAGTAAATACAGATTTGTTTTCGTACTTTTTTAATTTCTCACTTGGATTTCCAAAAGTGTTCCCTAAAGTTTGAATTATCCAATTACTTTCCTCTACTGAAACTTTTGAAAAATTTCGTTTAATATTTTTTTCAGAGGTAGAGTATAATGCCGCTAAATCAATTGGTGAATCGACAATAAAGACTCCTTTTGGGTCAATATAGAATTGCTTCATTCCAATGATATAGTTGCTTATTAAAAGACTTACAACTCCGCCACTTGAAAATCCTCCGATAAAAACATTGTCAGTTGGTAATTTGTTGGATTCAATAATTTCTTGTAACCTTTTTGCAAGTTGATGTTTTTCATTTTCTTCTAGCCATAATTTCTGATTGTAATTAGAAAATATGACTGCTATACTATTTCCTTTTGCTATTTCAAGTATTTTGAATTCTCTTTTAATATCCTCTGCTACTTCTGGGTAACCACCGAAAAGCACCAAAACACCATTTATTTTTTTAGTTGGTTTATATAATTCGTAATCTTCTTTTTTAATTTCTTGAAATGTTGATTTTGTCAATTCCTCTACCTTTACTTTTTTCGCATCTTTACACGAAATAGCAAGTATAAATATTAAAATTATTCCTAAAAGTTTCTTCATTTGGTATATTGTGTACAACACAAAAGGAATAGTATCGAGCGGACGACCAAAGGGAGTCTGATCTGATACGTAATGTTACCTGCTGGTGTTCGTTTCATTATTATTCAATTAATCGGTAAAGTGTAATTGATTTTTCTTGGTTTTGTGCCGTTTCTTGCACTTGGTATTATTTTTATCTCACCTAAATTAATTGATTTATTATTCAGTAATTCTTCTATACATTCTACTTTCGTAGCACTTGATCTACTAAATTTTAAAAGATTATAAGAATCAATTTTACCATTTGGATTTAACTCCATTCTTATTATTAAAGAATCTGACTGATTTGCATCACATTTTTCTGCAATATGACTTATCAGTTTTTGTATTTTATCTTTTCTTTCCTCATTTAATTCTTTAACCTCATTTCTTAGCTTTTCTTCATACTCTGTTATTTCTGGTTTTGGTGGTGGTGGTTCAATTAGATTTTCTTTCGTCCAAAAGTTCTTGATTGACGATGTGTTTTCTTCAAAAAACCACTTTTCAAGATCGTTAATTTCAGGCGCAAATTTGTATGGTTTATATCTAAACGTTGAATCAATTATGTTGTCTACATATTTTTTGATTTGAATTTCGTTTTGATTAGATTTTGTCATTTCATAATGAATTGAATTCTTTATATTAAGCGAACCTATAGGTTGACCTGTGTTAAGTGATATTGATTTTGATTCTTTTACACTTAATATCTTTCGCCCATTTTTAATTTCCACACTTCCCTTACTTACGTGAGCATTGAATGGTTTTTTATAGTTTGCAAATATGAATGAGTCTTTATCAATCTTAATTATTGATTCATAAATGAACGGATCTGCATAAACCAAATTTTCTCTTTTATAGTACTCTGGATAAATTGGGTTTTGTTTTAGGTTGCAAGAGGTTAAAAGTGCCAATATTATTATTATTATGCTCATGTTTTTCTTCATTTTAATTCACTTGCAGGTAACGGTCTTGTATAAGATTAGTTGCGTGTTTTAAGCACTAAATTTGTAAATAAATCACAGATAGAAAGTCCGCGAGGACTTTCGTAAATAGGCTATAACTAGCAATTAATTTTATACGTTGTGTGTGCCCAGCATGGGCAGCTATCGCAAGGTAGCTATATATTCTAGAGGGTGCAAGTCCCTTGTGCGCCAGTTTGACAACTGGAAGCATTAGTAAGCTGCAAGGGCGTAAGGGGTGACCCTTGGTCTGAAGGAAGCAGGACTACAAAGGTCGGACCTAACGAACAGGAACTAGATACAGAGGCTATTATAGCTGGGTAAGCAAGCACAACTTTGTAAAGCCCAATGAATAACCAAAAGCTATTGTAGTAGATCTAGTAGGTGTCGACTGAAAGAATTTGCTCTTACCTGGGGAGATCTTAGAATGAGTTGATCATTATGAGAAGTCAGCCGAGGTCATAGTACCAAAAGTAACGAGCGAGGATTGTTAAACCATACCCTCGAAGGACTCACAACTTGGGAAGGACTGAACATTAAATCACGTCTGGATTCACTATGGAATCAATGATAGCCATGGTCTAGAAGGACAGAAAAGAAAAATGAATTGATAGCAAAAATCTTACAAGATAACTGACTGTTCCCATAGGGGCAATGTCCTGAGGACATTGAAAGGAAGGCACCGCAAAGCGGATGGGTTGATTATAAATCTTACCGACAAGTGGTAAGCAATAAAGGGTCATGCGGAGTAGATGGTATGGGAGTATCTGAACTGCAAGAATATCTATCAATCCACCAGAGCAATCTGTTGCGAGAGATTCTATCAGATGGGTACTTACCGCAGGCTATCAGAGGAGTAGAAATTCCAAAGTCAAATGATGAACGAAAGGTCCCGAAGGGTGAATGTCTGGGAGACATTCAATTGAGAGAACCGCGAAGCGGGTGGGTTTGGCGCCTGTTAGGGATTCCCACTGTAGTGGACAGATGGCTACAACAAGCAGTTAGTCAACAGCTGATGACGAGATTCGAGTTAGAATTTTCGAAATACAGCTACGGCTTTCGTCCAAAGAAGAACATGCAACAAGCGGTGATACAATCCCTCGCCTATATCAATGAAGGATATAGCGATATTGTAGATATAGACTTGAGTAAGTTCTTCGATGAAGTAGCACATTATAAGATACTACAGCTCATTTATGAGAAGGTGAAATGCGTGACCACGTTGGGGCTGATCCGCAAATGGTTACAAGTACCGATACTTATTAATGGGAAGCTACACAAACGACGTAAAGGGTTGCCGCAAGGAAGTCCTCTGAGTCCATTACTATCCAATATTATGTTGGATCAACTAGATAAATACCTAGAAAAAAGAGGGTATAGATTTATCCGCTATGCTGACGACTTTAGTATCTACACAAGATCAAAATCGAAAGCGAAATCTATTGGGAATAATGTTTATCTCTTTCTGAGAGATAAACTAGCACTTAAAATCAATGGGGAGAAAAGCGGAATAAGAAGACCATCCACATTCAAAGTATTAGGACACTGTTTCACTTCGGTATATAAGAAAGGGAGCAAAGGACAATATCAGTTGGTAGTGAGTAAAAGTAGTTGGGAAGAACTAAAGAGAAAGCTCAAAAGAGCAACCAAGAAAACGATAGGGTATACTTTCAAAGAACGACTGTGGTCAGTTAAATTAATCTATCAAGGATGGATTAATAACTACAGATTAGCAAATATTTGTACAAAGCTAAAGAAGGTAGATGAGTGGCTGCGCAATCGATTGCGATACTGTATCTGGCATGACTGGAAAAAGCTTGAGCGAAAACGTAAGAACCTGATCAGACTTGGAGTGGAAGAAGGAATAGCTTATGCGTGGAGTAGAACAAGAATGGGAGGATGGGCAGTAGCTCAAAGTCCTATACTTGGGACTACTATTAAAGTGTCACATCTCAAACGCAGAGGTTATGTTCCTATGATAGACTACTACTCAAAATTCAATGTTTCGATTTAGTGAACCGCCGTATACGAGACCCGTATGTACGGTGGTGTGAGAGGTGCACCCCATCAGTTATCGCTGGTGGGGCCATCTACTCGATTACTGACCGTATTCAAATTTATTTATTTTTTCATTATATTTTACATCTGATAATTCGAAATTTCTTCCCGACACAGCATCAATTGCAAATGGCAATTTCCCATAAATTAATCTTGTCTCGTCTGTTTGCCAATTGTATTCATAAATTGAGCTGGGTTCCAATCCTTCATTTGATTCAAGATTCGTGAAGAATGCTAGTTCTTTTTCTAAGGGTTTTATCCATTCACAATCATTTTCAAATTTACAAGGAATTTCGGCATTCAAAACAATTTTTGATTCGGTTGTATTTGTATTATATTTTGAAATTCTTATTTGTTTTCTCAATCCCAATATTCTTTCAATCATCAATATTTCCTCTCCCAAAAATTCAAAATAAACTATTTCTGATTGGTTGTTCTTATACTCAGTTAAAGAGACTAATTCACCTTCCGGTCTATAAAGTTCAAAGTTATTTGTGAACATTTTAAAGTTAGGATTTTGGCTAATATTTTTTTGCCTAAATATGAGAAAGTTATCATTTACTCCATTCTTACCATTCAGAGAATTTGTTTTATTAATTTCTTCTTGAGTTAATCCTTTTTTCTTCAATTCTTGAATTGGCAGGTGTTGACATGAAATGAAAAATGGGATAATAAGAAATATTGTTCGAATTACGTGGTTCATTATTTTCTTTTTATGGTCTGTAACGCTCTGTGCATAGGACGTGTCGGCGTTTAGCCGACATGTACGTGATGCACTTTGTTGGATGCACACCTTTTTTGATTTAGACTGCTAAACACTGGCTCGACTCTTTCAAATATACCAATTTTCAGTCAATCCAAAAACGATTTCTTTTTCCTTTTTCCGTATAGTTGGCTCAATTTATAAGAAACTGATTTGCCCGTCAAAGAGAATTTTCCGAACAAAATCCTGACTCTAAATTTACCAAATCGAATCTTGACTGTTTATACCAAATTTTAACCGATTCAGCCTGTCAATTCTATCAAATCTTATAACTTTTCAGATTTCACCAAACAAAATCTCGACTCTATTTTTGTGCGTGCAAAATTTCTAGGCTTCTGAGGAGGAAGTGACCTAATTTAGGTGTCAAAGCTGATTAGGTTTTCCATATTATTCGATTTATTCCAGTATTCTAAATAATCGAATTTCTGATTTTAGAATTTCTCAAATTGCGATAACTTTTAGAGATAGTCACGATTTTCTGCGGTCGAGCGAGTCAACTTTAGGCTAATTCACCAATTGTGAGATGGATTCTTAATTTACTGAAAGAGCGGCTTTTTCTTTTGTAAGATAAAAGGGCAACTTAGGTAGAATTTCCAAGCTGGTCAATTTACCAATTTAGGGTTTACGTATAATTTTACTCTATAAGCCGCTTATGAATAAACAGGTTTTACAGATACAATTTTTAATTTCTGAGGAAGCGAGTGGAGTAGAGTGGGTTTGCCAATTTTACCAAAATACGAGTTCGAGTTCGATTTCTATTCAATTTTCGGCATAAAAAAGGTGTGGTTGCATCCGGATAATGATATCGAGAGTCTGACCAAAGGGAAGATTCTCTGATATCTAGTGTGTGTGCCCAGCATGGGCAGCTATGGTGAAAGATAGCTATATATTCTAAAGGGTGCAAGTCCCTTGTGCGCCAGAGTGATATTTGGAAGTACTAGTAAGCTGCAAGGGCGATAGGGGTGACCCTTAGTCTGAAGGAAGCAGGACTACAAAGGTCGGACCTAACGAACAGGAACTAGATACAGAGGCTATTATAGCTGGGTAAGCAAGCACACCTTTGTAATGCCCAATGAATAACCAAAAGCTATTGTAGTAGATCTAGTAGGTGTCGACTGAAAGAATTTGCTCTTACCTGGGGAGGTCTTGAATTAGGTTCGGTATTCCTATAGATCAAGAAGTCAGCCGAGGTCATAGTACCAAGAGTAACGAGTGAGGATTTCTAATACCATACCCTCTACGGTCTCACAACTTGGGAAGGACTGAACGAAGATCCGTTTGGAAATTCGATATGGAGTACATAAGTATAGCCATTTCTTAAAGTACAAACTACTCTAGAGTGGTGTAAAGAGCACCCTAGATTATGGGACTTCGAACCGCCGTATACGAGACCCGTACGTACGGTGGTGTGAGAGGCGCACCCCATCAACGACAGTTGGTGGGGCCGTCTACTCGATTAGTAGCTTTTATTCTTCCTCATTTACGAAAACTTTCTCATGATATTCCTTTATCAATGGTTGTACTTTTTCAATCTTATCGAAGTTGTCAAAAAAGAACTTTGTATCCTTACTTAGATATTTCATTGTTTGAACACCTAAGAAAGAATTGTAAGTTAAACAATCACTTAATAACCTTAAATAATGCGCAAAGTATGCCGTTTCTTTCTCTTTTGGCTTTCTTCCATTTCTTTCATCAATTATTCCGACACCCGTTTCGTCCCCATGAATTACATGACTACTCATTCTATATCCGTGAAGCATAGCTAAAAATATTTTGAATTCCTGATTCTCGTATGATTTGGATAATGATTTTACCATTTCTGTAAATGACCATTTTTGCTCAATCCGCTGTCTTTCTTTTTTTGGCCACTTTTGACGAAGAATAGTTTCTTGTTCATCACTTAATATCAATCCCGAGCAAGCTAAATGATTCATTGTTGATTCTCCAAGCACATCTAAGTTTATTCTCGCTTGATTAGATTGTTTTATGGAATTTATCTCGGACAAGTCTGACCAATATTCGTTCTGTCTAATTTTTCTTTCTTGATTAGTACTTGATGATATAAACAAGAATTTCACAAATGTTTCTGTTGCACATCTAAGGACAATTTCAGCATCCCATATTAAATTGCTTACAGTTAGATAAAAAACAGTATTGAGTCTTTCAATAATGAACTGAATAATTGGTAGTACTTCGATTAGATTTTCTTTTTCAGCATTTAATTGACTAATCAATTCAGCATTGCAACTTTGAATTAATTGTTGATGTAAATTTGTAATATGTTCTTTGCTGCTTTTCAATTTTTGGATGATATTTTGTTAATCAAAGGAATGAAGATTCTTTGAATATAAATCATTAAGCAATACTTCCAGTTGAACTAACCTTCTTCTTAAATCAGGAAGCTTGTTTTGGTGAGATAAATATTCATCTGGCTTGGATACTGAGATTTCATATTCATATTTCAAACTACTTCTTAAACTTTTTAATTCCGAAGTACCATCTGAATCTAATGAATCTGAATTGATTAAATCGTTGCAATTTTTTAGTAATGAATTTATCAGTCTTCTCAGATTTGTATATTGCTCTTCTATTTTACCTTCATCTTTTTTGGATAGAATAAAATCAATAGTTGATAACGAAGGATTAATGTTTGAAATAGCTTTAGGTATAGTTTCTATTGTATTTCTTTTTACCAAGTATTTTTTGATTTTATCTGTCTCCGACTTCAAATTACTTGTTTCTGTTTTTATTTCTCTCGTATTTTTTTGCAGGTTAAATAATTCAATGATTATGTATACGATTCCAAAAATTGAGCTTATTGAGCCAATTGTATGAATGTTCGAAGATTGTTCAATTGAAATGACTTCAAAGAAAACAAGTGCTACAATAATTAAGAATAGTAGAATTAAGATTTTTAAGTTACTTGGTATTTTTCTCATTTTATAATTTTCTCAAATTGCTACTAACGTGTGTGGATACGCAGTGTCTCCGTTTAGGAGACATTGTCGTTCTCCACTTTGTGTGTGCCCAGCATGGGCAGCTATCGCAAGATAGCTATATATTCTAGAGGGTGAAAGTCCCTTGTGCGCCAGTTTGACAACTGGAAGCATTAGTAAGCTGCAAGGGCGTAGGGGGTGACCCTTGGTCTGAAGGAAGCAGGACTACAAAGGTCGGACCTAACGAACAGGAACTAGATACAGAGGCTATTATAGCTGGGTAAGCAAGCACACCTTTGTAATGCCCTAAGAATACCAAAGGTTATAGTAGTAGATCCAGTAGGTATTGACTGAAAGAATAATGCCCTTACCTGGGGAGATCTTGAATTAGGTTCGGTATTCCTATAGATCAAGAAGTCAGCCGAGGTCATAGTACCAAGAGTAACGAGTGAGGATTGCTTATACCAAATACTCTAGGACTCACGACTTGGGAAGGACTGAACGAAGATCCGTTTGGAAATTCGATATGGAGTACATAAGTAAAGCCATTTCTTAAAGTACAAACTACTCTAGAGTGGTGTAAAGAGCCCCCTAGATTATGGGACTTCGAACCGCCGTATACGAGACCCGTATGTACGGTGGTGTGAGAGGTGCACCCCATCAGTTATCGCTGGTGGGGCCATCTACTCGATTAGCTACATACTTATTTATTTGTTCCCTCAGGAATTTGTTCTGGTTGGCGGGGGCAACACCAAATTCTTCCTTGTATACGTCTTCTAGAGATTCTATTTTAAGTAATTTTTTTAATCCTTCAATTCCTTTATTCTCATACACAAGGTGGCAAATAAATGCTTGTATCACATATTTCGGAATGGTTTGCTCATCCATATAATAAAACTTGTTATGGTCAGCAATATCAATTTCAGGTCTTTCTTTTATATAATTGTGCAGTCTAACAAGGTCATCTTGATACGATTTATTCATAGAACCGCCATAAAAGGTCGCTATTCCCTCTTTTAGTGGAGTCCTTGGGTAAAGAGGGTTAAGGTAAAGATGGACAACCTCATGAAAACAATTCTCTCCATACCCTGAACAATAAACTGTTTTCTCCTTTTGTAAAGCCAACCCTTGAGGGTATTCCGAGCGTGCCATATAAAAGTTAAAATCAAATCCTTTAATAGTTTGAATCTCTTTGTTGGTGTTAGCAAAATAATAGTCGATATTAATTGATTTTAAGTTCCAGTTTTTTTCTAATGATACGATAGAATCAATTAAAATTTGAGCCTTTTTTGAATTGAATTCATAATAAGGGGGATAATGAAATGTTACGTTTCTAATGGTTTTATTTTGCCAGTCCTTTGTTTCAATGTCTTGAGTGATTAAAAATGTACATAGTTGTTTGGTATATTTTATATAGTAGTTGGCAATAAAGTTGGTTTGTAAGTTTTTCGATGAATCTATAATTGCAAACAGTACTTTCGCCTTTACAGTATCGCTTTTTACATCTAAAGAAAGTAAGTAAGGACTGCCAAGCATATAATTTGTCGTATTTCCCAATAATCCAAACGCTATTTTATCAGGGTATTGTAAGCCTTTAATATCTTCTTCAGAAAAAAATTCAGGGTAATTGACTTCATTATCCTCTTTGAAATCAGAAAAGTATTTACTTAAAAAGTTAATTATTGGTTTAGATTTTTCGGTGGTGGTATCAACACCAATATTAATACTCATCTGAGCATGAATGGGCGTTGTTAGAAAAAGGCTTAATAAAATTAGAGCGTTTTTAATCATTTCTAGTAGTTGTAGCTAACGAATCTGTGGTATGTGGAGGAGTGACGAAGGAGCTCTTCTATCATCACCACTTGTTATGCGTAGCTATTGGTTTTTTCACGTTCGATATTAATTAATTTCAATTTTTTCTGACACTCTTCATTATTCCAAAAATTCACCATTGCATTCCCTCCATTTTTTTTTTTAGAAGGGTATAGTAATCCTTGGACTTTATTTTTTTTTCTGTTGTTAAATACAAATCTTAAGTATTCCGTTACTACTTGAGTTGGAATGTATTCAATATGTTCTAATCCATCTTTACTTACTCCTTTGGTGAAATCTCTAACAAGACTTCTTAGGAATAAGATCTTGTAATATTTTTTAACTTTCGATATATTGAAGATACTCGGTAGAGGTGGGATCTTATTGAAATTTATTATGGATATGTTTTCTAATGTTTCAAATTCCGCGGTTGAAATTATTGGTTTGGCTTTGTCAGATACATTGATAGTTTCTGCAACCGCTGTTTCCTTTTCAAGTGCTGTGTAAATCATTGATATTCCAGCAGGGCTGAATCTGTTTGGGTAAATGGCATATTTTTGCGGTGGAGCTACTATTTCGTCTAAGTTGCTGATTTTTTCATTTTCTTTGTGTTGTCGTGATCTGAATAATCGAGTTCCTTTAGGAATAGTATCTATTAATCGAAGCTCTGTAATGTTTCTTCCAATTTCTTTTAAAATTTCGGATGCATTACGCTGTGAGTGAAATTCTTTAGATTCGAATTTGTCAAAAAATAGGAATCTTGATTTTTCAAGAATTATTTTCTTAAAGTATTCCCAGAAAAATATTTGATCATCCGCTGGATCATCCTGATAGAGGTATCTATCTGCCCATGCTTTATCTTCAACCAAGTTGATTATATCTTCTGAAACTTTAAAATCGTCTGTTTCTAATTCTATTAAGTCTACTATTAACTCATACGAGTTATATGTTGTTCCAAGATAACCTCCTTCTCTTGAATTATACGATAAAAAATTAGCTGCATCTTCGTAAAAACTATTGATACCTATTTCCATGAATTCTACAATTTTCCCAATTTTAATAACCTTGCGATTCTGTCCACAATATTTACAAATTCCTGGTGTATAGTTCTTTCTAATGTAAGATTGAATTTGTTTTTCGTCAATGTGTTGAATACAAATGAGGTTATCGAAGAGCATTGTTTATTTTTTTTGTTTTTTAGTTACGCATAACACAAAAGGAATGTCATGTGGATTTACAATCCTCATACATTTCAGTTGAACCCTACTAAAGGGAAACGCGTTGAGCTAATTTTGCTTTAAGATATGAATTAGTGTGAAAATTGAGAACTACACCTTGCTGTTGTTCTTGTTTCACAATGATTTATTGGTGAGCTTCTGTACATGTTGCTTTTTTCTCATTATTATCTACGGTAAAGACATAGGAGTATCCCTTGAGATTTGAGTATTAGTATTCCAGCCTTGCAGATTTTCTATTCATGGGAGGCCCTCTGTAAGAAGGAATGGTGATAAAATTGAATATCCACTTTATGTCGGCCCTCAATGCGGTTATCTCAAATTCATCGTGCTGACATTTCTCACACCTATATCCCATCAGGCCATTGAGATGATTCAATATCTGGAATATCATCCTCACGGTATGACCATTGCGCTTTAGAATATCAGGAATCTGATCTTTGATACGCTTGTAAGTCACTGGCGCATGGATGCCATAGTATCTCGACTTCTGAAAATAGGGAGGAAGGACATGTGTCATAAATTGATGCATGGCTACCAATGGTCGTAATGACTTGACAGCAACTGGTGCCGCTTGACCCATTTTCTGGTTGCGATAATCTTTATACGTGATGAGAACAAGGTCGTTGTTCTTCTGCTGAGACGCGACATATTCCAATCGCGATTTTGAGATTGCTATGCGATTGACATAGCGTGCAAGATACCTTTCCAATACTTCGGTGTCTGATGTGGGGTACTCGTTCTTTACATTCCATCGCTTATGTTTTATCGTCGCAATTAATTCATTCATGTCATCTACCTCTGCAAGGTCTCCCTTAGCCCGATGTCGTTCTAGCATTTTGAGAAAAGTCTCCCTGTAAACTTTGCATATCTGTCTGTAGGAGGCCAGTTTCTTTTTGCGCTTTGGCCAACTCCAAGAACCACTGTCATTTATTCCGCCAAAGGTGATCAAACTATGCACATGGATGTGGTACTTCATGTCTGAGCCAAAGGTATGCAGCACCGCAACCATCCCTGACAGGCCACCCACGTTTTTGGGATCAGCAGCTAGATCTTTTATCGTCTTCCATGCGGCTCGCATGGTGATATTATAAATGACCTGCTTATTCTTCTTCGCCAGTTTATTCAACTCATGGGGTATGGTAAATACGGTATGCACATAAGGTACTGCAAGGAATTTTTGGGTTAATTTTTCCTGCCATAGTTTTCGCTTTAGGTTTTGGCACAATGGACATTGGGAGTGACCACAAGAAAGGTAGATATGTCTAGCATGGCCACAGTGCTTGCAAGTGACTCGTTTACCGCCTAGGGCTGGTGTTCGGCAAACTCTTATGGCTCTGATCAACTTGATGTGATGGATGGCTTGTAGATGCGGATGTAATCCTCTCCGTAGCTCCTGAAGAGGTCCCCGATCGACTTATCCAGTTGATATCCTGATGGATCTTGTCTAGCGGATGATTTACATGGGTTTGCCTTTCTACACATAGATGTATATATCGCTCGGTTGTCTTCAAATGTTTATTTATGACCAAGCTGCTGCTTTAGATATACCAAATCAGTACCAGATTCTAAATGATGAGTGGCATAGGCATGTCTCAGGGTATGTACGGAGGCTTGTTTGCTCAGCCTGGCATTCTTCTTCGCTTGCCGCATTGTCCATTGTCCCGAACTGCTACAATACCTCTGACCTTTCTTATGACCATTGAAAAGATAATTTACAGGTTTGAGCTTCTGATAGTATTGTGTCAGTATATCTATGAGGCTAGCGGGAATACGAATGTACCTGTCCTTGGCTCCTTTTCCTTTTCGTATCCTTATCTGCAGCCTATTCCTATCTATGTCAGAAAAGGTCACATTGGTGGCTTCACTCAAACGAAGTCCCGTTGCATAAACAAAGCAGATGAAAATCTGATGCTTGTAGGTCGCTGCACTATTGATGAGCTTTATTATATCCTGCAAAGAAAGTGTCTGTGGCAAGGTTCTGTCCTTGCGAGGACGTGGTGTCTTGCGTAAAGACCATTCTGCCTCTAAGACTTCTCTGAAATATTTTCGCAACGAAGAGTAGTCGCAGTTAATTGTTGACCACGAACGGCCTTGCTTGATGCGATACAGAATATACTGCCTAGCTAGATCTTGTGATATTGGATCTCTTGGAAATTTCCTTGTGGCAAATCTCAAAAATCCCTTTAGGGTTCTCAGATACATTTTTCGTGTCGCAGAACTGAAATTCTTCAACAAAAGATGTTCTTCAAAAGCTGTCAGTTGACTTGTGATTGTGGCTTGCATAACTTATTGATTTTGGTTTATATAATGAAAACCAAATCTAAAGAACACTACACAAGAATGTTAGGAGCTTTTGTGATGTATTAGCTTAAATCTGAAAAGGGTTTGTTCAACGGCCCAACGATATGGTGGAGGTCAGGCGGCCGCCTGACCTCCACCATAATCGCTTGTTATCATCAGTTAATTTTGATAGTACAAAATATATCCAAAATTAATTTTTAATTACAAATTATTTATTAGCAATAAAATCTATTGTCAAAATAGAAATTAACCAATAAAGTAATAATGTAAATCCTATTGTTTTCATAAAAACAACAAATGACAGAGTAGTACTAGGCTCAAATATATAAACAAGCAGTGCTGTCACGAAGGCAATTATTATGTAGACAATAAAAATCTTTAATCTAGAATTAACCACTAAAACTTTTTGATTGGTTTGCTTAGACTTAAAATGTCTATAGAACATATAAATTAGTACTAATCCACTAATGATATCCATGAACGGAATAAATTTTATCATAATATGCAATTTAGATTACCCTCCGCAATTTGTTGCCATGTCATATCCTACTTGCCCTACCTGTCCTACGAAAGCAGCACCAGCTCCAACAGCTCCAATTCCAGTAGGAGCTGTAAGAACTGCTGTTGCCCCAATTAATCCTGCATCCCATACCCCTAATGCTATTGAAAGTCCACAAGGGGCTCCTAACCACTTGGAAATTCTACTAAATATCCATCGTGAATGAACTTCGCCTTTTCTCTCTTGCATATAACAATAAATAGAATTGATATATAACGTTTTAAGTCGATCATTGTCAGCCGAAGCAAATAGGTTATCCTTTTGTGCTACAATTTGATAGAAATAGTTCAAACTAGTTTTGATTTCAACATCATGATACATTTTGTAGAGCTCTGCCAGGGTCTCGAAGTCGACATAGGATTTTCCTAACTCAATTTCTTCCAAATGCAATTCAAGCAATTTTTCAGATACATCGAAGTCTTCTATACTTCTTCCATAAAATAGCTCATCAAAAAAAACACCAGAATATACCCCAAATAGGTAATAGTCTATCGGCAAATCACTACAATAATCATTCTCATCGATATATTGATTATCTAATTCTGCTTCTATTGTACAAGAACAAATAGACAATAAAATTAATCCAATAAATAATAAATTCTTCATTTTTATAATTATAAAAGTTTATTCCTACTTCTTTGTTCGGGAGTTTCGGAATCTCCTCCCGCTATCAATCCAAATTTCAAATTCTTCTTTCGAAGCCACTCATTCATATTATAAAGTCCAATTTCTACTGTATCGAAGTTCATTTTGGCAAAGTGTTTATTATCAAAATTGATGATAACGGTCAATGATACCCGTTCGTACTGACGGTAGGAAGTATGACGTGGTATCTAATGTTATCATCCTTTTTAAATAGATATTATGATTAAATTTTACAGTAAAGAGAATTGTCCATCTTGTGAGTATTTTGGCAGTATTGGATTGAAAAGGTTTGATTCAAGTAGGTTTCAGATTGTTAAATTTGAAGATGACACAGAATTGGTTGCTGTAATGAAGAGATTTGGTGTAACTTCTGTTCCGTTTATAACTTTGAACGATAATAGTGTAATCAAGGGTGATGATGTTAAGGATTTTGTATTTAGGCTTAGAAGCATTTAAACCATTCAAAGTTTTTGCATACAAAAGAAACAGCATCTAATTCGTTTTCAAAGTTGGCTTCTATGTCCGAATTTGAGAACGTTGTTGAGTTTTCAGTTGCGTGAACACGGAACTTGGTTTTAGCGGGATTCATTGATATATGGACATTGTATTCTCGTCCGTTTGAGGATGATGGTACATTGTTATGACAGGACATATCTCTACAAGCGTGACAACCAGACCCTTTAGAGAAGTCTAAACCAAGTTCTTTAAATGTTTTGTATTGTTTTTGCATATGTGGTTTATTTAGTTTGTTTTAATTGATGATAACGGTTTGAATAAGATTAGTAGTGCGACCACTACAAATTAATAGATGCGGAACGGCTACACGCACTATTAATTTTATTTATTGTTAGCCTTAGTTATTAAGCGATGGAAGTTAAAAAAACTAGAAAAGTAATAAAAGAAGTAGAAACGATAGAGTTTTATTATACGTGTGATAAGTGCGGGGAAAAGATAACAAGCGGAAGTTTTGATGCTTTTGAGTTTGACTTTGAATTAAAAGAAGGCAGTTGCTACCCAGAGGGCGGTAGTGGGAAAAAGCAGTTACTTGACTTATGTAAAACCTGTGCTTGGGATGCAGTTAATTTGCTAAAAGAAAATGGGTTTAAAGTGCGTGAGGAAGATTGGGATTATTAGTGCGCTGGCTAATTAAGGCTAACATTCGAATATCAACAACCTCCTATAATCCAGTTGTTGCTATTTCTATTATGTATGCATGTCTAATTTAGCATTTTCTATAATTTTATCCAGCTGACTCATGATAGTTTTGTTATTAATCGAGATGATGTGTGTATAAATTTCGGTAGTCTTTGAAGAGCTCTGACCTAGCAGGGTTTGTATATATCTTAATTAAAAAGCCAGATAATATCGCGAGATAAAAGCCCTTTCGTATGTTAATAATCAGACGGTACATTCTATTTTGTATTCGAGTTATTAACATAACAGCTCCTTGTTTACAAAGTGTTAAAAAATATAGTTCATTCACATTTCAAACCTTCGACTTCCACATATAAGTATGCAGTAACCATAATAGTTATAATTTTTGCAGCTAACATATTATCCTATTGACAAAGTCGATATTTACCCTATATCAGATCTAGAATTTATTGAATGACTCATAAGTCTAGTAGTATTATTACTGCAATTTAGCTATAAGGAATTTAAATTAGAAAAGGGAAAACACCCTTATTTGTTGGGGGAAAACACCCTTTTATACTTTGATAGTAATGGGCGTTGTTGCATAAAAGGTGTTTCAAAAAGAAACAAATTCAGAACTATATACTAAACTAACTGATAAAAAACACCTATGCGGTATAAAATATTGAGTTTTGAAGTACCCCTAGCAAGTTAGCTGCACCTATATTCTATAACTGCTTGAAAATCAACATTATATTTATGCAACAAGGCCATAGTAATGACAAAAGTCTTCAATTCATAATAATGCAGCTGCAGTCTTACTCTAGGAGTTATTGATCCTAATAACTATTAAACTAGAGCATTGAGGGGGAAGCCTTCACAGGCATGCAATCATCCCTCTGGCAGATTACACCCTTCTGAGTCAGATAAAAGATTGACAGAGCAAATCAAACAAGGATCTTCCTTGCTTGACCTAAAGCTCCTGGATCATCTCATTATCTCATCGCAAGGCTACGCTTCATTCTCTGATGAAGGCTGGTTATAAGCGTGCAGTTTTCTGTACGCTTTTTTATTTATCATGTCTTCCCATTATATTAATTGTTAATGTACGAAGAAAAAATATATGCTGAAATTCATAAATTTGATTTAATATGAAAACTCACACCTGTCCAAAATAAATCTAGTTGATAAAGATCTGGTCTGAGAATCAAAGGTTTAAGGCATGAGAATGCCGTATTTTGAAATCAACCCTGCCTATGTTGTAAATAGGGTACGCTGAGGAGGAGGTTTAGCAGGTTTTATTATGGGATTATGTACCCATTTCCACAGTTCTATCTTGACGAATAGATTTACCCTCAAGAAGGCTATCTGGCATGGAATATCGAAAGTAGAAGGGTCCGGAAAATTAAGTCTGACGGATAAATTGAGCGGCAATCAATATAGCCTGATCATTACAGACAATGGTCCTGGATTTGACTCAACAAAGACCTGCTCAAGTTCTAAAACTTCGTATGGTATGAAGATTCTTAAACAACGAAGTGAACTATTCAATAAGTCCTCTGATCAAATTATAGAAACTAGAATAGAAAGCAAACTAGGGAAGGACACTTCGGTCTATATTGATTTCATCTTTGATCATCCTTTGCAATCCTAAAATTGGACCATAAACTTAAAACTATCAAGGCCTCCTGAGAATGATAAGTTGTTTACTGAAGTGCTTTTATGAAGTACCGGTATGAAATAGCCAATAGAAGCGCCTATAGCATATCCAGTAATGACGTCTGTTTTAAAGTGTCGTCCGGACTTTACTCGAAGGTAGCCGGTCACAGCCGGTATTGCCGCTGCTATCGTCCATACAATGACCTTCCACTTGCTCTCCGGAAAATAATCAGAAAAAACCTTGCCCATATAAAAAGTATTGGCGGCAGTAGAAGAAGTATGGCCGGAATAGAAGGAACGTTTTGCGCCTTTCGTGATCTTTCTCTCAAGGTCAACATCGGGATTGTAAACAAAGGGTCGTGTCCTATCACTGAAGGAAGTAGTCAAGAGATTCAATCCTCCTGATAGAGCAGCAACCTCGCCCCATAATACTAAAAGTTTTGGAAAGTCTTTACGGGTTTTCTCACTGGAAAGGAACAAAACTGGTAATGCATAAGATGAATACCATAAATAGTCACTATTCCTTGCCGCTGCATCGTCCTTATTGAATATAGCGCCCCTATCAAACTTGTTAATTGAGGAGGCATCCAATGCATTGATTCCAGCTTCATCATAGAGGGTGATTCTATCTTCTAAAATAAGATTAAGTCCAAAAGACCCAGCAGCGATAGAGCCTATTACCAGTTCCTTTTTCAAGTCTAGGTCATAGACCTGCTGACAGTGACTACAAGTCATGAATGCCAGTAAAATAATACTAAATGTGAATCTCCTCATCTAATCGCAATATTAGCCGAAAGTAATTAAAAATTCAATGTGCAATGTTAAAAAATGAAATTGTGAAAAGGTGTGACAAATACCTAGATGCTAGGCAATTTTTAATTGCATTTGTTTATATTAGCAATAGTTAGCACAACAAGTATAAAAGATTTCTATATATGATTAATCGGGTAGAGCATCTTCTTACCAAATCAGAACTTTTTGGCTTCGTCATAGAACGTACTGCCAAGAAGATGAAGCTTGCCTTCGGCAGGCTGCTCGCCAAGAACGGCTTTGACATCACCGTTGACCAATGGGTTATACTCAATCTATTAAAGCAAGAGGACGGAATATCTCAGCTCGAACTGTCAGAAATATCTGCCAAAGACGCTCCAACCATTACCCGTATCCTAGACATTCTTGAAAGAAAATCCCTTACTGACCGTCTTCCTGATAAAAGTGACCGCCGAAAGTATTCTGTACATCTTACTGGTACGGGTCTTTCAAAGGTTCAGGAAATTCTGCCTCTAGCTCGGGCATTTAGAGAGGAAGCTTATTCCAATCTTGATATCAAACATCTTGATAATCTTAAAAACACACTGGAAACAATACACAACAATCTTGAAAATTACTGACCATGCATTACCACAGCCTTGGGGAGATACCTCTCAAAAGACACATACAGTTTAGAAAATCAGATGGCAGCCTCTACAGTGAGCAACTGTTCTCTACGGAAGGGTTTAGTGACACCTACTCTACCCTATATCATTGCCACCCGCCTACCCAGATCGTACAGGTAGGAGATCCCATCAATGTAGCCCCTACTACCATCCATGATAAGCAACTTAAACATAGAAGTTTGCAGGGATTTATTGTTCCCGCTTATGATGATTTCCTCGAAAGCCGCAAAGCTGTCCTCATAAATAGTGATTGCAAAATCATCTTATCGGCACCGCGTAAAAGTATGACCGACTATTTTTACAAAAATGCCGATGCCGATGAGTGCATTTTCGTTCATGTAGGGTCAGGAACCTTAAAGACGATGTACGGTAATCTCAGATTTGAGTACGGCGACTACCTGGTCATTCCTCGAGGAACCATTTACCAATTACATTTTGACACCGAGGACAACAGGCTTTTTATCGTTGAGTCTTACAGCCCTTTAACAACACCACCTCGATATAGAAATAAATTTGGGCAGCTGCTCGAGCACAGTCCTTTCTGTGAGCGCGATATTCGTAAGCCTACAGAACTTGAAACTAACGACGCGAAAGGTGACTACCTATTAAAAATTAAGAAAGAAGACCATCTCTATCCTTACCATTACTTATCACATCCATTTGACGTTGTAGGCTGGGATGGATATGTCTTTCCTTATGCTTTCTCTATACACAATTTTGAACCTATAACAGGGAGAGTACATCAACCTCCACCGGTACATCAGACGTTTGCTGCACGCAATTTCGTCATTTGCTCATTCGTACCTCGATTATTTGATTATCATCCGCAAGCCATTCCAGCACCTTACAATCACAGCAATATTGACAGCGATGAAGTGCTGTACTATGTTGCGGGAGATTTTATGAGCCGCAATCATGTAGAAAAAGGGATGATCACCTTACACCCGGGTGGCATTCCACATGGACCTCATCCTGGGACAGTAGAAAAAAGCATAGGCACCAAAGAAACCAAAGAGCTCGCTGTCATGGTCGATACTTTTAGACCTTTATTAATGACCGACGTAGCCGCAAAAATCGAGGACCCTGATTATTATAAAAGTTGGCTCACGGACAGCGACGACAATTAACTGTCTTGAGAATGAATAACAATTCTAGCCAATAACTTCTAAATAACAATAAATGCAAACCCAAACATTAAACACAACGACTCGAAACACCGACACTTTTCCTATAAATGGAACGGATCACATAGAATTTTATGTAGGCAATGCTAAGCAATCAGCATTATACTATCAACACTGCTTTGGATTTGATCTCGTAGCATATAAAGGACCGGAGACTGGTAATAAAAATTTTGTTTCCTATGTGTTACAGCAAGATAAGATCAGGTTTGTCCTGACTTCGTCACTTACCGGCAATGATGAAATTTCCAAACACGTCGAGTATCATGGTGACGGGGTAAAAGTATTGGCTTTGTGGGTTGACAACGCTAGAGAAGCATATGCCAAAGCCATAGAGCGAGGTGCAGAATCAGCTTTGGAGCCATTTGAGCAGAGTGATGATGACGGGAATGTAGTAATGGCGGGTATCAAGACTTATGGCGAGACGATCCATACGCTGGTAGAAAGGAAGAACTATAGAGGTGCTTTTTTGCCTGGCTTCCATTCCAGAACAAGTCCTGCCAATGGAAAGGAAATAGGATTGAAATATGTAGATCATTGCGTAGGAAATGTCGAGCTGGGTCAGATGAATCATTGGGTTGATTTTTATCAGAATGTTCTGGGATTTAAGTTACTCCTCACATTTGACGATAAGGACATCTCAACAAAATATACGGCTCTTATGAGCAAGGTAGTAAGTAATGGGAATGGTTATATCAAGTTTCCTATCAACGAACCGGCTAAAGGGTTAAAGAAATCACAGATTGAAGAGTATCTAGATTTTTATAAATCTGCAGGTGTTCAGCATATGGCCTTAGCTACAGATAACATCATCTCCACGGTGTCAGAGCTAAGAAAACGTGGTGTAGAATTCCTCTATGTTCCAGACAACTACTATGTAGATGTACTCGAGCGTGTAGGACACATCGATGAGGACATTGAGCAACTCAAAGCTCTTAACGTCCTGATAGACCGAGATGATGATGGTTATCTCTTACAAATATTTACCAAGCCCATACAGGACAGACCCACTGTTTTTTATGAGATCATCCAGAGACATGGAGCAAAGTCATTTGGCAAGGGAAATTTCAAAGCATTATTTGAAGCAATAGAGAGAGAGCAGGAGTTGAGAGGAACGCTGTGACAATGGGCAGTTGGCAGTTAACGGCTAGTGGTGAAGTGTGACCCAAATGAATCCAGTAGAAAACTATATCTATCATCGAGAAGATCCTGAAAAAGAGATAATGATCATCCTTCATGATCTATTTCTCGAAATGGGCCTTGTTCCAAAGATTAGGTTCAAAATACCGATGTATTATCATCAAAGCTGGATCTGCTATGTTAATCCGCTAAAAAAAGGGGGTGTAGAATTGTGCTTTCTCCATGGCTACAAACTCGATGATCCTTCTGGTATATTAGACAGTAAGGGGCGAAAAATAGTGTGCGGTATATCCATACGCAATCCTAATCAAATCGCCATTAAGGAAATATCTGAGTTTGTATTACAATCTTTAAACATCGAAAATATGAAGTAGACGTACTAAGCCGAGGATTGCTATCGTTTCTGAAATAACTAAAACGGATTCCTATACGAGCAAGCTTACTTTTCATAATTTACAATTTATTAGTACGCTATGCTCCGAATCATCGTCATTCTTTCTTTGTCTATTCTGATTTCTTGTACCAAGTACCAGCCCACTTCAAACTCGACATCATTTACCAATGTAAACCAACGTCTATGGCCCCACTTCTCACAATTTGAGTATCAAGCTTCATTGCAAGGAATTGATGTTGATCTCGAGTCTGCTGGCATCACTGGAGAAATCGAGTCAATTGATCCTGACGGTGTTGCCGGAACATGTCAATACGGACAACATATACATCATGTCACTGTCGATGAAGAATTCTGGAATGCCGCCAGTCAATTACTGAGAGAGTACGTCGTTTTTCATGAACTAGGTCATTGTTATTTGGATAGAGGCCATGACGACACACATGATAGTCAAGGAAATTGCCTCAGCATCATGCAGAGTGGTTTGAGTGGTTGTAGAAACAATTATAGTTCACCGACTAGGAGTAGATTGATTGATGAATTGTTTCATGGAGAATGACAGAGTTTGTTTTTAGAATGTTAGACCAACAAGAAATTTTCAGTTGATTGATTGACCATAAAATACGCCAAGAGTCCATATCATAGATTCAAAACCAACCAATAAAGAGGCTTTAGAATTTTACATTGAATTATTCTTTAACATCAATATTATTTTTTAAATAAATCTTATCTATTTTGTGAGTAGTTTATTAAATGAGTCTATCTCGATATTTATATCTAAATTGTAGTGCACTTTATCAATGAATACAGCGTTCGTCCAGACTCCGAGGAACGCGTCATTAATCATATTTAACAACAAAAAAACATTACAATGAAGAACTTCCTATTATTAATTTGCTTGTGTGTGAGTCTGCAATTAGTCTCACAAGACACCGAGCCTTATGTTATGTTTGAGAGCATAATATTGTCTCCATCACCAAAAACTATACCCACCTTTTCACAGAAAATGGCAATTCACAACAAGACTTTCCATGCCACAGGGCCTTATGAAGCCGCGGTCTATAATATAGTCACTGGCCCCAATGTCGGCAAAGTCGTATGGATGATGGGCCCATGTACATTCACGGATTTAGATAATCGCCCCAAAGGGTCAGCTCATGATTCGGATTGGGCGGGAAATGTAGTACCCTTACTTAATGGAGCTGAACATGCGGAATACTGGAAACGGGATGATAAGTTATCATTGCCGATTACAAGGCAAACTCCCTACCCTTTATACTATATAAGAATAGTGGATGTCGAGAAAGGTCAATCATATAAAGTCGACGCACTACTCGAAAAACTAAGTGCTGCCGTGAAATCTGATCCTGATCAGACAAATTGGTCGATATTCGACAATTTATTCTTTCAAGGTTATAAAACAGGCAGACATATTGCATTTGTTACCGGTATGCTTACTTGGTCCGAACTGGATAAAGATGGAAAGTTTGCCAAAGTCTACAATAAAATTCATGGTGAAAATTCATTTAATAACTTTCAGAAGGAATGGACTGAAATCTTTTCTGATACCTATGATGAGATATGGTCCTATGACGCAGAGATGAGTGGTAAGTAGACAGATTAATAAATAATATTTACAACGAAATAATAAAATCAGTGTTTAGGAGCTAGGAGTCGCTTTTAAATGCTGATTTGATTTATACATTCTTGAGTCATCCGATTTATCGAATTTTATTTTTATTATAACATAAATACAAAGTAAATCCACGTCTTTATCGCAAAACTAGTTCATGATGAATCTATTCCTCTTAGTTGCATTATTTGCAACAACATCAGTAAACTTTACAACAGATCTCAACTACTCGAATTTAGACAATTGGGCTGCCCACCCTGACAAAGAAGACATGGCAGATGGAGACATCTCAAAAGAAATCATTGATAACCAAGATCAAGCTGTTGTCGATGTCTTTTTTGTCCATCCTACCACTTTTACGAGCAAGACGCATAGGGACACCTGGAATGCTGATATAAATGACACTGAGGTCAATGAATCCACGGATAGCCGATCCATTAAAAACCAAGATAGGGTCTTTAGTGGTTCGGCTCGCGTCTATGCACCACGGTATCGTCAGGCACATCTCAAGGCATTTTTCCGAGAGACTAAAGGCAGGGGTAAGAAAGCACTCGACCTAGCTCGTGAAGATGTTGCCATAGCATTTAACCATTATATCAACAAGTGGAACCAGGGTCGTCCTTTTATCATTGCCTCACATAGTCAAGGCACCCGTCATGCTGAAAGGCTCATCAAGGAGTACATTAACGATAAAGACCTTCAAAGCAAGTTGCTTGCCGCCTACCTAGTCGGTGGATATGTAGAGAAAAATACTTTCAGCAAAATCAATGTATGTGACAATGCGTCATCTACTGGATGTTTTGTAGCATGGAGGACATTTGATGAAAGCTTCAAGAAATCACCATATGAGAAAATAAACAAAAAGTATGCAGTAGTCAATCCCATCAATTGGACTCTTAGTGAGTCGGCAGATAAAAGTGAGAACCTTGGCACATATATAGGACTCAAATTGAAGCCATTTATAGTAGGAAAACTGGGGGCAAGAATCAGTAATAATCAGGTCATTACTGATGCATCAGACTTTAAATTGCTCATAGGCAATGGCAATCTGCATAAATATGATTACAGGGTACCTCTATATACCCCATTCACTAGTTGAACAAAATCCCAATGAGATTTCTAATTAATTTTTTTGACTTCATACTTCGTTAAATTTCAGTCGAATAGCAAAGGCTATGTTCCCTCAATTTGCCTTGTCTAAAGCCAAAATAATTTAATTTCAACTTAATTCAGTAGTAAATAGAGGTACCCTACAATATATTCTTCATGAATATTAGGAGGAACGTAGCTCAGCGAACCGAAGCTTACTTGAAAGATGACTAATAAGGAATTGCTTCTAAATAATAAAGGCTGTATTCTAGAGGCTATTCACATGACGCATGAGCTGTCCTTTAAGATTGGAAGCTTTGTTGCGATGCCATGTATTCTTCTTGGCAAGTTTATCGATCATGCTGACAACCTTAGGTAGAAACGTCTCAGCTTCTTTCTTGTCAGTCATATCACGAAGCTTTGCTATAGCCGTACGAGCAGTCTTCTTGTAGTACCTATTGCGCAATCTTATAGCTGCGTCCTGAACGATTCTTTTCTTGGCTGATTTATGCTGTGCCATATAAGTAAAAATTTAAGGCTGCGAAGGTATGAAAAAATGAATACCCAATCGAGATATATTGTGAATTATTCCAAAAAGTATGTTAGCCCTATTTAAATAGAATAATGCTATTCCCTCCCTGTTAAAATCGTAGAATGCCTTGCTTCATAGTAAGCCCACTCTCATTATAAATATAGATATTTGCCTGCTGAAGATACCAAGACATGAAGGACTACTCTTACGTTTTTAATGCCCATCCATCGTTTATAGATTCTATGTACAAAAAGTACAAGGCAGATCCGTCATCAGTCGAGGATGGATGGCGCTCTTTTTTCCAAGGATTTGAATTCAGATCATCGGATGAGGCTAATCCACTTGGTGACCATACGGAGTCCTTGTCCACGGAGTTTAATGTACTGGAATTGATCAATGGGTACAGGGACCGTGGGCATCTTCTTTCCAAGACCAATCCCATCCGTCAGAGAAGAGATAGACACCCTGACCTCGATCTCAATTACTTTGGTCTTTCTGAAGCCGATCTTGATGGTAGTTTCAAAGCAGGAAATCAATTGGGCTTGTCCAATGCCAGCCTTTCCCAGATCATCGACAAGCTCAATAGGATATATTGTGGTCCGATAGGTTTTGAGTACACTTATATAGAGGATTCTGACAAGCGTAGATGGCTACAAGAACGTATAGAGACTAGAGAATTATCAGGTGGCTATGGGCTAGAGATAGATCAAAAAAAGAGAATTCTTGAGAAGTTGAATGAAGCCGTGGTATTTGAGAAATTTCTTCATACAAAGTATGTTGGGCAGAAACGGTTTTCGCTCGAAGGAGGTGAGACAGCCATAGTTGCCATCGACACTATGATCGATATGGGTGTAGAAAATGGTGTCGAAGAGGTATTGATAGGAATGGCACATCGTGGTAGACTCAATGTATTGGCAAATATCATGGGAAAGACATACGAGCAGATCTTCAATGAATTTGAAGGGACTGCCGTTCCTGATCTTTCATTTGGCGATGGCGATGTCAAGTACCATCTGGGTTTTGCCTCAAAGATAAAAACCCATGGTGGGAAAAGTGTACATCTAAAGCTTGCCCCCAATCCATCACATCTCGAATCCGTAGATCCCGTTTTATTGGGTTGGGCTAGAGCCAAGGCTGACATTCTCTACAAATCAGATTATGATAAGATACTTCCCATCCTTATCCATGGAGATGCTGCCATTGCAGGTCAAGGAGTGGTCTATGAGTCAGTACAGATGAGTAAACTTCCCGGATATTATACGGGTGGAACGATACATTTTGTCATCAACAATCAGATAGGATTTACGACGAATTTTGACGATGCAAGATCGGCAACATATTGCACTGGTGTAGCAAGCATGGTTCAAGCACCAGTATTTCACGTTAATGGTGACAATCCGGAGGCTGTTGTATTTGCCGTAAAACTAGCCGTCGAGTACCGACAGAAATTTAACAATGATGTCTTCATCGATATGGTCTGTTATCGTAAGCATGGTCACAATGAGGGTGATGACCCTAAGTTTACTCAACCACAGATGTATGACATCATCAAGACACATCCCAATCCTCGAGAACAGTACCTCAAGGTTCTACTTGAGAGAGGTGACATTGAGAAGAAGATGGCTGAGACTCTGGAAAAGAAGTACTGGTCTGAATTACAAGCACGACTCGACCTAGTCAAACAAACCATCATCCCCTATGAGATGCAAGAACCAGAGAAGGCATGGCAAAAGCTTAAGCTTACTGTCGACCCGAATGACTTTGAAGAATCACCTAAGACCGGTGTAGCTAAGAGCAAGCTGGACAAGGTGGTCGATCATCTCATGACCATACCTGATGGATTTACTCCTCTTTCCAAGATTGCTAGATTACAAAAAGGAAAACAAAAACTCTTGGATGCCGGAAAAGTCGATTGGGCACTGGCAGAACTCCTATCCTATGGATGCTATCTTATCGATGGTCGAGACATACGTATCAGTGGTCAGGATGTAAAACGTGGCACCTTCTCACATCGGCATGCAGTTTTTAATGATGCTAAGACATTCGAAGAAAAAAACAGATTTGACAACCTCTCAAAGGATCAGGGTCGATTCATGATCTATAACTCCCTTTTGTCGGAATTTGCCGTATTGGGATTTGAATATGGTTATAGCCTTGCGACTCCAGAGAATCTAGTCATTTGGGAAGCACAGTTTGGTGATTTCTATAACGGTGCCCAGACCATCGTCGACCAGTACATCAGTGCAGCTGAGAGCAAGTGGCAGTGGATGAGTGGTCTTGTAATGTTGCTTCCGCATGGATATGCCGGTCAGGGTCCTGAGCACTCGAGTGCTAGGCTAGAGCGATTTTTGCAACAAGGAGCTCAGTACAATCTTAGTATCGTAAACATCTCGAATCCTGCAAATTTCTTTCATGTACTGCAACGTCAAGTAAAACGTCCGTTCCGTAAACCACTCATCGTCATGTCTCCTAAGTCCCTGCTTCGTCATCCTGCTGCCGTATCAGATCTGAGTGAGATGCATACAGGAACAAGATTTAGGGAATTAATACCCGATCAAGTTTCAGGCAAAAAGAAGATTCACCAATTACTCATCTGCTCAGGAAAAATATTCTATGATCTTGATGAATACCGTACAACCAACAAAATATCGGACACTTACATACTGAGAGTAGAGCAGCTCTTTCCCTTCCCTTCTAGACAAGTAGAAAAAATCATCAAAGACCTCAGTCCACAACAGATTAAGTATGTACAAGAAGAACCGGCAAATATGGGTGCCGCAAATTTTATAGCGGACCAACTCACAAACTATGATTTGGAGGTAATAAGCCGAAAACCCAGTGCTTCGCCTGCCACAGGGTTTAAAAAGATTCATGATCAGGAACAAAATGATATTCTGGAGCGAGCATTCAAGAAATAAATTGTTATTAAAGTAAGAAACATCTAACTTTAGAGAATGAGATCAAGAGCTAGGTTGTTACCTGATCATACGTTTGAAGACTATTGTAGCTGGGAAGGTCGTTGGGAGTTAATAGAGGGAATCCCATACGCAATGTCACCTAGCCCTTCACCAAATCATCAGAAAATATCGGGTAAGATTCATTCTCTGTTAATTATAGCCATGGAGGAAATTGGATGTGATTGTGATGTGTACCAGCCAATAGATCTAAAAATTTCAGAAAAGACGGTTCTCAATCCTGACTTATCGATTGTATGCAAACCAATCGAAAATCAATACCTAGATTTTCCACCAGCACTCGTCGTTGAAATTTTATCTCCTTCTACCCGCTTAAAGGACCTCCACACCAAATATAAACTTTATGAAGAATTTGGCATACTTCATTATCTGGTCGTAGATCCGGATAGCCTCACTGTAGAATTGCACAAACTAGACAACAATGGAAAGTATAATGAAGCAGATTTAGATTTTATTGACATCCATGACGACTGTCGAATTACAATAGACTACAAAAAAATCTGGGGTTAACTCAAAATATTATTCTCATTAACTTCTAACTTTTTATTTTAGTAGAAATACCCTTATACCAGGTTCTAGTTTCCATTATAAAACAAAAGGCTAATACCATAGACCAGGGGTTTGGCTGAAATCTCACCTTCAACACCATTAAGGTTGAAATTAATATCGGAGAGATCTACAGAATCCCAGGCAAGCTGTACATACGGCCGGATGCTTACACTCAAGCTACCACTACCCTCTGAATTCCACATTAAGTAAAACTTGCTACTTAGGTAATTTTCCTTTAGGATGTTCTGCTTGTTGCTCGATGTACCAATATTGGTCTTCACCTTCATTATATTCCATCCAATATTGGCGCCATAACCATAGTTTCCATAGATATTCTCCATGGCAAATGAAAAAGTGTTGAAAGAATAATCCAATTGCTTGTCATAGATGGATCCATCACTAGGATCCTTGATGAGGGCTTCTCTATCTCTTCCTGTATTGGACCAAGACAATTCAAAAGCAGCAATATCAAACTTATACCTAATCCCCAATTCTAATCCATGTAGGGTTCTCAAGTAAGGCATGCTTTCTTCCAGATCTGGAGTGCCCAAATTATAGGTATCCATGATATCGTCATTCTCCGACATGCTCATAAAGCCTAGATTGTAACCAACCTTGATATTCCACTGAGCATTTACACTGCCTATGGACAGCAATAGTGCAATCGAAATGACAAGTCCTGATATGGCATTTCTATGTATCATACATACAAAAGTATTATATTATTTATATTAGACCAATCTATTATATGTAACCTCTAGATGGGAAGTAAAAAAGGAAAGAAGAAAGGAAAAATTAAAGTACCCAAGGTAAGTGTACCTCAACCGGTTCCTGTGACCAAGGAAAGGCAATGGCTTTCATTCCTGCCAATGATCATTTTGTTTGCTGCAGCAGTCCTTATCTACTGGAGAAGTACCGACTATGGCTATGTACTTGACGACACACTTGTCATCATAGACAATAAATATGTCCAAGAAGGCTTTGAGGGAATCAGAGACATTTTTACGACAGAAAGCTTTCAAGGATATTTTGGCGAACAAAAATTCTTGCTGCAAGGTGCACGTTACAGACCATTATCCATAGTCACATTTGCCATTGAAAATGGCCTATGGGGTGAAAACACATTTCTGTCACATTTGATCAATGTGTTGCTATACGCCTTTTGTTGCCTATTATTATTTGTAGTATTAAAGCTCCTGCTACCTCTCGACACTTCTGACAGATGGTACATCGGCATTCCTTTTATCGCAGCATTATTATATACTCTTCATCCTTTACATGTCGAGACTGTCGCCAATATCAAGGGACGCGACGAGCTTATGGCTTTTATTCTCTCCTTTGCTTCACTATGGGCAGCATTAAAATATTGCGATACTAAAAAGATCTTATACCTAGCACTCATGTCTGTCAGCATTTTCCTAGGACTACTCGCCAAAGAAAATACGATTACTTTCCTTGCTGTCATACCTGTGAGCCTCTTTCTATTCAGAAAGACATCCCAAAAACAATTGTTAATTGTAACTGGCATACTCTTATTGGTCATTTTCCTATACCTCATCATGAGAGTCAATATCATCGGTTACTTAATGAGCTCAGGCAAGGAGATCAAGGACATCATGAATAATCCATTTATCGATATGTCATCATCTGAGCGCTATGCGACAGTGAGTTACATTCTCGGTGAATATTTGTGTTTAAATTTCTTTCCACATCCGTTGACTCATGATTACTATCCATATCACGTACCCAAGATGCAGTGGTCACAGCTGGGAGCTATCTGGCCAGTCATCGTTCATATTGCTCTGGGAATTATAGCCATATGGGGAATTCTAAAGAAGAAAAAGATCATTCCTTACTGCATCATCTTTTACTTTGCGACGATCAGCATCGTATGTAATCTATTTATCAATGTAGGTACTTTCATGAATGAGCGGTTCATGTTTATGTCATCCGTTGCAGTGTGTCTCTTCCTAGCCTACCTCATCAGCAATCTACATGGCAGAGGCAAGACTATGAGACTACTTAGTTATTTATTACTAGGCATTCTTGTCATTGGATTTAGTGTCAGATCATGGACCCGGGTGCCGGTATGGAAAGATGCTCTATCCCTCAATAGTGCAGCGGTCAAGGTGTCAAAGAACAGTGCTAGGTCAAATAGTTTTATGGCCACTGCCCTTTTCAATAGAGCCATAGAAATCAGTGATCGAGAAGAAAAAATAAAAATGTTTAAGGACGCTGAGGTCTATGCGTTGCGAGCCGTTGATATTCTTCCATATTATAAAAATGCCAACATAATGAAAGTCGGCGTAGCATCAGAGCTTTGGAAAATCAACAGAGACCAGACCGCTCTTCTCAAAATATTTAAAGATGTATGTCGCTACCGTCCAGATGTAGAATTTATAACAGAATTTTTAAACTATATCAATGGTAGGACCAACAACGTAGATGAATTGCTCAATTTCTATTTTGACACAGGATATAACCTTCTTTTCAAAGAAAGAAAAAACAGTAACTGGGCCATTCACTATCTTAAAATAGGGCATAATCTTGACAAGAGTCATAAAGGGATTAATGAAGCCCTAGCAAATATTTACACCTCATTAGGGGACAATAACTCGGCAAATTTTCATCGCCAACAACTTAGCAGATAGTGTCCGCAGAACAGGAATTATTATATAAAATAGCCCTTACTAAAATTCCTAATATAGGACCCAAGCTCGCCAGAGTATTGGTAAGCTATTGTGGTGGCATAGAAGCCGTCTTCAACCAAAATCGGAGATCTCTGGAGAAGATACCAGGTATAGGAAGCTTCCATGCCAATGATGTGTTAAGTAACACCGCCCTCAAGGATTCTGAAAACGAAGTAGAATTTGTAATCAAGAATAATGTCTCCGCCCTTTTTTATCTAGATCATGATTATCCCGCTAGGCTAAAACACTATGACGACAGTCCGGTAATATTGTACAAAAAGGGGAAGGGCGATATCAATGCCAATAGGATGGTTGCTATTGTAGGTACTCGAAATGCCTCTGATGAAGGAAAGATTCTATGTGAGAAACTGGTGGAGGATCTCAATCCATATGACGTCACTATAATCAGTGGTCTTGCATATGGCATCGATAGTCATGCTCATAAATCTTGCATAAAAAATGAAATGAGCACTTTCGGTGTATTGGCCCATGGGCTTGATAGGGTTTATCCTGCTACCAATACAAATCTGAGCCGACAGATGATGGAAAAAGGTGGTATGCTCACAGAGTTTACAAGTGGCACCAATCCTGATCGAGAAAACTTTCCTATGAGAAATCGCATCGTTGCCGGAATGAGTGATGTCGTCGTGGTTGTAGAATCAGCCAACAAAGGAGGATCTCTTATCACAGCTGAATTTGCAAATGGTTACAACAAAGATGTATTTGCTTTTCCAGGTAGGCCCAGCGACGAAAACTTCAAAGGGTGTAATAAATTGATCAAAATCAACAAGGCCGCATTGATCGAATCAGCACTAGACATTGCTTACGTCATGCAATGGGATCAAGAAAAACCTTCAGAAATTCAAACTAGCCTGTTTGTTGAACTGACGGAAGAAGAGCAGAAAATTGCAGAGCTTCTTAAGAGTGAAAAAACACAGTCTATGGATGAGATGAGCTATAAACTAGGTAAAACACAAAGCGAATTAGCTACCTTATTACTAGGCTTAGAGTTTAGCAATGTAATTGTTTCATTGCCTGGTAAAAATTATAGACTCAGATAGTAAATTCCTCTTTACCTCTCGATTGACACAATATGATTGAATTGTCTTGATAGCTAGGCTCAATAATTCCAATATCCTTAAACTCTTTTGACATCTACTCACCAAGCAAGACAATAGATACATATTAGAGGAGTTCTGATCATTGATAATACTACTTTTGAGGCCATAATTGACCGCCCATGAAGACTCACATCTTGCTTTTTGTATTGTTTCTCTTTTGCTCATTTACTTGCAACCGTACAAGTAATCAATTGCTTACAGAAAGAACACCTCCCAAAAATGTCATACTGATGATCGGTGATGGCATGGGACTAGGCCAGATCACCGCAGGCATGTACAGCAATAACAACACGACACATCTCGAGCGATTTCCTGTAGTGGGCCTCCATAAGAGTCATGCTTTCAATGACCTTATTACGGACTCGGCAGCAGGTGCCACCGCCTTTTCTTGTGGACATAAAACTTATAACGGTGCCATCGCTGTAAATAAGGACACCTCATCCATAAATACAATCCTAGAGAAATGTGAAACGCAAGGATTGAAAACTGGGCTGGTAGCTACATCGACAATTGTTCATGCTACGCCAGCAAGTTTCTTTGCCCATAATAAGTCACGACGGAATTATGATGAAATAGCATCAGATATGATAGGATCAGGTGTAGATATATTCATCGGAGGAGGTAAAAAGTATTTCCAAAACCGAAAATCTGACGATCGTGATCTATATGCTGAGTTAAAAGCTGACGGCTACCAGATGTCTGATTTCTTCGGGGAAGATATTGATGAGGTAAATATTATCGGTGAAAAATTCGGCTACCTTACGTCCAACGGTGACCCATTGCCCGCATCACAAGGGAGAGATTATTTGAAACTTGCATCGCAAATGGCCATTAATTTTCTGTCAGAATCATCAAAAGATCATGGCTTCTTCCTTATGATAGAAGGGAGTCAAATAGACTGGGGAGGTCACTCCAATCAATCCGACTATATCATATCAGAGTTTAAGGATTTTGACAAAACAATAGGTATTGTCCTAGACTGGGCCAAGGAAGATGGAGAGACGCTGGTCATTGTCACTGCTGATCATGAGACGGGCGGATATGCTATAGAGAAGGGATCCACGATGGATAGTCTGGTGACGGATTTTACCACGGACTATCACACTGGCGTCATGATTCCAGTATTTGCTTATGGGCCGGGTAGCAAGATTTTTGCAGGAATCTATGAAAATACTGACATCAACAAAAAGATGATCAGTAACCTTCTTTTAGAGTCTCATTAGACTAATATCTCATTTGCCAATATGGATTTCGTTCTCCCCCTATACTCTGGCGAATATGCTTTTTTACTTTCTTATCAAAATCGGATCGAGTGATTTCCTTTCCCTTGATCTTTTTAGGCAGAGGTAATGAGTAGGTATCTGCTTCTAGATTCACTGATATAGCTTCAACAGTCACATCTCCTCCATTGAACTCTAAGCCGAGTATCATTCCAGGTAACCCATCGAATCCCTCAGGACCAGATTGCACAGGTATACCATTGGTAAACCAAGCATGGATTACACGATTATGGACCGTATCTCTGGTCTCGGCTTTCATACATAAATAGCCTGCGATTTCTTTGATCTCGTTTAATATTTTCCATTTAGGCTTGGCCACCTCGTCTTTGATGACATATGTTTTCCCTAATAACCTGAGTTCGATTATTAACTGTTTGACATACAGTGAATAATATATTATAAATTATTGATATTTATTTGATTAAAATAGGGAATAGCTGTATCTTAATGATTGACAATCAATTAATTAACAAGCATATTCCCTATGATTCTTAAAGAACAAATTACTGATATTTTCTGTGTTGTCGATGAGTTTATGAAAGAATTTCAAACTCATTTGGATCAACGAAGCATTGGTAAGAAGCCCAAACGTAAACCTAAGCTTTCGACTTCTGAAGTAATGACTATCATGATACTTTTTCAACTCAGCGGAGTCAGATGTTTTAAGTGGTTCTACAATCAATATTTAGTGCGTCATTTATCCCAAGAATTTCCCTCATTGGTTTCTTATAATCGTTTTGTGGAATTGCAAAAAAAAGCATTGTTGCCCATGGCTATATTTGCTAAAACTTGTACGCTTGGACAATGTACTGGTATTTCATTTGTAGATTCTACCCCTATCAGAGTTTGTAAAAACAAACGGATTTTTAATCACAAAGTATTCGATGGAATTGCCGCAAGAGGAAAATCTACCATGGGATATTTTTACGGGTTTAAGCTTCATATTATTGTCAATGAAATCGGACAAATCATTGATTTTCAGATTACTCAAGGTAATATTGATGATCGTTCGCCTTTGAAAAAAAATCTTCTAAAACGTATTTGGGGAAAGCTTTATGGAGATAAAGGTTATGTAAGTAAAAAACTAAGCGAAGTACTATTCTGTAATGGAATTCACCTCATTACTGGCGTGAGAAAAAATATGAAAAACTCTCTTATGCCACTTTATGATAAAATCATGTTGCGCAAGAGATCTATTATTGAAACAATCAATGACCAATTAAAAAATATTTGCATGATTGAACACTCTAGGCATAGGACCTTTCATAACTTCCTTAACAATATGCTCGCTGGTATTATTGCTTACTCTTTCCTCCCCAAAAAACCTTCTATCAAAATGTACCAATTCGAACATTCGAATTCTGATCAATTAATGATTTTTTAATATCGAACTCAGGTTAATAGATCTATCTGGTCATTAGACATACGATTATTGTGATCACGCACTATTAAAAACTTATCTCGCTTCCAAGAATATCCGTGATCGTTGGGTTTTTCTTGACTTTGACACGTTTTAGCCATAAGCATTTGATTATCAAGCAGTTAAGTTTTTCGTTTTCGCAATACGTTGTCTATAACTATCTGATTGTCAGGCTGTTGTAATTGAGGGGTTTGATTTTTTTCAATTTGAATTTATCTATCAGTACTTGTTGGTTTGAATCCATAGCACTGCGTAGGTAAAAGTCCTTTCCATCTTGGGTAATCTTGCTAGACTGCATCCTGTCGAGTGTTTTTAGAATGGTAAGCTCTGAGAGCGGTGTTTTGTTTTTCTCAAGTCTGATCTCGACATGTCTTAATAGTGCCAAGGCCATAAAGCACATAGCAATGTGGCCGCGGATTCTTTTGTCTGTCCAATGAAACATTGGTCTGACTTCCAAGATGCTTTTCATGGTTCTAAAGCCTTGTTCGATTAAAAATAAGTGACGGTATTGATCTAATATTTGCACAACACTCAAGTTGTCTACATTGGTACTGATGGCTAAAAAGCCATCGTACATTTGGTCCTGCTTGATCTTTTTTTCGTTGAGCTGGTAGCTGTCCTTGCCCGTTTTGTTCAAGTAATGGTAAGAGGCTTTCTTTTTTAACTGGGAAGGGTTGTCCATGAAGTACTGTGCCTTTATTAGGCGTTTTTCTCTTTCATGACGGTCTTTGCGTGCCCTTTTTTCACTGTAGGTGCAGATCACTTTCCGTCCCTGGTACATTAGTGTAGTGTATTTTAGCTTTATTGGTTTTCCATCTTTTTGATACACCCATTCATTGTTATAGCGGCTCTTATCTACCAATGCTTCTTTGGCGGGCGTTTTCATCATTTTTAGCTTTTCACCAAATATGAATGGAAAGTCCATTTGCCCACTGATCAGGTCAATGTTTTGTTCTGATAACATGGCTCGGTCAGCTACTACGATGACCTTGTCGATACTATATTGCTTTTTTACCTGTTCCAGTATTTTACTTATCGTCTTGACTTCGGCAGTGTTTCCCTCGAATATATGATAGGCCACCGGTTGCTTGTTACGATCCATGAGCATTCCTAATACCACTTGAGTCTTTCCTATTTTACCATCCTTGGAGTATCCCTTTTTTCTTAATGTGTTTTCTTGTTCTACATCACTATCAAAATAAAAAGTCGTTACATCATAAAAAACAATATCTAATTTTTGATTGAATAAATTGCGACCGGTCATATATATACTTTGCTGTATGGCGTGGCTATATTGGTCCAGCTTATCCAAGGCACGGTACAACCAATGGAGTTTTATGTCTTGTACCGAGTAATATTCAGCCTGATTGTGATAATTAGCCAGTTTACTGTTGGGAACATTAAAGCGCTCGACCAACATCAGCAACACCGCTTCGTATAAATCAAAGGTCAGGTGGTGCTTTCTTTTTATTCTGGCAAAGACCTGGTCCAGCTTAAATGTGTGCAGCACGCTGTCAACTAATTGCACATAACCAAAATTGAACCTGCCCACTTCCTCCACCTCAGTACCCATCAAGTCTAAGGGATTGCCACCCCCTAGAGCGTACAGCCTGGATCCCATTTTCTTAAGTGTCTCAGGGTTATAGTCCTCTGCCTTGCCCAAATTGGCTAGGGTTTTCATTCGCGCAACGCCGTTTTCATCGCGATAGGAATGAATCAGACTCATATAGTGTCCGGACTTCTTTTTATCAATACGAATTGTAGCCATAATAACTACATTATATTAATAATTTCTTAGAAAAACAAACTGTCTTCGCAATACAATTTACACTATAAAAAAACTAAACCCTTACCCTGCAAGGGTTTCAGACGATTTCTCTCATACAAGTGTCAAAGTCAAGTGGAATTCACCTCATTACTGGCGTGAGAAAAAATATGAAAAACTCTCTTATGCCACTTTATGATAAAATCATGTTGCGCAAGAGATCTATTATTGAAACAATCAATGACCAATTAAAAAATATTTGCATGATTGAACACTCTAGGCATAGGACCTTTCATAACTTCCTTAACAATATGCTCGCTGGTATTATTGCTTACTCTTTCCTCCCCAAAAAACCTTCTATCAAAATGTACCAATTCGAACATTCGAATTCTGATCAATTAATGATTTTTTAATATCGAACTCAGGTTAATAGATCTATCTGGTCATTAGACATACGATTATTGTGATCACGCACTATTAAAAACTTATCTCGCTTCCAAGAATATCCGTGATCGTTGGGTTTTTCGACCAAGGTGTACATACTCTTATCGTCATTGAAATGCAAGATATGCTCTTGTGGCCTACCCTGATTCTTTCCCCATGTCAGACGGTCTCTATCTATATCTTCCTGGGTAACAAAGGGAAGTTTTGACATAATTTCTATCCAATATGTTCTACGCTCGAAAACAATATTTCCACTGACACTCTGAGAAAATCCCGATAAGGATATAATTGTAAGTGCAATCGTGACTAAGGTGCTTTTTAAATTCATCGTTATATCAAATTATAAATCCGTCTAAATGGTTCATTAAAAAATCTACCATCTACCTCTTTTGGTTTTTGCTTTCATACCCCGTATGTTGTATGCTAGACTAAACATGATATACCTTCCGAGTGCATTGGTACGCGATTCGTAGACACTATTGCCAGCAGCATACTGAGACACATTTAGGTTTTCATTTAGTGCGTCATAGACAGAAACTCGTGCTTCCAATACATTGCCTGGCAAAAACTGCCTGTAGATGGAGGCATTGATAATGGAAATATCCTGATCCAAATCAAATCGATCATTAACGTATTTACTAAAATTGAAATTGGAATTAACGTACAAACCCAAAATCGTCTTGGCATTCAACTCTAGGTTGTAGCCATAATTTTTTGTGGTTTGATCTTCACTCGTAGAAATATCATACTCAGTATGAGTAGTGTTGTAGTTACCTGACAGATAAATTGAGAAATCCTGAGTCGGTGTGATATTTAGAGTAACATTGGGTCTCAACCCAGTTGTATTGGTTTCATTTTTTACATCATTGACAAAGGCAAAACTTCGATTAACATTTCCACTCAACCCAGTCCTTATGGACAGTTTATTTCTGACTATGGGCACATTGAGGCTTGACCATAATGAGTATCGTCGTCCTCCGGAATAATTTATAGGGCGTGTAGTTGTAATCAAATTATCGTCTATAGTACGCTCGTTAATTATCTGATCTTCCAGATATCTATACGATGCACTTATATTGAACCTCATGGCACTTGCCGGAAAGTTCATACGATAATTAGTGGATATGGTATGCTCAGAACTAGGAATCAGATCGGGATTGCCTTCTCTCAAGTATAATGGATTTCTATTGTCGACAATGGCCTGGAGATTGTTGATCGATGGCTCTGCAATGCCCAAAGAATAAGAAAGTGACAGATGAGAATTCCTGACTGGTGACATGCTAAAGCTCACATTGGGTATCCATCGGTCGAAATCCTTATCAACCATGCTGGTAGTCGGGTTGTTTCCTTTGGTGTTGTAATCGCCTAGCAGGTTATAGGTAAGATATGCCATTCCTATCGAGGCATTGAGACCATTGTATGAATACCTAATAGATGATCCTATCCTGTTTTTGGACAACTCGTTGTTATATTTCCGACTAAGGAACTCATTGAGAACCCCGTTCCCGGATTCTGATATGTCATTGACATTGCGATCCCCATCTTCTATTCTCTGACTGAAATTGTAAAACGTCTGTAGAAAGAATCTACTTGACAGGGGTTCTACAAAAAGAGCATTGGCCTTGACTACATTCTTTGTGGCCAGGTTATCGGTGCGCTGATCCAATTCATTTGTGCTGTTGTCAGCATGAAAAGTAATGAGTGACTGCTGGTCCCCAATTCTGTCAAGCTCAGTATAGAGATACGATGCATTGACACCCATTCTTCTTCCTGGCTTCATGAACTTCTTACGATAGATTACTTCGCCATTCACCAAGTAACCATCCGTATCGAGCGTATTATTAAATTCATTGGACGTCGTAAGGCTTCCGTTCCTCGTCAGGGAGTTATTTCCATTATTGGTATTGAAAATATTGACAGCTGCCAAGTCTCCTGATATCACGATTGAATTGAGTGAGTCTATTTCTTTCTCGAAGGTAACTTCAGCACGATGACCATCTGACTCATCACTATCATCAGTCTGAGAATCGCTTGTTGTCACAAAGTCATCATAAAAATTCTTGCTCTTGGACTCCGTGCTTTTATCTAGACTCGCTTGATTGTAGTAATATACCGAACTGAGTTTATTCTTGTTATGATCATAATTAAAATTAATTCCTCCATTGTAGTTTTGGGGGAAACCGCCACTGTTGTAATTGCCAAAAAATATACTCTGAATGCTAGATTCGATATCATCATCTCCACCGCCGAATGACATGCTATAAGAGCCACCACGTCCTCCAAATCCATACTCTGTTCCCTCGCCAAAATTCCATGAATTGGAACCCATAAAATCTTGATAATCGTCCCAGTTGAGACCATTGCGTCCAGTGTTGTTTCCTACGCCCACGATACTGAACTGTATTTTATCATTGAACTTATTATAGTTTCCCTTCACCTCGGCAGTACTCTCGGTGCCGAGCCCAGCTACTACCTTTCCAAATCCTCCACTTTTAAATCCTTCTTTGAGATCAAGGTTCATCGTTTTTGTGTCCGACTCGGTAGTACTTCCTGTGATTTTATCTTCCTCGGACTTAGTATCAAATACCTGCACCTTGGATATGCTCTCTGCAGGTAAGTTCTTTGTTGCAGCCTTGGGGTCAGCACCAAAAAAAATCTTGCCCTCGACAGTCACCTTATCTACGGTCTTTCCATCAGAGACAATGGAACCATCTTGTTCCACCTCAATCCCGGGTAGTCTGCGTAGAAGATCCTCCACTGAGGAACCCTCAGGCACGACAAATGTCGAAGCATCATATTCTATTGTATCTCCTCTCATTTTCATAGGAGCACGCGCTGCTTTGATGATCACTTCCATTAGTTCACTTGCTATCTCCCGCAGTTGCAGCTGCCCCATATCTAAATCTTTTCCGTCATGAGCGCTTGCATTCGTAGTCAGGGGTACATAACCTACGTAAGTCACTTTGATTAAATGATTTCCCGGCTTTACATCCTTAATCTTGAAAGATCCATCAAGCTCTGTACGTGTAAAGTCTACGAGTGTAGAATCAGATTTCTCTAGCAAAAGGACTGTGGCGGCAATGAGGGGGTTTTCCAGAGTATCTTGGACAATGCCCTTTATATCATACTTAAGGCTAGTCTGGCCAATTCCCCTACCTCCTATTATCACAAGGAGAACAACGAATAAAATATTCTTCACAGCACTGATTTTACGTAATTACATTGCTAAGAGTCTAAAGGGTACCTCTATATACCCCATTCACTAGTTGAACAAAATCCCAATGAGATTTCTAATTAATTTTTTTGACTTCATACTTCGTTAAATTTCAGTCGAATAGCAAAGGGCTATGTTCCCTCAATTTGCCTTGTCTAAAGCCAAAATAATTTAATTTCAACTTAATTCAGTAGTAAATAGAGGTACCCTAAAGATTAACAAACGGGCTCAAAGAATAAGCTCTTATTAGACAGATTAACAAAATAATAACGAAATCAAGCCTGTATTATTTAGGCAAAGGGAATAATTATTAGGCATGAATCATAACCTAGGCTATAAATGACGCTCGGCATGATAACTCGATCTGACCAATGGACCACTTTCTACGTAGTCAAATCCCTTAGTCATTCCCACCTCCTTATACTCGGCAAAGAGGTCGGGGTGAACGTACTCCTCCACAGCAAGGTGCATCTTGGTAGGCTGCAGGTATTGCCCGATGGTGAGCACATCACATCCATGTACTGCTAGGTCGTCCATGGTCTTGAAAACTTGATCTCTTGTCTCCCCAAGACCCACCATAATACCAGATTTGGTACGGCAACCTGCTTCCTTGGTCAGTTTTATCTGGTCCAACGACCGCTGGTATTTTGCCTGAGGTCTTACCATACGGTAAAGATCCTCGACCGTCTCTATGTTGTGAGATACTATCTCCTGTCCGCCTTCTATCATTCGATACAAAGCATCCCAACTGGATTTGACGTCAGGGATCAGCGTCTCGATCGTAGTATCAGGTGACTGATCTTTTACTTCTACAACGGTACGGTACCAGATCTCGGCGCCACGATCCTTCAGTTCATCTCTGTTGACCGATGTGATGACAGCATGCTTCACTTCCATGAGTCGGATGGCTTCAGCTACACGTCGCGGTTCGTCCTCATCATACTCTGGTGGTCTTCCTGTTTTTACAGCACAGAAAGAACAACTTCTTGTACATACATTCCCCAAAATCATGAATGTAGCCGTCCCTGCTCCCCAACACTCGCCCATATTGGGACAGTTACCACTCTGGCATATAGTGTGGAGCTGATATTGATCCACGAGATTGCGGACACGACGATAATCCTCGCCTATAGGCAACTTTACCCGAAGCCAACGAGGCTTTCGGTTTCTATTCTTTTCTTGATTTACAACGGGCAAGTCTAGCAATGCACTCTACTATTTTTGGACTATTTATAGCTTCTCTTTCCTAGATGAATGTTGATATAAAAATTAATAAAATAGGGCTTGTTGCTTATATCTCTTGTCTCGACCATGACCGGTATTTTCTTTATAAAAAAATCTCCCATCACGCCTACTTCAAAAGCTTTGACATACTTATCAAAAGCTCCCAATGCAAAATGCAAGCCTGCCTTTGCCTGAACACCAGGAACCACGCTTAGTTCACCGAATCCATTGAAAAATCCTGTCGAACCAAATATGCGATTCTCATCTAGAAACACCTCGGCATTTTCTTCTTTATATTTCTCGCTACGCAGCTCTATCATACCACCTGTAGGATCACCCTCAAGTGGATATATAAGCTCCAGATAATAAGGCTTGAGTAATGCCAATGAGGGTCCTACTTCATAATTCCACCCTACGGCTAAACCGCGTTTCTTCTCTTTCTCTGAGAGGTATCTCTTCTCACCAAAACCTGCTCGTAATACAAAGAGGGAATTACGTTTGCCATATGCGTAAGACTTAGAGGTCTGATTGAGGTTGAGAGAAAAATTGTTGTTTTGTCTACGCTCTCGCGAGTCCTTGATATAACCTATCTCAAACTGGTAATACCGTGTCTTGTAATAAGTCTTGATATCACCAAAGTTTAGGGCCAACGCCATTCCATTGGTGTGAATTCTTGCATCAAAAGCCCATTCGCTTTTGTAAATAATACCTAAGCCTTTATTTTCAACTTGCTTTGGCAATAAGGTAGTCTGTCCATTCCCCAGGAGGGGAATCAAAATAAAAAACAACAACACCAATCTTAATAGCCTCATGTTCTACATCTTACTTGTTCATAAAGTTAAAAAATAAATTGTTGAGTGCTCATATTGAATTGTTGAGTTGTTGATTGTTTAGTTGACATTGATAAGAATTGGTTTCTTGACATCTCGTATATTAGCCTCGAGATCACAAAAGATCATCTAAATAAGATGAAAGTACATTATCTAGGTAAGGATAACTCTTTGATTCAGGATATTATTCGTGAATTGAGGTCATCTGACTTGCAAGCTGATCCTGCTCGATTCAGAGCCAATTTGCGCAAGCTAGGAAGCATAGCCGCTTATGAAATAAGCAAGACCCTCTCCTATCGTGATGAAGAGATCGAAACCCCGCTAGGTACCGCACCTGGAAAATGCATTGATGACAACCTAGTCTTGGCAACAATACTACGTGCTGGTCTTCCTATGCATTCTGGCATGGTAGATATGTTTCCTTATGCTCAGAATGCCTTCATCGCAGCATATAGGTCTCATCATAAGGATGGCACTTTTGAGATAAGTTCTGAGTATACAACCTGTCCCCGCTTGGAGGGAAAGACGCTGGTTCTATGTGATCCCATGCTAGCAACTGGGTCATCGATGGATGCAGCTCTTCAATCCCTCAGTGCGCTTGGAGACCCTAAGGTCACACACATCGTGATCATCATCGCTTCCTCTCCCGGTCTCAGATATATCCAGGGAGAATATCCTGATGCTCATCTGTGGGTATTTGCCGAGGATCAAGAGCTTACCGCTAAATCTTACATCGTTCCCGGCTTAGGTGACGCTGGTGATCTAGCTTATGGAAGTAAAGAACAAGACTGACATAGAGCTTGAGCAGTCTATCACCCCATATCATAGGAACGATCGTCATAGCTTACTTTGGTGTATTGATCGTCATCTCACGATGGACATCTAAGGGAGCGGACAACAATACTTTTTTCTCAGCCAATAGAAACTCACCCTGGCTACTCGTAGCCATCGGCATGATAGGAGCCAGCCTCTCGGGAGTCACTTTTATCTCTATACCTGGTGTCGTAGGCCAGAATGGCAGCAACACCGCATTCTCGTATATGCAGATGGTGCTGGGCTACCTTGTGGGATACTTCACCATTGCCACCGTTTTATTACCCATCTACTATCGATACAATCTTACATCGATCTATGGATACCTGGGCCAACGCTTTGGATTTTACTCTCGTAAAACAGGATCATTTTACTTTCTCTTGTCACGTGTAATAGGAGCTTCTTTCAGGTTGTTTTTGGTGGCTATTGTCCTTCAGAAGTTCCTTATGGATCCTCTAGGTATTTCATTTTATTTCACCGTCCTCATCACGATAGCTCTCATATGGGTCTATACGTTTTCTGGTGGTATTAAGACCATTGTCATCACTGACACCCTGCAGACCGTATGTATGTTGGTGGCCGTTATTCTCACCATATATTTCATAGGACGATCTATGGACCTAGACATAAACGGATTGATTTCCACCATTCGCGAAAGCGAGTACTCCCGCATGTGGTTTTTTGATGTGGGATGGAATGATCCCAATAATTTCTTTAAGCAATTTATAAGTGGGGCTCTTATTGCTCTTGTCATGACAGGATTAGACCAAGACATGATGCAGAAAAACCTTACCTGTCGGTCTCTGAGTGATGCTCAGAAAAACGTATTCACTTTCAGCATCATCCTCGTGGCAGCCAATCTCCTCTTTCTATCCCTAGGAGCCTTGTTGTACATCTACGCTCAGCAATACGGCATCGACATACCTACAAAAACCGATCAACTCTTCCCTACCCTAGCACTCAATCATCTTCCGGCAGTAGCAGGTGTATTCTTTGTCCTAGGGTTAATCGCCGCTGCCTATTCCAGTGCCGATAGTGCTCTTACCTCGCTCACCACTGCCTTCTGTGTCGACTTCCTAGATATGGAAAATGACGAGAGAAGTGAAAAGGTAAAAAAGAAAAAAAGAATTCTTGTACATATTGGATTTTCAGTACTTCTATTCATCGTAATAGTTCTTACTAAGTTGCTCAATGCAGGAGCTGTAATCAATGAATTGTTTACCGCCGCGGGTTACACCTATGGACCTTTGCTTGGATTATTTGCCTTTGGAATATTAACTAAACGACAGATACGTGACAAGTGGGTTATCCCAGTATGTCTGCTGGCTCCCATTCTTTCTTATATTATTAATTCTCACTCAAAGGAATGGATGAGTGGATTTACTTTTGGTTTTACCATCATTGCACTTAATGGTCTGCTCACCATGATCGGATTATTCCTCATCAGCAAACGCCCATCACATGGACAAGGTCACTGAGAAGGATTCTCTTTATCAACATTTAGAAAATATGTCAACCAAGGAGCTACTCGTTTCCATCAATGAGGAAGATCACAAGGTCGCTCCGGCCATTAAGGATATAATCCCGAATATTGAACGGGCAGTCGACGATATCCATCTCAAGATGAAGGAGGGAGGTCGACTCATCTATCTCGGAGCTGGAACGAGTGGAAGGCTGGGAATTGTCGATGCTAGTGAGTGCCCTCCGACATTTGGCGTGCCACATGACTGGGTCATAGGTATCATAGCGGGTGGAGACTCTGCAATCAGAAAAGCTGTAGAATTTGCTGAAGATGATAATGAGCAAGCATGGAATGACTTAATGGACCTTGGAGTAGATGAACGCGACTTTGTAATGGGAATTGCCGCATCAGGCACTACACCTTACGTGGTAAGCGGTCTACTGGCTTGTAGAGAGCAGAACATTATTACGGGTTGCATCACCTGTAACCCAGGTTCGCCTATTACTCGACAAGCTGATCATCCTCTCATTGCTGTGGTCGGCCCAGAGTTCGTCACCGGAAGCACAAGGATGAAGTCCGGTACGGCACAAAAGCTGATCCTCAATATGATAACGACATCCGTTATGATAAAACTGGGAAGAGTCGAGGACAACAAGATGGTAGACATGCAGCTAAGCAATGACAAGCTAATAGACAGGGGAACAAGGCTTGTGATGGAGAAGACCAATCTACCCTATGACAGGGCCAAAGATCTATTGCTGAAGTCAGGAAGCGTACGGGAAGCGCTCAATAATTAATCAACTTAAGGACTGTTTTGGTGCCTATCTCTAGCCCTACATTTTCACCAGTAGTCAATGACCTTATCTGAATATCTAGCATGGGCAAGACATTTACAATAACGGGAGATGCCTGATCCGGAATGACCACATGGTCACAAGGCAAGGGAACATATCCTTGATCCCAGGAAGCGTCATTGGTCCATTCGTAAGATGTCGTCAGATGATAGGCCTGCGTAGTACCAGTATGAATCTGTGAAATAAACGTAGTCGTATCACCTCTGCCTTCCCACATACTATATGGCGTAACTGCCAATGCATGACTCGCAGCCAATGGGTCCCATTGAATGGTAGCTATAGAATCGTAAGCTGTAGTATTAACCAACATTCCGCCAGTCACCTGCCAATCCCAGTACATGGCATCTAATACATCCACTTTGTAATCTTGCATTGGAATATCTTCACAAAAGTGCTCAGGTCCTGCAATACTAGTCGTCTGCGGTTTCAGCTTTCTAGGAAAAAACCCATCATTGATGCCAGGAATAATATCTGAATACAATGCTGATCCTCCATTTTCATGAACTCCGTGACCTCTGGAAGTATAACTATGAAAATCGTAATTGATGGATTTTGTGATAAAACTATCTTTGATACCTGAGTAGTTACCAATTTTTTAATATACTGCTAACTTAGGTTGGTATTATATACATTGACTTGAGTCAATCATTACAAATAATCAATACTTCCTGATCTGAAAATATGGCCCATGAAAAATCATACACATGATGAATGGTTTTGTTTCTGGTGTTAATATGAAAACCTGTAACGTAATCGAAATTAAATTTTTTATTATCCAATAACAATCTGGATATTTTCTTGTTGGTTTTGCTTCGTCCCATGGTCTCGAGTAATATGGACCGGTTGCGATGGAGTATTTTATCTATTGGCTCTGTAGCTGATGTTGTATTTTTTTTCAATCTGATATAATAGTTATTTTTACAGGCAATGCAACAAAATCGTTTATCGGATCTGCCAGTAACCTTACTTCGGCATATAGGGCATTTCTTATTCATATTTTCTATTATTTATTGCATCATATAAAATCTTCAATTGCATTGATAATCCTTGTATATCGTCAAATAACGGTTAATTCCCGCTAATAACCGTTATGTAAGCGACTAATTTCATTAAAAGGTTGATACATAGGCTATTATAGACTATAATTGATATATGAAAGCTATAATATATGAACCACATCGCAATGCTAAGCGAATAAAACTGTACGTCCCTTATGCTGCCAAAGCTTGGCGTGAGCAGATAAAGAGTCTGAATGGCACCTTTTTTCACTATCATCAAAAACTATGGAGCATAGTAAATACATCTGAAGGATTGGCCAGAATCAAAGATGTTTTTGGAGGGCAGTATGAGATAAAAAAGATGGAAAAGCCTACAGCTCTACCATTTAAGGAACTCACTCCCAAAGCCATCGAAGCCCTGAATGCACTACAGCAGAAAATAATTCTTAAAGGCTACAGTAATAATACACTTAGGACCTATAGAGAGGCCTTCATTGCCTATTTAGTCCATTTCGATAATCATGATTTATCTTCCATCACAAAAGATCAAATAGAACAGTATTTATATAGGTTAAAGTCGAAGTATGCAATATCAGACAGCCGACAAAATAGTATTATCAACGCGATTAAATTTTTCTATGAACATGTGCTGGGTCTGCCCCGGACCTATTATGATCTTCAGCGTCCTAAAAAATCTAAAGAACTACCCAATGTACTAAGTGCAGAGGACATTCTAAAAATAATCAATATCCCCAAAAATATAAAACACAAAGCCATATTGTACACCATATATAGCGCAGGATTGCGGAAGAGCGAATTATTGAATCTAAGGATTGAAGATATTCACTCTGACGATGGATATATATTCATAAAGGCGTCCAAAGGCAAGAAAGATCGAAAAACAATCTTATCACATACTCTACTCACACTATTACGTACTTATTATAAGGCGTACAAGCCTGCATATTGGTTATTTGAAGGGCAGGATGGAGAAAAGTACAGTGCAACCAGTGTAAATGTCATATTTAGGCGGGCAGTATCAGCAGCCAGGGTAAATGCCTGGGCCACGGTGCACACTTTGAGACATAGTTTTGCTACACATCTGTTACAGCAAGGTGTCAACTTAAGATATATACAATCCCTGCTAGGTCATAGCTCTTCAAAGACTACTGAAATTTATACACACATCATCTCGATTAATAACAAAACAGTCATGAGTCCGTTGGATAAAATTATAGAAAATGCTAAATTAGACACGCATACATAATAGAAATAGCAACAACTCCATTATAGGAGGTTGTTGATATTCGAATGTTGTATGCAATTAAAAAAGACATACAACATTGTATATAAATAATTTATTTAAAAACACCTCGTGCCTCCATCCAAGCATCGTGTGCAGCCATTCTTTCTAATGTAGTCCATTTATCACTTTTGGCAGTTATCTTATTCCACCAAGTTTCAAATTGTTCGTTCTCTTTTTCGTAATTCGTTTCCATATCTATTATTTTTAAATTAACTATTCATATACAAGTACGTTACATCTTATTAAAACAAACTAATAATAAAAATATGTCAAACAAAGAAAAAGAATGTACCCTTAAAGACTTAGGATTCTCATTCACATGGTCTGAAGGTTGTCAATCTTGTGGTGATAACGGTTGCCACAATGTTGTTAACTGCAACGTAAGTGGTAAAAATTTTGAGATTCACTTAAAAGCAATCCCAGAATCTGGTACTTACGAAGTAACTGTTTTTGACTACGACAATAATAATGAAATACTGCTTGAAAAAACTTTTAATTCAAACATCAAAACAGCAATGTTTCTTTGTGACACTTACGGATTTACCTGCGCCTGACCCTTATGATAATCTATTAACTCATAGTGCATGAAATCAGTCAAGTCATTATATGATACCAACCTCGTTTTATCTACAATTGCAAATGGAAACTTGGGTGTGCCATATTTATTGGCAAACTCATCACACGTCAACTTTAAATCTGAATCGGGTATTTGAACAATTGATATGTAAGGCTTCCTCATGTGATGCCTCGAAATCAGCTCAAAACCCCTTGAACTTTGACAATTTGAATTACAATACAATTTAATATCCATAGCTTAAAAATTTTATAAAACAAGATGTAACAAAAGATATAACAATCAGCTTCCTAAAGTCAGCCGCCGTATATCCTAATCGTTGTCAACCATTAAGGTGAAATACCATTTAATAACCAAACATATAAAATATGTCAAATTACAGCATTATTAGAGAAGCAATCCAAAACAAGAATTGCATAACTTGTGATTATAATGGTCACACAAGAAAAATGACACCCCATGTTCTTGGAACTAAAGGTGGAACAGAGCAAGCCTTATTTTACCAATATGGTGGTACATCTGGCTCAGGTCTAAGCTCAAACCCTTTCAAAAATTGGAGGTGTATAAAAATTGATAAGATATCAAACTTATCTACAAACTCTGACCCATTCCAAACAGCCAACAACCACTCCAATACTCAAACTTGTGTAGATATTATTGATGTTGAAGTTTCTTATTAGTATTCAAATAAGAATTTCTGTAATCTCTTAGGCATTGAAGTGTATCTTCAGAATCTTGGGTGTCTCCCCAAGACATGATGTTTGACATTATACCTGAATTTGCATTGCAACTACTCAATATATCTCCAATCTCTGAAACGATTTCATGATGTACTTTACTAAACTTCTCTTTCATAAAATATTATTTGATAAAATTAAAAAAAAAAAAACGGTTGACAACACGAGATATGATGCTCAGATTTCGTTCCTCATCCGACACATATCAAAACCGTTACATCTTATTAAAACAAACTAATAATAAAAATATGTCAAACAAAGAAAAAGAATGTACCCTTAAAGACTTAGGATTCTCATTCACATGGTCTGAAGGTTGTCAATCTTGTGGTGATAACGGTTGCCACAATGTTGTTAACTGCAACGTAAGTGGTAAAAATTTTGAGATTCACTTAAAAGCAATCCCAGAATCTGGTACTTACGAAGTAACTGTTTTTGACTACGACAATAATAATGAAATACTGCTTGAAAAAACTTTTAATTCAAACATCAAAACAGCAATGTTTCTTTGTGACACTTACGGATTTACCTGCGCCTGACCCTTATGATAATCTATTAACTCATAGTGCATGAAATCAGTCAAGTCATTATATGATACCAACCTCGTTTTATCTACAATTGCAAATGGAAACTTGGGTGTGCCATATTTATTGGCAAACTCATCACACGTCAACTTTAAATCTGAATCGGGTATTTGAACAATTGATATGTAAGGCTTCCTCATGTGATGCCTCGAAATCAGCTCAAAACCCCTTGAACTTTGACAATTTGAATTACAATACAATTTAATATCCATAGCTTAAAAATTTTATAAAACAAGATGTAACAAAAGATATAACAATCAGCTTCCTAAAGTCAGCCGCCGTATATCCTAATCGTTACATCTTATTAAAACAAACTAATAATAAAAATATGTCAAACAAAGAAAAAGAATGTACCCTTAAAGACTTAGGATTCTCATTCACATGGTCTGAAGGTTGTCAATCTTGTGGTGATAACGGTTGCCACAATGTTGTTAACTGCAACGTAAGTGGTAAAAATTTTGAGATTCACTTAAAAGCAATCCCAGAATCTGGTACTTACGAAGTAACTGTTTTTGACTACGACAATAATAATGAAATATTGCTTGAAAAAACTTTTAATTCAAACATCAAAACAGCAATGTTTCTTTGTGACACTTACGGATTTACCTGCGCCTGACCCTTATGATAATCTATTAACTCATAGTGCATGAAATCAGTCAAGTCATTATATGATACCAACCTCGTTTTATCTACAATTGCAAATGGAAACTTGGGTGTGCCATATTTATTGGCAAACTCATCACACGTCAACTTTAAATCTGAATCGGGTATTTGAACAATTGATATGTAAGGCTTCCTCATGTGATGCCTCGAAATCAGCTCAAAACCCCTTGAACTTTGACAATTTGAATTACAATACAATTTAATATCCATAGCTTAAAAATTTTATAAAACAAGATGTAACAAAAGATATAACAATCAGCTTCCTAAAGTCAGCCGCCGTATATCCTAATCGTTCTATGGCATTAATAAACATTATAAAATCCTAAAATATCTTTTGAAAATAAATATAATTTGTAGTAATTGTAAAAAAAATTTGGATAATGTATTTTCTGATTGTCCATTTTGTGGTTATGATTTGGACAATAATGTTCAATGTTTAATTTGCGGTTCATTTGTTGACCATTTGGAATACATGAAGAATGGAAATTCATGCCCTACATGTCAAGATAATCCAATAAAACACACTCAAGAAAATCGAAAAATTGAATTAGAGAGTACATATTCATTTATTAGAATAATTAAACCATTCCATGAATTCATTATTAAAAGAATAAAGGGTAGTTCCAGAGAACCAATAAATGATTGGTTGATAGGAGCTCTTATTTTTGTTTTTTTAATTCTCATTTCTTCTCCCTTAATTATTATAGTTTACTTTTTACTTATAGTCTCTCAAAACATATTTGTCATAGGGTTTATTCTTTTTGTCATCTACAAATTAATTAAAAAGGAATTTCCAGATTACTTAGAATTATTTAAATTAAGGACTGTAGGGCTTGCTTTATTAAAGTCCAATAATATTAAATATAATTCGCTTACCTCCAAATCCATCTTAATTCTGAGGAGTTACGTTAATGATGATGATCGTGTTTATAAATTGCTAATGAAATATTCAAATAAGTATCTTCAGTATTTGGGACCTGTTTTTACTTTTGGAAAACCAGGAGATTTATTTAGGACAAGTGGTACAACAAAAATTTACATAGATGCTAAAGACAATTGGTATAAAGTTTTAAAAGATTCAATAAATAGAGCAAAATTAATTTTTTTGTTTCATGGAGATTCTGAAGGTCTCATCTGGGAATTTAAACAATGTATCCTTGCTAATATTCCGTCAAAACTTTTCATGATAATACCAAAATACGAGAGCCAGGAAGAGTATTCTAGAATTAACTCAAATTTAAATAATTCAATAAGTCACTTGATAAACTTTCAGCTCCCAATATCCAATAATGCAAAAAAACATGTTGAAATAATGGGATTTGATAAAAACTGGAAACCATACATCATTAAACCTAATTTGCTAATACGTGTGCTTTTTCATATTTCAAAAACAGTAAAATTTGATTCGCAATTATTTATTTTCGCTGGTTTTTTCCAACATATTTACAAATGTAATTCATTGAGGTTTCCTCTCTTGATCATGCTTGAGTTAACCTTTAAAGGATTGCAGAACACTTTTGTATTTATTTACTTTTTAAGTTTCATTCTTGTTATATTATATTCAATATTAAATTAACTAAAATGACTGATAGTAAATCGGCCAAAGTGCCTGACATTTCTTTATTTAATTCAGAATTCATCAATTACGAAAATGAATTAATTGTTAAACAGTATATGAAATTTGTTGACTCCATTGAAAATGTAACTGATAGAAGACTAAAAACCAATGCCTTTTTTTTAAGCTTCAATACAATAATAAGTGGATTGATGGGTGTGTCATGGAATGTTGACATCGCGCGTACAAAAATAGTGATTGTGTTGTTTTCTCTTATAGTTATTGCTGCATGTATTTATTGGATTATTAGTATCAATAACTTTAAAAAATTGAATACTGCTAAGTTTAAAATATTATTAGAGATAGAGAAAAAGTTGCCTATAAATTTATATAACTTCGAATGGCAATTATTAAAAGAGGGTAAAGTTTTTAGTGTATATTTTGAATCAACTAAGTTGGAACTTGCTTTCCCAATAATTCTTATAGTATCATATGTTATAAATATTATTCTATGTATAGGGTTGTTATAGGGACTAGACAAGTAAACGCCATAGAACAATAGATAAAAAGTAATAGTTCCTTCGTCACTACTACTCTTATCATTATACGTTATGACTCATCAAAAAAACTGTGCCGTCCTGATATAGCTTTACACCTATTGTGCAAAAAACAAGTACAAATGGGTAAGAAGTAATCTGGATTAAGTAAATTTGACATCGAATAATACAATCAACTAATTAATTTTAATCCTATGATGATATTTCCTCAGAATAAAACTACAAGAAATGTTATAATTTTAATTGCAATTATTTCATCATTTTTTCCTTCAAAGACGATTGGTCAATCAGTTTTTAAAAATATACATTTTGGTATCCATGGGGAACATTCAATTATTAACAGTAACCAGTACTATATGGGTGAAGTTATAAACTCTAATATAGTCAGTGTTGATATTCTAGTTGGTATAAAAAGCTTTGTCACAGAGTTCGGAGTTGCTACCACATTGGATAATTCATTAGGTAATTCTTGGAGCGTTGTAAAGCTCGGAATGGGAAAAATATTTAATTCAGGAAGAAAAACTCAGTTTCCAATCTTGGGAATTTTTAATACTATCATCTCAGGAGAATCTGAAGATGGAATTGAAGATTTTTCAGGAGGAATAGAAGTTAGAGTCCTTCATTATTTAACAAACAATTTAGCCTTATCTAGTGGTGGTTCTACAAGCTATTCTGCTGGGGGTGACATCTATTATAGCATTAGGTTAGGAATTAATTACTCTATCATAAGAGAGGACAAATAAAAACCGACTTTGAATTAGTAAATTCAATATCTAAACTTTATTAACAAAAATAAAACATGAAAAAAATTACTTTATTAATTGCATTCTCTTCAATTTGCATTTCCGTGTCCTTCGCACAAACAAAGGAAATTAAATATGCCATAGCTAATAATTCTAACGAATTGTACGTAACTGTATTATTAAAAAAACCTTATGATAAAATTAAAGTCGATAAAGCCTGTAAGAATCTTGGTTATTCGATATATGATAGTCAAATAGAATATTACAGCAAATATGGAAGAGAGGCTGCTGCATACAAATCTATTAAGATTGCAAAACAAGATGAAGTAATAGCCTATAATAGACATCAAGAATATTTGGCGCAACAACAAAAAATTAAAAAAAGAGAAAGACAAGCTGAAATGGTAAAAGCAGTAGTAGCAGGAGCAGTTGTTGTTGGTGCAGCAGTAAATGAAGGTATTAAGAGTTTTGAAACGAGTAGTTCGTCTAATTACTCCAGTTCGCCCAACAATTCTTCACAATCAAATAATGACTGCACAATACGAACAAAAAAGACAGAAAAATTTAAGTCAATTGATGGTGTAAAATACCCTATTTTAGAAGTAGACTGTAGAGGCTTTGGTTCGTGGGATAGAAGAGTTTTTTACAGAACAAAAGGAAGTTTTCTCGATGAAACAGGGTTTTATAGCGAAGGTTTTTCAATTGGATATTTAGGGAAAACCGAAAAAGAAGCTTTAGAAAAGATTTGCAATTGCAGATAATTCTGACACTAGCTTTGGGGGAATACACCCAATTCGTATTAATTCAAGGATAGAATAAAGTAGATCGATTAAGGTAATGGGAAACATTTATACGAAGGGAACATGACGAAGTCATAACAATAGATGACCACAGCATATCTCTCCTTCGTCGAGAGACGCTGGGTATCATCATCCGTTAGGCTCAAGATAAAATGAAAAAAGATGAACAATCAAGAAATTACAAAATTCAGATACAAGTTTTTTGACAGAACATCAATTAACTCAAATACTGATAAGAATGATTGGATATTTAATAAAATAATGAAATTCGAAATAAGTGAATGTGATGATAATTTCGCACATGAACATTTCGGTAAGTACTTATTTGATAAAGTCGTATTTGAAAAAGAATGGAATCTGTTAAAAGAAAAACTAAACAATTCTCAAATAGTATATTTACACAGTTATGGCAAAAACGGCAAATCAACTTTTCTTCATCATTTTCTAAGAGACAGAAAATCAGAGAAATCAAATTATGAGATTATAAATTTCTCAAGTTTAAATAAGTATTGGTCAGCTAATCTAAATGAAAGAACAAGGGATTTTCTGAAATCGATTTATTATTTAGAACTTCAAAAGGATAAAGATCACAGAATAATAGATTTCCTAAACTACTTATTCACAAATCTTTCGTTTCATAAGCAAATAATTGGAACAAACAATTCAAGAATAGTTGAGTTTGTTCATCTACTAAGTAAAAAAATAAAAAAGAAACTTCATGCTAAAGAGTATATAGATGAAGATAGACAACTCGATTGTCATTATTTGATTTCAGACTTATTTAATGATAATGAACTAACTAATGAATATCTACTATGTGCATTATTGAGTTTTAAATGCTATCAACATGCCAGAAAAGGTAGTACACGTGAATTGATCATTGCGTTAGATGATTTGGATGATGTTTTTACATATTTGCCTGAAAGAATAAATCAAGTTTTAACAATTGTGGTTTATGAATTTATACATGATCTACAAAATATTTATACATCAATCTTCAAATGTAAAGATGGATATAGACTTGATTTGAAATTTATATTCGTTTATAGAACATCAAATTACTTGAGTTCTATTTATACAGACATAAGTAAAAATGAACAATCAAGGTTACAATTTTACAAAAATAATGCCAGCAAACTAAGACTCAGTTCAGTTCAAGAACCTTTTGGGATATATCAAAAGAGAATAGATTTCTATATAACTCTCTGTGGAATCAACAAGATAATTCCTTCCAATAAAGCCAGATTACTCTTAACATTTTTACATGTTATTAGAGAATACGATTTTGATTACAGAAATATTTACTTGCAGCGAGTATTCAGGTTGTGGAACGGCAATAAATTCAGATTAACTGAATTTATTATGAATACCGATTTTACTGAATCAGAATTATTATTGTTATTAGATATCGATCGGAAAATAAATTCAAATATCAAAATCAATATATTTCATAACAAGCTTGTTAAATATTTTATCCGAGTTGAATCTGGCAATACTCTTTCTAAATTTATCGAATACTCAATAAATAATTTTGAAAGGGATAAAGTTAAAGGTCAGTGCTCAATTTCAAGATTATTTTTTACATACATATTTAATGAAAGGCAAAAGAATTTAAAAATTGAAACAATTCCAGATTCTTACTTTAAAGGGATCTCACTTAAATCATTTATAGAAGAAATAAAGTCCATAAGAAGAAATAATAGCCCCGTTTACACGGATAATGATATTTCTGAACTATTCCTAAATCTGTTTTCATTTGAAATTGATAATTGGGGAAACTTCTTTTCTTGCGTCACAGCCACAGATATTAGATCACTAAATAAACCTACGGAATATTACAAATTTGTTCATGACATACAAAAAGTACTATCAGAAGGAAGTCAGTTAGAAAAAGTAAAATTCTTCTATAATGATTCTGCTCCTTACTTCATGTTCCAATTTAAAAGGAGCTTTGAGTATTTTTCTGTCTGCGAGAATACTAACAATCCAATTTTAAGCAATTTGAAAATTACAATACTTGGAGATAAACGGTTCAATACAAATTTTGAGAGAACATTAGATGCAGTTTTAGAGAGAGTAAGGATAAGTACTAGGATTACAATAGAATTCTATGAAAATCATTTCGGAAACTTTACATTATCAGATTATGTTAATAGTAGTTTTAGCTATAAATCCAAATTCTATTTTGATGATTTAATCTCAAAGATAATTGCATATCTGGAAGACATTAGATATGCAGTATTACAAAGTATAATTCCTATTACGGGTGGCTATGAAGAACTACCCACTCAAGCTAAACAACTGTGCAAAAACTATATTAACAAGTGTTTCACTTTAAATATTGAAAAATATGTTAAACATTTTTTCGAATTAACAACCAGATTAGAATTAGCAAATAAGGAAAAATATAGTATCGATGCGTCTTTATCGTTAAATACTGAAAAAGATTATGCACTGCCAGAATCATTATCAAGATCAATAACTTCATTCAAAATTCTTCAAAATCAGATAGACAAGATAAAAGAGTCAAATTTTGTAAATACTGATTTAGAGATCAAAACAAGATACCGTTATGAATCTTAGAGAGTATTCAAATGACGGAAACGATTGTCTTGTTGTTTTTATTCATGGTATTCTTTCTGATGGATTTAATGCATGGTATGAATCAAATGAGAGAGTATTTTGGCCGAGAATGATTATAAATAGTCCAACTCTTTCAGATTTGGATGTAATCTCAATATCATATCCAACTAATATATTTCTCACGGATTATGGGCCAAACGAAATCTGTTCCGAACTCAAGGTTAGATTCGATAACTTAGTTCTGTTTAAAAGAGAAAAAATAATATTTGTCTGCCATAGTCTTGGTGGAATTATTGCACGTAGATTTATAGTTAAGTACTCAAATGAGTTTATTCAAAAAGAAATTATTTTAGGATTGTACCTTATTGCCTCACCAACTAATGGTTCGGGCTATGCATCTCTACTTAGCATTCCTATAAGAATTATTGCATTTGAACAAGGCGATATACTTAGAAAAAACTCTTCTTTTCTCAAAAGTCTACATTCCGATTTCACTACATTAATAGGTAATGATGAATTTCATCTTATTGGTAGAGAAATTATTGAACATAAATTTCTATATACGATACCTCTAATAAAACCAATTGTACAGAGATACTCAGGTGTAAATTACTTCGAAGATCCATTGCTAATTCCCAAAACAAATCATTGCACCATAAATACACCTATTAGTAAAAATGATACTCAACATCAATGTCTAATAGAATTAATTCACAGAGCATTAAACTATGAGTGGAGAAATCAGAAAAAGATTGATGCTAATCTGAGAAGATCTTCTTTAATTAATTCCATACAAAATGAATTAATCCCTATTCTTAAAAAATTGAAATTGGATTCGATTCATGACATAAGTTTTAACGATAGTGATCATATAGATTTATTTCAAGATTATTCGAAAGCAAATACTAAAATATCACGGATTTTAAGCTTCATAAATCCAAATAGCAAACTTTATGAAGCAATTTTTCAACTTCTTGAATACTTAAAATTTATGCACTTATTTTGCGTCAGTAAGAATCAACTTGAAAGGGATAAGTACTTATTAAAAATTGATTTTGCTCTGTCATTCGAGAATGTGGACTTTAATGAACTCAGAATTGACTTTAATAGAACTTCTGATCCAGCAGAAAACTCTTTATTCTTTTTGAATTGGAATAATTTAATTACCCACTTATGTGAAGAATGTGAGAAATGTATTGAGAAAACAGCTGAATCGCAAGAAATTATATTTGCAAGATAAAATCCTGAGCCTAACAATGCATATGACAGTCAGCCTTCCCATTCGGTCAGGCCGCTGCATATGCCAACCGTTATGGGCAATTCCCCAGATTTGCAGTTCCAAATTTTAGAAAGCAAGCTATAAAACTCTCCACAGCAAATTAATTTCCCTCGCTAACGTGAATACATCTTATCTTAGAATTGGCTCTATCAGAGACCGGTTTATTTAATGGTATCTCTGTTCATTTCGGTGGACAAGTCCCAGCGTCATTCTGGTACGAGAAGTAAAAAGTCCCTAATTCACGTTTAGGGACAGTTGATAAATTTCAATGGTGGTCACGCTTTGGCGTGAACCCCGATCAGAATAATTTTCAATAATAAAGATACTTCTTGTTAGAGTCTATTTTATAATCTAAATCTATAAAATGGAAAAGAAGGCAATCTCGATGCAAATCATCAATCCTAATTGTGCGGGGATAGATGTAGGAAGCCGAAGTCACTTTGTGGCATTAGGTCAAGCAAACAAAGATGTAAGAGAATTCGGAGTGTATGCCGAAGATCTAAAAGCACTATCAAAATGGTTGCACTCAAAAGATATCACAAGTGTAGCTATGGAGTCCACTGGAACCTACTGGCAGAACCTCTTTGTAGAGCTGATGAATTCAGGTCTTGAGGTCATACTTACCAATGGTAAGTTTACAAAGAATATCAATCGGAAAAAGACAGATGTACTAGATTGTCAATGGATACAAAAGATGCATACTCTGGGTTTACTTCCAGCAAGTTTTTTGCCAGATGAAACCACTGAGAAGCTGAGAACTTTATGTAGACATAGAGCCAAGATGATCGCTCAAAAAGCCGACACATCACATAAAATGCAGAAGTTTCTCAAGTGGCTAAATTTCAGACTAGATGTGGTCGTCAGAGATGTGACTGGTCTTACAGGAATCAAAATAATAGAAGCAATTTGTAATGGTGATTTAGATCCAAAATCTCTAGCAACTCACAGACATTACAATTGCAAAAAATCAGAAGAGGAGATTGCCAAGGCCTTAGTGTCAAATGAAAGAAAAGATTACCTCTTTGGGCTGAAGCAAGAGTTCAAGCGATACAGATTCTATCAATCTATGATAAAAGAATGTGATTTTGAAATTGCAGATTTCTTGCAGAATTTTATTAATCAGAAGCAAGGAGTAGTCGACGATCTTCCTACCAAAAAACCATATAAGAAACAAAATAAGAATGGCCTAAAAGGTATTGATTTAAATATAATATCATATCAATACTTTAATGGAGTTGACCTGATGGCAATACCAGGAGTAAGCCACAGTACAGTTCTCACATTCATGAGCGAAATAGGTCCAGAAGGGCTGAAGAAATTCTCTTCTGCCAAGAAGTTTGCTTCATGGCTTAGGTTGGCCCCCAACAACAAAATGAGTGGAGGAAGAATCCTGTCCAATAGAATACCTAAAGGAAGTAATCGACTTAAGATCGCTTTGAGAAATGCTGCAAATGCAGTTGGCAATTTAAAAGACTCGGATCTAGGTAAGTTCTTCAAAAAGATAGCTTTTCGAAAAGGTAGACAAGCAGCTATCACAGCAACCGCCAGAAAACTTGCAGTCATCCTTTGGAATATGGTTACCAAGAGGGAGCAATACAATCCAACAAATCAATATGTATTCCTTGATGAAAAACGAAGAGCTATAGCTCAGCTCAGAAAGAAAATTAGTAAATTTGGTATTGACCCCAATGATTTGGGAATCTTCAGCAGACAGAAATACAAATTAGCTTACGAGAAAAAGAGAATTGATAATCAAGGGGTTAGAGAACGTTAGTCAGAATAAAGAATAGATGGAAAAAGTAAAATCAAAATGTAAGTCTTGCGGAACACCTGTAATTAAAGAACCTGTTCCAATAGAACCACCTAAACCTGAAATAATATATAAAAGGGTTTTGGAGATTGGTAGTGAATGTATCACTTGCGGCATTAGTTTTAATGACTTGTACCAAAGATTACAAGACGAAGGATTTGAATTTGACGAAGGCGGTTGCTTAAAAAGATGTCTAAGAGAATGGTTTTGGTGTTCTTTCTTCCACGAAGAAGCACATTGCGTAAACGACAACACTAAAGTTGATATTAAAAAGTTAGACAAACACTTAAATTGTAACTTTATTTTGAAGGCAGAGAGTTGTATGAAACTTCTGACTTTTAAAGAAGCTGAAAATAATGTAAAAACAGCTTCCGAAAATGCCTTAACAGCCAAACGGTCAAATAATGTTGCCTTAATTGCTCTTGCCATTTCTATATTGGGTTTAGGATATGGATTATATCACGATAAAGATGAGTTAGAATATAACAAAGCATATAACCTCCAACAAGAAAAGACCACAAAAGAAATGCAGAATATAGAACAGCACGAGAACGCCAAACTTGATACCATAGCTTCCAAAGTTCAGGTTCTATACGAGTATTTGAAGGAGCAACAGGAGGTTTCTCCCCATACAAATAAGTAATAAGTTTTATAAAGTATTTATATATCATAATGTTTAATTTTAAAAGTAATAAAGCCCATAACAAGGTGTATAAAACCATAGCCTAACGGCATACGGTTTATACACAGACCGTTATGGAGTATTATAGAAAAGAATAAATCAGAGGAATGAAAAAATACAAAGCACTTAATAATTCTATCTTCCAAAGAGATACTTACTCATTAATACCTATCAGATATGAAGATAGGTTTAGTATAATGAAATGGCGAAATGATCAGGTTTATCATCTGCGTCAATCAAAACTATTAACAGAATATGATCAAGAAAATTATTTTAAAACAATTATCTCAAAACAATTTGAAGAAGAATTTCCTTCACAAATTTTATTTTCCTTTTTGAAGAACAATTTATGTATTGGGTATGGAGGGTTAGTTCACATTAATTGGATTGATAGAAATGCAGAACTGTCTTTTATTATGGATACAGATTTAGAAAAAGATAAGTTTTATGAAATTTGGAGTAGCTATTTACCTTTAATTGAAGTTGTTGCTTTTAATGATTTAAAATTCCACAAGATTCATACATATGCATTTGATTTAAGGCCTCATTTGTATTTTATGTTGGAGGAAAATGGATATATAAAAGAGGCTGTTTTAAAAGAGCATTGTCTTATTAATCACGAATATAAAAATGTAATTATTCACAGTAAATTAAATAAAAATGGATATTAAATTAAACACCTTAACAGAAAATGACATAGAGCTTGTTCGTACTTGGCGTAACTCTAAAGATGTTGCAAAATACATGTACACAGAGAATAAAATAACAAGTGAACAACAAAAAAAATGGTTTGATTCTATTCAAAACAGAAAAGACTGTAAGTATTGGATAATAGAGTATGATGGAAGGAAAATAGGATTGGCAAATTTAATCGATATAAATCAAGCATTACAGAGCTGTTCTTGGGCATTTTACTTAGGAGACTCAAGTATTCGAGGAGCTGGAATTGGTAGTAAGGTTGAATACAATGTTTTAACCTTTGTCTTTGACGAATTAAATTTAAACAAACTGAGATGTGAGGTTTTTGTTGAAAACGAAAAAGTAATAAAAATGCACGAAAAATTTGGTTTTAGGCGAGAAGCATACTACCGTGAGCATTGTATCAAAGAAAATCAGAAATTAGATGTAGTAGGGCTCGGGATTTTACAAAGCGAATGGAATCAGCTAAAAAGCGAACATTATAAAAGAATCTATGGACAATAGTATGAAATTAAATACAACTTTTGAATACCCGTTTAAATTTTCTCAAAAAGATGTGGTCAATTTTGCGGAAGCAACAGGGGACAAAAATCCTATTCATTTAGACGAGGAATATGCAAAAAAAACACTTTTTAAAAGGAGAATCTTACACGGGTTTTTAGGTGGAAGTATCTTTTCAAAAGTATTCGGTACCCTGTTCCCTGGCGAAGGGACAATTTATCTCAAACAAAATATGTCTTTTTACAAACCAATGTTTACTGATGTAAGTTATAAAGCAGTTTTTACAATAGTAGAAATATTTCCTCAAAAAAATAGAGCATTGGTCAGAACTGATATACTAAATGGTGATAAAGATATTATTACAACTGGCGAAGCATTAATAAGCCATAAGAGCATTTCCTGATTAAACACTCCATAACAATGTATATAAAAAATAGGCTATACAGTAGTAAAAACAGGTCTTTTGGCTCGTATTAAACTTTGTATTTAACTAAAAGATAGTGCTTCGAAATCGCCTACTTTTCATATACTGGTTCGTTATGGAGTATTATAGAAAAGAATAAATCAGAGGAATGAAAAAATACAAAGCACTTAATAATTCTATCTTCCAAAGAGATACTTACTCATTAATACCTATCAGATATGAAGATAGGTTTAGTATAATGAAATGGCGAAATGATCAGGTTTATCATCTGCGTCAATCAAAACTATTAACAGAATATGATCAAGAAAATTATTTTAAAACAATTATCTCAAAACAATTTGAAGAAGAATTTCCTTCACAAATTTTATTTTCCTTTTTGAAGAACAATTTATGTATTGGGTATGGAGGGTTAGTTCACATTAATTGGATTGATAGAAATGCAGAACTGTCTTTTATTATGGATACAGATTTAGAAAAAGATAAGTTTTATGAAATTTGGAGTAGCTATTTACCTTTAATTGAAGTTGTTGCTTTTAATGATTTAAAATTCCACAAGATTCATACATATGCATTTGATTTAAGGCCTCATTTGTATTTTATGTTGGAGGAAAATGGATATATAAAAGAGGCTGTTTTAAAAGAGCATTGTCTTATTAATCACGAATATAAAAATGTAATTATTCACAGTAAATTAAATAAAAATGGATATTAAATTAAACACCTTAACAGAAAATGACATAGAGCTTGTTCGTACTTGGCGTAACTCTAAAGATGTTGCAAAATACATGTACACAGAGAATAAAATAACAAGTGAACAACAAAAAAAATGGTTTGATTCTATTCAAAACAGAAAAGACTGTAAGTATTGGATAATAGAGTATGATGGAAGGAAAATAGGATTGGCAAATTTAATCGATATAAATCAAGCATTACAGAGCTGTTCTTGGGCATTTTACTTAGGAGACTCAAGTATTCGAGGAGCTGGAATTGGTAGTAAGGTTGAATACAATGTTTTAACCTTTGTCTTTGACGAATTAAATTTAAACAAACTGAGATGTGAGGTTTTTGTTGAAAACGAAAAAGTAATAAAAATGCACGAAAAATTTGGTTTTAGGCGAGAAGCATACTACCGTGAGCATTGTATCAAAGAAAATCAGAAATTAGATGTAGTAGGGCTCGGGATTTTACAAAGCGAATGGAATCAGCTAAAAAGCGAACATTATAAAAGAATCTATGGACAATAGTATGAAATTAAATACAACTTTTGAATACCCGTTTAAATTTTCTCAAAAAGATGTGGTCAATTTTGCGGAAGCAACAGGGGACAAAAATCCTATTCATTTAGACGAGGAATATGCAAAAAAAACACTTTTTAAAAGGAGAATCTTACACGGGTTTTTAGGTGGAAGTATCTTTTCAAAAGTATTCGGTACCCTGTTCCCTGGCGAAGGGACAATTTATCTCAAACAAAATATGTCTTTTTACAAACCAATGTTTACTGATGTAAGTTATAAAGCAGTTTTTACAATAGTAGAAATATTTCCTCAAAAAAATAGAGCATTGGTCAGAACTGATATACTAAATGGTGATAAAGATATTATTACAACTGGCGAAGCATTAATAAGCCATAAGAGCATTTCCTGATTAAACACTCCATAACAATGTATATAAAAAATAGGCTATACAGTAGTAAAAACAGGTCTTTTGGCTCGTATTAAACTTTGTATTTAACTAAAAGATAGTGCTTCGAAATCGCCTACTTTTCATATACTGGTTCGTTGCAGGCAAGCAAAAAAGAAAAAATAATATTTCATAACAACTAAACAATTACCAAAATGAAACATCAAAACTTTACACTCATTTTAATTTTTTCAATTCTTTTCAATTCAAATTTATTTGCTCAATGGGAATCATTAGGAAATGATATTATCCCTCAAAACCACAGAGTCTGGTCAATAAAAGTTGCACCTGATAAATCAGTTTGGGCAACCGCAACTTTCGATGCCTTTCCACCATCAAATCAAATACCCAAAATTTTTAGGTCAATTGATGAAGGAAATACATGGACTGATTCAGAAATACCACCTGCAGTTTCAACTTATGGTTGGGATATTTCACCAATTGATAGTATGAATGCATTTGTCGCTCTGGACACAGCAGGACTCTACCAAACAATAGATGGAGGACAAAATTGGACAAAAGTAGATTCCTTTGTTTATCGTCCTTTTTATGTTCACTTTTTCAATGCTAATGAAGGATGGGTTTTGGCAGATGACGGGACAGGTTTCTTAGTAATGAGCGTTACGGAAGACGGGGGACAAAACTGGATAAACATTTCATATAGTTTTGGAATCCCTTCTGGTACTTCCTTACCTCCTTTAGATGCTATGGAATCAGTCCTACCATTTACATTCTCCGTAAATTCAGCATATGATTACGATAGCGAATCAATCATTCTTGGCACAACCAAAGGAACATATTGGATAAGTAACGATAAAGGAAAAAATTGGGAACGAAAGAATTCACCTTTAGAAGGGTTAGGTTTAAATTTAACTAATGTTGCAATGAAAGATGAAAATACCTTTATGATTGTTGCGGATACCGAACAAGGAACATTTAATGGAACAACAACTGTTAATTTTACTACAACAGATGGTGGTGCTACTTGGGTGGAAGGCAATTCTGGCGTAACTGCGGCTGCATCTCATTATATTCCAAACTCTGATAGTGTATTTATTATGGTTGGACATAATAATTTTGGTTGGGGAAGTGAAGGAACAGCAATATCTTATGATTATGGTGAAAACTGGGAAATACTTGATAATACAAGTATTATAGCAATTGACTTTGTGGATGAAAATACAGGGTATGGAAGCTGCTGTAATAATTCTTGGCAAACAGCAAATGGTCAGATACACAAATGGAATTTTGATTTACCGACATCAACCTTTGAAATAATTGAATCAGAATTGGTAAAAATATTTCCAAATCCAGTTAATAACAATTTAACGATTTCCTTGAATAATAAATTTAAGTCTGGAGAATTGATAATTGAAATAATATCAGCAAATGGAAAAATATTATCCAATTCAAAAACTCAGGTAAATGAACAAATAAATATTCAGACAGCAGATTTACCTAAAGGATTTTATTCATTAAGAATTACGGGAGAAAAGAAGAGTGTAATTAAAAAATTCGTAAAAGAATAAAGCCAGCCTGCAACAAAGGCTAAAATGTCCATAGGGGCTATGCGCCCCTACGGCATTTAGCCTGACCGTTGTATGCCATTCCCCAGATTTGCAGTTCCAAATTTTAGAAAGCAAGCTATAAAACTCTCCACAGCAAATTAATTTCCCTCGCTAACGTGAATACATCTTATCTTAGAATTGGCTCTATCAGAGACCGGTTTATTTAATGGTATCTCTGTTCATTTCGGTGGACAAGTCCCAGCGTCATTCTGGTACGAGAAGTAAAAAGTCCCTAATTCACGTTTAGGGACAGTTGATAAATTTCAATGGTGGTCACGCTTTGGCGTGAACCCCGATCAGAATAATTTTCAATAATAAAGATACTTCTTGTTAGAGTCTATTTTATAATCTAAATCTATAAAATGGAAAAGAAGGCAATCTCGATGCAAATCATCAATCCTAATTGTGCGGGGATAGATGTAGGAAGCCGAAGTCACTTTGTGGCATTAGGTCAAGCAAACAAAGATGTAAGAGAATTCGGAGTGTATGCCGAAGATCTAAAAGCACTATCAAAATGGTTGCACTCAAAAGATATCACAAGTGTAGCTATGGAGTCCACTGGAACCTACTGGCAGAACCTCTTTGTAGAGCTGATGAATTCAGGTCTTGAGGTCATACTTACCAATGGTAAGTTTACAAAGAATATCAATCGGAAAAAGACAGATGTACTAGATTGTCAATGGATACAAAAGATGCATACTCTGGGTTTACTTCCAGCAAGTTTTTTGCCAGATGAAACCACTGAGAAGCTGAGAACTTTATGTAGACATAGAGCCAAGATGATCGCTCAAAAAGCCGACACATCACATAAAATGCAGAAGTTTCTCAAGTGGCTAAATTTCAGACTAGATGTGGTCGTCAGAGATGTGACTGGTCTTACAGGAATCAAAATAATAGAAGCAATTTGTAATGGTGATTTAGATCCAAAATCTCTAGCAACTCACAGACATTACAATTGCAAAAAATCAGAAGAGGAGATTGCCAAGGCCTTAGTGTCAAATGAAAGAAAAGATTACCTCTTTGGGCTGAAGCAAGAGTTCAAGCGATACAGATTCTATCAATCTATGATAAAAGAATGTGATTTTGAAATTGCAGATTTCTTGCAGAATTTTATTAATCAGAAGCAAGGAGTAGTCGACGATCTTCCTACCAAAAAACCATATAAGAAACAAAATAAGAATGGCCTAAAAGGTATTGATTTAAATATAATATCATATCAATACTTTAATGGAGTTGACCTGATGGCAATACCAGGAGTAAGCCACAGTACAGTTCTCACATTCATGAGCGAAATAGGTCCAGAAGGGCTGAAGAAATTCTCTTCTGCCAAGAAGTTTGCTTCATGGCTTAGGTTGGCCCCCAACAACAAAATGAGTGGAGGAAGAATCCTGTCCAATAGAATACCTAAAGGAAGTAATCGACTTAAGATCGCTTTGAGAAATGCTGCAAATGCAGTTGGCAATTTAAAAGACTCGGATCTAGGTAAGTTCTTCAAAAAGATAGCTTTTCGAAAAGGTAGACAAGCAGCTATCACAGCAACCGCCAGAAAACTTGCAGTCATCCTTTGGAATATGGTTACCAAGAGGGAGCAATACAATCCAACAAATCAATATGTATTCCTTGATGAAAAACGAAGAGCTATAGCTCAGCTCAGAAAGAAAATTAGTAAATTTGGTATTGACCCCAATGATTTGGGAATCTTCAGCAGACAGAAATACAAATTAGCTTACGAGAAAAAGAGAATTGATAATCAAGGGGTTAGAGAACGTTAGTCAGAATTGAAAACCAACGACCGAAAATCTGTCAAAAAATCAAAAGATAAATGAATTTAGGAAAGCCATTATTAGAAGAACTACTGAATAAACAAATTCGATTTAAAATTCCAGTTTTTCAAAGACACTATGTATGGAATGAACAAGACCAATGGATGCCATTGTGGGAAGATTTTATTAATAAATTTAATGAGCGTCAAAACAAACAGAAAATTCATCCGCATTATACGGGTTCAATAGTACTTTTCCACGAAAACACTACTACGAGTACTTTGTCTACTTATAATGTAATTGATGGACAACAAAGACTAACTACGTTTCAATTGTTCATTGCCTCATTCCGAGAAGTTTGTCGTAACTATTTAGATGATGACAGTTTACTCAAAGAATTAGACAAATACCTTTTCAATGACAAGTCCTTCGGAGATAAGGACTATGAAAATCAAAAATACAAACTCGAACCCACTAAGTTCAACAAAGAAATTTTCAAATCAATTGTAGGAAATACCTATGAAAAAGTTGAAGAATTACATATAACACCAGTCTTAGATGAGCATGGAATTGGACCTAAAAGCTATAGAAATGTAGCAAAGGGCAGAAATAGGATTTTAGGTGCTTACGTATTCTTCTATGACCAACTTAATGACTTCATAAACAAATCTGAAATAGAAATTACCGAATTAATTACCACTTTACTTTTAGTCATTAAAAGGGATTTTCAATTTGTCGAAATCGGACTCACTCAAAATGATGATCCCCAAATGATTTTTGAAACTATGAATGGTCGAGGTGCTTCCTTAACTGAAACAGACCTTATCAGGAACTACATTTTTATGCGTGCTAACAGCAACGAAGAAAATCTTGATGAGATTTATGACAAGTATTGGGATGAATTTGACGACCCTAATGCTGAATACAGATGGCACGACAAAACCAGTCGAGGTAGGTATTCTGAAACTCGTTTGCAATTCTATGTTATTGACTACTTAACTTTAAAACTACAAACAGAGATTCGATATGACCAAGTATTTTACTACTACAAGTTATTTACTCTAAATAAAGCCAATTTTGAAAATATTGAGGGAGAATTAAAAGAGCTAAATCGGTACAGTAAGATTTTCAAGCAACTTACTAATCCAAAAGGTAATTCCTGTTTTGAAAAATTGGCGGAACGTTTAAGGGATATGGACATTTCAACTTTGTTCCCCTTACTTTTATACGTTGAAGGCGATTCAGAGATTTCGCAACCTAATAAAGATGGCATTTATACAATCCTTGATTCATATTTGACAAGGAGGTTTTTGTGTGGTTTAACAACCAAAAACTATAATAATATTTTCTTGGAATATCTTAAATATTTAAATGAACATAAAGACGCTGAATCTTTTGAAACTCTTTTAAAGTCGAAAACTTCGGACACAAATCTTTGGCCGTCAGATAATATGCTTTTAGAGAAGTTATTAGATAGACCTTTATATCGAGAAGAAAAGAATAAAACAAAAAGCATATCTAATATTCTTTTAGAAGTTGAACAATTTCAAAGAGGCAAAAAACAAGAGCAGATTAATTTTTTGAATACAGGGCTACATATTGAACATATTCTACCCCAAACTTGGTTTGAATATTGGCCATTAAACGGACAGTTAATCTCAGAGGAAGATTTTGACCTATCACCCTATGCTGTGAGGACAGAGGATGATAAAGAAGGTAAATTTCACCAAATTGAAGGACGAAATAAAATGTTACATACAATAGGTAACCTTACCATATTGACGTCATCATTAAATCCATCTGTTAGCAATTCATCTTTTACTATTAAGAAAAGGGAAATAGGTGGTCATTCAACTTTGATAATTAATCAATACCTACAAGACAAAGAGGATTGGAATGAAGAAGAAATTGCAGATAGAAGTAAATCATTATATCAAACAATATCGAAAATTTGGAAATATTAAAAACGGCATACAACAATCTTTATAGTGCATAGCACCCTGCGGGATGCTACGACACCATACAGTAACCGTTATCACTTATTATAAATAAAAAAAATGAAAAATGATTAAAATTGTAAATTTAATTTTTGGTCTTTTATTGTGCAATTTCGCAATGGGGCAATCCCTATCAAGTTTATATGAAACAATTATTAACTCAAATGAAAATAGGAAAAGCGAAGTAAGCTATACCGTAGATCAGTATTCACAATTCAATGATATTTATGAGGATTTCAATGAATCAAATGATGGTTGGATAAAGACAAATGATAATTGTGAAGCCAGAGCTATTTTTATTTATCCGTGGAAGAGCGGTTTTTATAGTTTCTCCGGAAATTGTGTAAATGGTGTTACCGATGGAAAAGGTGCCTTAGTTGGTTATTCAAAATCCGGCAGTAAATTAAAGGAGGCTTATAGACAGGAATCTATATATATTAAAGGTAAACAATCCTCATATGTTTATATTTTGAACAAAGACTTTTTTCTTGCATTTCCAGAATTCTCTGAATCTAAAAACGTGGTTGGAATATCGATAATGCGAAATGGTAAAGTTAACTCCATTGCCACTGGAATAGAATTAATGGAGCTTGTAAAAAATAGAATTAATTTTGATTCTTCTTTAGAAGATATTATAGCATTTAGAGAGGATTTACCGGCCCTTGAATTTAGCATAGCAGAATATAATACATCTCAGATTGAAAAATTGAGTTTTGGAGGGAATCCTTTTATTTATCAAACTAATGGAAGAAGAATTTATACATCATCTTCAGAGATAGGAAAAGTAAATCATAAAGGGTCTTATAAAAAAGAAGGAATTTGCGAAATCTGGACAAAGAGTGATAATCTGATTAGAAAAAGTGAGTATAAAAATCATAAATCAGTAAAAGTAATATCAAAGAGAGAAGTTGGCAAAGAATCAGTAAAAGATGTTTGTGTTTCTGGAAATTGTGAGGAGGGATATGGTACTTTTAAATATGCGAACGGAGACACATATGTTGGTAATTTTAGAAACGGACAATTTCATGGTAAGGGGAAATATCTCTGGGCCAATGAAAATATAAAAGGTTATAAAGGTCTTCATTATGAAAGATACGAAGGTGGTTTTGCCAATGGTAAATTCGAAGGGCAAGGAACTTTGACTTTAGACGATAAAACAGGTTATAAAGGTGGATTCGTAAATGGAAAAATGCACGGTAAAATTGAACCATTTGGACACGTTCTAAACTTTACTGAATATTATGATCATGGAGTGAAAATTACAGATAAAACTTCAAAATCATCGGAATTGATTGATTGTAGTATTCGAACCAAAGAAACTGACCGATTCGAAATTATTGATGGAGTAAAATACCCAATTTTGAAAGTAGATTGTGGGGGTTTTGGAATGTGGAACCGAGCTTATTTTTATCGATCGAAAGGTAACTTTATAGATGAATCAGGTTATTATAGCGAAGGGGTAATGCAGAATGAATTTCTCGGAAAAAATAAACAAAAGGCATTGAATAAACTTTGCAATTGTAAATAATTGAAATCAAGAAGATATTATCCTACTTGGTCAACAAGTGATAACAATGTACATGACGAGCATGCTTCCTTCGTCAGCACGCCGCATGTACTAACCGTTCTGCGCAAGTTCAAAAAAACTAAAACAACGACTTATGATTAGGATAAATGGTTTTTTAGCTATACTTCTCTTGCTTAATAGTTCATGCACCGATTATGATACCGAATTAATACAAGTCGCAAATCATGAGTATGAAAAGATAGATTTAGTGATGAATGACTCAACATTCTTTATGGAAAAAGGAAATGATCATTATAGCGATAATTATATTTATGATAACTGTAATGAAATTATTTATGAGTATAACTATAAAAAAAATGGGCAGATAAAGTATTTTGATATTTTAGATTTTAGGAAATGGCGATTTGTTAATAATGATTCTCTTTTGAATGGAATTGGAACTAAAAGAATAAAATTGAGCTCATTAAATCCTAATCCAAAATATAGTTATTCTCCTCAGTCGACAATTCAATATGAGTATTTAAATATTAACAACAAGATAGATTTTAGCTCTCATACCGGAATCGTTGAAAACTATAAAAATATATTGATCCATAATCCTAGAGGAGGTTTTTTTTGGAATCTATTTCCTTTCCCATGGCCATCAATTCAATTTCCGATAGAAATCAACAAAAAATGGAACTGGCAATGGAGTTACAATGGTGATTCATTTGGAGATGATCGTTTCACTAATTGGGATGATATTATAAAAATGAAATTTGAATATCAAGTCATTGGAAAAGAGATCATTGAATTTGACTTTGGAAAAGTAGAATGTTATAAATTAGAAGCTGTAGGAAAGCATGGCGAAATTATAAATAAATTAGAATATTATTTTAATCCTAAAATTGGATTCGTGAAATTCATATTCCATTGTAATGATGGTGCAATAATTAATCTTTATGCTGTAGATTATAAGGATAAATGCAAGGACAAAAAATAAAACTATGCACAGAACACCAGGTAGCTGTCCATACTCTGCTGCGTTCCGTACGGCAGCTACCCAAATGTTAGGCGTCATTCAAAGAACCCAAACAAATAGAGAAACTGTATTAAAAAAATGAAAGCAAACGAAACCAAAGTAGAAGACTTTTTATCTTCAAATAAAACTCAATTTGTAATCCCTGTTTATCAGAGAAATTATGATTGGTCGGCAAGTCAATGCAAACAACTTTTAGACGATATTTTGGAAGTTGGTACAAGTAACAAAATGAATGCTCACTTCATTGGCAGTGTTGTTTATGTTCACGATGACGTTTACACTTCTTCCAGAATTAAAGAATTGACTATAATTGACGGGCAACAAAGGTTAACTACATTGACTTTAATTTATTTAGCACTTTATCGTTTAGCAATCGAAATTAATGACGAAGCACTTGTAAATGAAATTAGCGAAACCTATCTGATTAACAAATTTGCACCCGAAGAAGAAAAGCTAAAACTTCGTCCGACTGAAAACAACGATAAGGCAATTAAATACCTTTTAAGAAGCGACAAGGACGAAGAATTTAGCGATTTTTCAAAGGTCATAGACAATTACAACTATTTTAAAAGCCGTATTACTGAAGAAAATTTTGAGTACGTGCTTAAAGGACTCTCAAAATTGATGTTTGTCGAAATCTCACTCGACCGTGAAAAAGACGACCCTCAAAGAATATTTGAAAGTTTAAATTCAACGGGTCTTGAATTATCACAAGCTGACTTAATTAGAAATTATATTCTAATGGGTCTTAAACGCAGAGACCAAAACAAAATTTACAATAACTATTGGGAAATAATTGAAAAACTCGCAAAAGATGAAACCTTAAATACAAGTAAAGTTTCTAATTTTATTAGAGATTATTTGACGTTGGTAAACAACAAAATACCTAATAAAAGTAAAGTTTATTTGGAGTTCAAAGCAAAATTCCCAACAACAGATTTGCAAGAATTAGAAACCAATCTTGCACCAATAAAATCGCTTGTTAAATTCTATAACAAACTGCTCAACCCTAAAAATGAAATTGATAAGGACATAAGATTACAACTTGAATACATAAACAGACTTGAAGTTAATGTTGCTTATCCGTTTTTAATGAAAGTCTATGAAGATTATTCTGAAAGCGTAATTGACAAAGGAACTTTTATAGAAGTCTTGGATTTTATTCAATCATTTGCATGGAGAAGATTTATTGTTGGTTTGCCAACAAATGCACTCAATAAAATATTTATGACACTTTACGAAAAAGTGGATAAACATGAATACTTGTTTTCCTTACAAAAATGGTTGCTTAAAAGACCAGGTTCACAGCGTTTTCCAAAAAACAAGGAAGTTATTGAGAGCCTGAAACTCAAAAATGTTTACAACATAAAATCTAAAAACAGAACTTATCTGCTTGAACGTCTTGAGAATTTTAAAAATAAGGAACCAGTAATTATTGAAGGAAATACAGATATAACAATTGAACATATTTTCCCTCAAAATCCTGACCCAAAATGGAAAATCGACTTAGGAGCAGACGAGTATGACACTATCAAAGAAACGTATCTAAATACAATTGGTAATTTGACATTGTCAGGTAACAATGGAAAACTTGGGAATAAGTCGTTTGTATTCAAAAGGGATTTAGAAAATGCAGGTTATAAAGACAGTCGTTTATGGCTAAACAAATATCTTTCGATAGCAGAAAAATGGGATAAAGCAGAAATCGAAAGACGATTTGACATACTCGCTGAACGATTTTTAAAAATTTGGCAATTACCAGCAATTGAATTAGAAGATAGAGACGAAAATAACGAAGTAAATATTTTTGAAGCAGAAGACCCCAAACATAAAAAGTTAGAATATGCGATTTTCTTTGACCAAAAAATTGAAGTTAATCAAGTTTCAAAATTATATGTAGAAGTTTTCAAGCAGCTTTTTGACTTACAACCAGAAACATTTTTTACGACTGACTTGGCTGAAAAAATTACATTAACAAAAAATCCAAAAGAAGGTAACCCAAGACAACCTTTACAAATAAATGATACTTATTTCATAGAAGGCAACATTGATAATATTAATAAATTTGAAAAAATAAAACGGGCTTTAACAATTTTTGATTCAGAAGACGAATTGATGATTAAGTATGCAAACAATGAATAACGAACGCCTAACAAAAGATATGAAGCCATACTCCCTATCGGTCGTACAGGCTCATATCCAAACCGTTGTATGCCATTCCCCAGATTTGCAGTTCCAAATTTTAGAAAGCAAGCTATAAAACTCTCCACAGCAAATTAATTTCCCTCGCTAACGTGAATACATCTTATCTTAGAATTGGCTCTATCAGAGACCGGTTTATTTAATGGTATCTCTGTTCATTTCGGTGGACAAGTCCCAGCGTCATTCTGGTACGAGAAGTAAAAAGTCCCTAATTCACGTTTAGGGACAGTTGATAAATTTCAATGGTGGTCACGCTTTGGCGTGAACCCCGATCAGAATAATTTTCAATAATAAAGATACTTCTTGTTAGAGTCTATTTTATAATCTAAATCTATAAAATGGAAAAGAAGGCAATCTCGATGCAAATCATCAATCCTAATTGTGCGGGGATAGATGTAGGAAGCCGAAGTCACTTTGTGGCATTAGGTCAAGCAAACAAAGATGTAAGAGAATTCGGAGTGTATGCCGAAGATCTAAAAGCACTATCAAAATGGTTGCACTCAAAAGATATCACTAGTGTAGCTATGGAGTCCACTGGAACCTACTGGCAGAACCTCTTTGTAGAGCTGATGAATTCAGGTCTTGAGGTCATACTTACCAATGGTAAGTTTACAAAGAATATCAATCGGAAAAAGACAGATGTACTAGATTGTCAATGGATACAAAAGATGCATACTCTGGGTTTACTTCCAGCAAGTTTTTTGCCAGATGAAACCACTGAGAAGCTGAGAACTTTATGTAGACATAGAGCCAAGATGATCGCTCAAAAAGCCGACACATCACATAAAATGCAGAAGTTTCTCAAGTGGCTAAATTTCAGACTAGATGTGGTCGTCAGAGATGTGACTGGTCTTACAGGAATCAAAATAATAGAAGCAATTTGTAATGGTGATTTAGATCCAAAATCTCTAGCAACTCACAGACATTACAATTGCAAAAAATCAGAAGAGGAGATTGCCAAGGCCTTAGTGTCAAATGAAAGAAAAGATTACCTCTTTGGGCTGAAGCAAGAGTTCAAGCGATACAGATTCTATCAATCTATGATAAAAGAATGTGATTTTGAAATTGCAGATTTCTTGCAGAATTTTATTAATCAGAAGCAAGGAGTAGTCGACGATCTTCCTACCAAAAAACCATATAAGAAACAAAATAAGAATGGCCTAAAAGGTATTGATTTAAATATAATATCATATCAATACTTTAATGGAGTTGACCTGATGGCAATACCAGGAGTAAGCCACAGTACAGTTCTCACATTCATGAGCGAAATAGGTCCAGAAGGGCTGAAGAAATTCTCTTCTGCCAAGAAGTTTGCTTCATGGCTTAGGTTGGCCCCCAACAACAAAATGAGTGGAGGAAGAATCCTGTCCAATAGAATACCTAAAGGAAGTAATCGACTTAAGATCGCTTTGAGAAATGCTGCAAATGCAGTTGGCAATTTAAAAGACTCGGATCTAGGTAAGTTCTTCAAAAAGATAGCTTTTCGAAAAGGTAGACAAGCAGCTATCACAGCAACCGCCAGAAAACTTGCAGTCATCCTTTGGAATATGGTTACCAAGAGGGAGCAATACAATCCAACAAATCAATATGTATTCCTTGATGAAAAACGAAGAGCTATAGCTCAGCTCAGAAAGAAAATTAGTAAATTTGGTATTGACCCCAATGATTTGGGAATCTTCAGCAGACAGAAATACAAATTAGCTTACGAGAAAAAGAGAATTGATAATCAAGGGGTTAGAGAACGTTAGTCAGAATGCAAAGAAAGACCGAGAAATGAACGAAACAACAGGAAAATATTAATATGAAATGCCACCGCACAAATAGCACATTTGGTTTTTCCCAACGCAAAAGCAACGCTGAAAAACCAAAAGAGCTATTTTTTACCAACGCTCTGAAAAAAAATAGGTAAATTTGACGAATAAAATTAGGACAATAGAAAGTGAGTAAAAACGAAAGAATAACAGAAAATTTAGTACGTGATATCCTAAGGGACTTGAATTACTACGAAAATGAAGAAACAGTAGTAGAAGAACAAAAAAGTCAGATAGAGGAAGTTAAGAAGTCATTAAAAGGTGCAAGTAAAACAGGAAAAGGCGGAATAGGAGCACCTGAATTTATAATTTCAACTTCTGGAACACCTGATTTTTTACTCGTTTTTGAATGTAAAGCAGATACAAAAAAACACCAAAGCCCTAAACTTAATAAACCAGTAGAATTTGCTGTTGATGGCGTTTTACATTATGCCAAAAAATTAGCAAAATCATATAATGTAATAGCAATTGCAGTAAGTGGTCAGACAAAATCAAGTCTAAAAATATCAAATTGGATAATCCCAAAAGGAAACACAGAAGCTAAACCACTTACAAACAAATCTGGAAAGAAAATATCAACCCTTATTCCTTTAGAAGATTACATTGAACACGGAACTTTTGACCCTGATGTTGCAAAAAGCCGTCAAACTGATTTAATGGAATTTTCAAGAGACCTTCACAACTTTATGCGTGACTACGCTAAACTAACAGAAAGTGAAAAGCCTTTATTAGTTAGTGGAACTTTAATTGCATTGAGAAATAAGGCATTTACGAAAAGTTTTGATGTTTATAAACCCGAAGAATTGCAAAAAGAATGGATGCGAGTCATCAAAGAAGAATTTAAAAAAGCTGATATTCCAAATTCTAAAGAATACAGTATAACTCAACCTTTTTCTTCTATTGCTGTACATCCAAACTTGGGAAAATCACAAGCTAAGTTTCCTCAAGGTATTTTATTTGAATTAATTAAAATGCTAAATGAAAAGGTTTGGCCTTTCATTAGTGTCTATCACGATTTTGATGTAGTGGGTCAATTTTATGGTGAATTTTTGAAATATACAGGCGGAGATAAAAAAGCATTAGGTATTGTTTTAACACCAAGGCACGTTACCGAAATTTTTGCTCTCATTGCGAATGTACAAAAGGATAGTAAAGTTCTTGATACTTGTGCTGGGACTGGTGGTTTTTTAATTTCTGCTATGCACCAGATGTTTAAAAAATCGGAAACAAAAGAAGATAAAGAAAAAATTAAAAAAGAAGGACTTATTGGAATTGAAAACCAACCACAAATGTACGCTCTTGCTGCAAGCAATATGATTTTGCGAGGAGATGGAAAAGCCAATCTTCATCAAGGTAGTTGTTTTGATGAAGCCATAGCCAAAGAGGTTAAAAAACAAAAGTGTACGGTTGGAATGATAAATCCGCCATATTCACAAAGTGATGAGGATTTACACGAACTTGTCTTTGTTAAACAAATGTTAGATTGCATAGATAAAAATGGAATAGGCATAGCGATTGTTCCAATGTCTTGTGCAATTTCACCCCATCCTAAAAGAGCTGAGTTACTAAAACATCATACACTTGATGCAGTAATGTCAATGCCAACTGAATTATTTTATCCTGTTGGTACAGTTACTTGTATTATGGTATTTAAAGCACATATTTCTCACGAAATAAGTAATTACAAAACTTGGTTTGGTTATTGGAAAGTAGATGGATATATAAAATCAAAACATAAAGGACGTATTGACCAATACGACAGATGGAATGATATTAGAGACCACTGGGTAGATTCATATCGAAACAGAGAAGATATCCCTGGAGAATGCATTAAACAAAGAGTAACATCTGATGATGAGTGGTGTGCAGAAGCATATATGAAAACAGATTATTCTTTAATTGACGAGAGCGTTTTTCAAGAAACCGTTAAAAAATATATGCTATTTAAACTTAATAACGGTAAGTAATGAAATTAGTTAAAGTTTCGGAAATATTTGATGTTGAGTATGGTAATAGTTTAGAATTAAATAAACTAACACAAAAAGTAGATGGTTTCAATTTTGTTTCAAGAACTGCTAAGAACAACGGTGTTTCAGCAAAAATTGAAGGAATAAAAGAAGTTGAACCAAGTCCAGCTGGCACTATTACAGTTTCACTTGGTGGTTCCGTTCTTGAAACATTTGTGCAGTCTAAACCATTTTACTCTGGCTATCATATTTATTGCTTGAAAGCAAAAACCGATTTATCAATTGAGGAAAAATTATATTACTGTTCGTGTATTTCTGTAAATCGTTATAGATACAATTACGGTAGACAAGCGAATAGAACTTTAAGAGACTTATTGATTCCAGCCATATCCGAGATTCCAAAATGGATTAATAATGCGGATATAAGTCAATTTGACAACACTAATGAATCATTTCTATCAAAACCAACACCGAAAACAAATTCATCAGATTGGATGCCATTTAGACTTGATGAACTTTTTGAATTAAAAAAAGGGAAACGATTAACAAAGGCAAATATGACTTCTGGACAAGTTCCTTTTATTGGTGCTATTGACAAAAATAATGGTTATCGACAATTTATCGGGCAAAAACCCATTCACGAAGGAAATACGATATCTGTCAATTATAATGGTTCTGTTGCAGAATCATTTTATCAACCAGAACCATTTTGGGCATCAGATGACGTAAATGTTCTCTATCCCAAATTTACAATGAACCAATATATTGGTCTTTTTATTGCTTCATTAATTAAACTTGAAAAATATCGATTTAATTATGGACGAAAATGGCATTTAGAAAGAATGAGTTCTTCTGAGATATATTTACCTGTGAAAAAAGATAAAACACCAGATTATAAGTTTATGGAGAACTATATTAAAACTTTAGATTATTCAAAACAGATATGATGAAAATAGCCAACGCATAAAGTCATACACATTTGCAATTTGTCTTGTCCTGAAATAGGTTTACACTAAAACCTTAAAAAATGGACAAAAAAAGTAAAGCAATTCTAGGATTAAGATCAGGGATAATAATCCAAAAAGCAAACAAATATTTTTCAGAACCTGAGAAACATTTTATCATTAAAGAATTATTATCAACTGGGTGTACCAAATCTCAAATTTGGGAAAAATATACTGGCCAGTTAGAAGAACACGGACAATTATTACGTTGGATGAGACAATTGGGATATGATTCTTCTATTAAAACAAGAAGGCCTAATTTTGACACAAATACAAGTGTAATGGCCACAAAGAAATCAAAAAAAGGAATGAAAACTATTCCGACAACTATTGGGTTTGATGACTTTGAAACGCTTCAACTCAGAAAAAGAATAACAGAACTCGAAACAAAATTAAAGGATGCTGAAATGAAAACTATTGCTTACGCTACACTGGTTGATATAGCTGAAAAAGAGTTTAATATTCCGATTAGAAAAAAGTACAATACCAAGTCATCGAAGAAATGAAAACAACCTTTTCACATATTAGGATTAGCCAAATTATGTGGTTGGTTTGGTATTACCAGACAGGCTTATTACAATCATTCTTGGAAGGCATTGGAAGTGGTTAATCAGCATCATATAATTGTTGACCGAGTTAAAGAGATTAGAGATAATCATCCAAGATTAGGAACAAGAAAACTTTTTGATATGTTACAACCTTTTTTCAAGGAACATCAAATTAAAATGGGTAGAGACGCCTTATTCAATGTTTTTTACATCAATCATTTATTAGTAAGAAAACGTAAAAGAAAAATAAGTACAACAAACTCATATCATCGATTTAGAAAATATCCAAATCTCATTAGAGGGTTTATTGCTACAGCAATTAATCAATTATGGGTAAGTGATATAACTTACTGGAAGATTGGAGAAAAATACGTGTATATTAGTTTTATAACAGATGCATATTCACATAAAATAGTTGGATATTATGTAGCTAAAACATTAGAAACGATTGAATCTATACAGGCTTTAAAAATGGCTTTTGGTGGTTTAGAAAAAGAAGCAATAGAACTAGTCCATCACTCTGACAGAGGAATACAATATTGCAGTAACTCTTATGTAAAGTTATTGCAGGATTATAATGTAAAAATAAGTATGACTGAAAATGGAGATCCTCTTGAAAATGCTATTGCTGAAAGAATAAACGGAATTATAAAAGAAGAATATTTACATAACTATCAAGTAAACAACTTAAAAGAAGCCAAAGAACTACTTAAAGCTGTTGTAGATTTATATAACAATGAAAGACCTCATATGAGCATAAGCAACTTAACACCTAATCAAGTTCATCAATCAACTGAAAAACTAAAATTAAACAAATTATGGAAAAACTATTACAAGAAAAATAGTACTATTGTAAAGCAAGAACAGGACGTAAATCAAACTGTAAACTTATTACAGGATTAATTATTAAAACTGTAAACTTATTTTAGGACGAGACAATTTCACACAAGCCAACGCTTGACCCAAAATTGCAAAAGAGTATGTCTTTGCCATCGCTATCAACAAGACGAAAAATAAAGTACGAAAACACAACAATATGTATAGTGCATAGCGGGTTCAGTGCTTGTTTGAGAGTTCATCACTCGCTCTTATTTCAGTGCTGTTTTGAAAGTTAAATCTCACGTAATCCGCTACGACACCATACACGAGCCGTTACATGCAATTCCCCAGATTTGCAGTTCCAAATTTTAGAAAGCAAGCTATAAAACTCTCCACAGCAAATTAATTTCCCTCGCTAACGTGAATACATCTTATCTTAGAATTGGCTCTATCAGAGACCGGTTTATTTAATGGTATCTCTGTTCATTTCGGTGGACAAGTCCCAGCGTCATTCTGGTACGAGAAGGGCTTTGTTGCATGAATAATTTTTTAAAAATAGCTTAGCTATCGCTTGATTAATCATTTGGTTAAGCTACTTTTTGGCAAACGGGCATACCAAGGCCTGTCATTTTATTTAAGCAAGCTACTTTTATGGCAGCCTCTCTTTGCTGGGTTTCGAACCGACGGGAGTATAGCTGTGGGCCAAATATTGTCTTGAATCGAAACATTGCTGTTTCTGATAAACTCCGTCTGTGGTATCCACTTTGCTGTTTCCATTTCTTTCGACCCACCTTTTCTATTTTCTTGATTATCTCATTGCGATCAAGATCCAGTAACTCGTCATTTTCATCTACCCAGTACATTGCATTTTCCTGTGGAGGTATTACCCCCTCTATCTGTTTTTCCTTGAGCATTTCCCATATTTCATATGTGTCATAGGCTCCATCTGCTCCAAAGCGGTCTATAGGACTTTTTACCTGATCCAATAATTGTGGAACCTGCTGAGCATCTCCATCTCCTTTGCTGTTTTTTGTCAGTACCTGTGCATGTATATATCCGGTCTTTTCATCTACTCCCAAATGTAGCTTACGCCACGTCCTGCGCTTATTATACCCATGTTTACGTACCTTCCATTCCCCTTCTCCATATACCTTGAGTCCCGTTGAATCAAATACTATAAACATGGGGCCCTTTGTTTTGGGAACATCCATTTTTACTTCCACTTGTTTTGCCCTACGGCTTATTTGACAATAGCTCGGAACGCTCAATTCTATCCCCATCATGCCTAACAATGAACTGGCAAAACCCTCTAATTGTCGGTACTTCAACCCAAATACTACCTTGAGCTGTAGCAAGCTCCTCATGCATTGCCCAGAATATTTATACTGGGCTCCTTTTTGATTAGGACCTTGGTAATACCAGCAGCCTAATAAGGCCTCATCAAACCATATAGTTATGTCTCCTCGTTTTACAAGACTCCTATTGTATTCTCTCCAATTTGTGACCTTATACTTGTTTTTCTTCTGCTTTTTTTGCTTTTCCCCAACCTTAGTTTCTTGCTTTGTCATGTGGCTTGCTTTGTAAGGTTGGTCTCTCAAAGATACTATCTCCATCTCTTTTATCATCCATTCATGCAACAAAGCCTACGAGAAGTAAAAAGTCCCTAATTCACGTTTAGGGACAGTTGATAAATTTCAATGGTGGTCACGCTTTGGCGTGAACCCCGATCAGAATAATTTTCAATAATAAAGATACTTCTTGTTAGAGTCTATTTTATAATCTAAATCTATAAAATGGAAAAGAAGGCAATCTCGATGCAAATCATCAATCCTAATTGTGCGGGGATAGATGTAGGAAGCCGAAGTCACTTTGTGGCATTAGGTCAAGCAAACAAAGATGTAAGAGAATTCGGAGTGTATGCCGAAGATCTAAAAGCACTATCAAAATGGTTGCACTCAAAAGATATCACAAGTGTAGCTATGGAGTCCACTGGAACCTACTGGCAGAACCTCTTTGTAGAGCTGATGAATTCAGGTCTTGAGGTCATACTTACCAATGGTAAGTTTACAAAGAATATCAATCGGAAAAAGACAGATGTACTAGATTCTCAATGGATACAAAAGATGCATACTCTGGGTTTACTTCCAGCAAGTTTTTTGCCAGATGAAACCACTGAGAAGCTGAGAACTTTATGTAGACATAGAGCCAAGATGATCGCTCAAAAAGCCGACACATCACATAAAATGCAGAAGTTTCTCAAGTGGCTAAATTTCAGACTAGATGTGGTCGTCAGAGATGTGACTGGTCTTACAGGAATCAAAATAATAGAAGCAATTTGTAATGGTGATTTAGATCCAAAATCTCTAGCAACTCACAGACATTACAATTGCAAAAAATCAGAAGAGGAGATTGCCAAGGCCTTAGTGTCAAATGAAAGAAAAGATTACCTCTTTGGGCTGAAGCAAGAGTTCAAGCGATACAGATTCTATCAATCTATGATAAAAGAATGTGATTTTGAAATTGCAGATTTCTTGCAGAATTTTATTAATCAGAAGCAAGGAGTAGTCGACGATCTTCCTACCAAAAAACCATATAAGAAACAAAATAAGAATGGCCTAAAAGGTATTGATTTAAATATAATATCATATCAATACTTTAATGGAGTTGACCTGATGGCAATACCAGGAGTAAGCCACAGTACAGTTCTCACATTCATGAGCGAAATAGGTCCAGAAGGACTGAAGAAATTCTCTTCTGCCAAGAAGTTTGCTTCATGGCTTAGGTTGGCCCCCAACAACAAAATGAGTGGAGGAAGAATCTTATCCAATAGAATACCTAAAGGAAGTAATCGACTTAAGATCGCTTTGAGAAATGCTGCAAATGCAGTTGGCAATTTAAAAGACTCGGATCTAGGTAAGTTCTTCAAAAAGATAGCTTTTCGAAAAGGTAGACAAGCAGCTATCACAGCAACCGCCAGAAAACTTGCAGTCATCCTTTGGAATATGGTTACCAAGAGGGAGCAATACAATCCAACAAATCAATATGTATTCCTTGATGAAAAACGAAGAGCTATAGCTCAGCTCAGAAAGAAAATTAGTAAATTTGGTATTGACCCCAATGATTTGGGAATCTTCAGCAGACAGAAATACAAATTAGCTTACGAGAAAAAGAGAATTGATAATCAAGGGGTTAGAGAACGTTAGTCAGAATTCCCCGAAATTGGCCGCCAAAATTCGAACAAAAATTTACTAATTTCTCCAAGCCCAATAAGACCATTTTTATAACGAAACTATTGACTATCTTTAAGAACAGTCAGATCTAAGCTCGATGTTTTAAATAGTGTGAATTCATGAAAATGGATCAACCTCATCAGAATTCGGAGCTAGGTGCTTTAGTGAAAGACCAAATGGTGGAGCATTTGCTACCCCGAATACAATAGTATAATGATTCAAAATTAGACAAGCACCTGTTCTGACAACTTTTTTATTGGACCTTAAGTTGTTCCAGCTTGGGAAAGAAATATTTTGTACCTAACTTTAAAAATTAGGCGTTTTAGTGCCGTTTCGTTATATACAATATAGCCAACTCGCATAAGGCACATTTGGGTTTTGCCAATCTCAAAGCCACCACAGAAAAACCCAAAAGAGCCTTATCTGCCAAATGGAAAAGATAAATCACAGCTTATCTTTTTTATTGACAGATTCTATACATTTTTATAAATTTGTGCTTTATTTTTGACAAAGTTTTCAATATCTATGATGAATACCATTAAAAAAGTATTAAAGCGACAAGGGCGGACTCAAAAATGGTTGTCAGATAGAGTTGGGAAAAGCTATGTGGCCGTTACCAATTATTGTAACAATAACACACAGCCAACTATTCCAGTACTCTTTCAGATTGCGGAGCTCTTGGATGTAGATGTCCGAGATCTACTCATTTCAACCAAAACAAAATCTGAGCAATAGTGAAACAAAATAATCCAACATATATTGATCTATTTGCCGGATGTGGTGGTTTATCACTGGGGCTGAATCAATCAGGGTGGAAGGGTCTGTTTGCTATCGAAAAAAGCCCTTTTGCTTTTGCTACTCTCAAATACAACCTGATTGATAAATTAAATCACTTTGATTGGCCGGACTGGCTTGAAACCAAGGAGTATGATATAAATAAAATACTCAAGACTAAAAAGAATGAATTAATCTCTTTAAGAAACAAAGTTGATTTAGTTGTTGGCGGCCCTCCCTGTCAAGGATTTTCAACCGCAGGTAGGCGGATAGAATCTGACAGTAGAAACCAGCTGGTTACCTCTTATATAAAGTTCATTCGACTTGTTCAGCCAAAAATGATATTCTTTGAAAATGTAAAGGGTTTTACACAACGGTTCGGTAACAACAAAACGAAAGGAATAAAGTACTCAGACTATGTAATTAAGGGATTAAGAAGAAAGGGTATAAACTTTACTGGATATGAAGTTTTAGGCGAATTGATCAACTTCGCAGAATATGGAGTTCCACAAAAGAGAACTCGGTTTATTTTGGTGGGAGTCAGAAAAGATATTTATAATCAATCATTACTTCCTGAAAGTTTTTTTAAGACTATTTTTAAGAACAGAGAACAATTCCTAATCAACAAAAAAATTGGACTTTCTAACAGTATTAAAGATGCCATATCTGATTTATTAGCAAAGAATGGATTGGTCGATTGTCCAGATTCAAAGGGTTTTAAGTCAGGGAAATATTCATTGGCTCAATGTGATTACCAAAGATTTGTTCGTAGAGCAGCACAAAATGATGTTCCAGACAGTCACAGATTTACAAATCACACTACAGAGATGGTTGAAGTCTTTAAAACTCTTTTAAATCAAGCACCAAAGGGGAAAAAAATAGAAGGAAAGAATCGAAAAAAGTACGGCCTTAAGAAAAGAGGAATAGTCGTATTCGATGAGAACTTACCTGCCAATACTATTACTTCTCACCCAGATGATTATGTTCATTATTCTGAACCTCGGATATTGACCGTTCGTGAGAGTGCAAGAATTCAATCCTTTCCCGACTGGTTTGAATTTAAAGAGAAATACACAACTGGTGGCAAACTAAGAAAAACTGAAGTGCCTCGATATACACAAGTTGGTAATGCCATACCTCCATTATTTGGCGAACAAGCAGGCCTTGCACTAAAACAACTTTTGAATGGCAAATGAAAATTTCAAAATAAGTGCTGCTCTGAAAGACTTAATCGGAAGAGAACTGATCACCGATGAGTTTGTAGCTGTTTTTGAATTGGTAAAAAATTCTTTCGATGCCAATGCCACCAAAGTAGAAGTAATATTTGAGAATAACACGAAACCTAACCTTGCCAGAATAATAATTAAGGATAATGGTTTCGGAATGAGTTACAAAGACCTAAAAGAAAAATGGCTTTTCGTTGCCTATTCTGCCAAGAAACTTGGGTTAGAAAAACAAGATTACAGAGACAAAATAAAAATCAAAAGAGTTTTTGCAGGGGCAAAGGGAGTGGGTAGGTTTTCTTGTGACAGATTGGGAAATCATTTGAACCTAATTACACTTAAAAATGAACCGAAATCCAAAATCCAGAACCTTATAGTCAATTGGCAGAACTTTGAAAATGTTGATGATGAAGAATTTATTAATATTCAAGTTGAACATAAAGTTCTAAAGAAAAATACATATCGAATTAAATACGGAACTGTACTTGAGATATCTGGGCTTCGAGATGAGTGGAATAGAGACAGAATTCTACAATTAAAAAGGTCCTTGGTTAAGTTAATCAATCCAAATCAGGAAAATGATAGCCAAAACTTTACAATCGAAATAAAAGCAAATGATGAAAAATCAACTGACAGGTTGCCAAACAAAAAAGGTGAACAAAAAAGTGAGTGGGAGACAGTCAATGGTCCGATAAGAAACACCATATTCGAAACTTTGGAAATTAAAACTTCCAATATTTTAGTACAGGTTTCAGATGAAGGTCATTTCATTGAAACTACTATGCAAGATCGTGGAGATCCGATTTACTTCCTTAAAGAAAAAAACCCATACAAAAACCTTAAAAACATAGATGTATATCTTTTTCAACTCAATAGGAAGGCTAAAGTAAATTTTACGAGATTAATGGGAATGGAACCCGTAAAGTATGGTTCTGTATTCTTGTACAAGAATGGCTTTAGGGTTTACCCCTACGGAGAAGAAGGTGATGATTCTCTTCAAATAGATAGAAGGAAACAACAGGGTTATAATAGATTCCTTGGAACTCGTGATTTAATAGGACGAATAGAGATAAATGGTAACCAATCTGAGCTAAGAGAAACCACGAGTAGAGATGGCGGCCTTATTAAAACCGATGCCTATATTGAATTGGAAAAGTTTTTTTATGACCACGTCTTGAAAAGGCTCGAAAATTATGTTGTTAATATTATTGAGTGGGGTGATCCGAAATTTCACAAAGAAACCAAAGAGTTAATTAGACCTGAATTGTGGCCCAAGGATGTTAAACTCAAAATACTTGAACTGATTACAGGATTTATTAATTCTAAAAATGTAATTGACATTCAATATGATGATGATTTCTTGCAGATAATTTCTGACAAACAAGACAAAAGTGTAGATAAGATTGTAAAGAAAATTGATCGTGTTGCTCAAAAATCAGGTAATCCTGGATTGGTTAAGGAAGCTAAGAAAATACAAAAGGCTCTAAAAGAAACAAAGGCCGATGTAGAAAGAGCCTTTAAAGAGAAAGAGCAAGAAACAAAGAAGCGAATTGCAGCAGAAGAAAAGAGTCAGTTTTTAGAAACACAAAATAGTTTTTTAAGAAATGACATAAGTGATGACACCAAAAATCTTGAAGCTATTTTACACCATATTGGGCTAACAACAAATCTGATTAAGACAGATATATCTAATTTGACAAAAGGCATTATAAATATTGAACCAACTGATAAACTCTTGCCAATCGTAAAAAGACTCAGTCGGCAAAACGAAAAGATTACTTCTTTTTCCAAATACTTCAAGAAAGTCAATTTCAATATTTATACCAGTAAGCTAAAAACAGACATTGTAACATTCATTAATGAATACATTGTAAACGTTTATGAACAGCGAGAAGATTTAAAAGCCAATCGAGAATTGCTGGATGTAAAAATCATTAACGATGACAAGGCCAAATTGGAAAAATCCATAAACCCAATTGATTTAATTATCATAATTGACAATTTAATCAGCAATTCGACAAAACATAACACCAAAAAGGTCATTCTTAAATGGAGTCAACCTAAGAAGGATGTGGCCTTACTATCATTTAAGGATGACGGAAAAGGAGTTAAAGACAACATAAAGGACAACATATTTGATTTTGGCTTTACCACTTCCAGACGAGGTTCAGGTATTGGGTTATATCACGTAAGAGAAATAATGGAAAAAATCAAAAGTAAAATTGAAGTGAACAACAGAACTAAAACCGGAGTAGAATTTCTACTCACTTTCAATAAATAAAATGAGATTAGAATACAACATACTATGGATTGAAGATGATATACAGGAATATATTGATAATGGAGAAATTGATAGTCTAAAGGAGTTTATTCGCGATTTAGGATTTGTCCCTCATATTGAAACAGTCCTGGATGAATCAAAATTGGACGACTATATCAATCTATATAAATACGATTTAATCATTTCAGATTTTAACTTGTCTTCTACAACAGGTGACAAAATAATTGAAGAAATTAGAATAAACAAAGGGCTCGATACGGAGATATTATTTTATACAGGTAAGCCTACAAATTACCAAGAAGACCCTGAAGTACTGAAACGTGTAGCCTTTCTTGACAGGGTATCGTTTCAAGTCGGTAGAGATACTTTAATTGACAAAATCGAAAATCTTATCAACTTAACACTTATCAGACTATTAGAAATTAATGCAACTCGTGGTTTAATTGCTGCTGAAACAAGTGAGCTGGACGTTGAGATAGAAAAAGCATTTTATAAAGTTTTAGAGATTGTCCAAAATAATGAAGACAACAAACCAAAATTAGAGTCAATTTTCCAACGAGAGTTTGAAAAATACAAGAAGAAATCTGAGCAAGACTTAAATGAAAAAATGATTTCTTATAAAGAAGACTATAAGGTATATTTCAATAGTTCTACTGCAGGCCCTCGGTGGATTTTGATTAGAAAGCTATTAGATATTTATTGCCCCGATGGTTTTGACCAAGAGTTGTTTAAGTCTTACTCAAAAGATGTAATCGAAGTAAGAAATAAATTTGCCCACGCAAAAGCAGAAGAAAAAGAAGGAAAATTAGTTCTTGTAGGTCAGTATGGAAAAGAGGGCTTTGTGTATGATGAAGAAGCTTGTGTTGAAATTCGAAAAAATTTAATTTCTCACAGAAACAATATAAGTAAGTTACATGAATAGTTGGCCACACTTAAGTCATACACATTGGCAAGTCGCACAAAGCCACCACACAAAGCTAAGCTTGCCAAAGAGTATGCCTTTGCCAACCTAAAACGAAGGAGTGAATACGCCCTACAACACAAGATATCAGAGAATGATTCGTCCCTCATCACTCTCGATATCATTATCCGTGTTAGGCACAAGGCTGAAGAAAAATCATAAAAAATGAAAATATGAAATTGAAACATTTATTTATCGGAATTTTGACTATTTTATACTCTTGCTCGCCTATGACCAAGGAGTCATACCTGAATAGTTATAAGGATTTTATATCGGACATTAGTGCTGAAAGTTCAGATTTTACGGATAGTGACTGGCAAGAAGCTGAGACCGAATTCTACAAATTTAGAAGTGAATGGCGTAAAAAATTTGAAGATGAATTGATATGGAAAGATCAAATTGTTCTCGCAAAATACGAGGTACAATACAACCTACATAGATATAGAGGAAGTGTGTCCGACATTATAAATGATGTATTTGGGACATATAATGAATTGGAGGAAAAGGTAAAGTATTACGCAGAGAATAAAATGACTGACGACATAGATTTCTTAATAGAACAAGCAAACGAAATTGGAGGCAGTGCAACAGAAATGCTAAGCCAAATACTCATTGATTTGGATGTGGAATATCAAGCAGGTTACAATGTAAGATTAAAAGTGACTAACAACAAGAATGAGAAATAAGCTATCAACCCTCATATTAATTTCCTCATTGGTGTTTTTCGCTTTGGGGTTGTATTTCCCTATTCTCGCAACCAAACACCAAATCTTAGGGTTTACCTTAGAGTATAAAGAGATAAGACTAACAGATTCGATAAAAATGTTCTATGAAAGTAGTGAATATTTATTGGCAGGTATTATTCTTGTATTCACAATTTTTTTGCCAATAGTGAAATACATAGAGCTATCCGTAAGAATAAAATCGGAGAAAAAATCCACATTCTTAAGTAAGATTGACAAATGGAGTATGATAGATGTGTTTCTTGTTGCAATAATTTTACTTAATTTTAAAATGGATTCAAACGTAATAGTAATGAAGCTGAAAATAGGAACACAATTTATAGCAATATCGGTGCTACTAAGAATGATGGCAGCAAGCCTAATAAAAAGGGATAATTCCAGAAAATCACTTTTCGACACCTAAAATTATTAGCAGATGAAGAATGAAAATAAAATACCAAAGATTGAACAGATCAACAAGAAGTATGGCGCATCCATAGAGGATTTATCTAAAAAACTCGCTGGTTTAATTTCTATTAAAACTATGGAATTGGCAGCAGAAATTATGAAAAGTAAGGAAAAAAGTATCGATGAGATTTCTGACTTAATTAGAAAGTATGACCAAAAATATTTAGAAATGACCAAAAAACAATTAATTAAGCTTAAGCAATATAAAGAAAGTCCACTCTACCCAGATTACCATGAGAAAATAAGGCAGGAAGTCAAAAACATGATTATTAGGAAAAATACTTTACTCGAAAATTATATAGAATATTTAGAAGAACTCAAATAACATTTCATAACTTAAACTTAAAATTCAAACAAATGGAAAGTAAAAAACAATTAACAAACTTAGATGACACTTCAGTTGGAGAACTTCAAGAAGTTTCTAACAGCATAAAAAAATATGTTGATGAAGAGAATGATAACACTTTGCAATATGCTTTGAAGAAAATTAATCATGATCCTAATTTACTGCAAAGATTATTCCCTTCAAAATTTGATAAAATGTACAGTGGCCTCGCAATGAAACAAGTGCAAAATGTCTTTGAAGCAAAAGAAAGAATGTTTGAAATTTACACTGGGATTCAATTGGAGATTGCCAGACAGAAGGGAGATACATTAATTGCTACTACTGGCATGCACCTTCAAGAACAATTAACACTTTTTGCGGAAACTAAAATTTTCTCTGTATCTTCTTCTCTTGAATCAAGCAGAAACGATTTTATGGGTAGAATGAAAAGGCAGCTACAAAGCATGGATGAATATAAAGATTTTCCTGAACTTTCAGAACCATACCACAAATCACTGAAAGATGAAATAAGAACATATTTTTCATTTGTGTTACATGCAATCAAATCAAATCATTGCAAAAATACTTTAATAAAAATTCATAAAACACTGTTAATCAGAAATTAACATTAATTCATTTCACTCCACTAATACAAGAATAAATTTTAGAGCTCTCTAATAATTGAAGATTTTATAATAATCCTGAAAAATCTTTAAGCAACTTTCAATGAAACTTTGTATCTTAAAAAAGTGTTTTGTAATTTGCAGCTAGAATTCATATAACACGTTATAAATCAGTAAATTAAGTATTCAATCATGAAGTCAATAAACTATCCACTTTCAAATATGCAGTTAGAACTGCTTAAACTCTTTTCTAGAGACATTGAGGATAAAGATGTTAAAGAAATCAAGAAGCTTATTGTTAAGTATCTCTCTCAAAAATTAGCGAATACAACCAATAAAGTATGGGAAGAAAAAAATTGGACAGATGAAGATATGGACAAACTTCTTAATACTCACATGAGAACTCCTTACAAAGATCAAGATAAATAATAACCATTGAAAGTAGTACTAGACACCAACGTCCTTTTAGTTTCAATCTCGCCAAAATCCAAATATCATTGGGTATTCCAAAAGTTTATAAATGAAGACTTTATCCTTTGTGTTACAACTGATATCCTTCAAGAATATGAAGAAATCATTGGTCAACATATGGGACAAGAAGCTACAAATTATGTCTTACAGATAATCGAAAATTCAGTAAATGTAAATTATATCACAAAATATTTTCGATGGAATTTAATTAATGCTGATCCTGATGATAATAAGTTTGTTGATTGTGCAGTTTCTTGCAATGCAAAATATTTAGTTACTAGTGACAAACACTTCAATGTCTTAAAGAATATTGAATTTCCTAAAATCGAAGTAATTGGAGTTGATTATTTCGAGTCCATTCTAAAGTCTAAAGAAGAAAATTAAATGCATGTAACAAAGTGCAAAACGGCTAGTGCCGCTAAGCGCGCCACCATCGTTTGCACTGAGCGTGTTGTGTTTAATTAAAAACCAGAATATGAAAGGAACATTATTACTATTAATCAGCTTATTTTTTGTTAACCTGATACAAGCTCAACAAAAAGCTGTGACGGAAACTGGCGAAGAAGTTATTCTATTTGAAGATGGAACTTGGAAGTATCAGAATGAAGATCAAATCTCTCAGAAAGAAACGCCAACCAATCAAAAGAAATTTAAAAAAGATAAGGAGTCAACTTTTTTACTAAAAAGTAGCAAATTAAATATTGGTGTTTATTTAAATCCCAAAAAGTGGTCATTTAAAAAAGCAACGAATAATCCAGAAGCAGAATTCGAACTTCAATTAAAAGATGGAGATTTATATGGAATGATTATAACTGAAAAAGTTGAAATCCCTTTTGAAACGTTGAAGTCAATTGCATTAGAAAATGGAAAAGCATCGGCACCAGATCTAAAAATTGTAAAGGAAGAATACAGAATCGTAAACGGTTTAAAAGTTCTTCTTCTTCAATTGAATGGAACTATGCAAGGAATCAAATTCTCATATTATGGATATTATTTTTCTAGCCCTAATGGAACAGTTCAATTCATAACATACACTTCACAAAATTTATTGGATAGTTATAAACCCGACAGTGAAAAGTTATTAAATGGTTTCGTGGAAATAAACTAAACACAACAATGTATATAGCAAATAGGGCTTTCGGTGGTTTAAGAATGTTCAGTACTATTTACGAACACCGCCAAATCGTTGATTTGGCTTTTAAGAATGAATAAATTAAAAACAAAATACAACGTTTTGGCTCAGAGCACATTTGAAAGTTTATCACTTTCTACTGCCCTACTTGCCATATACTAAACGTTGTGTGGCATAAGACAAAATAGTAGCAGTTATAGTTTAAATCAAATGAAGAGAATTTTAGGAATATCCGCGTTTTATCATGATTCGGCAGCAACTTTGACAATTGGAGGAGAAGTAATTGCTGCAGCACAAGAGGAACGTTTCACAAGAATTAAGCATACTCCTGATTTTCCGACAAATGCAATAAAATATTGTTTGGCGGAGGCAGGTTTAAGTATCGATGAATTAGACGCAATTGTTTTTTACGATAAGCCGTTGTTGAAATTCGAACGTTTGTTGGAAACGTATTACGCTTTTGCACCCAAAGGACTTGCTTCTTTCTTGAAAGCAATACCAGTTTGGCTTAACGAAAAAATGTTTTTGAAAAAGCTAGTTTTCGATGGACTGAAAGAGGTAGAAAAGTTTGATAAGAAAAAAATAAAATTACTTTTCCCAGAACATCACCTTTCACATGCTGCAAGTGCTTTCTTTGCATCACCTTACAAAGATTCTGCAATCCTTACCATAGATGGCGTAGGAGAATGGAACACAGCTACCATTGCACATGGAAACGGTAACAAAATCGAAATGAAAAAGGAGTTAAACTTCCCACATTCGGTTGGACTACTTTACAGTGCATTTACCTATTTCCTTGGTTTTACAGTGAATTCCGGCGAATATAAACTGATGGGATTAGCTCCCTATGGCAATCCAAATTCAGAAGATATTGAAAAATACATCAACATAATCAAAACGGAACTTATTGATCTGAAAGATGATGGTTCTATTTGGTTAAATCAAAAATATTTCAACTATGCCACAGGGTTGAGAATGATCAGAGAGAAAAAGTGGGCGAAGCTATTCTCTTTTCCCATAAGAAAGCCCGAAGCAAATTTAGAACAGCACCATTGTAACTTGGCCATGGCAATTCAGAAAGTAAACGAAGAGATTGTGCTAAAAATGGCAAAAGAAGCCAAACGGGTTACCAATTCCGATAATCTTTGCCTATCAGGAGGTGTAGCTTTGAATTGTGTAGCAAATGGAAAACTTCTGAAAGAAAAAATATTCAAAAATATTTACATACAGCCAGCAGCAGGAGATGCCGGTGGTTCACTTGGTGCAGCTTTGGCTGTAAACTACATGTATTTTGAGGAAGAGAGAGCATCTGATGAAGTGAATGACAAAATGATCGGAACCTATCTCGGCCCCGATTACTCCGACAAAGAGATATTATTGATGAGTCGCAAGGCAAAAGCTGTTTATAATAAGTATGAAGATTTTACTGAGCTATCTAAATTCATAGGGAAGAAAATTTCAGAAGGGAATGTGGTAGGATGGTTTCAAGGACGAATGGAATTTGGACCAAGAGCTTTGGGGAATCGAAGTATTTTAGGCGATGCGAGGAACCCTGAGATGCAAAAGAAACTCAATCTTAAAATTAAATACAGAGAAGGTTTTAGACCCTTTGCCCCTTCAATTTTAGCAGAAGAAAGCCAAAACTTCTTTGATTTAGATACAGCTTCTCCATATATGTTGCTTGTAGCTCCTGTCATTGAGAGTAGGAGAAAAGAACTGCCCGACAACTATTCCGATTTACCATTATGGGAACGATTATATCTTGAGCGTAGTGATGTGCAATCAATAACTCACCTAGACTTTTCGGCAAGAATACAGACAGTTCATCAAGAGACTAACCCAAGATATTGGGGATTAATCAATGAGTTTAAAAATCAAACAGGTTATGGGTTGCTCGTAAATACAAGTTTTAATGTGCGTGGGGAACCAATCGTTTGTACCCCCTACGATGCTTACAGATGTTTTATGAGTACAGAGATGGATTATTTAGTTATAAATGATTTTGTGTACTGCAAAACAGAACAACCAGATCGGGAAAATAAAGAAAAATGGATGGTTAAATTTAAAATGGATTAAACATGAATAGCTCTTTGAAAAATATACTTACGATATCTTTACCTACAGTCTTTTTTCTATTTGTTGTTTTAGAAGTGACAGGGCTTTGTTGCATGAATAAGTCATCAAAAAAAAAGCATAGCTATGGCTTAATAGCTATAGGTTTAAGCCACCTTTTTACAAACAGGCATACCAAGGCCTGTCATTATATTTAAGCATGCTACTTTTATTGCAACTTCACTTTGCTGGGTTTCGAACCGACGGGAGTATAGCTGTGGGCCAAATATTGTCTTGAATCGAAACATTGCTGTTTCTGATAAACTCCGTCTGTGGTATCCACTTTGCTCCTTCCATTTCTTTCGGCCTTTTTTTTCTATTTCCTTTATGATCTCGTTGCGATCAAGATCCAGTAACTCGTCATTTTCATCTACCCAGTACATTGCATTTTCTTGTGGAGGTATTACCCCCTCTATCTGTTTTTCCTTGAGCATTTCCCATATTTCATATGTGTCATAGGCTCCATCTGCTCCAAAGCGGTCTATAGGACTTTTTACCTGATCCAATAATTGTGGAACCTGCTGAGCATCTCCATCTCCTTTGCTGTTTTTTGTCAGTACCTGTGCATGTATATATCCGGTCTTTTCATCTACTCCCAAATGTAGCTTACGCCACGTCCTGCGCTTATTATACCCATGTTTACGTACCTTCCATTCCCCTTCTCCATATACCTTGAGTCCCGTTGAATCAAATACTATAAACATGGGGCCCTTTGTTTTGGGAACATCCATTTTTACTTCCACTTGTTTTGCCCTACGGCTTATTTGACAATAGCTCGGAACGCTCAATTCTATCCCCATCATGCCTAACAATGAACTGGCAAAACCCTCTAATTGTCGGTACTTCAACCCAAATACTACCTTGAGCTGTAGCAAGCTCCTCATGCATTGTTGTGAATATTTATACTGGGCTCCTTTTTGATTAGGACCTTGGTAATACCAGCAGCCTAATAAGGCCTCATCAAACCATATAGTTATGTCTCCTCGTTTTACAAGACTCCTATTGTATTCTCTCCAATTTGTGATCTTATACTTGTTTTTCTTCTGCTTTTTTTGCTTTCCCCCAACCTTAGTTTGTTGCTTTGTCATGTGGCTTGCTTTGTAAGGTTGGTCTCTCAAAGATACTATCTCCATCTCTTTTATCATCCATTCATGCAACAAAGCCAAGTGACAGTCAGAATAGTAAAGCCTCCCATATCATTAGATCAACTTGTCAGTAAAGAGAAAAGGAAAAACGACATGAGTAAATGGGCAAAAAACTCTTCATATTTTTCATATACTGCTATTCCAGGTGAATATTCCGAAAATAAATCTGTTAACTCCCACGGATTTATTTCTACTCCTGAAATAGCATTAGAAAAAGATAACAATACAACCAGAATAGTTTTTCTCGGTGGTTCTTCAACTGCAGGAACTGGCCATAACTTGCCAGATGATAATACTTGGCCTTGGGAAACAGTAAAAAAAATAAAATCGGAAACCAAACATAATCTTGATTTTATTAATGCTGCTTTGGGAGGGTATTCAACTTTTGAATCATACGGAAGATTATGGAGTACATTACGATTTTACAAACCAGATATTGTAATAGTTTATCATGGCTGGAATGATATGTACTATTTTAATGAGATATCAGACGAACCTATTAAACTCAAATATAATTTTGATGTTTCGGGGATGGTTTCATACAAGCTATATGAACCTCATTGGACTGATCCTTTTATAAGTTGGTCGCAACTATTATCTAAAGTAAGAATTAAGCTGTCAAAACCTTATTCTGAAAATGGCGAACAATCAAATAAAAACAAAGAGGATAATCTGAAAAGTACTTTCAATAAAAAAGGATTAAAGATATATGAACAAAACCTTAAACTTATTATGGAATTCTGTAAAGATTATGATATTGAATTTTTTATCTGTAAATAAGCTACTTTAATAACCGAAAACACCAAAGCAGAAGATAGAAAAAGGTGTAAATACTACTATCATGGGTTTAATCACAAAGCTCATATTGAGGCATTTGATTCAATATATAAAGTTATTGACAAAATAACTCCTAAAGAAAATATTATTGATTTAACTTCATTATCGGGAAATAGCCTATATTTTAATGACCATATTCATCAGACAAAACTGGGTAATACAAAAATTGCTGAAATAGTATCAGACACTTTAAAAAAGAATTACTTTATAAAATAAACTTATGGAATTTTTAAAAGATTTATGGCTTTTTCTAAAAGAGCGAAAAAAGTTTTGGTTAGCACCAATAATAATAATCTTATTATTATTGGGGTTGTTAATTGTATTTGGAGGTAGTAGTGCTGTGGCACCATTTATATACACGTTATTTTAAAATTTATGAAAGCAAAAAATAACAACCCCGTTAAAACGGTATTAATCATTTCCGTTGGCTTTGGAATTATATTTTTCTTCTTGGATTTAAGATGGGCTTTAAACACATCACTAATTATTGGTCTTTTGGGATTAATCTCAGACAGAATCAGTAAACTCATAGACTTCTTATGGATGAAACTTGCCAAGGTGCTGAGTTTTATTGTCCCAAATATTTTGTTGAGTATAATTTTCTATTTATTCCTGTTTCCATTTGCAATTCTATCAAGAGTCTTTTCGAGTAAAAGCACGTTAATGTTAAAAAATAACAAAAATTCTTTGTGGGTAGATAAAAACACTTCCATGGATAAGGTTTCATTTGAAAAGATGTGGTAAATGAACATTACGCCACACAATCGAGTAGATGGCCCCACCAGCGATAACTGATGGGGTGCACCTCTCACACCACCGTACATACGGGTCTCGTATACGGCGGTTCATTAAATCGAGACTTTGAATTTTGAGTAGTAGTCGATCATAGAAATGTACCCTTTGCGTTTGAGTAGTGATACTTTTATAGTAGTACCTAGAATATGGTTACCAAGAGGGAGCAATACAATCCAACAAATCAATATGTATTCCTTGATGAAAAACGAAGAGCTATAGCTCAGCTCAGAAAGAAAATTAGTAAATTTGGTATTGACCCCAATGATTTGGGAATCTTCAGCAGACCGAAATACAAGTTAGCTTACGAGAAAAAGAGAATTGATAATCAAGGGGTTAGAGAACGTTAGTCAGAACTTTGAAAACAATAATTATAAATTAAATAAAATAAAATAAATGAGTACAATTAGATTAGGAGATGAAGCTCCAAACTTTACAGCACAATCAACAGAAGGTGAAATTAATTTTCATAATTGGCTCGGTGATGATTGGGGAATCCTATTTTCTCACCCAGCGGATTATACTCCTGTTTGTACAACTGAGTTAGGAACTGTTGCAAAGTATAAAGCTGAGTTTGATAAAAGGAATGTTAAAGTGGCTGCCTTAAGTGTCGATGGTCTTGATTCACACAAGGGATGGATAAAAGACATTAACGAGACACAAAACACAACTGTTAACTTCCCTATAATTGCTGATGAGGATAGAAAAGTAGCAATGCTCTATGATATGATACATCCAAATGCGGACAACAAACTTACGGTTAGATCTGTATTTGTGATTGGGTCGGACAAAAAAGTAAAATTAATGATTACTTACCCTGCTTCTACAGGAAGAAATTTTGATGAGTTATTAAGAGTAATTGATTCATTACAGTTAACCGCTTACCATAAAGTTGCTACACCTGCTAACTGGAACAATGGCGATGATTGTGTAATTATCCCTGCTGTTACAAATGAAGAAATTCCTGCTATGTTCCCAAAAGGACATACAGAAGTTAAACCTTATTTAAGGGTAACTCCTCAACCAAATTTGAATTAATATCTGCACAGAATCGAGTAGGTGGCCGTGAGCTATGATACTCACGGTGCGCCTCTCACACCACCGTACGTACGGGTCTCGTATACGGCGGTTCACTAAATCGAAACATTGAATTTTGAGTAGTAGTCTATCATAGGAACATAACCTCTGCGTTTGAGATGTGACACTTTAATAGTAGTCCCAAGTATAGGACTTTGAGCTACTGCCCATCCTCCCATTCTTGTTCTACTCCACGCATAAGCTATTCCTTCTTCCACTCCAAGTCTGATCAGGTTCTTACGTTTTCGCTCAAGCTTTTTCCAGTCATGCCAGATACAGTATCGCAATCGATTGCGCAGCCACTCATCTACCTTCTTTAGCTTTGTACAAATATTTGCTAATCTATAGTTATTAATCCATCCTTGATAGATTAATTTAACTGACCACAGTCGTTCTTTGAAAGTATACCCTATCGTTTTCTTGGTTGCTCTTTTGAGCTTTCTCTTTAGTTCTTCCCAACTACTTTTACTCACTACCAACTGATATTGTCCTTTGCTCCCTTTCTTATATACCGAAGTGAAACAGTGTCCTAATACTTTGAATGTGGATGGTCTTCTTATTCCGCTTTTCTCCCCATTGATTTTAAGTGCTAGTTTATCTCTCAGAAAGAGATAAACATTATTCCCAATAGATTTCGCTTTCGATTTTGATCTTGTGTAGATACTAAAGTCGTCAGCATAGCGGATAAATCTATACCCTCTTTTTTCTAGGTATTTATCTAGTTGATCCAACATAATATTGGATAGTAATGGACTCAGAGGACTTCCTTGCGGCAACCCTTTACGTCGTTTATGTAGCTTCCCATTAATAAGTATCGGTACTTGTAACCATTTGCGGATCAGCCCCAACGTGGTCACGCATTTCACCTTCTCATAAATGAGCTGTAGTATCTTATAATGTGCTACTTCATCGAAGAACTTACTCAAGTCTATATCTACAATATCGCTATATCCTTCATTGATATAGGCGAGGGATTGTATCACCGCTTGTTGCATGTTCTTCTTTGGACGAAAGCCGTAGCTGTATTTCGAAAATTCTAACTCGAATCTCGTCATCAGCTGTTGACTAACTGCTTGTTGTAGCCATCTGTCCACTACAGTGGGGATCCCTAACAGGCGCCAAACCCACCCGCTTCGCGGTTCTCTCAATTGAATGTCTCCCAGACATTCACCCTTCGGGACCTTTCGTTCATCATTTGACTTTGGAATTTCTACTCCTCTGATAGCCTGCGGTAAGTACCCATCTGATAGAATCTCTCGCAACAGATTGCTCTGGTGGATTGATAGATATTCTTGCAGTTCAGATACTCCCATACCATCTACTCCGCATGACCCTTTATTTCCTACCACTCGTCGGTAGGCTTTATAATCAACCCATCCGCTTTGCGGTGCCTTCCTTTCAATGTCCTCAGGACATTGCCCCTATGGGAACAGTCAGTTATCTTGTAAGATTTTTGCTATCAATTCATTTTTTCTTTTCTGTCCTTCTAGACCATGGCTATCATTGATTCCATAGTGAATCCAGACGTGATTTAATGTTCAGTCCTTCCCAAGTTGTGAGTCCTTCGAGGGTATGGTTTAACAATCCTCGCTCGTTACTTTTGGTACTATGACCTCGGCTGACTTCTCATAATGATCAACTCATTCTAAGATCTCCCCAGGTAAGAGCAAATTCTTTCAGTCGACACCTACTAGATCTACTACAATAGCTTTTGGTTATTCATTGGGCTTTACAAAGTTGTGCTTGCTTACCCAGCTATAATAGCCTCTGTATCTAGTTTCTGTTCGTTAGGTCCGACCTTTGTAGTCCTGCTTCCTTCAGACCAAGGGTCACCCCCTACGCCCTTGCAGCTTACTAATGCTTCCAGTTGTCAAACTGGCGCACAAGGGACTTGCACCCTTTAGAATATATAGCTATCTTTCACCATAGCTGCCCATGCTGGGCACACACAAAGTGCATACATCAATAGCCCCTAAGCGGGGCTACTGTGCATGCACAAACCGTTGTAGCACATTCCCCAGATTTGCAGTTCCAAATTTTAGAAAGCAAGCTATAAAACTCTCCACAGCAAATTAATTTCCCTCGCTAACGTGAATACATCTTATCTTAGAATTGGCTCTATCAGAGACCGGTTTATTTAATGGTATCTCTGTTCATTTCGGTGGACAAGTCCCAGCGTCATTCTGGTACGAGAAGTAAAAAGTCCCTAATTCACGTTTAGGGACAGTTGATAAATTTCAATGGTGGTCACGCTTTGGCGTGAACCCCGATCAGAATAATTTTCAATAATAAAGATACTTCTTGTTAGAGTCTATTTTATAATCTAAATCTATAAAATGGAAAAGAAGGCAATCTCGATGCAAATCATCAATCCTAATTGTGCGGGGATAGATGTAGGAAGCCGAAGTCACTTTGTGGCATTAGGTCAAGCAAACAAAGATGTAAGAGAATTCGGAGTGTATGCCGAAGATCTAAAAGCACTATCAAAATGGTTGCACTCAAAAGATATCACAAGTGTAGCTATGGAGTCCACTGGAACCTACTGGCAGAACCTCTTTGTAGAGCTGATGAATTCAGGTCTTGAGGTCATACTTACCAATGGTAAGTTTACAAAGAATATCAATCGGAAAAAGACAGATGTACTAGATTGTCAATGGATACAAAAGATGCATACTCTGGGTTTACTTCCAGCAAGTTTTTTGCCAGATGAAACCACTGAGAAGCTGAGAACTTTATGTAGACATAGAGCCAAGATGATCGCTCAAAAAGCCGACACATCACATAAAATGCAGAAGTTTCTCAAGTGGCTAAATTTCAGACTAGATGTGGTCGTCAGAGATGTGACTGGTCTTACAGGAATCAAAATAATAGAAGCAATTTGTAATGGTGATTTAGATCCAAAATCTCTAGCAACTCACAGACATTACAATTGCAAAAAATCAGAAGAGGAGATTGCCAAGGCCTTAGTGTCAAATGAAAGAAAAGATTACCTCTTTGGGCTGAAGCAAGAGTTCAAGCGATACAGATTCTATCAATCTATGATAAAAGAATGTGATTTTGAAATTGCAGATTTCTTGCAGAATTTTATTAATCAGAAGCAAGGAGTAGTCGACGATCTTCCTACCAAAAAACCATATAAGAAACAAAATAAGAATGGCCTAAAAGGTATTGATTTAAATATAATATCATATCAATACTTTAATGGAGTTGACCTGATGGCAATACCAGGAGTAAGCCACAGTACAGTTCTCACATTCATGAGCGAAATAGGTCCAGAAGGGCTGAAGAAATTCTCTTCTGCCAAGAAGTTTGCTTCATGGCTTAGGTTGGCCCCCAACAACAAAATGAGTGGAGGAAGAATCCTGTCCAATAGAATACCTAAAGGAAGTAATCGACTTAAGATCGCTTTGAGAAATGCTGCAAATGCAGTTGGCAATTTAAAAGACTCGGATCTAGGTAAGTTCTTCAAAAAGATAGCTTTTCGAAAAGGTAGACAAGCAGCTATCACAGCAACCGCCAGAAAACTTGCAGTCATCCTTTGGAATATGGTTACCAAGAGGGAGCAATACAATCCAACAAATCAATATGTATTCCTTGATGAAAAACGAAGAGCTATAGCTCAGCTCAGAAAGAAAATTAGTAAATTTGGTATTGACCCCAATGATTTGGGAATCTTCAGCAGACAGAAATACAAATTAGCTTACGAGAAAAAGAGAATTGATAATCAAGGGGTTAGAGAACGTTAGTCAGAATTCCCCGAAATTGGCCGCCAAAATTCGAACAAAAATTTACTAATTTCTCCAAGCCCAATAAGACCATTTTTATAACGAAACTATTGACTATCTTTCAGAACAGTCAGATCTAAGCTCGATGTTTTAAATAGTGTGAATTCATGAAAATGGATCAACCCCATCAGAATTCGGAGCTGGGTGCTTTAGTGAAAGACCAAATGGTGGAGCATTTGCTACCCCGAATACAATAGTATAATGATTCAAAATTAGACAAGCACCTGTTCTGACAACTTTTTTATTGGACCTTAAGTTGTTCCAGCTTGGGAAAGAAATATTTTGTACCTAACTTTAAAAATTAGGCGTTTTAGTGCCGTTTCGTTATATACAATAAAAGAACTAAAAATGGTTGAAGAAATTAAAACAGATTACTGTATCCTAGGAGGAGGTATCGCAGGAATTTTATTAGCAAGTCAATTAATATCTTCTGGTAAAAAGATCACGATCATAGACCAGGGTCCTCGGTTTTCAGAAGAAGATCGGGCCAACTTATTGATGAAAAGCAGGAAGGAGATAAATGATTTTGCTGATTACAATGATGATATTGACCCGTCCATAATAACACCATTAAGTTCGGAGACTGCAAAAGATGATGTGATTGACTGGACTAATTATAGATTGTTCGGACTAGGCGGTACAGCTCTTCATTTTCAGGGAATTATGATGCGGCCCACAGAGGAGGACATGAAAGTCAGATCGCTTTTCGGTTATGGTCGCGATTGGCCTATATCCTACGCTGACCTGGAACCCTGGCTTTTGAAAGCTGAATACGAAATTGGAGTTGCCGCAAATGAGGACAATCCTTATACTTCACACCGGTCGGGATGTTTTCCAATGCCGGGCCATCCACCTTCCTATTTTGATAGTGAGTTCTTTGCCCCCGGATTAAAAAAAATGGGGATGGCAGGACACTCATGTCCGATATCCGTAAACTCAGTTCCTTATCGAGGACGCTCGGGATGTTTGGCTTGCAGAGCATGTAAATTTTGTCCTTCTGGAGCACGATATTCACCTGACAGGGTTCATATCCCGATTTTGGAGAAACATGAAAATGTTGAAATAATAGAGAATTTAAGTGTTCGGAGATTAGAGACTAATCAAGAGGGAAATAAGATAGTTGCTGCACACGCATTGCGAATTCAAGATAAGTCAGAAGTCACAATTCTGGCAAATAATTTTATTGTGGCAATGGGAGGTGTAGAAACCCCTCGGATGCTTTTGTTATCAGCGGACAATCATCATCATAAAGATGGCCTTGGAAATATAGGAGGGCAACTTGGCCGTGGGTTTAGCGACCATTTGTCCCCTTATGTAACCTATGATCTGGGAAAGCCGATAGGATATCGTTTGGGCTTTGAGACCATGACATCGGATCATTTCAGGACTAATGTGGATAGAAATGAACACCCTACTTTTGCTTTGTTCTCTTCTCCCGCCATGGATTGGTTTCTAATAGGCAATGAAGCAACTATGTGGTCATCAAAAAACAATATGCTTTCTCTCGATGAACTTAGGGAACGAATACCTCGCATGGCAACCATAGTGTCATATGGGATAGAAAATGTAAATACCGGTAGTATGCTAGAATTGGACAAAGATACATTGGATGCTTTTGGAGATCCAGTGGCAAAAATCACTTTTAAACTGACGGATTGGGATATGCAAGGGTATCACAAGTTTACAGAAGTTGCCACAAAATTAGGTGAAGCTATGGGGGCACAAGACATTTCGAAGGTCAGTCCACCTGGAGCTAATGTAGGTTATCATCCATCAGGGGCCACGGCTATGGCCAAGAATCCAGATGAAGGAGTTTGTGATGAAAACCTAAAAGTATTTGGACTCAAGAACTTGCATATAGTCAGCAATTCGGTATTCCCTCATATGGGCGCAAGTGTACCTACATTGACAATTTCAGCTTTGGCCCTGAGGTTGGCGGATCATCTTAAAGGAATAAAATAAATAATTATGGAAAATATAACTCGACGTCGATTTGTAATACAAAGTTCTAGACTGCTTGCTTTTATACCTTTAGCGGGAGTTCTAAGTTGTGCTGAAGAATCTAAATTAAGTGCCGAAGAGTCTTTAAAAAGACTAATCTATATTGTTGGCCCCTGGACGCTTGAAGATCACTCAATAGCAGAAGATTTCACAAATCGATTCCTTATAACAGATTTTGCAAAGGAATATCTACCAAAATCGGTTGATTTGATTGAAAGTCTTTCCAAGCAAATTGCTAAAGAATCAGCGGAAGTTAAAGAAATTGATCTTGGTAAGTTACCATTGGAAGAACAAGATTTGATAATGACATTATCAAAACAACTATACAGTTTTGTAGAAGTAAGATTTTATGTTTCAAACGAGCCTCCCTGGGGCGCATGTCAAGGAGATCCCAAGTGGCATACGAGAATTCCGAAATAAAATTTTGATTGGTCTGCGATTAGGGGATTAATACGTGCTACAACACAAGCTATGATGTCCATGCCTCCTAAACGTCGGCATGGCACATAGCCGAACCGTTGAACAAACCCTTTTCAGATTTAAGCTAATACATCACAAAAGCTCCTAACATTCTTGTGTAGTGTTCTTTAGATTTGGTTTTCATTATATAAACCAAAATCAATAAGTTATGCAAGCCACAATCACAAGTCAACTGACAGCTTTTGAAGAACATCTTTTGTTGAAGAATTTCAGTTCTGCGACACGAAAAATGTATCTGAGAACATTGAAAGGATTTTTGAGATTTGCCACAAGAAAATTTCCAAGAGATCCAATATCACAAGATCTAGCCAGGCAGTATATTCTGTATCGCATCAAGCAGGGCCGTTCGTGGTCAACAATTAACTGCGACTACTCTTCCTTGCGAAAATACTTCAGAGAAGTCTTAGAGGCAGAATGGTCTTTACGCAAGACACCACGTCCTCGTAAGGATAGAACCTTACCACAGACACTTTCATTGCAGGATGTCATCAAACTCATAAATAGTGCAGCAACCTACAAGCATCAGATTTTTATCTGCTTTGTTTATGCAACGGGACTTCGGCTTAGTGAAGCCACCAATGTGACCTTTTCTGACATAGATAGGAATAGGCTGCAGATAAGGATACGAAAAGGAAAAGGAGCCAAGGACAGGTACATTCGTATTCCCGCTAGCCTCATAGATATACTGACACAATACTATCAGAAGCTCAAACCCGTCAACTATCTTTTCAATGGTCATAAGAAAGGCGAAAGGTATTGTTCCAGTTCTGGACAATGGACTATGCGCCAAGCAAAGAAGAATGCCAGGCTGAGCAAACAAGCGTCCGTACATACCCTGAGACATGCCTATGCAACTCATCATTTAGAATCTGGTACTGATTTGGTATATCTAAAGCAGCAGCTTGGTCATAAATAAACATTTGAAGACAACCGAGCGATATATACATCTATGTGTAGAAAGGCAAACCCATGTAAATCATCCGCTAGGCAAGATCCATCAGGATATCAACTGGATAAGTCGATCGGGGACCTCATCAGGAGCTACGGAGAGGATTACATCCGCATCTACAAGCCATCCATCACATCAAGTTGATCAGAGCCATAAGAGTTTGCCGAACACCAGCCCTAGGCGGTAAGCGAGTCACTTGCAAGCACTGTGGCCATGCTAGACATATCTACCTTTCTTGTGGTCACTCCCAATGTCCATTGTGCCAAAACCTAAAGCGAGAACTATGGCAGGAGAAATTAGCTGAGAAATTTCTATCAGTTCCTTATGTGCATGCGGTGTTTACCATACCCCATGAGTTGAATAAACTAGCTAGACAGAATAAGCAGCTGATCTATAACATCACCATGCGAGCCGCATGGAAGACCATAAAGATTTTAGCCGCCGATCCCCGAAATGTGGGTGGCCTGCCCGGCATGGTTTCCGTACTCCACACCTTTGGCTCTGACATGAAGTACCACATCCATGTGCATAGTTTAATCACCTTTGGTGGAATAAATGACAAGGGATCTTGGCAATGGCCAAAGCGCAAAAAGAAACTGGCCTCCTACAGACAGATATGCAAAGTGTACAGGGAGACTTTTCTCAAAATGCTAGAACGACATCGGGCAAAGGGAGACCTTGCAGAGGTAGATGACATGAATGAGTTAATTGCGACGATAAAACATAAGCGATGGAATGTAAAGAACGAGTACCCCACATCAGACACCGAAGTATTGGAAAGGTACCTAGCTCGCTATATCAATCGCATAGCAATCTCAAAATCGCGATTGGAATATGTCGCGTCTCAGCAGAAGAACAACGACCTTGTTCTCATCACGTATAAAGATTATCGCAACCAGAAAATGGGTCAAGCGGCACTAGTTGCTGTCAAGTCATTACGACCATTGGTAGCCATGCATCAATTTATGACACATGTCCTTCCTCCCTATTTTCAGAAGTCGAGATACTATGGCATCCATGCGCCAGTGACTTACAAGCGTATCAAAGATCAGATTCCTGATATTCTAAAGCGCAATGGCCATACCGTGAGGATGATATTCCAGATATTGAATCATCTCAATGGCCTGATGGGATAAAGGTGTGAGAAATGTCAGCACGATGAATTTGAGATAACCGCATTGAGGGCCGACGTAAAGTGGATATTCAATTTCATCACCATTCCTTCTTACAGAGGTCCTCCCATGAATAGAAAATCTGCAAGGCTGGAATACTAATGCTCAAATCTCAAGGGATACTCCTATGTCTTTACCGTAGATAATAATGAGTAAAAAGTAACATATACAGAAGCTCACCAATAAATCATTATGAAACAAGAACAACAGCAGGGTGTAGTTCTCAATTTTCACACTAATTCATATCTTAAAGCAAAATTAGCTCAACGCGTTTCCCTTTAGTAGGGTTCAACTGAAATGTATGAGGATTGTAAATCCACATGACATTCCTTTTGTGTTGTGCCTAATGTAAAATGATACGAAAAGACAAAATCAAACAAATTGACTTTCTCCTAAATAAATTTAGAGAGACAAATCACGATTTTAAAGAATTGCCTAAGTGTTCATTCTTACTTGGTGCAGGATGTTCGAGAAGTTCTGAAATACCGACAGGTTTTGAGATAATAGAACTTCTAAGAAAGCATTGGTATCTAAAAAACTTTGCGAATAGTTCCGACTTCTTGGAATCAACATACGACATAGATAATGAAGCTTTTCAAGTCATACAGGCTAATTTTCAAAGTAAATATCTTGAAGAAGAAACTACCTTAAAGGAAAAGGTTGAAAAAGTGCTTGAAGACCTAAAGAAAAACACACCACCCTACCTTTCAAATCTTTTCAAAACGAGTGATGAGAAAATCTTAAAGCAGTTCGTTTTTGATGATTTGCTTTATGGTTTTTGGTTTGAGCGTTTTTCTGAAAGTCCAAAAGAAAGGCAAAAACTGATAGAACACCTCATTGACTTTAAGGAACCTTCAGGTGCATATTTGTTGTTTTCTCATTTAATATCAAATGGAAAAATTACCAATGTATTCACCACAAACTTTGATGACCTCATTTATGATTCGCTAATTAGATATACTGAAACTAAGCCCAAAATATATTCACATAATGAAGTTGCTCAGTACATTAATACCCTAAGCAAACGACCGAATATTATCAAATTACACGGAGATTTTTTATTCGAGAATATCAAGAATACTAAACCCGAAACAGGGTTACTTTGGAGTAATATGGAGAATAAATTGGAAGAATGCTTAAAATCATTTGACCTTATTGTGGTTGGCTACAATGGAGCAGATGATTCTGTTATGAATGCTCTTGCTAAGTTGAAGTCTAAGGATTATGGCTTGCTTTGGTGTGGTCGCAACCCAGAAAACCTAAATTGGAGAGTAAAGGAACTGATAAACCAGACGAACAATTCATACATTGTTCAAATAGAATCATTTGAACTTTTATCAATGAAACTTTTTGAAGTATATAAAGATGAGATTGATTATCCAGATTTTAGAAGCAACGCTGAAAGAAAAGAAAAGGAGTTTCACCAATATATTACAGAGTTCAAAACTGAATTAACAGAAAATGTTAAGCTTGAAGAAAAAGAAATTGAGAGTATAAACTCAACTTTAGATATTGTTCTAGACAGAAACAGTTTTTTTAGAGTTGCTGAATTAAACCATTCAGAACAGTTGGAATTTCTTAGAAAGTTAAGAATTGATGGTATAAGTCGTACACTAAAAAACATACACACGAATATTAATTGGGAGCACTCAAAAACCCTTTATGCGGATTTAGACAAAGATGATTTCTTCCAAAACAAGCTTTATGAAGTATCTATTCAGCATATTTCCAATGCTCTCTCAAATTTGAGAAAAATTGACGCTGATAGAACCAAGAGCATTTTAGATTCTTTAAATGATGAAAATCTCTTAGATAAAATTAATAGTGCTTCTTCCTCTGATTTATATTCAGGTATTTCAGAACTAAAATCTATTAGTCCTAACAAAATTGAATCAATTCTAAATAAAAGAAAGGTGTCTCCTGAATTATTGGTTATAGAAAACCAAGACCTTAGGAAAGTTGCTTTCAAGCTTAAAACTTTATCACCAAAAGATGGATTAGAGTTATTGATTTCAAATAATGAAGCTCTTCAAACTAAAATCAAAGAAGAGCCTATAAAAGAAGTTGTCATTTTTTTAGAGAATGTTTCCAGTATTTACTTTAAAGAGTGTCAAGCACTATTTGAGCAGCTAGAAAATTCCTTTTTAGCTGATAGGATATTAGAACAAAATCTGACACTACTTAGTATTTCGTTGAGAGTATTTAATCACCTTAATAGAAATAAAACTAAACAACTTATAAAACTACTTGATAAGGACAAATTACAATCCAAACTGACTACAACAAGTTTGCAAGCAATCAAGTCGTTACTATTTGCATTAAAAGATGTGGACTTTCAATTATCTAAGTACTTACTAGGCTTGATAACTGATGAGCAATTTCAGGAAAAAATTGAAAAATCAGATTTACTTGGTATTGCGGAGTCACTCGAATACTTATCCAAAATTGACAATCCAAGAATTTCAAAAATTGCAAAGGAGATAAACAGCGAACTAATTACTCATAAGATAGACAATGAAGATTTTACATTCCAACAATTTGGTAATGCAATGTCCAAGTTAATCGTTTTCGATTTTGACAAATTTTGTCTTGCTGCCAGAGAAATTGATGTTCCAAGATTGACTGACAAAATATCAAAGACTATAAATAAAACAGGAGAGCAAGTATTTCTGCATTTTGTTCCAATCTACTTCAAAGTAAATCGTGTGTTGTTCTCTAAAATCATAAAAGAATCTCCACAAGACTATATTGACTCGATTTTAAAGTGGCCGAAAATTGACTTATACACCGTAAACCTACCTTATCTAAACAGGGTCTTTATTGAAAACAAAATGGATAAGGAGAAGGAATATGTTGATTACATAATTAGTAATAATCAAGATAAGTTTAGGAAAAAGAAAAGAAGAAAAAAGAAAAAACACTAGGCACAATCGAGTAGACGGCCCCACCAACTGTCGTTGATGGGGTGCGCCTCTCACACCACCGTACGTACGGTTCTCGTATACGGCGGTTCGAAGTCCCATAATCTAGGGTGCTCTTTACACCACTCTAGAGTAGTTTGTACTTTAAGAAATGGCTATACTTATGTACTCCATATCGAATTTTCAAACGGATCTTCGTTCAGTCCTTCCCCAGTTGTGAGACCGTAGAGGGTATGGTATTAGAAATCCTCACTCGTTACTCTTGGTACTATGACCTCGGCTGACTTCTTGATCTATAGGAATACCGAACCTAATTCAAGACCTCCCCAGGTAAGGGCATTATTCTTTCAGTCAATACCTACTGGATCTACTACTATAACCTTTGGTATTCTTAGGGCATTACAAAGGTGTGCTTGCTTACCCAGCTATAATAGCCTCTGTATCCAGTTCCTGTTCGTTAGGACTGACCTTTGTAGTCCTGCTTCCTTCAGACTAAGGGTCACCCCTATCGCCCTTGCAGCTTACTAGTACTTCCAAATATCACTCTGGCGCACAAGGGACTTGCACCCTTTAGAATATATAGCTATCTTTCACCATAGCTGCCCATGCTGGGCACACACATCAGATATGATCGCATATCTCTCCTACGTCGAGAGACGACGACATATCATTATCCGTTGAACAACAGCAAGGTGTAGTTCTCAATTTTCACACTAATTCATATCTTAAAGCAAAATTAGCTCAACGCGTTTCCCTTTAGCAGGGTTCAACTGAAATGTATGCGGATTGTAAATCCGCATGACATTCATTTTGTGTTATGTAGGATCAAACAAAAAGTGCCGGCTAACCTTGCATCGTATACCAAATATTGGTATCTTGGCGAAAAGATAAACCATGGCCAAAAACACGTCTGTTACACTCGGTAATCATTTCGAGCGAATTATAGAAAAAAGTATCAAATCTGGTAGGTATTCCTCTGCCAGCGAAGTTATTCGAGCGGGCTTAAGGATGGTTGATGAAAGAGAGCAGAAGATACACCTATTACGTGAAGCAATAGAGGCAGGTGAACGAAGCGGGTATGCAAAGAATTTTGATCCTGTAAAACACTTGGCCGAATTGAACAAGAAGTTTGTTCGATGAAGTTGACGTATGAACTTAGCAAATTGGCTATAAGTGACTTAGAGTCCATCTGGCATTACACTGTTGAAAAGTGGTCAATTGATCAGGCTAACAAGTACTACAAGCTAATCTTCAGTGCAATTGATTCAATCTGTACTGATCCACAGAGTGGGAAATCAATTACAGAGATCAAAGTACATCATAGATCCAAGCTAGTGAAATCTCATATGATAATTTACAAAGTCGAAGAAAGTATCGTACTAATTGATAGGATTTTACATCAAAAAATGGACATTGAATACCAATTAGTTGAATGAATCACCCTACATAACAATGTATGATCACAGAATCACTCCCAATTGGTCGTGACTCTGCATATCCAAACCGTCAGACTACGCAATAACTCTTATTGTATTAAATATTTTCATATATGTTTTGTACCTTGATGAGGTATTAATTTATCTCAGTTATGGACTATAAAGTAGGAAAATCTAGAGATGACATGTACTTTACTTGTCTGGAACAACAAGTAGCTTCTGACAGTTGGGCTAGAGTCGTTGATCTGTTTGTCAATGCCCTGGATCTAGACCTTCTTGGATTTAAAAACTCTAGACTCAATCGACAAGGGAATGAACCTTACAACCCCGCTGATCTTTTCAAGCTTCTTCTCTATGGACAACGTCATGAGGCTTTGTTGCATGAATAAGTCATCAAAAAAAAAGCATAGCTATGGCTTAATAGCTATAGGTTTAAGCCACCTTTTTACAAACAGGCATACCAAGGCCTGTCATTATATTTAAGCATGCTACTTTTATTGCAACTTCACTTTGCTGGGTTTCGAACCGACGGGAGTATAGCTGTGGGCCAAATATTGTCTTGAATCGAAACATTGCTGTTTCTGATAAACTCCGTCTGTGGTATCCACTTTGCTCCTTCCATTTCTTTCGGCCTTTTTTTTCTATTTCCTTTATGATCTCGTTGCGATCAAGATCCAGTAACTCGTCATTTTCATCTACCCAGTAGATGGCATTTTCTTGTGGAGGTATTACCCCCTCTATCTGTTTTTCCTTGAGCATTTCCCATATCTCATATGTGTCATAGGCTCCATCTGCTCCAAAGCGGTCTATAGGACTTTTTACCTGATCCAATAATTGTGGAACCTGCTGAGCATCTCCATCTCCTTTGCTGTTTTTTGTCAGTACCTGTGCATGTATATATCCGGTCTTTTCATCTACTCCCAAATGTAGCTTACGCCACGTCCTGCGCTTATTATACCCATGTTTACGTACCTTCCATTCCCCTTCTCCATATACCTTGAGTCCCGTTGAATCAAATACTATAAACATGGGGCCCTTTGTTTTGGGAACATCCATTTTTACTTCCACTTGTTTTGCCCTACGGCTTATTTGACAATAGCTCGGAACGCTCAATTCTATCCCCATCATGCCTAACAATGAACTGGCAAAACCCTCTAATTGTCGGTACTTCAACCCAAATACTACCTTGAGCTGTAGCAAGCTCCTCATGCATTGCCCAGAATATTTATACTGGGCTCCTTTTTGATTAGGACCTTGGTAATACCAGCAGCCTAATAAGGCCTCATCAAACCATATAGTTATGTCTCCTCGTTTTACAAGACTCCTATTGTATTCTCTCCAATTTGTGATCTTATACTTGTTTTTCTTCTGCTTTTTTTGCTTTCCCCCAACCTTAGTTTGTTGCTTTGTCATGTGGCTTGCTTTGTAAGGTTGGTCTCTCAAAGATACTATCTCCATCTCTTTTATCATCCATTCATGCAACAAAGCCACGTCATGACCTTCGTTCTGCCAATAAACTCGCACATCGCTGCTCCATCAACTTAGAGCTGATGTGGCTCCTCAGGGGGCTACGCCCCTCCCCTCGTACCATCTGCTACTTCCGTACTGATAAAGCTGCTATTAAAGAAGCCCATCGGGCCTTTGTCAAAAAACTCCAATCTTGGAAACTTATCTCTGGTGATGTGATCGCCTTAGACTCCACTAAAGTCAGAGGCCAAAATTCTTTGAAAAACAACTTTAATCAAAAGAAAATTGATCGCCACTTAGAGTACATCGACAATAAAATTGATGACTACCTCCTGCAGATCAAAAAGATCAAATCCTCTAAAAGGAAAAAAGAGATAGTAAGTAAAATCGATAATCTCACAGACAGGAAATCCAAGTATGCTGATATCCAAAAGAAAGTAGAACAAAGCCCTGATGGGCAGGTATCTACTTCTGATCCCGATGCCCCTGCCGTCATCAAGCATAGGAACATCGTCGAAGTAGGCTACAACATCCAGACTACTGTTGTTGCGAGGACTGCCGTAAACAGGTAACTTCTGTACTCTTCATCGAAACCTCGATATGTCCCGATTTTTGACAACAACTGGTCTTTTCGCCACTTCATCGAAAGGTTCGCTTGCGCTCATCTCTCCTATCCATACATGACCGATTTAATTCGGCCTTTTCTCCTGTCGCTTCATCCATAAAAGTTGCCTCTTATAAATTACAGAAGTTGTTTGATAAGCGGACCTGTATCCCCTTATCGGAGGGCCTACCTCCATCTTTAAACCAACTATCCCCGAGGCAGAGCCATAGGGGTATTTCGCTGGTTTCATTTTGACCTTCAGGTCAAAAACCGAAATTCTCTGATGTTTAGTTGAAACCCTTAGGTTTTCAAACTTTCCTCTCAACCCCGAGGCAAGCCTCGAGGTATTTTCTTCGAATGAACTACCCCGCTGCAAGCAGACGGGGTATCACCGCTTGCTTTAAACCTCAGAAGAGCTTGAGCTGACTGCGATATATTTTCTTATAGGTTTTCCCTTGATTCTTGACATATTCCTGTATTGTATCAAAACTACCATGTTGTCCAACTGTATTTACATAGTAGCCACTTGTCCAAAAATGTCCGCCCCATAACTTCTTTTTAACCTCTAGATGCTTCTCGAATATCTTCCGTGCCGTTATACTTTTCACCGTCTTGATGATCTTTGTAGGAGAATAGCTCAGTACACTTTGAAGCAATAGATGAATATGGTTCTCTTCTGTACCCTGTTCATGTGTATATATCTCATAGCGCTGACCTATCCCTTCGCATATTTCTTTCAGTGTCCTTTTTACTTCCTTTGTAAATACTTCTCGCCGATATTTCGCAGGTCATACAAAATGATACAGTAACAAACTTTTGTTATGGCTCTTGTGTAGATGTTTGTCTTCTTTCATTCGACAAATCTAACCAAACAGCGATCTATTTGCGACACCTGATGCAAGCATCGGGGAATTCTTTAGAGTAAAAGAGAATAGTGCAATTTGTATACAACGTCAAATCCAAGCACACCAATACGCTTTTGAAGCATTGACAAGCATCAAAAATCAGAGTCAGCGATCTCCTAGACCCAGATCCCTACCCTTCTTCTTCATTAAGTCAAAGGCCTCATCATGATTGTTAGCTATGACGCCATCAAGGATAGATTCTCTTATATGGTCCTTTATAACACCCACCTCTCGTGATGGACGAATACTAAAGTACTCCATTATCTCCTCGCCAGTGATAGGTGGTTGCCAGTTACGAATTCTATCTTTTTCCTCAACTTCCTCTATCATTTGCTGGACCAACCTGTAGTTGGATAAATACTTGGTTACTTTCTTTGGATTTTTGGAAGTAATATCTGCCTTACAAAGGGTCATCAGATCTTCAATATCCTCTCCGGCATCAAAAATCAGCCGCCTTACCGCTGAATCGGTAATGTTCTCATTGGTCAATGATATGGGTCTGAGATGAAGTCTCACCATCTTCTGCACATACTTCATCTTTTGATCCAAAGGCAATCTCAATTTCTTGAATATCTTAGGAACCATCACGGCCCCAAGAGCTTCATGACCATGAAATGTCCATCCATGCTTTTCCTCGAATCTCTTGGTAGCTGGCTTGGCAATATCATGAAGCAGTGCCGCCCATCTTAGCCAGATATTGGTAGTCATCTTGGAGATGTTATCGACTACTTCTAGGGTGTGGTAGAAATTATCCTTGTGCCCTATTCCATTCTTGATATCGACCCCTTTTAGCTTGATCATCTCAGGAAAGATTATTTCTAAGAGACCCGACTCTTCCAGCAACTTAAAACCGACAGAGGGCCTATCTGCGGCGAGTATCTTGCTCAATTCTCCTGTGATCCTCTCTGCTGAAACGATAGACATGCGATTCCTAAACCTGCCTACCGCATCAAAGGTCTCAGGATCAATCTCAAATGATAATTGGGTCGCAAATCTCATCGCCCTCATCATGCGCAATGGGTCATCAGAAAAAGTACGACCCGGCTCAAGCGGAGTTTTGAGTAGCTTTTTCTCTAGGTGATGCAATCCACCGAAAGGGTCTATAATTTCACCATAATTGGTATCATCGAGGCTGACCGCCATGGCATTGATGGTAAAATCTCTTCGATTCTGATCATCTTCTAATGTACCATTCTCTACCAATGGTTTCCGAGAATCACTTTGATATGACTCCTTCCTAGCCCCGACAAATTCTATTTCTATGTCCTTGTGCTTGATCATAGCCGTACCGAAACGACGATAGACGGCAAGACGTGGAATAGGACGCAGCATGCCAGCAACATTCTCTGCCAATTCTATCCCACTACCCAAGCATACAATGTCAATGTCTTTCGATTTTCTTCCCAGTAATCGATCTCTAACATAACCACCTACGATGTACGCAGGTGAGTTTAGTCTCTTAGAAGCAGTTCTAACAAGCTCAAAAATCTCACGTTCGTGTGGTTCTATGTGGAATATCATAATCTATGCTAAGGCAACTCGATTGTATTTATCTAATATTTCATCTAGAATTACATTAATCTCTGATGGTTTGTCAGTAGTCACCAATTTTGATCGTATAGACTTTATATGGGGAAGAGAGCGAAAATAATTTGTGTAATGTCTCCTCATTTCTAGGACTCCAAGTTTCTCTCCTTTCCATTCTATTGAGAAATTAAGATGCTTACGAGCAGCTTCTACTCTTTCTTCAATACTCGGGGGGGGCAACAGTTCCCCCGTTTCTATATAATGCTTAATCTCTCGAAATATCCAAGGATTGCCAATACAAGCTCTACCTATCATCACTCCATCTACTCCATATTTATTTCTATACTCCACAGCCTTTTGCGGGCTGTTTATATCTCCATTTCCAAATATAGGAATATGAATCCTTGGGTTCTTCTTGATATTCCCTATCAGCGTCCAGTCTGCTTCTCCTTTATACATTTGCTTTCTGGTGCGGCCGTGAACGCTCAGCGCCTTTATTCCGATATCTTGTAACCTTTCTGCCACTTCTTCAATGTAAAGGCTTTTGTCATCCCATCCAAGTCGGGTCTTTACCGTTACGGGCAGTGAGGTCGTTTTGACAATCTCTTCAGTTAGCTTGACCATCTTTGGGATGTCTTGTAGTATCCCAGCTCCCGCCATTTTGCATACTACTTTCTTGACCGGGCAACCATAGTTTATATCCAATACTTCTGGTCGTGCCTCCTCTACTATCTCTGCTGCTCTTTTCATACTATCAATATTGGCACCAAAGATTTGTATACCGATGGGTCGCTCATAATCGAAAATATCAAGTTTTTGCAGACTCTTAGTAGCATCTCTAATGAGTCCTTCAACCGAGATAAACTCAGTATACATCATGTCACAGCCTTGCTCTTTACACAACGCTCTGAAGGGAGGATCACTTACATCTTCCATCGGTGCTAGGAGTAATGGAAAGTCTCCCAATTCAATATTTGCTATACGTACCACGCGTTTGCAAAATTAAGAGATTTATAGTCTTGAATCTTATATATCTGCAGGAGAAAAATCTACCTTTGCGCCTGCGTTTTTTGATACAAAACCCTATTCAACCATGGTAGCTGCTATTATTCTTGTATTTGTTCTAGGTTATTTAACTATTGTACTTGAACATCCATTAAAATTAGACAAAACGGTGCCCTCACTCTTAATGGCGGCTCTTTGCTGGGCTCTATTGGCCATCGGATTTAGATATGGAATGGTAGATGTAATAGACTCTCATGATCACCTTTTCAGTTTTCTATCTGATACACATGATGCCGAAGAAGGGTTCGCTAATACACTTCTGCATCATCTCGGAAAGACTGCGGAAATATTGGTATTCTTGATAGGAGCCATGACCATTGTAGAAATCATCGATCTTCATCAGGGATTTGAAGTATTGAAAGGGTGGGTAAAAACCAAGAAAAAGAGAAACCTACTCTGGATTTTCGGAATTCTCGCCTTTATTTTATCAGCTATCATTGACAACCTTACGGCAACCATTGTTCTCGTTACATTACTTAGGAAACTCATTGAAGATAGAAATGATAGGATATGGTTTGTGAGTATGGTAGTCATAGCGGCCAATGCAGGGGGTGCATGGTCACCAATTGGCGATGTTACTACGACGATGCTATGGATTGGCAAACGGGTATCTACTTTTGGTCTTATAAAAATGCTCATCGTTCCGAGTATAGTGTGCTTTGTGGTACCTTTCTTTGTTGCCATGTTTCTCAAAGCTTTTAAGGGTGAGATCTCGATGAAAGACGAGAGCAGCTTGAAAACCGAAAGTCTACTTAGCAGTAGAACTATGCTATTTCTCGGATTAGGGGCAATCGTATTTGTACCTATCTTCAAGACGGTTACCCACCTTCCACCCTATGTGGGTATGATGCTCAGCATGGGATTCGTATGGTTGGTTTCTGAATACATCCACCCTGAAGAAAACTTCCCAAGAGAAAACAGACATCTATATAGTGCACACGTAGCACTATCTCGAATAGAAATGAGCAGCATCCTCTTTTTCCTAGGTATTCTTATGGCTGTTGCTGCCCTAGAATCACTCGTAATCGGAGGCGTAGGTACACTTAGATATGTAGCTGAGGGCTTGGAGTCCGCGATACCTAATCAAGATCTTGTTGTCATGCTTTTGGGTGTTGGATCAGCAATAATTGATAATGTTCCACTCGTAGCGGCATCTATGGGAATGTATACGGAAGGTCTTGATGCAAAACTATGGCATTTCATTGCTTACGCAGCCGGCACAGGAGGTAGCATGTTGATTATCGGATCTGCCGCAGGGGTAGCAGCAATGGGTATGGAAAAAATCGACTTCATATGGTATCTGAGGAAAATATCCTGGCTTGCTGCATTGGGGTTCATAGCGGGAGGAATCGTTTTCTTGGGGTGGTATAATGTACTTCACTGATCAGGGACATCCCTGCCGTCTAAAATCACCTACCTCCTCGACGGAATTGCTTGTTTGTGCAAGACAATGTACGCCTCCAAAATAGAGTGATGGCTCATGCCAAATTTTGACTCTGCTATTATAGGTCGTATCATAAGTAAGTCCTTTTTCGATATTAATAGTATTACCCTCAGGGTATAATCGTGGTGCTTCAACAGCCTCCCGTAGTGATATGCCTTGGCAACAATAATAATTCATCACTTGAGAAATCATGTATGGAATGCGACCAGCTCCTCCCGATCCCATTAATATAATCTCATCGTCTCTATGCATTATGACCGGACACATCATTGAATTTAGGCGAGATGCTTCCTCCCATGAATTGAGACCACCGGGTAAGAGAAATGTCTCACCCAGCATGTTATTCAATTGCATGTCAGTACCCGGAATAAAGTATCCATTCCCTTCCCCTATGGACGTGGTTAAAGCAATCGCGTTACCATTTTTGTCTGCAATGTTAAAGTGACTCGTACCACGCTTAAACATCGTCGATTTATTTACTCGAGCTTCAATACCATATGACTGTAAGTAAGCAAGTAGTTTTTCAGGATCATTATTCAAAGACTTGACCTCTTCAATTACCCGAATCCAATGACCAGAATAATCAGATACATGCCAGGCTTCATCTACTTCATCACTACACAAATGAGATATTACCGATAAAGCAACGAGTCCACCTATACTATTCTCACAAGGTAATTGAACATCGTATCCATGATATGAAACATGGTGAGGCTTAATCACTTTTACTTTATAATTTTCGAAATCCCGACGTCGTAGATGTCCTCCTCTGGAGATCATATCTTTCTCTACCTGTTTTGCTATTTCCCCTTTATATACAAGATCAGGTCCCTCAATTATCAATGTATCAAGTAAGTCAGCATATCCATTCATCCTTACTATATCGCCTTTATGTTTAGGTGATTCACCATTGAAAAAGATAGATCTACCTTCATTCGTTAACCCAATTATTCCATTTAGCAATTGAACATCAAACGCCTGGAAATCATTTAGCGGAATTCCCTTTCTAGCCAATTCTCGAGCAGGAGCAAATAATTCCTTTATCGGCATATTTCCCAACTCGTCATGAAGACTGTAAATAAATGCGATTGCCCCAGGAACAGCACTCGATGCCATACCTATATAAAAGGTCTCAGTAGCAGTACCAAAATCGACTTCGATAGGGAGCAAATGACCCGCATTCTTATGATATTGAGATGGAGTCTGGCAGAAGAAATCAATTATCCAGTTTTTCTTTTGTGATGTTAGAATATTAGCAAAACCACCGGCACCCAATGAGGCCATGCAAGGCTCAGTAACAAACATGGTCATGTAAGCGCCTATTGCGGCATCATAGGCGTTACCCCCAGCGTCTAATATATCTCTAGCAACAGACCATGTGACTTCATGACCTGCTGAGATACCTTGGGGACGAGTATGAGACTTACCCAACATCAATTGCCAGATTTTTCCCAGATATATTCAAGGTCAAAAGTAAAGAAGATTCAAGAACTGATATCTCAAGCACCCTAATTTTATCGACACTATACGAAACTGCTATGTCATCAATTATTTGGTGCTTCAAAGGGCTATTCGTGATTTGATCTATCCAATTGCTCATTTCCTCATTGACCTTGTTCTCAACTTCTTTCTCCATTTTTTCCATACCCCATTTCTGCACCGCCCAATTAATGCTCCTACTAAAGAAACCCTTATCGTCCACTTTAAAATCTACGTGATCAAACTGAACCTGATCATTCTTTACCGTTGGAAGAAAAGAAAACGATGCCCACTGGTCAAACAACCCGCTTATCAACATTCTAAGTATTAATCTTTCCTTCACAACCGAAAGTGAAAATTCGCCGAGAATAACGTTCTCTTTTAACTCGATAGTAAACTGTCGATTGTCAAGTTGCTGATTTATCCATTCAGCTGTAACAGATACTCCTCCTTCTATATTTGACTTTACATCTTTCACTTTTTCAAAATAATATGGATTTTCATTAATCTTAAAAAAAGTCCCAGCCAGCGGCCAGGACTAAAGGAAAATTTAACTTACCCGAACTGAATCCTGTCAGCTATAGAGCCAACATTCTCCAGCATGGTCATTTATTTTATGTGTAATATTCTAATTACCTCACTGTATCCGCCGTAGGTTACCTCTACTGTATAAACACCCGCATGTTCAAATTTCTCACTTGTCAATTCATATTGATTAAGGCTGGAACTGTAGTTATCAAAATGACTCACGATTTGTCTTCCAAGTGCATCATAGACACTGATTTTTACTTCCCCCGCTCTTTCCAGTTCGAAATTGATTGAAGTAGATCTACTCCATGGGTTTGGTATGTTCTGAGCAAGGCTCAATCCTGTAACTTTCTCATTTCCTCTAAGATCTAAACCAATGGCCTTACCGTTTACATAAGCCTCTGCAATAGTTATGTCAGACGTCATCTGTACACTCAAATCTGAATGAGTATGAACATTCTTGGAAAACTGCATTCTTACAACTTGCTTTCCATTCAAATTGACTGGTGTAAGAGAATGCCAACTCAATGTTACTAAACCAGATTCTTTACTGAGTGTATTGATATTCTGATCTGACATATCCACCGATGAGCTTTCCACACTTTCCAAGGTCCATTCATTTTCATTAAAATCAATTGTAAACTGGAATCCATCCAACAATCGATCATCAATTGATGAAACAATCACCTCTGCAATCTCTCCATCTCTACGATAATTTACTACCGCATCCCAACTCATGTTTCCTGATCTA